>CAXXOH010000001.1:0-346150 GCA_963675185.2 uncultured Ilyobacter sp.
CCCAATTTTTTCATCAGAAATTTACCATTAACTCTGCCTCTTATCACTATATAACCTTCTTTTTCCATTTCTTTATTTATTTCTTTCATAATTTTATAAGCCTTAGACTGCTTCACTTGACATATATTCATCACATCTTCTACTGTCAGCATCGCTTTCATTTATTTCCCCCCTAATCTTCTATATCAACATCAGATATTTCAATTTCATTTTTATCTATATTTAAAAATAGATACAACCAAATCCTTTTTTTCTCTCTCAGCAATTTGCTCTGCATAATCTATAAATAAAGGCTGAAACAAGCTCATTATTTTTCAAAGGGCAGCTGCGGAGCCGCCCTGGGAGTATTTCATGGAATCCTTAATTTTTTTTGACTACATATAGATTTATCAGTCTACGATAAGCGCTGCCGTTTTCCAACTATCCGGTTCATAAGAGTTCTGCACCACCCCCTTTCAAGTGCTTTGAATCCTCATGCACCTTTCCCCCTCTGCCTGCCGCATCTGAACTTAAGCCTACCAGCATGTATATCGTCCATCAGGCTTTCCAGATAGGCCCTGCCGTATTCCGGGAACTGCATGCATATCAAATCCATCTCATACGATTCTACAGCTTCCTGCCTAATGACGCCTGCACTTAAGCCGAACCTCGTCAATATCTCTTTTGCAATCCTTGTTTTGTCCATCTCCTGTCCTCCATGCAACTTTTATAAGTATCTACAGCCTTCATCTTGATAAGTTATTAGGTTACGTTTTCAATTAAATTTAAAACTAAAACAATTTCTTTGATCTTGATTTAAATTTAAATTATTTTATGTAAAAAATTTTAGAATTAAATACCAATCATAAAAGGCGCAGCGATCTTTTGATTTAAATCTTAATCAAATTATACCCCTTCTCTTTTCTACTGTCAATATTTTTTTTAAAAAAGGTCTATATTTTTCTCGAAAACTCAAGTATAATAAAGAATAGGAGGGATCAACAATATGAATGAAAAGTTAATCAAGCTTGGAAATGCAGTAAAAAAAGCAAGAGAAGCAAAAGGATATACACATAGAGAACTGGCCAAAATTGCAGATATAAAATCTCCAGGGGAAATCTCGCAGATAGAAAATGCAAACAGAAAGAACCCAAGTGCAATTACAATAAAGAAAATAGCCAAAGCATTAAGTTTAGACTACTTCCAGCTTTTTTCCTTGATAGACTACATTGACAAAAATGACTTAAAATTAGAGGGAAACGCAACGGTCCTTGACGCCAAAATAATCGAACTTCCAGTTTACGGTAAAGCCTCAGCTGGAAACGGCTATATAAACTTGGACAACATCATCTCACTTAAAAGGGTAATTGCAAACGGTTTCTCAAAAGACAGCTATCTTGTGGAGGTCAGCGGAGACAGCATGGAGCCGCAGATATCCGAAGGGTCGTATGCCTTGGTGGACCCGCAGGAGCTGGACTATCTTCCCGGGAAAATTTATGTAGTGACATATGACGAACAGACTTTTATAAAGAAAATAGAGCTCCACCAGGACGGGAAACTGATAATACTGAAAAGCTTCAATCCAAAGTATGAGGATGTTGTTTTAATGGGGGATACCATAAAAGACCTCAAGGTAGAAGGACGGGTTGTTAAGGTTATTAGGGAGCAAAGATTTTAGAACCAAGGATGGATAAATATGGATAACTTAACAAAAGAACAAAGAAAAAAGACTATGCAGGCTATAAAGTCTAAAAATACAAAAGCTGAATTAATTTTAAGACGAGAACTTTGGAAAAAAGGATATAGATACAGGAAAAATTATTCAAAACTCCCAGGATCTCCAGACATAGTATTTCTAAAACATAAAGTTGTTATTTTTTGTGATGGCGAATTTTGGCATGGCTATAACTGGAGTTCTTCAAAATATAAGATCAAGACTAACCGAGATTACTGGTGGAAAAAAATTGAAGACAATATGAACAGAGATATGGAAATAAATAAGCAGCTTGAATCTTCCGGGTGGACTGTTCTCAGATTTTGGAATAAAGATATAATCAAAAACACTCATGAACGCATTCTAGAAATTATATAAAATAAAGTTTATGATAATTTAAAAATATGACAAAGATTTTATTTTATTTTATTTTGGTATGAGGTAATATGTTATTGAAAAAAGTGACTATAACCCAAAAAGATAATTCTATATAATACGGTAACTATAGACAAAGATTTTAAAAGTATATAAATATATATTACATTAAAATTTTTAGTAAAAGATTAATCATAAATCTGGAGGTATTATGAAAACAATAGAAGTAGTAGCAGCTATAATTATAGAAAATGACAAAATTCTATGTACAAAACGAAATTTTAGTAAGTTTGATTATATTTCATATAAATGGGAATTTCCTGGTGGAAAGATAGAAAAAGGAGAAACTGAAGAGGAAGCTTTAAAAAGAGAGGTAATTGAGGAGTTAGATTTAAAAATTTTTCAACTAGAAAAATTTTTAACAGTAGATCATACTTATCCAGACTTTAGATTAATTATGCATTCATATAAAGCTCATTGTAATAATGAAGAACCTCATTTAAAAGAACATATAGATTATAAATGGTTATCCAAAGATGAATTAGATAACTTAGATTGGGCTAAAGCTGATATACCTATAGTTGACAAATTAAAAGGAGAATAAGATGTTTCCATATACCGACTTAAGAGACTCTTTAGAAAAAGGTTTTATAGATAAGAATTATCATTCAAAAACAACTTATTTACCTGAATTTTTAGTTAATAACAAAAAAGAAAAAACAAAAGTTTTAACTACTATTATGAGAGAATTACTAAATTGTCAAGAATTTATATTTTCAGTAGCTTTTTTAACTAAAAGTGGAGTGGCCACTTTAATAAATACTTTTTCAGAGTTGGAAGAAAAAGGTATTAAGGGGAAAATTTTAGTTTCTCAGTATCAAAACTTTACTCAACCAGAAGCTCTTAGAACACTTTTGAATTTTAAAAATATCGAATTAAAAATAGTAGTAGATGGGAATTTTCACGCTAAAGGCTATTTATTTAAGAAGAGTGAATGTTATAATCTGATTATTGGAAGTAGCAACCTTACAGCTCAAGCTTTAACATCTAATAAAGAGTGGAATTTAAAAGTAAGTGCCATGGAAAACTCTAAATTGATATCAGAAACATTAAAAGAAATAATTTATGAATATGAGAACGCTTTTACAGTAAATGAAGAATTTATAAACTCTTATGAAGTTATATATAATAAGCAAAAAGAGCTGCTGAGAGAGAACAATATTAGTTTTGAGGAGAGTTTGAAGATAAAGCCCAACAAAATGCAGATAGAAGCCCTTGCTAATTTAAATAATCTAAGAGCTTCAAATAAGAATAAGGCTCTTTTAATATCTGCTACAGCAACAGGAAAAACATATTTATCAGCTTTTGATGTAAAAGAACTAAATCCTAAAAAGTTTCTTTTTTTAGTTCATAGGTCGAATATAGCCAAAAAAGCAATGGATAGTTATAAAAAAATTTTTGGTAATGAAAGAACATATGGTCTATATACTGGAGATAAAAAAGAAATTAAAGCAGATTTTATTTTTGCTACGATTCAAACCATATCAAAAGATGAAAATTTAAACTTTTTTTCAAAAGAACACTTTGATTACATAGTTATAGATGAGACTCATAGAGCTGGAGCAGAAACTTATCAAAAGATTTTAGGATATTTTGAACCAAAATTTCTTTTAGGAATGACAGCAACCCCAGAAAGAACAGATGGGTTTGATATATTTAATCAGTTTGACTATAATATAGCTTATGAAATAAGACTTCATAAAGCTTTAGAAGAAAATATGTTAAGTCCATTTCATTACTATGGAGTAACAGATGTTGTCATAAATAGTGAAAATATACAAGACGAAAAAGCTTTTACTCTTTTAACCAGTGAAGAAAGAATAAAACAAATAATAGAAAAAGCAAAATTTTATGGTTGTGATAATGGAACGGTAAGAGGTCTTATTTTTTGTAGTTCTAATAAAGAAAGCAAAGAGTTGGCCAAAATCTTTAATGAAAGAGGCTTTAAAACTATAGCTCTTTCAGGGGGGAGTTCCGAGGCAGAAAGAGAAGAAGCTATTAAAAAGCTTGAAAGTGACAATATTAATGAAAAAATAGACTATATTTTTAGTGTTGATATTTTTAATGAAGGTATAGATATTCCAAAAATAAACCAAATAATTATGTTAAGACCAACTCAATCTGCAATAGTTTTTGTACAACAACTAGGAAGAGGACTAAGAAAAGCAGAAAATAAGGAATATTTAACAGTTATAGATTTTATAGGAAATTATTCAAGTAATTATTTAGTACCTATAGCACTTTATGGAGATAAAACTTATAATAAAGATAAAATAAGAAAATTAATAGCCAGTGGTTCTGCACAAATTCCTGGAGAATCTACTATAAATTTTGATAAAATAGCTAAAGAAAGAATTTTTAAAGCTCTCGACCAAGCTAATATGAAGCTAAAAAAGGATTTAGTTAATGACTATGGCTTGTTAAAATATAAACTCGGAAGAATTCCTAAAATGATGGATTTTATAGAGCATAGTTCAAGAGATGCTTATTTATTTGTTAAATATGCAAAATCCTATTTTAACTTTGTAGCTTCTCAGGAAAATAGCCTAAAAGATGTTTTAAATGAAAGAGAGATAAAATTATTAGAGCTTTTTTCCAGTGAAATAGCTAATAGTAAAAGAGTAGATGAAGTAATTTTATTTTTAGAACTTTTAGAAAAAGATAATTTCACTACGGATAATTTAAAAGATATAATGCTAAAAAATTACGAGATAGAAATTTCAGAAGATGTCTTTGAATCTATAAGAAAAAATATTAACTTTGAATTTGTAACAGATAAACTTGATGGAAAATTGGTAAGTGTAAAAGAAAAATTTAATCTGGATATATTAAGTTTAAAAGATAGTTGTTATTCTCTATCAAAAGAGGTAAAAACCTTTTTAAGGAACCCTATTTTTAAAGAATACTTAAAAGATTTACTTCTTTTTGCTTTAACTGAATATAATGCTTCTTATGATAAATCCAAATTCATTGATGGGTTCATACTTTATAAAAAGTATTCTAGAAAAGATGTTTTTAGAATACTTAATTGGGAGCAAAATCCAGTAGCTCAAAATGTTGGTGGATATATTATAAGTCCAGATAAAACTAATTGTCCAATATTTGTAAATTATCATAAAGCAGAAGATATTTCCAATACCACAAAATATGAGGATGGATTTTTAAATAGATATGAGTTTCAATGGTTGTCTAAAAGTAGAAGAAATTTGGAAAGTCCAGATGTTAAAATGATCAGAAATTACAAAACAGGATTAAGAATCTCTTTATTTATTAAGAAAAGTAATGATGAAGATAGTGAATTTTATTATATGGGAGACGTTAAACCTATAGATAATAGTTTTGTACAAGAATATATGTCCACTGATGCTGGGAAAAAAGTTTCAGTAGTAAAAATGATTTTAGAAATGCAACATCCAGTAGATGAAGATATATATGAATATATAACAAAAGAAAATTAGTTTAAATTCGTAATGGTTAAGCTTTATAAAAAGTTTTGATTTGTATTCAATATCAGATGCTGTTGAAAGAGAAAAAAAGTCTGAAGTTAAACTAAACCTTGATAGCGTTTTATTTATTTGCGTGTTAAAAAATTTTAACACGCAAATAAATTCTTACTTAGCTGGATTTCTAAAATTAAATAAAACCTTTCTATAATTTAATTTATACAATCGTTCGATAATCGTTTAATAATTATTCGAGCAAGATGCACTTTCTGATTTTCATTATTACCCATGTATATCCTTTACTAAAAAACTCAATTTTATGCAAAAATGAGATACGACCTCCGTCCTATAAATCCAAAATGATCTTGCTGTACATATAGAACTCGTCTCCTTTATTTTTATAAAACTATACCTTAATTCTACCTCTACAAAAGTCAGTTTTCAAGCCAACAATATATATTGTTTTTAAATTCTATATTGACATGAAATAAAAAACAAGGTATATTTCGATTAAGATTTAAATCAAAAACTAGTTAAAGGAGTTTGTATGATTCTATTTTTAGGAGAACGGAAAATATTCAACACCGGCAATTCTAGGGGGATAACCATTCCCAACGCTGTAGTTAAAGAGATACAGAAAATTCATCCATGTGATGTTGTGGATGTTTTTTACGATGATGAAAAAAAGGAAATTATACTAAAGATAAAGTAAATTTTTTTGCCTTTCAAGATTTAAATTTAAATCAAATTCACTGTTTTTCACGGAAATTAGAAGATAAACAAGCATAGCTTTTCAAAGAGGAGGATAAAATGAGAAAGTACATAATGGGATTTTCGCAGGCCAGGCTTATAGAGCTGGGGGTCAACCTCACCCAGGCAGCTATCCTGAGGTGGTTTATAGACTTCAAGGATACAGACAGGATGAAAAGGATCATTGTAGAAGACAAGCCCTTCTACTGGATCTCCTACAAAAAAGTGGCAGACGACAATCCCCTTTTGGGCATAAAGTCAGACGGCAGCTATAAAGAGCCTTCCAGAGACACCATATACAGACACTTCCAAAAGCTCGTAAAAGCTGGCATCCTTGAAATGGTGTGCATAAAAGAGCAGACCTTTTTTGCAACTGGGAAGGTGTACAAGACCCTTGTGGCGGAGGACACGGATCTAAATGAAAAGGCTGAAAAAAAGCTCCAGAAGGGGGCAAGAAAAGACAAGGCCCTTGGAAAAAAACTGGAGGGATCGGAAGAAAATCCGAAGCACCTCGGGGAAAAATCCGAACAGGCCTCGGAAAAAATTCCGACATATAGAGGGTTATCTAATAGAGAGTTAATTATAGAAAACATAGAAGAAGAAAAAACAGCCGCCCAGGCTGACCCCGATCCAGACATTTTTGTCACCCAAATTTTGGACCTCTACACAAGGCTGAAGCTGAAGCCCTATGAGATACCGCCGGTGCATTTAATAAGATCAGCTGTAAAAAAATACGGTCTGCCCAAGGTAAGCAGGGCTCTTGAAAAAGCTTCCATGAATCCATGGGTGATACGCAACAAATCCATAGACGACGTATTCGACCACGTATTCATCAGGGAGGCATTAAACGGGAAATGGGACCTCAAGGAGAGGGGAGTAAAGGCTGGGCTGGGTGCAAAAGATGACGAGTCGGTAGAAGAGTGGCTGAACAGTTAGGAGGGTTTATGGACAAGACATTTTTCAAAAAGCAGATGGAAAGGCTGGAAAAAATCTATGCAGGGTACAGCACGGACAAGCTGAGGGCCTACTATGATGAGCTCGAGTTTATGGCAGAAGACAAGCTCAAGCGGGGGATAGACCGGCTGATACAAAAAAGGCAGGGCAGCTTTTTCCCACAGGTGGCTGAAATAATCCACTACTGCAACACCACCAGGATAAACTCTGCTACCCCGGAAGAAAGCGAAAAGGCCATGGAAAAACGCAGGCAGGCTTTTCACAACAAGCTCAAAAGCTTTGAAAAGATGGAAGCCATGAACAAGGCCTACAGCAGGCTCACTGATGAAAAGAAAAAAGAGGTGAAGAATACGGCCTTTGAAATGATGCACAGCGACAGGGTCTACGAGGGGGTCTACCGGATTATGTTTGAGAACCACTATAAATTCAGGGCCATGGAAAAGCTGGGGATAGACAGCAGCTAGGACGAAGGAATTATGTGGAAATGAAACTCAAACCATAAGGGGGGCTGAAATGCAGCAGAGGATAAAAAAGATATATGAATATTTCGGCTTTGACGACCAGCTTGAAAAATATAAGGAGGAGCTGCTTGAGCTCATGACAGCTATACAGAAGTACAAGAATGGCCTGAGCAGGAGCACGTTTGCTGCAGTTATAGGGGAAATTGCAGACGTGTCAATGCTGGAACAGCAGCTTGAGCATGCAACAAAGGAAGAAAAACAAAAACTGGAGAGCGTCATGGCAAAGTACTTCATGCTGTTTGAAGAATACTCTTACCTCTTTGAATACATAGCTTTAAACCACAAAGACAGAATAGATGCAAAGATGGAGTGCAAAATTGACAGGACGCTGCTCAGGATAGCAGGGGGATACTATATGTAGAGCAATCCGCAGAGCAGATCTGATTTAAACTGCTGCGGGCCTGTCAAAACTACATGTCTACTGCGGGCAAGGGAGTGATGAAATGTTTGAAATATGTGCTGGATGCCATGAGAAATTTTTAAGCTGTTTATGCGTGGACTGCTCCTATAAAAAAGTGTGCCTGGAAAAGGGCAGGCTGCTCTGCCAGGATCCAAAAGGCTACTATAAAAAAGGGGGCAGCTGTTTTAAGTACCAGGAGGTATATGGGCAATGAAAAGAGTTGTGGTGGTTCCCGGACATTCTTTTGAGGATCCGGGAGCCGTAAACGATAAATTGGGGCTGCGGGAATACGACTGCGTATTGGAGATGGCCCTGGAGCTGTTCAGTGAGGACAGGTGGAAGGACATAGACGTCATTTTAAAAGGGAGAAACAGCTATGCTACCCTGCCCAAGGAGATAAACTCGCTGAATCCTGATTACGTTATAGAGCTGCACCTGAACGCCGCCAACGGAAAGTCTCAGGGAACTGAAGTTCTGTACTGCGGGGCTTCCACTAGGGGAAAGCAGATGGCTGAAATCATCCAGGAAAGGCTTGCAGAAGCACTTGAATACCCTGACAGGGGAGTCAAGGTGGTGGAAAAAGGGCAGAGGGGGGCTAAAATTTTGTGGGACACCAAGGCCCCATGCGTGATAGTGGAGTCCTGCTTTATAGACTCCCTCAACCGCAAAAAAGAGCTCAAGCTTGCTGAGACCGTTGCTGCCTTGAAAGATAGCATTAGGGAGATTGTAGACAGGGGGATATAGGATGCTTGCACTGCTGGAATTGTTGGTAGAAGATGTTAAGCTCGGCCTGATTGCAGTTTTGTTTTTTATTTCAGCCTACCTCTGGAGGGAAACTGCCAGACTGCAGGGAGAGCTTAAAAAGGTGGAAGCCTATCTCGACAAGAAAAAACTGGATAAAGAGGAGTTTGGGCTTTACAATGAGGCGCACAATGAGGTGCATAAAGGAATTTTTGAGCATTTGAAGACAGCTGTAGAACTTTTAAAGGGGAGGGTGAGATGAAAAGGGTATTCCATGTTATAGGGAAAGGATTTTTAAAGGCGGGCCTGTCGCTGATGGATAAGAATGGGGACGGGAAGGTGGAAGTAGAAGAGCTTTTGGTTTCGGCATTGGAGATTATGAAGTTAACCAAATAAATTAAAACAAAAAAGAGGAATATTCCTCTTTTTTTATTAGTGTTTAGTATGTTATTAGTAAGTGAAGAAATATAGATACTTATAAAAGAATAATACTGAAAACAAATTAAAGAATGGAGTGCATATAAATGAATAAAAGAACAATAACTGTCAAAGGAAGGGGCAGTGCCTCAGCCCCGCCTGATTGGATAAAAATAACTATGAGCTTAGAAGCTAAAAACATGGATTATGAGAAAACTGTAAATTTAGCAGCCAAGCAGTTGGACCAATTGAGAAAAAGTCTTGAAGAGCATGGCTTTAGCAAAAAAGATATTAAAACAACTGACTTTAATGTAGACACGTCTTATGAAAGCGTAAAAGATATAACTGGAAATTATAATCGGGTTTTTAGAGGCTATCTCTGCTCTCAAAACTTATATATCGGGTTTGAAGTAGACAGTAGAAGACTGGGAAATATTTTGAGATCATTATCCAGATGTGAATCAAAACCGGAGTTTTCTATAAAATATCAATTAAAAGATGAAAAAAATCTTAAAGAAAAACTCCTAAAAAATGCCATTGCGGATGCTATAGGTAAAGCAAAAGTAATCGCTCTTGCCGCGAATGTTGACTTAGGAGAAATTATGCATATTGATTATGATTGGACTGAAATAAGATTTGTAAGGGAAGATTTTCAGCTTAGCGATGCATCCTATAATTATTCTGCTGCATCGATAGATATAGAGCCAGAGGATATTGAAGCTAGTGATAACGTAAGTATTATATGGGAGATTGAATAATTGACATCCCCTGAAAAAAGTTTGCAGTAACATTTATACTTTTTAAAACTTCCTGCATTTACTAGTCATTTATGAAATATTTAAGTTTGAAGAGAAAATCATTGGGAGTTGATAATTTTTTATTGACTTTTTTCAGAATAGAATATACAATTTTACCAGAAAAGGAAATATCAAGAAGTCTGCTAATAATAATTACAAGCAGACTAAATTCTAAATTTGGTAGATCGAACCCTGTAACCCCGTGTTGGACCAGGGTCTTTTTTTATACTATTGGAGAAATAATAAAAAATATATTCATATAAAAAACCGGGAATAATAAATCCCGGTTTTTACTGGCTGATTTCTAGTTCGTCTAATAAAGCTGCTTTTAAAATAGCTGAAAAGTTGATATGCTGCTTTATAGCTGCATCATTGAGCCATTTAGGGATGGTGAGAGTCTTCTTTACAGCTTTATTCATCATTTCATCTCTGACAGGCTTCATATTAACTCTTATCATAACGATAGACTGATTTTCCTCAAGCTTAATATCTTTTATAGGCATATGCTCTGGGATCTCTTCTCCATCTTCTTCCATTCCGTATAAGTGTAGTTCCAAGCAATCTTTCGCCATATACAGCGCTTCTTCTTCTGTATCACCACATGTGTATGCTCCTTCCAGTCCTGGAAAGTGGATAGAAATTCCATCATCTTCATAAGTGAAAACAGCTGGGAAAACATAAAAGTCTTTATACATTTATATCATCTCCTTTTGGAGCAGGACTTTATTCAAGCCCTGCCTGTTTTAGGATACTTTTTACAGTTCCTTGTTTGAGGTCTTTCTTGGGATGTGGTATTGTAACCCTTCCCTTTTTCGTGGGGTGTTTGAATTGGTGATGTGAACCTTTTATATTCACTAAATACCATCCATCTTTTTCAATGATTTTTATCAAATCCTTTGACTTCACTCCCTCACCTCCTACATTAATATTATACACGTGCTTTTGACACGTGTCAAGAATTTTAAAAAAATTATTTTCATACAAAAAACCAATACCAGATTAAGATAGATAACAATATAAATCTCTTTTGTTTATAGATGGAATTTCCGGTAATATTTTGGTAACAAAAAAAGCTCGCCTTTCTATATAAGACGAACTTTTTTTATATGATTAATTTTTTCACCAAAAGATAGAGTGTTTTAAGTTAAATTTATAAAAATTTCGATATTTAAATTACAGGATTTATTTACAAAAACTGATGTCAAACCAAAATTTAACCCCTTTATCTATATTCACAACTCCATAGTTACTCTTATGCCTGTCTAAAATTCCTTTGCTTATTGCCAAACCTAAGCCTGTCCCCCCATATTTTCTAGTCCTAGCCTCATCCGATTTGTAAAATGGATCCCAAATTGATTCTATATGTTCCATAGGTACTTTAGATCCGGTATTCATTATTTCTACAACAATTTTATCGAGTTTTTTATACAGGTTTACTTTTATATTGCCGCCTATATTTACATGAGATATGGCGTTGCTTAAAAAATTATTTATAACCTGTCCTATTTTAAATTTATCTCCTATGACTTCTATTTCATTTTGTCCGTATGATTCCAATATTACCCCTATTTTTTTCTCGTCTAAATCTAATCTATATTTTTTTAGATTATTTTTTATTAGCTCTAGTATATTAAAGTTTTCAATATTTAGAGTCTCTCCCTCACTTTCTAGCTTAATTAGTCCTATGAGGTCGTCTAGTAATTTTGATATATTTTTCCCTTCTTCTATTATAATTTCTGTATAATTTTTATGATTTTGATTTGATAACTCCCCTAAAACTTCAGCATATGAATTTATCACCGTAACTGGTGTTTTTATTTCATGTGCGACATTAGATATAAATTTTTTCCTCATTTCATCGATCCTTTTCTCCTTATTTATATCCTCTTTAAGCTTTATATTGGCGTTATTTAAGTTATCTATGGTCTCCTCAAGCTTCTCAGACAAAAAATTTATGCTTGTAGCCACCTCATCGAGCTCATCATTTGTTTTAAGGTCAATTTTTTCAGAAAAGTCCATCTTTGCAATTTTTTTTATGCTTCGATTAATTTTTAGAATAGGTTTTACAAGCGTTTTAGAAAACAGAAAACTTACAATGGCTCCTATGCCCAAAACTATAAAACCGATATATAGATAAAATTCATTTGCTATTCTTACTTCCTCATCCAAAAAATGGATCGATGTCATCACTCTTATTACCCGCCTACTATCCATAAGCCTGTAAAACATTATATGTTTTATTCCCATATATTGAGATAATTCCACAGAATTTCCTTTATTTAAAAGCTCCTGATACACGTTTTTTTCATCTATAGTTAAAAAATGGCCAAGTGACGACTTCAAAGAATCTAATTCTATAACGTCTATTATTACACCATAACTATTCTCCAACTGAAAAATCTCTTCGGTGGTCGCATTTTCATCTGGAATTATCTTTGATATCTTTTCAAGTTGTTTTCCTTTTTTATATAGGTAGTACTTTTCCAAATATATATTATTCAAAATTATAGTACTGAAAATCGTGACAACAATCAAAAAAAACGAAACTAGAAACACTTTAGCCGAAATCCTTAGCTTCACTTTTTCACCTCAAATCTATATCCATATCCTCTGACAGTTTCTATATACTTTTCCCCTATCTTTTTTCTCAGATTTTTTATGTGGGTGTCTACTGTTCTCAAGTCACTCTCTGTATAAAGTTCCCATACATTATTTAAAATTTTTTCTCTACTCAATGCTATTCCTATATTTTCTGCCATGTATACTAATAATTCATATTCTTTAGGACTCATATTAATTTCTTCATTTTCGATAAAGACTTTTCTGCTTTCTTTATCTATTTTTAAGTCATGAAATTCCATCACATTATTCAAGTGATCGTTTAACAGTTTTTTTAACCTCAACAGGAGCACCTTCATGCTAAATGGTTTTTTTACATAATCATCTGCTCCTAGTTCTAATCCCAATATCTCATCATAATCCTGTGTTTTTGCAGTTAGCATCAAAATAGGAGTGTTAAATTCACTTTTTATCTTCTTACATATTTCCCATCCGTCTATTCCTGGGAGCATTATATCCAGTATTAAAAGATCAGGTTTTTCTAAATAAAAAATTTCCAATCCTTCATACCCATCCTGCGCTTCTAATATTTCAAATCCATTATTTCTAAGATATTCTGCTACAATACCTCGAATTCTATCTTCATCTTCAATAATAAGTATTTTTGCCATAAAACTCCCCCTTTTATACCTACAAAATTTAAATATAGATAAACTTTATCCTTATATTATATAACACTATATATATTGATAAAAGACCAGAGCTTACGCTCTGGCCACATACTTCATTGATAATATAACAATCTCCAATTCTTCGAGTACATAAGTACTATAACAACCTTTAAATATATACATTATACTTATTTTTTCTTTTTATCCTCATTTAAACCACAACAATCCAATCTTTTATCACCAAAGGATTTCTCGTTGGACTCACTCAATTTTTTTAAAAAATTACTAAATACTTTTTTTATACTTTTCATCATACTCCTCCCTACTTAAATTTAAATATTTCTTCAATCAAATTAATAAAGGTCTTTTTTCCTTTCTTCAAACTCCTCTTTACTTATATCTCCTCTTGCATACCTTTTTTTCAAAATATCCAATGGCGTTTCAACATCATTTTTTTTCTCTTGATCGTTTTTATTAAAAAAATAAAAAATTAAAACTAAAAACAGTATTGGCCACAGCATCATAAAAATTCCTCCCATCCACCCAAAAATTCCAGTTCTACCTATGCTGTTAAAACACCATTCCCACATGTAAATCACATCCTTTACATTTTATTAAAGATATTTTACAGCACTTTTGTGTAGTTTTTGTGAAGATAACAAAATAAAGAAGGGGAAACTCCCCTTTTTAATCTATAATTTATTCTTTAAAATACGTTCTCAAGTAATTTAATAAAGAATTGTTTAGCCTAATAATTTAATGTGAATTGTCTCTATGTTTTTCATGTTTTTCTTTATTTAAATCACAACAGTCCATTCTTTTGTCACCAAAAGATTTTTCATTGGATTCGCCCAGTTTTTTCAAAAAGTTTTGAAAAGCTCTTCTTATTCTACCTTTCCTAATTTTAATTATCTCCAACTCTAGCTTTAGAAATTTTAGTTATTTCTACAACCACGAACCAACCTCTCTATAAATATAATAGTTCATAATTGTGAAGATTTTGTGAAGAGTATAAAAAAACGTATTTTTCAGATAAATATAGCCTCTATCCTTTTTAACAATATTTATTAAGCTTACCTCCATGTGAATTTTGAAGTGTCCATAAATTAAATTTTACACATAAAAAGGTTATTCCTCTATTTTTTGTATTTATATGTAAATATAAAAATAAATGGGAGGTATCGATATGCATTTTAACTACCCTATGTTTGAATCAGACTTTTTCTGGATGTTCCATGGAATTTTCTCGCTATTATTTCCAATTTTGCTGGTAATATTTCTGTTTATCCTCATAAGAAAGTTTACTAATAGCGATAATAAATCAGCTAAAAAAGACGAAGCTATTGAGATTTTGAAAAAAAGATATGCAAATGGGGAAATAAGTAAAGAGGAATTTGAACAGATTAAAAAAGATCTAAAAGATTAAGAATAAGGAGGTTAAACCCTCCTTATTCCTATAAATTGACTATAACTTTTTTAAGTCTCTTTTGTATCTCTTCTGCAACCTCTTTTAAATTTAGGTTCTCAACAGCCTGCATCGATGCCACTGGGTCTACAGCCGCCACCTCTACTACACCTTCCGAAACCTCCTGTACCACCACGTTACACGGTAGCATGGTTCCTATCTTATCTTCAGCCATGAGTGCTTTATATGCAAAAGGCGGGTTGCATGCCCCGAGAATTTTATATTTTTTAAAATCAACATCCAGTTTCTGTTTTAGCGTGTTTTTCACATCTATCTCCGTAAGAATTCCAAACCCTTCCTTTTTTAATTCCTCTTTTACTTTAACGATAACTTCGTCAAATTTGCCTTCTATTGTTTTACTGAAATAATAAGCCAAACTAATCTCCCCCCTTTTAAAAGAATTGAAAAACAATAAAATTTCAATAATTGTTTATACAAGGACTTCACCGCCTTTCCTTGAATAATATATGCAATATTAGGAAGGAGGAATTTAATGATTAAAAAGATTAGTTTTTTTATGTTTCTTTTGATTAGCACTATTACTTTTGCAAAAACAGTAGAATATGAAATAGATATTTCCTATTCAGAAGTTAAATTTACAGGTACCCCTGTAAAAGCCATGACTCTAAACGGCGGAATTCCTGGACCAACTCTTGAGTTTACAGAAGGAGATATTTTAAAAGTCACCTTTAATAATAACATGGATGTTGAAACCTCTATACACTGGCACGGTATTTTGGTTCCTAATGACCAGGATGGCGTACCCTATTTGAATACCTCACCAATACTCCCAGGTTCTTCATTAATATATGAGTTCCCTCTTATTCAGTCCGGAACATATTGGTATCACTCACATACTGGTCTTCAAGAGCAGCTTGGTGTATATGGCGGAATTGTTATACATCCAAAAGATGAAGTCGAAGCTATGCCTGAATACGTAGTTGTCCTATCTGACTGGATTGACGAGACCCCAGGTCAAGTTCTAAGAAATTTAAAAAAAGATGGTGACTATTACGCATTGAAAAAATGGAACGTACAGTCATGGGAAAAAGTACTTCGCGAAAGAAAAGTAAAAGAGAGGATAAGCAGTTCCTTGATGAGAATGGGGCCCATGGACTTATCGGATGTGGGATATGATGCCTTTCTAATAAACGGAGAAAAAAATCCTTCTATAGAGAAGGTAAAATGGGGAACACCAGTAAAATTGAGGGTAATAAACGCTTCTGCATCGACCTATTTTAATCTATCTTATTCAGCAGGAAAGATGAAAGTAGTTGCTGCCGATGGTCAAGATGTTATGCCGGTACAGCGTGAAGATATCCTCATAGGGGTGGCTGAAACGTATGACATTATTGTCGAAGTGGGCGGAAAATTTACTGCTTATGCCCAGGATATGACAGGATATGTTACGCTTAATCTTTCTGATGAATCCATGATAGGCCACGAGAGTAATTCCACAATGACAATGAGCACAGATAATATTAGTGGTATGACTACACATGATATGGGTTCTATGGAATCCATGGGGAAATCCTCTTCATATGATTTTTTAATGTCTACAAAGTCCACCGAATACAGTGGAGAACTTCAGGAAAAGATAGTTCGATTGAAGCTAACTGGCGATATGGAGAATTATATTTGGACATTTAACAATAAAGCCCTGACTGAAAGTGATAAAATCCTCATAAAAAAAGGGGAAAAAGTCAGGTTCATTCTGGAAAATGAGACAATGATGCACCATCCACTTCATCTGCATGGTCACTTTTTCAGAGTCATCAATAAGCATGGAGCTAACTCTCCGCTAAAGCATACAGTTGATGTTCCTCCTATGCAAACAGTAGAGATAGAGTTTTTGGCTACTGAGGAAAAAGACTGGTTTTTCCATTGTCATAATCTCTATCACATGAAAACTGGAATGTCTAGGGTGATTAGCTATGACAACACATATCTCTCTGATGAAATATCTGAAAAACTTTCTTGGGACAATAAATGGTTCTATAAAGGGGATGCCTCTCTAGTTTCCAACTTCGCAGGTGTTAATCTATCAATGTTTAATTCTAGAAATAGTATCTCAGTAACCGGTGATGCTTCATACGAGAGCGAGCATGACTTGGATTTTTATTATAGTAGATATTTAAATCGCTATCTTTCGTTTATATTTGGGGTTAATTTAAGCGAAGATGATGATAACGAGGTGGACAACAAAGGATTTTTTGGTATCGAATATCTGTTACCTTTACTCATAGAATCAGAGTTAAGAGTTTACGATGATGGAGATGTAGAGGTTGCCTTCTATAATGATATACAACTAACTAATAAGCTTCAGTTTAACTGGGAAGCCAGTACTGAAGGAGAATACTTATTGGAACTGGAATACAGGTATAAAAAATGGTTATCGTTTGTGGCAAATACCCATTCAGAATATGATGAAGGGATTGGGATAAAAGTCAGATTTTAAAAAAATTAGTCTACGCCTAGATTATTAAAAAATAGGGTGAACAGTATGAGTGGAGCTGATGAACATTAATTTAGCGAAAAGCATAACCTTTTAAACGACTTATATTAACAACTGTTTTTTCTAATAATAGCCTTTGAAGCCTTTAAAAATAGTTCAGAGGCTATTATATTTTAAGTTGTACAAGCAGTACTACGAATAGTCGGTTTTATTTGTCAACCTCACCCTCTAATTTTTTGGGGGGGTCACTCAAATTTTTTCATAGTAAAAGAACCGCTTTAATAAATATACATTATCGTTATTTTATTGCCGTTTAAGGAGAATTCATATGAGAATTTCAATAAAAGAACTAAATAAATATCCACTGGCATTGAAACCATTTTTTTGGAGCCAGAAAAAAAGATATGGCACTGTTCTGATCCCAGGTCTTCTTTGGGGAAGAGTTCCAAAATTATTTGCAGCTGTAGCAGTGCTCTACGGTGTACTCAGCAGAAAGAGATCTCCTATAAGCCCCGAACTTCGCTCTCTTGTAACAGTCAGGGTTTCCCAGATAAATTGGTGCCATTTTTGTATCGACATAAACTCATCTACTCTGGTCAAACTCACAAACTCTATGGAAAAATTGGAAAATCTTGATAGTTGGAAAGAGAGTGATCTTTTCGACGATAGGGAATTGGCTGTTCTCGAGTATGCAGAAGCAATAACATATTCAGATAAACAGGTTACTGACGAGATGATATGGCAATTGAAAAATTTTTTCGATGAAGACGGTATAATTGAGCTCACTGGACTTATTGCTTTTCAAAATTTATCAAGTAAATTTAACAGTGCTCTAGATGTCCCTTCACAAGGATTCTGCAAATTCTCTTCAGATAGTGATCAAGATACTAAATATTGAGATAATAAATTTTCAAAAGTTTTACTAATTGAATTTTTAAAGGTGTTTTTAACCGTTTAGTTTACTGCGAGGAGGCAAAAAATGAAAAAAATCATATTTGTTATGACTTTGTTATTTGTTTCTATCAGTTGCACAGGAAAAGGTGAAAGCAACTCAATAAACCCAGACGATTATAACGTTATCTGAGAAATGATTAAGAGTCTGTCAAGAAATTGGTGTATCCGTCCAAAATTTTTTCTATGGAATTGGCGAGGGACTAAATACGTCCCTCGAAATAGATGCTTAATTGACCTATAATTTTTGCCCATTCCCGAACTCGAATTTTCCATTTCTTAGTAATATCAATCATTGCTAGATAAAGCATCTTCAACAATGAATCGTCAGATGGGAAAATACTCTTTGACTTTGTTACTTTTCTCAGTTGACGATTGAAGCTTTCAATTGCATTTGTCGTATAGATTAACTTTCGAATTTCTTTAGGATATTTAAACATAACAGCTATCTCGTCCCAATGATCTCGCCATGGCTTTATTGCAATATAGTATTTTTCGCTCCATTTTGCGTCAAGCTTAGCAAGAGCGTCCAACGCTGCCTCTTCATCAATGGCTGTATAAATTGGCTTGAGATCCGTTACAAAAGTTTTTCGGTCTTTGTAAGACAGATAACGAGTAGAATTACGGATCATATGTACAATGCAACGCTGCACCTCTGTTCTAGGGAATGTTGCTTCTATAGCTTCCTTGAAACCATTTAGACCATCAATCGATGCGATAAGAATATCTTCGACACCTCTATGCTGAAGATCACTTAGAACCTTTAACCAAAATTTGCTTGTTTCATTTTCACCGACCCACATTCCTAGGACTTCTTTCATACCATCAAGGTTGATACCAATAATTATGTAAACAGCTTTATTTACGATTTTGCCATCCTGTCTAACTTTGTAATGGATAGCATCCATTACAACATGGGCGTAAATTCTATCCAAAGGACGTTGTTGCCATTCTTTGATGATCGGCATGATTTTATCAGTGATCTGCGAAATCATGGTCGGTGAAATATCGATGCCATAAAGATTATTCAGATGGTCCTGAATATCTCTGACAGTCATACCTTTAGCATACATGCTTATTACTTGGTCGTCAATACTAGAAACATCCCGCTGATTTTTCTTAACGATAATTGGTTCAAATTCCCCGGAACGATCACGTGGAACTTCGATTTCAATTTTGCCGTAGTCGGAGCGAACTTTCTTCGAGCGCTTGCCGTTTCGCGTATTGTTGGTATCTTTATTTTTATAATCATATTTGCTGTAGCCTAACTCATAATCTAATTCAGCTTCAAGCATTTCTTCGATAAGATCCTTGAATTGCTCTTTAAGAAGATTCTGAACATCGGAAACATCCTTTAATTTCCCTTCTTGCATAAGTTCACGTACTTTTTGTTTGTCTAATAACCCTTTGAATGACATGTGAGTGGTACCTCCTTATTGATATTTTATTTTACATCAATTTCGGAGTTTACACCAAATATTTTACACCCTCATGATTAACGGTGTAAGGGTAATTGATGTAGAGGCATATCAGTTTGGATTTGAACCGGAATATATAGTTGTAAACAGCTTGTGAACCCGTAAGAATCAATCTTAAAACCAGAGATGTCCCCCATGGTTTCATGGTTGAAAAACTTGACATTAACGTAAGTATAAACCCGAGTGAAATCAAAACTGCAGATTTCATTGCTGTGAAAAAAGGCGTTTATCAATTTTGGTGCTCCGTCCCTTGTGGTAGTGGACACAGAAGTATGGAAAGTTTCTTGATTATAAAATAAAAAAAGCTGCTGAAATTCAGCAGCTTTTAGTTTATTTTTCAGTATTAGGTTTTTCCTTTACTCCCTCTACCTGATGATTTACGTCTCCCATCATTTGATGCATACTGTCCATCATTTCATACATGTTTTTCATCATGTAATCCATATTACCCATCATTTGAGCTGTGCTTCCCATCATATGGCTATATCCCCACATCATACCACCTGAAATACTCATGCCAAATTTTTCTTTAGCCTCAATTCTGTAGTCAATCATATTTTTTTCTATCTTAGCTTGAAGCAGTGCCTTCCTATCAATTAATTTATCTATCTTTTTTTTGTCTATACTTTCTGCTAGCAACTCTTTTTCTAAGTCAAGGTTGAGCTCTCTAATTTTGAGCATGTCACCCTGAACTTTATTTAAATACTTTAACTGAAGCTCTTCTAACTGAATCTTTTGTTCTGGACTAAGCGCCGTTGCTTGCTGCATGACGTTGTATCCCATACTCATTTTCGATTGCTGCGTAATACCATTTTGATGCTGCATCATCCCAGTTTTGGGAGCAATCCCTCCATTTTCTGCAAATACCGCCATTGAACTTAATAACATCGCCGTTATTACTAGTTTTTTCATAAATTAATTCCTCCTTTTATATTTTAGTTACTTACTAATATTTGATTTCCAACGTTTCATTAGTAGAGAGTTACTCACCACAGAAACTGAGCTGAACGCCATGGCAGTTCCTGCTATTATTGGGCTAAGCAAAAATCCTGTAAGTGGATAGAATACCCCTGCTGCTAATGGTATACCTAAACTGTTATAGAAGAATGCCCAAAATAAATTTTGCTTGATTTTTCTCATGGTGTATTTTGATAAGTCCATGGCCACAACTACATCTCTCAAATCTTCTTTTATTAAAACAATATCCCCCGACTCTATCGCAACATCTGTACCCGAACCTATTGCTATTCCAATGTCTGCTTGCGTCAAAGCAGGGGCATCGTTTATCCCATCACCAACCATGGCAACTTTTTTCCCTTCCTGCTGAAGCTGTTTTACGCTGCTTGCCTTGTCCTGAGGCAGCACCTCAGCAAGGACTCTTTTAATACCAACCTGCTTTGCTATAGCCTCAGCTGTTCGCTTATTATCCCCTGTTATCATTATTGTCTCAATGCCATGTTTGTTTAGTGTCTCAATAGCTTTAGCGGAATATTCCTTCAAGGTATCAGCCACAGCTACTATTCCAGATAATTTTTGATTTATGGCAATAAGCATGGCAGTTTTCCCTTCACCTTCAAGCTGTTCAAGCTTATCCTGCGCCGATTTAAAATCAATTTTTTTGTCTTCCATGAGTTTACGATTTCCAAACTCTACTACAAGTCCATTGTACTCAACCTCTATTCCCTTTCCAGTAATAGAGTTAAACTTATTTGGTTCATCAATCTTTATTTGTTTTCCCTTTGCATAAGCAACTATTGCCTCACCAAGCGGGTGCTCAGAGTTTTTTTCGGCCACAGCCGCAAATAAAAGGATATCCTCTTCAGAATAATCTGAAATTGTAACAACATCTGTGACCTGCGGCTCCCCTTTTGTAAGAGTCCCCGTTTTATCAAAAACTATAGTATTTATTTTTTGCGCCATCTGTAAACTCTCGGCATTTTTAAACAGTATTCCTGCTTCAGCTCCTTTTCCAGTCCCCACCATGATGGCAGTTGGAGTAGCTAACCCAAGGGCACATGGGCAGGCTATAATGAGAACCGCAACAAATATGGTGAGTGCAAAAGTAAAACCGCCAACGAAATACCACACTATACTAGATATAATAGCTATACTGACAACTGTTGGAACAAAATAAGCCGATATTATATCTGCCAGCTTTTGTATGGGCGCCTTACTTCCCTGTGCATCTTCCACCATTTTTATTATCTGAGCAAGTGCAGTGTCTGCTCCAACCTTAGTCGCCTTAAACTTAAAGCTACCTGTCTTATTTATGGTGGCGCCAATTACCTTATCTCCTTTAGACTTTTCTACTGGAATACTTTCTCCAGTTATCATGCTCTCGTCTACACTTGAATATCCATCAATTATATCTCCGTCAACCGGTATTTTCTGACCAGGCTTAACTACTACAATATCCCCTACTATTACTTCTTCAACTGGTATCTCAATTTCTTCATCGTCTCTCAAAACAACCGCAGTTTTAGCAGAAAGACTCATGAGTTTTTTTATAGCTTCGCTGGTCTTCCCCTTGGCTTTTGCCTCAAAAAATCTTCCAAGCAGTATAAAGGCAATTAGCAGTCCTGCTACCTCAAAATAAAGTTCTCCATGGATACCTCTAATCATAGCCCAAATACTGTATAAAAATGCAGACCCTGTACCGATAGCTACCAGGGTGTCCATATTGGCTGTTTTCGCCTTTATAACCGATTTAATTCCTTTTGTGTAAAATTCATAACCCACAAATATAATAGGAAGTGTAATTATAAACTGTATTATTCCCATATTTTTGTCTATAATTTCAGGTATAGGTAATCCTATATGCGGCCCCATGGCAAAATACAGCAAAGGTAACCCTAGTATCATTGCGGTACTAGTCTTATATTTTAGCGAACGTATCTCTTTTTCCCTTGCTTCCTTTTCCTTGTCTCGGCTCTCAGTATCTAAAAAGTTCTCATACCCGGCATCCTTTATTATCTGTCTAATCTTTCCAGAATCGATTACTTCAGGGTCATACTCAATAGATGCTTTTTCTGTTGGGAGCAGCTCCTTGCTCTTTATGCCTGGAAGCTTGTCCAAAGCTGATCCTACGATCCCAATGCAGTGAGGGTTGTCCATGCCCATAACCTTCAGCTTCAACGTTGAAGTAGTTTCAGGTTTTTTTACCTTATAACCGGTATTAACTACAACTTTTTCTAATGATTCCTCTGTTATCTGCTGAGGGTCATACTGAACTGTAGCCTTGCCTGTTGCTAGATTTACATTGGCATCTTTTACTCCACGTTGACTCTTTATATTTTTTTCTATCTTAGCTGCACAAGAACCACAGGTCATATCTTCTATATCTATCACACACTTAGCAGACTCTTCTTGAGTTTCCTCCTTTGAAGGAGTCACCTCGTCTGTTTTCCCCTTAAACTCCTCGTAACAGTGCTTGCTGCAAAAATAATAAGTTGTCCCGTCTCTATCGAGTTTAAATTTAGCTTTTTTTGGATCAACTTCCATCCCACAAATAGGGTCCTTAGCCATAATGCCTCCTAATGAAATCAAATTAAAAACGATATGCGTCCTCAATCTATTTCTTACTCTATTTTTTTTGATTACCTTTTTATTGTCTACAATTAACATAAGATTTTATTTTTAGATAAATTTGAAAATAAAAATTGACATTATCCTTTATAACTTATCGTGCTAAGGCTTACCTATAATTTATACAAATGCTTTCTTTCTTTGACTCCACCTATATTTTTAAATACTAGCTGTAGTTCTTTTGTGTTTTCATCAACTATCTTCTTCCCTTGGTAGCTGTTTTTAATTTCTAAAATTCCGCTTACATGATGCCCCCCGCCTCTTCTTTTCCATTCAAAACCATCTTTTATAACGACACCGTCTACACTTAATTTAACAAATTTATCCAACTCATAGTATTCTGACAAGTCCTCTGTATGTGTATCCAACATTACTTCAAATTCAAGCGTATCTTTGTCTTTTTCATCGGCATTTTTAAACAAAACATCCAAATAGATATTTCCGTACTCGCTGCTTGTCAAATAACTTTTTTTGGTACTATTTTCTTTGCTCTCCTGTGACGCAGTCTTTTTGCTTCCAAATACGATTATCCCCACAACCGCAACAAGTATTAAAATAAAAATAGTAAAATTTTTTTTACCCATAATTTCCCTCCATAAATTTATTATATATGCTTCCACCTATAGAACAAATGTCAGTGAAACCAGTATTACAGACACAAAAATTCCAATTTTCATGATATTTTTCATGTCATATCTGTATATCAATTTTAATTTTTCTTCATGTAAACTGTGCTTCTGCATAATAACAAGCATACTTGTTATTCCCAAAATATTGGATAATACCCCTATCATAATAAAACTCAGCTGATATCTGAGTAAAAATGTAGCCGCTGCCGATAAGCCTAAAATTGGGAGTATGTCTACTATGTGATGGGCACAGCAGACCACCATAGAAACTGTTGATACAGTACCGGTTGCTGCCAGTTCGGCTTTTGATTCTAGCATTTTTTTTTGAAGCTGTGCCTTTATATGATAATAAAGTCCAATCTGTAGTCCGAATCCAATTGAAAGTATTAAAATCCAATACCACATTTCTATAAACTGCCCAATAGCATGCTCTAAGGAATTGGCCCATGTAAGTATGATGAAATAAATCGACAATAGGCTTAAGGAAGCCAAACTTCCCCTTATTATCGGTTTATACCTTTTCATTTTTCCCCTTTTCTGTACCACAGCAACTTTTTTTAGACTGCTCCTTATTATCTATATGATCCTCGTGATTATGCCTTCCGTGACCACGCCCTCCACAACAACCTCCCTTTTTAAACATCATATAAAGCATAAAACCTAAAAAAATTAGATATCCCCAGTTTGCTTTAACAAATTCCATAATGTTCTCCCCCTTTTTTTATATTTTAGCTTTTCCAAGTACATCTTCTATGGCTGAAATCAATCTGCCGCTTGTGTTACTAGCACCTGCTACAACATCTACATCCCCGCTTTGTTTTTCTACAACCTTTTTTGGAATTTTCACAAAAGCTTCCTCATAAAATCCCTTTTGCTCTCTATGGGACAATATATCTACGCTATCTATTATTCCATTTTTTATGCCTATGGATACCTCTAAACTTCTCGCCTTACCTTTATAAACTCCATCTTTATATTGAACATCAATATCAACTTTGTCTTCAAGTTCATCTGATAAAGTTGTTTTACTTTCAGTTTCTGTTTTAGTCAAAGACTGTGAGCTTGTTACCGGGTCTGAACTTATGGAAATTAAATATGGCGTAAAGAATACAAACATTCCTGATAGTCCTAACAAAACAAGACTTCGCTTAAGATATAACTTAAATTTAATATTTTTTCCTGACTTCATTTTAACTCCTTCATTTTTGAAAATAGCCACTTTTTGAGGATTTTATTCTATTTTTTTGTAATGAGAGGCTGCTTGACTCCTGAAAAAGCACCGGCATAAACATGTAAATTACCCCATAAATTATACTTCCTGCAAACAACGTAGCTGTTACACCTAACTTCATTGATATAATAACTGCAATAGCAGATCCAGCCATAGAAAACAATCCATTTATACCGTAAAAAATTGGAATATTTTTTTCACCATCAATTTTTTTCGATGAGGATATTGAGTAAGGAAAAATCATCCCCATAAAAAATCCATTTACAAAAATTATCAAAATAGCCGCCAAAACCTTTTTACCCATCGGGATAAAAACTATCCAATCTGATGCAAATTTAAAAATAATTCCTGTTGCCAATATACTCATAAAAGCAAGAATAGCCCCCCTGTGTTTTCCGTCTTTTTCTATAAGCCACGCTCCATGACTAAAGAAACTCCCTACGCCTGCCCCGATAAGCAAAGAGGAGATGGTTACAACAAAGGCAGTTGTCGGATGCTCCAGGTAGACTGTCATCTTTTGTATAAATGCGACCTCTACAACCATGAAACCTACTCCAAGTAGAGAAAAATAATGCCCCCTCTTTTTTATATTCTGTTCGTATAAAAGTTTTTTAAAAAAAATAGATCTGCAACTATACACACTTAATAGTACAAATATAAAAGTTACAGGGATCCCCTTATGAAAGTTATAGAAAAATGGTTTTTCATCACTTGATGGTTTTATGTCGTATTTGGATTTCTTCATCAGACTTTCCAAGGTAGCTTTACCAGCTGATATCGAAGTAATGTAATCTTCCTGTACTCCTCCTGATAGGTGTAGAATTGAATACTTCTGCTCTGTGAAGAAATGGTTGATTGTCTCTATTTCTTCCTGTGAATAAGGCCTTTTAGCCAGCATTACAACAGGCGAGTGTACCATTGTTTCTTGACCTTCATGCAATTCTCCACCAAGAAAGATCTGATCTTTCAGAAGTTTATTCGGAATTCCGTTTTCTTGCAGCACTTTCATAGATGTATTTGTAAGTTTTGCCATATCCATATTATTGTGCCCTACAAAAATCAATTTACCATTTGGTTTTAGATTATCATAGTAAGTCTGCACAGCTTCTTTTGTGTAAATGTAGTTTTCCGCAAGGGCGTACCCATTTGCCTGTGCAGCTCCAGTCATTACCATCGATAGAAAAATTGTATCGTATTTTTTATTACTTTTTTCCAGTATGCTTCTACCGTCTCCTACCATGACATTTACTTTTGGATTTTCATATATATTCCCATTATAACTGCCCATATCTTTAACCGCCTGTACGGTTGAACGGTTTATCTCTATGGCATCTACTCTTTTAGCTCCGCCCAAAATTGCCTGCAGTACATCCCTTCCACCTCCTGAGCCTATGATCGCCACTTCTGCATTTTCATTTAGCAGATAAGGGATATAATCGATTTGGCTGCTAAGGTTATAGAAATCATTTACACCATCATATTTTATCATTAATGTATTAGCAGCTCCGTTGGTGCTAACTATCCTAGCAGAATCGTCACCTTCGCGTTTTATTACATCTGTTCTGGCGAAGCCGTCCCAATTCGTGTATATTATTTTTGCTTCCGCCCCAGAATTTTTAAATCTTGCAAGAGAGGTATATGGGCTGGTCAAGTAGCTCACAAAATTCTTTTCAATAAAATTTCCCATATTCGGGATAACGCTTAGAGACAGCATAAATAATGCGAGTAAGCTGTTAAGGTATGTATGATTTTTTTCACCAGCCCTTATACTAAATACCAGCGCCGATATAAAGACTGTTACGAATATTAGTTTCACTGCTGGTATAAATCCGATAAAATAAAAAATCCCTATACTTAACGCCGATGCTACACCAGCCCCTATAAGGTCTGCAAAATAGATCTTATTGCTGTATTCTGCATAATTTGTGAATAGGCTGGTAAAAAACTGTCCTGCAAAAATATACGGTATAGCTGCGATACCTATGTATAAAAAACTTAATTTTATAAACGGTACAAAGTATATAACCGCAAATGATGTCAGCATACTGTATGCCAGGTACGAAACAAGTTTTCCCTGCTCACCTAACGGGTTTATTTTATATCCTATTGCTTTTATTTTTTTAAACTCTACTATGCTCCCTATGCTCATTCCTAATATTGCAGTAGACAATATCATGAACACATAATGGTACGGAAGAAGGGTGGCAAAAACCCTGCTTATAGTTATCTCGTACATAAACAAGCTGGTAGAAATCAAAGTTATCCCACCTAAAGTACCAATGCTCAAGTCTCTATTCTTTTTAAACAATTTAAACTCCCCCTTAATCCCAGAATCAGCCTAATGCTTCATATATCATTTCTATAAATTAAGCTGAACACCGTAAAATATACCTATAGATATAACTGCTGAAACAAACACCGTTATTCCTTCTATGTAGAGTGGCATTAGCTGTCCTTTAGTCTCATCCTTTACGAGATATCTGTTTTTGGAGGTAACTTTCATCCAAATTAAACCTGAAATCACCAGTAACAAGCTTAATATATGTGATACGCTTATAATCCCGGCTAGTTTTGGGTTGTCTCTGAACAGCTCCACTGCACTTCGTATAAGGGCAAAACCTACCAAATAATTCCCAAAAAGCTGTCCTTGATATTTTATATTTATTCTCCTTCTCCAAAGGTAAAAGAAAAGCAGGTAGTCCAACACAATTTCATAAACCTGTGCCGGGTGGTACACAATGCCGCTTACCGGAATACCCCAGAATTTTGGAGTTTTCATGGCTACACCGTACACATCACAGCCTATTCTTCCTATTGCCTGCGCTAATATCAAAGGAGGCGTTGCCAAATCAGCTATTTCCAGCACTCTGAATTCTTTATTCCTATTTAAAAACACCAAGGCTGCTATAACTCCACCAATAATTCCTCCATGTATCGAAAGTCCGCCTTCATTTATTTTTAGGATTTGAAGCGGGCTTTTTAAATAATATCCTAAATCATAAAATACTATATACCCTATCCTGGCGCCTATTATCCCCCCCAATAAGGCTGTCATGGCCATATCAACAACTTTGTTGGGGTTCAAATTTTTTCTTTTAGCCTCATAGTACAAAATTTTCATGGCTACCAGCACCCCAAGCATTATCATTGTTCCGAAAAATGGGATCTGAAATCTTCCAATTGTAAACAGCGTTTTCATTTATACCTCCATATTTTTTAAAGTGTAACTATTTTATAGATTTATGTTATCACGGCATTGTGTAGATTTTATGAAGATAAAAAAAGCTACATAAAAATTATTTTTATGCAGCTCAATTGAATATTAAACTATTTATACCTTAACCTTAAATCTTTTAAGCCTTAATGCATTTGAAACTACTGAAACAGAAGAAAACGCCATAGCTGCTCCGGCTATAGCAGGCCTCAAAAGAAATACGCTATTAGCCTCATTTGTTAGGGAGTAATTAAGCACAAATAGAAGTCCCATGGCTAAAGGGATCCCCGCCGCATTATAAAAAAATGCCCAAAATAAATTCTGTTTTATATTTCTTATGGTGGCCTTTGAAAGTTTTAACGCTACTGAGACATCAGTGAGGTCCCCCTTCATCAAAACAATATCAGCTGACTCGATGGCTACGTCAGTTCCACTACCTATAGCTATCCCTATATCTGCTTGGGCAAGTGCTGGGGCATCGTTTATCCCATCACCAACCATTGCCACTATACTTCCATCAGATTGAAGTTTTTTTACCTCTTCAGATTTATCCTTAGGCATCACTTCCGCAAGTACAACGTCTATTCCAACCTGCTTAGCTATAGCATGAGCTGTTTTTTTATTGTCACCTGTAACCATTGCTACCTCTATGCCTAGTTTATGAAGCTGCTCGATTGCTTTTTTAGAGCTGTCTTTTACTGGATCAGCAACTGCAATTATGCCGGCCAAGGAGCTTCCTATAACAATATACATTGGAGTTTTCCCCTCACTGGACAATCGGTCTACGTCGTGCTCCAATGACGATAAGAGTCCTAGCCTTTCCAGCATCTTTCTATTCCCAATAGCCACAAATTTCCCATCTATATGTGCTTCTATCCCTTTACCTGTGATTGATTTAAAATTTGAAACCTCTTCAAATTCTAATCCAAGATCCTTTGCTTCTTTCACCATTGCTTGCCCAAGCGGGTGCTCAGAGTAAAGCTCTGCACTGGCGGCTTTTATTAAGATCTCGATTTCAGAAAAGCCATTAGCGGTGACAACCTCCGTCACACGGGGTTCCCCCACGGTAATTGTACCTGTTTTGTCAAAAATTATCTTAGTAACTTTATGAGCCTCCTCCAAGGCTTCTCCACCTTTTATAAGGATTCCATTTTCAGCTCCTTTTCCAGTCCCCACCATGATAGCTGTAGGGGTTGCCAGCCCAAGTGCACAAGGGCAAGCTATTACAAGGACAGATATAAAAATAGTGAGGGCAAATCCTGCTGCGCTGCCGCCAAACATTGACGGTATTATAGAAGTGTTTAAATGACCTGCTATATACCAAGCTGCCCCCGAAAAAACTGCAATAATCATGACTATAGGTACAAAATAACTCGAGATGATATCGGCCATTCTAGCTATTGGAGCCTTGCTGCCCTGGGCATCTTCGACAAGCTTTATTATTTGTGATAAAGCCGTATCGCTTCCGATGGCTTCAGCTTTGAATTTTATCGACCCGGTTTTGTTTATTGAAGCACCGATTACCTTATTGCCTATTGATTTTTCCACAGGAAGGCTTTCTCCTGTAAGCATAGATTCATCTATAGCTGTGTGCCCGTCGACCACAATTCCATCCACCGGAACGCTTTCACCTGGCTTGACCAGTAATATATTTCCTAATTCTACCTCATCTATGTTTACTATCTTTATTTCACCGTTTTTAGCTACTAAATTGGCAGTCTTAGGCTGCAAACCTGCCAACTTCTTAATAGCTTCGCTGGTCTTACCTTTTGTGACTTCTTCTAGGTACTTACCCAAGGTTATAAGAGTGAGTATAACTGTTCCTGCCTCATAATAAAGCTGCATCGTATATTTCAGGTCCAAGGTGATGTAGGTCATAGCAGTATTATAGATACTGTATATAAAAGCAGCTGCAGTTCCTATTCCTATCAGGGAATCCATATTCGGACTTTTAGCAATGATATTTTTAAAGCCTCTTATAAAGTATCCCCTGCCTATGTAAAGTACCGGCACTGATAATATCAGCTGCAATCCTGAAAACAATTTTGGATTATGATCCGGCTTTATAAACTCTGGAATGGAAGTAGAGAAAAACATCTCAGCCATAGCTAGAAACAATACCGGTATGGTAAAAACTATCATGGCTAAAAGAGAGTACAATTTCATTTTTAGTTCCTTAGCCTTCTCTGCATTTTCGATATCTATGTGGCTACTGCCCTCTATTATTTCTGCCTTAAACCCAAGGCCATCAATTAAACTTTTTATATCATTTATTTTAAGTTTTTGAGGATCATAGCTAACTGTAGCTTTTTCAGTAGCCAAGTTGACTTCTCCTTTTTCCACTCCGCCAAATCCATTTAAAGCTTTTTCTATTTTATTAGCACAGCTTGCACAGCTCATACCATAAAGACTAAGAGTAATTTTCTTGAAGTTATTTTTTTTCTTTAAAGTGTATCCCATGCTCTCAATAGTTTTTTCAATACTCTCTAAAAGAGTGGCGTCTTCTACCGAGACGCTGAGGGTTTCTGTGGAGAAGTTCACGCCACCATTAACCCCTTCTATGCTATTTACAGTATTTTCTATTCTGGCGGCACATGCAGAGCAGCTCATACCGCTTATCATATAGTTTTCTCTCATGTTTCCCCTCCTATAACTTCAACTAATTGCAAATTATCCTCGCTGAATAAAAGTTCTAGGTTTTTCCTGTCTAATTTATTTAGCTTTTCTAAATATATATCAACACTATTAATTTTTCTATGAATTTCAAAGGACTTAATCTCAGGCAGTTTACCCAGCACTTCTTCAATTTCATAAGAACAAAAATCACAAAAAATATTTTTAAAAACTAAGGTTACTTTTTTCAAGTCCTCACCCCCTATGAACAGCTTTAACTGTTTTTAAGTATATCTTACTTTTTGTCAACTGAATGCTTAAAATTATACTGGCGATAAAAGCTATTTCAAACATTTCCTCACCTCCTTTTTTATCTATATCCTCTTATTTTTTCGGAGTTTTTTTATTTAGATCACAGCAGTCCATTCTTTGATCCCCAAAGTTTTTTGAATTTTCATTCCCGATTTTTTCAATAAATTTTTTGAATATCTCTTTGATTTTTTTCATGATGAAAACCTCCTTATTTTAGTCTAAATTTTTAGTGACAACTCTTTTCTCTGCTCTCTGTACCATCAACATTTTTTTTACGTTTTTTGCTTCCACAGCATCCAAATCCAAACATTCCCAAAACCACATGAAAACCAAGCATAATCATTAAATATCTAAACCCTTCAGATTGAAAAATATTACTTAAAAATTCCAAATCTATCTCCTCCTTTTCCATTTTTAACAGAGTGTAAATTCAACATTTCCAATATACCCCCCCACCCTATAAAATATATATTACCTAATCTTATTGTTTTTGTCAACATTTTTTATTTTTAAAATCAATACTTTTAGCAAATTTTATAAGTTTGACAAAATTTATATTTTCGATATATAATAGGTATAGGGGGTATTAAAAATTAAAAGGAGGACTATATTATGTTGGAAATTGTAAAAGAAAATCACGCAAAATGTCATATAGAAAATAAAGAACTGCACGAAAAACAAAAAAAGAATTTAATCAACAGGCTGAATAGAGTAGAAGGTCAAATCAGGGGAATAAAACGGTTAATAGAAAATGATACATACTGTGATGACGTGTTAAACCAGATAAGTTCTGCAAAAGCAGCTCTTAACGGGGTAAGTAAAATGCTTCTTGAAAGGCATATACAAACCTGCGTGTCTGAAAAATTAAAATCTGATGATCCTGAAATCATTAAGGAATTTATTAAAACCATCGAAAGATTATTGAAGTAATAAATTTTATATACTAGCATTGTAAATTTAAGGAGGGGAATACCTTGATTAAAAACGGAATTGTTAAAGAGGCTCACAAGAACTATATAGTTATACAAGTTTATAAAAAAACTAGTTGCGGGCACTGCAAAACATGTACTGAAGGGGGGCGCTTTGCAGAAGAAATAACTCTCAAAACGGATAGAAATTTCAATACAGGAGATCCAGTTGAAATTGAAATACCTGACAAGTCACTTTTAAATTTTGGAGCACTCATATACATTGTACCTATATTATTTTTCTTTGGCGGTTACGCCGTTGGAAATCTTTTCGAATTTAGTGAAGGAAAAAAAATTTTACTAAGCTTTCTTTTTATGGCTTTATGTTTTTATGGAATACATATTTTCGATAAATATTTCGGGTCATATATCCTAAATAAAAAAATGATAATAAAGTAAAATTTTAAAATACAAAATTTAGCTAAATCAAATTTTAGGAGGAGGCAATTGAGACTTAAAAAAATAATTACTGGAATTTTTATCCTGTCTAGTATTAGCTTTGCAGAAACTTATACGGTAAAACCCGGGGATTCACTTTTTAATATCTCCAAAGATTATGCAATTGAACTAAACAAATTAAAAGCTTTAAATGGTTTAGAGTCTGATCTAATTATACCTGGGCAAAAATTAGAAATTGATAATGAATATTATATAGTTCAAAATGGTGACAATCTAATTCTTATTGCAGAAAAGCACCACATGAGTTTAGAAGAAATAAAGCTACTTAATAATTTAAAAGGGGATTTTATTAAAATCGGACAAAAGCTAAAAATAAAAAAAGAGTATATTCACGTTGTAAATTCTGGGGAAACCCTTACGCATATTGCAAATAAGTATAATACTTCTATTCAAAATTTGCTAGAAGCAAATAATTTAGAAAATAGCACTATATATACAAGCCAAGAACTTAAAATAGCAGAAGATCTTCCTACTGAAAAAACTGTTGCTGTTACAGATACAGAAAATTTAAATTTTATATGGCCAACCGAGTGGAAAGGTACTACTAGCGACTGGGGGTATAGAATTGATCTTGTTACAGGCAAACGGGAAGTAAAACATGAAGGTATAGACCTTAAGGCTTCTTTCAATACACCTGTTTATACTCCAGAAAAAGGAATAGTAAGAATTGCAGGTTGGCTTAAGGGGCATGGAAAAACTATTATAATTGACCACGGCAATGGATACTCTACAAGATTTGCCCATCTTAATTTCATCAATTTAAAGGCTGGAGATACAGTTCAAAAGGGGGAATTAATTGGTAAATCAGGGAATACCGGAAAATCCACAGGTCCACACCTTCACTATGAAATCAGATTAAACGAAGAACCTTTAAACCCTCTTGATTACAGAAAAAATGATATCTCATAGTCTAATTTTATTTAAGGTGGTATATCATGTTAAGTGCACCACCATTGATAAAAATTTTATAAGTGTGAATTTGTAAAAAAATTTTAAAGATGAAAACTCATAAAGAAGAAATAGAAATGCTTGAAAACAAAAGAATAGAGAACAGATTAAAAAAATATTCATGCTGGCAGCGTAAAGGTTCACCGGTTCGATCCCGATTAGCTCCACCATAAGTTATTTACAATTTTACTAACAATAGCGAACACCATTTTGGGTGTTTTTTTTATTTCAAAAAAATTTATCATCACCTATAAATCATAAATTAATTTTTTAGTCCTTTTCTAACCTCCTAATTTGTCTTTAAATAATATCAAGCAAGCTTTTGTTAATCCAAATTTCACACAGTTGACTTATAATTCAAAAAACAGTATACTGACATTATATTTTTTTCTAAACACACATACAAAATCTACATTCAGACCCACCTAAAAATAATTTAAACTGCCTCTCATACCTGAAATTTAAGCGGCAATTTGGGTAAAAAATATAAAAAGTTAATATAGAATTAATCGGGGAGGTTTTTAATCGATGAATAAAATAGTCAAACAAAGATACCTTAAAGAAAAAGGGCTCATGACTATGCTGGTCCTTTTAAGTGCCTTTATACCCTTATCCATAGACATGTACCTGCCAGCTTTGCCTACAATGTCTAAAGCTCTTCACGCTTCTTCGGGGCTTGTGAATTTAACCCTGACATCATTTTACATGGTTTTTGGGATAGCGACACTTTTTTGGGGGCCCTTAAGCGACAAATACGGCAGGAAGCCGGTGCTGCTAGCAGGAATGGGATTATACATCTTGGGAAGTATTTTGTGCTCACTTACGAATAACGTATATTTTTTAATATCATACAGGATTTTACAGGCAGTTGGAAGCGGGGCAGTCATAGCTGTAACCAATGCAATAGTAAAAGATTCTTTTGAAAATAAAAAAAGAGAGACAATGCTCGCACTCATACAGTCAATGGCAATGATAGCACCAATAGTAGCACCATTGCTTGGGGCTTTCATTTTAAAATATACATCTTGGAAGGGGATATTTTTGATGCTCAGTGTTTTAGGAGGCATATCTCTGGTATTGGTAGCACTGTATGAAGAAACCATAGAAGATAGGTACTTAGGCAGTGTATACGGGGCCGCAGGCAGGCTGTTTTTTGTATTAAAAAATGGCAACCTCTCAACCCTGCTTATTATATTTTCACTTATGGCCGTACCTCTTATGACGTATGTGTCCGCATCAGCTTATATTTACGTAAAAGAGTTTGGACTAAGCGAGCAAACCTACAGCTTTTATTTCGCCACAAACGCTGTGTTTTCAATAATAGGACCGTTATTATATTTAAGGCTGTCGAAAAAATATACCTATAAACTTATAGTGAATTTGAGTTTGCTTATTACCATGGCTAGCGGAATTATGATCTACTTTCTCGGAAGTTTAAGCCCGCTTGTATTTGCAGCATCTCTAATCCCAGCAACTCTTTTCGGAAGTGCAATACGTCCATTAGGAGTAAACTTGATGTTTAACCAGCAAGATGGCGACACCGGAGCTGTTTCTTCAACAATCAATTTTTCCTTCACAGTTTTTGGAGGCATTGGAATGCTGATGACTTCACTTAATATAGGAAGCAACATTATCCTTTTAGGAGGGGTGAATTTCTTAATTGCAGTTTTAAATCTAGTTTTTTGGAGTATTTTCAACAGCAAAAAAAGTATACCAGCAGAAGCTATAGATTAAAAAAAGGACGCCAATTATTGGCGCCCTTTTTTTAATCCCGACCATCCCCTAAAATTCCACCCAGTATGCCTCCTGCCAATGCTCCGCCTATTGCTCTGCTGCTGTTTGATCCCTCCTTGGAAGATCCAGCTGCAAAATAAAGCCTTTCAGCCAGCTTAGATATTGGCAGACTCTGCATGTAAACAGTTCCCGGTCCCGTAAGGCTTGCCAAAAACAACCCTTCTTTTCCAAAAAGTGCATTCTTGAATCCGCCCACAAACCTTATATCGTAGTCAACTCCTTTGGTGAATCCCACTATGCAGCCTGTGTCCACCCTCAATGTTTCCCCGATGCTTAATTCCTTTCTTATAACGGTACCTCCAGCATGCACAAATACAAGTCCGTCACCTTTTAGCTTTTGCAGTATAAAACCTTCTCCCCCAAAAAATCCTGCCCCGAGCCTCTTTGTGAAGGCCACCTCTATGTCTATCCCATTGGCAGAACAAAGATAGGAATCCTTTTGACAGATAAACTCCCCACCCATCTTATCTAAATGAAGTGGAATTATAGTCCCAGGATAAGGTGCACTAAAGCCTACACGGCTTTTTTCTCTGCTTTCATTAAAAAAAGTAGTGATAAAAAAACTTTCCCCGGTAATCATTCTTTTAAAACCACCTAAAAGCCCTCCACCAGCAGACGTCTCCATGGATATGCCTTTTTCCATATAGGTCATAGTCCCAGCTTCGGCCCTCACACCTTCATTCGGGTCTAACTCAATCTCCACAAGCTGGAGCTCTTTACCATATATTTTGTAATCTATTATATCTGCCATATTTCCCTCCTTGTAATTTATAGATGATGATAATCCGACCTAGTTTTTTTAATTTAATTTTGCCCTCTAAAAAATTTTACCACTTTTTTCATCAATTTATCAAATATCATCATCATATTTTTATAAAAATAACTTTCTCTCTTTCTATTTGACATAAGTTAATATTTAAAAGTTTCGATAAATTACTAAATTTATTCGAAAACCTTCTTTATACACAGATATTTAAAACATGAGGTGCACAGAGAAAATCTTTTAAAATTAATTGTTTTAGTCACGAATCGCACGGATTTACACTAATAAAAGATATTTTGGTCACAGAGTTTCACAGAGCAAGAAAAAAGAGTTTAGGTATAATTAGATCTTTTGAATAATTCGTGTGATCCATGAATATTCGTGACAAAAACAATTGTTTTCTATTTCTGTGACTTTAGATCGATTCAATACTCTATTTTATTAAAGTTTAAATACAGGTAGCAACTTAGGTTATTTTATATGGAATTTTTTACTTTTATTTGCTAATATTGTAGTGGGGAGGGATGAGATTTGGAAAAATGTTGTTCGCATAAGAAGGCTCACCACTCGGAAGAGCTCAAGAAAAAGCTAAAAAACCGTTTAAACAGAATAGAAGGCCAGGTAAGAGGGGTAAACAAGATGATAGAGGAAGACGTCTATTGCGACGACGTACTCCATCAGATAGCCTCAATAAAATCGGCTTTAAATGGCGTGTCTAGGCTGTTATTAGAAGCCCATATGAAATCCTGCGTAACTGAGGACATACTCAACGGAAAAACTGAGGTAATCGACGAACTCTTAGACACCATAGGAAAAATAATAAAATAAATATATCAAAAAATAACCTGTCTGTAGGACGGGTTATTTTTTTCAAAATGCACATTTTTTTAAGGGATCCTGCCTAGAGATGTTAAACAGTTACATCATTTTTTGATCATTTATTAATTATTTTTTATCAATATTGTTGATTTTTTCAATTTTTAATAGTATATATGTATTATTATTAAATATATTGCACCACGGGGCTGCATTAGACAAGGGGGTTATTATTGTGGAGATCAAAATTTTATCTACTGAGATAGTGTCAAACATTATCAAAAATGCTTTCGAGCTAAAAAAAGATATCTTAAAAAATATCTGCGATCAAGTAAGGGAAAATGGAAAAAGAAAGATTATGGACATAGGTGGGAAATATGTCTTATCTGACTACCTGCCTGAAGAAAAAGAGGTTGTACTCTTCACCATGAAGTGCAATGGAAAACCAGAATTTTCTGAGTTCAAGAATTTAGAAACAATAAACATTTAAGGCTGAATATTTCAGCCTTTTTTTATTTCAAAAATCCTTTGTTGACAAGAACAGTAGAATATATTATCATTTATATAGGGGGTAGGGGTATGTCAGGAGGTTTTTTCTGCTCCTTACCGAATAATATCTGGATTATAATATATAAGGGATTATATAAATTCTTAAGGAAGTGGTTAAATTGGAAAAAAAAGAGTTCGACGTAAAGGGAATGACCTGTGCCATACCTATCAAGCTAAGAAATTTTAGGAACCTAACTATATAAAAGTTAGGTTCCTATTTTAATTTTAAAGCTAAATTTTCAAACTACAAAAAACCACTTGCAAAAATGGCTAAAAAAGTTTATTCTATTATCAGTGGTGTTCTCGGTGATTATTTGCTGGGAACTTTTTTTATTTTAGAATCAATAATTTTTTTTAATTTTGAAGTCAAGCGCATGAAACGCTTTTTAGATTTCAAAGTTTCCATGAAATCAGTCAAAACCCCCAACGAGCTTTTTATTACTCGCCTTATACTCATTTCTTTTGAGTATCCTCCATTGATACCCTTTGTAATCTCCATTAAAAGAAGCATTCTAATTAAAGTGGCATATATGTGAGTCTCTATTCTTTCTACTTTCAAGTCTTTTAGTTTATCTAGTTTAAAATCAGACTTAAAAATTTTAAACAGCAATTCAATTTGCCATCTCAATTTATATATTTCGATGATTTCAGAAGGATTGAATCCCCAAAAATTAGTAATATATCCAGTAATTTCAGCAGAACTTCTTGCGTGCTTTGCGCAGTGCTCATTCCTTCTTTCTCTTTCTTCTATCTTTTGTACTTTTTTATTAGAAGTCTCTTTGTCCAATTTAGTTAGGATTACCCTAAAAGGTCTCTTGTCGTCATGGCTTCCGACTAGAAATTCATATTCTTGAGTCTCTCCTGCTTTTAGTTCTTTTCCCAACTCTCCAGCATTTGTTACCAAATACTTCGTCTTTTTTAGTAGTTTTCCCTTTGGTGAGTACTGAGGATTAGGGTTTAAAGCAAATAACCTTGTTCCGGCTTTCAAACGAGAAACAAAAGAGCTGTTTCTGCTTTCAATCTCATTGAAGTCATCAAATTTAAAGTACCCTAAATCTTTTAAAACTAAGGAATCTGTAACTAATTTATCGTAGACATATTTAGAAAAATTTTGCTCATTTTTAGTTCCCGTAGATAAAACAGTGTTCTTAAAAGAATAATCTAATAATTCAAGGAGAAGATTTATTTTTAAAACAGCAGGATTAGATTTGTTTGCACCTTTATACTTATTTTTTAATTTATTTGGCAATTTTATTTCAGTAGAGTCCATTAAAAAGATATTGCTGAAGCCATAATTTTTAAAGGCTTTAGACTTATTGGATATTTGTGTTTTACAAAGAGATAAGAAAATATTTTTAAGAAATTCTACAGAAGCCTCGCTAAACCTCTGATCAAGCGCTTGAGGAGAAATATTAATATTCTGCTTTAATAGAAGTTCAGCGCTTAATTCTTCCAAGGATGAAGTGCATAAATTATTGGAGCTGAAACAAGTTAAAGATATGAAGTTAAGAGGAGAGATTTTGCCGCTATTCCTAATTTTGAATTTAGAATACCTGGCAATTTGTTCAATATTTTTTTCCGAAAAGTAATTTAAAAATTTTGTTCTGATTTGTCTGTTTCCCAAAAGAAAAACCTCCTTCAAGTAGTCCTTGAAGAAGGTTTTAGCACAAATTCTATTAAATTCAAAGCTTAGCTTGATAGGTATGTGACCTGTGCCGCCTGCGCCAGGGCCGTAGAAAAAACGGTTTCAAAGCTAGACGATGTGCAGGATGCCAATGTTAACTTCGCCACAGAAAAGCTGCATATATACTTCGACGAAGCTATACTGAATTCAGAAACTATTTCAGAAGTTGTAAAAAACGCTGGCTACGAACTAAGCGAGAAAGAAGAGTTCAGATCAGTAAGTATCCCAGTGAAGGGTATGACCTGTGCTTCCTGCACCTCTGCAGTTACGAAAAGCATAAGAAAATTAGACGGAGTCTTGGAGGTAAACGTAAACTTGGCTACAGAAAAGGCCACTGTAAAATACGACCCCTCTAAAACCAGAATCTCTGAGATAAAAACCTCTATAATAAACGCTGGCTATGAGCCTATGGAGATCAACAATACAGAAGAGGTGGATGCGGAAAAAATAGAACGTGAAAGGGAAAAGATCGTCATGTTTTATAAGTTTTTGACGGCCGCCGTGTTCTCGATCCCACTGCTCTATATAGCCATGGGTCACATGTTTGGTCTTAAGCTGCCAGGGTTCATAAACCCTGATATACATCCGTTAAGCTTTGCTTTGGTGCAGCTGGCTCTTACAGTTCCTGTAGTAGCAGCCGGATACAAGTTTTACACCATAGGATTTAAAAACCTGGTTAAGAGAAACCCAAACATGGATTCCCTCATAGCTATAGGTACGTCTGCCGCTGTCCTATACGGAGTATATGGCAGCGTACAGATCGCTGCAGGGAACTTCGAATACGCCAAAGAACTATACTTTGAGTCGGCAGCAGTAATAATAACATTTATAATGCTGGGTAGGTATCTAGAGACTCTGACAAAGGGGAAAACCTCCGAAGCCATAAAGAAACTGATGGGACTTCAGCCTAAGACCGCACTGGTAATCCAAAATGGGGAAGAGGTAATAATACCCATAGAAGAGGTAGAAGTAGGGGACGTAATAATCGTAAAACCTGGAGAAAAAATACCTGTTGATGGTATAGTTACCCATGGGCACACTTCCGTCGACGAATCCATGCTTACCGGCGAGAGTATCCCTGTGGAAAAAAACACAGGCGATAAGGTTGTTGGCGCCTCCATCAACAAAAATGGGGCAGTACAGTTCAAGGCTACAAAAGTTGGAAAAGATACCGCGCTGGCCCAGATAATAAGGCTAGTGGAAGATGCACAGGGATCTAAAGCTCCCATTGCACATATGGCAGACATAATAGCAGGCTATTTCGTGCCGGTTGTCATCTCGATAGCTATGGTATCAGGCATCATATGGTATTTAGCTACGGCAGATTTTATACTTGCGCTCACAATTTTCATAGCCGTCCTCGTAATAGCCTGCCCTTGCGCCCTGGGACTAGCCACCCCAACCGCAATAATGGTTGGGACAGGGAAAGGGGCCGACTACGGCATACTAATAAAAGGCGGCGAACCCCTTGAAACAAGCCACAAAGTAAGCACTATAGTTTTCGACAAGACAGGTACCATAACAGAAGGTAAGCCTAGTGTGACGGATATAATATCGAGTGGAAATTATAGTGATGACAATCTTCTGGCCATAGCCGCATCGGCTGAAAAGGGATCTGAACATTCACTGGGGGAAGCAATTGTAAAAAACGCCGAAGAAAAAGGTATTAAACTTGAAAAACCGGACAAGTTTACAGCCATACCGGGACAGGGTATAGAAGTGGTAATGGGTGACAAGGATATTTTTCTGGGCAACCAAAAGCTTATGGATGAAAAAAAGATAGAAATAACTCTGAAAAAAGAGTCTGACACCATCGCCGCAGAAGGTAAAACACCTATGTACATAGGCATAAACGGTAAGTTGGAAGGGATAATAGCCGTAGCAGACACCGTAAAACCAACCAGCCGTAGGGCCATTGAAAGACTGCACAATCTCGGGATAAAGGTCGCCATGATAACCGGAGACAACAAGAGGACTGCAGATGCCATCGCAAAAACCGTCGGGATAGATATAGTTCTTGCCGAGGTACTTCCTCAAGACAAAGCAAACGAAGTCAGAAAAATACAGGAAAAGGGCGAAATAGTGGCCATGGTAGGGGACGGCATAAACGATGCCCCGGCGTTGGCACAGTCAAATGTAGGTATAGCTATAGGGTCAGGTACTGATGTGGCTATAGAGTCAGCTGATATAGTGCTTATGAAAAGTGATTTGGAGGACGTGGTTTCTGCCATAGAGCTAAGCAGGGCCACCATAAGGAACATCAAACAAAACCTTTTCTGGGCTTTCGCGTACAACACGCTAGGAATCCCAATAGCGGCAGGTGTACTTTATGCATTCGGCGGGCCAAAACTAAACCCGATGATAGCAGGAGCAGCAATGGCTTTCAGCTCGGTATCAGTTGTTAGCAATGCTCTGAGATTGAAGGGCTTTAAGCCTTCACATAAAAAAGAAAAAAACCAAAAGGGGATGGTGAAATTGAAAAAAACTGTATTTATAGAAGGTATGACTTGCGGGCACTGTCAAACGAGGGTTGAAAAAGCCTTAAATTCCTTAGATGGTGTAGAAAAGTCCGTTGTAAACCTGGAAGAAAAGAAAGCTGTGCTGACACTTAAAGTGGAAGTTGCTGATTCTATAATAAAAGAAGCTGTAGAAGATGCCGGGTACGAAGTTATCGAAATAAAATAGTGGGGTTAACCCCACTATTTTATTATTTTCACTACATATTTTAAAGGATTTTTCTATTTTTACAGTAAAGCTTTTTAGAATTTTTAAATAAACTTGACAACAGATAAGTTTTTATCTATAATAAAATTGTAATCATTACAAAAATAAAAAGCATTTGGAGGTGCCCTATGTCATTAATAAATAAAAAAGTCGAAAACTTCAATGTACATGCATACCACAACGGAGAGTTTAAGGAAGTAACCCAAGAATCACTTAAGGGTAAATGGTCTGTTTTCTTCTTTTACCCAGCAGATTTTACCTTCGTGTGCCCTACAGAGTTGGGGGAGCTTGCCGATGCATACAGAAAATTTAAAGAGCTTAACATAGAAGTTTACTCTATAAGCACAGACACACACTACGCACACAAGGCTTGGGCCGATGCTTCGGATACCATTGCGAAAATAAAGTTCCCTATGCTGGCTGACCCAACCGGGAAGCTGTCAAAGCAGTTCGAAGTATATTTAGAAGATGAGGGAGTTGCTCTGAGAGGAACTTTTATCATAAACCCTGAAGGGGAGATAAAGGTATATGAAATCCATGACCTAGGTATAGGTAGAAGCGCGGCGGAACTATTAAGAAAAGTTCAGGCTGCTCAATTCGTAGCTGCTCATGGCGACCAAGTCTGTCCTGCTAGCTGGAAACCAGGTGAAGAAACTTTAAAACCAGGCTTAGATTTAATTGGAAAAATATAGACTCACCTAGCAAACTACTATTTAGTATCAGATCATAAACAAATGATTTACTCAATTTTATAGGGGGGGAATACCATGTCAATGTTAGATGAAAATATAATTAAACAGTTAGAAGATGTGTTTTCAAAACTGAAAACACCCATTAAAATGCTTACCTTCGTAGATGAAAATATGAAAAAATCTGTTGAAATGCTTGAATTTTTAGAGGAGATAGACGCCCTTACAGGGATGATAAGCTTGGAGAAATATGCTCTTGGTGAAAATCCGGAATTGGAAGAAAAGGTAAACGCAGACAAACTCCCTGTAGTTGCTCTTTTAGATGAAAACGGTACTTATTCTGGAGTGAAATTCCATGGGATTCCAGGAGGTCACGAATTTAACTCATTTATCTTTGCAATTTTGAATCTAGGGGGGGCCGGACAGGAGATCCCTGAAGACATAATAGAAGACATTAAGTCGATAAAAGAAAAGTTAAATTTAAAAGTAGTTGTTTCACTTTCTTGCCCTCATTGTCCTCACGTTGTGACAGCTGCACAACAGATGGCAATAATAAATCCCAATATAGAAGCCGAAATGATAGATGCGGCTCTCTACAGAGAGATAGTGGAAAAATACAAGATACAAAGTGTCCCGGTGACCATTATAAATAATGACAGAGATAAAATGTTCATAGGTAAAAAATCCTTGGAAGATTTAGTACACTTGGTAAAAGAATCATTAGATTAAGGGGCCGATTAAGGCTCCTTTTTTATTTACGCCACCTCAATTCCTCACATGTATTTCAATGCCTATAAATAATTTTTTAATCTTTCCAAACCTTACGAACACTCACACGATTAAATTTGTCCAAATTTTTAGTTTGACTAAAAGTTGGCCAATGGAGTATTCTTTATCTGTATTATTCGTACAATATCCAGATTAGAGGAGGCTCTTATGCCAAATAATTTTATTTCTAAAAATACATTTGCACTCAAACCTTCTGCCACAAACAGAAACAACATAGCTCCTATTCCATACCTGATGTTCTCATACGTCGGGATATCCGTAATATCTTTGGGGTCTATGAAGCTTGAGTTGGCAAACCATTTTGGCATAGATACCAGCAAGCTGCAATACCTGCTTACCATGTTTTCGGCAGCCGTTACATTTATGGTTATGGTCAACAAGTTTTTAATAAAAAAAATCCCCATAAAAACTAATCTCATATTAGCGAGCTTTTTAATAATTTTAGGTACCATTGGCATGACTACTGCTAAAACTATTGCTATCTTTTCAGTTTATCTGACTACCACATGACTCGGAATAGGACTCTACACCTCTATGGTAAACTACATTATAATAAATCTATACAACGAAAATAGGGCCAGTAACCTAATCATGCTACATTCCTGTTATTCAATATGTGCGGTGATAACGCCCATAGCGGCTGCCTTCATAATAAATAGTGGCTTTTCTTGGACGTTTGCCAGCAGACTCTTTCTGGCCATATTGCAGTAAGCGTTCTTATGGCTCTTAAAGGTGACTTTACACCTATTTCCAATCAGGAAAAAGAAAACAAAACGACCGAGAAAGCAGGCAAAGACTGGGGCATACAGGTTTATCTATCTTGCGTGGCTATATTTTCATATACTTTTTTTGAAGCCGTATTCAATTATTGGATAATAGAGTACCTTGTTAAGTTAAATATAAATCCACAGATATCTAAACTGGGGATATCTATGTTTTGGATTTTTATAGTGATCGGTAGAATAATAGCCGCTAATTTCACTCAATATATGAAACTTGGAAGTTTTATAAAAATTTCTTCTCTTTTAAGCGGATTCGCCTTTTTAGGCCTACTGCTTACCAGTAAAACGCTCATTTTGTTTATACTTATAGCGCTTATCGGTATAGGTTCTTCTGCCCTATATCCGTCTATAATCTCTTTTGGGACTTACGGGAGGGAAAAGGTTGATTCTTCACTTATGACCACTATAATTATTTCCGGATCATTTGGGATAATACTCTCTTCACCTGTTTCAGGTTTTTTAAACGAAACTTTCAGTGTGAAAGGTGCTCTTATATCCGGGCTAATTTCTATTTTCCTGGTCTTTTCTGCCATTACTGTTGCTGCAAGAAAAAAGGTAGATAGACTGGATTTATACCGTCTATCTACCCTCATTTAATTTTCAAAACTATTTTTTAAAAGCTGTGAAAGAAAATTTTCTTGGACATATCCAGAATTAGAGTATTTACAGCCGTAGATGAATATCTTTTCTCCGCATGATTTGACCAGCCTTTTCAATGTGGCCAGAAGATCATCTTTCTCCTTTTGTAGTTCTATCTCTAAATCAAAAATCCTGCCACGCTTCCAGGTTTTCGTCAGCACCCATGGATTTTGAAGTAAGTTCTTTGTTTTGACTGTCCATATACTACTTTTTGCATCTGCCCATATCTGGTATTTAGATCTCTTATTTGCAACCAGATATGCAAACGGTGTGGAGAGGCTCAAGTAGTCATTTTCCGATTTTTCCTCTATATCATAAAGGTTTTCGGCGGCCTTTGACCCACCTCTGATAAATTTAACAAATTCACTGTTGGGATCTCCTATGAGTTCAAAAGTCTCCATTACCCCAACAAAGTTTTCAGACGAATCTATCAAGTCCTTACAAGCTCTTATGTTTTCCACAGCCTCCCCTCTTCCTAGGAGGACATCCATATATACTTTTTTGAAAAATTCGGTTATATTTATCCCGCCTTCCAGCCCCTCCAAAAATTGGAGGACTTCTCCGTACCTTTTTAAGACCTCATCCGGTATCCGCTTTAAAAGTTCCTCACTCTCTATCTTCACTAGCCTGTCGTATCTGCCTGACACGGCTCCTATATAGTTTGCCATCAGTGAGCTAGTTATAAGATCAGTTTCCAAAACTATACCGAGGAAAACTTTCAGTTCATCGTAGCTGAGTGTGGCGTCTTTAAATTCGTAGAAAACACAGGCGAAAATTATTAGTGCATATACATAACTGTTGTCTAGTATCCTCTCGTTTCTGCCTATGTTTAAAAACTTGATCTTTCTGCCCCGGCAGAGTTTACCCAGCGAGTACTCCAGTACTATATCATATTTCGGTGTTATGACCGCTATGTCCCCCGGGGATACCCCTGAGTCTAGAAGCTCCCTTACCTTTTTCAAGACCTCCCTGTTCATATCGGTTCTGAGCTCGTAATCAAGCTGTAGTTCCAGTTTTTCTGTACATATTTTATCTGTTTTTTCCAACAAGAGGTTTTTCTGAAGAACCTCCAAAAACTCCGGATTTTCCTCACCCAAATCCACGGTTTCATCCATATTTTTCAGAAAACCCTCAAGATACTCGCTGTTGTAGGAATATATACCAAAACTCCCATCAGTGTTGTAAAAGTATATAGACTTTTTCAACTGCTTGGACACCTGCATAATGAAGTCTATCTGAGAAATCGATGCGAGTTCGAGGTTGTCCACTATGAGGTACTTGGTCCTCCTATAAAAACTATCTAAATATACAGCATCTTTTAAAAGGTAGTTACTGTAGAAATACAGGGTCATAGAGTAGTCTAGAACCCCCTCTTCTATGGTCCTCTCCACATATTTTGAGACTATCTCGTCCATCTCCTTGTAGAATTGTCCGTCTCCCCTCTCCTCTTCAGGCAGGGAGGATGCCAAAAGCTCACCTATCTTTCTGTAGGATATATTTGACGAAGAAGCACTCAAAAGGTTGGAAAGGAGCTTTCTTGCTATCTCATCGTCGTTTGAATTTATACTGCTCAAATACCCCCTAGACCTGTAAAAAGAGACAGTTTTAGACATCAAATCCTGCGAGGACTCAAATGTCATGAATATCGGGTTTATCTCAACACGTTTTATCCCTTTGCTTTTCTTTAAGATAAGTGGCCAAAATCTCCTAACCTCCCTTTGCACAAATCCGAAATAGGAGGATATACGGAGTGAGGAAGCTGAATTTACATCTATATTTTCCAACCACTTGTAGACTTCTCCCCTATTCAATACAAATACCAATATCTCATCAGAGTTTAACCCCTGTTCATTTATCATGGAGCTGTACTGCTTCATGGCCCACCGGGTTTTTCCGGAGCCAGTGCCCCCACTTATTAAAATAGTTCCCATTATATCACCTCAATTAAACTTATTATACTACAAAGAATAAACATTACAAAACCTGTTGAATCATTGATTTTTCCCATTGTATAAAGTAAAATTAGTTTAGGACAGCAAAGGGGGTAAAGATTTGGAAGCGGAAAATCTTGTAAAAAGAAAACTTTTTGAAAAGTTTTCCATAAGCGAAGCTTATTTCGACAACACAGGACTTGTGTGGGAAGAACTTGAAAAAATATACCATGACTACTGCAGGATAATCCCACAACTGGAAATGGAAGCGGAACACGTGACCTCAAAATTAATGGATGCTGAAAACGTCCACTCTGTAAGAAGAAGGGTAAAAAAACCTGACCATCTGATAGAAAAGATTATAAGAAAAGGAAATAAGTATGTGGCTAAAGGTATAAACCTCTCCAACTACAAAGAAATTGTAACCGATATGATAGGTATCCGGGTTTTGCACCTTTTTAAGGACGACTGGATAAAAATTCACGATGAGATACTGGAATACTGGGAACCAAAGGAGACGCCTCAAGTAAATATCCGTACAGGTGACGGAAACTTAGGTGAGATGAAAAAACTTGTGGAGGAGAAGGGCTGCGAGGTTCTAGAAAGGGAACACGGGTACAGATCTGTGCACTACCTGATAGGAACTCCGCTGTCAAAAGACGAGGAGGTCCTAATCGAAATACAGGTGAGGACGGTGTTTGAGGAGGCATGGAGCGAGATTGACCATATTATCAGGTACCCCTATGACACTGAAAACCCGTTAATAAACGAGTATCTGGCAATATTCAACAGGATTGCCGGCAGTGCAGATGAGATGGGGTCCTTTATAAAAAAGCTTAAAAACCAGATAAAAAATGAGAAATAAAAACGGGTGTCGCGGCGACACCCGTTTTTTTTAACATCAGCCCAGAAAAAAAATATCTTTAAGAGTTTTAAATGGCTGCTAGCATTTTAAAGTGATTTTTCTGATGAAAATCTGAGTGTTTTATAGAAGGATTGCCCCAAACAACTAGTATATTTATTAAAGATGGACATCATGATTTCAAAAGATTTTCGCCAAACAAATATTCAAAGAACGGCAGGTATGACTATGAAAAAGAAATTTGTTATTGAAATCATCATATATACAGTTTTACCAGTTCTGCTGTGGAGAACGCTTAGAATCAACCTAGAGAACTACTATGCCATGCTGGCATCCGTTGCTCCAGGAATAATCTATACCTTCTACAAGCTTTACTATGAGAGGATGATAAATGTCATTGGTGGATTCATATTTTTATCCAGGGTGCTGTTCCTCGGGCTTGCCCTATTAAAAAAATCAGACCTCTGGTTTCTGCAAAGCTACATATGGCATCAACTTATAATGGCTTTCATTTTCTCTGTTAGCCTCATAGTAAAAAAATATATCCCCTTTTATTTTTTTTTAGAGATGTATGAGGGGTTTGGCTATAATCGCGAAGATATCTCCTTGTTGTGCCACGAATCTAGGATATACAAATATTTCAGGTACTACACAATTTTCTACGTGTTTATAAGGATTTCAAACTCACTGATAAGGTATATTCTGATCGGTAAGTTTGGTGTGGACGGTTACGACAAGATCCTCATTATAACATATTTTATAATATGGTTTTCACTTTCCCTTGAGGTAAAATACATGAGGTATATCATTCAGAAAACAAAGGAGACCGAAGAATAAGAAAAGGAGGGGCACCCCTCATACCTATCAAGCTAAGAAATTTTAGGAACCTAACTTTTATATAGTTAGGTTCCTATTTTAATTTTAAAGCTAAATTTTCAAACTACAAAAAACCACTTGCAAAAATGGCTAAAAAAGTTTATTCTATTATCAGTGGTGTTCTCGGTGATTATTTGCTGGGAACTTTTTTTATTTTAGAATCAATAATTTTTTTTAATTTTGAAGTCAAGCGCATGAAACGCTTTTTAGATTTCAAAGTTTCCATGAAATCAGTCAAAACCCCCAACGAGCTTTTTATTACTCGCCTTATACTCATTTCTTTTGAGTATCCTCCATTGATACCCTTTGTAATCTCCATTAAAAGAAGCATTCTAATTAAAGTGGCATATATGTGAGTCTCTATTCTTTCTACTTTCAAGTCTTTTAGTTTATCTAGTTTAAAATCAGACTTAAAAATTTTAAACAGCAATTCAATTTGCCATCTCAATTTATATATTTCGATGATTTCAGAAGGATTGAATCCCCAAAGATTAGTAATATATCCAGTAATTTCAGCAGAACTTCTTGCGTGCTTTGCGCAGTGCTCATTCCTTCTTTCTCTTTCTTCTATCTTTTGTACTTTTTTATTAGAAGTCTCTTTGTCCAATTTAGTTAGGATTACCCTAAAAGGCCTCTTGTCGTCATGGCTTCCGACTAGAAATTCATATTCTTGAGTCTCTCCTGCTTTTAGTTCTTTTCCCAACTCTCCAGCATTTGTTACCAAATACTTCGTCTTTTTTAGTAGTTTTCCCTTTGGTGAGTACTGAGGATTAGGGTTTAAAGCAAATAACCTTGTTCCGGCTTTCAAACGAGAAACAAAAGAGCTGTTTCTGCTTTCAATCTCATTGAAGTCATCAAATTTAAAGTACCCTAAATCTTTTAAAACTAAGGAATCTGTAACTAATTTATCGTAGACATATTTAGAAAAATTTTGCTCATTTTTAGTTCCCGTAGATAAAACAGTGTTCTTAAAAGAATAATCTAATAATTCAAGGAGAAGATTTATTTTTAAAACAGCAGGATTAGATTTGTTTGCACCTTTATACTTATTTTTTAATTTATTTGGCAATTTTATTTCAGTAGAGTCCATTAAAAAGATATTGCTGAAGCCATAATTTTTAAAGGCTTTAGACTTATTGGATATTTGTGTTTTACAAAGAGATAAGAAAATATTTTTAAGAAATTCTACAGAAGCCTCGCTAAACCTCTGATCAAGCGCTTGAGGAGAAATATTAATATTCTGCTTTAATAGAAGTTCAGCGCTTAATTCTTCCAAGGATGAAGTGCATAAATTATTGGAGCTGAAACAAGTTAAAGATATGAAGTTAAGAGGAGAAATTTTGCCGCTATTCCTAATTTTGAATTTAGAATACCTGGCAATTTGTTCAATATTTTTTTCCGAAAAGTAATTTAAAAATTTTGTTCTGATTTGTCTGTTTCCCAAAAGAAAAACCTCCTTCAAGTAGTCCTTGAAGAAGGTTTTAGCACAAATTCTATTAAATTCAAAGCTTAGCTTGATAGGTATGAGCCTAAGGCTCCTTTTCTTATAGCAATATTTTTTATACCTAGAGGCCTATCCTCTGTTCATAACCTCTCCAAAAAGCTCCTCGTCGCTAGGTTGTGTAGACTCGATTGGTGCAGATACCCACGTAACATTTATAAGGTTTCTCCAAGTTATGTTTTCCGAGGCCACATTTCCGCCCCAGCTGCCACAACCAAGTGTAAGAGTCATCGGCATACCGTTTGTCCAAGAACCGCTGTTTGCAAGACATTGAGGCTGTCTTACCATTACACGGCTTGTTTTTGTACTTGTTGCAAGCTCGATTATTCTTTCTTCATTATTCGAGTGTATCCCGCAAGAGTGCCCCTTCCCGTGATATGAAGTTATGTTGTTTACCTTATCAACAGCTTCTTTGAACTCATTGTATTTATAAAGTGTTGTAACAACAGACAATTTTTCCCCTGAGAAAGGGTATTCCGGTCCTATCCCGCTTTCTTCTACCATAAGGAATGTTTTTCCTTCTGGCAGTTTGAACCCAGCTTTTTCAGCTATTTTATCAGCTGGTTGGGCAACAATTGCGGTGTTCAGATGTCCGTCGTGCCACATCACGCTTTGAAGTTTCTCTTTTTCCTCAGTACTTAAAAGGTATCCACCTTCAGTATCTAGAGCTTTAATGAAGTCGCCGTATATGCTATCGTGGATTACACAAGCATTTTCTGTTGAACAGCTTGTGGCAAAGTCAAAGGTTTTACTTCTCATGATTTTGTTTGCAGTATCCTGAAGGTCAACCGTCTCGTCTACAACTGTAACTGCATTCCCTTGCCCTACTCCGAAAGCAGGAGTCCCAGAACTGTAAGCTGACTTAACCATGCCGCCTCCACCCGTAGCCATTACCACGTCACTCTGCTTCATAACTTCTTCGCTTATCTCCACCGTAGGCGCTTCCACTGGGATTATAAGGTCTTCTGGAGCCCCGTATTTTTTAAGGGTCGCACGCATTAAGTTCACTATATGCGTGTTTGTATTCTTTGTTCTAGGATGAGGCGCTATTATTATCGCGTTTCTCCCCTTTATGGCGAACATCGCTTTAAGCACAGGCGTTGCTTCCGGGTTTGTACACGGAACCAACGCTGCTACTACTCCAACAGGTTTTGCTATTTTTATAATTTGTTTTTCTTCGTCCCTCTCTATTATTCCTACAGATTTTTGACCCTTCATGTCACGAAGTGCACCACGAACCTTTGTCATTATTTTTGAGTACTTACCTTCGTAGTTTCCTAGCTGTGATTCTTCTACGGCCATCTTTGATATTTTATCTGCATTTTCGTGTTGCACTATATCCCAAGCAATAGCTGTACATAGCTCGTCTACCTTCTCTTGAGTGAAGGTTTCTGCGATAGATTGTGCTTTTCTAGCCCTCTCTACCAACCCAGCTACATATTCCTTTGCATCTTGGTTTACACCCCTCATGTAATATCCTCCTTTGATAACTTCTAATTCTTTTCAAAAAATCTATTTAGATTTAATCACTATATTATAATACAACTTTATTTTTTTTAGGTCAAGATGTGCTTTTATTAAAAAAAATGGTTTTACACCGAACAAAAGCCTTAAAAACAGTTGCATGTGAAAATTTATCTTTTTGTCTATAAAAATCTTATTATTGTAGACTCTTGAAAAGCCATATTATAAAAGAGCTGCTGTAAGTCAAGTCTTAAAAAGTTCTTCGGCTAATTTTTGTTCTTCCCAAACCCAAAATAAAATTTTAACTAATACTTTTGGCTTAAAAAAACAATAAAAAATCCATTAAAACTGAAATTATGGTATAATATAGTTAGTTTTATGTGGAAGGAGGACACATTGGAGAGGATAGTAATGCACTATGATATGGATGCATTTTTTGCATCAGTGGAGATAAGGGAAAAACCCTGGCTTGCTGACAAACCTGTTATCGTTGGTACCAATGTGGTCACCACCTGCAATTATGAGGCCAGGAAATACGGCGTACACTCTGCCATGAGCACAGTCATGGCACGCAGGCTCTGCAAAAACGGGGTCTACTTGAGGGTAGACAAGGACCTTTACCAGTCTGAGTCCGACAGGATAAAGGAGCTGGTACTGAGGATAACGGACAAGGTAGAATTTATCGCCCTAGACGAGGGCTATATAGATATAAGTGAAATAGTAAAAAAATATCCTTCTTTGGAATACTTTGGAGAAAAGTTTAAAAAAGGCATAAAAAGACATACCGGCCTAACATGTTCGGTTGGCATAGGTTTCAACAAGTTGAGTGCCAAGATGGCCAGCGAGGTAAATAAACCTGACGGGATGCACGTATTTAAAGATGAGGCTGAATTTATCGAGTATGTAAGACAAAAAGATGTAGGTGTAATCCCGGGGATCGGGAAAAAAACCGCCCAGTTTTTAAAAGAGATGGGGATATCCAAAGTGGAGGACGGCTTAAAAATTCCACTACAGCAGATGAGGTGGATCCTCGGCTATAGCAGGGGAGACATGGTATTCGAGTACATGAGAGGAATAGACAGGAGGGCTGTTAAAAATTCCAGTAAAATCCAATCTATAAGCAATGAGACCACCTTCAACTTCCCTGTAGACGAGTCGGATATAATCGAAAAGGAGATAGCAGAACTCTTTAAAAAAACCCACAGAAGGCTATTGGTGAAAAAACTGCACTGCAAAACCGTCACAATTAAAATCAGATATGAAAACAGGGAAACCATCACCAGATCCAAGAGTTTTGACGGCCTAGAAGACCGGTTCACAAAATTGTGGGAAATTCTAGTTGGACTGAAGGAGCACATAGACTTCTCCAGAAAGATAAGACTTGTGGGGGTGGCTTTGGGAAACGTGGCTAAGAAACAGGGAGAACAGCTTATCCTGACCAACGTCAGCAGTATGAAAAGAAGAAATAAGATAGAAAAGCTTAAAAACTCGATAAAAAGAATAGAGGGGGGAAATTAAAGTGCAGCATATAGAAGCGTACGAGAACTTAAATGAAATACTTGAAAAAAAAAGGGCCATAGAGCACTCCATGTCTCTTATACACTGGGACCTTGAGACTGAAGCTCCAAAAATGGCCGTTTCCAAAGCTGCCGGGGTTTTGGGAATCCTGAGCGGAGAAGTTTATGCTCTCACTATATCCCAGGAAATGGAGAATTGCTTGGAGGTTCTTGAAAAAGAGTTCCAAAACCTGGGCAGTATAGAAAAAAAAGTGTTAACGGAGTGCAGAAAAGATTACCTTAAGCTCATAAAAATCCCTAAAAAGGAGTACATGGAGTACAGCGAACTCCTCGGGCAGTCCCAGTCAGTTTGGGAAAAAGCAAAAAAAGAAAGTAATTTTTCAGTATTTAAGCCATACTTAAAAAAACTCATAGATACGAACAAAAGGTTCATAGGGTACAGGGGGTTCAAAGACCACCCTTACAATACTTTGCTAGACGACTACGAACCAGGCATGACCGTGGATAAGCTGGATAAATTTTTCAAGGAACTTAAAGAAAAGATAGTCCCGCTGCTAAAAAAGATAGAGGCAAGCTGCCACAAAATAGACTCCTCTTTTCTAAACCTAAACTACGACATAGAAAAGCAGAAAGAGTTCTCCAGGTTTTTAGCAGAGTACATAGGCTTCGACTTCAATAGGGGGGTTTTAAAGGAAAGCGTGCACCCCTTCACATTGAATTTCGACAAAAATGACGTTAGAATAACCACCCACTACGCAGAAGACAACATACTCTCGTCAATATATAGCACTGTCCACGAGGGAGGGCATGCCCTATACGAGCAGGGGATAGGAGACGATTTGTACAATACAATCCTAGGTTCGGGAGTTTCCATGGGCATACACGAGTCACAGTCTAGATTTTACGAAAACCTTCTCGGCAGGAGCACCAGCTTTTGGAAGCCTATATACTCTAAGTTGGTAAGTCTGTTCCCGAAAAATCTGGAAAATATAAAACTGGAAGATTTTTTCATGGGGATCAACAAGGTGGAGAATTCCCTTATAAGGATAGAATCTGACGAACTCACATACTCCCTGCATATAATGATAAGATATGAGATAGAAAAACAGATATTTCAGGGGGATATCGACATAGACAGTCTGCCTGAGATCTGGAACAACAAGGTAAAGGAGTACCTCGGTATAGATGTAAAAAGCGATAAAGAAGGGGTGCTTCAGGACGTGCACTGGGCTGCCGGTCTTTTCGGCTACTTCCCATCATATGCACTCGGTAATGCCTACGCGTCACAAATTTTTAACACTATGGAAAAAGATGTGAAAATAGAAAAAATACTCGAAAACGGCAACCTAGACAAGATAAAGGATTATCTGGATGAAAAAATACATAAGTTTGGAAAGTTGAAGGATCCAAATGATTTGATTAAGGAGTTTACGGGTGAAGAGCTGAATGCAAAATACTTTACGGATTATCTGAACGAAAAATTTTCAAAAATATACGGACTTAACAATTTTTAGAAACCACGTTTAATTACAATCTAAAATATAAATATAAAACGGACATTTATGTGAATGTCCGTTTTACAATTTGCTGCCATAAAAACTATAATTTCTATTGTAATATCTCCAGACTATTTATCTGGCTCTTTTTAAAAACATGTTGCTTCTTTTTTCTTCCCCTAATATGCTGATGGCTCCATGACCTGGATAAATAATGATTTCGTCAGGATAATTTAATATCTTTCTGAGGCTCTCTTCCATTAGCTCCTTATTGCTGTACATTGAAGTTGTAATGCCTATGGTTCCTTTAAACAGGAAATCCCCTGTAAACATAATTCTTTCCTCTTTAAAATAGTAAACAACCGAACAGTTCGTGTGTCCAGGTGTCTCTATTACATAAAAATTAAATTGATCTATCGTATTTTCCCCTTCTTCCAGATAAATTACATCTGCGTCGAATTCAACGGTTACCCCATACTTTTCCTTGGTATAGTCAAACTCTTTCTTCGTTATATAGTTGGGCTTCCTCGACCCTAAGTATACCTTTACATTGTACTTTTTTACAAACTCTTCTACCCCCATCAAATGATCCCAGTGGCTGTGGGTAAGAAGCACCCCCTTTACTTTTAAATGATTTTCCTGTATAAATCTATCTACGGCTGAAAAATCAGATATATCTATTATCAGGCATTCGTCGCCTTTGATTACAAAATAATTATTATTTTTTATAAGCCCACATGTTATACTATCTATACGCATATTTAATACCTCTTCTAATCTTTTTTTTCAGACCATTATACCATTTTTCTATGAATATATTAACCCCCCTCTATATGAAAACCCATGCTTTTAAAGTCGGTACCCTCTTACGACACCAATTCAATACGAGGCCTACTCGTAGATACAAGCACAAAATGATGCTGCAAGTCTTTCAAGCTGTTCAAGCTTTTAAAAAATCTGACATTTGGTCTTTTTTTATCAATTTTACCCTTGTATTTTCCCCACTATTAAAGTATTATCTATATAGAAGTTTTTATCAAAATTTAATTTTAATTTAATTTATGCTGTTTATAAAAATTTTAATGTAGGAGGTCTTTCTTTGGAAAAAAAAAGTCTTGCAAATGATTTGTTAGAATTTACATATAAAAGCCCCACTGCTTTTCATGCAGTGAACAACATGTCTGAATCCCTTTTGAATAATGATTTTATGGAGCTGCTAGAAAGTGAAAAGTGGGAGCTAGAAAACGGAGGCAGGTATTTTTTAAGAAAAAACGACTCCGCGCTCATAGCTTTCTATGTAGGAAGTACAGACGTTGCCAACAATGGATTTAATATAGTGGGTACCCACTGCGACACCCCAGGTTTCAGAATAAAACCCAAACCGGAAATATTGAGTGAAGCTTCATACCTCAGACTAAACACTGAAGTTTACGGTGGGCCGATCTTAAACACCTGGATGGACAGACCTCTTTCAGTGGCAGGCAGGCTTGCAGTTCGCTCAGAAAGGCCGCTAAAACCCGATACACTTCTAATAAATATAGAAAGACCTCTACTAATAATACCAAACTTGGCCATACACCAAAATAGGGAGGTAAACAAAGGTGTGGAGCTGAACGCCCAAAATGACACCCTCCCGGTATTAAGCGTGATAGAAAAGAACTTCGAAAAAGAAGCCTTCCTCATAAACTTAGTGGCACAAGAGGCCGGCATATCTGTAGACGATATACTAGACTTCGACCTGTTTTTATATGAATACGATAAGGGTACGCTTGTCGGAGCAAATGAGGAGCTCATATCTTCTGCCAGAATAGACAACCTAGCCTCATGCCATGCCGGACTTCTTGGAATAATAGAAGAGGGCGGCAGCTGTATAAATGTGCTGGCCTGTTTCGACAACGAAGAGGTAGGGAGCTTGACCAAACAGGGAGCTGCTTCCCCGCTGCTTTCGACTTCCCTGGAGAGGATCTGTTTAAGCCTGGGAAAAACAAGGGATGAATTTTTCAGGGCTCTAGCCAACTCGTTTATTATATCGGCAGACGGTGCCCACGCAGTACACCCTGCCCAAGGGGGCAAAAGCGACCCGGAGATAAAGCCGGTTGTAAACGGCGGCCCGGCCATAAAGGTTTCCGCGAACCAGTCTTACACATCAGACGCCTACTCGATCGGCGCAATAAAGCAGCTTTTAGAGGAATCCCAAATCCCATATCAGTATTTTGTAAACAGATCGGACACCAGAGGCGGGTCTACAATCGGTCCTATTTCATCATCTCATGTCAACATAAACTCAATAGATCTAGGCCTTCCAATGCTCGCCATGCACTCCATAAGGGAGCTCTGTGGCGTAGACGATTATTTTTACATAAGTAAGTTAATCAAGAGGTTTTACTCAATTTAACCTAATTTTTCATTTATTTTAATTTATTTTGTTTGTTTAAACAAAAGTACTTTAATTTTTCCTTAAAAAGTGCTATAATTTTGTTAAAACTATAATAAAAATTTAATATCATATAAGCGAGGTGTATTATGAAAATACTAGTTGTTGAGGACGAAAAAAACATAGCCAATTATCTGAAAAAGGGACTGGCGGAAGCTGGATACAAGGTTGACATAGCGCATGATGGTGAAGACGCCGTGTACATGGCTTCTATAAATGATTATGACTTGATTCTTTTAGATATAATGATCCCTAAAATGGATGGTGTAGAGGTATGCAAAACCCTTCGTAAAGAGAAGAACTCTGCCTACATCATACTTATTTCAGCCAAGGACAAAATCCAGGATAAAATTACAGGCCTTGATGCAGGAGCAGACGACTACATTACCAAACCTTTTGCATTTGCAGAACTGCTTGCAAGGGTTAGAGCTGTACTAAGAAGAAATTCTGAAGACAAGGAGAGCATCATAAGCGCTGCCGACCTTACAGTTAACCTTTTAAACAGGGAGGTTAAAAGAGGGGATAAAACAATAGAACTTACCTTAAAGGAGTTTTCACTTTTAGAGTACTTCCTGAGAAACAAAAATCTTGTTCTTACAAGAACCATGATTGCAGAAAAAGTGTGGAATATAGACTTCCTAACTGACACAAACGTAGTAGACGTATATATAAACCATTTGAGGAAAAAAATAGACAAGGACTTTGATCAAAAACTCATCCATACTGTAAGGGGAGTGGGGTACATATTAAAAGCATAGTTAAGTTTAGGAAGAATTATATGAAAAAAAACCTCCTATTCTACAACGGGATAATAGGTCTCGTTGTCATATGCGTGGTACATTTTATTATGTACAGCCTTATAAAGTCCAACATCTATTCTCAGATAGATAAAGAGCTTTACATAGCAAATGCTGCTCTAAAGAGAAATATAACCTCCAAAGGGATAACCCTCGGAAAATCTTTCCTTAGAAAAGAGCAGGGCTATATCCCCCTTACAATTGGCTTTGCCATAGTGGACAAAGAGTTCGTTCCTGAGTACCTCGATAACTTCGATCTAGATTTCTATAGAAAAAACCTGGGGGAATTCAAAAGGAATATAACCAGCGATAATTTCAAATTTTCTATTGAAAAATACAGGTTTTATGTAAGCACCCACAAATTTTTCGGAGACCCCTTTTATATAATTCTTTCAAAAGACATAACCCTAATGGAGAACATAAGAAAGATAATCGTGTACTCGTTTATAACACTCATCTTTATAATAGCAGTTCTGTACCTGATACTTGCAAGTAAGGTAATAAGCGTGATACTTAGGGCTATCCACGAAATAACAGACTTTACAAAGAATATACAGAAAAACAAGCTGAAGCTTAGGATAAATAAAAAATACGGGAGCCAAGAGATTGACGAGCTAGTTGGCACCATGAACAACATGTTAGACAGGATAGAGACTAACTTTAGGAGGGTGGAGGATTTCTCCAGCAACGTTAGCCACGAGCTGAGGACACCACTGACATCCCTAAAAAGCACCATAGAAGTTGAACTCATGGCAGACGACAACAACAAGGATGTGGAACACCACAAAGAGGTACTTTTAAATATATTAGACGACGTCAACTGGATGAACTCAATAATACAGGACCTTTTACTCATGACAAGGGGAGATAAGCAAAGCTTCGTCATAGAAGAGGTCAACATGAAAAAGCTCATAGAAGAGATCTATGACCTCGTAGAGATTATGGCCATGGACAGCAACATAATTATACACACCGATCTAGAGGACTACAACCTTAAGTGCGATAAAAACAAAATAAAGAGGATGCTTATAAATCTAGTATCCAACGCCATAAAGTATAACAAGGAGAATGGGGAGATATTCATAAGCTCCCATATAGAAGGCTCCCATGCAAACATAAGCATCAGAGACACCGGGATAGGTATAAAAAAAGAGAATCTTAAGAAGATAACCGAGAAATTTTTCAGAGAGGACAAGGTGAGAACCAGTAAAAAATCTGGAACAGGTCTGGGTCTCTCCATAGTAGAATTTATTGTAAAGCAGCATAAGGGTACAATTAACATAGAGAGCACCGAAGGGATTGGGAGCACTTTTGAAGTCCTACTCCCTCTATATGAAGAAGATTAAAAACAAAAGGAGGAATTGTGGATTTCTATAGAAAACTGATTATAAAAATCATAGAGTCCTCTTCAAGTGGAAGTGAAAGTAAAATTTTAGACATATTAAAGTCAGGCCACGACCTTACTCAAAAAGAGAGGAAAGAACTCGAGGAACTCATAGAAAATTTATGCTAGATGCCTAGCTCTCCGCCGCGTGCAGAGAGCTTTTTTATTTGAAATAAACACCTCGGTGTGCTAAACTTGTATTAAAATAACTATCGATGGGAGATGGAAAAATGGAGCTCATAAAAGGAGGCAGCCAGACTGCTCTAATATACAATGAATTAAAACTAACATACGACGACCTTTTGACTAATATAAACACTTATTCAAGGCTCCTAGACATATCCGAAGGGGACAAAGTGATTATATTCAGCGAAAATAGGCCTGAGTACCACTACTCCTTTTTTTCTACCTGGAAAAACAACGGGGTAGCAGTCTGTGTGGATTCCTCGAGCACATCTGATGACCTGGCTTATATAATCAAGGACTGCTCACCAAAGATACTGATAACTTCGGCAGAGTGTTTAGATACGGCGAAAGAGGCCGCAGCAAAAAGTGATTCCGGAATAAAAATCCTGCTTATGGAGGACTTAGACAAAGAACTCTGCATTTCAGAAAAAAAGCCTGCAGATTTTATGGAACCGGATGACGAGCAGCTCGCCGTTATACTGTATACCTCGGGAACAACAGGTAACCCAAAAGGGGTTATGCTTACCTATAAAAATATCAGAGTCAACTTGAGGGAGATAGAAGATACGGGGATAGTTGAAATGGGGAAGGACACCTTGCTTGCCATCCTGCCTTTTCACCATATTCTTCCACTGGTTTTTACGGTTATCCTGCCACTAAACTATAGGATACCAACAATAATTTTAAAAGAGGTATCTTCAGACAGTATAAAGGATGCCCTCTCTAAACACTCCATAAGTATAATAATAGGTGTTCCGAGGCTTTACGAGCTGCTGCATAAAGGAGTCATGGGAAAAATAAAGTCGAACAAAGTTGCAAAAGTTTTGTTTAAATTTGCCTCACATATAAACAGCCAAAGTTTCAGAAAAAAACTGTTCAAAAAAGTACACCAGGTGTTTGGCGGAAATATAAAATACCTGGTTTCAGGAGGGGCAAAATTAGATGAGCAGATAGCAAAGGACTTTACTATACTTGGTTTTTCTGTAATTGAAGGATACGGTATGACGGAATGCGCCCCAATCATATCCTTTACCCGTCCAGACAAGATAAAGCCAGGTTCTCCTGGTCAAATACTGGATTGCATGGAGGTAAAAATAGAGGATGACGGCGAAATTTTAGTCAAAGGTCCAAATGTGATGTTGGGCTACTACAACAAGCCGGAGGAGACTAAAGAGGCCATAGACAGCGAGGGGTGGCTTCATACCGGAGATATCGGCAGCCTAGACAAAGACAAGTTCCTGTTTATCACCGGTAGAAAAAAAGAGCTCATAATATTAGCCAACGGTAAAAACATCGCCCCAACTGAAATAGAGTTTAAAATACGGGAGCTTTCCAAAGACATTATCCAGGAGATTGTGGTACTGGAGAATAAAAATCAGCTCACAGCCGTAATATACCCAAACTTCAAAACTCTGATGGAGAAAGGGATTTCAAATATAGCCGAAACTGTAAAATGGGAGGTCATAGACCCTTACAACCTCCAGGTGTCAAATTACAAAAAAATTCATAATATAAAAATTGTAAGCGAAGAGCTGCCTAAAACCAAGCTGGGGAAATTCAAAAGGTTTAAAGTAAAGGAGCTCCTAGAAGAAAAAGCTACTGTCCAAAAAGAAGTCAAGGAACCTGACTACAGGGAGTACGCCATAATAAAAAAATATCTTGAAGAGGAAAAAGGGGTAAAAATACTACCTAATTCCCATCTTGAGCTTGACCTAGGGCTGGACTCACTAGACCTAATCGAGCTAGGGTCATTTTTAAAATCAACTTTCAGCCTGGAAATAAAAGAGGATATACTCATAGAAAATGCCACCGTTGAGAAATTAGCCCAATATCTAAAGATCAACGCTTCAGAGATTAGCGACGGTAAAACCGACTGGGGAAAAATACTAAATGAGGATATAGACATAGAATTTCCACGTTCTTGGAGGGTGTTAAGAGCAGTGAAGCTAATCCTTTGGCCTGTATTTGCATTTTATTTCAGGCTGAACAAGAGTGGCATGAAAAACCTTCCAAATTCACCTACTATTATAGTAGGTAACCACCAGAGTTTCATAGACGGTTTCATGGTGGTGAATTCCCTGCCCAACAGGGTGCTTAAAAACACCTACTTTTTGGCAACAGTAAAATACTTCAACACGCCATTTATGAGAACTATGGCTGACAATTCAAACGTACTGGTTATAGATATAAACAAGGATCTTTCTATGACACTAAAAGGGGTGGCAAAAGTCTTAAAGAATGGAAAAAATATAGTTATATTCCCTGAGGGGGCTAGGACTAGAAGCGGAGAGGTAGAGGAGTTTAAAAAGGCTTTTGCTATAATAGCAAAGGAGTTGAACGTTCCAGTAGTTACCTTTGGTATAGACGGCCCTTATGAAGCCATGCCGGCTGGGCAAAGTTTCCCAAAACCTAAAAAACTCAAGATAAAGTTTTTCAAGCCAATATACCCAGAAAATTTGAAAATAGAGGAAATAATAGTTAATTCGAGAAATCTAATTATAGAATGGTTAAAAGACTAGTTTTTACTAGTCTTTTTATTTACAGCGTTAAAACTCAAAAGCCTGTACTTGACGGCATATGAAAATATGGATAGTTAGGGGGAAGTCCTTTGGTTTTTATAGAAGATTTTAATAAAACTGCGATAATTTTTAAAGATAGGCATATATCCTATGAAGAGTTCATAAGGTCAGCGAAGGGGTATGGCGAGAAAATGACGCTGGGAAAATACAAGCGTGTGATACTTTTTTCAGAAAACAGACCAGAGCTTTTATTTGCTTTTTTTGCGGTTTGGGAAAAAGGAGGCATCTGCGTAATTCTAGACTTTTCAAGTAGCGAAGAGGAGCTGAAATTTTTAATAGAGGACTCCAAACCAAGCTATATAATCACATCTAAAACCGGCTACAAAAAACTCTACCCGTTGATAAACATGCTTGAAGAAAACATTGACTTGCTCTGTTTTGAATATCTGAATTCCATCTACAGCGGAGAGGATGTCTTCATAAAAACACCAGCTATGGATACACCCTGCCTTATGCTTTACACATCCGGGACAACAGGAGACCCAAAAGGGGTAGTGCTCAGCTATAGAAATTTAGAAACCAATCTTAGCGGACTTCGCAACTGCGGCATCTACACAAAGGAGGATGTCGTCCTAGACGTGCTGCCGCTGCACCACATATTTCCTCTGGTAGGGTCAGCCATAATGCCTCTGCACGTGGGCGCTTCGGTAGTAATATTAGATGAGCTGTCTCTAAAATCAATTAAAGAAGCCTTCCAAAAAAACAATGTATCCCTGCTTATAGCAGTTCCAAAGCTTTACGAGATCTTTTACAAAGGGATAATGGATAAAATTGAGAAAAAACGCTTCACAAGAGTTGCCTACTTTTTGACAAAAAACATAAACAGCAAAAGTTTAAGCAGGCTGGTATTTAAAAAAGTTCACCAGGCATTCGGAGGGAATGTAAAATTATTCGTATCAGGCGGGGCCAAGATAGCCCCAGAAATAGTCAAGGGGTTTAAGGTGCTTGGATTTGAACTTATTGAGGGGTACGGTATGACTGAATGTGCGCCTATGATAAGTTTTACCCCTCCTGGGAAAATCATTATCGGATCGGCCGGTAAGATATTAAAAGGGTGCGAGGTTAAAATAGCAGAAGACAACGAAATTTTGGTAAAGGGGTCGAACGTCATGATGGGATATTTCGGCAAGCCCAAAGAAACCAGTGAGATAATCGACGAAGATGGATGGCTGCACACCGGAGACCTGGGCTATCTGAAAAATAGTTACATTTTCATAACAGGAAGAAAAAAAGAGATGATAGTCTTACCCAATGGAAAAAATATAAATCCACTGGAGCTCGAGATGGAAATTATGTCCAATACCGATCTAATAGAAGAGGTTGGAGTAGTGGAGCATAACAGCATACTCGCCGCCATTATATACCCTAACTTCAATAAAATAAAGGAGTTGGGGATAAGCAACATAATCGAAACCCTAAAACTAAAAGTAATCGATAAATACAACTCCAAGGTTCCGAACTACAAGAAGATACTACAGATAAAAGTCGTAAATCAGGAACTGCCGAAAACTAAAATAGGCAAGCTTAAACGATTTAAGCTGCACGAACTTCTAAAAAAGAAAGATGGAAAAAATAAAAATATAGAGGAACCAAACTTGGAGGAATACCATATACTGAAAAAATACCTTAAAAGTAGAAAAGGAGAGGTTCTGCCGGACTGCCACCTTGAACTGGATATAGGATTGGACTCACTTGATATGGTAGAGCTGTTTGCGTTTATAGGAGAGAATTTCGGTATAGACATGAACGAAAAAATACTCCTTCAAAACCCAACTGTTGAAGGGCTAGCAGTATATATTAATGAAAATAAAACCAAAACTGGAAATTCAAATACAGACTGGGGGACTATACTAAGCTCAAAAACTGAAATTGAGCTACCTAAGTCAGCTCTACTCCTGAAATTTATAAAACTTTTATCTGCCCCTGCATTTAAGCTCTATTTTAGGTTTAAAAAAGAAGGGATAGAAAATATTCCAAACACCCCTTGCATATTAGCTGGAAATCACCAGAGTTTTATAGACGGTCTAATGATAAACAACGCCCTAAAGTTCAACTCGGTTGAAAAAACCTGTTATTTGGTAAAAATAAAGCACTTCGAAAAGGGAGTTCTAAAATATCTCAGTAAAAATTCAAATATACTAATAGTTGACATCAACAAAAACCTAACAGAATCTCTGCAAAAAACAGCAAAAATTTTGCAAAGTGGAAAGAATATAGTTATATTTCCAGAAGGACTCAGGACGAGAGATGGAAGCTTAAGTGAATTCAAAAAAACATTTGCCATCTTAAGCAAGCAGTTAGATATACCTGTTGTGCCCTTTGCCATAAATGGAGCTTATGATGCATTTCCATTTGGAAAAAAATTTCCAAGACCTAAAAAACTCAGCATAAAATTTTTCCAAAAAATTGAACCACAGAACTTTACCATAGAGGAGATAGTGGAAAAAACCCTAAGCTATGTCACCAAATGGACAAATAAAAAATAAGCCGAACTCTATCGGCTTATTTTTTATTACTTACTCTTTATCTTCTCTATATCGTCTATGGCTGTATGCACTCCGTCTTTTACTCCCTCTAGAGTATTAGACAAATTATTCAACTTATCTATTTGGACCTCAACTATTTGCTTTTGCTTCTCAACTATGTCCACTTTTTTCTGAGCTACACTTAAATCTACTTCAGCAACCTTCAATTCATCCTCTAGAGCTGCAAGTTCTGCTAGTTTTTCATTTAGCTGGAATCTTACAATCTCAAGTTCTTCCCTCGTCTTCTGATGTTCCAAAGTTTCTTGTTGAAGATCGGACTTCACAACCTCTAATTCCTGCTTCATCTCCTTTGATGAACACCCAAAAAAAGCTAGAAGTGCAATAGCTATTGCAAATTTCTTCATAACCCTACCTCCTTTTAAAATTTATCCCTATAAGCTTATTATATAACATTTATGAGCTTTAAAAAAACAAAAATAAAGCACTTACAGCACTTATTCTCAGGAAATTCAGATCAAAGAAAACTATTCGCCCTTCATTTCATCTTTCATCTCATCTACATTTACTATGGCAGATTCTACACCACTTTTTACACCCTCTAATGTACTGCTTACCTTATTAAGGCTATTTATCTTCAGTTGCAAAGCTTTCTTTTCTCTTTCAGCTCTGTCGATTTTAGCCTTAAGCTCAGACCACTGCTTATTGAAAACCTCTGAATCAGTTTTTGAAACTTTTAAATCTTCTTCTAACTTTGAAATCTCAGAGTTATTAACATTTAACTGAGATTTTACAGTATCTAATTCTTCCCTTGTTTTTTGGTGCTCAGTTTTTTCTTTTTCTAAATCGGCCTTCACAACCTCCAGTTGTTCTTTTGCCTCAGATAATTGATTTTTGAGCCCTTCAGAAGCACATCCAACCAGGACCAACAACCATACAGCTATTAAAAATCTTTTCATGACTATACAACCTCCTGCTTATTTTTTAATAACTACTCTTATTACATTATATCACAAAAATAAGGGCGATATCAAAATTTAAATCCAATTTATTCTACAATGTAAGAGGATTTTCCAGGATATATCAAATATTCATATAGTTGACATCAGTAAAACCTGGAGTTATAATATTATAAAATTACTATATTTTTTAAATCGTTGGAGGAACTTATGGAACTTAATTTAAATCTTGGAATTTTAGAAAATAACTTCAAAGCTAAACAACTTGATCAAAAAACTGTCTATGACGTTTTTATAGTCGGAGGTGGACCGGCTGCTTTTTCAGCTGCCATATATGCATCCCGGAAGGGGCTGAAAACTGCACTTGCTTCAAAACAGCTCGGCGGACAGATTTCCGAGACCAGGTCTATAGAAAATTATCTTGGGTTTGACTACATAGAAACAGATGAACTGATCTCAAAGTTCATCAAACAGCTAAAGCAGTTCGACATAGCAATAGAGGAAGAGTGCGAAGTTACAAATATAGAAAATATTGACGAATATACAAAAAAAATTCACCTCAGCACAGGTGAGATTTTTACAAGCAGAACCGTTATTGTGGCAACCGGGAGCAAGTGGAGAAGGCTGAACGTGCCAGGTGAGGAAAAATTTATAGGAAACGGGGTTGCATTCTGTACTATCTGTGACGGCCCTTTTTACAGAGGACTGGATGTAGTAGTGGTGGGCGGTGGAAATTCAGGCATAGAAGCAGCCATGGACCTTGTTAACATAGTAAACAAAATAACAATTATAGAATTTCAGGATGAACTCAAGGCTGATAAAATACTAATAGACAAGATGAATGAGTTCTGTCACTGCAATATACTTACCTCAAGTCTTATAACGGAGATAAGAGGCGATGAAAGGGTAAAAGAGATCGTAATAAAAAACAGGAAAACCAACCAGGATACGGTCATGTCGGTTGATGGGCTGTTCGTTGAGATAGGTCTCACCCCAAACTCTGATTTTGTTAAAACACTGCTAGACACCAATCAGATGGGGGAGATTATAGTAGATGATTTCTGCAGAACCAGTGTTCCAGGTATCTTCGCTGCTGGAGATGTCACATCTGTGCCATACAAACAGGTTAGCATCGCTTCTGGAGAAGGGGCAAAAGCCGCCCTCTCTGCAAACAACTTTTTAAGAAAGCTAAAGTAGACATGGACCTGAATCCCCCGTTGCCATTTCCACTAAAATAGTATATAATTTTAAACTATCCGGTGGTTAGGCCTGGACTTCCATACGGCTTTTACTGCCTGATAAAACAAAATAAAAATTAGAAACAGGGGGTATTTATGAAGATCTACTCTTGGAATGTTAACGGTATTAGGGCTCTACATAAAAAGGGAGAGCTTTTAGGCCTTCTTGAAAAGTACCAACCAGACATACTCTGCGTTCAGGAGACAAAAGCCAATCCTATACAGCTAGATGAGGAACTTTTAGCACCTATGGGTTACCACTCTTACTTTGAGTCTGCAGATAAAAAAGGATACAGCGGGGTTGCCATCTACACGCGCAGGGAACCCTTATATGTAAAAAATATGGGATTAGAAGAGTTTGATTCTGAGGGGCGTTTTCTAGAGGCAAAGTTCGACGACTTTATCCTTATAAACGCTTACTTTCCAAACAGCCAAGCAAAGGGAAAGAGGCTGGATTACAAGATAGCCTTTTGCGACTCCCTCCTAAACTACTGTAACACTCTTATCTCAAATGGAGAAAATCTAGTTATTTGCGGAGACTACAACATCGCCCACACAGAAATCGACCTAGCAAGGCCTGAAGACAATGAAGAGAATCCTGGCTTTCTTCCTGAAGAAAGGGCTTGGATGACCAAATTTTTAGACTCCGGGTATGTAGATACCTTCAGACACTTCAATCCTGAAAAAATTAAGTATTCGTGGTGGTCATATAGAACCAAAGCCAGGGAAAGAAACATTGGCTGGAGAATAGACTACCACTGTGTAAACAACGATTTTTTGTCAAAGGTGAAAAGTGTGGACATACTGGACAGCATAATGGGTTCCGACCACTGCCCTGTTTTAATTGAAATAGATAAATAAAAAAAGGAAATTCAGCCTTTTTCAATAAAGTATCATTGACTAAAGAAAAGGGGTGAATAATATGGTTATTCAAATAAAACACTTTATGGATTCCGACCCTGCTGTATTATTGGATAAAATAGAGAAAAATTTGGAGAAAAATAAAAAAATAGTTTTGGACTTTTCGGGGCTAGAAAATATTACCCATGAATTTTTGGAAGGTACGCTTGGAAAGCTCCTTGAAAAATATAATTTTGAAGCTATACAGTATAAGGTTAACTTTATAAATGTAGATGCCGGCATTAAAGAGGTAATCTCCCGTATAGTGAAAGATTTCCTCATGACCAGATCAAATGATTAAAAGAGCTTTTTCAAGCTCTTTTATTTTTTACATCAATATTTTTACCAGTATAGGGACTAATATGACGGTTGCTATTCCTGCAAGTACTATTGCCAGGCCGCTCATAGCACCTTCAGTTTCACCCAGCTCCATAGCTTTTGAGGTTCCTACAGCATGACTTGCTGTGCCTATTGCTATACCTGTGGCTATTTTGCTCCTTATCTTCATTAAAGAGCATACAGTAGGTCCTATAACCGCTCCACATATACCGGTCCACACTACCGCCACCACGGTTATCGGCACATCCATCCCCATCGATCCTGCTAAATCAATGGCGATTGCAGTGGTTATAGATTTTGGAAACAAAGTGGCAATCATCTTATCATCCATACCCATTATTCTTCCCATTAAAAAAACAGAGAATATCGCTGTAAACGACCCGATAAAAACAGATACCAATATGGGCATTAGATTTGCTTTTAAAAGTCCTATCCTCTTATAGAGGGGAACTGCAAGGGCTACCGTTGCCGGTCCAAGAAAAAAGTTTATTATATCTCCACCCTTTTTATAGGTTTCCAAATCAATGTTAAAAATAAGCATGAACACTATTATAGTAGTAACTGCTATCAGCAACGGATTAAGCAGTGGAAATTTTGTTTTTTTATATATAAAAAGGCCGAACTCAAATGCTGCCAAAGATATGAGAATCCCAAAAAGCGGCGTGTCTAGTAATCCCATTATTTTTTACTCCTTTTTATCAGCGTATCTGCAGTATAACCTGTTACAACTATCGTAACAGCAGTGGTTATTATGGTTATTATCAGTATCTGCCACCAAGTATCTTTGAGCAGGTCAAGCTTTGCAATAAGGGCTACGGCAGGTGGTACAAAAAGAAAGGCAAGGTTTGACAAAAGGACTTCTGAAGCCCTTTCAACACTTGAAAGCTTTATGACTTTAAAATACAACAATATAAAAAGTAAGAGCATCCCGGCCACTGTTCCGGGTATAGGCAGACCAGAAATTTCACTCAAAATATTCCCTATATAAGTTATACCGATTATTATCCCAAATTGTTTAAGCATAAAATCACCTCCATACATTAATATATCATTAATTAAAGTTTTTTTAAATATTTTTTTAAATCCGCTGTCACCTTTAGGCTTACACTGCTAAACTATTTTCTTATTTCCGCTTAAAGGAAATAAAATAAAAATTCATAAATCTTAATATGTAGTATAACAAATTTCCAACAGGAGGTAATCTAAATGTTTCGACTTAAAAGATTGTTTTCTATAATTTTTATAATTTTATCACTGCAAGTGATGGGAATGTCCCCAAAGCAGCCGATGGAAGGGATAGAGGTAGGGAACTTCGCACCCAAATTCACGCTCTACGACCTAGATGGTAAAGCTTATTCCAGCGACAATTACAGTGGGAAGTTGATACTTTTAAACTTTTGGGCAACCTGGTGCCCGGCATGCAAATATGAAAGGCCTTTTTTAGAAGATGTGTATAAAAAATACAGAGATGATGGTTTAGTTGTTTTAAAAGTCTCTCTAGACCAATCTAAAAGAACTCTTAAGAACTATCTGGTAGAAAATCCAATGGATATACCGGTGTTCCACGACAGCGGAGATCTGGCCAATAAATTTTTGATAAAGGCTTTTCCGACCACATACATTATAGATAAAAACGGAGTAATAATTGGTAAACAGATCGGGGCATTAAAATGGAATGAATTTGACTTTAGTAAATTTTTGTAAGGAGGCTTTAGATGCAGGAACCTTCATTTATATTGGTGTTTTTTGCAGGACTGCTAACAATTTTGTCGCCGTGTATTTTGCCCATAATCCCGACATACATCTCATATATAAGCGGATTTACCGCTATATTTCACTTGGATAAAAAGCAAAAACTAAAACTTTTATCTCACACCCTGCTATTCTTGTTAGGTATAGCCACCTCCTTTACAATAATACAGGTACTTATATTTTATTTTGCGAATTTAGCAGTCAAAATAATAGGAAGTAACCTTTTTTATAATATATTAGGGATGCTAATAATCGTATTTGGATTGCATATAATGGGTGTAATAAAAATAAAACTATTGTACTATGAAAAACATCTGGATCTTCATGTTAAAAAGAGGTCTTATTTTGTATCATATCTATTCGGGGTAACTTTTGGATTTGGGTGGTCCCCATGCACCAGCCCAACTTTAGTGGCCATATTCACATATATCTCTAGAAGTAGCACTCTTTTAAAAGGGATTCTTTTTCTTTATGTTTACATTTTGGGCTTAGGTGTGCCTTTTATCCTGTTTTCTGTTTTTTTGGAAAAAGACGAGAGGCTCTACAGATACTTAAATAAACACGTAAAATTTATAGAAAAAATAAGCGGCATATTACTTATCATAATAGGACTTATGCTGTTTTTCAATAAACTTTCAATCTTCAATTACCTATCAAATATATTTAGGAGGTCGTAATGTCTGAAACTGTAGTTATAGTTGGCGGCGGGGCTGGTGGAATGACCTCGGCCGCTGTGTTAAAAAAATACTCCCCAGAAAAAAGGGTGGTCGTTTTTGAAAAGTCTGAATACGTAAGTTGGGCAGGGTGCCCCACACCCTATTATATATCACAAGAACTGCCATTTAAAGCTGTGGTACATTACAGTCTTGAGGAGTTCGCTGATAGAGGGATCGAAGTCTACAACCACCACGAGGTTGATAGAATAGACTTCAAAGAAAAAAACTTGTTTGTGAAGGGTAAAAAAATAAACGGTTCTTTTAAATACAACAAACTTATCCTGAGCTTGGGAGGTATCCCATTAATCCCTAGTATAAGTGGGCATTCAAATAACATTGATGGAATTTTTAGGCTATCTCACGTTGATGATGCCATAAAGATAAAGGATTTCATAGACAATAAAAAACCTAAAAAAGCCTGTATAATAGGCGGAGGGTTTATTGGAATGGAAATGGCGGAGTCATTCTCACTAAGAGGATTAAAAACCACTTTGATAGAAAAAATGGAAGCACTTTTCCCCAAAATAGACCAATCGCTTTTAAGTCCTATATATAAAAAATTTGAGGATAAAAATCTCAATCTTATATTGGGGAAATCTGTTGTACAGATAAACAGTCATGATGGCGTTTTAAAATCTATCTTGCTTGATTCCGGAGAAGAAATAGAATCCGATGTACTGCTTATCAGCATAGGGCTTCGGCCAAACATAGAAATTTTAGAAAAAAGTTCTTTTAAATTCAGCGAAAAGGGCAGAATTTATGTGGATAAAAAAATGAAAACATACCTAGATGATGTATATGCCATCGGCGATATGGTCTTTACGGATAACTTTTTAACTGGAAAAAAAGTATATGCCCCTTTTGGAGATGCTGCTGATAAACAAGGATTAATTGTGGCGAAAAATTTGAGTGGGGGGAATAAAGAGTTTAAAGGGGTAATGGGAACATTTGCTAGTTCATTTTTTGATGTAAAAATAGCGAAAACAGGCCTATCACTTGGGGAAGCCTTAGAAGCTGGGTACGACGCTAAATCAGTTCATGTTACAGCAGTAACTGAGGTCCCACTTTTCAAAAATGCAGGCAGAGCTAAAACTGAAGTGGTTTATGATGCTGACAAGGAAATAATTTTAGGAGCAACAATGGTGGGTAATATTCCTGTGGCTCAATTTATTGATCAATTTTCCATTGCCATAGCTCACAAATTAAATTTTGAACAACTTTTTGATGTAGACTACGCTTATTCACCAACAAATTCTATTGTATGGAACCCCATACTTGCAGCTTACAGAAAAATAATGTCCCAAACTTAATTTATAAAAAAATAATTGACATTTCTTTCTATCTATGATATTATTTTTTCTGTCGTCGAGGGATGGCATTTCGGAACATAGCGCAGCCCGGTAGCGCACCTGCCTTGGGAGCAGGGGGCCGCAGGTTCGAATCCTGCTGTTCCGACCATTGGGGATATAGCTCAGTTGGGAGAGCGTCGCACTTGCACTGCGAAGGTCAGCGGTTCGACCCCGCTTATCTCCACCATTTGATGGGCTGTCGCCAAGCGGTAAGGCAACGGACTTTGACTCCGTCATGCGCTGGTTCGAATCCAGCCAGCCCAGCCATTAGATTGTAAACCCACTTTCAAAGTGGGTTTTTTTAGTTGTTATTAATCATTATTAATATAAAACATGAGCGTCGGCAAATGCCGACGCTCATGTTTTATACTATGCCTTTATCTTCCTTCATAACCTCTAATACATATATTTTTTCAAGCGATTTAAATATCTGCTCATGTACCTTTGTCATGGCTTCACTATCTGTTGCTTCAAGATACTTTTCTACAGCTTTGCTTTTAATTACAGTTTTTTCATTTTCAGATAATTTACTATAAAGTTCTAAAAGAAGTTTTGATATTGGATCATCTAAGTCAAGTTTTGGCGTTTTAAGTTCAGTTGTATCCAAATTAGATTTTTTTGTAACAGTTCTATTATCAATCTTTTTATCTTCTACAACTATCTCAGCATCCTCTATATCGTCCTCGGATTCTCTCTCAATTATTTCATTTTTGTCAGGTGCATATCTGCCAAAAGAAAGCTGATTTTCGCTGCTACTTTCTTCCATATTCTTCATTATACCATTTATGTAGCCCACAAGAGATTTGCTTATCTGCTTGTTAAGGCTCTTGTACACGGTTCTTAAAATGTTTACCGTATACTCCTCACCATTTTCTTCAAATATTTTTTGTATCTTATTGTCAACCCATTTGTTCCAAGCTTTGGAAACATATATATTTTTTTTAGCCCTTTTTACTTCATCCATCACATTTTGGGTCTTTCCAACTTTTGCAGAAGACGCACCTGATTTTTTAGGCGTACTGCTGCTAGGCTCTTCTAACTCTATTAGCTTCAACCTCTCGGTTTTCTTATTGCCTATAAGATTTGATATGTGACAATAATTATCTTTTTCCACGTTAAATATATACCTAAATTTATAAGACTTCAGAGATTTTAACTCCAGCATTTCATATTTAAGCAAATATTTCTTTTTCACAAGCACATCAAAGGCCTTTTTGATCCTTCTAGCCACCTGTTTCATCTTGCTGACTTCATATTCCTTTATTTCACCGGTTTTCAACTTCTTTTTTATCCTGCTAGTCAGCGTAAGAGGAATTATTGTCGCTAGAGTCTCTATACGGTACTCCCCCTCATCGCTGGAAAACCTTTTCATACTGATAAATTGGTATATCTTTTCAGAAGCTCTATCAGCCTTTCTTAGATCATTTAAGAGATGCCTATCGAAAATAGAGTAGTGCTTTATCCTCAGTTCCTCTATTATTCTCTTATCTAGAGTAACTTTATAGTAGACTTTCATCTTGTTAGTAACCGTATTTCTTTCTTTTACCTTTTCATATCTAATCAGATTCAAAGGTTCCTTGTAAACCTCCCTTATAATATTGCCAGCCTTCTTCCTGTTTCTTATGGCAATTTTATAAGTCGTTCCCTGCAAATTAAAAAGAGTCTCCTCCATTTTTCTGTAGTATTTCATAGAAAACTTTAACCCTAGATACTCTATAATTTCATCTATATTAAAAACTATATTATCAGCATCTTCACCATTCATAAGTAATTCTTGAAATTTATACAATATAAAATAGAATACATTTTTCTCGAAATCAGATGGCTGCTGGTTTTTTATGCCTTCAAAATTATCCGAACTAAGAGAGGCTCCAAATTTAATGCCTGCATTCTCTATTTCATATACCAAATTTACATTCCTCTGCCTTTTTGAAGTAAAAAAAGGCAGTATTATGAATATAAATGGCTGGTTAATGGTATCCCTTATATCCATCTCCTCTAAATAAAGAGATACAGTTTTTGTAGGAATTTTCTTAGGTTTAACTGACTTTATATCTATTGTAAAATCATCTTTTTCCCCTATTTGAAGAACCTCAAACAAAGACTCTTTATCTTTGGTCATATATACCCCCGTTTATCATCATCCACAAATTATAACAAAACTCCTATGATTATAACACTTTTTTACAAAAAATCAAGAAATTTTAATTTTTATCCCTAATTTTTCTAGATTTTTTTGTCATCATCTCTAAGTTATAACAAGATTTTCAAAAATTTTTTCCTAGATTTTCTCGTCGTAATTTCAGAATATTTCTAAATAAAATAGAAAATTAATTGTCATCATTTATAAATAATAAAATATATGATTACTTTATATTAATTTTTACAAGATTTCCTTTTATAATTATTATCATCCTTGTTTTTTTATAAAACTATTTTGAAACCTAGATTATCAAATTAAATGCAACAATATATCTCGCCCCAGAATATTTCTTGGGGCGTTTTCCAATTTAAACATTTCCTTGGCCTATTATTTATAGCATAAGCCGCTTGATTTACTTCTGCTTTTGTCAAATTTCTAAAATCAGTCCCTTTAGGAAAATACCTTCTTAATAGCCAATTGGTATTTTCATTTGTTCCCCTCTCACAAGAATGATCGGAATTAGCAAAGTAAGTATCAACTTCTAGTTTTTCTTCAAGCTCTTTAAATCCTGAAAATTCTTTGCCATTATCTGAAATAAAAGTTTTTACATACTCAGGGGGAATATATTTAAAGTTTTCTATCGTTGCCTGGTTAAAAGTAGCTGCTTTTATATCTGCCATTAATTCTGCGATTAGAAATCTAGAGTTCCTGCATACATAAGTCATTATCGCACCTTGCTTAACGCTTCCTATGATAGTATCACTTTCAAAATGACCTATTTCTATCTTGTTCTTTGCTTCCTGAGGTCTTTCTGTGATCATCTTCTTATCTGGTATAATTCCTCCGGTTTCTTTACTTCCATTTTTTCTCTTTTTACCTTTTCTCAGCAGTAACTCAACTGTATTTGGTAAGAGTAAACCTGAAGTTATGGCATTGTAAACACTTTTGAATGAAATTTTGAATAGTTTTTTTAATTCGCTTCTTCCTACAATTTGCTCTGGCGTCCACCCTTTTCCAATTTATCTTGAATATAAACCAGGAGGATATTGTTTTCAAGTTTTCTCTTGGCTCCACATTTCTTTTTTCTAGATTTATACTTCTCCTCAACTTGATGGGGACTATATTTCCCATTTATGGCATTTCTTTTAATTTATCTCCCGATATTAGACCTGTGTTTTCCTATTCTTCTTGCTATTTCAGCTTCGGAAAATCCAAGTGTTAAAAATTCAAATATACTTTCTCTTTCCAAAATGGTAAAATGTTTATGACCCATAGATATTTCCTTGGTATAATGTAAGTCCTTCCAAACATTTAGAAGGAGTATCTATGGATTTTTTTTGTTGCAATTAATTATACAATTCAGGAAATATAAAAATATTTCTTATAAAAAAATCTCCATCTATCTTAAAAATAAAGCCTTCTTTTCATCATCACTCATTTTTTATAAAATTTATTCACTAAATTCTTGGTTTATCCAAAACACTTAGTGTATTCCTTTCCATTGATTAACCAAAGTTCAAAAAATATATCCTAAAAAATATCTAAACTCCCTTTTAAACTAAATTCTATTAAATATAGTCGGCAAGCTTCCTTAGTTCAATGGAAATAGATTTTAAAAACTAATTTCTAATGATTCGAAACTTGATATTTGAGCTTTAAAATTAATTTTAAAGCTATTTTATCTGATTTTTTTCCATTAAATAAAAAATAAATAAACTCAATACTTAATTAAGAAAAAACAGATTATATATTATCATCTATTTTTTATAATAATGTTTACCTAACTTTTTTTTAACCTTATTTCCCATTAAAAGATGCTTTCTAAAAAAATAAATGTTTTTAAGACCCTTAATATTTTTTTGCTTACCCTTACAATTTTTATAGTATTGATAAAACCTTTTTTTGAATTTATATCTATACAGCTAAGGAAATATAAAGATTTTTTGTCATCATTCATTTTTTATAACACTTATTTTTTTTTGATGTCAAAAAAAATATTGAAAATAAAGGTCTGATTTATAATCACTTATTTATTATACATACTGTCTAGATTTTTAGTAAAGCTCTTTTTAATGTTAGGATATTTTTTTATCCCTAAAATACCTGTACTACTTTATAATCATCTATTTTTTATAACAAAACTTTCCCCTAAGTAATCTGCCTGTTTTTTGTCATCATCTATTTTTTATAACAATTTTATTCTTCCTATTTTCTAATAACTCCTAAAGATCTCAAGGCTTGTTTACCATCACTTATTCTTCATAAAAAAAAATGAAATCAATGAAATTTTTGATTCTTATTTTCTATATAAATTCTATGGTTTTTTCCACCGCAAAAAGACTAAGATACTTTATCATCACTTATTTGTTATACAACAGTTTTTCTCCATTTGCGGGCTAACGAAAAATAATCCATTTTATCATCATTTATATCTTATAAGTGACCTAATTACTTTATCACCAGTAAAACTCTGACTTGTTTACCATCCTTATATAATAATAATTTTTATATTTAGAAATTATTATTATATAAATTAATTATCTTGCCGCGCAAGGTGATAAAAATTATAAGCTTATTTTATAATCATTTATTTCTTATAATTAGACTCTATATAAAAAAACTCAAATATATTATAATCATTTATTTTTTATAATTAAATTAATCCTTTTATTTTTTCAAAACATCAATAAAATAAAGGATTTGTTTATTCCATTCCTAAAGCCTTATTTTGTGCTTTATCTTACTTTTATTGCGTTTGATTTATAATCACTTATTTTTTATAAAAACCATTTTTTTATTAAACAATTCCTTCCATTGAAAATACTAGCTCCGTTTATAATCCCTCTTTGACTATAAGATGCAACACTCAATAAAATAAGGCTTTTTTATATCATCCTTTATTTTTAATACTAAAAAAAATCTTTTCTCTCATTAAGCCTTATAAATTAAGAGATTTTACATTGTCAACATATTTCCTATGATTACCTACATAATACATAATACAATATACAAAATACATAACATTATATCCGTGTCTTATTTTTAATTTAGAATAAATTAACTTTAAATTGATTTAAAAAAATGATATAATAAGAGCAATTTTACATAGCTAGGAGGAGATTTATGAATTTTAAAAGTTATTTTTTAGAAATTTTTTTAATTTTAATAAGTTTTTTCCTGGTAAAAAAGAATCTAAAAAACCTAAATTAACTTTTTTTAAAATAGGGAGGAATATAATGAAATTTTTTGGGACTATGAAAATAAACGATAAAGATCATCTTGAAATAGGAGGTATAGACGTTCTAGATTTAGCTGAGAGCTATGGGACACCGTTATATATAATGGACCAAGCCTTAGTCGAAGAAAATATGTCTAATTTAAAATCAGCCTTTATCTCTAAAAAAGTAAAAACAGATGTAATATACGCGTCAAAGGCTTTTTTAACAGTTGCTGTATGTCAATTAGTAAATAAAATGGGGCTTAGCTTAGATGTTGTTTCAGGAGGAGAACTATATACTGCTAAAATTGCCGGATTCCCTGGAGAAAAGATATATATGCATGGGAACAATAAAACTTATTCTGAACTTGAATTAGCTATAGATTATGGTGTCGGATATATAATAATAGACAATATGTATGAATTTGATAAAATAGAAGATATTTGCAAAAGAAGAGGAAAAAAAGTAAAAGCGCTTTTAAGAGTTAACCCAGGAATAGATGCCCATACACATGAGTACATTCAAACATCTACACTTTCTTCAAAATTCGGGGAATCAATATTTGACGAAAAGATAAAAGATATGATAAAAACTTTGAGTAGCAGTGAATATGTAATATTCGAAGGATTTCATTGCCATATAGGATCTCAAATTTTTGAAGAAAAATCATTTTTTGCAGAAATAGAGGTTATGCTTGATTTTGTCAAAAAAATAAATGACAATATAGGGTTTGAAACCAAAACGCTTAACTTAGGAGGTGGATTTGGTATATACTATGCTGAAGGAGATACACCTTTTGAACTAAAAGACTGTGTGTCCCATATGACGGAGATTCTGGATAAAAAAATAGATGAACACAAGCTTAAAATTGAAAAAGCTATGATAGAACCAGGAAGGAGTATAGTTGCAAATGCAGGAACGACTTTATACTCAATCGGAGGATATAAGGAAACGATCAGTGGTAAAAAATATATTTTTGTTGATGGTGGTATGACAGATAATCCAAGGCCTGCACTCTATCAAGCTGTATATGAAGGTGCAATAGCGAATAAAATGAGTGGAAAAGATTTTGAAACAGTTACTGTTGCTGGAAAATGTTGCGAGTCAGGAGATATCTTGATAAAGGATGCCACTTTACAAAAATCAGATGTTGGAGATTATCTCGCTATATTCTCAACAGGTGCTTATAACTATAGTATGTCTAGTAACTACAATAGAATTGCAAAGCCTGCAGTTGTAATGGTTAAGGATGGAAAATCAAAATTGATTGTAAAAAGAGAAACTTACGAAGATCTGATAAGAAATGACTTACCTTTGGAATAATTGAAATAGATAGAATAAAAAAGACAGGATATTAGTATAATCCCCTTAAAGCAACACTTTAAGGGGATTTTTTGTTTGAGAAAAAATAATAAATACACAAAAGAATTTAAATTAAAAGCAGTTAAAATGTATCCGGATGATTAATATTCATATGCACAAATTTCTGATATACTTCAAATTAAATCCAGTATATAAACTGTGTAAGATATCAAAAGTCAGCAGAAGCGGATACTACAAATACAGGTCAAGAATTTCAGTATACTAGGAAAGAATATTGCGCTCAACTGAAAGCTCATAATATTAAACAGTCTATGTCGAGTAAGGGTAATTGTTGGGATAGCGCACCTATCGAGAGTTTTTTCAGCCATTTTAAGTCTGAATTACCCCATTTTTTAACTGAGGAAACATCCATCGAATCATCAAAAGAAGGAATTTCTAGATATATAAAGTTTTACAATCGAGAAAAAATGCAACTAAAACTAAGAGGCTTGTTTCCTGTAGAATACAGGAAACAAGCCTCTTAAATATAGCTTTTATTTAATTGTCTACTGTACAGTGTCAAGACTAATATCCCGTCTTTTTTTATTAAAAATAAATTTTATAATTTTTAAGGGATGGCATCAAAGAAATTTTTTATAATTCTTTTTTGTTATAATCTCAAATTCAACATACTCAACTTGCTTTACTGATTCTCCATTAGCAAGCTTATAGGCCTTATCAAAGCTAAGAATGGCTTGTTTTTTTGCATTTTGCAGCAGGGTAAAATCCATTTCGCCATTTTCAATTGATCTCAAGCCTTCAGGAGTTCCATCAACACCGCATACTATAACCTTGTCTAGAAGATTGAAGTCTTTAAGTGCATCAATAGCACCAATTGCCATATCGTCATTATTAGAAGCAACAGCATCAAATTTTATTCCTTCTTCTAGCCATTTAGATACAACAAGTTTGGCATGGATTCTAGACCAGTTGGCAGTTTGTTTTTTTATAATATTAATTTCTGGATATTTTTTTGCGACTTTTAAAAGTGCTTCAGTTCTTTTAATGGAGTCTTCCATGCTTAAAAGCCCCATCAACACCACCACGTCTCCTTTGTTTTTTAAAAGTTTTGCTAGATACTCCATCTGCAAGACACCAGCTTCCTCGTTATTCGAACCAACAAAGCATGCCTCTTCAGGAAGATAGTTGGGTTTGCTTATAGAATATATTATATTGACACCCGACTCTTTTGCTAGATCCGAAAGGGGATAAGTTGACTCAAAATTAACTGGAACAACTATTAGTGACTGCACTCCCATATCAATCAATTGACTTATATCATTAAATTGCTTCCCGACATCGGCTCGAGCATTTAATGAGATGATTTCTATTTCTGGAAATTTTTTTGAATAATCAATTATTTCTTTCCTGAAATAGTCCAGGTATGTATCCTCATAGGATGAGATAGAAACACCTATTTTTATTTTTTTCTTAGAAGTCTGAATTTCTTTTTTTCCACAGGATATGCTAAATGCTAAAAAAAATAGTAAGACGAGTTTAAAAAATTTATTATACTTACTCATATAAAACCTCTTTATTAAATATTTTTTGTATTAAATTTCAATGTACTTTTATATATAATAAATCTTTTTCTATCATTTTGTCAAGAGAATAGTCCACACCGCATACCGATACAGAACTTTTAACACAAAAAAAAAACACAAAGTCTTCAATTTCAGTCAAAAAACACAAGTTTCGAAGATCAATTCTCAAAAAAGTTGCGTTTTTTATGTATTTAACCCAAGTTGCTACCGTAGTAATTATATGATAAAATTTTTCTAAAAATACAACTCTGGGAGTGCATAATATGAAAAATACAATCAACCAAATACTAGAATTTGTCCAATCTATTCTTAAGTTTATTGAGCACCATGAAAGCTCGCAAACTAAGATGAAAGATGCTGAAGTTATTACTACAGCTATAGTTGCTGGAATATATTTCAATGGTAATTTCCAAAAGACTTTAACCTTTTTCGAAGACTACCCTCACTTTGAATATATTCTCTCTAAAAGTAGATTTTCTAGAAGGCTATCAAAATTAGGTTCTACTTTAAGTAAAATCATGGATATCATTATGGAATACAATAAAAATAGGTCTAAAGATAAAGAATTTATGATAGATTCTTTTCCTGTTTCTGTATGCGATAACTTTAGAATTCCAAGATGTAAAATCTATTTAGATCATGATTTATATAGAGGATATGTTTCTAGTAAAAGAAAATTTTTTTCGGAACAAGACTCCATCTAATGACTAATGAAAAAGGTTTACCTGTTGAATATAAAATACTCCCAGGATCTATTGCAGATATTACAGCTTTTAGGGAGTTCAATTTTGATTTACCTAAAAACTCTATTATTTATGCTGATAAAGCTTACAATGACTATGTACTTGAAGATATATTGAGTGATGTGGACATTCATCTTTCGCCTATGAGACGTAAAATTCAAAGCGTTCAAAGAGTCAGAGTGAAGTTTTTATAGATCACCTCAAAAGAAAATTAATTGAAACTGTTGGCAGCTCGATTAACAGATTAATGCCCAAATCAATTCACTGTGTGAATTCTAGATGTTTTGAATTAAAAATTCTATTATTTCTAATGGGTTATACATTTTTAAATCTTAAGTAGCAACTTGGGTTATTTATTCAAATATAAAAGAAGTTTATTTGAATAAATAGAGTCTGTCAAGAAATTGGTGTATCCGTCCAAAATTTTTTCTATGGAATTGGCGAGGGACTAAATACGTCCCTCGAAATAGATGCTTAATTGACCTATAATTTTTGCCCATTCCCGAACTCGAATTTTCCATTTCTTAGTAATATCAATCATTGCTAGATAAAGCATCTTCAACAATGAATCGTCAGATGGGAAAATACTCTTTGACTTTGTTACTTTTCTCAGTTGACGGTTGAAGCTTTCAATTGCATTTGTCGTATAGATTAACTTTCGAATTTCTTTAGGATATTTAAACATAACAGCTATCTCGTCCCAATGATCTCGCCATGGCTTTATTGCAATATAGTATTTTTCGCTCCATTTTGCGTCAAGCTTAGCAAGAGCGTCCAACGCTGCCTCTTCATCAATGGCTGTATAAATTGGCTTGAGATCCGTTACAAAAGTTTTTCGGTCTTTGTAAGACAGATAACGAGTAGAATTACGGATCATATGTACAATGCAACGCTGCACCTCTGTTCTAGGGAATGTTGCTTCTATAGCTTCCTTGAAACCGTTTAGACCATCAATCGATGCGATAAGGATATCTTCGACACCTCTATGCTGAAGATCACTTAGAACCTTTAACCAAAATTTGCTTGTTTCATTTTCACCGACCCACATTCCTAGGACTTCTTTCATACCATCAAGGTTGATACCAATAATTATGTAAACAGCTTTATTTACGATTTTGCCATCCTGTCTAACTTTGTAATGGATAGCATCCATTACAACATGGGCGTAAATTCTATCCAAAGGACGTTGTTGCCATTCTTTGATGATCGGCATGATTTTATCAGTGATCTGCGAAATCATGGTCGGTGAAATATCGATGCCATAAAGATTATTCAGATGGTCCTGAATATCTCTGACAGTCATACCTTTAGCATACATGCTTATTACTTGGTCGTCAATACTAGAAACATCCCGCTGATTTTTCTTAACGATAATTGGTTCAAATTCCCCGGAACGATCACGTGGAACTTCGATTTCAATTTTGCCGTAGTCGGAGCGAACTTTCTTCGAGCGCTTGCCGTTTCGCGTATTGTTGGTATCTTTATTTTTATAATCATATTTGCTGTAGCCTAACTCATAATCTAATTCAGCTTCAAGCATTTCTTCGATAAGATCCTTGAATTGCTCTTTAAGAAGATTCTGAACATCGGAAACATCCTTTAATTTCCCTTCTTGCATAAGTTCACGTACTTTTTGTTTGTCTAATAACCCTTTGAATGACATGTGAGTGGTACCTCCTTATTGATATTTTATTTTACATCAATTTCGGAGTTTACACCAAATATTTTACACCCTCAATAAATACATAAAATAAAATATGGTGTTAGTATATAAATGTGGACACGAAAAGTTTAACACGGTAAAATATTTTTAAATTAAGAAAAGGAGTGTTAAACAGATGTCCAAAAACGGTATCAGATACTCAGATGAATTCAAGCAACAAATCGTAGACCTTTACCATGATGGCACGCCAGTTCGCGAATATGGCGTGGCGACAGTAACTATCTACACATGGATTAAAAGTCTTTCTTCGATTAAGGTTTCTAAAGATGAAGCCATTATCGCTAAAGAATATCAATCCGTGAAAAAATGTATTGTACAGCTTGAAATGGAAAACGAAATATTAAAAAAAGCTACCGCCATATTCGCAAAAAAACGATAAACGAATTTGTTAAATTCATTAATAAATATCGAAAAAAGTACCCTGTAAAACTCATATGCAAAGCCTTAAAATTTGCTAGGAGCACATATTACAAAGCTTTACTTGGTGTGCCTTCAAAAAGACAGCAGGAAACTGAGCAATTGAAGTCTGATATCAAAACAATCTATTTAGAAAGTAAAAAGCGCTACGGTGCTCCTAAAATTACAAAAGTTTTACGTGCTTGCCGAGAGCGCATAAGCCTAAAAAGAGTTCAGCGATACATGTCTTACATGGGCATTCGTTCTATTGTTGTCAAAAAATATCGTCCATTCTTTTATCCGTAAGGGTAACCCTTATGACAATGCTTGCATTGAGTCCTTTCATTCTATTTTAAAGAAAGAAGAAGTACATCACCAAAAGTATTGGTTGCAAGTAAAGCAATCTTTGAGTATACCGAATCCTGGTACAACCGAAAAAGGATTCACAGTGCAATAAATTACATGACTCCGCAGGCAGTTTATGAAGCTGCCCAGGTTGCAGCATAAAAGTTAAACTTTTTGTGTCTACTGTATTGACATAAGTCCAAATAAGAGAAATAAAGAGAGTATTATAAAAATAAGTGGATATAGAGGTGTAAATATAAGGGATGATAAAAATATAATTAATTTATACATTCCATAGAGTACACTTGAGCACAATAAATTTAGGAGCTATGTGTACTTTTATTATATTTTATGATATTATAAGGATGGTAAATCAAATTATATAAGTGTCGCGGCGACACTTTTTTCAATATAGTTTTACGTGAAAGGAGAATAATGGATAGAATAACTTTAATAGCGACTGCTACAATGGGTGTGGAGTCGATAGTTGCACAGGAACTTAAAGATCTTGGATATAGTGATATCAAAACATTTAATGGTAGGGTAGAGTATGAAGCAGACTTAAAAGATATACCTGTTTCTAACATATTTTTGAGATGTGCCGATAGGGTTTACATTAAAATGGGGGAGTTCAAAGCTACTAGTTTTGAAGAACTTTTTGAGAAGACAAAAAAACTGCCTTGGAGTGAGATATTACCATCAAATGCAGAATTTCCAGTTAGCTGGATAAGTTCTGTAAAATCAGAACTTTTTTCAAAATCAGACTGTCAAAAAATAGTAAAAAAAGCTGTAGTTGAAAACTTAAAAAAAGTTTATGGGCATGAATATTTTCCTGAAGACGGGGCTTTGTACAGGATAAAGGTCCAGATAAACAATGACGTAGTTATAATATCGATAGATACCAGCGGAGAGCCTTTGCATAAAAGGGGCTATAGGAGCGACAACAACGACGCGCCAATAAAAGAGACACTGGCAGCTGCCATGGTAAAGCTTTCTAGATGGAAAGGCGGAGAAAGGGCTTTTATGGACCCTATGTGTGGGACAGGGACAATTCCCATAGAGGCAGCCATGATAGCCAGGAATATAGCCCCAGGGGCGAACAGAAGATTCGCGGCAGAAGAATGGCATGTAATCTCTGAAAAATTGTGGTTAGATGCCAGGGATCTGGCATATTCAAAAGAAGATTACAGCACAAACTGCGACATATATGCATCTGATATAGATGGAGATGTTTTGGAGCTAGCAAAAAGAAACGCTGCAACAGCAGGTGTAGACGACTGCATAAAATTTGAAAAAAAACATATACTAGAAACCGAAAAACCAAGTGAGTACGGTTGTCTTGTTACAAACCCGCCATATGGAGAAAGGCTTCTAGATAGCGACAGTGCAGAAAGACTGTATAGACAACTAGGGGATATATGTTCTATGAGACTTCCTAAATGGTCGTATTATGTGATAACTTCAAATGAAAAGTTTCAAGAAAATTTTGGTAAGAAGGCAAACAAAAACAGAAAGTTATACAATGGTGGACTAAAATGTTATTATTATCAGTATTATGGGGAAAAACCAAAAAACAAATGATAGCGGCAAAAAGTGTCGCGGCGACACTTTTTGAAAGGGAGATAGTATGAAAAAAATAATTATATTTTTAGTCTTAATGTCCAGGTTAATCATCGCAAACAATGTTCAGTTTGAGGTGACCGAGGGAGCCTTAAATGCCTTTGCAGAGGTTGTCGGAAGTATTCAAGGCGAGGAGAACATAAAGTTTTTTTTCATAAAGGTAGGGGTTTTCAAATGGAAGATAGACGACATAAAAATTGATTTAAAAAAAGGGGCTGCCGAATTAAGGGCTAAGGTCACTGTTGAAAAAAACGGAGAAAAATTTATGGGAGAGCTGTTTAGTGAGCTGATACCAAAATATGATTCTAAGAAAAAGCAGATAACATTAAAAACAGAAAACATCAGGCTGGAGGGCATTAGTTTTTTCAATATAGAAAGGGTGTTTAGCCCAAAGTTCAAGATACCGGTTAATTTAAAAGAGGAAAAAATAGAGGTAAAAATAGGCAAGAACAACAAAAAAAATATAAGTATAATACCCAGAAATGAAAAAATTGAAATACTAGAAGACAGATTAATATTAAGCGGGGATTTAGAGTTCGAGGAGACCAAAATTTAAGGTCTCCTTTTTTTGAAAAATGTAGTGAAATGTGATAATATATAAGGTATAAAATAGAGTTCTGAAAGGAGTAAGATTATATAATGAAGATTATCTCGATTGTGAACCAAAAAGGTGGCGTGGCAAAAACGACCTCTACTCAAAATCTAGGAGTAGCTCTTAAAAAATTAGGTAAAAACGTGTTGCTTATTGATTTCGACCCACAGGGGAATTTGAGCTCTGGATTTGGAGTGAATAAGAGAGAGGTAGAAAAGACCATTTATGACCTTTTAAAGGCAAAGGCCTTTGTTGCGGATAAGGTCGACATATCTGACGTAAAAGTGGAGAAGGAAGGTTTAGATATACTTCCAACTAACATTAAAATGGCAAAGTCGACAATAGAATTAAGCGGAGTTCCAGGAAAAGATAATCTTTTAAAAGAAATTTTAAAAGAGGTATACGGATATGATTATGTTTTAATAGATTGTCCCCCTAGTTTAGATACTCTTACTTTTAACGCTCTTACAGCATCGCATAAGGTATATATCCCAGTTCAGACGGAGTTTTATGCCCTTGAGGGGATAGTTGAGCTTATGGATACAGTTGAAATGATACAGCAGAGACTAAACGACGAACTGGAGATAGGCGGAGTGTTTGCTACAATGGTTGATTCTAGAGTTAATCTGCACGTAGAAGTTGTGGATCAGCTGCGTAATTTTTTTGAAGCAAACATGTTGGAGTCTTTCATAAGGAGGAATGTAAAAGTTGCTGAAGCCTCATCTTATGGAAAGAGTATTTTTGACTATGCACCGAAAAGTAATGGTTCCAGGGACTATTTAAATTTAGCAAAAGAAATAGTTGGGAGGGAGGAGTAGCGTATGGCCAAGTTGGGAAACAACCCTCTATTGAGTAGAAAACCTAAACAGGATTCTGAATCAGACATGAGAAATCAGAAGGTAATAAAGCAATATGGTCGCATGATTCACCTTAGTAAAGAACTCGTTGATGATATAGATTTTGAGGATAAATTATACATAAATAGGATCTATGAAAAACAGGATCAGTTGGAGCTTATGGAGCTGAAAGAAAGCATAGAAAAAATAGGGATACTAAACATAATATACCTTCAGGAAAAAGATGAAGGTAAGTTTAGGATTGTGAGTGGCCTTAGAAGGATCAGTGCAGCCAAAGAGCTATATGAAGAGGACAAGGAGGTAAGAGCACGGGATAGGGTGATTATATTTGATAAGAGCACCCCATACGACCTTCTCGACAATATGTCCGTGGATGAAAACACCAAAAGAAAGGATCTCAGCATCCTAGAGCAGTCATATAAATTTAACAAAGAAGCTAGCAAAAAAAATAAGAAAATAGAAGAAATATTGGAAGAATACAGTGTAAGTAAAAAAACCTTTTACAGGATTAAAAACGCCATAAGTTATCCCATAGAATTAAAAGAGCACATAGAGGATATTGGAGTAGATAAAGCGGAGCTAATAAACAAGATAATACAGCTTGAAAAAGATGAAAAAGATTTGAAAAAGTTAGTAGAAGAGTGCATGGATAAAAACAGGGATGAGCTTAGAGAAATTTTAAAAGCTTTAAAAAAGCAGGTCAAAATCTCCAAAGTGGAGTTGAAACACAGCAGCAGAGGGCTGAATTTTACCATAAAGAAAAGTATTCCAAATGAACTCAAGGAATACTTTGAAAAATTAAAGGAAAAAATAGAAAGGGAAGACTACTCTTTTATAGAAGAATTTTAAAGCGGGGGTTTATATTTGTCTATATTAGAATTTTTACCTAAACATGAGATAGAACCTTTATTTGGAATAAAATTATGCCATTCTCTTCATAAGATATCAGATTATATTGAAGAGGAAAAGTTTGAATATATGGTGAAACATGCACTTGGAATAGATAGTAAAAGACTTATAAAGTTAAAAAAAGTCGAGGATGCAAACGGTGAAACTGGAACGGTTATAATACTGTATGATTATATATATAAGACAAACAAGCCGAAGGTGAGCATACCTCAAAATGAAAAAGGGTATTTTGATTTTAAAATATATGAGCTCAATTTTAATCAGGAGATAAACATAGAAAAACTGATAAAACAGCTCAAGATGTACTGACAAAATTTTTAAAATGAAAGTCAGTATGTGGCAAACAAAGTAAAAAAAAATGGAATAAAAAGAGAAGCTGAATTTTTTCTAGCTTCTCTTTTTATTTTACTTGTATGTTATTTTAAAAATTTAATTTTGAAAGCATAGATTTGGCTATGACAGGTTTGCTCATTATGCATGGTCCTGATATGCAGCCACCTTCGCAGGCCATACCCTCAATGAGGTCAAATTTTTCTTTTTTAGCCTTCTGAAATATCTGGTTCGCTTGGTCTAAACCGTCCATTTTTATTGTACTTATATCTTTTTTACATAGATTTACCACTGCTTGAGTAACTCCGCCAGAACTTGCGAAATTCCATGCGTCTACACTTCCTTCAATATCCTCTGATTCGCACTCAGAAGGTTCTATATTTTTTGCTATGAAAAGTGCAGCAATCTCCTCAAAAGTTAGTACATGTTTAACAAACCCCTTGTTATATGCCTCCATTTTTTTAGCAATACAAGGACCTATAAACACAATTTTTGCATCCGGTTTTTCTTTTTTTATCTGTTCAGCAAGGGCAATCATTGGAGATGGAGCTGGAGATATTTTATCTATAAAATCCGGCTGATTCTTTTCTATATAGTCCACGAATGCAGGGCAGCATGAGGTTGTAACTGTATCGGTTGAATTTTCTATAAATTCGGCTTCTTCCTCGGCAACGATATCAGCTCCTAAGGCAACTTCATAAACTTCTGAAAAACCGACCATTTTAAGAGTAGTCTTGATTTTACCTAGAGTAACCTTTGGACCGAATTGCGCAATTATAGCAGGAGCGAACATTGCAATCATCTCGTCCTCAGAACTTTTTATCCCTTTCATGACTTTTATGATGTCTGAAGGAGTTTCTACGGCTCCAAAAGGACACGCCACAAAACAACTTCCGCAACTTAAACAATCCTCATAGTTAATTTCAACTGCGCTATCACCGTTGCTCTTTATAGCAGAAACTGCACAAGATCTTTCACAAGGCCTTTCTAGTTTAACGATTGCAAAATAGTTACAAGCTTTTTCGCACAAGCCACACCCGACACACTTTTCAGTATCGATAACTGCTCTTCCATTTTTAATTTCTATTGCATTTCTAGGACATACCGATCTACATGAATTTGCCATGCAATTTCTACAGAGATCTGTAGCATAGTATTTACCAGATGGGCAGATATCACATGCTTCTTGTATTACTTGTACAAATTTTTCTTTTGGAGCATAAGATTCATCTGATAAATACTGATCGATAGAGTTTGCAATTTCAAAAAGTTCTAAATTTTTAGTTTTTTCATAGTCAAGCCCTAGGTAAAGTTTTATTCTGTGCTTTAAAACTTCCCTTTCATGATAAACAGAAGTTCTATATTGAGCAGTAGGACCTGGTAAAATTGTTTTATTTAATTTTGGCAATTCCCATTTTAACTTTCCAGTTTCGTATAGCTTAGCTAGTTTTATAATAGTTTCCCTTCTAAGCTTTATGGATCTATTAAAAACAAAGTTACGCATTTTTACTACTCTCCCATCTTATCAATTATTATTTTTTTCAATTTGTCAGAAGTCATAGAGCCGATTAATTCACCATCGACCATTACTACCGGCGGTGTAAGTTGACCTTGGCATACTCCAAAACAGGTGGCATAATCTATCTTCATGTGCTTTAAGATATCAGGAGCCAGCTCTTTTATACCGTCAATAAGAGTAGTTCCACCCATTAAATAACAAGTTGTACCAACACAAATCTTTAAATTCATTCAAAATCCTCCTATTGTTAACAGTATTCAACATTGACCTGCTTACCGAGTTTCTTAAGATTTTCAACAAAATCTCTAATTAAATTTGATCTTATTGACATATCAAAAGGTAACGCAGGATTATGATAAAAAGTATTTACCTTTCTTCCAACAAGTATATCTATATCGTCACATTCTCTGATTAATTTGAATAATTTTTCAGCGGAGTTTAGCTTCCCTTTGAGGTCAACTTCATACATGTTGTTTTTGCATTTTTTCACAAGCTCGATCAAGGCTTTTATTGTGAGAACCCCTTCGGTAACTAGATCTACTCCGTTCATAGAACCTGCAGGCGGGATAGAATCCGTTGTTATATCAGAGAAATCAATATTTATTTCATTTTTAGATATTCTAGATACAATGTTGCTAGTAGTTCCGCCGCATATAATTTTTCTACCCTCATAACCCAAGAATTTGTTTACATAGTAGATATCAGTCTTAGGGTCTAAAGGCGGACCAGTGAATATCATTGCTTTTGGCTTTTCAGTTGCTTTTATTCCAACAATTGTGGCATCATCGCCTGGTTTAAAGCCATAGTAACTGTCGGTAAGCTCAATCATGTTATCTACAAGTTCTTTAATATCACGAGTTTTTCTCTGCATTTTTTTTAAGTATTCATTTATATTGTCTATTCCCCACCCGAAATTCATGAGGTTTCCAAGACCAGCATGTAATACTCCATCACTCATTATAAAAATGAAATCATCTTTTTCGAGTAAAAATTCACAAGTTTTGATACACTTACCGTTTATGTCTAATTTTTTATACGTAGGGTTATACATCTCCCCTTTTTTAAATATCAGAGTTCTTGGATTGTCGTAATTTACAATTTTTACTTTTCCGTTTTTAAAAATTTGAACTATAGTAAAGGTTGAGTAGGCTATCCCCCTTGTCTGGCATACAGGAAGGGTCATAGCAATAGTGTCTACTACTTCTTCTATCTCTACACCTTTTTCGATCATAGTACAAATAATTTCGGTTGTCAGTATAGAGAGGATGCTAGCCTTTATACCGCTTCCAAGGCCATCAGACAGTATAATTATTTTAGAATCTTTTGTTCGTCCAAGCTGGAAGTTATCGCCACAAACTTCTTCCCCATAATGATTTAAATTCCTCTTATACACAACAGCAGATATCATAGTGATTCATCTCCTAATTTTCCTTTTTTAAAATGGCAAGCAATTTTAAAAGACTTGCTTTTGTTTCAGCAGTGGTTTCCCCTAGTATAGATGCAATTTCCTGACCCACGCTCATCTGTTTATCAACTATTTTTTGTACTTCTTCAGCTATTTGAAGTTTTAAACCTCTTAATTCTTGCTCTTTTCTTTCTTCTGAGGTAACGTCATGGAAAATTTTCACAAGCAAGCCCTTATCTTCCAACTTAAACACTGCTTCCGACATAATCAGTCCATGTTTTGGGTATTCTTTTATTTTTTTGACACATTTTCCGTTTTGATTTACATCTACAAAATCTTCAATGTCATCAAAGAACTCTACAACAGATCTTCCGATCACGTCGTCATCACCGAAATTAAATGTTTTAGCAAATGCAGGGTTAATTAGTTGTATGTTGTAACTTTCATCTAAAACAAGAAGGCTGTTTGGATCGTAGTCAAAAATCATTTCCCAGATATTCTTATTCATTTTTAAATTCTCCCTTCTATTGATTTTATTTTGTATTCCAGTATAGTAGGGTAAATTTCTTTTTCGAACTTTTCTTGTATATTTTCTGGGTTCAATTTTTTAAAAAGTTTGTCCTGTAGTTTTACCACAACTCCTTCAAGACATGGCCCAAGACAAAATGCCCCACTTAGTTCGACAAAGTCTTCTAGTTCATATTTTTCTAGATTTTTTTTAAGGACTTCCACTATTTTAGGAGCCCCTTTCATATAGCAGGCACTACCCATGCATATAGAGAGTTTTATCATACCCATCACCTTTTTATTATTTTTAAGGGCAGGAAACGTTAGAATCCTGCCCAAATACAACCAATAGTAAACATATTATTCTGTTTTTTTGTTTATGTCAACTTTTTTTCAAATTTATTTTAAAAATCTTCAAAATGTCATTTATTATTGCTTAATTATTCAGCTTCTTCTTCAGCTATAGCATTTTTCATAGCTTCATATTTTTCAGGACCATAGTAAGCATTTAGGTAAAGTTCTTTCATCTCAGACATTAATGGATATCTAGGGTTTGCACCTGTACATTGGTCGTCGAAAGCATCTTCTGTCATTTTGTCTAAGCTTTCTAGGAAGGCTTTTTCTGAAATACCCCATTCAGCTATTGTAGAAGGGATTCCGATGCTAGCTTTTAACTCATTGATTTTTTCAACTAAAGAAGCCACTTTTTCGTCATCATTGTTTCCTCTTAATCCTAGGAAATCTGCAACTTTAACGTATCTTGATTTTGCATTAGGGTACTTGTATTGTGCAAATCCAGCCATTTTTATTGGTGCGTCACTTGCGTTAAACTTGATAACTTCATTTAGTAGAAGTGCGTTTGCAATCCCGTGTGGAATGTGGTGAGCAGCTCCTAGTTTATGAGCCATAGAGTGGCAAAGCCCTAGGAATGCATTTGAGAATGCCATACCAGCTATACATGATGCATTCGCCATTTTTTCTTTAGCTTTTTTAGCTTCAGCTCCACCAGCTACAGATTCAGGAAGATATTTCAATACAAGCCTTGTAGCTTCTAGCGCAAGAGGATTAGTGAACTCACTTGCAAATATAGATGCATAAGCTTCTAGCGCATGTGTTAATACGTCTATACCGGAAGCGGCAGTTAGTCCCTTCGGCATTGAAAGCATAAGTTGAGGATCAACTATAGCCATATCTGGAGTTAACTCATAGTCAGCCAATGGATATTTTACACCAGTTTCATCGTCAGTTATAACCGCAAAAGGAGTTACCTCAGATCCAGTTCCTGCAGATGTAGCAACAGCTATAAATTGAGCTTTTTGACCCATTTCAGGGAATGCGAAGATTCTTTTTCTAATGTCCATAAATCTCATTGCAAGGTCTTCGAACTTTACTTCAGGGTGCTCATACATAACCCACATGATTTTGGCAGCATCCATAGGTGAACCTCCGCCAAGGGCGATGATTACATCTGGCTGGTAAGCCTTCATAGCTTCAGCACCTTTTTTGGCTGTTGACAATGTAGGGTCAGCTTGTACCTCAGAGAAAATTCTAAAGTCAACTCCCATTTCATCAAGTACTTTAGTAACATGATCAGTATACCCAAGTGAAGCTAAAACCGAGTCAGTAACGATAAAGGCCTTTTTCTTAGTACCTTTTAACTCTTGAAGTGCTACAGGAAGTGAACCGTATTTAAAGTAAATTTTTTCTGGAACTCTGAACCAAAGCATGTTTTCTCTCCTCTCAGCTACAGATTTTATGTTTATTAAGTGTTTTACTCCTACGTTTTCAGAGATTGAGTTTCCTCCCCAAGAACCGCAGCCAAGAGTTAATGAAGGAGCTAGCTTGAAGTTGAAGACATCTCCTATGGCACCTTGTGCAGCAGGCATGTTAACAAGAGTTCTACCTGTTTTCATTGTTTTTCCAAAAGCTTCTATTTTATCTTTAGACTTAAGTTCGTCAGTATATATTACAGATGTATGACCCATACCACCTAATTCAACAAGTCTGTTAGCTTTAGCAAGTGAATCTTGGAAATCTTTTGTTTTATACATAGCAAGTACAGGAGATAATTTTTCGTGCGAGAATGGTTCTTCAAGTTCTACAGACTCTACTTCTCCAATTAGAACTTTTGCAGTTTTAGGTACTTCAACTCCTGCCATTTCAGCAATTTTATGCGCTGATTGACCAACTATGTTTGCATTTAAATGTCCATCTATAACGATTGTTTTTCTTACTTTATCAACCTCATCTTCTTTTAAGATATAAGCCCCTCTTGAAGAAAATTCGTCTCTAACTTCTCCATAGATTTTTTCATCTACTAATACAGCTTGCTCTGATGCACAGATGACTCCGTTGTCGAATGTTTTTGAAAGTAAAACAGAGTTAACAGCCATTTTTACATGAGCAGTTTCGTCAATTATAACAGGAGTATTTCCTGCTCCAACTCCTATTGCAGGGACTCCAGAAGAGTAAGCGGCTTTAACCATTCCAGGACCACCTGTAGCCAATATTAGATCAACAGATTTCATTAATTGGTTAGAAAGCTCAACTGACGGTTTGTCTATCCATCCGATAATACCTTTCGGAGCTCCAGCTTTTACAGCAGCTTCTAAAACTATTTTAGCAGCTTCTATAGTACAATCCTTTGCTCTCGGATGTGGAGAGAATATAATTCCATTTCTGGTTTTAAGTGAGATTAAAGCTTTGAATGCCGCAGTAGATGTTGGGTTTGTTGTCGGGATAATCCCAGCTATAATCCCAATTGGGTCAGCTATCTTTATAATTCCATAAGCTTCATCTTTTTCAATAATCCCACAGGTTTTAGTGTCTTTGTATTGATTGTAGATATATTCAGAAGCAAAGTGATTTTTGATAACCTTGTCTTCAACAATACCCATACCAGTTTCTTGGACAGCCATTTTTGCTAGATAAATTCTTGCATTGTTAACTGCAAGAGCAGCTTCTCTGAAAATTCTGTCTACCTTTTCTTGCGAATAAGTGGAGAATTCCTTTTGTGCAGCTCTTACTTGTTGGATAAGAGCCTCAAGCTCTTGTGAATTAGTAACTTTCATAAAACAAAACCCCTCCTAGTTGTAATAGTGAAAAAAATAACTTTAATTGATAAAAAAATTGATTTTCCAGCGATAAAACAATATTAAATCATAATAGATTAAAAAATACAAATTTCACTTGTACGAATGACATAATAATTATTTGTGGATATTTTTTCTAAAAAAACATCGAAATATTGAGCTTTTTTGATACAAATAATTTCGAAATGAAAATAAAGTGAAAAAAATAACTTTAGTTTTTCAATTAATTCCACTTTTAAGATGATTATATAAAAAAATAAAAAAAAAGTCAACACATATATAAATATTTTTTTCACTTTATTTTCTTGTTTTTTTCATACAAAAAAGGACCCATTATAATATAATCCCTTTAAAGCAACACTTTAAAACTATTATACAATAGCTTTTTTTATTGTGTCTACTTTAAGGGGGAGGGTTGTTTGAGAAAAAATAATAAATACACAAAAGAATTTAAGTCAAAAGCAGTTAAAATGCATCTGGACGATGAATATTCATATGCACAAATTTCTGATATACTTCAAATTAAATCCAGTATATAAACTGTGTAAAATATCAAAAGTCAGCAGAAGCGGATACTACAACTGGAAAAATAGAAAAAAACTTTTAAGCGATAAGAAAGTCCAAGATTTACAGCTAAAAGAGGTATTGCTTGAAGCGCATAAAAAATAAAAAGGGATTTATGGTAGGCTGAGACTATGCGCCTATTTAATTTAAAGCTTAATATAAGAATTAACCACAAAAGAGTCTATATACTGATGAAAGAACTGGGAATAAGATCCGCCATAAGAAAAAAGAAGTATGTAAGAAAATATATCCCTGGAAAATCTATTGATAACAACCTTAAAAGAGAGTTTAACGCTTCCAAACCTTTAGAAAAAATTTGCATGGATACAACTTATCTTCCCTTGGGGGAATATAAGTTTTTGTTTATGAACGCTGCTAGGGATCTTCAGAACAACGAAATTATCGCATATGATTTGAGCCTTAGAAATAATACAGAACTTGTTCAAAATACCATGAACAAGCTATTTAAGATGCCTTTAAAAAAAGATTGTATAATCCATACAGATCAAGGATTTCAATATACTAGGAAAGAATATTACGCTCAACTGAAAGCGCATAATATTAAACAGTCTATGTCGCGTAAGTGTAAACGCACCTATCGAAAGTTTTTTCAGCCATTTTAAGTCTGAATTCCCCCATTTTTTTAACTGAGGAAACATCCATCGAATCATTAAAGGAAGGAATTTCTAGATATATAAAGTTTTACAATCGAGAAAGAATACAACTAAAACTAAAAGGCTTGAGTCCTGTAGAATACAGGAAACAAGCCTCTTAAATATAGCTTTTATTTAATTGTCTACTTGACAGGGTCAAAACTATTAACGGTCCTTTTTTGTATGAAAATATTTAATTGATATTATTGCCCAAAGAATCATCAGGATACTTATGAAGTGAGGGGCTCTCATATTAAAAAACATCAAATCCTCAGCTCTAAAAAAACTTACAAAACTTCTTATCAAGCTATATTCTATGATGTATATAAACCATACTACTCCGTCTTTGTATTTTTTATGCCGAAAATAAAACCAAATAGATAAGAAAGCTATAAAATTTAAAACTAGTTCATAAAGCATAGCAGGGTGCACCGCTATATTTGGGAATTCAGCTCCTGCAGGTGAGTCTGGAGGGAAAACAACTCCCCAAGGGACTATCTCTTTAAATTTCATCTGTGCTTGTATTCCAAGAGTCTGATAGTGGCTCCACCATTTTGGAAAGCTATTGGTGAAAATTACTTTTAGAGGTGTAAATGTAGGTACACCATGTACCTCACCATTCATGAAGTTTCCAATTCTTCCGATGGCTTGACCTAGTATGAAAGGTGCGGCTACAATATCCCCTAACTTCCACATGGAAACGCCGTGTCTTTTTCCGAAAATATATGTGCCCAAAACTCCACCTAGTATTCCACCATGTATCGCCATACCGCCGTGCCATACAGCAGGTATTTCAAGCGGATGTCCTAAGTAGTATGGAAGATTGAAAAGAACGTAGTATAACCTTCCTCCTATCAAACCGGATATCATAGCGACTATAGCATAATTTTCGATTAAGCCAGGATCTAATCCTTTCCTTTTGCCATCTCTCTTGGCTAATTCAGTTCCTATAAAAAAGGCAAGGGCATACATAAGCCCATAGTACCTTATTTCAAAATTTCCTATACGTAAAAAAACAGGGTTCATAAAGATATCTCCTCGCATCTAGAATATTGAGTTTATTATTTGACTTTACTAAGATTATAGCATAAAATTAGTAGAGAAATAAAGAAAGTGAATAAAAATACTTGCACATCTCTTACATAAATGATACCATTACAACATGAAATGATTACAAATTGGAAGAGGAGGTTTATTATGCATAACGTTGTAAATATATGTGATAATGTTTATTGGGTCGGGACAAATGACAGGAAGACAGATAGATTTGAGAATATGTGGCCTTTAGATAGAGGGGTTTCATATAATTCATACCTTATTATAGATGAAAAGGTTGCCGTAATAGACACGGTTGAGTTTGGAACTCACAGCAGCTATCTAGACAAGATACAAGACATGTTGGGGGACAAAAAGGTGGATTATATAGTGATAAACCACATGGAACCAGATCATTCAGGATCTTTAAAAGTTCTTTTGACAAATTATCCCGAAGCTAAAATAGTAGGTAATAAAAAAACTTTCGCAATGATAAAAGGTTTTTATAAAATCGATCATAATTTTTACGAGATTGCCGAAGGAGACGAGTTGGATTTAGGTAAGCACAAGCTGACTTTTGCAACTATTCCAATGGTTCATTGGCCTGAATCTATGGTTACTTATGATAAAACCACTAAAATACTTTTTTCAAATGACGCATTTGGAAGTTTTGGAGCCTTGGATGGGGGTATCTTTGACGACGAACTGGACATCGACTTTTATGAAGACGAGATGAGAAGATACTACTCTAATATAGTTGGGAAATACGGTGCTCAGGTTCAAAATGCATTTAAAAAACTAGCAGGTTTGGAAATAAAATGTATAGCTCCTTCTCATGGACCTATCTGGAGGACTCAAATTGAAAGAGTTATGAAGCACTACGATGCATGGAGTAAATTCGAACCTGAAGATGAGGGAGTAGTAGTTGTTTACGGAACTATGTACGGGAATACTGCCAAGTCTGCCAACGCTATTGCTAGACAGCTTGCAAAAGAAGGGATAAAAAACATAAGAGTTTATGATGCCTCTAAGACCCATATGTCTTATATAATAAGGGATATTTGGAAGTACAAAGGACTAATAATAGGATCTTGTGCATACAATTCAGCCGTGTATCCTCCTATTGAAGCACTTCTTGCTGAGCTTAAGCTTTACGGAGTAAAAAACAAGTACTTAGGCGTTTTTGGTACCTATGCTTGGAGTGGTGGCGGGATGAAAGCCATAAAAGAGTTTGGTGAGGGAATGAGAGGAATAGAGGTAGTGGGAGAGCCTATTGATGTTTTCTGTTCCCCTACGCCGGAGGATTATACAAAGGTGGAAGCTATTGCCGTTGAGATGGCAAACAAGTTGAAGTCTGAGAGATAAAAGGTGCTTTTAAGCACCTTTTTATTTAGTGTCGCGGCGACACTTTATTATTAAAGATAAGTTTGAGTGATAGATAATTAAAATGGCATTAATAATATATAATTGAAATAAGGAAAAATAGGTTGTATAATCCCATACTAAGAGTGAGTTAAATATAGCAGTAAAAGGAGATATGTATGGGAGATTTGCTAAGTACTCTTCTAAATGATTCATTAACGCTTATAGCTATACTCAATCCATTTGGGAATATTCCTCTATTTATAGCTATGACAGAGGACATGAAAGAAAAAACCAGGAGAAAGACTTTTGATGTAATAGTTTACTCCGGATTTGGGATAATTCTTTCATTTGGACTGATAGGACATTTTTTAATGTCAAATTTTTTTAAGGTTGAGATGAAAGAGGTAAGGGTAGCTGGCGGGATACTGCTTGTAACAGTTGCACTTAAAAATATTCTTTTTCAAAAAAAACAAAAAAAAGTGTCAAAAGAGGAAGATGGGAGTGAAGAGGACGATATAAAACTCGGAATAACCCCAATGGCATTTCCGATGCTAGTCGGTCCAGGGAGCATGGCCACAATAATGATAATAAGGCAGCAAAGTGGAGTTTTGGTCAGTGTACTTTCAACAATTATAGTGTTTTCCATTATAAAACTTTTCCTAAAATTTACTGATGCAATACAAGATATTTTTGGGAAATTAGTGCTTTTTGTCCTTTCGAGGGTGATGCAGCTTTTTATAATGGCGATAGGGATCAGGATTTTTATTACCGGAGTAATTGAAGTTATTCAAAATACAGGGGGATAGAATTATGAAGATAGCAGTGCATTTAGCAGAAGGATTTGAAGAGATAGAAGCGCTTACGGTGGTTGACATATTGAGAAGGGCAGAATTAGAAGTTGTAACGGTATCAATTTCGGATGAAAGAGAAGTAAAGGGCTCTCATGGGATCCCAGTTATAGCAGATCAGACTTTCAGTGAAATTGATTATGAAAATATAGGGATGATAATCCTGCCAGGAGGGCCAGGCATTAAAAATCTAGAAGCCCACGATGATCTTAAAAGAAGGATAATAGACTTCGATATAGATGGCAAATATATAGCTGCTATATGTGCAGCACCGTCTATAATAGGAAAAATGGGATTCTTAGAAGATAAAAAGGCCACCTGTTATCCTGGTTTTGAAAAGTATCTTCTTGGGGCAGAAGTGGTGGAAGATAGTGTAGTGGTGGATAAAAACATAATAACTTCAAGGGGAGTTGGAACTGCCATAGATTTTTCTTTAAAGTTGGTGGAAATTTTAAAAGGAGAGGAATTAGCAAAAGAACTCTCTGGAAAAATTGTATATAAATAGAATTGATTAGAGAAGATGTAAAGAAACTTAGACGCCATCTTCTTGTTTTTTTATCACAGATAATAAAATTCATAAAAAGAAAATAGTACTGTAAATCAAGTAGAAAATTAAAAGTCTATAAAAAAAGAAAACACAGGAAACTATGTTTTCTGTGTTTTCTAAAAAGATTAAATTTTTAAGAATTTATATAATTTTTAGAAATTTTATGGGTGCAAACAATCTGACCAGGAATTCCTACAACTGTAGAATTTTTAGGAGTACCTCTTAGAACTACCGAATTTGCACCGATCTTTGTTCCCTCTTCTATGACGATATTGCCGAGAACCTTAGCACCTGCCCCTATAATCACATTGCTTTTAACTGTTGGATGCCTTTTCCCCTTTTCTTTCCCTGTCCCACCGAGTGTAACGCCGTGGTATATGGTTACATTGTCCTCTATAACTGCAGTTTCGCCTATCACAACACCCATTCCGTGGTCTATAAAAAGCCCCTTTCCAATTTGAGCTCCAGGATGAATCTCTATGCCCGTGAAAAATCTGAATGCCTGGGAGATTAACCTGGCTATGAAGAACAGTTTCTTTTTATAGAAGAAATGCGCCACTCTATGGGACTGTACGGCATGAAAAGATGGGTAGAGTAAAATTACCTCCAGGAAGCTCCTTGCCGCAGGGTCATTTTTTATGATGTTATTTATATCGTATCTTATATTTTTAAAGAAGTTAAAAATTTTTACCACCATCCTTTTGTTAGTATTGGCGAGATGTTTGACATTAGTATATTATGATTTTAAATCATTTGTGTACATTATATTGTTAATATCAAAATATGTCAACGATTATTTACTGAAATGCTAAGTAATAAACAGGCAAAAGTGGCGATATATTCATTGTTTATTTGAATATCATCCTTGAAAAAAATATCCTAAAATAAAATAGAAATTTTTCACAAATAGCTTGCAAAAAACATTTTTTTAGAATACAATATTAAAAAATAGTTGTTGTAATCCTGCTGTGTAGGGCGTTATTTTTAAATACCAAAAATATAATTTAGGATTTAAATCATTATCCAAGTGAAAAAATAAACAATATTTATTTTGGAGGTTGCTGTGAATATACAAAAAAGACTTGAAACTGTACTTGAGAAATTAAATAGTGGTTTGGTAGAGAGGGAAGAACACATAAAATTGGCACTTCTTACAATGATTTCAGGTGAGAACCTTGTTTTGATAGGACCGCCTGGTACTGCAAAAAGTGAAATTTCCAGAAGACTGGCGCAGATTTTGAAAAAGGGTGATTATTTCGAGTACCTGCTTACAAAGTTTACAACGCCTGAAGAACTTTTTGGACCACTGTCTATAGAAGAACTGAAAAAGGATAACTTCAATAGAAAAACCGAGGGTTATCTTTCAGAATCCAATATAGCTTTTTTAGATGAAATATTCAAAGCGAACTCATCTATACTAAATGCTCTTCTTACACTTATAAATGAGAAGATCTTCCACAATGGTTCGAAAAAGGAAAAGTCTAAGCTTTATTCAATTATAAGCGCCTCAAATGAACTCCCGACAAATGAACCGGAGTTAGAAGCTCTTTACGATCGTTTTTTAGCTAGGATAGTTGTTGATTATGTAAGTGATGACAACTTGGAAGCGCTTATTGATGCCGATGGTGAATTTTTTGGTTTAGAAGACAGCTTAAAATTTACATTGGGAGAACTTGAAGAGCTTTCGAACGAGTTCGGGCAGGTAAAAATACCTGGAAATGTCAAAAAAGTTCTTGTTAATATAAAAAAAGAGCTAGATGCCCATTTTAGAGGCGAGGATTCTGTAGACGAAATAGCCGAGAAAGTTTCCGATAGGAGGTTTAAAAAATCTCTAAAAATATTAAAGGCATCCGCTTATACCAATTTGAGAGAAGAGGTTAGCATACTAGACGTTTCTCTTTTGATAAACGTATTTTGGAACAAGCCGGAAAACATAGAAGCGGTGAAAAATATAGTGATGAAAAACCTGTCAGTTCTTCAAGCTAATAACGCCCTCAGATTAGAGCATACTTATAGAGGTTGGAGCGAAAAGTTTCACAACTACTTCAGATTGAAAGTACAAGAGAGAAATGATAGGGGGGAACTTCTATATATAGATTCTCAAGGTGAAAAAACCCCGAAATTACATGAGGAAGTTCACAAGAGGAACGAAGAGGGAAAATATGTGTATTATTCTCCGGTGTGGGAAGAGTACAGGTATCTCAGTAGCTCTAAAGAGAAATTTTCCGACAATTCAAGCTGCGAAGCAGTATATGAGACAGTAGACTTGAAGCCGTCCATTGTGGAGGTGGAAGATTTTGAAATTTACATAAAAGAAGGGGAGAAGGTGTCTACAAAGATAAAAAATGATCTGGAAGTCATCCTTATAAATTTAGAAGATGAATTAGAAGAAGCTAGTTCTATAACAAAAGAAGCCGAAGTTGAAAGGAAATTGTTGGAAGAACAGTTTGAGTCTCATATCTGGCTAAACAAAAGGGAGTTTAAAAAATTCTGGGATGAATATCTTATGAAGGATTTTAACAGAGTACAAGATGTAAAAATCAAGTTTGAAAATTTGAGGAATTTGGTTTCTAGAGCTATTGAGTCCATATAAATAGTGAGGTAGGCTGTTATGAACGGGATTGATATATATTTAAATGAAGTAGAGTATAATTTTGAAGTGATGAAAGATATCTGGGTAAATTATCCAGAAAAAAGAAAAGTAAGGGAGAAACTCGCAAAAAATAGCTGGGTTAGCCTTTATAACGGCGAGGAAGCTAAGCAAAAAATATCTTTTTTGCTGGATTCAGAGATGTCCAAGCTCTCAAAATTTTATGAATTTTCAAAGGGCAATAAAGAGCTCAGCAACAAACTTATAAGTGAATTTTTTTCTAAAATAAAGGAAAAATATAACGGCGAGGAAATTTTGGATTCACAAGAGTATTTTGATTTTTTAAAATCATTAAAAAACCTTGAAGTAGGGAAGGTTGCCGGACTTGAAATCCCAGCAGGTATAAATCTCCGCAACGTTTCGAAAAGAGCAGCAGAGGTGGAAAGAGATCTGTCTGGTTTGGATATAAAAGATAAAATGTACGAGAGTCTTTTTACTCAACTAACTAAGCTGAAAGAGTTTGAATCTAAGCTTGTTATGAGGTCTGAAATAGAGGCTAGGATTTCAGATATAGATTGGTTTATGAATATAGACGTTTGCGATATTGAGAAGGGAATTTTAAAACTAGAGGATTCACTTTTAGAAAAAGTGCACTTGCAGGTTATAGGAGAATATATAAAAAGGTTTATGCAAGCTCGAGAATCCTGGATAGGCATTTTTGATGAGGTTGAAATTGAATTTGAAGAATATTATCAAAAATTAAAAGAGGTCAACGATATTTTTGAAAGTATGGCCATGCTGGCCGGGATGGGCTGGGATCTCAATAAAAGCGTATTTTCAGATAAAAAATGGCTGGAGATACAAAACATTTCGAAACTTTTAGAGGAAAAGGAGAAGCTGAAAAAGCTCATAGACAGTATAGGGCGTATGAAAGAAAATGAGAGCTTCGACTTTGACGGTATAATAAAAGAGGTGGCCAACAGCAAGAAAAAAAAGATCTCAAAGTTATCTAAAAACGAGACACTTGGGACACACTACAGTAATGATCTGACAAGGGTGCTTCCAATGGAGTTGGTAAATCTCACAAATGAAGCTCTCGAGAATGTGTTTTATAGTAAGTATATAGAAGACAGGCTGAACACTTATCTTCTGGGCGGAAAACATTTTGAAACCCAGCAGCAGAATAAAAATGGGGCAAAAAAATCGAAGAAAAAGCAGAAGGGGCCAATAATAATGTGCGTGGATACCTCCTCTAGCATGATGGGGGAGCCTGAAAAAATAGCAAAGGCCTGTGTTTTTGCCATGATGAAAAAGGCGTCTTTAGAAGATAGAAGAGTATATCTTGTTTCGTTTAGCAGCATAGATGAGATAAAAGAATATGAACTCACAGATCCAGAAAAAGGTTTGGAAAATCTGCTAGAATTTTTACTGTTTTCATTTGGGGGCGGGACGGATTATGTTACCCCACTTAAGAGAAGCATTAAGATTTTAAAAAAGGAGAACTATAGGAAAGCAGATATATTACTTGTAAGTGATGGTATGTGCGATATGGATCACGAGTACATAAAAAAACTTAAACTAGAGAAACAAAAACTAGATTTTAAAATACACAGTCTTATTATAGGTTCGGAAATAAGCGAAGATGAGTTTAGTGACAGAATTATAAATTACAGTGATATTGCATGATTATAATTAATAGGGGATGACTTTTTATCCCCTAACTTTTCTAAAAATGTGCTCAATATTGAATTTTTAAAAAAAATATTAAAAAGCTCTTGATTTTAACTGGAAAGCTAGCTATAATAAATAAGGTAAAGGGGGGTGTTATGTATTGGATTCGAGTAATTCGATACATAACCTTTTTTTATTTTTTGTAGCTATGAGTCATGCTTTGGATGAGCTTATAAAGAGGTATGAGGGGAAGCGATACTATGAATTTCTTATAAAGACTATGGTAAATGCAAATAATTATTATTAAAAAGTTATAGCATTAATTTCCTGTTAGTTCGTGAACAATGTTCTTTAAGACTCTGAGGTGTTAACTAATATCGGAGCGTTATTAAAAATTATAAAATATCAATATAGAAATAAAATTTATTTTTATACAATATAAGGAAAGTGATGAGATGATTTTTTAAGATTTAACCTAATAATATTTTTATAATTTAGATAATAACTTATTAGGCATAAAAATTTACTCGAACATTGTAAATATAGCATTACTAGACTTGTGCAAAAAATAAAAAGTAGATCAAATCTCAATATACAGGTATAATTAAGCACCACACAAAACATACCGAAGGAGATTCGATCTACGATGCTTATTATACCTAATTTAAATGAAATTGTAAACTTCAATATGGCTCTTGATCTTAATTTTTCAAAGCCTCAAATGCAACATATGAACAGTATAGTTTCTGGTATCATCGGCGTACAAGGAAAAAAGAATATTTCAAATTTAAATAGATTTACTCTTAATTCTAAGGACAGGAGCTGTACAACTCGTTTCCTCAATAACTCACCTTGGGATGAAGAAAAACTCAGAAACTCTTTGAAAAATTTTGTATATGATGTCATAAAATCGGAAACACATAAAAATTCAGAACCAATTTTCATCTCTATAGATGACACTCTTATTACAAAATCTTCAAATTCTAAAAAAATTGAAGGTATGGGATTTATTCGCTCACATGTAACCCAAAAAAGCGAGTGGGCTCACTGTATTGTAAGTGCCTTCATTAAAAATGGTGGTATTTCTTATCCGCTTGATTTTGATGTTTATCTGAAAGAAGAATTATGCGATGGCGAACAAAACATGTTCAAAACTAAGCACGAAATAGCCATATCTCTTCTTGAAGACAATACACTACAATTAGAAAAACCAACGTATGTATTGGCGGATTCTTGGTATATTTCAGACAAATTCATAAATCAACTCCAATCAAAAGGGTATCAAGTAATAGGAGCTCTAAGATCTAATAGAATTATTTATCCACAAGGAATCCGTATAAAACTATCTGATTTCAGAGCGCAGATAAACCCCAAACATCTAAAAACTTTCAAGGTTAATGGTCGCAGATTCTATACTTACAGGTATGAAGGACCTATAAAGGGTATAGAAAATTGTGTAGTTGTGCTTAGCTGGATAGATGAGTTCAATCCAGAAAAATCACCTAAACACATAATATCAACAGATGTTTCCCTTTCAGATAAAGAAATCATTTCTTACTATGGAAACCGTTGGGAGATAGAGACAAACTACAGGAACCAAAAAGAAAATCTTGGATTGGATCACTGTGAAATGAGGTCTCCTAAAGGTATCAAAAGATTTTGGCGGTTAGTATATACAGCTTATGTGTTCTTATGTAATATTAAATTTAAAGCCAAATTAAAATTAGATACATTAGGTGATACAATAAAGTATTTCATAAAAATCAGCAACACAAAATTGGTAAAATTAATTATTGAATTACACGAAGAGACCCATTCAGAGGAAAAAGTCCTTGATTATTTAGGGTTCTCAGTTTGAATTCGCCAAAAATTAGATATTGAACAATTTAGATTTAAAAATTTGCACAAGTCGAGTAGCATTATAGAAAATCTTAAAAGTAGTAAATTAATTTTTAAAATAAAAAAAGAAAAAATGTTGACAAAGTATTTTATGTGTGGTAATATTAATATCGTCCTCGACAGTGGAGTGGACGAAAAAACAAGGACGTTGAGAACTAAATAGAGAAAGTTAAGCGCCAAAGATTATGGTGAATACCTCGTTAAGAGGATAGAATATATTGAATGAAGAGTTTGATCCTGGCTCAGGATGAACGCTGACAGAATGCTTAACACATGCAAGTCGACTGGAATTTGCCTTCGGGCATTAGTACGGTGGCGGACGGGTGAGTAACGCGTAAAGAACTTGCCCCTTAGCCCGGGACAACTGTTGGAAACGACAGCTAATACCGGATATTATGCGCTGGCGGCATCGCCGGTGTATGAAAGCTATATGCGCTAGGGGAGAGCTTTGCGTCCCATTAGCTAGTTGGTAGGGTAACGGCCTACCAAGGCTACGATGGGTAGCCGGCCTGAGAGGGTGAACGGCCACAAGGGGACTGAGACACGGCCCTTACTCCTACGGGAGGCAGCAGTGGGGAATATTGGACAATGGACCAAAAGTCTGATCCAGCAATTCTGTGTGCACGATGAAGGTCTTCGGATTGTAAAGTGCTTTCAGCAGGGAAGAAGCAAGTGACGGTACCTGCAGAAGAAGCGACGGCTAAATACGTGCCAGCAGCCGCGGTAATACGTATGTCGCAAGCGTTATCCGGAATTATTGGGCATAAAGGGCATCTAGGCGGCCGATTAAGTCTGATGTTAAAATGCGGGGCTCAACCCCGTATTGCGTTGGAAACTGGTTGGCTAGAGTACTGGAGAGGTGGGCGGAACTACAAGTGTAGAGGTGAAATTCGTAGATATTTGTAGGAATGCCGATAGGGAAGCCAGCTCACTGGACAGATACTGACGCTAAAGTGCGAAAGCGTGGGGAGCAAACAGGATTAGATACCCTGGTAGTCCACGCTGTAAACGATGATCACTGGGTGTGGGGGGTCGAACCTCCGTGCCGAAGCTAATGCGATAAGTGATCCGCCTGGGGAGTACGTTCGCAAGAATGAAACTCAAAGGAATTGACGGGGACCCGCACAAGCGGTGGAGCATGTGGTTTAATTCGACGCAACGCGAGGAACCTTACCAGGTCTTGACATCCTGCAAACTTACCAGAGATGGTTTGGTGCCCCTTCGGGGGAATGCAGTGACAGGTGGTGCATGGCTGTCGTCAGCTCGTGTCGTGAGATGTTGGGTTAAGTCCCGCAACGAGCGCAACCCCTATCGTTAGTTGCCAGCATTAAGTTGGGGACTCTAGCGAGACTGCCTGCGACGAGCAGGAGGAAGGTGGGGATGACGTCAAGTCATCATGCCCCTTATGACCTGGGCTACACACGTGCTACAATGGGCAGTACAGAGAGAAGCAATATGGTGACATGGAGCGAATCTCAGAAAGCTGTTCTTAGTTCGGATCGAAGTCTGCAACTCGACTTCGTGAAGTTGGAATCGCTAGTAATCGCGAATCAGCAATGTCGCGGTGAATACGTTCTCGGGTCTTGTACACACCGCCCGTCACACCACGAGAGTTTGTTGCACCTGAAGTAAACGGCCTAACCCTTCGGGGAGGGAGTTTCCTAAGGTGTGGTAAGCGATTGGGGTGAAGTCGTAACAAGGTATCCGTACCGGAAGGTGCGGATGGATCACCTCCTTTCTAAGGAGATAAAAGCTTACTTTCTCTATTTTGTTGTGATGTTCTTCGATAGAGGTGCTCTAGGGCGCCTATTTAATTGAAAAATATTACATTAGGACATTGAAAACTGTATAGTAGATAAAAAAAGAGTTAGACTGAAAAGTCTGTTTTAGGTTAAGAAATTAAGGGCGTACGGAGAATGCCTTGGTAGTAAGAGCCGATGAAGGACGTGGTAAGCTGCGAAAAGTCCAGAGGAGCTGCAAACGAGCTTTGATCCTGGAATTTCCGAATGGGGCAACCTGCCAGTTTGGAGAACTGGCATGAAAAAGGGTACCGGGTGAACTGAAACATCTAAGTAACCCGAGGAAGAGAAAGTAAAAACGATTCCCTAAGTAGCGGCGAGCGAACGGGGAAGAGCCTAAACCGATGCTGTGTCAAGGATGCAGCCGTTGCAGTATCGGGGTAGTGGGAATGGAGCTTGGAGAACTGCAAGATATCCAGCTGATTTAGTCAAGTTAGTGGAACGGTTTGGAAAGGCCGACCGCAGAAGGTGAAAGTCCTGTACATGAAAACTTGAGCTAAACAGTGCACCGTATCCCGAGTAGCACCGGGCACGTGAAACCTGGTGTGAATCCGCGTGGACCATATCACGTAAGGCTAAATACTCTTACTGACCGATAGCGAATAGTACCGTGAGGGAAAGGTGAAAAGAACCCCGGGAGGGGAGTGAAATAGAACCTGAAACCGTGCGCTTACAAGCGGTCGGAGCACTTTATATGTGTGACGGCGTGCCTTTTGGAGAATGATCCTGCGAGTTGCGATATGCGGCAAGGTTAAGGAAACCGGAGCCGAAGGGAAACCGAGTCTGAATAGGGCGAATTAGTCGTATGTCGTAGACGCGAAACCTGGTGATCTAAGCCTGTCCAGGATGAAGCTGTGGTAAGACACAGTGGAGGTCCGAACCCACCGTCGTTGAAAAGCCGGGGGATGAGGTAGGTTTAGGGGTGAAAAGCCAATCGAACCAGGAGATAGCTCGTTCTCTCCGAAATGCATTTAGGTGCAGCCTCAATTGTTTATCTGCGGGGGTAGAGCACTGAATGGCCTAGGGGGCGTATAGCTTACCGAAGTCAATCAAACTCCGAATACCGTAGATTTAGAAATTGGGAGTGAGACTATGGGTACTAAGATCCATTGTCGAGAGGGAAACAACCCAGACCACCAGCTAAGGTCCCTAATTATATCTAAGTGGGAAAGGAGGTGGAGATTCGGAAACAACCAGGAGGTTGGCTTAGAAGCAGCCATACCTTTAAAGAGTGCGTAATAGCTCACTGGTCGAGAGTCTCTGCGCCGACAATGTAACGGGGCTAAGATATAAACCGAAGCTGTGGAATGTACATAGTACATTGGTAGGAGAGCGTTCTGTAGGCCGTAGAAGGTATACCGTAAGGAGTACTGGAGGTATCAGAAGTGAGAATGCAGGAATGAGTAGCGAGAAAGCGGGTGAGAATCCCGCTCGCCGGAAGACCAAGGTTTCCAGAGTAAAGTTTGTCTTCTCTGGGTAAGCCGGGACCTAAGCCGAGGCGATTTGCGTAGGCGAATGGAAAACAGATTAATATTTCTGTGCCACTTAAATTTGTTTGAGGGATGGAGGGACGCAGGAAGGTATGTGCGCAGGGCGACGGTTGTCCCTGTACAAGCATGTAGGATGACCCTATAGGAAAATCCGTAGGGTTATATCTGAGGTGTGATGTGGAGCGCGCAAGCGCGAAGGTGCAAATCCTACACTGCCGAGAAAAGCTTCTACTGAGAATTTAAGTGCCCGTACTGTAAACCGACACAGGTGGTCAGGATGAGAAATCTAAGGCGGACAGGCTAACTCTCGCTAAGGAACTCTGCAAAATAGCCCCGTAACTTCGGGAGAAGGGGTGCCGCTAAGGGTGATAGTTACACGCGAACTTGAGCGCTTGGCGGCCGCAGTGAAGAGATTCGAGCAACTGTTTAGCAAAAACACAGGTCTATGCTAAGCTGAAAGGCGATGTATATGGGCTGACACCTGCCCAGTGCTGGAAGGTTAAGAGGAGGAGTGAGAGCTCCGAATTGAAGCCCCAGTGAACGGCGGCCGTAACTATAACGGTCCTAAGGTAGCGAAATTCCTTGTCGGGTAAGTTCCGACCTGCACGAATGGTGTAATGACTCGAATGCTGTCTTGGCGGGAGGCCTGGTGAAATTGTATTACCGGTGAAGATACCGGTTACCTGCAGTAGGACGGAAAGACCCCATGAAGCTTTACTGTAGCTTGGTATTGGGTTTTGATGTTATGTGTATAGGATAGTTGGGAGACAGGGATGCTGTGGCGCTAGCTGCAGCGGAGTCGCTGGTGGAATACCAACCATGTAACCTCGGAATTCTAATCTGGGAAGTGGATTCCTGGAGACAGTGCTAGGTGGGCAGTTTGACTGGGGCGGTCGCCTCCGAAAGAGTAACGGAGGCGTTCAAAGGTTCCCTCAGGTTGGATGGAAATCAACCGAAGAGTGCAATGGCAGAAGGGAGCTTGACTGCGAGACTGACGGGTCGAGCAGGTGCGAAAGCAGGACATAGTGATCCGGCGATTCCGAATGGAAGGGTCGTCGCTCAACGGATAAAAGCTACTCTGGGGATAACAGGCTGATTTTGCCCGAGAGTCCATATCGACGGCAAAGTTTGGCACCTCGATGTCGGCTCATCGCATCCTGGGGCTGGAGAAGGTCCCAAGGGTTGGGCTGTTCGCCCATTAAAGCGGTACGTGAGCTGGGTTCAGAACGTCGTGAGACAGTTCGGTCCCTATCCACTGTAGGCGTAAGAGTATTGAGAAGATCTGTCCTTAGTACGAGAGGACCGGGATGGACAAACCTCTGATGTACCTGTTGTCTCGCCAGAGGCATAGCAGGGTAGTCACGTTTGGAAAGGATAACCGCTGAAAGCATCTAAGCGGGAAGCCCACTTCAAGATAAGTACTCTCTGTCGTAAGACAATAAGTCACCTTCGAGACTAGGAGGTAGATAGGCTGGGTGTGTAAGCGCTGCAAGGTGTTTAGCTGACCAGTACTAATATGACGAAATCTTAACCTAGAAACAAATCTTTCTACTATACAGTTTTGAGTGTTCTAAGACACGAAAAGAATAAGTAAACCATAGCTTGGTGAAGATAGCTAAGGGGGTACACCTGGTCACATACCGAACCCAGAAGTTAAGCCCTTAAACGCCGAAAGTACTCGGGTGGCAACGCCCCGGAAGGATAGGTATTCGCCAAGCTTTATATACAAGTTCCCTGATAGCTCAGTTGGTAGAGCGCGCGGCTGTTAACCGCGTTGTCGCTGGTTCGAGTCCGGCTCGGGGAGCCATTTTTTTTATTTTTTGAAAAATTTATTGGATGCCATAAAAAAACTCCTACCAATCGTTATATAAATCTTTTTAATTTGACATATACAAATTATTCGGGAATAATATTAGGGGGATAACTTTATATTGCTTGGAGATGAGAATATGCAAAATAACGTAGATGAAACTGTAGATATAGTAGATAGAGAAAAAAAAAGTTTAGATTATAGTAAGCTCAGGAGAATATTTTTAATAATATTACCACTTGCACTGGTAGCTTTGAGCACCATGAATATAGCCAGCGCAAGTTTTTACTTTTCCATGAGTAAAACCAGTAGCGGTGTATTTTATTTTTTCACTAAACAGCTAAAACTGATAATTATAGCGGTTCCAGTAACGGCATTCTTCTGTTGTTTTCCTTATCACAGGTATAAGAATAAAAAGTTTCTATTTTTTGTTCTAGTGTGTAGCGTGATCACGCTAATAATGGTTCTGATTTTTGCAAAAGAGATAAAGGGGAGTAAAAGATGGATAAATATTTTAGGGCTCAACCTTCAGCCATCTGAATTTATAAAAATAGCATATATAATCCTTTTATCTAGAAGGTTGGAGAAATGCAGGGAAATTGGAATTAAAAATTTAAGTATAATAGCGAATATCTTTCCATTATTTTTCATCCCGATACTGATATTTTTAGGCGAAGATTTGGGAACCACGTTGCATTATTTTGCAATAACCGGGGTAATGCTTTTTGCGAGCAATATTGATAAAAAAATCATAATTTTTGTAGTACTTTTATTGACTTTGTCTGTTGGATATTTTGGGATAAAATCTTATTTTGAAATAGGGGAACAAGGTTTTAGGAATAAAAGGGTGAAAAGTTTTATTGAAGGGGTAATAACAAATGAATATGACAATGATATGGGGCACCAAGTAAAGCAGTCTTTAATAGCATTAGGTAGCGGCGGATTATTTGGGAAAGGATATGGCAATGGGATACAAAAATACAGCTATTTACCAGAAATACATACGGATTTTATTTTAGCATCTTTGGGGGAAGAGCTTGGATTTATAGGTATTACTTTATTGCTTATGGTATACGTAACAATAATTAAAATAGGGCTATTTACAGCACTTAATTCTCGAGATTATTTTGGGAGGTATTTAGCGCTGGGGATAACTTCTATGATATTTATACAGGTAATTATGAATGTATATGTTGTTACCGGACTCATGCCTGTAACGGGAATTCCATTACCTCTTGTGAGCTATGGTGGGAGTTCGCTTATTACAATTTTAGTAAGTATAGGGATACTTTTTAATGTAAATAAACTGAACAATAAAAAAAAGGAAGAAGCCTAAAGGCTTTTTCCTTTTTAATTTAAGTTTTTAACTTTTTCAGGATTTTTTATAAGGATTGCATATTGAAAATAATCTCCGATGTTATCTTTATATATGTTGCTTTTAAAGTTTGCTAGTAAATTTTCTTGTTCTTCAGATTCAACTTTGAAAAGTGTAAACTTGTCATTTTCTTTAACCCCTCTAAGAATCTTTAAATTCTCTACATTTTTGTCTAATGAGAATCTAGGATCGTTACTGTCGTAGACATAATTTATAGACAGAACTTTGTCTTTTACAGGCGAATCATCTTGATTTATATATGTTCCTAGGTTAGTTTCGTCATTTGTCTTTTTTTGATAGATGTGAAAGCTACCCCATTGTCCAAAATACTTACCTTTCGGTAACAAAGTGTAAAGTGTTTTGAAGTTTTTGTAAATGTTTTTTTCTCTTTCAACGTAGAAAGTTTCTTGATCGGAATAAGCTCTGAAAGTCTCATCCATACCATTTACTATAAATGCAAATTCTTCAAAATCTTTTTCGCCTAAAACTTTTCTATACTCTTTTTCTTTTGAATTTATCTCTTTTACAATACCTTTTACAAAACCGAAAAATTCTTTATTCGGGAAAATTTCTACTCTTTCCATTATTTTTTTAGGATCAGAGTCTTCTGGATTGATCAAGTTTGCAAAGTATTGGATTTTGTCCATTCTTTCTTTCATTAGGCCAGAATATTTTTTGTTTCTAGCGATATCATTTAGATGAAGTATAGCTAACCAGTATTGATGCTCTAAATCGATACCAACTACTTTGATTCTCTCATTTTTATCTAAGCTTTTGTTGTAGTTTGAAAACTTTTTCCAAAAATCATAGTCTTCTACAGAAAAATCGTAACCGCCCTTGCAAGAGTATGCAACCATATCTAGATATTTTCTGTCCCCTGTTTCAAAATATTTGTTTAGGAAATGGCTACTGCTATACCCCATTTCTGCTAAGTAATATTTTATGTCAGCTTGTTCTTTTAGATATTTCAAAAATGTGAATCTAAGGGAGTAATTTTCTTTAGCACCATGAATCTCCCCTGTTAAGAAAAGTTCGTTTTTTTCAAGTTCTTCTTTTAGGATATTAAATTCTGGATTATCACAGACAAATTCTTCTTTGTTGTTAGCTAAAAATGTATTTAATGTGTCTTGTTGTCTTACTTGAGAAGTATGACAAGCAGAAAATCCTAACAAAAATATAGCTAATAATAAAATTTTAGGGAACTTTCTGATCATGAAATCTACTCCTTATACTTAGTTGTGATTTTTCAAACAATAAAAACGTTTTTGTTCTTAGGAAATTATAATACAAAAGGGATGAAAAAGTCAACAAAGATTAACTATTTTTAATCTCCGAAGTCCAAAAGAACAAAAAATACCTCGATTTCGAGTAGAATTTAACCGTGCAGCAGGTAAAAACGTGGCGTGTCGAAATTTTGATAAATCATGATAAGTAATTATATGCATAAATTATAACACGGCAGGGATGATAAAACAACTAAAATTAACTAAAATTAATCAAATAAACTAAATAAACTAAATAAACATAAAGCAGACTGAAGTATAAGTTAAACCTGAGCTACTAATGGGCAGCTCTTAAAATGTTAAAATTAGTGCGTTAAATATATAGTATAATAATAGTGAGGTTGTATGGAAAATTTTTAACGAGGAGGTGCCTAAGATGATTGGTTATATAGGAATGATTGCTTTAATGGTTTTAGCACTTTTTGGAGAATACCTACACTATCTATAAAGATATATAAGTATAGTTCAAAGTGTTTTATAAAGTTCATTTTATATAATTATATAAAATTATATACTTAAAGACATTTCTTATGTTTTTATAAAGAATGCCTCGTTGCTTTAGCAGGAGGCATTCTTTATTTTTTTGATAAATATTTGTTTTGTAAAATGGGGTTGTTTATAAAAAATTAGGATCTCAACAGGTCAAGTGATAAGAAAATGAAGAGAAAAGAGTAAGTTGTCACAGAAAGAATTTGGTAATAAATTTGAAGTTAGTTTTCAAATAATAAGTGGCATAGAAAATGATAGCAAAAATCCATCTGGTGATTTTATTGAAAAGTTCTATGAGATGTTTGATAATAGTGTATAGGATAAATCTAGAATTGACAGACACGAGGAGTTTAAAAAGGCACCCACAAGTGTTCAGCTTGAAATTTTTCAATTGGAAGAAAAATTGAGAAAATGCGAGGAAGAGCTTGCAAAATTGAAGGGCATGAAGAAAATTTACGATGCTGTTAAACAGATAAGTTTAGAAGAAATGTATAAAGAAGATTAAAAAAGGAGCATTCCTGTAAGGAATAAAAAATAGATTTGAAAAAAAAGAATACCTGCATTAAAATGGTCACAGTTGTTTGCAGACGACTTAAACCAAATAACGGAGGTATTCAGATGAATTATACACAAAATATGAAGATACTACAAGTAAAAAAAGAGACACTAGTGGTTGGAGTGATATTGGAAGCGAAGAGCATTATGCTAGGGCTTTTGATTGGCTTGGTATAGAATTGGCTAAGGTGTTTAGGTTCGAAAATACCGAAAAGGGATTTTTAAATTTTAAAAACTGGTTGCTGGAGTTAAAAAGCCAAAATGCAAAAATTGAAAGTTTAATAGGGGCTGAACCTACTGGACATTACTGGTTTGGGTTGGGAGCCTATCTAAAGGAATCTACTGAAAAGCTGGTGTTGGTCAATCCGTATCATGTAATGAGAACCAAAGAGTTGGATGACAACCATCCCAGCAAGACAGATACGAAGGACCCAAAAACAATAGCAAAGCTAGTAATTGATGGCAGGTACACAGAACCTAATATAGCACAAGGGGTGTTCGCTGATATAAGGGTAGCAAACAACAACAGATTGAGACTACAAAAAGATATAAATGCACTAAAAAATAGGGTGGAAAGATGGCTGAAAATATATTTTCCTCAGTATAAAAATGTATTTGGTGACTGGACAGGAAAAGGCAGCCTAATGGTCTTAAAAGAAATTCCGTTGCCTGAAGATGTGCGCTCCTATGAAGTGGATGGAATAAACCAAATATGGAGAAAAGAAAAAGTAAGAGCATTAGGTAAAAAAAGAGCGCTGAAGCTATATAACTTTGCAAAGAAAAGCATAGGAGTAAAAGAAGGTCTGCAAGCAGCAAAATTAGAAATTTCAATGCTGGTAGAAGAATACGAGTTGAAGAGGAAGCAGTATGAAAAATGTCTTAAATTAATAGAAAAGCTATTAGAAGAAGTCCCTAATGCAGATCTGATGTTGGAAATGAAAGGTGTAGGCATAGTAACTGTAGCAGGCTTTATCTCAGAGGTGGGAGACATATCAAGATATGACTCACCTAAGCAGATACAAAAGCTGGCAGGTTTGGCCTTGAAAGAAAACAGTTCAGGTAAGCACAGAGGAAAAACTAGTATTTCAAAGCGAGGAAGAAAGAGACTGAGGACACTTTTGTTTCAGGTGGTGATGCCGTTGATAGGTAAGGTCGAAGAATTTAAAGATCTCCATATGTATTACACAACAAGACCAAAAAATCCATTGAAGAAAAAGCAGTCGATAGTAGCGCTGAGTTGTAAACTGATAAGAGTATTTTATGCGATACTAACAAAGGGAATAGAGTATGATGCAAAGAAATTTGTCGGAGACATAAGAAGGCCAGAATTAAAAGCAGCATAGTATTAGAGTAGAATCCTAAGGAGTTTTTTAGGGGGAGGCGTTCATTAGAAATAATGCCCTAAAGAAAATAGAAAATGTTGATAGTTGATAAAGAAATGACAATGTGAGTAGGTATTTGGTCGAAATTTTTTCCATAAGGGCAAAGACCCAGTAAAGGAGCTTAACCGACACCTAACTTATGGATAGGCGGAACGAAGGAATTGAGGACATAGATCCTGTTAGATATGGGAGGTTTGTCGCCGTAAGAATATTGGGGATTACCACGCTGGAATAGGTAATTATGAAGACGCTCTATTTTGTTGTGCCCAATTTTCTTAGAAATGCACTCAGATGTACATTTTATCCATAATAACTCATATTGAGAAAAATAAATTGATGTAAAAAACTGTGAAAAAGAAGAAATAACGAAATAATATTTTATTAGATAGGGAGGGATAAAAACCATCCTTTTTTATTAAAGAACTCCAAGTGAAACTTTGTAATAATTATGAAGTGGTCAAAAGTATTTAAAATTACTAAAAATGACCAATAAATACACTGTTTGTATAATTTTTTCTAAGTTATTGGTAAACTAAAGATTAAAATTAGAGTAAAATTCAGTTCATAAAATATGTAATACACAGAAGTTAGCTTGTTATATTTATACCTTAAAATAAAGACATGAAAAGATGTAATTTTATAGAATTAAAAAAAATTAATTTGAAGTTTTATGAGTATTTTATTATAATAATTTTTATTGAAAATAAATTTAATTTTAATAAAATACGAGTGTTTTAGTAAAATGACTGATTTTATTAATACCTTACTATATTTAGTATATAATATGCAACAAACTATTTTTGACAACTTTTGAAATGTATAAAACGAGAAAATGTCTGCATATATTTATTTCTAATATTATTTAAAATTCAAATACCCCTATAAAAATCCATCTAAAAATCTTGCAGTAGTCAACTATTTCTTAGGATTTTATAAATTATTTCGATTACACTTTAAAATTCAAATCAATAGAAATTTTCGATATGATATGTTGAAAACCAGCAGTTTTATAAAAAATTTTATAAGTAGAATACCAGATTATGAATGCTGATTTTTTTATTTTAGCTTTTAAAAATGTATATTAGCTATGATTGTTTTGAAAATAAAAAAATCAGATGTTTATAAAAATTTAAAGGGGCTAAAATATGTTTAAAGTAAGCTATTATTCAGCTTTAGAAGCTGATGAATAGATAAAAAAATGTGTAAAGAAGTAGAAACAGATAAATTTTTTAAAATGGTTCTAAACAAGGCAAAAATATAGATAAAACTAAGGAGGATTTTATGGCTAGGAAAAAATTAAACCTAGGGGTCGCTGTTTTACTGGCGATGATATTAGGGATAATAGTGGGTGGAGTGATGAAAGAGAAAGCTGCAATCTTCGCTCCGCTAGGAACAGTATTTATAAGTGGAATAAAGATGTTGGTAATTCCATTGGTGGCAGTATCTATAGTTGGCGGAGCAGCTTCTCTGGGAGAAACAAAAGAAGCCGGGAAGGTAGGAATAGGGACATTTACGTATTATATGGTGACGACAGTTATTGCAGTTACCATAGGACTAGTATTTGGGGAACTTATGAAACCTGGTATCGGTTTGGCTCAAATTCCAGAAGCTTTTTTAGACGGAGCTAAGTACGCTGATAGAGGTGGAGTAGCAGGATTTTGGGATATATTAATAGGTATAATACCGACAAACCCATTCGATTCACTGACAAGCGGAAATATTCTTCAGATACTATTTTTCGCAATATTTTTTGGAATAGGTGTATCTAAACTACCTAAGGAAAAAAGAGAGCCTGTTGAAAAATCGGTTAACACCTTAACTGAAGTTTTAATATGGATGATAATGAAAGTAATGCTGATAGCTCCTATAGGGGTATTCGGACTTATGGCGGAAGCTGTGGGGACATTTGGATATGACCTTTTAGCCTTGGTTATGAAGTTATTAATAGTTTATGTACTTGCGCTCGCTGTACAGACTTTCATTGTTTACCCTGGTATAGTTAAGAGCTTTTCTGAGATAAATCCTTTACAGTTTATCAGAAAGATATACAAGGCTCAAGTTGTGGCCTTATCAACAGCTTCCTCTGCTGCCACACTTCCTGTGACTTTTGAAGTGTGTGAAGAGGAGTTAGGTGTAGAGAAAAGTACATCTTCATTTGTACTTCCTCTTGGGGCTACAATAAATATGGACGGGAATGCAATTTACTACGCACTTGTGGCTACATTTTTTGCACAAATGTATGGGATCGATCTAGGTCTTACACAGTATATAGCTATAATAGTAACAGCAACGGTTGGTTCTATAGGGCAAGCTGGGGTACCTGGACCAACCCTACTCGTGGTTGCAGTTTTAGTGGCAGCAGGACTTCCTCTAGATGCATTGCCGCTTCTTTTTGGGGTAGACAGGCTGTTTGACATGCTTAGGACGGCTGTAAACATAACTGGAGATGCTTCATGTGCGGTTGTTATGCAAAGAGCTAAGAAAAAATGGGAAAAGGCCGCAGCTTAATAAAAACGACTAAACTTGACAAAATGCCTATTTGTATATATAATTAAATGGCTAAAATAGGGATGGACTTCAAACTTGTGTATTGCGTGTTAGTAAGATGAAGATATGATGCAATGAGTGCCCTTCGCAAATATATTGTGAAGGGCATTTTTATAATTTTTAGTATTTAATTATTGGAGGTAAGTACAGGTGGAAATGAAAGAAATCATAAAAAAAGTAAACTATTACGCTGCTGAGTCAAAAAAAAGAGAGTTGACTCAAGAAGAAAAATTGGACAGGCAGAAATACAGACAGATGTACTTAGAAAAATTTAGAAGCCAGGTCAGAGGACATCTAGAGAATATAAAAATAGTGGATGATAATAAATTAAATTAGGTTCAAAACTAGGAGGATTTACATGGAGAAAGTATTGGTTAAGCAAATCTATAGAGAAAGCGGCTCCTATATTGGTGGAAAGGTAAAACTTTCTGGCTGGGTAAAAAAAATAAGGGTATCTAAAAATTTTGGATTTATAGAACTAAATGACGGGTCGTTTTTTAACGGGGTACAAATAGTATTTGAAAATAATCTGGAAAATTTCCAGGAGGCATCTAAGCTCAGCATAGCCTCGTCTATAATAGTAGAGGGTGAATTGGTAAAATCTGAGGGTAAGGGTCAGGAGTTTGAGTTAAAGGCTGAAAAAATAGAAGTTTTTCAAAAATCCGACTTGGACTACCCACTTCAAAACAAGAGACATTCTATGGAATTTTTGAGGGAAATAGCCCACTTGAGACCTAGAACCAATACGTTTTCTGCTGTGTTCAGGGTAAGGTCCTTGGTTTCTTTTGCAATACATAAATTTTTTCAGGAAAAAGGGTTTGTCTATGTTCACACACCAATAATAACGGCGAGTGACTGCGAAGGAGCAGGCGAGATGTTTAGGGTTACGACCTTAGACATGGTAAACGTACCGTTTGACGAAAACGGGAAGGTGGACTATACAAGGGATTTTTTCTCTAAAGAGACTAACCTCACTGTGAGCGGACAGCTTAATGTTGAGGCTTACTGCCCTGCTTTTAGGAATGTATATACTTTCGGCCCGACTTTCAGGGCGGAAAATTCAAATACAACTAGGCATGCTTCGGAATTCTGGATGATAGAACCTGAAATGGCTTTCGCGGATTTAAATGTGAATATGGATATAGCCGAAGAGATGATAAAATACATAATAAGCTATGTGATGGAAAATGCTCCGGAGGAGATGGAGTTCTTCAACAAGTTTGTAGAAAAAGGCTTATTTGACAAATTAAATAATGTACTGAGCAATGAATTCGCTAGGGTGACATATACGGAAGCAATCGGCATTCTGGAAAATTCAGGCAAAAGTTTTGAGTACCCAGTAAAGTGGGGGATAGACCTACAAACTGAGCATGAAAGATATTTGGCGGAGGAGTATTTCGAAAAACCGGTCTTTGTAACTGACTATCCAAAAGATATAAAAGCATTTTACATGAAAATGAACGGCGACGGTAAAACAGTCAGGGCTATGGATATGCTTGCCCCTGGTATAGGCGAAATAATAGGCGGAAGCCAAAGGGAGGACAAGCTCGAATTATTGGAGAAAAGAATGGAAGAAATGGGACTTGATAAGGAACAATACAAATTTTATACAGATCTTAGGAGATATGGCAGCTTTCCGCATAGTGGTTACGGGTTGGGGTTTGAAAGGATATTGATGTACATAACCGGTATGTCAAACATAAGAGATGTAATACCTTTTCCTAGAACACCAAAAAATGCAGAATACTAAAGCAGGATATAAAAAAGTTTAGCTACCAAAAAATATTGGTAGCTTTTTTGATACTAGCTGCGTCTAAATCATAGTTACTATTAAATTATTAAAAATACGCATTAATACTACTAAGGAGGAAAAATGAAAAAAGTAATATTGTTAGTTATTTCGTTGGTTATTTTATCTGCATGTACAAGTACGGACCCTTATACAAGGACTGAAAAGTACAGTAATTCTAGTAAATACGCACTAGGAGGAGCTGTAGCAGGCGCCATAGCAGGACAGATTGCTGGGAAGGACACTAAAGGGACTGTGATAGGAGCTGTAGTTGGAGGAGCAGCCGGAGCCGGGTACGGTACTTATCTGGATAAACAGGAGGCGATACTGAGGGAAAAACTAGACGGAACTGGAGTTTATGTAGAGCGTAGTTCGGATAACACGCTAAAGTTGATTATGCCTGGTAATGTGACTTTTGCAACGAATAGCTACGACATAAACGGAAGTTTTTATGATGTACTAGATTCCATAGCTTTGGTACTTAAAAAATACGAAGATACTAGAATAGCAGTGGTAGGGTACACCGACAATACTGGAAGCGTAGACTACAACCAGAAACTTTCTGAAAAACGTGCTCAAAGTGTATCAAACTACCTAAATTCTCAAGGTGTTTCTGAAGCCAGAGTGTACACTGCTGGAATGGGAATTAAAAATCCTATATCAGACAATTCTACTTCTGAAGGACGTTCTAAAAATAGAAGGGTAGAGATAGAAATAGTAGGTGGAGCTGCATAGAAATTTTGCTTGTGTAAAAAATTGAATTTAGAATCAAATAAAAAAGGGGCCGATAGACCATACCTATCAAGCTAAGCTTTGAATTTAATAGAATTTGTGCTAAAACCTTCTTCAAGGACTACTTGAAGGAGGTTTTTCTTTTGGGAAACAGACAAATCAGAACAAAATTTTTAAATTACTTTTCGGAAAAAAATATTGAACAAATTGCCAGGTATTCTAAATTCAAAATTAGGAATAGCGGCAAAATTTCTCCTCTTAACTTCATATCTTTAACTTGTTTCAGCTCCAATAATTTATGCACTTCATCCTTGGAAGAATTAAGCGCTGAACTTCTATTAAAGCAGAATATTAATATTTCTCCTCAAGCGCTTGATCAGAGGTTTAGCGAGGCTTCTGTAGAATTTCTTAAAAATATTTTCTTATCTCTTTGTAAAACACAAATATCCAATAAGTCTAAAGCCTTTAAAAATTATGGCTTCAGCAATATCTTTTTAATGGACTCTACTGAAATAAAATTGCCAAATAAATTAAAAAATAAGTATAAAGGTGCAAACAAATCTAATCCTGCTGTTTTAAAAATAAATCTTCTCCTTGAATTATTAGATTATTCTTTTAAGAACACTGTTTTATCTACGGGAACTAAAAATGAGCAAAATTTTTCTAAATATGTCTACGATAAATTAGTTACAGATTCCTTAGTTTTAAAAGATTTAGGGTACTTTAAATTTGATGACTTCAATGAGATTGAAAGCAGAAACAGCTCTTTTGTTTCTCGTTTGAAAGCCGGAACAAGGTTATTTGCTTTAAACCCTAATCCTCAGTACTCACCAAAGGGAAAACTACTAAAAAAGACGAAGTATTTGGTAACAAATGCTGGAGAGTTGGGAAAAGAACTAAAAGCAGGAGAGACTCAAGAATATGAATTTCTAGTCGGAAGCCATGACGACAAGAGGCCTTTTAGGGTAATCCTAACTAAATTGGACAAAGAGACTTCTAATAAAAAAGTACAAAAGATAGAAGAAAGAGAAAGAAGGAATGAGCACTGCGCAAAGCACGCAAGAAGTTCTGCTGAAATTACTGGATATATTACTAATCTTTGGGGATTCAATCCTTCTGAAATCATCGAAATATATAAATTGAGATGGCAAATTGAATTGCTGTTTAAAATTTTTAAATCTGATTTTAAACTAGATAAACTAAAAGACTTGAAAGTAGAAAGAATAGAGACTCACATATATGCCACTTTAATTAGAATGCTTCTTTTAATGGAGATTACAAAGGGTATCAATGGAGGATACTCAAAAGAAATGAGTATAAGGCGAGTAATAAAAAGCTCGTTGGGGGTTTTGACTGATTTCATGGAAACTTTGAAATCTAAAAAGCGTTTCATGCGCTTGACTTCAAAATTAAAAAAAATTATTGATTCTAAAATAAAAAAAGTTCCCAGCAAATAATCACCGAGAACACCACTGATAATAGAATAAACTTTTTTAGCCATTTTTGCAAGTGGTTTTTTGTAGTTTGAAAATTTAGCTTTAAAATTAAAATAGGAACCTAACTATATAAAAGTTAGGTTCCTAAAATTTCTTAGCTTGATAGGTATGGGCGAATGCCCCACTTTTTTATTTGATTAAGCTTTTTTAACACGAAGGTTAGCAATTGCTTCTTTTGCTGAATGAACATTTAAAATTTGAAGTGCACCATCATACATGGCGGCTAAAGCGCAGATAATACCAACATATCCTGCAACAACTTTAACAGTATGGCTTTCTGTGAAGTCAGCAATAGCCAAAAGGAAAAAAAGAACTGTTAAAGAAAAAAAGATAAACTGTGTTAAACCGTCTTTGTTAAGTGTAGCCAAGAACATTATCGCTGAAAAAATTCCCCAAGCTGTAAGGAACCATCCCATTGCATAGGCTGAAGTAGCTTCTGCAAGGCCAAGTTTTGGAAGAATAATAAGAGCAACTAATGTTAGCCAGAATGAACCGTAAGAAATGAAAGCTACTGTACCGAAAGTCTTTCCTTTTTTAGATTCTAAAATCCCAGCTATTAATTGAGCAATACCACCATAAAATATCCCCATAGCAAGTATCATTGAGTTTAAACCAAAAAGCCCAATATTGTGAAGGTTAAGCAGTAGAGTAGTCAATCCAAATCCCATTAAACCAATTGGAGCAGGATTGGCACTAGTGTCTTTTAATAAAAATTCTTGTGACATAAGTCCTCCTTAAAATTAATTTTTTATCAAACAGACCAATTATAGCACAGAAAGGTTTTTTTTGAAATAAAATTATTGTACTTTTTAAAAAAATAAATGGCCAACTTTTAAGGGCCGGCCATCTTGTATTTTACTTTAAAAAAATTAGAATAATTGAGGGAAACCTTGCTTAAGAGCTTCGTTTAACTGATCTAAGATATCTTTGTTTTCTTCTAAAAACTTTTCGACATCTCCTTCGATAGTTATCTCTTCCATTATATCCCCTTGCTCAATTGTGTTTACTATTTTTTGGTCATCTTCAGAAATAACCTCACCAAAAATTGTGTGTTTGTAGTTTAACCAAGTAGTCTCAACATGAGTTATGAAGAATTGTGACCCGTTTGTGTTTGCTCCGGCATTTGCCATGGCAAGCAGCCCAGGCTTGTTGAATACAACCCCTTCTTTGAACTCGTCGGCGAACTGGTATCCTGGTCCACCGGCACCTGTACCTGCAGGGTCTCCTCCTTGTATCATAAAATCTGCAATGACTCTATGAAACTTTAATCCGTTATAGTAACCTTTAACAGCTAGGTTAGTAAAGTTAAGAACGGTTATAGGTGCGACCTCAGGGAATAACTTGATATTTATATCCCCCTTTGCAGTTTTAATTTTTGCCGTAAGGTTTAAGTTTTCAGACATTTTTACCTCCTGCTCTATTTTTATAAAATTCTTTCCTGCCTTTGTACCCCTTTTTTGAAAAAAGAAGACAAACAGCATAGAAAGAGCTAAAACTAATAAAATCTTGTACATACAGACTTACCTCTCTTCCTTGCTTTCGTTATAGGCTTTAAGCATATCTTCTCTTGAAACTGTGCCGAAGATCTCGTATCTCCACTTTGTATCCAAAGAATTTTTTAAGCTATCGATTTTTTCTTTCAATATATTTAACTTTTCGCTTAAGAGATTTATCTGCTTTGATATGGAGGTAAGTTCCTCGAGGTATCTCTGTTCGGCTTCCTCTTGTACGGCTTCGGATAATCTAGAGCTCAGGTCCTCCTCCTTATTGGTCAGAGAGATTAGCATGTTTAGCAAGCTTTCTCTTTTTTTATTCAGTTCGATGAGCTGATATTCAAAAAATTTCTTTACCACTTCAGCCCCGGAATTGTCTTCTAGCTCTTTTCTCTTTTCTGCCTCCGATTGGAGATAAGTTTTGTCTAACTTGAACTGCTCAACTATATCTGAGATAACCTCTTTGAAACTGTCTATATTTTCATAATTAATTTGGGTATCCAAATCCAGGGAGAGTTCATTGAAAAGCTTTTCATATTTTGGGATCAACTCCCTTTCAATACTCTGTGCGCCGTCAAAATCTCCTAAAGACTGGAGTTTTTTTAGATTTACTTCTAAATTCTGCAGCACTTTTAATACGACTTCCCTTGCGAAAACCCAAAATTTTTCCGCTTCAATTCTTTTTTGCATACATCCCTCCAGTAAATGATTTTATTAGATGCATATTATATCACACTTTGATTCAAATTAATAGTTTCTCAAAGCTTAAAAATAGATTTCGAAGCTGGCTATAACTCGAAAGAAATGATAAGGTGGTGGCATTAAGAAAAAGTAAGATAAATAAGGGGCTTAAAATTGACTTATTTAGTAAATTTTGATATAATTTTTTATAAAAAAATGCTTAGTTGAGAAAAAATGGAGGCAGGCCATGAGAGAAATTTATTTAGATAATAATGCCACCACAGCAATGGACAAAAGGGTGATAGACAGCCTTACGCCACTTTTATCAGAGGTCTATGGCAACCCGTCAAGCGTACACAGGTTCGGTCAGGCAAGTAAGAAAGTCTTGGAAGAGTCCAGGGACACCATTTGCGGGCTGCTGGGGATAAAAAACCGTGAGTTGGGATACACATCTTGCGGCAGTGAGTCCAACAACCTTGCGATAAAAGGTGTAGCAAGGGCGATGTCTGCCAAGGGGAAGCATCTAATAACATCTAAAATAGAGCATTCGTCTGTTATAAAGACGATGGAAGCCTTGGAAAGAGACGGATATGAGGTAAGCTATATCGGGGTGGACGAAAAGGGAAGGGTAAACCTACATGAGCTGGAGGAAGCTGTCAGGGAGGACACTGTACTTATATCCATTATGCACTCAAACAACGAAATAGGGACAATTCAGCCTATAAAAAATATCTCCAAAATAGCTAGAAAAAATGATATAATATTTCATGTTGACGCCGTGCAAAGCATTGGGAAAATGAAGGTAGATGTGGACGAGCTCGGCATAGACCTTATGTCTTTCGCTGCCCACAAATTTTATGGGCCAAAAGGAGTAGGGGGTCTGTATATAAGGGACGGCATTACAGTGGAAAAACTTATAAACGGGGGATTCCAGGAGAGAAACAGGAGGGCTGGGACCGAAAATATAGTATCGATACATGGGATGGCTAAGGCCATGGAGCTTGCTTACTCCAATCTCTACCACGAGTGGGAGAGAGAAAAGGAGCTTAGAGACTACCTGGAAAAGCAGGTTCTTGAAAGCTTATACGGAGTGAATGTAAACGGAGATACAGAGAACAGGTTATGCAACACCAGCAGCCTGACCGTAGAAGGTGTAGGCGCAGAAGAACTACTTTTCATGCTAGATATGAACGGCGTGGCAGTTAGTGCCGGCTCTGCATGTGCTTCTGGCAGCCTGAAACCATCTCATGTCCTAGAGGCCATAGGTCTTGATGAAAAGAGAGGGAAATCCACTTTAAGGATAAGCGTCGGGAGATTCATTAGTGTAGAAGATGTGGACTATTTCTTAGACGTCTTCAAGACAGTTGTGGAACGCGGAAGGCGCCTGGCATCGCTGTAAAACTATATGCAGGATTTTAATTTTAAATTTAATATATAAAATATCATCCGACGGTTTGGGCAATTCGGGTGGGGTAAAATTATAGGAAAGGGAGTAGGTGTAGAATGGAAAAATTAGAGCAATTCAAGGACCTGCTCGAGTACAAAGAAGAAAATTCTAAGACTACGGTTGCTGTGGGAATGAGCGGAGGAGTAGACAGCTCGGCGGTTGCATACCTGCTTAAAAGACAGGGATATAACGTGATAGGAATAACGATGAAGCATTGGAGCGCTATGGACGACTATGCCGAATCTGATTCTAAGACCTGTTGCTCTCTTGATGACATCTACGACGCCAAGAGGGTGTGCGACGACCTGGGGATACCGCATTATGTGGTGAACCTGGAAGAGCAGTTTAAAGAGGTGGTTGTGGGCTACTTCGTAGACGAGTACTCAAAAGGCAGAACGCCAAACCCTTGCATGGTTTGCAATAGGTACATAAAATTAGGTGAACTTATAGATTTTGCAAAAAATATGGGGGCCGATTACCTGGCCACTGGGCACTATGCCCAGATAAAAAATGGGCAACTATACATAGGTGATGACCCTAAAAAAGACCAAGTATACTTTTTGTCTCAGGTGAAAAGAGAGTATATAAAACACCTTATGTTTCCTTTAGGGAAACTGGAAAAAACTCAGGTTAGAGAGCTGGCAAAGGAGCTCGGAGTAAGGGTTTATGCCAAGAAGGATAGCCAGGAGATATGTTTTGTGGAGGACGGCAAAACAAAGGAGTTCCTCGTAGACATGACTAAAGGGAAAATACTTAATCCAGGAAACATAGTAAATGAGAATGGAACCATAGTTGGCAAGCACGAAGGCCTAGCTTTTTACACCATAGGCCAGAGAAAGGGTCTTGGGATAGCGCATCCGACGCCTCTATACGTATTGGGTATAGACACCGAAAAGAATGACTTGCTAGTAGGAGGTAACGAAAGTTTGTTTAAAGACAGCCTCACGGCAGACAAACTCAATGTGTTAGCTTATGACAGGGCGGAAGAACTTGACGGTTTAAACTGTATGGCCAAGACCAGGTCAAGGGACCTTATGCACATGTGCAGGGTGGAGTTAATCGGAGATGACGAGATAAGGGTTATATTCACAGAGGATAAAGTAAGGGCGGTAACCCCAGGTCAAGGGGTAGTATTGTACGGGTTTGACGGTAAGGTGCTGGCAAGTGCCTTTATAAAATCATAGGGTACGAAGTGCCCTTTAATTTTTGGAGACTTTGTTACAAAATTCTCTTAAGTTAACTCAAGTTGCTACTTAATTAAATAAGCGATTAATTACTGAGTTTATCTACAATAGCTTTTTTCGACCACAGAGTTTCACAGAGCTTTTAAATATGAGTTTCACAGAAAAAACAACCTAAAATAAAAATAATTTTTTGTCACGAATTTTCACGGATCACACGAATCGATTAAAATCTCTAGGCTATGCTTTATTTGCATATCTTTGTTTATTTTTTCTCTGCGAAACTCTTTATTCTCCTCTGTGTCACTCTGTGACCTAAATATCTTTTATTAGTGTCCATTCGTGCGATTCGTGACTAAAACAGATATTTTTCATTTTTATGACTTTAGATAAAGTTTAGATACAACTAGCAACTTAGGTTAAGTTATTATATTTAAAAAAAGGATGGAGTGTATGAAGCTAGAAACCGTATTATTAAAAGAAAAACTTAATAGAAATGATCTTACTTATCTTTTGAACTTGGAAAAAGAGGAAGAACTTGAAAAGCTTTTTGCCAGAGCATACGAGGTAAAAAGCGACTACATAGGTAAAAAGGTATACTACAGGGGGCTCATAGAGTTTTCTAATAAATGCATAAAAGACTGTTTTTATTGTGGAATAAGAAGAGACAACAGTGAGGTGGAAAGGTTTGACATGACCGAGGAACAGGTCATAGAACAGGCAAAGTGGGCTTATGAAAACAATTACGGATCCCTTGCATTGCAATCTGGGGAAAGACAGGATACCGAGTACATACAGTTTGTAAACAATATACTAGAGAAGATAAAGGAACTATCAGGCGGAAAGCTAGGGATAACCCTTTCTTTGGGGGAACAGAGCTACGAAACATATAAAAAGTGGTACGAGTTAGGCGCCCACAGATACTTATTGAGGATAGAAAGCTCCAACAGGGAAATATACAGCAAATTACACCCAGAAGATGAGCTGCACAGCTTCGAAAAAAGGGTGGAATGCCTCAGGATGTTAAAGAATATAGGTTATCAAGTCGGTACCGGTGTTATGATAGGACTTCCAGGTCAAACTGTTGAAGATTTAGCCGACGATATACTATTTTATGAAAAAATGGACATAGACATGATAGGGATGGGCCCTTATATTCCTCATGACGACACTCCTATGGGAAGAGGTATCGCAGACAGCAAGGAAGAGAGCGACAGAAAATTCAAACTTGGTTTAAAGATGATAGCTGTGGCAAGAATTTATTTGAAGGATGTAAATATAGCGGCAACAACTGCACTTCAGGCAATAAACCCTCTTGGGAGAGAAAAGGGTCTGAAGGCCGGGGCAAACATACTCATGCCGATAATAACTGTGGATGAACACAGAGCGAAGTACCAGCTGTACAACAATAAGCCGTGTATAGATGATAATGCTGACAAGTGTAAGAACTGCCTTGCTGGAAGAGTGACGAGCGTAGGAGACGAGATAATGTATGGAGAGTGGGGAGATTCACCTCATTACTACAAAAAAAAGGGGTAGCTTAAAGGCAATACAGGGGTATTGCCTTTTTTGATTTTATGGTGTAAAATTGGTTGACATGCTGAACGGAGGTATAAAATGGATTTAGAAAAACTAAATAGAAGAGTGGAAGTTATAGGGGCAAAATTGCAGGAGTTATCTTCAGTAGACCTTATGGATGATCTCAAGGAACTTGTAGAAGATAGGACTGATATAGGGGAAAAAATACTGGAAAATAAGCTGAAAAATATAGAGTACACATACGTAGAAGAAAAGTACGTGGGCTTTTTATTAGATGATGTACAGGTTGGTTTTGTTTTCGAATACGGTGAAGACGAAGATGGACCTTATTATGATATAATTGCTGAGATAATAAATTTAAACAACTAGGAAAAATATTATTTGCCTAGTAAGTTATTAAAAGAGGGGCTTTGGCCCTTTTTTTAGTTTGGGAGGGAAGGCTATGAGTAGTATAGACTTGACCAAAGGTAGTTTGGGTAAACATATAAAAAGGATAGCCATACCATCAAGCGTAGGCTTTTTATTTATGACCTTATTCAATGTTGTAGATACCATATATACAGGATTTATATCGACAGAGGCTGTGGCCGGGATCTCCCTGTCTTTTCCGATATTTTTTATGTTGATATCCTTGGGGACAGGTTTTAGTACAGGCCTTACGGCGCTTATATCCCACTCGATAGGGGCAAAAAAACCACAAAAAGGCTGGGAATATGCTTATGATGCATTTAAGATAAACTTGCTTATAATTTTAATTACAACTATTTTAGGGGTAAAAGTTACGCCTTATATTTTCAGACTTATGAATGCAAGTGGAGCAGCGTACGATTATGGCGTTACCTATATAGTTGTAATACTTTATGGGTCGTTCTTTTTCATAATAAATGCTTTTTTAAGGGGAATATTGGCTGCTGAAGGGGACACAAGTTCCTATAGGGATTTTTTGATAATAGGCTTTTTCATAAATATATTTTTAGATTATCTATTTACTATTATATTTAAGTGGGGAACTTTTGGTGTGGCATTTGCCACAGTTGTAATACAGGTGTTTGGCGGCGTTTATCTTATTTATAAATTAAAAAAGTCAAAATTGATGAAATATTTTTCTGTAGATGTGTTTAAAAAAGAGGAAAAACTTTATTTGGAGATATTGAAGCAGGGGATACCGTCTAGCCTAAACATGATGACTATAGCATTGGGAACCTTTGTCATAAATTATTTTGTTACAAGGCATGGCGGCTCCCAGGCCATGGCTGCATATGGAATGGCCATGAGGGTGGAGCAGCTCATGTTGCTCCCAACCATAGGAATAAATATAGCGGTACTTACCATAGTCGGGCAAAATTTTGGAGCCTTAAATTTTGAAAGAATACATAAGGTCTATAGCAAAAGTCTTGCATATGGCATATTTATCATGACCTTTGCCATGTTTATTATCTTCCCTTTTGCGAGGTATTTTATGTACATATTTTCTAGGGAAAAGTATGTGGTGGAATATGGTGTGCAGTATCTCAGGATAGAGAGCTTTACTTTTAATACCTATGTTTTTTTAAATGTTGCCCTTGCAGTTTTGCAGGGGTTGAAAAAACCGGGTTTTTCACTTGTAATAGGCATTTACAGGCAATTTGTTTTACCGGTTGTTATTTTCTACCTGTTTGCGGATGTAATGGGGCTAGGCGTAAAGGGTGTTTGGTATGGCATACTCGTGATAAATTGGTCAGCGGTATTGATTACCCTGAGGTATTTAAAAGTCCAACTCGCGAAGGTAGAAGAAGGTATGTACAAAAGCTAAAAAAAATGTTATAATACTTGTCATTAAATAAAGGCTGTTGGACGTATTCAACAGCCTTTTTAATCCGTAATTAAAATTAATTAATATATAAGCTAGCACTTTCTAGATGCAAAGTGTGGATAGGAGGAAAGCAATGCCTATAGTTATTCCTAAAAAACTACCAGCTTTTAAAACTTTGACAAGTGAAAATATATTTGTAATTAGCGAAAACCGTTCTATACATCAGGATATAAGGCCACTCAGAATAATTATATTAAATCTCATGCCGACAAAAGTTGAAACAGAGACCCAGCTTTTGCGTCATTTAGGAAACACGCCTTTACAGGTAGAAGTGACCCTTCTAAGTACGGAGAGTTACCAACCAAAAAATGTGTCAGAGGAGCACCTGAGCAGCTTCTACAAGACTTTTAATGATATAAAAGATCATAAATATGACGGATTAATAATAACAGGAGCTCCTATAGAACTGTTGGAATTCGAAGATGTGGAGTATTGGGACGAACTTACTAAGATAATGGATTATGCCAGAGAAAATGTGACGTCTACTCTATACATATGTTGGGGATCACAAGCTGGTTTATATTATCATTATGGGGTTCCAAAATATCAATTGGATAAAAAAATGTTTGGAGTTTTTAGTCACACGATCAACAATAAAGAGGCGAAAATTGTAAGAGGATTTGACGAGGAATACTATGTGCCTCACTCTAGGCATACAGAGGTCCGTAGGAAGGATATAGAAAATATACCGAATCTGGAGATAATCTCGGAATCAGAAGAGTCCGGAGTCTACATGGTTGCTTCTAAAAACATGAGAGAAATCTTTGTAAGCGGGCATTCGGAATATGACAAATATACTCTTAAAAATGAATATATAAGGGATATAACAAAGGGTAAAAAGATAGATTTACCGAAACACTATTTTGAGAATAATGATCCTAATAAGGAGCCTGTTGTAAAATGGAGGGGGCATGCCCATCTTCTATTCTCAAACTGGCTAAACTACTGCGTTTATCAGGAAACCCCTTTTAATTGGGAGTAAAAAGGAAGCCTACTAGGCCATACCTATCAAGCTAAGCTTTGAATTTAATAGAATTTGTGCTAAAACCTTCTTCAAGGACTACTTGAAGGAGGTTTTTCTTTTGGAAAACAGACAAATCAGAACAAAATTTTTAAATTACTTTTCGGAAAAAAATATTGAACAAATTGCCAAATAAATTAAAAAATAAGTATAAAGGTGTAAACAAATCTAATCCTGCTGTTTTAAAAATAAATCTTCTCCTTGAATTATTAGATTATTCTTTTAAGAACACTGTTTTATCTACGGGAACTAAAAATGAGCAAAATTTTTCTAAATATGTCTACGATAAATTAGTTACTCGACTTGTGCAAATTTTTAAATCTAAATTGTTCAATATCTAATTTTTGGCGAATTCAAACTGAGAACCCTAAATAATCAAGGACTTTTTCCTCTGAATGGGTCTCTTCGTGTAATTCAATAATTAATTTTACCAATTTTGTGTTGCTGATTTTTATGAAATACTTTATTGTATCACCTAATGTATCTAATTTTAATTTGGCTTTAAATTTAATATTACATAAGAACACATAAGCTGTATATACTAACCGCCAAAATCTTTTGATACCTTTAAGAGACCTCATTTCACAGTGATCCAATCCAAGATTTTCTTTTTGGTTCCTGTAGTTTGTCTCTATCTCCCAACGGTTTCCATAGTAAGAAATGATTTCTTTATCTGAAAGGGAAACATCTGTTGATATTATGTGTTTAGGTGATTTTTCTGGATTGAACTCATCTATCCAGCTAAGCACAACTACACAATTTTCTATACCCTTTATAGGTCCTTCATACCTGTAAGTATAGAATCTGCGACCATTAACCTTGAAAGTTTTTAGATGTTTGGGGTTTATCTGCGCTCTGAAATCAGATAGTTTTATACGGATTCCTTGTGAATAAATAATTCTATTAGATCTTAGAGCTCCTATTACTTGATACCCTTTTGATTGGAGTTGATTTATGAATTTGTCTGAAATATACCAAGAATCCGCCAATACATACGTTGGTTTTTCTAATTGTAGTGTATTGTCTTCAAGAAGAGATATGGCTATTTCGTGCTTAGTTTTGAACATGTTTTGTTCGCCATCGCATAATTCTTCTTTCAGATAAACATCAAAATCAAGCGGATAAGAAATACCGCCATTTTTAATGAAGGCACTTACAATACAGTGAGCCCACTCGCTTTTTTGGGTTACATGTGAGCGAATAAATCCCATACCTTCAATTTTTTTAGAGTTTGAAGATTTTGTAATAAGAGTGTCATCTATAGAGATGAAAATTGGTTCTGAATTTTTATGTGTTTCCGATTTTATGACATCATATACAAAATTTTTCAAAGAGTTTCTGAGTTTTTCTTCATCCCAAGGTGAGTTATTGAGGAAACGAGTTGTACAGCTCCTGTTCTTAGAATTAAGAGTAAATCTATTTAAATTTGAAATATTCTTTTTTCCTTGTACGCCGATGATACCAGAAACTATACTGTTCATATGTTGCATTTGAGGCTTTGAAAAATTAAGATCAAGAGCCATATTGAAGTTTACAATTTCATTTAAATTAGGTATAATAAGCATCGTAGATCGAATCTCCTTCGGTATGTTTTGTGTGGTGCTTAATTATACCTGTATATTGAGATTTGATCTACTTTTTATTTTTTGCACAAGTCTAGTTAGTTACAGATTCCTTAGTTTTAAAAGATTTAGGGTACTTTAAATTTGATGACTTCAATGAGATTGAAAGCAGAAACAGCTCTTTTGTTTCTCGTTTGAAAGCCGGAACAAGGTTATTTGCTTTAAACCCTAATCCTCAGTACTCACCAAAGGGAAAACTACTAAAAAAGACGAAGTATTTGGTAACAAATGCTGGAGAGTTGGGAAAAGAACTAAAAGCAGGAGAGACTCAAGAATATGAATTTCTAGTCGGAAGCCATGACGACAAGAGGCCTTTTAGGGTAATCCTAACTAAATTGGACAAAGAGACTTCTAATAAAAAAGTACAAAAGATAGAAGAAAGAGAAAGAAGGAATGAGCACTGCGCAAAGCACGCAAGAAGTTCTGCTGAAATTACTGGATATATTACTAATCTTTGGGGATTCAATCCTTCTGAAATCATCGAAATATATAAATTGAGATGGCAAATTGAATTGCTGTTTAAAATTTTTAAATCTGATTTTAAACTAGATAAACTAAAAGACTTGAAAGTAGAAAGAATAGAGACTCACATATATGCCACTTTAATTAGAATGCTTCTTTTAATGGAGATTACAAAGGGTATCAATGGAGGATACTCAAAAGAAATGAGTATAAGGCGAGTAATAAAAAGCTCGTTGGGGGTTTTGACTGATTTCATGGAAACTTTGAAATCTAAAAAGCGTTTCATGCGCTTGACTTCAAAATTAAAAAAAATTATTGATTCTAAAATAAAAAAAGTTCCCAGCAAATAATCACCGAGAACACCACTGATAATAGAATAAACTTTTTTAGCCATTTTTGCAAGTGGTTTTTTGTAGTTTGAAAATTTAGCTTTAAAATTAAAATAGGAACCTAACTATATAAAAGTTAGGTTCCTAAAATTTCTTAGCTTGATAGGTATGGCCTACTAGGCTTCCTTTTTTTTCGGATCTTGAATTGTATAATTAATTGCAACAAAAAATGACCCATAGATATTTCCTTGGTATAATGTGAGTGCGAACAAACATTTAAAGGAGATTTTCTATGAGTCATACATATTTTAGCATAAATGAAAGAGAAACAATAGCGTTATCTTTAGCAAAAGGGATGAAACCCCTTCATATCGCAAAAATACTAGGCAGAAACAGATCCAGTATTGGAAGAGAAATCAAGCGGAATAGCATTGATGGCGAATACAGAGGGTTGAACGCTCAAGAGGCATACAATTCTAGAAAGTCTTCATGTGGATGTGGAGCCAAGGAGAAGCTTGAAGATGAAAAGATTGTCGACTATATTCAAATGAGACTTGAAGATGGTTGGACTCCCGAACAAATTGCTGGTAGAGCTAAAATTAAAGGTGTTGACTGTCCTTGTTTTAAGACTATCTACAGAGGTATTAAAGAGGGGAAATTTAAGGGTACAGAAAAGGAACTCCTTCCGAGACAGGGTAAGAAAAAATCTAACGGCATTAAGGAAACAAGAGGAACTATTCCAGATAAGAAAAACATATCAGAAAGGCCTAAAGAAGCAGATGAAAGAAGTGAAATAGGACATTTTGAGAGTGATACTGTAGTAAGTTCAGGAAAACAGGGAGCTATGATGACGTATGTTGATAGAAAGTCAGGATATGGACTTGTAGAGCTAATGGATAACAGAAAGGCTGCAACATTTAATCAAGTGACTTTAGAGGCTTTTAAAGTGATACCAGGTAAGTTCATTAAAACTTTTACATCTGATAATGGGAAAGAATTTGCAGGATTTAAAGAGCTCGAAAAAGAATTGAATGTTGAGTGTTATTTTGCAAACCCTTATCATTCTTGGGAAAGAGGATGTAATGAGAATTACAACGGATTACTCCGAAGATATTATCCAAAGGGAAGCAATTTTTTTAAGTTAACAAAAGAAGAGGTAAGAAAAGTGATGGAAGCACTTAATCATAGACCGAGAAAACGTCTAGGTTGGAAAACACCCCATGAAGTATTTTGGGGTGAAATCCAAGAGTGTTGCATTTAATTTGACAATCTAGGGATTTAATTTTTAAGAAATAACTAAATAATAGGAGTTTAAGCTTCTACCTTGCCTGGCTATTATCTTCCCATAAGCCAAAACTGTTGCCTTCGGTGTCGGTACAGACGGCCATATACCCCCATCCTGGGACGGCCATTTTAGGCTGAACCACCTTCGCCGCCTAGTTCTACAACCGTGGCAGAGTACTCTTCTATGGACTCTACTCCTATGAAGTTGCTGATCCTTTGGTAAGGAGCCCCCCTTTTTCCTAGTCCTCCGGCCACTCCTTTATTTCCAGCGAGGTCTGTGGTTTCAATTAGGTAGTAAGGCATACCTGGGGTTTGTACAAATTTCCAGGCGAACAGGTCTTCATAAAATTTTTTAGCTCTTTCAGGGTCATCCGCAGCGATATCAAAGTGGACTATAATTGGTATATCATACCTCCTTATTTTTATGTAAAACACAATTTTTTCAAACTTCTATTTCTAAGCAGTCCATACTGGCAAGGGTGTTTTGAAATATTTTTTTAGCCACCATCTCCGCATCCACCCTTGACTTTAAGTCCGGATAGTTCTTGGCATCAAAATGGGTGAGGATCAGCTTTTTTGCATTGGATTCCAAAGCTATTCTAGCGGCATATTCTGGGTTTAGATGTGGCCATTTAGGATTCTCTTCTCCAGGCTTTAAGGCACACTCTGTTATGAGGAGATCGGCATTTTTTGCCAGGGTAACTGCATTGGGGCAATAACCAGTATCCGGGCAATAGCTGATAATTTTTCCGTCTAGATAGAGCCTAATACCGAGTGTAAGTGAAGAATGGATCATCTCAAGGAACTGTGCTTGGAAAGGCAGCTTCGGGATGTCTTCTGGTACTTGAATAACACTTGTGTCGAAGGGAAGTTTATCTAGAGGCATCGTGAAAGGAAAATCGACTATGGTGTTTAAGGTTTTGGCATAGCTTTCATGGAGTATTATGCAAAGCCCTTTGGGGAATTTGTTAAGCAGCAAGGTATGGAGACCTGCGACATGGTCTAGGTGAAAATGGCTCAAAAATAAATAGGTCGGTTTAGCCGCGGTTGTGTAGCGGTTTAGCTTGTTTATGCCGTTGCCGGCATCTAGAATAATGTAAAATTTATCTGTACTAATAAGAATCGAGACGGTATTGCCGGTCTCGGTGTCAAACCATCCGTTTGTTCCAAGAAAAACAATTTTTATCACGGGACTTCACCTCTAGTTTTTATATAATTAACCTAAGTTGCTACTTCGATAATTATGCGATAAAATTTATCTAAAAAATCTTAAAATAAAAATCTTTTTTGTCACGAATCTTCACGGATCACATGTATTAGTTAAAAGATCTAAGTAAGCCGCTCTTGTACTTAAACTATTTTTTCTCGCTCTGTGAAACTATCTCTTTTTTTCTCCTTGCAACTCTGTGTCCAAAATATTTTTTAATATTTTATATTTGTATCCATTCGTGCGATTCGTGACTAAAACAAATGTTTTTTATTTCGATGACTTTAAATTAATTCAATACTCTATTTTATTAAAGTTTATATACAGGTAGAAACTTAGGTTAAATCATTGGATTTATCTACTTTTATATAATTTTTTTGCTCACAAACTGCTTGCTATGGTTGCAATGATAATATACAAGCTTTTTTTATTTATCCTTCACCTATTTTATTCGCAAGTGCGGTGAAGGAAGATAATTATGGAAAAAATAAAAAAGGTCTTTGCAAAACCGTCAAAAATCGGTTTCTCAAAGACCTTGGTAGATATCCTTTATATCTAAATTATTTGTATAGGCAAAGGTATGAACTCTCTTCTTCTACTTTAACTAAGAACTTTACCCCAGATTCCACTATGAAAGTTTCATTTGCAACGAACTCTTTCCACTCAGTTTCTCCAGGAAGTTTTACAGTTAGTTTTCCGCTAGTAACTGTCATATACTCTTTGGTAGAAGTCCCGAATTCATATTCTCCAACAGCCATTACCCCAACTGTAGCCGGGCCCTTATTGGTTGTAAATGCTATGGATTTTACTTTTCCCTCAAAATATTCATTTGTTTTAAACATTGTTCTCCTCCTTGCGTTCGTTTAAACTGCCAACACCATAATACAACATAAGGGGATAATTTTAAACTAAAATTTCTTTAATTATTTTAAGTTCTGCTTTAAGAATCTTATGGTTTTATCCCATGCATCCAAAGTCTGCTTAGGGGCGTAACGGCTTCCAGACGGATTTGCAAAAGCGTGCCCTACCCCCGGGTAGATGTAGATCTCATTTTTTATTCCTAGGGAGTCTAAATTTTCTTTGAATTCAGTTATTGTAGAGAGCGGGATGGAATTATCTGTTTCGCCGAATATACCGAGCACTGGCCAAGAAATTTTGGAAAGTTTTTCTTTAGAGGTCTCAAGGGAACCGTAATATATGACTGTGGCTGCTAGATTTTCCCCGGAAATGGCTAGATTCAATGATTGTTGACCTCCGAAACACCAACCAAGGGAAGCAATTTTCTCTGGATTAACACATGGTAGTGAACGCAAGTAAGATACCGCTTGCTTCATGTTTTCTATTGACTTTTCAGGGTTTTTCCTTGCGTTATTGGAGAGCAACTTAGCTTTTTCGGAAGTTTCAGCTGATTCTCCTAGATACAAATCCACAGCCAGTACCACGTATCCATCGTCTGCCAGGATTTTTGCCGTATCTTTTATGTTTTCGTTTAATCCCCACCATTCGTGTATCAAGATGACACCAGGGAATACGCCCTCTTTTTTAGGCCTCGCAATAAATCCCAGAACACCCAAACCGTAATCGACCTCAGCTGTCATTACTTCGACAGAATCCAGCCTGTTAAAAAGGTCTTTATTGCTAGCACCGCTTGGAGCTACTACGCATTCGCCGTTTATTATCTCACCATCTTGGCAACCTATATGATCCTCTTCAGAATATAGGTGTGACCAAGGTAAAGTTAAAAGCATAGCCAGAAATATTATCCATTTTTTCATGACGTTCCTCCTTTGTACACTCAGACAAAAGGTATTTGCAGACTCTAAGCAGATAGGTCTCCTAAAAACGATAAAACTTTAATTAATTTTATATAATAAATTGAGAGTATCGCCGCGACACAGTGCCGGTTTGATGGAGAATCAAAATACCGATTTAATCTTCGATTTATATTTATTATTTGCATGAGATTTCAAAATCCTCTTTGAATAAACTAAGATTTATCATATAATCTATGAGGTAGGGAGAAATCACAGGAAAATCATAGAGAAAAACCGTAAATAAAAAAGCACCTCCACAAAAGCAATGTGAGGCACTTTTAATACAAATATTTTACGAGTTCATAAATGCTTTTATAAGTAAAGCAGCTGTATTTGCGTTTGTAGCAAGAGGTATTTTATGAACATCGCAGAGTCTAAGAAGTGCATTTACATCTGGCTCGTGCGGTTGCGCAGTTAACGGGTCTCTCAAGAATATGACAGCTACAACTAGCTCATTGGCGATATCTGCACCAATCTGTTGATCCCCTCCAAGCGGACCAGACAGATATCTAGTTACATCCAAATCCGTAGCTTGTATAATTCTTCCGCCAGTTGTACCAGTAGCAACTAATTCATAATCTTTGAAAAAGTTTTTATGCTGTTTTACGAAGTTCACAAGGTCATCTTTCTTATGGTCGTGAGCGATTAGGGCAATTTTTTTTTTCATAAGTTATCTCTCCTTAATTCAAGTATTTTTCAATTAAAGTATATAATTTTTAAACAAAAAATTCAAGAATATTCGTATAAAAAAACAGATTGTTTTCATATTCGTATATGAAAAACTGACGAAAGGAAATCAAAAATATGACATTTGAAAAGATAAAATATGCAGACAGGACAAGGGGTGAAATCCTTACTGAAAAGGTCCCCGGTGAGACTTTTTTAAAGTTTTTATACTACAACCCTTTAGGTAGTATAACCCTAGAAGCCATGGTAAAAAGAAAATTTTTATCCGCATTTTATGGTTGGCTGATGTGCAGGAGGTTTTCAAGCAAAAAAATAAAAAAATTTGTAATGGAAAACGGGATAGATATGGAAGAGTCTAAAAATGGAGTAGATGAGTTCGCCACGTTTAACGAATTTTTTTATAGGGAGCTAAAAGAGGGAGCCAGGCAGGTGGCAGAAGCTGAAAATGTGCTGGCGTCCCCTGCAGATGGAAAGGTGCTTGCATATGAGAGTATATGTTGCAACTCCAAGTTTGTAGTAAAAGGCTTCGACTTTACCCTAGGAGAATTTTTGGGTGATGAGAATTTAGCCCAGATATATAGAGGCGGGACTATGTTTATAGTGAGACTTGCCCCGGCGGACTATCACAGGTTTCATTTCCCGGCTAGTGGAGTAGCGCGAGAAAGTAAAAGGATAAGGGGCTACTACTACTCGGTATCTCCGCATGCTCTAAAAAAGAATTCCAGGGTGTTTTGTGAGAATAAGAGGGAGTACTCTTTGCTGGAAACCGAAAAATTTGGTAAACTGCTGATTTGTGAGGTCGGTGCAACCATGGTGGGTTCTATAAGGCAGACTTATAAAGCGGGGATAAAGGTAAAAAAAGGCCAAGAAAAAGGGTATTTTTTGTTTGGAGGATCGACACTTGTTCTACTTTTTGAGAAAGGTAAGGTAGATGTAGCCGGCGATATACGGGAAAACAGTCTGAATGGGATAGAAACAAGGGTAAAGATGGGGCAAAGTTTGGGGACATCAGCAGATTAATTGGAGTATTATTTTGGAAATAAGCAAGTTTATTGTAAAAAAACTTAAAAAAATTAAAACATCACTTGAAAAATCAAGAAAAATGGAATAAACTTTAAGCATTGGGTTTAATATTTTAAAGATAAGAGTCATTATATTTAAGAAATTTAGGAGGTAACAAAATGGAGACATTGGCTTTAATACTAGCAGGGGGAAGAGGATCTAGATTAGATATACTATCAGAAAAAAGGGCAAAACCTGGAGTTCCTTTTGCTGGTAAGTTTAGAATAATAGATTTTGCCCTGAGCAACTGTTCCAACTCTGGGATATACGACATAGGGATACTTACTCAATACCAACCGCTTTCACTGAATGAGCACATTGGAATGGGACAGCCATGGGACTTCAACAGAAGAAATTCAGGGGTAACTTTGCTTCAACCATATGAAAGTTTGAAAGGGGACAGCTGGTATAATGGTACGGCAGATGCTGTTTTACAAAACATAGAGTATATAAAGAGGAAAAAGGCAAAGTATGTACTTATACTTTCCGGAGATCACATCTATAAGATGGATTATAAAAAACTTATTGATTTCCATAAAGAAAAGGGGGCGGACGTTACAGTTTGTGCGCAGCCTGTTCCTATAGAAGAGGCCAGCAGGTTTGGAATACTGTCGGCTGACGACAACATGAAAATTGTTGAATTTGCTGAAAAACCAAAGGTTCCAAAATCTGACCTTGCATCTATGGGGATATATGTATTTAACACAGACGTACTTCTAAATGCTCTTGAGAGTATAAAAGAGCCGGATTTGGATTTCGGGAAACACATCATACCTGTTATGATAGAAAATAACCATGTTTTCTGCTATAGATTCGAAGATTACTGGAAGGATGTAGGTACTTATGATTCTTATCTAGAAGCTAACTTGGAACTGACTCAAACTGTTGACAAGGTTCCTCTAGACATGTATGATCCGGATTGGATTATCCATACAAAAAGTGAGGAAAGGCCGGCGGCTAAATTTGGACTAAACGCTAAAGTGAAGCAGTGTTTGATTTCTAATGGTTGTATAATCGCAGGGGAAGTTGAAAAATCTGTTTTAGGACCAGGTGTTGATATTCGTCCAGGTGCAATTGTGAAAAACTCAGTTATATTTAACGATACAGTTATAGAGGCTGGGGCTGTGGTTGACGGAGCCATTATCGACAAAAATGCAATCATAAGGAAAGATTGTAAAATAGGATATGGGGACGATCTGAGTTCAAATAAGGATAAGCCAGAAGTTCTGTCGAGTGGATTAAATGTAATTGGAAAAGGTGCGGAAATCCCTGCAGGAACAGTTATAGAAAGAAACTGTAGAATCTTAAGCCATGTGACTCCAGATGATTTCGAGAGCAAGGAAGTAAAGAGCGGAACTACAATCGCGCCTAAGAAATAGGAGGAAGTAAAATGAAGATGTTATTTACCGCTTCAGAGATGTATCCATTTATAAAAACCGGCGGATTAGCTGACGTCGCTTATGCACTGCCGAAAGCTCTTGTAGGGCTTGGCCACGACGTAAGAGTAGTTATACCGATGTATTCCATGATAAATCCGTCTCTAATAGAGGGAAGAAAGAAAGTTATAGACGTACATTTTCGCGATGAAGTGTTTACAATAAATGAACTTGTGCATAAGGGGATAAAGATCTACCTTGTAGAAAATGACAGGTATTTTAACAGGCCTACACTTTACGAAAACGAGGATAAAGATATTCAGTTCGGATTGTTTTCCGAAGTTGTCTTGAGGATGCTTATGATACTTGACTTTAAGCCTGATATTATCCACTGCAACGACTGGCAGACAGGCTACATTCCTTATTTTTTCAACCAAAAATACAGGCAAAAGCAATTTTATTCAGGGACCAAAACGGTGTACACCATCCATAACTTAAGATACCAGGGCGTGTTTTCGAACAGGGCTTTGGAGATGTTGGAATATTCGTTTTACTCAGACCATATAAACTGCATGAAAATGGGGATCACCAATGCTGACAGTATAAACACAGTAAGCAAAACTTATGCAAATGAAATACTTACAGATTTCTACGGCGAAGGGCTGAACTACGAGTTGAGGTATAGGAGGACAGACTTATACGGCATTGTAAACGGGATAGATATGGAACTTTTCAATCCGATAAAGGACCCACATATTGCATATAACTTTGATAGGGATAACCTTATTGGGAAAATACAGAACAAACTCGACCTGCAAAGGATACTAAAGCTTCCTGAGAAATTGAATGTACCTCTAATAGGTCTTATATCTAGGCTTGATCCTCAAAAAGGCTTGGATTTAATAGAGCGCGTATTGGAAGAAATTCTGGTGAATGATGATGTCCAGTTTGTCGTTTTGGGAAGTGGATTTGAGAAATATGAGAACTTTTTTAAATATCTTGCCAACAAGTATCCTGATAAGATAAGTACTACGATAGGGTATAATGCCGAATTAGCTCAGAAGATATACGCAGGGAGTGACATGTTCCTAATGCCTTCTCTTTTCGAACCTTGTGGTTTAAGCCAGCTAATAAGCCTAAGGTACGGGACTATACCTATAGTTAGGGAGACAGGGGGACTAAATGACACCGTTAAATCGTACAATGACGTCACAAATGAAGGTAACGGGTTCTCATTTGAGAACTATAATGCCCATGATATGATGTATACGATTAGAAGAGCAATGAAATTTTACAACGATAAAGGAGTTTGGGGGCTTTTGATGGACAGAGCTCTTAAAGGCGATTACTCTTGGGAAAAATCTGCAAAAGAATACATTGATATGTACAATAAAACATTGAACAAATAGGGATAGGAGCATATGCTCCTATTTTTATTTAAAAAAGTGTTGACAAAGAAAGGGGACTATGATAATATTATCCCTGTGCCTCAGAACAGGGCGCAGCAAAAAACAAGGACATTGAGAACTAAATAGAGAAAGTTAAGCGCCAAAGATTATGGTGAATACCTCGTTAAGAGGATAGAATATATTGAATGAAGAGTTTGATCCTGGCTCAGGATGAACGCTGACAGAATGCTTAACACATGCAAGTCGACTGGAATTTGCCTTCGGGCATTAGTACGGTGGCGGACGGGTGAGTAACGCGTAAAGAACTTGCCCCTTAGCCCGGGACAACTGTTGGAAACGACAGCTAATACCGGATATTATACGCTGGCGGCATCGCCGGTGTATGAAAGCTATATGCGCTAGGGGAGAGCTTTGCGTCCCATTAGCTAGTTGGTAGGGTAACGGCCTACCAAGGCTACGATGGGTAGCCGGCCTGAGAGGGTGAACGGCCACAAGGGGACTGAGACACGGCCCTTACTCCTACGGGAGGCAGCAGTGGGGAATATTGGACAATGGACCAAAAGTCTGATCCAGCAATTCTGTGTGCACGATGAAGGTCTTCGGATTGTAAAGTGCTTTCAGCAGGGAAGAAGCAAGTGACGGTACCTGCAGAAGAAGCGACGGCTAAATACGTGCCAGCAGCCGCGGTAATACGTATGTCGCAAGCGTTATCCGGAATTATTGGGCATAAAGGGCATCTAGGCGGCCGATTAAGTCTGATGTTAAAATGCGGGGCTCAACCCCGTATTGCGTTGGAAACTGGTTGGCTAGAGTACTGGAGAGGTGGGCGGAACTACAAGTGTAGAGGTGAAATTCGTAGATATTTGTAGGAATGCCGATAGGGAAGCCAGCTCACTGGACAGATACTGACGCTAAAGTGCGAAAGCGTGGGGAGCAAACAGGATTAGATACCCTGGTAGTCCACGCTGTAAACGATGATCACTGGGTGTGGGGGGTCGAACCTCCGTGCCGAAGCTAATGCGATAAGTGATCCGCCTGGGGAGTACGTTCGCAAGAATGAAACTCAAAGGAATTGACGGGGACCCGCACAAGCGGTGGAGCATGTGGTTTAATTCGACGCAACGCGAGGAACCTTACCAGGTCTTGACATCCTGCAAACTTACCAGAGATGGTTTGGTGCCCCTTCGGGGGAATGCAGTGACAGGTGGTGCATGGCTGTCGTCAGCTCGTGTCGTGAGATGTTGGGTTAAGTCCCGCAACGAGCGCAACCCCTATCGTTAGTTGCCAGCATTAAGTTGGGGACTCTAGCGAGACTGCCTGCGACGAGCAGGAGGAAGGTGGGGATGACGTCAAGTCATCATGCCCCTTATGACCTGGGCTACACACGTGCTACAATGGGCAGTACAGAGAGAAGCAATATGGTGACATGGAGCGAATCTCAGAAAGCTGTTCTTAGTTCGGATCGAAGTCTGCAACTCGACTTCGTGAAGTTGGAATCGCTAGTAATCGCGAATCAGCAATGTCGCGGTGAATACGTTCTCGGGTCTTGTACACACCGCCCGTCACACCACGAGAGTTTGTTGCACCTGAAGTAAACGGCCTAACCCTTCGGGGAGGGAGTTTCCTAAGGTGTGGTAAGCGATTGGGGTGAAGTCGTAACAAGGTATCCGTACCGGAAGGTGCGGATGGATCACCTCCTTTCTAAGGAGATAAAAGCTTACTTTCTCTATTTTGTTGTGATGTTCTTCGATAGAGGTGCTCTAGGGCGCCTATTTAATTGAAAAATATTACATTAGGACATTGAAAACTGTATAGTAGATAAAAAAAGAGTTAGACTGAAAAGTCTGTTTTAGGTTAAGAAATTAAGGGCGTACGGAGAATGCCTTGGTAGTAAGAGCCGATGAAGGACGTGGTAAGCTGCGAAAAGTCCAGAGGAGCTGCAAACGAGCTTTGATCCTGGAATTTCCGAATGGGGCAACCTGCCAGTTTGGAGAACTGGCATGAAAAAGGGTACCGGGTGAACTGAAACATCTAAGTAACCCGAGGAAGAGAAAGTAAAAACGATTCCCTAAGTAGCGGCGAGCGAACGGGGAAGAGCCTAAACCGATGCTGTGTCAAGGATGCAGCCGTTGCAGTATCGGGGTAGTGGGAATGGAGCTTGGAGAACTGCAAGATATCCAGCTGATTTAGTCAAGTTAGTGGAACGGTTTGGAAAGGCCGACCGCAGAAGGTGAAAGTCCTGTACATGAAAACTTGAGCTAAACAGTGCACCGTATCCCGAGTAGCACCGGGCACGTGAAACCTGGTGTGAATCCGCGTGGACCATATCACGTAAGGCTAAATACTCTTACTGACCGATAGCGAATAGTACCGTGAGGGAAAGGTGAAAAGAACCCCGGGAGGGGAGTGAAATAGAACCTGAAACCGTGCGCTTACAAGCGGTCGGAGCACTTTATATGTGTGACGGCGTGCCTTTTGGAGAATGATCCTGCGAGTTGCGATATGCGGCAAGGTTAAGGAAACCGGAGCCGAAGGGAAACCGAGTCTGAATAGGGCGAATTAGTCGTATGTCGTAGACGCGAAACCTGGTGATCTAAGCCTGTCCAGGATGAAGCTGTGGTAAGACACAGTGGAGGTCCGAACCCACCGTCGTTGAAAAGCCGGGGGATGAGGTAGGTTTAGGGGTGAAAAGCCAATCGAACCAGGAGATAGCTCGTTCTCTCCGAAATGCATTTAGGTGCAGCCTCAATTGTTTATCTGCGGGGGTAGAGCACTGAATGGCCTAGGGGGCGTATAGCTTACCGAAGTCAATCAAACTCCGAATACCGTAGATTTAGAAATTGGGAGTGAGACTATGGGTACTAAGATCCATTGTCGAGAGGGAAACAACCCAGACCACCAGCTAAGGTCCCTAATTATATCTAAGTGGGAAAGGAGGTGGAGATTCGGAAACAACCAGGAGGTTGGCTTAGAAGCAGCCATACCTTTAAAGAGTGCGTAATAGCTCACTGGTCGAGAGTCTCTGCGCCGACAATGTAACGGGGCTAAGATATAAACCGAAGCTGTGGAATGTACATAGTACATTGGTAGGAGAGCGTTCTGTAGGCCGTAGAAGGTATACCGTAAGGAGTACTGGAGGTATCAGAAGTGAGAATGCAGGAATGAGTAGCGAGAAAGCGGGTGAGAATCCCGCTCGCCGGAAGACCAAGGTTTCCAGAGTAAAGTTTGTCTTCTCTGGGTAAGCCGGGACCTAAGCCGAGGCGATTTGCGTAGGCGAATGGAAAACAGATTAATATTTCTGTGCCACTTAAATTTGTTTGAGGGATGGAGGGACGCAGGAAGGTATGTGCGCAGGGCGACGGTTGTCCCTGTACAAGCATGTAGGATGACCCTATAGGAAAATCCGTAGGGTTATATCTGAGGTGTGATGTGGAGCGCGCAAGCGCGAAGGTGCAAATCCTACACTGCCGAGAAAAGCTTCTACTGAGAATTTAAGTGCCCGTACTGTAAACCGACACAGGTGGTCAGGATGAGAAATCTAAGGCGGACAGGCTAACTCTCGCTAAGGAACTCTGCAAAATAGCCCCGTAACTTCGGGAGAAGGGGTGCCGCTAAGGGTGATAGTTACACGCGAACTTGAGCGCTTGGCGGCCGCAGTGAAGAGATTCGAGCAACTGTTTAGCAAAAACACAGGTCTATGCTAAGCTGAAAGGCGATGTATATGGGCTGACACCTGCCCAGTGCTGGAAGGTTAAGAGGAGGAGTGAGAGCTCCGAATTGAAGCCCCAGTGAACGGCGGCCGTAACTATAACGGTCCTAAGGTAGCGAAATTCCTTGTCGGGTAAGTTCCGACCTGCACGAATGGTGTAATGACTCGAATGCTGTCTTGGCGGGAGGCCTGGTGAAATTGTATTACCGGTGAAGATACCGGTTACCTGCAGTAGGACGGAAAGACCCCATGAAGCTTTACTGTAGCTTGGTATTGGGTTTTGATGTTATGTGTATAGGATAGTTGGGAGACAGGGATGCTGTGGCGCTAGCTGCAGCGGAGTCGCTGGTGGAATACCAACCATGTAACCTCGGAATTCTAATCTGGGAAGTGGATTCCTGGAGACAGTGCTAGGTGGGCAGTTTGACTGGGGCGGTCGCCTCCGAAAGAGTAACGGAGGCGTTCAAAGGTTCCCTCAGGTTGGATGGAAATCAACCGAAGAGTGCAATGGCAGAAGGGAGCTTGACTGCGAGACTGACGGGTCGAGCAGGTGCGAAAGCAGGACATAGTGATCCGGCGATTCCGAATGGAAGGGTCGTCGCTCAACGGATAAAAGCTACTCTGGGGATAACAGGCTGATTTTGCCCGAGAGTCCATATCGACGGCAAAGTTTGGCACCTCGATGTCGGCTCATCGCATCCTGGGGCTGGAGAAGGTCCCAAGGGTTGGGCTGTTCGCCCATTAAAGCGGTACGTGAGCTGGGTTCAGAACGTCGTGAGACAGTTCGGTCCCTATCCACTGTAGGCGTAAGAGTATTGAGAAGATCTGTCCTTAGTACGAGAGGACCGGGATGGACAAACCTCTGATGTACCTGTTGTCTCGCCAGAGGCATAGCAGGGTAGTCACGTTTGGAAAGGATAACCGCTGAAAGCATCTAAGCGGGAAGCCCACTTCAAGATAAGTACTCTCTGTCGTAAGACAATAAGTCACCTTCGAGACTAGGAGGTAGATAGGCTGGGTGTGTAAGCGCTGCAAGGTGTTTAGCTGACCAGTACTAATATGACGAAATCTTAACCTAGAAACAAATCTTTCTACTATACAGTTTTGAGTGTTCTAAGACACGAAAAGAATAAGTAAACCATAGCTTGGTGAAGATAGCTAAGGGGGTACACCTGGTCACATACCGAACCCAGAAGTTAAGCCCTTAAACGCCGAAAGTACTCGGGTGGCAACGCCCCGGAAGGATAGGTATTCGCCAAGCTTTTTTTATTTTTTTGACAAATAACTATACAATAAATAATTTTATAAAATTTATAAACAATAGGAGCCCAATGCCAGGCTCCTATTGTTATTATGTTGTGAGTTAAGTTAATTTTAATTGTTTTTAATCAAAGTTTAAGAGAAAAAAATCTTTTATACCGTAAAAATTATATATAGAAAAGTTTCTGGATATCGTAAAGGAGGGATAAAGATGATTAAATATATTGAACACATGATACGTCAGCATGAATTTGATTATGAAGCAGTGGAACTCGTCTTACATTCTTTGAATAAAATAGCAAATAACTATCTGCGTGAAAATGATAAGGAAAACGCAATGAAATACTTCAAGGAGAAGGAATTTATTCTAGAAAGTCTCTTTGATCCGATAGAAATTCACGTGGTAAATGGTAAGGAATATATAACTTACGAAGGAGAAAAAAAGAAGTATCATGAACCCATCGAGCATTTTTCTGAGGAAAAAAGATTAAAATTTATTGAAAAACTTCCGAAAAAAGAAATGGCTGAATTCCCTGTAGATGGACCTAGAATCAAGGGTTACTTAGATGAAAAGATATGTGATGAGTTCTATAAGATGATAAAAAAAGATAGGTTTAGATTTATCCCGCCGATGACCAGTTGATTTAACGAGAGTGCATATTTTGAATATAACCCATTAATGCCTGCAGCTGTTAAAAGTCTAGTAGCTTTTAAGAGTCGCCATTAATGGGTTTTGTTTTTTTGTTTCTGTTATATGGGGTTATTACAGATAAGCTCATAAAGTAAAAATTGATAAAAGGTCTAATTTATAGTATAATTTTTCTTATTAAAAAATAGTTTTAGGAGGGTTTTTATGCCTAGTCTAGTCAATTCAACAAATAAAGTTTATGATTACATCATTTTGCCAATATTTAAAGGCGATTTTAAATTAGAACTCCCGTTATCTGAAAAAAACCTGAGTTTCATAAAAAAAATAGTTGAAACCAAAAATTTTTCTGCAAATAAAGATGATAAGCTAGAAATAAAAATTGTAGATGAAGATAGAGTGGTGGAATTAGTTCTTATAGGACTCGGAGAAAAATCTGAATTTTTAAAGGACAAATACAGAGAAAAACTTTTTTCTGCAGTTAAGAAAATTGAAAAGGGTAGCATCCTTATACATTTAAAGGGGTTGGGTTTAGTAAAAGAAACGGTGGAAACTGTTCAGTTTGCCACCTATAAATTTGATAAATATTTTTCAGAAAAAAAAGATCAGAAAAAGTTTATAGATATATTTTCAGATGATAAAGATGAGTTCGAAGAGGCTGAGTCGCTCGCTGAGTCTGTGATTATGACTAGGGACCTCGTGAATGAGCCGGCCAATGTAATGCATCCTGAAGCCCTTGGAAAAGTAGCTGAAGATCTCGGTGCAAGATATGGATTTGAGGTAGAGATATTAGAAAAAGAGAAAATTTCGGAGCTTAAAATGGAAGCCTTTTTATCGGTATCCCGCGCGGCTGAAGTTGAGCCTAAGCTAATAATAATGAGGTATTTTGGTGCTAAAGATGAGGCTAAGGTAGGGATTGTCGGGAAAGGACTGACATACGATACCGGCGGACTTTCTCTAAAACCGTCCTCATCTATGGAGCACATGAAGTCTGACATGGGAGGGGCAGCCAGCGTAATAGGAGTAATGTGCGCTATAGCCAGAAATAATCTGAAAAAGAACGTTGTAGCTGTGATAGCTGCCTGTGAAAACTCAATAGGCGGCAATGCGTATAGGCCAGGGGATATAATAAATACAATGGCTGGTAAAACCGTTGAGGTAATTAATACCGACGCCGAGGGAAGGCTTACACTTGCTGACGCTATAACCTATGCTTTAGAAAAAGAGGGTGTGGAAAAGATAGTGGACGTGGCAACACTAACAGGTGCGGCTTTAGTGGGGCTAGGAACAACCACAACAGCGGTAGTGACAAATAGCGACGAAGAGTATAGGAAACTTGAAAAAGCGTCTGTAGCTGCAGATGAGAGGGTGTGGAGGCTACCTAATTTTCCAGAGTACAAAAAACTGATCAAATCAAAAGTAGCGGATTTAAAAAATACGGGCGGAAGGCATGCTGGAACCATAACGGCAGCCCTCTTTATAGAAGAATTTACTAAAGGTGTCCCTTGGGTTCACCTTGATATAGCTGGTACTTCTTGGGCCAGCAGCCCATATTCTTATTATACTTATGGAGGAACGGGGCAGATTGTGAGGACGCTGTACTATTTTATAAAAGATTAAAAGGTTTTGTTTTAAAGTAGGCCGAGTATTTGAGCTTTTAAAAAGAGTTATAGCAAATTAATTTAAAAGCCAGTTTAAAAGTATATGCAAGGTGTATGCAAGAAATTTTGTACTCTTTCATAATTTTGAATGTAAACAAAAACAAGCTCTCAGAGTACACATCCTGAGAGCTTGTTTTTGTTTACAATTGCTGATATCCGGTTTAATTTATAAGAACTGATTTTTTATCTAAAAAATGGCGGTAATTTAATATATGGGCACCTTTTTAAACGCCTGTATATATTGAAAGGTTTACCTTGTCCCAGCTTATCTCGTGATCAGATTCTATTACTATGTCCAAATTATTTTCGAACTTCGACAGTTTTTTCAAAAAATCGTATATATCTAGTATCATATCCTCACCGTTGGAGAACACAGTTTTTTCAAAAGACTTTGATAGGTAGTTGTCGGTGGATTTTACGGTTATGCTGATAATAGCACTTCCGTCAATTTTTTCCCCGAAATAAATGTTTTTTATGTAGAACACTGCATTTTTCAATTTCTTAAGATTTGATCTTTCTGGGATATGTATATGAATTTTATGTTTCTTCTCCAAAAGGTTATCACTTTCTATGTTTATTAAATAGTGACTTAGGCTCTGTTCACCGTTTAGTTCTTCCTGCATGAGTGCATTTACTTTTTTTGGGTCCTTGTGTTTTCCTAATAGAAACATGAGCTTTGTTATAGCGGCTTCTGGGGTCATATCAGTACCGCTTATAACTCCGGTGTCCAAAAGTCCAGCGCTGGCCTCATAAAGGCCTAATTTAACCATCCCAGTACTGCATTGGGTTACATTTACTATGAGCACACCTTTTTCAGATATCCATTTGAGTGTGTCCAAAAAATCCTTGTCGGTTGGAGCATTCCCGTTTCCATAAGTTTTCAGGACAATTCCCTTTATATTGCAGGTGACCTGAGAAAAAAGAGATTTAAGTATGCTATGGTTGAACCCTGGAAAAAGCTGTACTATCATGACGTCAGGTTCAAGTGATTTCTCCACGTAAAACTCTGCTGCAGGCCTATTTTTTATGTATTTTGTTTCAAACATAAGTTCTGACCCTGCAGTGGCTAGAACGGGATAGTTTGGTGTGGAAAAACCGAAATAATTGGTTGCATCGAGCTTTCTGGCTCGGTTTCCCCTGTAAAGGTTATCCCTGAAAAATATGCACACTTCTGGGACGACAGGCAGACCTAACTCCTCTGCGGAGGCTATCTGTATGGCAGTTATCAGGTTTTGGAGAGCATCGCTTCTGGGGTACTGCATAGGCACCTGTGATCCCGTGAATATAACTGGCTTCTCTAAGTTTTTAAGCATAAAGGAAAGGGCCGATGCACTGTATGCCATGGTGTCTGTACCGTGCAGCACCACAAATCCTATGTAGTCACAGTAACTTTTTTCTATTATATCAGCGATCTCTATCCATATGTGTGAATTCATATTGGAGGAATCTATGAGGTTTTTCAACTGTACGTAATCGGTGTTAAAAGTCTCCAAAACAGGGTATATGCCGGCAATCTCATTCCAATTTTTTGCTGGGATTAAAGGACTTAACGGATTGCCTTTTTCCTTGTGGACCATTCCTATAGTACCTCCTGTATTAATTATCAGTATTTTATTCATGTGAGCCTCCTTTAGAATTTTTGTAATCGTGTCTTTTAAATATAGGTCAAGCTGTTATTTTTTTGATTTTTAATGGAAATTTCCAGCTTCTGTACCAAAATCATCTAAGTCAGCAACTTAGTCTACTATAATATTATCAAAAAACCTCTAGAATTAGAATAGTCATTTATAAAAAGCTTGTTTAAGGGGGTCAATTATTGTATAATTAATTAGATTATCAAAAATGGAGGCTGGTAATGAGGGTATTAGTAGATCGTTTGGAACTTGTAAAAGTTTTATCAGACTTGAATCTTGTCATAAAAGAAAATTCTATAAGGCCTGCAATTTCTGGAACCTGTCTTACTGCAAAAGATGGGGAGATAGAGTTTGTGGGGACCAACCTGGAGCTCACTCTTAGGAGCAAAATGCAGGGAGAGGTTGTAGAAGATGGAAGAGTAGTTTTTAAGATAAATATGATTTTAGAATACATTAAGCTCATAGAAGAAGAAAAAGTAGAGATAAGGTCTGACGAGAGTAAGCTTTATATACATAATGCTGAATTTTTAATCTATGATTCTGAGGATTACCCAAATGTATCGGAGTTATCTGCCGAGAAAGAGTTTGGCATGGGAGCTGATGAGTTTATAGAGTGTCTTGAAAAGGTAAAGATGGCCTCTGCATCAACAAGTGATAACCTTGCATTAAACTGCGTTAGGTTCGTTTCAAAGGCAGATAGGATAGAGTTCATAGGGACAGATTCTTACAGGATGGCATACTATTTTAGCGAAAAAAGTTTGGGAACAGAGTTCCAGGTGTCAGTACCATTTGAAACGGTAAATGTAATAACAAAACTTTTTAAAGGTGCAGCCACTCCCTTGAGAGCGGCCATCGAGGGTAGTCAGATGGAGTTTTACTCAAAGGGTATGGCATTGAGGACAAGGCTTGTAGACATGGCTTTCCCGGATTATGAAGGGATAATTAAAAACTTAAGCTCCAACAAAAAAATAGAGATGAATCAGAGTGATTTTGAGTCGGCATTGAAAAAGGTACTCACGGTTGCCAAAAGGAATCAGGAGACAAAAGACGGGGCTTTTTTTGAGTTTAATGGAAACAAGTTGAGTATAACCGTATCCTCAGGTAATGCGAAAATAACACAGAAGATAGAGACCATAAAAGAGGGGGACGATTTAAAGTGCTCCTTAAATGTGAGATTTATAATGGATTATATAGGAAAACTAGATAACAATGTTGTTCTATCTGCCACTAACAGCAGCTCCATGTTTATAATTAATGAGCTGGATAATTACAGATATACATATATACTCATGCCGCTAGCATTGAGAGATTAAAAAAGGAGCCTAGGCTCCTTTTTTAATATTTATAAAAATAACTTTCGCCTATAAATTCTCTTAATATAGAGATATCAGGGACTAAATCTGTGTCTATCTCTTGGAAATGCTCCAAAAATGTTATTATTCTTTGAGCCTCGTCGTAATTTTTGCTTTCTATCTTCACCTTTTCAAGCTCTTTTAGAGCACATTTTTTGAGAACTCCGAGTTCGTATGACAGATTAGAGTTGAACATAGCATCAGCTTCTTCTTGGAATACAAAAATATTTTTTTCTTCCCCTCTTCTAATAGAAGGCCACATTTTTAAAGTTATCTCTGCAGGAGCTCCCCTAAAAAGGCTGTCACGGACTATCCTTCTTATTTTTCTCACGTCGCTTGTAGGGATTCTGTTGTGGTCATCTATACTGAGTTGTGTTAGGCAGCTGATGTATATCTTGAATTTATGTTCTCTGGAAACTGATTTTGTTAAAAGCTCGTTTAGACCATGGATACCCTCTATTAGCAGGATGCCGTTTTCAGGCAATCTTACCTTGGTAACTTTTTTGTCCCTCATACCCGTGTGAAAATTATATGTGGGGACCTCTATCTCTTTGCCGGAAACCAGCATTTCTATATGTGCATTGAAAAGTTCCAGGTCGAGGGCGTATATGGATTCGAAGTCTTTTTCCCCATCCTCATCTAGCGGTACCAAGTCCCTGCCTTTATAGTAGTTGTCCACAGATACTATTGTGGGATTAAATCCGTTTACCCTAAGCTGTATCGCAAGACGTTTAGTGAATGTAGTTTTCCCGGAAGAAGAAGGGCCGGCTATTGTGATTAGTTTGACCTCTTTTCTCTGGTGGATCTCGTCTGCGATAATGGCGATTTTTTTCTCATGGAGAGCTTCGTTGACGCGTATCATATCAGCGATTTTATTTTCTCTAATAAGCTTGTTCAGAGCTCCTACATCGTTTACCTCTAAAATTTTCCCCCATGTCTCCGCTTCGTGGAATATTTTTGCAAGCTTTTTATTTTCCACAAACAAAGGAAGCCTATAGGGGGCATTGTCTTCTGGATAAAGCAGTATAAATCCGCCCTCATACAAGACTAGGTCGAACAGGTTTACTTGTCCGGTACTTTGGAAAAGATCGGTTTGGAAGTAATCGTAGAAGTGGTCGAGTTCATAAAGGTCTAGAAACTCCTTATCTACATACTCGATAAACCTCATCATATCTGGACGGTTATTTATACAGCCTAGCTTTTCCAACTTTTTTATAGGCATGGTAACTTTTTTGATCGGCCTATCCTCGTGTATTATTTCTGACATACGATTTTTTATGAGGTCGATATCCTCTAAAGTTAGAGGTGTCCCCTTGTAAATTTCCCCGAAAAGTCCCTTGCTTAAGGAGTGTGCTATGACAACCTCTGCCCTGGGGAAAATGTCGTTTGTAGCTTTTATAAGTATAAATTTTAAAGTTTCTTCGTATTTTTTTCTATCAAAATTTTTTCTATCTTTCATGCTAATCCCTCCTAGATGCAGAATATCGTTAATAAGTATATATGCCTGAAAAGTAAAAAACCTCTATTTTAAGCGCCGTAGCCTCTTATAGTTAAACCATTTTCTATGCACCTTATATTAAGAGGGAAATCTGGCCCTTTCTCCCCGTCGATATCTGTTGATATACCCTCGTTGCACTCTATGTGAAGAGACTTTGTCTTGAAGTGTATTATGCTGCTGTTTTTCTCCAGGTGCTCGCTACGGAGCAGCTGAAGAAAGGAGGCTATGGTATTTGTAAACGGAAACATGCTGGATTTGACTATTATCACATCCAGTAGACCATCGTCTATTTTGGATTTATATGCTAAGTCCAGGTTGCCGGCAGTCCTGCCGTTGAAAACAAGTATTACGTGTATATTACCGTTAAAATTGTACTCTTCTGATTGCGCTTTTATTTTTAATTTTCTGAACTTAGGGAGTTCTTTGATTCCGCTGAAATAATAGGCCAACTTTCCAATGGTATTTTTGAGATTGGCATCAGTTTTGTGTGATACATTGGTAAAAAGACCTGCCCCAGCTACATTAACAAAATAATCGTCGTTTACCTTCCCTATGTCAATTTGCTTAGTATCTGAATTTATTATCTGTTCGCATGCTTTTTCTATATTTTTTGGTATACCTATAAAATTGGCAAAATCGTTGGCCGTCCCAGTTGGAAGCACTGCCATAGGGAAGTTCTTTCCGCTCTTTTTCATGAGGTTGACTACCTGGTTTATGGTGCCGTCTCCCCCCGCTACCAGCAGGTATTCATAGTCCTGTTCCGAACTCTTCTTAAAAACATCTTCGTAGTTTGAGTCCAGAGTAAATCTAAAGGGCTCTATGGTATATCCGTTTTTTTGATGGATATTTATAATGGTGTCTAGTTCCTTTAGTACGGTGTTTTCCCCAGAAAATGGGTTGTATATGAATTTTACCTTTTTCATGGATCCCCCTTATGGAATAAAATTGAAACAAAGGATATCAGGAGCAATCCCTTGCTACAAGCTGCCGTAGTTTGCGAGCTCTATGCCGTAGCTCTTCACGAGATCTTTAGCCTTGTCTGAGGTAAGTATATCCAGTTCCCTCATTCTGCCATCTACGTAATTGCTGTGATTTTTTAGGTGAGAATCTATGAAGGCGGGATGCGTGCATATTTCCAAGCTGCTACATTTACGCTCTCTTTTAAATATTTTCTCAAGCACTTTAAAGGTGGCATTAACGTCGTAAAAATCCCAAGCAAAAGACTCTGTGGTTTTTATCTCAGGGTCGAACTCCGGTAGGTTCTTTTGAACTGGGACGATTCTCATGGCCAGTCCGTATTCCTGGCAGATGCTGCTCATGATTTTTAGAACCCTGGGAATCCTGTGCACGTGGTGATGACTATCGGCATGAGTGATTTTATATCCCCACTCCAAAAGTAATTCTAGCTGTGTCCTGAGTTCAGCTTCTATTATATCTTCGCTGCAATTTTCGATTCTTTTGAAATCAGGAGACATATAACCGCTGTCTCCTACGAGCTCTTCAGCTGCGGTGAGCGGCTTAAAGCTTGTGAGCACAAAGTGTATTCCAAGACCTAAGCTCTGACAGTCTCTATAGAGCTTTAGTGCGTGTTCTGCATAATCCATGTTCATCATTATGCTAGTGGATCTGACGATACCGTTTTTATAGGCCTCTACAATACCGTAGTTCACTCCTTTTGAGTAGCCGAAATCGTCGGCATTTACAATAAGTTTTATGGCGATTACCCCCATTTTTTTAAAATTTAATATAGTTATCCTATAGTATAAATTATACCAAATAAAATCTGGAAATCATACTTTATTTGGCAGTATAGCTGGGATTTGTTTATGTGAAATCTGTTTATCAAAGTCACTTATAAAATAAAGCATGAGTTCAGCAAATTTTTTTTGGATTTAGCAAATCGGAGTTATCGCCGCAACAGCATTTTAGTAACTGGGAAGCATTTGTTTTTTCGGAGATTATCTTCTATTTTCTTTATAAATATTTTATTTTATGGTATTATTTTATTGAACAAGGAAATGGAGGATTGCGTATGTTGTATAATTTTATTATGAAGCTTCTTTTTTTATTCGGGCATAAACAGGTGCATAAGAAAACCTGTGATGTCTGCGGTGAGGAGATATACCTTTATCACTCGGAAGAGCAGTTTTATGGGCTGGATAACGGCAAGGTGAAATGCGGCAAGTGTGACAGAACTCTAGAGCCTGTAAGGGCTGAAAGAAAAAAATAAAAAACATAAGGCAGGCGAAACCTGTCTTTCGTACTTTATTTAGGTTTAACTGGGCTGTCCAGGAGAGCAATGCTAGGCAAAATACTATTTTGGAGGACATAGACTTGAAAAAGACAAATGCAGCCAGGATTTTGGATAAAAGTAAAATAAAATATTCTGTAGTGGATTATGAGGTCGATGAAAACGACTTGAGTGCACTAAGTGTAGGGATTAAACTTGGTCAGGATATAAGTAGGGTGTTTAAGACGCTTGTGCTTACGGGCGATAAAACCGGGGTTATTGTCGCATGCATACCTGGTGATGGGGAGCTGGATTTAAAAGCACTTGCCAGTTTGAGCGGAAATAAAAAGGTCGCAATGATAAATCTAAAGGATCTACAGAAACTAACCGGATATATAAGGGGAGGATGCTCGCCTTTGGGGATGAAGAAAAGTTACCCCACATATATAGACCGGTCAGCTCTGAATTTTGACAATATATTCGTAAGCGCCGGCGTGAGGGGGCAGCAGTTGGAGCTTTCCCCAGAAGACCTTATAACGGTGACTGATATGAGGGTCGGAGACCTTATGGCCTATTAGGAGGGGAGTGTTATGTATTGTTTGGTTATGACTACTTGCCCTAATAGGGTAGAAGCCAGGAAAATAGCGGAAACAGTTGTTTTGGAGGGTTTGGCTGCCTGCGTACAGATAAAAGAGGTGGAGAGTTTTTTCAGATGGGAAGGGAAACTTCAGTGTGAAGAGGAATACCTCCTCTATATAAAAACCCGTGATAGCCACTATCAGGCTCTAAAAGAGAGGGTGGTGGAGTTGCATAGCTATGAGGTTCCGGAAATAGTGAAACTTGGAATAGAAGCTGGTTTGGAGACTTATCTAGACTGGATAGACGAGAGTTTGAGCAGGGAAATTAAATAAAAATATTTTTTTAAAAAATAATTGACATAAGGTTCCAAATGTGGTAACATTAATTCTGTCGCAAGGAACAGATAAATAGATGCGGGAATAGCTCAGTTGGTAGAGCGTCAGCCTTCCAAGCTGAATGTCGCGAGTTCGACCCTCGTTTCCCGCTCCAATGCGCCATTAGCTCAGTTGGTAGAGCACTCGACTTTTAATCGAGTTGTCACAGGTTCAAATCCTGTATGGCGCACCAAAAAGGGCCCGTTCGTCTAGTGGTCAGGACTCATGGTTTTCATCCATGCAACAGGAGTTCGATTCTCCTACGGGCTACCAAATAAGGTCGCATAGCTCAGTTGGGAGAGCACCTGCCTTACAAGCAGGGGGTCACAGGTTCAAGTCCTGTTGCGACCACCATACAAATATGGGGGTGTAGCTCAGTTGGTTAGAGTGCTTGCCTGTCACGCAAGATGTCGCGAGTTCGAGTCTCGTCACTCCCGCCATAATAATTTGCCGCTTTAGCTCATCTGGTAGAGCAGCTGACTTGTAATCAGCAGGTGACTGGTTCGACTCCGGTAAGCGGCACCATATAGGGCCCGTTCGTCTAGTGGTCAGGACTCATGGTTTTCATCCATGCAACAGGAGTTCGATTCTCCTACGGGCTACCAAAAAAATATAATGGTGAGGTTCCCGAGTGGCCAAAGGGAGCAGACTGTAAATCTGCCGGCTCCGCCTTCGAAGGTTCGAATCCTTCCCTCACCACCATTTTGAATTGTACACCCAGTTGGGTGTTTTTTTTATTTTGGAAGATAGAGAATTTATATAAAAATTGCTTACTTGACAACAAAAGTGAAAAAGGTTAATATTATATTAATGTATTTATTGCGAAAAATGGGAGTATTATTATTGCAAACGCTTGCACGAGAGAGGTTTAAATATGGCAGTTACAATTAAAGATGTTGCTAGAGTTGCTGGTGTCAGCATATCAACTGTATCTAGAAGCTTAAACGATAGTCCTCTAGTAACACTAAAAACTAAAGAAAAGGTAAAAAAAGTAGCCGAAGAGTTAAAATTTGAAATTAACGCAAGTGCTAGGACTATGATAACAAAAAAAACTGATACAATAGGGATAATTTATCCGGAAGAAATCAAAGAATTCGACTTTAGTTTGTATCATATATCACTTTTGAATAATCTAAGAGACGTACTGGAAAAGGAAGATCTAGATACTATAGTTACTTTTCATGAGAATAAATATACAAAAAAAAGCAGTATATACAAGCTTATAAGCAAGCAAAAAGTAGATGCACTTCTAATAATAAATGAAAAGATCACCCAGGAAGAATGGGACTATATAAAGGATAGAGAGTTCCCGTGTGTTTTCTTGCACTATATTCCAAGGTTAGACATTTTAGATGAAATAGATGTAATTGCTACGGATAATTTTTACGGGGGAAAACTAGCCACAGAATATTTAATTTCTTTAGGGCATAAAAAAATACTCTGTGTATCCAAAGAAAGTGATGAATTTGAGTATAAGAAACTGATTGAAGGGTATAAATTTGTGGTTAAAGAGTACGGACTTGACCTAGGGGAAGAAAGCATAGTAAAGATAAAGTTTTCCCCGGATGGAATTAAACAGTTTATATCTGAAAATATAGACCTGATAAAAAGTAAAACAGCTATATTTGTGCAGAATGATCTAGGAGCCACTAATTTTATAAATGAGCTGAAATTTTATGGAATAAGGGTGCCTGAAGACATATCTATAATAGGATACGATGATGTTGATGGCTTGGAGTACTTCAATCCAGGATTGACAACTATACATCAGCCAAAGGAAATAATCGCTAAAATGAGCTGTGAAAGGCTGGTAGAGCTTTTAAAAGATGAGAATATAACTAAAAAGATAAATATAATGGTTAAACCTAGATTGGTAGTAAGGAGCTCTTGTATAAGGGTCTAAAATATAATCTTAAATTTTGTGCAAATTTTAAAAACGTTTATGAAATTTCAGGATTATTTTATTCAGAATTTTAAAAATTTATTTAGAAAATTTTAATTTTTATTTTGAAATTAATTTGTAAGGCATAACTAGAACTTATAAGTCTATACTTTAGTTAATATAAAATTATGAAAATTTTGTAAGCCATAGAATAATTTATCTAATATATAAAGGACATCTATAATAGATGTCCTTTATAATTTTTATTTAATTTTTCCAATATCTCTTCTATAGTACATTTTTTCAAAAGATATCTTTTCAATGGAAGAATAAGCTTTTTTTCTAGCTTCGTCTAGGTTATCTGCAAGAGAGACAACGTTTAGAACCCTTCCGCCGTTTGTAAGAAGCTTAGAGTCTTTATTTTTCACTCCTGCCATAAATACTAAGTCTTCTACATTCTCCACACCTTTTATTTCATACCCATTTGTGTATGCTTCAGGGTATCCTCCAGAGGCAGCTACCACACAGCACCCAGCACCATTTTTCCATTCTATTTCTGTTTCTGAAAGCTTTCCAGCCATAGCAGCTTCTATAACTTCTAAAAAGTCGCTTTCCATAAGTGGAAGCACAACCTGAGTTTCAGGGTCTCCCATTCTCATATTGTATTCTAAGGAGTAAACCCCTCTTTCATTTATCATTAGCCCGAAGAAGATTATACCGCAAAATTCCATACCTTCTGCGTTTAATCCTTTTAAAGTAGGTTCTAAGACTTCGGTTTGAAATCTTTCAAAAACCTCTTGGGTTACATATGGGTTTGGAGCTACAACACCCATGCCTCCAGTATTAAGGCCTGTGTCCCCTTCTCCGATCTTTTTGTGATCCTTTGCTGATATAAACGGGATTATAGTTTTAGAATCTGTTATAGAGAGGATAGAGGCCTCTACACCCTCCAGGAATTCCTCTATGACAACCTCTTTACCCGCATCCTTAAATTTTTCGTTTAGCATCATGTCTTCAAGAGCAGTTTTTGCCTCTGCTTTATTTTGGCAGATTACGACTCCTTTTCCTGCTGCAAGTCCGCTTGCTTTTATAACAGTTGGATAAGGGCATTGGTCAAGGTATGCATTTGCTTTTTCATAGTCTGTGAAATTTTCATAGGCTGCAGTTTTAACACCGTACTTTTTCATAAAATCTTTAGAAAACGCTTTGCTACCTTCTAGGATAGCAGCTTTTTTGTTTGGTCCGAATATTTTAAGACCGTTTTTCTGGAACTTATCTACAATTCCCTCCACAAGCATCTCTTCGGATCCAACCATGGTGAGTTCAACCGAATTTTCCTTACAGAATGCGATTATATCCTCTATTTCTTTCAAAGCTACATTTTCTGCTTTTTCCAGGGCTGCTGTACCGGCATTTCCAGGAACACAGTAAATTTTATTCACTTTTGTATTTTGAGAAAATTTCCATGCGATAGCATTTTCCCTACCACCGCTACCAATAATAAGTACGTTCATCTTTCCTCCTCATTGAAATATATATAAAATCTTTATAAATTTTTTCTGCCGGGAAGGTGTCCCGGCAGTTGTATTAATGTTTGAAATGCCTTATGCCAGTAAATACCATTGAGATACCGTGTTCATTACAAGCCTCGATGGAATCTTTGTCCCTCATTGAACCTCCAGGTTGAATGATAGCTTTTATGCCAGCTTGTGCACATTCGTCAACTACGTCTCTGAATGGGAAGAAGGCATCTGATGCAAGCACTACTCCATTTCCAGCTCTTTCAATAGCTTGTTTTGTAGCCCAGATTCTGTTTGTTTCACCAGTTCCCACACCTTTAGCCATACCGTCTTTCACAACTACAATTGCATTTGACTTAACGTGTTTGACAACTTTCATTCCGAAAACTAGGTCTTTCATCTCTTCTTCACTTGGAGTTTTCTCAGTAACAACCTCGTAATTTGTAGAGAAAACGCTGTCTGTATTTTGTACAAGAACCCCGCCATCCACTTTTACATACTCTAAAGTATCTTTAGGAGTGGAAACAGCTTTAATTACCCTTAAGTTCTTTTTGCTTCTAAGAACTTCAAGCGCTTCCTCGGTGAAATCGGGAGCAATTACTATTTCAAGGAATATTTTAATAAGTTCTTCTGCAGCTTCTTTGTCTACAGTTCTGTTAAATGCAACTATACCTCCGAAAATAGATACAGGGTCGCAGTCGTAAGCTTTTCTGTATGCTTCGGCGACATTGTCAGCCACAGCTACACCGCAAGGAGTAGAATGTTTTAAACCACAGCATACAGTTTCTTCAAATTCACATACAACCTTCCAAGCAACATCCATATCTCTTATATTGTTGAATGAGAGCTCCTTACCATTTAACTGTTCGAAGTCTTTCATGGCACCTTTTTGTGTAGTAGAAACATAGTATGCTGCATTTTGGTGAGGATTTTCACCATATCTAAGGTCCATAAGTTTCACATAAGATGCATTTAAGTATTCAGGCATACTGTCTTCCCCAAGAAGGAAGCTAGAGATAGCTGCATCGTAAGCTGAGGTAAGATTGAATACTTTACCTGCCAATATTTTTCTTGTTTCAAAAGAAACGTCACCTGATTCATTTATCTCATTCATTACTCTTTCATAGTCGTTTACATCTGAGATTACAGTTACGTCTTTGAAGTTTTTAGAAGCTGACCTAAGCATGGTCGGTCCACCGATATCTATAAACTCTACTTTTTCTTCAAAGCTTATATCATTTTGAACCTCTTTGAAGAAAGGATAGAGGTTTACAACCACTACATCTATAGGAGTGATGCCCCTCTCCTCAAGTGTCTTCATGTGCTCCTCATTGTCTCTTATGGCAAGGATACCTCCATGGATAACAGGGTGCAATGTTTTTACCCTTCCGTCTAGCATTTCCGCAGCCTTAGTAACCTCAGCCACATCGATAACCGGGATGTTGTTTTCTTGTAGATATCTATATGTTCCACCTGTAGAAATTATTTCTATACCTTTTTCCATAAGGAATTTTGAAAAATCTAAAATTCCATCTTTATTATAAACACTTATTAAAGCTCTTTTCAAACTTATCCACCTCCAAAATATTTTTAGTGCGGGTATAAGTTTATGAGCAGTCTAAGAGAGATTCTGTGGAGAATGAAAATTTGGAAAGAGATTTTCATTTATAAACTGCTATATATTTTATACCCGCAAAATATGTAAATCCCGAGAATTAGGGATGATTATCTGTTATCTATTAAAAATTTTATTGCTTTAGGTAGTAGAGTGTGTTCCTGCTCTAGTACCCTTTGTTGAAGAGTCGATTCATTGTCGCTAGGAAGTACTTCAACTTCACTTTGGAATATTATTTCACCGCTGTCTATTCCTGAATCGACAAAGTGCACTGTGCACCCGGATTTTTTTTCTCCGTTTGCAATTACGGCTCTATGTATTTTTATACCGTACATACCTGCGCCACCATATTTTGGGAGCAAAGATGGGTGTATATTTATTATTTTCTTAGCCCATTTATCGGTAAAATCAGCATTTAATATCGATAGGAAACCTGCAAGTACTATGAGGTCTACTTTCCCATCTAAAAGTTCGTCTATTTTTTTACTTAAGTTTTCCTTTAGCTCTTTTCTGTCAAGGGAAATGGTTTTTATCCCATGATTTTCAGCTCTTTGAATACTGTAGCAAGGCCTATCTGAGATAACGTATTCGATTTCACAGTTTAGCATTCCGTTTTCAATGCTATCTATTATAGATTGGAGGTTGCTTCCGCCTCCAGAAACCAAAACAGCTATTTTAAACATATTCCGTTGTCTCCCTTTTCAATAGTACCTATTTCATAAGCCCTTTCACCCATTGACTCAAGGTCAGCGATAATATTTTCGCTTAATTCAGGTTTTACAATTAGTATAAACCCTACACCCATGTTGAAAGTACCCCACATCTCCTCTTCAGGGACACCTTTAGATTGGAGATATTTAAAGATTTCAAGAACTTCTATTTTTGATTTTTCAACGTGAGCTTCTAGGCCGGCAGGTATAGTTCTAGGAACATTCTCAATTAGCCCTCCTCCTGTAATATGCGCCATACCATTAATATCATAAGTTTCAAGAAGCTTAAGTACAGGTTTTACGTATATTTTTGTTGGAGTTAGAAGTGTTTCAGAGATTTTTTTACCTTGAAACTCTTCGCTATAATCAGTTACGAGCTTTCTTACAAGGGAAAATCCGTTGCTGTGCACCCCAGAAGATGCAATAGCTATGATCTTGTCCCCCTCTTTTATCTTATCCCCACTTATAACCTTGCTTTTTTCAACTACTCCAACTGTGAATCCAGCGATGTCATAGTCTCCAGGCTTGTAGAAACCAGGCATTTCTGCTGTTTCCCCACCAACAAGGGCAGCACCTGCATCAAGGCAACCTTTGGCAACTCCACTTACTATTTGAGACGAAACCTCTGCTTCTAGTTTCCCACAAGCAAGGTAGTCAAGGAAGAATATTGGTTTTGCCCCATGGCAAAGGATATCATTTACACACATTGCAACACAGTCGATACCAACAGTATCATAAGTATTGGTTTTAAAAGCTATTTCAAGCTTAGTTCCAACACCGTCTGTACCAGATACTAGAACAGGGTTTTCGTATTTTCCAAGCTCGTACATAGCACCAAAGCCCCCAAGCCCAGTAAGAACGTTTTTACTGTGAGTAGCTTTGGCCATATCTTTTATTAGGTCAACAGATTTGTATCCCTCTTCTTTATTAACTCCAGAGTCTTTATATGTTATCATTATTAATCTCCTTACTCTATAATATTATTCTAAATATAGAAATACTTTATCTTAAGTTTACAGCTCCCCCATTGGAGTACATACAGGATATTCTCCATCAAAACATCCTAAACAGAAATCCTCACTTCCTAGTACTTTTGTAAGATTTTCAAGAGTAAGGTAATCTATAGAGTCAGCTCCAATAGCTTCGTTTATTTCGTCTATAGAAAGTTTTGCTGCCATAAGTTCTTTTCTGTGGGCAGTGTCAATACCAAAATAGCATGGATATTTTACTGCTGGAGAGGCCGATCTGAAGTGTACTTCTGTAGCTCCAGCTCTTCTAAGCATCTGAATAAGAAGCTTACTTGTAGTTCCCCTTACTAGAGAATCATCTACTACAACAACTCTTTTCCCCACTACATTTACTTTTAAAGGATTTAATTTTACCTGAACAGCTTTTTCTCTAAGTTCCTGAGTAGGTTTTATAAAAGTTCTTCCTATATATTTATTTTTAATAAGACCAACTGTATAAGGAATGCCGCTTTCTTCTGCAAAACCTATTGCTGCAGGTATTCCAGAATCAGGTACACCTATTACAACATCTGCTTCTACAGGTTTTTGTCTGGCAAGGCATCTTCCAGATTCAACTCTTACATTAAAAGCGCTTTTGCCATCAATTACACTATCTGGTCTTGCAAAGTATATGGTTTCAAAAGAACAAGGAGCATTTTTTGTATTTTCAGCATATTTGACGGATTTCACACCGTTATCATCTATTATAACCATCTCTCCAGGCTCGACATCTCTTATGAGGTCTGCTCCCACTGCATCAAGGGCACAAGATTCAGAAGCTAGGAAATAATCCCCTTCTTCATTTTGTCCTAGACACAAAGGTCTGATGCCATAAGGATCTCTTACACCAATTAGCTTTTGGTCAGCCAAAATGGTAAGAGCATAAGCTCCCTTTATAGCATTTGCTGTAGATTTTATAGCATCTTCTAATCCATTATTTGCTTTTCTTGCTATCATGTTTATAATAACTTCTGAATCTATATTTGTAATAAACGTTGATCCAGAATCTTCAAGGAGTTCTCTTAGTATACCTGCATTTACAAGGGTTCCGTTATGGGCAACTGCAATCTGACCAAGTTTGAATTTACTCTCTAAAGGCTGGGCATTCGCAACATTGCTGTCACCAGAAGTGGAGTATCTAACGTGTCCTATTGCAGCATTTCCTTTTAGCTCCTGAAGTTTTTCAGGAGTAAATACGTCAGCTACAAGCCCCATACCCTTGTAAGTTGTCTTTTCTCCAAAATTTGAAATTGTTATTCCTGCACTTTCTTGTCCCCTGTGCTGAAGAGCATAAAGTCCGTAGTAAGTAAGAGTTGAGATTTCTTCTTTGGCCTTTTTTGAGTATACACCAAAGACTCCGCATTCCTCCTCCATCTTATCTGTGTTTAATTTATCAAAGCACATGTTTGATTATGCCCCCAATCTTTTTAATATCTCGATATACGCTTCCTCTACGCTTCCAAGGTCTCTTCTAAATCTGTCTTTATCAAGTTTTTCACCAGTTTCTTTATCCCAAAGTCTGCAAGTGTCTGGCGTGATTTCGTCAGCAAGCATTATCTCGCCTTTTGAGTTTTTACCGAACTCTATTTTGAAGTCGACAAGGGTGATCCCCTCTTTATCAAAAGTATCTTTTAGGAGTTCGTTTATTTTAGCAGTGATTGCATAGATCTCTTTTAGTTCTTCATAAGTGGCAATTCCAAGTGCAACGGCATGGTGGTCGTTTATTAGTGGGTCACCGTATGCGTCATTTTTGTAGCATATTTCAAAAATTGTGTTTGCAGGCTTAGTCCCCTCTGGGATACCAACTCTTTTAGCCATAGATCCAGCTATAACGTTTCTAACTATAACTTCTAGCGCGAATATTTTTAGTTTTTCGCAGGCTTGGTCTCTGTCGTTTAGCTTTGCTTTGAAGTGAGTTTTCACTCCATTTTTTTCAAGCATTTCAAAAAGTATTGTGGTTATCTCATTGTTTAGTTTACCTTTGTTTGCGATAGTACCTTTTTTCGCACCGTTACCAGCCGTAGCGTCATCTTTGTAGTGGATAATAACTAGATTTGGGTCATCTGTAGAGTATATTTGCTTTGCTTTTCCTTCGTACAGCATATCCTTTTTTATAATTTCCATTCTTCCTCCTGATTTATAAAAAAATATAATTAATTGTTTATTCACTAATTATTTTCAAATGCTCTCTAGCCTTTAATGCCAATTGATAAGCTTTTTCTTCCGAGTCATTTAATACGGTTATATGACCCATTTTTCTAAAAGGTTTTGTTTCTTTTTTTCCATAAATATGAAGATATGCACCATCAACCTTCATTACTTCATCCACGCCTAAAATTTTCACCTTACCTACATATCCTTCTTCACCCAAAAGGTTTACCATACAGGCAGGGGATAGCAAATCACAATTTCCTAGATGGTAGTTTAGTACCGCTCTTATGAACTGTTCGTATTGCGATGTTTTACATGCTTCAATTGTATAGTGTCCTGAGTTATGAGGTCTTGGGGCGATTTCATTAATTAATATTTTTCCATCTTTGGTTAAAAACATCTCTACACCAAATATTCCTACACCTTCAAAGGCCTCCACACATTTAAGCGCGAGCTCTTCGGCTTCTTTATATTGATCTTCTGTAATTCTTGCCGGTACCACTACAGTATCGCATATATTTGTTTTTTCATCAAATACCATTTCAGCAACTGGATAAGTCACTACCTCACCGTTGAAATTTCTGGCAACCATTACTGCTATCTCTTTTTCACAGTCTACAAATTTTTCAAAGAAGCTTTCTCCTGGAATCATTTTGTCTATATCAGACTCTTTTTTTAGAATAAAAACTCCTCTGCCGTCATACCCACCCTTGCAGCTTTTTTGAACCACAGGAAATCCAAACTCTTTTTTCAGTTCATCTATATTATTTTCAGTAACTCTCTTCCATTTTGAAGTAGGGATATTATTTTTGTCAAGAAGTTCTTTCTGCTTTGATTTATCTTGAATTATTTCGATGACATTTGACGAAGGAAATATCTTTTTGCCTTTTGCTTCAAGCTCTTTAAGAACTTCGACGTTGATGTGCTCTATTTCGTAGGTAAGCACATCACACTTTTTAGCAATTTCTCTTACTTTATCTTCATCATACAAGCTGCCCACTATATATTCATTTGATATTTCACTGGCAGGAGAAGGATAACTATCTGTGAGCACGCAAGTATAAAGGTCCATTTTTCTGGCTTCAAGGATTGTCATTTTCCCAAGTTGTCCACCGCCGATAATTCCTAATTTTTTCAACTTGTTTCTCCTCCTAAATTACATACTTTCGAGATATTTAGCATATCCGATCTCTTCAATTTTTTCAGCTTTTGTCTCCACTTCATCTTTCATGTCAATCATATATTTCTTAACTTTTTCTTTTACTTCGCTGTCTTTTATAGAAACTATTTTGGCAGCAAGTATTCCTGCATTTTTTGCCCCGTTTATTGCCACTGTAGCAACGGGCACCCCGCCAGGCATTTGTACTATAGATAATAGTGAATCAAGTCCGCTTAAATTTGAACTTTTAACCGGGACTCCTATTACAGGCACGTTTGTTATCGCTGCCACCATTCCAGGAAGGTGGGCTGCCCCACCTGCTCCTGCGATTATTACGTCAATACCTCTTTGGTCAGCTGCTTTTGCATACTCATACATCCTATCAACGGTTCTATGTGCTGAAACTACAGTTAGTTCGTAATCTATATTGAATTCATCTAAAATTTTTGCTGCAGCGCTCATTACTGGTAAATCTGAGTCACTTCCCATAATTATACCTATTTTCCCCATTTTTCATCCTTTCTATAAACAAAATATAAGCAGTTTACTTAAAGTATTTAACTCCGTTATGGAAAAGTTTTTGTTCTTTTTCCCCTATTATATTCTTATAAAGGTTCTCTCCGATTCTTTCAGAATGTCCCATTTTACCTAGTATTCTTCCATCTAAGCTCGTTATCCCCTCTATGGCCCAAACTGAACCGTTAGGGTTGAACTCGCTGTCGGTTGTAGGGTTTCCTTCAAGGTCAACATATTGTGTTGCTATCTGTCCGTTTTCGAATAAGCTTTTTACAACCTCTTCGTTTGCAACAAATCTACCCTCACCGTGAGATACAGCGATCTGATGAACTGATCCTACCTCTATGTCGGCAAGCCAAGGGGACTTGTTAGAAGCCACCTTTGTGGAAACCATTTTAGATATATGTCTTCCTATTGTGTTGAATGTAAGTGTAGGAGAATCCTCTGCTACCCTTCCAATCTCTCCATATGGAAGAAGTCCTGATTTTATAAGAGCTTGGAATCCATTGCATATACCAAGTATTAGTCCGTCCCTTTCTAGGAACTTAGATATTGCCTCGCTTATTAACGGGTTGTTTAATATTGTGGCAATAAACTTACCAGAACCATCCGGCTCGTCCCCGGCACTGAAGCCTCCAGGGAACATAAGGATTTGAGAATCTTCTATGTTTTTAACCATTTCAGAGATAGATTGCTCTATCATGGTGTGGTTTAAGTTTCTAAACACCATTGAGTTCGGCTCTGCTCCCGCCATTTCGAAAGCTCTCATTGAGTCGTATTCACAGTTTGTACCAGGGAATACCGGCACGAATACTTTTGGTTTAGCTATTTTATTTTTAGCAACCAGGATATCTTTTCTCTCGAAAGATTTCCAAGGAAGTTTTTCCGCTTTTTCCTTTGTTTTAGAAGGGAATACAGGTTCTAGAGTTTTTGTCCAGGCCGCAAGAGCCTCTTCTACCCCTATTTCCATATCTCCAACAACTATTTTTCCAGTTGAGTTTGTTTCCCCTAGCTCGACTAGAGCAGGTATGCCGTTAAGCTCCTCTTTAGCTTCTATAACCATAGAACCGTAGTTTAGTCTAAACAGGTCTTCACCTAAGTCTTTTATAGACGCCCCTATCTTGTTACCAAAGGACATTTTCGAGATAGCCTCTGCTATCCCGCCATGCTTAAGCGTCATAGTGGCAACTATTTTGCCGTTCTTTATATTTTCATGCACAAAGTCGAAGTTTTCCTTAAGCTCATCCATATTTGGCATCAGGTTGTCAAGCGCGGTATGCTTTACAAGGTAAAGTTTGCTTCCGGCAGATTTAAACTCCTGTGACACAACTTGACTTGCTTTTAGCGGGCTCACCGCAAAAGATATAAGTGTAGGCGGTACATGTAGTTCATTAAAGGTTCCGCTCATACTATCCTTACCACCTATGGCAGGGATCTCCATCTGTTTTTGAACAAACAGTGTCCCCAAAAGGGCAGCAAATGGTTTTCCCCAGTATTTAGGGTTTTTACCAAGTCTTTGGAAGTACTCTTGGAAACTAAGCCTTATATTTTTCCAATCTCCTCCAAGGGCAACTATTTTAGCCATTGACTCTACAACAGCATATGCACCTGAGTGGAATGGACTCCAGTTAGCTATTTTGTTGTTGTATCCCCAAGTGATTGCACTCGCAGTATCTGTTTTACCGTGAAGGACAGGTAGTTTTTGAACCGATCCCTCTGTAGGAGTTAGCTGGTATTTACCTCCAAAAGGCATAAGCACGGTTGAAGCACCTATTGTGGAGTCAAATGTCTCCATAAGCCCTTTTTGAGAGCACACATTTAGTGACCCTAGCATGTTTAACCATTTTTCTTTTAGAGTTTTACCAGTTGTTTCTACTTTTTCAATTGGGTTATCGCTTTCAGGAGCTTCTACCTCTATGTCGTTTTCTCCTGTAACACCGTTTGTATCCAGGAAGCTTCTAGCTATATCTACTATCTTTTTCCCTCTCCATGTTATAACTAGCCTATTTGTATCAGTGACCTCAGCTACAACCACGGCTTCTAGGTTTTCTTTTTCAGAAAGTTTTATGAATTTTTCTACGTCTTTTGCCTCGACCACAACGGCCATTCTCTCTTGAGATTCAGATATGGCAAGTTCTGTACCATTTAATCCACTGTACTTTGTAGGGACCTTGTCAAGGTTTATGATTAAACCATCAGATAATTCACCAATGGCAACCGAAACTCCACCGGCTCCAAAGTCATTACATTTTTTTATCAACTTCGTAACCTCAGGGTTTCTGAAAAGCCTTTGGATTTTTCTTTCAGTTGGAGCGTTTCCTTTTTGGACTTCTGCACCGCAAGTTTCTAAAGACTCCTCTGTGTGCTCTTTAGATGAACCTGTAGCACCACCGCAGCCGTCTCTACCAGTTTTACCTCCAAGAAGTACCACTATGTCGCCAGCAGATGGAGATTCCCTTCTCACCCAGTCAGCCTTGACAGCACCTACAACGGCACCTACTTCCATCCTTTTAGCCTTATACCCTTCGTCATATATCTCCGCAACATGTCCTGTTGCAAGTCCTATCTGGTTACCATATGAGCTGTATCCGTGAGCGGCTTCTTTTGTTATCTTCTTTTGAGGAAGTTTCCCAGGCATTGTATCCTCTACCTTTTCCAGTGGATTTGCAGCACCGGTTACCCTTATAGCCTGGTAAACATAAGATCTTCCTGAAAGCGGGTCTCTTATTGCCCCACCTATACATGTAGAAGCTCCTCCGAAAGGCTCTATCTCAGTAGGATGGTTATGGGTCTCGTTTTTAAACATAAGAAGCCACTTTTCAGTTTTACCGTCTACATCTACGTCTATATAAACTGAGCAGGCGTTTATCTCTTCAGATATCTCCATGTCGTCTAGTTTGCCGTTTTTTCTAATCTCTTTACCTGAGATTGTAGCCATATCCATTAGGGATATATATTTTTCTTCTAGCCTTGTACCATGAACGTACTCTCTGCTTTTTAAGTACTCCTCAAAAGTCTCCTGCATTACCTCTCCAAATTTACCTTGAGGGATAACTATGTCTTTAAGTTTTGTCTCGAAAGTAGTATGACGGCAGTGGTCAGACCAGTATGTATCTAAAACTTTTATTTCAGTTTCAATTGGATCTCTTTTTTCCGTATTTTTGAAGTAATCTTGGATGAAGGCAACATCTTCTAGAGTCATTGCCAGTCCCTCTCTACTCCTGAAAGCTTCAAGTTCATCTAATGAATAATTTATGAACCCTTCAAAACTTTGCACGTCCCCGGCGGAAACAGCTTCCTCTATATTTAATGAGTCTAATTTTTTCTCTCTCATTTCAACAGGGTTTATGTAGTAGCTTTTTATTTTTGCCAGGTCTTCAGGGCTGATAGCACCCTCTAAGATTATAAGCTTACCGCTTTTAACCTCCACAGCTTCATTTTTTTCTGAGATAAGATTAAGACATTGAACAGCCGAATCAGCTCTCTGGTCAAATTGACCAGGAAGGAACTCTGCAGCTATGTAGTTCTTATTATAGAGTTCTATGTTGCTGTAAACCTCATCGGTAACAATTTCCGAGAAAACAATCTTTTTTGCACTCTCTATCTCTGATTCTTCAATGTTGAAGATATCATAAATATTAAGCACTCTAACATTTTCAAGATTACTTAGATTCAAACTCTCAATTAAGTCTTTTTTTAGATTTTCTGCTTCAACATTAAATCCAGCCTTTTTTTCAACAAAAATACGAAATTTCATATGAAGTTTTTCTCTCCTCCTAAAATTTTTTATAAGTTTAAAACAAAAATCCGGGCTTCGAGTGAAAGCAACCGGACAATTGGCGACCTTCACCCGTAGCAGTTAATTTAAGGTTAACCGTAGAAACTCCCGGCCATATTACGGGGATATACGAGTGCGTTTAATTGTATTTGTTTTTTAGAAAAGGCCTGTGATAACGCCGTTTTCATCTATATCGATCAACTCGGAAGCAGGCTTTTTAGGCAGACCAGGCATGTCGATTATATCTCCAGCCATGGCAACTATGAATCCAGCCCCTGCAGAAAGTCTTATATCGTTAATTTTAACCGTGAACCCTTTTGGCCTACCGAGCAAGCTTGGGTTGTCTGAAATAGATTTTTGGGTTTTTGACATACAGATAGGCAGCCTAGCATATCCGAAGTCACCCAAGGTCTTGATAGATTTTTTTGCCTTGTCGGAGAACTCTACCCCGTCGGCACCGTAAATCTCGGTAGTAATAGTTTTGATCTTATCTTCTATGCTTGCCTCTAGGTCGTAAAGCGGCTTGTAGTTGTCCTCGCCTTTTTCTATCTCCTCTACTACGAGGTTTGCGAGTTCTACGCCACCTTGTCCACCGTTGGCCCAAACATCACATAGCGCCACTTTTACACCTTGGTTGTTGCAGTGTTTGTTTACGAAGTTAAGCTCATCAGAACTGTCTGTAACAAATCTGTTTATAGCAACTACCACAGGAAGACCGTATTTTTTCATGTTCTCTATGTGTTTGTCAAGATTTTCCATTCCCTTTGCAAGCGCGTCGAGGTTTTCCGTCTTAAGATCACCAAGAGCTTGACCTCCGTGGAGCTTTAAAGCTTTTACCGTAGCAACTACAACCACACAGTTTGGCTTTAAACCTCCCATCCTGCATTTTATGTCTAAGAACTTCTCTGCACCTAAGTCGGCAGCAAAACCGGCTTCGGTAACGGTATAGTCAGAAAGCTTTAGGGCCATCTTAGTTGCAAGCATGGAGTTACACCCGTGCGCGATATTGGCAAAAGGTCCACCGTGTATAAGCACAGGAGTGTTTTCAAGCGTTTGTACAAGGTTTGGTTTCAATGCCTCTTTTAAGAGCGCAGCAGCAGCACCTTGAATGTTTAGCTGCCTTAATTTTAATGGGTTACCTTTTAAGTCATAAGCAAATACTATCTCTGCGATTCTCTCTTTCAAGTCCAGGATGGAACTAGATAAGCAGAGTATAGCCATTATCTCAGAAGCCACGGTTATTTGGAATGAACCCTCCCTCGGGATTCCGTGAACAGCACCCCCAAGGCCTAGCACTATGTTTCTAAGTGCTCTGTCATTCATATCTACAACCCTTTTCCAAGAGATTTTTGTGACGTCGATGTTCAGTTCATTCCCTTGCTTTATATGGTTGTCTATAACAGCAGCGATAAGATTGTGTGCCGCCCCAATTGCGTGCAGGTCACCGGTAAAGTGAAGGTTGATGTCCTCCATGGGAACGACCTGTGAATACCCTCCACCGGTAGCACCGCCTTTTATTCCGAAAACCGGCCCTAGGGAAGGCTCCCTTAGAGCTGCCATTGAATTTTTACCTATTTTGTTGAGAGCCTGCGTAAGCCCTACACTGACAGTCGATTTTCCCTCGCCAGCTGGAGTTGGTGTGATAGCAGTAACTAGGATAAGTTTACCGTCTTCTTTATCCTGCCACCTTTTTAAAACATCCAGCTCAATTTTAGCTTTGTACTTTCCGTACATTTCATAGTCATCTTCACCTAACTCAAGCCTTCCAGCTATTTCCGAAATCTTTAAAAGATTAGCTTCCTGGGCGATTTGAATATCAGTTTTCATAAACACCTCCTGAAAAATTTAAAAGACCTAAGTACGCATTAATCCCTGTTTTAATGCATACTTAGGTCTTCTAATTGATTTTGCTCCGAAAAAATGGCAAATCTTACCACCGATAAATACAAAGTGGCCTATAAAGATTGCAGTAGCTCTATTTAGAAGACTTTTGAACCAATTTTTAAACATCCTTATAGGGACCTCCTTTTTTTAAATTATTTAAGAAATTCATCATGAGCAAAAAACCAATTTTTAATTGAATTTTCATCAGTAGTTTGCCTAAAAAATACCATAAAATTAAAGAATTGTAAAGAAAAAATAAAGAGGAGATACGAATATCTAGGGGAGATAATGCCGCTAAATAAAGTGCTTACCTCTGTAAATATTAGGTTTATTTAATGCTCAAGAAAAGTAAAAAAAAAATTAACTTGACTGAAGTGTAAAAATATGGTAATATAATTGAAATTTTGGGCTGAAAAAAATTGAAGGGGGATGGAGTATGAGAAAGCTAAATACGGTATTATCTGCATACATGACAACGAACTCTCCTTTTGCATTTATAAATGTTTTATTTAAAAAGAAAAGAATTGGCATTTTAAAAAATGAAATTGAGTTTTTGCCGTTTGGCATTTTTGTTGGTTTTGACGTTTTTAAATTTTATAAAATTAATTAATGAAGGAATAATAGCTTTTTAGTTGTTGTTCCTTTTTTTATGTTATACTACTTATGAGGTCGTTTGAATTTGTTTAGTTAAATTTTTAAAATAAATGGAGGTAGTTAGTTTGAGAGCTAAGTTAATCTTGGAAAATGGGATGGTATTTTATGGTAAGGCTTTCGGATACCTTGAGGAGACAGTTGGAGAGTTGGTATTCAACACTTCCATGACTGGGTATCAGGAGCTGCTAACGGACCCGTCGTATTACGGGCAAATAGTTGTAATGACTTACCCTCTTATAGGGAACTACGGAGTGAACTTAGAAGATGTTCAATCAAATGGTGTGAAGGTGAAAGGGTTTGTAATCAAAGAACCTGCTAAATTACCGAATAACTTTAGATGTGAAATGACTCTGTCTGCTTACTTAAGACAAAATAAAATAATGGGTATAAAAGGGCTAGATACCAGACAACTCACCAAAATAATAAGAGACCACGGGTCTATGAAGGCTATAATAACAATTGAAGAACTTAGCCAAAGCGACATCAAGAAGAGGTTTGACAACTTCCACAATACAGATGCTGTTAAGAACGTAACTTGCAAAGAGGCGTATGAGATTCCAGGGGATGGGAAGAACATAGCTATAATGGACTTTGGTATAAAAGAGAATATAATCAAGTCTTTTGAAAAGAGAGGTTGCAACATAAAGGTTTTCCCTGCTTTTACAAGTGCAGAGGAGATACTTGAGTACAATCCTGATGGAATATTCCTTTCAAATGGTCCCGGGGACCCAGCTGACCTTACTGAGGTTATCGAGAACATCAAAAAGCTCATCGGCAAAAAGCCTATTATAGGTATCTGTCTAGGACACCAGCTTTTAGCCCTTGCACTTGGAGGGAAGACCAAGAAGCTTAAGTTCGGTCACAGAGGGGGGAACCACCCTGTAAAAGACCTTGTGGCTAATAAAATCTACATAACCTCTCAAAACCATGGTTATGTAGTGGATGAGCTGCCTGAAGGGATGGAGCTTACTCACGTAAACCTTAATGACAACACGGTTGAAGGGATGAAAAGTGTAAACCTTAAAATAGCAAGCGTGCAGTTCCACCCAGAGGCTTGCCCTGGACCGGAAGAAACAGCATATATATTTGACGATTTTTTAAATATCATAGGATAGAATATTAAATCTTATTATTGGGGAGGAAGAAATGTTAGATAAAAGCATAAAGAAAACTCTTGTTATTGGATCGGGGCCGATCGTTATAGGTCAGGCTGCAGAATTTGATTATTCTGGGACTCAAGCCTGCGAGGCATTGAAGCAGGAGGGTGTAGAAGTAGTACTAATAAACAGCAACCCGGCGACTATAATGACGGACAGAAAAGTAGCAGATAAGGTTTATATAGAGCCTATCACTTTGGAGTACGTTGAAAAGGTAATAGCAAAAGAGAGACCTGACAGTCTGCTCGCAGGAATGGGAGGGCAAACAGCACTGAACATGGCGGTAGAGCTCGCAGATGCAGGGATACTTGACAAATACAATGTAAGGGTTATAGGTACCCCGATTGATGCAATAAAAAGAGGAGAAGACAGGGATCTTTTTAGAGATGCAATGAACAAAATAGGGGAACCGGTTATAGAGAGTAAAATAGTTGAGACCCTGAATGAAGGACTTGAGTTTGCAGCAGAGATAGGCTACCCGCTTGTAGTAAGACCTGCTTACACACTTGGTGGATCAGGTGGAGGAATAGCGGAAAACTCTGAGGAACTTAAAAATATCCTTTTGAAAGGGCTAGCACTTAGTAGGGTAGGGCAGGTTCTGCTTGAAAAAAGTATACTTGGCTGGAAAGAGGTAGAATATGAGGTAATAAGAGACAAGGACGGAAATTGTATAACAGTTTGTAACATGGAAAACATAGACCCTGTAGGGATACATACAGGTGACAGTATAGTAGTAGCACCGTCTCAGACTCTTTCTGATAAAGAATACCAAATGCTTAGAACTTCATCTATAAAAATAATAAACGAGATAGGGGTTGTAGGAGGGTGTAACGTACAGTTCGCCCTGCACCCAGATTCTTTTGAATACGCTATAATAGAGATAAACCCGAGGGTAAGTAGATCATCTGCGCTTGCTTCGAAGGCTACTGGATATCCGATAGCTAGGGTAGCAGCTAAGCTTTCTCTAGGATACACACTAGACGAAGTTAAAAATGAGGTTACAGGTAAGACTTACGCTTGTTTCGAGCCTGCACTAGACTACGTAGTTGTAAAAATACCTAAATGGCCGTTTGACAAGTTCCAAAAAGCAAACAGAAGGCTGGGAACAAAAATGATGGCTACAGGTGAGATAATGGCCATAGGAAACAACTTCGAAGCTGCATTTTTAAAGGGTATAAGGTCACTTGAGATAGGGCAACACAGCCTTGAACATAAAGTTGCAAAGAAAAGAACAGTTGCCGAGTTAAAGGCAAGAATTCAAAAGCCTGACGATGAGAGGATCTTCGACATGGCCGAACTTTTAAGACGTGGATACTTAAAAAGACAGCTTACAAAGCTTACAGGCATGGATATTTTCTTTATAGAAAAATTCGAATGGATAGTTAGGCAGGAAGAACTTTTAAAAACTCTTAAACTAAAAGATCTAAATGAAGAAAACATGAGAAACTGGAAGAAAAAAGGGTTCTCTGACAAAGGTATTTCAGAACTTATGGGAGTAAACATTGACGACATAGTTGCAAAAAGAAAAGAGCTTGGGATTAAGCCAGTATACAAAATGGTTGACACTTGTGCAGCTGAATTCGAAGCGGTATCTTCTTACTACTACTCTACATACGACAGCTACGATGAAGTAGAGGTATCTGACAAGAGAAAAGTAATGGTTATAGGTTCTGGGCCGATAAGAATCGGACAAGGTATAGAGTTCGACTACTGTACGGTACATAGCATCTTAGCCCTTCAAGAGTTAGGTATAGAGACTATAATAGTCAACAACAACCCGGAAACAGTAAGTACGGATTTCAATACGGCAGACAAACTTTACTTCGAACCTCTTACAACAGAAGATGTAATGGCGATAATAGACAAAGAAAAGCCTGAAGGGGTAATCCTGCAGTTCGGTGGACAAACAGCAATAAAACTCGCAAAGGATTTGGACAGGCTTGGAGTAAAAATAATAGGAACGAGTGCCAAGAAGATAGACGAGGCTGAAGACAGGGAAAAATTCGACGTAATGATGGATAAACTTGGCATCAAAAAGCCAAACGGAAAAGCTATCTGGACTGTAGAAAAGGGTGTAGAGATAGGGAACAGTGTAGGTTACCCTGTACTGGTTAGACCTTCATATGTACTTGGAGGACAGGGGATGGAAATCTGTTATGACGAATACAACCTAATCAAATACCTTGAGTCGGCATTCTATAGAGATCCTGAAAATCCTGTACTTATAGATAAATATTTAGACGGTGTGGAAATCGAAGTAGATGCAATATGCGACGGGGAGGACATACTTATCCCTGGTATAATGGAACACCTAGAAAGAGCCGGGATACACTCTGGTGACAGTATCACAGTTTACCCGCCTCAGAATATAAGTAGTGAACTAGAAGAGAAAATTTTAGACTGCACTAGAAAGATAGCAAAAGAACTAGAAGTTTTAGGAATGATAAATATTCAGTTTATAGAGTATAAAGGGGAACTGTACATAATAGAGGTAAACCCTAGATCGAGTAGAACTGTTCCATATATATCTAAGATAACTGCTGTACCTATGATAGAGCTTGCAACTAGAACCATGCTTGGGGAAAAGCTGAAAGACCTGCCATATGGAACTGGAATATATAAAAAATCAGAACTAATATCAGTTAAGGTACCTGTATTCTCCACAGAAAAACTAACTGACGTAGAGGTAAGCCTTGGACCTGAGATGAAATCTACAGGAGAGGTTCTTGGGGTAGGAAGAACATATGAAGAAGCTGTACATAAAGGTCTTGTTGCGGCAAACAAAAATTATATAGAAAAAGGGAAAAGAGTCCTTGTTACTGTAAAAGACAAGGATAAGGACGAGTTCTTAGGACTTGCAAAAAGAATGGTGGCACTTGGGTACCAGATTAGTTCAACTGGTGGGACTCATAAATTCCTAAAGGAAAACGGCATAGAATCTTCAATTGTGAACAAGATAAGCGAAGAAACTCCTAACATATTGGATAAACTTAAAAACAGAGAAATAGACATGCTTATAAATACACCTACAAAGGCAAACGACTCACAAAGGGACGGTTTCAGAATAAGAAGAACAGCTATAGAATATGGCGTAGAAGTGCTGACTTCGTTAGACACTCTAGACATATTATTGAAAATAATGGAAAACGAGATACACAAGAAGGACTTGGAGGTATTTAATATCAACGAGATAGCTTAATTAAAAGCTTAAAAAGGGAGAATTAGATATGAGAGATATCATTTCGCTGAGGGAACTTTCAAAGGAAGACATATTGAGCATCCTTGAAAGAGCAAAAGAACTGGAAGAAAATCCAGCTCCAAAACTACTTGAAAATAAAATACTTTCGCTCCTTTTTTTCGAGCCGTCAACAAGGACAAAACTCTCTTTCCAAGCCGCTATGCAGAGGCTTGGAGGGAGTTGTCTTAGCGTTGAGGACAACGGGACCACTTCCCTTAGCAAAGGGGAAACCATAAGCGATACCATTACCATAACAGGGCTTTATTCTGATATAATGGTGGTGAGAAGCCCGTACGAGGGGACAGCCAGGCTGGCGTCTGAGATACTAAAAAAACCTGTTATAAACGCAGGCGATGGGGCGAACCAACACCCTACACAGACCCTCCTTGATCTATACACTATACAAAAGGAGAAGGGCAGAATCGATGGTTTAAAAATAGCTTTCGTGGGTGACTTGAAGTACGGAAGGACGGTACATTCGTTAGCTAAGGCTCTTAATATGTTCGATTGCGAATTGTATTTCATAGCGCCTGAAGCTCTACAAATACCAAAGTATATTTTGGAAGAGTTGGACGTGGACTACCATATAATGGAGAGTTTCGACATGGTGCTAGACCAGCTGGATGTATTCTATATGACTAGGATACAAAGGGAGAGGTTTGATATACAGGAAGAATACGACAAGTATAAGGGCGTTTATAGAATAGACAGGAAAATATTGGACAGGTGCAAGAAGGATATGAAAATAATGCATCCCCTGCCGAGGGTTAACGAGATACACCACGACCTAGATGATACCGAAAATGCAGTGTATTTCTCGCAGGCGGAGAATGGTGTATATGTAAGGGAAGCGCTGCTTTCTATGCTTCTGTCAAACGGGTATGAAAAACTTATAAAGTATGATGAGCTTGGAGGATACTGTAAAAACCCTAAGTGTATAAGTCACCGCGAAGGAAGAGGAACCAAGTGGGTGTATGAAGATGACGGGAAAAGGTGTTTTTACTGTGAAAAAAGGGGGTAGGCATGTTTTTACAAGATGCTGTTATAATAGAAAATAGAGAAAGCGGAGATAAAAAATATTACCTTTTGAGGGTCAAGGTAGAAAAAGGACTGCAGGAATCAAAGCCTGGTCAATTTTTCATGCTGCAATGCAAAGACGGTTCTAGGGTACTGAGAAGACCTATAAGCCTGCACTATGCCGATAGAGAAAGTGGCGTGCTGGAGTTTTATTACGAGGTTGTGGGAAAAGGCACTAAAGAATTCACGCTATTAAACAAGGGCGAGACCATAAATGTACAGGGTCCGCTTGGTCATGGTTTTGATATAGATGTTGAAGGGAAAAATATACTTGTTATAGGCGGAGGAATGGGGATAGCCCCTTTAAAATATCTGATAGAAGAGTTAAAAAGTAAAAATAACCTTACTTTCATTGCCGGCGGAAGGGATTCTGGTGCCCTTAACATAGTAAACAATATAAGCCTTAATGGGTTTGAAGTTCTGGAGACAACCGACGACGGAACAAGGGGAAGAAAAGGCAACACAGTGGAACTCATGAAAGAAATATTAGGTGAAAAAAATATAGACATAATCTATACCTGCGGTCCGCACGGCATGATGAAAGCCGTTGCAAAAGTGGCTGAAGCAAATGGGATAAGGTGCCAAGTTTCACTCGAGGAGAGGATGGCCTGTGGCACTGGAGCGTGTATGGGCTGCTCTATAGAAACAATAAACGGAATGAGAAAAGTTTGTAAGGATGGTCCGGTATTCGAGAGCTTGGAGGTGTCGTCTTGTAATGAATAGACTTAAAATAAATTTCTTAGGTGTAGATATGGAAAACCCGATAATGACAGCTTCCGGGTGCTTTGGATTTGGTATGGAGTACAAAGATTACTTTGATCCGAATGAGCTTGGGGCAGTTGTACTTAAGGGGATAACACTTGAGCCAAGAAACGGTAACGAGGGGACTAGGATAGCGGAAACTCCTTCTGGGATGCTTAATTGCGTGGGCTTAGAAAATCCTGGTATAGAAAATTTTAAAAAGGTAATACTTGAAGATATAAGGGGGAAGCTCAACATACCTATAGTGCTAAACATAAACGGTAAGACTGTGGAAGAGTATGTAGAGCTTGCAAAAATAGTAGAAGAGATAGACGAGGTCAAGATGGTGGAGCTGAACATCTCTTGTCCAAACGTTAAGGATGGTGGGATGGCTTTTGGAGCAAATCCGGAAGTTGCAGGACTTGTTACTAAAAAAGTAAGAGAGGTCCTAAGCAAACCGCTTATAGTAAAACTATCACCAAATGTATCCGACATAGTACAAATAGCAAAAATAGTAGAAGAAAACGGTGCCGATGCAGTGGCACTTATAAATACTCTGCTAGGTATGGCAATAGACATAAAAAAGAAAAAACCTATTTTAGGAAATATATTCGGCGGACTTTCAGGTCCTGCTGTAAAACCAGTTGCACTCAGAATGATATACCAAGTCAGCCAGGCGGTTAAGATACCTGTGCTTGGCATGGGCGGGATAAACAGCACCGAGGATGCCGTAGAGTTTTTTATGGCTGGAGCCTCTGCAATTTCCTTAGGTACTGGTATATTTGGAAACCCAATGCTCCCTGTTGAAATAAAAGAGGGGCTTCAAAAATATTGTGAAGAAGAGGGGCTTCAAAACATCTCTGAGATAATAGGGGCAGCACATATATAAGGGGGTAGAAATGACAGCAAAAGAAAGATTGATACTAGCACTTGACTATAGTAACCTAGATGACGCCAAAGTACTGGTTGAAAAACTTGGCGATACAGTTGATATATATAAGGTTGGGCTGGAACTTTTCTTAACTAGTGGGGGAAAAGCTGTTGACTACCTCCACGAAAAAGGGAAAAAGGTGTTTTTAGACCTTAAATTCCACGATATTCCAAATACAGTGGAGATGGCCTCCAGATTTGCTGTGGATAAAGGGGTGTTCATGTTTAACGTGCACGCTTCGGGTGGCAGAAAGATGATGGAAAACGTCTCTAAAATGATAGAAGATACTGGAAGCAAGAGTATCGCAATAGCTGTAACAATACTTACAAGTTTTTCCGAAGATGAGATAAGGGAACAGTTCAAAAGCAGCATGAACCTTGAAGAAATGGTTATGCACTTTGCAACACTTACAAAAGAAAGCGGCATGCATGGAGTGGTATGTTCACCTCTTGAGGCTGGGCTCATTAAGAAGCTTTGCGGGAAAGAGTTTAAGACTATATGCCCTGGAGTAAGGCCTGCTTGGTCTGCTAAAAACGACCAACAAAGGATAATGACCCCTAAAATGGCAATAGAAAATGGAGCAGACTTTCTTGTAGTTGGAAGGCCTGTAAGGGCTGCAGAAGATCCTGTAAAGGCCGCAGAGCTTGTTTTAAAAGAGATAGAGGAAGCTTTAGAAGGTGATAAATAATGCTTCTTAAAAATGCTAGCATAGTAGGAGACAACGGTGAGATCTTAAAAAGGGATATACTTATAGGGCACGGAAAGATACTGGAGATATCAGAAAATATAGATTCTTTAAACCTGGTTAAAGAGAAGTTTCTTGTAGAAGAAGATCAAGATGTAGTTAAAACCTTTGAAGTAAGGGACCTCTGCGGGAAATTTGTTCTGCCAGGTGTGATAGATGCACATACACACATGAGGGACCCAGGACTTTGCCACAAGGAGGACCTGTATACCGGATCACGTGCATGCGCAAAGGGAGGTATCACCACTTTCCTTGATATGCCAAATACGATACCTCCAACTGTAAGTGCGGAAGACCTAAGCAGGAAAAGAGATCTGGCAGCAGAAAAAGCCATTGTCAATTACGGCTTCCACTTCGGAGCAACATCGGATAATGTGGAGGAAGTAAAGAATGCAAGCAATGTGGCTTCCACAAAGGTCTTTATGAATGTATCAACGGGTAAAATGCTCATAGAGGATGAAGCTTCCCTTGCAGGTGTTTTTGAAAATTCTAGAATAGTCAGCGTGCATGCTGAGGACGACATGGTACAAAAGGCTATAGACTTAAATGAGAAATACGGAAATACCCTGTATCTTTGCCATATATCGCAAAAAAAAGAGATAGAAATGGTAAAAGAGCACAGAAAAAACAGTGAAAAGAAAGTCTATGTGGAAGTAACTCCACACCACCTATTTTTATGTGATGAAGACAGAGAAAAAGATGAAATTAGCAAAAAACTCCTCATAATGAAGCCCGAGTTAAAATCTAGAAGTGATATGGAGTCCCTGTGGGAAGCTATAAACGAAGGCGTAGTGGATACGATAGGCACTGACCACGCTCCGCATCTTGTGGAGGAAAAACTTTCTAAAACTACTTTTGGGATACCTGGGGTCGAAAATTCACTGCAGCTTATGCTGACTGCAGTTAATAGTGGGAAACTCAGCTTGAAAAAGCTTGTTGAGCTTATGTGTGAAAATCCAGCTAAAATATTTGGATTAAAAAATAAAGGTTTTATAAAAGAAGGTTATGATGCAGACCTGGTTGTGGTTGACATGGAAAAGGAACTTTTGATAAAAAACTCCGATGTTGTTTCCAAGTGCGGCTGGACTCCTTTTGACGGAAAATCAATAAAGGGGACACCTGTGGCCACGATTGTAAACGGAAGATTCATATATGACAATGGAATATTTCATACTTTTAACGGAAGGGAAGTGGAAATTTATGGATAGAGCAAAAAAGGTAGCTAAAGCACTGTTAGATGTAGAAGCTGTGAGAGTTAATGTAAAGGAGCCGTTTACTTTTGTATCTGGGATAAAAAGCCCGATCTACTGCGACAACAGGAAGGTAATAGGGTACCCTGAAGCGAGAAAAATAATCGTAGATTCTTTTGTTGAGATACTTAAGGACAGGGATTTTGATGTTGTGGCTGGGACGGCAACAGCAGGAATTCCTTGGGCGGCGTTTATTGCAGAGGAAATGAATAAGCCGATGGCCTACATAAGAAGTAAAAAGAAAGAGCACGGAGCCGGTAAACAAATAGAGGGTGCAAGTGTAGATGGGAAAAAGGTAGTGGTTGTAGAAGACCTTATAAGTACCGGTGGAAGCTGCATACAGGCTGTAGAAGCAGCCAGAGCAGAAGGAGCTTCTTATGTAGAAGTTGCCGCAATATTCTCGTACCAATTTCAAAAGGCCATTGATAACTTTGAAAGCATAGACTGCAAATGGGAAACACTAAGCAGCTTTATGGAGCTACTTCAGCTAGTAAAAGATCAAAACTATTTGAATGAAGTTGAGTTTAAAATTGCAGCATCTTGGAACAAGGATCCACAAGCTTGGGGAGAGCAGTTTAAGTAAAGAGAAGATATTTACACAAAATATATACGCCCATTTTTTAGGAATAGGTATTAGAGAAGGCATAAAAAGTTTCTTTAAGCATCCCTAAAAAATGAGCGTTTTTTCATTTTTTTGGCGTTATACTGTAATACGTATTTTAAAAATTTCCAGTCAGAATGCAAATTTTTTCATCTTTCTTAATACTATTATTTTAATGGGCAAAAATAAAAACAGGATAAAAATTTGTGAAGATTCGTACAATTCCAGACAAAATCTAATTTTTATTTTAAGGGCTTTCCTTTTACAGTTCATATTTACAAAACTCTTTGAATCTGTGTGTCAAAAAGAGTTTTGTAAATAAATTCACTGGTTTAATATTTTTAGAAGGTCTGTGATTGAAAATTTAAGTTAATTTATGCATATAAAGTAGAAGAGTGTGTAAATTATTGTTGTAAAATACTATATATATATGCTAAAATTTTTAAAGCTTTAAACAAATAAAAGTATTAAAGATTAAAGTGGAATTTTTTAAGGGATGAGTTTTATTAAAAACATTTTCAATATTTGAGAAGCTTTGTATATTTCCAAAATACTAGAGGGATGTAAAGGAGGAGGCATGTCAGGATTTAGCATTAGGTTTGGTGAAGAAAGAGATTTAGAAGCCCTAACCAATATATACAACTATTATGTAGAACACACCACTATAACTTTTGATATAGAAATTTATACGGTTGAGAGAAGGAAGCAGTGGTTTGAAAAATATGATAAGAATGGTCCTTACAAGCTTTTGGTTGCAGAAAATGGTGGTAGGGTGCTAGGATACGCCACAAGCAGCAAACTAAGAGAGAAGGATGCCTATATAACCTCTGTGGAGACGACTATCTACGTTGATAAAGACGCCCGTGAAAATGGTGTAGGAACAAAGTTGTACGAAAGACTTTTTGAGGAGCTTAAAAATGAGGACGTGAACATGATATATGCAGCGGTTACACAGCCAAACCAAATTTCTGAAAACATCCATAAAAAGTTCGGATTTAAAGAGGTTGGATATTTCAGCGAAGTAGGAAGAAAATTTGGTAAATACTGGGATGTGAAGTGGTTTGAGAGAAAGCTCTAGCCGGCTGAACTCAGGTGTAGCAGATTGAAAAAACTTATTACGAAACACACATGTGAACTTCCACAAACGAAATAAAAATAACCATAAACAGAGTAAATAATATTCGAAAAAAATTGAGAAATTGCAAAAAAAATGGTAAAAAATGCAAAAAACCCCGATTTTACTTAAAAAAAAGGGTAAAAACTATTGAAAAACTGTCTCGAGTATGGTATAACAAGAGAGAGTAAAGGGAATCCTTAATTTTCTTGACTTATATTAAGACTGGGAGGTATAAAGATGACAAAAAAAGAATTTGTAAAAATATTCGCTGAAAAAGGTGGCTTTGAATCAAAAGCTGAAGCTGAAAGAAAATTAGACGCTTTCTTAGCGACTGTAGAAGATGTATTAACTTCTGGAGACGAAGTTAACTTCATAGGATGGGGGAAATTTGAAGTATCTGAAAGAGCTGCTAGAACAGGAAGAAACCCTAAAACTGGTGAAGAAATTACAATAGAAGCTAAAAAAGTAGTAAAATTCAAAGCGGGTAAAAAATTAAACGATAAAGTTAACTAATAAAAAACGGAGCATATGCTCCGTTTTTTATTACATTATATCAAAGCCTGACTTGAGTTTATAAATAACATCTTTTCTTTCCACTATAATCTCTGTTTTTTCTGCCAACTTTATATTCTCTAATATTGAATATACCAGCTCTTTTGCAGGATTAATGGCTATAGGGTACCCTACCTTTTCAAACATCCCTAAATCGCCAGTGGTGTCCCCATACGCGAAACTCTTCCTTAAATCTAGGTTATATTTTCTAACAAAATGATCTATTGCCTTTTTTTTACTGGTTGAATCCCACATACCGGTAATTTCTCCGTTAAATTTATTTTCGTGGTCAACATGGTATACTGAACCGTAGAAATCGATGGCACCATATTTTTTTGCCATTTTAGAGACTAAAAAATCTGGGCTACCGGATATAAAAATTACCTTATGCCCCTGGCCAATGTGCCAGTTTATTCTCTGCCTTGTGTACCGGTATACCCTCTCCCCCTTAAGTCTTATAACTTGGTTTGATACAAATTCAACTTCCGGTTTTTTTATACCCTTCAATGCATTTATGTATACAGCCACCACTTCCATCAGATAATCATCGTAGTTACCCTGCCTTTTGTCCCAGTCGTAAAAGGTCTGTTTTGCCTGTGAGTGCCACACTTTCGGATCTATAACCTCATATCTTATAAGCTTTTTAAAATGCTCTACAAGGAGAGAGTCACGGTAAAGTGTTCCATCGATATCAAAAAAAGCTCCTATCATAGTATCATCTCCTTTTTGCAAGTGTATAAAATATTCTGTAATAATAAAAATTTCCTACTATATTTCAAAAACGGTTTCATATATTCATACAGGCTATTGAAAAAGTATTGAATAGTGTTTTTTTAAATTTCCTAATACCATGTTACCTCATATCCTCTTGAGTAAAATTTTTGAACTATTTAATTATTACTCTATTTTGGATATGATTTTTAATTTTTTGTAAATTATGTTTGCGACAATCTATATTTTATAGAAAATATAGATTTATGTATTCAAAGTGATATATTACCGAAACCGGTACCTCATAACTAAAATTATTTCTTGCCAGGGATAAGTGTTTTGGTTTTTTATTTAGAATAACTTTATCCATAAAATAAAGGAATTAAAATTGAAAAAACGATTGTTGTGCTACAGCACAATTAATTTTAGGTTTACATACATTGTAATTTATTTAAAAAAAAATTAAAATAAATCATATTAAATCTAGAAATTAAAACTTTAAGAATATTTCTATTTTAAATACACTTTAAATTATAAAAAATCTAACCCAATAAAACCAGTACCTTTCATAATATCCTGTTTGTGATTTTAAAATCATTTATTTTATCAAAAAAATTTTATTTTTAATATTCTAAAATTAAAAAAATATAAAAAGGTGGTATATCTATGAAAATTAAATTTTTAGGGCATTCCTGTTTTTATATGGAAAAGACGGGGTTTAAAGCTTTGATAGACCCTTTTATATCTGGCAATCCCACTTCTCCAGTTGAAGTTTCCTATTTCAAAGAATTAGACTACATATTTGTTACACATGGACATAAAAATCATCTAGGGGATGCCATAGAGCTCGCAAAAAATACCGGTGCAATGGTCATATCAAACATGGAGATCTGTTATTATCTAGACAAACATGGGGTAAAGACTCACTCGTTGGGCACTGGATCCAGGGTTGAGTTTGAGTTTGGGACTGTAAAAATGACTTCCGCCCTGCATGGATCTTCTATAGAGACCGAATTAGGGCTTATAGATGGGGGGAGTGCCGGCGGATTCCTAATATATATAGACGGTAAAAAACTATATCATGCAGGTGATACCGGACTTTCTATGGAGATGAAGCTCCTAGAACTTGAACATATTGACATAGCATTGCTCCCTATCGGCGAGAATTTTACCATGGATATCTTCGATGCTGCAAATTCAATCGATCTTATAAAACCTAAAAAGGTCATTCCTATGCACTACAATACTTTTCAGAATTTAAAAAAGGATCCGAATAAGTTAAGGCAACTTGTCGATAGTGAGATAGATGTCATAGTACTCTCTCCTGGCAATTCATACGATATGTAAAGTATCGTAAAGTAAATTTCTACAAATAGTTTTATTTTACTTATTGAAAATGATCCGACTCTAAGTTGAATCAGACACTCTTTGTGCCGTAGCACAATCAAATTCAGGTTTGCATACATTGAAAATTATCTTAAAAAGCTATAATATGTCACATAAAATAATTACAAATAAAAATATTTTTGGAGGGGTTTAAAATGTGTAAAAAATGTATCGAAAATGGTTTGGTAACAAAATGTTCAGCTTGTATAGTTATGTTTAAAAAAATGGAAAAAATGCTTAGTGTCGACGAAAAAAATAATGTAAGCCTACTTTCTAAAAAGGAGCTCTAGCCAGCAGTAGCGTTTTTTATCGGAATACTAAAATTTAAATAATGTAAAAAGGAGATGTTATACTGTGTCTTACATTCAAAAGGTTCTTGAGCGTGTAAAATCAAAAAATATTGGTGAACCTGAGTTTATCCAGGCAGTGGAGGAGGTATTTGCATCCCTTGTTCCGGTGCTGGATAAACACCCTGAATGGGTTGAGGCGAATATTCTGGAAAGAATAGCCGAACCAGAAAGGCAGATCTTATTCCGTGTTCCTTGGACAGACGATAAAGGCAATCTGAGAGTGAACCGCGGTTTCCGTGTACAGTTTAATGGAGCTATCGGCCCCTACAAAGGCGGATTAAGATTCCATAAATCGCTCAACCTTGGAACTGTTAAATTTTTAGGGTTTGAACAAATTTTTAAAAATTCGCTTACGGGGCTTCCTATAGGCGGAGGTAAAGGAGGTTCTGATTTCAACCCAATTGGAAAATCAGATGCAGAAATTATGCGATTCTGTCAAAGTTTTATGACAGAGCTATACAGACACATCGGTCCGGATGTGGATGTCCCAGCTGGTGATATCGGTGTCGGATGCAGAGAAATAGGGTATATGTACGGCCAGTATAGAAGAATTCGAGGTTCATTCGAAAACGGGGTAGTAACAGGAAAAGGACTTCCTTATGGCGGGTCGCTGATACGTCCTGAGGCTACAGGATACGGGGTAGTTTATTTTGCAAATGAGATGTTAAAACATGAAGGGCAGACATTTGAAGGGAAAACAGTGGCCGTATCCGGGTTTGGCAACGTTACTTGGGGAACATGCCTAAAGGTGAGAGCACTTGGAGGAAAAGTGGTCACACTGTCAGGACCTGATGGTTATATATATGATCCAGAGGGGATAGTGACTGATGAGAAGATTGATTATCTTCTCAAAATGAGGTCTTCTGGAATAGATAAGGTGAAAGACTATGCGGATAGATTTGGAGTAGAGTTTTTCTCTGATAAAAAACCATGGGGAGTAAAAGTTGATTTAATTATTCCTTGTGCTACCCAAAATGAGATTGATATAGAAGATGCAAAAAAAATAGTTAAAAATAAAGTTAGGTTTATTATAGAGGGATCAAATATGCCTATTACCAATGAAGCACTGGTTTATTTGCAAAACGAAAAAGTACTCATAGGTCCAGCTAAAGCTGCAAATGCTGGAGGAGTGGCCACATCTGCTCTGGAAATGTCTCAAAATTCCATGAGGGTATCTTGGAATGGGGATGAGGTAAAGGGGAAATTAAAAGACATTATGGTTAATATCCACAATACAGCAGCAGAAGCTTCTGAAAAATATGGGTTTGGCTACAATCTTGTTGCCGGTGCAAATATTGCAGGCTTTGAAAAAGTCGCAAATGCTATGATGTCCCAAGGTAATTATTAACTAATTGTCAGATACAAGGAAACAAAGAGCACAATCATTAATTAAAATTTATAGAAAAGAATTCAATGGAAATTTGAATGGATTTAATTTATAGTTAATTACGGAGGAAGAATATGAAAATTTATATTTTAAACACAGGTTATTTGGAAACAGACAGGAACAATGTGGAAGCGTGTGCAAATATTGGCACATACAGCAATCCAGCAGTCCAGAATGATTGGATAAAACTACCAGTTATGAGTTTTTTAATTGAAAATAATGGTGAATATATCTTGTATGATGTTGGAAGTCATCCGGATGCAATGAAAGGGTATTGGCCAAAACATTTGCAGGAAATATACCCTTTATATCAAAAAGAAGAAGAAAGATTGGAAAATCAACTGGCACTGTGTGGAGTAAAACCGGAAGATATTAAGAAGGTAGTGATTTCTCATATGCACTTAGATCATGCTGGAAATTTACATCTATTTGAACACGCAGATATTTATGTTTCAAAAGCTGATTTTATGCACGCACAAACACAAGTACATTTGAATCCAGATCCTACTACACATGGAGGATATATAAAAAGTGATTTAGAGGTACCGATTAAGCAATATCACTTAGTAGAAGAAGATTTTGAAATTGCACCTGGAATTGAAGTAGTTAATTTGCCAGGCCATACTCCAGGTTTATTGGGATTAGTAGTGCATTTAGAAAAAGAGGGCACTTTTATTTTTCCTCAAGACTGCATATATACAGAGGCTATCTTCGGACCTCCTGCTAAGGCATCTGGACTGCTGTATGACAGTTTAAACTATTTTAAATCTATCGAAAAAGTTAGAAAATTAAAAAGTAAATACGATGCAAAAGTAATCTTTGCTCATGACTATAAGTTTTTTAAAACATTGAAAACAGCACCGGAATTTTATGAATAATGGATAGAAATTTAAAATAGCCCGATAACGATACTGGTTATCGGGCATATTTTATTTTAACAAATGTTTGAGTCTGTCAAGAAATTGGTGTATCCATCCAAAATTTTTTCTATGGAATTGGCGAGGGACTAAATACGTCCCTCGAAATAGATGCTTAATTGACCTATAATTTTTGCCCATTCCCAAACTCGAATTTTCCATTTCTTAGTAATATCAATCATTGCTAGATAAAGCATCTTCAAGGGTCTTTCCCAAATTACGTGTAAATTAGATTCCTAGCCATTAGTGGGAGCCCCATCTGGACCTCCTTTTAAATTAAATATTTATCCATCTTTTCTGGATAAATTACTACCAGCATTCTCAGTATCTTTTCCCATCCCCTAATTTTCTGAGTCCACTTTTTTAGCATGTTCTTAGATGCCAGATAAAGAACCTTCTGAAGAGAGTCATCTGTCGGAAATACTGACTTAGAGCGACTTACCTTCTTAAATTGACTATTGATACTCTCTATGGTATTCGTAGTATAGATTATCTTCCTGATTTCCTGCGGATACTCAAAAAAGTGACTTAATTCATTCCAGTTATCATACCAGGATTTAAGCGATGGAGAGTATTCAGGGTACTCCTTATTAGCCTTTCCAGTGAGCTGAAGCCAGCTTCAGCGTCATGCGCTTTGTAAACATCTTTGAGTTCCTTCGCGAAGATTTTCCTCTCCTTGTAGTTAAGAAACCTTAAAGTATTTCTGATTTGGTGTACGATACACCTCTGTACCTTTGTGTCAGGATAGATAGTCTTAATTGCTTCTTTGAAGCCAGGCAGCCCATCAACAGAAGCAATGAAGATCTCTTCTACTCCTCTTGATCTAAGAGAATCTATTTCTTTTAACCAAAACTTAGAACTTTCATTTTCTCCTACTGTGATGCTCAGTATATCTTTCTTTCCTTCCAGATCAATTCCTACAATTATGTATGCTGCTTTATTGATTACTTTTCCATTGGTTTTGACATTGAAATAAGTTGCATCCAGAAAAATAAAAGGATAGCAGGCTTTTAAAGGTCTTGATTTCCATTGGTTTGCTTCATCCATTACTTTGTCTGTTATCCTGCTTATCTGAGTTGAGGAAAAGCTCATACCGTAGATTTCTTCGAGATGATCATTAATATCTGTAGTGGACATACCACGTCCATACATGGATATTATCTTGTCTTCAATATCTGAGATGTCACGGGAATATTTAGGTACAACCTGAGGTTCAAAGATTCCCTCGCGGTCACGCGGAATATCAAGCTCAACTTCTCCAAGGCTTGTTTTTACCTTCTTTTGATTATTCCCATTTCTAGAGTTATTCGTATTAGAGTTTCTTTCATATTTAGAATATCCAAGGGTTTCATCCATTTCGGCTTCCAGCATAAGGGAAACCATGTCTTTAAACATATCTTTCATAATGGACTGCGCCTCAGCAATATTTTGGATATCGTTTTCCTGAAAAATCTTTTTAACTAAAGGATTAATATTTTTAACTTTTCTACTCATACAAAAAACCTCCCTAATCAATAGATTATACTTCTAATGACTAGGAAGGGTGAAATTAAATTTACACTAAATTCGGGAAACTCCCCATCCTCAACAATGAATCGTCAGATGGGAAAATACTCTTTGACTTTGTTACTTTTCTCAGTTGACGGTTGAAGCTTTCAATTGCATTTGTCGTATAGATTAACTTTCGAATTTCTTTAGGATATTTAAACATAACAGCTATCTCGTCCCAATGATCTCGCCATGGCTTTATTGCAATATAGTATTTTTCGCTCCATTTTGCGTCAAGCTTAGCAAGAGCGTCCAACGCTGCCTCTTCATCAATGGCTGTATAAATTGGCTTGAGATCCGTTACAAAAGTTTTTCGGTCTTTGTAAGACAGATAACGAGTAGAATTACGGATCATATGTACAATGCAACGCTGCACCTCTGTTCTAGGGAATGTTGCTTCTATAGCTTCCTTGAAACCGTTTAGACCATCAATCGATGCGATAAGGATATCTTCGACACCTCTATGCTGAAGATCACTTAGAACCTTTAACCAAAATTTGCTTGTTTCATTTTCACCGACCCACATTCCTAGGACTTCTTTCATACCATCAAGGTTGATACCAATAATTATGTAAACAGCTTTATTTACGATTTTGCCATCCTGTCTAACTTTGTAATGGATAGCATCCATTACAACATGGGCGTAAATTCTATCCAAAGGACGTTGTTGCCATTCTTTGATGATCGGCATGATTTTATCAGTGATCTGCGAAATCATGGTCGGTGAAATATCGATGCCATAAAGATTATTCAGATGGTCCTGAATATCTCTGACAGTCATACCTTTAGCATACATGCTTATTACTTGGTCGTCAATACTAGAAACATCCCGCTGATTTTTCTTAACGATAATTGGTTCAAATTCCCCGGAACGATCACGTGGAACTTCGATTTCAATTTTGCCGTAGTCGGAGCGAACTTTCTTCGAGCGCTTGCCGTTTCGCGTATTGTTGGTATCTTTATTTTTATAATCATATTTGCTGTAGCCTAACTCATAATCTAATTCAGCTTCAAGCATTTCTTCGATAAGATCCTTGAATTGCTCTATAAGAAGATTCTGAACATCGGAAACATCCTTTAATTTCCCTTCTTGCATAAGTTCACGTACTTTTTGTTTGTCTAATAACCCTTTGAATGACATGTGAGTGGTACCTCCTTATTGATATTTTATTTTACATCAATTTCGGAGTTTACACCAAATATTTTACACCCTCAGAACCTGTTTAACAGCATCAATTTTAAAATCTTTTGAATATTGTTTTCTTTTCATAAAAAACAACCCTTTACACTAAGATATTACCGCATTTGGTCTTAACTTTGTGTAAAAAGGTTTAAGTTAACTCCAAAGACGCTAGTGTATTTTCTTTTACATTATTTCTCTAAGCATTAGAGCAACTTTATAATTAACTCTTGTATTAAGTTCTGATAGATCGCAGGAAAGTATTTCCTGTATTTTACTCAGCTTATAGTTGATTGTATTCCTATGATAAAATAATTCTGTGGCAACCTCTTTGACACTGCCGCTGTGTTTTAAATAGGCATCCAATATCGATATAAAATCAGTTCCGTTAAGCTCATCATATTTAACAAGTGGCCCTATTGTTTCCTCGAAATATTCATTTATTAATTCTTTATCTTCCATTGACAGAAGCAGTTTGTATAAACCTAAATCACGGTACATGCTTATTTCGTTACTGTTCCCCATTTTTTTTTGGAGCTTTAATCCATCCACTGCTTGTCGATAGCTTTTTGAAATACCTTTAACATTTTTAGAACTCTCTCCAACGCAAAAATATACCTTTTCTTTTTTATTCAATGATTCCATACACTTTTTTTGTACTCTTTCTACAATACTTTTTATTTTTTCTTTGCTGTAATTGGCAAATACTAAAACAAACCTACCTTCCAGCTCAAAGACAAAGGTTCTTTCATAAGTATAGGTAACTATATTTTCAATGAACTTTAATATTTTTTCGCGTTTTTTATTGTCAGTTATTTTTTCACCATTTTCCTCTAATATCTCTACAACTACAATACAATATGGCCAGTTGGAACTGAAATTATGTATCTCAAGTTGCTGTATGTACAACTCATCTTGATTTTCAAAAAATATTGCATTTTTAACTGCAGTTGATAGCTCTATGTTAATTCTATCCGATAGTGTAATTTGGTAACAAAAGCTTTTTATAAAATTAGCCATATACACATGCCAAGGAACTTCAAAAAGAGGGAAATCGTGCTCGTCACAAAACTGTATAATTTCCTCTGAGATGCTTTTAATATACGGTCCAATGTTAATTACCATGCCACTGGCGTGATTATAATAGGTAAGTTTAACTAGCTCAAAGAGATCTTCCTCCTTTTCCAAGGCAATACCAGTTACAAAGGACAGTTCTTGTCCTTCTAAAAAAGTTGATATTTCTTTACTTTCAATCATATGTGCCCATCTTACTACATTATCCATGCCATTTTTTCCGGCAACTAATTTTATATCTTTTCTGTTAGTAGTTTCATATAATTCACTTAATTTTATAGCCATTTTTTACCCCCGATTTTATTGTTTAATATCTTTTATAGATTTATATGAATTTCTCCTAGCATCAAGCTTTAGTATGCCATTTTTTTACTATCTTGGCTGGGACTCTTTAGATGTTACTGTTTTGGAGCTGTATTTAAGTAGTTTGATTTTTTTCACTACAATGTCGTATTTTTTAGTTTATTGAAAAATTATTTGTGATATTCAGTTACTAGAGTATATATTTTCTAATTTTAATTCCGTGAAATTCTGGCGATCATTTATTTGTATACATTTTATCCCCATGTTGACTATTTGTCAACAAAACCATAGAAGATGCTAGTTAGTATATTGTGTAATGCAAGATTTTATTGATAACTATAAGCAAGCAAGGCAGTTATCGGCATAAATAATATTACAGGTTTTAAAAATTTAAAAAACTCTAGTTGTGCTGTAGCACAATCATTTTTAGGTTAATGTACATTGTAATTTATTTGAAAAAGAACTAAAATAGATCATATAGAAACATGAGAGCACAGATATCTTGATAAAAGTCATATAATAGATACTTTAGAACTTGCAAACAATTAAGCATGGAGATCTGCTATTACATTGATGAACAAAGGTAAATGCTTACTCTGTGCATGCTAGATTTAGGGTTACATTTGAATTTTAGTCCTTAAAAAATAGTTAGTAGAAATATTAAAAAAAACTTTATTGACATAATTTTTTTTTTAATATATAATCAGACAAATGAAACTAAACAAAACTTTAATTGTAATATATACTTAAAAAACACATTTCTAGTCTTTCTAAAATTTCACATCTTTTCGTTTTATCATTTCAAAGTCTAATTTTTTTTAACTTTAAAACTTCAATCTAGGATTTAACCGATATATTGTATTTTGTTGCAATTCTTTTGATAATTAGAATCAGCATATTTCTTATCTGAATTATCTTTTTTTCTTTTTTAAATAATCTTTAACATTTCAATCAATTTTATTTTTTTAAATCAACGATATTTCTTAATTTTATCAAGGTAATATAAAATTTCATTTCTTTTCCGACTTATTTAACTTTTTGGTTAAAATAATTAATTTATAAACTTTTCATTTCCGTTTTGCATATTTTGTTTTTAAATTTATTTTTAGGAATAATCTTCAAATTTATAGCACTGTTTAGTTAGCATAGCTTATTTATATATATTAGGCAGTTTTTAGAAATTATTTGGAATAATTTAGGTGTGTATGTAAATTTTTTAAAATAAAACTTTAATTAAAAAATAGAGAGGAGAGTTAAATATGGCAAATCAAGAAACATTTGAAAGAGTATTATCAAAAAAAGATGTATTGGCACTTGCATTTGGTGCAATGATAGGATGGGGATGGGTAGTATTAGCAGGTAGCTGGGTAAAAACAGCTGGTCCTTTAGGAGCAATGCTTGCATTCCTAATGGGTGGAATAATGGTTTTATTTGTTGGCCTTACTTATGCTGAACTTACTTCTGCAATGCCTAAGTGTGGAGGAGAGCATGTATTTACTTTAAGAGCTCTTGGGGCGAATGCCTCATTTCTCTGTACATGGTCTATTATACTGGGATATATATCAGTGGTGGCATTTGAAGCAGTGGCATTTCCTACGGTATTGGAATACCTAATACCAGGATATATTCAAGGTAAAATGTACGCGGTAGCTGGATATGATGTATATTTCACTTGGGTATTGGTTGGTATGGTCAGCTCAATTCTAATAACAGTAATCAACTATTTTGGGGTAAAACCTGCTGCATTTTTACAAGGAGTACTTACACTTATAATAGCAGCTGTAGGTTTAAGTTTCTTTGGAGGAGCAGTTGCTAATGGTGATGTGGCAAACGTTCAACCTCTATTTGTAGACGGTGGTAAAGGAATTTTGGCAGTAGCAGTTATGACACCATTTATGTATGTCGGATTTGATGTTATACCTCAGGCGGCAGAAGAGATAAATTTACCATTTAAGAAAATAGGTCAAATTTTAATACTTTCAGTAGTTATGGCAGTCGTATGGTACATAATGATTATTTATGGAGTATCGTTAGCTATGGATAGTAATTCAATGGCAGCTTCAAAACTTGTAACTGCCGACGCTATGAAAGCAGTATTCTTTAACAGCCCTTTAGCTTCTAAAATAATGGTTTTAGCAGGAATAGGTGGAATTATAACAAGTTGGAACTCATTCTTCGTTGGTGGAAGTAGAGCAATATACTCAATGGCTGAATCAAAAATGCTGCCTGAATTTCTTGCAAAATTACACCCAAAATATAAAACACCAGTAAATGCAGTACTTTTAATAGGTGTAATATCAACATTAGCTCCGCTTTTAGGTAGAAAAATGCTGGTTTGGCTTGTTGATGCAGGTGGATTTACAATAGTTATAGCTTATCTTCTTGTAGTAATTTCTTTCTTAGTACTAAGAAAGAAAGAACCTGAAATGGAAAGACCATATAAAATTAAGCATGGTGTCTTTGTAGGATCAGTAGCAGCAATATTAAGTGGAGCTTGTATATTCCTTTACCTTCCTGGAGCTCCATCAGCATTAGTACCTTTTGAATGGTTCATTGTACTTGGATGGTTTGTACTAGGAGCGATCTTCTATGCATGGGCTAGAATGTCTTATTCAGATTTTGGGAAACATGCAGAAGAACATGAAGAGAATCTTGCAGCACAACCTGAATAATTAATAACAGAATATAAAACATAAAAGATTAAAAAATGGGCAAAATTAATAAATTACACTAATATAGTAAAAAGACACTTAAGTTGTGAGATGCTTAAGTGGTGAGTGAAAAAATTAAAATGTATATTGGAGGTTTTAGTAATGATTTTAGAAAAAAATGCAAAAATTTCAACAGCAATTCCAGGTCCTAAATCAAAGGAACTTTTAGAAAAAAGGCTTAAGTATGTTGCAAGAGGGGTAAGCTACTCTACAGAGGTATTTGTAGACGAAGCCAAAGGTGCCCTTATAAAAGATATCGACGGTAATGTATTCGTTGACTTTGCATCAGGTATAGGTGTACAGAACGTAGGTCATTGTGATGATGACGTAGTAGAAGCAATAAAAGCACAAGTTGAAAAAAATATACATAGTTCTTTCAACGTTGCAATGTACGAACAATACGTTGATTTAGCAGAAAAACTTGTTTCGGCAACTCCTGGAGATTATGCTAAAAAAGCTTTGTTTATAAACAGTGGTGCTGAAGCTGTAGAAAATGCTATTAAAATCGCAAGAAAATATACAGGTAAACCAATGATATTATCATTAGAGAATGCGTTTCATGGAAGAACTTATATGGCTATGACACTGACAAGTAAAGTAAGACCTTATAAATACGGTTTTGCGCCATACAATAGTGATACTCACAAGATCCCATCACCTTACTGTTATAGATGCCCATATGGAAAACAAAATCCAGGTTGTAATCTAGAATGTGCTCAAAAATTAAGAGACCTACTTAAAGGTGAATTATCAGCAGATATGATTGCTGCTTTAATTGTGGAGCCTATACAGGGTGAAGGTGGTTTCATAGTTCCTCCAAAAGGATATTTACAAGAACTCCAAAAAATATGTAATGAACACGGAATACTATTCATAGTAGATGAAATTCAAGCAGGATTTGGTAGAACAGGTAGCCTTTTTGCCTCTGAGCAGTTCGAAGTTGAGCCTGATATGATAACAATGTCAAAATCACTTGCTGCAGGAATGCCGTTAAGTGCTGTTATCGGAAGAGAAGAAATAATGGAAAATCCAATTGTAGGATCTATAGGCGGTACTTTCAGCGGAAACCCTGTTTCTTGTGCAGCCGGATTAAAAGTTCTGGAAAAAATAGAAAAGGACAACCTTTCTGAAAAAGCGAACGCTATCGGTGAAAAAATAAAATCAAGACTTTCTGAAATGCAGAAAAAATACCCTGTTATAGGAGACATCAGAGGACTTGGTGCAATGTGTGCAGTTGAGTTTATAAAAGATCCAGAAACAAAAGAGCCCAACAAGGAGATAATAGGAAAAATAACTAAAGAGAGTCTTCAACAAGGAGTAATATTCCTAAGTGCAGGAATTTATGGGAATGTTCTTAGATTCCTTCCACCATTAGTAATGACAGATGAGCAGTTGGAATACGGTTTAGATGTTTTAGAGAGATCTATTGAGAAAGCTTTGGTTTAGAAATTAGAGGAGTTAAACTACTATCAATGAAAGGCAGAGTGCTATGAGACTATTTAAATTACAACCTGAAATTCATAAATTCACTACATTTTCAGAATTCACAGAGGGGTTTGACATCGGAGAGAGAGATCTTATCGTTGTTAACAACTCCATCTATGACAAATTCATAAAAGAGCTGGATCTAAAAAGTATATTTATCTCACCAAAAAAATACGGCAGCGGAGAACCTTCCGATGAAATCATAGACAAGGTGCTGGAAGAGGCTTCCAAGTCTGAATATGACAGGATAATAGCCATAGGCGGAGGAGCCGTAATGGATATAGCCAAATTTTTGGTGCTGGAGGGTGCGGAAAAAACCCTCGATATATTCGAGAGGAAGATAGAGTTTAAAAAGGTAAAAGAGCTTGTTGCTATTCCTACTACCTGCGGTACCGGAAGTGAGGTTACTTCATTTTCAGTGGCCGAGATAAAGTCTAAGGGGACAAAGATGGGCATAGGTATAGACGAGTTCCTGCCAGACCATGCTGTATTAATACCGGAACTGCTGTCAGATATACCGTATAAATTCTTTGCCTTCAGTACCTTAGACGCCCTTGTGCATGCAGCGGAATCCTTTGTTTCACCAAAGTCTAACCCATATACAGAGATATTTGCTGAAAAAGCTATAGAGCTAATACTCAAGGGGTACAAATATATAGCACAAAATGGTGAGGACAGCTATAGAGAGATAATAGAGGATTTCCTTATAGGCAGCAACTACGCAGGGATAGCATTTGGAAATACCGGCGTGGGGGCTGTGCATGCCCTATCGTACCCACTTGGCGGGAAATACCATGTGGCACACGGAGAGTGCAACTATGAGTTTTTCACACCGGTTTTTAAGGCTTATGTAAATTTAGCGCCAGAGGGGAAAATAAAACAGTTTAATGACCTCGTGGTAAAAGTTCTGGACTTAGAAGCTGGCAGCGATGTATACGCAGCACTAGACCAACTGCTTGGGAAAATCTGGGGAAAAAGAAAACTGAGCAGCTTTGGCATGCAGGAAGGCGAGATCTTAGAGTTTGCCGAAAGCGTAATTGAGAAACAGCAGAGGCTTTTAAGCAACAACTATGTTCTGTTAGACAAGGAAAAAATGGTAGATATCTACAGAAGCCTTTTTTAAATATAACAATAACCTTATTTTGGAAATAACATAGAAGTACCTTCCGTTATAAAAGGGCTCCCGCAAGGGGGCTCTTTTATATATAGGACATTTTATAAAGTAAAAAAAGATATAAAGGAAATCTTTCTATTATGTAGAAAAATTTATCTGTAAACTTTTAACTTAGAAGATAAAATGGGGAGGTTAGTATGTCGGATAAAATGTGTTCAATGTACAAAAAAGCAGACAAAGATATGGAAAAATATTTGAAAAAAGTAGGAGACGGGAGATATGTTTGCAAAAAGTGCGGCAGGTTTGCCCAAGATAAAAAGAATCTCTGTAAACCGGTGGAAGTTGGGAAGCAATTTTCAACGCATGAATCTGAGGATACAGAGAAACAGGAAACTGGAAAGCTCAAAAATCTCAGCGTCTCTGAGTTTAAAGAAATACTCCATGAAGAATTGGAGGCTTGCATGAAAAAAGAGTAGCGGTTAAAGCTCGGGAACCTGTATTATAAAGATAAAACCTCCGTCTAGAGGATCCTCTAGACGGAGGTTTTATCTTTATGTATTTTCTATAAACTACTACTGTTTTTTGACAACCTTTATGGATTTTCCGAATACCTCCTTGAATCTCCTACTGGAAAAAAGTAGTTTGCTGATTTGAATATCTAGCACATCCATCTCCTCTACGTGGAATATGATATCTTTATCCTGTATCTCAACATAGAACCGAAGTTTCTCAAGCACAAACACCCTGTTGAATATTTTCGAAAGCTTTAGGACTACAGCTAGCTTGTCTATCAGCTGTACATCCGATTTACTTAATATGTCGGAGTAGTCCAGATGGAGGCTGTTCCTTTTTTCCTGCTGTGAAACCATGAGTGCGGCCATTAGGAGATTTTTATGCGATATACCGTTTAGACCGGAGTTGAGTATCATGTAAAAAGAATGCAGAGGATAGTCGTAGTAGTTTACATTGACACCGCTCCTGCCAAAGTAACAGGCAGTTTTTAATATTTTGTGGTCTATATCCTCTATGCCATGCAGCGGGGTAAGTTCCTGAAAAATTTTTTCGAAAATACTAAAGGTGTTCTCACCTGTTTCCACGGATAGGTTGTAATTTTCTGTTATGCTGTGCAGGGAGTATTTGTATACGTCTTCTATCCCCTTCCCTATCTGGTCCAAATGGGAGTAGAGAAACCCTTCCCTTATTCCGGAGCCGCTTATAGTGAGTTTCTGGATTCCTGTGTGGCTCAAAAGGCAGTTTACTGCGCAGGCGGCTCCGACAAATATATCGGCCCTGCTCTTTGCAAGCCCCTCAACCTCGAGTTTTTCCTTGTAGCTTTTCTTTTTTAAAAAATTGTATACCAGTGTCACATCCGTGGCAGCCATCTGGTAGTCGTGGAGCAGGTTTAGTGGATATTGCCGGATAGAGGAATGGACCTTTGCAAGGTTTCTCACGGTGCCACCCACCCCCACAAGCGGAATTCCTTGCAGATTTTTCAACCATCCAACCCTTTCGTATTCAGAAAATATCTGTCCTTTTAGCCGGGCCTCATCTGTTTTTTTTAGTGGGTTTTTCACATCGGATATCTGGGATAGTGTAACGGAACCAAAATTAAGGCTGATAGACTCCACTATCTTTTTTTCCCTGAAAAGTACCAGCTCCGTACTAGCTCCGCCCATATCCATGAGCAGGCCTTCTTTTATGTCCAGGCTGTTTACTGCCCCCAGGTATGAAAATCTGGCCTCATCCAATCCAGAGAGTACAATGACATCTAAGCCTAGCTGGTTTTTAACCGGAATCAAGAATTCCTTGGAATTCTCTGCATTTCTCACGGCGGCTGTGGCAAATGTGACGATCTCGTCTACGCCATAGTTTTCGCATATACCCTTGAAAAGCCTTAGAGTATTTATAGCTAGGTTTATTTTTTTTATCTTTAATACTCCTGTATTGTGGAAACCCTCTCCTAGCCTAACCGTTTCTTTTATATCTTCTATGACCTTGAAATGTTTTGTAGGAGATATTTCAAATATAACTAGCCTTATGGAGTTTGAACCCACGTCTATTATGCCTATCTTTTTCATTGCATCCCCTCCTTATTTAAAGTATATTCAATGAAAAGTCAGTTGGCAAATTTATTTGTATATATTTGCAGGAATAAGGCAAAATATTCCATAAAAGTCATATATTAATGTAAAAATCTTGTAATATTTTTGTTTTAAAGGAAAGCATAGGCTAAAATTAATAATAAGATATTAAAAACTTCAACTTTAACAGAAAGGGGCGAATTAATGGAAAGCAATCTTATCGCTGTTATAGAGATTTCCCCGGCAGTAGTCAGTATGGCAGTGTTTCAGAGAAAGGGAAATCTCATTGAGAAGTTAGAAGATGTCAGCGAAGTACTGCTCCTGTTTGATTATATGGATTTCAACAAGATTTCATTCAAGAAAATGGAAAAACTCTGCGAGGTTCTGAACAACATGAAAGGGCTTGCTAGGTCCTATGGTATACAAAACGTCTGGGCAGCCACGACAAGCAGTTTTTCCGAGCTTGAAAATATGTTTTTCTTGGTTGACCTAGTGGAGCTCAAGACTGGATTGAGACTGTACGTACCAACGGTTTTGGAGAAAAAAAGATTTTCATTCAAAAATTTTTTATTGGAAAACCGCAGCACAAAATTGCACGCTGAATCAGACCGCAGCCTTATAGTTACCGTAGGGGCAAAGACCACAGACATCTCTCTTTTAGACGGGGACCGGATGTTGGCACACGAAATACTTAATACGGGAAATCTCAAGATGGCGGACATACTGGACGAGGAGAAGGTAAATCTCAAGAATGCCAGTATTTTCGTGAGGGACAGTTTGGAAAATTACCTGAGAGTGCTGAAAAAAAAGTTTGATATTGGTGAGATAGACAAGCTTTTCTTTCTTGGTGACTTCAGCCTTGATTTTCTAGGCGAAGTCCATTCGGAAAAGACCTCCAATACACTAACACTTTCCCAAAAAAAATTCTTAAAAAAATTTGATGACTTAAAAGAGGAGTCATTCTTAACTCTTTCCTCAGACTACGGGGTGTCGGAAAAGATATTTAAGAGGATGACGGCATCAGCCCTGCTTATCAAAGAATTTAATGATTTTTTCAACTCAAAAAACATCTATTACATAGAACCGGATGCTAAGAGGACCTTTTCGTATTTGAGATTTTTCAAAACCGTCTCTAGAAAGTTGGATAAAAAAATAGACGGGTATTCCCTGGAATGTGCAAAAAAAGTTGGGGATAGATACCTCTACGATGAGAGTCACTCTGAATTTTTGCTGTTTAACTGCCAAAAATTGTTCAACAAGCTCAAGCCCATACACAAGTTTTCGAACAGGCAGCTTCATCTCTTAAACATGGCGGCTATATTTCACGACATGGGGAAATTCGTCTCATTTAGGGACCACCATAAGCATTCCTACTATCTGGTAAAGGAAACTGCCATATTTGGTCTAGATGAAAACGAGCTGCAGATTGTAGCCAATCTATGCTACTACCACAATGTGGAGAGCCCCAATTTAAACACAAAGTTTTTCAAGAAGTTCAGCTCTAGCGAGAAAATAACGATATTAAAACTCACAGCCATATTAAAGCTTTTGGTGTCTTTGGACAGGAGTAAAAGGCAGAAATTCGGTGACGTGAGCTACAGCGTCGACGGGAGCAGCTTGATTGTGGAGGTGTCAACTGATGAAGACCTTAGTATTGAAAAGTGGTCCTTTAACAGCAGGAACAAGTTTTTCAAGGAGGTTTTTGGGTTAAAGCCAGTCTTAAAAGTAAAAAGGAGGTACTTAGAGGATGTCTTCTAAACAAAGTGATTTCATAAATAGGGAACTCAGCTGGCTCCAGTTCAACCAGAGAGTGTTAGAAGAGGGGATGGACAAAAAGACCCCACTTTTGGAGAGATGCAAGTTCCTGGCGATAACTACCTCTAATATGGATGAGTTTTTTATGGTTAGGGTGGCAGGACTTATGGTCCAGGTACAGGAAAATATGCACAAGAGGGATATCTCAGGGATGTTGCCCCAAGAGCAGCTTGAAAAAATAAATGAAAATGTGAGAAAGTTTTTGAAGAAAAAGTATGACGTGTTTAACTTCTCCATAATGCCGAAGCTAGATAAAGATGGGATACGCTTCAAGAGATACAAAGAGATAGATGACAAGCAGAAAAAGTTTTTGGAAAAACTTTATGAAGAGACTATATTTCCTATACTGACACCCATGGCTATAGATGCCAGCCGGCCTTTTCCGCACCTACTGAATATGTCGCTGAATCTAGTTGTTAGGCTGAGGAGGGGTGGAGAGCACTTCTATTCGGTTGTGCAGGTACCCGGTATACTGAGACGGTATATAGAGCTGCCGGCGGTAAAAGATAGGGAGTTTATTCTTTTAGAAGATATAATAAAATCCAGGATAGACACCTTATTTACTGGCTATGAGGTGGAAAAAGTCAATGAATTTAGAATAACGAGAAATGGGGATCTAACAATTGACGAGGATGATGTCGAGGACCTGCTGTTGGAGATAGAGGAGAAAATAAAAAAAAGAAAGTGGGGTTTTCCTGTCAGGCTGGAAGTTACAAAAAATATACACGACGATATGCTTGATTTTCTAGTAGAAAATATCAATATAGACAAGGAGTGGATATACAAGGTTGACGGGCCTCTGGATTTGAATTTTTTAATGAAATTCTCAGGAATAAATGGGCATGAGGAGTTGAAATTCGAGGACAGAATTCCGAGACTCCATCCGGATTTGAAGGACAAGGATATTTTTGAGGTCATAAGCGAAAAAGATATAATACTACACCATCCATATCAAACTTTTAGCCATATAGTGGAGCTGGTGGAAAGGGCGGCAGAAGATCCCCGCGTGCTTGCTATAAAACAGACACTCTATAGGGTGAGTGGTGACTCTCCAATAATAAAGTCGCTTATAAAAGCTATAAACAACGGGAAGCAGGTCACTGTGCTTGTTGAACTCAAGGCCAGATTTGACGAAGAGAGAAACATAATGTGGGCAAAAGAGCTGGAGAAGGCAGGCTGTCACGTAGTATACGGGCTAAAGGGGCTCAAGACTCACGCAAAGTGCCTCCTCATAGTGAGGAAAGAGGAGGCCGGGATAAGGAGGTATGTGCATTTCGGTACCGGGAACTACAACGATACAACCGCAAAACTGTATACAGACATAGGGCTTTTGACTTCAGATGAGGAGCTTTGCAGAGATGCGTCAAACCTATTCAACAAGCTTACTGGTTTTTTTGGTCAGAATAAATGGAAGAAAATATCAGTTGCCCCAGAGGGCCTCAGAGAGAAATTCTACGAGTTGATAGACCGGGAGATAGACTTTTCCAATTCAGGGAAAGTCGCCAGGATAATAGCCAAGATGAATTCCCTAGTGGACAGCGGCATAATAGAAAAGCTGTATGAGGCTAGCTGTGCCGGGGTAAAAATAGACCTTATTGTGAGGGGGGCTTGCTGCCTGCTCTCCGGAGTAAAAAATTTAAGCGAAAACATAGATGTATACAGTATAGTTGGCAGGTATCTAGAGCACAGCAGGATATATTATTTTGAGAACAACGGAGAATCGGAAATATACCTGTCAAGTGCCGATTGGATGGGCAGAAACTTGAACAGAAGGGTCGAGAGCCTCTTTCCAATAGAGGACAGGGAGTGCTTTCAACAGGTGCTAAACGCTTTGGAATGTAACCTAAAAGATAATGTTAAATCGAGAAAGCAAAATCCAGACGGGACATATGACCGGGTGAATTCCGGAAAGGTGAAATTCAACTGCCAGGACGAGCTATATAAATAAAAAAGTGGCCATAAGAACCATACCTATCAAGCTAAGCTTTGAATTTAATAGAATTTGTGCTAAAACCTTCTTCAAGGACTACTTGAAGGAGGTTTTTCTTTTGGGAAACAGACAAATCAGAACAAAATTTTTAAATTACTTTTCGGAAAAAAATATTGAACAAATTGCCAGGTATTCTAAATTCAAAATTAGGAATAGCGGCAAAATTTCTCCTCTTAACTTCATATCTTTAACTTGTTTCAGCTCCAATAATTTATGCACTTCATCCTTGGAAGAATTAAGCGCTGAACTTCTATTAAAGCAGAATATTAATATTTCTCCTCAAGCGCTTGATCAGAGGTTTAGCGAGGCTTCTGTAGAATTTCTTAAAAATATTTTCTTATCTCTTTGTAAAACACAAATATCCAATAAGTCTAAAGCCTTTAAAAATTATGGCTTCAGCAATATCTTTTTAATGGACTCTACTGAAATAAAATTGCCAAATAAATTAAAAAATAAGTATAAAGGTGCAAACAAATCTAATCCTGCTGTTTTAAAAATAAATCTTCTCCTTGAATTATTAGATTATTCTTTTAAGAACACTGTTTTATCTACGGGAACTAAAAATGAGCAAAATTTTTCTAAATATGTCTACGATAAATTAGTTACAGATTCCTTAGTTTTAAAAGATTTAGGGTACTTTAAATTTGATGACTTCAATGAGATTGAAAGCAGAAACAGCTCTTTTGTTTCTCGTTTGAAAGCCGGAACAAGGTTATTTGCTTTAAACCCTAATCCTCAGTACTCACCAAAGGGAAAACTACTAAAAAAGACGAAGTATTTGGTAACAAATGCTGGAGAGTTGGGAAAAGAACTAAAAGCAGGAGAGACTCAAGAATATGAATTTCTAGTCGGAAGCCATGACGACAAGAGGCCTTTTAGGGTAATCCTAACTAAATTGGACAAAGAGACTTCTAATAAAAAAGTACAAAAGATAGAAGAAAGAGAAAGAAGGAATGAGCACTGCGCAAAGCACGCAAGAAGTTCTGCTGAAATTACTGGATATATTACTAATCTTTGGGGATTCAATCCTTCTGAAATCATCGAAATATATAAATTGAGATGGCAAATTGAATTGCTGTTTAAAATTTTTAAATCTGATTTTAAACTAGATAAACTAAAAGACTTGAAAGTAGAAAGAATAGAGACTCACATATATGCCACTTTAATTAGAATGCTTCTTTTAATGGAGATTACAAAGGGTATCAATGGAGGATACTCAAAAGAAATGAGTATAAGGCGAGTAATAAAAAGCTCGTTGGGGGTTTTGACTGATTTCATGGAAACTTTGAAATCTAAAAAGCGTTTCATGCGCTTGACTTCAAAATTAAAAAAAATTATTGATTCTAAAATAAAAAAAGTTCCCAGCAAATAATCACCGAGAACACCACTGATAATAGAATAAACTTTTTTAGCCATTTTTGCAAGTGGTTTTTTGTAGTTTGAAAATTTAGCTTTAAAATTAAAATAGGAACCTAACTATATAAAAGTTAGGTTCCTAAAATTTCTTAGCTTGATAGGTATGCCATAAGAACCACTTTTTTATTTTCTTTAATCTGTACTTTTGTTTTATAAGCTGTGTAGTCATCTAAACAGGGTGTCTATCGGCATGACCTGTTTATTTAAAAATTTAGGGAATCTTTTCTTAGATTTCTTGTACAAAAACAGGTAAAAACGAGAAGTCAAGGGGTTGAAAAGCAGCTTGTCGATTAGTCTGTAGTTACTATTTCTGCGCACAAAGAGCTTTAGCATGGGCGGGAGGAGCCTGTTGGTTTTACTGCTATTCAGTATGACGTAGAATCTGTAAGTTTTAGGGTGTTTTAACTCGTAATCTTTCGTCAGTTTTTTAAACTCTTTTATTTCCTCTTTACCTGTATCGCGGTATATCAACTCTCTGGATTTGGCGAATAAAAAGAAGGTATTGTAGTGAAACTCATAATTGTACTGAGGTATGTTGCCTTCAGTTGCTAGACTTTTCAGCTCTATTATCTTGTCCAGAGCTCTGAAGCCGACTTTTATCGACGCCTCGCGGTCTCTGCGGAATGCCCTGTAGAACTGCACTTTGAAGTCCGTAAGGGCAACGTTGTTCCAGAAAATGTGGACACCCTAGAGGGGGTATCCTAACCCTGTTGAAGTAAAGCTCCTGAGTCGAATAATAGGGATCGTACAGCAGGTCTTTTATAACCTCGTCCGATACTTTGAGAAATTCCACCAGTTTATCTCCGTTTACAGTAGCCGGGGTAAACTCCAGCACTGCCTGTTCCACACTTTTGTTGTTTTTAAAGAATTGTATACTCACATAAGTATTGAGCTCATTCCAAAATAAAGAGTTTTTTAGGAAGGTGAAGTTTTTAAATGGAGACCACAGACGGGAACTCACCGAATCCCTGGTATTCCCTGCGGGTTTGAAGTTCTATTATTTTTTTCCTGTCGTCTATAAAAAAGAGTGGATTGATGCGCAGGTACCTGAAGAAATCAGTGTCGCCGAACTTCATAGAAATAATAAGGTTTTTACTGTTTATTCCTAGGAAGACATCACGGTACGTTTTCTCGTTCCACATCAGGTCTCCCAGCTCATATGCCCCTACTGTCCAAGTCCTGAAAATAAGGTACTTAGATTTTTTTTCAAAAATTGGCAGCAGACTCTTTAAAAATATATTCGCCTGTTTTTTTGTTTTGAGAAAGAGTCGACTCTTAAAATGGCCGCCGGCATCAAGGTCGTCCGACTCTCCTATCCTAAAAATAACCCCCTCTATTTCGGGGAAGAAATCCAGTAAGTTTTCTACAGCTTTTTTAAATATCTCTGTTTCGCTTGAATTTCCATTGAGTAGCTGCTCTTCTATATCCTGATTGTAAAACATTACGTCAGTATTTACAAATATTTTCATCCCAGCACTGCTGGCAATTTCGAAGAGTTTTCGATAAAAACTCCTATATTTAGCTTACTTATAAGCTCAGGATTGTAAAAATCCAGTACCGCCAAGTAACACAGTTCATCTATTGATATGGAGTTGTACCCCATCTTTTTCACCTTGTTGATGTACAGTTTGAAATATTTTTTGATTTTATCGGTTTTCTTGTCTTTGATTACCCCTTGTTTTTCGAGGTGGTGAAATGGAATTTTTGACCAGTTGGCCCCCTTTTTTTATAAGTGGCAAAAAAGGGGCCTGTAGTGTCTATAATATAAATTTTTTCCAAATTGTCTCCTTCCGTAGAAACTGATGACCAAAGATTCTTTTAAAGACGTAGGGTCTTTTTATTTTTAGTAGCATACCTCCAGATTTTTCCTATATACCTCCTGGAACAGATCCTTTTTCTTTTCTATCCTGTCCAGTACCTCTTTTATCGGTTTTTCAGGGAAATTCAATTTGACTTTGTTTTTCAGCACCTCCAGATCAAAATTACTGTAGGTGTATTTCCCATCAAGGTCTAAGGCATCTGCTATCCTGAGAATGGCGGCCAGTTTTTTCATTGTTTTTTTGGAGTTTTTGTCCAAAATCTTGTAGTTCCAGTGGCTCCCCTTTACGGATTTTCTGTGGTACCTGGCTATATTTCCTATGAACATCCTTTCATAGGTATTCAAGGGTAGTTCGCTGTCACCCATTATGCGTTTCATGGAATTTTTATGGTGGGCCTTCATTCCGTTTGGGCATCCGATGTCGTGCAGTATTGATCCAAACTTTAGGTAGCGTCTTTCGGTTTCACCTAACCTGTGCACTTCATTTAATTTATCGAACAGTTCCAGGGATAACTGGGCTACATTTTTTGAGTGGTAGGGGTCTATTCCGTAATCCTCAAGTTTTCTCATCAAGAAAAAGTCTTCCGGCTGACCTTGTGGGAGTCCGCCAAAGTCCTCTAATTTGTTGTTTGTGACAAAAAAATCTGGAAGAGGGATTTCCTCTGAGATTATTTCCGAGATTTTTTCAAAAAAATTATCTTTTTTTAAATCACACCATCTATCCAAAAGTTTTTGAAATTTTTCTGACCTTCTTTCCGATAACCTGGAGGAAAAGTTTTCCAAAGAGTTATTCACAGTATCAGCATTGAGTGGCGATTCAGATTCTAGTTTTTCCTTTCCGCTTAAAAAATCTTTTAAAATTTTGCTCCAAACGTCAAGGTCATGCAGGTTTCCCAGGTCAGTTTGGAGTTTTTTAACCTCTGTTAAAATCATAGAAAGGTCTCTGCCGTATATGGACCTGAAGTTTTCTAGGGAGTATCTCAGTTTCTTTATGGCTATGCGAAGAGTATGGTGCCCGATCTTGTTTTCCGGATCATCTAGTGTTTTTTCTAAATTCATAATTATTTTCAGCCTGGAGAGGATTTCACTATAGGCTTTGAAAAAATCAGAATCAGAATGATGGTATTTTTGTGATATGATCTCTTTACACTCTTTTTTCATATCTTTTGAGAAACTACTGCCAATTATCTTATATGCAGTTTTTTTTATATAGTTATCTAGCCGAGACCTTTTTATCTTCCTGTCTTCCAACAGCACTCCCACATCTGGGAAACTCTTGGCTTCCTCCTCTAAATACAGTATCTGCACATCAAGGTCTCTGGCAGGGCCGAAAGATTTTGTAATCGCCTTTATTTCACCTAAAAGTGTCCTATACATTTTTTTCTCAATTTTATCTTTTAAAACCGGTAGAGCGGTTCTTATCCTCCTGGATGCCACCCTTACCTGGTGGAGGTTCTCCACATCATCGTCTATAGTTGTAAGTTTCTCCTCTAAATAGTCGGTAAGAGTAAAAATTTTTTCCGCTGTTACCCTGTATAGTGAATCCATTTGTTTCACCTCCAAAATAAGATAAATCGGTATTTCTACTAAATAATTACTACTAATATTATACTCTGAAAAGAGTAGCCCAATGAAGCTTTTGCTATTTAGTTTACAGTAGAGATACGTATCTTTTACAAAACAAAATGTAGACAATAAATGTATAAAAAATTATAATTAGATAACTTATTTTAACTTTTCAGAGTCAAAACATTGGGAGATTTTTTAAAAAACAAAATTTTTTTATTTACTATAAGTGGCTAAGGATACCATTGTTGATGAGAAAACATCCGTGAAACAGTTCGGGGAGGTTTTATTTAAGCCGTGGGCTTGGGAGAAGAAAGTAATATGAAAAAAATATCGATAAGAAAACTGCTGGTAATTGGGATACTTGGGGCATTTCTCATTTTTGTAGCAAACTGTGTTTATGTGGTGGTATCGGCAAGAAAGGCCACGCCCAAAATCATAACCGAAGCGGTTAACTCGGAAAGAATGGAGGTCTGCTTTGAGGAGCTTAGCAAGGGGCAGGTGGAAGCCCTGCTGGTTGTAGAAGACCCGAATTTCTACCACCATAAGGGGATCGATTTGAAGACTCCCGGGGCTGGTAGAAGGACAATAACCCAGGAATTGGTGGATCAGATCTATTCTGCGAATTTTAAGTCAAAACTGACAAGGGTAGAAAAAAACCTCATAGCAAGGTTTGCATTTCACCCGCTTAGTACAAAGGAAGCCCAGCTAGGACTTTTCGTAAATAATGTATACTTAGGGTTCTGGGACGGGAAACCTGTATACGGATTTTGTGATGCAGCCAGGACATATTTTAAAAAGGAGTTTTACGACATAAATCAGGAGGAGTATATGTCTCTTGTAGCCATGATAATTCAGCCAGATAAGTTTCATGTAATAAAAAACCCAGAAGCTAATGCGGACAGGGTAAGCAGAATAAAGCTGCTTTTAAAGGGCTATTACAAGCCTACCGGAGTAATGGACCTTTATTATGGCGGTAAGTATTTCGAAGATAAAAAGAGAGGGCTTATGGCAAAGTTTGTAAAGGGGTATTAAATAACGGTGTAAAAATTACTTTTAAACTGAATCAATACAATCTATGAAAAATAAAAATTGGGCCTTTAAGAAGTCCAGTGTAAATTTAATTTCACCCTCCCTAATCAATAGATTATACTTCTAATGACTAGGGAGGTTTTTTGTATGAGTAGAAAAGTTAAAAATATTAATCCTTTAGTTAAAAAGATTTTTCAGCTTCATTGTAAAATGAAATTGAACTAATAAAAAATCCATAGTGGATCAAACTGTAATATAATTAAATTACGACAAATAACTAATTACAGGATGGGGGTCACACTATGGACATATTTAATGATACACTATTACTTAGAAAAAATAAACACTTAAATGCGTATGAGCGTGGTCAAATCAAATTATTAAATAACTCCTTACGCCATAGGCAAACGTCCGGGTAGAGCCTCTAACACCATTAGAAATGAGCTCAGACTTGGTACAGTGTCTCAAATCAAAGGCAATAAAACTGTTGAAATTTATTATCCAGACACAGGTCAAGCTGTCTACGAAAATAACAGATCACACTGTAAGACAAAATTTAAACTTCTTTCTTGCCAAAAATTCATAGAGTATGCAGAAGAACTCCTTAGAGAAAAGAAGCATTCCATTGATGCTATCTGTGGCGCTGCAATACTTCATAAGACGTTTGAAAAGCATGAAATGGTTTGTACTAAAACGTTATACAATTACATAGACTTAGGTCTTTTAGGGGTAACCAATATTGATTTGCCATTAAAAGTCAGAAGAACTACGAAAGCCAAACGTACGCGTAAGCACAAGAAAATTTTGGGTACTAGCATTTCTAAGCGTCCTGAAGAAATCAATAATAGAAGTGAATTTGGCCACTGGGAAATCGATACAGTCATTGGAAAGAAGAGTAAAGACGAGCCTATACTGATGACTCTAACAGAGCGTAAAACACGCAAAGAGATCATTAGAAAACTACCTGAGAAATCTTCTGCCACCATACTTGAAGTTCTAAAAACACTGGCTTCTGATGCTGGCGAAGCATTCCCCAAGGTATTCAAAAGCATTACTGCAGATAATGGCTCTGAATTTTCTGAACTTATGTCTTTAGAGAAAATTACAGGTAGTAAGATTTACTTTGCACATCCATACGCCTCATATGAGCGTGGCACCAATGAATGCCATAATGGTCTTATTAGACGTTTTATTCCCAAAGGGAAATCATTGTCGAATTACTCTGTGGATATCATTTCCAAAGTTCAAAACTGGTGCAATACTTTGCCACGTAAAATACTGAATTATCTCACTCCAGATGAAGCTTTTTAGGAGGAAGTTCATACTTTACTCTACGTATAAACTCTCTTAATATTACAGTTTTTAAATTAGTTCAATTTGCTATTGCAATTTAAGAAAAAATAAAAAATGCTAATAACCTATCGTTAATTTAATAACAATAAATTATTAGCCTACTTTTCTCTAATTCCAGTTTTTTTACTTTAGAAGTTGCAGTTCCCTGATTTGCAAAGCAGCCTCATAAGATTTTTTCTTTTAATCTCGAGAATTTCGAGATTTACAGTATCGGTCTCCTTTAGCTTTCCGGTGCGTATTGACATTTCAAGTGCAATTATTTCGTCTATTTGATCTTTTATCTTCTCTTCATTTTCATCTATCTCTTTGTCCATTTTTCTTCCCCCTTTCTTGAAACCACAATGAAAAATACCCTGTATTTCAAATTTTACTTTAAGTTTAGATCTTATTTTAGTTGGCTATAGCATAAGTATACTATAAAAATATCATAATTTTAAAATAAATTGGGAATTTTTACTGTTTGTTTTTCTTAGTCCAGCCTTGAATAAGTCAAGGTCTTTTTTATTTCTTTAAATGCAACTGCTGCAGTTAAAGCATATTTACCGTATAAAAAATTGAGTGGTATAGAAGAACGCAAGAACCCTAGATATTTAAAACTTTTGGGCAACAAGATAAAATCCATAAAATGGCATAGGGGTGAACTTTTTAATATATAGTGAGTCTAAGAATATATATAGTGTATTTAAAATAAGATACCCCATCTAAATATTTAGACGGGGTACTTTAAACCTAATATACAGGGATTGTGGGAGCTAGCTTGATTTTTTGTAGTCGACGATATTGTAAGAGGCTGGATTATCCACCCTCTTAGCCTTCATGCTGTATCCAAGTAAACCAAACCTGTCCAGGGAACCTTTCAGCTTGAGTGTGTTTCTGTCAACGGCTGCTGCACTTCCATAGTACATTTTTCCGTTCCAGGAGTCGTACACCCATCCCCCTTTTAGCCTGTTCTTTTCCTGGTGCAGGTCACCAACAACCTGAAGACCAATTACATTTCTTTGTCTAAGTGAAGGATTAGGGTTGTTTCTGTCTATTTGCTCTATACCGGCCATTTTATCTCCTTTGGGGTAGCATCTGTCTTTCAGCCAGTCCACATGTCCCAAGTACTCCCCATCTATATTTTCAATGTGAATTATAAATTTTTCCCCCGGCATCATCCAGTACCCTGTATATGGGTCCTTGGCTGCTGAGAAAAGCAAAGTGCTAGTCGCCAGCATAATCATAATAAGAAATTTTTTCATTGCATCCTCCATATATAAATTTATTTTTAAGAACTAAAAATTTTAGTTTAGCTATTAGAGACTAGAGGTTTTATCCAGTTTTTCTTCTTCTACTTTCCTAGCCTTAAATATATCCCAGCCGTCCTTTATCCCCCTTACATGGAACATGAACTCCATTATTGACTCCCCCTGCACTCTGTTGATGGGGTACCCGGTTTCTCCAAGTATCTCAAAACCGTCAAGTGCCCTGTTTATGGCGTCGTAAAGGAGCTCTGAGTAGGAATCCTGGTATGAGCTGCTACTGTAGAATTCAGGACTTTCTGCCATTTTTAAAAGCCCATCCACAGGGACAACGCCTCTGTGGGCGATGTGGCTGAATAGGAGATTTTTCTTTCTAGATTCAGCATCTTCCTGGAAATCGCAGATGTCATCAAGCATCTGAAGTGCCACCCCTATCTCGAATACTCCATCTTTGGCCCTTGCGAGTCTTGGGTTGTTCTCTTTTACAATCGGTACGATAAAGGCAAGTTCCAGTAGCTCTCCACCTATCTTTTTGTGTATTCCATCTATAATCTCTTCAGGACCCTCTATACTGTCACCCATCTCCCTCAAGTTTTCACCTTTGGCTATGCTGTATATGGCGTCTGTGAGCCCGACTAGCATTTTAGAAGTTTCTGCACTATCCTCTGATAAGCTTCTTACTGTGTCATTCAACATATTTTGCAGTACTATGGTGAGCATCACGTTTTTTAGTATTGGAGAGTGGAGTTTTTCCAGGAACAGACTTCCCTTTGATTCTGAATCTATGATATTGTCAGTACAAGTTATTATCCCCCTCAGGGAGTGCAGTATTATACCGTAGTCATTAATCCTTCTCTCGCCTATTTTCAGGTTTTGAAAAATGCTCAGAAGGAGTATGCTGAAGAAGTTTTTTTCCAGATATTTTACCGGGTTTGACTCGATTTTTGTGTAGGAATACTCTCCGTTTTTTACGTAGACCTCCATCCTGCGCAGGAAATCCTCCTCCATGGATTGGTGTACTTTCATGGATTTCATCATAAGCTGTAAAAATTTTCTATTTTTTACCCCGAGCTTTAAAAACATCGGGAATCGTTTTATAAGGTCACTTTTCATAACTTACTTGCCTCACTTTTAATTTTATTTTTTCTGCTGAGTATATTATAATTGTAGAAACTGAAACTAGTTTATTTTTAACCTGAAAATAAACTGAAAAGGGGAAAATATGCAAAAAATTTTGGTTATAGAAGACGACGAAAAACTAGCCAGGATACTGAAAATCCAGCTGGAGCACGAAGGCTTTCAAGTGGACAACGTCTTTAACGGCATGGACGCCTACAACCTCGTGCAGGAAAACAAGTCCGGCTGGCACATAATAATACTAGACCTCGGAGTCCCTGGGATGTCCGGAGAGCTACTATGCAAAAATATAAAAAAAATTTCCAGCATACCTGTAATAGTGCTGAGTGCCAAAAGCAGCGTAGAAGACAAAATAACCCTTCTTTCAACGGGGGCCAGCGACTACGTTACCAAACCATTTAACATGATGGAGCTTAGTGCCAGGATAAGGGTGAATATTTTGGAAGAATCCAAAACTGAAATACTTTTTTACAGCGATCTAGAGCTCGACTATTCCAAATATACAGTTTTAAGGGGCAAAAACACAATACAGCTTAGCAAAACTGAATTTGAACTTTTAAGCTACCTTATGAAAAACAGAGAAATAGTTCTCACCAGAGACAGAATAATAGAGAGTGTCTGGGGCTACGAAGCAAGTGACAACGTGCTAGACGTCACTATGAAAAATTTAAGGAATAAAATAGACAAGGGGTATGAGAAAAAGCTCATACATACAGTAAGGGGGGTGGGCTATGTTCTACAAGATAAGAAAGATATCACATAAGATAATTTTTTTCAACACAGTCACTGCCGCTATTTTGATTTTTTCCCTTACGCTAAGTATAGCACTAGCTCTCACTGTTAGCAATATTCGTGAGGAAATACGTGAACTTGAACAGGTGTCTGAGTCTATTTTTCAGAGGACAGCTGAGATGACCTTTGACGAGATAGTGGAAAAATACGATACCCTGATAGACGAGAATAAAAGTGAGATAACCCTCTACCTGAGGCAGGACAAGAGGGAAAAATTTTTTGGCGACTTAAACCGGGACAATGTTAAGTATTTGAATAAAGATTTTGGATGGAACCTGAAAAAGGGTTTTACAAACTACTATCTGAAGTTTAAAGAAGGGGGAAAAGAGTACATTTTCATAAGGTATTTTGAGATTGAAAAGAGCGTGAGGCAGTTTCTGGTGATTAGCTTTATAGACTTGCTGGTGGTTGTGCTTATCTTTGCTGTATCAAGCTTCGGGGCTAGGTTTATACTCACGCCGGTGAGCGAAGTGATAGAGGCTGCCAAAAATATAAATGCCAGGGACCTGGCTGCCAGGCTGCCTGTGACTACTGACGATGAGATAGGGGAGCTGGCCGGAGTATTAAACAGTACCTTTGAAAGGATAAAAAAAGCTTTTGAAATACAAAAGAGGTTTTCACAGGATGCGGCTCACGAGCTGAAAACGCCGATTTCCGTCATCAAGGGGTACACGGAGATACTAAAGTGGGGCAAGGGGGACCCTGTGTTGCTAGATGAGGCTATTTCAAGCATAGAAGAAGAGGTGGAAAATATACAAATTCTCTTGGACAAGCTTTTTTTCCTGGCAAAAGTCGAGAATGTAAAGTTGAACTATTCCCTCATAAATATCCGGGATATTTTTTTAAAACTTCAGAAGGACTACTCTATAACTGGCAGCAACAGGCTGTTTTTTGAATCAGATGATGTGCAGGTAAAGTGCGATAAAAATTTGCTGCTTCAAATGCTCAGAGCTCTTATAGATAATGCTCTCAAATTTTCAGAGAAAGAGGTAAGGTTGGCCTGCTTTAAACAAGGAGGCTATACTTACATAGATGTAAAGGATCTTGGTATAGGGATAGATCCGAAGCAGCTAGAAAAAATAACCCAAAGATTTTATACAGTAGATGAAGCCCGTACAAGGAGCAAAAGCGGACTGGGGCTCGGTCTTTCCATAGTAATGGAGATAGTTGAGCTTCACGGTTGGAAGCTTCTTATAGAAAGTAAGGTTGCTCAGGGGAGTGTTTTTAAGATAAAGATGCCGAATTTATAGTCTTAGGAAAAAATTAAGAATAAACTACAAAGACATATTATTTACCATACAAACAAAAGCCCTATAATTTAATATATTCAATACTTTTAAATACTAAAACATTAAACTTATCTTATTACTATAGTATATTCAGATAATAGTTTTTTATATAGCAAAATTGAGATATAAATTTATTAAAAGAGAGCCAAGATATTTAAATATCTTGGCTCTCTTTGCCTTTTATCTATTTTACATAGAGAGATTTTTATTTATCAAAGATATCTTCCATAACCCTGTCCTAGATAAAGGTACGTTTCACCATATCCTCTGCATTTTTACGCATCTTTTTATATTCTTCAGGAGAATCTTCTATCATATTAATGAAATGCTCGATTTTATTATACCAGTCCACTTCATCCATGGCTCTGGCCACAAATCCGGTACTCTTATCCACCACAATCTCCTTTGGCACCCCCTTTATCAGAAACTACAGCCGGTATCCCGCATGAGTGGTCTTCCAATACAACCATTCCAAAGGTGTCAGTAACGCTTGGGAATAAAAACACGTCTGCACTTTGATATACTTTCGGTAAACTGTCATAATTGACTTCGCCTAAAAATTCTATATTGTCGTGCCCTCCAAATTTTTTCTTGAGTTCTTTGAGGTGTGGCCCTATTCCGGCAAGCTTCAACCTGATATTTTCATATTTTTTTGACAGCTTCACAAACAGTCCCAATAAAAAATCTATGTTTTTGTCTTTAGATATCCTGCCGGCATAGAGGAATTCGATCTCTCTAGCCTCTAGTTTTTTGTTAATAAACGAAAATACATTGGTATCTATACCTCTTGAAAATATTTCCAGTTTTTTAGTTTCAAATCCCTTGTCAGAAAGAAGCTCTATATACTCCTGTGTAGGGACTTTTATTGTATCCATATTTCTGAAAAACCATCTTGTATAGCCTTCAAGCATATTCATAAGTGAAGCGTTGGCTGCTATCTCTTTTGCCTGCATCGTAAAGTCGGTGTGGTATATCCCAGTTGTCTTTATTTTTAATAGTTTTGCAAGCATCAACCCCATAAGTCCAACAGTTCCAGGAGTGGATGTATATATTTCGTCGGGATTGTATTCGTATATTTTTTCAGAGTATCCAAAATAGGAAGAATTTTCATCTGGTACTCTTCATAGTACGGGACGTCGAAACAAGCTATATAATCCAGATCTATGACATTATCCGGCAGCTCCTCCAATTTTTTTTGTTCGTCAGGGAGCATACTATGGAAAGGGTCTTTCCGCTTTTCTTCGATACTTCTGCCATTTTCTTTAATGTGACCGATACGCTGTTTAAATCCCCAATTGTAAAGAGTAAACAAATTAAATGTAAAAACTTAGATACCTGCTGGTTAAGTAGAGGGTTAGATAAATTTTCTATTATATAAAAAAGAGGCTTTGTTTTTAAACAAGCCTCTTTTTTATTTTTTCAACATCTTTTGAAACAAATTTGTTTCCCCTTATATAAAACCTCCAAAAGTGTTCTTTAAACTCTTCTGCATAATCGATTCCTATACGCCTTGTTGCGACTATCTCAAAATTTTTATTTGTTGTTTTTATAAGTGAGAACTCCTCGTTAATATATTGTTCCTCATACTCAAGTGCGCTAGTTGCCACAATGTTTTCTGTTTCCTCTACTATGTACAGTTCTTTTCCCTCGATTAGGTCACATCCGTTCAGTTTCCTGTCTATGTTCATGGCTTTGCACAGCTTCCCTGGGCCGTTCGTAATATCTTCTACCCTTTTATACTTTATCTTCCTGTGTTCCCTCATATGCTCTATCCCCTCTAAAGGCTCCACCGCCCTTATGAGTACCGCCTCTGGTGTTCCTTCGTCGGAACACACCACGTTTAGGCAGTTGTACATACCGTAGATAAAGTATACATATGAGTAACCGCCGTCTTTAAACATGGTTTCTGTCCTGCCGGTTCTGCGATTGTTATATGCGTGTGATGCTTTGTCTATAGGACCCATATAAGCTTCGGTTTCAACTATTTTTGCAACCATTCTTATACCGTTGTACTCTCTGATCAGGAACTTCCCCAGTAGGTTTTTGGCGAGGCTTACGGCGTCCTGCCTGTAAAAATTTTTGTCCAGTCTCATATATATCCTCCATAAAGCTAAAAATAGAGGGCTATCCCTCTATTTTTTCTATTGAACTTAAAAACTCATCTCTAGTTATGCCGAAGTGGTTCAATTTTCTTAAAAACTGTTTTGCGTTGGCGTACCCTATTTTGAGCATCGACCCGAGCTCCTGGCGCCTTTTTTTTGCATCATTTCCCCATGTAAGACCGTAACTGGTCATATCGTCGATGGAGAACTCATCCCTTGTCTCAGTTAGCTTGTACTTGGCTTTTTCAAGAGCAGCCAGTATAGCCTCCGAACAGGCGTTTTCCACACCGATATTGTCCACCTTGGTACCCTCTTTTCTGGATATATAGGCGTGCTTCACCCCAGGGACATAATCTTCTATTGTTTTTCTTATCTTTTCCCCGGCATAGTCCGGGTCGGTAAGCACTATTACCCCGTTTTTTTCATGTGCAAATTTTATCTTCTCAAGGGTAGCCTTTTTCCTGACGGCGAACCCGTTTACCTCTATTAGTTCAGCATCCACAGCCCTCTTCACCGCTGATATATCGTCTCTTCCCTCTACGACTATAACTTCTTTCACCTTTTTTTTATGCATCCTGACTCCTTATTTGCATTCTCTCTTTATATTTTGCTTTTGCTTGTCCAACCCAGTTTGCCCTGGATATAAGGGCTCTTCCAATGGCAACAAAATCACTCAATCCGTTTTCGATAAGCCAGCTTGCATCCTTTTCTTCCTTTATCAGGTTAACCACTATAACAGGGACTGTAACATGTTTTTTTATCTCAGTTCCCGTATATATCACCCAGTTCAGTGGGAAATCATTCGGAACTTCTATTTTTTCACATTTTTTTATTTTAGGATAAGGCACTCCCTGTGACACGTGCAGGAGGTCTACCCCGTATTTTTCAAGTTCCTTGGCAATTTTTATACCATCTTCTACTCCGGGTTCGTTCCCACCCATTCTGTACCCAAGTATAAAATCATCATTGAAAAGGTGGCGGGTGCTTTTTATCAGTTCTCTAGAGAATCTCATCCTGTTTTCAAAAGAGCCGCCGTACTTATCTTTCCTAGTATTCAAGATTCTTGAATTGAGCTGGGAAATCAGATATCTGTGGGCACCGTGTATTTCTATACCGTCGAAGCCTGCTTTTTTTGCCCGATCAAAGGCATCTATGAATTGAACCAGTATGGAGTCCAGCTTCTCAGTTGGGATCTCGCTTATGTTTTCTTTGTATCCGGCATGGTGTATTTGCAGCAAAACCGGGGTATCATATTTGTGGCAGGCATCGGCTATTCGTTTTAGACCCTCTATCTGGCCGTCCTCCCATATTCCCAGCTGGTGCTCCCTGAGCTTGGCGTCCTTATCTACGCATGCGGCTTCCACTATTATGAGGCCTACTTCGCATTTTGCCCTGTCTTCATAATACTCCACCAGTGCGTCGGTGACATAGCCTGTTTCATCGATTAATTTTGGCCTTACCATAGGAGGCAGAACCACTCTGTTTTTTATATACAAGTTTTTTATCCTATAGGACGAGAATAGATTCATACTTCCTCCTGCTCAGTTAATTTACAGTATATTTTATCATAAAATTTGGAATATGTTAAGACTTATAGGGAGTAAATTTATCTTACAGCCGGGAAAGTTCTGGAGTTGAGATATAAAAGCTTCAAATTTTTTTGAATAAAACTGTGAGGCATAAAGAGGAAAAACAATAATTTTATATAAAAGCATATAATAGCTAAATTAATATAAGGGGAGGCGGATGAAGTGGTGATATTAAAAATAACAGTTTTTTATCCTGAACCCAAGTTATACAAAATAGGGGAAAAAGGGGTTAAAAATATAAGCATCAATGATAATCATCAGAAAATTAATATAGCTAATGAGGATGGGACACAGATGAAAATAGTTGGACTACCTTATGAAGCTATCTACGGCAGGGCGGAGTCAAATAATAAGAGAATTAAGGAGTACGTTATAGATTAGTTTTTAAAGAGTATTTATTCTAAGTGATTCTGTGTAGTGAATAAAGAATGATTGAATGGGAAGTATTTTAAAAAATTGTAAAAATTAAGTGGTTTGTTAAAAAAAGGTGACCTAGACGTATACGTCTAAGTCACCTTTTTTTATTTACAATTATTTACAAATTGAATGATATTAAGCATCGAATATGGATAACAGTGTAAAATAATAAAATTGTTGAACTTAATTTTTTAAAAATTCTTTATAATTATCCAGAGTCGCTAATTTAAATGGAATCCATTTCTGGTTTTCCTGACTTTTTCCTGTTGCTAAATTATATGCGGTTTCAATTGCTACCTTTCCCTGTGTATATCCATCTTGGAAAACTGTTGCTGTCAATTTTCCAGATTCTAATTCCGGAATAGCTTCATTTATTAAATCTATCCCCAAAACCTTTACATTGTTAACTTGATTATATTTCTCAAGAGCCTTTATTGCTCCGAGCGCCATTTTATCGTTATTAGCTACAATGGCATCGATTTTCAAACCGGAAGTAAGCCACTCTTCTACCATACTAGAAGCCAAGGGTTCCAAGTATTTTGCCACTTTTTTGTCAATTATATTTATTTCTGGATACCGATCTATAACTTCTTCTACGCCTTTAGTTCGCTCGAAAGTAGCTAAATTTTCGAAGTCACCCATTAAAATCGCTATGTTCCCCTTTCCGTTTAGTTCTTTTGCTAAATACTCCATTTGGATTACGCCGGCTGTTTTCTCTTTGGAACCGACATAGTATACGCCTTTGGGAAATGCTTTATCTATAAATTCTTCAGGCAATCTATTGGTGTATACAATGGGGATTTTAGCGTTTGTAGCTAATTTTGTTATGATGTCGGTATCCCCAGTGTCGACAGGTACTGCCACTATTGCATCTACACCTTTATTTATGAAATACTTTATTTGTTCCTCCTGTTTTTCGGTATACATTTTTGCATCTAAATAAGATACCTCTATGTTTTTCCCGAAAGATTTTTCAGCTTCAGACATCCCCTTTTGCATTGTTTGAAAAAACTCAACTTCTTCTATATTAGCTAAAGAAACTCCGATTTTAATAACTTTGTTTTTATTCTTTTTGGAACAGCCATTAAAAAACGTTATAAAAAAAATTAATGCAAAAAATAATATCACAGTATAGCGGTACGATATTTTTTTCATATTTTCTCCTTTCAAAATAGACTTTAATATAAGGGGATACATTCCTAAATTACTATACGCTCTTTTACTTTCTTTCCTACAATAACGATTAAGCACGTTTTTGTTTTGTTGCTATTTATAAGTCGAATGTTATTTAATTTTGGATACATTAAAAATACCCTATAAGGCAGACTTTTATTGTTTGTCTATAGGGTAAAGTTTGCTAATTATAAAATATTTTATTGATTAGTATGAAAATCAGAGCTAGTAAGATATTTCCTGTATTTTCCTGGGGGCATACCTATTGTTTTGGTGAAAAGCATATTGAAATAATTTGGATTATCATAACCTAATATATTGGCTATTTCTGAGACAGAATGATCTGTGTTTATTAATAGGTTTTGTGCCTCTCCTATTTTTCTTTTTATTATATACTGCATCGGAGAATAACCGGTTTTTTCTTTAAAAGTATGCATAAGGTAGTATTGGCTTATCCCTAATTCCTCAGATAAAGACGCTATGCTTAAATTATTTAAAAAATTATCGTCAATATATTTTTTTATTCTTTGTCCTAGCTCGTATTCTTCCTGCTTTTTTTTGTTTCCTGACGAATCTGCTAACCTAAGAACTATGGTGATAAGGCTGAAAAGTAAATATTTGCAGGTTTCCTCGACGCCCTTTCTGTTTGAAAAAACTTCTGAATACATTATTTTAAATATACTTTCAACGGCCTCGAAATGCTGGCCGCTATGTATCACAGGCTCGATATTATCAGGTATTAACTGGTTTTCATTCAGGCCTTTTAAGTTTAAATTAGTAATACCACATACATATGTGCTGATACACATCTCAACATTTGAACGTTCATCGTGAAGAACACTTTTATTATATATAAGTATGTCGCCTTTTTTAGTTTTGTACTCTTTATCCCCTATGACATGTGTTCCATGACCATCTCTTATGAAGACAATTTCTACCATATCTTCATGTTTGTGCATTATTCTAGGGAATTTGTTGTGTTCTTTTTCAGCTTTACATACGTGCATTAATTTTGGGAATTTATTGTTTTTAAAACTTGAAACATTGTTATTATCAACAAAACATTGAATCATATTAACTCAAACTCCTTTAAAATAGAAACGTTATTACATTAAATAAATTCAATTATACAATCATTAATGTAATGTAGGATTTCTTAAATAATTATATCAATTTAACAGAGAAGTGTCAATGTTTACTACTTGTCTGGTAAACAAAATAGCAGGAAAGTGTATTTTTTAAGAATGATGAATTTAAAAACTTTAAGAAAATCAGAGGATAAAGGAAAGTATAAAAAGCACTTTTCTTTATTGAGCAAAACACAGGCAACGAGTTATAATCAAACACACAAAGATCATAAATAGAACACAAAAGCTAAAAAGTCTTTGTGGAAGACATTTTCATGTTTAATTTGTGATTAAAAAAATATCTATAAATCAAAGGAGGAGTTGAAATGAATTTATTTGCATTAGTGTCGTTCGTATTTTTTACAGCTCTCGTAGCTGTTGTATCGTATCGTTTAACTGGAAATGAAGATCTTGATTCTAAAGATGGTTATTTTTTGGGTGGTAGAAGTTTAACAGGTCCTGTTATAGCTGGATCATTGATGCTTACCAACCTTTCTACAGAACAGTTAGTAGGGCTTAACGGGCAAGGTTATAGTGAGTCTATGGCTGTAATGGCATGGGAAGCTGGTTCGGCAGTTGCCCTTGTTATGATGGCGTTGATTTTCTTACCTAGATATCTAAAAAGTGGTATAACAACTATACCAGATTTCTTAGAGGAAAGATATGATACTGGTACAAGACAGATAGTAACTATGATGTTTATCTTTAGCTATGTCTTAACTTATCTTCCTACAGTACTTTACTCTGGGTCTTTAGTTCTAAACGGACTATTCCATGTACCTGAGATGTTCGGTATGAGTCAATTCTCTGCACTTTGTATTACTGTTGTGGGTGTAGGTGTAGTAGGGTCTATCTACGCTATATTTGGTGGTTTAAAAGCGGTTGCTGTATCGGATACAATAAATGGTATTGGTCTTCTCATTGGTGGGCTTATGATTCCCGTACTAGGCTTAGTTAAACTTGGTGGGGGAAGCATGAGTGAAGGTGTACATATTTTAACAACTGTACATCCGGAAAAACTAAATTCTGTAGGTGCTCCAACTTCGTCAGTACCTTTTGCGGTTATGTTTACAGGGATGCTTTTCAACAACCTTTACTACTGGTGTACAAACCAATCGATTGTTCAAAGAGCATTTGCAGCTAAAAATCTTGTAGAGGGTCAAAAAGGTGTTATTTACGCTAGCTTCTTAAAACTGTTAGGACCTCTTTTCTTGGTAGTACCTGGAATTATAGCATTTCATTTATATCCAAGCCTGCCTTCTGCAGACATGGCTTATCCTACACTTATAGATGACATACTACCTAAACCTTTGGTAGGGTTTTTTGGAGCAGTTCTTTTTGGAGCGATACTAAGTTCGTTTAACTCAGCTCTTAACAGTACCGTTACTTTATTCTCTTTGAACATCTACAGACCTATGTTCAAACCGGAAGCAACAGACAGAGAGTTGGTAGGTTTTGGTAAAAAATTAGGAACTGTACTTGCTATTGTATCTATGTGTGTGGCGCCTTTCATCATGTATGCTAAGGGGGGACTATACGGATTCCTTCAACAAATGTACGGGTTCTACAGTGTTCCTTTGTTGGTAATAATAGTAGTAGGTTTCTTCACTAAAAAAACATCGGCGTTCTCAGCTAAATTTGCAATGATATTCCATGTGGTGTTGTACTCTGCGTACCTTGTATCTGGCATAGAGAAAAATTTCCTTCATATCTTAGGGTTATTACTTCCTATAGAAGTGTTGGGAATGCTTTATATATCTAGATTCAAGCCGAGAGAAACTGAGTTTGTTCACAACTACAGTGGAGATGTAGATATCACTCCTTGGAAACACGCTAAATTAGCTGGTGCCATAGCTATACTTGTTATGGCTGGGGTATACATTTTCTTCTCGCCACTTGGCATTGCCGCATAAAAATATTCGATTTGATATTTTGTAAGTTACTTTAAGGAAAAAATACAATAGTTGTGAGGCGGATAAACTTATCCGCCTTATTTATTTTCGGTAATAAATTGTAATTACAATATTATATAACGGAAGGAATATTTTCAAACATCAATTATCTGATACTGAAAGTATGGTCTGAAATTTTATTTTCCAAACAAAAAGAACATTTTATTCTGTTTAAAAACACACCAGTATGAAATTGTAGGCTTAAATCCTTATATCCCTTGTAAAATATAGTTTAAACGACTTTACCTTGAGCGGAATAAATGTATCGTGAAAGCAGGAAAATGTATTTTTTAAAAAGAGGACAGTTTAGAAGTCTAATAAAATTAAGGGTAAAATCAAGTATAAAAAGCATTTTAGTTTATTGAGAAGATTGTAGGTAGTGGGTTAATATAATAACATAGAAACATAGAAGAGCAAATGTAGTTCGCATTGTGGCTCTATTTTTATCATTGTATTTAAAAGAGGAGGATTTGTATATGGCTATTAAAATTACAGGTGCCCCTTGCAGTTGGGGAGTAGATAATCCAAAAAATCCATATTTACCATCATGGTTAAAAGTATTGGATGAAGCATCTACAGCAGGTTATAAAGGGTTAGAACTTGGACCGTACGGTTATATCCCGCTTGATTTAGAACTTGTCAGCAATGAACTAAAGAAAAGAGACCTAACAATTGTTGCAGGGACAATATTTGATGACTTGGTATCTGAAGCTAATCAAGAGAACATCATAAAACAAGTACACTATATTTGCGGGCTTATCACAAAGTTGCCTCTTGAAGAAAAAGAGGAAGGTCAACATTTCAAAACTCCATACTTGGTTGTCATTGACTGGGGGCACGACGAACGTGATTATGCCGCGGGCCACGCTGATACTGCACCAAGACTTAATGATGCTGATTGGTCGAGAATGGTTGAACTTATTAAAAAAGTTGCTACAATCGCATCAGAAGAATATGGTGTAAGAACAGTAATTCATCCTCATGCAGGTGGATATATCGAATTCGCAGATGAAATCGATAAAATAGCTGAAGAAATTTCGTATGAAACGGCAGGACTTTGCTTAGATACAGGTCATCTTTACTTCTCGGGTATGGACCCGGTTGAGTGGTTGAAAAAATACCAAGACCAAATTGACTATGTTCACTTTAAAGATGTTAACAAAAATGTTTACGATGAAATTATGAAAGAAGAGATAAGATTCTTTGATGCGGTGGCTAAAGGTGTTATGTGTCCTTTGGGAACAGGTAATCTGGACTATCCAAGTATTTATAGTACGCTTCAAGAAATGGAGTACAACGGATTCATCACAATTGAGCAAGAACGTGACCCAAGAAATTCAGACACTAGTTTAAGAGACGTAAAAGCTAGTTTGGATTATTTAAAAAGTATCGGGTTTTAATAATTTTAATAATTTATTGATAGGAGGAAGTTTAAAATGATAAATGGTGAAAAAGGAGCATCACGTTCTATTAAATGGGGAATGGTTGGCGGAGGAAAAGGCAGTAACATCGGTTACATCCACCGTTCGGCAGCATTACGTGACAACAACTTTGATTTGATTGCAGGTGCATTTGATATTGATCCTCAAAGAGGAATAGATTTTGCTAAAGAATTAGGGGTTAGCGAAGATCGTTGCTACGGCGATTACAAAAAAATGTTAGAAGAGGAAGCAAAAAGGAAAGACGGTATCGAGGCGGTTACAATCGCTACACCAAACGGGACTCACTATGAGATCAGTAAGGCTTGTTTAGAAGCAGGGCTACACGTAGTTTGTGAAAAACCTCTATGTTTTACATATGAAGAAGCAGAAGAACTTGAAAAATTAGCAACAGAAAATAATCTTATATTTGGTGTCACTTATGGTTATTCAGGACATCAAATGGTAACAGAAGCACGTGAACTTATCGCAAACGGTGATTTGGGAGAAATCCGTCTTATCAATACACAGTTTGCTTACGGATTCTTTGCAGGGCCGGTTGAAGAATTATACCCAGCTTCAAAATGGAGATTAAGCTCAAAAAATGCAGGGCCAAGCTTTATTTTGGGTGACGTAGGTACTCACTCATGGCACATGGCCGAAACAATGGTTCCTGGTCTTAAAATAGAAGAATTGATGTGCGCAATGCAAAGATTCGGTAAAGGCAGAGAGTTAGAGGATAATGCACATGTATTGATCAAATGCAATGACGGCATTTTCTGCAACCTCTGGGCAAGCGCTATCAACTCAGGTTCACACCATGGTATGAAAATCCGTGTTGTTGGATCAAAAGCAAGTATCGAATGGTTTGCAGAGCGTCCAAATCAATTGAGATACGAGATAGAAGGGGAAGCGGTTAGAATTTTGGAAAGAGGTGCCGGATATCTTCATGACTCATCAAAAGAAACAGATAGAATCGGTGCAGGGCATCCGGAAGGGTTATTTGAATCATGGTCAAACATGTATCGTAGATTTGCTATAGCAATGGATGCTGCGAGTCGTAACGACCAGGAATTCTTGAAGACATTCTGGTATCCAAATGTACACGAAGGAGCAGAAGGCGTTAAATTTGTAGAGGCATGCGTTGCGTCGGATAAAGAAGGCGCTGCCTGGGTATCTGTGAAATAAGCTATACGGAGTAAATTTTGGATAAAAACATTTCTACCATAACAAAAATTGATACAGCTGTATGAAGGTAGTTCTGATAAAATTTTAGCAACAAAATATTAAAAAGGAGTTGGTAATTTTGAGAAGGATTCTATCTTTAGTTTTTATTATTATGGCAATGTTGGCAATGGTTGGATGTGGGGGAAAATCGTCTGATGGGGAAAAAGCTATACGTGTAGGAGTTACTCTTCCTAGTTTTGACAACACGTTTCAGCTTTATCTTATGGACGCTATCAAGAAGCATGCCGCGGAACTTGACCAAAAAGTAGAAGTTAGTTTTGTTGATGCAAAGAATGATTCGGCAATGCAGTTAAACCAAGTTGAGAATTTCATCACTCAGGGAGTAGATGCGATCATAGTAGTTACAGCCAGTGCAGATGCTACTGCTCCTATGTCTAGCGCTGCTCTGTCAGCAGGAGTTCCTTTGGTTTACCTAAATGCTAGGCCGACAGATGTTCCTGATGGGTTAAACTATGTAGGTTCACAAGAAAAAGTAGCTGGAAATCTTCAAATGGAGTATGTTGCAGAAAAACTTAACGGAAAAGGGAATGTGGCAATTCTGATGGGGGACTTGGTTCATGATGCTTCGTATAGAAGAACCGATGGTGTAAAAGAAATTGCAGAAAAATATCCTGATATCCATGTTATCAAAGAACAAACAGGAAAATGGGACAGGGCACTTGCAATGAGCGTTACAGAAAACTGGCTCAACAGTGGGGACAAAATAGATGCTATAATTGCAAATAACGATGAAATGGCAATTGGTGCTATAAAAGCTTTATCAGCATCTAATATGTTGGATAAAACATTAGTACTGGGAGTAGACGCAACAGATGACGGGATAGCTGAATTAGAAAAAGGGAATTTGTCAGCTACAGTATTCCAGGATGCATTTGGACAAGGTAGTGGCGCATTAGATGTTGCCTTAAAAGTTTTAAATGGAGAAGAGGTAGAAAAAGACACTTGGGTACCATTTAAACTTGTAACAAAGGATAATTACAAAGAAGTTATGGGAAAATAGGTAGCAAATCAGGATATTTATATAATCCTAATTAAAGACGGTGTACAATCAATCTCAGGGTAGGAACAATTATTAGATTCCTGCCCTTATCTGAAAAATTATATAGTTTTGGCTTTATATGAAAACCAAGATTTTATAAATAGTTTAAAAATAATGGAGGTTTAATTTATGAAAATAGCTTTTGATCCAGATGTAATAAGATATATGTCGATAACTGAAATGGTTCATCAGATCAAAGAGTGGGGATTTAATTATATTGAACAGTCTCCGCATCCTCAAATACTGCCGTTCTACAAACACCCAAAGGCAGGTAAAGAGATTATTGATGAGTATAAAAAAGTTTTAAAAGAAACTGGAGTTCAAATTTCTTCGATGATACCGATTTACAACTGGTCGCACCCAGAAGAAAACCGTAGACAGGCTGCAGTAGCAAACTGGAAACGTGCTATTGAAATTGCAATAGATTTAGGAGTTCCTGTTATGAATACTGAGCTTGCCGGAGATATAAAAAGACCTGTAGAGTCTGAAGAGAGTCTTTACAGATCTATGGAAGAACTACTTCCTATTTTCGAGCGTGAAGGAATCCGTCTTGACATCCAATCTCATCCATACGATTTCTGTGAAGATGGTAATGAGACTGTAGACATAGTTAAGTCGTTCCGTAGCGACTACGTAAAATACCTATTCTGTGCGGCGCACACGTTCTTCTATGATAAAGGGAAAGGGGACGTTCCTGGTATGCTTGATTACGCTGGTGACGACCTAAAACACGTTATCATAGCAGATACAATGAACCAAGAGTTAAACTGCCGTTATATAGTTAACCCTCCTGGTTCTGATGCTAGAAGAGACGTAACTGTGCACCAACATTTAGGAATAGGTGAAGGTGACGTTAACTTTGAAGCTATGTTCGCAAAACTACGTGAAATGGATTTCGGTAAAAAAGAGGACACAATAGCATCAGTTTCTTTATTCGGATTCCCGGAAAAAATGGCGAAACAAGCTCCTGAACACCTAGCAAGAGTTAAAAAAGAGCTTCTTTAAGATAAGTTAGATTAAACTAAATTTTATAAAAAAAAATCGTGTGCCACATCATTCTTAGGAGGAATAAGGAAAGAAATATTCAAATTTTTTCCTTTTTCCTTCAAAATAAAAAATATTAAATATATATGAGATACACTATGTTGTATACCATATATATTTAATATTTGCTGCGAACATATATTAAATAATCTTTGTTTTATTTCATTCTCTGGAGGGATAGAAGAAAACATTTAAATTTCTTCTATTTTCTCCTCCGTTTGAAAAAGTTAAACATATGCTGCAAACATATATAATCGAATTTTTGTGAAACACCAACCAACCTAAGGTGGGAGAGGAAAACAGCCAAGTTTCTTCTTCCTCCTCCTTTATTTATAAGTTCATTTTATGCGCTCCTAGAGTTGTTTTTGGAAATATTTTACAGCATAATTATTAAAGTAGCAACTTAGTTTAAAAATATACACCTATACAACAAAGGAAGATTTTATTATGCAGTGTTTTGTTAAAAAAAATTCACTTCGACTTTTCAAGATGAAAAAATTCCTAAACTTTTATACGTTTGTAAAGCTGATGTCGATCTCACAAAACTACCTTCAATGAAGATATAGAAAATATTTTTAGGATGATGCACTCGCAAATTTATTCCAAAAATCCCGGAGCTGAGGAAATAAGTCACCACTTATTGCATTCTCTTATTTTTATAATCTTAAAGCAACTGGAAAAACCTAAGGAAAAACAGGAAAACGCTGAATATTTTATAGGAAACCGTATAAAAAAATATATAGATGATCATTATTCTGAAGATTTGACTTTGAAAAGCATTGGCAGCAGACTACATATAAGTCCGTCTTATTTGTGCAATATTTTTAAAAAAACTACAGGATACTCTCCTATGCAATATATTATGAACCGCAGAATAGGGAAAGCACAATCTTTACTTATTGGCTCCGAGGACAACGTCACTGATATCGCACTTACTATAGGTTATTCCGATTCTAATTACTTTACTACTATTTTTACAAAAACTGTCGGTATGTCTCCGATGAAATATCGAAAACGTTGGTTGTATTAAATCAAGCTGCTATTTAAAATTTAAAATTGGATAATACATTAAAAATATTAGAATGTTTCGCTGAAAACACTTAACAGTTACACTGCGAATAGATTTAAGCATTAACCTGCTAATGGAGTTTCAGATAGCTTTCATTAGCTTTCTTTGTAAAATGGTCTATAAAAATTTCACTCTGATTTTTTGGATGCTTCGAGTTTTTCAGTCTCAATGGTGAAAGATAAATATCTATATCTTTTAAGTACAAAATCGCTGTAAGTTTTGTCCACATAATCTAGGTTTCAAATTAAACTCCCTAAAAGCTGTACTATCAGTTTCTATAGCAGATAGTATTTTGTGTTCAACGAGGGTGTAAAATATTTGGTGTAAACTCCGAAATTGATGTAAAATAAAATATCAATAAGGAGGTACCACTCACATGTCATTCAAAGGGTTATTAGACAAACAAAAAGTACGTGAACTTATGCAAGAAGGGAAATTAAAGGATGTTTCCGATGTTCAGAATCTTCTTAAAGAGCAATTCAAGGATCTTATCGAAGAAATGCTTGAAGCTGAATTAGATTATGAGTTAGGCTACAGCAAATATGATTATAAAAATAAAGATACCAACAATACGCGAAACGGCAAGCGCTCGAAGAAAGTTCTCTCCGACTACGGCAAAATTGAAATCGAAGTTCCACCTGATCGTTCCGGGGAGTTTGAACCAATTATCGTTAAGAAAAATCAGCGGGATGTTTCTAGTATTGACGACCAAGTAATAAGCATGTATGCTAAAGGTATGACTGTCAGAGATATTCAGGACCATCTGAATAATCTTTATGGCATCGATATTTCACCGACCATGATTTCGCAGATCACTGATAAAATCATGCCGATCATCAAAGAATGGCAACAACGTCCTTTGGATAGAATTTACGCCCATGTTGTAATGGATGCTATCCATTACAAAGTTAGACAGGATGGCAAAATCGTAAATAAAGCTGTTTACATAATTATTGGTATCAACCTTGATGGTATGAAAGAAGTCCTAGGAATGTGGGTCGGTGAAAATGAAACAAGCAAATTTTGGTTAAAGGTTCTAAGTGATCTTCAGCATAGAGGTGTCGAAGATATTCTTATCGCATCGATTGATGGTCTAAATGGTTTCAAGGAAGCTATAGAAGCAACATTCCCTAGAACAGAGGTGCAGCGTTGCATTGTACATATGATCCGTAATTCTACTCGTTATCTGTCTTACAAAGACCGAAAAACTTTTGTAACGGATCTCAAGCCAATTTATACAGCCATTGATGAAGAGGCAGCGTTGGACGCTCTTGCTAAGCTTGACGCAAAATGGAGCGAAAAATACTATATTGCAATAAAGCCATGGCGAGATCATTGGGACGAGATAGCTGTTATGTTTAAATATCCTAAAGAAATTCGAAAGTTAATCTATACGACAAATGCAATTGAAAGCTTCAACCGTCAACTGAGAAAAGTAACAAAGTCAAAGAGTATTTTCCCATCTGACGATTCATTGTTGAAGATGCTTTATCTAGCAATGATTGATATTACTAAGAAATGGAAAATTCGAGTTCGGGAATGGGCAAAAATTATAGGTCAATTAAGCATCTATTTCGAGGGACGTATTTAGTCCCTCGCCAATTCCATAGAAAAAATTTTGGACGGATACACCAATTTCTTGACAGACTCTGTTCAACGGATAGTACTTAATTTATTGTAGCTGATCCATTAAATCTTTGTAGTTATCCTGAGTCACTAATTGAAATGGAATCCAGTTTTCCTTTTTAACAGCTATACCCCTGCTTGCACTAAAAGCAATTTCAAGGGCTTCTTCTCCTTGTTTTTTAGCATCTTGAAAAACTGTAGCACTTAACTTACCTAATTTTAATTCCTCGATTGCCTCTCTAGTTGCATCTATACCGACAACTACAACAGACTCAATTTTTTTGTGTTTTTCCAATGTTGCGATAGCTCCTATAGCCATCTCGTCGTTGTTTGCAATAATAGCATCGAACTCTATTCCGGAATCCAACCAATTTTCTACGACGCTACTAGCCAGTGGTCTTAACCATTTTGCAGTTCTCTTATCAATTATTTTTATTTCATGATATTCATCCGCTACCTGTTCAGCCCCTAAAGTCCTTAGATAGGAAGCGCTGGTGTTAAGTTCCCCCATTAAGACTACAACGTTTCCTTTCCCGACCAATTTTTCAGCCAGATAATTCATCTGTATCACGCCAGCTTCTATCTCTTTAGAACCCACATAGTATACTCCATCAGGAAGCTCTTTGTTGGCAAACTCATCTGGGAATAGGTTTAAATATACAAGTGGAATTTTGGCATCCAAAACCATATCAGTCATTTCGTTGGTTTCTTTAGTACTTACCGGAATAACTATAACCGCATCCATATTTTCTTCTATAAAGAATTTCACCTGCTGTTTCTGCTTTTCAACGTCGAATTTTGCATCTAAATACACAACCTCAACCTTGTCTCCTAAGCTTTCTTGGTATTCCTGCAAACCGTCTTTTATATACCCCATAAATTTATCATCAAAATTTGCTATGCTAACCCCTATTTTTATAGCTTTTTCTTTTTTATTTTTTGCACAACTGTTAAAAAATAGTATAGATAAAATAATTACAAAGAGGATGCTCTTTATTGAGTTGATTTTTTTCATTTCTCCACCTCCGATATAAATATTCAAAGTTTAACTTGAATTCCTACTAAAAAATAAAAGTATGTAATGATATGCATTAGAGTTATCAAGATATATAAACGAAAGAGGCATGCTGGTCCTATTTAGCTGTATTTATTAATCAAACTACTATCTAATCACTATATCCTTGTATGTATCCTTTGTTACTAATTGGAATGGAATCCAAGTTATCTGCTCTACCTCTTCACCTTTAACAGCTTTTATAGCTTTATCTACAGCCCCCTCAGCTTGACCTTTGCCGTTTTGGAATACTGTAGCAGCCATACTTCCTGCCTCTAACTCAGTAATAGCATCTGTAGTTGCATCTATTCCAAGTACTTTTATTTCATCCGTTCTTCCTGAATCCTCTAGAGCCTTTATTGCGCCGAGCGCCATATCATCGTTATTTGCAATTATAGCATCTATTTTATCCCCAGTGGAAAGCCAGTTTTTTATTACTTGCATTCCTAGAGATTTTTTCCAATTTCCTGTTTGTTTTTTTGTAACTTTTAAATTGGGGTAATTTTTAAATACTTCCTCTACCCCCTCTGTCCTTCTAAAAGTAGCTTCTGTATCAAGTTCTCCCATTAATATAGCTATATTACCCTTGCCTTTTAGTTCTTTTGCTATGTATTCTCCTTGGAGTTTTCCTGCCTCTTTTTCATCAGAGCCTATATAAATCGCGTAGTCTCCCAATTTGCCAGGTTTTCTGTTTATATAAACAATAGGTATATCCGCCTCTTTACATGTTAAAGTCGTAGGGTTTGTGTATTCTGTACTTACCGGTAAGATTATCACCGCATCCATTCCTTGAGTCACGAAATTCTCTACGTGGCCAATTTGAATCTCGATGTCATTCTTAGCATCTACAAAAATAAGTTCTACTTCATCAGCATATGCTGATTTAGCGTATGCATCCATGTAATCCCTCAAACCTACTATAAAAGTATCATTGGAATTGCCCATTACAACCCCGATTTTAATTTTTCCATCATACTTTTTACCACACCCAACGAGAGTAAAAGTTAAGAATGTTGTTACTAAAAGCATCAATAATAAGTTTCTTTTCATAAAATTATTTTCTCCTTAAACTTAAAATTTATAATCATCGATATAAATGTTAGCTCAAAATTAACTTTAGCTATATTAAAAGTTTTCATAATAATGACTTGCATTAGTTATATTATACTTTTAAATTTTATGTGTGATGAATTCTGCCTATAATTATAAATAATAAAAAAATCTCCATTATAGTTTTAAGAGGATTTTTCAGTAGAATATGAGATTATTTTGAAAAATATTTCTTGCAGCGATATCGTTTAGATGCTTCAAAATAGTTTTAGTTTTTCGTTTATTCAAAATGCAAACTAATTTGACATCTAATTTTTTGGAGAAGGAAGAAAATTTAAATTTTCTTCTTTTGTTGATTTAGCTAAAATCTATATTTAAATTATATAAGATTATAACTTTTTTTGCATTAAATTGCAACAGTGCTTAAAAAATTACCATTATAGCCACTTTTTTAACATATCCTACATAGAGTATAGCTTTACCGTATCTGATAGTTCGTTATATTATGACAATCTAAAAAATATAAACCTGTTTTAATGTTAAAATTCTTGAATTAAATTTATCAAAATATATAAGCGAAAGAGGCAGGTGACGAGCCTGCCTCTTTCTATTTGGCTGATTTATCTGCGTTAAAAGGATTATTTGTTAATTAACTGCTATCTTATTACTATATCCTTGTATGTTTCTTTTGTTACTAATTGGAATGGAATCCAAGTTATTTGCTCTACTTGTTCACCTTTAACAGCTTTTATAAGTTTATCCACAGCTCCTTCAGCTTGGCCTTTACCGTTTTGGAATACTGTAGCAGTCATATTACCTGATTCTAGATCAGCGATAGCATCTGGAGTTGCATCTACTCCAAGTACTTTTATCTCATTTATTCTTCCTACACCTTCTAGAGCTTTTATTGCACCAAGCGCCATATCGTCGTTGTTTGAAACGATAGCATCTATTTTGTCACCGCTAGAAAGCCAGTTTTCTGTTACTTGCATCCCTAGAGGTCTTTCCCAGTTACCTGTTTGTTTTTTTGTAACTTTCATATCTGGATAATTTTTAAGTACTTCTTCTACTCCCTCTGTTCTTAGGAAAGCAGCTTCTGTATCAAGTTTTCCCATTAGTATTGCTACATTCCCCTTGCCGTTAAGTGCTTTTGCTATGTATTCTCCTTGAAGTTTTCCAGCCTCTTTTTCATCAGAACCTATGTAAAGCGCGTAGTCCCCTAATTTGCTAGGTTTTCTGTTTACATAAACAAGAGGTATTCCAGCTTCTTTACATGCTAAATTCATAGGATCTGTAGATTCTGTACTTACCGGTAAAATTATTACTGCATCCATTCCTTGAGTTACGAAGTTTTCAACTTGGCTGACTTGAACTGCGGGGTCGTTTTTTGCATCTACAATAGTAAGCTCTACTTCGTCGCCGTAAGTTGATTTAGCGTAATCATCTATATAGTCTTTCAGACCTACCATGAAAGTGTCGTTGAAAGTCCCTATTGCAACCCCAACTTTAATTTTCCCGTCTTCCTTTTTACCGCATCCAACAAAAGACAACATAGAAAATACTACTACGAAAAACATTAAAAATAATTTTTTATTCATAACTATTCTTCTCCCTCTCCTTCTACTAATACTTTTTTCTTTAAAATTTAAACGATAGCAGAAACCGACATCACAGTTTTAAGGGACTGCTAATAGAAGCCTACTCTAATTTTAAAAAGATATTTTGCCACGATATCTTTTTAGAATAACGCAGTCCCTAAAAATACACAACATTATTAATATACACTGTACTGTATAACAATGTAACTTTTTTTATTAATTTACAGCAGTACTTAAAAAATTGCCATTATTGCTTTGGTTGCCTTTTCGGTTCCTTCTGCAGGGAAAAGTTCGCAACCTATTTTCTCTTTATAACCTAATTTTCTTAGGTGTTTTATCACGTTAGGATAGTTTATCTCCCCTGTTCCAGGTTCGTGTCTACCTGGAGCATCTGCGATGTGGATGTGCCCGATTGTATCAACATATTTTGTTAATGTATCGCAAATCGAACCTTCATTTAACTGCATATGGTATACATCGTATAAGATCTTTAATTTTGGAGAATTGATCAAACGGATCATTTCTGCGGCCATTTCAGTGTTTTTCAAGAAATTTCCTACATGGTCTGTTGTGATGTTGAGCCCCTCTAAATTGCAAAGGATCCCGCTTTCTTCAGCCATTACAGAAACTTCTTTTAACATATCATACATAGAGCATAGCTTCACTGTGTCTGACAGTTCTGTGTAATGGTTTACAACGACTCCCCCATCTCCCAAAGCATTTGAATGGATAGTCACGCTTTCTGCTCCGATCTTTTTCGCAGTTTCGATGGATTGTTGCAGGAAGTTCAAATATTTTTCTTTATGAGTAGGGTCTACTAGAGAATAGTCAGCATCCCCGTTAAAACCGCTGATTCCTATACCTGCCTCTGTTGCAAGTTTTTTTATCTCGTCCAAATCTTTGTCAGTCCAACTCCAGAATTCAACATAATCAAATCCTGCCTCTTTCGCAGCTTTAAACCTTCCATTCCAAGGTAGTTCTGTAAATAGCGTCTCTATACAAGCTGATTTTTTCATAGTTCCACTCCTCTTATTTTTCTATTTCAGAAATTTTTACCGGTCTTCCTTCTTTTAAAGATTTTGTAGCAGCCAGGCCGATAAGAACAGGTTTAAGTCCGTCGATTCCTTTTACAGTAACTTCTGTATCCTCGGCAACAGCTTTGATGAACGCCTTTGCTTCGTCAACATACGCTTGTAGGTATCTGTCTAAAAGAGCGCTTTTGATGTTTTGCGCTACTATTCCGTCTGCAGTCGATACCACAGCAGTTGATGGAGTATCGTTTGCGGCTTCCACCATACCTTTAGAACCAAACACTTCTGCTCTTTGATCGTATCCGTATAGAGCTTGTCTGCTGTTGTCTATTACAGCCATGCATCCGTTTTCTAATTTTAAAGTGATTATAGCTGTGTCTATATCTCCGGCTTCTCCGATTCCTGGATCTACCAGTACTCCTCCTATTGCATTTACCTCTGTAACTTCGCTTCCAGAAAGGTACCTTACCATATCGAAGTCGTGGATAGTCATATCAAGGAAGATTCCTCCAGATACTTTTACATATGATACAGGCGGAGCTTGAGGGTCTCTGGAAGAAACTTTGATTATATGAGGTTCTCCTATTTTACCAGCTGCAACAGCTTCTTTTACAGCTTTGAAGTTGTGGTCAAATCTTCTGTTGAAACCTACTTGGAATTTAACCCCGGTTTTTTCTACAGTTTCTAATACTTTTGCGATTCTGTCCAAGTCAAAGTCGATTGGTTTTTCGCAGAAAACGTGTTTACCAGCTTCCATTGATTCGATTGAGATTTGAGAGTGAGTATCTGTAGAAGAACACACGAACACAGCATCGATTTCAGGATCGCTTAAGATATCCTTGTGGTCTGTGTAGGCGTTTTCAATCCCAAGAGATTTAGCCCATTCTTTAGTAGCGTCATTTAAAAACGGATCTGCGATTGATTTCACCATCGCATTTGGAACGTGATAACAAAGACTTTCTGCATGTACCTTACCTATTCTACCAGCACCAATGATACCAACTTTGAATACTTTCATTTTACTCCTCCTTGATTTTATATTTCTTAGTGTTGTTTTGAACTTGTTTAAAAAATAGCCACACAATTTATGTGTGCGCACACATAAAAGTTTGAAAATATAGTGCCCGCAGGCTCTATATTTTAATCAAGCGCTTTGTATGCAAGGATTATATTTGGCCACTAACTCCATTACTGTTAAGATGAAGAAACAAACCGCCTCGTGTGCACGGGCACATATTTCATATTTTGATTATACTTTGTGTTTCTTTTTTTGTCAACACTTGATCTATTTTTTTTCAGAATATTTTCAGATGATTGATTAGATACCTTTGTTTTTCAGTGATTTTAAAATTTATTATTTTTTATTTTTTATAAAAAAAACTTTTATTTGTATTTTGTTGAAATTATTTGTGTGTAATTTTGTAGACATAGTTTTAGATCAGAACAAACTTTTATGTCGCATCAATCCCCGAAGAGCAATGTTTTGTAAACTTATAAATTATCATGTGAACAAAGTTCAAAAAATAAAAAAACGCAATCTTTGAGCACTTGTAATTTTGTATGTGCTTCAAAGATTGCTTTGTATTTTAATATTTTTATTATTCGTCATCAAATACACTCTGCCGAAATTATATGGATTACCATTTTTTCTTGTATGTCTTCTATTGGTTTTCCAGAAAGGATATAATCCTTTAGTGATTGAAGGGATCTATACCCTTGACTATATATGTCCTGCTCGATAGTGAAGTCAACGATTCCTTTTTTCAATAGTTCTATTGTTGAGGGAGGGGTATCGTGACTTATCATAAATATCTTATGTTGTAAGCCTGCTCTTTGTATAGCTTCCGCACAAGCCACTTCACTGTCGATTGCCATATATATCTTGCTAATTTCGCTATATTTAGTTATATTTTCAAAAACTTTTTTGTAAGTCAGTTCATAATTCCCCTGGGTGTATATAACCTCGCAGCTTTCCTCGGGGATACCTTTTTCCTTTAAAAAATTTTGAAACCCTTTTACACGATTAGCATGGGCATCGAATTCCGGGATACCTGCTATAACGAGTATTTTTTCCCCTTCGCGTAAATGTTTAGACATAATTTCCCCAGCTACTCTTCCGCTTTGCAGAGTATCTTCTCCAACGAAGCATCTTCTACTGCTGGTCGGTATATCTGAATTAACGGTAATAACCGGTATGTCTTTCGCATTGAGTTCGTTTATTTTTTCTACTATAGAAATAGTATTTTGTGCTCTGATTGCAAAACCGCATACTCCCTCTGCCAACATTTCGTCAATTTTTTCTATGTATTCATTAGGATTATTGGGATCACATTTTTCAACAAGAACATCGATCCCCAGATCTTTGCTTTCCTCGATTATTTTATCTATAGCTCTCGTAATTTCATCCATTAAAAAACCGGGTTGGTTTGGTAATAAAAAACCAATTTTTTTTGCGTTTTTAGTAAAAGCAAGAGCCCTTGCAGCAGTGTTTGGTGTGTAATTAAGGATGCGCATGGATTCTAATACCCTCTGCTCTACCTCAGGTTTAACTTTTCCCCGTTTATTAAGGACGCGGTCTACGGTTCCTCTGGATACACCGGCATGCTCTGCTACCATTTTAAGTGTTGTTTTCATAATTTGTCCGCTCCTTATATCTATATACTATTATATATTTCATGATAACACCAAAAGAGCTGATTTGTCAACATGTTCACGCACACAGTTTTGTTTTTAAACGGGTATGCCATGAATAAAAAAACGGTTTTTAATTACGCAGACTCCTGTAATTAAAAGGTGAAAAGTTTGGTTTGGAATGGCAACACTTTTTTAGACAACTTTTTTAAGGTTATTCATTTTGTACTCTACTGGTATTTGATAACCAAGAGAAGAATGGATCCTGTGGTTATTAAACCAATTCACATAATCTAGTAATTCGTACTTTAAATCTTCCAGAGAATTAAAGTAGTTACCCTTGGTAAATTCTGTCTTTATGGTTTTAAAGGTGGCTTCTGCCACCGCATTATCATACGGGCAGCCTTTCATACTTAAAGAACGCTTGATATTAAAGGCATCTAACGTTCTTTTTATTAGCTGATTTTTAAATTCATTCCCACGGTCCGTATAAAAAATTTTAATATTTTGAAGGTTTCATTTTACCTCTGCGAAAGCCTTTGCTACTAATTTGGCATCTTTGTTTTTTCCAGCGCTGTAACCTATAATTTCTCTATTAAACAGATCTATTAAGACACATATATAATTCCAAGTTTTACCCACCCTTACATAGGTTAAATCGCTAACTACAACTTGCAGATGGTCTTTTTTATTAAAATTACGCTCAACTAAGTTAGCCAATTTTTTTTCATTGACTTTGCCGTGATGTGGTTTAAGTATATTTGGAGACTAGACCTTTTCGTTTCATGGTGGAGCTTATACGCCTTCTAGAAACTTTATGCCCAAGTTTAGAAAGCTCATGCTTTATTCTTCTAGTCCCATAGTTTTTTCTGCTGTTTTCAAAAATTTCTTCAATTAATTCGATTAAAAAAGAGTTGTCATTTTTGATTTTGTATTTGTAATAATAGATACTTCTGGAAATTCCAAGGACTTGGCACATTGCTGATACAGAGTATTTGTGAGAATTAGCTTTAATCACATCTACTTTTGTCCCAAGATCAGCGCCGCCTGCTTTAAAATATCACTCTCCATTTCAAGCTGTTTGTTTCTCTTTTTAAGAGCACGAAGTTCTTTTTCTAAGGGATCAATATTATCTTCTGTTTTAAAAGAGCCTGTATTATCAAACTGTTTTATCCAATTATTAAGAGTAGAAGGAGAAAGGTCATATTCTCTGATGATTTAATACTTTCTTTTTCCATTGAGATAAAGTTGAACAATTTGAGTTTTAAATTCTTCATTAAAGCTACGTCTAGACTTGGTTTTCTTAGTCATGAAAATACCTCCGCATAATCTTTTTATTTATTTTACTCGACTTGTGCAAATTTTTAAATCTAAATTGTTCAATATCTAATTTTTGGCGAATTCAAACTGAGAACCCTAAATAATCAAGGACTTTTTCCTCTGAATGGGTCTCTTCGTGTAATTCAATAATTAATTTTACCAATTTTGTGTTGCTGATTTTTATGAAATACTTTATTGTATCACCTAATGTATCTAATTTTAATTTGGCTTTAAATTTAATATTACATAAGAACACATAAGCTGTATATACTAACCGCCAAAATCTTTTGATACCTTTAAGAGACCTCATTTCACAGTGATCCAATCCAAGATTTTCTTTTTGGTTCCTGTAGTTTGTCTCTATCTCCCAACGGTTTCCATAGTAAGAAATGATTTCTTTATCTGAAAGGGAAACATCTGTTGATATTATGTGTTTAGGTGATTTTTCTGGATTGAACTCATCTATCCAGCTAAGCACAACTACACAATTTTCTATACCCTTTATAGGTCCTTCATACCTGTAAGTATAGAATCTGCGACCATTAACCTTGAAAGTTTTTAGATGTTTGGGGTTTATCTGCGCTCTGAAATCAGATAGTTTTATACGGATTCCTTGTGAATAAATAATTCTATTAGATCTTAGAGCTCCTATTACTTGATACCCTTTTGATTGGAGTTGATTTATGAATTTGTCTGAAATATACCAAGAATCCGCCAATACATACGTTGGTTTTTCTAATTGTAGTGTATTGTCTTCAAGAAGAGATATGGCTATTTCGTGCTTAGTTTTGAACATGTTTTGTTCGCCATCGCATAATTCTTCTTTCAGATAAACATCAAAATCAAGCGGATAAGAAATACCGCCATTTTTAATGAAGGCACTTACAATACAGTGAGCCCACTCGCTTTTTTGGGTTACATGTGAGCGAATAAATCCCATACCTTCAATTTTTTTAGAGTTTGAAGATTTTGTAATAAGAGTGTCATCTATAGAGATGAAAATTGGTTCTGAATTTTTATGTGTTTCCGATTTTATAACATCATATACAAAATTTTTCAAAGAGTTTCTGAGTTTTTCTTCATCCCAAGGTGAGTTATTGAGGAAACGAGTTGTACAGCTCCTGTCCTTAGAATTAAGAGTAAATCTATTTAAATTTGAAATATTCTTTTTTCCTTGTACGCCGATGATACCAGAAACTATACTGTTCATATGTTGCATTTGAGGCTTTGAAAAATTAAGATCAAGAGCCATATTGAAGTTTACAATTTCATTTAAATTAGGTATAATAAGCATCGTAGATCGAATCTCCTTCGGTATGTTTTGTGTGGTGCTTAATTATACCTGTATATTGAGATTTGATCTACTTTTTATTTTTTGCACAAGTCTAGTAAAGTTAAATATAACTGTAAGTTGCGGAGTGGTTCATGTTAATAACTCAAAAGCGAATATGAAGTTAAACGAATTGACTGCGTTAGTTGATAAGTATTTGTATACTGCCAAAAGCACTGGTAAAAACAAAGCAGTTTATGAATGGTTTATAATATTAAAATGTAGAAGAGTATAGAAATAGTGGGGCACGATCTTGAACCGTTGGAACGTTATATGTAAGGACGACCGATTTTAAAATCAGTTTATAAAAAAATAAAAACCATAAAAAAACAAATTTATGTTTTTTTATGGTTTTTATCAAATTAATATAAAAATCACCTGACTTGAGTGAGCAAAGCGCAGGTCAATATCAGGTTGAAGTTTCCAATAAATTTAATTTAAAAAGATTAACTAATTTACACAAATATTACGCCCGATGATAATGCAAAACCTGCCCTAGATAATTTTCTGGCAAATAATCAGCTTTTTGGGTTTTCTGTTGACTATGTGAGTACCCCAAACTTACCATTTGCTTGCTGAATTTGGCATGATGTCCACGTCCCGGGTCCACAAGGATTACATCGCAAGTTTGTGCTGCATGCTCTTCAATAAAACCAGCCAATAACATAGCATGAGATCTTTCATATAATAAGTCGCTGCCTATTATAAGATCAAACTTACCTAAACCACTATCACTGTCTCCCCATCCTGTACAAACGAATGGTATGTCATTTCCTCCGTTAAGTTTGACATTTTTCTGAAGGAAATTTTCTGCCTCTGGATGGTAATCTGTTGCCGTAATGTCCATCGATCGATGGTTAAGCACTAAACTGGCCAATCCAATTCCACATCCCACTTCTAATATACGCAACCCTTTAGTATCGTATTTGTACATAAGATGAGCAAGAACTTTTCCTGAATCCCAAATGACTCCAAAAATGGGCCAATTAGCTGAAGTGATTCCTTTTTTTTCTGCAATATTGTCATCGTCAGAATATTGCTGTTTATCTCTTAGTGTACGTACATGGATGTCTGTGTCGTCGAATTCAATGGTCTGATAACAAACTCGTATTTTAGACATAAATCATCTCAAAATTGAATCTATGCGACTTAATATAGTTTATTATACCGCCATCAGTTTTTTTATTAATATCAACCAACTCCTTCATTAAAGCTTAACATTCTTTTGGTTTCTTGTCAAGAATTATACGTATTTTCTTGACTTACTGCAAAAGAATAAGTCTAATATTATTATACAGCCTACATATAACAATGATTTTATCGAGGAACAGAAGTAACTATACTTAATTCGATTTCTGCATTTTGGTAAAGTTTAAATCAGTCTATGGATTTAGGCTACTTTTTTTATGAATAATTGTAATATTTCTTCTTTGGACACTCCTTTCACTTGTCTAAAATAATTAAGCATGCTACAATTTAATCTATTGATATTAATTGTAAATATAATTAAAAAGGAGATATAAATTGAAGAACATACAGAAGAAGGGGGAATTACACCCTAACAATCCACATAAAGGAAAGTATGATTTTAAGTTATTAATAAAAAACTTACCTGAATTAAAAGTGTATATAAGAAAAAATCCTAGAGGAGAAGATACTATAGATTTTAGTGATAATAAAGCTGTTATTCTACTGAATAAAGCGTTATTAAAGACTTACTATAACATAGATAGCTGGGATATTCCGAAAGGGTTTTTATGCCCGCCTATTCCGGGGAGGGCAGACTATATACACTATATAGCAGGATTGGTAGAAGGTAAAAAAAATGAGATAAAAGTATTAGATATAGGTACCGGTGCAAATTGTATCTACCCTATTATAGGTAGCCAAAGTTATAACTGGGATTTTGTCGCTTCGGATATAGATCCTGAATCTATTGATAATGCTAAAAAGATAGTCGAATCAAATGAAAATTTAAGGAATAAAATTATCTTAAAACTTCAAAGAAACAGAAATAATATTTTTGAAGGGATAATAGAAAAAGAAGACAAATTTGATTTAACCATGTGTAACCCTCCGTTTCATGCTTCCTTGGAAGATGCAATAAAGGCAAATAAAAGAAAAGTAAATAATCTTAGCAAAGAAAATAAGAACGTAAAAAAAGGACTTAATTTTGGCGGACAGAAAGCTGAATTGTGGTGCCCTGGTGGAGAGCGTTTGTTCTTAAAAAAAATGGTTAAAGAGAGTGTTAAGTTTTCTTCTCAGGTCACTTGGTTTACTTCTTTAGTTTCTAATAAGGATAATATAAAGCCAATCAAAAAATTATTGGATAAACTAGGGGCTAGAGATATCAGAATATTAGAGATGAGCCAAGGACAAAAAATCAGCAGAGTTTTAGCTTGGACCTTTAAAGGTTAGGCTTAAACAAGGATTGTTAAATTCGTTCCTGAAAAACTATATAGATTGGTAATGTTAGGGGTTACAATTATGGGTGCAGTAAAACTTATGGCGTAAAGAGGGATTAATATTTTAGTACTATTAAAATATAGATGTTATAATATATGGTTTTGAAATTAAAGGCTAAAGAAGCTCGCTTTATTAGTGTTAGGCGAGCTTCTTTGTTTTTTTGAAAATTTGTTATACAAAAAAGAATTGACAAGAATCAAAAAAATGGTAGCTAATTAATAAGTTGTAACATAATTTTTGATTATCAATTGGTTATCTGATTTTCTTAAGCCTATTTTACATGTTTATGACAAAATAAAAGATCAGAGTAACACAATTTTTTAAAAATTAGATAAGTAGGATTAATATGAGGAGAGTTGTTGCTATAGACTCGTTCAAGGGTAGTTCAGTTGGGGGAAGCTATAGAAAACTGTCTAGCCTATCCAAAATGAATTTACTGGCTTTTAAGATGTAACTATATCGATTAAAGATTGCTGTGTCATTAATGTTTCGTTTGTTCAACTTAAATTAAAACTTTTTATTGTTTTTTGATTTTGCTAACTCAGATAATTTATAAATAGTTTCTTTACAATATTATATGGAAAACCGGACGTTCTATTAGAAAAAGGGTAGCTTATAAGATAAAATTTATGAAAATATATTGAAATTTTCAAGATACATAATATAATCAATTAATAATAGTAGTTTTATATTTTACTTTTTAACTTATAAATTTTTTCAAAATATTTAGAAATTAGGAGGATTAGATGATTTTAAACGTTAAGAGTAACAATAGAAATGAGTTTATTGAAATAACAAGTGAGGTAAAAAAAATAGTTAGAGATAACGGGTGGCGTGATGGGATACTTTGTCTAAATGTTCTTCATACTACAGCGGGGCTGACTATAAATGAGAATGCTCCAGATGTAAAAAAAGACCTCCTAGGAGCTTTAGAAGCTTTGATTCCTAATATTCGTTTTGAACATTACGAGGGGAATTCTGACTCCCATCTGAAGTCCAGCCTTGTAGGAATGGATCTTAACCTTATAGTAGAAGAAGGTCAACTACAGCTGGGGACTTGGCAGGGAATTTATTTCTGTGAATTCGATGGACCTAGAAATAGAAGAGTGAAAATAAAATTCATTGGGAATTAAATCCGATAATTTAATAGGTGGTGTGTCATGTCAAGTGCACCACTTTATTTTTTCCCAGAAAATCTCTGTAGCTTTGAAATAACCTAATATTTTTCTTAGCCTGTTCTTAACTCTCGTAACTACTTTTTCTAATTCTTGGTTTGATATTTTGCTGAAATCTGTTTTTTTCGGAAAATACTGTCTTAATATGCCATTAAAATTTTCGTTGCTACCCTTTTCCCAAGGAGAATACGGATTACAGAAATAAACTTTAACTCCTAATTCTTTTTCAATTCCTTTAAATTCAGCAAATTCTTTCCCATTATCAATCGTAATTGTCTTTAGATATTCTTGAGGGATGCCTCTTAATGCATACTTAAAAGCTTTCAGAATAGAACAGGTGCTTTTATATTCAACTTTTTCAACAATAGGATAGCGACTATGCCTGTCAACTAGGGTTAATAGCCCACCTTTTCTTCCTTTACTAATAACTAAATCAGCCTCCCAATAGCTATTTCTTTGCGCATATTCGCGTTTTCGGGTCTTTCCTCAATAAATTTTCTCCCTGGAATTTGACCTCTACCATCTTTCATTTTTTTACCTTTTCTTCTGCCTCTAAACTTAAGAACTTTTCCTATAGAAATATTAACAACTCCAGAATTAATGCTTCTGTAAAGAGTTGAAGTTGAAAATGTATACAGACCTTTTAGTTTGGCTCTATTAGCAACTTCATCTGGAAGCCATCTGTCGTATTCCAGCTTAAATTCAGCATATTCTTTAGCTTCAGGATTAGTTTGGAATATAGATTTTCTTCCCGTGTTTTTTCTATTACTTACGTATTGAGCTTGAGCCTTAGAAGGGCTGTATTCTTCCTTTAACCTATTTAACTCTCTAATTACAGTGGAATGAGAGCGGTTAATTCTCCTCGAAATTTCTCTTTTAGATAGTCCTTGTGCTTGGAATTTTGCTATATTTTCTCTTTCAATTATGCTAAGATGATTGTACCCTTTCATAGAAGACTCCTTTGCAAATGTTTTTGTGGTGATTACATTCTACAGGATTTTCTATGAAAGGTCTTTTTATTTTAAGTGGTGCACTTGTTTTGATAATACACTATTTAAAAAAATCAAAAAAAACAACAAGCAAAGTCGAATAATACGACTTTGCTTGTTTAGGGTTGACGTTATGGAATTAACGTTCTTATTTTATATCACATATTCGCAAAAATGTTAAGCATTTTTTTGTTAATTTTGGTTAATTTTTGACACGTGATCAGTCAACCTATATACATTCAAAACAAATGCCCCGGACATACAATCCGGGGCATTTGTTTTGAATGTATAATTATTTCTTTTCAGAATTTAGGGCTATTCTTAAGCAGTAAGCAAAGCCTCCCCAAAGGATAGAGGCACTGATAACAGCACATATTATGGCGCTAGAACTCATCTACATTACCTCCTTTGCTTTGCTGCGGATAGAGTGATAATTAGACTCTACTTTAAGCATTATCACTGCGATTACAAATGATCCCAGTACAAAGAAACCTCCGTATTTTGCTATTGCTTCAATCGAGTATCCTTCGTAAGGGATTTTAAGGTCAGTTCTTATGTTGAGTATGGTCATTATACCCAATAAAGCCGGAGTTATATATTTTAAGCATACATTCCACCATTTTCCAACTTGGAAATCGGATAGTGGGTTAACATACGATCTTACGCTTTCTAGGTTAAAGAACCAAGCAAGCATAACTATCTCTATAAGTCCTGCAAGAGCTACACCGTAGTTATTTATATAATGGTCCACTATATCCAAGATATAAAGCCCTGCTCCTGTAGCAAAAATCATAGAAACCAGATACCCGATACCACAGCTTATGCTAAGTGCTTTAATACGGCTCATATTAAATCTGTCTGCGATACTCGATGAAAAAGTTTCTACAAGTGAAATGCTGGAAGATATACCTGCGAAAACAAGTGAACCGAAGAACATAACTGCAAATAGGCTGTTCATTCCAGGCAGTGCGTTTATCGCCTTAGGGAAGACTATGAAAGCTAACCCTACTCCTGCACTTGCCACTTCTTGTACAGGGACTCCCTGTGATTTGGCCATGTATCCTAATATACTGAATACTGCTATTCCTGATAATAAGCTGAAGCTACAGTTACCAAAACCGGTAATGAATGCGTTATTTACTATGTCAGACTCTTTAGGCAGGTAGCTTGAGTAAGCAAGCATTATTCCAAATGCTATACTAAGTGAATAGAATACTTGACCATAGGCAGCCAGCCATACTCTTCCATCGGCTAATTTGCTGAAATCAGGTTTGAAGTAGTAGTCCAATCCATCAATAGCTCCAGGTAGGGTAAGTCCTCTTACTACCATTATTAATAGCGATACCACAAGCATTGGCATAAGTATTTTATTGGCTTTCTCGATTCCGTTTTTTACTCCAAATACAGGCACTATATAGTTTACAGCCCATACTATGGTTAGCGGTATAGCGACTTTGAAGTTAAGCCCTCCTAATGACATCGGAGAGTCTGTCAACTTTAAAAAATCTCCAAACAGAAACCCTTTAGGGTCGCTTCCCCATCCTAAGTTAAAAGAAAATAGGAAATAACTCATAGCCCATGCTATTACTACTACATAATAAGTTGTTATTACGAAAGAAATAGCTGACTGCCACCACCCAAACACTTGCCACTTTTTGTTTAAAGATCCAAATACTCCAGGAGCGCTATTTCTTATTTTATGCCCAAGTCCAAATTCTAATATTAAAATCGGAATTCCTGCTGTTAGAAGGGCCACTAAATAAGGTATTAAAAAAGCTCCTCCTCCATTACTGGCTACCGTGTAAGGGAACCTCCATATATTCCCAAGCCCTATTGCCGATCCGATGGCCGCCATTATAAATCCTATACGTGATCCCCATTCACCTCTGTTTTTACTCATATGTTTCACCTCTTTTTTATATTTCATTTATTCATTTAATTCAGCAAAAGATTAAAAAAACTTCTATTTTTTTAATCTTTTGCTAATAAATACATGCTTTGATATATACTTATTAAAGTGGAAAACCCTTTTAAAAATAAGGAAAAACTTATTAGTTCGCTTATTATATCATTTTAATATATTTTAAGTCAATACCGTATTCTTAAATTTTTATTAAACAAGTGCTAATTTTATAGACAGTTATATATATGGTTTATACTCAAAGTCCAAGTTTGAATACATAAATAAAACCTTTATTTTTAACTTTTAAGCCTCTCATGTATTTTCGGCCTGTAACTCTACATGCTCTGTAAAATAGGTTATATAATATATTACAGCTTCGAAAAAGATTAAAGTAAGTTTGTTTATGTTTTGTTTTCTATTGAACAAAGACTGGGAATTCTGGCGAAAACAAGATTAAAAAAACTAATTTCTAAATTAAAAAATAAATATTTTTTTAATTTAGAAAAGTCAGAAATCTTTCTCCTTCTTATTACGAATGTAAGCACAGGTTTTATTTGTAATACTTGCTGTATAAGTCCAAAAAGCTTATATTGAATATAAGCTTTTTGTTTTTTAAAACTTTAAACATTAATTCATCCTATAGTTCATATTAGTAATAAATAAATATAAACTTTAAAAACAAATATTAACCAATCATAAATTATACAGGTAATTAATACTTATAAAATAAACAAATCAAAACTTAGTATAAAACCTATTATTCTAAGTTTTGGTTTGTATTGATAATATATTTTGTGTGATATTTCAAGTGTTAATACTAAAAATGTAATAATGATTTTATTTAACTGTGAGCTGAGGTAAAAGTTAATATATAGATATCCGTTTTATTAATAATAAAAAAGCCGAGAAATTAATCTCGGCTTTACTCTGGCTTTTTAAATTCTTACAAGATATCTTAAAATGATGGTGGTGTACAAACCCATAAAATTTTAGCAGGTGCCCGCCCTGCATTTGATATATAATGGTTGTACTTGGGTTTATAATAGAAACTTTCCCCTTTTTTAGCTTTATATTTTTTATTTCCTATATGCACATATACACTTCCAGTCAATACATAACCAAACTCCTCCCCTTCATGGGCAAGCTCCTCCTTGTATTTACCTTCATTTTCAAGTGTCAGCAAAATAGGTTCCATCTGGTTTTTCTGTGCATTAGGAATTATCCAGTCTATTTTATACTTGTATTCCTCGTCACTTACCTCATAGGCATCTTCTTTAGAAAAAACTATTTTTTCTTCCTCGTCTTCATTAAAGAAGTCTTTAAGATTTGTACCTAATACCTCTAATATATCTATAAGAGTGGCAATTGAAGGTGAAGTTAGATCTCTTTCAAGTTGAGAAATAAACCCTTTTGATAGTTCACACCTGCTAGCCAGTTCGTCTTGAGTTAATAATTTTTCTTGTCTAAGTCTTCTTATCTTCTTACCAATTTCCACAACATCATCTCCAATTTAAATCGCCTAACTATATAAATACGTATTTTAAATTTAAAAAACTAGAATAAAAGAGACCAAAAGGTCTCTTTTAGCTATCCAAGTAATGCTTTTATTTCTTCAACTTTGTTTGTTCTCTCCCAAGGGAAATCAAAATCTGATCTTCCAAAGTGACCGTATGCAGCTGTTTTTCTGAATATTGGTTTTCTAAGCTCAAGATCTTTTATTATTGCTCCAGGCCTTAAATCGAATACTTTATTTACTATTTCAACAATTTTTTCATCTTCTATTTTCCCAGTTCCAAAAGTATCTACAGCTATTGAAGTAGGATGCGCTACCCCTATAGCATATGAAAATTGAACCTCACATCTGTCTGCAAGTCCAGCTGAAACTATATTTTTGGCAACCCATCTTGCTGCGTATGTAGCTGATCTGTCAACTTTTGTCGAGTCTTTTCCAGAAAAAGCTCCTCCGCCGTGTCTACCCATTCCGCCATATGTATCAACTATGATTTTTCTCCCTGTAAGACCAGCATCTCCATGTGGTCCTCCTATTACAAATCTTCCAGTTGGATTGATAAAGTATCTTGTTTTTTCATCAAGAAACTCTTCAGGAACTATATGATTTACAACATATTCTTTCATATCGTGCTCTATTCTTTCATGCTCCACTTCTGAATCATGTTGAGTAGAGATGACTATAGTATCCACCCTGACCGGTTTCCCATCTAAATATTCAACAGTTACCTGAGTTTTCCCATCTGGTCTAAGGTAGTCTAGTGTTCCGTCTTTTCTAACTTCTGATAGTCTTTTAGCAAGTTTATGCGCCAATGTTATAGGAAGAGGCATTAGCTCTTTAGTTTCATTTACTGCATAACCAAACATGATTCCTTGGTCCCCGGCCCCTAGAGATTCAACATCGTCGTGAATATCTTCTTGTTTACTTTCTAGTGATTCATCTACACCCATGGCGATGTCTGGAGACTGACCATGAACTGCAGAAAGTACTGCACAAGTTTCATAGTCAAATCCGTATTTTGCCCTTGTATATCCAATCTCTTTTATCGCTTCCCTAACAACACTTTGGAAATCTACATAACAAGTAGTAGTTATTTCCCCAGCTAGCATAACCATCCCGGTTGTAAGCATAGTTTCGCACGCCACCCTAGCTTTTGGATCTTCTGCCAATATTGCATCCAATATAGCGTCGGAGATTTGGTCAGCCATTTTATCTGGATGTCCCTCCGTTACTGATTCTGAAGTAAAAAATACTCTTCCTTTATCTATCATCTGTATTCCCCTTTCTATTTTACCATTGTTAATACAAGTTCTCTCAAGGTTTTACAAGCAACTGCTGTAGATACACCTGTTGTATCGTAATGAGGTGATAGCTCTACAACGTCTGCTCCAACAATATTTAGTTTTTGAAATTCTTTCATCGCCGACATCATTTCATTAAAAGTTATCCCGCCAGGTTCAGGTGTTCCTGTTCCTGGAAAAATAGAAGGATCGAAAACATCCAAATCGATGGTTATATAAACAGGCTTATTCCCTATCATCTTCACAGTATCTTCTAATCCATTCAAATTAAATTTATTTAAACTGGTATGTTCTTTGCTCCACTCAAATTCGTATTTCTCTCCGGATCTTATCCCGAACTGGAATATTTTCCCGTCCCCTACCAGATCCCACACCCTTCTTATAACCGTAGCATGCGAGAGTTCTTCTCCCATGTAGTCTGTCCTTAGGTCTGTGTGTGCGTCTAAATGTATTACATAAAGTTCAGGGTGTTTTTCATGGACTGCCTTTATAGCAGGAAAGCTCACAAGGTGTTCTCCTCCTATCATTAGGGGCAGTTTGTCATCTTCCACCACTGTTTTTGAAAACTCATATATCTCATCCAGTACTCTTTGAACATTTCCAAAAGGCAGGTCAAGGTCTCCTGCATCAAAGAGTTGATAATCTTTCATATCTTTGTCTAGGTATGGGCTGTAAGATTCAAGTCCATAAGATTCCATCCTCATAAATTCAGAAGCAAATCTGGTTCCAGGCCTAAAAGAAGTTGTTCCGTCAAATGGAGCTCCAAACGCTACCACTTGAGAACTATCATATTCCCCATAAAAACCCATAAAGGTAGATATGTTTTTATTCATCTTCACTTTCTAGCAACTCCTTAACATAGTTAGGAAGAGCAAAAGATGCTACGTGAAGATCGGTATTATAGTATTTTGTTTTTAAGCCCAAAGCATTCCACTTATCGGCATTAAGATCTTTAATAGGATCTAAAGATTTAGATGCAAAACCAAATAACCAGTGCCCAGAAGGGTACGTAGGTATATGGAATTGGTATACCTGGCTTATAGGGAAGATTTTCTTTATTTTGCTGTGAGCCCTTCTCATCTCTCTTGATTCTTTTTCATAATAAGGACTTTCGTGTTGGTTTACAAGAATTCCGTTTCCTGTAAGTGCTTTAAAGCAATTTTGGTAAAATTCTGTAGTGAATAGCCCCTCTCCTGGACCTATTGGATCTGTAGAGTCCACAAGTATTAAATCGTACTCGTTTTCTACTTTTGAAATGAACTTTATCCCGTCTTCAAAATAAAGGTTGATTCTTTTATCCTCTTCTAATCTAGAGGCTGTTTTAGGAAGATACTTTTGGCACGCCCTTACAACCATCTCGTCTATCTCTACCATATCAATTTTCTCGATATTTTTATATCTGCTGACTTCTCTTGCCGTTCCTCCGTCACCCCCACCTATTATCAAAACTTTTTTAATTTCAGGGTTGGTAGCCATTGCAACGTGAGTTATCATGTCATGGTAGATGAATTCGTCTTTTTCATTTGCCATCATTATTCCGTCAAGAGTAAAAAAAGTTCCAAATTCTTTAGATTCAAAAAAATCTATCTGCTGAAAAGGACTCTTAGCTGAATAAATATGTTTTTTAACTTTTATTGAAAATCTTACTGTATCAGTATGATTTTCTGTATACCATAAATCTAACATTAGTAACCTCCAATTTTAAATTTAATACTATAAATTATCGGGCTTAAATTTGATTTCTCCAAGATCTGTCCCATTTGGATGGAACTTCTTTATTTTTTCTGTCATCCCTCTAGGGACCTCTATAGATTCACTTCTACTGGCTTTAAACATCTCTTCTAAGTAGTCAAAAGCTATCCATGGATTTATTTTATCCCCGCAAGTAAATACATCCACTGCAGCATAGCCGTATTCAGGCCAAGTGTGTATGGCTAGGTGAGATTCTGATATGATAACTGCTCCACTTACACCGTATGGATTGAAGTGATGGAAAACTGAATTAACTATAGTTGCGTTTGCGATTCTAGCCGCTTCATTCATATATTTTTCAATAAGTTCCGGACTCCTCATTACCTCTTCGTCGCAGTTGTAATATTCAATCAGTATGTGTCTCCCTAAGGTTTCTAATTTCAATTTTATCCCTCCTTAAATCTCCTTATATATATAAATTATCTTTGATTTCATATTCAACTATCTAAATTTTCCCGGCCGTATTCATTATTAGCCTTTCCATACTTTTACCTATCCTATAGTTAAAACGCTTCTCAAAATATACCGCCAAACCTCTCGCTTATATCCAATGAAACTTGAATCAGATTGTAGCTTAAAAAATTTCAGCGTCTTATTTTAAATTAATAATTTACTCCTACTAAACTTTTTAACTTTAAAAAAACCAAACTGAAAATCAGTAAGGTTATACTAAAAATTTATCAATACTAAACATTTATTCATAAAAAATAGGATTTAAAATTATATAAATCCTACAGTACTTCATATGATAGGAACAATGGTTTTTCCAGTGATATACCTGCGCACACGTATTCGGTATATTTCATCTCATTAAATTCATAAAGAAATGTTTAGTTTTACTAAATTTATTCCTCAAAATTAAGCGACTAGTCTATTATACTTCTTTTTTGTTTTTTGTCAATCAGATTTTATGTTTTTTCACCAGATTATCCATATAAAATATATATCGTATTATTTTGATTGTTGCTAATCGTATTTTAAGTTTTAAGATACCTTTTACAGTATTAATACAAAAGGGTTTTTATAGTGAAAATCAATATTTTTCTACGGAAACTAAAAAAGGCAGGAGGGGTCCTGCCTTTTTTAGTTTCCGTAGAAAAATATATATTTATATGGGTTGTAAGCTTTTTAGAGAACTTTTTGTTCTGTTTACATCTTTATTATATACTTTACGAACAATTTTGTCAAGCGTTAATCTAAAATATTTAGATTAACTTTTTCGCCTATACTTCCTAGTGCTTCCGATAGTAGTTTGACCTCTTCCTCCATATCCTTAAAACTTGCCACCTCAACAGGCGAATGCATGTATCTGACAGGCAGAGACAGCAGTGCCACAGGGACGCCTTTACCTGTCATTCGTATTTTGTCAGCGTCTGTTCCTGTATTCCTAGGAGTAATTTCATACTGCAGGTTTATTCCGAGTAGTTTAGCAATTTTCTCAAGTAAAAAATTAAGCTTATGGTTCACAGGCGCTCCCTTTGCCAAAACCGGCCCACCATTTAGCTTTACATCTCCATACTTACTTTGATCAACTCCAGGGTAGTCAGTTGCAAACGTGACATCACAAACTATAGCCATATCCGGCTCTATTCTTGCACCTGCAAAATAGGCGCCTCCCATATTGGTTTCCTCATTTACCGTACTTACAACGTATATCCCTACTTTTATACTTTTTTCAGCTAAGTTTTTAAGCACTTCAGCTAATATAAACATGCCGGTTTTATTATCGAGCCCTCTAGAACTTATCAAGCCGTTTTCTAAAAGTTCAACTTCAGTTTTATAGACTAAAGGGTCTCCAATTTGCACAAATTTTTTAGCTTCATGATCCGAAGTGAATCCGCAGTCTATGTGTAGCTGCTCTACCTCGATGTCGTCAGGTACACCGCCGTGGTGCTCGGCATTTACTCCCACTATCCCGGTTATCCTTTTATTGTAACCGAATATCTCTACCTTTCTTCCTGCTGTTAGTTTTGGATTTATAGCCCCGAGCTTAGTAAAATATAGATAACCATCTGAGTCTATTCTAGTCACCAAAAAACCTATTTCATCGGAATGTGCTGCCAAAAGCACCTTAAATTCGGCTTCTGGATTTAAAATAGCATAGACATTTCCAGCATTATCCGTCTTTACCTCATGGGCAAATTTTTCAACATATCCTTCCCATTTTTTTTGTATCTCCATTTCCCACCCGGAAGGTGAAGGCGTTGCTAATAATTCTTTTAAAAAATCCTTGTCCATTTATTCCCCCATAACTATATTTCAAAATTTTACACTTTTAATTTTACTTTCTTTTCCTGGATATGTCAAAATTTTTATTTACTTAATCCCAGATCTTAATATAAATTCCATCTTTAATCTTCTAGACATACCCTTTATTTCGCACTCCCTCTTCATCGCATCACTTTTTGTCTCGTACACCTCGAAATGCACCAGTTCAACCGGCAACCTGGCCCGGGTATACCTGGCACCCTTACCGCTGTTGTGCTCTTTCAGTCTCCTTTCAATATCCGTTGTCCAGCCGGTGTAAAAACTTCCATCCGAACATTTTAGAATATAAGTGTAATTCATGGCACCACCATCTGAATATTCATATATAACACGTTTAATTAGCCACTAGCTCAACACCGAATTTTTACAAATTAAACATCATTATACTATATTATATTTAAACAGAAAAGAGGCAATATATTATCATCCCGCTTAAAATCAAAGCAGCCCGCCCGAAGGCCGGCCGCTCTATTAATCAAAGGCTGCTTTTAATACATCTGCAAAATAATCTACGTAGTTTACCTTCATCCCCTCTTTTATATAATCAGGAAGTCTATTGAAATCATTTTTATTGTCTTTTGGGATGATAAGCTCATATATTCCAACCCTTCTGGCCGCTATAACCTTCTCCCTCACCCCGCCTATAGGAAGGACTTTCCCAGTTAACGTGAGCTCGCCTGTCATTGCGATCCCATTTTTTACCGGCCTATTTTTAGATAGGGAGTAAAGTGCAAGCGCCATTGTTATCCCAGCTGATGGTCCGTCCTTTGGCGTAGCACCTGCCGGAACGTGCAGGTGGACCAAATGATTCTCAAAGTAATCTTTTTCAGCTTCACTTATATCTTCTTTACACAGTAAGGCTCTCACGTAGGAATATGCTATTTCAGAGGATTCCTTCATAATATCTCCTAACTGTCCTGTTTGCTTAAACCCTTTGGACTTTTCGCTGATGGCTGTGGCCTCTATATAGAGTGTGGCCCCTCCGAGCGATGTCCAAGCCAGACCAAGTGTAACCCCAGGTACATGTTTTTGATAGAGCTCCTCTGTAACGAACACCGGTTTTCCTAAAAATTCTTCCAGGTTTTGTTTGGTGACTACTATCTTATTTTCTTCACCTTCAGCCAGTTTAAGGGTAGTCGTCCTCATTATTTTCTTTATGGACTTTTCGAGATTTCTTACCCCGGCTTCTCTGGCATACTTATCTATTATATCGCTCAGGGCACCTGTAGTTATGCTCACCTCATCCTTATTCAGCCCATGAGTTTCCATCTGATTTGGTATTAGATATTTTTTTGCTATCTTTACCTTCTCTTCCAGAATGTACCCTGGGAGCTGCACTACCTCCATCCTGTCAAGTAACGGCCTAGGTATGGTATCTAATTGGTTGGCAGTGGTTATGAAAAGTATTTTTGACAGGTCAAATCTTACATCCAGATAGTGGTCTAAGAAATCCTTGTTTTGCTCAGGATCTAGGGCTTCTAGCAGTGCAGACGCTGGATCACCCCTGAAACTTGTCCCTATTTTGTCAATCTCATCTAGCATAATTACTGGGTTGGCGCTTTCTACCCTCTTTAAAGCCTGTATTATTTTTCCGGGCATTGCGCCTATATAGGTTCTCCTATGCCCCTTTATTTCGGCCTCATCATGCATCCCACCAACAGAAAATCTATAAAATTTCCTGTTAAGCGCACCGGCTATTGATTTTCCTACAGAGGTTTTCCCCACTCCAGGAGGACCTACGAGGCAGAGTATGGACCCACTTACATTCCCTGTTTTAATTATAGTTCCTATGAATTCCAGTATTATCTTCTTTACGTCCTGAAGGCCGTAGTGGTCCCTGTCCAGTATTGCACGAGCTTTTTTTATGTCACGCCTATCCCGTGTGAATTTGTTCCATGGGAGCTCCACTATAGAGTTCAGGTAAGTCCTAGTCACATGGAACTCCGGAGAATTTGAATCTAACAGACTGAGCTTCTCTATTTCCTCTTGAATGACTTTTGAAGCCTCCTCAGATAACTTCAACCCTTTCATTTTTTCTTGAATTTTTTCTATTTCAGAAGTCTTGTCGTCTTTTTCTATTCCGAGTTCCTGTTTTATAAGCTTCAGCTGCTCCCTTAAAAAATATTCTTTTTGCTGTCTGCTCACCTTTTCCTCTATCTGCTTTTGAATCTTCTTTTGGAGTTGTGCTATCTCCAGCTCTTTCTTTAAAAGAGTTAAGAGGGTTTTGCACCTTTCTTCTATGTCAAAAGTCTCCAAAAGTTCTTGAAGGTATTTATTTTCTATCTTAAGCATAGAGGCTATGAGGTCAATGAGTACACCGGGTTTATCATATGAAACTTGCGACATTAGGAGTTTCAGTTCCTCTTGCAGCATCGGGTTCAGGTTGAAGATATCCTTTAACGAGCTCATTATTGCAAGCATGTAGGCCTTTATCTCATCACTGGCTACCTCTTCGCTGTCCTTATGGTACTGCACATTCCACCTTATAAAATCTCCTACCTCCAGAGTCCTCTTATACTCAAACCTGTTTAGTCCCTGAGCCACCACCTGTATAGTATCTGCCGAAACCGTGTTTATCTTATGTATCTTAACTACCGTACCCACTCTGTACAGTTTCGATTTAAATAGGTCGATATCATTTTTTTCCTTTATATACACAAGCCCTATGAATTTATTTTCCTTATCATAAGCCCTTCTGATACTTTCCAAAAATTTATGTCCCGTAAAGGTTATTGGTATCATTATATTCGGAAATATCGGTCGGCTAAGAATAGGGACTATTGTCAACTCATCAGGCAACAGACTGTCTACGCTGACTAATCCAGAAATTTCTCCATTTTCAAAATCATTTTCAGCCATTTTCCACACCTCGCTTCTCAGTTAATGTTCTTAATAATACAGTTAATTATTCTAAACATCTCCACATTTCCTGCAGGTATTTGAAAAAATTTCGATACAGATATTGACTCGACATGTAAAAAACTTCTTAAAAATAAAAAAAAGACAGCTTAAGCCGTCTACTGTATTTTGAATAAATTTATTTTTAAAATGGTGCCGCTTACCGGAGTCGAACCAGTCACCTGCTGATTACAAGTCAGCTGCTCTACCAGATGAGCTAAAGCGGCAATGTTTTAGTCAAAAATAATGGTATCAAATTACAATTCAAATGTCAAGTGTTTTTTATGTACAGTACATCCTTAGCCAAAAATAGTCCTTAGTAGATCCAAAATCTGTTTTTACAATATTGTATTTTTTAGAACTCTCGATTATTTTCTCTTCGAACTCCTCTATTGTTTTAGATCTTATTACCACTATTTTACTTATATCCTTTTTTTGATACGAATCTATACTACTCATACTCTCACTTCCCTAAATATTAGATAACAAAGCGTCATATATCATTGTTTCATACTTCAAAAGCCTTTCATTCCTGAGCTCCCTTTTAGACTTTTCGATATCAATATCTATTCTGCTTACAATTTTTGCCGGCGAATTAGACAAAACGTAAACCCTGTCAGCCATGAGCAGAGCCTCATCCACGTCGTGACTTACAGATATTATAGTTTTCTTCTCCAATTCGAATATTTCCAGTATTTTTTTTATAATGTTTTGCTTCAAAAGAATATCCAGACCTTTTAAGGCTTCGTCCATGAGTATCACTTTGCTCGGAAAAAAAAACGCCCTGCCGATGGCCACCCTCCTGCGCTCACCACCACTTAAGCTCCTTACCACAGTATGCTTTTTCTCCTTAAGACCCAGTATTTTCAATATATTTTCCATTCTTTCTTCAAAAGCGGTATCCATATTATTCACAACAAATTTTAAATTTCCTTCAATATTTTTCCAATCAAGAAGCCTGTCTTCCTGGAATACATAACTTACCTCTCCGGGTAAGTTATGTATTCTGCCGCTAAACTCTTTGTCTAACCCTGATATCATGTTTAAAAGGGTCGTTTTCCCACTCCCGGAAGGTCCGAGTATCACAGTGAATTTATTTTCTTCAAATTCACAGTTTAATCTGCGGAATATCTCCAACTCCCCATAAAATTTACTTATATTTTCCAGTCTAAGCATAGAGCTTCACCAAAATCTTTTCCATATTTGAAATAACAATCTTTTCCAATACATAGCTCAAGACCACCACTATCAAGCTCCAAGCAAGTATCTCAGAGGTTTCTATATTTATCCAAGCCCAGTTTATCTTAGAGCCTATTCCCTTCTCCGTTCTTGCTATAATCTCCGCCATTACTACCACCTTATACGAAGAGGCCAAGACCGACTTCAGAGAACCAGTAAAATTAGAAATAATGCAAGGTATATAAAGGTCTAGCACCAAGTGCTTCCTGTCAACTTTGTATAGTTTTGCCATCTCTACAAGCTTTTTGTCTATACCCTTTATCCCCTCATAAACAGAAAAAGATATTATGGATATGCCGTTCACCATCAATATAAAAATAGGTATTATATCGGGTACAAACCATATAAGGGCGAGCAGTATCCAGGATATAACCGGAATTGACTGTAAAAAGACTACCATGGGGTGCAGGATATTTTTCATAAATTTACTGGCAGCCATTCCTAAGCCTATTAAAAAGCCTGCAAAAACAGCGGAAAAAAGCCCTAAAATAAGTTTTATACTGCTATAAAAAATAGAACTATACAGTTCACCGCTTTTAAATATGTATAGCATGGATTTAGCTACATCCAGTACGGACGGAAGTATTATAGGGTCGTAAAATTTAGATGCTGCCTGCCATGTGGATAATATAAGAAGGAGGCTAATCAATTTCGTTTTCATAAAATTCACCCCGCGGCAGTTCGTTTAGGACATTTCCTTCCATTTCGATAAGGGCTTTAAAATATTTTACAAGATCTCTCTTAGAATTTTTAGCGTCTAGGTATACTAGATTCATATAGGGTATAGAAATACTCAGCGCATTTGGTTCAAAATTTAGCCCCATCTTTTCTATCCCCAGCCTAGCCGCATCGTATGGCTTCTCATTTGTCCAGGCTACCGCTCCCTCTAGGCTCTGGAGAAATTTTTCTATTTGCGGTTTTTTCTTTTCTATAAAGGATTGGCTTGCAAAAAGCCCGACTTGGGGTATCGAATCTACTCCATTTACCTTTCTCCACTCTTCTTTTAACACGAAGAGCCTTTTAAGTGAACTGTTTTTTAACAACGCCATGGTCGCTAGAGGCTCAGGAAGTACGGCAAATTCTATCTTTTTAGAAACTGCCAGTTTAAATATCTCTTCCGATGAACGATATACTATATCGGGCTGTATCTTGTGCTTCGAAAAGATATACCTAGATATTACATCCGGTGATGATCCTTGGGCTCCTACATAGAGTTTTTTACCATCCAAACCACTTATTTTTCCAACTTCTTCACTTCCAACAACTGACAAAAGCCCTGTACTCAAGACGCTTAAAAGTCTTATATCGCCACCTTTCGAAGAAAGCTTCGCAGCCAGATTTGTGGGCATTAGATATATGAAATCTTCATTTTTTATTACTTTAGGTATTACCTGTGTGTTCACAGATGTGTAATACCCTATATCCACGTCTACGCTATCCTGCACAGCCTTTATAATGGGTATAGTAGGTGGAGATTTGGGAACAAGTACCGTGACTGCGTTTATGCTAATGCATACCAACGCAAAGACCAGTGTAGCGATTAACTTTTTCATGACCCCTCCAAAGTTCTAAAATTATTAAGACAATTATATCCCATTTATACAAAATTCTTATTAAAAGAAAATTAAAAAAGAGAACCATATACTTTTTAACATCTATTCGTTCAAAGCAAGGTCTTAACAAACTATGATTATTCGAAGATTAGCAACAAAATGATTCAGTGAATTTTAATAATGTTGTTTATGTGTAGATTGATTTTCTTATTCTATATTATAGGACCTTATGTGAGTTCAAGAAATTGTCCAATTCAGGTTTTGGTAGTGCCCCGGGGAGATTGGCCACCTGCTTCCCGTCTTTATATAAAAATAAATTCGGCACACCCCTAATCTGATATCTGTTGGCTAACTCTATGTCATGCGCCGTGTTGACTTTGGCCACCCTTAAAATGCCCGCCCTTTCCCTTGCAATACTGTCTAAAGCCGGCATGAGGTTTCTGCAATGTGGGCAGGTGTCAGAATAGAATACCAAAAGTACATATCCAGGCATATTCAGCACTTCTTTTTCATATGATAAACTACTTATGTTTATTGGCTCGTTTATAGCTTTAAAAACATTTTTGCAATGCCCACATCTAAGTTTTACCCCAGTTTTATCCCTGTCTATACTGTTTTTCCCGCCGCAATATGGACAAATAAGTATTATTTTACTCATTTCTGCTTCCCCCTTTATAGCATGTTTTTATATTATTATAGCTGAGTTTTTACAAAAAAACAAAAAAGAGGGCTTAGCCCACATACCTATCAAGCTAAGCTTTGAATTTAATAGAATTTGTGCTAAAACCTTCTTCAAGGACTACTTGAAGGAGGTTTTTCTTTTGGGAAACAGACAAATCAGAACAAAATTTTTAAATTACTTTTCGGAAAAAAATATTGAACAAATTGCCAGGTATTCTAAATTCAAAATTAGGAATAGCGGCAAAATCTCTCCTCTTAACTTCATATCTTTAACTTGTTTCAGCTCCAATAATTTATGCACTTCATCCTTGGAAGAATTAAGCGCTGAACTTCTATTAAAGCAGAATATTAATATTTCTCCTCAAGCGCTTGATCAGAGGTTTAGCGAGGCTTCTGTAGAATTTCTTAAAAATATTTTCTTATCTCTTTGTAAAACACAAATATCCAATAAGTCTAAAGCCTTTAAAAATTATGGCTTCAGCAATATCTTTTTAATGGACTCTACTGAAATAAAATTGCCAAATAAATTAAAAAATAAGTATAAAGGTGCAAACAAATCTAATCCTGCTGTTTTAAAAATAAATCTTCTCCTTGAATTATTAGATTATTCTTTTAAGAACACTGTTTTATCTACGGGAACTAAAAATGAGCAAAATTTTTCTAAATATGTCTACGATAAATTAGTTACAGATTCCTTAGTTTTAAAAGATTTAGGGTACTTTAAATTTGATGACTTCAATGAGATTGAAAGCAGAAACAGCTCTTTTGTTTCTCGTTTGAAAGCCGGAACAAGGTTATTTGCTTTAAACCCTAATCCTCAGTACTCACCAAAGGGAAAACTACTAAAAAAGACGAAGTATTTGGTAACAAATGCTGGAGAGTTGGGAAAAGAACTAAAAGCAGGAGAGACTCAAGAATATGAATTTCTAGTCGGAAGCCATGACGACAAGAGGCCTTTTAGGGTAATCCTAACTAAATTGGACAAAGAGACTTCTAATAAAAAAGTACAAAAGATAGAAGAAAGAGAAAGAAGGAATGAGCACTGCGCAAAGCACGCAAGAAGTTCTGCTGAAATTACTGGATATATTACTAATTTTTGGGGATTCAATCCTTCTGAAATCATCGAAATATATAAATTGAGATGGCAAATTGAATTGCTGTTTAAAATTTTTAAGTCTGATTTTAAACTAGATAAACTAAAAGACTTGAAAGTAGAAAGAATAGAGACTCACATATATGCCACTTTAATTAGAATGCTTCTTTTAATGGAGATTACAAAGGGTATCAATGGAGGATACTCAAAAGAAATGAGTATAAGGCGAGTAATAAAAAGCTCGTTGGGGGTTTTGACTGATTTCATGGAAACTTTGAAATCTAAAAAGCGTTTCATGCGCTTGACTTCAAAATTAAAAAAAATTATTGATTCTAAAATAAAAAAAGTTCCCAGCAAATAATCACCGAGAACACCACTGATAATAGAATAAACTTTTTTAGCCATTTTTGCAAGTGGTTTTTTGTAGTTTGAAAATTTAGCTTTAAAATTAAAATAGGAACCTAACTATATAAAAGTTAGGTTCCTAAAATTTCTTAGCTTGATAGGTATGGCTTAGCCCATACCTATCAAGCTAAGCTTTGAATTTAATAGAATTTGTGCTAAAACCTTCTTCAAGGACTACTTGAAGGAGGTTTTTCTTTTGGGAAACAGACAAATCAGAACAAAATTTTTAAATTACTTTTCGGAAAAAAATATTGAACAAATTGCCAGGTATTCTAAATTCAAAATTAGGAATAGCGGCAAAATCTCTCCTCTTAACTTCATATCTTTAACTTGTTTCAGCTCCAATAATTTATGCACTTCATCCTTGGAAGAATTAAGCGCTGAACTTCTATTAAAGCAGAATATTAATATTTCTCCTCAAGCGCTTGATCAGAGGTTTAGCGAGGCTTCTGTAGAATTTCTTAAAAATATTTTCTTATCTCTTTGTAAAACACAAATATCCAATAAGTCTAAAGCCTTTAAAAATTATGGCTTCAGCAATATCTTTTTAATGGACTCTACTGAAATAAAATTGCCAAATAAATTAAAAAATAAGTATAAAGGTGCAAACAAATCTAATCCTGCTGTTTTAAAAATAAATCTTCTCCTTGAATTATTAGATTATTCTTTTAAGAACACTGTTTTATCTACGGGAACTAAAAATGAGCAAAATTTTTCTAAATATGTCTACGATAAATTAGTTACAGATTCCTTAGTTTTAAAAGATTTAAGGTACTTTAAATTTGATGACTTCAATGAGATTGAAAGCAGAAACAGCTCTTTTGTTTCTCGTTTAAAAGCCGGAACAAGGTTATTTGCTTTAAACCCTAATCCTCAGTACTCACCAAAGGGAAAACTACTAAAAAAGACGAAGTATTTGGTAACAAATGCTGGAGAGTTGGGAAAAGAACTAAAAGCAGGAGAGACTCAAGAATATGAATTTCTAGTCGGAAGCCATGACGACAAGAGGCCTTTTAGGGTAATCCTAACTAAATTGGACAAAGAGACTTCTAATAAAAAAGTACAAAAGATAGAAGAAAGAGAAAGAAGGAATGAGCACTGCGCAAAGCACGCAAGAAGTTCTGCTGAAATTACTGGATATATTACTAATCTTTGGGGATTCAATCCTTCTGAAATCATCGAAATATATAAATTGAGATGGCAAATTGAATTGCTGTTTAAAATTTTTAAGTCTGATTTTAAACTAGATAAACTAAAAGACTTGAAAGTAGAAAGAATAGAGACTCACATATATGCCACTTTAATTAGAATGCTTCTTTTAAATGGAGATTACAAAGGGTATCAATGGAGGATACTCAAAAGAAATGAGTATAAGGCGAGTAATAAAAAGCTCGTTGGGGGTTTTGACTGATTTCATGGAAACTTTGAAATCTAAAAAGCGTTTCATGCGCTTGACTTCAAAATTAAAAAAAATTATTGATTCTAAAATAAAAAAAGTTCCCAGCAAATAATCACCGAGAACACCACTGATAATAGAATAAACTTTTTTAGCCATTTTTGCAAGTGGTTTTTTGTAGTTTGAAAATTTAGCTTTAAAATTAAAATAGGAACCTAACTATATATAGTTAGGTTCCTAAAATTTCTTAGCTTGATAGGTATGGGGCTTAGCCCTCTTTTTTAATTATAATTTGAATAGCATATCTTCGTAAGTAGGGAATGGCCATAGAGATTTTTCAACAATTAACTCTAAAGCGTCTCCGTAAGTTCTTAGTGTAGACATAGCTGCAAGAACTTTTTGTCTGAATGCAAGAGCTAATTCTCCAGCATCTTCGATATCTTTAGTTTCTTTTAGTGTAGTTCTAAGTTTTTGAGCTGCTTCTTTCAACCCTTTAGCATTTTCTAATACTTCTACTAGGTGAGCTTTTTGAGTTTCCATAAGTTCTGTTTCCCCAAGACTAGCTTTTACTTCGTTTAAAGTTTTAGCTAAGTCAGCCGCGTATTTGTTTGCAGCAGGGTAAATTTCTTGAGTAGCCATTTTAAGCATAACGTTTGCTTCGATGTTGATTAAGTTTACATACTCTTCAGCATAGATGTTGTATCTAGAATCTAACTCAGCTTTTACAAGTACATTATGTTTTTCAAATACTGCAACCGTTTCAGGTGCATTGTAATATTTCAACGCTTCAGCTGTTGATTTAAGGTTTGGAAGTCCTCTTCTTTCAGCTTCTTTTACCCATTCTTTTGAGTATCCGTTACCGTTGAAGATTACTCTTCCATGCTCTTTATATGTAGCTGCAACTATTTCTTTGATAGCTTCGTTTATGTCAGATGAAGCTTCTAATTTGTCAGCAAATTGGCTAAGTACTTCTGCAACAACTGTGTTTAGAATGATGTTACAAGATGAAATAGAAGCGCTAGAACCTACCATTCTGAATTCGAATTTGTTTCCAGTGAATGCGAATGGAGAAGTTCTGTTTCTGTCTGTGATATCTCTAGGTAATTTTGGTAATGAGTCTACACCGATTTCAAGGTGTTTTCCTCCCTCAGTAGCTACCCCTTTGAATATTCCTTCTAGCTCGTCACCTAAGAAGATAGAGATGATTGCAGGTGGAGCTTCGTGTCCTCCAAGTCTGTGGTCATTTCCTGCACTTCCAGCAGAAAGTCTTAATTGTGGAGCATATGTATCTACAGCTTTAACAACTGCAGAAAGGAATAATAAAAATTGAGCGTTGTCATGAGGGTTGTCCCCTGGCTCTAATAGGTTGATTCCATCATCAGTTGAAAGTGACCAGTTGTTATGTTTTCCTGATCCGTTTACTCCTGCGAATGGTTTTTCGTGTAGTAAAGCTACTAGCCCGTGTCTGCTTGCTACTTTGTTTATAGTATCCATAGTTACGTGGTTTCTGTCTGTAGCTACGTTTGCAGTGTCAAATATTGGAGCGATCTCGAATTGGTTAGGGGCAACTTCGTTATGTTTAGTTTTTGAAGAAACTCCAAGTTTCCATAATTCGTAGTCTAACTCTCTCATGAAGTCCGCTACTCTTTCTTTGATAGTTCCGAAGTAGTGGTCGTTTAATTCTTGTCCTTTAGCTGTTTCCGCACCAAATAAAGTTCTTCCAGCTTGTAGTAAGTCAAGTCTTTGTTCGAAGAAGTCTTTTTCGATTAGGAAGTATTCTTGTTCTGCACCAACAGTTGCAGATATTTTTTGGCTTGTTTCGTTTCCAAGAACTCTAAGAACTCTTAAAGCTTGTTTTTCAACAGCTTCCATAGATCTTAATAATGGAACTTTTTTATCTAGAGCTTCCCCAGTGTATGAAACGAAAGCTGTTGGGATATATAGTGTAGTTCCTGTATTGTCATCTTTTAAAAATGCAGGAGAAGTTGTGTCCCATGCAGTGTATCCTCTAGCTTCGAAAGTAGCTCTTAGCCCTCCACTTGGGAATGATGATGCATCAGGCTCACCTTTTATTAGTTCTTTTCCAGAGAATTTCATCATTACGTCTCCCTCAGCTGTAGGGTCGATGAATGAGTCATGTTTCTCAGCAGTGCTTCCTGTTAGAGGTTGGAACCAGTGAGTGAAGTGAGTTGCACCTTTTTCAATAGCCCAGTCTTTCATTGCGTTTGCGATAACTTCCGCTACCTCTAAAGTTAAATCTTGTTTCCCTGCTTGAACTTTTTTGAATTCCTTGAAGATGCTTTTTGGTACTCTTGTTATAAGAGTTTTTTCGTCAAAACAATTTTCCCCATAGATGCTAACTAGAGGAGTTTCTTTAAAATCGATTTCTTTTACTTTCACAAATTTCCCTCCCTTGAAATGTAGTTTAAAATTTAAATAAAAAACGGGACAAGATTATTAGAGATTCTTACCCCGTTCTAATTTGATATTTTTGAAGACACTTTGTCCATTGAAGCTAATGATAAAGACGATAAAACTAGTGATTTTTTAAGACAAAAATCCCAGGCAGTTTTTTCGATAATGTTAAAGAAAATAGCTGTATTAGAAACTTTTTTTAGCATTTAAAAAAACCTCCTGTGAATAGTTTAAAATCTACTAGCCTTGATCATTTCTTTAAAAATTTGTTAAAGATTAATATTGTTAATTTTAGAACAAAATCTTTACCAGAATAACATCTTGAAATATTTTGAAACTGTTTTGCAATAACTCGAAACCACAAAATATTATATAAATATTTTTATTTATTTTCCTTTAAATTATTTTGATTTTTTTCAGAATCTCGGAAAACTTTTAGGTGAGTTATAAAATGGCATCAAAGTTTTTCAGACGGATAATAATTTCAGGCTAAAATGACTTGTTAAACGTTCTTGACCTCAGGTAGGAGTTTACCATGAAAAGATTATTTTTTGATTAAAATTCAGAAAAATTTTTCAAAGGTTTTTTCATGTTTTGTTGAGTGCAGATATATTAAAAGCACAATATATTCAAGGTAAATTCCAGCAAATCTCAAGATATTGTCCAATATACAATAACCTGTGAAATCAGTCTAAACATAGATAATTTTAATTTATCCAATTTTACTGCATAAAACTCCAAAATAAAAAGGAAATTAAAGTTGGATCTGCCATCCAATACACGAACCGATAAATTTTTACGAAGTTCAGGTCCCTATTTAACTTATTCTACAAAAACGAATTTTAGGTCCGGTTTGACTTTTTTACTGTGTTAAGCGTCAAAATAGCGTTACGAACTAAAAAACATATGTATAAAGGAGGTCTTGATGAGAAAAATATGTTCCTTGATTCTTGCAATGCTGTTTTGCTCACTTAGCTTTGCCTCAAATTTCAGGTCAGCAAGCTGGGGCGACAGTATCGAAAAAATAAAAAGACAGGAAAAGGGTAAGAGTTTTATCGAAAAGACAGTAGTAGATAAAAAAATAATAAATGGGAACAGCTATGAGTGGGAGAACAAACTCTACTCTTTCAAAGAAGATATTGCCCAGCTGGGGGAGTTCGACGTATCTTACACACTACTTAAAAACAGGCTGATATCCGGGGAATATTCCCAAAATATAAAAGACAGGGATGATAAAAACTTCAACAGGTTAAAAGAGATACTCACCCAAAAGTACGGCGCTGCCACTTATTCCAACAGAAATACATCCTATATTAAAAGGAAGGGAAGAGCTCAATTAAACTACGAGAGGTCATCCACCTGGGTATTAGACGATACCGTCATAATGCTCAACATTTTAGACAACAGGAAGCTGCAGCTAAAATACCATGCAAACAGCAAGGAGATGCTCCAGTTTATAGAAAAAAACGGCCTTAATAATCCAAGCAAGAAAAAAAAGAAGTGGAAAAAACAAAACAAACACCTAATGAAAAAATTTTAAGTTCCAAAAAACTTTTTTTACCTGAATAATCCTGCCCAGTTGTTAGCTGTATTTAAATTATTGAATTTATCTAAAGTCATAGAAATGAAAAATATCTGTTTTAGTCACGAATCGCACGAATGGACACTAATAAAAGATATTTAGGTCACAGAGTGACACAGAGGAGAATAAAGAGTTTCGCAGAGAAAAAATAAACAAAGATATGTAAGTAAAGCATAGCCTAGAGATTTTAATAAATTCGTGTGATCCGTGAAGATTCGTGACAAAAAATTATTTTTAAAAGGTTTTCTCTGTGCGCCTCATGTTTTAAATCTCTCTGAAACTCTGTGTCTAAAGAAGGTTTTCAAATAAATTCAGTAATCAATTGATAATTTTGAGTTGAATACTCATAGCCCCCCTAAAATAATCGGACACCTTAATTTAAAGTTAGGTATAATGTTTATTGAGGGAGGCTATGAGATATATTGGCGACGTTATTTCTTATTGACTCCATGTAGCTCAAGAAACATTTTTTAAAAAACTAAAACCAGATAGTAAAAAGAGCCGAGAATTATTCTCGGCTCTACTATTTTAACTATTTATTTTATTTACTATTACGAAGCTATTCCTACTTTTGAGAACACTACGTATAGGCAAACTATAACCATTAATATTCCTACAGTAGCATGTCTTGCGTATTTCCATTGAGTAAGATCAACTTGACCAGTATATTTTTGCTCGTAAGGAGTTTCTCTTGGAGAGAATTTACTTACAAAAGCCATGATAAGGATTATTATAGGGAAAGATAGCCCTAAGATATGTAGCCAGTGGATTGGCCATCCTCCAAATTTGTAGCTTCCGTAGAATACCAAGTGGAATACTGTTGCAATTTTTGCTCCTTTTGCAGATATAGTTTTTGTGAAGAATCCTACTAAAACTATTGCTACTATCGGCATGTTGAAGTATCCCCAAGTTTCCATTAAGAAGTTAAATAGTCCTGCTGGTGCGTACATGATGAAAGGGGCAATAAGCATTGAAATTACCGCTACACCTGTACCCATTTTCTTACCTAAAGCAACAAGGTCTTTATCTGATATTTCAGGGTTAAACGAAGGTCTGTAGATGTTGATACAGAACATAGTTACAGTACTGTTTAGTATCGAGTTGAACGAACTCAATATAGCTCCGAATAAAACCGCTCCCATAAATCCAGTAAGCGCTGTTGGAAGTACGTCACCTATAAGTGTAGGGTAAGCCATATCTCCATTTTCTAAGTTTGGATAAAGATGGAACGCCATTATCCCAGGTATAACTAGGAAGAATGGTCCAAGGCATTTTAAAGCTCCTGCGAATAGAACACCTTTTTGTCCTTCAGCCAGGTTTTTAGCCGCGAAAGTTCTTTGAACTATAGCCTGGTTTGTTGTCCAGTAGAAAAGGCTGATAAACATAGCACCTGTGAATATTGTCGAGAATGGGATCGCAGAATCCGCTCCACCTATAGAGTTCAGTTTATCAGTATGCTCAGTTAGCATTCTTGTAAGCCCCGCAGACATGCTTCCGCTACCTAATTTGTACAGTCCGAAAAAAGGGATAGAAAGACCACCAATTAACAGTCCCACACCGTTTATAGTATCTGATACCGCAACGGCTTTTAGCCCTCCGAAGATAGCGTAGATGGACCCAACTATACCTATAGCCCATACAGTGATTGTAAGACCAGTAAATTGAGACACACCAAGTAATTCAGGTACGTGGAATAATCCTGTTAGTACAAGTGATCCAGAGTATAAGATTGTAGGTAAGTAAAGGATAACATAAGCAAACATAAACAGAACTGTTATCATTTGTCTAGTAGATTTGTCATAACGTTCTTCCAAGAATTCAGGAATAGTAGTTAATCCACTTTTAAGATATTTTGGCAACAGCACTAAAGCTAGGAACATAAGACCGAAAGAAGCTATTATCTCCCAAGTCATATATACCATAGACTCTCTGTAACCAGACCCGTTCATTCCAACTAACTGTTCTGTAGAAAGGTTAGTAAGCATTAACGAACCACCGATAACGACTCCTTTCAAACTTCTTCCACCTAGAAAATACCCGTCTTGAGTGTCTAGGTTTTCATCTCTCGTCATAAAATACGATACTACTGCTACAAGTGCAGTAAAAAATACAAACGATATTGCTGCAAACATATTTATACCTCCTATTTTTTTATTTATAAAGCAAAACATTTAAGAACTAAATTATTTCGAAACTTTAATTGAAATCTATTTTTTGACAACGTTTTCAAAACAAGTGTCTGAAATTCTAATCTCAACTCGCAAACGACAGCAATCAGGAAAATCGTAGTTTTATCAAGGTTTTACACAACTACTGTTAACTTGTAAGCCGAACTATATGGTGTTAAAACATGAGGACAAAGATTCTTAAATACAAACGTTTTCATTTTGCTTTAAAAAATATAGTTATTTTAAAGCATAATTTATGGTTGTCTCCTTACTAATAAAAGTCGACCTGTTTTTGCAAAGTACTATTTCTGTGTTTTTCGTTTACTTATTAACCTATGTGACAAGAATACTATTAATTTTATCAAAAGTCAAGCGTTTTTGAGGATTTTTGTATTATTTTAGAAAAATATGTATCAAAAATAGAGTTTTAGATGCGAAGTCTAACTTGAAGTTATCTTACAAAAATAGGTTTTAACCCTTTACTTTCAAGACTCAAATCATATAATCAGCCACAACAAAAGGTTTATATGCTGCCCCTGGAAAAAATATGCGCGGCTAATCATTTACAAAAGTATATACAAGCTATATACATTCGACTTATTAGAAGGAAAATTGCTTAATCAAGTCGTTGCAGAGAGTTTTAATCACGCCTTTTAAAATACTCAAGCTATAGATAAGACCCCTTAAAAAAATTAGGCATCGATACTTATTCGCTAACTCTTTCAACTCTTAAAAAAGAATAAATGCTTAAGTATTATTCAAAGAGACGCTTCCCGAAATGTACAGATTATCAGGATAATAAAAAAAACAGTCCTTCAATATAATTCCATTCCTAAATAAAATCCGAATGTTAAAAACCCCCACTTCAGTTTTCTAAATTATCCAAGAGCACGCGATCACAGTGTTTTAAAAAATTTAAACAAATACTGCAAGTCATTACCATGATTTTTTAATTTAATATATATACTACATTTACACTTCATCCTTGAAATATTTATCAATTCAAAGTTTTATTTTTGTTTTTTAAGTAAAGTTTCTGAATTTTTAGTTCTGTTTCAGTTCTTCGAGGTAATAATGTGACTATTTCTGTCGAAAGTCAAGCATTTTTTGATGAATTTTACCCAATTGTTTTCGGCAGATATTTGAAATTAGAATAAAGTGTTTTAAATATAAATTTAAAGTCCAAAAAACTCCTTGACAAAATCCTTTTAAGATGGTAAATATAAGTATTGAAAACGTTTGCAGGTTATTTTGAAATTTATTTAGGAGGTATTGTAACATGAAATTAGGATTTAATGAAGGTTGTAACCGTTATTGTAAGGATCATTCAGTTTTAAAAGATCTTGAGTATTGCGAAAACGCTGGATTCGATTATATCGACATCCAATCAGAGTGTTTAAACCGAGACTTAGAAGCAGGCAAGTACACAATTGAAGAATTAGGTGAGTGGTTTAAGACTCATAACCTTAAAATGTCATCTTACAACGCTTTGATTTTCTTCAACATGAAAGAAACTCAAGCTGAAAAAGACGCTGTTATGGCTGAGTTAGACGAGATCATCAGACGTTGTCAAATTCTAGACTGTCCAATGATCGTTGTAGTACCTAGCATGGATATTAAAAAACATGCTACTCTTGATGAAATCAAAGAAGACGCTGTAGAAGTATTAAATCAAATGGTTGAAAAATGCGAGCCTTATGGCATTAAATTATCACTTGAGTTCGTTGCTCATCCATCAATGACAATAAACCGTTTTGATGATGCTTACGAAATCGTTAAAGCTGTTGATTCTCCATTGGTAGGCCTTACTTTAGACCAATATCACTTCCATGCTATGGCTTCAGATTGGGCAAAATTAGAAGAAGCTGATGGCAGCAAGATTTTTGTATGGCATTTAAATGACATGGAAAATGTACCTTGCGGCGCTCCTTACAATACAGATGAAAAACGTTTATGGCCTGGAGAACCAGCTGGTTGCCTTGATCACAAACGTTATGCTGATATATTCAAAAAAATCGGTATTGCTGCTGATGCTTGCATCATCGAAGTTTTCCGTCCTGAATATTATGAAATGGATCAAGAAGACAACGTAAAAAAAGCTTATGAAGTAACAAAAGCTCACATAGCAAAATACTGGGATTAATCTTAAGGAAATTTCAAAAAATAGCTCATTATATAGATCCAATCAACTCAACTTGACACTGTTGGCTATAAGTCGACAATGTTAACTCCAATGGAAAGGTGCCTGATGGCGCCTTTCTCATTTTATTCCATAAAACAAAAGTAAGCGAGTTAAAAGGAAAAAACAGTTTTGCAGGTAAAACCACAGTGTGGCGTATAAAATACAATTTCACCTTAAAGAAAGGGGGACTATGTGGAAAACGACAGAGTAAAAAAATTAAACAGCTATGCTGTCTTAATGGAGAAAAAATACATTCTATACTGGGTACACTCCAGCCAGAGGAGTAATTTTAATCCATCGCTAGATTACTCTATAGAGCTTGCCAACTCTCACAAAAAACCCATTTTGGCATTTTTCGGCCTTACGGAAACCTACCCCGAAGCCAACGAAAGACACTATAAGTTTATGCTAGAAGGGCTTAAGGAGCTCAAAAGTAACTTAGAAAAGAGAAACATACCATTTTTTATGATAAGAGGAAACCCTTGCGACATCTGCCAAAAACTTGCAGCTAACGCTTCAGCCGTTGTCGTGGACAAGGCTTACCTGCGGATAGAAAAAGAGTGGAACAATAAGTTGACTAACAGCTTAAACTGCGCCCTTTACGAGGTGGAAAACAACCTGGTAGTTCCAGTAGAGATAAGCTCTGATAAAGAGGAGTATTCGGCCGCCACACTGAGAAGGAAAATCACCCCACTTTTGAACCGCTATCTGGTAGATGTACAGTACAAAAAACTTGCAATCCCTTCAAATAACATCACTATAGAAGGCTTGGAGCTCCTCACTTTGGAAGACCCTTTCAAACTGGCAAAGCAGTTAAATATCGACCACTCTGTGCCATCAATAGATTGGATAAAGGGTGGCGAATCCGAAGCAAGAAAAATGCTGGAAAGTTTCATTCTAAAAAAGCTTGAAACATACTCTGAAAAAAGAAGCGACCCGGGTTTAGATTGGACTTCCCATATGAGCCCTTACCTACACTTTGGGCATATATCCCCAATAGAAATAGCCATTTTCGTAATGGGTGCAAAAAATAAGGGCAACGAGAAAAGTATAGACGCATATTTAGAGGAGTTAATCGTGAGAAGGGAGTTAGCCTTCAACTTTGTATACTACAATGAGAATTATGACCGATACCAAGGAATGACGAGCTCTTGGGCAATAGAAAGCTTGAAAAAACACAAACCAGACAAGCGGGAACACTTATATTCACTAAATCAACTGGAAAACGCTCAAACTGAAGACGATTATTGGAATGCAGCCCAAATGGAACTCTTAAAAAACGGAAAGATGCACAGTTACATGAGGATGTATTGGTGTAAAAAAATAATAGAGTGGTCGCCGTCACCAGAATCAGCCTATGATCGCTCTATATACCTAAACAACAAGTACTCCATTGACGGGAGGGACCCAAACTCGTTTGCTGGGGTGGCCTGGTGCTTTGGAAAGCACGACAGAGCATGGAAAGAAAGGGAGATCTTTGGGAAGCTAAGGTATATGGGCTATGAGGGTCTCAAGAAAAAATTCCACATGGCAGAATACGTTAAAAAACAATTAAAACATTAAAGCGTGTATTGAACAAACTTTAATCACTAATTAACTGCGGTTTAATTGTGATGTGTTATTTTATACCCGATACTTAATTATTAAGTCTCTTAAATATTCTCATAGCAGTTAAACTGTTAAATTTCTTCATGTGAAACTCCTAAAAAAGGCGGGCATTTGTCCATACCTATCAAGCTAAGAAATTTTAGGAACCTAACTATATATAGTTAGGTTCCTATTTTAATTTTAAAGCTAAATTTTCAAACTACAAAAAACCACTTGCAAAAATGGCTAAAAAAGTTTATTCTATTATCAGTGGTGTTCTCGGTGATTATTTGCTGGGAACTTTTTTTATTTTAGAATCAATAATTTTTTTTAATTTTGAAGTCAAGCGCATGAAACGCTTTTTAGATTTCAAAGTTTCCATGAAATCAGTCAAAACCCCCAACGAGCTTTTTATTACTCGCCTTATACTCATTTCTTTTGAGTATCCTCCATTGATACCCTTTGTAATCTCCATTAAAAGAAGCATTCTAATTAAAGTGGCATATATGTGAGTCTCTATTCTTTCTACTTTCAAGTCTTTTAGTTTATCTAGTTTAAAATCAGACTTAAAAATTTTAAACAGCAATTCAATTTGCCATCTCAATTTATATATTTCGATGATTTCAGAAGGATTGAATCCCCAAAAATTAGTAATATATCCAGTAATTTCAGCAGAACTTCTTGCGTGCTTTGCGCAGTGCTCATTCCTTCTTTCTCTTTCTTCTATCTTTTGTACTTTTTTATTAGAAGTCTCTTTGTCCAATTTAGTTAGGATTACCCTAAAAGGCCTCTTGTCGTCATGGCTTCCGACTAGAAATTCATATTCTTGAGTCTCTCCTGCTTTTAGTTCTTTTCCCAACTCTCCAGCATTTGTTACCAAATACTTCGTCTTTTTTAGTAGTTTTCCCTTTGGTGAGTACTGAGGATTAGGGTTTAAAGCAAATAACCTTGTTCCGGCTTTCAAACGAGAAACAAAAGAGCTGTTTCTGCTTTCAATCTCATTGAAGTCATCAAATTTAAAGTACCCTAAATCTTTTAAAACTAAGGAATCTGTAACTAATTTATCGTAGACATATTTAGAAAAATTTTGCTCATTTTTAGTTCCCGTAGATAAAACAGTGTTCTTAAAAGAATAATCTAATAATTCAAGGAGAAGATTTATTTTTAAAACAGCAGGATTAGATTTGTTTGCACCTTTATACTTATTTTTTAATTTATTTGGCAATTTTATTTCAGTAGAGTCCATTAAAAAGATATTGCTGAAGCCATAATTTTTAAAGGCTTTAGACTTATTGGATATTTGTGTTTTACAAAGAGATAAGAAAATATTTTTAAGAAATTCTACAGAAGCCTCGCTAAACCTCTGATCAAGCGCTTGAGGAGAAATATTAATATTCTGCTTTAATAGAAGTTCAGCGCTTAATTCTTCCAAGGATGAAGTGCATAAATTATTGGAGCTGAAACAAGTTAAAGATATGAAGTTAAGAGGAGAGATTTTGCCGCTATTCCTAATTTTGAATTTAGAATACCTGGCAATTTGTTCAATATTTTTTTCCGAAAAGTAATTTAAAAATTTTGTTCTGATTTGTCTGTTTCCCAAAAGAAAAACCTCCTTCAAGTAGTCCTTGAAGAAGGTTTTAGCACAAATTCTATTAAATTCAAAGCTTAGCTTGATAGGTATGGGGCTATGCCCACTTTTTTTATTTGAATACTATTCCCTTTAAATCTGCGATACTTCCAAGCTAATCAAGTTAAGCCTTATTAGAATTTTCTTTTTTTAGTATTTCTAAAAGCTCAAAAGGATTTTTCAAAAGATATTCCGGATCAAATTTTTCCAGGATCTCCTTGCTGTTGTACCCCCAGGTAACCGCTATACATTTTAATCCTGCTTTTTTGCAAGATATTATATCCCGCGTCTCGTCTCCTATGTAAATACTCTCCCCTATATTTATGACCCCGGCTTTTTCGAGTTTTTTAAATTTCTTCTCCTTCCCCCACAAGGAGTTGATTGTGTGGATAAAGTCAAAATAATCTATCCCCTGTTTTTTGACAAACTCTTCTATGCTATCCTTAGAATTCGAACTAAGTATCCCCAACTTAATTCCATCATGCTTTCTTATAGCCGAAAGCACCTCCTTGATGTCGGGGTGGGACAATTTAAGCTGATCCACGTCCTTTCTCATGGCAGCCCTCACGCTATACAAAAGAAATGGGAGTTTCCACTTTGGTATCCCGATCTTTTTCACTATCTCCGTAGACGGGAGGCTCTTTAAGTACTCCAGGTCCTCACTTTTAAAATGTTTGAACCCGTATCTCGAAGAGAGGCCATTTAATATTTTGGCTACCAGACTTGACCCGTCTGCCAGAGTGCCATCGAAATCTAAAATAATATATTTGACCATAACTTTGCCCCTTTTAGTTAAATAATATAAAAAATATGTTTAGCCTGAGTTGACACAGCGAAAAATTTATACTATAATTATTCTTGTAAGGACTACTGTATGCTTTTTAGGGGGATTGAAATAAATGTTATGGGGTATATAGCATACTGTACGTTTGAAAAAAGCCGGTATATACCGGCTTTTTTTATTTTACATTGTATACCAGCTCGTCTCCAATGGATTCAACAGAAATCTTGTTGTTTTCACGTATCTCTCCGCTGAGTATCATTTTAGCAAGTTTAGTTTCAACCTCTCTTTGCAGGAACCTTCTGAGAGGCCTTGCCCCGTAGTGCACATCATAAGACATATCTATTATATTATCAATTGCTCCCTGAGTGAACTCTATGCTTATAAATCTGTCTTGGAGTTTTTTGTTTATTTCACCCGCTATAAGCTCGACTATATTTCTGATGTTTTCTTTAGACAGAGCATTGAAAACTATCATTTCATCCACACGGTTTAAAAATTCTGGCTTGAAATTTCCCCTTAATATCTCTAAAACCGTCTTTCTGGTTTCCTCGCTGACTTCAGGATCCCTTAGTATATACTCACTTCCTATATTAGATGTCATTATTATAATAGTATTCTTAAAGTCCACCATTTTTCCTTTTCCATCTGTCAGCCTGCCATCATCTAGCAGCTGCAATAGGACGTTGTAGACGTCAGGGTGTGCTTTTTCTATTTCGTCGAAAAGTAGTACAGAATAAGGCTTTCTCCTTACAGCTTCTGTAAGCTGTCCTCCCTCTTCGTATCCCACATAACCCGGAGGAGCCCCTATAAGACGGGTAACTGAGAACTTGTCCATGTATTCACTCATGTCTATCCTCACAACGTTGTCTTCATCATCAAAAAGGTTGAACGCAAGAGATTTTGCCAAATAAGTTTTCCCTACACCGGTAGGGCCAAGGAATATAAAGGAGCCTATAGGACGTTTAGGGTCTTTCAATCCAGCCCTGGCCCTAAGTATGGTATCTGCCACAGCTTTTATGGCTTTTTCCTGCCCTATGACCCTCTCGTTCAATGAGTGTTCTAACCCCATTATCTTCTCTTTTTCACCCTCCATAAGTTTTGACACCGGCACTCCAGTCCACCTGGCTACTATATCTGCTATTTCGGCTTCGCCCAGCTCCTGCTTAAGAAGTTTTTTACCTGTTTCATTTTTCTCGAGCCTTTCCTCTTCAGCCTTTAACTGTTTTTCTAAAGCTGCCAACTTACCGTATTTTAGCTCCGCCATCTTATTGAGGTCATACTCTCTTTCGGCCTTTTGCAATTCCAAGTTTACTTTCTCTATCTCCTCTTTTATATCTTTTATCTTGGATATTTCCGACTTCTCAAGTTCCCATTGTGCTGCAAATACATCCTTTTTGGAGTTTATCTCTGAAAGCTCTTTTTCCAGTGCATTCAGCCTCTCTAAAGACGCCTTGTCTTTTTCCTTTTTAAGCGCCTCCCTTTCTATTTCAAGCTGCATGGAACGCCTTGTAAGCTCATCTAATTCCATAGGCATGGAATCTATTTCTGTCCTTATCATGGCGGCCGCCTCGTCGATAAGGTCTATGGCCTTATCTGGCAGCTGCCTGTCACTTATATAACGGTCGCTTAGTATACTGGCCGAAACAATTGCGGCATCCGCTATCCTTATTCCGTGGAACACCTCGAATTTCTCTTTTAAGCCCCTGAGTATTGATATGGTATCTTCTACACTTGGTTCATCCACCAATATCGGCTGGAACCTCCTCTCCAAGGCAGCATCTTTCTCTATATATTTTCTGTATTCATCTATCGTGGTGGCTCCTATGACCCTTACTTCACCCCTTGCCAGCATGGGTTTTAGTATATTCCCGGCATCCATTGCCCCGTCAGTCCTACCAGCCCCAACTATTGTGTGTATCTCGTCTATAAAGAGCAGTATGTTCCCCTGTGATTCCTCTATCTCTTTAAGCACCGACTTTAGCCTTTCCTCAAACTCCCCTCTGAACTTAGCCCCTGCAATTAAAGCCCCCATATCCAGGGAAAAAATGGTCTTTCCCTTGAGACTTTCAGGCACATCGCCCTTCAGTATTCTCTGTGCGAGACCCTCTGCGATGGCCGTCTTACCTACCCCAGGGTCTCCTATGAGTACAGGATTGTTCTTTGTCCTCCTACTTATTATCTGTATCGCCCTTCTTATTTCGCTGTCCCTTCCTATTATCGGGTCTAGCTTTCCATTCCTGGCTTCCTCCACTAGATCCCTTCCGTATTTTTCCAATACGTCATATGTAGCCTCAGGGTTTTGTGTAGTCACCCTTTGTTTACCCCTTGTCCCCTTAAGAACATTTTCAAACTGTTTTCTAGTTATACCCTGGTTCTTTAAAAACTTGCTCCTACCCAAAAGCGCCAAAAAAAGGTGCTCCACACTTATGTAGGAGTCCCCCATTTTTTTTGCGTCGTCCTCGGCCTCCACCAGGGCCCTGTGAGCCTCCGGATTCAAGCCAACTGTAGAAGGGGTCTCGGCTTCCACTTTGGGCATCCTGTCTAGCTGCAGCCTTACCTCGTCTATCATTCCTGGAACGTCATACCCCATCTTTTCAAGTATCTTGGGTATAAGGCCGTCCAGCTGACCTAAGAGTGCCAAAATCAAGTGCTCCGGTTTTATATCTGTATGCCTGTATCTTATGGCGAAATTTTGTGCTTCCGAAATTGCTTCAATACTCTTTTGAGTGAATTTTTCTTGGTTCATCTATATCACCTCTAAAAAGTTTTTTATTAGCACTCATAACTGTAGAGTGCTAATAAATTAAATATAACTCTTTTTGCCTCTGTTGTCAAGTTTTTGATTAATTTTTCAGATACTCCATAAGCACCCTGTTGAACCTGTCGGTTTCCTCTATAGTCGGGGCATGCCCGCTGCCCTCCATTATGGTGACCTTTACCCCTTGAACCTTAGATGTTATTTTCCTCACCTGCTCAGAACTAACCTCGCTGTCCTTACCCCCATGTATAAGAAATACTTCTACATCCAGTTTTGAGAGTTTTTCATAAATACCTGCATAGCTTTTTAAAGCATCTCCAGAAAGTAGTGAGTATAGGTTGCCCTTCAGCCCCTCAATATCTTGGAAAAAAAGTTTTTTATAGTGCTCTGATTCACAGCCTGTTAGTTCAAAAAAACTCTTTGCCCTTTTTTCAATTATTCCCATTATATAGTTGTCGAACACAAATTTCCCCAGCCAGGGGATTTGCAGGCTTTTCACCAAAATCTTGTATTTCAAAGGCAGACTAACAAAGGGGTTTACCAAGATAAGCTTTTTAACCTTTTCCGGGTACTTTAACGTAAAAGCGGCTGAGACAGCCCCTCCAAAAGAGTGTCCAACTAAAAAAACCGGCTCTCTGCCTGCCAAGCTATCCAGAATATCACTAAGCTGGCTGATGTACAGCTCCCTGTCATACCTGCCATATCCCTTTTGAGATCCGCCCTTCCCGTACATATCGTAGCGAAGTACTGAAAACTCTTCCGAGAAAAAATCAAACTGCTTATCCCAAGCCCACATGGGGATGCTTAGTCCATGTACAAATACCACCAACCCTCCGCTGTTTTTTCTGCAAAATTCATAACTTGTTTTCCCACCGCCAAGTTCTACTGCCTCTACCATAAATACACCCCCAGTTTATCATTATATATATTTTCTTAACATTTAACTATATTCCTTCCAGTTGCAAGTAATAGAGGTTCTCTTTTTTATTATATATAATAAAAAAGAGAACCTTTTTTTACATAATAAGGTTCTCAACAACGGTTTAAAAATATTATTTAATTTTTCTTAACTGGTTATACTCATTGTATTTTTTGACGAATTTTTTTATCTGGTCATCATTGAAATCATCATTGTCTTTTAAGCTGTTAAAATCAAATCCTTCCAAATCCGACATATATTTTATTGATTTTTCATCCAGATATTTTACAAAACTCCTAAATCTAAAGAAAACTTTAGATGCAAGGTGCCCACTCATCATATACTCCTGCAGGTCACTTGGAATATTCCCAGATTTATAGTCTTCATATACCGCCTTGGCGTTTTCCATCTTTACGTCACTTATCTCATTTTTCTCAGCAAAATCTTCAAAGTCTATGTCATTGAGCTCTTCCACATAAACTATTTTGCTGTTGATACAGGCCTTCTTGAAATCATCGTATTTTCTGGCCTCATACAGGTCTTTTATCATAAGCATGTACCTTGCATTTGCAAAATCAAACGCAACGAATCCGGAAGAAGATTCCAGATACTTTATCCTGCTGGCTTTATCCGAATTATCTTTTTTAAGTCTGGCATTCTCCTCTTTTAAAAACAAAAACTCCTCAGTTACCTTTTTAAGATTTCTTATAGTTTGTTCATCCACCCTATTTTTCTTGGCAGTTTCCAGCTCAATGCAGACCTTTTTCAGCCTATCCTCTAACCTCTTATTTTCATCCTTTTGACTATTGTAAAACTCCTTGAATTTATTCAGCTCATCTTTAAAGGTCTCTTCATCATCTTCAGTAGGTGCGTCTTTTTTTAGAAGCATGTCGTTTTTTCTTCTGAGTATATCTATCTCATTTTTCTGGCTTTTCAGCTGAGACTCTAAACGGCTAAGCATTTTTTCATCTACAATGGTTTTACTCTTATATTTTTCTATATCGGTCTCTAAAATCTGGATTTTTTTATCTTTTTCCTGTAGCAGGGTCTCTAGTTCGTTGATTTCCTCCAAAAAAGGCGTCTCTTCAGAAGGGTTTTTAAAAATTTTTTTTAATATAGACATTCGATACCTCCAGATTACAAAGTATAACAATTATTAAAATTATAAGTCATTTTTTGAAAAACTTCAAGTTTTTCAAAACAATTAACAAAAATTAATTAATATAGTATAATCTATATGTAGACAATTTTAAAGAGAGGGTGAGCTACAATGCGCTTAAAATATCTAGTCATCTTTACTATACTTTTACTTTTTTCTGCCTGTACAGACCTAAGGGTTACGACTGGCGTCATTGCTAAAACAGATTTTTCAAGCCTAAAAAATGTAAAGGGAATATACTACAAACTGGGAACTCCATACACAGGGGATGCCATTTCGCACTACGACAGTGGAAAAGTGAAGGCCACCGGTTCCTTTTTAGGGGGTAAATTCCACGGTGATTTCATATCCTACTACGAAAACGGTTTGCTCAGGTCTAAAATGAAGTTTGTCAACAATAAGTTGCAGGGAAGGCTTGAAAAATACCATAGCAACGGGCGCTTAAAACTAAAAGAAAATTACGAGGACGGGCGTCTAGAAGGCAACAGTTACGAATACTACGAAAACGGGAAATTGAAGACAGAGATAACTTTCAAAAACGACCGTATTATCGGCGAAGTAGTCACTTACGATGAACAGGGAAACGTCATAGAAAGGACCTACTACGGCGAATAAAAAAAATGAAAAAAAGTTGTTGACAACAAAAAAGAATTATGATAATATTACTCTTGTCCTAAGGGACATACAGAGAGTGCGGGAATAGCTCAGTTGGTAGAGCGTCAGCCTTCCAAGCTGAATGTCGCGAGTTCGACCCTCGTTTCCCGCTCCATTAAAGGCCCGTTCGTCTAGTGGTCAGGACTCATGGTTTTCATCCATGCAACAGGAGTTCGATTCTCCTACGGGCTACCAAAAAAAAGGGGATATAGCTCAGTTGGGAGAGCGTCGCACTTGCACTGCGAAGGTCAGCGGTTCGACCCCGCTTATCTCCACCATTCTGCCTAGATAGCTCAGTTGGCTAGAGCACACGGTTCATACCCGTGCGGTCGATGGTTCGAATCCATTTCTAGGCACCATTTGTTTTCAAACACCTCAGTTGAGGTGTTTTTTTATTTTACACAGGAATTCCAAAGCCTACTCGGTATATTCTTATAGAGTTGATTAATCGAGTAAGGAGGATTCTGCTATGTACGATTATGACTTTATTATAATAGGCTCCGGCTCTGCAGGACTGACTTGTGCTTTTACCGTAAAAGGTTTCAATAAAACCGTATTGGTGGTAGAAAAAAACAAATCTGGCGGGGAATGTACCTGGTCCGGCTGCATCCCTAGCAAGGCGCTGATAAATCTTGCAAATGAAATAAACGTGGCCAAAAAATATTCGGATTTCCAGGTAGATACCTCAGAGATAATGGAGAAAGTAAGAAAGGTCCGAGAAAAAATATACCAGCGCGAAAGCCCGGATGTGTTAAAGGATGCGGACATAGATTATATAAGGGGGTCTGCCAAATTCATAGATAAGCATACTCTGAACATAAACAACAATGAATATTCCTCTAAAAACATCATAATAGCCACTGGTTCATCCCCCCTTGTCCCGCCTATAGAAGGTATCGACGAGGTTGCTTATCTCACCAACGAGACTTTTTTCGAGCTGGAAAAACTCCCCCAATCCCTGACTATACTAGGCGGAGGAGCTATAGGAATAGAGCTAGCCCAGGCTTTGAACAGGCTGGGGGTAAGGGTCACAGTAATCGAGATGATGGACAGCATCCTGGCTAAGGAAGATCCGGAATTAGTAGAAGAGCTCTGCAAAACTCTGAAAGAAGAAGGGGTTCGGTTGCTGACAAAAACCAAGGCTGTGAAGGTAGAAGAAAAAGACGGGATGTCAATTGTGCATACAGAAAAATACGGAGTTTTTTCCAATATCGTTTCAGAAAGTCTTCTTGTGGCTGTCGGCAGAAAGGCACATACAGAAGATCTAGGCCTCGACTCCGTCGGGATAATCTACAGCAACAAGGGGATAGAGGTCAACAAATACCTTCAGACAGCGCAGCACAACGTGTTTGCAGTGGGAGACGCAGTAGGTCCTTACCAATTTTCCCATATGGCAAACTACCAAGGGATACTGGCAGTACAAAATGCCCTTTTCCCTATAAAGAGAGGGGTAGACTATTCCAACGTAGCTTGGTGCACCTTCACAGAGCCTGAACTCGCACATGCGGGTCTTACAGAAGAGGAAGCCAAGGAAAAGTATGAGCACTTAAAGATCTATACCCTTACTGAAAAGGACTTGGACAGAGCGACATTAAAATATGGGGATATATTCCGAATAAAAGTGATCTGCGACGACTCAAAAGAAAACCACGTAGTTGGGGCCCACATTCTTGCTGAAAGGGCCGGGGATTTAATAAGTGATGTGCAGATATTGAAAACCCACAACATGCCACTCCACAACCTTTCAAATGTGATATATCCTTATCCCACTTATGCTGAGGTATTCAACAAGCTTGGCAAAAAAGCTTATGTAAACAAGGTATTGTCCAATCCATTTATAAATATGATAAATAACATCAAGAAAAAAGATAAAAAAGAATAAGGGGGTTAAAGCCATACCTATCAAGCTAAGAAATTTTAGGAACCTAACTTTTATATAGTTAGGTTCCTATTTTAATTTTAAAGCTAAATTTTCAAACTACAAAAAACCACTTGCAAAAATGGCTAAAAAAGTTTATTCTATTATCAGTGGTGTTCTCGGTGATTATTTGCTGGGAACTTTTTTTATTTTAGAATCAATAATTTTTTTTAATTTTGAAGTCAAGCGCATGAAACGCTTTTTAGATTTCAAAGTTTCCATGAAATCAGTCAAAACCCCCAACGAACTTTTTATTACTCGCCTTATACTCATTTCTTTTGAGTATCCTCCATTGATACCCTTTGTAATCTCCATTAAAAGAAGCATTCTAATTAAAGTGGCATATATGTGAGTCTCTATTCTTTCTACTTTCAAGTCTTTTAGTTTATCTAGTTTAAAATCAGACTTAAAAATTTTAAACAGCAATTCAATTTGCCATCTCAATTTATATATTTCGATGATTTCAGAAGGATTGAATCCCCAAAGATTAGTAATATATCCAGTAATTTCAGCAGAACTTCTTGCGTGCTTTGCGCAGTGCTCATTCCTTCTTTCTCTTTCTTCTATCTTTTGTACTTTTTTATTAGAAGTCTCTTTGTCCAATTTAGTTAGGATTACCCTAAAAGGCCTCTTGTCGTCATGGCTTCCGACTAGAAATTCATATTCTTGAGTCTCTCCTGCTTTTAGTTCTTTTCGCAACTCTCCAGCATTTGTTACCAAATACTTCGTCTTTTTTAGTAGTTTTCCCTTTGGTGAGTACTGAGGATTAGGGTTTAAAGCAAATAACCTTGTTCCGGCTTTCAAACGAGAAACAAAAGAGCTGTTTCTGCTTTCAATCTCATTGAAGTCATCAAATTTAAAGTACCCTAAATCTTTTAAAACTAAGGAATCTGTAACTAATTTATCGTAGACATATTTAGAAAAATTTTGCTCATTTTTAGTTCCCGTAGATAAAACAGTGTTCTTAAAAGAATAATCTAATAATTCAAGGAGAAGATTTATTTTTTAATTTATTTGGCAATTTTATTTCAGTAGAGTCCATTAAAAAGATATTGCTGAAGCCATAATTTTTAAAGGCTTTAGACTTATTGGATATTTGTGTTTTACAAAGAGATAAGAAAATATTTTTAAGAAATTCTACAGAAGCCTCGCTAAACCTCTGATCAAGCGCTTGAGGAGAAATATTAATATTCTGCTTTAATAGAAGTTCAGCGCTTAATTCTTCCAAGGATGAAGTGCATAAATTATTGGAGCTGAAACAAGTTAAAGATATGAAGTTAAGAGGAGAGATTTTGCCGCTATTCCTAATTTTGAATTTAGAATACCTGGCAATTTGTTCAATATTTTTTTCCGAAAAGTAATTTAAAAATTTTGTTCTGATTTGTCTGTTTCCCAAAAGAAAAACCTCCTTCAAGTAGTCCTTGAAGAAGGTTTTAGCACAAATTCTATTAAATTCAAAGCTTAGCTTGATAGGTATGGGGTTAAAGCCCCCTTATTTAAATCTCTATCCTATTTTTGCCGCTCCTCTTGGCTTTATACAAAAGTTCATCTGCTATATTCACCAGCGAAGATGCCGAATCAGAATCCCTGCTGTCAGCTATACCGCCACTAAAGGTAACCCTTGATATCGGTTCAAAATTTAAGTTCGACAAATTTTTTCTAAATTCTTCAGCTAGTTCGTATGCAGCATCTTTAGTAATCCCTTCCAGAATAACCATGAACTCCTCTCCTCCATACCTTCCCACTATACCGTTATTTTCAAAGAACATATTAAGTTTTTCAGATAGGAGCTTAAGTACCTTATCCCCCATCTGATGCCCGTAACTGTCGTTTATATTCTTAAAATTATCTATATCCAGCATAAATAACGAAAACAAACTTTTATCCCCTAGCACAGCTTCCAGTTTTTCATGGAGGTAACTGTGATTAAACAGGTTGGTTAATCCGTCCCTTTTAAGTTTTTCCTGGAGCTCATTATTTTTAGATTCAAGCTCAGTAACATCGTCTACTATAATCAGCTTTACTTCCTCGCCTTTATAGTCTATATTTTTCATAGTCACCAAAAAATACTTTCGAGTTTTCTCTCCATCTATATAAAGCTCTCTTGCGAGCTTTACCTTGTCTAGCTCTTTTTGGTATTGTATGCCGTTTCTCAGCTCGCACTTGCCGCAATTAGTAGTATTGCCACAAAAAGTCCCCTCTTCAATAGGATGCTGACAACCTATGACATCCCCGCAAAGCCCCTGCAGTACCTCACCTTCCTGCTTTTTCAGCAAGTTTGAAAAAGCGGAATTTACCATTACTATTCTACAGTCTTTCGTAACTACGAAAACACTAGACAGTATGTTATTGAACAGCAAGTTTAAAAAGTCACTTGAATCCCTTAATTTATCGATGGTAATATTAGAAACAGCCATTTAAATCACCCCAAGTACTATTTCTTTTAATACTACCACAAATTTGATATGTAAACAATTTAAAAAATTATTTTAATCCTTTTGTATATGTCGCATAGTTCTTGTATCCTCCTGAAAGGTTGTATACATTCTTGAAGCCTAAATTTAAAAGGATATTTTGTGCTGCATTTCCACTGACACCTTTATTGCAGTGGACTACATATTTCTTGTCTTTGTCTAAAGAAACTGCATTTCCTTTCAATTCGCCAAGAGGTATGTTAATCGCACCTTCTATATGGCCAGCATCGTACTGCACTTTAGCCCTTACGTCTATGACAGTATATTCCGCTCTTTTTTCTAGGAGTTCCTTGGCTGTAAGTATTTTGTTTTTGCCATTTATAGCATTATCTAGCACCATCCCGGTGTATATTACAGGATCTTTTGTTGTAGAAAAAGGAGGGGCGTAGGCTAAATCCAGATGAAAAAGGTCGCTGACTTTCGCACCGAAAGTCATGGCGGTAGCGAAAACGTCTATCCTTTTGTCCACACCGTTTTCTCCGATTATTTGTACTCCTAAGAGTTTTTCACTTTTCCTGTCGGCGATTGCCTTTATAACCATTTCACGGCTGCTTTTCAAATACTCAGTCTGGTTAGGCTTGATGTTGTGTATTATTTCTATGTCGTATCCCTTTTGCCTTGCTTGCTCTTCATTCATTCCAGTCTGTGCAACAGTCAAGTCGAATACCTTGAATATCCCGGTCCCAAGTATCCCCCTGAACTCAAGGGCTCCGCCTGTTATAACATCGCCGGCTATCCTCCCCATCTTATTGGCGGTGGACCCTAAAGGAACATAAAGCTCATCTCCATTCAAAACAGAATAGGCCATTGCACAATCCCCGACTGCATAAATATCAGAAATACTTGTTTCCATTTTTTTGTCTACTATAATGGCTCCATTTTCACCCATATCGATTCCGGTATCGTTTGCAAGTACAGTGTTTGGCTTTACTCCTATACAAAAAACTGTCATATCAGTTTCAAACTCTTTACCTGACGAAGTCCGAAGTAGTTTGCCGTTATTTTCAATTTTTTCAACAGCTTCCCCAAGTATAACCTGAATGCCTTTTTTCTCAAGGTAGTTCTCAATATATACTGACATATCTTTGTCCATTTTTGACATTACCCTGTCTGCTTTTTCTATAACAGTAACCTCTATCCCAAGGTGACAAAGGTTTTCTAAAAGCTCTAGCCCTATGTATCCCGCACCGACTACAACCGCTTTTTTAGGGGAATTTTTGCTTATAAAATCCACTATCCTATCTGCACTTTTCACATTTCTAAGGTAGAAAATATTTTCGGACTCAATCCCATCTATATCAGGTTTTATCGGTGTGGCTCCAGTTGCGATTACCAGCTTGTCGTAGCTGTCCGAGAATATCTCTTCGGTTTCCATATTTTCCACTTGTATCTCTTTTTTATCCTTATCAATCTTCGTAACCTTATGCCCAGTAAAAATATCTATATCAAACCTTTTTTTAAACCACTTTGGATCTCTAGGGGTTAGGTTCCCCCTCTCTATGTAATCCTCTCCTATGTAGTAAGGCAGACCGCACCCTGAATAGCTTATATCCCTGTCCATATCATATATTTTTATCTCTGCTGCGCCGTCATTTCTCCTTGCCTTGGCGGCAACCGAAGTCCCGCCCGCAACAGACCCTATTATAACTATTTTCATCGTTTCACCTCGTCATTTATAAATTTTTAAACTAAATTAAAAAAACACAATGCTACTAATTGAATAAATACAGTGATACCCCTATGTTATTTTTCTTCACAACAATAGTTATTCTTTTTTCTAACAGAACTTTAATTTTAATGGCTTAGCCTATTTTTTAGTCATCCAGTCCATATTCTTCCAGAACCTCTTTATTAAACCAGCCCCTTGTTTGATTTGCAATTTTTACTAAGGTCAGCATAACAGGAACTTCTACAAGAACTCCAACAACGGTTACCAATGTTGCTCCTGAGTTAAGACCAAATATTGATACGGCAACTGCCACTGCCAGTTCAAAAAAATTACTCGCGCCAATTAGCCCGGCCGGAGCTGCTATGTCATGAGTTGTATCCCATTTTTTCGCCCAATAGTATGCGAAAAAGAATATTACAAATGTCTGTATGACAAGTGGTATTGCTATTATCAATATATGAAGTGGATTTTTTAAGATTATTTCTCCTTGAAATGAGAAGATGATAATCAGAGTTAAAAGAAGTCCTGTTATTGTTATGTTGTTGAATTTCGGCAGAAATTTATTCTCTAAATAGTCCGTCCCCTTACTTTTTTTTACAGATTTACGCACTGTATATCCTGCTGTAAACGGGATCACCACAAATAGGAACACCGATAAAAATAAAGTGTCGTAAGGAACCGCTATGTTACTCATGCCAAGCAGTATAGCAACTATAGGTGTGAATGCAAAAAGTATGATTATATCATTTACAGCCACTTGCACCAAAGTATAAGCAGCATTACCTTTAGTGAGATAACTCCATACAAATACCATAGCCGTACATGGAGCTGCACCTAAAAGAACTGCGCCTGCAAGATATTCAGTCGATAACTCTACAGATATAAAATTTTTAAATATAACTTTAAAAAATAGGTATGCTATAAGATACATACTAAAAGGCTTTATCAGCCAGTTGGTCACAATTGTTATAGTTAATCCTTTTGGTTGCTTTGCACTATACATTATACTCGAAAAATCTATTTTCAACATCATCGGAAATATCATCATCCATATCAATATCGCTATTGGCAAAGACACATTAGCATATTCAAATTTGCTTAAAAAATTCGGTATAAAAGGCAAATACTGTCCGATGGCAACCCCTACCACTATGCAGGAAGCTACCCATATTGTTAAGTATCTTTCAAAAAAACCAATCTCTGCTTTCTTACTCATATTAATTTCCTCCTTATTATTAAAATTGCTGTTATTTACAACTTGTTAAGCTAGTGCTAATTTTTTCCAAATCTTTTAAAAAAACCCTTTCTTTAAGTTCAATTTTTAGTATTTCTTTTACAAAAGGATACTCTTCTAAAATCTTTTCATTGAAAGAGTAATCCACCCATTGAGCTCTTTTCTCTCCTATTATGAACTTAGCTTTTTTTAATCTGCTAAGGTGCCTGGACACATTAGACTGTGTCAAGCCTAAAGTCCCCTCTATATCGCATACGCAAAGCTTCCCCTTTGCATACAGAAGGTTAAGTATGCGAAGTCTGTTCTCATCCGCCAGCACCTTCAGTAAATCCACTATTTCCATCTACCCCTCCTTATCACTATGAGCGTATGATTATATACTCATATACTATCACAAAAACACTCTGCCTAAAAATTCATTTACACTTTTTTTACACTATAGAAAAGGCTTAAAAAATAAAAATAACCCTTAGTCAACAACCCCTGTACAAATCTCTTCTATGAGATCTTCAGAAAAATTGTTTTTTCTTAAGGCTTCTACCAGCTCCCCCAAAGGATACTCCACCTCTACTATCTCCACCCTCTCCAGATTCCAGTCAAGCTCCAAAATTGCATATGTTGCGTTCGGTCTTCCAATCTTTGGTTTCCCGACACTCCCGGAATTTATCAGGAGTTTCTCTCCGTATTTACAGTAGTAAGGAAGATGAGTATGCCCGGTGACTAGAATGTCTGCCTTTTCTTCCATTACAAGTGAATCTGTTGTGTCCGTCCCTTCATACATATACTCGTCTATTCTTCTGGGACTGCCGTGAACAAGCTTTATCTTTCTGTTGAACTTATCAATTACTATTTCATCAGGGAGACATTTCAACCAATTCAGATTTTCATTTGATAACTTTTTTAAGTTCCACTCCTTGGGACTCCCGCCTCTTATCCTTCCTTCAACTATATCCAAGTCGTTGTTCCCCATTATAGCGGGTATATCCCCCAGCCTTACTATATCTATAACCTCATTCGGAAAGCAGTGATAGGAAGTAAGATCTCCCAAGCAGTAGATTTCGTCCACTCTCCTTTCCGTTATATCCTTAAGCACGGCCTCCAACGCCTGTAAGTTTGAATGTATGTCTGATATAAATGCTATCTTCACAAATTCCCTCCTAAAAATCTTTTAAACTGTTCTTTTATGAAGCTATTTTACAATTCACATAGAGATTAGTCAACTTTACTTAATAATTTTTTATTTTTTATAAAAAAAAGGAGGCCTCCCTCCATACCTATCAAGCTAAGCTTTGAATTTAATAGAATTTGTGCTAAAACCTTCTTCAAGGACTACTTGAAGGAGGTTTTTCTTTTGGGAAACAGACAAATCAGAACAAAATTTTTAAATTACTTTTCGGAAAAAAATATTGAACAAATTGCCAGGTATTCTAAATTCAAAATTAGGAATAGCGGCAAAATCTCTCCTCTTAACTTCATATCTTTAACTTGTTTCAGCTCCAATAATTTATGCACTTCATCCTTGGAAGAATTAAGCGCTGAACTTCTATTAAAGCAGAATATTAATATTTCTCCTCAAGCGCTTGATCAGAGGTTTAGCGAGGCTTCAGTAGAATTTCTTAAAAATATTTTCTTATCTCTTTGTAAAACACAAATATCCAATAAGTCTAAAGCCTTTAAAAATTATGGCTTCAGCAATATCTTTTTAATGGACTCTACTGAAATAAAATTGCCAAATAAATTAAAAAATAAATCTTCTCCTTGAATTATTAGATTATTCTTTTAAGAACACTGTTTTATCTACGGGAACTAAAAATGAGCAAAATTTTTCTAAATATGTCTACGATAAATTAGTTACAGATTCCTTAGTTTTAAAAGATTTAGGGTACTTTAAATTTGATGACTTCAATGAGATTGAAAGCAGAAACAGCTCTTTTGTTTCTCGTTTGAAAGCCGGAACAAGGTTATTTGCTTTAAACCCTAATCCTCAGTACTCACCAAAGGGAAAACTACTAAAAAAGACGAAGTATTTGGTAACAAATGCTGGAGAGTTGCGAAAAGAACTAAAAGCAGGAGAGACTCAAGAATATGAATTTCTAGTCGGAAGCCATGACGACAAGAGGCCTTTTAGGGTAATCCTAACTAAATTGGACAAAGAGACTTCTAATAAAAAAGTACAAAAGATAGAAGAAAGAGAAAGAAGGAATGAGCACTGCGCAAAGCACGCAAGAAGTTCTGCTGAAATTACTGGATATATTACTAATCTTTGGGGATTCAATCCTTCTGAAATCATCGAAATATATAAATTGAGATGGCAAATTGAATTGCTGTTTAAAATTTTTAAGTCTGATTTTAAACTAGATAAACTAAAAGACTTGAAAGTAGAAAGAATAGAGACTCACATATATGCCACTTTAATTAGAATGCTTCTTTTAATGGAGATTACAAAGGGTATCAATGGAGGATACTCAAAAGAAATGAGTATAAGGCGAGTAATAAAAAGTTCGTTGGGGGTTTTGACTGATTTCATGGAAACTTTGAAATCTAAAAAGCGTTTCATGCGCTTGACTTCAAAATTAAAAAAAATTATTGATTCTAAAATAAAAAAAGTTCCCAGCAAATAATCACCGAGAACACCACTGATAATAGAATAAACTTTTTTAGCCATTTTTGCAAGTGGTTTTTTGTAGTTTGAAAATTTAGCTTTAAAATTAAAATAGGAACCTAACTATATAAAAGTTAGGTTCCTAAAATTTCTTAGCTTGATAGGTATGGGCCTCCCTCCCACTTTAAATCGAAATATTTAGCTTGTTTCAACTCTATTTCTCCCGTTGTTTTTTGCTATATAAAGGGCCTTATCCGCTTTTTTTATCAAAAGATTTAAGTCATAATCACTTAAAACTTCGGCCATGCCCAAACTTACAGTGAATTTTATACTGCACTCGTCACATATTAGTTTTGACCCGCTGCATGCCATACGTATCCTCTCAGCTATGCGAAAAGCCTCATTTTTATCCGTATCAACAAGACCCAGGATAAACTCGTCCCCTCCCAGTCTTCCAAAAAGGTCACTATCGCGTACATTTCCCCTCACTATAGCCGTAAATTCCTTTAACACCTCATCGCCCAAATAGTGCCCGTAGCTGTCGTTAATTTGCTTGAAATTATCTATATCCATTATAACTAAGGTGAAGCTGCTCTTATTCTCATAGGATTTTTTTATCTCACACTCTGAAAACTCGATAAACCTTCTTCGGTTTAATACTCCTGTTAAAAAGTCCCTAGATGCCACTCTGTTGAGCTCCCCGTTGAGCTTTTCAAGATGTTTCCTCTGTTTTTCTACCTTGGCCTTCTCTTTACTATAATTTTTCACAAGAAAGTTTACTATGAAATAAACTAGCACCCCCATAGTGGCATAAGTCCCTATAAGATCGGTTATCCTGTAATTTGGAGTTTTGTATAGGGAGACTAACTCCGGCCTTAAGTGGTTTATGAAATAGAGCGCACTAATTAAAGCTATGTTTAATGAGAGTAAGGTAAAATCACTTTTCCCGCCCAGCGAAGCGGACAGCACTATCAAAGACAGCATATAAAAACTTACCGGTCCGTCCATACCGCCATCAAAAAACCATATCACGGCTCCACCAATATAAGCATTTGCTAGAAAAAACAGCTTCGCCAGCTTAAATCTGCCCCTAACCTTACTCAGGTAATAAGAGTAAATCCCAAAAATTGCCCCTATAAAACAGTACCAAACTATCCACTTCGGTAGCTCTATAAAATAGTTACCCACACCTGAAACAATCGCTGTCAAGGTCATCAATATACAGAAACTGTTGAATATTCTTTCCTCCAACGGATTATCGCTGTTACGTTCGTCTATATTTTTAAAAAACTTCAGTACACTCCTCTTCACAGCACGAATCCCCCTCTTCCTTGATGTGATAACAAAGTTTACCAGCAACCACTAATTAAATATTGTTTCATGGAACTTTTTTCCCTTTACTTCGAAGCAGAGCTTTATGTCATCTCTGCTGTTCCTGTTAACAGAAAGCGGCGGAAGGTCATCAAGCGAAAAAAATCCCGCTGCAGAGGTCTCTATATTTTTCTCAAACTGTCCCCCCAAGTATTCGCACTCCACGAAAATCTTGTATATAGCATATGGCATAGGACATACAGCATTTTTTGTCCTGTCGTATATAGCTATGACCCTTTTGGGTTTTACGTCGGCCCCGGCCTCCTCTTTGGCTTCCTTTACGACATTTTCCATAAGGGAACAGTCCACGTCAGCCCAACCACCAGGAAGAGCCCACATACCGTCTATCTGCTCTTTTACCATAAGTATCTTCCCGCCCCTAAATATTGCGGCACGCACATCAATCTTTGGAGTTTGATACCCATTTTCGTTTGCGAAAAGTGTCCTTATTTTTTCATGGTCCATCTCGGTGTATGTATGTATTATATCTATACTTATATCTCTAATCTGTTCAAACCTCTCTCTATCATATTTGTTCGTGGAATAAGCCAACCCAGCCTGAGCAATTGACTGCAGTTTTTTTGCATACTCCAGCCATTTAGGTCCCATACTCATATAATCTCTCCTCCTGATTGTATATAATCTGTGTATTTATTTTCAAAATATATGATTAGTCTCCGTATAAAAAGCATTGCTATCCCTATTATACATTTATTTCATCAATTATCAACAAAAATAACCCTTATTACAAGGTAAAATAATTTTAAGCGACATTAAAAAATTAACTCCCCTAAACTTTTGCGTAAAAATGGTCCGTATACGTATTATACCCCTTAAAACACTTTCATTAATAATTATATTACAAAATTTTTATATATAAAAAATATTTTTTTATCGCGAAACTACTTATATTCAATGCTCGTATCTTGGTCTCAATTTTAGATTAAACATGATATAAAGTTACCATTTAAATAAAAAAGAGTTTAGACATTAGATCTTTTGAATGATACGTGAAGATTCGTGACTAAAAAAAATGTTTTCTATTTCTATGACTTTGAATCAACTCAATACTTTAAATAAAGTTTAGATACAGGTAGCAACTTAGGTTATTTAATCTATTAAAAAAGGGCGGATATCCGCCCTTAGAACTATTCTATAATTTTTTTTATTTCCTCTACACTCAAAAGCTTCCCTTTACTTACAACCTTTTCATCTACAACCAATCCAGGTGTCGACATAACGCCATACCCCATTATCTTCGTTATATCGTCTACCTTCTCAACTTGGGCAGCTACACCCATTTCCGAAACGGCGGTTTTTACATTTTCCTCCAATTTTGTGCACTTGGCACATCCCATTCCTAAAACTTTTATTACCATCTATCTATCCCCTTTCCTGTTTTTATAGTATAGCGTTAAAAAGATATCCAACTAATATTATTGCTATCCCGGTTATAGTGACGAAACTCCCTATAAGCTTAGGCTTTATGACCTTTCTCAGCAGTATCATTTCAGGAAGTGAAAGCGCCGTAACCCCCATCATAAAAGAAAGAGCTGTTCCCATTCCTACCCCTTTCCCTATGAGGGCCTCAGCAATGGGTATAGTCCCCATGGCATTGGAGTAAAGAGGTATGGCAAAAACTGTCCCTATTATAACTGCAAACGGATTGTCTGCCCCTGCATATTTACTCAAAAATTCAGCCGGAGCCCAGCCGTGTATAAGTGCCCCGATACCTATCCCGAGAATAAGAAATTTCCATATCCTCGAAACTATATCCTTCACGTTTTGAACTGCAAAGTTTAGCCTGTCCCTATTACTAAGCTTTTCTATCTCGCTGTCACCCAGTTTAATCTGATAAACATACTCTTCCACATAACTCTCCATCTTCAAGTGATGGATTATAATTCCTCCGACTACACCCACAACAACTCCTGCAAATACGTAAAGCGCCGCTACCTTCCATCCAAACGTTCCCAGCAGTATAACAAAGGCTGCTTCATTCACTATAGGAGAAGTTATAAGGAACGAAAATGTAACCCCTATTGGTATCCCTGCTTCAACAAATCCTATGAAAAGCGGCACGCTGGAACATGAGCAAAAAGGCGTGACTATACCAAAGAGGCTTGCTGCTATATGAGCCTTTAGTCCGCCCAGTTTTTCAAGCACCTTTTTGGTTTTTTCAACAGAAAAATAACTCCTCATATAAGAGATTAAAAATACCATAAAAGACAGCAGAATAAGTATTTTTATAGTATCATAAAACAGAAAGTGCAAACTAGAGCCAAGCCTAGTCTCCACACTCACTTTAAAGATGTTTTCCACAAAAAATTTCATGAAACTATCCAACCAATCAAACATATTTTCACCTACTTCATCTTATTTAATATTTCCAGCAATTCAGTTTTTACTATCTCTTCGGCAATCTGAAACATATCCACTATTCTTTCATTTTTTATGGCGTAGTGTATATTAAGTCCCTTTTTTTCCGAGACCAATATCCCTGCATCCTTTAATATTTTAAGGTGCTGTGAAAGGTTGGACTGGCTGAACTCCACATCCTCATTCAGTTCACATACGCACAAGTTCTTCCCCATGAGCTTTTTTACTATTTTAAGCCTCAGCGGATGGCCAAGAGCTTTAAATATTTTCACTTCCAAGTCCTCAACGTTCATTTAACTACCTCGCTATTTAATTATTTACTAATATAGTAATACCATTTTCTTCTATTTTTGTCAATAAAAAAACAACCCCATGCCGCCCGCTCAAAATAAAACGTTCTACACGAAAGTTGCCTTATAGTTAAATTAAACCTACAAATTAAATACTGTATTTATCTACAAAATCTTTTTTTGGCCACAGAGTTTCACAGGAAAAAAATCTTAAAATAAAAATCTTTTTTTCACGAATCGCACGAATGTACACGAATAAAAAATGAAATAAAATTATATTTCGGACACAGAGCTGCACGGAATAAAATAAAAAATTTCACAGAGCAAGAAAAAATATAAGAGAGACTTGCTTAGATCTTTTGAATAATTCGTGTGATTCGTGACTAAAAAAATGTTTTCTATTTCTATAACTTTAAATCAACTCAATACTTTAAATAAAGTTTAGATACAGGTAGCAACTTAAGTTGAAAATAAGCAAAAGTCAATCTTAAATTATACCCTTACTCACTTAAAAACAGTTTGGCAGCAGACTCAGGCTCTCTTTTTCTTTTGTAAAGTGGTGTGCTGTCGCCAAACTTATATGGCGGCATGCTTTCATTCATCACAGGCTTTCATTCTTCCTTATAAATAACTCCCAGTGGAAACTTTTCTTTTTCAAGACTTTTTGAGAACGCCTGCGCCTTTTCGCTGGAATCATAGTCATTGGACAAAATATAGGTGTTCTCCTTGTACCAGGAAAACGTGTTGACCTTGTTGAAGCTATGGCACGGATGGAAAACATCCACAAGGGCATACCCTTTATGCTTTATGGCTTCCTTTATCACATCTTTTGTGTGCTCCATATTCCCTGGCAACAAAGGTCGCTCCCAAGCTTATGGCAACTGCAAGTGGGTTAAATGGCTCTAGGTATACACCATCCACCTGCACGTTAGTTTTCATCCCTTTCATGCTTGTCGGAGAGCCCTGACCCTTGGTCAGTCCGTACACCATATTGTTGTGAACCACGTGGGTTATATCCGGGTTCCTCCTTATGTTGTGCATAAAGTGGTTCCCCCGTCGCCACCTTCCGCTATTACAGTAAGCTCTGGATTTGCCATCTTCACAGCTGTAGCTACAGGCATCGCCCTTCCATGTAAGCCGTTGTAGTAATTAACGCTTACATACTGAGGCATCTTTGCAGCCTGCCCTATGCCTGAAGATACCACCACATCTTTGGGAGCTAGCCCCAGCTCGCTCCCAAAGATGTGATTATTTTTTGCAGGGAATAGTTCCCACAGCCGGGACACCAGGCTATATCTGTGCCTTCAGGGCAGTTAAATATATTTTTCTCCAAATCATTACCCATTACAGCACCTCCTTTTTCAGTTCCTCTTCTACCTCTTCCAAAGAAAACTGCATCCCGTCGTATTTCAATATTTTTCTGTCAAATTCTATCCCCCATTCTTTTTTTATGAGGCCTCCGAACTGCCCAGAGTAATTTTGCTCAAGTAATATAAGCTGTTCTGCCTTTTCTAACAGTTCCCTGCTGATATCTGGCAAAGGATATACCTGCTTGTAGTGCAGACACGCCAAACCGTAATCCCCAAGCCTGTCTGCCACTTCCCTTAAAACACCGTAGGTTGATCCCCACCCGACTACTAGGGTCTTGTACTCCTTCGGTCCTATAAGCTCTGGTTCTATATCTTCATAGCCATCTAGCTTCCTCATTCTTTTATCCTGCTGCGCCACCCTGACTGAAAAATCTTCGGTTATATGTCCGGTTTCGTCGTGTTCGTCGCTGTCCACACAAACCAGCCCTTCACCGTAGCCGGGAACGGATCTAGGCGACCTGCCGTTTTCTGTAACCATGTACCTTCTGTACCCTTTTTCACTTTCAACTACAAAATACTCATTTTTCATTTCTGAAAAGTCTACCTCACCTAGATTATAGGACTGATTTACATAGTGCGCGTCGGACAGTATTACAACCGGAACCTGGTATTTATCCGCTATATTAAACGCTTTTTGCGACAGGACTATACCATCTTCAAGCGAACCCGGCGCCAGTACAACCCTTGGGAACTCACCGTGCCCAGCATGAACAACCAAATTCAAGTCCCCCTGCTCCGTCCTTGTAGGGAGCCCCGTTCCTGGTCCTGGCCTTTGTGCAAGGTGGATTACAGCAGGAGTCTCTCCTACACCTGACATGCTTAGTCCCTCTGTCATAAGGGCAAATCCCCCTCCAGATGTACTCGCCATAGCCCTTGCCCCAGCATACCAGGCACCCAACACCATATTTATGGCCGCTATCTCATCCTCTGCCTGTTCCACGGCTACACCGTATTCGTTGGCTTTCCCAGCCATCCCAACCAGTATCCCAGTGCTAGGTGACATGGGATAGGACGTTATGAAGTTGCATCCCCCTGCAAGTGAACCTATCACAAGCGCTTCTGCTCCACTTATGGCAGGCCTTTTTACCACCTTGGCGTCCATCGGTATTTTTATATCAAAATCACAGCCCTTACCCAAGGTTACTCCATTTTTAAAGGCTTCTATGTTTTTCTCCACAACTTCTTCCCCTTTTTTAGCTAGCTTTTCGGCAAGAAGTTTTTCGCCTATGGATTCATCCAGGTTCAACATTCCTGAAATAAACCCCAATATAGCAGTATTCATATATTTCGGGTTCCCGGCTTTTTTAGCCACCTCTATAAAATCCACCTCTTTTATTTTGTGACTAGCCCTCACTTCCTCCTCTATAAAATCAGCAGGTCCTATTATGACAGTATCCTCACTCATCCTGCCGCTGAGCCTGTACAGGGCGCCTTTGTTAAGCACTATGACATAGTCGGTTTTTTCGACATAGGTAGTCATTTTCTTCCCAGATACCCTAAACTGCGTGGTGTTGTTGCCGCCCCTTATTCGCGACATTATCTCCTTGGACATATAAAAATAGCAGCCACTCTGCCTCAAGAGGTCTGTAAAAAGCCCCTCCACCGTTTTCAAGCCCGTGCCGGCCTCTCCAGATAAAACTATAGAAATCTCTTCCATTATGCCTCCTTAACAAGCTACAACAAAATTTTTAACCGAATAATCTTGCTTTGCACAGTTTTTACCTCTATTTAAGCCTAAAATCCCTCAAAATAGGTTATGGATATTTAATTTACTTCAAAGCATACCCACTTATTAAATCCGACAGTTTTTTCATTATATCGAAGTACTGAATTTTTTTGTATACTGTTGGATTTTTTAGATTTTTCATTGCCAGTTCTCCCATGAACTCCTCGGTGCTTTTATACCCCCTCTTATCCATCCACTCTTCTTTGTAAATGTCCTGGTTCAAAATCGAAAGGGGTCCCACTCCACCTCTATCTTACCATCTTTTAAAACCTTCGCAGAGCTGCTTGCATTGAGAAAATTAAACTCCAAGTCCTGGCCTTTATACTCAACTGCAAAGCCTCCTATTCTGGCAGAGTAAGGTGCCTCCCCGAAACTTTCCTGAATCCTCGGCACCAAATTCCCATACTTTACCATCATCTCCTCTCATTGAAAAAGCGGATAAAATTGAAAAACATCCTAAGTTCTTTATAGAAGAAATAAAGAAAAAATCCTCTTAAATTTCAAAAGGAATTTTAAACTTTAGTTTGTATACTAAATTTAATGCATATAGGTAAAGTAAAGGTATTGAAATTAGTTTAAAAGGAGAGAAAAGATGGCTTATGTAATCAACCAAACGGAGTGCATATCTTGTGGAGCTTGCGAACCGGTATGCCCGGTTAACTGCATTTCGGAACAAAGTAACGGCAAGATGAAAATCGATGCCACTGCATGCATTGATTGTGCGGCTTGTGCAGGAGTTTGTCCTGTAGACTGCATTTCATTAGGCGAATAAACTCTAAAAACACAAAAATAAAAAGGGGGGAAAAATTATTATGGCTAAAAATTTGGGAGTATACAAGTGTGATCTTTGCGGTAACATTGTAGAGGTGTTCCATGAAGGACACGCGCCGCTAGTTTGCTGTGGAAAGGAAATGGTTCTGCAGGAAGAAAAAACTGCAGATACCTCTGCGGAAAAACATGTCCCTTATATCGAGAAGATAGAGGGCGGATTCAAGGTTAAAATAGGGGAAAAGCAGGATCACCCTATGACGGAAGAGCACTATATAGAGTGGATTGAGATCATAGGAGATGGAAAAATCTATAGACAGGCTTTAAAACCTGGTGACAAACCAGAAGCGACATTTAAAATAGACGCCGAGAAGATAATCGCAAGAGAATACTGCAACATCCACGGGCATTGGAAAAACGAAAATTAAGGAAAAGCTAGCGTTAATGCTAGGAGTCTGTCAAGAAATTGGTGTATCCGTCCAAAATTTTTTCTATGGAATTGGCGAGGGACTAAATACGTCCCTCGAAATAGATGCTTAATTGACCTATAATTTTTGCCCATTCCCGAACTCGAATTTTCCATTTCTTAGTAATATCAATCATTGCTAGATAAAGCATCTTCAACAATGAATCGTCAGATGGGAAAATACTCTTTGACTTTGTTACTTTTCTCAGTTGACGGTTGAAGCTTTCAATTGCATTTGTCGTATAGATTAACTTTCGAATTTCTTTAGGATATTTAAACATAACAGCTATCTCGTCCCAATGATCTCGCCATGGCTTTATTGCAATATAGTATTTTTCGCTCCATTTTGCGTCAAGCTTAGCAAGAGCGTCCAACGCTGCCTCTTCATCAATGGCTGTATAAATTGGCTTGAGATCCGTTACAAAAGTTTTTCGGTCTTTGTAAGACAGATAACGAGTAGAATTACGGATCATATGTACAATGCAACGCTGCACCTCTGTTCTAGGGAATGTTGCTTCTATAGCTTCCTTGAAACCATTTAGACCATCAATCGATGCGATAAGAATATCTTCGACACCTCTATGCTGAAGATCACTTAGAACCTTTAACCAAAATTTGCTTGTTTCATTTTCACCGACCCACATTCCTAGGACTTCTTTCATACCATCAAGGTTGATACCAATAATTATGTAAACAGCTTTATTTACGATTTTGCCATCCTGTCTAACTTTGTAATGGATAGCATCCATTACAACATGGGCGTAAATTCTATCCAAAGGACGTTGTTGCCATTCTTTGATGATCGGCATGATTTTATCAGTGATCTGCGAAATCATGGTCGGTGAAATATCGATGCCATAAAGATTATTCAGATGGTCCTGAATATCTCTGACAGTCATACCTTTAGCATACATGCTTATTACTTGGTCGTCAATACTAGAAACATCCCGCTGATTTTTCTTAACGATAATTGGTTCAAACTCCCCGGAACGATCACGTGGAACTTCGATTTCAATTTTGCCGTAGTCGGAGCGAACTTTCTTCGAGCGCTTGCCGTTTCGCGTATTGTTGGTATCTTTATTTTTATAATCATATTTGCTGTAGCCTAACTCATAATCTAATTCAGCTTCAAGCATTTCTTCGATAAGATCCTTGAATTGCTCTTTAAGAAGATTCTGAACATCGGAAACATCCTTTAATTTCCCTTCTTGCATAAGTTCACGTACTTTTTGTTTGTCTAATAACCCTTTGAATGACATGTGAGTGGTACCTCCTTATTGATATTTTATTTTACATCAATTTCGGAGTTTACACCAAATATTTTACACCCTCAATGCTAGCTTTTTTTATTGTTCTTCTAAGTTCTGCTTGTAATAAAATATCCTGAATAATCATGTAATAAAAAATAGCTTTTTGCTCCATCTCTTGTATTTACTAAAAAAGACATGAGATAAATTCACGTCTTTTTTTATTTATCCTAATACCGAAAACCATACTTTACCTTTTGCGCGCATAGTTTGACGCCCTTTTTCCATTTCACTTGCTCTTACTATAAAGAAGCATGCTAGTATTTTTTCTTTCATAGCATATACTTTTATTTTGTGAACAACTTAATCTTAAAAGTGATCTGATACATAAAAGTAATTGAAATATCACTAAAAATTGAACTCAAAAGCTAAAAGTTTGGAAAAAATTTTAAGGATATTATAAATATAATTTTCTGAAAGCATAACTGAATTTACACGTAATTTGAAAAAGAGTTTATATTCACCTAGAACGTTGTTAGCTCACCAATTTCATCTGTTAAAATTCTTTGCATATATGAGGACAAATCTTTATTTATTGTTAAAAATTTTCCCTTGTCTGTTTCTATAAGATATATTTTATCTCTTATACCTTTCTTAGAAAGAACATAGTACTCATGACCTTTTTTCAGCGTTTCAATAATAACATCTCTAGAAAAAATATTCCCAAATTCTGACTTTAAATACACAACAACGCCATTTTCTTCTCTTTTAGCTACTATATTAACCATAAACTACTACCTCCATAAACTTAAAACTAATGTATTTTTTAATCACGTATACTCTTATCAAACACTAAAATTTAGAATCATCTATTATCTAATCTAAGATTTTAAGCTTAAAAAATAATTTTATCAATTTTAAATCTATATAAATATACTCTACTTTTTATACTTTGTAAAGTATAAGTTAAAATATATTTAGTTAAAACTAATCTCATTAGATGGAACACTTTGAAAAAGATTTAATTAAAAAAAGGCCCAAACAGTTATCTACTGTCTAGAGCCTTAAACTTCATTTTTTGGTATTGAGAGTAGAACTTGAACCCACAAGGGCACTCGGTTATCCTTTTTTCTTTTCGTTATTTTTTAACTAACATTGCAATCATAATTTTGTTTATCAAAACTCAACTTATTATGTGTTCCCCAATCATTTTTATTGCTATGAAAAGCGACATAGTAATAAAAATTGGCTTGATAAATTTAGAACCATTTTTTACTGCCATCACAGATCCAATTTTTGAGCCTAAAACTATAAATACAGTAGATATTAGTCCATATTCCCAATTAACTTGCTTGTTATATAAAAATGTTAAAAGAGCTGCAAAACCAGTTACAAAATTCAAAACTTTTGTATTTGCAGTGGCTACAGTAAAATCAAATTTAAATATTTTTACTAAACCGAACATAAAAAATGTACCAGTTCCTGGTCCAAAAAAACCATCATAAAAGCCGAGTATAAATGTTAAAAATATTCCTTTGGTTTTATTGTCTGCATCTATACCAGAGAACTTATCATGCATTCCTACTTTTTTGAAAAAAATTGTATAGAAAGCTACCACCAATATCACAAAAGGAATTAATAATTCCAATATTTTTGGTGATACATATTGAACTTCTATAACACCTAAAACTGCCCCAACAAATGCAAACGGAATTAACAATTTCAATATTTCCTTATTAAGTTTTTTATTCTTAAAGAATTCATAACTACTCGTTAAAGTTCCAAATGAAGCTGCCATTTTATTAGTACCAATAGCGACGTGAGGAGGCAATCCAGCCATAATTAAAGCAGGAACACTAACAAGTCCCCCTCCACCAACAATAGAATCGATAAAACCAGCTAAAAACATACCTACTCCGAGAATAATTATCTCCATATGACTTCCTAAAACTTCTGTATATTTGTATACAAGTTAACAGGTTTTTGTTTTCCCGTCAAGTATATTGTTAATTCAAGTTTTTTAAGACTTGAATTGTATAATTAATTGCAACAAAAAATGACCCATAGATATTTCCTTGATATAATGTGAGTGCGAACAAACATTTAAAGGAGATTTTCTATGAGTCATACATATTTTAGCATAAATGAAAGAGAAACAATAGCGTTATCTTTAGCAAAAGGGATGAAACCCCTTCGTATCGCAAAAATACTAGGCAGAAACAGATCCAGTATTGGAAGAGAAATCAAGCGGAATAGCATTGATGGCGAATACAGAGGGCTGAACGCTCAAGAGGCATACAATTCTAGAAAGTCTTCATGTGGATGTGGAGCCAAGGGCAAGCTTGAAGATGAAAAGATTGTCGACTATATTCAAATGAGACTTGAAGATGGTTGGACTCCCGAACAAATTGCTGGTAAAGCTAAAATTAAAGGTGTTGACTGTCCTTGTTTTAAAACTATCTACAGAGGTATTAAAGAGGGGAAATTTAAGGGTACAGAAAAGGAACTCCTTCCGAGACAGGGTAAGAAAAAATCTAACGGCATTAAGGAAACAAGAGGAACTATTCCAGATAAGAAAAACATATCAGAAAGACCTAAAGAAGCAGATGAAAGAAGTGAAATAGGACATTTTGAGAGTGATACTGTAGTAAGTTCAGGAAAACAGGGAGCTATGATGACGTATGTTGATAGAAAGTCAGGATATGGACTTGTAGAGCTAATGGATAACAGAAAGGCTGCAACATTTAATCAAGTGACTTTAGAGGCTTTTAAAGTGATACCGAGTAAGTTCATTAAAACTTTTACATCTGATAATGGGAAAGAATTTGCAGGATTTAAAGAGCTCGAAAAAGAATTGAATGTTGAGTATTATTTTGCAAACCCTTATCATTCTTGGGAAAGAGGATGTAATGAGAATTACAACGGATTACTCCGAAGATATTATCCAAAGGGAAGCAATTTTTTTAAGTTAACAAAAGAAGAGGTAAGAAAAGTGATGGAAGCACTTAATCATAGACCGAGAAAACGTCTAGGTTGGAAAACACCCCATGAAGTATTTTGGGGTGAAATCCAAGAGTGTTGCATTTAATTTGACAATCTAGGATTTATAATATTATTTTTTTACTCTATGTAAAATATTCCAAATTATAAGTTTTATGTACAATTAAAAGGCCGACATTTAATAATATTAAATTTTAGTTTTTGAATTTAATCTAAAAGTCGTCATGTTTTGTTTTAATTGCAAGATAATATATTGACAAAATTTAATTCTAGTTGTAAAAAGGAAAAATTAGAGCTTTCCGTAAATGTTAAAATAACAAAATTAACATAGTTTGGAGGACTCAAAAATGAAATTAATACTTTTAAAATTTTTATATTATATTTTTTTACCTTAGAGATATTGACATGGCCAATACTGATTTTAATAATATTTATAATAAAAATTAGATTTAAAAAAAGAAAATTATTTGAACTTTTGGTCCCTGAAGAGAAATTTTTACTAAAAGAAATCTATGTAAATGATGGAATTATCTCTTTGTCTGATTTAAATAATAAATTTTTAAAAAAATTAGAAAATCAAGGAATAATTAATAGTTCTATTATAATAGATAAACTAACTATTGACAAAAAACATATGATTAAATATGATATTAAAAATTGGATTAAAAAAGAAATCGAAAAAAATCCAAACTTATTATCATAAAAAGTATTAGTGAGTATGCCTTCTATTATTTTATGGAGGAGGGGGAAACTTTGAAAAATATAAAACAATCAAATATAATTGTGCCTTATTTTATTCTAGTGCTGACCAGTTTAATATTAATTCGACTTAATTTATTATTTCCGAAAATAGATAATCCTTCATTATTTAATATTACAAGTAAATTTTTGATCTGTATTCAGCCGGCGATATGGATATATTTTGAAAAAGCTGGCTTTAGAAATAATAATTATTATAAATTAATGTTAAGCGGGTTTATTTTATTTTATTTAGGAAGCTTACAAAATATAATGGATGAGATTTATAGATTAGAAGGTGTTTTATCTGAAGTTGATAATATTTTGATGCCATTAGGACTAGTTATTATATCAAGTGCAGTTATTTTACGTTTTTTAGAAGAAGAAGAAGTTAATTTACTGTTATCACAAAAAAACAAAGCTTTATATTACTTGAATTGTATAATTAATTGCAACAAAAAATGACCCATAGATATTTCCTTGGTATAATGTGAGTGCGAACAAACATTTAAAGGAGATTTTCTATGAGTCATACATATTTTAGCATAAATGAAAGAGAAACAATAGCGTTATCTTTAGCAAAAGGGATGAAACCCCTTCATATCGCAAAAATACTAGGCAGAAACAGATCCAGTATTGGAAGAGAAATCAAGCGGAATAGCATTGATGGCGAATACAGAGGGTTGAACGCTCAAGAGGCATACAATTCTAGAAAGTCTTCATGTGGATGTGGAGCCAAGGAGAAGCTTGAAGATGAAAAGATTGTCGACTATATTCAAATGAGACTTGAAGATGGTTGGACTCCCGAACAAATTGCTGGTAGAGCTAAAATTAAAGGTGTTGACTGTCCTTGTTTTAAGACTATCTACAGAGGTATTAAAGAGGGGAAATTTAAGGGTACAGAAAAGGAACTCCTTCCGAGACAGGGTAAGAAAAAATCTAACGGCATTAAGGAAACAAGAGGAACTATTCCAGATAAGAAAAACATATCAGAAAGGCCTAAAGAAGCAGATGAAAGAAGTGAAATAGGACATTTTGAGAGTGATACTGTAGTAAGTTCAGGAAAACAGGGAGCTATGATGACGTATGTTGATAGAAAGTCAGGATATGGACTTGTAGAGCTAATGGATAACAGAAAGGCTGCAACATTTAATCAAGTGACTTTAGAGGCTTTTAAAGTGATACCAGGTAAGTTCATTAAAACTTTTACATCTGATAATGGGAAAGAATTTGCAGGATTTAAAGAGCTCGAAAAAGAATTGAATGTTGAGTGTTATTTTGCAAACCCTTATCATTCTTGGGAAAGAGGATGTAATGAGAATTACAACGGATTACTCCGAAGATATTTTCCAAAAGGAAGCAATTTTTTTAAGTTAACAAAAGAAGAGGTAAGAAAAGTGATGGAAGCACTTAATCATAGACCGAGAAAACGTCTAGGTTGGAAAACACCCCATGAAGTATTTTGGGGTGAAATCCAAGAGTGTTGCATTTAATTTGACAATCTAGGTTATAAAAGTTTAAAAGATCCGTTAACACATCTATATAACAGATATTATATGGAAGAACATTTAGAAGACTTGCTTAAAAAATTAAGTGAACTAAATTTAGAAGTGTCTGTAGCATTTATTGATATTGATAATTTCAAAATTATTAATGACACTCATGGGCATGTAGCCGGGGATGAACTTTTGAAAGCTTTGGGAGAAGAGATAAATAGCCACATAAGAAAATCTGATTATGCATTTAGATATGGGGGAGATGAATTTTTACTAATATTCCCAAATACAAAAGCAGAGGTAGCTTTAGATGTAGCTAAAAGAATCAAAGAAAATATTTTTAATTTTTCAGAAAAGAAGGGAATAATCTTAACCCTTAGTATAGGAATGACTATGCATAAAAAATATGAAAGTTATAAAACATTGCTTAATAAAGTTGACCAAGTTATGTACCAATCTAAAAGAAACGGCAAAAATCAAATAACGTTAATTCTTAGTTAAATATCAAGTGCAACAGATAAAGTTGGAGTGTATTTCAATGAAAATTTCAGAATCAAATAAACTCTGCACTACCCATAAATTAAATATTTGGCAAACTATGGGAAACCATAGGACGCAAAGCTATAGGGCCTGTAAAATGGCAGCCAGTTGCTAGAGATAGATTCTTTGTCAGCAAAGTATAGCTTTTTAAGTTATACTTTTTATTTTTCGTAAAATCCATACATAATATAACCTAAGTTGCTACCTTTTAAAAGTCTGAATTTAAACATTTGGGGTTTCCAATTTCCTAAATGGATCTTTACCCTATAAATTATAAGTTGATAGCTATTAAACAAATTACTAAAAGTTATTGATGCCATAATTCGATCTATTTTCAGTAATAAATTTATTGAATAAAAATGCTGTTTTTTAAGTAAGTGGCAACTTGAGTTATATTATAGAGGCTTTTAATTCTATGGTTAAAAAAATCCAGGATAGAGATAGGCAATTAAAAGAGCTTCATAAAAAATTAAAAGATCAAAATTTAATGCTAGAAGAGCTCGTAAGGCAACGTAGCGAAGAATTAGAGCTAACTCAAGACGTTACCATTGACAGTTTGGCAACTTTGTCCGAAATAAGAGATAATGAAACTGGATATCATATTCATAGGACTAAATGCTATATAAGAATCCTTGCAGAACATTTGAAAAATCATCCAAAGTTTTCAAATTATCTCAATGATACTAATATAGAATTAATCTTAAAATCAGCTCCTTTACACGATATTGGAAAAGTAGGGATTCCGGATAGTATTCTTCTAAAACCAGGTAAACTGACAAAGGAAGAGTTCAAAATAATGAAAATGCATACGGTTTATGGAAAAAATTCTATTATAAAATCTGAAAAAATTATTGGTAGTAGTTCTTTTTTACGCTTTGCTAAAGAAATTATTTATTCACATCATGAAAAATGGGATGGGACAGGGTATCCTAAAGGTTTGAAAGGTGAAGAAATACCTATTTCAGCAAGATTAATGGCTATTGCAGATGTTTATGATGCTTTAATTAGCAAAAGAACTTATAAAGAGGCATTCAGCCACGAAAAAGCTGTTCATATCATAATAAAAGGGGATGGCAGAACTTTACCACAACATTTTGATCCAGATGTTTTAGAGGATTTTTATAAGCTTAATGATGAATTTAGAAAAGTCTATATGGAATATTCAGAAGGATAATATCTTTATAAGCTTATAAAGATATTGTTATTTAGGAGGAGTCAAATTGGATAAAATAAGGATAAAGAATAAAATTATAATAGAATATACAATCTATTCTCTTGTTCTAACAATTTTTACATCAAGTTTAATGGGAGTGATTACGAATAAGATACAAACAGATAATTTAGTGAAAGGACACGTATATTTTTATCCTCGTATAATTAATGAAATTTTAGAAGAAAATCCAAAAATAAAAAATTTGATACACTTAAAAACATCTAAAGACGAAATTAAAAACAGTGACATATTTAAGCCTCTTTTTTTTGAAGATACAATATTTAGAATTAAAATATGGGATAAAAACGGAAATATTATTTGGAGTGATAAAAAAGATATAATTGATAAAAACTTTTATATGGACAAAAATTTTCAAAAGGCCATAACAGGTAATTTAACGTATGAAATTTCAAATGACCATTCGGATGAAAACGTCACAGAAAGAAGTATGGGGAAAATATTCGAACTTTACATCCCTATATTTGATAAAGGTAAAATTGTAGGAGTTATTGAGCTATATGAGCAAAATTTTATTTTGACAAAAAATATAAAAGATTCAAATAATTTAATCTGGAGTATTACTATAATAGTTTGTTTTTTATATTATATGTTGTTATTCTCAACGTTTTATAAAGCAAACAAAAAAAATAATGATACTATGAAACAGTTGAATCAAACTCAGGATGCGGTAATCTTTGCATTTGCTTATGAGGCAGAGTTGAGAGATAATACAACAGGATTTCATATCACTAGAACTTCAAAATATGTTGATCTGCTTGTAAAAGAGTTGAGGAATTTAAAAAAATACAAAAACTATGTCACTATAAATTATATTGAAGATATCGTAAAGGCCGCCCCATTACACGATATTGGAAAAGTAGGGATTCCGGATAGTATTCTTCTAAAACCAGGCAAGTTAACGAAAGAAGAATTTGAAATAATGAAAACTCACTGCCAGCTTGGTGTAGACGTTTTAAAAAAAGCTAAAGAAAAATTAGGTGATAAAAGTTTTCTAGATATTGCATTACAAATTGCTTTAAATCACCACGAAAAATGGGATGGGACTGGCTATCCGAGGGGTCTAAAAGGTGAAGAAATACCCCTTTCTGGAAGAATAATGGCCTTGGCAGATGTATATGATGCCTTGAGAACTAAAAGGCCTTATAAAGAAAAATTTTCTCATAGAGAAGCTTTAGAAATTATATCTTCTGGCAAAGGGAAGCATTTTGATCCGGAACTGGTAGAAATATTTCTAAAAATTCATGAAGAATTTAGAAGGATCTCTATCGAACTAAGTGATGAAATTTCTGAAAAACTTTTTATTGAAAAAGATGTAACTTTTAAAAGAAATGATAAATTGAAAAATAAACAACTGGAAGTAATTTAAGCAAATTAGAATCGAAAAAAATATTGAATTGAGAATTACTTGTAATATTCTATAATTTAAAAAGCCAGGAATTAATAAAATGTACCCTTTGTCAAGGACAATTAAAAAAAGACTATGCAACATTAAGAAGATGATTTTTGTAGATTACAGGAGTCATCTTTTTTAATCCCCACTGATATCTGTAATTATTGTAGTAAATCATATACTGTTTGATTTCTTCTCTCAATTCTTCTAAGGTTTCACATGTTTTTACACATGCTTCATCTTTAAAATGTCCAAAGAATGATTCTTGGGGAGCATTGTCCCAACAGTTACCGTGGCACAACATCGATTGACCTAAACCATAATGTTTAATTAAGTTCTGGGAAATTGGACTTGTATAGTGCGCACCTTGATCCGAGTGGATGAAAGCATCTTTGACTAATTTTACCTTTTTATCCTTTTTCAGTCTATGTATAGTATTTATAGCTATATCCATAGTCAAGCTAGTCAATATATCATATGCCAATATTTCATTTGTAGATCCATCTTTAATTGTTGCTAGATACGCTCTCTTGTTTTTCCCGTAGCTTAAATATGTGATGTCTGTTAATAATACTTTCCCAGGAATATTTTGTTTGAAATTTCTATTTAAAAAATTCGGTAATACAGAATGTTCTATTGTTGTTTTCATAATTCTCATGTATGGATTTGCTTTTCTGATAGGACAGATAATTTCATATTTTTTCATTATTCTTCTAATGTGCTTTGAATTGTATATAATTCCGTATTGACCTTCTAATGTCATTTTAATCTGTCGAGCTCCCTTTTTATGCCTTTTAAACTTGTATGCTTTTAAAATAATTTCTTTAACTACTCCGTCTCTATTATCACGCAGTTCCCTTAATTTCTGTGATTTTAATGAAAAATAGTTGTAGTATCCAGAACGGGATATTCCAGCTGTATGACATAAATAAGTGACCATATTTTTAAATTGGTACTTATTAATCAACTCGTAGATAAGTAGAAACTTTTGTTCTGAGGATAGCTCTATTTTTTTATTCCACACATCCTTTCTGTCATTCTGCTTTTTTTTAACAATTCATTTTCAGCTATAAAAATTTGCTTGAATTCATCAGTGTAGGTGATTCCTTTTGCGCTAACATTTTTAATATATTGATTCTTAGTTAATACTTCTATTTCTTTCTCAGTAAAAATTTTTTTACTCATATGTCTCACCTCTAATCTTATTTGTTCTATTATAAACGGAAAATACCCTATAGGGTAGACTTTTTTTATTTTCTACTCTTTAGGGTACATTTTAGATTGGCCTGACTTTTTTATTTAAGCTATTTTATCTGCGTAGTACTTATCGTACTTGCCAAAGTATCATATTTTATATATTAGGCACTTTTATATATTCCAGTTTTATTGATTTTTCCAGCACTTTTATTATCGCCTCCATATATCTCGGTATATCCTCAGGCCTTCTACTAGATACCAGGTTTCCGTCTACAACAACCGCCTCGTCCAACCATATGGCTCCAGCATTTTCAAAATCATCTCTTATCGCAGAGGTACTGGTGACCTTTTTCCCGGCAACCACTTTGGCAGATATGGTGACCCATCCGGCATGGCATATCTGGGCTATCAGTTTGCATTCTGTGTCCATGGCACGGATAAACTGCAGAAGCTCCGGGAACCTTCTCATCTTGTCTGGTGCCCAACCTCCAGGTATTAATATCCCGAAAAATTCACTCGGATCCTGGTTTAAAAAGCTCGCTTCCGCCACAGCCGGCACGCCGTACTTTCCAGTGTACTTTTTACCTTTCTCCTCACCTGCTATGATAACTTGGGCGCCCTCTTCTCTCAGCCTCATTACAGGAACCCAAAACTCGAGATCTTCAAAATCATTGTGCAATACTGCCAAAACCTTTATTCCTTCCAACCTCACTCTTCATCCCCTCCTATATCTAATTCATCTGGATATATTCTGCAAACTTTTAGTTTCTCCTTTTAAATGTATTTAAAAAGTGGTATAATTATTCAGAAAAATAAAATGGGAAGGGGTTCATAGCTATGAAAAAACTATTAATTTTTTTAACCATGCTACTTGTTGTTTTGAGCGGATGCAGCTCTCTGAAAAGAGATAAGACAAAAAATGAGGTGCTAGACATAAGAACGACAATCTCTACCTCACAGGGGGACTTGAATTTCTACCTATATCCAGAGGTGGCTCCCGTTGCAGTAGCAAACTTCATAAACCTGTCCAAAAGGGGTTTTTATGACGACATGAAATTCCATAGATATGTGGAGAACTTCATGGTACAAGGCGGCGACCCTACAGGCACAGGAACTGGCGGTCCGGGTTACTTCTTCCAGGATGAAGTTTCAGACTGGCTTGATTTCTACCAGCCTGGTATGCTTGCCATGGCCAATGCCGGTCCAAATACCAACGGTTCGCAGTTTTTCATAACAAAAGCTCCCGCTGAATGGCTTAACAAAAGACACACTGTATTCGGTGAACTAATAGCAGACGAGGACATGCAGGTACTCCTAAAACTGGAAAAAAATGACGTTATAAAAGGGATCACATTCACCGGCCCGGTGGACAAACTTCTTAATAGGTATAAAACCAAAATCTCAGAATGGGACACCGTACTCAACCAGAACTTTCCAAACCTCAAAAAATATAAATCAGAATAAAAAAATTAATCTTTTAAGAAGGAGCCTAGATGAAAGTCTGGGCTCTTTAATTTTTAAAAATATTCTCTTTAACAACTACTTAGATTAATTTATCCGCGATAAAGGCTGTTACAACCACAACCCAGGTGAATACATTACAAAAATCCCGAACTAGGGCATACAGTAGCGTATAATATTATTGTACCTTTTTTTCAAATTTTTATCGATGGCGTTTGACCTATACCTTTTAAGGACTGGTGAGTTTTTATGATCCGCTATTTGTTATTTTTATTTATGCTCTCTGCTATGATTTCAGGCTGTACTAGAGTTAGCACAATCAATAAAAATCCTGATATTTTACTGCAATATCCGTATAACAAAGTCGAGTATATCGCCGAACCGGAGAAATCTCATCAAATAGTCGAAGTAATTCAAGTTACTACACGGGGAGAACAAGCAAACATTTTAAACAGTATACCCAGACTGTACGAGAAGGCGCTGGTACGGTTTTTTTATAAAAAACAGGTGCAAATAGGCAACATAAATATTATTTTATTTACGCGAAGAGAATTTTTTTGGGTTCCGTATGACGATTGCGAAATGGTTCCTGATACTAAACAAGGGTCTTCAGGTTATTACCGAAAATGCACCATTCGTTATAGAACAGAGGCAAGAGATATTTTGTACCAAAAAGCAACTACTGATCTCTTAATTCTAAAGGAGGAATAGTAGTATGAAGAAAAAAATTATCCTACCCATCTTTATTTTATTTTTAATGACTTCCTGCGGATATAACAAGGCTATTACAAAGGGTAGCTACATAAGGCTCTCACAGAATACTGTAAATTTGGCAAGCAATAGTGAGAAGAGAATATGGGAAATCGAGATCTATTACAAAAAAACTCCCGATTTTAAATTCAACGAAGTGGGGATTGTGGAAGCCGTTGCTTATGGTAAAAATGCAGGGTTAGAGGATCTGTTTTTTGAATTGCGAAAACAGGCTGCCATGATGGGGTGCGATGCAGTTTATAAAATCGAGCTGCAAAGATACAGCCAAATAGGAGATGCACTCCATGCCACAGGTATCGCAGTAACAAAAGAATAGCTAAGAAATTTTGGAAAAAATCTTACTTTATAATTTCACCTAAGGTATATTTTAAAGGAAATTCTCTATAAGTTTTGTATTTTAAATAAAAGGTCTAGGAGGTGTTTTTTATGGGAATATGGTGTGTAATAGCTTTGGCCTGTATCACATGGCTCTCATATGACTGTATAGCCATAAACAAAACTCTGACCTCCACTGCAAAAGTTTTATGGATATCAGGCGCAATCTTATTCCCCATTTTTTCTACTGTTTTATATTTTTTAAAAGAAAAAAAACATGCTTTTTAGCTTAAACTAAAAAAGATGGCGCCATGTACATACCTATCAAGCTAAGAAATTTTAGGAACCTAACTTTTATATAGTTAGGTTCCTATTTTAATTTTAAAGCTAAATTTTCAAACTACAAAAAACCACTTGCAAAAATGGCTAAAAAAGTTTATTCTATTATCAGTGGTGTTCTCGGTGATTATTTGCTGGGAACTTTTTTTATTTTAGAATCAATAATTTTTTTTAATTTTGAAGTCAAGCGCATGAAACGCTTTTTAGATTTCAAAGTTTCCATGAAATCAGTCAAAACCCCCAACGAGCTTTTTATTACTCGCCTTATACTCATTTCTTTTGAGTATCCTCCATTGATACCCTTTGTAATCTCCATTAAAAGAAGCATTCTAATTAAAGTGGCATATATGTGAGTCTCTATTCTTTCTACTTTCAAGTCTTTTAGTTTATCTAGTTTAAAATCAGATTTAAAAATTTTAAACAGCAATTCAATTTGCCATCTCAATTTATATATTTCGATGATTTCAGAAGGATTGAATCCCCAAAGATTAGTAATATATCCAGTAATTTCAGCAGAACTTCTTGCGTGCTTTGCGCAGTGCTCATTCCTTCTTTCTCTTTCTTCTATCTTTTGTACTTTTTTATTAGAAGTCTCTTTGTCCAATTTAGTTAGGATTACCCTAAAAGGCCTCTTGTCGTCATGGCTTCCGACTAGAAATTCATATTCTTGAGTCTCTCCTGCTTTTAGTTCTTTTCCCAACTCTCCAGCATTTGTTACCAAATACTTCGTCTTTTTTAGTAGTTTTCCCTTTGGTGAGTACTGAGGATTAGGGTTTAAAGCAAATAACCTTGTTCCGGCTTTCAAACGAGAAACAAAAGAGCTGTTTCTGCTTTCAATCTCATTGAAGTCATCAAATTTAAAGTACCTTAAATCTTTTAAAACTAAGGAATCTGTAACTAATTTATCGTAGACATATTTAGAAAAATTTTGCTCATTTTTAGTTCCCGTAGATAAAACAGTGTTCTTAAAAGAATAATCTAATAATTCAAGGAGAAGATTTATTTTTAAAACAGCAGGATTAGATTTGTTTGCACCTTTATACTTATTTTTTAATTTATTTGGCAATTTTATTTCAGTAGAGTCCATTAAAAAGATATTGCTGAAGCCATAATTTTTAAAGGCTTTAGACTTATTGGATATTTGTGTTTTACAAAGAGATAAGAAAATATTTTTAAGAAATTCTACAGAAGCCTCGCTAAACCTCTGATCAAGCGCTTGAGGAGAAATATTAATATTCTGCTTTAATAGAAGTTCAGCGCTTAATTCTTCCAAGGATGAAGTGCATAAATTATTGGAGCTGAAACAAGTTAAAGATATGAAGTTAAGAGGAGAGATTTTGCCGCTATTCCTAATTTTGAATTTAGAATACCTGGCAATTTGTTCAATATTTTTTTCCGAAAAGTAATTTAAAAATTTTGTTCTGATTTGTCTGTTTCCCAAAAGAAAAACCTTCTTCAAGGACTACTTGAAGGAGGTTTTAGCACAAATTCTATTAAATTCAAAGCTTAGCTTGATAGGTATGGGCATTTGTCTGCCTTTTTTCTTTTTTGAAAACCAAAGGTGATATGGTATAATCTCCTTGAGGTGGTAAGATGTTTTTTAAAAAGGGGGATATTCTGGTCTACTCCATAGTTATCGGAGTTTTCTCTATTTTGATTTACAGCATAGTAAATCTAGAAAAAAAGAGCCCGGAGAAAGCCGAAATATACGTAAATAACGAGCTAAAATATATATACAAACTGCAGGAGGAACAAAAGATAATATTCGTAGATACCGATATAGGCGGAGTGACCGTAGAGTTTAAAGACTATAAGGTCAGGGTTACGACATCCTTTTCTCCAAAAAAGCTTTGTGTGAAACAGGGATGGATATTTAGATCCGGAGAGACCATAATAGGTGTTCCGGATAAGTTGATAATAAAGATAACCGGTTCAGAAGAGGAACTGGACTATATACTAAGGTAAATTGGAGCTTTCGGGCTCCTTTTTTTAATTCCTAGATTGTCAAATTAAATGCAACACTCTTGGATTTCACCCCAAAATACTTCATGGGGTGTTTTCCAACCTAGACGTTTTCTCGGTCTATGATTAAGTGCTTCCATCACTTTTCTTACCTCTTCTTTTGTTAACTTAAAAAAATTGCTTCCCTTTGGATAATATCTTCGGAGTAATCCGTTGTAATTCTCATTACATCCTCTTTCCCAAGAATGATAAGGGTTTGCAAAATAACACTCAACATTCAATTCTTTTTCGAGCTGTTTAAATCCTGCAAATTCTTTCCCATTATCAGATGTAAAAGTTTTAATGAACTTACCTGGTATCACTTTAAAAGCCTCTAAAGTCACTTGATTAAATGTTGCAGCCTTTCTGTTATCCATTAGCTCTACAAGTCCATATCCTGACTTTCTATCAACATACGTCATCATAGCTCCCTGTTTTCCTGAACTTACTACAGTATCACTCTCAAAATGTCCTATTTCACTTCTTTCATCTGCTTCTTTAGGCCTTTCTGATATGTTTTTCTTATCTGGAATAGTTCCTCTTGTTTCCTTAATGCCGTTAGATTTTTTCTTACCCTGTCTCGGAAGGAGTTCCTTTTCTGTACCCTTAAATTTCCCCTCTTTAATACCTCTGTAGATAGTCTTAAAACAAGGACAGTCAACACCTTTAATTTTAGCTCTACCAGCAATTTGTTCGGGAGTCCAACCATCTTCAAGTCTCATTTGAATATAGTCGACAATCTTTTCATCTTCAAGCTTCTCCTTGGCTCCACATCCACATGAAGACTTTCTAGAATTGTATGCCTCTTGAGCGTTCAACCCTCTGTATTCGCCATCAATGCTATTCCGCTTGATTTCTCTTCCAATACTGGATCTGTTTCTGCCTAGTATTTTTGCGATATGAAGGGGTTTCATCCCTTTTGCTAAAGATAACGCTATTGTTTCTCTTTCATTTATGCTAAAATATGTATGACTCATAGAAAATCTCCTTTAAATGTTTGTTCGCACTCACATTATACCAAGGAAATATCTATGGGTCATTTTTTGTTGCAATTAATTATACAATTCAAGATTTTAAAAGGATTTTCCAAGATATCCCGAATGTCTCTTTTGAGATATTAAAATGCGCCCATACCGGAATAAAAGCGGTCCGATGCCAGTCTATATTTGTTTTGTAAACTATATAAGCGCAGATAATTAATTTAAAACAACCTAAGTTACTGCCTGTATTCAATAGCGAATTAATCTAGACTAGATAATGAAAAGATAAAATATTTTGGACACAGAGCTGCACAGAGAAAAAAGAGAGAATCTCACAGATTAAGAAAATTTGCAAATATACAGAAATAAAGCATTGCCTAAGTGTTTTATTAAATTCGTGTGATCCGTGAAGATTCGTGACAAAAAAGCTTTTGTAGATAAACTCAGTAATTCGCCTACAATTTTAGGTAGCGCCTTAGGTCAAAATATGAAAATTTCATGCCGTTTACTTTAATAAGGGGGATTTTATATGAAAAAAATCATTTTCATCGGTGCCGGTCCGGGAGGACTAAGTGCGGCCATGCTTTTAGCACACAGGGGTTATAAAGTCGATATATACGAAAAAAAAGATAGAATCGGAGGCAGAAACTCTTCAATCGAAATGGGGGAGTTCACATTTGACATGGGGCCAACCTTTTTTCTGATGAAGGATGTCTTGGAGAGCATCTTCAAAGAGACTGGGCGAAATCTAGAAGACTATGTCTCCCTAAAAAGGATAGAGCCAATGTACAGACTGGTGTTGCCGGGAGGAGAGTTTTTCCCATACAGCTCTGCCGAAAAAGACAGTATGAAGGCAGAGCTCGACAGGGTTTTCCCTGGAGAGTACCAAAATTACTTGAGGTATCTAAAAAAAGAGGATAAAAAATATGAAAAATTGATCCCCTGCCTAAGGGTCCCGTACTCCCATGCAGGATCATTTTTCAAAAAAAGGTTTTTAAAAGCCCTGCCTTATCTCGATGCGCACAAAAGCATACACAGCGTACTTGGAAAGTATTATAGCAACGAAAACCTGAAACTCGCCTTTACCTTCCAGTCAAAATATATCGGCATGTCGCCTTGGGAAGCACCCGGGACTTTCAGCATAATACCTTACATTGAGCACGGACACGGTATATTTCACGTAAGCGGCGGACTGCACAAACTTTCCCAAGCCATGGCAGAAGTAGTGAAGGAGCTAGGGGGGGAGATACACCTGAACACCCCTGTTAGAGAAATTTTTGTGGAAAATAAAACTGCAAAGGGTGTGGTTTTAGAAGACGGGACGAAGGTACTCGGTGATACCGTCGTCATAAATGCCGATTTCGGTACCGCAATGGCAGAACTGGTATCACCAGAACACCATAAAAAATACTCCGATGAAAAAATACGGGGTAAAAAGTTTTCTTGTTCCACCTTTATGCTATACCTCGGTTTGGATAAGATTTACACAGAATTCCCGCACCATAACATAATTTTCGCAAAAGATTACAAAAAAAACGTCGATGACATAACTAAAAGAAAAATCATTTCTCAAGATTTCTCATTCTACGTACAGAATGCAAGTGTAACGGATAGCGAGCTGGCTCCCGATGGCAAGTCCACCCTTTACGTACTTGTACCTGTACCAAACAATAAATCAAATATCAATTGGGACGCAGAAAAAGATAGATTCAGAAACCTAATAATAGAGCACCTTGAAAAAAACGGCAGCTTTGTTGAACTGAGACATCACATAGTGGAGGAAAAAATAATCACGCCAAAAGATTGGCAAGAAGAGATGGGGATTTACCTTGGGGCAACGTTTAACCTAGGCCATCAAATCAGACAGATGCTACTGTTCAGGCCACACAACAAATTTGAAGAGCTGGAAAACTGTTATCTTGTGGGCGGCGGTACGCATCCAGGCAGCGGCCTCCCAACTATTTACGAGTCAGGAAAGATATCCGCCGATTTAATAAGCAAAAAATTTCAAAGGAGAAAATAGCCATGGGACTGATAAGGACTCTTTACTTTTTGAAAACTATATACTCTAAAAAAGTGCCAGATATTAAAAAAATCGAGGACATAGGACTTTTAGCTGTCAAAATAGGCCAGCACTACGCCCTCAGAGTGGACTTCTTAGATGAAAAAGTATGTACAGAACTTAGCAAACTCTACACTCACAGCTTCAAGTCAAAATCTGGCGAGGACTTTGAAAAGCTGATAGCTTCTTACTCTGGAAAGGAGTATTTTAAAAACTTTTCATATGTAGAAAAAAAACCTTTTACTTCTGCCTCCATAGGCCAGGTTCATAATGCCATTTTGAAATCCGGTGAAAAAGTGGTTATAAAAGTAGTAAAGGAAGATTTTAAGAAAAAGTTTTTAGGGGACCTGAGAAGAATGAGGATACTCTTTGATTTGGTGAACATTTTTTATAGAAAATTCAAAAAAATATTTAATCCTATGGGGATTTTAAAGAACATAGAAGACTATACAATGAGGGAATTAAACCTGCTAAATGAGGCTAGGGGACTGAATTTTTTAAAAAACGGGTACGAAGAAAATAAATTAGCTTACGGGCTACATGGATTTTCGTTCAACAAAATTTATAGAGATCTCTCCAATGAGAACGTCCTAGTATCAGAAAAGATAGAGGGTCAAACCTTCGATGAACTACTAGATCTAGGAGCCTTACCCTACCCTAAATTATTGAATTTATTCTACGTTCACAGTTTCTATGTTTTTGAGCTAGGAGAGTTTCATGGAGATATACACCCAGGAAATATAATACTGGGTTTTGACGATAAAATCTATTTTGTAGACTGCGGAGCCATCTCTAGGATATCTAAAAAGATCAGGGATAGCCTTTTTAACTTTTTCGATAAACTCAGCTTTTACAAATATGAGGAGGCGGCTTTTTTTTTAAATGAAATGGCTGCAAGTAAGATATCTGGGGAGAATTTTGAATCTTTTAAGAAAGATTTTTTAAAGCTCTACTCGGATTTTACAGATTCCAGCGTATCTCAGATAAGCTTGACAAAAAGGATGATGGAGACCATAAAGCTCGGGATTAACTACGGTATGGAGTTTGATGAGGATATCTTCCCGATAATAAAAAGTTTTATGTATATGGACGGAATGGTCTTAAAATGCAAGCCGGAAGCCGTTCTTATGAAAGATGTAAGGGAGTTTATAAAAACATTAAAATCATTAAGGGAAAAAGGAGTAAAACCTCATTTAGTATCTTTTAAGGAGGTGACTAATGAAAAATAGAAATAGTAGTAACAAAGTGTATTTTGTAACATTTTTATTTATAATGGCTATACTATTCTTATGGAGGATAAGCGCCTTTCATTTTATAAGTATAGAAAACTTAAAAAATCTTAAATCCTGGATAGACAGTTTCGGTCCGCTTGGCCCGCTTGTATATATACTGCTCTACATTGTAGCCTGCTTATTTTTCCTGCCTGGTCTTCCGATAACAGTTCTTGGGGGCGTTGTTTTTGGCCCAGTAAGGGGTACCGTGTATACCGTAATAGGTGCCGGAATAGGCCTGTCTCTTGCTTTTTTGGCAGCAAGATACACTTTCAGGGGGCTTATAGAAAAAAAATTCGGCGACACTCCACTGTTCAAAAAATTGGATGAAGGGGTAAAAAAGCAAGGATGGAGGATACTTATAACCACCAGGCTCATCCCGATATTTCCGTTCAACGTACAAAACTACGTCTATGGTCTTACCAGCATAAGCTTTCTGCAATATTCGGTACTCTCTACGATTTTCATAATACCTGGTACATCTGCATACACCTTCTCTGCCGGGGCAATAGCCAGCGGCGAAGGATTTTCGCCTAAAAATCTCACCTACCTTGGAATAGGAGCTTTTTTCTTTATACTTGTAAGCCTGCTTCCTAAATTTATAAAAAAGTGGAACGTCCCTAAAAAAACAGGGAGTTGAAAAAGATTTTGCGATAGATAGATCTAAAAAAAATCTAAGCATATTTCGGGAGCACTTTGTAGTAGAATATAGCTCAAAAAAAATAGACTGGAATTAAATAATTTTTATATAATTTTTAACTGTATTTAATTATAAGACTGGATAGCTTGTTGACAGCTACTGCATTAAACGTTATAATTATTTAATTGAATTATACAATGTAAAAATTTTTTAAGGAGAAGAAGACCTTTGAGAAGAATAAGAGTTGAAGAAATAAAAGATGTGGTAACAAGGCTTTGTATAGATGCCAATCACTTCATAGGCAAAGATGTGATGGAGATGCTTGAAAAATCTCTTGAAAAAGAAGAATCTCTTGTGGGGAAAAACATACTTGAACAGATTATAAAAAATGATAAGATAGCAGCAAATGAACTGGTACCTATGTGCCAAGACACCGGACTTACGGTTGTCTTTTTAGAAATAGGAAATGAAGTATTTCTTGAAGGAGATATTTACGAGGCTGTACAGGAAGGCGTTAGAAAGGCTTATAAAGAAGCGTTCCTTAGAAAGTCTATAGTAAGACACCCGCTTGACAGGGTAAATACAGGCGACAACACCCCAGCAGTTATACATACAGAGATAGTAAAAGGGGATAAAGTAAAGGTAATCATAGCCCCAAAGGGCGGGGGCAGCGAAAATATGAGCCTAGTAAAAATGTTGAAGCCAGCTGACGGAATAGAAGGGGTAAAAGAGCTTGTTGTGGAAACAGTTAAAAATGCAGGGGGTAACCCTTGTCCTCCTATAGTCGTAGGAGTAGGGCTAGGAGGGACTTTTGAAAAAGCCGCCATACTAGCAAAAAAAGCTCTGCTCCGCGAGCTTGATGATAAGAGCGAAAATCCTATAGACAGAAAATTAGAAGAGGATCTTCTCGATGACATAAACAAATTAGGAATAGGGCCTATGGGCTTAGGTGGTACTGTAACTGCTCTTGCTGTGAAAGTGGAATCTCACCCATGCCACATAGCATCACTTCCAGTGGCAATAAATATAAACTGCCACGCTGCTAGACATAAAGAAGCTGTAATCTAACTATCAATTTGGGGGAAAATATGAAATTAAAAACACCTTTAACTGAAGAAGATTTAAAAGCTCTCAAGGTGGGGGACATGGTTGAGCTAAGCGGAGTAATATATACCGCAAGGGATGCCGCACACGCCCGTCTTGTAAAGCTGATAGAAGAAGGTAAGGAGCTGCCTTTTGACCTAAGTGGTCAAATTATATATTATGTAGGACCTACTCCTGCAAAGCCTGGAAAAGTAATAGGCTCTGCTGGCCCTACTACCAGCTACAGAATGGACCCTTACGCGCCACTCCTTATTGAAAAAGGCCTTAAAGGCATGATAGGAAAAGGCGGTAGAGGCGACAACGTAAAAAAAGCTATAAAAGAACACGGCGCTGTATATTTTGCCGCTGTTGGTGGGGCTGCAGCCCTTATTGCAAAATGCATAAAAAAGTCAGAGGTTATCGCTTATGAAGATTTGGGCCCAGAAGCTATAAGGCGTCTTGAAGTAGAAGACCTGCCCGTTATTGTGGTAAACGACATCTACGGAGATGACCTGTACGAAATAGGACAAGAAAAATTTAAAAAATAGATTAGGAGGAGTAAATATTGGATATTTACGAAAGAGCACTTAAATTACATGAAGAAAACAAAGGAAAAATAGAGATAAGGTCCAAAGTGAAGGTTGATAACAAAGATGATCTTAGCTTGGCATACTCTCCAGGTGTAGCTGAGCCTTGTAGAAAAATAGCTGAAAACAGAGAAGATATCTATAAATATACTTCAAAGGGAAATATAGTGGCTGTTGTAACCGACGGTACCGCCGTGCTTGGACTTGGCGATATAGGCCCATATGCAGCCCTACCTGTAATGGAGGGGAAATCAATACTGTTTAAAGAGTTTGCCGGGGTGGATTCTTTCCCTATATGTCTAGACACAAAAGACGTAGACAAAATAGTTGAAACTGTAAAACTGATTGCACCGGGGATAGGCGGGATAAACTTAGAAGATATCTCAGCTCCAAGATGCATAGAGATCGAAAAAAGACTAAAAGAACAGTTGGATATACCTGTCTTCCACGACGACCAACATGGTACAGCCATAGTTGTTGTAGCCGGTCTTATAAATTCTTTGAAGTTGGTGGGTAAAAAACCTGAAGATGTAGTGGTTGTAATAAACGGAATAGGGGCTGCGGGTAGCTCAATAGTTAAAATGGTGAAAAATTTCGGAGTAAAAGATATTCTAGCTTGCGATAGGCACGGTATACTTTATAAAGGCAACCCTGAAAACAGTGATCTCCACGAAGAAATTGCAGGTATCACAAATAAAGACAGTAAAAAAGGAAACTTATCTGATGCCTTAGTAGGGGCCGACGTATTTTTAGGAGTCTCTGCTCCAGGGATAGTTTCTGAAGAGATGGTAAAAAGTATGAACAAAGACGCGATCATCTTTGCCATGGCAAATCCAACTCCTGAAATAATGCCTGATATAGCTATAAAAGCCGGGGCAAGGGTAGCTGGATGCGGCAGGTCTGATTTCCCTAATCAGATCAACAACGTTTTAGCCTTCCCTGGAATATTCAGAGGGGCTCTTGATGCCAAGGCTACAGATATCACTGAAGATATGAAGCTGGAAGCTGCGTACGCCATTGCAAGCGTTATCTCTGAGGAAGAGTTGAGAGACGACTATATCATCCCTGACGCATTTGACAGCAGGGTGGTCCAAGTAGTATCGGAAGCTGTTAAGAGAAAGGCAATCGAAACTGGCAAAGTAAGAAAATAGTAAAAACTTATACAATCATTTTATAGCGTCTCCCCTGAAATTAGGCTGAATTTCATGCAGCCTAATTTCAGGGGAGATATTTTTTAATTCAAAAAATATAGTTGGATTTATTTTCACTACTTTCCATGAGCTAACCATATCCATTTTTTCTATATAAAATAATTACAAAATTTTTTATAAATTATTATCCTTTATTATAAAGAAAATTCAAAATTATTTCAGTATAAAATATTCAAAAATATCTCAAAATGTGTTAGAATTGTATTATAACTTTTAACTTGAATTATATTTATATTTTTTGAAATAATTAAAACAAACGAATGAGGTGATATTTATGGTTTTTAATTTGTACGAAGGGAGTATTTACAGACCGCCTAGCGAAGCTAGAAGTTTGATCGTTCAAGCTACCATAGGATGTTCACATAACAAATGTACCTTCTGTACAATGTACAAGGATAAAAGTTTCAGAATAAAAACTAGGGAAGAGATCGCTAGAGACCTTCAAATTTTTAGAAACTCATACTCCTATGTAGAAAGAATATTCTTGGCAGATGGCGATGCACTGTTAATGAGAACAGATCAACTGGTAGATGTATTAGACGAGATAAAAAAATTATTCCCTGAAGTTAAAAGAATCGGTATTTATGGAAGGGCTTCAAATGCAATCTTAAAATCCGCTGAGGAATTAAAACGTTTGAAAGATCACGGTCTTGGGATAGTATATATAGGTATAGAAAGTGGAAGTGACAAAGTCCTAGACATGGTCAAAAAGGGAATCAACGCAGAGAACTCAATCATAGCTGGTCAGAGAATAAAAGAAGCTGGATTACAGCTTTCTTGCATGATAATATCCGGACTAGGTGGAGAAACATATTTAGAAGAGCATGCAAGGGAATCTGCAAGAGTAATCAGCGCTATAAAACCTGACTACCTCTCACTCCTTACACTGCTTCAAGATGAGAACAGTGAATTGTACCAAGATATTTTAAACGGCGACTTCAAAATATTAAGCCCCGAAGAAGTGCTTTATGAAACTAAAATATTCCTGGAAAACCTAGAACTTGAAGGGACTGTATTTAGGTGTAACCACCCTTCAAACTACGTGATATTAAACGGAACTTTAAACGAGGATAAAGAAAAGCTTATAAACACCATCAATAGAGCTTTGGAAACTAAAAAGTTTAGACCGGAAAATTGGAGAGCTTTTTAAGGCAGGGTATAATACCCTGCTTTTATTTTAACTTTTAACATTGCACGATACCCTTTAAGTTTTAAAGAAAGTATTGGATTGATTTAAAGTCGTTAATGAAAAACATTTATTTAGTCACGGATCGCACGAATAGACACGAATAAAACATCAAACAAAATGATATTTCTGACACAGAGCTGCACGGAGAAAAAAAGAGAGAGTTTCACAGAGCAGTCAAGGCAGCTAATAGATAACAGAGTACAGATAATAACTAAAAAGGAATTTAACTTTTCTCTATTCACTGCTAACTTTAAAATGAATTAAAGGTTTTCTCTGTGTAATTCATTTTTAAAATCTCTGTGAAACTCTGTACTCAAAAAAGATTTTGTAAATAAACTCAGTAATTTAATAACAAAAATTTTTAGAGAAAAAAAGTCCAGAGCTCGATGCTGGACTTTTTTTCTCTAAAAATTTTTAAGATAACTTATACTAATTTCAAAAAGTTTTTATTTTGATTGCTCTTCTAACATTGCTTTCATACAATTAACAAGAGATCCATCTTTACGGTGGTGGTTAATGCATTCACAACATTTCCCGTGTCTTTCGCACTCAGTATAAGGGCAAACACAATTTTCGTTGTTACAAGCCATTAATACTCCTCCTTTTTTATTTTTAAATGTTCATAATGTATATTTTATGTTTGAAATACATATTTATTTTATCATTTCTAGAGGTATTTTTCAAGCCTTAATAGGATATCCTGGATATATCTATATATCCAGTTCCAGATCAAAATCTTCTACCCCATCGAAAGACTCTTTCCTTATCCCCATTACTTCCTCATACTCTGACAACACATCTATGACCGCTTTGTGCACTTCCCTAGGGGTAAGGGTTGCACCTGCAAAGGCATCCACATCTTTTTGAAATTCATAACTCTTATCCCTTCCTGTCCAGAGACCTTCCCACTCCTTGCTTTTTATATTTGACCCAAGATTATACGTTTCATGGGACTTCAAAATCTTTAGTTTTTTGACCTTCCCCTCTAGGTCTATATCAATTAGGAACTCGACATTCAAAACATAAGCCGGGCATACCACTGGGCTTATATACGACAGAGTTTCCCTCCCCCTGCCTTTCACAGGATAGAAACTGTAATGGCTAGAATCAATTCTGCCATCAGTGGATACTGCAGCATACTTAGGCAAAAAATCCTCTTCTAAATCAGTAAATTCATAACTAAAGCTCACCGGTCTGTCAAGCTTCATCTGCTTTGATACAGTGAATGCAGAAAACATGAGAAGCGAAATAAGAATTACCCCTGGAATCCCTACAAAACGTTTAAGTTTTTCCATCTTTCTCCCGTAGACCCTGGGAACTGTAACTCTGTCTATCATGGGTACTGTCAAATTTGCAATCAAAATAGAAAAACTCATGCCCTCAGGCATTATACTATTCAACCTTATTATCACTACCCCTGCACCTATAATCACCCCAAACAAAAATTTACCCAGCCTTGTAGTGGGGCTGGTGACCATGTCTGTCGCCATATATATACTCCCTAATACCACCCCGCCGGACAGCAGGTGGAATAAAGGGTCATGCCCTGCAAAAAACATCGCCAGGGTTATCGTCATCAGACTGGCAAAAGGTATATGCCAGGATATCCTTTTTTTGTAGAGCAAATAGGCCCCGCCCAATATCAAGAGCAGGGCAGACATCTCTCCTAGAGAACCGCTGATATTACCAAAAAAGAGCATCTTATATATTTCCAAATTATTCTCATAGAAATATTTAAGTCCATCGTATCCTACAGTATGCCATTCGCCTATTATGGTAGGTCCTAGTTCTCCGTCCAGGGTTCTCCATGTAGTCATTTGCAATGGAAAAGTAAGGAATAAAAATACTCTCCCTAATATAGCTGGGTTTATTAAATTTCTGCCGAGCCCACCAAAAATCATCTTGCCGAATAGTATTGCAACTGTCCCGCCTAAAAATACCAGTTTCAGAGGCAGATTGGGGGGGATTATCATTGAGTATAGGATCCCGGTAACAACTGCACTTAAATCAAACAAACTTTTTAAGTCCTTTTCAAAGATAAAATTATACAAAACTTCACATGCTACACACGTAGCCACACCTGTAAGCAAAAGCAAAAAACCTTCCGCCCTGAATTTATAAATCGAAAAAAGAAGTGCCGGCATTAAAGCTATTATTACATCCCTCATAACTTTTGTCACGTTGTCGTCTACTCTTATATGCGGTGAATTCCTCACTTTTGCCCCTCCATTTCCCTCAGTTCATTTTTCCCGTTGCCTATAGCCTTTAAAAGAGGGACATTTGCTGGACAAACATACTCACAGCACCCACACTCTATACACGAAAAAATATGGTATTTTTTAATTTTTTTTATTTTGCCACTTTTCACAAACTTGTCGTACATATACGGCATAAGACCCATAGGGCACACATCCACACAATCCCCACACCTGATACAAGGTTTACTAGGAACACTCCTGATCTCTTTGTCTTCTAAAGCAAGCACTGCAGAGCTCCCCTTTTCTATTGGGGAGTTTAGATTTTTTACCTCATGCCCCATCATGGGCCCACCAATAATGTATTTTTTGGCCTCGAAGTGTCCAGCATAGTCTAAAATATAATCTATAGGTGTACCTATCTTGACCTTCAGATTACACGGTTTCTCCACAGCACCACCACTCACGGTTACCACCCTTTCGATAAGGGGCCTACCCAAAACTACCGCATCGTATACAGCCTTCAAGGTGCCAACATTTTGCACCAAAACACCCACGTCGGAGGTCAACTTGCCTGGCTTGACCTCTTTGCCCAAGAGGCTTTTCACCAGCTGCTTTTCCCCTCCTTGGGGATACTTTTCTTCGAGGGGCACCACCAACGCCCACTTTTTGCCTTCCAGCGCCTTCTCAAACTGCTCTATGGTTTCTGCCATGTTGTCTTCTACTGCCACCATCACCAACTTTATCCCCAAAAGCTCCCTTACTATCTCCATCCCCTGCACTATCTTATCACTGCTGCTAAGAGAGAGGGCTTCGTCGCAAGTTATATAAGGCTCGCACTCAACTGCATTTACTATCAGGGTGTGTATATTATCGGTGGTACTAAGCTTCACATATGTAGGAAAGGCTGCTCCTCCAAGCCCGGCAACACCAGCTTCCCTTATTTTTTTTATTATCTCATCCTTTGTCAAAGCTTTGTAGTCCGATTTTTTAAATTCAACAGATTCTTCTAAAAAATCATTTTTAATTATTATGTAGCTGTCCCCGTCTTTTAAAACATCTCCAACATCTATAACTTCTCCGGAAACAGGAGAATGAATGCAGCAACTTAAAAATTCTTTTCCATCACCTATTTTCTGACCGAACTTAACCCTATCGCCTATTTTTACCAGGATAGTGTCTGAATGACTTCTCCCTTGTTTTATGGGTACCAAAACATATTTAGGCTTGTCATATATCTCTACGTCCATGTTTTTTAAAAGTCCCTTTTTAGAATCAATGTACAGCCCGCCTCTTAGCTTAAACATACTTACCTCCACAATTGAGTTTTCTCAGAGCTTACTTTTACGGCTACAAGATGCTATATCTTTAATATCTACTATTTTTTAGATAATAATTCAAGACCTGTATCGAATTTAAACTTAATATCTACCTAAAAGCTCAATAATATATATTGTATTTATCAAAGATAAGTTATATAATTTTAGTAACCTGTACTTTTAAACCCTTATTATTTTTAAATTATTTGGAAAAAAATAACTTTAAAACGTCTAAAATGTAATAAAGTTTTCAAAACAAGGGGGAAGCGTATGAAAAATTTGTTTTTAAAGTTTTTAACATTAATTTTCTTAAGTTCGCAACTTTTTGCATACAGCGGAGCAAGCAAGTCCGGTATGATAAGCACAACTGTCCCTGCACATGATTTTTTCTCAAAATTAATATTAAAAAACACTATGAAGACCTCTAGTCTGATAGATGAGGGCGAAAATGATAAATTTAAAGGGATGTCTCTGAACTCAAAACAAAAAAAGTTTTTCAAAGATAACCTGATTTATTTTCATGTAAATTCTGGTAATACAGCTCTAGATTCTATAAGTTCCGATGTACAAAAATTAAATAAGAAAGCGAAAATTCTGGATATTGGGAGATACGACGGATTTTCATGGCTTTCACCGAAGACTGCCAGAAAACAACTAGAGCTAATCTACAACGAAGCAAAGTCGTTCAACAAAGGTAAGAGTGAGGCTTATACTAAAAATTACCAGGCTGCAGATGCAGCATTTAGCAAAGTGGACGGATATTTTGAAAAACTGCTATTAAATAGCGAGACAATAGCAGTTTATGAAAACTCCGGATTAAAAACTTTGGCAGCAGACTACAAGCTTAAAACTGTTTCCGCTGCTGAAATGGCTAAATTCAAGGTCATAATTACCGATGCCTTTAACGACGACATACGGGGCGAGGCAGAAAAACTCGGAGTAAAGATGATCTCACTAGATCCAGCAAGGAGAAACTGGCTTAACCAGATGAAGGAGTTCTTGAACAAATTAAATAGCGTGAAGTAAAAAACGGCTAAAAACAGCCGTTTTTTTATAGATACCAATTTCAAATAATCCCACAACAGGAGGAAGATATGCTGCGCCTAATCGTATACCTTATTTTCTCAAATCTGATATTTTCCAGCGAATTCAGGTTTGGAGTAGACAACTTCATGAACTCAAATTGGAAAGAATACCAAAACAAAAATATAGCCCTTATTACAAACCAGACCGGTGCGGATAAAAACTTCCGCAGTACAGTTGATTTATTCAAAGAAAATCTTAACTTAGTAAAGCTCTTTTCACCCGAACACGGCATAGGGGGTGTAATTCCAGCCGGCGAAAAAGTGGCTAACGGCAGCACAAATAGTATAGAGGTGGTAAGTCTTTATGACAAAAACAGGAAGATGCTTCCGGAGATGCTGCGGGGGGTAGATGTACTTGTTTATGATATCCAGGATATCGGATGCAGGTCCTACACCTATATCTCTACCCTCAGGTACTCAATGGAGGCAGCAAACCAAGCAGGAATAGAGTTTGTAGTTTTAGATAGGCCCATCCCATATAATGGGGACATAGTTGACGGAAACATCTTAGAAGACGGCTTCTATTCTTTTATAGGCAGCTTGAATATTCCGTATGTATACGGGATGACACCGGGAGAGTTAGCCATGTACATAAAAGACAGCTTAAATTTAAAAAATTTAAAACTAAAAATTGTAGAGATGAGCGGCTACCAAAGAAAGCTGGACTACCGCCAGCTGGGCGTGGATTGGATACAGCCGTCTCCGCACATACCCTATCCTGAGAGTTCACTTTTTTACACAATAACCGGCATATTAGGAGAGTTGGATTTGATCTGGGAAGGTGTTGGCTGGACTACCCCTTTTCAAGCGGTAGGGAGCCCTTGGATAGACGGATACAAGCTAGCAAAAGAGCTAAACGGAAAGGTAGATGGAATAAAGTTCACTCCATTTTCATGTACCCCTTTTTATGGAGATTTCAAAGGAATACCCGTATCCGGTGTAAAGCTCTATACTGATGAAAATTTTTCAGAGCCGTTTTACACGTCGCTAATCATACTCACAGCTATTCAAAAGCTGTATCCTGAGAAAAACTTCTTGGACTACGACGAAGGACGGATGTTTGAGAAGGCTACCGGGACCGTCGAAATAAAGAGGTTGATAAAAGAAGGGAAAAGTTCGGACTATATCTACAAGTGGTACCAAGAGGAATTGGACGTCTGGAAAGAAGAGAGGAGCAGATTTCTTTTATACCAAGATAATTAAATATATTTTTACAAAATTTAATCTCAACCTTCTAATAAATACAGGGTATTCAGCAAAATAGGAGCCGCGAAAATTAATAATTAATTAAAAAACATATAAAACCCTTGAAATTTTATTTTTTTTTTGATAGAATTTGCAAGTGGAGAATGGAATAAACATACTCATATAATTCTGGTAATATGGTCTAGAAGTCTCTACAAGTTCACCGTAAATGAACTTACTATGAGTAAAATTTAACTTTAGCTGTTGTTTATCCCGTGTATGGGATAGCTGTATTTTTTTAACAATGCTGGGTATAAATTTTACTCGAGAGAGTAAAGTTTGTTCCCAGCTTTTTTCTTTTAAAAAATATTAAGGAGGAAAAAAGTGGAAAGAGTAATTTCTAAAAAAAGAGGCGTTTTGGATAATTTTTTTGGCCTCACTGAAAACGGCAGTTCTTTAAAACAAGAGTTCATTGGTGGTTTGACCACATTTCTTACCATGGCCTACATAATCTTCGTAAACCCAAGCATACTTGGGACTACAGGAATGGATAAAGGGGCGCTAATTACCGTTACCTGCCTGGCTTCCTTTATAGGCACAATCATAGCTGCACTATGGGCAAATGTACCTTTTGCACTGGCGCCTGGTATGGGGTTAAACGCATTTTTTACGTACACCCTTGTAATGGGGAAAGGCGTTTCGTGGGAGACTGCACTTGGAGTTGTGTTTTTATCAGGTATCTTCTTCTTTATAATGGCCTTAGCCGGAATAAGGGAGAAAATAGCAGCAGCTATCCCTATGTCCCTTAGAACATCTGTAACTGTCGGCATAGGACTTTTTATAGCGTTTATAGGGCTTCAAGGTCTTGGTTTCATAGTAGACCACCCTGCAACATTGGTGTCTATCGGAACTTTTACCACGCCTTTAGTTTTGGGCATAATTGGGTTGATAGTTACCCTTGCTCTGGAATTAAAAGGAGTTAAAGGCGGCATATTAATAGGTATTGTTTCTACTACTGTTTTAGGAGTTTTATTCGGAGAAGTAAGTCTTCCTAAAAGCTTTATGTCTGCACCGCCATCAATAGCTCCCATAGCGTTTAAGTTAGACATTATGTCCGCACTTAAAATTTCGCTCATAGGCCCTATCTTTTCATTCATGTTCGTGGACCTTTTTGATTCTTTGGGAACGGTTATAGCATGTTCAAAAGAAGCAGGGCTCTTAGACAAAGATGGAAAAGTAAAAAATTTAGGAAAAATTTTACATACAGACGTTACTGCAACTATAGCCGGATCCCTTTTGGGTACCTCTACTACAACCTGCTATATAGAATCGGCTTCAGGTATATCTGCCGGTTCAAGGACCGGTCTTTCATCACTTTTTACAGCACTACTATTTTTAGCGGCTATGCTTTTTACCCCAATCATAGGTGTCGTACCGGCATTTGCTACTGCCCCTGCACTCATAATGGTTGGAATATACATGTTTAAAAATATAGCAGACATTGATTTAAAAAATTTAAAAACCGTTGTACCGGCTTTCATAACTATAATTTTCATGCCGCTTACCTACAGTATAAGTATGGGTATGAGTCTTGGTTTTATCTCCTATATCATAATACACTGCATTACAGGAGATTTCAAAAAATTAAACCCCACTCTTTGGGGTATAGGAATACTTTCGTTGATAAATTTATTAGTATAAAAAAAGTGGGCTATGCCCCATACCTATCAAGCTAAGAAATTTTAGGAACCTAACTTTTATATAGTTAGGTTCCTATTTTAATTTTAAAGCTAAATTTTCAAACTACAAAAAACCACTTGCAAAAATGGCTAAAAAAGTTTATTCTATTATCAGTGGTGTTCTCGGTGATTATTTGCTGGGAACTTTTTTTATTTTAGAATCAATAATTTTTTTTAATTTTGAAGTCAAGCGCATGAAACGCTTTTTAGATTTCAAAGTTTCCATGAAATCAGTCAAAACCCCCAACGAGCTTTTTATTACTCGCCTTATACTCATTTCTTTTGAGTATCCTCCATTGATACCCTTTGTAATCTCCATTAAAAGAAGCATTCTAATTAAAGTGGCATATATGTGAGTCTCTATTCTTTCTACTTTCAAGTCTTTTAGTTTATCTAGTTTAAAATCAGACTTAAAAATTTTAAACAGCAATTCAATTTGCCATCTCAATTTATATATTTCGATGATTTCAGAAGGATTGAATCCCCAAAGATTAGTAATATATCCAGTAATTTCAGCAGAACTTCTTGCGTGCTTTGCGCAGTGCTCATTCCTTCTTTCTCTTTCTTCTATCTTTTGTACTTTTTTATTAGAAGTCTCTTTGTCCAATTTAGTTAGGATTACCCTAAAAGGCCTCTTGTCGTCATGGCTTCCGACTAGAAATTCATATTCTTGAGTCTCTCCTGCTTTTAGTTCTTTTCCCAACTCTCCAGCATTTGTTACCAAATACTTCGTCTTTTTTAGTAGTTTTCCCTTTAGTGAGTACTGAGGATTAGGGTTTAAAGCAAATAACCTTGTTCCGGCTTTCAAACGAGAAACAAAAGAGCTGTTTCTGCTTTCAATCTCATTGAAGTCATCAAATTTAAAGTACCCTAAATCTTTTAAAACTAAGGAATCTGTAACTAATTTATCGTAGACATATTTAGAAAAATTTTGCTCATTTTTAGTTCCCGTAGATAAAACAGTGTTCTTAAAAGAATAATCTAATAATTCAAGGAGAAGATTTATTTTTAAAACAGCAGGATTAGATTTGTTTGCACCTTTATACTTATTTTTTAATTTATTTGGCAATTTTATTTCAGTAGAGTCCATTAAAAAGATATTGCTGAAGCCATAATTTTTAAAGGCTTTAGACTTATTGGATATTTGTGTTTTACAAAGAGATAAGAAAATATTTTTAAGAAATTCTACAGAAGCCTCGCTAAACCTCTGATCAAGCGCTTGAGGAGAAATATTAATATTCTGCTTTAATAGAAGTTCAGCGCTTAATTCTTCCAAGGATGAAGTGCATAAATTATTGGAGCTGAAACAAGTTAAAGATATGAAGTTAAGAGGAGAAATTTTGCCGCTATTCCTAATTTTGAATTTAGAATACCTGGCAATTTGTTCAATATTTTTTTCCGAAAAGTAATTTAAAAATTTTGTTCTGATTTGTCTGTTTCCCAAAAGAAAAACCTCCTTCAAGTAGTCCTTGAAGGAGGTTTTAGCACAAATTCTATTAAATTCAAAGCTTAGCTTGATAGGTATGGCGCCATGTACCATCTTTTTTTAGTGTGATTTTAAATTTTATAAATTTTGCGATAATTAAAATCTATTTTAAGATACTATTTTTCCGGGGTATCGACTACCAATGTTACCGGCCCATCGTTCAAAAGCTCCACCTTCATGTCTGCTCCAAACTCACCGGTTTCCACAGTTATCCCAAGTTTTTTTACTCTGTATACAAACTCCTCGTAGAGAGGTATAGCCTTTTCCGGTCTAGCGGCATCTGTAAAACTCGGGCGACGCCCCTTTATACAATCTCCGTAAAGGGTGAACTGGGAAACTACAAGCATCTCTCCACCTACGTCCTGAAGGCTTCTATTCATCTTTCCATCATCATCGGTAAATATCCTCAGACCAGCAACTTTCTTGACCATCCAGTCCAGCTCTTTTTCTGTATCCGTGCCCCTTATCCCCAAAAGAACCAACAGTCCATCGGATATATTCCCGATAACTTCTCCATCTACCTTAACACTGGCGTGTTTTACCCTTTGTAGTACTGCCCTCATATCTCCTCCTCCAAAGTTTTCTTAAAATTTTATAACAATTAGAAAAATTTTACAACCCTTATTTAAGCAACTGTATCCTTTCATATGAAATTAATTAAATCAACTCAATACTTTAAATAAAGTTTAAATACAGGTAGCAACTTGGGTTGATTTAAAGTCATAGAAATAGAAAACATTTTTTTAGTCACGAATCGCACGAATGTACACGAATAAAAAGTCAAATAAAATGATATTTCTGACACAGAGCTGCACAGAGAAAAAAAGAGAGAGTTTCGCAGAGTAAGAAAATTTATAAATATGCAGAGATAAAGCATTGTCTACGCGTTTTAATCGATTCGTGTGATCCGTGAAGATTCGTGGTAAAAATTATTTTTAATATGTTTTCTCTGTGAAACTCTGTGGCTAAAAAAGATTTTTTAGATAAATTCAGTAATTAATTGCTTATTTAATTAAGTAGCAACTTGAGTTAAATTATTAACAATCATTGTAAATGCTTATTTTTAGTGCTATAATATTTAATTATAAATTATCAAGCTGAAAAAGGAGATGCCCATGGAAAAGAGCTATATGCTAACTGAATTTGCCAGGGTTTTAAATTCAGACAGGTATATGTATACAGAAAGTGATGTCTTTTTAGCTGAAAATATGCAAAACCATATAGCTGTTTATGATATGTTTTTTAGAAAAACAGAGGACGGCGGCTTTGCAGTTGTATCCGGGGTTCAGGAAGTGGTCCAGCTCATAGAGATATTAAATTCCACCTCCAAAGAAGAAAAATATAAATATTTTTCAAAAGTTATACAAGAAAAGGACCTCCTAGCCTACCTGGTTGACATGAAGTTTGAGGGTGACGTCTACGCCATGCGTGACGGGGAGATAGCCTATCCAAATGAACCGATAATAACCGTAAGGGCTCCACTTATACAGGCAAAAATCCTGGAGACTCCTATACTAAATATAATGAACCACCAGTTGGCAGTAGCCACAAAGGCTTCCAGAGTCACAAGGGCAGCACACCCCATCCCTGTATCTGCTTTCGGCAGCAGGAGAGCACACGCATTTGACAGTTCTTTGCTTGGAAATAAGGCTGCCTATATCGGCGGCTGTGCAAGCCACTCCAATCTTATCACAGAATATGTTTTCGATATACCGAGTATGGGGACCATGGCACATTCTTTTGTCCAAACTTTCGGTGTGGGAAGGGATGCAGAAAAAATAGCCTTCGACACCTTCATAAAACACAGAAGAACCAGGAAAAACAACACCCTTATACTTTTAATAGATACTTACAATACCCTTAAAATAGGGATAAGAAATGCAATACAGGCTTTTAAGGATAACGGTATCGATGATTCGTACGAAGGGGTATACGGCGTAAGGATCGATTCAGGAGACCTTGCCTACCTGTCAAAAAAGTGCAGAGAGGCCTTTGATGAAGCAGGTATGAAAAGGGCGTCAATCATCCTTTCCAGCTCCTTAAACGAGGAGTTAATCCTCTCGCTTAAGGAACAGGGGGCTTCGTGCAACTACTTCGGAGTAGGAGATGCTATAGCTGTGAGCAAGTCTAACCCATGCTTTGGCGGGGTTTACAAGGTTGTGGAAGTCGACGGCAACCCAGTTATGAAGCTATCGGAAGATGTGATAAAGATCTCCAACCCTGGATTCAAAAAAATCTACAGGATATATCAAAATAATGTTGCCGAGGGTGACCTAATTACACTTGTAGAGGGTGACGAAGACGCAAAAAGAATAGAACAACTTGAAAATGTTACTATACGGGATGAAAAATATGAATTCAAAAGCACCACTTTTAAAAAGGGTGAGTATTCGTCCAGAATGATCACAAGAAAATATGTCGCTAATGGCTGTATAATTCAGGCTGACTACGAGGAGCTTAGGGACGTAAAAGCCTCTAGAGAATTTTACCTAGACAACCTCTCTAAAGTTGCCTCGGAAAGAAAAAGGCTATATAATCCTCATAAGTACAAGGTAGACTTATCTGACAAATTAGTAGAACTAAAGTACGGACTGATAAAAAAGATTACAAAAGAGATTCAGGAATAAGCTCCCTTAGGGGAGTTGATTTTTTCGAAGTTTTTATCTATAATTATATATAGATAAATTTAAGGGGTGGCTTTATGGATATTTCAGAAAAATTAAGGATACTTTCCGGGGCAGCAAAATACGACGTATCCTGTTCGTCAAGCAGGAGTACTAGAAAAGGTTCATTTGGGGGCTCCTCCGTCTCAGGGATCTGCCATTCCTGGTCAGAGGATGGAAGGTGTATATCACTTTTAAAAATTCTCTTTACAAACTCCTGTATGTACGACTGCGCCTACTGCCACAACAGACTAAGCAACGACGTCCTCAGGGCTTCTTTCACAGTGGAAGAGGTGGTGAATCTGACAGTTAATTTTTACAAAAGAAATTATATAGAGGGGCTTTTCCTCAGCTCCGGAATAATAAGGAGCCCAAACCATACAATGGAGCTCCTATACCTGGTGGTCAAAAAACTGCGTACCGAATACGACTTCGGGGGTTACATCCATCTTAAGGCCATTCCCGGGGCAGACATAGGCCTGATAAAGAGCGCGGCGAAATACGCAGACAGGATGAGCGTCAATATAGAGCTCCCATCAGAGGCTTCACTCAAACTGCTGGCACCCCAGAAAAAAAAGGAGGACATACTGACTCAGCTAAGCTCCCTCGGCGAAGAATACTCTCTCAACCTAGAAGAAAAAAGCCGGTTTAAAAAAGATAAGTTTATCCCTGCCGGTCAGAGCACTCAGATGATAGTTGGGGCTAGCCCTGAATCCGACTATCAGATTTTAAACCTCAGCGAGAACATGTACAAAAAAATGCACCTTAAAAGGGTCTACTACTCGGCGTACATCCCAATAAATCAAGACAAAAGGCTGCCTGAACATGTGAATCCACCACTTCTCCGGGAACACAGGCTCTACCAAGCAGACTGGCTTCTGCGTTTTTACGGATTTTCCGTCTCTGAAATTTTAAATGATTCTTCTCCATTTTTGGAGAAAGAGTACGATCCGAAAGTCAGCTGGGCGCTTAGGAACCTAGATTTTTTCCCCATAGACATCAACCGGGCTGATTACGAGATGCTCTTGAGGATCCCGGGAATAGGCGTAAGGTCAGCCCTTAAAATAGTGCAGTATAGAAGGCAGTTTCGCCTTAACTTCGAAAATTTGAAAAAAATGGGCGTGGCGCTTAAAAGGGCCAAATATTTCATAACTTGCAGCGGCAGACTCATGGGGACTGTCCCAGTTGAAACAGAACTGATGCGGCTGTTATCTGAAAACAAGCACAAACAGCTGAAGCTTTTTTAAAGGAAGTGCTGATATGGTATATTACTCTTATGACGGCAGTTTCGACGGTTTTTTGTGCACAGTTTATCAGATTTTTTTAGATAAGCTCCCTGTTTGCATCATAACGGACAAGGCTAACCCCACGCTTTTTCAGGTCAAGCATGTTACCACAGAGCTATGGAGATGCCGAAAAGTGTCTAAAAAACTAGCCTTATTCGATAGAGGCAAGGTCTTTCAAAGGGTTTTTTACGCCTTCTATTCCAGGTTAGATGGTGTAGAGGACCTACTTTTAAAGTATATTATACAGGCTCTAAAACCCGATAAAGCTAAAAAAGTAGAAAACGTGCCCATGAAGGTAATAAAGATAGCATCAGCCGTGGGCAGAGAGTGTCACCGTTGTCAAGGTTTTTTAAGGTTTGAAGAAATAGAAGAGGGGGTGCTGTATTCGACGGTAGAGCCAAAATACGATGTACTGCCAATAATCGCGGGACACTTTAATAGAAGATTTAGAGAAAAAAATTGGATTATACAGGATAAAAATAGAGGTTATGCTGCTTCAAGTACAAATGGAAATGTTAAGTTCTTAAAAATGGATTCGGCAAGGAGCAGTTTAGTTTCAGCCGAAGAAGCTTTCAATCAAAATCTTTGGAAGGAATACTTCTCAAACACCACTATAGAGGAGAGAAAAAACATAAAACTTCAAAAAAAGATGATACCACAAAGATATAGAAAGAACCTCACAGAAACAAAATATGAGGAAAATGATTAAAGTTTTATTTCAAAATGGTATTTTTCATTCTATTTAAGGGCATTTTTTATAAAAAACACATATATTCCCTTGTATAATTCTTGATTATATTATATAATTATTCAAACAATTATTTGGAGGTAGCAATGTTTTTTTTAATTTTGACAGTACTAAGCCTTTTAGTTTTAATTCCGTTTTTTATAAAACAATCTAAAAATGAAAAAAGAGAAGTTAAGCTCAAGTCAAGCTTCTTGGATTTTAAAGTAAAACAAAGACACATAGTAAGAGGTAAGGAGGGGATCTTAATAGGAGACAACAAGATAGCCTTTGTTACAGTAGAAAATGACCAGTATAAAACAATCGGAAAAACATATTCCTACAAGAACATACTAGAGGTGCAAGCCTTTAAGAACGGCATAATGGTTAATTCAGAGTCGAGGCAGGATGAAGAGGGAAAAGCTCTTTTAGAGGTAACAAAAGAGGTAAGGCCTGAATTCTTCGACGAGAGAATTCCCGAACACAAGGGGAAAAAACAGGCCTCTATAGATATAAGGGTTATAGTAGATGACTCCGAGTACCCTGCACATACTATAAATTTTCTTGAACTGGAGATAGATGAAAAAGATATGTTTTATAGGAGCTCCATGAACAGGGCAACAGGCTTCTACAACTCCATCGCTAAAATGGTGCAAAAATCTTCTGAACAAAACTAAAAAATTAAAAAGGCGGATTCCCGCCTTTTATTTTTTGTATGTTTTTGCTATAATTTAACTTCTGCCGGCATTCACTTATAAAATTTGAAACAAAATTCCTGCATATAGAAAACTGCATTTTTATAAAAAGATCGGCTAGTCTAAATTAAAAAAACGTTTTTTATTATAAATTAAACTGATTTTAACAGGGAGGTCCTCATGTGGTGGGATAAGAGGTTCAACGGCTTGAACTACCAATTAAAAAACATATTTGGAGAAAAGGTGCTTAAGGTCTCTTTAGACGCCGGGTTTACGTGCCCAAACAGAGACGGCAGCCTCAGTAACAGCGGCTGTATATTCTGCAACGAAACTGGAAGCGGTGACTTTGCCGGAACAAGGGGGAAGGATATAGGGGAGCAGATAGAAGAGCAGATAGATCTTCTAAAAAACAAATTTCCCGCCGGGAAATACATAGCCTATTTCCAAAACTTCACCAACACCTACGGTGAAGTGGCATACCTGAGAAAAATTTTTACCGAAGCCCTTTCCCACCAGAAAATCGTGGGCCTTGCCATCGCTACCAGACCTGACTGCCTAGGCAATGAGGTGCTAGAACTGTTAGATGAGCTGAACAAAAGTACATTTCTTTGGGTCGAGCTAGGACTGCAGACATCAAACGACGAAACCGCAGCCTTTATAAACAGGGGCTACCCTTTAAAAACTTTCGACGAGGCTGTAAAAAACTTGAATTCTCTCGGCATAAGGACAGTCGCCCACCTTATAATAGGGCTCCCAGGTGAAAATATAGAGGATATGCTGGAAAGCGTAAAGCACATATCCGATATTGGAGTGTGGGGAGTTAAATTCCATCTCCTACACATAATAAAGGATACCAATCTTTATCAGTATTACCAGAACTCCCCTTTCAGGCTTCCGGAGATGGACGAATATGTGGATATTGTGGTAAATTTAATCTCATATTTAAACCCGGAAGTGGTTGTCCACAGGCTTACCGGAGACGGTAACAGGTCTACCCTTTTCGCCCCTTTATGGAGCCTCAACAAAAAAACTGTGCTAAATAAAATAAACAGGGAGTTAAAACTCAGGGATATAGTTCAGGGTAAAAATTATCTGTTTCAAAATAAAATAAAAAAGTATTGACACCAAAAACAATATATGATATCATTCTTCTTGTCGCTGCGGGGAGGGTAACCTCTAGAGACCGACTCATTTATCTTGAGATTCGTGTCTTATGCGCGTACAAAATTGGTCGCATAGCTCAGTTGGGAGAGCACCTGCCTTACAAGCAGGGGGTCACAGGTTCAAGTCCTGTTGCGACCACCATACAAATATGGGGGTGTAGCTCAGTTGGTTAGAGTGCTTGCCTGTCACGCAAGATGTCGCGAGTTCGAGTCTCGTCACTCCCGCCATAATAATTTGCCGCTTTAGCTCATCTGGTAGAGCAGCTGACTTGTAATCAGCAGGTGACTGGTTCGACTCCGGTAAGCGGCACCATATAGGGCCCGTTCGTCTAGTGGTCAGGACTCATGGTTTTCATCCATGCAACAGGAGTTCGATTCTCCTACGGGCTACCAAAAAAAATATAATGGTGAGGTTCCCGAGTGGCCAAAGGGAGCAGACTGTAAATCTGCCGGCTCCGCCTTCGAAGGTTCGAATCCTTCCCTCACCACCATTTTATTTTAACTGGGGCTATAGCTCAGCTGGGAGAGCGCTACGCTGGCAGCGTAGAGGTCACCGGTTCGATCCCGGTTAGCTCCACCATTAAATACAAGCATTTCAGAAGGGTATAAAGCCCTTCTTTTTTTATTTGGGAATAAAATGGTAATAAAATAAAAAACTATATAATTTTATTGAAAACTGGACTCTATCCTTGTTTACATAAATCTATTCTCAACTGCCATTGTTCATATACTCTTACTTCTCTTCATAATAAGTTAATTCTTTTTCTTAATGTTCTATGCGTAAGACGAAACAGGTTTACACTACGCTACCGCAGGATGTCTACCTGTTTCGTCTACATGGTGTTATGAGATAAGGAGTTGTTTGGCATTTTTATTAAAAACTCCATTAGAAAATTTAATTTCCGTGACACTGACTAAGTCAACTCCTCAAATTATAAATATTTTAAAATCAACTTAGTCAAACTTTCACCATCAATAAGAATTATATTTCGTTTTTGAGCTTCAGATTTTGCTTCATCACTAAAAACGCTTGTTGATATCAAAATTTTTGAATAAAGCTGATTATTTAAATCTAACTCTTCCGTAATTTTATCTAATTGATCCATGCCTTCAAATTCATTATAGTCTGTCCCAAGTCTTTGTTTAACTTGGATAAAGAGTTGGTAGAAATTTTCATTTTGACTAAACTCGGATATAATATTTAGTTTTTTTGAAAATACAAGGTCAGCATCCCCACCTTCTCTATCATATTGATTTTTATTTTCTAATGTATATCCAGCATTACAAAAAATATTTTCAACTAATTTTTCTGTGCTTGAAGGTAATGCTTTGCTCAGCTTTTCATTTAAAACCATAAAATTACTAAAAAATGAATTTTTAATAATTTCAGCAATATCTTTTGGTTCAATATCACTTTCAAATTCATTAAAAAGAGTATCTAGTGCATTTTGTACTTCAATATTTCTAATAGAGTTAATTGGAGATTGATATGATCTAGTTTTTGAATGAATAACTTGGGTTTTTTCATTTACATGATAGTTGAAAGTTTTGCTTGTTTCATAATTTATTCCAATTATATGTCCATGGTCACTATACCCATTTTTTAATTTAAAACGATATTTTTCTGTAACTTTAAAAATAGTAAATTGATTCCATTCTGGAAATTTAGGAACAACAATTAAATCTTCTTCTTTCATTTCAAGCATTTTAAGAAAATTATTATATTTTGATTTTTTTCGCTTTTCCTCTTCATTCCAATTATAATTTTTTTTCCATTCTTCATATCGAACAATATTTCCAAAAGTATCAAGTAAATTTAATCCTTTTGTCCCCCAGCCTTGCCTTAACCTGTTTGCTTTAATTTCTGATTTAATAAAAAGACTATTTGCATCAATTCTAAATAAATAATAATTCATTGTTCCCTCTCTTTGATTATGAATAAATTAATATAAAACACTTCTAATAAAAACTATTAGAAAATTGAATACTCATTTGAAATATATGAAATGAAATTTCCATTTGATTTTGAAAATGAAACCTCAAATTCATCTAGTTCGCATTCTTCTACAGAGTCAAATATATACCTCAAATGGTAAAATTCGCCCTTCTTTTTAATAAATAATTCTGTAGTATCATTTTTATTACAATAGACTTGAACATTATTAATATCTTTTTTATATTCTACAATTTCAATTAAATCTACTTCAAATTTTGCTTTCATACCATTTGGTGTTTTTATAAAATGATCACAAGATAATATTTTATTTATACCACAAATATTTAATTCATATGCTTGACTATCATATTCAATGACCAGATTTCCTTTATATTCCTTTGATAAATTAAAAAAGTAATCCTCTCTTATTTTTTCCAGTAATTTATTTAATGTTTTCTCATCTGTTATATTTAGTTCCTCAGTATAATACTCTCTTTCATTTTCAATAATTATTTCAATAGCTTTATTTGGTTGTTCAATAGACCAAGCGATTTCCATTTCGTTATGATTTAAAAATGTTTCAATATTAGAGTAATAACTATGAATCTCAGGTGACTCTTTAGTTGTTAAATTTTCTATAAGTTTTAATATTTTCATAATGATACTCCTTTCTTTTGCTTAGATAATATTTCAGTTCATTTTCCGCTTTATCTTATACTAACTCTATTGGCAACTTGGCAGAGTATTGAGTATAAAGGTTATAGCTTTTTAGTAAACTGTTGTTTCATATTATAAATCATTAAATTTTTCTATTTATTTAAGTTTATCCCTAAAAAGTCAAACTTTCAAGTGAAATCCATTAACTAGTTTAGCCGTTATGAATTTATATACTAATACCAAACTATCAAAAAACACAAAATTAACTCTTTAAGCTTTAAAATAAAAAGCTAGGAATTTTAAGTTTCCCAGCTTTTTTTATGTATACTGATTTAAAATTTTTAAGGCGGCTTCTTCCGAGGATTGGTATAGATGCGAATAGGTATTGAGAGTTTCATCTATCTTTGAATGCCCCAACCTTTTTGAAATTACAAGTATATTGACGTTATTGTTGATAAGCAAACTTGCATGGCTGTGTCTCAGGTCGTGAGGAGTTATCCTCTTGACTCCAGCTTTTTTATGATGTCTATTCAAGTCATTTCTAAATAGATACTTAGAAACTGGAAATATCCTGTCATCTGAGGATAGATCATACAAAGAGTCTAAATAATTCTGCAGAACACTGACTAATACATCAGGCATTTTTATAACCCTGTTACTCGATTCTGTCTTAGGCGATCCAATGATTTCTTTTCCCTGCAGCTTTGAGTAACTTTTATTAATAGTGATAGTTTTTTTCTTTAAATCAATATCTTTTCTAGTGAGTGCCAACAATTCTCCCAGTCTGATACCTGTCCAGAACAAAGTGCTGAATCCTGCGTAGCTCACCGGCTTGTCTGCTATTACCTTCAAAAATTTGTTGAACTCCTCTAAGGTCCAGATATTCATTTTTTTCGGATACTGCAGTTTTAGAGGCCCAGCTTTTTTTACCGGATTCTCTCTCAAATTATGGAAGTTGACGGCATAATTGAATATAGCTGCCAATTCAGAGTTTATATTTTTTATATATCTACCGCTATATTCTTTGTTGGTTTTGTCGTTAACAGCACTGATTAATTTATTTTGAAATCTTCTAATTACAGCTGCCGATATCTGCGACACCTCCATGTCTTCAAAATAAGGAAGAATCCTGTTTTCAAAAATGTTTTCTTTTTTCAGGTAGGTGCCTTCTTTTATTCTGTGCTTCATATCTTTCATATAAAGACTGTATAAACTTTTAAATTTCATATTCATAGAAAAATTTGATTCAAGTAGGAATTCTCTCTCCCACTCTAACGCTTCTTTTTTCGTGGAAAATCCCCTTTTATGTTTCTGCTTTCTCTTGCCGTTATAATTATAGTAAAAACGCACTTCCCACTTTTTACCATCTTTAAAAGCTGCCATCTAACTCACAGTCCCCTCCGAAATTTGAGAACTTATC
>CAXXOH010000002.1:0-666684 GCA_963675185.2 uncultured Ilyobacter sp.
GACCTTTCTTTATATAAGTGTTTTACTTCGCTTTTGGATTTGCTATCATACAGCAATGATGCTCCTACTGGAGATAACTTATAATAATTCACAACCAATTTATTTATAAAATCTGTATATGATATTTCAATATATGTTTCCTGACTTACAACTGCGTAATCAGCTGAATCTTTTTTAATTATATCTTTTAACTCATTAGCTACATGACGAAGAGATAAATAATTGTTCGAAAATCCTTTAATCGCACATATTTTCCCATCCAAATTTCCTGTATAAACAACCGAATGAAAGAAATCATCTAAAAATATATAGTCGTTTATGTCATCTCTCCGAGGCAAGTCAAATTCAACATTTAAAACAGTTAAACTTGAAACAAAAATATTTTTTGCATTTCCATCTATCTTTGAAACCTCTAATTCAAGTCCTTTTATTTGTGTTGTATCCTTATTCCAAAAAAAAAAATTGTTCAATTTGAAATGTAGGGAGATTAGAAAAGTATTCCATTTCTTCTTGTCTCTGGGCAATTGCTGTTTGTGCCTTTGAATTTCGATTCCCTTGAATTGTTAGTAAAACTGAAACAAAAGCTAATGAAACGGCAGTTATTGTCGTGAAATAAATCTCATTCTTTTTTAAAAGATCTCTAATTTTCATTTTGATATCAAAATTTGTGTTTCGTTCTTCTTAAATAACCTTAACGGCAAATCTTATATAAGCAACATATTTAGTGGACAATTACCATCCTGCCGCTTGAGCAGGTTACATCTCGACATTTAGCTCTTTACCTCTCACTACTTATACAAAGATTTATATTGCTCCTGTAATGTTTTTGTATTCTCTGATAAGCTCCAATGTTATGCGCTTAATATTCGTCTTCTCTATAAATGTTGTCTTTATTACCAAACCTATCATAAAGCAAATTCCAAAAACGAGATGGTTGGTAGTCCCTTAACCAAGGACCTCTGCGAGTTTGTAATGTATGTTTTTGGGAGCGAACCAGAATACATTCTCGCTTTGCTCGACTTACACTTACATAGCATAGACGGTGAGCTTCTTGCATTTGTCTTGAGCCTTCTTCAACCATATAAGTATAAGGAAAATCTTTCCTCTTCCATTCCTAACATTATTACAGCTTCAAATTCAAGACCTTTTGCACTATGTCTGGTAGTAACTGTTACCTCATTTTCTGGTTCTCCTAAAAATGCAAACCTTTTCAATGGAGAATCTTTTAGGTTTTTATTTTGTACCTCATACAATAATGAATCCAGATTATCATTCTCACCTGGATAGCGATCTGAATCATCAAATAACGTTTTCAATTCCAATTCTAACAACATGGAACTGTAACCACTCAATTGTTGTTCTTTTCCTTTTACTCTGCACCAATATTTCATGAAAAAAAACTCGCTGTCGAATGACCTCCCATAATGCTCGTTCATTCTCATGAATTTCTAGTTGTATTTGCCAAAATCTAAATAGATCATCAAAAGATTGATGATTGCTATCTAAACACCACTGAGCGCATTCTTGCAGCCAAAAAACAACATCACTATTGTCAAAATCCCACTTGACAATATAGAATGGTATGTCATTGTCTTTTAGTGTGCCTGCCATTTCAACAACATCTGTTGATGAAGCAACTAATATTCCTATTTCATTGTATGAAATTCCCTTTTGCCTCAACTCAGGTATTACCTTTTGAGCAACAACGTCATATTGAGGCTGCATCTCAGCTTCACAAACAATAAATGTGAATTCAGCTTCTTCACTTACTCTTTTCTTGGCTGAATATTTAGGTCTGGGAGGCTCAATAGCTAACATATCAATAGAACCTTCAATTATTCCCTGATTACTTCTATAGTTCGATGTTAGTGGTATAGACTCAAAATCATCTTTGCCATCCAGTTCTTCGAGAAAGTCAGGGTAAGCACCATTAAAACCATATATTGACTGATTCATGTCTCCTACAGCAAAAACCTTAATATCTGTTAACGCTTCAAGTTCTAAAACCATTTCATGCAATGCTTTGCCTAGATCTTGATATTCATCGATTAAAAGCCATGGAAATTTGGCTTCTAATGCTTGTTTTATATAGTCTTGTTCACGGATCATTTGAGTCGAAATATTTACCATGCTGATGAAGTCTACATGACCAGATTCACTTAATCTCTTTTCATATAACTCAGCAGCATTTGCTTCAAAAATATCAGCTTGGATTTCAACTTCGCTACTGCCTACAAAGGAAAGTGAACGTTGTCTATTGAGAACGACTTTTGATAGTTGATAAGTTTCAATGTTTAATTCATTCAATACACCATTGTATATTTCCCAAGTCAGTTCATCAGAAGCTATTTTTAAAGGATCAGGTACATTATACTGTGGAAAGAGATGAGCAAAAGGTTGTAAAATATTAATCAAACAAAATCCATGCATTGTCCCAATAAAGTCGTTTATGCTTGACTGATAACCATATTCCGTTAGTCTTTTTTTAAGCTCCCTTACAGTTTCTCTGCTATAACTAATACAAGCCAAACCTGAGGGGTAATGAATATCAGACTGTAATAATTTAATGGCCTTCAATGTCAAAACGCGCGTTTTTGCCACTTCCAGGTCCGGCAATTACAACGGTGTTTCCTTCTGAATTATAGGCATTCCATTGGCTTTTATCAGATCGAATAAGATCTTGATCACTATAAAACTTCTCATTCATGAGCAGAGGTTACTTTATCGATTATATCATGGATTGCTTCCTTGATATATTCAGGGACTAAATCAATAATCAAATGGGAAACAAATCGTTGAGCAAATCTACCTTTACTTACATTGTCATCGATCTTTTTTAAGACATCCCAGAAATTGCCAGAATCTAAATCATTATCAAAATTCTTTTGTTGTTTCCTACCACCTGGTCTCACTTCTGAATAAACGGTTTTAAATATCTCAATACCTGTTTCATCCGCGATATCCAACATATCAACTTCGAGTGTGTAATAGCCGACGAAACAACCATATCTTTTCAATAGCTCTTCCTGCTCTGAAAAATCATCTTCAGGCACCTCTGATTCCGAAACATAACCTAAATCAATTAGCATCTTTATCATTAGCTCATGTCCCCTAAAATTCTCTTCTTCACCTTCTTGATGTATACGATGGTAATGTTTAAATTTCTTTTCCTTGCTATCAACTGTTTTCGTCTCTGCCTCGTAAAAATCTCCATCAGTTATTAAACACCAAGGAATACCCAAAGCTTGCAATATTTGCACGTATGGTTTAAAAATTAGTAGAATGGACATTGCATACAACTATACCTAAATCGTCAAGATAATTTCCTAATAATTCAGATGTCTTAGGGACTAGGTACTCTTCAGTAATTCCTTCGACAAGAATAACGCCTTTCCCAAAGTAAATTTCACCTCTTTTCGCATCGAGATATCGTTCAATATCAGTTTTGTCTTTAGGATTAATTGTAAAGGTCTTTAGTTGAAAATACTTTTGTTTGTCCCAGTTCTTGTCTACAATGAACAATTGTTTCTAATGGAGCAACTGCGGTTATATAAGGAGAATGGGTAGTAAAAATTACTGAAGTGTGACTTTTATGCAGCACTTCTCTATAAATCAACCTTTGCAAAACTGGGTGTAAATGTGCTTCAGGTTCCTCTACCGCTAATATTGTTACTGAATGCAATTGATGATTATGTTGATCGAAAAATTCATGTAATTGTTTTCTGATATCATCCTCAATACTTTCATTTTGGATGTAATTATTTCCTTTATCATTTATTGTATAATTATCAGAAATTAATGTTCCATTTTCTTTGGAAATTAATTCATCAAAATCATCTTTTTTCAATATGCGTGGAACTGTTTTATCCCTTTGTAGGAGAAGCATTAAAGCAACATATAGGATATTGGCTAGACCAAGGCTTAATTCTGAAACTGGTCTTTCTTTGAGCCCCATATATACTTGAATTGTATAAAGCAACCTTTCTGTGTCAATGTCATATGGTAATAAACTAATTGTATTGTCCTGTTGTAATCCTGATAAATTATTAAATTTAGCTGTGATAAGGTTTTTAATATCCTTTATCTCATCTAGTTTCAGAATATCCTCCGCCGCATTTTGCATTTTTTCTGAAATTTCATCCAGTTCCTCTTGGTCAATATCGTATTGCTTTACAAGTTTAAATAACGGTGATCGTTTATTTGCACTAAGTTCTCTTTCAACATCTCGTAAAGCTCCAATCACCTTAATATTCAGGAAATTTCGATCGTCACTTCTAAAAAGCTTATTTTCAGTAGTTCCTTTATAAATTTGATATTGGTATCTAATAATTTCTTCATTCTCATCTCTTACTGGAAAATATTTATATGTAAATCTAAGCGTTGGAGGTGTTGTCGAAATTACCGCATCTTGAAATTGCGCAACCAATTGTCTGTTGTGTTCATAATTTTGTACTTCTATGCTAATTATTATTTCTTCCCCATTGCTTAAAGGATCTTCAATGCTATCATGGAAATCGCTTCCACTCAATTCTCGATCACTATCAGAAAGACTTTGATCAAGAATCAACTGAATAGCTCTCAGAAAATTTGTTTTGCCTACATTATTCTCGCCTACTAATACTTGCTTATGATTCAGATTGACATCAACTTCCTTAAAATTTCTATAGTTCTTTATTTTGACTCTAGATATGTATGGGCTATTCATGATTCATTTATATTTATAAATTTAATTGCTGACATTGGCTCTAATTGTACACAACCAGTTTATATATCTACCATAAATACCATTTATATACAATATAAGAGTGATATGTGTACCTTTTTGTATGATTGGTCAAATTTTCTGTCTTCATGTTGTTGGATTCTTTGGTGCATCCAAGTTAACAAAATCTTTTAATTTTCAATAGATGGGCTTTATGGTTGGTGAGGTGGCTAGCGTTTACGATTGACGATTCTTCGGAGCCGTTTGATAGATAACGGGCATTTGTCCCTTCCACCTACTCCATACGTCATTGTTGGTGATGAGTTCGGCCATAAAATGACCGACATTGATCCGGCTGACCGTTCCGGCATTGAAAATCGCACTTCGTGTGGGTGAAGGATGCACCTCGTATCCGGTGACCTGGTCTTCGTTGACCAAACCATCGGGACGAACAGCTACCCACTCGATGAAACTGCTTTCTTGCCCCATCTGCGTCCGTAAATAATCGGCTGCCTTTTCGTTATCGACATGGGGAGGTAACAATAACCGGAGGATGGCAATGACCAACCGTTGCCCCATCGAAATGGGTTCGTTTAAGTCGCGGTTCCGGTTGCCGGTGGTGTTCATCAATACAAATTTCACCGGCTTACCCGGTGCGTTCTTTTGAATGGCGTTGCAAAGGAGGATGACAGCGTCGGTCACCAGTCGTCGGGGTTTTCCGTATATCCCTTTCCAATTCGGATGATGGCCTAAACAAGAAGCGACGGCATGACAATCGCGGATGTATCCGGCCATTTCATCTACCGTGATTTCGGATACGCTGGCTTGAATGATGGACAGTTGGTCGTTGGTTTTCCAGGCTTCGGGTAATTTTTCCGGTGAACGAACAATCACCTTTACCTTTTGCCGGGAATTGAGCAGTTGCTCCACCAAATGTTTCCCGGTTGCTCCGGTTGCACCAACGACTAATGTTGTCATATCGTGTGTCAATTACTTCTTTGAAATATGCGTTCTATCCTGACAGATACCATCAAGATAAGGAAATTAGTTGGGTTTTGGGATGGGGAGATGGGGAGCGTTTGCGAAGGGGAGATTGGGAGAAGGGAGCGGTTGCACTGAAACCGCTATGTATTATGACTGCTTGTTACCACACGTTTTTTTCTTTTTTTGTTGGTTTGTATTCTTGAGATTCAACATATAAATACTGGCGGTTCAAAAACTTATTTTTCTAATCTTTCGTTTCATAACAAATCGTCGAACAACGCTAATCAACTGTAATTATAGCCGTTACCACAACGTTTGTCCAAAATAAATGTATTTATAGGCAATCCCTTCAACAGCAACCAATATTATCGTGCCTAATATCAGTTGCCATATTTTGATTTTCCCTTTTTCAATCTTCAAGTCTTCTATTACTTTATTGAATGGTTTCGGGGAGACTTCTACAATTTTTGATTTTATTATTAAGTCACCCAATCTCTTTTGTGGGGAAAGGGCCATAAAAATTAATTCAATTGGTAATAAAACGATACATGTTGAATTTCTGATAATTGATTGCAATGGTGTTATTGGCTTTAAAGTTTTTGAATCAACGACCTGTAGTCCTAATGCTTTTTTAAATGGGCTTGCTCCGTGAAAAATATCTTTCATGAAAGCGGCTGTCATTATAGGAGTTCCAATAATTAAATGCATTATTTCTGGTTGATAAAAGTCTACTGTTTTATCAATAAGTGTTACAAATGGAAAGGAAATTATTATTAGTACGCCTAAGTCTAAAATGGTTGAAATATATCTTTTGTTCTTATAAATAAAATCCATGTTTAATTTCTTATTTTCCGGGAATTATATTGCTTCAAATGCACCTCAACTAGTTTTTTGCACCAAAACACCCCATATCTCTATTAGGGGAGTGATATGTGTACGTTACGTGTTGATTGGTCGAATTTTCTCTCTTCATGTTGTTGGTTGTTAGGTGCAACCAAGTTAACAAAATCTTTTGGGTTTTCGAGGGATGGGGTTTCGGGCTGGTGAGATGGTGGGAGGTCTGGGAAAGAAAGCGGTTTAAGTTGATGAAAAGAGAAGACAGTTTTTGATATATGATGATTTGTAAGCACTGACGTTCATAATTGCTTTATTTTGGGACGGAAAAATTCATCAAACTTTTGAAGTGTTACCATAAACCACTGAAACTGATTATCCCAGTCATTTTTATCTCTCACATTGGCATCTTTTTTAAGATATACCCAAGAAACCTTTTTGTCTGGTATCTCATCCCATATTAAATCAGTATCAATTTCATCATATGATGTAGTCTCAAACTTTTCTTTGAGTTTTCGAAAATCATCTTTGGAAGTATCAGTGTTTATTAAAAATTCAACTCGAAGAAAATTATCACGTACACTTGATGTTGCAGCCATATAAATATTACTTTTTCCAAGTGCAAAATTTGTCCAATGTTGCGGTAATGGCTTTTGTTGTTTCAAGAATGTCCCTTTATCATCAAAGTATTTTTTCATTGCCGTCCAATACTCCAGATTCAACGCTTTTGCTTCACTGAGGTTTTGGCTTGATGCTGCTGCACTTTTAACTGTCCTCGACCATTCATTTGGTTTACTAACAATCTGAAACAGCGGGGCGGGAAGACTATCTCCAATCTTAAAAGCTTCTATTTCAATACCAAAAAAGTTAAATTGTTCATCGGTAATTCTATTTAGCCAATCTATTGTTGCCCTGTGCTCTTCTGTAAATTGCCTAGCTATCCAAATCACTGTTACAGCATCCAGTCCAGCGGCATAAGTCATAATTTGTCCTAAATGTGTATGATCAGTTTTTTCCAATTGGTTTTCAATTAAAACATAATGGTCATCAACAGTATTTTTACAGAGAATATCTGCTCTAAAAGGACCTACATTTTTCTCTTGCTCAATAACTTCAAGTTCAATTTGTATTGCTTCTCCCAATTGACTAATATTATCTTCTTTTGCCAACCAAGGAGTGAAATCAGTTGCCTCACCTTTCCATAATTCACGAATTTCGACCTTTTTAAGCTTACCTATTTTCATGTGTTATTTTTTTGAGTGTTTGACTAACTCTTTTATGTGTCTATTAAAACTCTCACAAATCTCACATATGAAAAACCCTATTGGTTGCTTCTCTCTTCACACAGACATCATGATACCTAGTCAGTTTTTCCATTCTCACTTTGTTGGTTGTTAGGACACATCCAAGTTAACAAAATCTTTCAGGTTTCCGATGGTTGGGGTTTCGGGCTGGTGAGATGGTGGGAGGTTTGGGAAAGGGTGTTTTTATGTTGTCAACGGTTTTGTATAAGAACAGTAGGGCGGAAAATACCCGCTTACCATTCGATTGAGCACAAGCCGAACTTCTTAATTTTTCTTATTGCCTTTTTTATCTCAATAAGCCAAATTTAAAAATTTGGCGAGCTTCCAAATATGCCCGAACCTTTAGGCTTTGCAACAATTGTCCTATTGTTCTTATACGTTGTTGTGCATCATTCTTGTCCGCGCAACAATCGGTTCAAGATATTTATTTATATTATTTCGCCACAAATAATTTGGATGATAAGTTCTAAATGATGGAACTAAATTTGAAACTTCTAATTCGCAAAGTTGCTTTTCCGAAAATCCATTAATTGGTTTTCTTCCAAATTTTCCAAATGCTTTTTCTATGTTATGGTCATAATAAGGTCCAGAAAAGAAAACTAATAAATCAGGTTTTAAAATGTTTATTTCTTCTTGGATTACATTAAAATGTTCAAATTGTATTTCTTGAATACTTGCGAAAGGTGAGCCTTTGCCACATTTTCCGATTTTTAAAACATTGTTCCAAACTACACCTACTTTTTTGTCAGTTCCTTGTTCCGATAATTTTACAAATCGGCTTATTCCATTCCAAAATTGTCCGCCGTATGAATAGCATTCACCGCTCAAGAAAAAATCTTCGTAAAGATTATATACTGGTTCAATCTCACCTAAAAATTCAGCGTTGTTTTGCTCGCCAAGCCAAGTATTTGTTTCTTGTCCGAAAATCATTACTTTCAGTTCAGCTTTAGCATAATTGTCATCAATTTTCAATAAAAGAGGATTTGTAGCTCTGTCTTTATGTCCTAATGACTTGTTTTTTTCGTTTAATACCTTCGTAAGTTTTGGATATTTATTATTATATAAATCGAATAAATTTTGATTGGTTTCTTGGTAGTTCATTTTTCGTGGAATGTTTTTTGAATGATGCACAACTAGCTCATATGTTTACTAAAACTACCCTATATTTTCAATTTTGGAGTGATATGTGTACGCTTTGTGTTGAGTCATCAGAAACCTATTGGTTGTGCCCCCCAACGCAAAAGGGAAGCTGTTCTGCTAATTCGCAAGCCCGATGGTAGTTGGTCGAATTTTCTGTTTTCATGTTGTTGGATTCTTAGTGCATCCAAGTTAACAAAATCTTTTCAGTTTTCGATGGATGGGGTTTCGGGGTGGTGAGCTGGCTGGAGATTTGGGAAGGAGTTATTTGAAATGGCAGCGGTCACTTGCGAGTTGTCGTTGCATTCCGATACTTTGGCCCCGAATTTTCGGGGAAAGAACGTTAGCGTCCACCAGGACATGACGGTTAAGAAAGGAGAAGAGACAGCGCACGCCGCTGCCTCCACAATGCAATTTGCAAGTTGTTGGTGGTGGTTATTCTTTTCTTTTTTCAAATCTTTTCCCATTCCACACAAACAAGATACTGTCTGTTTTAATCCACTTCGTAAATTGATCGCTTTGTGGATCGACCTCGTATTCAACACCATTCGTTTCTTTTGGCTTCAAATTGTAGCTTGTGCTCAGCGTAATATTCTCTTCTTTCAAGCTGTCGGGGAGGTTGTCTTTCAAAAACGCTCTTGTTTTTAAATTTTCGGGAAGCCCAAGATTCTCATTTTGTTTTAGCGTTCCATTCTCATAGTCAAATGTGAGCAGAGAATCCTGGTCATATGCTCTTTCTGCTCCACCGTATTTTGAGTAGACAACAACAAAAGAACCGTCAGCCTTTTGAAATCTCCTTAATTCAATGACGATAAATCCACTTTGTCCGGTAGTATAGTAATAATCCAGTCTTATATAGTCTTTTCCGGCTGAGTAATCAACTTTCTCCGTCTCATTCATGTCACCGCCGGGAATCGTGTAGGTCCCCTGCTCTATTAATGAGTCCTTCGCTTCAGTTGTCAATTCGCCAGTGTAATTCAATGGCAGAGCTTTGAAAATTTCCTGAATTGTCTGTCCGAAAGACAAATTTGTCAATGAAAAGATGATTAATGTGATTAATGTTACTCGTCTCATTTTAATTACGGTTAAAGGTTTATGTAAGTGGAGTGCGGGATTAAAAGCTGGAAACGTTCAAAACCGCACGGAACCAATTCGTTTATTCTTTGTTCCATTCTATCTTTTTCGTTTGTCATACAATTGTGTTAAACCTGTGTCAAATGACTTTGCACTCACAAATTCAAGTTGTTGTTCAGGTCTATCGTCTTTGAATAATCTTGTCCCGTCACCAGGCAAAATCGGTATAACTGAGATTATGGATTCGTCTATCAAGTCGTGCTTTAAAAGTTCATTTTCGGTCTTCATATTGTAGGATTCTTTGGTGCATCAGCGTTAACAAGCTCTTACGGTTTTTCGAGGGATGGGGTTTCGGGAAGGGGGAAGGCAGTGTTGTGAGGGGCCAGGAAGCTTAGGCCGAACCGTTAACTAATGGTATGATCTTTCAATCGTTGTATTCAATCGATTATCGCTCGCTTCTTTCTTTCTGTTTTCCTGATGTTTATACACAACTACACCGATGAGGAACAACAAGAGAAAAGAAATCACTGTATTTCTCCAGCTTTTTCTGTTTGATTCATAAGGACCAGACATTTCATCTGAAAGCTTTCCTTTAAATCCTTTTGCCATCCAAACGACAAAGGCACCAATTACCTCAAAAATAAAACTCGAAAACAGGTCCCTCATCACTGTAGTTTTGATTCTGATGTTTTACGTTCCGGTTCGCAGTTAATCTTCTCAATCACTAGAGGGTTTCCATATGCCGATTTTTTCATGTGTACCTTTTCTGTTGCGTTCTCAAATGGTTAGTTCTTCTTCATATTTCTGAAAACTAGGACACTCACAAGTTAACAAAATCTCTTTGGTTTCCGAGAGAGAGGGTTTTGGGCTGGTGAGATGACGGACGGATTAAAAGGAGCGGGTTCGGCTGGCAACGTTTTGCCCATATGGCCCATAGCCGTTTCTTTACTCTCATATTTATTGATGTCCTTTATGCTCAACCTTATCATTCTTTTTTTGATGATCGAAAAGCCGGCAATGGGCTATCAAGGGCTGTTAGGTTTCGCTTTTTCTATTTTGTTCATTCCTAGTGATAAAGCTTTTTTTTCAAATATCTTTTTAATTTCATACTCGTAATCATCACCACTTGTAGTATATCCACTGTAATAGATTCTATTTGCTTCAAATAAACTGTCTATGTCAATATTTGGTTGTAAACTATCAATACCAAGGAGAACTGTCTCACCTTCCAAAAAATCTTTGTATCCACCTGATTTATAATTCTCAATATAGAAGTCATACTGCTGTATAATTCTTTTTTGGTTTTTATCAAAGTTACCAGGAACCTCTTTTAAATATTTTTTAGCATTGTCTTTTTCTCCTAAAAATGTATACACTAAAGCTAATTGTCTTTCAATTTGTAGTGATAGATTTTCATCCTTTGTGTTTTCTTTCAACTGTTTCTTCAATCTTGGAATTTCTTTTTTTGTAAAACAGCATTGCTGAGTCAGGCTCATTTAAGTGCTCATAAATCAACCCCTTAAATAAATAAGCTTTCTTATTACTTATGCATTTTAAAATTTCACGATATTCCTTCTTCCTATAAAGCAGCTGTACTTTTTGATTAGTTAAATTACTTTTCCAAAAAACAAATTTTAATGCATTATCGATTTCCTGAATAGCAAAATCAATTTTCTTATCATCATAAATCATTGCTTCTTCATATGCCTTATTTGCTTTGTCCAGTTTAACTAAAGCAATCATAACATACCCCATTGGAATAGCAATTATGATAAATGCTATTAATACTTTTCTTAGTTTCTCTTTAATTGATTTTTCCATTCTTTTATAAAAATGAAACCCAACAAGTTTATATGTGTACCCAAACTACTCTTTATTTCTATCAAGGGAGTGATATCTGTACGTTACGTGTTGAGTAGTCGAATTTTCTGTCTTCATGTTGTTGGTTGTTAGGTGCAACCAAGTTAACAAAATCTTTTCAGTTTCATTTCTCGTTTGGAAAGAAATTCAGTCGGGGCAATGGTTGGCAGTTTACTTCTCGCGCCGGAGTGGCGCCTCGTGGGAATTGGGGTGTGTTGGATTGTTTCGAAAACAGATTCTTATGCGGTTTGGTAACGGCCATTTGTATGAGTAGTGGCAGAGTGCGAAGTGGTTTCTTGTCGCACCGTTACGCAATTGATGCGGGCTACAAACTTTGATTTTATTACGGTGGCTGCCATTAATTATACCAAATGTTGTGCAACGTATTTCATTCATCTTATTTATTGTCAGATTTCATTTTCCTGCTAAAAAAGTACACAGCCAAAAAGAAAAACAATACTGCATAGATACCTACGACCAATAAATGAATCCAAATATTATCCTGACCTCCAGCCAATACAATCCTTGATGCTTCAATTGCATGAGAGAATGGCAGTACTTCTGTAACGTTCTTTATATTTTCTCCAAGGATATTCAAATCCATCCACGCTCCGCCTAAAAGAGCACTTGCAATTATATATATATTTCCGATTGCCATTACTTGTGTTTCATTGCAGACTACCCCCAGGAAAATCCCGATGAACACTGAAAATAAAATATAAGGAATAAATGAAACCAAAGTATAAACCAATGTCATCGATGTAGGAACTCCAACTACAATTCCAATTATTAAGCATACAATTCCGATTATCAATGAAAATGGTAACAGAGGAATGGAATATCCAATGATAAAATCTCTTGGTTTTAATGGTGATATAAAAAGCCTTGTTAAAAATGAAGAACTTTTATCCCTGGCTATTAGTAATCCAAGAAACATTGTTGTAAATGTTAAGCCAAAGATGGTTATTCCCGGTACAATATTCACAGGTTTAAAAACGTCAATAGGTACGTTTTTCGCAATAGTTGAAAATAGAAAAATGAAGAATACCGGAAGTAAAACCCCTAAAACTAACGATAAAGGGTCTCTCAATATTTCTTTTAAATTCCTTTGGGCAAAATATATGGATTTCATTTTTAGATCTCCTCGTTTAATAAAACAAATGCATCTTCCAGTGTTTTTGAGTTTGTTTGGTTAAGCAATTCTTCAACCGTTCCAATTGCTTTAATTCTTCCTTTTTGCATTATTGCTACTCTGTCCGAAAGCGCTTCAGCCTCTTCTAAATAATGAGTTGTCAGGATAATTGTTGTCTTTTCCTTTAGTTTTTTAATAATTGCCCATAGTTCTCTTCTGGCAATTACATCAAGTCCTAATGTAGGCTCATCCAGGAACAGAATCTCAGGTTCGGTTATTAAAGCCATGGCAATGCTTAAACGACGTTGCATTCCTCCTGAAAGCAATTTTACTTTTTTGTTTCGAACTTCTGCAAGCTTAAATACGGAAATCATTTCATCTATCTTTTGAGGAATTAATTTTCTATCAATTCCGTAAATGCCTGCAATCATTTTTAGGTTTTCCCAAACACTTAATTTAGGGGCAATAGCTGTTTCCTGTGGCGATACATTCAACCGCTGTTTTATAAATTGAGCATCCTTAATCAGGTTTTTGTCTAATATTGTTGCATCTCCACTCGTTGGTTGAATTAAACAGGAAAGCATTTTAATCGTGGTAGTTTTTCCCGCTCCGTTCAATCCAAGTAGTGAAAATAGCTCTCCTTTATCAATAGACAGGGTTAAGTTGTCAACTGCAATCAGGTCGCCAAATTTCTTTGTCAGGTTTTTGGTTTTTATCATGTTTAAAGTGTTCTATATGGTGTTTTTTATATGTTGCACAACTAGTATGTATCATATAGGGTCGTTATTTCTCTTCTAACAAATTTTCAGGTGTTGTTACACCGACAAAATCAGGGGTATAACAACACCTGGTATGTTGAGTTGCCGAAAACCACATGGATTGCTGCTCCCCTATACCAATGGGAAGCTGTTCTGCAAAGTTGCGAGCCCGATGATGAGTGGTCCGTTTTTCTTTTCTCATTTCACTGGTTGTTAGGACACTCATAAGTTACCAAAATCTTTTCAGTTTCATTTTTCGTTTGGAGAGAAATTCAGCTGGGGCAATGGTTGGCGGTTTACTTTTCCCACCGGAGTGGCGCCTGGCGGGCATTGGAGTGTGTTGGATTGTTTCGAAAACAGTTTCTTATGCGGTTTGGTAACGGCAAATTGTATGATTAGTGGCAAAGTGCGTGATACGTTCCTGTCAAACCTTAATTTCATTACAATACGGCAATTATTTATGAGCGCGTGTTGTAGGCAATATTATTTCAACTTTTGTTTCTTCGCTTTTTTTGAACGCTTTTTATCTTTAAAATCACTTACTTTCAAACTCTTATCCCAAACTACTTTCATTTGATGCATTTCTTCTATCTGTTGCATATAAGAATTAATAGGTTTCAATCCCACAGAAGTTCTTAGTTCATCAACTTTTTCAGGACTTTCAATGGGCCAGATATAAAGCACATTTTTACTTTTAGACTCATCTTTACCTGTCACATAATATACTATATCACCTTTTGTTTGAGTTCCATACTTCTGCGGTTTATTTGCGCTCATTAATATTCGATCTTCAAGAGTTGCAGCGTCAGATTTCGAAATAATTCCTTGATTAGCCTTTTCTTTTACCATTTCAAAATATTTTTCCGAATAGGATTTGCCGCCATGATCAATTACTAGGAAAATGGCTGTATTTGCACTATCTGAAAGATTGTCCGGCCAGCCATAATTGTCTAATAAATTTGCTACATACATTTGATTATTAGTGTCTATTGAGTCCATTTCATTTTTGATTGAAATCAGCTCTATCGATGGTTTTTGCATTGCTTCAATGAGTTTATGTCGAATTTGCTGATCATCATTCTGAATTTTGCACAATTCAATGTCGATTTTCTTTAAATCATACGATTGAGCAAACAGATTACTTATGCTAAAAGGCAATAAATTTACTGATAGAATTAATAAGTATTTATATAGATGTTTCATCTGTAAAAATTGTTTATTTCAGGTTTTATTTATAAACGGGCATATTGCCTGCAACCAGTTTAAATGTGTACTAAACCTACCCTATATCTCCAATGCCGGATGATATATGTCCTTTTATGTTGAGCTGCTAAACCATACGGGTGGCTCCTCCCCGCTAACAGGAAGGTGTTTTGCTACGTTGCAAGGCCGAAGAGGATTGGTCGAATTTTCTGTGTTCATGTTGTTGGTTGTTAGGTGCAACTAAGTTAACAAAATCTTTTTATTTTCATTTTTTGTTTGGAGAGAAATTCAGCTGGGGCAATGGTTGGCGGTTTACTTCTCGCGCCGGAGTATCGCTTCGTGGGAATTGGAGTGTGTTAGATTGTTTCGAAAACAGTTTCTTGCGCGGTTTGGTAACGTTTAGTGTAAGTTTTTGTAGCGGATTCTGGGGCTACTTCCAGTCCGGAAGGACGGAAATTGATGCGGGAATCTGCACCCCACACACCACTGCACCCGCTATAAAATTTACACTTTGTTACCTGCTGGGCTTTACTTTAATCTATTAATTGAAATCTTAGAAAGATTTAGTATTTCAAACATCATCACTTTTTTGTTGTATTTGGACTAAAACTTTGTGTCTATGAGCATCTCCCCATTTTTGAAGTTGCATAATAATGGGAATAAGTTCCAATCCTATTTCAGTTAAAGTATAATTTACTGTATTAAGGCTATCTTTAACCTCTGTTTTAATTACTATTCCATTCATTTCCAACTCTTTTAATTCTTTCGAAAGAATTCGTGGTGAAATTCCATGGCAATTCTTCATTTCATTGAAGCGTTTGGGTTCAGATGCCAAACATAGGATAAGACGCATTTTCCATTTTCCATTGAACACTGTCAATAAATCATTTAATGGAAGAAAAAATGCATTACAGTCATTCATTCCCGAGCATTTTGTGCAAGCCATACGGAGTTACATTAAAGTTACTAGTTACATAAAGGATACTCGTGCAAATGTAAAAAATTAAGCGAGTACTTTTGTGATGTTATCTGAATATTAATAATAGTACTTGAAAAGATGAATACAAAGAAATCAAAATTACCGAAAAAGTGTGTAGATCTTAAAGCCGCTTATATTCCTGCAACAAAGTGGTGGTGTTCTTTTTGCGGCCCAACCGGAGGAAATGTTTGTTATCCGGTTTGTTATTTAATTGGAAAAAGAAATAGAAAATCAGAAGTGGGTTAAATTCATCTTAACACAAAGCCGGAACTCATCCCTATAGCCGAGAAGCGATCAATCCCCAACTTGTCAAGCACGAGGAAGACGTTACTGGCCGCCTCCCGATAGGTGAACCGGTTCGAGGGATTGGTCGAGTAACCGTGCCCCCGCATATCGACGACAATCAGTCGATCGCTCTCTGTAAGCCTTGCGGTAAAGGGATGCCAGTTCTGCGCACAACCGCCAAATCCGCGCAATAACACCAGCGGATTTCCTTCTCCGTACTCCTCGTAGTACATCTCCATGTCGTTCAACCGAACGGTATGCCCGCAAGAGGATACCTGCCTGGGAGCGTATTTCATTTTCATGTGTCTCTCTCCAAAATGGTTGCCAACTGATTAGTCAACTAAACCGATATGGGTTGCTGCTCACCATTGAAGATGAGCCTCCCTCCTTCTGTCGTAAAAATTGGATGGTGAGTGGCCGAATGATCTGTCTTCATTTTGTTGGATTATTTGGTACATCCAAGTTAACAAAATCTCTTTGGTTTTCGAGGGGTGGGGCTTCGGAGTGGTGAGATGGTCAAAAGGGAGAGTTCCCCAAAAATTGATTGGGGGTGAAGAATGGTTCATCCAGTTTTGCCGGAAAAGAACAAGCCAAAAGGACAACAAAAAAAATAGTTGTTTTTCAATGTGGCTACACCACCATTGCGCTCGAAACAGCGAGTGTATTTCAATCATGTCCGTCACACGATCGCTATCTCACACACGTTTCCCTACCTGGGGCTCACACCCCGGGCTAATAAGATTTCATCCCTCCGGGATTTAACTCAGATATATGAGGCGCAGGTTATTTATGTTTTGTGTTCGACAATGTCAGGTTCCCAATGTACTTCGGGTCCTGGACAGAAGGAGCATTTTGACTTGTTCCGACAGCTATCGGGGTGAACACGTAACGGTGTTCCTCAATAGATACCGGGAAACAACCGGTAACGCACGCGGCGCGTATAATCGCGGTACCCCGGCAGTTCTTCCTGTTACGTCCGGTCCTCCAGCCGGGTTCGTATCACGGCAATGATGAGCGCGACTATCACCGGAATGATTAATCCAGCCAGATATTTGATGCTTACTGTTTGAGGTGCCTTTTGATCAACTGTTTTCGATGCCATAGCGATTCCTCCTTATTCAATGGTGTGTCTTTGCCATCTAGACAGAACGATGATTGGTCGGTTTTTCGTTCTCATTTCACTGATTGTTAAGACACTTATAAGTTACCAAAATCTTTTCAATTCTGGGTGGATGGGGTTCCGGGATGGCAGGATGGTTGGAGATTGAGGGAAGAAGTGGCCTAAGTTAGCAAAGAGGGAAACAGCTGTCGGGCATATGACAACTTTTATGCGTGGGCTTCTATCCTATCGCAGATATTCTCTTAGGGACTTATCGTCGCCACTATCCCCGGTTTGAAAAAATTATCGTTCCTCTTTCGTACCATCCGAATAGATGGCAAAACGTTTCGCGTCGGCACCATGGGTTACTTCATCCTGCGGCCAGGGCCAACCACCAAACTGCGTTTGCCGGTACTCCGAAAAAGCCTCCTCAATCTCTTGCTGAGTATTCATTACAAAAGGTCCGTACTGAACCACCGGTTCATGTATAGGACGTCCCTGCAATAGCAAGGCAGAACAGGCTTCATTGCCAGCAACCATGCTTACCTGCTGGTCGGCGTTCAAATCTGCCGAATGGTAGGCCGGCAGGTTCGTATCATTCAATTGAAGCTGGTCGCCTTTATGAAAATACAACCGCCCTGTTCACACCGGGTGAAGCGGCAGGCAGCTCAAACGTCGCATTCGATTCCATGTGTATCACCCAGATGGCCACCTCATTTTCGGCTTTCGAAGCCCAGGAATCCGGCGGAGGAACCGGAGCTGACAGGGTGTCTATTTGACCGGCAATCAATTCAATGGTTGTCTTTCGGTTTTGCGCGTCAACCGTTTCGTAACGAGAAATATCCTCGTTCCAGAACATCTTATAGTGGGGTTCCACCATTTTGCTGACACGCGGTAAATTCAACCAAATCTGGAAAAGCTCCATGGGATTACCTGCATCCTGATTCACCAACGGAAACATTTCAGCGTGCATCAATCCTTTGCCGGCCGTCATCCACTGCACATCGCCATTGCCATAGCGACCGGCTGCTCCCATCGAATCGCTGTGATCGACCCAACCTTTGCGAACCACCGTTACCGTTTCGAACCCCCGGTGCGGATGCGGCGGGAAACCGGGTACTCTCTGTCCATGGTACATGCGCCAACCATCTTTCACCTGGAAATCCTGGCCCATATTTCTTCCCACTAATTCCTTTTCGTCAGGGCCTAAATTGGCATTTCCTTTTGGAAAGAAATCTTCGTGATGTACACAAAACAAGAATGGGTCGAGGGCTTCCCACTGAAAACCCCAACGGTTTTATATTAAAAACTGATTCGTTCATTGTTTCTCCCGTGTTGATGTGTTAAGTTGAAACAATGAAACCGGGGCTAGGTTTATTATTGCACCTATTTTAATAATAAAATCTAAAACCAGGTTTCTTTTTTGTATTCTACATATTCGTCCCCAAACTTCTCTATCAGAACTGCCTCTTCCTTTTTGATTCGCTTTATTTGCAAAACAGCCAATACAAATAAAAATATCAGTCCATAAAACACTTGAGTGAAAATGAAAAATCCCATCACGAATGTAAATCCAAAAAGATATACAGGATGTCGGATTTTTTTATAGATACCGCTTTTCACCAGATTATTTGCTTTAGCTGACACCTGGAATGAATCACCCAGCTTAATTCTGGCCATGGTGAAAAAGACCAAAGAAACAATCATCAGAATCAATCCAACATACGTATAGCTATTGACCAAAGCATGTGCCTTAAAATAGCTAGTTATAAGAAGGAAAAGACCAAAATAAACCAGTGCGAGTGTCGAATAATTGAAAATCTTATTTCTCATTTTATGTGAGTTTTAAGAGAAGCGATTAAATATCCTGGTAGTCTGTCATGCTAATTCCAGAGGAAATTAAACGTCCATTTGTATGTGTTCGGGCTGTCCCGAAACATTCTCTTATCTTTACTGTCTGGTTAATCTAAACCTAACTGGTAGATAAAAGCTTCTGGAGACTTTTCTACCATCTTCCATTCCGGGTTCCCATTTGGGCATTCCCTTAACTACTTTTACAGCTTCGGCGTCCATTTCTTTGTTTATGCCTTTAACAACTCTTACGTGTGAAACATTTCCGTCTTTCCCCACAACAAAGTGCACGTATACCCATCCTTCAATTCCTTTCTTTTGTGATTTCCTTGGGTATTTAAGTTTTGCTCCCAGGTATTGGACAAGGCCATCAATTCCGCCGGGAAACTTTGGTTTGATTTCAAAGTCATAATATTCTGTTTCTCTTCCGTCAAAGTTCCAAACTTTTCCTTTAATTAGTTTTCCATTCTCAAAATAGTCGTGTCTTTTAAGTTGCCCATTTTCCCAATAAGTCAACACTTGTCCATTCAATTTTCCGTTTTTATAATCTACGTTCATCCGGATTTGTCCATTCTTGTACCATTCTTTTCTTTTACCATCTAATCTTCTTTTGCAATAGGGGTTGTAGTTTCTCTCAGATTCAATTTGTCCTGACTTAAAGTATACTTTTACAACAACTTTATTTGTATCGGTTTGATCTCGTTCTAAAATCTCATACCTGTCACATGATTTCAAAGAATTTACTCTATCACCATTATTGGCGTAGTAGGTAGTATCTTGACCAAATACTGCTAAAGTCAAAATGCTCATTAAAATTGTCAAAATTGTTTTCATCGTTTCCTTTTTGAATAATTGCCAACTAGTATATAGCAATACGGTTGCCATTTTGTTATACGCATAGAAATACCTATCCTGTTGAGTCGTGAGGAACATTATTACTTGTTCATTCCTAATACAGATAGGAAACCTTTCTTATGTAATTAAAGATCGAATAATGACTAGTCGAATTTTCTGTTTTCATTTTGTTGGTCGTTATGCTGCGCCCAAGTTAACAAAATCTTTTGGGTTTCATTTTTCGTTTGGAGAGAAATTCAGCTGGGGCAATGGTTGTCAGTTTACTTCTCGCGCCGGAGTGGCGCCTGGCGGGCATTGGGGTGTGTCCGATTGTTTCGAAAACAGTTTCGTATGCTGTTTGGTAACGGAAAATTGTATGAGTAGTGGTCCCAATGCATCGGAACGTGGTAATTTTCTGCCAAGTTACAAGAAAGTTGAAACAGACTACAACTTCAGAATTTACTATTTTTCCGGTTATTATTTTTTTACATTGTTATGGTACGTTTTTTTTTCTCATTTAATCCTAATAAATTACCAATCACGTAACTTATCCATAAGCCAGGTTTATTTAATGGATCAAAATCAACCCATGCCGATTTCATTTGTGACACTTCTGATCGCCAAAATCCGTCACTGTACCTTTTTTGAGTCAATATTCCAATCGCTTCCCTGCAATTGGGATCATTATACAAATTGTTTGATTTTAGTAGTGTCAATATTTCTATTAGATTGGATTTATACGAGTAGGGATAAAAATTCCTTATTATCGAACTCTCTATTGGCTGATCTGTCGACAATTTTTTGAATACTTTGTGTTTCAAGATATATTCCAATCCATATCTTAGCTTTTCATCCATATTGACAGAGCTTCCAAATCGTTTCCTATATTCGGTTAGGGTTATCATTGATTTTACAACTCCGTAAAAACAGGGTGTTTTTTTCATGCAACCTCCAAAGCGTGTATATAAATCTTTGCCTGTCCATTTACATTCTACACCTCTTTCAGTACTTTGATAGTTAAGTATCCAATTTATCCCCGACTGAATTTTATCTTTGTCATTATATCCGGTTTTTAAAAGAATAGTTGTAATCATAGCGTTATGGCAGGCCAATATACCATCTCTGTCTCCTGTCAATGAAAAACCTTCAGGTGTATACGTTTTGTCGACCAAAAGATCTACCCAATCCCGGACTTTCTTTAATGAACCAATAAGTGGTATTTCCGATAATTCAGTTAATCGCCACTCATAAGCTCGAATGCCTACAAATAATTCAGGTCTTTGTTTAGGAGCAATCAAAAGCTTATTTACAAGTTCAGATTTGGTCAACATTTCTTTTGCTCTTTCAATATCAATCCGTTCTTCATTGTCATAAGCTTTTGTCAAAGTCAAAGCGGAATCTTCAATCATCGTTCATTCTTTAATGCGCCATAACGATTAGTATAAGAATAGTACCCGACTGCGTGGCACCTCCCTGTCAAGTTACAACTAAGTTGAATCGGGCTACAGCCTATGAAACTACTGTTATTTCGGCTATTATTTTCATACCGTATTAGGCACTGGTTTTTTCTTATCATTAGTCCGTCATTCATAATAAAACCTAATAGAGCGATAGATGAAAACTCAACCGCTCTATTGTTTACTTTGTTCCTCGGACAAGAAACTATAACGTTTTCACTGGAATACATATATCTAAGACAAATCTGCATCTTGCGTCTTCCTCCGGCGAATTGTAATATAACTCATATGGGTAACCATCCCTTGGCTGATATCCACTTTCTGTAAACCATAAGCACATTGTATTCCAAGCTTTCTCAAATCCTTTCTCATCAATTTCAAAGTGACCGACAGCATATTTGCCGCCTTCTAATTTCATTTTGCCAATCTCGCCGTCAACCCTCACATCATTATCTACAGTAATACATGCACTTTGACGAACCTGTTCAATCGCAGTTATAGTAGGATCATCGTGATAAACAGTAATTGTTTTTGTTTCCGGAAAATTTAATAAACCTCGTGGCCCCGCCCATTTCATGAGCTTTTCATAAGCTTTCCCCGATTTGGTTAAACTGACCTGTGTGCCTAAAGTAAACTACATTAATATCAGGCATCTCTTTAATTTCGATTTTTGTGTCCATAATTATAAAATTTGAGTGATCAAATTGATTAAAACTATCACTGCAAAGTTGCTCTTTATAATCTGGACCCATTTGATTTATCTTGCGGGTCAGTTGACCATTCTTGCTAAAATATAAACCGTCTTTTGCAAAAATTGCTTTCTCTGTTTCCCTAAATTCTTTGGCAGTCATACCAAAAAATTTACGAAATGTTCGGCTAAAATGAGCAATACTACCAAACCCACAATTATAAGCCACTTCGCTTATTGAAACATTTTCCTCATTTATAAGTTGTTGTGCTGCTTTTTCAATTCGTTTTCGTTGAATAAAAGCATTTATTGTTTCATTTGTTAAAATTGAGAAAATACGGTGAAAATGAAACGGTGAAAAACAAGCAATTTGAGCAATTTTATCAAGTGTAATATCATCGTTTAAATGCTTCTCAATATAGTCAATCACTCTATTTATTCTTGCTGTGTATTCTTGTCTGCTTTTGTCCTTTATATTCATCTCCAAAAATATTGATTGTCAGAACTTAAACTCATTCGCAACGGTCACTTGTAAGTTGTCGTTGCGTTCCTATACTTCAGCCCCGAGTTTTCGGGGAAGAGCGTCAGTGTCCGCCAGGACATGACAGTCAAGAAAGGAGCAGAGACAGCGCACGCCGCTGCCTCCACAATGCAATTTGCAAGTTGTTGGTGGTGGTTATTCTTTTCTTTTTTCAAATCTTTTCCCATTCCACGTAAACAAGATACTGTCTGTTTTAATCCACTTCATAAATTGATCGCTTTGTGGATCGACCTCGTATTCAACACCATTCGTTTCTTTTGGCTTCAAATTGTAGCTTGTGCTCAGCGTAATATTTTCTTCTTTCAAGCTGTCGGGGAGGTTGTCTTTCAAAAACGCTCTTGTTTTTAAATTTTCGGGAAGCCCAAGATTCTCATTTTGTTTTAGCGTTCCATTCTCATAGTCAAATGTGAGCAGAGAATCCTGGTCATATGCTCTTTCTGCTCCACCGTATTTTGAGTAGACAACAACAAAAGAACCGTCAGCCTTTTGAAATCTCCTTAATTCAATGACGATAAATCCACTTTGTCCGGTAGTATAGTAATAATCCAGTCTTATGTAGTCTTTTTCGGCTGAGTAATCAACTTTCATCGTCTCATCACGGTCACCGCCTGGAATCGTGTAGGTCCCCTGCTCTATTAGTGAGTCCTTCGCTTCAGTTATCAATTCGCCAGTGTAATTCAATGGCAGAGCTTTGAAAATTTCCTGAATTGTCTGTCCGAAAGACAAATTTGTCAATGAAAAGATGATTAATGTGATTAATGTTACTCGTCTCATTTTAATTACGGTTAAAGGTTTATGTAAGTGGAGTGCGGGATTAAAAGCTGGAAACGTTCAAAACCGCACGGAGCCAATTCGTTTATTCATAATTTCATTTTTCCCGTCAAGCCGTCAGATTTTCCGTCTTTATTTTTTGGATTTTTGGGCGCAACCAAATTAACAAAATATTTCCAGTTCCCGGATGGGTGGGGTTTCGGGCTGCTGAAATGGTTGAAGATTTGGGAAAGGGGGTGACAGGACTCAGAAGCAACAAGTGTTAGTCTTCACTATTTCAAAAAAGCATCAAAGTTTTTAGTTGGTCTAAAGTTCAACTCTTTCTTAGCCTTTTCGATGGAGTAAACCCGGTCTATTCTTTCTAAAAACTGCCAGTTCTTATCAGCATAAATCTGTTCTATATCAGGATAGTACTTCGTCATTACTTTTCGGGGATTCGTATATAAATCGACTAAGTCTTCCTTCTGAAAAGGACTTTCATTTGAAATGTTATAAATCTGAAACGAATCGAAACGCTTTTCCAATGCCAGCAAGTGTCCCATGGCACCGTCTTCTTCATCAAGTCCTCTGTAAATTCGGTGATTGGCTTTTGTGTTCTCGTCTTCCGGTAAGAATCTGGATACTCTTAAAACGGTCGTTTCAATTTTCTCCTTCTCAAAATAGTCTTTGCAAAGCAATTCACACGTCAATTTGGTTATGTCGTAAATATCCCTCGGTTGGGGCGTTAAATCTTCATCAACCCAAACTGCTTGTTTTTCGTTAACCATTGCTGTTCCGTAAATTGATGTCGTGCTTGTATATAGAAACTTTTTAATTCCATTATTAACACAAGCCGACAACAAATTAAACGTCCCAGTGATATTTGTTTCAATAAATTCTTCGCGGGGATAATTCAAGTCAGTGTGTTTGCCATGTAATGCCGCCGTATGAATGATGGCATCGTAACCGTTGGTTATATCTTCCATTAATTTTCTATCCCGAATATCAAATAACCCATCTGTTGTTTCAGATGGAATTAAATCGATTCCCAAAACTTCGTAATCTTGCTCTCTTAATTTCTTGACTATCTCTTTTCCGAGTTTTCCGGATGAACCTGTAACGACTACTTTTTTCATTTTCTGACCTAAGTTTGTGATGTATTTATATTGATGACTAAAGAATTGGCCTATGTTTCTTCAAAAACAGAGCAATGATTAACATTACTATTGACAATTGCCCTTCCGTACGGCCCTGCTGCCGTAAATACTTTTGTTAACCTAAAGTAATGAATATGCTTTATTAGCTATTGTTTCAACAGCATCTCCCGTATCTGCGCCGAGTAATTCCGGGAAACCGGCAATTTGTAGCTGTCGATTCCCAATTGATTGCCTTCCAACGAGGTGACCTTGTCTATGTTAACTACAAACGATTTATGAATCTGAACAAAGTTGCGCTGGGGCAATTTTTGCATGAATGCACTTAGTTTCGAATGGGCAACAAGCTTATTGTCTTCTGTTTGTATCGAGATATAATTCTCCATTCCTTCCACAAACAAGATATCGTCAAAATTCACCTTCTCGTACTTCTGGCTTGTTTTAACGAAAATAGAACCGGGTTGTGCCTGATCCGTGTTTTCCTTTTCGAACTGGTCATAGACTTTATTCACCGCTTTCAGAAAACGCTCGAACGAAACCGGCTTCAGCAAGTAATCGGCCACATCCAGCTCGTAACCTTTCAGGGCATATTGCTCGTACGCACTCACAATAATCACTTTGGGTGGATGGGGGATTCCCGAAAGAAAATCAACACCGGATAGATACGGCATCTCAATGTCCAGGAAAATTAAATCGACTGGTTGCTCCTTCAACACATTCCCCAATTGAACGGCGTCCTGGCATACAGCAACCAGTTCCAAAAAGCCAAGCTTTTCGATATATCCCTGCAAGCCTTTTCTGGCCATGGGCTCATCGTCGGTAATAACGCATCGTAACTTTAGCATTCGATTCTCAAATTAGCGATGAATGAATGATCGGTTTTTTTCGTCCCGAAGAAATGCTTTCCCGGATACAGCAGGTTGAGCCTCCGGTGTAAATTTTCGAGACCAATGCCGTTTGCTTTCTTTTTTTTCGGCGGCGGAGTTGGCGGAATGGCATTTTCGACCGTAAAACACAAACGGCCTTGCTGCAAACGGGCTTCAATCTTGATCCAATATTCTCCGCCGACATATTTGTACGCATTCTCGACCAACGGAAACAACAGTAACGGATGAATTTTCTGTTCACGCAAAGCCGGGTCGAAACTGACCGTTAACTGAAACGATTCGTTCATTCGCACTTTTTGAAATTCGATGTAATGACGAATGAAGTCGAACTCCTGCTCCAGCTTTACATTCTGGTTGATGTCGTACAGCTGGTAACGCAACAGCTCGGATAGCAACTCGATGGATTTTCGCGGCGCTTCGTTGTTTTCGTCAATCTGAAAATAAATGGCATTGAGTGCATTGAACAGGAAATGGGGATGAAACTGCGCTTTCAGAAATTTCAACTCGGTTTCCATTTGGGTATTCCTGATTTGCTGCGTCAGTGTTTTTTGATCGACGTACCCCTGCAACAAATCACCACCTCTGAAAATGGAATAATAAATGATGATCAGCAGGGTCATTGACACTTCGGCAATAACGAGATCGTCGGTTCCTACTGGATCGTTTGTCATGTAATGAATACCGTAGAGAATCGGAATGGTGATGATCATCCCCGCCAGCATGATCATCAGATATTCAAACACCAAATGCCGTATCGACATTTCTTTTGCCCTCTTGTTGCGTTTGACAAACTGCTGCAAAAAGTATTCAATGCCGAACGAGATAACAATAATCGATACGAATTCGATGACATTTACAGACAGCGGACGTTGCCAGAATTTTACATCCTTGGGTATATCGTTTATAATCCGAATCGTTCCCAGGACCGTAATCCCAAAAATGACCGGTGAAATCCAGAACCATTTACTGCTTTGTTTCATAAACCACGGATTGACTATTTACAAAGATATTCGTTTGGAATCAATCCCCTTTTTGTCTTTGCCCTTTTTCACATCGGCCCCCTTTTTGAAATGCCATGTGAACGAAACGCCTAACACCGTATGGTCGTCGAACTCATTTGTGGTGACGTGTCCTCCGGTAATAACTCCTTTTATGCGGGTATGGTTCGAATGAAACCAATCATTCGAAAAGATGCTAAGGGTAGCCTTCCGGTGAAACAGGCTCTTTTGAATGCCGCCGGAAACCCGCCACGTTGGTAACACGTCGATTTGCCCAAAAGCCATCCTGCTGTTGTAAAAACCGCTCACTTCGCCCGACCATCCCCACGGCAGACTAATCCGGTTTTGCAAGCCCGCCTGGAATGACCAACCTTCATTTCTGAGTGTCGAACCGTTTTCCATCCATTGGTAATTGTCTTGTGCCAGTTGAGTATGCAGGCTTGTTTTCCACCATTTTGTCAGCGCCAACTGAGCAGCATCGCCCTGTATACCATACGAATGATGCGACGACATATTCGTGGGCATGACCAGTACCCGTTTGGTACCGGGCTGTACAAAATACGACTTGATAATGGCCTGCGTGGTGTTGGTGTAAAACAGACTAAACTTGTACGCTTTCCGAATAGTATACGAAAAAATGAACCGATTGGTAAACTGAGGTTTTAACCCCGTGTTCCCCTGCTCGTAGGTGTAGCTATCGAAGACATATACAAATGGGTTCAGGTCATGGTAGTTGGGGCGATCGATGCGTTTGTCATACGTCAGGTTCAATGCATTCGTATTGGGTAGTTGCCAGCTCAATAACAAATTCGGGAAGTAGTTGGTGTATGACTGGCTCACCGAACCGGCTTCAACGTTGGTATTCTCCACCCGTAAACCGACTTCAGCCGTTAAGGGTTTCTTCTGCATTTTACCACTAACGTACAAAGCATTGATGTTTTCCCGGTAATTAAACATCGTGCTCAGACCGGGATCAGTTATCCATTGTCCGCTCTGTCTGTTTTGGTAGTCGGCCCCATCGTTGATATTCACGATATCACTTTTGGCCCCGGCATCGAAACGCCACTGATGGTTGATGGGGTAAACCAGATCTGCCCGACCCGAGTACATCATGATGGAGCCGTCCTTTAACGCCTGCGAGACATCCTCCGACGACGGGCCCGACGTTCGGGTCATCACATCCTGATGAAACTGGGTTTCGTTCGCCGAATAGTAGAGCCCGTTGGCCGAAGCCGAAATTTCTTTTCCCAACGAATCGATTTGATGTTGGATGTACAGAGAAGAAGTCAGGTTCTTCCGGTTAGCATCATTGTTGGTTAATGATTGAATGGTCGAATCGTTTGATGTTGTTAACGTGTGAAACACCGAATGGAGGGTACCGTTTTCCTTGTTGTTCGTGGAGCTTCCTCTAACCGTCATCCCCAACGTGGTTTTTGGAGTGGCATAGAAATCAACTCCCAAATTGAAATAGTGCGATCTGTTTTCCCGTTTACGGTACGAATCCTGATCGAAAAAAGTCAATGGTTCATTCGCTGTTGCCGGGAAATCACGGGTAATGGTCAAATCAACATAATTGCTTCCCTGATAGTAACCATACATGCCATTTGCGTTCCACTTGTTTTGCCGGTACCCAAACGCCACGTTGTTGTTGGCTCGTCCGTACTTACCCTTTTCGTAATTGGTGTTGACATTCAGGTTGTATCCGACGGCATTAGTCTTCTGCGTGGAGATATCAATAATTCCGGCATTCCCTGCCGCTTCGTATTTGGCCGACGGATGTGTAATCAGATCGATTTTCTTCAGTGAGCTGGACGGAAGCGACATCAGGTAATTAACCAAATCGGTTCCGCTCAAATAGGAGTTTTTACCGTCGACCAGGATTTTCACTCCTGACTTTCCGTTGATATACAACGAACCATCACTGTTGATAATCACCCCGGGTAAGTTTTTCAATACCGAATAAGCGCTTCCCGAAGAAGTGGTCGGCGACAAGGACGGATAAATCGTAGTTTTCGCAGCCGTTACCTGGACATTGGGCTGTTGGGCAACAACATCGACCTGGTTGATTTGGGTGGTGTCAGGATGAAGGGTTATCTTCATTTGGCTTTCCGGAGCAACTTCCTGAGTCGCATAACCGATAAACGAAATCGTCAATGATTGGGTACCAGCAGGAATGGATAACTGAAACAATCCATTTTGGTTGCTGACGGTTCCAACGGTTGTTTCCGGTATGGAAATCGTGGCACCCGTATTGGGCTCTCCTGTTTCGTCGATAATTTTTCCCCGGATCGTTTTCGTCTCTTTGGATTTCGGTCGGGAACCGGATTCCGAAACATGTTTTATCCTTTGCTGACTGGTATTCGGGGTTGTCTCCTGTCCCCACAAATGCGAAAGGCCAACACATTGAATCACTAAAGCGATTAAAATAACTCTTTTCATCCTTCTCTTTTTGACGCAAAGGATGTTTGCCTCAAAGGAAATGCGAAATTTTTTTGACCAACTGCATCATTTTGGGGGTGAACTGCAGATTTTGGGTGTGATGGCAGCGGTGCACTCAAGAGATGTTGGCATTCCGACACGTTCACTTTTAAAACCGCTACTGTTTTTTGTTTACTACCGAATTTCCACCTTCTGCCCGGAGCTATTTACACATGGTTGGCGACGGTTCTATTTTAAATAGTCATTTACCTTTAATAATTGATACTCAGGGGAAGCCTTAAAGAAAATATTAAGTAAGTTCATATGTCCTGCGCCAAATATTACCAGAATTCGATCATCTGGGCTTGTGCTAATGCGTTGAATATTTCTAAAAATTCTTAAGTTTCTGTTAAACCACCAACCCGTGGTAAAATCCGGCCCAAATTGATTGTTTTCCGGGGTTTCGTATTTAAAAACACCGATTAAATAATCACCCAGACTTCTGGTTAATTCGCTATCGGAATTGAGTTGTTTGAGCTCCGCTAAAATTCCTTTCGTCATAAATATTGGTTTGTCATTTCTTGATGACATCAAAAGGCTATCAGGATTGTGATAAAAGAAATGCATGAACTTTTTCCTGGCAATAGAATCTTTTCCTTCAACAACATTTTTAACATCGTCATAATCTGCACCCCAGGCGTCTTCACAATATAAACGTTTTAGACCTAAACGTTTTCCCAACCTAAAACCAATTTGCTGAATCTCATTTCTTGATAGCCTATGTTTATCGTTCAAATAAGATTGGTATAACGAATCATATTTATTTTGAAATTTAGGTTCACTTTCAATAACGATTTTGGTAGGATGAAATTTGGCCAGGTCATCTACAATTAATTTAATTTCTTTTTGATATTTAGAATCCAGAACATCAATTTGATTCTCTTTATCTACTTTCACGACATCCAAATTTGGAAACGCAAAGTGGAAAGTCCCCAGAGTTAAAACTTTAATTCTCCTGACATTATTCGCACTCTGTCTGTTAAGTGGAATGTTTTGATTTGCTGCTTTTCTGTTATTACATGAGTAAAGAATACTTGCAAAAAGTAAGAGGATTAACGTCTTTTTCATATCTATTTTGTTTTTATTCATGTTGAAGACGAGTTTCCACTGGATTTGTTACATATAAAATTGTTGCCAACCTTCACTTGTGTGTGGTTGGCAGGTCTGTACACGATGAGTAACAACACCGGTTTGGCTTTTTAAACTGTCTTTGCTACTAGCTTTTTTGCCGTCTCAGAATTCGAACCACACGATTGTATACGATTTCCGATAAATTCCAGGTGTATCCCCCACTTGTATTTACAAACTGAACAACGACCGCATCAATATCTTTGTAATATCGGGCAATGCTGGAGTATCCTGGCAATAGCCCTGTATGTCCATATTCATATATAGATGAATAAATAGCCTGTTCATTATCATTTAGCAAAGAGCCATCGTTCAATGCCCTCAGGAATATTCCCACATCCTCTGCTGTAGCGACCATTGAGCCGGCAGGGCTTGTGAAATCATAATGCTTTAAATCGCCATCATAACCTACGGTATACCCGCTCATAACACTATCTAAATCCACATCACTAAGCAAACCGTAGGTATTCTTCAGCTTAAGTGGCATCAAAATTTCCCTCTTGATATATTGGTGAAAGCTATATCCCAGCGTTTTATCAAGAATTTCGCCTATCAACAAATAATTCGTATTTGAATATCGATATTTTTTGCCAGGTTCAAAGTCAGCTGGCTTATCCAGCACCAAATCAAGATTCTCTCTGTTGGTTTTCGGTGGGTTTTCCCAATAGCCGGGAGTGTCGGTAAAATTGGGAATGCCACTCCGGTGCTGCACCAGCATTCTCAAGGTAATTTTATCAGCATTCTCAATCCTTCCTGCAAGTTCAGGAAGGTAATCCGCAAGCGTTTTATCCAATGACAAACGCTTGTCATTGACCAATTTGGCCACAGCAACAGCGATATACAACTTACTGATACTAGCAATCTTGAACAGGTTGTGCGGGTCGGCTGGAATCTTTTTCTCTCTGTCCTTCCAGCCGGCTGCATAAAATGCCGGTGGTTTACCTGCCTCATCCACATACACAATCATTCCGTCCAATCCATATCCGATGGCGTCATTTACTTGTTCCTGAACCGTATCAGGTAGCGGCGTTATCCAGGCCCGGACCAAAATCCATGGCACAAAAAACAGTGAAATTGCAGTTCCGATAAATAATAGGATTCTGATAATTCGTTTGGTTTGCTTCTTTGTCATGAGGTCAAATTATTTTGGGATGATGTGCTTTTAGTCAATTGTTCATCGCTCTTAATATACCAACAAATCGTTTTACGAACTCTGCCCTCTTCGGGTTTTTTCTTTTCTGCTATGTTGAATTTCCACTTTAGTCCGGACAAAGGTCTTAAACGATTACTGCAACATCATGGCAATGACCGGGCGAGCCATTTCTACTTCCTTCAAATCGAGTTTTAGACCGAGTGGCTCTAATTGCTGCTTAATCGTTTCATAAACGGGTTTCATTTGGGCAAACGACACAATAACGGCATCCCGGGGAGTTGCTGCATGGTTGTTTTTGATGTTTTTGTCAGCGCCGGCATCAAGAAGCATCTGCACAATCTCAATACGGCAAAAGAATGCAGCAGCATGCAGGGCGGTCGATCCTTCATTGTTCTTAATGTCCAAATCGGCATTGGCATCAATTAATGCTTTGGCAATGGCTGTTCTTCCGAAGGTCGCAGCCGTGATTAAAGGTGTTGAGCCGCTCATTTGATCTTTCCTATTGATATCGGTTCCTGCTTCAATGTGTTGCCTAACGACTTCGAGGTTGCCGGAAACGATTGCTGCCTGAAGGTCCATTTTGGGCGTTTCGGTTATTGATTTTGCTTTCGACTTATTTTCCGCCTTCGTGTTATTGCTGCCACCTGACTGAGCGCATGCACTGAATAGTAAAAGGATAACGAATGAAAAACTGACCAACATTTTAAATGGATTCATTTTTAGTGCTTTCATGTCATGATAATTTAAGTTTTTGACTTTGAAATTTGTTTTACAAAGATGAAGCATTCGCGAATGCAAGGCCTAAGAGGTATGCAGCCAAAAGTGTCAAGTTTGAGTCAGGCATAAAAAATATGAGTCAGAAATAACAAATTTGAAGCAAGTGCCTTTTCTATTCTTTCCGGGAATTGCCAAATGCCCTGCATTTGCATTAATTTTTCTACTTTCGTTTTAGATAAGAAATTACATGTCGGAAGTATCAGTTTTAGGATCAGACTTCATCGAAAAAGCAGAAGCGGTTATTCTTGAGAATATCTCGAATGAACAATTCGGAGTTTCCGAACTGGCAGAAGCTATGAATATGAGCCGGTCCAGTCTACTCCGAAAAATCAAAACGCATACTAAGCTTTCTGCGAATCAGTTTATTCGTCAGGTTCGCCTCACAAAAGGAATGGAGATGCTCCGGCAGACCACGTTGACGGTTGCTGAAATTTCAGACCAGGTAGGTTTTGGGAATACTTCCTATTTTATCAAATGCTTTCGCGACCAATATGGGTACTCCCCCGGTGAGGTACGAAAAGGAATCCCGGCAGATGAAGCTACTGATATTCGGGTTAATATTTTGAATAAATACAGGTGGCACCTGGTAACAGCAGTGACTCTAATCGTAATCGTTCTGTCAGTCTTACTTACCGGTAGAAAAAGAACAGTACCTGCTGATATTGAAAAATCGATTGCGGTGTTACCTTTCAAAAATGAAAGCAGCGATTCGTTGAACCTGTATTTCGTTAACGGGCTCATGGAATCTACGTTGAATAACCTGCAAAAAATTGCTGACCTGCGTGTGATTAGCAGAACCTCCGTTGAGCAATATCGGAATACGAACAAGGGCATTCCGGAAATCGCTGACGAGCTCAACGTGAAATACCTGGTAGAAGGTAGTGGCCAGCGGGTTGGAAACCAGGTTTTGCTCAATATCCAATTAATTGATGCAGCTGGCGACCGGCCGATTTGGAGCGGGCAATACAGTCGTGAAGTGGGCGATGTATTTGCACTTCAGAACGAAGTGGCCAGGAAAATTGCAGATGCCATTAAGGCAAAGGTAACGCCTTCCGAAAAGGAACAAATTGAGAAAATACCTACTGAAAATTTGGTGGCCTATGATTATTACCTTCAGGCACTCACTCCATTTTACACTAGAACCAGGGAAGGTTTGGAAAAGGCTATTCCGTTATTTGAGAAGGCGATAAAAGAAGATCCGCAGTTTTCCCTGGCCTATGCCCATATTGCCATATCGTACTATTTTCTCGATGAAGACCAGAAACAAAAACACTATACCGAACTCATCAACAACTTTGCTGATAAGGCGCTGCTTTACGATCCCAAATCTGCAGAAAGCCTCATGGCCAAGGCGCTGTACTATATGCAAACCGAAGAGTATCAATTAGCCTTGCCTCATCTTGAGAAGGCCCTGGAATACAATCCGAATTCATCATCAGTGATTCAAATGCTGGCCGGTTTATATGCCAGTGCTATTCCCAATACCGACAAATACCTGGAGTACGCTTTGAAAGGCATTCAACTCAATATCGCCGCCAAAGATTCCGTCAGCAAAAGCTATATCTACCTGACTCTGAGTAACGCGATCATCCAAAACGGCTTTGTGGAAGAAGCGCTTACTTATATTAACAAATCGCTGGACTACGATGCTGAGAATTATTATTCGCCCTTGTTGAAAATATATATCCTGTACGCCAGGGATGGCAATATACAGCAAACCCAAAAACGATTGGTTAAGGAATGGAATAAGGATACTACCCGATTGGACATCTTGCAGGAAGTGGCGAAATTCTACTATTACGGCGAAGAATATGACAGCGCCTTTTATTATTATAAAAAATTTGTCAAAGCCAGGGAAAGAAACGGTCTGGATATTTATCCCCAGGAGGATGTTAAGATTGCCCGGGTTTACCAAAAGATGGGATTGGATAAACAGGCCGCAAAATTTTTCAAAGCATATGCTGAATATTGCGAAAAAGACCAATCAATCTACAAAAGTGCGAGCATGGCGGTGAAGTACGCGTACGAAGGGAAAAACGACAAGGCAATTGAGCAACTCAAAGTATTCGCCACACAAGATAATTACCAGTACTGGATCTTGCTGTTCATGGAAAAGGACCCGCTCCTGAAACCGTTGAAAAGCAATCCGGAGTTTGACAAGATCATGCAAAAGATCAAAAGCCGGTTTTGGAAAAAAAGGGATAATCTGAAAAAGATACTAGAGAATAAAGGCCTGGTATAATCATTCGAATCTAGAAAAGTTAAGCAGTTTCACTTTTGGTTTAGCATATCTGTCATTTGCTTCAAGATAAAACAATTTTGCTTAAGAAGGTTGAATATCCTGCGTTCCGAACGGGCCGGCAGGTAGAGCTTTTACTCTGAATCCATTAATCGGGAAAAACCGGTGTATGGGTGCAATTCCATTATTTTAAAATCGATAATTCCCCTACGGACTAGTGGTAATTCGTCCAGAAGTCGTTTGGCTGTCAATTTATCTTCGCATTCAAGGATGAGAACAGCATTCTTGTTTTCAGTGAAGTATATTTCTCTCAGATAACCCGAAAGCATCATATTATAAGCTGATTTTGCCTCTTCAATCAGTGTCTTGGATTCACTTTTCCAATCAACTTCTTTTAATTCCTTTTCGATGGCCAATATCTTCATGTTGTTGGTTGTTAGGTTGATGCCAAGTTACCAAAATCTTTCCATTTAGAAGGCGGGTGTAGTTTTGAGCTCGAGATGTACCTGGAGAATTTGGGAAAGGAATAGTTTAAGTTATCAGAAAAAATTGTCCATCTCAATTGGTTTGATTCAAATTCCCAGCGTTGGCAGGTACTTTACTTTGTGGTAGGTCAAAGCGGCTTTGATGCACAACTTCAATGCTTCTGCCGGGACTTCGTCATTCATAGAAAAAACGATGGCTCTCTTGCCGTCAAAGTCAAAAACATCTTTAAACATCAATTTGAAGGTCGGCACCAATCGGCTGGTACATTGAAAGTACATGGCAAACTGATTGGGAATTTTAGGTTTCCAATCCATACGAAGTGTGCTTCCGTGCTTTGTTAAGTAACTGGGTTCACCCCATTTCAGAGTTTCCTCCATTTCGGTTATCTCGTCCGTTTCCTTCGCTGTTTCTATGACCAGCTCACGCAGGTACAGCATTTTGTCCCGGACTCCATCCGGATAACGATTGAAAATCTGTTCGACTTCCGGGTGGGTATGTATATGCAAATCCTTCACCATCTCTCCATTTTTCATGTAATCCCTGCCCGTCAACAAAGATTCTGTTTCCCGGACACTCTCTCAAGTTACCAAATTCTTTTTAATGGAGGGCAAGTGGGATTTCAGTCAGGCAACGGCTCCGACATACAATCTGCTCATCGAATGAATCGTATTTTCGGTTGGTACCGGGCGTCCTTCCCTTCCTTGATTCGAATGGAGTTGATGATGACAAGAATGAAGTTGTAGGCATACAGGAAGCCGTAAACGACATATTTGATGGTTGGATTGATCATCAGCGCGGGCGACATATCCTGGGCCTTGGTAAACCGATAGATCGTTATACCCGTAAAGGTTACAAAAGCCAGTACCAACAACAGCGTCCAGGTTATCTGGAAGTTTAGTATCTCCCTGATCAGGTTCTTTAAACCTGCGATTTTACCTTTCTTGAAAATCCACAGAAACAGCGGGATGACAATCCCCAGCAAGGGAAAAAGAATAAACCCCAGCGACGAAGCGTTCAAAGCTGACAAAAAGCTTTTGTCTGTCTGTTCTTCCCAATCAATTATCTCGTCAGGCGTTACTTTTAGTGTATTGGCCAGTTTCTTTAACGTGTCGCCTCTGGGCTCGGTTTGCCCGCTTTCAATTCGTTGAATGGTCCGAAGACTTAACCCGGTCTCGTCTGCCAGTACTTCCTGCGATAACCCGCTTTTCATTCGAATCTCTTTAACTCTTTCCGACAAATTCATGTTTTTCATTTTCATTGATTTGGTTCAGCGTAAAAATAGGTTGGAACCCTTACGCTGCTTGCGACTAACGTGTGACATGTTTACGACAAGGGTGTCATTTTTGTTAGCGATAAGGACTACTTACCGGTAGTTGCACTTATTTCATCATATTCACTTTTCGTCATTCGGTAAATCACTCCATCTTGTCCGTCAAAATCAAAATGCTGCTTGAATGTCATTCCGATTTTCTCCAGCACTTTGATTGATGCCATGTTTTCCGTCATGGCTCGTCCGACTATCTCGTCAATGTTCAAATCTGAGAAACCAAACTCCAGGCACCTACTGGCTGTCTCGGTTGCGTATCCTTGGTTCCAAACATCTTTGAAAAACCGGAAGCCAATGTCATACTCGTCGATATCAGGACTGTATTTCAGTCCGCACCACCCGATAAAAGCATCTGTTCCCTTTTCGATAACTGCCAATCGTCCCACACCATATTTTTCGTACTGGTCGTATTGCTCCAGAAATCTCCGGGCGTCATCAACTCCTTGGAACGGAGCATCTCCTGTATACTTCAAGACGTCGGGATCAAGATTCAGACGATAGAAATCCGCTGCGTCATTGACCATCAGATCTCGCAGGTACGTTCTTTTGGTTTCCAGTTTCATCGTTGTCAAACAGCTTGTTTATGTATGTTTGTCGACCTGAAAGATTGGACAGGAGTTGTCATCCTATAAGACCTTGCCATTCAATATCCATTTTGTTACCGCCTGTACTGTTCTTATTTTATCAACTCAAGATATCTACTACTCATCCACCCCAATGAATAAGTAGGTTCTTTATTATTGTCTCCTACTGCGTTCCAATCCCAATGAACACCCGAAGTATTGTTATCTATTTTCACAAACCACCAAATCCGGCCAGTAACATCTTTTCTCTCAGCTATTGCATAACCTATTGTGTTTTTGGAATAAACATCTATCGTGTTACCATAAGCATCAAAGGGTCTGACAATCTCTGTCGTATCGTCAATTACAGGTGAGAATCTAAGTTTGTATTCCTCATTTCGGATTTTGAACGCAATTGGCCTATCAAAAAAAACGGTTGGAAAAACCATTTCATGGACATAATCTTCTCTTGACTGCAATGAGTATTTTATTTTTCCTCTCTGAAGAGTTAGTACGTAGTTTTCGAATACATTGGTAAAGCCTCCACAGCAAGCATAATTATTTATCTTAAGTCTCATCTTCACTCCCGGCTGGTAAGTTGACAAATCATAAAGTCTGCCAATAACAGAGAGAATACACTCAAAGCTCACACCATTTGAACGGTAAACCTGAGTTAAACCTCCATCTATACCTCCCTCTCCTGAAAATAAAATATCTTTCAATCCATCCTGATCAACATCGACAATATGTAACTCGTCTATGTCGAAAAATCTGAAGATATTTTCAGACTCGCTTAATGACTTTATCCGTTCTACATATTCTTGTTTCTCATTCTTGTCAAAAATGAGTTCCCAGTCTTTAAGTTTAGATAGCGTTTCGTCATAGTTAAATTGAGCGAAGCAATTGACACTGAACAAAGTTAATAAGATGAATAGCGTTATCTTCATAGTTTAGTCTTTAATGGTTCCCTTTGTTTGGCAAAGATTAGCGACGCCCACCGCATCATACGTGCGCGATGCAATATACAAATTGTGGATCTATGATGCCTCACTCTTCTTTTAAATCAAAGTTTACCGGCTTCTGTTATCGCCCATTAATTCCAGGTAGTTTCTCACAAAATATACCCAATTGTCCAGGCGATCGTATAATTGTTCCGTTGTCGGATAGCGTATGATGACATCCGGTGAAATCCCAATGTTATCAATCGGATGTTCCGGTAATCTTTTGGAGCGAGTCAATGGATAAATCAGTTTGTAATTCCCGGAGGGAAGTGTTACCATATCAGTGTTCGAATAATCGAGCACGCCGGCCGTAGGTTGATTTCCAAATAACGTTACTTTTCTGCTGTTTTGTGCAGTCAGTAGAAATTGTTCGGCAGATGACGCATTTCCATCATTAATGATGATGCCCACCTTCCTGGGATACCGATATACTGTATCTCTTATCACTTCTCCATCTCCACCCAACATGGGATGGGTTACAAAACCACCGACATTTTTCTTCATGGCCTGTAGCAAGGCTTCCGTCCATTTGATTCCCTCTTCTCCATTCCTGATATCCCCGTTTTTTAACACATCTTCGAAAAACTGTATATTTCCTTTGGTTGCATACCACTCTACACCTTTACTTTCATAAGGATCGGTATAAAACAGTTCAGCCAGTTTCTGATAGTATGTGTCCAGACCGCCTCCATTGTACCGGATGTCGATGATTAAATTGGGACGGCTTGTAATCTCCTTCCAATGCCGGATAACCACATCATTTGACCACTCCGATTCAAAACTCGGAATACGCAAATAATAAGTGCTGTCACTTAACGTGGTGGCAACCGGATAATTATTTGTCCCGTTGGGATATTCGGCTGGATAAGAGTAGAGAAGAGCCTGGTCCGCTATTTCATTAGAGGTCTGCCTGACAAACCGGGTATCACCATGAATTTCCAATACGTTGTTATCGATATGCAATGAAGCCTTACCGTTCGGGGTACGGGAATTCGTTGGATTAAAGGAAGTCATAGGAAACATATTGTTTTCCGGCTTCGAAAATTCAAACATTACCTGGTTGCGCTCGTAATTTCGATATTGAACCGCCACTCCAATGTAATGCCCATCGTCTTTTTTGGCGATGGCTATCTTTCCCCGAAAGCCGATCCAAATTCCTTCGATTGATTGACCGGTGTTATCGATACTGTCCAAATGAACCGGATAGAAACGGGGCTGCATTTTCGTTTTTTCATTGGTCTTTGCGTTCAAATTCGCCCGGTTCCCGCTCACCCGCAAATGATAGTCTTTGAACCACGAAGTATAAAGATTGAAGTATTTTCGGCAGGAATCGGGATGTTGAATGATCCGGTCTCTCAGGTTCTGTTCCAATCGCCTGAGATCGGGTAAGGTTTCTTTATTTACCTTATCGTTGTAACCCGGATAATCGTTTTTAATCTTTTCAACCAGGTAATCGAAGTCTTTTAAGCATTCACTTTTTTGTGCGTGTACAACAAATGAGGTTAAAATACCCATCATTAAAAACAATACTTTTTTGGTCATAGTTTGGTGGTTTTAAAGTTATTCAAAGTCTTTTGGTCATCTGTTGGTTTCATAAATATCAAAGCTGTCAATTCGCCCCGAGACTTCCAGGGTTTCTGCCTGTCATTGGCTATACTGACTTCAGTCCGACACCTTTATTCTATTTTTATCGGAAATGTCAAGATGGTATTCACTTTATCTTTTCCGATAGTTAATGGTTCAAAACGTTCTTTCATCAAACTGTTAGCTATGTTCAACTCATTCTTTTTGCCAAAGCTGCCAAGCCATCTAATCTTAATTGGTTCTCCCCCTTTATCGACGAATATTTGAATATGAGCTTTTCCCTCGTTCAATTCATCCAGCGTATTTATCACTCTCGATATCTTTTTAGCATTTATTCGAAGCAGTGCAGAGTCCGTCAGATTGAAGAATTCACCTCTAAACCTGGGCCTGTCAAATGTATTCGATGGATAATCAATGATTTCATTCTTAAACCTCGCTCTCACAACACTATCCATCACAGCTCTGTAGCAGTCTATCCCTGCTGTAACAGTGCACCCCCGATAAATAAGGTCAATGCCCAGTTGCTTGAGTATTACTCTATTTGTGTCAGGTGAAGAAACAATCCCAAATTCATATAATTTGTATTTTCCTGCTTTCAGGTCGTCAATCGCCTGAAGCTTCATTTTATTGCAAATACTATCATCCCGATTTGTGGCAACGGATTTTGTTACTATACTTTCCTGCGAAGATCTCGCGCAAGACAAAACAATCAGAAAGGCGAGTATTATATTCAAGTATCTTCTCATTTCTTATAATTGATCTAACTCGTGTGGAGCACACATTACTGTAATATCCCCATCATGAGATGTACTGAATATCATTTTATGTTGAGTTCTCAAAAAACCTATTGGTTGTTCTATTCCCACACAAACTGGAAATCCTTCTTCTTTCGCACAAAGCGGATGAAAACTGGTCAGTTCTTCGGTCTTCATTTTATTGGTTGTTAGGTCAGTCCCAAGTTAACAAAATCTTTCAATTTTTCGGGCGTTCGTTACTAGATTTGAAGACAGGAATCTTTTGCGTTCTCCCGATAGCTATCGTAGATCTACAGTAAAGAGAACTAATGAAAAAAGTTAAATTAAGAAGGTAAAAAGCAAAAGTGAACGGGAATTTTAAGTCTGCTACCGCCTTAACCTCGAAGCAAACAATAGGAACAACAGGAACAATAAAAACAGCAAAGCACAACCCGGAATGTCTTCCTTCTTCTGTCTCTCCTCTGGTGTCTCTGGTCTTTATACCCAAAACTTTTTCAACACAACAATAAATCATTGCATTACAACGTTTTTACATCAACATATCCGGAAATCGATTCATGAGGATGTTGCGAAAGCAACCATAGCAAGATTTTAACCGGTACCGGTCGTCGGGTGATCTAACCCCCCAGGTCTTTCGTTAAGATGAAAGGGCTGTCGAAGAACGCGAAGAAGGTGGACTTTGCAGCATATCCCCGGCGACCGGCCGGTTTCCGGATACTCTTTTCCACAATTCCCCCTACTTATTCAGTTTCCTCATACCTTAGGCATTAGTTCGAGCAATGACGGGACTTCGATAAAAGGCATGAATTCCTTCCATCCCAGTAACGAGTATATCATGTGTGATACAGGTGCTGCCAAAATAGTGAGCACAAAGTATGTGAGGGCTTCGTTTCGTTTCATCCGGAACCAGAAAATGGGAAACAACAAAGTCAGCAGCAAAGGCACCGGATAATATATCCACCAGGGCAATCCCAAACCGGCACAGTATCGTTCCCATGTCATGCAAACCAAAGCAAGCAGGCTTAACACCACCAATACCATCATCTGTTGTGTCGGATTCGGATATCGCTGACGCAACGAGAACCGCACAATTAAAATAATTGCCAGTAAGGAAATAATGGTAAGCGAACTGAATTCCATACGGTCGCATTTTGGTTTATGACGAACTGAATTTCTGTCTTGTTTTTTAAGTTACGGAATTTCAGTGAAACCCTGTATGGAAGTTTCGTGGTCGTATGACTATACTTACGATTTGATCACATTCCCGGTATCAACTGGCTTCCATCTTTCTTCATTCACCTGTTGAACAAATTCGGCTATCCGGGCTGTCTCATCCTTATCGGTGATGGTGTGAACATGTCCCAGGTAGTCCATGCCGAGGTAGCCGGCTGTTTCGGAGAACGGGAGCCAGAAGGTTTCCCCCAGGTTGTTCCCGATCGAACAGCTGATAGCGGCCATTTTCTTTCCCCGGAGTTTTCGTCCTAAATCCTTTTCGATGGTGAGCAAGTCGGGATTACGGTATGATGAACGGTAAAAAGGTAGTGAATCAAGCTTTAAAATTAATAGGTTAAACTATATAAAGAGATAGGGAGGAAAAAATGGATTTAGAAATGGTTGCAATGGAGCTTGTGGGTAATTCTGGAGAGAGCAGAAGCTTATCTTTTGAAGCACTGCATGCATCAAAAGAGGGAAACTTTGATCTGGCTGCAGAAAAACTAAAAGAAGCAAAGAAAAAAATGCTGAAAGCACACGAAATGCAGACTGAGCTTATCTGCAAGGAAGCAGATGGAGAAGACTTTAAAATAGGACTCTTAATGGTTCATGCACAGGACCACCTTATGACCTCTATACTTGCCAGGGAACTTGTAGAAGAGATGGTTGACCTTTATAAAAAATTAGAAAAATAGGATGGAGGATATTTAAGATGTCAAAAGGATTTCCAAAAGACTTTTTATGGGGTGCGGCAACCGCTGCATACCAAGTAGAAGGTGCCTACGACCAGGACGGAAAGGGCCTCTCAATATGGGATGAATTTTCTCGTATCCCTGGGAAGACATTTGAGGGCACAAACGGAGATGTGGCCGCAGACCACTACAACAGGTACAAAGAGGATGTAGCCCTAATGGCGGAGTTGGGACTAAAATCCTATAGGTTTTCAATCTCTTGGGCTAGGGTTCTTCCTAACGGTAGGGGCGAAGTAAATGAAAAGGGGATTGAGTTTTACAGCAACTTAATAGACGAGCTGTTAAAACACGATATAGTCCCGTTTGTGACTCTTTACCATTGGGATCTTCCTCTTGAGATCCAAAAAATTGGAGGTTGGGAAAACAGAGAGGTGGTAGATGCCTTTGAAGAGTATGCCAGACTATGTTTTGAAAGATTCGGAGACAGGGTAAGACACTGGATCACATTTAACGAGGCAATAGTATTTGTATCACTTGGATACCTAACTGAAGCACACCCACCTGCTGTGGACGACCCTAAGCGTGCTTACCAGGTTAGCCACCATGTAAACGTAGCGCATGCCAAAGGAGTTAAGGCCTTTAGAGAGATGGGCCTAGAAGGTGAGATAGGCATAACCCACGTACTAGACCCAGCTTATCCTGCAAGCAATAATCCAGTAGATTTGGAAGCTGCTGAGATAGCTGAGCACGATGTCTTCTACTGGTACTACGATCCCGTATTGAAAGGGGAATATCCACTTGAAATTCTAGAAAAAAGATATGGTAGTGACGCCCTGCCTGTTATAACAGACGAGGATATGGAGCTTTTAAAAGAGGCAAAAAGTGATTTCATAGGGATAAACTACTACCAAAGAAAAATAGTCGCTGCAAATGAAACTGGCGAAAAGATGAAAAAAGGAAGGGAAAACTCAACTGGCGGTGCTGGACAGGTCAGCCACTGCGGACACTTTCAAAAGGTTGAGGACCCAAACTGCGAGTACACAAAATGGGGTTGGGAGATCTTCCCGCAGGGACTCTACGAAGGAATGAAGAGAATTAAGGACAGATATGGAGACATCCCTATCTACATAACTGAAAACGGCTTGGGAGATATAGATCCTATAGTTGATGGAGATATCCTGGATGATCCTAGGATAGACTACATAGAAAAACACCTCGTGTGGTGTAAAAAGGCCATCGAAGACGGGATAAATTTAAAAGGCTATTATGCCTGGTCTTTCATAGACCTGCTCAGCTGGCTAAACGGGTACAAAAAGCAGTACGGATTTGTTTATGTTGACAGAGAAAATAATCTCGAAAGAAAGAAAAAGAAGAGTTTTTACTGGTACAAGGATGTTATAGGTACAAACGGAGAAAATTTATAGGCCTAAGAGAGAGTTAATAATTTATAATATGGAGGTATTTTAATGGGTGCAATGGACAAATTAAACACTATATTAGAAGAAAAGTTTATGCCGGTAGCTGGTAGGATAGCTGACCAAAAACACGTTCAAGCTGTAAGGGATGGTATCCTTTTAACCATGCCGCTTTTAATAATCGGCTCACTGTTTTTAGTTTTGGCATTTCTGCCGATACCAGGCTACAATGAATTTATGGCAGGTACCTTTGGCGATGCATGGATGGGTAAACTATTATATCCGGTTGGCGTTACCTTTGACTTAATGGCTATTTTTGCCTGCCTAGGTATTTCATACAGGCTATGTGAAAAGTACAAAGTCGATCCGCTGTCTGGTGCAGCTATAGCCCTTGTTTCGTTTATGATGGTTACTCCGTTTAATATCCTTACAGCAAATGGTCCTGTACACGGTATCCCTACAGCTCTAATGGGTAGTAAAGGTTTATTCGTTGCAATGATTATGGCTATGGTGTCTACTGAAATATACAGGACTGTCGTGCAAAAAAATATAGTTATCAAGATGCCTGCAAGTGTACCGCCTTCAGTATCTAGATCATTTGCAGCCCTTATCCCTGCAGCCATTGTTATCTCTGCCTCATGGATAATAAGGCTTGTGTTTGAAGCTACATCATTTGAAAGTCTTCACTTTGTTGTGGAAAAACTTCTTGTAGGTCCACTAACAGCTTTAGGTGGAACATACTGGGGAATGATAGTTATTATTATAATGGTTAAGCTTTTATGGGTTGCTGGTATACATGGTGCTGCTATAGTAATGGGAATCACATCACCTATTTTCACAACACTAATGGACCAAAACAGAATGGCTTTCCAAGCTGGACAAGAGCTCCCTAACATCATAACTATACAGATGTTTGACCTTTTCATGAGTATCGGTGGGTCAGGATGTACTTTTGCACTTGCAATTTTACTATTGTTCAAGGCTAGAAGTAAACAGCTAAAAGAGATCGGTAAACTTTCAATCGGAGCTGCATTCTTCAACATAAACGAACCTATCATCTTTGGTATGCCGATAGTGATGAACCCAATAATGATGATTCCATTCATCTTCGCTCCTGTCACTGTTATGACTTTGACATACTGGGGAATGAAACTTGGGCTCGTGGCAAAACTAGCTGGTATCGCCATCCCTTGGACATCTCCTGCTGTCATTGGAGGATACCTTGCAAGTGGTGGTAAAATCTCTACTGCACTTATGCAGTTGGTTGGAATTGTCGTAGCCGGCTTGATCTACTATCCTTTCTTTAAAATATGGGATGGACAAAAGGTAAAAGAGGAAGGTTTATATGAAGTAGAGGAAACTCTAGGAACAGAATTAGAAACAGTTTAAGAAATTTATCCTCTCCGAAGAAAACACTTTGGGGGGGATTTTAAATTCTAGGAGGTAGCATGAGATACATAGTTGGAATAGATTTGGGTGGAACAAATGCTAAAATAGGTATTTTGGATACCGAAGGGAAATTAATAACATCAGACTCCATAAAAACAAAAGCAGATATGGGGGCGTTAGATGTCTTAAAGAGAATTTCTGAAAAGATAGAAAGCTTGATCATGGAAAGTTCCCTCTCTAAATCCGATTTTATCGGGATCGGGATGGGGGTTCCAGGTCCCACAGATACAGATAGAGGGGTTGTAAAAACTTGCCCAAATCTAATAGGATGGGAAAATTTAGAGGTCGGCAAAATTTTGGAGGATCTTGTGGGGCTAAAGGCTAGAATAGGAAATGATGTCAATGTAATAACCCTAGGCGAAGCATGGCAGGGAGCTGCTAAAGGCTACAAAAACATCCTAGGCTTGGCACTCGGAACCGGTATAGGCGGGGGAATAATAATAAACGGCAGACTTGTCTCAGGAATAAGCGGTGCTGCAGGTGAGGTCGGACACATGAAGCTTGTGGAAAACGGAAACCTCTGCGGGTGCGGGCAAAAAGGGTGCTGGGAAACCTACGCCTCTGCAACTGGGCTCATAAGAGAAGCAAGGTCAAGGCTACTTGTGAACAAAGAAAACTTTTTATGGGAGTCTATAGAAGGGGATCTTGAAAAACTTGAGGCAAAGTATATATTTGATGCAGCCAAAAGCGGAGATAAGTTTTCAAGTGACCTAGTGGATTTTGAAGTACAGCACCTGGCCATGGGAATCGGAAACCTGCTTAATGCTCTAAACCCTGAAATCGTAGTTATAGGGGGAGGCATCTCCCTTTCAGGGGATATACTTTTTGACCCCTTGAAAGAAAAGATCAAAAGCTATGCTCTCGGGCAGGTTTTAAAATGGGTGAAGATAGAGCCTGCTAAGCTTGGGAATAACGCCGGAATATATGGGGCGGCAGCACTTTTACTTATGGGATAAATTCTTATAAATATGACTATAAATAAATACTATGGGTAAATATATAGAAGGTATCCTCTAAAGTGGTTTATCCCAGCTATTTTAAATGATTTAAAGTTGATAAACTAAGGCTTTTAAAAGCTTTTAAATCTAAGGAGGTAATATGAAGAAATACGTTGTATTTAATATAGGTGGCACAAATATAAAGTATGGGGTTATGGATGAAGAGGGGAACTCCATAAGAGATGGGGTTATGCCAACACAGAGATTTGAAGGTGATAAGATTATAGAGGACCTTTTAAGGGTCGTGAATGAGTATAAGAAAATCTATGAGCTATCTGGCATAGCTTTCAGCATTCCAGGTTTTGTAGATGTGGAAAAGGGGATTATACATGATGGTGGAGCTATAAAAGATTTTGACAAACTGAACCTGAAAAAAATTATAGAGGAAAAAACCGGCCTTATAACCAAGCTGGACAATGACGTGAACTGTGTTGCCCTTGCAGAGAAGTGGAAGGGAGAAGCAAAAGAATGCAGAAATTTCTTATGCATGACAATCGGAACTGGAATAGGTGGAGGGATCTTTATAAACGATACCCTATACAGAGGTAGCAGCTATATGGCAGGTGAATTTGGTTACATGCTCACAGAAGGTTTAACAGATGATTTTTGGGAATCCATGATGAGCTCTAAGGCTGGACTATACGGATTAATAAGCAAAGTTGCCGAAAGAAAAAATGTCTCAAAAGAATCTCTTAGCGGAAAGGCCATATTCGATTTAGCAGAAAGTGGAAACAATATTGCAAGAGAAGAGGTAGATAATTTCTACAGAAATCTAGCAATTGGAATTTTTAACCTGACCTATCTTTTTAATCCAGAAAAAATTCTAATAGGAGGCGCCATAAGCTCGAGGAAAGATCTCATAGAAAAAATAAAGGAGAAAATGGAAAAATCAAAACCAGGGATAACAAAAATAGTAAAAATTGATAAATGTAAATACGAAAATGAAGCCGGTAAAATTGGTGCCCTCTATAACTTTTTAACTATGACTAAATAATTAATGGGTACAATAAAGTGCATCCAAGCTGCTATAAAATTTAAAATATTAAACTAATTCTGGAGTTATTTAAAGAAAATTTTTCTCCTAATTTTTATTAACTATTTTTAAAGAGATTTTAATGAGCCATAAAAATTTATCCATCTTAACCCTCGCAATTTTACTCTTGGTTTATTTTTCAACTTCATTCAAGAGTAAAGCGTACGTTGAGAAAAAAAAGATTAAAATCGGACTTTCTATAAGTTATTTCAATGATACTTATCTTGATTTCTTTAGAAAAGAGTCCTTGAATATTCTAAGAACTTCACTGATGTTGAAGTAATATGCATGGATGGCGAGGATAATGTCAATAAACAATTTTTAGATATAGAGTATATGGTGAATAACGGAACTCAATCGATTGTACTTGTCCCCGTAGATTCGCAAGCAACTTACTTTATATCGGATTCAGCAGAAAAATAATTGATGCCATCCCTGTTGCATTTAAAGCACTCGAAAAAGGAGAGCTCGAATTTACTATACTTCAAGACTATAAAGAGCAGGCACGATTAAGCTTTGATAAAGCATATGAACTTGCTAATTTGAATCATCCAAAAAAATAGACTTAGTTCCTATGAAAATATTGGATATAAAAAATAATAGATAAAAATAATACGGGAGGGTTTACATTATGGATAAAGGATTTTCCAAAGATTTTTTATGGGGAAGTGCATCAGCTGCATATCAAATAGAAGGGGGAGCAAGAAAAGGTGGTAAAGGGCCATCTATTTGGGATATTTATAGTAAGGTCGAAGGCAACACTTTTAAAAATACAACTGGTGAAGTTGCTATAGATTTTTACAACAGATATGAAGAAGATATTGAACTTATGAAAGAAATGGGGTTAGGCGCATATAGATTTTCGGTTTCATGGCCAAGAATTTTTCATAATGGAAGCGGAGAGGTAAATCAAGAAGGAGTAAATTTTTATCATAAAATCATAGATAAAATGATAGAATCAGGTATAGAGCCTATCTTAACCATCTACCACTGGGATCTACCCCAAGCCTTACAGGATAAATATGGCGGTTGGGAATCGAGAGAAATAATAGAGGACTTTACGAATTATTGTATCACTCTTTATAAAGAATTCGGTAGTAAGGTGAAATATTGGGTTAGTTTAAATGAACAAAATATATTTACTTCTTTAGGCTATTTACTTGCCTTACACCCACCAAAAATTAATAACTATCAAAGATTTATTAATGCCAATCATATTGCTTCACTGGCTAATGCCCGGGCAATTGCAGAATTTAGAAAATATGTCCCAAACGGTAAGATAGGACCTAGTTTTGCCTATGGGCCTGCATATGCAATTTCTCCAAAAAGTGAAGATATCCTTGCTATGGAAAATGCTCAGGAATTGACAAACTGGTTATGGATGGATGTTTATGCGTGGGGAAGGTATCCAAAAATAGCTATAAAATTATTGGAAAAAATGAATATAACCATACCATTTGAAGATGAAGATCAAGAAATATTGAACTCATCAAAACCAGATTTTATGGGGATAAATTACTATTCAACATCAACTTTTAAAGATAAAAATAATGAAGAGGCCGTGTACAATATTAGACAGTCTGGAAATACTGTTCAAGGGGATATAGATAAATTAATTACAGATGATTTATATACTCCTGCTACTAATCCCCATGTCAAATTAACAGACTGGAATTGGGTTATTGACCCCCAAGGACTAAGAGTAGCATTAAGACGTATAACATCAAGATACGATCTACCAATACTAATTACAGAAAATGGTCTTGGTGCATTTGATGAATTAACAGAGAATAAAAAAGTTCATGATAATTACCGTATAGACTTTTTAAAAGAACACCTTCTCGCAATAAAAGATGCCACAGCAGATGGCTCTGAAGTATTAGGATACTGTACCTGGTCATTCCAAGACTTATTTAGCTGGCTAAACGGTTATCAAAAGAGATATGGATTTATCTATGTTGACCGTGATGAAGAGAGCGAAAAAGAGTTGAAACGTTATAAGAAAGATAGTTTTTATTGGTATAAAGAGGTAATAGCTACAAATGGTGAAAAACTATAACCTAAAATTTTAGAGGGGCTTCCAAAAGGAAGCCCCTCTAAAGACTAGGAATACTATTTACACGTAATTTGGGAAAGACCCAAATATTATATCCCTTGAGGCTTCTTTTTAATTAAAAACACAAATTTGGATAAAAATAAAAAAAAGGTTAATTCGATAAATTAAGGTATTTTAAAATAGGCTTTGACATCTTAAAAATGCTAGTGTAAACTTAAGTAAATGACATTTTTAAGGAGGCTTATATGTATCATTTAATGAAAAAAACAATAAATTTTTTAGAAAAAAATTTTATGCCAATAGCATCAAAAATATCAAACATAAGAATATTGCAGGCAGTAAGAGACGGCATAATATTGACTATGCCCCTGCTTATAGTGGGTTCACTATTTTTGATCCTAGCTTTTCTGCCCATTCCAGGCTATAGTGAATTTATGACAGTTTTTTTTGGAGATGCATGGAAAATTAAGCTGCTTTATCCTGTTGGCGCTACCTTTGATATAATGGCTTTAATCGCAAGTATCGGCATAGCCTATAGATTGGCTGAAAAATATAAGGTGGATCCACTGTCGGCTTCTGTTATATCCGTGTCATCTTTTATGCTTGTCACACCTTTTGCAATAAAATCTAAAATTGGGATAATCACTGGAATTCCGTTAATGCTTATGGGGAGTCAAGGACTTTTTGTAGCTATAATAATGGCTATATTTTCAACTGAAGTTTATAGAAGACTCCTCCAAAGAAATATAGTTATAAAAACACCTCCCAGTACCCCACCCGCTGCGGCAAAAGCGTTCACTGCTCTAATACCAGCATTTGTCGTAGTTATTTTTAGTTGGTTTATAAAGCTGTTCTTTGAAGCTACACATTTTGAGCACATTCACAATATAGTAAGCATTTTATTAACAGCTCCACTCACAAACTTAGGGGATACCTACCTTGGTATAATGGTAGTAGTACTAATTATACACTTACTATGGAGTACGGGTTTGCACGGATCAGCTATTGTTTTGGGGATAATGGCTCCCATATTTAATACACTAATGGACCAAAATAGAATAGCTCTACAAAACGAATTACCCATACCCAATATAATAACCTCTCAATTTGTAGATATTTGGATCCATATTGGCGGTGCTGGAGGAACAATCTCCCTTGCACTTCTCCTTGCTTTCAAAGCAAAAAATAAGCAGTTAAAGGATATAGGAAGGCTATCATTGGTCCCTGGTTTTTTTAATGTAAATGAGCCCATAATCTTCGGGATACCGATTGTTATGAATCCTATTTTGATTTTACCTTTTATAATATCGCCACTTGTTACAACTACAGTAACATATTTTTCAATGTATTATGGGCTAGTTTCAAAACCGGTGGGAATATCAATACCGTGGACAACTCCTCCTTTGCTAGGGGGCTTTTTGGCCACAGCAGGAGATATTAGAGGGGCACTATTACAGTTGATAAACATCGTTTTGGCAGGTATAATTTACTATCCTTTTTTTAAAATTTTAGACAAGCAGAAGTGTTCGATGAACTCTTAGAATAATGTTATAACAAGCTAAAATATAAGAAATAAAAAAGGTGCCAAAAGCTTTTGGCACCTTTTTTATTTCTTATATTTATTCTGTTCCCAATTTATTAACTTTATCTTTGATAAAGTTTTCAAATTCAAGTATCCCCGTAGGCTTGGCGAAGTAGTAACCTTGAACCTCGTCTACCCCAAGTTCCTTTATAAACTCATTTTGATAGCTACTTTCAACACCTTCGGCTAAAACTTTCAATCCGAGGTTTCTACCCAAATTGGTTATTATATTAGATATACTTCCGTTGTCTTTATCCGGGATTCCCTTTATAAACTCCCTATTTATTTTTATCCTCTCTAGCGAGAAAGATTTCAGATAATTAAGAGAAGAGTATTCTACACCAAAATCATCTAAGGTTATGCTTATACCTTTATTCCTAAAGCTTTTAAGCTTATTCTCTGTCCCAATTATATCCTCGATCAAAAGACTTTCAGTTATCTCTATATCCAAGTATTTAGATTCCAGACCTACTTTGCCCAGTATGCCTGCTACTGTTTCGACTATATTTGCTTCCTTAAACTGTACAGGTGACAGGTTAACCGATAACCTTTCAAAACCATAACCACTTTCCAGCCAAGTTTTAAACTGTGCCGCTGACTTTTCAAGTACGAGTTTGCCAAGAGCTATTATAGCACCTGTTTCTTCTGCTATTGGTATGAACTCAGTTGGAGATATGACATCATATCTTGGATGATACCAACGCAGGAGAGCCTCTACTCCTGTTATTTTATTCCTTTTAATATCTAGTTATGGCTGATAGTGTATTACAAACTCATTGTTCTCTATAGCTTTTGGAAGTTCACAGCTCAACTCAAAGTTTCTGTCAAAATTAGCATTTGTCAACCTCGTTTCAAATTTCCTTGAAATCCTCAGTTGAAAATTCCCTTTTTTTAACTCTATTTCATTAAATTTTCTGAATTGTAAAAACCTGCTTTTTTCTTTTGTCGGATACGATAGCTGCTACCCTTAATGTTTATTGTGGTCGAATGGTGGAGAAGCCTGTCTAATATCGCTGTGGCTACTATTGTGTCGCCAAAAACTTCTCCCCATTGGCCGTAGCTTTTATTAGAAGTAAGGATTATGGAGCCTTTCTCATATCTTTCGGAAACTATCTAAAAAAAGTAGTGGGCTACTTCAGCATCCATTTTGGTATATCCAACCTCATCTATTACGAGAATGTCAGGTTTTTGAAGTGTTTTTATCTTTCTGTTAATTCTTCCGTTGCGAATATTTTCTTTGATCATCATGATTAGCTCATGCGATGAGACAAAATAAGCAGTGTAGCGCTTCCTGACTGCCTCAACAGCAAGCGCTATTCCCAAATGAGTCTTCCCAACTCCTGGAGGTCCTAGAAAAATTATATTTTCCTTCTTTTCAGCAAATCTTAAGGTCATCAACTCTTCCATTCTTCTTTTGTCCGCACTTGGCTGAAATTCAAAATCGAACTCCTCCATAAATTTTATGTATGGAAACTTTGCAAGCTTCATATTAGTCTTGACAGCCCTTTCATTTCTGGCTTCAATTTCACCCCGCAAGATCTTGTCTAGAAACTCTAAATAAGGTATACTTTCTTTAGAAGCTTCCTCTGCAACATGATCATATATCAAAGGAATTGAAATGAACCCTAGTTCCTGAAAAGCAGCATTTAGTTTTTCATCGAGCATCAGTTCATCACATCCTCATATGCAGAAAGAGGTCTCTCTTGCACTTCTGGAATGGTATCAGGAATCAAATTAGGAGCTTGGTGGGCACCCTTTTTCAGATTCCTCTGTTCTATTTCCTGGAAGTGCTCTTTTTTATATCTAACTTTATTCTTTTCCTTTAATTTCTCATGCAATGCTATGCGCTGTCCGTCCATAGAGAATATCTCTATCATGCCGTTTTTAGGATCTTTAACTTTTACATGTTTTTTTACATATTGTGCCGGCACAGAATATCTGTTGGATTGAAATGTGACAAAGCAATCTATAGAAACTTTGCGCTCTTCCACATAACCTAATTGAAAATTTACACCTGTTATAGGTTTTAGATTTTCAAGTTTAGAGCGCTCATCTGGAACTTCCTTTGTTGTTCCATGAACCCTTTTATTCGCTACTTCTTCAACCCATTTAAAAGCCCTTTTATTGAGGTCTGCAAGGCTAGTGAACTGGAATATTCTAGGCCAAAAATTTCTTCTGACATATTTCACACCATTTTCTACCTTCCCTTTGGTTCTGAGAGTATACGGCCGACATCTGTTAGGGACAAAAGATGAGTGTTTGGAAAACTGAAAAAATTTATCGTTCCACTTTTCGTTACCACTACCAGATGGGTTTTTAACAACAGTCCTCATACTGTCGTAAAGGATTGTTTCAGGAATTCCATCGAAGTACTGAAAAGCTCTCTCATGACAACCTATCAGAGTTTCAGAGGGTGTAAAATATTTGGTGTAAACTCCGAAATTGATATACATTCCCTGATCTTTCATTTGTTTTATCATAAAAACCTCCTCAAATCCCAGCATAACTTCCCCACCTTTTTTAAGAGAAGTTTACCTTATATTTCAGGGAATTTTCAACCGTTGTTTTTAAATATTTTAGCACCGTTTTTTACACATTGAAACTTTCGGAAAAAAACTCTATTCCTTTTTTCCCATTTTTCTTAGATGACTGAAGTGCCGTATTTGCATTTTTCATAAGTGAATCTATATCCTGCCCGTCATTTGGATACACACTTATCCCTATATTCAATCCTATATATATGTCTTTGCCACATATTTTAAGTGGTTTTTTAAAAACATCTAGCATCTCTTGAGCTAAAATCTTCAGTTGAAAAATTTTATCATATAATTACTAAGGTAGCAACTTGGGTTAATTTATTACGATACTTTTCTACTATCACAAATCATTAAAAATATATTATAAAGCTACTTCAATTTCATCATTAGTATGTCTAAAATCCCTTTGTACTTTATGTATTTATTGAGAATTTTGTTGTTTTCCAAAACATCAATATTGTTCCCTATCTCCTCTTTTTTTTGTGTTATTATAAAATCTAAACTTTTAATCTCCTCATTAACCAATTTTGCCAAAATCTCTACTTCCTCATCCTTAAACTGTTTCATACATCACACCTCCATACAAATACCGCTCTTGTTATCCCATATTTATACTACAAGTAAATATGTTTTTATCCTGTAATTAAACAATTTTTTTCATAAAAAAAGACCCATTTCTGGATCTTCTACTCGCCGCTTTTAAACTCTTTCTTAAATTTAAGGTACCCGTTTTTTCTAAGCTTGCAGGCAGGGCAGTCCCTGCATCCATTCCCCTTTACGCCATTATAGCATGTAAGAGTTTCGTTTTTTACTATGTCCAGTACCCCCAAATCGTCTGCCATCTTCCAGGTCTCAGCTTTATCTATCCACATAAGTGGAGTTTCAATCACAAACTGATAGTCCATTGAAAGATTTAAAGTCACATTTAAAGATTTTACAAATACATCCCTGCAATCCGGGTAACCGCTAAAGTCGCTTTGCGAGACCCCTGTTACCACATTTGTAATCCCTCTCTGTTTTGCAAAAACCGCTGCAAAAGTTAAAAACAGCAGATTCCTTCCATCAACAAAGGTATTTGGAAGAGCATCTTTTGGTGCTTCTTTGTCAACATCTATATCAACTCTTGTCAGAGAATTTGGAGCAAGCTGGTTTAAAAGCCCCATATCAAGTATGTGGTGTTCCACACCGTACTTTTTACATATATCCTTAGCGCAATCAAGCTCCAACTTATGCTTTTGCCCATAGTCAAACGATACTGCCACGACCTCTTCATACCTTTTTTTTGCCCAAAACAGACAAGTCGTGCTATCCTGTCCGCCGCTGAAAACCACCACAGCCTTCTCTTTATTTATAAGACCTTGCATAGCCACCTCCCCTTATCTAAACAACTGAAGTATTAGTTTATTGTAAAGCGTCTCATCCGTCTTAAATTTCCCTCTGAGGGTTGTTGTGACCGTTTTGGCATTAGTCTTTTTTATCCCCCTTACCGTCATGCACCCATGCTCACCTTCTATGATAACCGCCACATCATCGCTTTTTGTTACTTTCTGCATTATCTCAGCTATATCGCTGCCTATTCTTTCCTGCAGCTGCAGCCTTCTGCCCACCATGTCCGCTATCCTAGCTATCTTGCTGAGTCCTATTATCCTCTCTTTTGGGATATAAGCTACAGACACCCTCATGTTATACATAAGGGCAAGGTGGTGCTCACAGTGTGAGAAAATATCTATATCCTTCATCATTACCATCTCTCTGCTGTCTTCACTTACATAGAAATCCTCTTCAAAAGTCGTCCCAAACATCTCAGCAATCTCATCATTGCTGTGGTTCTGACCTTCAAATACCTCTTCATACATCCTAGCAACACGCTTTGGGGTATCTATCAGCCCCTCTCTGTCTGGGTTTTCACCAAGAGCCTCTAATATACCCCTGATGTGTTCTTCTATCTTTTTTACATTTATTGCCATTGCTGCTACACTCCCTTTTTATCTGGACTCCATATTATCTTATGCAACTGCAGCTGGAGCACCACATTATTTAATACATTATCCTTCATATATTCAACTATAGTTTCCGGATCTATCGAACCGAATATCGGGCTGAAATACACGCTGCACCTGTCTAATAGCCCATATTTATCTATCAAAGACTTTGCCTTGTGGAGCTCCTCTACACTCCCAACAACAAACTTCACCGTATCCTCATTGGACAACTTGGTAAAATTGTCCAGCAGCATCCTGTCTTCCATGCCGCTAGAAGCCAGCTTGTAGTCCATTGTAAATTTAGGCTTATTCCCCTTTATTTCGGAAAAATTCCCTATATCCACGCTACCGTTGGTCTCAATCTCAATTGTAAGCTCACTGTCCCTGCAAAGGTAATCCAAAAGTTCATACATTCCGGACTGCATAAGCGGCTCTCCACCTGTCATGGTCACATTGTTCACACCGCTCCCCTTTATATATCCATATATCTCTTCCTTGCTCATGGACGTGTAAGCCACGTCATCTTCGTTTGCCCACATAGTATCGCAATAAGTGCACCTAAGATTGCACCCTGCAAACCTTATAAAGATGGCGAGTTGGCCGGATCTTTTCCCTTCACCGTTCACACTCGCAAATTTTTCAACTACTCTATAGCTCATATTCTCCACATCCTATTCCACATATACAGCGCAGTTCGTAGGGGTCTCGTATACCTCCACCTTGTGCACCCTGTATCCTTTTTTCTCCATAAGCTTGAAGAAATACCAGGCAAATTTTTCTGCCGTTGGCCTAAAATCCACCTCTATAACCTTGAACCCGTCCCCAACCATAAAATCCAAGGTCTCTTTTCTCATGCTACCCTTCATTATTATCAGGCAGTGGTCGTAAAAGTCCACCATCTCCTTTACGTCATCTTTCAGGTCACCGAAGTCCACTACCATACCGTCAAGCTGTCCGCCTTCAACAAGCTCTTGGGATTTTACCTCCACTACAACTCTCCACCTATGCCCATGGATATTGGAACACTTCCCTTCGTAGTTTGGCAGAAAATGGGCACTGTCAAAACTGTGCTCGGTTCTAAGTATATACATTTGTGCCTCCTTTTTTAAATTTCAAAGCGTAATAGCAGCACCCCACTGCACCGTTGTACTGTGGATCCGCCACCTTCACTATTTCATCATAATCGTTTGTAAGATAGGTATGTATCGACTGATTGTTGGCCACACCGCCAGCAAGCACGAGCTTGGTCCCGTAAAATCTTGTGAGAAGCGGTTTTAACCTCTTGTAAAGTGAGTAATTCACACCAGCACACAGTCTCTCAACAGACACCCCTTCAGCTATCTTACCGATAAGCTCTGATTCAGAAAAAACGGCACAGGTAGAGTTCAGCTCAACTGGGTCTGCATAATATTTTGAAAGTTCTCCCAGGGAAATCTCTAGTATGTTAGCCATATTCTCTATATATCTTCCACAAGAAGCAGCACACTTGTCGTTTAGCTCGAGGTCTGTTATAATCCCCTTTTCCACTTTAACTACCTTTACGTCCTGACCACCTATGTCTAGTAGTATGAATTCGTTAAATCCTGTGCTGTGTATCGCGCCGTAGGCATGTGCTTTTATCTCATTAATCGCAGTAAAGTTTTGGAGCTCAGTGTTGTTCCTGCCATATCCGGTGGATACCCCTATGTCTATGTTAGCAACACCAAGTTTTTCAAAAGCTACTACCACCTTTCCGTTGTAGCTGCAGTATTCACGGTAAAATCTCATGGTGCTGTATTTTCTCTTCTCTATTATCTGGCTGTCCTCCATAATAACAAGCTTAACTTCACGGCTCCCGAGGTCTATACCGAGTATTCTCATTGTATTTCCCCCTTCAAATCACCTAGCATATCTAAAAATGCCTCTAACCTCAGCTTTGTCCTTGCGTCGAGCTCAGTATACTTATCTCCTTCTATATTGAGTATAGGTACATCAAGCTCCTCTTTAAGTATTATGTTTTCCAAAGCTTTGTGGCAGAACGCCTGGGTGTAATGTACTATTCCATCTATTTTTCTTTCACTTATCTGCTTTTTCAGCTCCCCTAGCCTAAACCATATGTCATACGGATAGGTGTAGTCGTGATACTGGGTGTATATGTCATTTGCCAGGCTTCCTCTCGGAAATGCAAACTCCCTCTGCACCTCATTGTATACAAACTTGGCCTCGTACATTTCCACGAAGTCGAAAAGCTCTCCCGGCATTGGCGGCACACCTAAATAAGCCAATCTCAATTTCTTAGGTGAACTCTTTCTGTTTCGTATTTCCGAAATCTTTCTTTTCATCATACTCGTGTAGCTGTCCACATCGCCGTCGAAATCGCTCATGCACAGCTGGAATAGGTGGTTTTCAAAACCGCTGGCTTTATCCTCTTTGTGGGTGAGCTCGTCTAGTTCTACTGCCAAGCTACGGACCCTGTTCAGGTTTTCTCTGATCCCCTCAACTTTCTCTACGCTAACGCCGAAATGTCTTATAAAATTATCGAGTTCTCTTTTTAAGTCTTCTAACTTGTGGGAATGCGGGTATGAGAACGGATGAACCGTTATCCCCCTCTTTTTTAATACCTCCACAAGCACGCTGGTATTGGAACAGTCACCCTCTACAACACCGACTATTTCATCTATGCCGTTTGTGATGCAGGCTCCGTATATCCCCTTTATCCAGGCGCACATGCTTTTGGGGAATCCATCCCTCTCCGCCATCTCTATATATTTTAAGTGCTCCCCCGAGGTTACAAAAATGTTATTCAAGTCTATTGGCTTGTAACCTGCTGCCAGCAGTACCTCTATGGGAACAGTTGTAGTCAAACCTATCTTCTTCATACAAAACCCCTCTTCTAAACTATTACCCCAAAAAAACAAAACTACCCCTAGACAAGAGCTATCGGGTAGCTTTGTCCTAGTTTTTTTTAGAGACAGGATGGTACAAATAAACTGTCTTATTATTTTCGATAAATTATATCATGTATTGGACAAATGTGCAATGATTTCACGGCTAATTGTCCCTTGTACTACGTATAAAATAAATTTTTCCACTAAAAATATCCAAGTATAAAATGTTCGCCTCGACTTTTATCAAAAATTAAGCTAACATAAATATTGTTGGTTATGGGTTTGTCTTTTTGGTATTATATATACTAATCAATCTGCAGTTTAATAAATTTAAAGCTGTTTAAACCATTACCGTTGGAGTATGCATAGCTGATTTCAACAACAAATTTTTAAGCTATATAAAAAACGAGATGGAGAAATACCAATCAGAGCTTGGCGACACATCGAAGTGCTGTACTTTGATGCCATCGAAGACTTGCAAAAACAGGAACAGCAGGTAGCCTACCTTTTGGAAAAAAAGGTAGATTTCCTTGTGGTAATCCCGGTAAATACAAAGTATACAAAAAAAATTACGGATATGTCCAAAATCTCCAAAACTCCTATAATCTATTTACACAGATATCCGGAGGAGTTCTTAAACAAAGAACTGCCAAAAGATGGCTACTATATAGGGCCGAATGAGAAAATTGCCGGCCTGATGCAGATGGAATATCTCGCTGAAAAACTTGGCGGAAATGGGGAAGTGGGGATATTGATGGGCAACCTTTCCAACAGTGCGACGTTCGACAGAACCTCTGGAGTAAAAGAGACAGCTGACAAATATCCTGGAATAAATATAGTAAAAAAAGAAAGTGCTAAATGGTTAGCTCCATTGGCTGCCTCTATAGTCGAAGAATGGCTGAATTCTGGTGTGAAACTTGATGCTATTGCAGCAAATAACGACGAAATGGCTAGAACTCTGGAAAAATACAAAATGCTGGACAGGGTCCTTGTAGTAGGCGTAGACGGTACAAAAGAGGCACTGCAGGAGCTGAAGTCTGGGAATTTAAGCGCCACTATTCTTCAGGACGCTCAAGGTCAGGGAAAAGCCGCTCTGGAAAATGCCTATAATATTTCTAAGGGTAAAGCCGTTAAAAGCATAACCTGGTCCCCGTTCAAGCTGCTTAGCGGAGATAACCTTGACAGTGTAGGAGATTAATGGTATTTGAAAAATTTATAATAAAAAGCCTATATAGGGCAGCTGGCCTGTGTAAAAATTATTCCCTGCACCGTTGATGGCGGCGGGGAATTTTTTTATTCCAATTTATAGTTAATCCTTAAAAATTGGCAGGAAATCCCATAAAATTTTTAAATATTATTATGGGTGATGTCTTATGAAACAAATATTATATCTCGAGGAATTAAAAAAACTAATTTCTATTGAAAAGGATTTAAAAGTTAAACTTAAATTCATAGCTATTAATACTGCTGCGAAGCAATCTTCAATTCCAAAAGTAGCTGAACTTTTGGATATTCCAGAAAGAACTCTATATAGATGGGTTGATAATTGGAATCTGTACAAGCGTGAAGGTTTGGTTTCACACTATTATAAATCCGGTAGAAAATCTATTCTATCTGAATCAGAGATGGAACAACTTAAAGAGATACTTTCTAATAAAGGAGCTTTTACCACCGAAGGAGCTCGAAGTATTATTTACTGTGAATTTAAAAAATCAATCTCTTCAAAAAGACTTAGAGTGATTTTAAAAGAAAAGCTAAAATTTAATTTGTCCAAACCTTATGTTAAAAGTAATAAGCGTCCGGATAATGCAGAAGAAATACTTTCTAAAAAATTAAAAAACATAGCGGATGATCTTAAGAAAAAAGATGTCCCTTTAAAAGGTGTTTGTCTTGGTTTCTTAGATGAAACTACACCACAGTCTAATTCTAATACTGTGCGCTTCTGGCCTAAAGAACCAAAACTTACAGTAGAAAAACATATAGAGAAATGGAAAAATAACACCGTAGGTTTCTATGCATTGAGAGGTAATAGCTGTTTTTCGTTTATGAACTCATCAAAGAAAGAGGAAATAGGAAAATTTCTCCAAAAGATCCGAGCTATAAATTCTGAATTTAAAAGAATTATAATCATCTTGGACAATTTTAAAATCCATCACAGTAAATACATATTAGATTATGCTGAAAAACATGACATAATCTTAATTTTTCTACCTCCCTACTCACCAGATCTAAACCCAATAGAGTTCATATGGAAGAGTATTAAACGCGAAATTTCTAAAATTTTTTTTTGACATTGATTGATATTAAGAAATTGATATATGCTAGTTTTATCGAATTTTCTAGTTCTCTAAGTTTCGCCAAATCATGGATGTATAAATTCTTACCAAATTTTTTGTCAAATATTTAGAGACTAACTATATATGCATCATTGAATTACATGCATATGCGACAAATCGGAAAATCACCTTTTTTCATGTTATTCAACTGATTATTCATGCCATTCTAGTACATATTCGACTTGAAAAATAGAGGATTAAGTTTTTTTTTTAGAATATTATGATTGGAAGCTTGGTATAAAATAATTAGGAGGTGGATAAATGGCAAACCAATATCACGAACCATTTGAATTGTTAAGCGACTCGGCAAAAAATATAACGAGGGCTATAAACAGTTTGAAGGAGGAACTCGAAGCTGTTGACTGGTACAACCAAAGAGCTGACCTGGTCACAGACCCTGAACTAAAGCTAATTTTAGAACACAACAGAAACGAAGAGATTGAGCATGCTACAATGATACTAGAGTGGCTTAGAAGAAATATGGCCGGATGGGACGAAGAATTAAAAACCTACCTTTTTACTACAAAACCGGTTACAAATTTAGAGGGTGGCTCGGAAACTTCAAAACAAGATGAAACGTCGACTTCGGGTTCATCGCTTAATGTAGGAAATATGAAATAGTATCAGGAGGTGGATTTTTAATGGATATATTGAAAAGGAATCTTGCACCGATTTCTACTAAGGCTTGGGAAGAGATAGACCGCAGGGCAAAGGAGATATTGATGCGCTACCTTTCAGCCAGAAAATTTGTCAGGGTAGACGGCCCAAAAGGATTAGACCACTCAGCAGTTACTGAAGGGAGAATAAAGGTACACCATGATGATCTGCTTAATTATGGGATATTCAATATAAAACCTCTAGTAGAACCTCGGGCAAGTTTCAAGCTTAACCGTTGGGAACTAGATAATATAGAGAGGGGGGCCAAAGATATCGACCTGGTTCCACTAGATGAAGCCGTAAAGAGGATAGCACTTTTCGAAGAAAAAGCTGTCTTCCAAGGTTTAGAAGAAGCTGGCATAGCCGGTCTTGAAAAAAGTTCTTCCCATGAACCCATAACTTTTGGGGATACAGAGTCAGAAATATTGGCAAGCATCTCCCAGGGAGTCATAACTCTAGAAGATTCTATATCCAGCAAACCGTACGCCTTTGTAGTGGGGGAAGAGCTGTGGTGTAAGCTAAATGCCATAGGTAAGGAGGTCTCCTTAATTTCAAGAATAGAAGAGATAATAGGGGGTCAGGTCATTGTTAGTAGAAGCATAGAAGGGGCCATTTTACTTCCTTTCGACAATGAAAATATAGAACTCTCCATAGGAGAAGATTTTTCAATAGGCTACCAGGAACATACAGAGTCCGAAATAAAGCTATTTATTACTGAGACTTTTACATTCAGGGTGCTAGATAACACCCTTGTGGTAATATATAAATAAAATTTGGAATCTATTTGATAAGCAACTATACTCACCCTATTAGATAATCGATATTCTGTATTAAATAATAAAGAGCTTCGGGAAAAGATTTTCCCGAAGCTCTTTATATTGTATAGTTAATATACTAACTTATGTTTTTATACCATACATTCATACTTTCGATATCTCCGAATATATTGGTATTATTAATCAAAGTTCCTGTATAGTTGTACCCGTTTTTAGAAAAGACTTTATTCATCCCGTGAGATTTTGCACGAGCGATTGTATAAAGTGTTCTGTAATTTCTATTTCTTAACTCTTCTTCCATTTTATCTAGCAGCATGCCGGCAAGCCCTAATTTTCTGTATTCTGGATGCGTTGCGAAATCTGTCATCTCGGAATTAAAGTTCTCTTTGTCCATTTCTACAGACGAAAGTGCTATTAGATTTTCTCCTTCCCAGACACCAAAATATACCACATTCTCTTTCATTGTTTTTAGCAGGTAGTTTTGATCGTTTATAGGAAAGGGATATGTATCAAAAACCCTGTTATACAGGTTTTTCATAGCTTCTACGTCTCCGTCATTACATACACGGATTTCAAATTCATCTGGAAGTTTTTTGTTGTCTTCAGCTTCAGCTGATTTTGTATGGAAGAGTACTTTCTCTACTTCTCCCTCGTCAGTATCTATTTTTCTGTTTTCATCCAAGTATTTAGACATAAAATAAAGGTTCTCCCCATTTTTAAAAAAATTAGGTATGTACGCTTCTTTTATGTATTCATTTTCTAAAAAGTAACCGTAAGAACTAGTCGGCACTTTTGCTATTATTTTACCATATCTATTTTCATAGGCTAGATTATAAAGATCAGAGAATATACTTGGCATATCTTGTTTATCCAACTTCATTACATATATTCTGTCGTTGTTTTTTCCATGCTGTATCAGAGAATTGGAAAGTTTCTCTATCTTATCATCTTCCTCCACCTCACGCCTATCCAATCTTTCATTTCCACTTGGTGTAAGAGAAATTTCTTCATGGTTGTCAGACAGTAGTTTCGTTATCCCTATATTTTTATAATCTACTATACCATCTGTATTAAGGTGTAGGTTGCAGTTATCACAATCATCATTACAAAGTTGTGTTTTATAGTTATCCGGCTCTTTATAAGTTGTTATTACACCCTCGTAATTACGCAATATTACCTTATTTTGAGACCATGAGATTAGATAGTTTGGCATTACAGGTATCTTACCTCCGCCTCCGGGAGCATCTATTACATATCTAGGAACAGCATACCCACTTGTATGTCCTATAAGGCTTTCTATTATTTCTATACCCTTTCCTACCGGTGTCCTGAAATGCCCTAAACCTTCTGACAGGTCACATTGGTATAGATAATAAGGACGTACCCTGTTTTCTACAAGACTATGGACCAGTTTTTTCATTATTTTAGGGCAATCATTTACCCTGGCTAATAAAACTGACTGATTTCCCAACGGTATCCCAGCATTGGCCAATTTTTCAACTGCATGCTTGGATTCTTGTGTAAATTCCTTAGGATGATTAAAATGCGTGTTTATCCATATAGGATGATGTTTTTTCAATACATCTATTAAACTATCCGTTATCCTTTGCGGTAATACTACCGGTGTCCTAGTCCCTATTCTTATGACTTCCACATGGGGTATTTTTTTTACCTCAGCTAATATCCAGTCTAAGTACTCGTCAGATAGCAAGAACGGATCTCCTCCAGACAGTAAAACGTCCCTTATTTCCTTATGTTCTCTTATATATTCTATTCCCTGCATAATTTTACTTCTGTCAGGGATACTGTCCACATCTCCTACTTTTCTCTTTCTTGTACAGTGTCTACAGTACATAGAGCATACATTACTTACCAAAAGTAGCACCCTATCTGGGTATCTATGAGTTATCCCTGGAACAGGGCTGTCATGGTCTTCGTGCAGTGGATCGCTCATATCACAATTTGTTAAATTCAATTCTTGAATATCTGGAACCGCTTGTTTATATACAGGGTCATTAATATAATCATCGTTATCTATTAACGAAAGATAATATGGTGTAGCTGCAAATGGGAATTTTTCAATTGTCTTCTCAATTAATTCCTTTTCTTCATTTGTAAACTCAATATCTAATATAGTTTCTAGGGTTTCCAGATCATTGACAGAATTTCTTAGTTGCCATTTCCAATCATCCCAATCTGAAACATTTGAATTAATGTCCAATTGCTTTACTATTTCTTCTTTTCTGTTAATTTGTTTCATCATCTAATCGATCACCTCTAGAACATTGTACTACAAATAAACAAAAAAGTCAAATTTACAATATAATTTTGTATTACTTTTTTCAATGAAGTGTTGGGTTTAGCTCGGTTTTAAACATAACCAGTATAGAAATTAAAAACGGGCAAAGTCAAATCAATTTGACTTTGCCCGTTTTTAATTCTGGAAGAGAGTGATTATAAATTATTTAGAACAATAAGTGGTACAATCTACATTTGAACCTATTTTTTTCATGTGAATCCCTTTTGCCGTGCACTCTAAGGAGTTGTTATAGGAACAACTCTCAACCTTACAAGAGCCAACTCCGCCAATAACATTATTATATCCTGCTTTTTTCCCACTGTGGAAAAAAGTATCACACATTGGTTCCATGTCCCCGACATTTACAGCCATTGTATGGCATTTGTTATCTTTATTGTACACACAATCAATAGCATTACAGTCTATTATCTTACTCATTTTCTCCATTTTTTTACCCCCGAACTCTCTTCCACATTAACTGTAATTTACAAAATAATGAAAAATTTTCCTTTTTTTAGATTTTTTATTCCCGGCAAAAAGGGTGGGCAACATGAAAAAAAATTATTATGAAAACCTGACAACCAACAGGAGAAACTTTGTAGATCAACTGTACAATCTTATCCACTCAGAATTCCAAGAGCAATGGGAAGAAAATCCGAAAGGCGAAGACTTAATAAAAGAAAATTAGGAGAGAATAAGGACTATAGCAGTAGACGCCTTATGGGGTATGGGAAAAACTTTTTTTTCAGAAGCACTTAAAGAATATAATGAAAAAAATAGAACAGAGAAATTTGATATCTAAGTACTTGAATGCAATGCCTGGAGTCAATTTGGAAGGCGGAGCTTCAAGATATATAATTGATTATACTTTTCATAAATAACCCAAGTGAAGAATGGATTCGAATGTTATTATACCAATGCACATAATCGAACAACTCAATCCGAAGCTGTTCCAGCGTTGTAAATACTTGGATACACAAACTCTGTCTTGAAGACTTTAAAAGCCGCTTCTGCAACAGCATTGTCATAGGGACAGCCTTTTTTGCTGAGTGAACGCTTGATGTGGGTCTTTCCCAAATTACGTGTAAATTAGATTCCTAGCCATTAGTGGGAGCCCCATCTGGAGCTCCTTTTAAATTAAATATTTATCCATCTTTTCTGGATAAATTACTACCAGCATTCTCAGTATCTTTTCCCATCCCCTAATTTTCTGAGTCCACTTTTTTAGCATGTTCTTAGATGCCAGATAAAGAACCTTCTGAAGGGAGTCATCTGTCGGAAATACTGACTTAGAGCGACTTACCTTCTTAAATTGACTATTGATACTCTCTATGGTATTCGTAGTATAGATTATCTTCCTGATTTCCTGCGGATACTCAAAAAAGTGACTTAATTCATTCCAGTTATCATACCAGGATTTAAGCGCTGGAGAGTATTCAGGGTACTCCTTATTTAGCCTTTCCAGTGAGCTGAAGCCTGTTTCAGCGTCATGCGCTTTGTAAACATCTTTGAGTTCCTTCGCGAAGATTTTCCTTTCCTTGTAGTTAAGAAACCTTAAAGTATTTCTGATTTGGTGTACGATACACCTCTGTACCTTTGTGTCAGGATAGATAGTCTTAATTGCTTCTTTGAAGCCAGGCAGCCCATCAACAGAAGCAATGAAGATCTCTTCTACTCCTCTTGATCTAAGAGAATCTATTTCTTTTAACCAAAACTTAGAACTTTCATTTTCTCCTACTGTGATGCTCAGTATATCTTTCTTTCCTTCCAGATCAATTCCTACAATTATGTATGCTGCTTTATTGATTACTTTTCCATTGGTTTTGACATTGAAATAAGTTGCATCCAGAAAAATAAAAGGATATCAGGCTTTTAAAGGTCTTGATTTCCATTGGTTTGCTTCATCCATTACTTTGTCTGTTATCCTGCTTATCTGAGTTGAGGAAAAGCTCATACCGTAGATTTCTTCGAGATGATCATTAATATCTGTAGTGGACATACCACGTCCATACATGGATATTATCTTGTCTTCAATATCTGAGATGTCACGGGAATATTTAGGTACAACCTGAGGTTCAAAGATTCCCTCGCGGTCACGCGGAATATCAAGCTCAACTTCTCCAAGGCTTGTTTTTACCTTCTTTTGATTATTCCCATTTCTAGAGTTATTCGTATTAGAGTTTCTTTCATATTTAGAATATCCAAGGGTTTCATCCATTTCGGCTTCCAGCATAAGGGAAACCATGTCTTTAAACATATCTTTCATAATGGACTGCGCCTCAGCAATATTTTGGATATCGTTTTCCTGAAAAATCTTTTTAACTAAAGGATTAATATTTTTAACTTTTCTACTCATACAAAAAACCTCCCTAATCAATAGATTATACTTCTAATGACTAGGAAGGTGAAATTAAATTTACACTAAATTCGGGAAACTCCCCTTGATGTTAAAAGTCTCTATCAAGCCATCGATCGTGTTGTTTTTAAACTCGCTTCCTCGGTCTGTATGAAAGATCGAAATATCATTTAAGTTATGTGAAATACTTGCAAAGACTTGATAAACCAACAACACATCCTTGCGAGGTCCTACACTACAACCAATAATCTCGCGGTTGTGGAGATCCAAAATAATGCAGATGTAATTCCATTTACCGGCAACACGAACATATGTCAGATCGCTGACAACAACTTCCAGGTGATCGCGATTATCAAATTCACTATTCACTTCATTACTGATCTTCTCCTCGTTGATGGGTTGTTTGTGAATCTTATATTGGGCCACAGTATAATTAGAGACCAAACCGTTTTCTTTCATGATTCGGCTGATTCTACGGCGTGAGACGATTTCACCTTCATTGGCAAGTTCTTTCTTGATTTTTCGGGTACCGTAATTGCGTTTGCTGGCTTTGAATATTCTTATGACATCTTTTGTAAATGGTTCCTCTTCTGCTTTAGCCTTTGATTCGTAATAATAAGTGCTTCTTGGGAGTTGTAGGACGGCACACATTGCTGATATCGAGTATTTATCTTGGTTTGCCTTGATGACTTCTACTTTCGTCCTATTATCAGCGCCGCTTGCTTTAAAATATCATTCTCCATTTTAAGCCTTTGGTTCTCTTTTCGAAGCTTGATAAGTTCATTTTCCTCTTCAGTTCGGTTGTCTTTCTCTTTGAAAGAGCCAGAAGTTTGGTGTTGCTTAATCCAACGGTTTAATGATGAAATTGTCAAATCGTATTCTTTTATGATATCAGCCTTTGGCTTTCCGTTTAAGTACAGATGTACCAATTGATCTTTGAATTTGTCTGTGAAATTCCTTCGTGTTCTTTTGGTCATTTTAACGTCTCCTTGATTTATTGGTTTTATCTTACACGACCTTAAGAAATTTGTCCAACTTATTGTAACCTATCCACTTTGAGTCTTCGAACGCTTTGAATTTTTACGTCTCATTGGAGAAAGATGAATGTCCACATCACTCAATATGTCTTCAAGAACATAGTCATTGTAAGCTCTGTCTGCATAAATAACAGAGTTTTTAGGTAAATCAAAATTAAACTCCTTAAAAGCTGTAATATCGGCTATAGAGCCTGGCAATATTTTATATTCAACAGGTACCCCTTTTTCATTAGTAATTAGATGGATTCTTGCTCCAAAAAAAATTTTCTTTTACTAGAAATGTATCCTCTGTATAAATCATGGTCTAAATAAATTTTACACCTAGGGATTCTAAAATTATCGCATACGACAACAGGAAAAGAATCTATCATAGATTCTTTATTTTTAGACCTATTCTTGTTATATTCCATAATGATATCCATGATTTTACTTAAAGTGGAACCTAATTTTGATAGTCTTCTAGAAAATCTGCTTTTAGAAAGAACATAGTCAAAATGAGGATAGTCCTCGAAAAAGGATAGAGTCTTTTGAAAATTACCATTGAAATATATTCCAGCAACTATAGCTGTTGTAATGACTTCAGCATCTTTCATTTTAGTTTGTGCGCTTTCTTGGTGCTCAATAAGTTTAAGGATTTCTTGAACAAATTCTAGTATTTTATTAATTGTATTTTTCATTTTATATGCTCCTAGAGTTGTATTTTTAGAAAAATTTTAACATATATTTACTCAGGTAGCAACTTAGGTTAAATATGTAAAAATTTTGCAAACTCTACATGATTCAATTAAATTCAAAACTGGTAAAGGAGCAGGTAATGAGTGGCGTATGAAAGAGTATATTATATTTAGTACTTTTTCAAGGCAATATAAAGCAGGGGCTCTTCAAATTCTTATTGACAAAACAAATTTTAGTAATACTAGCATAAGTAATGACATAACATCAGGAGGTTCTTTAATCCTTCCCTTAACAGAAGAATTTATAGAAGAAAACTATGCGAAAGAACGAAGCTCTCTTCTAGAATAGTGTGAATTAAAATATAACTTCATCGCTTCCCTATTTTAAAAGAGAATTTAAAAATAAAGAGAGCCTTTAAAGGCCATACCTATCAAGCTAAGAAATTTTAGGAACCTAACTTTTATATAGTTAGGTTCCTATTTTAATTTTAAAGCTAAATTTTCAAACTACAAAAAACCACTCGCAAAAATGGCTAAAAAAGTTTATTCTATCTTTATTGCCCCTTAGCCAGTTTGGACTCTTGCGCGAATTAATATATAATATATTTAAATCAATATTAAGGAGCAAAGAGATGACTAGAAGAAGATACTCTATGGAAGAAAAAGAAAGAATATTAGAAGAAGTTAAACTAGCTAAGAATAGAAGAGCCGTGGCAGCTAAGTATAATCTGGCTGAAAGTACCATCAGAGGGTGGGAAAAAAAGCTTTCTCAGAAAGAATCGGGTCAACATAAGGATTTAAGTAAAATTAATAAAACCCTTGAGGCTGAAAATAAAGCTCTGAAAGAAATTTCTGCTGAAAAAGATCTTGAAATCAAGATTTTGAAGGATATGTTAAAAAAGATGTAACCACTATTTTTAAATATCAAGTAGCAAAATATTGGATTGATGAAGGGAATAAACCTTCCTTAGTCCTGAGGATAGTGGGGTTACCTAAGTCTACTTACTACTATTACAAAGATAAACAGAAAGAATATAAAATAGTAAAACCTAAAAGAGCAGGCGCGAAGCCTAAAGGATATAGCTTTAATTTTAAAAATGAAAAAGTTTCAGATGATAAGATCAAAGAATTTTTAAAAAGTTATGATGAAACAAGAGAATGTGCATATGGATATCGAAAGAGAGCTCATGCAGTTAAAAGAGATTGGGGAATAATTCTTAATCATAAGAAGTCTTATCGGTTATGTAAAGAATTAAAGCTTCTCCGAAAATATCTACCTCAACCAAAAGAAAAAAAGGTTTTAGCTACAAATAAAAAAGTCCAATCATCAAATAAATTATGGGAAATAGATGTGAAATATGGATATATCTATGGAATCGAAAGGGTATTTTATGTTTGTGAAATTATCGATGTTTTTGATAGAAGTATAATTGATTACCATATCGGATTCTCTTGTACTGCAGAAGATGTTTGCAACTCTTTAATTAGAGCTGTGTACAAGAGATCAGAACTCATGCCTGAGAAACTCTATATTAGAAGTGACAACGGGTCCCAGTTTACCAGCAAATTGTTTTCAGAAACTTGCAGAGCTCTAGGAATAAATCATGAAAGAATCCCCAATGCTACCCCTAATAAGAATGCTCATATAGAGTCATTTCATAGTATTTTAGAGCGGGAAGTCTTTGGTTATAAGTATTTTGAAAGTTTTCAAGAAGCCTATGAAGAGATGCAGGAATTTATAGATTTCTATAATACAAAAAGAATTCATGGAAGTTTAAAATATATGACTCCCCAGGAATTCTATGAGAAATATAAAGGAAAAGAATCAGAGGAATTTAAAGTAGCAGCGTAAAACGCGCAAAATAAGGAAATAAGTCCAAGAATTAAGGGGTCAAACCGCTATTATCAGTGGTGTTCTCGGTGATTATTTGCTGGGAACTTTTTTTATTTTAGAATCAATAATTTTTTTTAATTTTGAAGTCAAGCGCATGAAACGCTTTTTAGATTTCAAAGTTTCCATGAAATCAGTCAAAACCCCCAACGAGCTTTTTATTACTCGCCTTATACTCATTTCTTTTGAGTATCCTCCATTGATACCCTTTGTAATCTCCATTAAAAGAAGCATTCTAATTAAAGTGGCATATATGTGAGTCTCTATTCTTTCTACTTTCAAGTCTTTTAGTTTATCTAGTTTAAAATCAGACTTAAAAATTTTAAACAGCAATTCAATTTGCCATCTCAATTTATATATTTCGATGATTTCAGAAGGATTGAATCCCCAAAGATTAGTAATATATCCAGTAATTTCAGCAGAACTTCTTGCGTGCTTTGCGCAGTGCTCATTCCTTCTTTCTCTTTCTTCTATCTTTTGTACTTTTTTATTAGAAGTCTCTTTGTCCAATTTAGTTAGGATTACCCTAAAAGGCCTCTTGTCGTCATGGCTTCCGACTAGAAATTCATATTCTTGAGTCTCTCCTGCTTTTAGTTCTTTTCCCAACTCTCCAGCATTTGTTACCAAATACTTCGTCTTTTTTAGTAGTTTTCCCTTTGGTGAGTACTGAGGATTAGGGTTTAAAGCAAATAACCTTGTTCCGGCTTTCAAACGAGAAACAAAAGAGCTGTTTCTGCTTTCAATCTCATTGAAGTCATCAAATTTAAAGTACCCTAAATCTTTTAAAACTAAGGAATCTGTAACTAATTTATCGTAGACATATTTAGAAAAATTTTGCTCATTTTTAGTTCCCGTAGATAAAACAGTGTTCTTAAAAGAATAATCTAATAATTCAAGGAGAAGATTTATTTTTAAAACAGCAGGATTAGATTTGTTTGCACCTTTATACTTATTTTTTAATTTATTTGGCAATTTTATTTCAGTAGAGTCCATTAAAAAGATATTGCTGAAGCCATAATTTTTAAAGGCTTTAGACTTATTGGATATTTGTGTTTTACAAAGAGATAAGAAAATATTTTTAAGAAATTCTACAGAAGCCTCGCTAAACCTCTGATCAAGCGCTTGAGGAGAAATATTAATATTCTGTTAATAGAAGTTCAGCGCTTAATTCTTCCAAGGATGAAGTGCATAAATTATTGGAGCTGAAACAAGTTAAAGATATGAAGTTAAGAGGAGAGATTTTGCCGCTATTCCTAATTTTGAATTTAGAATACCTGGCAATTTGTTCAATATTTTTTTCCGAAAAGTAATTTAAAAATTTTGTTCTGATTTGTCTGTTTCCCAAAAGAAAAACCTCCTTCAAGTAGTCCTTGAAGAAGGTTTTAGCACAAATTCTATTAAATTCAAAGCTTAGCTTGATAGGTATGCTTTAAAGGCTCTCTTTATTTTCATCAGGAACATATTCGATTAAGTCCTGTAATTGCAGGCAAACAGTTTACAGAATTTATCTGAGTGCTCTCTGTTAGTTCTTACTATAGTATCATATACCTATTCATAACTTATGACGTTAGCCCAGTTCCTTTACAAACCTCTTTTTGTGCCATTCTTTTTTCTACTTTTTTTTGAGTGTGTCTATGTTTTTAATTTATTAAGTTTGTTATTATATAATATATTATCGGAACAATTAGTGATGGTAATAAATTTAAGGTTCTTATTTTAGAAATATTTAAAATATTGATTCCTGTGCTAAATATCAGTATTCCACCAACAATGGAAAGCTCCCCTATTAAATCCAGTGTTAAAAATGGAGCTATAAAATCGGCTAAAAAGTAAATGCTTCCCTGCCACAAAAATATGGCCACTGCCGAAATAATTATCCCGATCCCAAAATTAGAAGCCAAAACAAGCGATGTAAATCCATCAAGTATAGCATTGGTAAAAAGCAAGGTGTTGTCATTTTTAAGCGCGCTTTCAATAGGGCCTAGAATAGAAAGTGTCCCTATGCAAAATAAAAGTACTGCTGTCACTATTCCGTCTACAATATTATTTTTATTCTCAACGTCAAACCTTTTTTTAATTTCTTCTACTCTACCCTCTACCTGCAAAATTTCGCCTACTATTCCCCCGACTATAAGACTGAATACAAATAAAATCGGTTTTGTACTAGCAGAAAGGCTTTTCACAAACCAGGTTATGCCTAAGGTGATGGATATAAGCCCAACTGACTGCAATACCATCTTTTGATATCCGTATTTTATTCCTTTATTTACAAAAGCCCCCACACAGCTCCCTATTATTATGGCCCCAGTATTGGCTATGGTGCCTATCATAAAAAATCACTCCTTAAATCATGTCTACAGTTTATCTAAAGTTACTTGAATTACTTTTTTTCTCTGACAACCCTAATAGCATTATGCAGTATCTGGTTGTTCGGATAAATAATTATATCCCCTTCATCTGTTATTATCTCTATATAAAAAAGCTTCATCTCATGCACTACGCCTTCTAGTCTTTCATCAATGTATATAAACCAGACTCTATCTCCTATTTTTAACTTATAGCTGAAAAAAATAATAATCCCAGATGATATATTACTTAAGTTTGACCATGAAGCAAAAAAGGCTACCCCGATTATAGAAAATACTGTTGCCATGGCTACAAAAAAATCCTTCACATTAAATCCCCATATCAATGTAACCGTTATTGCTAACAAAGTCATAAGAGACGCGTCAATGAATTTTTTTATTCTATCAGATCTTTCCATTGTAAGTGAATTTTTTATAGTAAACTTATCTAATGCTTTACCTAAAAATTTACCCGTAACCAGAAAACTTAATATTATTATTAGAGACCATCCCAATTTTCCCAATCTAAAAATCATTTCTTCCATGCTCAACTCCCGTTCTAGTTTTAAATTTGTCTTAATTTTTTATGTAAATTCACCAAATTTACAATATCATATTTTTTTTAATCAATCCACTATTTTTTAAGTTCTCTGTGTATAGACCCCCTCTAAGTCCATATAACATAGTGCTATCTCCTGTGCACCTGCCAAAAGTTATAATGCCTATTAATCATTCAATTTGTGATGCTAAGTTTTTATAATTTATGGCTATAAGTATACTCCATTTATTTTTCTGCAACTATAAGCATCTCGAAATCTTCTGTTGTAAGCTTGTCATCTCTGCTAAATGCTCCTAATTTAGCCCCGTAAATACAAATGCTTTTAAATCCCAATGATTTCAAAAGCCACGTCATCTCTGAAGGTACATAGTAACGCTCATTGCACTGCAGCTCCTTTTCATAGCCGTAGTCGTCTTCAAAATGAACTGTGCTGTAATCTCTAAACGTCATCAAATCAAAACTGCTTTCACCGTACACGGCGTTTCCTTCCTGACTGCCGGAATCTGTAAATTCTTTTACTGAGTGAGACAACGGGAATAATCCGTTAAGTGTGGTAAGTATCAATTTACCGCCGTCTTTCAGTGCCCTTTCAGCATTCATTAAAATCTGATAATTCATTTCATCTGTCTCCATCAAAGGAAAAGCTCCTTCACATAGCATGATAACAAGATCAAATTCACTGGTAAACGGCAGCTCTCTTGCGTCTGCTTTTATGAAATCTACGCTTATTCCCTCTTCGCGAGCTTTTTCGATTGCCCGGCTCAGCATTGAATCTGATAAGTCTATTGCGGTTACCGAATAACCACGTTTTGCCAATTCGATTGCATGACGGCCTGTTCCACAGCCGATATCCAAAATTCGCACTTGCTTGTTGCCGCTAATCTCTTTTTCTATAAAATCACATTCTACGACAGTTCCCTGTACAAAGATCTCTTCGTCGTATTTTCTCCCATAGTTTTCAAACAACGATTCATACCACTGTTTCACCCCAACTCCCCCTTCCAGTAGTTCTACTAAGCACGCTACCATTATGCCTTGGCTATTCAGCAGCTTCTTATCTTACTGAATTTTTAATTCTGCCTACAGAAGCTTCAAACCTATCTAGCATGGACTTGATCTCCTCAATTTTTGCTATCTGCTCTACCCATTCACTAGGAATAGACTTGATCCCATAATAGATCCCAGCCATCCCGCCAGCTATGCTGGCGACTGTATCTGTGTCGTCTCCTAAATTTACGGCTTCTAATACCGCATCTTTATAGTTATCCCTATTCATAAAGCACCATAAGCTGGCCTCCAATGTTGAAACCACATACCCGGATGACTGAATCTCCCTCCGGTCATATACGCTTATATCCTCCATTATTACTCTATTATAGTGCTCTAATTCCTTGTCCAGTGAGTATTCAGCCATGATATCCGACCTGGTTTTTTCGTAGGCTCGGAGTTTACCCATACCACTTAGCAGGTTTATTACAAATTCAATATATATTTCACAGGCCAGCACGCTCCTCCTATGCCTATGTGTTATGGAAGATACTTCTTCTATCATTCCCCTTCTTTCCCTGATACTCTTGTCACAAAGCACATACGCAAGTGGAAGTATCCTCATTAAAGAACCGTTCCCGTTGCTGTACTCATCGTTCATTCCAGATTCCCATGGTTTTGCGCACCCTACTCTTAGTTTCGTTATCGCGCCGCTGGTGGTAATGCCGACGTCGAACACCTCCCCGTATGGGGTCAAGTAGCCGTCTCTATGCCATTTGACAAATTTTTCGGCCAGCCTTTCTATGCTATAACCGTCTAGCAAAGCATCAATAAGGCATAGAGTCAGTGAGCTGTCATCGGACCAGGTCCCCTTTGGCTGCCAGTGTATGCCGTACTCCCGCATATTTCTTACTGGGTTGGCGTCCAGCTGACTCCTGTCGGTAAATTCAACAGGCACCCCCAGGGAGTCTCCTACTATCAATCCGATTATCCCGTCTTTTATTTTTAGTTCCTTTCCCTCCATTGGCAAAATATCCCCTTTCAATAGCAGATATCCATCCTGTCATAAATCAAGGCTCACTCCCCTTTTACAGTTATTAAATAAAGCTTCCCATCTGTAAAAAATGGATCCCCTGAAAAATTGCTCCCCATTTTCGGATTGACGAATTGATATTTTTCTGCCTTATTTACATTGCCTGCCGCCATTAAATCGTTGTATAATACCTCCCGCTCAGTGTCAATATCCGGGTTTATACGGTGCACCACTCCCCATTTCATACCGCTGTCAAAACTGGCAGTCCCGACGTAGATAACGCCTCCTCCTTCCACAGTGTAATTTGTCTTCCAAAAGCGCGCATGATGCCTTGTCCGGGTGCTATTTAACTCCGTTGATTTTTCAAACCCAAAATCGTGTACATTGGTCTCCCAGAAATCTGGTGTCATTGGTGCGCTTGGGTAAGGCATTTTCCGAAAAGTTGCATAGGCTAATTTAATCGTATTTAGAAAGCTCACCTCATCTGCCAAAACCCATCCAGATTGTTGAAATATTTTTATAAATTGCTGATCATCTCCAGTGACAATGATAAAACTAAGCGGTTCCTGTATCTCTCCTAACAAAGATTCTGTATACTTAGATCGTTCAGTTTTGAAAATTCTCATAGCATCCCTTACTTTTACCGCGGCCTCTCTGCTATCTTTAGGTGAAGCTGGGATTTCATAATTTAATGAAAAAATTGTATATAGAGCTATAGAAACTACTATTATGCCGATAGTCATCAGTTTTTCTCTCAAATTTTGGTATCCAGTAGCCTCTTTTTTATATGAGAAATATTCAGAAAAACCAATAGCGATAATAAGCCAAATCGCGCCTACTAGATAACCGCCCCAGACATCGCTGACATAATGCACCCCCAAGTACAGTCTGCTAAATCCTATCATTATGATAAGGATAAACCCGGTAAAAAAAGCATTTACCTTTATTTGCCAGCTGTCTGACATTTTTATTAAAAGATATGTAAAAAAACCATAAACAACCACTGCTATAGAAGCGTGCCCGCTTGGAAAAGAAAATGAACTTTCTGGGTAAATGGCTACCCCCGGTCTTGGACGGTGAAAAATAAATTTTCCGGTAAAGGTAAATATTTGGCTTCCCAGTACGCACAGTAAAAAAGGTGGTATACAGTATTTTTTCTCCCTCAGCCATAAGATTAAAACTGCAGAAATTATGAAAATTAGTACGATCTGCCATTTTCCCAGCAGTGTTATCCAAAGAAAAATTTTAGTCAGTTTTTCATTCCTAAATATTGCCAGCAGATTTGCTACCCTGACATCGGCAGAAACAATCACATCCGAGTTAACTACGTCCTCTACTATTCCCCCGAAATGCAAAATCACATAGAATAATGCAATAGAAAAAAGTGTAAGCGGCATCCCATAAAAGCTGTCTTTGCTCAAACGTTTTTTCAAAACCCAAAAAAAAGTTCTGTGGCGTTTTACAAGTCCCTTTACTTCTTCATTTTCAATTATAGCTTGCTTTATAGACTTCCAGATAGAAAAGAAAAAAGAAAAGAGCTGCTTCCCTTTTCTTACTAAAAATATTTTAAGGATATAGAGTATGACAAAAACTGCAATAACAATTGTTAAAAATAAGCCCGCACGGGTAAGCCATATTTTTACAAAATCCAAAGATTTACTGAAGAAGTATCCTGGCAAAACCCAGGCAAGACTCCAACCTATAGCCCCCAGAATGTTCCAAGTCATAAATGTAAGGCGTTTCATCCCGAATATTCCAGCAATCAAAGGCATTATCTCTTTTAAACTTGGCACAAAACGACCAAAAAAAACGCTCTTTGACCCATGATTCTCAAAAAAATTCTCACCTTTTTTAAAATGTTTTGGCTTAACAAACCAAAACCCCTTAGTAAAAATCTTACGTCCGTATTTTTTCCCGATAAAATAATTGATATTGTCTCCTAGAATTGCCCCGATTGCTGCAAACCAAAGTAAATCCCCAATATCTAAATATCCTCTGGCAGCTAAGGCCCCCATAAATAGCATAATAGTAGATCCAGGTATAAATAACCCTATCCCTATAACAGTTTCAAGTAATACTGCTAAAAAAGCTATCCAATACCCTAAAAAATGAAAGGATTCGATTTTAGGCAAAAGTAATTGCAAAATATTCATAATCACTCCTCCTTACCATAGTTTGCCGTAAACTTCTATTCACTCACCATTACATCTTAATTTTTCAATAAGTACTTAAAAATACCGTTTATTATTCTTTATTAAAAAACATCAATATTCCTCTTATCTGAGCAATCAAAATTTCCCGGCTTCCTTATACCATCTAAACTATTCGGGTAAATGCATCACTTTTTATATTTAACTAAAGTTGCTACTTAATTAAATAAGCAATCAATTACTGAGTTTATCTATAAAATCTTTTTTGATCACAGAGCTGGCAAACATGAGCTGCACAGAGAAAACATATTAAAAATAATTTTTGTCACGAATCTTCACGGATCACACGAATTATTCAAATGGTATTACGTCAAGTTTTTGGACAATGTTTTTTTCGTTTTTTATGAAGCATTCAGGAACTCTTTAGGAGATTTCCAGTTTAACTTCTTCTGGATTCTCCTGTTGTTGTACCAATCCTCTATATACTCATTAATATCTTCCATAGCTTCCTCAAATGTTTCGTATTTCTTGTGATGGATAAGTTCCTTTTTCAAAACTGAATGGAATGACTCAATACAAGCGTTATCGTAAGGATTTCCTTTCCTTGAATAAGATAATTCCATACCGCTTCCTATTACAGTATCCTTAAAGGCTTTGGAGGTATATTGCAGTATGCATTAGCGCTCCTTTCATGTTTCTTCTTTTTAAAGATGCCTTTTTTAGACTATCTAGCACGAGTTCGGTTGTTATAGTTTTGGAAAAACTCCAGCCGATTATTTCATTGTTGTAAAGATCCATAAAAGAGCTAAGGTAGCACCATCCATCTTTATTAGTATGGATATATGTGATGTCTCCAACTATCTTTTCATTAATTTTTTCTACATTAAAATCCTGATCCAAAATGTTAGGACCAGCTGTTTCTTCTTGAACTTTTCCACATCTATGAGGTTTAAATTTTTTTACTGTAATAGACCCTATTCCTTGTTCTTTCATTAGATTTTGAACATGTTTCAAGCTGCACTTTTCACCTTTTTTCAGAAGCTTCTGATATATTTTAGGTGCACCGTACCTTTTGTAACTTGTTTTCCAAATGCTTAAAATTATACACTTAATTTTTTCACGTTTTAGTTTACTGGGAGCTTCCGAGTTTGAAATTCTATGATAGTATGTACTTTTAGGGACCTAGATTGTCAAATTAAATGCAACACTCTTGCATTTAATTTGACAATCTAGGTCCCTAAAAGTTTTGTTATTTTGAAACGCTGTTTTCAAGTGTTTTTCCGTTCACATAATTTTCAAGGTTGCCCAATGTGGTCTTTGCTATGGCTTCAATTGCTTCTTGTGTAAAAAAAGCCTGGTGAGAAGTTACCACAACATTATTAAATGATAATAGCCTTGCCAATGTATCGTCGCCTATAAGCCTGTCTGAGAAATCTTCGAAGAAATACTCCGCTTCTTCTTCGTAGACATCTAACCCGGCGGAACCTATCTTCGATGTCTTTAGACCATTAATAAGGGCAAGTGAATCAATCAGGAGCCCCCTTCCTGTATTTATTAGCATCACGCCATCTTTCATCTTTTCTATATTTTGACCGTTAATAATATACTTTGTATTCTCGTTTAAAGGGCAGTGCAGGGAGATTATATCAGATTCACTGTAAAGCAGGTCTAGTTCTACATATTCAAACCCCAGCTCATCTGCAGCTGCTTTATTTGGGTATGGGTCGTAAGCCAGTACCCTCATGCCAAAACCTTTTAAAATATTTATCACTATCTGTGCAATCTTACCTGTACCTATTATACCAGCGGTCTTACCATTCATATCGAAGCCCATTAGGCCGTTTAGCGAGAAATTTCCCTCTCTTGTCCTAGAATATGATTTATGGATTTTTCTGTTCAAAGTAAGTATGAGGCTTATGGTGTGTTCTGCAACGGCATAAGGAGAATAAGCTGGTACCCTCACCACCGGGATGCTGTATTTTTCCGCTGCATCTAAATCTACATTGTTGTATCCGGCACACCTGAGGGCGATTATTTTTACCCCGTTTTGATAAAGTTGCTCTATTATTTCCGCGCTTGCCTGGTCATTTACAAATATACACACAGCATCGAAACCCTGTGTTAAAGGAACTGAATATAAGTCTAGTTTGGTCTCGAAAAACGTTACCTCAAAATTAAAATCTTTATTAAACTTTTCAAAATATTTTCTATCATATCCTTTTGTGTCGAAAAATGCTATCTTCATTGTCGGACCTCCTGGTATCAAAGTTGTTTTAAATTTTATAACTGATTATAAACTTGTAAGTGAAAAATTTCAGTAACATATGTGACTGGAGTTTATTTTTTCTGTTAAGGATGAAAATAACATATTTTTTTAGCTACCCTACAGCATGGGAAAAGGGAAAATAAAAAAATATTAGCGGGAAAGCTGCATCAAGCCGCCGTGTGTAAAAGAATAAAATGACAAAAACTGGATACTGGCATGATGAAACCTTTTGATGACTATTTTAAGGGCGAAATAGAAAAAATTTTGAAGGATGGTATCTTGTGAGAAGAACTTATAAAATTTATATCTGAAAGCAGTGCACATAACTTCTTGTTCATTCAAAGCATAGATCATATAAATAAAAATTGTATAGGTACAAAATTTTGTATAAAAAATATATAAAAAGGAATAAAATACATGTACTATATAATATAGGAAAGGGATGCCCATGGCAGAGGGGGGAATTAGTATGGTAATTCGAAAAATAACTATTTTTTATCCACACCCTAAAGAGTTCGTTGTGGGAAAAGGTGGAATAAAAAATATAAGTATAAAAGAAGAGGACAGAGTGGTTTTGATAGCCTATGAAAACGGAGATAAAAGAAAAATAATAGGGCTGCCTTACGAAGTAATGTATAGCAATAATAGCTACAAGGAAACCTGACTGTTTGGGTTAAAGTTTCATGAGTTGTATTATAAATTGAAATTTAAAATTGTGAAAATGTCAAACTATATGTCTTTCTATGCCCTGTATTTTAGAAAATAATGGATTTTTTTTGTGTATAAAATAACTTTGTTGCTTAATATTAGAAAATAGAGTATAAAATATATAGGAAAAGTCAGCTAGGATATAAACTAGAGGGGGAAAATACATGGAGAAGATAAAAGTTTTTGTTAGTTTCGACTTCGAAAACGATATGGAGCACAAGGGTATTTTGGACGCCCTTTGTCAAAATGAAAATTTAGAAGTTTCGTTTGAAGATAAAGGGTTGAAAAGAATAAATGAATGGGATATTGAGCCGCTTCAAATCAATGTGCTGAAAAAAATCAACGAAGCTACTCATACCCTAGTTATAGTTGGTAAAAATGCCAATACAAGACACAAACATGAAAAATTTATAGGCATGAGGAACTGGATAAACTACGAAATAAATAAGAGTAAAGCCAGCAACAACAGGCTGGTGGCTGTAAAATTGAACAATTACTATACCTCTCCGCCAGAGTTGTTCAGGTGCAAATTTACATGGGCAGATGACACATCAGTGGAGTCCATAGTAGAAGCGCTGAAAAAAGCATAACATATGTAAAAGCCGAATCCAATGTGATTCGGCTTTTGTTTTTTTATAAATTTGATGTTTGTTTCATCCCCTATGTAAGGGAGCCAACTAAATTTTTATTGCCCCTGCCTTTTTCAATACAAGGCTTGTGGGAGCTTTTTATATTTGTAAGAACGACTAATCCAGTTGTGGAAGAGCGTACCGTCTAAGTTGGATTTTGTCAGTTCTGCAAAAATTCGATAGGGGACATTGAAGTATTGATATATGTCGCCGGACAAGAATTCCACCTCAAGCACGCAATTTTTTGTGTCGTAGCCTATAGAAGACAGATCTCTAGAGGACACGTATATTTTCTTCATATGAATTGGCCACCTCCTATATAAAATAAATAAAACATCTAATAATATTATATTCCATAAATGATACATATTAAAGATAAAATTTTGTTAAAAATAAATTCATTTTAGTTTAAGTGTATTATCAAAACAAGTGCACCACTTAAAATAAAAAGACCTTTCATAGAAAATCCTGTAGAATGTAATCACCACAAAAACATTTGCAAAGGAGTCTTCTATGAAAGGACTATCTAAAAGAGAAATTTCGAGGAGAATTAACCGCTCTCATTCCACTGTAATTAGAGAGATAAATAGGTTAAAGGAAGAATACAGCCCTTCTAAGGCTCAAGCTCAATACGTAAGTATATAGAAAAAACACGGGAAGAAAATCTATATTCCAAACTAATCCTGAAGCTAAAGAATATGCTGAATTTAAGCTGGAATACGACAGATGGCTTCCAGATGAAGTTGCTAATAGAGCCAAACTAGAAGGTCTGTATACATTTTCAACTTCAACTCTTTACAGAAGCATTAATTCTGGAGTTGTTAATATTTCTATAGGAAAAGTTCTTAAGTTTAGAGGCAGAAGAAAAGGTAAAAAATGAAAAATGGTAGAGGTCAAATTCCAGGGAGAAAATTTATTGAGGAAAGACCCGAAAATGCGAATATGCGCAAAGAAATAGGCCGTTGGGAGGCTGATTTAGTTATTAGTAAAGGAAGAAAAGGTGGGCTATTAACCCTAGTTGACAGGTATAGTTGCTATCCTATTGTTGAAAAAGTTGAGGATAAAAGCACCTGTTCTATTCTGAAAGCTTTTAAGTATGCATTAAGAGGCATCCCTCAAGAATATCTAAAGACAATTACGATTGATAATGGGAAAGAATTTGCTGGATTTAAAGGAATTGAAAAAGAATTAGGAGTTAAAGTTTATTTCTGTAATCCGTATTCTCCTTGGGAAAAGGGTAGCAACGAAAATTTTAATGGCATATTAAGACAGTATTTTCCGAAAAAAACAGATTTCAGCAAAATATCAAACCAAGAATTAGAAAAAGTAGTTACGAGAGTTAAGAACAGGCTAAGAAAAATATTAGGTTATTTCAAAGCTACAGAGATTTTCTGGGAAAAAATAAAGTGGTGCACTTGACATGACACACCACCTTATTAAATTTTTTTTACAGATCATCTGTATTCAAAAAATGAATAATTTAGCATAAAAGGATTTTTTCAATTTTATTTTATAATAGTTTTTATAGATCCTGTTTAGGATCTGGCGGGATTAAAAATATGTCGTTGTTTTAAAAATATAAATTATGGGAGGAAACTGTATGATTTTTAAATGTGAATTAAAAGAGATGGTAAGTCAAGCAGCTATTACGATCAGGGTAAAAGTTGCTGTTCAAGAACTGCCTAGTGTATTTGAAAAAGGTTACAAAGAGCTTTTTGAATATATGGATGAAATGAAGGTTTCTCCTGATGGGTCTCCATTTGCAATATACTACAACATGGATATGCAGAATCTCGATGTTGAGTATGGCTTCCCTTTAATGAAAGGCTTGCCAGATAGGGGAGAGTTGAAAGCTAGTGAAACTGTGTCTGGTAAGGCTGCAAGCTGTATTCATAAAGGTCCATATAAAGATTTAGGATTATCCTACGATAAACTTTTGAAATGGATGGAAGAAAACGGATATAAAGCCAAAGGGGTAGCTTGTGAGATTTATTTAAATGACCCCGAAAGTACTCCGTCAGAGGAACTTAGAACTGAGATATACCTGCTTATAGAAGATGACGAATAAAGATTTTAAATTATTAGGCAAGAAAAAGCGTATGTGCTACAAATCTGGATAAACAGTTATTTAAAAATTAAAGCTTGGAAATTTGTTTTCCAAAAAAATTAGCAAAGAAGGATAAACGTGGTGAAAAAAAGAAGTCCGAGTTTTTTTGTTTTTATATTAAGTTGTTTCGTTTTTTCAGTGGCTGCGTATCTTCTATACCGAAAGAAAGAACAGCTTTTATCAGAGTAAATAAACTCAAAGAATTTGTGAGAGTTTACAAAAATTTAGGTGAAGATATGTCTAAAAGGACTGTATGCCTTTCGTCTTTGATTTGAACCGTAAAAAGTGAACTGGATCACTCTTCAATATGAAGAATTTAGGTGAAAGCAAATGGAGATAAAATTCTTGGCGTGATAGCTTAGGATGACGAGCTACTAAAAAACAGTCTGAATTTATATTAGGAAGAGATTTTCAGATTTAGTTTAGACAACGGTTTTAGAATGTTTGGATTTAAGGTAGGGGAGCCGATATTCGGGCCATATTACATAGTTAAAAAGCTCGGAATAGATGTAGATGGAAAATATCAAGAGGAGCTTTCTTTGATAGGTTTAATTTATCTGGTATTCCCAGTTGCCGGGAAATTTGTGGACTAAGTTCATTTTGTAAAGATTAGTGAATAAAGCTTATCTTACATGTATTATGAGAGGGGTAGCCTGAAGGCTACTCCTCTTTTATTGTTACTATACCCAAGTAGCCGTCTACTACAACTGAAGAACCGTTTTTTATAAGCTGTGTGGCTTTTTCAACTCCGGTTACGCAAGGGATGCCATACTCTCTGGCTATGATTGCGCCGTGTATTAGCATCCCGCCTCTTCGCTCAACAATTGCCGAAGCAAAGGGGACAATGAAGGTAATATTCGGGTCTATGGAGTCACACACCAGCACCTCCCCTTGCTGGAAATTAAAGATGTCATCGATAGTTTTTATTACCCTGCTGTTCCCTACTCCTATACCTGGACTAGCAGGCTGGCCTGTGTATTTTCTAACCCTCATGGAGTACTCGCTGTCTTCTACCCTCAAACCATCGCTGAGCCTTCCCTTGATTATGCTTTTTTCAACTGGTTCGTCATGTTCCCCTTTCTCGAAGTACTCTGAAGCTGACAAATAACCACCTTTTAGCACGGCAGCGACTGAGTCAGGATTTCTTATATCAACTTGGATCCCGAGTTCATTTTGCAGAACCCGCCTCCCGGCCTCCACTGCATCGGATAGTGCGGATTCGATTTTTGCCAGGTACAGGTTGTCATCCTCTCTTAACTTCCAGCTGGACCGGGCCAGCTCCAGTATTTCCAGTGCGAAGCTTTTTTGCCGACCGTGGAAAGATGAGATGAATCTTGACTCAAGGGTATCCCTGCCGCTGTCTTTACCTGAATGCTCATAGTGGTAATCGCTGCAAGCCGTCTTCAACATAAGTTCTACAAGCTTATTTTGCTTGGTGAAAACCGGCATACCTTCGTAGACAGCAGCGCCATAAGTCTTCAAAAACTTGAAAAATCCATCCTGAAATTTCAGACTAAAACTATTTAACCCTTGTTCGGAGCTGCAGAGCTTTGGATCGCTTCTAAGTATATCTATCAGCTCTGCGAAAGCCTTGTTCCTCTCGGTGCTAATCATGCTGCTCGACCCAAGAAGTCTTGTGAACTCGTAGGGGTCGTTAGGTTTTATCGTGTCGTTGTAAACCTGCCCGAACAGCCTCATCCCGTGGGCAAAGGGAATCAATTCATCCCAATAAACATCATGCCATTTCAAATATGCGGATTTCCTTTTTTCAATCTCCCTGGCTAGCTCCACTGGCGTGAGGGAACTTAGGTCAGTTCTTCCCATAATAGAGGCGGCTTCATCCATACCTGGCAGTATCTCCTCTTCAATGCGTTTTTGAAGTTTTTTAAGCGAAGAAAAGCTTTTTGTCAGGCTCCTGTACCAAGGTCTTTTATCCGAACTTTCCCAAAGGTTTTCGCCTATGGCGGATTCCTTCACTGTTGTCACTGGACGTACCTGTAGGAGGAAGAGCTTGCCGTCCCTTATTGTCCACTCAACGTCGACAGGTCCGCTGTAGATTTTATGGAGCCTCGTCACGGCGCTGAATATGCTCTCTACATCTTTTTTACCGAGTATTCCTTGAAAATAGTTTTTATGCAGAGTTGAGAGTCGAGATGCTGATGTTTCGTGGGAGTGATAGCCTATGACAGCGCCGCTATCTGGTTCCAGCATGAAACGCTCTGGCTCCACCTCGCCGTCCACCAGAGACTGATTGAGACCCCTGACAGCCTCTATGACTACCTCTTCTCCGCCAGATGGATTTGTGCTAAACGCAACGCCAGAAACATCTCCTATTACAAGCTCCTGTATAATTACTGACATAGAAGATTGGTATACGTCTAAGCCAAGCTCTTCTCTATACAGCAGGGCTTTGTCGGACCAAAGGGACGCCCATACCAGCCGTATGTGATCCAGGATGGAGTCAATACCCAAAACATCCAAAAAAGACTCGTGGATACCTGCAAAAGAAGCTCCCGAGCTGTCCTCACCAGGTGCCGAGGAGCGCACTGCTACAGGGATATTGGAGTATTCGTAGAGATAATCCCTGAGTTTATTCTTCAGACTCTCTGGGAATTCTGTTTTGGCAAAGAGGTTTCTTATCCTAAGGGAGGCGTCCCATAGCTCCTCCCAGCGCATATTTTCCATGTCCCTACGCGCTAGTTCTATACTTATCCTTTCCAAAAGCCCTGTTTCCGTTACAAAGCACCTGTAAGCCGTGTCCAGCAGGACTGCCCCACGAGGGACAGAGTAACCCAAAATGCCAAGTTTCTGCAGGTTGACCGCCTTTTCACCGGCAGTTTTTAGATACTTTTCGTTTAGATTTTCAATGGCAACTATCATAATACCTCCAACAACCTAGTCTTTTATCTCGAGAACCATGACGTTTTGAAATCTTTCGACTACGTCATATCTTTTTACCTTCACACATACCACGGCGCTGTTTTCGGATTCTGCAAATTCTTTCATCTGAGGGTGCTTAGACGTGAACAGTTTTAAAAGCTCTTCACGCTCGCCATCTTTGGCTTCATAGGCCATTCCGCTTACGGTTATGCCGCATGCATCGGCGATGTCAATGGAACGATTTGAACTGTTGTCTATGAGAAGTGATACAAATCCGTTTTCCTCTATGTAATGGAATTTTCTAGTATCTCGTGGGGTTATAAAAACCAGTTTTTTAATGTCGGCTTTAAGAGCAAATGCCACAAGTGAGGTATAAGGCTGCTTGTCGTGAACTGTGGCTAGTACGGCAAAAAGTTGGCTGTTACTGAGTTTTTTAATGGACTCCTCCAGTTCTTCTATATTTTTCATAACATTTCCCCCTATAAAATTATTTTGTTAGCTCAAGGCTAGTTTAACGTTGTTTCTTCCAGTTTTTTTTGCTTTGTAGAGGGCGGTGTCGGCCCTTTCCAGAATCTGGGACACCTGGACATCACTACTATTAAGCTGTGCCATCCCAATGCTAACTGTAAAGTTCACATTTCTGTATCCATTTAAAACACTAGTAGTTTCAATCACTCTTCTCAGCCTTTCAGCTACAGTTTCCGCAGTCTTTAAGTCTATATCTATCAATAGGATCACAAACTCCTCTCCGCCTATCCTAAAAAACATGTCACGTTCCCTTATATTTTTGGATATTACCTCCGTAAACTTGCATAGAACCGCATCACCAAAACTATGACCGAAAGAATCGTTTATATGCTTGAAGTTGTCGATATCTAATATAAGCAGAAAAAGCTTATGCCCATAGAGTTTTGAGTTCGTAAAATGATGTTTTGAAAAGATTTCAAACCCCCTCTTGTTATATATACTCGTAAGGGGGTCGCTTACAGCCTGTTCATGTAAGTTTGTTTGGAGTTTTTCGCCTATCATCAGCAGGAATCCAAAAGTATACAAGAAAATAATAACAAAAGAAAATGTGTAGGTATAAATAGTAATAAACGATTGATCTAAATTTGTGTTTATTTTCATGGAATTAAAAACTAAGATCAGTTTTATGACTGAAAAAATTGAGTAGGAAAAAAATACTCCACCAACTATTTTTTCTGATAGGCTAGCACATTTTCTGTAGAGGTCTATACCTGCGAGCGAAGTAATAGTTCCTAAAATCAAGGCCATGAGAATAGAGCGTAATTCAAATCCGATTCTAACTTTAAACGAGTAGTGTACGGCCACTAGCATTATCGGTGACAGTAGCCAGTAGTATCTACTAAATTTGTCTTTTATTACAAATTCTCTTACTCCCTTCCAAAAAAATAAAAAACCACATATTACAATAGCGTTGGACAGATAGTAGTTAAGTATATTATTCAAGTTTCCTTGCAGGGCGAAAAGCAGCAGGGAGATAGAATTTAAAATACTGCCCACAACCCATGATGAAACTCCTTTTACCGAGAATTTAAAAATTGAGGTCATTAGTAGAATTAAAGATGACAGTATAGATCCTAAAGAAACTATGACGACGATTGTACTTAAATTTAAATTCATAAAAACCCTCCACACTATTTAGATATTTTATGATACCGCCCTCTATCTTTATGCAGTGTTCTTAAACTGGGCTGCAGCAGACATAATTTAAGTATATTTAAAACAATAAAATTTCCTCTAAAATCAGACGAAAAAAAGTCCAATAAATTATGTTTTGCGACCATTCGCAAAACATAATTTATGAAAATCCGAGCAAGCATTTGACTGTATATTAAAAATAATTATTAATTTAAATTTTATTAAGAGATTAAGCGATGTTTAAGTAATTTTTTCTTGCCTTTACTCCGAATTTTGACTATAATATTAATAAATTCTAGGGTGTTTGATTAAAACAGTTCTAAAAAAAAGATTATAAAAGTATTAAAAAACTAGTGACGAATATATAAATTAGGGGATCTTTTAGATAAATTTTATGTAGAAGTGGGGTTTAAAAGTGGATATATTGGGTGTAGTTGATGCAAAAAAGAGTTTTAAAACCGGTTTAAAAGAGGCTTTGCCTATATTCATGGGGTATTTTCCCATAGCGTTGACTTTTGGACTTATAGCAAAATCAGCTGGGCTTCCTGGTTACCTCGCGGTATTCATGTCCATGACAAATTTTACTGGGGCAACTCAGTTTATATCGGTTAACATGCTGATTGCTGGGATGTCAGTCTGGAATATTTTATTCGCCACGCTGATGATAAACGCCAGATATTTTCTTATGTCGTTTTGCCTCATAAATAAGCTGCCAGCTGGGATAAAAACCGTTGCAAAACACATCCTTGCTTTTGGTGTAACAGACGAGGTGTTCGTGCTTGCAATGACTAAGAAGGGTCTAGACAAGGAGTTTGTGCTTGGTTCCCAAGTTACCTCCTGGTTCGGGTGGGTAACAGGCACCTTTATAGGAGTTATGGTAGCAGATTTTTTGCCACAGTCAATATTGAATAGTACCGGCATAGCTATATACATCATGTTTATAGGGTTGATACTTCCAGCGGTGAGGAAATCGGTGCGTGTGGCCACGGTAAGTGGAATAGCGGTTGTCATAAGTGCAGTGCTTTTTTATAAGCCTTGGCTGAAGGGGCTTGTTGGAAACTGGCGGATAATACTTACTATAGTAATAACGGCTGCAGTGGGTGCGGTGCTGTTCCCTGTGGAGGAGGAAATCGATGGAATTTAAATTTTTGCTCGTTATAATAGGGGCGACACTCATTAACTATACTTTGAGGGTTTTGCCGGTGGTACTGCACAACGGGAAACAGCCAGGCAGATTCGTGAAGTCGTTTTTGGAGTACATACCGTATGCTGCACTCGGCGCACTGCTTTTCCCAGACGTGCTATACTCTACGGGGAGTATGATGATATCCGCAGTCGGAATTATTTTTGCAGCCGTGATGATACTAACGAATCAAAACATGATAGCCACAGTGTCCGGCACCATATTTCTAGTGTACGTTCTTGATACTTTCACGACATAAGCTGCTTAAACGGCCTGTCTTTGGACAGGTTTTTTTATTGCCAAACTATGTAGTTAAACTTACCGGTTGTAAATATTTTAAAAAAAATCGAAAAAATAAATTGACAAAATGAGGAGAATAGTATATTCTGATGAGTAAGAAATGAACAATTTCAAACCTTTTCTAAAAACTTTCAAAAAACACCGATTCTATTTCAAAAAACATTTTTATAGTAAACTTTCAATCTTCTATTTTAAAATTTCAAAACTTTTTTAATCAATTGTTTAATTTATCTATTATTTTATTTTTAAACAATTATTCCGAATAATTTATATGCAGGGTGTTTACCTTGAACTTCAAATTAGAGTAAATATTTTAAGCATAATATTAAATTTTTAAAGTTCTACTCTAAAGTGGGGATAATGTTAATTATTATATGAAATCATATAAAATTTCCTTAAAATTTCAGGCGGTTCTGAAATAGCGGGGATAATAAAAAAACAGGAGGCGGTTAAAATGAAATTAAAATGTATGTATGTCGACGATTTATTGAAAGTATATCCTTATTCAGGTGATTTTTTCGAGGAGTTTGGACTGAAACTTAAGTCAGAACACGTAAAGCTTCAACAATATCTAGAAAGTCTAAAGAAAGACTTCTTTGATGAAATAGGGATAGAAAAATCACAATTGATAGAGCATTTTCAATATTTTATTCTGAGCACGGAAAGATTTAAAAGAAAAAACGAAGCGATGGCTAGCTAAAATCAAAAGTAAAAAATTATTTCCTTTCGAAATCTAATCTAAAAAATTAGACTATCTATTCTAAAAAGATCAAATCCATTTATTTCTAATATATCAAATTTCAAATTTAACTATTTAATAATATTAAGAACGTAGAGTGTTAAATGCTAAAATCTCCTCTTTGCCTATTTGCTCGAGCCGGAGCTCGGAATTAATACCATCGAGGAGATTTTGTTGTTTTTGAGGATTTTTTAATATGCCTTTATTAAGACATGAAAAAAAACTCTGGATATTTTTTAAAGGATTTTTGTACTGTTTCAGCTATTTTCTTGGCTATTTCAAGGTCTAGGGTAATGGCATTATAAGGGCAGACCTTAACGCAGGCGCTGCACTTTATGCATCTGTCCTTTTCTATGACTATGGGGTTGTCTCTGTCTATTGCATTAGTAGGGCAGACTTCTACACATTTCATACAACGTATACATTTTTCAGGATCAGTGTACGGGATAACTCCAGGTAGTATCGGCTCCATTTTTTTAAGAATGGTACTGCCAGGAACTTCAAGCTCACCCTGTGGGATTCCACTTTTTAGTGTTTCTTCTACCTTTTTAGAAAATTCAGTACAACTTTTTAAGTCGGCAGCGTTTGGTCTCCCATTTTCAATAATTATTTCAGAAGAGGCAAAGGAGTGCTCCGCTATAAAGGCACCTGCCGCAAAAGGCTTCATTCCAACTCTCTGGCACTCGGTCTGAAGCTCAAAAAGCGCAGAGTCGAATGCCCTCCCGCCATATACCACTATAATGACAGCGGGGGTATTTTGTGCCTTGATCCTTCTAAGGTAGCTTAGAGCCACTGTAGGCACCCTCCCGGCATATACTGGAACCCCTATTATGGCCAGCTCATCGCTTAGTTCCAAAGCTTTCCCATCTCTAATAGATTTTTGGGTAATGTTAACAGTTTCTATATTCTTACATGAAATCCCATTGGCGATAGCCTCAACTATTTTTTTAGTACCGTTTGTGGGGGAGAAATAAATAAGTTTAATATTGTCCATACTGATGTCCGCCTTTCTCATTTCATAGATAACACTAAAATTATACACCACAGGGAGTAAAAATACCAGACTGCATTTTGCACAAGATGGGCATATGAAAACATCTACGGTTGACAAAAGATCTCTATGAGGATAAAATTATTTCATGGATAAAGAGATGACAAGCAGAGTTTGGAGGAATAGCATGAGAAAATATATATTTGAAGAATTGGACTCTACAAATAATTTTTTGAGGGATAAGAAGGACCTGCGGGAGTACGATCTTGTGGTAGCAAAGACGCAAACTGCCGGTAAGGGAAGGAGAGGCAACCAATGGAAGTCGGATGAGGGGGCAGCACTCTTCAGTTTTGCGCTTAAAAAAGATAAAAACCTTGATTTGAAGGAGTATAGGAAGCTTCCGCTTGTGGTAGGGCTTTCAGTGCTAAAAGGGTTAAGCGGTGTGGAAAATTTGGGGTTTCAATTTAAATGGACAAATGATGTATATGTTGGTGAAAAAAAGATAAGCGGCATACTGGTTGAAATGGTTGGAGATTTTTTCATAATCGGTATAGGAGTAAATGTTAATAATAAGGAGTTTGGGGAGCTGTCGGAGCGGGCCACATCTTTATCGCTAGAGACTGGCAAAGAGTATGACATACTAGGGATAGTAATGGACGTAGTAAATGAGTTTAAACTGCAGTACGGAAGACTCTTGAAGGGTGAGTGGAATGTGCTGAAGTCGGAGATGAACTGTTTGAACTACCTGAAGGGCAGGAGAGTGCTTGTGTATCTCCCTGACAGGATCATTGAGGGAATAGCAGGGAACATAGTAGAAGACGGGATGCTGGAGCTGGATACCGGGTTGGAGACCATGAAACTTGATATAGGAGAGGTTCACATAAAATTTTAGGTTACTTGGCTTAGCAAAGTAACCGTATTTCTTTTAATTTAATAAAATTTAGGATAAAAAAGTCTAAAAAACAGAGCCAAAAACTCTGTTTTTTTATGTAGGATTTTATATGTGAATGATGTATAAATTCAATAAAAAGGTCTAAACGTCATATGTAGCTATATTGATTTTAGTAATGTGTGTTTTTGTCTCGACGGATGTAAAATATTTATGTAATCAAATCTAGAGTTGATTTAGAGTATTTGTATTTGAAGTAGAGGTGATAATATGAAAAAAGCTGAGCTGAATATAAAATTAAAAAACTATGCTAAACCGAATACGAAGAAGTCGGTTATTCAAATTTCAACAACATTTTTACTCTATGCTGAGCTGATAGTAGCCATGTATATCAATATGGAAAAGGGATACTCATACTGGATAACGCTATTATTATCAGTAATTGCGGGCGTGTTTCTTGTCAGAATATTTATTATTTTTCATGATTGTTCCCACCAGTCATTTTTTAATTCACCTCGAGCCTGTATAATTGTGGGAAACATATGTGGAATTCTTACTTTTACAGCATATTCAGATTGGAGGAAAGCGCATGCTATCCACCATGCAAGTGTGGCCAATTTGGAAAAGAGGGGAGTAGGAGATGTGTGGACTATGACTGTAGCAGAGTATGTTTCCGCCACCAAATTCAAACGGGCACAGTATAGGTTGTATAGAAACCCAGTTTTTCACTTTTTAATTGCACCGACGCTTCTTTTCCTAGTTATGAATAGATTCTATAAAAATTACAGTAAAAAGAAGGAGAAAATCAGCATTATTTTTACGAATTTAATGATAATTTTTATATTTGTTATCGCATATTTTACTATAGGTATTAAAAATTACATTGCAATACAGTTGCCTATTCTGTTTTTTGCTAGTAGTATAGGAGTATGGTTTTTTTATATACAGCACCAATTTGCAAATGTATATTGGGCTCACAATGAAACTTGGGACCCGTTTAGGGCTGCCATGGAGGGAAGTTCTTATTACAAGGTCCCAACTCTGTTGGATTGGCTCTCTGGACATATAGGGTACCACCATATACATCATCTAAACCCTAGAATCCCCAATTACAACCTAAAAAAGTGTTATAAAGATATATTAGAACTACATGAAATAGTACCTATAACTATATTAAAGGGGTTTAAATCTATATCCCTTCAATTATACGATGAGCAGCAAAAAAAACTGGTAAGTTTTTCAAAGTTAAAAGAACAAATCAAATGATCTGTTTACAAAAAACAACTTGGGGGAGGAATTTATGAAAATAAAGACATACATGTCAGATCCAGAATGGAGCAGTAGTTTTATAGGGAAGTTTATTTATATCTACAAGAGCAAGGGAACTTTAGAATGGAATGACGATAGAATAGTATATGTTGACAAAAAAAGAAAAATAGAGATCCAAAAAAATTCTATAAAGCAATTAGGACTAGGTAATTATTCCAGGGCAGCCAAACCCATAAGATTGGATTATATAGAAATAGTTTTTGAAAATGATAAATTTCAAAATGAAAGTCTTTTTTTTACCCCTATTATTCCGAACAGCAATCCATGGTTTACGCCTGTGTGGCAAACTGACAAATACTTGAAAGAGTGCCTTGAAGAAATAAAAAAGTGGAGGCACTCATAACTAAAGACAGATATGTAGAGTATAAAGACGACTATAGATATTTTCCCATCTTGGAAAGAATTATCATCACGAATTTTCAGTATGGAAATAATATCTGAAAAGCAAACTTTTTACTTTTAAATAGCATACAAATAATGATATACGCCAAAGAAAGGGTGAGGAAATTGGATTTTATTGAACTGGCGAACTTACGCCGTAGCACAAGGGATTATTCCGATAGAATAGTGGACAGAGACAAAATAATGAGGTGCGTAGAAGCTGCTAGGATGGCTCCATCGGCCTGCAACTCCCAGCCGTGGCATTTTATAGTAGTGGACGATCCGGAACTAAAGGATATGGTGGCTTCAGCTACACTTTTGATGGGGACTGGGTTAAACAGCTTCGTAAAGGGAGCCCCTGTTATTGTGGCGGTAGTAAATGAGAATGCAAATATGAGGTCTAAGGTAGGGGGATTCATAAAGGGTAAAAATTTCGATCTAATAGATATAGGCATAGCAGCAGAGCACTTTTGCCTCCAGGCGGCGGCGGAGGGTCTCGGGACATGCATATTGGGCTGGTTCAATGAGGGGTTGGTAAAAAAACTTCTCGATGTACCCAAGCTCAAGAAGGTGCCACTCCTAATAACTTTGGGGTATGAAAAAACTGGGAGCACAGCTATAAAAGTCAGGAAAAGCATAGAAGATATATCAAGTTTTAATAAGTACAAGTAAAATCAGAAATTCACTTTATAAGGGGGAGACCCCCTTTTTTATTTACTACAAACTAAGCTATTATTTTTAGATTTTTTCAAAATTTTTTGCAGTTGAAAAAAGACAAAAGCTTTTACAAAAATAATTCTAAAAGAAACTGTTGACATTTTAATTTGATATAGTATCTTTTTAGCGGAGGTTAAACGTTAAACCGTTTAAAATTACTAAGGAACTGAATGTGCCTATATCAAGGTAAAATTTTTTACAATGTTGCGCACACGGGTGCTAAAGAAAAGGAAAACTTCCTTTTAACTTAGATAATAATACGGTCGGAGTCGGGGATGAATCATGTAATAAAAAAGAAAATATACGTGTAAAAAGGCGTAGTAAAAAAAGATAAAAATAAAATTATTATATAAAAAGTATAGGGGGAGACAATGATAAAGAATACTATTTATTCGTTTGAAAATGAGGGGAAAAAACTTTATGTGGAATTTTACACTGAAGAGATAGTAAGATTTTATTACGGAGCTGAGATAAGGGAAAGCATTACAGATGCTGTTATCCTAAAGCCTGGGAGTGTAGCTGTCGAGACAAACGATAACTTCATAAAAGGGAGCAAATTTGACATAGAGATAAGCGATAACTTACTAGTGAAGATTTTCGACAAATCAGGGAGTGTTATTTTAGAAGATGTATCGGTGGAGTTTTCCGTTACAGAGTTCCATAAAACTAAGGTAAATGATTTAGAAAATATTGAGGCAACTTTAGCTGGAGAAGAAAAGAAAAAGGTATTCGCAATAGAAGTTGAAAAGAAATTGAATTGGGAAAAGGGATTTTATGGCTTGGGGGAGAAATACGGGCATATAAACTTGATAAATAACTATACAGAAAACTGGAATACAGATGTTTTGGGGCTGTCTCCTATTCATCATTCCGCTCAAAATGCATATCACACTTCTATCCCATTTTATATTGGGATGAACGAAAAAAAATCATATGGTATATACTATGACAACTTATACAGGACGTTTTTTGATTTCAAAAAATATTCAGACAATGTAAAGTTTAAAGCAGATGGCGGGGACCTTGACTATTACTTTATATATGGAGAGAATGTAGCGGAGGTAGTGAAGAATTATGGAAAATTGACAGGAACAGTTAAGTTACCTAGAAAGGATTTTTTGGGATACCAGCAGTGTAGATGTAGTTACATGGACACAGAAGAGGTGTTGGATATAACTAGAAAGCTAAGAGGGAATGATGTCCCGGCAGACGTTATTTATCTTGATATTGACTATATGCAGGACTACAAGGTTTTTACAGTGGACTCAAAAAGATTTAAAGAATTTAAAAACATGAAAGAGATGGGGTTTAAACTGGTGGTCATAATCGATCCTGGCATGAAGGTGGAAGATGAATATGAGGTTTATGACGAGGCAATAGAAAAAGACTATTTTGTCAAAGATGAAAACGGCGAAGTGTATGTAGGGAAAGTTTGGCCTGGAGACAGTTCCTTCCCGGACTACTTGAGAAGTGAGGTAAGAGAATGGTGGGGGGGACTGCACAGAAAGTTAACTGATATCGGTGTAGACGAGATATGGAACGATATGAACGAAGCCTCTGACATGTCAACGGAAACAAAAACTATACCGGAAACAACTTATCATATCGATGACAAAGGGGAAAAAAGACTTCAAAAAGAGATACATAACTTATATGGGCATTACGAGGCGATCGCTACATACGAGGGATTGAAAAAGATACAAAAGACAAGACCATTTGTCCTGACCAGGTCAGCTTCTGCAGGGACACAAAGGTACTCCGCCTTGTGGACTGGGGACAACTCTTCCGTGTGGGAACATCTAGAGGGGAGTATCCCCATGCTTTTAAACCTCAGGTTAAGCGGGTACAGCTATGTCGGGTCGGATATAGGCGGATTTATAGAAGACGGTAACGGGGAGCTTCTTGCAAGGTGGACGCAACTGAGAGTATTTTATCCTTTCTGTAGAAATCACAGTGTGATAAATTCACTTCACCAGGAACCATGGTCGTTTGGGGAAGAAATCCTGGCTATTACAAGAAAGTACATAAAATTAAGGTACAGTCTAATAACTCATTTGTATAATTTATTCAGGGAAAGCAGCCTTAAAGGGACTCCGGTAATGAGACTGCTGTTCTATCATTATCAAAATGACAGTAAAACATTTAATATAACAGACCAATTTTTATTTGGGGAAGATTTGCTTATAGCGCCAATTATAAGACCTAAAACAGAGACAAGGATGATATACCTGCCTGCAGGAGTGTGGTATGACTATTTTACAGAAGAAAAATATGAAGGTGGGAAATACATAATAAAGAACACTAAATTAGACGAGCTGCCTATATTTGTAAAAGAAGGCGCCATAATACTTAAAAACAAAGAGATGAACTATATCGGAGAGAAAAAAGAGAATTATGAAATCCACGTGTATGCAGGACAAATTAGCGAAAAAGAATTTTACTTTGATGACGGGCTGACTTATGATTATGAGAATGGAAAATATAGCCTGATAAATGTAAAATTAAGCTACGAAACAGTTGAGATAAAAAATATAGTGGACAATTATGATATTGGAAATATCGATCTAGTCATCCACATGGGCGGAAAAGTGGAAAAGGTAGAAAACGTCTCTTTTGATAAAACTTATTCCATATAATAATAGCTTCACATACTCTAAGAGTGATTTCAAAAGTGGATAAATTCATAGGTATTTTTAAAAGCAACTACCCTAATTAGGGTAGTTGCTTTTTATTTTAAAGTATAAAAAACAAAATCTTCACAAAAGGGTCACAAAGGTGGAGTAGAATATAGTAAAAATAGGATGAAAGGATGTGGCATATCATGTGGAACTGGTGTTATGGTATCGGTAGCGGTGGTTTTTTTGGATGGGGCGGAGGCTTCTTGATGATGCTTTGGCCTATACTCTTAGTGCTTATAGTTTTTTACCTGTTCAAAAAGAACAAAGATTGGGATGATGACCGTTCGGCTATTAGGGTTTTAGAAGAAGAGTATGCAAGGGGAAACATTACTAGAGAAGAATTTTTAGAGAAAAAGCAGAATATTTTGAAATAATTTGTAAATCTTAAAACCTGATATATGAAATTTGAAAGGAGCCTGAGGCTCCTTTTTGTATATTGTAAGATAATATGAATTTATCGGGAGGAGTAGAAGATGTTTGAAGTTGAAAAATCAGATAGGATAAAAGGTAAAGAATATAAGGACGAAATTGAAAAGCTGGGGAGAGATCTGGCTAGGCTACAAAGAAAAGCAAGAGAGCTGAATATACCTGTACTAATCATATTTGAGGGGCTCAATGCGGTTGGAAAAGGTGCGGTGATAAACGAGATGCTACTTTCCCTCGACCCTAAATTTTATACTGTCTACTCCAATAACAGTGAAACTGAGGAGGAGATATTCAGACCTTTTTTTTGGAAGTTTTGGGAAAATTTACCTAAAAAAGGTGAGATAGGGATATTCGACAGGAGCTGGTACTACTCTGTGGCCAAAGGAGTATACACTAAGAATATTAAGAAAGAGGAGTACGAGAGAAGGTGCTGCGAGATATCGGACACGGAAAAAATTCTTAAAGATAATGGGATGCTTGTAATAAAGTTTTTCCTCTACATATCAAAGGGAGAGCAGAAAAAAAGATTTGAAAAACTTGATGGCAACAAGTCAACCTCTTGGAGGGTGACGAAAGAGGACTGGGACAGCCATAAAAATTTTGAAAAGATCAGCGACATTTATGAAGGGCTGCGGGGTAAGACCAGCTCAGAATTCAATTCCTGGAATCTGGTGTGCTCGGAAAACCTCAAAAGCGCAAAGCTGAAGGTTTTTGAAAAACTTGTGGAGGAACTAGGGGAGAGGCTGTGTGAAAAAAACATATGCGAACCTGTGGAACTTGAAAAACCTGAAAAAGAGTATAGCCTGGATCTGATCGACCTGAGCCAGGACATCTCAAAGGAATACTACGAGAAGAAACTAAAAAAATACCAAAAAAGACTCCTGGAGCTGGAGCATGAGATATACACCAAGAGAATCCCTGTAGTACTGGCTTACGAGGGGTGGGATGCAGGCGGCAAGGGAGGGAACATAAAAAGGGTGGTTGAAAGACTGGATCCAAGGGGGTATGATGTTATACCGATTTCCGTCCCGAATGATTTAGAGAAAAAATACAACTATCTGTGGCGCTTCTGGAACTGTATCCCTAAGGGAGGACACATAGCCGTATTCGACAGGACCTGGTATGGAAGGGTGCTGGTAGAGAGGGTGGAGGGATTTTGTTTAGAAGCTGATTGGATGAGGGCCTACAGGGAAATAAATTTGACTGAAAAGCAGTGGGTTGATGACGGAGTACTTCTATTAAAGTTCTGGATTCAAATTGACAAGGATGAGCAGTTGAAGAGGTTTAAGGAGAGGGAGGAAAAGGAGTACAAGAGGTGGAAGATAACGGATGATGACTGGCGCAACCGCGAGAAATGGGATGAGTACAAAGCAGCCGTTGAGGAGATGCTGGCGAGAACCGACACAGAATACGCCCCTTGGCATGTGATAGAGGGGAACTCCAAATGGTTCGCCAGGCTGAAGGTGCTTGAGACAGTTGTTGAGTCCATAGAAGAAAGGCTGGCAAAAAAATAAAGATTAAGGGACATATTTTTGGAGGTAGAGTTTGAACTATTTAGAAAGCATAAAAAAAGAGCTTGATTCATATGCTGATGAGGAGAAATCCAAGAATTCAGCCAGATTTTTTAAAACAAAAAAAGGTGAGTACGGACACGGAGACAAATTTGTCGGGATAACTGTGCCCACACAGAGGAAAATAGCAAAAAAATTTTATAGAGACATCCCCATGAATGATGTGGTGAGTTTGCTGAATAACGAAATGCATGAATACCGTATCACAGCTCTTTTATTGATGGTTTACAAGTATGAGAACTCCAGCAATGAAGACGAGAAAACTGATATAGTCAGGACTTATTTGGATAACTTATCCAGGGTGAATAACTGGGATCTAGTAGATTCATCCGCGCGGAAACTGCTCGGACCGTATCTTTTAAACCGTGAAAAAGACCTCCTGTATAAGTTTGCAGAGTCAAGCGACCTGTGGAAACAGCGTATTGCGGTTATGACAACATTTCACTTTATAAAAAAAGGCCAGTACCAGGACACTCTGAAGCTGGCTGAAATCTTGCTCAACCATAAGCATGACCTAATGCACAAGGCCGTTGGGTGGATGCTGAGAGAGATAGGCGAGATGGATTACCAAGTCGAGTACGAATTTTTGAGAAAGCAATATAAAAATATGCCGAGAACCATGCTCCGCTATGCCATAGAAAAATTTGAAGAAGATGTGAGGCAAGATTTTTTAAAGGGTAAGATTTAAGAAAGGAGAAGGCTATGAAAGCTTTATTGCTTAATGGAGAAAAGAATGCCGAAAATTCTTTAGAAAACTTTTCAAAAATTATTATAGAAGGGCTTAAAAATAATAATTACGTTGTAGATACTATGGTATTACATGAAAAAAAAATTGCTGACTGCATAGGCTGTTTCGGCTGCTGGGTAAAAACCCCAGGTATTTGCATTATAGATGATTATGCACGGGAAGTAGCTAGGGCGTTCATTAACTCGGATTTAGTTGTTTATTTAACTCCAGTAGTTTTTGGCGGCTACTCATACCAGCTTAAGAAAGTACTGGATAGAATGATCCCTTTAATTTCACCTTTTTTTACAGCCTAGATTGTCAAATTAAATGCAACACTCTTAAATTTCACCCCAAAATACTTCATGGGGTGTTTTCCAACCTAGACGTTTTCTCGGTCTATGATTAAGTGCTTCCATCACTTTTCTTACATCTTCTTTTGTTAACTTAAAAAAATTGCTTCCCTTTGGATAATATCTTCGGAGTAATCCGTTGTAATTCTCATTACATCCTCTTTCCCAAGAATGATAAGGGTTTGCAAAATAACACTCAACATTCAATTCTTTTTCGAGCTCTTTAAATCCTGCAAATTCTTTCCCATTATCAGATGTAAAAGTTTTAATGAACTTACCTGGTATCACTTTAAAAGCCTCTAAAGTCACTTGATTAAATGTTGCAGCCTTTCTGTTATCCATTAGCTCTACAAGTCCATATCCTGACTTTCTATCAACATACGTCATCATAGCTCCCTGTTTTCCTGAACTTACTACAGTATCACTCTCAAAATGTCCTATTTCACTTCTTTCATCTGCTTCTTTAGGCCTTTCTGATATGTTTTTCTTATCTGGAATAGTTCCTCTTGTTTCCTTAATGCCGTTAGATTTTTTCTTACCCTGTCTCGGAAGGAGTTCCTTTTCTGTACCCTTAAATTTCCCCTCTTTAATACCTCTGTAGATAGTCTTAAAACAAGGACAGTCAACACCTTTAATTTTAGCTCTACCAGCAATTTGTTCGGGAGTCCAACCATCTTCAAGTCTCATTTGAATATAGTCGACAATCTTTTCATCTTCAAGCTTCTCCTTGGCTCCACATCCACATGAAGACTTTCTAGAATTGTATGCCTCTTGAGCGTTCAACCCTCTGTATTCGCCATCAATGCTATTCCGCTTGATTTCTCTTCCAATACTGGATCTGTTTCTGCCTAGTATTTTTGCGATATGAAGGGGTTTCATCCCTTTTGCTAAAGATAACGCTATTGTTTCTCTTTCATTTATGCTAAAATATGTATGACTCATAGAAAATCTCCTTTAAATGTTTGTTCGCACTCACATTATACCAAGGAAATATCTATGGGTCATTTTTTGTTGCAATTAATTATACAATTCAAGCAGAAATAAACGGTGAGGTACACCACAAGCCGCGTTATGAAAAGTATCCAGCGATTTTAGGGATAGGGGTGATGTCGGAATTAATGGAGGAACAAACGGAACTATTTAATAATTTGATTAAGCGAAATAGTATTAATTTACACTCTCCAACTTATGAAAGTAAAATTTTTAAAAGCGATGAAGATATAAACAGCATTCAACAAAGTATAAATGAGCTGTTGAACAAAATAGGTGATAAAAATGAATAAAACGAATAAAATACTTTTATTGATAGGAAGTCCAAAAGGGATAACTAGCACATCTGCAGTATTAGGAAATTATATCTTAAGAAAGCTTAAAGAAAAAAACTTTGAAACAAAAGTGCTGCATATTCATTCAGAATTAAGATCAGAAAAGATGCAGCAGAAATTTCTTGATGCAGTTGAAAAAACAGATTTAATCCTTCTTACTTTTCCTCTTTATGTGGATACTCTTCCAGCTCCTGTAATAAGGGCTTTTGAATTGATTGCAGAAAATATTGGGAAAAATAAGCAGCTTAGAAGACAAAAATTGATTGCTATAGTCAACTGCGGCTTCCCGGAAGCAAGCCAGAATAAATTTGCTATCTCTATCTGTAAACAATTTGCTTTAGAAACAGGAATTAACTGGATGGGTGGACTGTCTTTGGGTATGGGGGTAGTTGTTAATGAGAAAACTTTAAGTAAATCAGCGAATAAAAATGTAATAAAATCATTAGATTTAGTGGCCGAGGCTATAATCCATGATGAAGAAATTTCACAAGAAGCTCTGGAATATATGGCAATTTCAAGGATACCCGGTAAATGGATTTATGTTTTTATCGGAAACACATCGTGGAGAATACAAGCTTTAAAGAATAAAGTTTACAGAAAATTGGATGATAAACCCTTTGTATAGTCGATTACAAAAACAAAATCAAAACGGTATTTTTAAAATGGAGACTCTGCTTAACTTTACAATCTAAATTTAAAAAATTGAAAAACCCCTGCAGTACTGCAGGGGTTTTAACATAGTTTATAATTACTTAGAAAGTTGAATAAGAAGTTCTCCTGATTGTACCCTTTGCGCTTCTTCTATGAATATCTCTTCTACCACTCCGCCAGTTTTAGCAGTTATAATTGTCTCCATTTTCATAGCTTCTATGATGACTAACTTTTGATTTTCTTCTATTTTGTCTCCTTTGTTAACAAGGACTTTTATGATAGTACCAGGGATGCTGGCTCCTATTTGTAGCTCATTATCAGGATCTACCATTTTTATGCTTTCGATTGATCTAGAAGAAACAGTCTGAGTCTTGTCTTTTACCCTTGTCTCTCTTCTATTTCCGTTTACTTCAAATGCTACAGTTCTATAGCCTTCGTTGTCAAGCTTAGATATTTGAAGAAGAGTTATAACTAGTATTTTTCCCTCTTTAAGTTTGATTTCACACGTTTCACCTTCTGCAAGTCCGTGGAAGTAGATGTCACTTCCTAATTTACTGAAATCTCCATGCTCTTTTATGTATTTTAAGTAGTCCTCAAATACATCTGGGTATAAAGCGTAGCTAAGTGCATCTTGCATAGTAGGCTCAATTTTGTGTTTTGTTTTTAGGTATTCTTTTATTTTTACAAAATCTTCAGAAGGCAAAAGCTCACCAGGTCTGCAAGTGATAGGCTCTTCACCTTTCAAGACGATCGCTTGGAGTTCTTTAGGGAATCCTCCTTCAGGCTGCCCCATCATACCTTTGAAGTATGCAACTACTGAATCAGGGAAAGCGAGATCTTTACCTTTTTCAAGTATATTTTCAGGAGTAAGGTTATTTTGAACCATGAATATAGCCATGTCTCCTACCATTTTAGAAGAAGGTGTTACTTTTACTATATCTCCCACAAGCAGGTTGACTTTTTTGAACATCTCTTTGATTTCATCGAATCTATGTCCAAGACCGAAACTCTCGATTTGAGGTTTAAGGTTTGAGTACTGTCCTCCTGGGATTTCATATTTATAAATTTCAGTAGAACCTGATTTAAGTCCTGATTCAAACTGAGCATAAACAGGTCTTACAGCGTTCCAGTAGTTAGATATTTGTTGAACGTCATCAAGATTTATTCCAGTGTCCCTATCTGTATTCTCTAATGCTGCAACTACAGAGTTTAAAGAAGGTTGGCTTGTAAGCCCGGACATAGCATCAAAAGCTGTATCCACTATGTCAACACCTGCTTCGGCAGCCATTAGTACAGTTGCCACTCCATTTCCAGTAGTGTCATGTGTATGTAGATGTATAGGGATAGATATATTTTCTTTAAGAGCCTTTATAAGTTTTTCCGCTGCATATGGTTTTAGTAGAGCTGACATATCTTTGATACCAAGTATATGCGCTCCCATAGCCTCTATCTCTTTGGCTTTTTTCACGTAGTAATCAAGTGTATATTTTGTTTTAGACTTGTCTAAGATGTCACCAGTGTAGCAGATGCATACCTCGGCAATTTTTCCATTTTTAATAACTTCTCTGACAGGGACTTCCATTCCCTTAATCCAGTTTAAAGAGTCGAATATTCTGAAAAGGTCAATACCGTTATCAGAAGCTTCTTTTATGAATTCTTCAATTACGTTGTCAGGATAGTTTTTGTAACCCACTGCATTTGATCCTCTGATAAGCATTTGAAGAAGCACGTTTGGTACTCTTTTTCTTATCTCTCTTAGTCTTTCCCAAGGAGATTCTTTTAAGAATCTGTATGAAACATCAAAAGTAGCTCCTCCCCACATACCGATTGAGAAAAGATCTTTTCCAAGTATAGATGTATCTCTAGCTATTTTTAGCATATCAGTTGTTCTCACACGGGTAGCCATTAATGATTGGTGGGCATCCCTCATCGTTGTATCTGTAAGAAGCAGTTTATTTTGGCCTTTTATCCACTCAACTACACCCTCTGGTCCTTTTTCTTCAAGGATTTGCTTTGTACCGGATAGTTTTTCTGGCATAGGTGCATTAGGTATATGTGGTACGTCGAATTCTGTTTTAACCCCGTGAGTCTCGTTTACCACTTTCTCAGCAATAAACTTCAAGATATTTCCTTCATAATCTCTTTTTACAGAGATATCGAAAAGTTCTGGATGTTCAGGGATAAATCCAGTAGTAAAGTCCCCGCTTGCAAACTTAGGATGATTCAATACGTTCACCAAGAAAGCGATATTTGTTTTTACGCCAGTAATTTTAGTCTCTTTTATAGAACGAAGAGCTTTTCTTATAGCGTCTTTAAATGAATTCCCGTGTGAAATAACCTTTACAAGCAAACTATCGTAGTAAGGGCTTATCACAGCACCAGCATAACCGTTTCCACCGTCTAAACGTACACCTAGACCAGATCCGGTTCTGTATATGTCTATTTTACCTGTATCAGGTGCGAAGTTGTTTACAGGGTCTTCAGTTGTTACTCTACATTGGATAGAATAACCTCTAGATTTTATAGCATCTTGAGAAGCTATTCCTATCTCTTCTGAGTTTAGAGCATATCCTTCAGCGACAAGTATTTGACTTTGAACTAGGTCTATACCGGTAACCATCTCTGTGATTGTATGCTCAACCTGGATTCTAGGGTTCATTTCTATGAAGTAGTGGTTTCCATGTTTATCAACTAGGAATTCTAAAGTACCGGCATTTACGTAACCAACTTCTCTAGCTATTTTTAATGCATCGTTACATATCTCTTGCCTTTTTTCTTCAGTTAAGGTAAGAGCAGGAGTTATCTCAATAACTTTTTGATGTCTTCTTTGTATAGAACAGTCTCTTTCAAAAAGGTGGACAATGTTTCCATGTTTATCCCCAAGAATTTGAACCTCTATATGTTTAGGCTGTTCCACATATTTTTCTACAAACATATCATCTATACCAAAAGCTTTTTTCGCTTCATTTTTAGCACTTCTGTAAGAAGAAAGCAGTTCGGACTCTTCCCTTACTATACGCATCCCACGTCCTCCGCCGCCTGCAGCAGCTTTCAGCATTATAGGGTATCCGCAGCTTCTTGCAAATTCGATTGCTTTTTCTTCTGATTCTACAGGTTTATCTATACCAGGAATAGTAGGAACTCCAGCTCTAGCAGCAACTATTTTAGATTGAATTTTATCTCCTAAACTTTCCATCATTTCAGCAGTTGGCCCTATAAACTCTACCCCTGCCTCAGCACATTTTCTTGCAAATTCAGGATTTTCAGATAGAAATCCGTATCCAGGGTGAATTGCATCTACCCCTTTTTTAAGTGCAAGCTTTATTATTGAATCAATATCAAGGTACGCTTCAATAGGTCCCTTACCTTTTCCTATTTGATAAGCCTCATCCGCTTTTGTTCTGAAAAGAGATGTTTTATCTTCTTCAGAATAAATGGCAACGGTTCTTATTCCGAGTTCTTTACAGGCTCTTATGACTCTTATTGCAATTTCCCCACGGTTTGCAATTAAAACTCTTTTAAATCTTCTACTCATTCTAACCCCCTCTATAGTGATAAAATATTTATATACCTCAATTGGTTATCGACAATTTATAACTGTATTAAAAATTTAGCATCACAGTACTATATTTTGAAATTTCCACAGCATAGAGTATATACGATATCAAGTTATTTTACAACAACTTTTATATTTAAATTTTTCCAGCTGCAGTCCAGTTGGAAAAATAAATCACTGAAACTTAATAAAACTTAAATTTATTTTTAAAATATATTAAAACATGTGGCTGAATAACAAGGTTTCAAGACAGTTTAGGCAATTCACCTTGCTATTTAATTGTAAATTCTATCGTGCAAACATTAAAAAAGTTTTAATAAATAAAATCATTTTTTTAATCTAAACTGGAAACAAATATTGATGACATATATGTATAAGTGAAAAAAGCTTGATTTCATTGATGATTAGACTGCAGTAACTTATTAAAATTATTGAAGAAGTTAAATTTTTATTACCATTAAGATTTTATTGATATAGCAGCCTATATTTTTAAGCCCACTCACGCAGGGGACACAATATTATTTTATCATAAATCCTGGGTCTTTTCACTGTTTTTTTTATATCCATGATGAGATTTTTTACCCTGTCTATATTTAAGTCAGGGTAAAAATAAATAATCCTCTAAGTACCTCTTAGAGGATTATTTGACTACGATGTCCGGCCGAATCGATTAATGCCACATGTCAAAGTGAACTTTTTTCTCATTGTATCTGTCTACGAATGAAACTGCTTCAGCAGGATATCCGACAGGTATTATAGCAAACGGAACTATTTCTTTAGGTAATTTGAATAGTTTGTGTATAAATTTCATGTTGGCTTTGTGTGGAGCTACTCCTACCCATACTGCACCTAGTCCTTCATTAACGACTTCAAGGAGTATGTTTTCAGTTGCTGCGGCACAGTCTAGTTCCAATATTTTTTTGTCTTTGACATCCTTGGTGTTACCCATCACTATTATTGCGCAGTTTGCATCTTTTATCATTTCTGCATGAGGATTCATGTGAGATAATTTTTCTAGTATTTCGTGGTCTCTTATAACCATGAATTCCCAAGGTTGTTCGTTAGCTGAAGAAGGTGCTTGCATTGCAGCGTGAAGAAGATTGTTTATTTTGTCCATTTCTACTTCCTTGTCTAAGTATTTTGTTACACTTCTTCTATTTTTGATTACTTCCATCATTTCCATAAAATATCACCTCTATCGCCAAAATATTACCTACAATAAATGTAAACCTCTACTTATAATTTACTACATAACAGCACGGTAAAATGGAGTTTTTATTGCTTTAGACAGATAATTTTTTAGCATGGATCAGTTCGTACTGTGTTTTAAGTGTTTGCAGATTTAGATACGAATAATGAAATCATTATAAAATTTGTTCAGTAAAGTTAAAAATATAAAAAGGATATAAGGGATAAATATTTAAATTAATCTATATCAGAGGTGATGTTGATGAAAAAAAGATATTTGTATTTTATATTTGTAGTGGCAGCGGTAATAGGGAGCCTACCTATATTCAGGTTTGTCATAGACAAAGGATTGATATCACCGGCGAATTATTTCCCAAAAAAAAGAATGGCGAAAGTGTTTGCCGGCGGATTTGAAAATGCTGGGGTTGTAGAGATTGTAGATCGATTTTCAGGAAAGTTAGTATATGTAAAGCAGATTGATACCGGAGCAAATGTGTTTATGGTGTACGAAGTTACAGACGAGCACATCATGTTGGTCTCGTCAAAGGAATACCAGTATGGAGTGGACTATGAGGAAGCTTTAAATGGCGACTCAAGCGTAGAAAGGGTAGTGTTAAAAGCACCGGTAAAGAGCGGGACTAAATGGAGTGACGGTGAAGGTGTATATGAGATAAAAAGTGTAGATGCAGACGTAAAGACCCCTTACGAGGATTTCAAGTGTGTAGAGGTGCTTTACAGCAGAAACGGATTTCAAATTACGAGGTACTACGCTAAGGGGGTGGGGCTGGTTATGGAGGATTCCCCTTATGGCTTCAAAATGCTTGTAGGAATAAGTGATGACGTTGTGGAGGTAGGAGATGAAAACGATTTGAGAAGGCGTTATCTGGGAGAAGAAATTCCGGATTAGAATTAGCTTAGGAAAAGGTATATAAACTGGAGTGAAGGAGATGGGGGCATTGAATATATTAAATGCTTTATTTTCGGCAGGGGCATTTGGTGGAATGTTAAACGGTGTAGTAGTATGGCTTTTCGGTTTTATTGGGGTAAACCGAATTTTTGGGGAGGATATAGCCCCTGCTTTTACCACCGAGTATTTATACCCAAGGATAGTCTGGGGCGGGATATGGGGAATAGTTCTTTTGCTGCCATTCTATCAAAACAAGGTTTTTTTAAGAGGGCTAATCCTAAGCCTGGGTCCTACATTGGTTCAGCTTTTCATTGCTTTTCCATTAAAAGCAGGAAAAGGCATAATGGGACTAGAGCTTGGAAAATTTATCCCCATAATGGTCGTGGTATTTAATGCAGTTTGGGGTATAGGAGCCACTTGGTGGTACCTTATGAGTGTAGGAAGAAAGAAAAGGGGGATATATTGATAAAAATTTTTATTGTTTATACTACAGAAAAAATAAAAAATTAAAGGATTTTGGGAAATAAAGCTAAAATCTATAATCATCGATATAAATGTTAGCTCAAAATTAACTTTAGCTATATTAAAAGTTTTCATAATAATGACTTGCATTAGTTATATTATACTTTTAAATTTTATGTGTGATGATTTCTGCCTATAATTATAATTTAAGCATATAAAAGAAGTGGGGTGAGCTTTTCTTATGGAAAATATTCAGCGTGATAATTTGATGGAAATTAATTACCACAATATTATAGAGAAGTTGAGACTGGAAGTCGAGAGATACAGAGAAGCTCTATATATAAGTAAAAAAAAATTTGAAGTGGGGGAAAACATCAAGAAAAACCGAATAGTAAGTCCTGGCAATGCGTTAGAAGAGATCTATTCAAATTTTTGGGAAGACGCAGAAAAAGAAACTGCAGGGAAAGATGGGAACCAGGTAGCAGATTTTGAAAAATACAGTGAAGATCATGTAAAACATTACTTATACAATATAGACAAAAGTAAAATAGAGATTATGGACAGGTACTTGGATTTTTTGGAAAAAATAATAGCTACAGGGAATTACAGCTATGTGGAAAAGTGGTTTAAAAAATACAGAGAGTTCCTGTACCATGATTGGATTATGCATTAAAAAGCAGCTTACTTCGCCATACCTATCAAGCTAAGAAATTTTAGGAACCTAACTTTTATATAGTTAGGTTCCTATTTTAATTTTAAAGCTAAATTTTCAAACTACAAAAAACCACTTGCAAAAATGGCTAAAAAAGTTTATTCTATTATCAGTGGTGTTCTCGGTGATTATTTGCTGGGAACTTTTTTTATTTTAGAATTAATAATTTTTTTTAATTTTGAAGTCAAGCGCATGAAACGCTTTTTAGATTTCAAAGTTTCCATGAAATCAGTCAAAACCCCCAACGAGCTTTTTATTACTCGCCTTATACTCATTTCTTTTGAGTATCCTCCATTGATACCCTTTGTAATCTCCATTAAAAGAAGCATTCTAATTAAAGTGGCATATATGTGAGTCTCTATTCTTTCTACTTTCAAGTCTTTTAGTTTATCTAGTTTAAAATCAGACTTAAAAATTTTAAACAGCAATTCAATTTGCCATCTCAATTTATATATTTCGATGATTTCAGAAGGATTGAATCCCCAAAGATTAGTAATATATCCAGTAATTTCAGCAGAACTTCTTGCGTGCTTTGCGCAGTGCTCATTCCTTCTTTCTCTTTCTTCTATCTTTTGTACTTTTTTATTAGAAGTCTCTTTGTCCAATTTAGTTAGGATTACCCTAAAAGGCCTCTTGTCGTCATGGCTTCCGACTAGAAATTCATATTCTTGAGTCTCTCCTGCTTTTAGTTCTTTTCCCAACTCTCCAGCATTTGTTACCAAATACTTCGTCTTTTTTAGTAGTTTTCCCTTTGGTGAGTACTGAGGATTAGGGTTTAAAGCAAATAACCTTGTTCCGGCTTTCAAACGAGAAACAAAAGAGCTGTTTCTGCTTTCAATCTCATTGAAGTCATCAAATTTAAAGTACCCTAAATCTTTTAAAACTAAGGAATCTGTAACTAATTTATCGTAGACATATTTAGAAAAATTTTGCTCATTTTTAGTTCCCGTAGATAAAACAGTGTTCTTAAAAGAATAATCAAATAATTCAAGGAGAAGATTTATTTTTAAAACAGCAGGATTAGATTTGTTTGCACCTTTATACTTATTTTTTAATTTATTTGGCAATTTTATTTCAATAGAGTCCATTAAAAAGATATTGCTGAAGCCATAATTTTTAAAGGCTTTAGACTTATTGGATATTTGTGTTTTACAAAGAGATAAGAAAATATTTTTAAGAAATTCTACAGAAGCCTCGCTAAACCTCTGATCAAGCGCTTGAGGAGAAATATTAATATTCTGCTTTAATAGAAGTTCAGCGCTTAATTCTTCCAAGGATGAAGTGCATAAATTATTGGAGCTGAAACAAGTTAAAGATATGAAGTTAAGAGGAGAAATTTTGCCGCTATTCCTAATTTTGAATTTAGAATACCTGGCAATTTGTTCAATATTTTTTTCCGAAAAGTAATTTAAAAATTTTGTTCTGATTTGTCTGTTTCCCAAAAGAAAAACCTCCTTCAAGGACTACTTGAAGGAGGTTTTAGCACAAATTCTATTAAATTCAAAGCTTAGCTTGATAGGTATGGCTTACTTCGCTGCTTTTTATTTTTATACTGAGTAGAAATGCCAGGATAATGTTTGTTGTAAAAAGGAAATCGTTAAAACTTTAGATATATTTAATTAATCGAATTAAAATTTCAAATAGAATATTGAATCGATCTAAAGTCGATAATAAAGAACACAGCACAGAAAATACTACATTATGAAATAGGCAATTTTTATAGAATTAAGGAGGTTATATTATGATAAACCTCGATGATAGGTTAAAAGTTGCAGAAAAACTGACCATGATAGGTTTTTTTGGAAATATCATACTGACAATCTTTAAGCTTATTGCAGGTTTTACCGGTAGGAGTAGCGCTATGATTGCCGATGGAGTGCACTCCTTTTCTGATTTTGTGACAGATATAATAGTAATCGTGAGTTTTAGAATTTCCGGAAAGCCGGCCGACGAAAACCACAACTACGGGCATGGAAAATTCGAAACCATAGCAGCCGTTCTTGTAAGCATAGCCCTAGTGTACGCAGGGATATTGATATTGAAAAGCGGATTTTCAAAAATATTTTTTTTAGCGAGTGGAGGAACTATGCAGGCCCCAAAAATGATAGCCCTGTATGCTGCAGGCGTGTCTATAGTTATGAAAGAAGCTTTATACAGGGTAACGGTTGTTGAAGGCAGAAGAATAAAAAGTCATGCAGTTATAGCAAATGCATGGCATCACAGGTCGGATGCGCTTTCTTCAGTGGGCACCTTGATAGGGATAGGAGGGGCCATAGCCCTAGGAGAACGCTGGGTAATACTAGACCCAATAGCTTCCATAGTTGTAAGTGTGTTTATATTAAAAGCTGCTTTGGATATATTTATGCCTACTTTAAATGAGCTTGTGGAGGGAGCGTTAAGTGAAAACGAAGTGAAGAACATAATAGAGATAATAGTGAATGAAGAGGGAGTCAAGGACTACCACAGGTTAAAGACTAGAAGAGTAGGAGAAAGGGTGGCTATAGAGTTTCATATTCTTGTAGATAAAAGGCTTACAATAGTAGAAGCACATAATGTATCGAGAAGCCTAGAAAACAAATTAAAAAAGGAATATGGAGAAATTACTCACATCTCAATACATATAGAACCGTTTATTGAGGCTGAAAAAAAGGAAAAATGATTCAAAATACTTAGTAATGGAGTCTGTCAAGAAATTGGTGTATCCGTCCAAAATTTTTTCTATGGAATTGGCGAGGGACTAAATACGTCCCTCGAAATAGATGCTTAATTGACCTATAATTTTTGCCCATTCCCGAACTCGAATTTTCCATTTCTTAGTAATATCATTCATTGCTAGATAAAGCATCTTCAACAATGAATCGTCAGATGGGAAAATACTCTTTGACTTTGTTACTTTTCTCAGTTGACGGTTGAAGCTTTCAATTGCATTTGTCGTATAGATTAACTTTCGAATTTCTTTAGGATATTTAAACATAACAGCTATCTCGTCCCAATGATCTCGCCATGGCTTTATTGCAATATAGTATTTTTCGCTCCATTTTGCGTCAAGCTTAGCAAGAGCGTCCAACGCTGCACCTCTGTTCTAGGGAATGTTGCTTCTATAGCTTCCTTGAAACCATTTAGACCATCAATCGATGCGATAAGAATATCTTCGACACCTCTATGCTGAAGATCACTTAGAACCTTTAACCAAAATTTGCTTGTTTCATTTTCACCGACCCACATTCCTAGGACTTCTTTCATACCATCAAGGTTGATACCAATAATTATGTAAACAGCTTTATTTACGATTTTGCCATCCTGTCTAACTTTGTAATGGATAGCATCCATTACAACATGGGCGTAAATTCTATCCAAAGGACGTTGTTGCCATTCTTTGATGATCGGCATGATTTTATCAGTGATCTGCGAAATCATGGTCGGTGAAATATCGATGCCATAAAGATTATTCAGATGGTCCTGAATATCTCTGACAGTCATACCTTTAGCATACATGCTTATTACTTGGTCGTCAATACTAGAAACATCCCGCTGATTTTTCTTAACGATAATTGGTTCAAACTCCCCGGAACGATCACGTGGAACTTCGATTTCAATTTTGCCGTAGTCGGAGAGAACTTTCTTCGAGCGCTTGCCGTTTCGCGTATTGTTGGTATCTTTATTTTTATAATCATATTTGCTGTAGCCTAACTCATAATCTAATTCAGCTTCAAGCATTTCTTCGATAAGATCCTTGAATTGCTCTTTAAGAAGATTCTGAACATCGGAAACATCCTTTAATTTCCCTTCTTGCATAAGTTCACGTACTTTTTGTTTGTCTAATAACCCTTTGAATGACATGTGAGCGCTACCTCCTTATTGATATTTTATTTTACATCAATTTCGGAGTTTACACCAAATATTTTACACCCTCTAGTAATGTAAATTGGGGAGCATTTAGCCTCTCCAATTTTTATGCACAAAATTCAAAAGCGTAGTTACACAATTAAGAACTCAAAACTTTATAACAATCCAGTTGCGTTTATAGTTGTTTTTATATATAATGTTATTTAATATATAAATTTTGAATAAAAGATGGTTGCACACAGGAGGAGAAATGGAACTTTCACTTTTTCAAAAAATTTGGAATCTTGAGTTATATAAGAGTGGCGAAAATATAATCAGGCTAAATCAACTACTCATTGCTTTTTTGGTTATATTTATTGGGATATCTGTAAGTCGAAAAATAACCAATCAACTGCTTAAAAGAATCAGTTTGCTAAACAATATAAATACGCGTACGGGCTATCTTCTAAGAAAAATACTTTTCAATGTAATGACTGTTATAGTCGTGCTCATCGCTCTCCCAATAGCAGGGATCCCCATTACTATATTTACGGTTATAGGTGGTGCATTTGCAATCGGAATTGGATTTGGCGCACAGAACTTATTCAACAACCTCATATCCGGATTTATCATCATAATGGAAAGGCCAATAAGAATAGGTGATATTGTGGAGATGTCTGGCGAGCAGGGGAAAATAGAGGATATTGGAAACAGGTGTGTCAGAATAAAAAGGGTGGATGGAGTAGATCTTATAGTGCCTAACAGTTTTTTTTTAGAGCAGACAGTTGTAAACTGGACGCTTTCTGATTACAACGTGAGAGGTAGCGTAAAAGTCGGTGTGGCATACGGTTCTGATACCAAAAAAGTGGAAAGCCTCATATTAAAGGTAGCGCATGAAAATAATAAAGTGAATAAAACTCCCAAACCAACTGTACTTTTTGAGGATTTTGGAGACAATTCGCTGGTATTTAACTTGTTGTTTTGGACCAGGGTGCTAAGCCCAATGGAGCTAATGGAGATAGAGTCGCAGATAAGATATGGAGTAGACACCGAATTCAGAAAGGCAGGAATTGTTATAGCATTCCCGCAACGGGATATACATATTGACAGTTTGAGTCCCATAGAGGTAAAGATTTCAAAAGAATAGTGTATAATAAAAAAGTGGGAGCTTTCTTAACTCCCATTTTTTTAATTTAAACTTAATGCTCTAAGGGGATTTCTACGCCTATCCAAGCCCTGTAAACCTCATTTTCGAAAACTTCACTGTTTTTTATGGTAGGAAAGTTGATATTAGGTAGTTCGCTGAAAAGATTGTTATAATCCTCTACGCATAGCAGTCCACAATTAAATTCACTTTTTATAAATAATATCCTTTTAAAGTTATTGCAGAAGAGATCCGGTTGAGAGAAAAATACAGCTGCCACAACATCCCAGTTGTAAAATCCGTCCATTTCAAAATCCAACTTCATTTTATCAAACCAGTAACTGTTATTTTTGGTAATATATCCGGCTATTGATTGTTCTCCTTTAGAAAGTTCTTTGCTGAACTTTTTGTATGTGAAGTATGCTTTAAGGCAAGTATTTCCTGTAATAACAGAAACATTCTTGCAGTTTTTAAGTACACACAAAGCTGCTTCGGGGTGGCAGGAAAAGTTCAGCTCAGGAAGGAGTTTTCCGTTTATGAGCAGTAGTTCAGTTACGCCCCCCATTAAAACTATCTGGCATACTTTTTCAAAAATTGTATTATCTATTCTGTAGGCTCCGTAAAGGTTTGTGAGGGAACCGGTGGCCAGTATTGAGATTTTGTTTTTGTTTGCATTCACGCTTTCAACTATAAATCTTGCAGCGGGGCTATCCAGGGTAGTTTTGTTCAGGGCACCCTTTAGGACTGGAGTGCTTATACCTAACTCCTTGACTATCCTGCAGGTATTTGAGTAGACAATTTCGACATCACTGTTTCCATAGGTAGTGGTGATTCCAGTTATATCGATATCCTTTTTTCCTAGAAGATACAGAAGTGCTAAACCGTCGTCCACATCGCAACCTTCTACCCCCATTGTATTGTCGCAGTCGAATATCAGCTTTTTCATTAGCTTCCCCTCGTCATTTCAAAATTATACTCACTATTTTACCAAAGAAATCCTGCCCTAGATACCCTACAAAAAATCCTGCCAACATACCTCCCCAGATATCCTCTATAGTTAAAATCGGCTGTAGATCACTTGTCTTTCTACAGGAGAAAACTACTATTATAATGCCTAAAATTATTGATAGAGCAGAAGCTGAAATAAACGATAAATTAAACATACTATAAGGTTCGTGCTCTTTTAAAACTTTAGCCGTAATTCCTAGCATTCCTCCAATAATTGCTCCTATAATGTTGGAGATAAGTGGAGGCCTCATTGTAAAGCATACTTTGAACTGTGAGGTATGTATTTCCTGTTTACACCTGTACCTTAGATGTCCTTCAAATTTTATTTCGCTCCCAAATAAACAGCCATTCTGGAACTACAGCTTCAAATGAGTAGATTGCTTTTTCCCCTGAAAGAACAGAATGTATGCTATCTATTTCTTCATTGAGAATTGCTCCGTTTTGCGGCTGAATTAAATAACTCATAGGAATCCCAGTAAGTTGAGTTGTATATCTTCAAGGAGATTTGGAAAATAATTTTGCCAATATATTTAGTGATTTATATTTATCGTAGGATCTTATGTGGTCGTTTTCGTGAATCCATTGAACTTGATAAGGAAAATAATAACAGTACTCTAAAACCTCTATTGTATCATCGTGGACATTGATTAAAATAGTTGTTAGTGTAAATGGTGTTCTAGCTACTATAGATGATGGCGTAGATGAAGAACTTTCTATTTTTAGAGCATCGATAGCCATTTAGCACATCCTAAAACAATTTTTAATAAAGTTTGGTTTTAAACCTTAAGATATTATATAGAAAATTTTTAAGCTTCCTTTATAAAAGTTGATTTATAAAATTAAAAAGAGGGAAGACTCCCTCTAAAGTAATTCTGTCTGAACTTAAAAAAATTTAAAATGTGGGTTAATAAATCAAGTGCTCAATTTTTTTAGTACTTTTCATAGTTAGTAGCCAATCTTTTGGGAGTTTCTCAAAGCCTTCGTAGGCCCCCAATATCATCCCGGTAAGAATTCCCCTAGCAGCACAGTCGCCACCGGCACGAACATTTTCAATCATGGCTGTCTTGAAGACCCCTTCATATTTTAATATCAGGTGCAAAGTGGAAGCAAAAGCCTCAGAACATTCAGAAGACTGTCCAAGTTTTTTAATAGCTTCTCTGGTATTGGTTGATATACTTTTGAAGGCATTTTCAATCTCCCTGTGTACCCAGTGGTTAAATTGAAACTCAGCCTCTAAATTCTTAATGGCGAAACTTGGGTTTTCACCTTCTAATATTCTGTAAACTAGCTTGGCAAAGAACGCAGAGCATGCAAGGGCTTTTTCACTATTGTGCGTTATGGCGGTTTGTTCTATGCAGGATTCTATCCCTTTGTCAGGCTCTTGATAAAAATATAGTATGGGTGCTATACGTGCTGCACCGCCGAGTTCGGAGGAAGAAGAACCGTAGTTTAAACCGCTCTCATAATTATCCAAAGATTCTTTTGTGGCATTATCTATATAACCGGTATAGTCTTTCATTTTAGAAATCCAGTAACTTTTAAACCTATTTGGATTGAATCCACTTTGATATGTTATGGATTCCAAAAGAAATAGCATCTGATCACCGTAATGTGTATGATCGCCAATATTCCTATTTTTATGAAAAGAGTCTTTTAAAGGAGGGTAAATTTTATCGTAGTATCCGAACTTCTCATCTATTATCTTGGTGTCGTATATCCAGTGAGCCCCAAGGGAAAAAGCATCACCTAAAAAAGCTCCAAATAACATACCTTCTCTCATACAGATACCTCCTAAACATTATAAATGTGTAACAGATGGCGACATATACAGCTAAAGGATAAAATGTAAGATGTTTTTTTAATTAAAATAGTGAGCAATTCTGGCATAAAGCATATATAGTCGTTTAAAAATAGAATTATTAAAAATATACGCCAGCTTCAAGTTTATTCCTTTCAAGAGAAAAAAGATTTAGGTAGATAAGTGGTGTGAGTGAAACTATGAATTGCAGGTATTTAAAAGGAAATCGGATATATTTATGTATAGATAATTTAAATAATTATCAGATATTTATCGTAAAAAGCCTGGGTGGTGTTATGGGATACTATAAATTTGAAGAAGAAGACGTTGAAAAATATATCAAAACCACTGGTTTCTTTGGAAATAAAGCGCAACTCTTGGTAAAAGAGATAGGTACCGGGAACATGAACTATGTATTTCAGGTAGAGGAAAAGGCGAGCGGTAAAAAACTTATATTAAAGCAGGCTGTGCCATATGCAAGGTGCGTAGGGGAGAGTTTCCCCATGAGCCTGGATAGGATAATGATCGAGGCCGAAGCCATGGAACTCCAAAACCGCTTTGCATGCGGGACGGTACCAAAGTTATACCACAAGGATAAAGAGATGGCCCTTATAATCATGGAAGACCTATCGGATTTCGATGTTATGAGAGATGGCCTCATAAAGAGGAAGAGATACAGTGGAGTAGCCGAAGATATATCCACCTTCATGGCAAATATGTCCTTTTATACTTCTAATCTGTATTTAGATTCTGAAAAAAAACGCCAATGGACAAAGGAGTTTGCAAATGAAAACCTTATAAAAATAACCGAAGACGTCATATTCACAGACCCGTTCTACGATTGCGAGAGAAACAGGATAAATCCCGAGATAATGGCATACGTAAAGGGGGAGTTTTGGACCGATAAGGGGATGCAGCTGGAGGCGGCGAAGCTGAGGTATAAATTTATGACTGAATCCCAGAGTTTGGTACACGGGGACCTCCATACCGGTTCCATATTTGTGAAGGGTGGCAAGGCCAAGGTATTCGATTCGGAATTCAGTTTTTACGGCCCTAGCGCCTTTGATCTGGGTTTGCTGACCGCTCACTTTATACTAAACTATGTTTCCTGGAGCGGAAAGGATGTGCCGGCTAAGGATGTCAACGAATACAGGGGATATCTGATAGGCATGGTAGAGAGTATATATGAGAAGTATTTTGAAAAATTTTCCAGGCTTTGGTGCACTGAGAGGGTAAACGTGGGTGCACGGGTAGAGGGTTACAAGGAGTATTATCTAAAAAATCTTTTCTCTGATGCGCTGGGATATGCAGCAGTTGTTGTTGTCAGGAGGATTCTTGGGTTAACACACGTAGAAGATATTGATGGGATAGAAGACCTGAAAAAAAGGGGAGCTACCCAGTTGTTGGGATTAGAGTTGTCAAAGGAACTGCTACGTCGTCGCCACGAGCTAAGCTCTATAGGTCAAGTAACTGAATTTATAAAAGGTTTTGTATACTAATTAAAGGAGGACACAGTGAAAATTTCGGTGATAATTCCGGTGCTGAACGAACAGGATAGCATAAACAGTATAATCGGGCATCTTTTGAACCTCGATAACCAGGAAATGTTGCAGGAGATAATAGTAGTTGATGGTGATCAAACTGGCAGCACCATAGGCTTCTTAAATTGTGAGGATAGGAGAGTGCTCGCAACGACATCAAAAAAAGGTAGGGCAGCCCAGATGAATAAGGGGGCTAGCTTGGCAAAAGGGGATGTACTCCTGTTTGTACATGCAGATACCCTAATCCCGAGAAAGTCCCTGTCAAGTGTAGAAAGTGTCTTGAAAAAGGGTTATGCAGGTGGGGCCTTTTCCTTTGCAATAGACTCCAAACACTATTTATTGAAGCTTGTGGAGGTACTGACAAACATAAGGAGCAGGGTGACGAGGGTTCCCTATGGGGACCAGGCCATATTTATAGAAAAAAGTATTTTTTATCAAGTAGGTGGGTACTGTGATATCCCAATTCTAGAAGATGTGGACATCATGGAAAAGTTAAAAGAGAAGGGCTACAAAATAAAGATAGTGGGAGAAAAGGCTATAACATCGGCAAGAAGGTGGGAGAGAAAAGGTGTGTACAAAACCACCTTTGACAACAGGGCTATAATGTTGCTTTATTTAATTGGTGTCAAGCCTGAGAAACTTAAAAAAAAGTATAGGGGTGAGGACATGGGAGAGAATTGTCTGGTAATTTTTGTGAGAAATCCTGAGAAAGGAAAGGTTAAAACTAGGCTTGCAGAGGATTTTGGTGAAGAGGAAACCCTAGAACTTTACAAAAACTTTATAAAAGATATACTGGAAAGAACAGCTTCAGATAGGTATAAAACAAGGGTTTTCTCATGGCCACCTGGAAGTGATGTGCATCTTATGAAAACTTTTGGGAAAAGTCATGAATACAGGCACCAAAAAGGTGGGGACCTGGGCAAAAGGATGTACCACGCCTTTGTTGATACATTTGCAGAAGGATTTGAAAGGGTCATCTTGATAGGGAGCGATATCCCTCATATAGACTTCAGTGTCATAGAAGAAGGATTCTTTAAATTAGAAAAAAGTGATGCCGTGATCGGCCCTGCAAATGATGGGGGTTATTATCTAATCGGCTTTCATAAAGGTAAGCTTTCTGAAGAGTTTTTCAAAGAGATTGAATGGGGAGTTGAGAGCGTCTATCGAAAAACTATAGATAAACTGAGTACAGTAAAGCATTCAACAGTAGAAAGTATGTCAGACATAGATTATTTTGAAGATCTGGTAAATTTTTACAAGACTGAATGCAAGGATTTGGGAGAAGATTCTTATACGTGCAGGTACCTTAAAAAAATACTAAAGTAAATTATGGGAGGGGTTATGAAAAAAATATATTTTCTACTTTTTGTATTGGCATTGTTTTTTGGTTGCGGTAAAAAAAACGAGGAAGAGGCGGCAATTACAGAATCTGATTGGGTCGCAGTAGAGAAAGCAGCCATAGGAAAAAAAGTAAACTTTTACATGTGGAGCGGAGATGCCAAAATAAACAGATATGTTAACCAATGGGCTGCAGAAAAACTAAAGGAAAGGTATGACATAACCCTTAGGAGGGTGCCGATAGTTGATATAAAGGATACGGTAAACAAGCTCATAGTGGAGAAGAAAGCTGGCAAGAAAACCGGGAGCATAGATATGATATGGATAAACGGAGAGAATTTTAAGGCCGCGAAGGAAAACGGGCTTTTGTGGGGTGAATTTTCACAAAAACTCCCTTCGGTCCAGGCTTACGTAAATGAAAAAACACTTGAGTATGATTTTGGGGAGCCTATAGGAGGCTTGGAGGCTCCTTGGGGTGAGGCGCAGTTTGTGTTTATACATGATATAGCAAAGGATGAAAACCCGCCGAAATCAGTGGAGCAGCTTAAAAGTTGGGTAGAGAAAAACCCGGGAAAATTTACATATCCGGCTCCTCCAGACTTTACAGGGAGTGCATTTATAAGGCATATTGTATATGAAATAACTGGAGGGTATGAGCAGTATCTAAAACCTTTTGATGAAGAAGAAGTTGCGAAAAAACTTAAGCCTGTTTGGAGCTACTTAAATGCCATAGAGCCTTACCTTTGGAGAAAAGGCGAAACCTACCCAGAAAGTCAGGCGAAGCTACATCAACTGTATTCAAATGGTGAGGTGTTCATCACAATGGGATATCACCCGCTTACTGCGGAAAGCAAAATAAGGGAGGGGCAGTTCCCTGAAACCTCTAAAACATATCTACTGGATAAAGGGACTCTTTTCAACAACCACTATCTAACCATACCGTTTAATGCAAAAGAAAAGTCGGCGGCAATGGTGGTCATAAACTTCCTGCTTTCCCCCCAGGCGCAGCTGGCTAAGGCTGATCCTGACAACTGGGGTGATAATACAATACTCGATATGGACAAGTTGACTGCAGAAGACAGAGAGAAATTTAAAGGATTAGATCTGGGAGAAGCTAGCGTATCTAATGAAGAACTTACATCACACAGGGTTCCAGAGCTTTCGGCAGAGTTTTTAGAGTTTATAGAAAGGGAATGGGAGAGAAATGTTGCGCAAAATTAAGCCCTATATAGAGGTTCTGCCAGCACTTCTGGCTACATTGATACTGTTTTGGGGAGGTATTTTTTACGGGATATTCCAAAGCTTTGGTATGCTACCTATAGTCGGGGAGTCAAGATTGACCTTTGGCATTTATTTTGAAGTCATGAGGAATAAGTGGTTTTTAGATTCCCTGCTGTTTACATTGAAAATAGCAGGGTTTTCCACTTTTTTATCCTCTTTATTTGCGATGACATTTCTAACCTTGCTTTTCATGTACAACGATAAGAAGATAAGAATCAGCGTGTACAAAAAAGCTTTTACAATGCCCATGCTCATCCCATACCTGGTAAGCGGATATCTTATATCGATACTCTTTATGCAGAGTGGCTGGATTTCTAGCATAATGCAAAACTTGGGTCTAATAAAAGAAATATGGGATTTTCCAGTATTAACTAACGAAAAAAACGGATATAGCATAATATTCACCTATGTGTGGAAAACCTCACCGTTTCTGGTTTTAATGTCCTATCCAGTTATGATGAGAGTGCAGGATAGATGGCTGGAAGTCGCACAAGTGTTTGGTGCATATAAGTTTGAGTTTTTCACTAGTGTGGCTCTTCCGCTAATGCTTCCCTCTTTTATAAGTTCGCTTTTCATAATATTTGCCTATATTTTTTCCTCCTTCGAGGTACCCTATCTACTGGGGGTGACCCATCCCAAAACTCTATCGGTACTGTCGTACGAAATATACTCTAAGGGGGAACTTTATATGAGGCCCTATGTGATGGTGATAAACGTACTCATAAGTTCAATATCTATAGGTACAGGAATTTTTGTATACTATATAAATAAAAAATATGTTTCTAAGAACCAGAGGGGGTGGGCATGAGAAGAAAATTTTATCTAGGGGCGCTGATTGTTCTAATATTTATAGTGATCCTACCATTTTTTCCCCTTGTAATTTCAAGTGTCTCAATGGAGTGTAGGTGGCCGCAGACTGTGCCTGAAAACTTCAGCCTGAGGGCTTGGAGGTATATATTTTTAGAAGACAAGAGAACAGCTGAGGCCGTTTGGAACAGCATATTTATATCCTTCACTCTACTTTTGGTAAATACCATTATAGCCCTGCCGGCCGCCAATGCAATAGGCAGGAGGGAGTTTAGAGGTAAGACAGTGATTGAGGGTTTGTTATTTGCACCTATAATAATCCCGCCTTTCATATCTATAATGGGGATACATTTCAATTTTATAAAGTTCGGACTTACCGAAAGCCACTTAGGGGTCATATTGGCACACATGATTCCCACCCTTCCATATATGATAAGGGCCTTTATAATAAGCTTTAAAACTTTAAATTGTGATCTAGAAAATGTAGCCGAGACCCTAGGGGCAAACTCTTTTGAAAAATACTACTATGTGGTATTGCCGCATATTTTTCCAGCACTTATTGCTGGCGGCAGCCTGACCATACTAATATCGTTTAGCCAGTACGTATCCACACTTATAATCGGCGGAGGAGAAGTGCTCACCCTTACCATGTTAATATTCCCGTTTATAAGCGGTGGAGACGTGGTTATAGGATCGGCGTATGTAGTACTTTTTGTCTTGTTAAACATAGCAGCACTCCTGTTTATGGAGTTCGTGCTTAAAAAATTTTACAGCTCTACCATTAAAATAAACATATAGGTGGTGCCCATGCTAGAACTAAAAAATATAGTAAAGGAATATAAGGATTTTAAGCTGAAAAACATAAACCTCGAAGTAGACAGGGGTGAGTTCTTGGCTATACTAGGCCCATCAGGCTGCGGGAAAACGACCATACTAAGGCTTATAGCTGGTCTGGAAGAAGAGTTTCAGGGAGATGTAGTGATGAATTCTGTCAATATCAAGAATATAGGGGTAAAAAAGAGGGGAGTAAGCATGGTGTTCCAAGAACCGCTGCTTTTTCCAAACATGAATGTCAGGGATAACGTGGCATTCGGACTTAAGATGAGAAAAATAGACAAGCATATGAGATATGAAAAAACCAGAAAAATTTTAGAAGAAATGGGACTCAGTGGTTTTGATAGAAGACACCCAGCTGAGCTTAGTGGAGGTCAGAGGCAGAGAGTAGCCTTGGCCCGTGCCCTTATCGTGGACCCAGATTTAATTCTGATGGACGAATCTTTTAGCTCGCTAGATTACAACCTGAGACAGAGTATGCAGGAATTAATAAAAAAAATCCATTTGAATAAAAAGACTACAATAATTTTTGTGACCCACGACAAGGATGAGGCGTTTTACCTAGCGGATAGAGTAGCCATCATGAGCCAAGGAGAGATTGTACAGGTCGGAGCACCAAAATATATATACCACAACCCGGCAAACAGATATGTGGCGGATTTTCTAGGGATAAAAAATATAATCCAGGGTAAGCTGGAAAATAGCAACTTCATATCGGACAAGCTGCGCTTGAAAACTCACTTTAACGGGATAAAGAGTGGATATCTTGCCATAAAATCCGAAACTTTGAAGCTGGTAAACCTGGGGGGGAGTGTGGAAGGCAACTTTTTTCAAGGGGCTGTAGAAGAGAGCAGCTTTAAAAATGGGAGCTACCACTTTAAAATAAAGGTCGGGGATTACAGCCTAAGAGTGGTTCAAAATGAGGAGTTTTATCCTAGTTCTGCCGAAGTAGGGGTTGTGTACAATCCGGAAAGCCTTATATTCTTGGATAGCTGAAGATTAAATCGTATCATAAGGAGTTGTAATTATATGAATCAACTGGAAAAAATAGAACCAGATAAAATATCTTGACGGCAGAGTTATGCATGGAAAAATAAAGAGTTTTAAATAGAAAAAATATATTGGCATTTTTTATGGAAGAATAAATTGAATAAAAATATTTTATATAATATAATAATTTTTGATTAAAGAAGATTTTTTAGACAATACTATATTTAAAGTGAGGTAGAAACTGGTGAAGGAATTTTTTAGTAATTTACTGCAGGGTAGTGGGAATAGTTTTGAGTTAAGTGTGTATGTCAGCTATATCGCGCTGATATGCTTAGTGTTTTTTACAGCAGTTGTGACAGATGTGATATCGAAAAAAGTTATATTAACTATTGTTGAAAAAATAGTAAAAAAAACTAAGGCAAAATGGGATGATATTTTTTTTGAGAATAAGGTATTTACAACTTTATCGCAAATATCACCTGCTATCGTGATATACCTCTCAGCAGGATTATTTCCGTTTGCCAAGGAGATCTTGGAGAGGGCAGCGATAGTATATCTAATAATTATTATGGTGATAGTCGTGCTAAAGTTATTGGACTCCATAGAACAGATTTATGGGGGATTGGAAATAGCAAAAGAAAGGCCTATAAAAGGGTATATACAGGTTTTTCAAATGGTTGGGGTAATCATTGGAGGGATAGTGATTATTTCACATATACTGAATAAGCCTGCATGGAAACTTTTAAGTGGGATAGGGGCTTTGACTGCGATTATTTTACTTATATTCAAAGATTCGATATTGGGGTTTGTAGCGGGCATCCAGATAGCTGCCAACAAGATGGTAAAAATAGGCGATTGGATAGAAATGCCTAAGTACAACGCAGACGGAGACGTAATAGAAATAAACCTGCACACTGTAAAAGTTAGGAATTGGGACAAAACCATAACAACTATCCCGGTGTATGCATTTATCTCCGACTCTTTTAAAAACTGGCGTGGCATGTCAGAATCAGGCGGTAGGAGGATAAAGAGGTATATATATATAGATGTGAATACAATTAAGATTTGTACCGACGAAATGCTGGGAAAATACAAAAACATCGAGTACATCTCGAAATATGTTAAAAGCAAGGAGGATGAGATAGTAGAGTATAATCGCAGAAAAGAAGCGGATTTGAGTGAGCTAACTAACGGCAGGAGGCTTACCAATATAGGTACTTTTAGAGAGTATGTGCTGTCATATCTGAAAAATCATCCCGGCATCAATCATGAGATGACACTTTTGGTGAGACAGCTTCAAGTGACTGAAAACGGCCTTCCGATAGAAATATATGCCTTTTCCAAGGATATAGTATGGCAAAATTATGAAGCTTTACAGGCGGATATATTTGACCACCTCCTTGCAATATTGCCTGAATTTCAGCTTAGGGCATTTCAAAATCCGAGTGGGAATGACTTTAGAGGGATTTTTTCAAGAAGTCAAAACAAGAGTTGATAACTAAAAAAACGGCATCTGCCGTTTTTTTAGTTATACTTCTATGCCGATAAATTTTCTGATGCCAGCCTCTATTATAAAAGTAAGGGAGGCAACACCAAGGCTGAGGAAAGTCATTTCGAGAAATCTCTTTTTAAAATCAAGATCCTTGGCTATTGAAATGTAGAAGTTAAATACAAAAATTATGGCGATAGCAACTATTATAGTAGAAGCTAGGCATAGGAGATAGTCTGTCACGATAAAGTATGGTAAAATCAGTAAAAATACCGTTATTATATAAGCGATACCTGTTATCAAGCCTGCAAGTTCTATTAACTTTGGGTTTATTCTGCAGGTCAAATGTCAAACCTGCCAGGGTTCCTGTGAGCTCCACCAGGGCATCGTTTAGACCTAAGACTATAGATACCCCCACCGTAGTTTAGACGTTCTTCGTCTATAAGCGACAGGAGTTCATCCTCTATAATTCTCTGTGCCTCAGGCACATGCTCAGTTATCGCAGAGTAGTTTATTTGTGCACTCCCCCCTCTCCAGTAGTTTCAGCCCAAAAGTCAAACCAAATAATTTTGAGACTAGAAAGTAGAAAAATACCTTAAAGATGTTGGGATTTACATTTTCATAGGTAACTCAAGTTGCTACTTAATTAAATAAGCAATTATAGTTAATCCTTAAAAAAAATGGCAGGAAATCCCATAAAATTTTTAAATATTATTATGGGTGATGTCTTATGAAACAAATATTATATCTCGAGGAATTAAAAAAACTAATTTCTATTGAAAAGGATTTAAAAGTTAAACTTAAATTCATAGCTATTAATACTGTTGCGAAGCAATCTTCAATTCCAAAAGTAGCTGAACTTTTGGATATTCCAGAAAGAACTCTATATAGATGGGTTGATAATTGGAATCTGTACAAGCGTGAAGGTTTGGTTTCACACTATTATAAATCCGGTAGAAAATCTATTCTATCTGAATCAGAGATGGAACAACTTAAAGAGATACTTTCTAATAAAGGAGCTTTTACCACCGAAGGAGCTCGAAGTATTATTTACTGTGAATTTAAAAAATCAATCTCTTCAAAAAGACTTAGAGTGATTTTAAAAGAAAAGCTAAAATTTAATTTGTCCAAACCTTATGTTAAAAGTAATAAGCGTCCGGATAATGCAGAAGAAATACTTTCTAAAAAATTAAAAAACATAGCGGATGATCTTAAGAAAAAAGATGTCCCTTTAAAAGGTGTTTGTCTTGGTTTCTTAGATGAAACTACACCACAGTCTAATTCTAATACTGTGCGCTTCTGGCCTAAAGAACCAAAACTTACAGTAGAAAAACATATAGAGAAATGGAAAAATAACACCGTAGGTTTCTATGCATTGAGAGGTAATAGCTGTCTTTCGTTTATGAACTCATCAAAGAAAGAGGAAATAGGAAAATTTCTCCAAAAGATCCGAGCTATAAATTCTGAATTTAAAAGAATTATAATCATCTTGGACAATTTTAAAAGCCATCACAGTAAATACATATTAGATTATGCTGAAAAACATGACATAATCTTAATTTTTCTACCTCCCTACTCACCAGATCTAAACCCAATAGAGTTCATATGGAAGAGTATTAAACGCGAAATTTCTAAATTTTTTTTTTGACATTGATTGATATATGCTAGTTTTGTCGAATTTTCTAGTTCTTTAAGTTTCGCCAAATCATGGATGTATAAATTCTTACCAAATTTTTTGTCAAATATTTAGAGACTAACTATAATCAATAAATTAAAGTTTTTATAAAATGAAGGGAGCATATAAAAGTGAAAAAAATCTGGTGGAAAGAAGTTACAGGATATCAAATATACCCAAGAAGCTTCATGGACAGTAACGGAGATGGAATCCGGTATCATTTCAAAGCTAGACTATCTTAAAGAACTTGGGATAGACCTCGGTATCACCTATGTACGAGTCTCCAAATGATGATAACGGTTACGACATAAGCGACTACCAAGATATTTTAAAAGAATTTGGAACAATGCAGGAGTTCGACCTGCTTTTATCAGAAGTGCATAAAAGGAGCATTCCTGTAAGGAATAAAAAACAGATTTGAAAAAAAAGAATACCTGCATTAAAATGGTCACAGTTGTTTGCAGACGACTTAAACCAAATAACGGAGGTATTCAGATGAATTATACACAAAATATGAAGATACTACAAGTAAAAAAAGAGACACTAGTGGTTGGAGTGGATATTGGAAGCGAAGAGCATTATGCTAGGGCTTTTGATTGGCTTGGTATAGAATTGGCTAAGGTGTTTAGGTTCGAAAATACCGAAAAGGGATTTTTAAATTCTTGAATTGTATAATTAATTGCAACAAAAAATGACCCATAGATATTTCCTTGGTATAATGTGAGTGCGAACAAATATTTAAAGGAGATTTTCTATGAGTCATACATATTTTAGCATAAATGAAAGAGAAACAATAGCGTTATCTTTAGCAAAAGGGATGAAACCCCTTCATATCGCAAAAATACTAGGCGGAAACAGATCCAGTATTGGAAGAGAAATCAAGCGGATTAGCATTAATGGCGAATACAGAGGGTTGAACGCTCAAGAGGCATACAATTCTAGAAAGTCTTCATGTGGATGTGGAGCCAAGGAGAAGCTTGAAGATGAAAAGATTGTCGACTATATTCAAATGAGACTTGAAGATGGTTGGACTCCCGAACAAATTGCTGGTAGAGCTAAAATTAAAGGTGTTGACTGTCCTTGTTTTAAGACTATCTACAGAGGTATTAAAGAGGGGAAATTTAAGGGTACAGAAAAGGAACTCCTTCCGAGACAGGGTAAGAAAAAATCTAACGGCATTAAGGAAACAAGAGGAACTATTCCAGATAAGAAAAACATATCAGAAAGGCCTAAAGAAGCAGATGAAAGAAGTGAAATAGGACATTTTGAGAGTGATACTGTAGTAAGTTCAGGAAAACAGGGAGCTATGATGACGTATGTTGATAGAAAGTCAGGATATGGACTTGTAGAGCTAATGGATAACAGAAAGGCTGCAACATTTAATCAAGTGACTTTAGAGGCTTTTAAAGTGATACCAGGTAAGTTCATTAAAACTTTTACATCTGATAATGGGAAAGAATTTGCAGGATTTAAAGAGCTCGAAAAAGAATTGAATGTTGAGTGTTATTTTGCAAACCCTTATCATTCTTGGGAAAGAGGATGTAATGAGAATTACAACGGATTACTCCGAAGATATTATCCAAAGGGAAGCAATTTTTTTAAGTTAACAAAAGAAGAGGTAAGAAAAGTGATGGAAGCACTTAATCATAGACCGAGAAAACGTCTAGGTTGGAAAACACCCCATGAAGTATTTTGGGGTGAAATCCAAGAGTGTTGCATTTAATTTGACAATCTAGGATTTTAAAAACTGGTTGCTGGAGTTAAAAAGCCAAAATGCAAAAATTGAAAGTTTAATAGGGGCTGAACCTACTGGACATTACTGGGTTGGGAGCCTATCTAAAGGAATCTACTGAAAAGCTGGTGTTGGTCAATCCGTATCATGTAATGAGAACCAAAGAGTTGGATGACAACCATCCCAGCAAGACAGATACGAAGGACCCAAAAACAATAGCAAAGCTAGTAATTGATGGCAGGTACACAGAACCTAATATAGCACAAGGGGTGTTCGCTGATATAAGGGTAGCAAACAACAACAGATTGAGACTACAAAAAGATATAAATGCACTAAAAAATAGGGTGGAAAGATGGCTGAAAATATATTTTCCTCAGTATAAAAATGTATTTGGTGACTGGACAGGAAAAGGCAACCTAATGGTCTTAAAAGAAATTCCGTTGCCTGAAGATGTGCGCTCCTATGAAGTGGATGGAATAAGCCAAATATGGAGAAAAGAAAAAGTAAGAGCATTAGGTAAAAAAAGAGCGCTGAAGCTATATAACTTTGCAAAGAAAAGCATAGGAGTAAAAGAAGGTCTGCAAGCAGCAAAATTAGAAATTTCAATGCTGGTAGAAGAATACAAGTTGAAGAGGAAGCAGTATGAAAAATGTCTTAAATTAATAGAAAAGCTATTAGAAGAAGTCCCTAATGCAGATCTGATGTTGGAAATGAAAGGTGTAGGCATAGTAACTGTAGCAGGCTTTATCTCAGAGGTGGGAGACATATCAAGATATGACTCACCTAAGCAGATACAAAAGCTGGCAGGTTTGGCCTTGAAAGAAAACAGTTCAGGTAAGCACAGAGGAAAAACTAGTATTTCAAAGCGAGGAAGAAAGAGACTGAGGACACTTTTGTTTCAGTTGGTGATGCCGTTGATAGGTAAGGTCGAAGAATTTAAAGATCTCCATATGTATTACACAACAAGACCAAAAAATCCATTGAAGAAAAAGCAGTCGATAGTAGCGCTGAGTTGTAAACTGATAAGAGTATTTTATGCGATACTAACAAAGGGAATAGAGTATGATGCAAAGAAATTTGTCGGAGACATAAGAAGGCCAGAATTAAAAGCAGCATAGTATTAGAGTAGAATCCTAAGGAGTTTTTTAGGGGGAGGCGTTCATTAGAAATAATGCCCTAAAGAAAATAGAAAATGTTGATAGTTGATAAAGAAATGACAATGTGAGTAGGTATTTGGTCGAAATTTTTTCCATAAGGGCAAAGACCCAGTAAAGGAGCTTAACCGACACCTAACTTATGGAAATCCGGCAAATTACTCCACGCTAATTAAATTGCAGGAAATTTATGACGATTGTCTTGAGGAATTTAAAGATTTTGAAGAAGTAAACTATAAAATTTTTAACGACCTCATAAAGCTATATGAAAATGATAAGTCAAATGTTTTTTACAAAACAAGGGCTGCACTTATAGAAATAGGGACAAAAAATGAATTTAATTTTTTAGATTTCTATGTAGATATCATGGACTACGCCATTTATTTAAAAAAAGACAAGTTTTATATAGACATATTGGATGTTTTTTTGGAGTATAAAAAGACAGTTGTTTAAATAGGTGTTAAATACAGTTAAAAAAAACTTAATTTAATAGAGTTTTTTTAAAGTAGAATAGCACTTGTTTTTTTTGTCAAGATATTTTTAAACCTTTATTTTTCTAAGCTTTAGCTGGTTATCGTAGGTAATGGATAATTCGTTTCATCGCTGTTTTAATTGCAAGTTAATTATTGGGTTTGCAAAACCCGGTAAAAAGTGCTATACTTCTCTTAATTATATTGTTGGAGGTTAGGCAAATGGGAGCAAAATTCACATGGTGGCAAAGCGAATGGTATACTAGAGAAACTAAATATGTGAATCAGGTTTTGTCTGTTTGCTTGTAAGCTATAATATAAATTAATTTTTGGATGGATACCTGTTCTTTGTTTGGGACAGGTTTTTTTTTATGATGACAGGCCTGTTTCGAAATTTCGGAGCAGGCTTTTTATTTTTACATAAGGGGGATGAAATGGATAAGAAGATTATGAGGGCTTATACAGCCGAAGTGCTTGGGGATACAGAAACCCCTATAACGCTATATAAAAAATATGTGGGGGATGAAATCGGTGTCCTTTTAGAAAGTAAGGAGATACAAAAAGGGAGGTATTCATTTATCGCCAAAGATCCCTTCGCAACTATAAAAGCAAGGGGTTATGATATAAGTTTAGAAGAAGAGGGCATAGTAAAGAGCGAAAAAATGAGAGCACTTGACTTTGTAAAATCATACATAGAAAAATTTGAAGTGGTAGGGAGTGAAGACCTCCCACTAGTGGGCGGTGGATTCGGTACTGTGGCATACGACATCATCAGGCAGTACGAAGACTTACCCAATCAAAATCCTGATATAATAGGTGTCCCGGATGTACACCTCATGTTCATGGATCAACTTATCATATATGACCATTACCACCAAAAAATAAAGCTTTTGGTTCTGGAAGAGGATAGCCTATCAGGGGAAGCAAGGGCAAAAGATAAGCTTGCAAAAATAAAGGAAGAGATCTTAAAACCTTACATTCATACACAAGATTTTGAAAAAACATATGGGATAAAAAGTCTCAAGGCAAACACCACAAAAGAAGAGTACATGGAGAGTGTTAAAAAAGCCAAGCAGTACATATATGACGGGGATATATTCCAGGTTGTCCTTTCTAAAAGATGGGAGCTTGAAACTGATGAGCATCCGTTCAATCTATACAGAAAACTCAGGTCTATAAACCCATCACCGTACCTTTTCTATATAAACTTTGGAGATTATCAAGTTGCCGGTAGCTCGCCAGAGATGTTAGTTGAGCTAAAAAAAGAAAAGATATTTACATGCCCGATTGCAGGTACTAGGAGAAAAACAAACATTCCTAGCATAGATGCAGAATTGGCAAAAGACCTGTTGGCAGATGAAAAAGAGAGAGCGGAACATGTGATGCTAGTCGATCTGGGAAGAAACGACATGGGGAGAGTTTCCAAGGTAAAAAGCGTCAAGGTAACTGAGTTTATGCAGGTGCACAACTACTCTCATGTAATGCATCTTGTGTCAACAGTAGAGGGCGAGAAAAAAGAGAACGAAGATGCATTTTCTGTACTCGCGTCGTTCCTGCCAGCTGGTACGCTGTCTGGTGCACCAAAAATAAGGGCTATGGAGATAATAGATGAACTTGAGCCAGAAAAAAGAGGTGTTTACGGCGGAGCCATAGGTTACTTCTCCTTTAATGGTGATATGGATACGTGCATAGCTATACGTACCATGCTGATGAAGGACAGAAAGGTATACTTGCAGGCTGGAGCTGGGATAACAGCTAAGTCTGATGCTGAGAAAGAGGACGAAGAGTGCGAAAACAAGATAAGGGCTTTGGTGAAGGCCATAGAGGGGGAGATTTAGATGATACTTCTTATAGACAATTATGACTCGTTCACATACAATCTCTACCAGTACCTTAGCGAATTTGATGAGGTGAAGGTTGTAAGAAATGACAAAATAGATATAAAGGGAATAGAAGAGCTAAACCCTGATAAGATAGTTCTCTCTCCTGGACCCAAGACGCCCAGAGAAGCAGGGATCTGCATAGAAGTAATAAAACATTTTTATAAAAAAGTCCCTTTGCTTGGGATATGCCTCGGCCATCAGGCTATAGGAGATGCATTTGGAGCTGATATAGTGCATGCCAAAGAGCTTTATCACGGAAGAGACAGCGAGATAAAGCACGATGGGAAAGGCGTATTTCAAGGAGTAAGCGAGGGAACGAAAGTAGCGAGGTATCACTCGTTAGCCATAAAAAGGGATACACTTTCAGATGAATTTGAAATAAGTGCCGAAACAAAAGACGGCGAGATAATGGCTATAAGACATAAGGAGTACAGGGTAGTTGGGCTGCAGTTTCATCCGGAATCCATATATACACCTGAAGGGATGAAAATGCTTGAAAACTTTATGAAACTTTAAGGAGGGCACAGCGATGATAAGGGAAGCCTTAGACAAGGTGATAAAAGGTACGGATTTAACAGAAGAAGAGATGAAAGAGGTAATGGACGGTATAATGGATGGGAAATATTCGGACATTTTAGTCTCTAGTTTTCTAACGGCCTTAAAGATAAAGGGAGAAAGTGTAGCAGAGATAACAGGTGCTGCAAAGATAATGAGGAAAAAAGCTGCTAAAGTCAGCATAGGAGACTTTTATGCCATAGACACTTGCGGTACAGGTGGTGACGAAGCCAATACCTTCAACATATCAACTGGGGTAGCATTTGTGTGTGCGACAGCAGGAGTGCATGTGGTAAAGCACGGCAACAGGGCTGTTTCAAGCAAAAGCGGAAGCGCGGATGTACTTGAAGAGCTTGGAGTTAACCTTACACTAGATGAAAACAGGGTGGTAAAATGTGTCGAGGAAAAAAACATAGGATTCTTCTTCGCACCATACTATCACAGCGCAATGAAAAATGTTATTCATATTAGAAGAGAGCTTAAAATGAGAACTATATTTAACATACTCGGACCACTTACAAACCCTGCTGGGGCTAAGGGACAGGTTCTAGGTGTGTTTGATCCCGAACTCACAGAGACAATGGCAAATGTTCTAAAGGAGCTTGGAACAGAACATGCACTTGTTGTACACGGTAACGGACTGGATGAGATCACAATCACAGGAAAGACAAAGGTAACTGAACTTAAAAACGGAGAGATCAGAACGTACTACCTGGAGCCTGAAGATTTTGGAATTAAAAAAGCCAGCTCAAAGGAGATTGAAGGCGGTTCAGCAGTTGAAAACGCAGATATACTTAAAGGAATATTCAGTGGCGAAATAAGGGATGCTAAAAGAGACATACTGGTATTAAATGGTGCTGCAGCCCTTTATGTTGGGAAAAAAGTTGGCAGCATAAGAGACGGCGTAGCCATGGCAACCGAGATATTGGACAGCGGAAAAGTGATGGATAAGCTAAATGAATACATTAAATTTACAAACGAGCTGGAGGCGATGTAGGTGATACTTGATAAAATAGTCAATCAAAAAAGGGTGGACCTTGAGACTAGAAAAAAAGAACTATCAATAGACGAGATAAAAAATGGAATAGCAGGAATGAAAAACCAGGCTAGCTTCTATGACGCTCTGAAAAAAGATGGGCTTTCAATAATTGGTGAGGTGAAAAAAGCTTCCCCTTCAAAAGGTATTATAAGGGCCGATTTCCACCCACTTGAGCTAGGTAAAAAATATGAACTATGCGTGGATGCTGTTTCGGTTTTGACTGAAGAAAAGTTTTTTTTAGGTAGCCCGGAATATCTAAAGGAAGTGAGTGAAAACATATCGCTTCCTACTATAAGAAAAGATTTTATAATAGATGAATACCAGATATATGAGGCAAAATACCTCGGGGCGGCGGCTATACTTTTGATATGTGCCGTGCTAGATGTTGAAACGCTTAGAAGCTTTAGGGAGTTAGGAGAAAGCTTAGGACTAGATTCGCTTGTGGAATGCCACACCGAGGAAGAGGTAAAGATGGCGCTTGAATCTGGTGCTAAAATAATAGGAATAAACAACAGGAACTTAAAGACTTTTGAAATAGAGTTGGAGACAACTATAAAGCTGGCCAAACTTGTGCCAGAAGATAAGGTGCTGGTCTCTGAAAGCGGAATACACACAGGAGAAGATATCAAAAAGATAAAAGGATGCGGTGTAGACGCGGTTCTTGTGGGGGAAAGCTTTATGGTTTCTGAAGACATGTTAGGTAAAGCGAAGGAATTGAAAGATGCCTTTAGGGGGTAGACAATGGTAAAGGTAAAGATATGCGGATTGAAAAGGGAAGAGGATATAGAAATAGTAAACAAATTCAAACCGGAATTCGTTGGATTTGTGTTTGCTGAGAGTAAAAGGAAAGTAAGTCCAGAAAGGGCTAAACAGCTTATAGATAATCTGAGTGAAGACATAAAAACTGTAGGGGTTTTTGTAAACGAAGCCCCAGAGAAGGTAAATGAAATAGCTGAGTTTTGTGGACTTGACGTAGTTCAACTACACGGCGATGAGGATGCACTTTATTGCGAAAAGATAAAGCATACCATGTGGAAGGCTGTTGCAGTGAAAAATGAAGAGACTTTAAACGAGCTAAAGGGATACCCGCTCGTAGAAGGCTTTCTTTTAGATACATATGTTAAAGGGGAAAAGGGCGGAACTGGAAAGACGTTTAACTGGGATATAGTAAAAGACCTGCATAAAAATTACAGGATAATACTGGCCGGTGGACTTAACCCTGGCAACATAAGACAAGCTATACAATCTGTTAATCCCTACTGCGTGGATGTTAGCTCAGGCGTTGAGAAAGACGGCGTAAAGGACGAAGAGCTTGTTGCGAGCTTTATACATGAGGTCAGATCGACTGTTATATAAGTTATCCTGATGTTTGATTTCAAAAAATATAAATCAGCTGCTCGTTATAAAAAAGAGCACTATCCATAATTAAAAATAAAAACTTATAGAAGAGGTGAGAGCTTTAAATGGATAAAAAATTTGGTCAGTTCGGAGGGCAATATGTTCCCGAGACACTTATGAATCCTCTAAAAGAGCTGGAAGAAGCATATGATAGATATAAAAATGACCCTGAGTTTAAAAAGGAGTTTGACTACTACATGAAGTACTATGTGGGAAGAGAAAACCCTCTTTATTTTGCAAAAAACCTTACTGAAAAACTTGGTGGGGCGAAGATATATATTAAAAGGGAGGACCTAAACCATACAGGTGCACACAAGATAAATAACGTGATAGGGCAGATACTGCTTGCCAAGAAGATGGGTAAAAAGAGGGTAATTGCTGAAACTGGTGCTGGACAGCACGGTGTAGCAACTGCAACAGGTGCGGCGCTTTTCAACCTGGAGTGCGTTGTTTTTATGGGTGAAAAGGATATAGAAAGACAGCGTTTGAACGTATTTAGAATGGAACTTCTAGGAGCCAAGGTAGTTTCTGTAAGCTCAGGGACAAAAACATTAAAAGACGCCACAAACGAGGCTATACGTGAGTGGGTAAATAGAGCCGATGACACATTCTATATAATAGGTTCTGTTGTAGGTCCACACCCATATCCTACAATGGTGAGGGACTTCCAGAGAATTATAGGAGATGAAGCTAAAAAGCAGATTTTAGAAGCTGAAGGTAGACTTCCTGATGCACTGGTTGCTTGTGTAGGTGGGGGAAGTAACGCAATGGGACTTTTCTATCCATTTATTGAGGACAAGAGTGTTAAAATGTACGGAGTAGAAGCTGGAGGGCTTGGAATAGAAACCGGCGAACACGCTGCAGCGTTTGCCGAGGGAAGTGTTGGAGTGCTACACGGCATGAAGACCTATCTTTTGCAGGATGAGGATGGTCAGATAAAACCGGTGCACTCAGTATCAGCAGGACTTGACTATCCAGGAGTAGGGCCTGAGCACTCATACTTTTTTGATACTGGAAGAGCTGAGTATGTCCACATAAAGGATGACGAGGCCATTGAGGGACTTAAGACACTTTCTAAGTTAGAAGGTATAATACCTGCTTTAGAGAGCTCGCATGCAGTGGCATACCTTATGAAATTAGCTCCAACCATGGGGAAAGATAAGATTATAATTCTGAACCTTTCAGGCCGTGGAGACAAGGATATGTACACAGTCTTCGAGATTTTGAAAAAGGAAAAAGAGGAAGGTGGAGAGTAATGAACAGAATAGAGAAAAAATTTCAAGAACTTAAAAATAAAGGCGAGAAGGCCCTTATAACATACATCACTTGCGGGGATCCGGATATAGGGTTTACAGAAGAGTTTGTGTATGCCAAAGAGAGGGCCGGCGCAGACATAATCGAGCTGGGGATACCGTTTTCGGATCCGCTTGCCGATGGTCCGGTTATACAGGCAGCTGCTACCAGGGCCCTTGAAAAGGGGATTAGGCTTAAAAGTATATTCCAGTGTGTGGAAAATATAAGAAAAAACAGCCAAGTTCCACTTGTTTTCATGGTTTACTACAATACTATTGTAAATTACGGAGAGCTTAGGTTCGTTGAAAAGTGCGAAGAGATAGGAATAGATGGTATTATAATCCCGGACCTTCCTTATGAGGAGTCTGTCGAAATAAGATCGTACTTAAAGGACAAGGAACTTGCCCTTATACCGCTTATAGCACCCAACTCAGGTGACAGAATCCCTAAGTTGGTGGATGGAGCAAAAGGTTTCGTTTACTGTGTATCTTCTCTTGGAGTTACTGGGATAAGAAGTGGATTTGCAGAAACTATGAAGGGGTACCTCAAAACAGTTAAAGCGAGCACAGACTTGCCTGTGGCTGTAGGATTTGGATTTTCAAGGCCAGAGGATATTGAGACAGTAAAAGATATAGTGGACGGAGTAATAGTTGGCTCCGCGATAATAAAATGCATAGACGAATCGTCACAAAGCATAAAAGCGCTTGAGGAACTTGTCTCCAGGCTCAAAAAGGCTTTATAAAACAAACCTCCTTTGCAGGAGGTTTGTTTTATAATTAACATATTTGACAAACAAAATATAACGTGGTATAAATGATTGAGTATTTATTTTTACTTAACATTATCCGGAGGTGCAAAAATGGTAGTCGAACCTAAAATAAAGGGAAGTTTGTCCCTTACAGCCCATCCATATGGGTGTAGAGAAGCGGTTAAAAGACAGGTTGAATATGTTAAAAATGCAAAGCAATATAAAGGTAGCAAAAAAGCTTTAATAATAGGGGCATCTTCTGGTTATGGGCTTGCCACCAGGATTTCTCTAGCTTTTGGGGGCAGCAAAGCTGATACCATAGGAGTTTCGTATGAAACAGCTTCAAATGGTAAAAAGACTGGGACAGCAGGTTGGTGGAACAACATCTTCTTCAAACAGGAAGCTGAAGAAGAAGGGCTTTTGGCCAAAAATTTTGTAGGAGATGCATTCTCTTACGAGATGAAAGATGAGGTTATAAAATATATAAAAGAGGAGTTTGGTGGGAAAGTAGACATAGTTGTTTACAGCCTTGCAAGTGGAGTGAGAACAGACCCTAAAACCGGGATAACACATAAATCAGCTATAAAAAGCAGAACTGGTAATATAACTGGGCCGACACTTAATATAGAAAAAGGGTGTTTAGAAGATAAGACAATGGAGAATGCTACAGATGAGGAATTAGAAGAAACTGTAAAAGTAATGGGCGGAGAAGACTGGGACTTATGGATAAAAGCTTTGTGCGAAGCTGATGTGTTGGCAAGCGGATGTAAGACCTATGCATACTCGTATCTTGGTCCGGAGTTAATATCTGGAATATACAGGGATGGGACTCTTGGAGCTGCCAAAAGGCACCTAGAGCAAACGGCAAGAGAGCTAAGCACTTATTTAAAAGAAAAAATAGACGGCGACGCATATGTATCTGTAAACAAAGCTCTTGTTACTAAAGCCAGTGCCTATATTCCGATTTTCCCTCTTTATGCAGCGTTACTGTATAAAGTTATGAAAAATATGGGCATACATGAGGGGACTATTGAACAGACACATAGACTGTTTGCTGACATGATATATGGAGAGTCTCCTGAGATAGACGACGAAAGAAGAATAAGACCTGATAATTGGGAATTAAGAGATGATGTACAGGAAAAAATAGGTGAAATCTTAAAAAATTTAAATTATGATAATTTTAAAGAACTTAGTGATTATAAAGGATATGTAGATGATTTCATGAATATGAATGGGTTCGGATTTGATAATGTGGATTACTCAGAGGATATTGATTTAGGCGAATTAGCAAAATTGAAGCCATAGCAAAAAGTCCCACAAATGTGGGGCTTTTTATTTTAATGACGTATTAACAGAACAAAATCCTTGACAAAATCTAAATAAAAATATTAAGATATACTTAACGAAACTTTAGAAAGAGGGGAAATGTTCATGTTTATGCAAGAATGGGAAAAGGAATTATATGATAATACATTTGAAGAGACTTATACCGGATTAGAAAAAGAACTAGAACAAGGTGTGGTTGATTTACAACAAATTAGAGACACTTTGGATATGATGTACTCACACGAGGACGAGTTGATACACAGAGCTGAATCAAAATGGATAACTCATAATGCTACAGTTGCTGCGTATGAAGTAATAAGAGTAAGATTAGAAAAAGAAGTTAAATAGTATAAATAAAAACGGAGTCTTCTGACCATACCTATCAAGCTAAGAAATTTTAGGAACCTAACTATATAAAAGTTAGGTTCCTATTTTAATTTTAAAGCTAAATTTTCAAACTACAAAAAACCACTTGCAAAAATGGCTAAAAAAGTTTATTCTATTATCAGTGGTGTTCTCGGTGATTATTTGCTGGGAACTTTTTTTATTTTAGAATCAATAATTTTTTTTAATTTTGAAGTCAAGCGCATGAAACGCTTTTTAGATTTCAAAGTTTCCATGAAATCAGTCAAAACCCCCAACGAGCTTTTTATTACTCGCCTTATACTCATTTCTTTTGAGTATCCTCCATTGATACCCTTTGTAATCTCCATTAAAAGAAGCATTCTAATTAAAGTGGCATATATGTGAGTCTCTATTCTTTCTACTTTCAAGTCTTTTAGTTTATCTAGTTTAAAATCAGACTTAAAAATTTTAAACAGCAATTCAATTTGCCATCTCAATTTATATATTTCGATGATTTCAGAAGGATTGAATCCCCAAAGATTAGTAATATATCCAGTAATTTCAGCAGAACTTCTTGCGTGCTTTGCGCAGTGCTCATTCCTTCTTTCTCTTTCTTCTATCTTTTGTACTTTTTTATTAGAAGTCTCTTTGTCCAATTTAGTTAGGATTACCCTAAAAGGTCTCTTGTCGTCATGGCTTCCGACTAGAAATTCATATTCTTGAGTCTCTCCTGCTTTTAGTTCTTTTCCCAACTCTCCAGCATTTGTTACCAAATACTTCGTCTTTTTTAGTAGTTTTCCCTTTGGTGAGTACTGAGGATTAGGGTTTAAAGCAAATAACCTTGTTCCGGCTTTCAAACGAGAAACAAAAGAGCTGTTTCTGCTTTCAATCTCATTGAAGTCATCAAATTTAAAGTACCCTAAATCTTTTAAAACTAAGGAATCTGTAACTAATTTATCGTAGACATATTTAGAAAAATTTTGCTCATTTTTAGTTCCCGTAGATAAAACAGTGTTCTTAAAAGAATAATCTAATAATTCAAGGAGAAGATTTATTTTTAAAACAGCAGGATTAGATTTGTTTGCACCTTTATACTTATTTTTTAATTTATTTGGCAATTTTATTTCAGTAGAGTCCATTAAAAAGATATTGCTGAAGCCATAATTTTTAAAGGCTTTAGACTTATTGGATATTTGTGTTTTACAAAGAGATAAGAAAATATTTTTAAGAAATTCTACAGAAGCCTCGCTAAACCTCTGATCAAGCGCTTGAGGAGAAATATTAATATTCTGCTTTAATAGAAGTTCAGCGCTTAATTCTTCCAAGGATGAAGTGCATAAATTATTGGAGCTGAAACAAGTTAAAGATATGAAGTTAAGAGGAGAGATTTTGCCGCTATTCCTAATTTTGAATTTAGAATACCTGGCAATTTGTTCAATATTTTTTTCCGAAAAGTAATTTAAAAATTTTGTTCTGATTTGTCTGTTTCCCAAAAGAAAAACCTCCTTCAAGTAGTCCTTGAAGAAGGTTTTAGCACAAATTCTATTAAATTCAAAGCTTAGCTTGATAGGTATGGTCTTCTGACTCCGTTTTTATTTATTATTTCATGGGCGTTGATTTGAACTCGAGCTTTCTTGCCTTTTCAAGTTTCAAAGCTTCAAAATATTCTTTTGTTTCACTTATTATAACAGGACTCAATCCAATTAGTGCGATAAGGTTCGGTATAGCCATCAGCCCATTGACAATATCGGCGAGTATCCATATTAAGTCTAATTTTAAGAAAGCACCTGAAGCTACTAAAAATATGTAGATGTATTTATACGGCTTTATTCCATTTACACCAAAGAGATACTCAACACATCTTTCTCCATAATAGTTCCATCCAAGTATCGTTGTAAATGCAAAGAATAATAGACCTATTGTAACTATATACTGTCCTACTAAAGGGGAAAAACCGGATTTGAACGCATAAGTCGTCATTGCCGCACCTGAAAAATCAGAGTTCCAAGCTCCAGTCATTACAAGAACTAAACCGGTTATTGTACAGATAATTATAGTATCAAAAAAAGTACCTGTCATAGAGATAAGGCCTTGTCTCACACAGGAGTTTGTTTTTGCAGCAGCAGCGGCAATAGGTGCACTACCTAAACCGGATTCATTTGAAAAAACGCCTCTTGCTATGCCGCTTTGTATTGCTCTTATTACAGTAGCACCTAAGAATCCCCCGAAGGCAGCCGTAGGGGTGAAGGAGCTTTTTATAATAAGTAAAATTGTAGCGGGTAGTATATTCACGTTAAGTGTAAGGATAATAAGAGCTCCTAAAACATAAAATCCAGCCATAAAAGGCACTACTCGTTCTGCGACGGCAGAGATACTTTTGATACCACCAAGGGTAACCATAGCCACCAATAAAGTAACTATAGCAGCAGTCAGCATAATTGGAATATTAAAAGATATTTTTGCAGCCTGGGTTATGGCATTTACTTGCGGGAACGTACCTATTCCGAAAAATGCGACGCCAATACCGAAAATCGCAAACATTTTAGCAAGAAATTTATTTTTCAATCCATTTTCTATGTAATACATAGGGCCGCCAGACATTTGACCGTTAGCATCTTTGACTCTATATTTTACAGCAAGAAGTCCTTCAGCATATTTAGTAGCCATTCCAAAAAATGCAGCCACCCACATCCATAAAATAGCCCCAGGCCCTCCAGCTTTAATTGCAGTAGCAACTCCCACTATATTTCCAGTACCGATAGTGGCGGAAAGTGCTGTACATAGTGCTGCAAAACTTGAAACATCTCCTTCAGGCTCTTCTGTTAAAGACTCATCTTTTGCAAAGATGTATTTTATGGCCAAAGGTAACTTTAAAACTTGAAGTAGGCCTAGTCTTAGGGTTAAGTAAAAACCGGTTCCTACAAGTAAAATAAGAAGAGGTGGCCCCCATACCCAAGAGTCGAGAGTGTTAAAAAAGTTTAATAAATTTGACATTGAAAAAATCCTCCTTAAAATTTAATAAAATTTAGGAGGAGGTTTTGAATTACATAGTTGTAATAATTCTACCCCCTGTCCTTTTACCTGAGAGATTCATCTGGTATTCCAGACTTGCTCCTTCGGTGCTCTTAAGATTAAGAGTCTCTCCAGAGGCTCGTCCAGCATGAGTCCACATCCAGAAAACTGGATACCTGAAAGCTTTACTTCTTCGGTGGCCCTGGGACTCTCTCCTCATACCTTCATCCGAACTTCAATATTGAAATTATTATAATAAAAAAAAAAGATTAATTCAAGATAAAAAAATAAAAAAGAGGACATTAACCTCTTTTTTTAAAAAAATTATAATTTCATTAACAAAACTTAAGAATGTTTTAGTACATATCTAAGCTACTGTAAAGTTTTTCAGAAACTTTTTCTTTTAAAAGCCCCTCTTTGTAAGCTCTTAAGAGATCCTTTAAATCGGATATCTTTTCACGTATTTTTTGTCCTGTATCAGTATCGGAAACTTTTTTTCTGTTAGTTTTTTCCAAAACATTGATCGAAGATACTATGTCTTGTCCTTCTGATATGGCTGTTTCAAGGCCTTCAAAATGGCTGTGAGATGCCAACCGAAGTCCGTACGAGTTGTAAATCAGAGTATACCCAGCAATTCCTGTTTGTGGTTGATATGCAGTAGAAAACCCTCCATCTATAACAAGCAGCCTGCCGTTTGCCTTTATAGGACTTTCCCCTTTTTTTACTTTTACCGGGGTATGACCATTTATAATGTGACCTTCAAATGGATTCAGACCAAAGGTATTTAAAATTTTTATGCAGAAATCCTCATTTTCTCTTAGTTTGAAATAAGGATTTTTTGGTTCTTCGTGAGTTGAAGGTTCTTCTAAAAAGTAATTCTCAAAAGTGGTCATCCTATTTTTACCGAACACAGGCGAGATCTTCCCCCTCCACAGGTACCACAACCAGTCCCTATAGTCTTCACCTTGTTCCGGATTAAAAAAGGCTTTTCTAACGAGTTCGTCAAATTTATCCAAGAGCTCTTTACCTTTATAAGTTTCACCTATTATTCTAAGGTTTAAAAAATCTCCTTTTTCATCTACAGGTACACATCCATGGTATAGCAAGTTGCCGTTGTAGTTTCTATATACAGTTCCGTTGGTGTAGAGGAAGTAAGCGTGTTTCTGCAGTTTTTCGCTGTTTTTAAAATAGAAAGTCATTTTATTGATAAGTTCTTTTTCTTCTTTTGTAAGCTCATAAGGTTTTTTAGGGTCGATGGTAGGAAAGTTGTTGCTGCTTAATTTGTAATCTTTTCCATCTATGTTTATAGTACCTTTCTCATAATCTATATGATCCAGGTAAGATTGGTCATTCATATCGAATTCCGATCTTTTTCTTATGAGACGGCTTTCTAGTTTGAACTGTATAACAGAGATAGCCTTATGCATTTGTGCCAAAAGGTATTTGTCCTGCTCTTCATAGATCTGTTTTTTTGTAAGCCTAGGTGCGAATTCAGAGCAAGGGTCATCCTTGTATACCTCCATGGCAAACCTAGCAAGTGGGAACAGGCTGATGCCGTACCCCTCATCAAGGGTCTCGAGATTTCCGTAACGAAGCGAGATTCTAAGGGCGCTAGCCACCAGGGCTTTTTGGCCTAAAGCCGCTCCCATCCATAAAATATCGTGGTTACCCCACTGTACGTCACAGTTGTGGTGTTTTAAAAGCTCGTCCATGATTATATGGGCACCAGGTCCTCTGTCATAGATATCTCCTATTATATGCAGTTTATCTACTGCGAGCCTTTGTATGAGCTTTGAAATGGAAATGATGAACTTGTCGGCCCTCTCTATCTCTATTATAGTGTTAATTATTTGGTTATAGTATTCCTCTTTGTTTAATTGTGTACTTTTCAGGTGAAGGAGCTCCTCCATTATGTATGCGAAATCTTTTGGTAGGGCTTTTCTCACCTTTGAACGGGTGTATTTAGACGACACTACTTTGCATATGCTTATAAGCCTGTAGATGTTTACGCGGTACCAGTCCGCCATATTATCTACCTCGCCCTTTATTCTTTCCAAGTTTTGTTCAGGATAAAATATCAGCCTGGCTAAATTCTTCTTTTCCTCACTTGAAATTCTATAGCCGAATACATCTTCTATTTTCAGTTTTAATACTCCAGAAGCAGTTCTAAGTATATGAGTGAAAGCTTCGTATTCCCCGTGTATGTCAGTCAAAAAGTGCTCTGTAGGTTTTGGAAGGTTTAGTATTGCTTGTAGGTTGACTATCTCGGAACAAACCATTCCAATGCTCGGATACTGACTTGAAAGTAGTGTTAAATAATTTAAATCCCTCATAATACCCCCTTATACTTAACAAATAATATATGTTAAGTATAACTTATTTTCAGCCAAAAGTTAACTAAAAATATGTAAATAATAGGGTATCATGAAGGATTCCATTTTTGTTTATTATTTAATTTAAACTTATTTTATAAATGTAAGCCAGTTTTCGTCTAGAGTGAACTCCCCTCTCACGATTTTGAAATATAGGTCTTGAATTTTTTCAGTAACAGGACCTCTTTCTCCCTTGCCGATTTTTATACCATCAATAAATGACACCGGTGTAACCTCTGCAGCAGTCCCAGTCAAGAAAATCTCGTCTGACACATAAAGAAATTCTCTAGGTATGTTTTGTTCTTTTATTTCATATCCTAAGTGGTTTGCAATCTTTATTATGCTGTCACGGGTGATACCAACAAGTGCAGAAGCAGTTATAGTAGGTGTATAGATAACTCCGTCTTTGATTGCGAATAGATTTTCTCCACTTCCTTCGCTTACGCTACCTTGGTAGTCTAGTGCGATACCTTCGTCATAACCATTTTCAAGAGCTTCCATTTTTATAAGCTGTGAGCTAAGGTAGTTTCCAGAAGCTTTTGCCATGGTAGGCATAGTGTCTGGAGCAAGTCTTCTCCAAGAAGATGTTTGTGCTTTTATACCGTATTTAAGAGCCTCTTCCCCAAGATAAGCTCCCCACTCCCAAGCTGATACCATTACATTAACAGGGCATGTTAATGGGTTTACACCAAGCTGAGCATATCCTCTGTAGATAAGCGGTCTTATATAAGAACCTTTTAAATTATTTGCTTTTAGTACCTCCATAATAGCATCTTTAACTTCTTCCTCTGTGAAAGGTACTTCTGTTCTATAAATTTTGCATGAATCAAATAGTCTTTTGATATGTTCGTCTAATCTGAAGATTGCAGGTCCTTTTGGAGTTTCGTAAGATCTGATTCCTTCGAAAAAGCCACTTCCGTAGTGAATTACATGGGAAAGAACGTGTATTTTAGCATCGTCGTGGTCAACTAATTTTCCGTCCATCCAAATTTTTTGAGTATTTATCATTTTTTATTCCTCCCTGATATTATATATGAAAATTATTTGTTGCTTTAGTGTGAAGTGTGGAAAGACCTTACGTTTTTAGCGGAATTACTCGGCCTGGAGAAAAAGTTATAGCTTGTAAAAAAGGCATAACTCATTATATAATAAGCGTGCTAACTTGTAAATACATGCAAGATTAAAATTTTTTTATATATTGTATATCCTTATTTAATAATGAATGTATATCATTATCTAAACTTATATAGAGTGATTTTTCAGGTGTTAAATATTTTTTTTAATTTTTTAGACTATATATCAGCGAAGTTAAAATTAGCTAAATTAATTATTAGTTATTTTTAATGCGCGAGCCGTGCATAGCCGTTTGCAAGGATTTATTTAAAATTTTTTAAATTATAAAAATAACGATGAGGTGAAAAAAATGAGAAGTGACAAGATGAAATCAGGAGTAAAAAGAACTCCGCACAGGTCATTATTAAAAGCTTTAGGACTTACAAATGAGGAAATTTCAAGACCGATAATAGGAATTGCTGGATCATACAATGAAATAATTCCTGGACACGTGCACCTCAGAACTATTATAGATGCAGTCAAGGCTGGAGTACGGCTTGCGGGAGGAGTCCCACTAGAGTTTGGAACTATAGGGGTTTGCGACGGTATAGCGATGAACCATGAAGGGATGAAATACTCGCTTGCAACAAGGGGAATAATCGCTGATTCAGTAGAAGCTACTGTAAAGGCGACACCTTTTGACGGGTTAATACTTATACCAAACTGTGATAAAGTAGTCCCGGGGATGCTTATGGCGGCTGCAAGACTAAATATACCTTCTATAGTTGTTAGTGGCGGACCAATGCTTGCTGGTACTTTTATGGATAAAAAAATAGGATTAAGCAATGTTTTTGAATATGTTGGGGAATATGAAAAAGGAAACATGACAGCGGAGGAGCTAGCTTGTGTAGAAGACAGCGCTTGTCCGACTTGCGGGTCATGTTCGGGAATGTACACTGCTAATACAATGAACTGCCTAACCGAGGCACTTGGAATGGCGCTACCAGGTAACGGTACTGTGCCGGCTGTTTTTTCTGAGAGAATAAGACTTGCAAAGGAAACAGGAATGCAGATGATGAAGCTTGTTGAAGCGGATCTTAAACCAAGGGATATAATGACTAGAGAAGCATTTTTAAATGCGGTGGCAGTTGACATGGCTCTTGGAGGGTCTACAAATACTTCGCTTCACCTTCCAGCTATTGCTCATAGTGCCGGAGTAGAACTTTCACTAGATGACTTCGATATGTACAGTAAAAAAGTACCTCAAATATCTAAGCTGTCACCATCAGGAAAGTATTTTATAGAAGACTTAAATGCGGCTGGGGGGATAGCAGCAGTTCTTAATAGACTAGATGAAAAAGGACTACTTTTTGATTCTAAATCAGTAACCCTCTCTACAATGAAAGAGATAGCAGCTAAGGGAAAAGTTGTAATAGAAGATGTAATCAGAACTTTTGATAATCCAGTGCATCCTACAGGAGGACTTGCGGTATTAAAAGGAAATATAGCACGTAGTGGTTGTATTGTAAAAGAGGGTGCAGTTTCACCAAAAATGCTGAAACACACTGGACCGGCTAAGGTTTTTGAATCTGAAGAGGATACAATAGAAGCCATAATAACTGGTAAAATCAATAAAGGCGATGTCATTGTAATCAGATATGAAGGACCTAAAGGCGGACCTGGGATGAGAGAGATGCTTGCTCCAACAGCGACAATAGCTGGAATGGGTCTAGACGAGGACGTGGCGCTTATAACAGACGGTAGATTCTCTGGAGCCACAAGAGGTGCGTCTATAGGGCATGTTTCTCCAGAAGCTGCTGATGGTGGAGAAATAGCAATTATAAAAGAAGGGGATATAATTGAAATTGATATTCCTAATAGAAGCATAAACGTAAAATTAAGCGATGAAGAGATAGAAAACAGAAAAAAAGGGCTCACAAAATTTGTACCTAAGGTAACAGAAGGTTACTTAGTAAAATACGCAAAATTTGTTAGCTCAGCAGATAAAGGGGCTATTGAGGAGTTGTAGAAGGGAGTTTTTGAGTGCTAGAGCTTAAGAAGTTTGAGGATGCTAGAGAGAGGCTAAGAGGAGTATTAAGAAAAACAGAGCTTATATACAGTGGGATTTTCAGCGAAGAGAGTGGAAACTCAGTATATTTAAAACCTGAAAACTTACAGGAAACAGGAGCATTTAAGATAAGGGGAGCTTATAACAAGGTTTCACAATTAAGTGATGAGCAAAAGCAGAGGGGGCTTATTGCCTCCTCTGCTGGAAATCATGCACAGGGTGTTGCCTATGCGGCTCAGAAGTTAGGGGTAAAGGCAACGATTGTTATGCCTAAGCCGACTCCGCTTATCAAAGTAGAAGCTACAAAAAAATATGGTGCTAAAGTAGTTCTTGCTGGTGAAGTTTATGACGAAGCTTACAGCGAGGCTAGAAGACTCCAAAAGGAAAAAGGGTACGAATTTATACATCCTTTTGATGACGAAGATGTAATAGTCGGACAGGGGACCATAGCTCTTGAAATTTTAGAAGAACTCCCGGATGCGGATATAATAATAGTTCCGGTAGGCGGTGGCGGTTTGGTGGCCGGTATATCTGCCTGCGCTAAAAAAGTTAATCCTAAAATAAAAATAATAGGTGTAGAGCCAGAAGAAGCTTCCTGCTTGAAAGCGGCTATAGAAAATGACGGAGTTATAGAACTCGAAAGGGTGCACACAATAGCCGATGGTGCTGCTGTAAAAGTAGCTGGAGAAAAAACTTATGAGATAGCGAAGGAATATTTGGACGAGATAGTCACAGTATCGGACTATGAACTGATGGATTCATTTTTAGTGCTTTTGGAAAGGCACAAAATGGTCGCAGAGAATGCAGGGATACTCCCGCTTGCAGGCCTGAAAAAGATAAAGGAAAAAGGTAAGAAGATAGTATGTGTGGTGAGCGGCGGGAACATAGATGTTCTCACAATTTCTTCTATGATAACCAAGGGTCTTGTTGCGAGGGGGAGAATATTCAGATTCTCTGTAGATTTGACAGACAGGCCAGGAGAACTGCTAAAGGTATCTGAAATACTTGCAAAAGAAAGTGCTAACGTAGTCAAGCTAGACCATAACCAATTTATAAATTTAGATAGATTTACACAGGTACAACTTGAGGTAACTGTTGAGACAAACGGGGAAAAGCATATTGGGGAGATTATAGATGCTTTTCATGGGGAAGGATACGAAATTAAAAGGAGTTATTAGCCTCGCGTTTTTGATAGATGGAGTTAGGAGGAAATATTTTATGAATACAATAACTGGTGCCAGAGTGTTGTTGGAAACATTGAAAAGAGAAGGAGTTACAGATATTTTCGGTTATCCAGGGGGGAAAGTTATCCCTATATACAACGAGCTCTATGATTTTAAAGGTATACACCATATTTTGACAAGGCACGAGCAAGGGGCATCACATGCTGCCGATGGTTATGCAAGGGTTACAGGAAAAGTAGGTGTCTGTGTGGCCACTTCAGGACCCGGAGCTACAAACTTGATAACTGGAATTATGACAGCTTATATGGATTCGGTTCCTATGGTTGCTATAACAGGTCAAGTTTCTACAGACCAGATAGGAAAAGATGCATTTCAAGAGTCAGATATTACAGGTATAACAATGCCCATTACAAAGCATAACTATCTTGTAAAAAATTTGAGAGATCTTCCAAGAATAATCAAGGAAGCTTTTTATATAGCGAAGACAGGGAGACCAGGACCGGTACTGATAGATATCCCGTCAGATATACAGGGGCAAAAAATGGATTTTAATGAATTTGATAGATTATATAACCAAGAGCTAAAGCTTGAAAGTTATTCGCCAAATTATGAAGGACACCCTAAGCAGATTAAGATGGCAGCAAAGCTGATAAATACAGCTAAAAGACCTCTTATTTTAGCCGGGGCAGGTGTAATTAAATCAAGGGCATCGAGCGAGTTGATTGAGTTTGTCGAAAAAACTAATATACCTGTTGCTATGACTTTACTAGGGTTAGGGTCCATACCTTCTACACACGAACTTTCTTTGGGCATGCTTGGAATGCATGGAACTGTTGCGTCGAACTATGCTGTTTACGAAGCTGATCTTTTGATCGCTGTTGGTATGAGGTTTGACGACAGGGTAACTGGTAAGCTCCAAGAGTTTGCACCAAACTCAAAAATAATTCATATAGATATAGACCCTGCGGAGATAGGAAAAAACAAAAAGCCTGATGTTCCGATAGTGGGAGATGTAAAAGAAGTATTTAAGAAACTTATTGAAAAAGTAAGAGAGAAAGAAAAAGATGAATGGGTTGAACAGGTTACACAATGGAAAGATGAATATCCCATGACATATGAGAAATCTGATGTCGAAATAAAACCACAGCAGGTAATAGAAAAAATTAGCGAAATAACAGGTGGAAATGCTATAATAGTTACGGACGTTGGGCAGCATCAAATGTGGACAGCCCAATACTACAACTTCAACAGGCCTGAGACTTTCTGCAGTTCAGGTGGAGCCGGAACTATGGGTTACGGACTTCCTGCAGCATTGGGAGCAAAGGTAGGGAAACCGGAAGAAACAGTAATTGCTATTGTAGGTGACGGAGGTATACAAATGACCTCTCAAGAACTTATGACACTTGCTCATTTCAACATCCCTGTAAAAGTTGTAATTCTAAACAATTCCTATCTTGGAATGGTAAGACAGTGGCAGGAGCTGTTTTTTGATAATAGATACTCTTCTGTAGACCTTGAAATTAGCCCTGATTTTGTAAAATTAGCGGAGGCTTACAAGCTTAAAGGAGTAAGAATAGAAAAACCCGAAGACCTAGATAGATTGCTAAGAGAAAACCTAACAACAAACGAACCAGTGTTGATAGACGTAAAGGTATCCAAAGAGGAAAATGTACTGCCTATGGTACCTCTAGGAAAAGCTTCCCATGTAATGATCGGTAAGAAGGGGGAATTATAATGAAGCACGTAATTTCAGTAATAGTTGAAAATAAACCCGGTGTTCTTACAAGAATTTCAGGACTTTTTAGTAGAAGGGGTTTTAACATAGAAAGCTTGTCTGTAGGGGTTACTGAAAATCCAAATCATTCTAGAATGACCATAGTTGTAGAAGGGGACGACGACGTCTTAGAACAGATTCAAAAGCAGCTCTATAAGCTGATAGACACTCTTAAGGTGATAGACCTTCCAGCAGAATCTTCAGTTGGGAGAGAGCTCATAATGGTAAAAGTAAACGCCGATAAGAGTGTAAGGTCGGAAGTAATCCAAATAACTGACATATATAGGGGAAGAATTGTAGATGTTGGGGAAAACATCCTTACAATTGAGCTCACCGGCGAAGAGGGGAAATTAAACGCTTTCATCAACATGATGTCAAAGTTTGGAATAAAGGAACTGGTAAGAACAGGAAAAGTTTCTCTCCATAGGGGAGGAAAAACAGTTATTTAAGGGGTTTGTAAGAAAAAAAACTAAGGACGGGAGATAATATTAATGGCAAAAATATATTACGAAAAGGATTGTAACTTCGATCTTTTAAAAGACAAGAAAATAGCGGTAATCGGATACGGAAGCCAAGGGCATGCGCACTCACTAAACCTAAAAGACAGCGGAGCTAACGTAACAGTAGGACTTAGAACTGGAAGCAAATCTTGGAAAGTAGCAGAAGAAGCAGGACTAAAAGTATCATCAGTAGCAGAAGCAGTAACAGGAGCAGACGTTGTAATGATACTTACTCCAGACGAAGTACAAGCATCAGTATACAAAAATGAGATTGCTCCAAACCTAAAAGAGGGAGCTTACCTAGGATTCGGACACGGATTCAACATCCACTACGGACAAATCGTACCAAGAGAAGACGTAAACGTATTCATGACTGCACCAAAAGGTCCAGGACACATGGTAAGAAGAACATACACTGAGGGAAGCGGAGTACCTTGTCTAATAGCAATCCACCAAGACCCAGCAGGGGATACAAAAGAGATCGCTCTTGCATGGGCGTACGGAGTAGGTGGAGCAAGATCAGGAATTCTAGAAACAACATTCCCACAAGAAACAGAGACAGACCTATTCGGAGAACAAGCTGTACTTTGTGGAGGGGTAACAGAGTTAATGATCGCAGGATTCGAAACTCTAGTAGAAGCTGGATATGATCCTATAAATGCATACTTCGAGTGTGTACACGAAATGAAACTGATAGTAGACCTAGTATATGAAAAAGGATTCCAAGCGATGAGAGACTCTATCTCTAACACCGCTGAGTACGGAGACTACATCACAGGACCAAAAGTAATAACAGAAGAGTCTAGAAAAGCAATGAAAGAAGTGCTAAAAGACATCCAAGAAGGTAAATTTGCAAAAGACTTCATTTTAGAAACACAAGCAGGAATGCCTTACATGCACGCAAAGAGAAAAAGAGGAACAGAACACCAAATAGAAAAAGTAGGAAACGAACTAAGAAATATGATGTCTTGGATCAAAAAATAATAACTTGAATTTTAGGAGTAAATAGTCAGGGGGATGAATATGTCTAGACGAATAAAGATATTTGATACGACATTAAGAGACGGTGAACAAACACCGGGAATAAATTTAAATATAAAAGAAAAAATAATGATAGCAAAACAGTTGGAAGCTTTGGGAGTAGACGTAATTGAAGCTGGGTTCGCAATATCTTCTAACAATGACTATGAGGCTGTAAAAGCTGTTGCTAAAGAAATCAAGAACTCTTCTGTAGCTAGTCTTTGTAGGTCTAAAAAGATGGATATAGACCGTGCATGGGATGCCCTTAAATACGCTGCAAAACCAAGATTACACGTTTTTATAGCAACATCCGATGTACATATGAAGTATAAGCTTGAAATGACAAGAGAGGAAGTAATGCGTGATGCTGTTGAGATGGTAGCATATGCAAGCTCACTTTGTGACGATATAGAGTTCTCAGCAGAGGATGCTTACAGAAGTGACCCTGAATTCCTTTGTGAACTTTTCGAAAAAGTTATTGAAGCTGGGGCAAAAACAATAAACATTCCTGATACTGTGGGATATGCTCTACCTAATGAATATGCCGATTTCATTGCCTACATAATTAAAAATACAAAAGGCATGGATAAAATAGACGTGAGTGTACACTGCCACAATGATTTGGGGCTTGCAGTTGCAAACAGCTTGGCAGGAGTAGGCGCAGGGGCTACACAAATAGAGTGTGCAATAAACGGTCTTGGGGAAAGAGCTGGAAATGCAGCATTAGAAGAGATAGCAATGGCAATTAGAACAAAACAAAGTTCTTTAAATCTTGAAACAGGTATAAATACAGAGCAGATCTACAGAACAAGTAAACTTGTAAGCTCACTTACAAGCGTGCCAGTACAGCCAAACAAAGCCATTGTAGGGGCAAATGCCTTTGCTCATGAATCTGGAATTCACCAAGCAGGAGTTCTTAAAGAGAAGAGTACTTATGAAATAATGACACCTGAATCAATCGGGTTAATACAGGATACAAATCTTGTACTTGGTAAGCACTCTGGAAAACACGCATTTGAATCACACTTGAAAGATATGGGTATAGTTTTGGAAAAAGAGGAGCTTATAGAGGCCTTCAACAAATTCAAAGCTTTGACAGACAAGAAAAAAACAATTACTTCAAAAGACATAGAGGCAATAGTTAATTCCAAAAAATATTTTGAAGAAAAGTATAAACTAATGTCATTCCAAATAAACTCAGGAAATAAAATGCTTTGCACAGCTGCTATACAAATGCAAAAAGGTGAAGAAGAATTAATTACAGAAGTAGCAGTTGGAGAAGGTTCTATAGATGCTGCCTTCAAAGCTGTTGAAAGAGCCATTGGAATGGAGATAAAGCTAAGAGACTACTCTATAAAATCTGTAACTGACGGGAAAGACGCCCTAGGTGAAGTAACTGTTAAGATAGAGAACAGAGACGACAGACTTATAGTTGGGAAAGCTATAGATGAAGATGTGATGGAAGCCAGTATCAACGCTTACATAAATGCTATAAACAAGATGCTAGACGAAGAGGAATAATTCTTTCAAAAGTTAGGTTTTAGGCAGCCGCCTTGGCCTAACTTTAAAAATATATAATGCAATGAATAAGGGATAATAGGCTTACTCTAGAAAACTTATGTTAGGAGAAGGAAAGCTATGGTAAAAATATCAATATTTGATTCTACTTTAAGGGATGGAGCTCAGGGAGAGGGGATATCTTTTTCGGTAGAAGATAAACTTAAAATAGTAAAAGCTCTAGACGAACTTGGAATCTCATATATTGAGGCAGGAAATCCTGGATCAAATCCAAAGGATTTGGAATTTTTCAAAAAATTAAAAGATATAAATTTAAAAAATTCCAAATTGGTTGCTTTTGGAAGCACAAGAAGAAGAGACATAGACGTAACAGAAGACAACAATGTTAAATCCCTACTTACTGCTGATGCACCGGTAGTGGCTATTTTTGGTAAAAGTTGGGATTTTCATGTTACAGATATAATCAAGACAACTCTGCAAAATAACCTGGATATGATTAAAGATACAATAAGCTATCTTAAAAATCAGGGTAAAGAAATAATATTCGATGCTGAGCATTTTTTTGACGGTTATAAAAGTAATCCTGAATATGCACTGGCTACCCTTAAAGCCGCTGTGGACGGTGGGGCCTTTTGCTTGGCACTTTGCGATACAAACGGTGGGGCTTTTCCAGATGAAGTATATGAGATAACAAAAGAAGTCGTGGAAAAATTCCCAGTTGAAGTCGGAATACACGCCCATAATGACGGAGGAATGGCAGTAGCCAGCTCTATAATGGCTGTGAAGGCTGGAGCGAAACAGGTACATGGTACTTACATAGGATTTGGAGAAAGATGTGGTAATGCAAACTTATCCACAATCCTTTCCAATCTGCAACTGAAGAGAAATTATGAGTGTATACCTCCAGAAAATCTTAAGGAAGTAACATCAGCTGCAAGAAAGATTGCAGAGATTGCCAATCTCACATTGGAAGACACGATGCCTTATGTTGGGATAAGTGCCTTTGCTCATAAAGGTGGAATGCACATAGATGGTGTTAACAAGGCGCCGAAGTCATTCGAGCACATTGATCCTGAATCTGTAGGAAATGAGAGAAGATTCTTGATGTCTGAAGTGGCTGGAAGAACAACAATACTTTCTAAAATTAAGAAAATAGATCCTGATTTGAATAAGGACTCTCCTGAAACAAGGGAGATAATAGAAAAACTAAAAAAACTTGAATATCAAGGGTACCAATTTGAAGGAGCTGAAAGTACATTTGAGCTCATAATACGTAAACACCTCGGAAAATACAAACCTTTCTTTGAACTAGAACATTTCAATGTAATTGGAGGGTATCCAAATAAAGAGAAAGAATTTAGCGCTTCAGCCATGGTAAAGCTTAAAGTTGACGATAAGGTGGAAATAACCGCAGCTGAAGGAGACGGTCCAGTAAATGCTCTAGATAAAGCATTGAGGAAGGCACTTGAAGTATTCTACCCAGAACTAAAAAGTATGCACCTTACTGACTACAAGGTAAGAGTACTAAGCTCAAAAGAGGCTACTGGCGCAAAAGTAAGGGTACTGATAGAGTCAACTGACGGTGAGGACATCTGGACAACTGTTGGGGTATCAAAAGATATAATACAAGCCAGCTGGACAGCTTTAGTAGATTCTTTGGAATACAAGTTGCTAAAGGACATAGAGAAAAAGTTTAAAACATATTTATAGTTTTAAAATATATAGATTGATTAGGAGGAGATATAATTGGGAATGACAATAGTAGAAAAAATATTAGCAAAACATGCTGATAAAGAAAAAGTTTCTCCTGGCGAGAACGTATGGGTAGACGTGGATGTGCTAATGACACATGACGTAACTGGCCCAGGAACAATGGCTATATTCAAGGAAAAATTCGGTAAAGATGCAAAAGTATGGGATAACGAAAAAATCGTTCTTACGCCTGACCACTACATCTACACTGAAGACAAGCATGCAATGAGAAACCTTGAGTATGTAAAAGATTTTGCCAAAGAGCAAGACCTAAAATACTACTACGAGCCATTTACAGACACTTATAAAGGTGTATGCCACGTTACTCTAGCACAAGAAGGACACACAAGACCAGGAGAGGTGCTATTCGGTACAGATTCCCACACATGTACAGCAGGTGCGTTTGGTCAGTTTGCAACAGGTATTGGTAATACTGACGCCGCATATATAATGGGTACAGGTAAATTATGGGTGAAAGTCCCTGAAACAATGAGATTTACATTCAACGGTAAAGTGCCTGAATATATAATGGGTAAGGATATCGTACTTCAAGTAATAGGAGATATCGGGTTTGACGGTGCAACTTATAAATGCATGCAGTTTGATGGTGACTCAATCCGTGACCTAAACATGGAAGAAAGAATGACAATATGCAACATGGCGATAGAAGCTGGAGGAAAATGCGGTATTATAGAGCCAGACGAACTTACAATAGAGTATGTAAACGAGAGAACAGACAAGTCTTTCAACGTATTAAATTCGGATTCTGATGCTAGCTATGCATTTGAAAAAGTTTACGATGCAACTAAACTTGAGCCTGTAGTTGCAAAACCATACTCTCCAGGTAACGCAGAACTTGCTAGAAACCTTTCTGATGTAAAACTGGACAGATCTTATATAGGATCATGTACAGGTGGAAAAACAACAGATTTCGTTGCAGCAGCAAAAATATTAAAGGGTAGAAAAGTAGCTATTGAAACTTTTATTGTCCCAGCTACAGTTAAAGTAGACCAAGCCCTTGATAACATAAAACTTGATGGGGAATCCCTAAGAGAGATATTCGAAAAAGCAGGATGTAATGTAGGGAAACCTTCATGTGCAGCTTGTCTTGGAGGACCGGTTGATACATTCGGAAGAACTCACGGAAAAGAAGTAGTTATTTCTACTACAAATAGAAACTTCCCAGGAAGAATGGGTTCTATGGATGCACCTATATATCTAGCATCACCTTATACAGCAGCAGCTTCAGCTGTAACAGGTTACATAACTGATCCAAGAGAATTTTTAAAATAAGGGAGGACTATAATGAAAAACGTGATAAAAGGTAAAGCCTACGTATTAGGCGATAACATAGATACTGACCAAATAATACCAGCAATGCACCTTGTTTATAAGGTAGATGACCCTGAAGAGTCTAAACTTTACGGTAAATACGCTCTTTCCGGACTGCCTGCAGATGTAAAAGGGGATACACCTTTTATAAAAGATGGGGAGTACACTTCTGAATACACAGTTGTAGTAAGCGGGAAAAACTTTGGGTGTGGATCTTCTAGAGAACACGCTCCACTTGCACTTGAAAAAGCAGGTGTACAAGTAGTTGTGGCGGAAGATTACGCTAGAATCTTCTACAGAAACTCAGTTGACGGTGGATTCCTTATCCCCGCTGAGACAGAAGTTAGAATTTGTGAAGAGATAAAAACTGGCGACGAAGTAGAAGTAAACATTGAAGCCAAGGTAATTAAAAACCTGACTTCTGGAAAAGAGTACCAACTAAAAGACCTAGGGGATGTAAAAGAGATTATAGAAGCTGGCGGACTTTTTAACTACGCTAAAAAACACGGATATATAAAATAAATTTTTATAAATAGAAGAGTTGATGGAGGGGAACAATGAAATTTAATATAGCACTTATGCCTGGTGACGGGATCGGAGTAGAGATAATTGATCAGGCTGTAAAAGTTTTAGATAAAGTTGGAGAAAAGTACGGACATGAATTCAACTTTCAAGAAGTTTTAATCGGTGGGGTTGCCATAGACAAAACTGGAAGCCCGCTTCCTGAAGAAACAGTGGAAATATGCAAAAAAAGTGATGCGGTTCTTCTAGGAGCTGTTGGGGGGCCAAAATGGGACAATCTTTCAGGGGATAAAAGACCTGAAGCAGGACTTTTAGGAATAAGAAAGGCTTTGGGACTTTATGCAAACATCCGTCCTGCAATCCTTCATAAAGCATTGAAAAATGCTTGCCCTATAAGAGAAGACATAATCGGTGATGGACTTGATATCTGCGTAGTAAGAGAACTTACAGGCGGAATCTATTTCGGTCCGAGAGCTACAAAAACAAACGAAAACGGTGAGTTAGAAGCATACGATACACTTGTTTACTCTGAAAGCGAAGTTAAAAGAATAGCTATACAAGCTTTTGAAATCGCAATGAAAAGAGATAAAAAAGTGACAAGCGTGGACAAAGCAAACATTCTCGACTCTTCAAGACTTTGGAGAAAGGTTGTGGAGGAAGTTGCAAAAGACTACCCTGAAGTAGAGCTAAACCACCTTTATGTTGACAACGCTGCAATGCAGCTTGTTATAAACCCTAAACAGTTTGATGTTATCTTGACAACAAACATGTTTGGGGATATACTTTCAGACGAAGCTAGTATGATAACAGGTTCTATAGGGATGCTCCCTTCAGCAAGTCTAGGTGGAAATATAGGATTATATGAGCCTATCCATGGATCTGCCCCTGATATAGCTGGTCAGGATAAAGCTAACCCAATAGCAACTATCTCATCTACAGCGATGATGTTACGTTATTCTTTAAACTTAGAAAAAGAAGCTGACATAATCGAAAGCGCTATTACTAAAGTTCTTGAGGCAAACTACAGAACAGGAGATATCATGAGTGAAGGAATGACTCTTGTTGGAACCAAAAAAATGGGAGAGCTTATTCTAGCAGAAATTTAATTAAAAATTTATGTAAAAATAATCTTTTTAATATATAATTTTCAGGTATTTAATTATTTTAAATAAATCTAGAGAAGACAAGGAGAAAGACAATGGCAAAAATATATTACGAAAAGGATTGTAACTTCGATCTTTTAAAAGACAAGAAAATAGCGGTAATCGGATACGGAAGCCAAGGGCATGCGCACTCACTAAACCTAAAAGACAGCGGAGCTAACGTAACAGTAGGACTTAGAACTGGAAGCAAATCTTGGAAAGTAGCAGAAGAAGCAGGACTAAAAGTATCATCAGTAGCAGAAGCAGTAACAGGAGCAGACGTTGTAATGATACTTACTCCAGACGAAGTACAAGCATCAGTATACAAAAATGAGATTGCTCCAAACCTAAAAGAGGGAGCTTACCTAGGATTCGGACACGGATTCAACATCCACTACGGACAAATCGTACCAAGAGAAGACGTAAACGTATTCATGACTGCACCAAAAGGTCCAGGACACATGGTAAGAAGAACATACACTGAGGGAAGCGGAGTACCTTGTCTAATAGCAATCCACCAAGACCCAGCAGGGGATACAAAAGAGATCGCTCTTGCATGGGCGTACGGAGTAGGTGGAGCAAGATCAGGAATTCTAGAAACAACATTCCCACAAGAAACAGAGACAGACCTATTCGGAGAACAAGCTGTACTTTGTGGAGGGGTAACAGAGTTAATGATCGCAGGATTCGAAACTCTAGTAGAAGCTGGATACGATCCTATAAATGCATACTTCGAGTGTGTACACGAAATGAAACTGATAGTAGACCTAGTATATGAAAAAGGATTCCAAGCGATGAGAGACTCTATCTCTAACACAGCTGAGTACGGAGACTACATCACAGGACCAAAAGTAATAACAGAAGAGTCTAGAAAAGCAATGAAAGAAGTGCTAAAAGACATCCAAGAAGGTAAATTTGCAAAAGACTTCATTTTAGAAACACAAGCAGGAATGCCTTACATGCACGCAAAGAGAAAAAGAGGAACAGAACACCAAATAGAAAAAGTAGGAAACGAACTAAGAAATATGATGTCTTGGATCAAAAAATAGTTTATTATATTAAGGGCTGCCTCGATAAGGCAGCCCTTTTTTTATTTTATATTAGTTTTAAGATATCCTGCTAGTTTAGCTACTTCACTATTATCGCTGTTGAAAAGGTAGTTATAGCTTTGTTTTGAAAAATTCAGTACCAGTTGTGATATTTCAGAAAAAGTTTCATGTGGGCTAAGCTCTGCAGATGTTATTTTATTAAATGGAATGTAGGATATACGGAAACCGTGGTAATCCTTTTCATCCTTTACAAACTTTTCCCCTTCTCCAACAGTTAGCTTAGCATCTAAAATATAAATTTCTCTTATTTTTTTATAAGCTTACCTATTGTAACTGAAGAAACGGTATTGTAATTTATTGTTAATTGAGTATCGCCTGAAATAATATCTAATCTACCCATTAACATTATCTCGGTTTTACTCATGAACTCAACATCCTAATAGGAGATTTTATCAATTTTTACATTTTCATCTATGTTTTCCATAGAATAGAGGTAATTATTGTAAACACCTATGACCAGTTCATTAAATTTTTCTTGATCGGACAGGTCGAGCAGGTACAAAAAATCATCTGCCTTTTCATAATTATACCTGAAAAGTCCAGGAAGTTTTTCCATACTATCTTTTATGTCTATCCAAGGGTCACCTTCTAAGAATACCCCCCCTTTTTCATTTTCATTGCGATTCCCCCTATCATTATTAGTGTATTATCAAAACAAGTGCACCACTTAAAATAAAAAGACCTTTCATAGAAAATCCTGTAGAATGTAATCACCACAAAAACATTTGCAAAGGAGTCTTCTATGAAAGGGTACAATCATCTTAGCATAATTGAAAGAGAAAATATAGCAAAATTCCAAGCACAAGGACTATCTAAAAGAGAAATTTCGGGGAGAATTAACCGCTCTCATTCCACTGTAATTAGAGAGTTAAATAGGTTAAAGGAAGAATACAGCCCTTCTAAGGCTCAAGCTCAATACGTAAGTAATAGAAAAAACACGGGAAGAAAATCTATATTCCAAACTAATCCTGAAGCTAAAGAATATGCTGAATTTAAGCTGGAATACGACAGATGGCTTCCAGATGAAGTTGCTAATAGAGCCAAACTAGAAGGTCTGTATACATTTTCAACTTCAACTCTTTACAGAAGCATTAATTCTGGAGTTGTTAATATTTCTATAGGAAAAGTTCTTAAGTTTAGAGGCAGAAGAAAAGGTGGGCTATTAACCCTAGTTGACAGGTATAGTCGCTATCCTATTATTGAAAAAGTTGAGGATAAAAGCACCTGTTCTATTCTGAAAGCTTTTAAGTATGCATTAAGAGGCATCCCTCAAGAATATCTAAAGACAATTACGGTTGATAACTGGAAAGAATTTGCTGGATTTAAAGGAATTGAAAAAGAATTAAGAGTTAAAGTTTATTTCTGTAATCCGTATTCTCCTTGGGAAAAGGGTAGCAACGAAAATTTTAATGGCATATTAAGACAGTATTTTCCGAAAAAAACAGATTTCAGCAAAATATCAAACCAAGAATTAGAAAAAGTAGTTACGAGAGTTAAGAACAAGCCAAGAAAAATATTAGGTTATTTCAAAGCTACAGAGATTTTCTGGGAAAAAATAAAGTGATGCGCTTGACATGACACACCACCATTTTAAAATCAACCCTCCATTTTATATAAAATTACTTAATTTTTTTGTGAAATCCTCTATTTTCTCTTCGTAAAATTCTTCATAGCTTGTATTTATCCCTTTTAAAAATTTCACTAATATTTTTTCGAAAGGGTTGAGCCTATCTAAGATATATAGCATGTCCAAGGATATCAGTAGCTAAAGATATGCTTCTCAACTCTTCAGGAAAATTTTGGTGAATAACATATTTTTTTTCTGATGGGTCTTTTTCGCTTGCACACAAAAACAGCGCCACATCTTTTTATTTTGAAGTATCTATATTTCCATCTATAAATTCTCTGAAATGTTTTTGGACTTTTCCAAAATACACGGCGCTCCCCAATATAATCAGGTCGTAATTAGATACGTCTGAATTAAAGAAATCTTTCAAATCTATTATATCTGGAGATTCGCTCAGGTTTTTGGCTAGGAGTTTTGCAATACGTTTTGTGGAGCCATGCCTTGTGGCATAAGCTATTAAAATATTCATGGCTTTACCCCCAAATAATGTTTTAGTAGAATTTTAAAAAGAAAACTGGGACGAAAAAGCCCCAGTAACTAATCAGTTTATGATATTTATTTCAACCCTTCTATTTTGAGACCTTCCTTCTTCAGTATCATTTGTGGCGATGGGCTCATCAAATCCGATACCTTTAACTACAAGTCTATCTTTATCTACACCTTTTGAAGTAAGATAATCGGCAACTATTTTAGCACGTTTTTCAGAGAGCTTATAATTGTATTTGGCAGTCCCGACGTTATCGGTGTGTCCAACGACTTCAACTTTTAGTTCAGGAGCCATATTTATGGCTTCAGCTACAGTGCTTAAGAGCTCATTGAACTTAGTTTTTAGTTCATACTGGTTGAAACCGAAGGTGACATCATAAGGCATAACTATAGTAAACTTGTCCATTTGACTTCTGAACACTACCCCAGCTTTTTCAAAATGAACCTTCACAGCATAAAAATCACGAATTTTTTTAATATCGGAGCTTATTGCACCGATTTCATCTCCAAGGACAGCATCATTGCCTTTTAATGTAACGATACTCTCCTCGATGGCCAAGGTGGCAATTTGTATTTTTTCAGTTTCAGTATTTGTATAATCAATACCTTTTTCTACGGCCGCTATTTTGTCGCTTAGTTTAGTAAGTCTTGAACTGCTAGTTTCATCCATCATTGCTTCTTTTGAAGAAGTACAGGCAGTTAAAAGGGAGATAGCGGCAAGAAAAAACGCTAATTTTTTCATATAGACCCTCCTATTTTTCCATAATAGTTTCTTTCAAAGCGTTGAGCTCTGCTCTTAATCCGTCAACGTCCTCTTTTATCATTTCATCAGTTTTTTGTAAAGTTATCAACTCGTCCAAAAGAGCCTCATTTTTAAGCTTTTCCTCAGAAATAACTTGGTTTGTTTCAGCAAGCATCATCTCTGCAGATTCGATTTGTGTCTGAAGTGAGTTGACCATGTTCATTGTTTTATCCTCTTCCTTCATGTCGGTAGAAGTACATGCAGTAAGCAGAGCCAAAGCGGCAATGAATAATGCAATTTTTTTCATAATAAAACTACCCCCTTTTTGAGATATATTAAAATAAATGATATCCTTCATTTCTGTTTGCCCAACGGATAACTTTTATATCATAAAGGCAAATGGAATGAACAACAACTTACTTTTGATTATACGAGGATACTATTGAAACTCCTTTAATTTTGTATAAAATTTTGGGTTTATTTATTAAATTAGATATGTTAAACTGTATTGTGTGAAGAATTGTACTGAACAGGAGGTATTATGAATATATTGATGGCGTTGTCTCAGCTTGAAATTACTGGAGCCGAGGTTTACGCAACTACAATAAGCGATTTGCTAACCGAAAAGGGACACAATGTTTATATAGTATCGGATACCCTCACCAAAAAAACGAAGGCTGCTTACTCAAAATTAGAATTCAACAAAAGGAGCATAAAAAATAGGGTAAAGCAGGTAAAATTTTTAGTGGATTTCATAAAAAAAAATAAAATAGATGTGGTACATGCGCACTCAAGGGCATCTTCATGGAGTTCGCATATAGCTTGCAGACTGACCGGAGTACCGCTTGTGACAACAGTGCATGGTAGGCAGCCGGTGCACGCCAGCAGGAAGCTTTTCCCGGCATTTGGTGACCATGTAATCGCTGTTTGTGAGAACATAGAAAAACACCTTAAAGACGACCTCCGTGTAGAAAAAGTATGTGTCCTCAGAAATGGGATTGATACAGGGGAATACACAAAAAAACATCTTCCCAAAAACAACAAAAAAATAGTTTCAATAGTTGGGAGGCTATCAGGGCCTAAAGGAGAAGTGGCTTACAACCTCATAGAAAAGGTGCTTGACACTGAAAATTACGAGATAAGGCTTATAGGCGGCAAGGAACTGCCTGATAAATTTGAGAAATTCAAAGAAAAAATTAAGTTTTGGGGATATATAGATAACCTACCTGAAAAAATGGCAGAATCGGATCTTGTAATAGGAGCCGGAAGAGTGGCGGTAGAAGCTCTACTAGTTGGGAGGCCGGTACTTGCAGTCGGGGAGGCCAAATCCATAGGGATACTCAACAGAGATAATTTAGGCAAGGCCTTGGCTTCAAACTTTGGGGATATAGGCGAGAAACTAGAGGATGGATTCGAGTGGGGTGAGATGAAAAAACAGGTAGACCAGTTTCTGACAAGACCTGTGGATGAAAACGAGTTAGAGTATATGAGGGATATAGTTCAACGTGAGTTTAATATAGGAAACGTTGTTTATGAGATAGAAAAAGCTTATCAGAGTGAAATTGTAAGAAAAAAAAGATATGAAGTGCCTATTCTTATGTACCACCGTGTAGTAGAGAATGAGAACGAGGCGGGGGTACACGGTACATATGTGACGGCAAAGCAGTTTGAAGAACACATGGGAATTCTTAAAAAACTCGATTATAAAGTCGTAACTTTTGAAGATTTGGTCTTGGTGGAAAGATTTTTAGGAAATAAAAAAAAGGTCATCATAACCTTTGATGATGGATATGTGGATAACTATAAATATGCCTTCCCCATACTTAAAAAATACGGGTACAGGGCTGTAGTCTACTTGGTTTCACACTTAGACTACAACAAATGGGATGTAGAAAATCCGGAAAACCCGGAAAAAAGATTTAAATTAATGGATGAGTCCCAACTAAAAGAGATGCTAAGTTATGGAATAGAGTTTGGTGGCCATACAAAAACCCACCCAAGGCTTTCAAGCCTTTCAATTGGAGAAGCTAAAGAGGAGATATTCGAGTCCAAGAAGGCGACAGAAAAAAAACTTGGTATAAAGCTGCTTAGTTTTGCATATCCTTACGGAGATTTAAACGAAGAGGTAAAAGGCCTCGTCAAAGAAGCCGGGTACAGATACGGCGTGGCTACAGATTCTGGTCCGGTGTGCATAAGCGACGACCTTTACCAGATAAGGAGGATAGGGATATTCCCAAATATAAGCAAGTACGGATTTAAAAGGAAGATAAAGGGAAACTATAATTTTATAAAAATCAAGAGAGAAGAAAAAAGATAGCGCCTGAAATTAGTCGCTAAAAATATCTTTATATACTGAGTTAATTTTGGCAAGATATTTTTTAAAATTCAGTTTGAGTGTCGGGAGAGATATGAATTATAAGAAAAAAGGCAATTTGAAGGTATGCTATAAGGATCAAAGGTATCTGGAATATTTGGATAGAGTGCTTGAAAGAAACTTCAATGTACTTCAAGTGTTAAAAGATACCGATAGAAGTTATGTACTCCTCATAGAGTTAAACGGAGAGAAGCTAGTTTACAAAGAACCCAGGGAAAAAAACAGGCGAAAATGGCAGAGATTCGTCAACTTTTTTAGGGGCTCAGATTCCCTCAGGAGCCTTCAAAGTATGGAAAGGTTGGAAGAACTTGGCATCCCATCAACAAGGGGTATAATGGCTATAGAAAAGCGAGAAGGGCTGTTTGTAACAGGCTCCTGCATTCTGATGGACTACCTTCCAGGGAAGAAACCGAGTGAGGAGCATTACCCTAAGGTCATAGAGGTATTAGACAAGATACACAGCAAGGGGGTGCTTCACGGAGATTCTCAGCTGGCAAACTTTATAGAAAAAGACGGGGAGATATATGTAATAGACAACAGGCCGATGAAAAACATATACGGCAAGATTGGAAGAGCATACGAGTACATCTACTTAGAAGAGAGCTGTGAAGAGTTTGCAGAGTATCTTGCGGAGCTTAAAAGCACCTGGCAGTATAGGGTGGCGAAAGTGTGCAACAACTACCTGCACTTATGGGGAAAAATCAGGAAGACCGTGAAAGGTAAAAAAGTATAGGCAAAATTTTTAGCTTGTTTTAAGTTTAAATCAAGTTGTTAAATTGATTTAAACTCATAGAAATAAAAAACCTTTGTTTTAATCACGAATTGCACGAATGAACTCGAGTAAAATATCATAAAAATATTTTGGACACAGAATCGCTCAGAGGGAAATAAACAGTTTCACAGAGTTAATAAAAGAAAAATTACTTAAAGACCTTAATTGGTTTGTGTAATCCGTGAATATTTGTGACAAAAGTTATTTTTATTTAGCATGTTTTTTCTGTGCTCAAAATAGCTTTTGTAAATAAATTCAATAATTTATCATATGCATAGAAGGATATGATTTGAATAAAATATATAAGGAGTTTGCATGAAAGAGATAGTTTTTGTCACTACCAACAGGGGTAAAGTTGCCTCGGCACAGAAATATTTTAAGAATATAAAGCTTGTCCCACACAGCCATGAACTTATAGAGCCCAGGAGCATGGATCTGAGGGAGATCGCATGGCAGAAGGTGAAACAGGCATACGAACTGGTTGGCAGGCCGTGCATAGCACTCGATTCCGGTTTTTATATAGGGGCCTTGAACGGGTTCCCAAACACTTACGTAAACCATACTCTTGATACCATAGGTCTCGAAGGTATACTAAAATTAATGGAGGGCGTAGAAGACAGAGGTTGCGAGTTCAGATCATGCCTGGCATATTATGATGGTGAAAGAATTGAATATTTTGAAAGCCGTTCAAAAGGCAGGTTGTCGGAAAATGAAATAGGCGAGGACAATAAAAACAGCTGGTCAGAACTTTGGTATATATTCATGCCTGAAAAATTTGAAAAAACTCTAGCTCAGTTCAATGAGACGGATTTCATCCTGTATGAAGAACTAAAAGAGGATTCGTGCATAAAAAAATTCGGGGATTGGTATGAAAAAGACAGTCTTATTTAATCCTACATGGGGATGACTCAAAGCATTTGGGAGTTAACAGAAAAGAGTTATAGAAAGCCAGTAAAAATCATTTTATTGGATAATATAGGCTGTTGCAAAAGTATTGAAAATTATCCAATACTTTTGCAACAGCCTATATAATTATAGAGAAAAAAGAAATTTTTCCGAAAATTTAAATAGCTTCACTTATTCCACTTGTTGTATCTATCTTTAAAATCATTCTAAAAAACAATTACTTAGTATATGGATAGGCTACAATAAATTGGACAGTTTTCTTAAGGTCATATAAAATAAATAAAAAGATTATGCGGAGGTATTTTCATGACTGAGAAAACCAAGTCTAGACGTAGCTTAATGAAGAATTTAAAACTCAAATTGTTCAACTTTATCTCAATGGAAAAAGAAAGTGTGAAAACAGAAGATAATATTGATCCCTTAGAAAAAGAACTTCATGCTCTTAAAAAGAGAAACAAACAGCTTGAAATGGAGAATGATATTTTAAAGCAGGCGGCATATGATTTACTACAATAATTACAGATATCAATGGGGATTAAAAAAGATGACTCCTGTCATGTACAGAAATCATCTTCTTAATGTTGCATAGTCTTTTTTTAATTGTCCTTGACAAAGGGTACAGTTTAGTTGCCCTGGTTTTCATTATCAAATATTTTTTTTAGTTACAGTATTACAGTTATATCGTCTGATTTAGAGAACTCATCGATAAGTAATTGTTTATAATCCTCTTTATCGTAAATTAAGACAAGAAGTCTTTTTATGCTGATTTTGTCCTTCCCTTTGAAAAAGTTACGTATCCCTTTTGAAAACTCTTTTGCCATTTCTTCAAAACTCTTTTCTTTTCTTCCAAAAGATTCCCCCGCCCTTATAGCGGACATAGATACCACTTCATATCCATCTTCATTTGCCTTTTCAAGACCCTGCTCCACTATAACAGAAAGCGGTTCTGAGCAATCATCAATTACAAATATGATGTTGTCAAAACCTATATTTAAAATCGATTTATTCCCAAATATCTCTATAACTTCCCCGTCTTCAAACATAGAAGCACCAGTTTTTTGTCTTATATGACCGAATAATGATTGATGGAAATAATCACCGACTTTATCTCTTATTGCAAGGTCCACTTTCCCGCACCAGATTCCCTTTGAGTCAGTAGCAGTTATCAGCGCCTGACTTTCTACTTCACATACATCTTTTCCAGAAATCAATTTCACATATAATTCATTTTTCTTCATATAATATTCGCTCCTTTTTATTTTTTATTCCAGTAGAATTATGCTCGTTTAAAAAGATATTTTTCACAATCAAAATAAAACAATCACCTGAAGATAAATTGTTTTTTAACAGACCAAAGCAATTTATTTATTTCCATTAAGTTTTATTTTATTACATTAATAATATACCTCATTTTCGCTAAATGTCAATTTTTTTTTAAAATACAAACCTTTACTTTCCCTTAATTTCACCTAGAAACCATTGAAAAATATGCATATCCATTTGACAATAGTAGATTGTCACGACATAATTACATCCGCAGATAGTGAGGAAAAGCTGTTTTCTAGAATCTGCGATATGCTCATAGAAGCAAAAATACTGGCCGGTATCAGATGTTGTTGAAGCTATTAGTTCACACAGACCACCCGCGCTTGGGCTTTTTTTATTGTGGTCCAACGCAAGCATCCACAACCTTTGGAGCATACGATGGACTTTTTGAAAAAGAAAATTTTCAATGGTCGCAATTAAAAATTTAATTTTAAGCCCTAGATTTTTTACCGCTGCTTATTTTATAGAAAAAGTATTTTTTTATAATTAAGGTCTAATCTTTGAAAAGAATCCTCTTAATGCTTGAAGGATTTCTAGGTTATAGTTGACTTTTTTATTTTTTTTATTATATAATAGTTTAAACTTTTTAAATATAGGGGGAAAATACATAAAATATGAAAAAGCCAATAGACTCTTTATTTTTTTATACGCTTATATCTATTAGCTTATGCTTTATACTTATTTTTATACTAAAACCCTTAAGCTATAACTATATCTTGTACTACATAATCTCCTTTTTACTTATAATGCTACTTTTAGAAGTATTTGGACTGATGCTTGGTAAAAATATCAATACAATTCGAAGCATAATCTTATGCATCTACTCAATTCTGATCTGGGTCAAACTTTCTACTTTATTTTTTTTATTTGAACTTTAATTTTTTTATTTAGAAATGCCCAGGAAACAACTCCTGGGCATTTCTTTCAGCTATCTAACTCTAAAATTATTTAGTAATTTTTTGCTTGGATCATAAAGTAAGCTTTTGGATGATCACACACAGGACAAACCTCCGGAGCTTTTTCCCCTTCATGCAGATGACCGCAGTTTTTACACTCCCAAACTACTTTTTCACTCTTTTTAAATACATTATCTTCTTGTATATTTTTCAACAGCTCAAGATATCTTTTTTCATGCTCTTTTTCTATTCTAGCAACCTCTTGAAAAAGATAAGCTATACGATTAAACCCTTCTTCTTTAGCTTCTTGAGCAAAAGTCTCATACATATCTGTCCACTCATAGTTTTCTCCACTTGCAGCATCTTTAAGGTTCTCTTGAGTTGACGGTACTCCATTATGCAGCAGTTTAAACCATATTTTAGCATGTGCCTTCTCGTTATTTGCTGTTTCTTCAAAAAAAGCAGCAATTTGATTAAACCCTTCTTTTTTAGCTTGGGATGCGTAGTAAGAATATTTGTTTCTTGCTTGTGACTCCCCTGCAAAAGCCGCCAAAAGATTTTTCTCTGTTTTAGTTCCTTTTAGTTCCATAAATTATCACTCCCTCATATTAAGTTCAGTTTTGATATTAGCATATATTTTTACTGAATTCAAGTTTGCTACCCTAATAAGAAAAATAAACCCAAACTAGGAGCCATAATTTTGATGCTAAAAAGTCAAGCTTATATCAGTGTATATTTCGCTATTTAAAGTAAAATCTTCCTCCTATAGCCGCCTCCAAATCTACATCAGTATCCGGAGCAACATCTAAAATCGGCACCACTTCAAGGAAAATATCAAATGGTACCTCAGAAAACAGATATGAGATACCCACTGGGAAACGTACCCCAACAAAGACATCATCATCATTTTTATGCTCTTTAAATTTTACACGTGTCCCTATACCAAAGTAAACGGGTAGTTGACTCAGTGTTTGTCCATTAGAAAAAACATCATATTTGTGAAAAAGATAGTCTGCATGTAGATGAACAGAATCTCCATCAGATAATGACCAGGCAAGTGCTCCATCTACTGCCCTGTTACTGTCTATCCACTTTTTAAGACTTACTCCAGTAGGCTCCCCCAAAATAATACCTATCCCCATCTCATTGTCCATAGCATTCAAAGTGAGCCCACAAACAAAAACTAATATCGCTAGCACCAATTTATTTTTCATAACTTCCTCCTCTCATAGAAACTACTTTTCTATAAACAGATATAATAAAAAATCAATCCTTATATTAAATTATACAATTAAAAAATAAGAAACTGCTGAAAATTTAAATTTTCAGCAGTTTCTTATAACTATTTACAGTTTCTACAAATTTTAAAGATCCTTTTTTTCCGTTTTCGTCCCTTTTGAAAACCCCCGGCATCTTCTAATGCTTTCTAAAAAATTATGGCTACCTCTTCTTTGAGTATTTCATTTACATCCCATTTATCCAACTAAAGATATTTCTCTTTTATGTTTTTCTATCTTTGCATTTCGATATTTCTATCTATTACTATATGTCCTCTAAACAATTATTTTACGTACCCATTAGGATTGTTCTTATGCCATTTCCACGCACTCTCTATTATTTTTTCAAGACTACTGTGTTTTGGTTTCCACCCAAGTTCGTTCATGGCTTTCTCTGAACTGGCCACAAGTTTTGCAGGATCGCCTGCCCTTCTAGGAGCCGTTTCAGCCGATATAGGGTGTCCAGTAACCTTTCTGGCAGTATCTATAACCTCTTTTACAGTAAATCCGTTACCATTTCCCAAGTTGTAAGTACTGCTTTTTCCGCCATTCCTAAGCTTTTTTATAGCCAGAATATGCGCATCCACTAGATCCATTACATGTATGTAGTCCCTTATGCAGGTACCATCATGGGTATCGTAATCATCTCCGTACATATATATTTTTTCCCTTTTACCGAGAGCCACTTGAAGTACTAGTGGTATTAGATGGGTTTCTGGATTGTGATCTTCACCTATAAGCCCAGACTCATGCGCCCCTGCAACGTTAAAGTATCTTAGCACAACATAGTTTATACCATAAGCATTTCCACACCATTTAAGCATCTTTTCAACCGCTAACTTTGTTTCCCCGTAAGGATTTGTAGGTTCAGTCCTGTCAGTTTCAAGTATAGGTATGTTCTCAGGCTCTCCATAGGTTGCAGCTGTAGAAGAAAACACTATTTTATTCACCTCAAACCTTGCCATTACTTTTAGCAGACAAAGGGTCCCGTAAACATTGTTTTCATAGTATTTTAAAGGTTTTTCAACGCTTTCTCCTACAAGTGAGTCTGCCGCAAAATGTATAACAGAATCTATCTCGTTAGCTTCAAACACCCTCATCATAAAGCATTCATCCGCCAAATCTCCTATGTAAAGTTTCGCATCCTCCGGTACAGCTCTTTTATGCCCCTTATATAAATTGTCTACAACAACTACCTCTTCACTTTTTTCAATTAATCTAGCCACTGCATGGCTCCCTATATATCCAGCTCCTCCGCAAACTAATACTGCCATTTTCCCCTCCTCATTTCATCTTAATTTTTTCTGTTATTGATACTTTGATTTTCTGACTTTACTCGCTGAATTCTATATACCAAATAATATTTCAATAAGTCTCAGTCAGTAAAAATAGCCTATCATAAAATTAAGACAGTATCAACATAAATCTGCTAACTACTTAGATGCTCTACTTTAAACTACTAAAGTTATCATCAATTATAAAACAGTGACTTTCACTAGTCTACAGTTCAAATCGATTAGATTTTTGTTAAGAATATCCACTGGAAACCTATCTTTTTTCTCCTACATTTTTCGTGAATCCATCCTTGTTTTCATTTTTTACTATACTGGCTAAAACTAGATTCAATTGTCTCATGTTCGTTCCACGCTGTTTCCGCCAGGGCATTCAACTCTGTTACAACAACTTCATAATCAGCCCTCAGAGGCATGAAAGATTCATTCATTAGCTGTCTAAATTTCTATATATTTCCTACTTTTAAGACTCTCACAACTTCCAATTTCCTCTGATTCTCATATACTGCATGTTTGGCTTTCTTCCTGTCAACCTCATCTTCTATGAGATTCTTATTTTTTTCAAATTCCTCCATGCTTAGCTCGCCCAAGTTGTTTATTGTAACCTATCCATATCATGAAAAAAGTGACATCGACACCGATTCTCACCCATTTGTAATTCCATTTTTTCATGTCACTTATCATTACTGAAATTAAATCTGTGGCCCCCACTCCTATATTTGTTGATGTATATAAAGATACCCCATATCCTATTATAAGCAGTGCAAAATGCATAAGCCCCATCCTTAGAGCAAAACTCATGTCACCGTTTATATAGCCGATAAAGTTAGAGTAGAAGAAATCAACAAATATCCCGAGAACAGAGAGCATTAACAAGGTAGCTATATTTATATAATGTTTTTGCTTTCATTCCATAACAGCCTACGTATTATATGAAAAATTTTAATATGCATACCCCATATAGGTTTATATTCGTTAGATAATTTACTTCTTTTTGAAAAGTTTGTCAATTCAATTTTATCCCTATTTTAATATCGCCTTAGTTTAAGACTTAAAAGTGAGTTCTTATTAAAAATTAAGCAAAAATAAGTATATTCAATTAAACACGGCTTCGTTTCATGATATGCCAAAGAATTCTCCCTACAGATTTTTCCAAGCCTTCGTAAAATACTTCAATTTCTTCATCCGGCATCTTTGGATAAAATTCTTTTTAATTTCTTATTTTACGCCTCAGCTCTTCATCACTTCTCTACCGACTAAAGCTGTGGGTATATCATACTATTTTTTTGACAGACATGCTTATTATATTTTCACCGCAATCAAAATTATAGCTCTAGATCCCAGCAACCCTTGATTTAGTGATAAAATATATCTTTTCTCCATTCGAACTGCTCTCTCATAAAAAAATTACAGATATTTTTGATAGTATAAAAATTGATATTTAAATTTATTCTTGGCATCACGCTAATATAAACCTTTAAATCTTGTTTAGATTTACCTCAAACCAATCCCCTGCCAACTCTGCGACTTCTTCCAACTTTCCAGGTTCTTCAAAAAGATGCGTCGCCTCTGGCACAAGATATAACTTTTTCTCGCAGGAAAGCTCCCTAAAAGCATCTTCATTCATCACAATAACCATTACATCATCCCCACCAACAATTAAAAGGGTAGGCGCCTTAACTTCCAAGAGAAATTCCTTTGCCAAGTCCGGGCGTCCTCCCCGAGATACGACCGCCTCCACAGTGTCTGGTATATTTGCTGCTGCTATCAGAGCTGCTGCTGCTCCGGTACTTGCACCAAAGTAGCCAACATGCAGACCTCGGGTCTTTGGATTTTCTTTGACCCATTTAGTGGTTCCTACCAGTCGTTCTGCCAGCATTGGAATATTAAACCGATACCTCCCTAGTTTGAATATCGATCTTCTCCTCATCTTCAGTAAGGAGGTCTAACAGTAGAGTAGCAAGCATTCGTTTCTGAAGCATTTCCGCCACGTAGTTGTTTCTAGGGCTGAATCTTCCACTACCGCTGCCATGGGCGAAAATTACTATACCCCTTGCTCCTTCCGGAATAACTAGGTTGCCGTTTAAAGTGACTTTTCCCGCCTTTATCTTGACTTTTTCTACCAGAGCTTTCATTTATTTGCCTCCTCTAAGAGCCTTACGGCTTCCTCATCTTCTACCTGGGTAAAGTCCATGTAAAACTGCCCTATGGCATAAAACATCTGAGGTACCAATACGCAGATCACCTCGTCTGCCTTTACACTTAGTTCCTCCAATGTATCCATAGGTCCAACCGGTACTGCAATGACTATTTTTTCTGGTTTATCCTCCCTAAGCAGATCTATAGCAGCCAGTATAGTCCTACCGGTGGCCACCCCATCATCGGTAATTATTACAGTTTTACCCTTGATTTCACAGGGTTTTTTTTCTCCCCTATATTTCTTGTACCTCTCCTCCAGGAGTTTCCTAATATCCGCCACTTCCCTTTCAAGGTACTCATGGGTGACCTTGCCGCTTTTGAGCAGAGAATTTTCCACGATATAACTTTTGAGGCTGACTGCTCCGACGGCATATTCACTGTTTCCAGGATACCCTATCTTTTTGGTCAAGACAATGTCCAGCGGCAAGTTTAGTTCCTTTGCTAAAACATATCCTATCTGTAGTCCCCCACGGGGAATGGCAAGTATAACAGTATTTTTATCATCTTTATATTTTTGCAATTTATCTGCCAGCTCCTTTGCTGCAGAAAACCTGTCACTGAAAGCCATTAACCTCAACCTCCTATGGTATAACCCCTCATCTACAATTTAAAAAAAATCCCCTTTTTATACAGCAAAATATAGCTTAAAGACGTTCGTTCGATATTTTAACTCGGCTATTTACTTTGATTCTGCAAAATCCACTATTTTATTGTAAAGCCACGCAAATATTAGGCCGCCTATTAGAGCGTCAAAAAATCCCCATATCAACCCTATTAGACTACCAATTCCAGAAATCGTATAACCGCGGTACAGTCTTCCGATGAGCGTAGCTTCTCCTGTAGCCCCGTCAAATGCTATAATCCACCATGTAAGAAAAAACAGACCTAATCCCCAAACTACTCCACAAGTAAGGGCAAATGCCTTAATGTTTAGCTTCATGTCCACCTTCCCCTTTCTCGATTTTAAATCAAATTACTCATTCTACAAAAACATCCTCTATAAAAAACAAATAACAATTTTTAAGCTAGATTCTTAAAGTATATTTATAAGAAAACTTCAAAATATCCTTTTATATCAATGTGTAAAATAAATTATAGACATCCCAACACTTTGCCCATTTTTTGCCTAACTTCACAACAGTTCTTAAAAACTAAATTTATAAAGTGCAATCTAGTCGCTAATTATACTGTCATATATAAAATTACACAGGAACTTTTATGTAAAGTAGTATAATATTTATAACTAACTTTTACCCACATATTTCTACTTTTTTCATGCCCCTTTGCCAAGATAAAACAGCGCGTTAAAGAGCTATAAATCAAATTTTAGAATATTAAGTCAGAGTCGTACTTAGCTGAGGAGGAATATTATGAATAAGAGGATTGTTATTTGCGCAGATGGTACCTGGAATCGTCCAGAAAAAAATTTAAAGAAAGATTTCCCTACAAATGTACTTCGTCTAGCACGTGCTATCAAACCCACCGGGCCATACCTGGTTCCACAAGAAGTTTTCTATGATTGGGGCATTGGCTCCTATTACGACCCAATAATTGGCGGCGCAACAGGGGAAGGCCTTCATAAAAATATCATGGATTGCTACCGCTACATTGTGCAGAACTACACTCCAGGGGATGAATTGTACTTATTCGGTTTCAGCAGGGGAGCATACACAATAAGGTCATTATGCGGCTTGATAAATAACTGCGGAATAGTTAAGAGGCCTGATGCACCTTTGATACAGCAAGCATTTGATCACTACAAAAGAAGTGGTTCTGCTTACTCTCCTAAAGGGAGTGAATCGATTAAATTCAGAAGCCTGCATTCATATGAATCTCGGGAAATAAAGTTTGTAGGCGTGTGGGATACCGTCGGTGCAATGGGAATTCCGTTTTCATTCTTAGGGCTCTTTGAGGATAAGGATGAATTTTACGATACAAAAATTGGCAGAAACATCTGTGTAGCGAGGCATGCTCTAGCTATAGATGAGCATCGAACAGACTTTGAGCCAACCATCTGGATTCCAAAAGAAAATTTGGATATAAAGCAAGTGTGGTTTGCCGGGGCGCACAGCGACATAGGTGGGAGCTATAAGCCGGATAAAGATGGGCTTATATTATCGGACAATTCTTTGAATTGGATTGTTAAAGAAGCTAAAAAAATCGGACTTTCTATCGAAGATCATTTAGAGAAAAGTATAAGTACAGACTCTGCCCCGTTGGCAGAAATTCATAATTCCAGGCGAAGCTTTTATAGGGCAAAAAAAGAGTACCTTCGCCCAATTGAGCACGGAAAAGGTCAGGTGCTTATACACAAATCGGTAAAGATCCGCTGGGATCAGGACCCTAATTACAGGCCGCTCAATTTAGTCGAATATATAAATAAAAATGGATGGCCGGATGAATGTATTGAATAACTGTGTTCCCACCAATAAAAAATCACATACACTTCAAAAAATGTGGATAAGGGCATATTTTGCTGCACATTTTCATTTTTTATATAAATATTTACTTTAAAACAGTTGTTTTTATTTGCCGGCCTATGTATAGTTAACTTATTAATCTAAATGGAAACTGGGTGATGTGATGGAGGATAAAATTTTAAATTCTTTATTGGAGAGGAGCAGGGACAGGTACGATATGGTACTGCGATGGACTTCAATCATAGTTGGGGTATTTTTAGTCTTCCACCTGTTTATTTTCATACCTTTTATAACGGCCGACAAAAAATTAGAAGATGTAGAAGCTAGGATCAGCAAACTTCAAAATACCCAAAAAATAGTTGAAGGGGTATCTGATGACTTGTCCCAACTTTCCGAAATGGCTATAGGAAACTTAAAGGCTCAATCCGATGAACTATATGGTAATTTACGAAATAGTTTTGACATACTCTCGGAATCCGTAGAGAATATAAGGACTGAAAAGAAGCTTCAGGAGATTCAAACTTTTATAGAACAAAATCGTAACGATGAGGGTAACCGTGCAATCTTAAAGCACATCCAAAGTGACAGCAGTACCAGAAGTTTATATAGCCACGTTGATACCCAGGAATCCGTACAAAGGCTGCAGTCTGTAAACAAGGGTTACCTGCAGGAAGCGCAGAACAAAACAGCTACAAGCAGCTTTAAATTCGAGGAAGGATTGAAAGAGCAGATAAGCAGTGCAAAAAGCGTGGATGAAATAAGAGAAATACTTTTGCCTACCATCGAAAAAGATATAATCACACCACATTTTAATGCTTTCAACCTGGCATGGCAGGAAAAAATTTTCCCTGAAATGAAAAGCTTATCAAGTGAAATCCGAAAACGCCTTGAGAAGGCAAATAAGCAGGATAAATCCGAGGATGCCCCATGGGCCTCTATCCTAAGCACACTAGAAAACACCATGAATTATGCAGAGGAAATAAAGTTCTCCCAGCCTGAAAATCGTTTCTGGTGGGTCACAGCCGAAGGCAAGGAAAGTACTTTGAGCGACATCAATTTTAAGTTTAGACGTGATATCGGTCAACTTGTTTCTATAGATAAAATTTCTGATGAATTGTCCAGTATAATCGCCCAACAGCAAAATGCAGAAACAAAGCTAAGAAGTGATCTCGAAAGAATAAAGAGTTCCTTCGAAAAGTTCTTGGAACATCAAGCCAATCAAATGATAGGGCTACCAAAACAATTTGGAGGTATTCCAATTGACCTGGATTCCTTGGTATTATGTTTCCCATTTTTAATCGGTCCAACGCTGGCATCTTTAGCTGTGTGGCAGACATACCGCTTAAGCGACCTCATCACAGCTATAGATGTAGCTAAAAAACATGATGAGTCCAACCCCTTGGCAGATTGGATGGCTATAGCCAATAGAAACTCCAGCAGTAAAACGTTGCTGTCCTTCATTGGGCTTACTGCAGCTGGCTGTGGATGGGAATCTCATTTTGGCAATTAACTTGGTATACAATCACTTCCATAAGTTCATTAGTATTGATTCTGATAAACGGAGGGGTGATGACTGCAGCTTTCATCTACCGCTGGCGTACAATAAACCGCATGCTCCAATCTATAATTTAGATATACATCAATCAAAAACTGCCAAGACCTATTTTGTTAATAAAAAAATAGGTCTTGGCAGTTCAGTTTTTTATACTATTATTGTAATTTTAACAGCTTAATTTAGCACATATTTCTTATAAAAATTTTTATGTTTTTTTGCATAACATCCCCACTTTTTAACATATTACAGTCACCCCAAATACCGCAAAATTCCTTATTTTTTAAAGGAATTTTGCAATTGTTAAGTATAATATTAACATATGAACATTCTGCATGTCACATGGATCACTTTGTCGGTTTTTAAACTGACAAAATTTTATATAAATTAGTTATTTTACATTCGAAAATTTTCTTATATTCATTTAGCTCGTCCATTTTAAGTAAAAAACATTTAGAGTAGTAAGGGGTGATGAGTTTGCAGCAAAATATTAAAACACTTATTTTAAAAGCACTAAAAATAACAAATAGCATTTCAAAGGAAAATAAAGCATCTCAAAAAGGTCTACAGTTTCTATTCACCACATCGTTTGGATTTATCCAAGGTGATATAGATGAAGAATATTCTGATTCATTCATAAGAACAGATGGTCTACTGGATTTAAACTTTGCGTTAAATCTTTCAAAGGAAAAATTAAAAGAAGATATCAAACTTATGAAAGATATTAATCCCCACATCTTTGACGGGTGTTTTTGCTTAAAAAATGTTACTCTATATCCAAATAAAGATCTAAAAAATAAGATAAAAACAGATAGCTATTTGCTTTTTACTGATATGATAATAGGTGTTCATATGGTTCAATATGACTGGGTGAGTAATTATGAATAAAATTATGACTATGTTAATATTTAATTTAAGAAGAGGGCCATAATAAAAGATTAGCTATGATTTTCAGTCAAGTCTGTCGATTAACATTTATTGCATATGCCGCTATATAATAAAAATAAATATGAATTATATACAATTTTCTTGACTGTTGGTAATATTCGTGGTAAACTAATATTAGTAATTCAGAAATAAATTTATATCTAATTTCCATTCAATGCTTTATAAGTTTTGTAAGAATTTAGTTAAATTTATTCTAATTCAATATAAAATTTATGGAGGTAATATTTATTATGTTAAAAGGAACAGTTAAATGGTTTAATGCGGAAAAAGGTTTCGGATTTATTTCTGGTGAAGATGGAAAAGAGTACTTCGCACACTTCTCTCAAATTCAAAAAGACGGGTTCAAATCTTTAGAAGAAGGGGAAGAAGTTACTTTTGAAGTAACTCAAGGACAAAAAGGTCCTCAAGCTTCTAACATCAAATCTTTATAATTAAAATAACTTAAGCTGCCTTAATGGCAGCTTTTTTTTATTTACTCCTTTTCTCCCCCCTTCTCAGTTTCTTCACCATTAGGTATCACTGCCTTACCCACAAAACCCACGGTTTTTACCGTGCCCTTTACTGCCAATTGCCCAGTTTTGGCCACCACTTTCACCGGAAGCATCACAGGAGAACACCCAGTAAAATAAAGTGCTGCAATCGCCACAATTATTTTTTTCATCATTTGCCTCCCTCTATAAAAAAAACTATACCGCTGCACGAAATCATTTCAACTATATATCTCACGGCATTTATTAAAGTATATTTCAATCGTTGAAAAAATCAAAATTAAAAATATATAGATCTAATCAAACCTCCTTTTATAGCAAAGAGACTTATAAGCATTTTTAGGTATTACAATTTTTTTACCAAATTTCAATTATAATTAAATGGCGGTGCAATAAAATGTTATTAAATCTAAATATAGAAGGAGGGAGCTATGAGTATTAACGCTTGGGCAATCTTGGATGAAAAGTCGGATATTAAAAAGTTGGTTCAAAAGCCATCTCTAAAATATTATCTGACGATACACTTTTAGAAGATGAGGTCTACGAAAAACTAATTCAAGAGCTAAACGTTGACAAACTGGATTTACGCTTACTGGGAATAAAGTTAAACTTTAACAGCCAGTATAAACTGTACAGGCTGCAACTTGAAAAAAAAACTGTTCTTAAAAGAATTTTTTCAACACCTATATTTGAAGATATAAAAGAGTCTATTATTTTAACACATTAATAATAGACCCTTTTATTTTAAAACTCTCTCTCCTACCTCTGCACGGTCACATCTATCTTTAAAATCCTTATCTATCATGGTTTTGAATCAATGGGAGATCCTATCTGATTAACTATAAAATACAGATTGTTAGGAGTTAATCTGTTTTTCTAATAACACATGTTTACAGTGTACAATAGATCTTCAATATTTTTTTAAGAAAGAAAAGATATTGCAATAGAATCTCCAAGTAGTTAATGTCCCTCTATTTCGAAAATTCCTTTTTAATTCCATAAAAATAAAAATTATTTTTTTACAACTCCAAAGATACATTCGACAAATTACAATTTTAAATATATAAAAGGGGCAACTTTTCAATTGCCCCACTTCAGTCTATAAAAAATTTTTATTGCCTTGTTTATATTATTGTTGCTTGAAGTCTGTCCAGATTTTATCATAAATAACAGTTGTTTCCCCTACGTCTTTTAGGAATTCACCTTGCTCATAAACTTCTTTATCTGGGTATACACCTTTGTTTGATTTAATTGCTTCATCTAAAAGCTCAACAGCTTTTGTGTTTGGATTTGTATAAGGGAAGTTGTCAGCACAGATTTTGCTGTTTTCAGGTTTCATCATGAAACTCATGAAAAGTTCTGCATTCTCTTTATGAGGAGCTCCCTTTGGAATTACAAAGTTGTCTTGCCATAGGTAAAGTCCCTTTTTAGGCATAACGATTTTTATGTCTGGATTTTCTTGTTGAGCCAACGCGGCCTCTCCGTTCCATACATACCCAACAGCTACTTCTCCACTGATTAGTAGCGATTTAGGGCTATCGCTGTCAAATACTTTGATATTTGGTTTTAGCGTAGTCAGTTCTTTTGCTGCTTGATCTAGCACAGTAGGATCTGTCTCATTAATAGACTTACCTAATTTTTTAAGTGCCACACCCATAACAGCACGTTGGTCGTCTAATACCACTATGTTATCTTTTAGTCTTGAGTCCCAAAGGTCTTCATAGCTTTCGATCTCGAAGTCTATTTTTTTTGTATTTACTACAATCAGAGCACTTCCGGCCATGTAAGGCAGTGAGTATTTGTTCTCAGGATCAAAAGGTAGGTTCATGTAGTTTTCACCCATGTTTTCTTCTCCTTCAACTGCATCTAGGTCGATTTCCTCAAGAAGATTTTGTTTGATCATGATGTCTACCATATAGTCAGTAGAAACTGCTAAGTCATAAGTCCCAGGAGCTGTCATGATTTTTGCCAGCATCTCTTCGTTTGAAGAGTAGGTATTATAGTTTACAACGATACCTGTCTCTTCTTCAAACTGATCGATTAACTCTTGTGGAAGGTATTCTGACCAGTTGAAAAGGTTCAGCACATTTTCATCGTCTTCTTTAGACTTATCTTTGCCACAGCTAGTTAATGCTAAAGCAATAACTAATAAAATAATCAGCATCTTTAAAACACTACTTTTTTTCATTGCTTCCTCCTATTTTTTATTTAATAATGATCGGACCTTAACTTCTCACCTATCAATGCAATGGTTATTGTGATAAGCAGCATTATTGTAGACAAAGCGTTAATTTCCGGACTCACACCGAATTTAACCATGGAGAACACCTGCAAAGGAAAGGTGTTTGTGCTTGGACCAGTGACAAAAAAACTGGTGATTACATCATCAATCGAAAGTGTGAACGAGAGAAGTGCCCCAGCGACTACTCCTGGCATTATTAATGGCAGCGTTATATATATAAAAGTTTTCATTGGGCTGGCTCCGAGGTCCATTGCTGCTTCTTCTATGGAAGAATCGAACCCCGCCAATCTGGACTTAACAGTTATGAATACAAAGGGGATGCTAAATGTTGCGTGTGATATTACCAAAGTTAGTATCCCAAGCGGTACCTCAAATCTATTGAAAAATATCAAAAGGGAAATCCCTAGCACTATCTCAGGTATAACCATAGGGATGTACAGCATGTTGTCAAGCACACTTTTCCCTTTAAATTTGTACTTGTACATACCCACTCCCGCCAAAGTCCCTATCATGGTAGACAGTATAGTCGAAAGAAAGGCTACCTTTAGAGAGTTGCTCATGGATCTCAGTATCTCATCATTATTCATCAGTTTTTCATACCAGGAAAATGTAAATCCTGTCCATACAGCATTCAACCTTGACTCGTTGAAAGAAAACACGATTAATACCAGTATCGGTATGTATAAAATGGTAAAAATCAAAGCCATGTAAATATTAGATATTATTTTATTTTTTTTCACCTACATAACCCCCATATCATCTTTATCCCCGCCTATTAGATTCAGATAGATTAAAACAACCACAAGCGTAAGAAGAATCAGTATAATTGATATCGCCGACCCGAACGGCCAGTTTCTGGCTGTAAGGAACTGATTTTTTATCAAGTTACCTATTATGATATGTTTTCCACCGCCCATCAAATCCGGGATGAAGAAAAATCCCAGAGAAGGTATGAAAACCAGCAGGGATCCAGCTACTATTCCAGGCAGGGTAAGCGGCAATGTCACGTGCAGGAAGGTCTTAAATTTCGTAGCACCCAGATCAGATGCAGCCTCTAGCAGGTTGTCGTCAAGTTTCTCGATTGTGCTGTGCAACGGCAGTATCATAAATGGAAACAGCGTATATGTCATTCCAAGAAAAACTGCCCCGTAGTTGTATAGCAGGTGGAGTGGCTCATGGATAAATCCAAACTTTAAAAGCAGGGTATTTATCAGGCCTTCATTCCTTAGTAGCAGTATCCATGCATAGGTCCTCACCAGGGAGTTTGTCCAAAATGGTATGATAATGAGTACCAAAAGTATCCTTTGGTACTTCTTTTTTGTATTCGCTATAAAATAGGCAAAAGGGTACCCTACAATAAGACAGCTTATAGTTGTCCCCAATGATATGATGATGCTGGTTATAAATACTTTCACGTAGATCGGGTCCACCAAATTTTTATAGTTGTCCGGTGTAAAACTATATTTTATATCACCGTACACTCCTCTTTTCATAAAGCTTACCGCTACTATTAAGAGTAGAGGGATTAGTAAGAAAATAGCCAGCCAAATATATACTGGAAAGATTGTCGCTAAAATCCCTTTGACCCTTTGATTGATTAAGTCTTTCTTCTGCGCCATCTCCTACCTACTTCCTCAAAACCAGAGCCTGCGATAACGTCCAGGAAAGTTTTACTGTTTCCCCTGGTTCATAATCCATCTTCACATCGGCGTGGTTTGTCACCACTACCTCTTTCCCGTTTTTCAGCTCCACTATTGACTTTATTATAGAACCTATATATATGTACTCTTTGAATTTTGCATCTATGCTGACGTGCATAGTGGAGTCCGGCTGGTCAATTGAAATCCTCTCAGGCCTCAAAGTAAAGCTTACAGGCTCACCTATCTCTAGCTCTTCCGCTTTTACCGGTATTATAAAGTTTCCGGTCTCCACCATGTATACCCCGTCGTCCGCCTTTGATTTTACCGTTCCGGCAAATAGGTTGGTCTCACCTATAAAATCTGCAACGAACTCGGTCTTAGGATTTTCATAGATCTCTACAGCTGTGCCTATCTGCTCGATTTTACCATGATTCATGATGGCTATACGGTCTGACATGGTAAGTGCTTCTTCCTGGTCGTGTGTTACGTACACAAAGGTTATTCCAAGCTGTTTTTGTAAGTGCTTCAACTCGACCTGCATCTGCTTTCTTAGTTTCATATCCAAAGCCCCCAGAGGTTCGTCAAGCAGCAGTACCTTTGGTTCATTTACCAGGGCGCGGGCTATGGCTATCCTCTGCTTTTGTCCGCCGCTAAGCTGGTTTGGTTTTCTTTTTTCAAATCCAGAAAGTTGAACCAGCTTCAGCGCCTCGGTCACCTTTCTTTTTATCTCATCTTTCGACAGCTTCTTCATTTTTAATCCAAAACCGATATTCTGCTCTATGTTCATATGTGGAAAAAGGGCGTAACTTTGGAAAACCGTATTTACGTTTCTTTCGTGTGGAGGCAGGTTTTTAACATCTTTACCTTCGATTAGGATGCTTCCGCCAGTAGGCTCTTCAAAACCTGCAATCATCCTAAGTGTAGTTGTCTTCCCGCAGCCGCTAGAGCCTAAAAACGTTATGAACTCTCCTTCGCGGATATCTAGATCTATATTATCTACAGCCACTGTTTCTTCAAATGTTTTTTCTAATCCTTTTATTTGTACAATGTTTTTAATTGTTTCTGCCACTTAACCCTCCTCGTTCATTCAAAATAATGCATATAACTATAGTCTCTTTTGCTCAATACTGCAGGTCATTAATAAATTAACGCCGATGCATTTATAGCCGTGCCGTAATTGTCTAATCTTTAGAAATATCCTGCCTTGCGTAAAACACAAAAAAATCAACGTAAAAATACATCAAAAAATCCCTTTTGCCCTTATTTTGGGAAGGTATATTTTGATTTCGACACTTACTATATATTAAGAATTTAATTTTGTCAAACTATAAAATTTTATTAATTTAAAGTTTTTATTCTAATGATGAAAAGGCGAGTTATTTTGGGTTAAACTCCTATTTTAAAATTGAGTTTTAGACTGGATTAAAAGTGATTTTTTCTAAAAAAGGCTCGACTGGATATTTATAATCGATTATACCACGTGTTCAAATAGACGAAAAAGCTGATTATAAATTTTTATAGTACTGATATCTAATGTTTACAGTTAATAAAAAAAGATTTATTCTGCTTATAAAGACCTGTACTGTCTTTTTTTGCACTTCAAACATTCGTATACCTCGTGATCAAGTAAATAATTGACTCCAACTAAACTAAATTTATGGCTGCAACTTTTTTTCCTAAAAAAATTAAAAATTCTCATATTTCACCTCGTTAACAATTATAGATTTCAATTAGTCACTATTCTATTAAATAAATCCAAAATTGTCAAAATATATTTAAATAATTTTAAAATATGTTGAGTTCAGTAATTTTAATATTCATGCATATTTTTGTGATTTTGTCTAATTTTTAGATTCATTAAAAGCTTTTGTATGTAACTTTTTTAAAATCGAATTTTTCATACTCTGACTACCGATAAAAATTTGTAAAATCAGCAAAAGCAATATATAATCAAAATATAATTAAATATAAGAATGGATAGGCTACAATAAATTGGACAGTTTTCTTAAGGTCATATAAAATAAATAAAAAGATTATGCGGAGGTATTTTCATGACTAAGAAAACCAAGTCTAGACGTAGCTTTAATGAAGAATTTAAAACTCAAATTGTTCAACTTTATCTCAATGGAAAAAGAAAGTGTGAAATCATCAGAGAATATGACCTTTCTCCTTCTACTCTTAATAATTGGATAAAACAGTTTGATAATACAGGCTCTTTTAAAACAGAAGATAATATTGATCCCTTAGAAAAAGAACTTCGTGCTCTTAAAAAGAGAAACAAACAGCTTGAAATGGAGAATGATATTTTAAAGCAGGCGGCGCTGTTCTTGGGACAAAAATAGATGTGATTAAATCTAATTCTCACAAATACTCTGTATCAGCAATGTGCCAAGTCCTTGGAATTTCCAGAAGTATCTATTATTACAAATACAAAATCAAAAATGACAACTCTTTTTTAATCGAATTAATTGAAGAAATTTTTGAAAACAGCAGAAAAAACTATGGGACTAGAAGAATAAAGCATGAGCTTTCTAAACTTGGGCATAAAGTTTCTAGAAGGCGTATAAGCTCCACCATGAAACGAAAAGGTCTAGTCTCCAAATATACAATTGCAAAATTTAAACCACATCACGACAAAATCAATGAAGAAAATTTGGCTAACTTAGTTGAGCGTAATTTTAATAAAAAAGACCATCTGCAAGTTGTAGTTAGCGATTTAACCTATGTAAGGGTGGGTAAAACAATTATATATGTGTCTTAATAGATCTGTTTAATAGAGAAATTATAGGTTACAGCGCTGGAAAAAACAAAGATGCCAAATTAGTAGCAAAGGCTTTCGCAGAGGTAAAATGAAACCTTCAAAATATTAAAATTTTTCATACGGACCGTGGGAATGAATTTAAAAATCAGCTAATAAAAAGAACGTTAGATGCCTTTAATATCAAGCGTTCTTTAAGTATGAAAGGCTGCCCGTATGATAATGCGGTGGCAGAAGCCACCTTTAAAACCATAAAGACAGAATTTACCAAGGGTAACTACTTTAATTCTCTGGAAGATTTAAAGTACGAATTACTAGATTATGTGAATTGGTTTAATAACCACAGGATCCATTCTTCTCTTGGTTATCAAATACCAGTAGAGTACAAAATGAATAACCAAAAAAGTGTTGCCATTCCAGAATATTGTTCAAGGGGGATACATATGCGTAAAAAGTTCATTATCTATGTTTCCATAATTTTAACTTTTGGATTTTTTGTAGGTTGCGGGACTAAAAAAACTCCACTCCACATAGGAATTGATGACTGGCCGCCATGCCAGCTTTGGTATATAGCCCAAGAGAAAGGGTACCTTAATGGTACAGAAATGAAAATTATAAAATTCTCCAATTGGTCTGATTCACTTTCTTCGTTTTCTCTGGGTAAAATTGACCTTACACACTCTACACTGTTTAACGCTCTATATTACCAGCCCAAGGGGGACACTGCTAAAGCTATTCTCTTGTCGGATTCGCCAAAAAAAGGGGACGGTTTAGTTACCAAAAAAGGTATAAATAAAATATCGGATTTAAAAGGGAAAAAGATTGCAGTTGAATTAGGCACAGACGAACACTTTTTCCTTTACAAGGCATTAAAAACAGCTAATATAAAGGATGACCAAGTCACTATAGTCCCACGCACAAATAGAAATGCAGCTGAGCTTTTCCTCGCTGGTGAAGTGGATGCCTGCTTTGTATACGAGCCATACTTAAGCAAAGCTGCTCAAGCAGGAAACATACTGATATATGTCGATGACATGGGCGGGTATATAGATGTTTTGATGGCCAGAGCTGAGCCCTTAAACAATAGAAAAAAGGATTATGTTAACCTTATAAATGCCTGGTATAAATCACAAAATTTTGTAAAAGAACATCCCGAAGAAGCCTATACTATCATGGCTTCTAAAACAGGAATGTCATCTGAAGAGTTCGAAGCTTTCTATGAAAGTTTTGTATTTTATGATCTCGACACAAATAAAAAGATGTTCTCTTCTAGAAATGTAGAAGAAAATTTAAATAGCATCAATAAGTTTCTAATTGAAAGCAAATTAATAATTGACAACATCGATGTCAACAGCGTCTATACTCCCGATATTTTAGATATGGCAGGTAGAGGCTATGAATGAAGTGATACAATCTTTTTCCAATATATACAAAAAGATGGCTATTGGGGTAATGCTTGCAGTCATAACAAGCATAATCTTATCAGTCTCCGTATTAAACAGCCTGCTATATGATTACTTTAATACACAGCTTAGAAACCAAGTTTATTCAACTCTATCCGGTTTAGACTGGGCTGTCGCTGAATTTTTAGATAAAAATGATTTCGATTCTATTCAAAGGTTAACTGAAAATATAGGTGCTGATGACTATATAGATACAATTCGTGTCTATGATAATAGCGGAAAAATACTTTCTTCAAACAAACGAAGTGAAATTGGAAAAGAGATAAGCGAAAATACCGTAAATGAAATATTTAGCGGGAATAAATTGAAATCTGTGGAATCAGATATAAATAAAAATATTTTTAAAGTTTCTATACCAGTGAGGGGTAGCGCATACAGTTCCACCTTTAAAAGCGATATAGCCGGAAGTATATTTATAAAGTTGAACCTGGATTCATTTAAAATACTGCTTTATGAATACAAGAAACTTTTCTGGGGGAGGCACCTTGCCGTCGGATTGGCTCTATTTATAAGCATCCTCATCCTATTGGGGACTAAAATGTTTTTCCCTTTGAAAAAACTTTTGACAGCTGCAAGAGAAATTTCTTATGGAAATTATACACATCAAATAACATATTTACATGATGAGGATTTTTCCCCAATAATAGATGAATTTAATCGGATGATTTCACAAATAAACACAAGAGATATAATCTTAAAAGATATGCAGAAAAAGTTAGCAGAACAAAATGTAAATTTAGAAAAAACTGTTGAAGAGAGAACCAGGGAGCTAAAACTTGCTCAAGATGTGACGATTGAAAGCTTAGCAGCCTTAGGGGAAAAAAGGGACAACGAGACCGGCTACCATATCCATAGAACCAAACACTATGTAAAACTGTTAGCGGAACACCTAAGAGAACATCCACGCTTCACTTCATTCTTAAACGACGAAAATATAGATTTAATCGTGAGGTCTACCCCTCTGCATGACATAGGGAAAATAGGGGTTCCTGATAGTATCTTGCTTAACCCCGGTAAGCTGACACAAGAAGAGTTCAACGAAATGAAAAAGCACACCATCTACGGGAATGGTGCTTTGGTAAAGGCTGAAATAATTGCCGGCACCACTTCTTTTTTAAAATTTGCAAAAGAAATTTCCTATTCCCACCATGAAAAATGGGACGGTTCTGGATATCCAGAGGGCTTAATAGGAGAAGAGATCCCTATTTCTGCTAGATTAATGGCTATTGCAGATGTGTACGATGCACTTGTCAGCAGGCGCAGATACAAGCCTGCTATATGCCACGAAGAAGCCTTTCTGATAATTACTGAAGGAGACGGGAGAACTTCTCCAACTCATTTTGATCCAGATATTTTACAAGCCTTTATCGAACTACAATATGAGTTTAAAAATATTTTTTTAACATTCCAAGATGTATAACTCGGTATAGTATAAAAATAGCTTGTATAAAATAGGCCGGTTGTAGTCTTGACCCTGTCAAGTATACAATTAAATAAAAGCTAAAACTAAAAGGCTTGTTTCCTGTATTCTACAGGACTCAAGCCTTTTAGTTTTAGTTGTATTCTTTTAAACAAAAATTTGGGTTAACTATTTCAGCTTATAAGTAGTGCAGTCCACATGAGGTCCGATTTTATGCATGTGTATTCCCTTAGCCGTACACTCCAACGCCTTATTATAAGAACAGCTTTCGGTTTTGCAAGAACCTATCCCTCCGATGACCTCATCATATCCGGCCTTGCTTTCACTGTGGAGAAATGTATCACACACACATAGGCTCCATACTTCCAACGTTTACAGCTGTATAGTATGGCACTTTTGTTCTTTGTTGTACACGCAGTCAATGGCATCACAATCCAATATTTTCGACATTTCCATTACTCATTACATCCCTTTATTTAGATAGTAGCCTAGCACATACAGTAAATAAGGCGAAGCATTCTTACAGTTTAAAATTTGGCTATCCTCTTCCCAAACTCTATACAGTCTTGTATCTGCTCTGAGTCAGGATTCCATAAATTTTTCAAGCCGTCATCTATAATTTCAAACCCGCATTCTCCGAGCAGTTCTGTTATTATCTTTACCGATTCTCCGCTCCATCCATAACATCCGAAGGCGGCTGCCTTTTTATTTTTGAATTTAAGTCCTTTTATCTCCTCCAGTATCGCCGCCACGGAGCTTAATATCCCGTTATTAATGGTAGACGATCCCACAAGAACAGTTTTAGACTTAAAGCCTTCGGTTATCATATCGTTTTTATCTGATTTGGATATGTTGAAAAGCTTGAGCTGAACTTCTTTATCCTCTAATTTTATGCCTTCGGCTATCGCCTCTGCTACTTTCTTGGTATCGTTCCACATAGTATCATATAGAATGGTTATCTGATTTTCCTGGTAATTTTCAGACCATTTACTGTACTTCTCTATTATTTGCGCCGGGTTATCTCTCCAGATGACACCGTGGCTGGTTGCGATTATTTCTATAAGCAAATCCAACGCCATAATCTCTTTTAACTTATTCTTTAAAATCTGACTATAAGGAGTAAGGATGTTTGCATAGTACTTCATAGCTTCCTTGTCCAATTCACACTGATCTACCAGGTCGGTTAAAAAGGTACTCGCTGGCGTAGTGCTGTCCGAAGGCATCATTGCTGAACAATATGTTGTCCCCCGTCAGATAGGTAGCCATGCTGTCCGGCCAATGCAGCATCCTCATCTCCACAAAAACAAGCTCCTTGGCATTACCTATAGGTATCTTATGCCCAGTTTTTACAGGTATAAAATTCCAGTCCTGGTGATACTGCCCCTTAATCGACTTTATAGCATTTTGGGTGCAGTATATAGGTGTATCAGGAATGTGCTTCATCAGCTCCGGCAGTGCACCGCTATGATCAACTTCACCATGATTGGCTACAATAAAATCTATTTTATCGAGGTCGATTTGTTTTGAAAGTTTATCAACAAATTCTCCGGCATACGGCATCCATACTGTATCAATCAAAACAGTTTTCTCTTCCTCAACCAGGTATGAATTGTAGTTGGAACCCTTATGTGTGGAGTATTCGTCACCGTGGAATTTTCTAAGTTCCCAATCTATCTTACCTACCCAGGATACATTATTTTTAACCACTCTCTTCATCGCCGCTTCCCTCCTTAAATTGATTTGGACCACGGTTTATATTATTCAATCCCCAATTTTATTTTCCTTTTTTTATACAAATGCTGAACTTTTGTATACCAAATCCAAATATTCCCATTAACCTTTTCATAAATTTTGACACAAGTCATATATATTAAACAAATACAACTATCTGATAAACTCAAGAATATCGGTAAGATTTTTTTAAAAAGTAGATCGCTCAGATTGAGGTATCAAATAATTCTATCCTTCTCTAACTCTCCATTTAAAATAACATATTTAAAATGTGGTTTTATGTTTAATTTTTTGAGCTCCATATAAAATTTTGACCTGAAATCAGTTTTAAAAAACCACCCATTGTTAGGGGAGTCAGTTAAGCCTACAATCCAGCATTTTATATTCTCAGGCGCCATATCCATTACCCAAAAATTGGGCTCAGTACCAGGTTTTATATACTGGCTTTTCTTAGCTATCTTTATTGCGATCTCTCTTATCACCTCTATATCGGCCTCGTAGGAGATCCAAAATTCTACTTTAGCCCAATTGGACTCATCTAAAATAGTATAATTTACAAAATCTTCCCTCAACATATTTACATTTGGTATTATAAACCTCTGCCAGTCCCATAGTTTTACTATGGTATGAGTCATAGTTATGTCTTCTACAGCTCCGTAATTATCTTTTATAATTATGGTGTCCCCCACATTAAATAATTTTGAAAGCGTTATTACCATCCCAGCTATGGCATTTTCAACAAACGGTTTCGCTGCGAATCCTAAAAAAATCGTACCTGTAGATGCCAATACAGAGAAGACCCCTTTTGAAAAATTGCCCATAAATGGGAAAAAAATCAAAAGCATGACTATGAACAGCCATAATATAAAAAGAGTTTTCCTAATAATGGTAAACCTAACTCCTATATTTTTTATGGCTTTTTCCCTTGATCCTTTTATGATATTCTTAAAACGACTCGGCTTGTTTCTTAGAGCTCCAAAATTTTTCTTTTCCTCAACATTTTCTCTGAAATGATCTTCTAACTTTTTCAAGCTTATTAAAATATATAATAAGAGAAGGCTGAGAAAAGAAATTATAACAATATAATATATAGTATTAACCTCCTTTTCATAGTCTATAAAAAATATTTTTTGTTAAAAGACCTCTATAATTTTAATTATAGAGGTCCATAACTTCTATTAAATTAGCCCTTTTTCTTTCAAAGCATCTTTTGCAACTTTTTTGATAGGAAGCTCAAGCACATCTACTTGATAGTTATAATTTTGGAAATCTTCATTAGTAAATATTCTTCCAAGCTTTTCTAACTCTTTTACAATCTCAGGATGAGAGTCAGCAAATTCTGTTTTCATTCTAGGTACAGCATCGTATGGAGGGAAGAAGTTTTTATCGTCTTCAAGTACGATAAGATTATATTTTTTCAGCATACCGTCGGTAGTATAGGCAACAGCTACATCAATATCGCCTTGATCAACTGCTATATACTTTAAGCCGGGGTCCATACCAACTTCTTCTTTAAATTCAAAGCCATAGATTTTCTTAATACCGAGCATACCATCTTCTCTACTAAAAAAATCTGCTAATTCACCGACCTTTAGATTTTCAGCAACACCGGCTAGATCCGATATTTTTTTTAAATTATATTTTTTTGCTAATTCAGGCTTCACAGCAAATGCATAAGTATTATTGAATCCTAAAGGGCTTAACCAAGTAATCCCCTTCTTTGCAAATTCTTCTTTTACATATTTATAAATTTTTTCAGGATCTTTTAGTCCACTTCCTTTTAATATATATATATATCCTGTCCCAGTGTATTCTGCAGTGATATCTAGTTGCCCACTTTCAAGTCCTGCATTTACAAGCATAGTCCCGCCAAGCTCTTTTACGTCTGTTCTATAGTCTGTATTTTCCTCGATTAAAACGGCCATCATTTCACCAAGAATTCTTTGCTCGGTAAAGTTTTTGTGCCCTATCCTTATAACTTCTTTTTTTTCACCACCGCAGCCTGTTACTAAAAGTGTTGTCGCAAAAATTAATAACAGTCCTAATTTTGAAAAAAGTTTTTTCATAAATTTTCCCCCTAAAAATTATTTAGCAGCTATTCCGCTTGGTGTTAGCCACTTTTCTATTTTGCCAAGTATGAAATCCACGCCTAAAGCCAGCGCTGCAGCAGGAACTGCACCAGTTAAGATCATATTGTTACTGTTCATTGATATCCCCTTAAAGATGAATTCCCCAAGGCCACCTGCACCAATAAGTGCTGCTATGGTAGCAGTACCGATGTTTATTACAGTAGATATCCTTATGCCACCCATTATTACAGGAAGGGCCAGAGGTATTTCCACCATGTAGAGGATTTGAAACATCGTCATCCCCATACCCCTGCCAGCTTCTATGGCAGCTGGGTCTATACTGTCCACGCCTATATACGTATTTTTTATTATTGGTAAGAGTGCATATAAGAACAGTACGAATACTGACGGGACAACACCTATCCCCAGTATAGGTATTATAAGTCCAAAAAGTGCCAAACTAGGCAGCGTCTGGAAAACATTGGCTATGTTTAACACCGTGTCCGAAATTCTTCTGTTCTTTGTTATGTAAATGCCTATAGGAACACCTATAATTACAGCCAGCAGTACTGCCATCCCGGTAATCTCCATATGCCTCAGGGCAGCTTTTCCAACATCGCCTATTCTATAGCTTATAAATTGAAAAAAATTCATTTTATTCATTCTACGCCTCCTCTTTGTCTGAATTTGGAGATATTTCATGTATTATGTTTAGCAAACTTGTCGGAGTAATTACTCCGACTACTTTATTTCCCTCGTCTGTTACCGGAATACTTCTAAAATCTCTTTCTGACATTATATTTAAAACTTCTACCATATTTGTTCTTTCATTTACAGTAACAAATTCTTTTCTCATTATATCCTTTATTTTTAAGGTACCTGGATGCTTTTTTTGTTCAGCACTTCTAAGAACCTTAGGTGTTACCACTCCCAATATTTCCTGAGGTCCTTCTTTTACTTTATCCACAACAGCTAGAAGAGTTATGTCTTTTTCCCTCATTATCTCTATGCTTCGTGAGAGCGTCCCATCGGAACTTATTTTTGATACTTTTTTCTTCATTATATCTTTTGCCAGCAACATTTCAGGAGTTTTCCACAGCCTTTCTTTACCTATGAAAAATTCTACAAATTCATTTTTTGGATTTTTAAGTATCTCTTCAGGGGTATCAAATTGAAGAATCTTACCGTCTTTCATAACAGCTATTTTATCTGCTATTTTTAGAGCTTCATCCATGTCATGAGTTACAAAAACTATAGTTTTTTTTAGTTCATCTTGCAGTTTTAACATTTCATCTTGAAGTTTTTCCCTAGTTATAGGGTCTAATGCACTAAAGGGTTCATCCATGAGTAGTATCTCCGGGTTTGCTGCAAGAGCCCTGGCTATACCTATCCTCTGCTGCTGACCTCCACTTAATTCATTTGGATATCTATAGTAGAATTCTTCTGCCGGTAGATCCATCAAGTTTAATAGCTCCATTGCCCTTGCTTTTTTTTCTTCTTTAGACCACTTTTTTAATTTAGGAACAAGCTCAATATTTTCACCAACTGTCATATGGGGAAAAAGACCTACTTTTTGGATAACATATCCTATATTTCTCCTCAATTCCATGATATCCTGATTTAGCACGTTTTCCTCATTTATTAACACATCACCCGAGCTAGGTTTTTCTAATGAGTTGATCATTTTCATAGTTGTTGTCTTCCCACAACCACTCTCACCAATTAAAACCACAAACTCTCCTTTATTTATTTTTAGACTTAAATTATCCACGACCTTTGTTTTCCCTTGAAAACTTTTAGATATGTTTTTCATTTCTATCATACAATTCACCTCTTAAAAATGCTTATTTTCTTTAAATTGTAACATTATAAGCACATTTTGTCAATTTTTATAAGTAAAATTGTATTACGTATTTCTAAAATCTGAATATTTCTAACAATTTTAATCAGAATAAAATAATTATTTAAAATCTTTTGGCACAGTAATAAATTAGTATATAATTAAAGTAATAGGGACTCAGTATTTTTATTAGGAGGGATGTATTTGAAGGAAAATGATTTTTATGAAATGATTAAAAAGTTTAGAGAAATGTATCCTAACTATGGAATAAGCTGCGATATTATAAACAGAGATGCAAGCTCTATTTTTTTACAGTGCACAATAACTGATGGGATAGGTAATATGAGGGCTAAATTTTACCAGCATCACAATAGCAACAACGTTGAGAAGGCTCAGCAAGATGCAATTTTAAGCGCCATTAAAATAGTTAATCCGACTTTATAATTTTGAGAGTTCCTATTAATTAATTTCACCTGATAAACCTGTAAAAAAAGGATTTTTGTGAAATTTTCTTATATAAATCCTAAAAGTGCTTTTATTTTCAGATTAAATAGCGCACTAAAAATGAATTTTTAAGGAGGGAGTATGTATGCAAAAAGAATCTGTGTATTCCAGTATTTTGAAATCTATAGGATACGAGCCGGCGCTTAAGATACTCGAAATAGAATTTTATGACGGCATAAGGCATCAATATTTAGATGTCCCTAAAAGTATTTTCAAAAAACTGATGGATGCCAACTCCCACGGTAAATTTTTCTTGAAAAATATAAAAGATAAATATCGAACCATAAAAATCCGTTAGTCTACTGCAAGCTACTGTAAATGCATTGGGGCATATGTTACTACCGCTCATAGCGAACACCACACTCAGAGTATAGTAGAATCAGATTTAAAAAACTTCTCAGTTCCGTATTCAATAAATTTCAATTTTAAGGAGGGGGGCTATTGATTAAAAAAGGAAGAGTAAAAGAAGTACATAAAGATTATATAATCGTTCAAGTATATAAAGGAAGCAGCTGCGGACACTGTAAAGTTTGTAGTGAAGAGAAGCAGGTAGTAGAAGAAATTGTCCTCAAGACAAAAAGAGAGTTCGAGGCCGGTGACTCTATAGAACTAGAAATGCCTTATAAAACACTTTTGAACTTCAGCATGCTGGTATATATCCTACCAATACTATTTTTCTTCGGTGGGTACTTTATAGGAAATTTTTTGGGATTCACTGAAGGGAAAAAAATCTTGCTTAGTTTTCTTGGCATGGCAGCTTGTTTTTACGGGATGCATGTTTTCGATAAATATTTTGGAGCATATATTTTAAGTAAAAAAATAACTATAAGATAAAGCTGGGAGTCGTGCTTTCAGCAAAGAGGCAAAATGAAAAAACAGGGTGACTTATAAAATATTAAAACCTGGGGAAAGCCTTCGGGACGAAGTTTCCTGCACAGCAGGCTCTCGTACTCATCCCGGAAGTTTTCGGCAGATGTCTGCTGTATTTTCTTTTGGGTGCTTAAATTCGCTGCCTAAAATTCCCATAAACATGAGCTTCCCTTCCAGCAAGCCGCACTGTGCACCTATTTCCAAGCCCCGTTCATCCCTGTTGCGGAAGCTATAACCTGTTCGGACAGTTTCACCCCGAAGATTTCTGAAAGAATCATGAACACGACAGCTGCGCAATTCAGGTCTTTATTAAAGTATTAGTGTCCTATCCTAGTCGTCTATAAAATTTTCCAAGTTTATCTCTATCACCTCACACAATTCAAATCACTAATGCGACGCTCTACATAATCTATCAATATCTCTTTGCTTTTATTGCTTTCTTCAAATAAAAATTTACTGTTTTTTTCAGAAAAATTTATCTCCAGTTCAAACGTCGAACCATAAAATCTGTGTGGCTTTATCACGACTGAAGATATTTTCTCAATAGGCAGGTAGGAGATAGAAAATCCGTAAGTACCGTTCTTTTTGGGCTTTAAGGCCTCTCCTTTTTCTATTACTACTATCTCACTGTTATTTGAGAAATATACGCTGCTTTTCAGTTCGCCGGAATTAAAGAATTTAAAAAACAATTTTTTTAAAGAGTTTTTTTCAGATACAGACATGGGTGCATCATTTTGGGAAGCGATATATTTCAGTTTGTCCCCTTTTTCTCTAAATTTGCTTATAAGACTCAGGAAGATATGGTCTAGATTTTCACCCTGTGCTTCTTCTATTTCTTCAAAGTACACGGGCTTATTTCCGCTAAGGTATTTACCCCTTATGCTGTCTATCAGCTCTTCTATGACCTCAGAGGAGACCGTGTTGTAGTCTATGGCTATCTCCTTCCCCCCAGCTATGAACTCCATCCTGCCGGAAAGCAGTACCTCGGTGTGCCTAATGCACTCGATATCCCTGTAGTGTATTTTTTCTTTTTTCACCCCGTCTTTGGCGTCCTCCAACACGTAAAGGAAATCGTCGTATACGCCCAATAAAAACGGATTGGATTTGTGCTGGGCAGGTATTTTGAGTAGGTAAGAGAAGTTCAGCCTTTCGCCATAATTTTCCTTAAAAATTTCTGGGATCTCCTTAAAAGTATTCTCTTTCTCGATCCAAGGTTCATAAATTCTCCTTGCTTTTTTCAATCCATTTACCTCCTGCATTTATTTAATAATAAGTTTTAACGGTACGGAATCCTGCAGAGATTTCGGAATCCCCAGAAACCCGATATCCTCGTACTGCTTTTTACTGGTTTTTACCCCGTCTTTACTACCTCCCATTATGTAGAGATAGTCGTAATATACAACCAAAACTACCTGACTGCTTTTACCCGGCGGGGATATTTTGAATATATACAGGTATCCTGCTTCTCGCCGTAGTTCTCCTTAAAAGCTTCAGATAGTTCCCAGATATTATTTACTATTTCAACCCAGCCTTTAGTTTCCAAATTGCCCACCTCTTAATTTTTACCTACTATTTTTTCACGAAGTTTCATGAGCTGGCCCACGACCATTGAAAAACCTGTCTCCAGTTTTTCGAGCTCCTCATCGGACAAAACCTTAAAAAGATCTTGAAACTCCGTGAAGCATTTGTCGTTTTTGTACTCTGTAAAGTAGTCCCCTTCGTCGGTAAGCTCTATTATCTGCTTCCTCCTGTCTCTCTCGTCCTTTATCCTCGATATAAGCCCCTTTTTTTCCAGCGAATCGATAACCGTGGTTAGGCTCCCTTTAGGCATATCCATATAAAGGCTCAGATCAGTAGAGGTCTTTTTGCTGAACAACTTGAGTATCATGAGCAGTTTAATCTGGTTGCCGTTTAAGGTAAAACGCTCACCGTTTTCCCTTAGCAGGATGGGGTTTAAGAACTGAAAAAACAGCGGCATGAACTGGATGATATTACCTGTTATCTTATCTATTTTATTTTTTTTCATGGCACCTCCCGCAAAACAAAAAAAGATTAGAATTCTTACTATTAGAATTCTAATCTTTTTTTGCCCAAAAATCAACAGTTATTTATGGAAAAAATTATATCGTACTTAAAACTAGCTCTACAGGCAAGATCTATTCAGTATAATACCAGATACAGCTTACTTAGCTCCGAAAGCGACATCGCAAATGTTGTCTACTAAATTTACAGGAGTCCAGCCTATTGATTAATAGGCGATTAGTTTTAGATTAACTTCAAATTAATGAAAAATATATAATGCCAAGTAAATTAGTACTCGATTTGTGAGGTTGATAATGTGTTCTGCAGTATTAATTCGAGCTAAACGCAAATAAGAAAATGCTAAAAGACCCTTTAACAAGTTTATATAATAGATATTATTTAGAAGAACATTTAGAAAGTATACTTGATAAGTTAAACAAACAGTGCACAGAAACATCTGTAGCTTTTATCGATATTGATAATTTCAAAATCATTAATGATTCATATGGCCACGTAACCGGGGATGAACTTTTAAAAGCTTTGGGAGAAGAAATTAATAACCGCACGAGAAAAACTGACTACGCTTTTAGATATGGGGGACATGAATTTTTAATAGTCTATCCAAACACTAAACCAGAAACAGCTTTAGATGTGACTAAAAGAATGAGTCTGTCAAGAAATTGGTGTATCCGTCCAAAATTTTTTCTATGGAATTGGCGAGGGACTAAATACGTCCCTCGAAATAGATGCTTAATTGACCTATAATTTTTGCCCATTCCCGAACTCGAATTTTCCATTTCTTAGTAATATCAATCATTGCTAGATAAAGCATCTTCAACAATGAATCGTCAGATGGGAAAATACTCTTTGACTTTGTTACTTTTCTCAGTTGACGGTTGAAGCTTTCAATTGCATTTGTCGTATAGATTAACTTTCGAATTTCTTTAGGATATTTAAACATAACAGCTATCTCGTCCCAATGATCTCGCCATGGCTTTATTGCAATATAGTATTTTTCGCTCCATTTTGCGTCAAGCTTAGCAAGAGCGTCCAACGCTGCCTCTTCATCAATGGCTGTATAAATTGGCTTGAGATCCGTTACAAAAGTTTTTCGGTCTTTGTAAGACAGATAACGAGTAGAATTACGGATCATATGTACAATGCAACGCTGCACCTCTGTTCTAGGGAATGTTGCTTCTATAGCTTCCTTGAAACCATTTAGACCATCAATCGATGCGATAAGAATATCTTCGACACCTCTATGCTGAAGATCACTTAGAACCTTTAACCAAAATTTGCTTGTTTCATTTTCACCGACCCACATTCCTAGGACTTCTTTCATACCATCAAGGTTGATACCAATAATTATGTAAACAGCTTTATTTACGATTTTGCCATCCTGTCTAACTTTGTAATGGATAGCATCCATTACAACATGGGCGTAAATTCTATCCAAAGGACGTTGTTGCCATTCTTTGATGATCGGCATGATTTTATCAGTGATCTGCGAAATCATGGTCGGTGAAATATCGATGCCATAAAGATTATTCAGATGGTCCTGAATATCTCTGACAGTCATACCTTTAGCATACATGCTTATTACTTGGTCGTCAATACTAGAAACATCCCGCTGATTTTTCTTAACGATAATTGGTTCAAACTCCCCGGAACGATCACGTGGAACTTCGATTTCAATTTTGCCGTAGTCGGAGAGAACTTTCTTCGAGCGCTTGCCGTTTCGCGTATTGTTGGTATCTTTATTTTTATAATCATATTTGCTGTAGCCTAACTCATAATCTAATTCAGCTTCAAGCATTTCTTCGATAAGATCCTTGAATTGCTCTTTAAGAAGATTCTGAACATCGGAAACATCCTTTAATTTCCCTTCTTGCATAAGTTCACGTACTTTTTGTTTGTCTAATAACCCTTTGAATGACATGTGAGTGGTACCTCCTTATTGATATTTTATTTTACATCAATTTCGGAGTTTACACCAAATATTTTACACCCTCTCGAAAACCGTCAGTACGTTTTTTAGAGTCAAAATTCTGCGATAAAAGAGCCTATTCAAAGCTTTTATATGCTTTGAATAGGCTCTTTTTTATCTTCTAAACTTGAGAAACTCTCGTAGAATTTTTAGAAATAACCTTACACTCTAAATTTCTCACTTCTCCATGATTATATTTAGTTTGCTTGATCTTTTATTCTAAATCTTTTGTCACGTATATCATAAAGTGTAAAGTCTATTTTTCTAAGTAGAGCTTTATCATGAGTTACCAATATTACAGCCCCCGAATATTCCGAAAGCATGTCTGCAATTGTATTTCTTGAGTAGTCATCCATATAAGTTGACGGTTCATCTATTATTAACAAATGGGTTTCTGCTAAGATATGAGCAAAAATCTCTAACCTTTTCTTTTCTCCACCAGACAACATGAAGATTCTTTTGTCTCTAAATTCTAGATCATGATTATACAGTGAATCAATAGCAGCTTCTATGAAGTCATCCGATAATCCTGTTTTATCTTTTAAATACTCTTTTATTGATATTTTTTCATTTTCTAAAACTGTTTCCTGCTCTATAAATGATATTTTGGCTTTTTCATTTATTTGAACTTCCCCAGTTGTAGGTGACTCTTGCCCTGCTAAGATTCTTAATAAAGTTGATTTTCCAGCACCATTTTCCCCAACAATACAAATCTTACTATCTCTTAGGACTTTTAAATTTGCATCTTTGTATAAAAGTTTGTCTGAAAACTCTTTTGACACAGAAGATATATTAACAATTTCCTGTCCGATATCCCTGTTTAATGTAAAGAAATCTTTCGGTGCAGCGGCATATTCATATTTATACTGTGGAGAAAATTCTATCTTTTGTTTCTCCAATCGATCAAGCTCTCTTTCCATTCTTCTTAGAATTACAGCATGTGCATGTTGATTGCCCACTCTTTCTAAAAGCTTCATTTTCTTTTCAATATTTACTCCAGTTTTTTCTATGACTAAATCTGTTTTTAAGTTGTGCTTTTTTTCTTCTGCCAGTTTTAGTTTTTTCTCTTTTAAGAAATTACTATAATTGCACTCATATGAAGTAATAGTTTTATTTTCAATATCAAGAACCTTGTTAGTAAAAGCTCTTATAAAATCCACATTGTGAGATATTACTATAAAGGCTTTTGGGCTGTCTGAAATATATTTAGAAAGCCAAGCTGTTTTTTTCTTGTCAAAATATGATAGAGGCTCGTCTAATATTATTAAATCTGAGTCACTAAATAATGTCATTGCCAATCTAATATATTGTTTTTCTCCTCCACTTAACTCTCTAAACTTTCTTCCTAGCTTGTCTCCTATTTCAAACACTTCTATAAATTCAGCTTTGATATGTAGGTACGAATACGCCCCCAGGCTTTCAAATCTATCTGATATTTCAGAGTACTTCTCTAATAAAGCTTCGTTCTCTTCATTATTATCTGTAAATTGAGTCGATACAAGTTCTAGTTCCTCTTGTGTCGCAATTACTCTTTCAAAAGGAATGTTTAATAAATCTTCAACTGTCATATTTAAATCTATTTTTCCAAATTGATCAAAACATGAAACAGTTGCTTCTTCATTCACTATAATTTCCCCATAATCTGGGTATTGTTCCTCTGTTATTAATTTTACAAACGTTGATTTCCCTGTACCATTATGTCCCGTCAAGGCTATTTTATCTTCAGAATTTATTTCTAAATCTACATTTTTATATAGTTTCTGAGTAAAAAATGATTTTGAAACATTTTGAAATTCAATAATATTCATAATTTGTTCTCCTATTTTTCTTGATCAAAAGGACATTATACCATAAAATTTCTTTTTAGTTTATAATTTTTTAGGCTATTGCAAAATTATTATATGGTATCCTAGACAACAATAGCCCAACTCTATAATTAATAAATAACTCGACTTGTGCAAATTTTTAAATCTAAATTGTTCAATATCTAATTTTTGGCGAATTCAAACTGAGAACCCTAAATAATCAAGGACTTTTTCCTCTGAATGGGTCTCTTCGTGTAATTCAATAATTAATTTTACCAATTTTGTGTTGCTGATTTTTATGAAATACTTTATTGTATCACCTAATGTATCTAATTTTAATTTGGCTTTAAATTTAATATTACATAAGAACACATAAGCTGTATATACTAACCGCCAAAATCTTTTGATACCTTTAAGAGACCTCATTTCACAGTGATCCAATCCAAGATTTTCTTTTTGGTTCCTGTAGTTTGTCTCTATCTCCCAACGGTTTCCATAGTAAGAAATGATTTCTTTATCTGAAAGGGAAACATCTGTTGATATTATGTGTTTAGGTGATTTTTCTGGATTGAACTCATCTATCCAGCTAAGCACAACTACACAATTTTCTATACCCTTTATAGGTCCTTCATACCTGTAAGTATAGAATCTGCGACCATTAACCTTGAAAGTTTTTAGATGTTTGGGGTTTATCTGCGCTCTGAAATCAGATAGTTTTATACGGATTCCTTGTGAATAAATAATTCTATTAGATCTTAGAGCTCCTATTACTTGATACCCTTTTGATTGGAGTTGATTTATGAATTTGTCTGAAATATACCAAGAATCCGCCAATACATACGTTGGTTTTTCTAATTGTAGTGTATTGTCTTCAAGAAGAGATATGGCTATTTCGTGCTTAGTTTTGAACATGTTTTGTTCGCCATCGCATAATTCTTCTTTCAGATAAACATCAAAATCAAGCGGATAAGAAATACCGCCATTTTTAATGAAGGCACTTACAATACAGTGAGCCCACTCGCTTTTTTGGGTTACATGTGAGCGAATAAATCCCATACCTTCAATTTTTTTAGAGTTTGAAGATTTTGTAATAAGAGTGTCATCTATAGAGATGAAAATTGGTTCTGAATTTTTATGTGTTTCCGATTTTATGACATCATATACAAAATTTTTCAAAGAGTTTCTGAGTTTTTCTTCATCCCAAGGTGAGTTATTGAGGAAACGAGTTGTACAGCTCCTGTTCTTAGAATTAAGAGTAAATCTATTTAAATTTGAAATATTCTTTTTTCCTTGTACGCCGATGATACCAGAAACTATCCTGTTCATATGTTGCATTTGAGGCTTTGAAAAATTAAGATCAAGAGCCATATTGAAGTTTACAATTTCATTTAAATTAGGTATAATAAGCATCGTAGATCGAATCTCCTTCGGTATGTTTTGTGTGGTGCTTAATTATACCTGTATATTGAGATTTGATCTACTTTTTATTTTTTGCACAAGTCTAGTAAATAATAACTCAGCACGAATTAATTTTAAACCTCAAACAAAAAAGCAGCAAAGTATATCCTTGCTGCTTCATAGCTAGATTTTATAAAGTATTAGCTCATTGATTGTACACTTATTTCCTTCATGAGTTTAATAGCAATTTCTCTTGTACAATCGGCTTTTTCTATAAAAACCTGTACGTTTTCATTGGTAGAAACATTTTTTAACATTTCACTTCCGTGATTTAACAATTTACCTTGAACCACACTACCTAGAACTATAGGTTTCTTGCTTACAAAAACTGTATAGCCATACTCAGTTCTTATACCACAAACGGTTCTTTTTTTGTTAGCTAGTGCAACTTTTCCTATTAATATCAATCGGTCACCTCCTTAATTAAGGGTAGCTTGATATTTATCTTAAAACAATAAAATTTAAAAACGCCTACAGTCTAAACAAACGAAAGAAGGTCAAAATTTGGAAAAAACATAGGAAATATAGAGAATAAATCTTTTTATTTTATTAATTCCCTTATAGTCAATCTTTATACATAATTTATTTGATATTTACATTATAACTTTTTGAAGTGATATGTACAAGTAATTAATTTTATCGAGTCAGCTGAAGACCAATAAAAAAATAATTAAGATATTAAAAAAAATGAAAAACGGTATCCAATGTTTTACTAGAAAAGTAAAACAATTTAACACTTAATCAGAAGAAAGATAAATCCTATATGAAGGAAAAGAACAAAAATTCTCTGGATCTTGAAAAAAGCATCAAACAACAGCGAAGGTAGTTAGTGTTTTATTTTAAATTCTACAGTCTACGACTTTGCAATTATGGGTAGGTATTGGGGTGAAGTTGTTAGACAATCTTACGTTTAGTGTATTTTTGTTTAAACCAATAATCCCTGCTATTACTGCACTTGATTCTTTGAGATATATATTACCTCCAGAATAATCATCTGAATTTATAAGAGTAACTGGAATTTCTTTGTTCTTATTATTTACAATATTTAATTTCATAAAAAAATCAGAGAACTCAACGATTTTAACATTAAATACGTATTTATGAGTTTCTTGTGAATCAAAATCAACAAAAACTAACTCAGCAGTTTGAATACTATCCATTTTACCTCCTGTCATATTAACTACCTTCATTTTAATTATAGCACAATGATGTTCATATTTATAGTACAAAATCAAGTATTGTCAAACATAAAGAGAAATATGAGAATCCTGTAAAAAAAAATCTGGCTGTTCTTTGGAGCTTGTGACAAGTATAAACCAGCAGTGCAGGATAATAACATTTTGAAGAATAACTTAGATATGCGAACATGATTGATTCACTTGATGATATCCTAGAAGCCAGAAAACTGCTCAAGTTTATAATAAAAAAAATCGAACTCCAAAGTAATGACGACTTGGAATTCGATATATTCTTACATTTATAAGTTGTATTCTCACCATATATAAAATGTATGGTGGGAATCTATGGTGCAAGGAAAGGGACTCGAACCCTCACTGGCTTAGCCAACTACCCCCTCAAGATAGCGTGTCTACCAATTCCACCACCCTTGCACTATCATTTTGTCTCACCCATAACAGGCATTAGTTATAATACAACATGAGAAATTTTTTGTCAACTTTTTTTCTTTTATTCTTGAAATTAAATGGCTGCCTCCACAAAACTAGGGAAACTATCCCCTTTTTCCCGGAAAACCAGACACCTAGTCTACCAACATTTTCCCCAATTTCTGTGTAAACTTGTCGTCAGGAGCCATCTGAAAAAGTTTCTCATAATCCATTTTGGCTGCTTCCACTTGTCCGTTGTCATAATTCAGGTACCCCCTGTAGTAATACGCCCTGAAGAATTCCGGGTCTAACTCCAACGCCTTACTGAAATTACCTATGGCTTCATCGTCCTCAAGGGATATATAGTATATGAGCCCCTTGTAGTAGTACGCGTTGGCATCTTCCGGATAGCTTTCTAAGTACTTGTCTATATCCTGTAGGGACTCACCGTATTTATACAGGAAGTAATATGATACCCCCCTATAATAGTATGCCTGTTTCAGGCTTTCATCCAGTGAAATGGCCCTAGTAAAGGCCGATGCAGCCTTTCTATAATCATTTTTCTTATAATTGCTCATGCCTAGGTAATAATATGCCGTAGAGTCATTTCCATCGTAGTCTACTGCACTTTCCAGCGCCTTCATGGCCCCTTCGTAATCCCCAGCTACAAGGTAGGCTCTACCCAGGTAATAATATGTGTTTTGCGAATCCGGCGCTATCTCAAGCACCCTATTAAACTCATCCACAGCCTTTTGGTATTCCCCCATCTCGTAGTAGGTACGCCCCAAATTGTAACGTGAATTTTTTTCGTCCTGCCCAATGGATAAAGCCATACTGAAGTTTTCCAAGGCCTTCTGATAGTTGCCTTCCTGAAATCTGGTCAGCCCCAACGCATAATAGTCGGTGGTCTCCATGAAGAAACTGTCCAGTGACCTGGAGCCATCCTCAGATGATTTTATCAAGTGCTGGAATGCGCTCTCCAATCCCTTTAAGATCTTCTTGTCTCCTATGGTGAAAAACTCTGCTTTCGCTATTTCTACGTTGAATTTGTTCTTGTCTGCCTGGCACACCCCTCCTGTAATCCTATTTACCGTGTAGTCCCCGCTGTGCAGTATGCCTGGCTCGTCGAGCGTTATAACTATAGACTTGCCGTCTTTACTTAAACCGATATCGTTTATCCCCTTTAGTGGAACCTTGTAGGTTTCATTAAGCTGCTCAAATAAATAAACTTCACCGTTTGTGTGCCACTGCTGCTGCCAATCCCTTGTTATGTAGAGGGCGTCTTCGTCATATGCCACTTCATCTTTGTAGGCAAGCTTTGAACCACCGTTCCAAGTATCAAACTCCTCCATGCCTTTAGAGTATTTCTCAACATTTTCACTTATCCACTTCAACGTCTCCCAGTTGCTAGGCTCCCCGAAAGAACCTACTGTATTTAATATGAAAAAGATTAGGACTAACAATAATTTCCTCATACAATTCATCTCCTTTGCCCTTCTCTTATAATTTAAATTACCAAAATATATCGTATTTCCTCTAGTACATGCATAATATTAAAGAAATTTTCCGTGTTTCGCCGAGCATGCCTCGCTTATCGATGTCTTTGAGTTTTCTTTATATTAGAGCTTGCAATCCAGGATTTACTTGCCTTACAGCAAACCCAAGACTATCTTCGCAAGATGCAAAATTTGAAGCTATTCTATCACAAATTCACTGCGTTTCTCAATTTTTTTTTAATTTAACTTGAAGCTACCACACACACTGTAACCCCAACCTATCACAAAAAAGCCTTTGTAATACCTTATAAATATGGGCGCCAAAGATTTACTGTTAAAAAAGTTTTTAACTTTTTTTCTCTAATTTTCTATGGTATAATACCATAGATGACCAAAAATAAAAGGAGACTAGATATGAAAACTGCTGTTTTATTAGATGTCAGTGCAATGATGTACAGAGCATATTTTTCACTTATGAACATGTCCAACTCAAAGGGGGAGCCTACTGGGGCTGTTTTTGGGTTTACCAATATACTACTAAGCATCCTAGACACATTTAAGCCGGATTACATGGTGGCTGCATTTGATGTAAAGAGGGACTCGCTTAAAAGAAAAGAAAAATTTGAGAACTACAAGGCGGATAGAACTGGGATGCCGGAGGACCTTGTGGTGCAGGTCCCTAAGATAGAGGAACTTTTAAACGCTTTCGGAATACAGTGCCTCAGATCAGACGGGCATGAAGCTGACGACGTTTTGGGTACTGTGGCCAAAAATCTTTCCGCACAGGGCGTAGAGACATTTATTATAACAGGGGATAAAGATCTCTCGCAAGTATTGGGAGAGAACATAAAAATAGCCCTCCTTGGAAAAGGTGAAGGGGACAGCAAATTTAAAATACTGCAGTGCGAAGAGGACGTCATGGCGCAGCTGGGGGTAAAGCCGCATGAGATACCAGACCTTTTCGGGCTCATAGGAGACAAGAGCGACGGGATCCCAGGCGTAAGGAAGATAGGCGAAAAAAAAGCCGTCGTAATGCTTGAAAAATATAAAAACCTTGAGGGGATATACGAAAACTTGGATAAGCTCGCAGACCTTCCTGGAATAGGCAAGGGGCTCGTGAAGAACATAGAAGAGGACAGGGAGCTCGCATTTCTGAGCAGAGAGCTTGCCACCATACATACCAACGTGCCTCTTGAGCTGGCAATTGAAAATATGACCTTTAAGTTAGACAGTATACGGATGCTGGAACTTTTTCTGGAGCTCGACTTCAAATCACTTATAAAAAAATTCGGTTTCGAGCAGGACACAAGCCAAGAAACTGGAAAAAAGAAAATCGAAAAAAGGGAGCTCGTCGTGGCTGACTCGGAATCAGACTCCCTTTTCGAGGAACTGAAAAAAGACGGGAAGGTATCGGTTCTTTACAACGGTGTAGGTTTTGCTGTCAGCAACTCAAAAAAAAACTGGTATCTGCCACTGTTCCACGGCTACCTGGGAGCAAGGAATCTGTCTAAGGAGTTCGTCCAGAGGGTGCTTGACATGGATATAGAGCTTATCTCCTACAGGTTCAAGGATATATTAAACGACGGGTTCAAGATAAAAAACCTATCTTTCGACGCCATGCTGGCGCAGTACCTTCTTACTGCAAATACCAGGGAGGAAGTAGAGGCACTAGTGCTTCAGGAAACTGGCGAGACTCTGGAAAACTACAAGGAGCTTTTCGAAAAACGTCTCCCAGGTGAGATTGACATAGCAGTTATGGCCGAGTTCATGGCAAAAAGGAACGAAAAAATATACGATATCCAAGCAGAAATGAAGGATAAACTGGAAAAAGAGGGGCTCCTGGAACTTTTTGAAAATATAGAGATGCCGCTTATAAGGGTTTTAAGTGACATGGAGAAAACTGGAATAAAAATCGATAAAAACTACTTCAATGAATATAATAAGGAGCTGTCTGAGAAGATAGACTACCTAAAAGAAAAGATATACGAAACAGCTAAAATCGAATCAAAACTTAGGACCGGTAAGATTATAGAAGAGGAATTCAACCTGAATTCCACAAAACAGCTGGGCGAGGTGCTGTTCGACTTTATGGGCATACCTCCGGTGAAAAAGACTAAGACAGGGTACTCTACCAACCAAGAGGTCTTAGAGGATCTCATGTACAAGGGCGAGGAGATAGCTGAATATATACTGGAATACAGGAAGCTTACAAAGCTCCAAAACACTTATGTGGAAGCTCTTCCTAAACTGGTCGACAAGTATTCTAGGCTACACACCAGTTTCAACCAGACTGGCACAGTCACCGGTAGGCTCTCATCTTCCAATCCAAACCTTCAGAACATACCGGTTAAAACCAGCGAAGGCATAAAAATAAGGCAAGGATTTGTGGCCAAGGATGGGTTCTCTATACTGGCATTTGACTACTCACAAATAGAACTTAGGGTGCTTGCGGAACTGACAAACGACGCCAACCTAGTGTCCGCCTACCAAAATGACCTGGACCTGCATGATTTAACTGCCAGAAAACTATTTGATCTAGGCAAAGGGGATGAGGTATCTCGTGAACAGAGGTCAGCCGCGAAGATAGTCAACTTCAGCATCATATATGGAAAAACTGCTTTCGGCCTTTCTAAAGAGCTGGGCATAACCAGAAAAGAAGCTTCTGACTATATAGACAAATATTTTGCCCAATACCCAGAGGTAAAAGTATTCGAGCAGAAGATAATAGAATTTGCTGAAAAAAATGGGTACGTAAGGACCATGTTCAACAGAAAAAGAGAGATACAGGGAATAAATTCCAATAACAAAAACTTAAAAAGCCAGGCTGACAGGATGGCCGTAAATACGGTTATACAGGGGAGTGCAGCCGATATTTTGAAAATAGTCATGGTAAAGATATATGATATGCTTAAGGGCCTAGAGGATATAAAACTCACCCTTCAAGTACACGATGAGCTGATCTTCGAAGTAAAAGATGATGTTGTTGACAAGTACGCAAGTATAATAAAAGACATCATGGAAAATACAATTGACTTGAAACATATCCACCTAAAGGCAAATGAAGCCAGGGGAAAAAATTGGAGTGAAGCTAAATAGTAGGAGGAAAATATGTCATATACCCATAAAGTAAAAGAGGAGGTACTCGAAAAGGCTCCTATATCCGATAAAGAAAAACTTTTTGAAATATATGGGGTACTAGACAGCAAGAAGGCTATCTCAAACAAAGAGATAGTTTTGAACCTTGAAAACGAACATATAGTCGACAGGGTGTACAGGTATATTAAGGACCTGTCTGACCTTAAGATTTTCACAAAAGTTTCCATATCCAAGAAACTTGGGGAGCACAAGGTTTATACTATACAGATTCCCAACCAAAAAGGGTACCGCGATTTCGTAGAGTCTATGACCTCTATCCCGCTCAGCAAGATTCTCAAGAGCAGCGAACGGAAAAAAGGTTATGTAAGAGGGGTATTCCTCTCTTCTGGATACATAAAAGATCCAGATAATGAATATGCCTTGGATTTTTTCATAGACAACAAACAGTGTGCCAACAAAGTTTTTGAGATATTTTCAACTGATGAAAAAAGGGTATTCATCACAAAAAAAAGAAGTAAAAGCCTAGTGTATTTCAGGAATTCCGAAGATATAATGGATGTACTGGTTTTGATAGGCGCTATACAAAACTTCTTCAGATATGAAGAAGTTATAATGGTAAAAGACTTAAAGAACAAAACCATCAGGGAGATGAACTGGGAAGTCGCCAACGAGACTAAGACATTAAATACTGGTCAAAAACAGATAAAAATGATAAACTATATCGGAAAGCATTTGGGCCTTAATAATTTGACTCCAGTACTTGAAGAAGTGGCTATGCTCAGATTACTAAACCCAGAGAGTTCACTCTCTGAACTAGCTGATATGGTTGGTATAACAAAGTCTGGTATAAGGAACAGGTTTAGAAGAATCGAAAAATTATACAACGAACTCTTGGAGAAAAAACAGACGGAGGAAGAGAACTAGATGAAGGTAATAAATGGAATAGAGGAGATCAGCGAGAGCTACGATAACCTATGTGTTGCCATAGGAACTTTTGACGGCATCCACTACGGTCACAGGCAAGTTATTGAAGCTACCATTAATAAAGCAAAGGAGATAGGTGGTAAATCCCTTGTTTTTACATTTGAACACCACCCTTTGGAACTGGTGAACAAAGACATAGCTCCTAAGCTTATAAATTCTAAAATTGAAAAAATACACATACTGGAACAAATAGGCGTCGATGCAGTTCTATTTGCGAGGTTCGACAGGGAGTTTGCAGGATTAAGCCCCAACGATTTTGTAGAATCCATTCTGAAAGAAAAACTCGGGGCAAAAGAGGTATTCGTCGGATTTAACTTTTCATTCGGCAAGGGCGGGGCTGCAAACGTGGATAAATTAACGCAGATAGGAAAAATTTACGGTATAAACGTAAACAAAGTAGAACCCTACCAGATAGGAAACAAGGTGGTCAGCAGCACAATCATAAGAAAGCTCATAAACGATGGCAAGCTAGATGAAGTGGAAAAATACCTTGGATATCCAGTACTTATAATTGGAGAAGTTGTACATGGTAAAAAACTCGGCAGGCTCCTGGGCTATCCTACCGCAAACCTCAATATCCTGAACAAGGTCTACCCACCATACGGCATATACGGTGCCAAGGTTATGATAGAGGGGGAAAACTTTGAAAGGGATGCTCTAGTAAATATAGGTCAAAACCCAACATTAAAGCCAGGGGAAAAAACTGTAGAAGTGCACATCTTAGATTTTGACAAATACATCTACGGAAAAGAGCTACTGGTTAAAATAGTGAAATTTTTAAGAAATGAAAAGAAGTTTAACTCTATGGATGAGCTAAAAAAGGTAATAAGAAACGACGTACTCGAATGGAGAGAATATCTGAAAAAGGGTAGTCAAAATGGAAATAAAGGTTAAGTTAGATAATTTCGAGGGTCCCTTTGATCTCCTACTGCATCTTATAGATCAGAGAAAAATGGACCCTTTAAAACTCGTGGTGTCAAAGATCATAGATAACTACCTCAGCTTCCTGCAAGAGGCCAAAATGGAGGACCTTGATATAAAGGTTGATTTTCTGGTGATGGCAAGTGAACTCTTGGAGATAAAGGCTCTTTCGGTGCTCAATTTGAGCGAAAAAGAGAAAAAAGAAGAAGAACTTGGTCAGAGAATACATGAATACAAAATTTTCAAAGGCATCAGCCGGCAACTGGAGCTTTTTGAAAATGAATACAACATTTCCTACCACAAGGGGAAAAAGGGAAAAAATATAGTTAATAGGCCGAATAAGGAGATTGATCTTAGCAAACTGGGAATAGAGGATATATTCAATGCTTATCTGAGCCAAATCAGGGAGACCGAAGAGGTCCTGGATATAAACTTAAACCAGACTTACAACCTTTCCCAAGAAATAGAAAATCTAAATCAAAACCTTAAAAAACACGGAAAAGCTGAGATCAATGATATACTGAAAAAAGCTCAAAATAGGATGCACATAGTTTATTTGTTTCTAGCTATACTTGAAATGTATAGAAACAATCTTGTCAAAATAGATGGAAAAACTATATGGCTTAGTTAGGATTTTTAAGTTTTCTTAGAAATCCTTTTATATTGCCGGAAACTGGATAGGTGAAATATGTTTAAAAGTGGAATTTTAGTAATGATAATTACCCTAATTAGCAGGGTGCTGGGTATGGTAAGGACAGTAATTATAGCTTCATATTTTGGCGCAAACTGGCTTACAGACGCTTACTTTTCTGCGTTCAAAATAAGTAACTTCTTTAGACAGCTCTTAGGAGAGGGGGCATTGGGTACAGTCTTTATCCCGATATACAACCAAAAAGAGAAGGAGTGCGGGGAAGAAGAAGCGAAAAAGCTAATATTTTCAATAGTCAACCTTCTTTTTGTTTTTACATGCCTAATTGCCGTTTTAATGGTTATTTTTTCCAGGCCAATTATAGAAATCATTGTTTCAGGTTACGATGCCCAGACCAAAGAACTGGCTTCAAAACTACTTAAGGTAATGGCCGTGTACTTTGTATTTATAGGTTTATCCGGTATGATAGGGGCAATACTCAATAATTTCAAGCAGTTTTTAATACCTGCCAGCACATCGCTATTTTTCAATATAGCCATAATAGTAGCAGCCATGTTTTTTAGTAACAAATATGGTATCTACAGCTTAGCATTTGGTGTGGTTGTAGGGGGTATTTTACAGCTTTTGATAGTAATCCCACCTTTTATAAAGCAGGTTAAAACCTATAAGTTCAGTATAAATTTTAAAGACCCCCACTTGAAAAGGGTCTTTCTTCTGATACTGCCCATGTTGATTGGTATTTTTGCAAAGCAGTTTAATGTGCTTGTGGATCAGTTTTTCGCATCATTCTTGGCTTCCGGCGGGGTCTCTGCTTTGGAAAACGCCACCAGGCTCTACAACCTTCCTTTAGGGGTGTTCGGCATCTCCATAGCTACAGTGGTATACCCTGGACTTTCCAGGGCTATGGAAAATGGCAATCATGAAAAGGTAGAGAATACTCTTATCAAGGGACTGAACTTCCTGTCTTTCCTGATAATTCCCAGTATTTTCGTTATGACTTTTTATTCACAGGAAGTGATTGAGCTTGTATTGGGATATGGTAGATACTCGGAATACTCCATAAAGATAAGCTCGGAATCACTCAGGTTCTATTCCATAGGTCTTTATTTTTATACCGCAATACATCTTTTAAGCCGTTCCTTTTACGGTATGAAAAACACCAGGGATCCGGTGAAATACTCGCTTATATCCATAGTTATAAATATAGTTTTAAACTACCTTTTAATTGAAAAATTTAAACATATAGGAATATCATTTGCCACCTCTGTGGCATCTGCTGTGAACTTTTTTCTGCTTTATATATACTTTAACAAAAAGTACGTGAAGCTTGATACGAAGAAGAGTATCAAATTTGTTTCGTACGTATTTATTTCGGCTGTATTTGCTCTTTTTGCCAGTATGCAGCTCGAGTCAAATATACTAAAAATATTAGTTTTCGGAGTCGTTTATCTGCTGTTTTGGATCTTACCGATTAAAAGGAGAGGGATGGATGCATTCTAATTTGAAGACTTCTACCAACTATAAAGTTTATACCCCTAAGAAGATATCTAGGCTCATTCTCTCAAAAGCTGTCTCAAGCTACTTTTCATGCGGGGACAAAAAGGAAAAGTTAGATAAGCTTAGGATAGTAGACATATCCTGCGGTACGGGTAACTTAATTATAGAGGCACTTGAATTCTTAATACGCATGTCTAAACATATATACGGAAGCTACTCTTACAACAAAAATTGGATAGAGGGATACGATATAGACGAAGAAGCCTTGGCCATACTAAGTTCACGTGCAAAAGAGGTCTTTAAAAAATACGGAATACAGGGTCAGCTTAAGCTCTACAACGAAAACTCACTGCTCTACAACTTTGATAGGAAATACAGTATAGTACTTGGGAATCCTCCGTATTTTGGAGAGAAGAATAACAAGGATATCTTTGTAGATATGAAAATGACTGAGTTTGGGCAAAAATACTATGAAGCCAAGATGGACTACTTTTACTTTTTCATCGAAAAGGGGCTGGACCTGCTAGAGGATGGAGGAGTGCTATCGTACATTACAACAAATTACTGGCTTAAAGCAGACTCCGCAACAAAACTGCGCAGCAAAATAAGAAACGAGTCAAACTTTATATACATCAACAACTACAATAAATCAGTTTTTAAAAATGCCATGGGTCAGCACAACATGGTATTCGTACTGAAGAAGGGGCCTTCGCAGATGGAAGCTCAAAATCATTTCAAAATAGTGGATGAGGACAGGACGTACCTCAGCAACAACAATGATATGTACAATCACAACGGTAAAATCATCCTGGCAGACAATAAAACCATAAGGGTGCTAAACAGTATCTACAGGCACAGGACCCACTTTTTAACCGATCTGGTCAACGTAAACCAAGGGATAGTCAGCGGCTGTGATAAGGCGTTTGTTTTCACCGAGTTCATCGAGGATTTTTCCAAACATCTAAAAGCCTTTTATAAAAACAAAGATATCCACAGGTATGTGGTGGATTTAAACAACAAGTTCTGGATACTTTACCTCGATAAAGAAACCTCAGCCGACAAGGTGATTTTAGAGCACCTTGAAAGACATAGAAAAAAGCTTGAGGAGAGAAGAGAGGTAAAAAAGAATATAATAAACTGGTGGGAGCTTCAGTGGTCTAGGGATGAGAAGATATTTACATCCCCCAAAATAGTCGGGAGGCAGCGTAACAAAACTAATAACTTTGCCTATGTAGAGGACGACTTTTACGGGAGTGCCGACATATACTACCTCACTGCGAAACATGACTGGGTAAACCTGCACTACATCCTAGGTTTTTTAAACTCCAAGGTCTTTTATGAGTGGTTCAAGGCCAATGGAAAGTCTAAGGGGCACAACCTGGAGTTATATTCAACACCGCTCAAGGAAACCCCAATATACTATCCTGAAAACTCCAAAAAAGTGGAATATGTGTCACAACTTGTAAAAAATCAGATTCAGGATTACTCGGAAGAGGTGCAGGAAGAGATAGAAAAATATTTTAGGAGTGTACAATGAGAATAGCGGTTAGCAACTTAATTATAGATATAGAAAAGGATCAAAACAAGGAGATACTGAAAGAACTGGAGAAATTGGGAATAAAAAAAAGCAATATAGCAAAACTCCAGTACTCTAAAAGGTCTATTGACAGCAGGAAAAAAAGTAGTATAAAGTTTGTTTACAACCTTGATCTGCAGCTAAAAAGCAAAATAACAGTCGATGAGAAATCATCAAAAATTAGAGTTATCAAAAAAAAATCCTACCCAAAGAGAAACCCTTTAAAATTGGATGGCAACATAGCTGTAGTCGGGACAGGTCCTGCTGGGCTTTTCGCCGCACTGAGGCTTTGCGAGTATGGCTATACACCGCTCATATTCGAGCGTGGTTCTAAGGTAGAGGAGAGGCATAGGGATGTTGCCAATTTCTACAAACAGGACGTACTTAATACGGATTCAAACATTCAATTTGGCGAGGGCGGAGCAGGCACATATTCTGACGGCAAGCTGACAACGAGGATAAAAAGCGAATACATAGAAAAAGTCTTTGATGAGCTAGTGGAAAACGGGGCCTCAGAAGAGATACTTTACGACTACAAGCCGCATATAGGGACCGATGTCCTTTCTGTAGTGGTGGTGAATTTGAGAAAAAAGATAGAGGGAATGGGCGGTAAGTTTTACTTCAATACTAGGGTAGATGATCTTATAGTAAAAGATGGAAGGGTAAGAGCTATAGAAGTGACTAGCCCTTATGGTCGGAATAGCCTAGAGGTAGAACGCCTTATACTTGCTACTGGACACAGCGCCAGGGATACCTACAGAATGCTGCATAAAAGGGGGGTATTTATGGAAAGTAAACCCTTTGCTGTTGGAGCTAGGATAGAACATCCTAGGACGGATATAGATAATATGCAGTATGGTAAATTTGCAGGCCACCCTATGCTAGGGGCCGCAACGTATAATGTCACCTACAACAATAAAAAAGAGAACCGTGGTGTATTTTCATTCTGTATGTGCCCTGGAGGTGAAATAGTAAATGCAGCCTCAGAATCATGCACAAGTCTTGTAAACGGTATGAGCTATTCCAAGCGGGACGGAGAATTTTCCAACTCAGCTATCGTGGTTGCAATAAGTGATAGGGATTACGGAGCAGAGCTTTTTTCTGGAATGGAGTTTCAGCAGGAACTTGAAAAAAAATCATATGAAATAGTTCAAAATTACGGTGCTGTTTATCAAAAGGTAACAGATTTCATGCAAAACAGAAAGACAACTTCAGGGATAAGCTCAAGCTACGGTATGCGCATTCACTCTTACAATTTGAACTCTTTCTTCCCTGATTTTATATCGAACAACCTGCAGGCTGCATTTAAATATTGGAGTAAAAATCCATTTTTTATCTCAGAAAATGCCAACCTGATAGCACCTGAAACAAGGACATCTGCGCCTATTAAAATAACCAGGAATGAACTGGGTGAATCGGTTAACACAGGGCATCTTTACCCTGTCGGGGAGGGCGCCGGATATGCCGGTGGTATAGTTAGTGCCGCCGTGGACGGGATAAAAATCGTAGACTCCATCTTTACAAAAGTAATAGAGTAAGGAGGTTCACATGCATCATCTGTTAATTGCTGTTTTGATTTTCACTGTCAGCTTTATACTCATCGTAAGTGAGAAAATCCCAGCTGTATGGACGGCCATGCTAGGTGGGATGCTCATGGTCTTAACCGGAATAATAGATGAGCATATGGCTTTTGAGGCTCTTTTTGAAAACTTGGAAATCGTATTCCTTTTATTTGGAATGATGATTATCGTAAACGTACTTTCGGATACCGGCATATTCCAGTGGTTTGCGATAAAAATAGCTCAAGTTGTAAAAGGGGATCCTTTTGGCATAATAGCTTTGCTAGCCCTAGTTACGACTATTTTTTCGGCTTTTTTAGATAATGTCACAACAATACTTTTAATGGTGCCTGTTTCCATATTTATAGCCGACCAGCTGGAGCTTGACTCTTTACCTTTTATTATGACTGAAGTTTTTTCAGCAAACATAGGCGGTTCTGCCACTTTGATAGGTGACCCGCCAAACCTTATCATAGCAAGTGCTTCTGGATTGGGATTCAACTCTTTTATGATAAACTTGGCGCCTGTTTCCATGATAAATTTGCTATTACTTATATTGGTAATGTACTTGCTGTTTTGCAGGAAAATGAAGGTTTCCAGGGATTTAAAGGCAAGAATACTTGATATGAAACCTTCTAGGTCACTTAAAAATAGAAAAGATTTGATTAAAGCTCTGGCAATCTTTTCGCTTGTAATATTTGGGTTCCTCACGGATAATTTCTTTCACAGGGGACTTGCGGTCATATCGGTAAGCGGGGCTATGCTGCTTTCCATAATTACACACTCTGATCCACACAAATCTCTTATCAAAGTAGAATGGGATACCCTGTTTTTCTTTATGGGCCTTTTTATACTTGTAAAGGGGATAGAAGAGGTTAAGCTCATAGAGATCATAGGAGAAAAAATCGTTAGCTTGACACAAGGTAACATGGCACTCATGGAAATGTTTATACTCTGGTTTTCAGCTATTTCAACCTCTTTTATTGGAAACGTTCCGTATACAGTTACGTTTTCAAAAATTATACATGTTTTGTCTTCTAATTTCCCAGGACCCAGTGTAGAAACATTTTGGTGGGCCCTATCTCTAGGAGCTTGTCTGGGTGGTAATATCACCATAGTGGCTTCCGCTGCAAATATTGTTGCCGTTAGCGCTTCGGACAAAGCCGGGAGAAAAATAAGTTTTTCTGAATTCTTAAAGTATGGAATACTTATGGGGACTCTCTCTATGATTGTTTCTAGTGCATATCTGATTATAAGATACTGATTTTACGATATCCTTTAAGTCCGTCGCTTAAAGGATATTTTTTATTTTAAAAATATGTGCTAATATATATGTATACTGACTTAGATATTAATTAATCCAAGGTGCTACTTAAAATTGTTGATAGACTAATGAATTTATTTACAAAAGTTTTTTTAGCACAGATCTTTTAAATATATGCTTTATATAGAAAATATATTAAAATAAAAATATTTTTTTGTTGCAAGTTTTCATAAATCACACAAATCATTTTAACTCTTTAAACATAGTAAAGCATCGTTTAAAGATTTTTTACTCTGGGAAACTCTTTATTTTACCCACTAGAATAAACATTTAGGAGGATTTTATACCATGTCTGTACTTTCAATTGGACAAATAGTTTACGACTTGATAGTAGAACTCGATGGTTTTCCGTTGGAAAATAGTAAATATTCGGTTGACCATTTTATTGAAACCGGCGGGGGACCAGCATCAAATGCTGCCTTTCTGATGGCAAAATGGGGTATAAATACATGCCTCTGCGGAAGGGTAGGGCGTGATCTTTACGGGTCTAAAATACTGTCTGAGTTTCATGATGTGAAAGCAGATACATCTTTAATCAAAGAGATTAACGGGTCTGAAACCTCTCTTTCCATAGTCCTTGTAAACAAAAAAAATGGCAGCAGAACCATAATAAATCGGAAAAATAAAGACTCAGACATTAATGTGGATTTTAACTCTGTCCAAATCTATCCTAAAATAATCCTCTTTGACGGACATGAACTGGGCGCTTCCCTCTCTGCAAAACTGGCTTTTCCAGATGCAGTGACAATACTAGATGCCGGTTCTGTGAGGATGGGTACGCTGGAGCTTGCGCCTTTATCAGACTATTTTATCTGTTCTGAAAAATTCGCGCTGGAGTATTGCAATATAGAAAATTTGGATATTGCTAAAGACTCTCATCAAGTGCTCGAGAAGTTGAAAAACTTGACATCTGGAAAAATTGCAGTAACCTTAGGTGAGAGGGGGGTAATATACGAAAATGGAGAAGGGCCCATCCACATGGGTGCTTTTATCGCCGATGCTGTAGATACTACAGGTGCTGGCGATATCTTCCACGGTGCGTTTACATATGGCCTTTTACAAGGATTCCCCTTTGAAGAAAACCTGAAGTTTGCCTCTCTTACCTCAGCCATATCCGTCGAAAAACCGGGTGGAAGATCTTCTATACCTGAACTTTCTGAGGTTATTAAAAAGTTCAAAAAACTTACCGGGAGTGATATATTTGAAATTTGAATACCTTTCATATAGAGACGATATTTTTGAATCCATTGTGGACGAGACCCCAAAAATATATGTTTTCGACAAAGTCTCCAACAAAAACCTGGCTAAAGATTACTATCTAAAATTAACCGGCTCTCCCATGGGAAAAAGGTCGGAGTTTTTAACTACAGGCGAGCTAAGGGAACGCATCTTCCTTACGGATAAAATACTGCTGAAAGAAGAAAAACCTGTCCTACTCTTCTACCAGGCTATTAGTCCAGAATTAAAAAGGTCTTTAAAAATAGACAATTATTATGACATAATTGATACCGCCGAAAACTTCCTTGGCTTCTACAGGTTGCTGAATGAATTCCAGATAGATGCTATAGGCGAACTGGAAGGTTGGCAGGAAGAGATATACAAAAATTTCCAGGACATCAAGGCCAACTATGATAGGCTGCTGGAAAAATACGCTTATACAATTCAAAGCAATGTGGAAAAAATAGACAAACTCGATTTCTTCTTGCTAGGCGAGTATAGCGAAATTGTTTTTGTGAATAAACTCTATTTTTCACCTTTGGAGAAAAATATCTTATCCAGACTCTGTGAAACTTTTGAAGTGAAAGTTTATCTTCAGATTTTAAAGGGTGACTTCGATGAGGATAGTCTCTGCTTGAAAAGGGTTTCCTGCCCTGCAGACTTAAAAACTAAAATAACCATGATAAAATCTGAGGATAGGTTCGTGCAGCTAATAAACTTTCTTTCTTTTATTGAAAAAGACAGTTTTGTGGTGCTCGATGCCGATTCTGAATCATCAGAGTACAAAAACATGCTATCTAAAAATTTTATAAAATCAAAGTCCGAAATAAGGTTAGCGGAGAGCAGAATATTTCTATTTTTAAGCAAGTGGCACCAGATTTTAAACGGAGCTGAAATATCAGAAAATGCACTCTACATACGCACCGCTGACCTTCTAGATTCCATGAACTCCGAAGTCTTCAGGGAGTACTATCAGATAGATGCAGACACTTATAAAGAGTTTATACGGCTTGTGTCTGACGACTATAGGTACATGACTAAATCTTTTTTAGATCAATTGGCGGCTTCTAGAAATCCTGTGTTTGCAAAAATAGCCAGGATACCTGAAGATATCGAGACCCTGCACTCATTTAAAAGTCTCGGTGAATTTACAGCTTTCCTTGGCGACAAAGAACACTTCGATTTCACCCGTCTAGATGACCTGGAGTTTAAGGATAGCGTCCAAAAATATTTTGAAGCCCTCTCTGAGGTGTTGTCTATCGAGCATATGGGCATATTGGATGGCTGGGAAGTATACTTTTCTAAAAACAAAATTTCGGAGGGTCTTTTCAGACTTATACTGAAATATCTCAGGCACAAACCTCTGACTTACACGGAGATTGTGAAAAATGAAGAACATATCTCTATAGAAAATATTTTGGATGTTGGCGACGTTAAAAGACGGAAGCTGGTGATTTTAAATGCCTATGAAGGCATCATTCCATCTAAGGGAAGAAACGGATTCCTGTTTACAGATACCCAAAAAGAATCGTTGGGGATATTAGCCCATGAAGATACAAGTTTATTGGAGAAGCATAACTTGTTCAGGCATATCTTTTCGTGCGATGAGGTGTGGATTTTTACGCTGGAAAATGAAGGAAAAAATATAGAAGCAAGCTCTTTTTTGGAAGAGCTCAGGATAAATTATAATCTCGATTTTGAGAGTACAGAATATTCTGAAGCGGAGTGCATGCAGACAGTTAGCGAAATCCTGGCTTCAGACACATTTATAAAGAATTCCAAGGATATATTAGGTGACTCCTACTCAAAAAGAAAGGACCTCATAAAGCTCTCACACGAGGACTTTAAAGGTTCCCTTGATATAAGCAGTTACTCTTACAATGAACTGATAAAATGCAGATACTACTTTTTTTTGAAAAGGATAGCCTCACTTCAAGAGGAGATATTCAAGCCAGAGTATAAGATAGACGCAAAGCTCCTGGGTATAATAAGCCACAACTTGATGGAGGAGGTTGCTAGGCTTAAGTCGGGAGAAGTTAAGAGAGGTAATTTTAGCTTAAAAAAAGAAAAACTCCAGAAAATACTAGAGGACCAGCTGAGCAGAAATCACCTAAAGATACCTATGGACTACCTGAAATACTACAAAAAAATAATCTTCCCAATAGTAGTAGAGGGGGTAGAAAAATTTTACCTGGAGCTGGAGAAGGGTTTTTCCAATGAAAAGATAAAAACTTTTTCACCAGAAAGAAGGAATAAGGAGCTTCTTTTCCAGAATATAGATTCCGGCCTAAATATATGCCTTACAGGTACAATGGACCTTTTGGTTGAAACAGAGGCATCTAATCACATATACGACTACAAGACCGGTAGAGGCGACATCTCCCAGTTAGATTTTTATTCAATATTGTTTTATGGAGAGAGCAATCTAGCACACAAATATATATACAGCATATTAGATAGCGAACTTATCCCTGAGGGATCCAGAAAAAATATGCTCAGCAGGGACCTGCTTGTATCTGAGATAAAAAACTTTTTAAGCGACAAAAAATACAGCCGTACGGATAAAAACTCTATTTGCAGGGTTTGTGAGTATGCGCAGATATGCCAAATGAGGTGGGAAAATGAATAGAAAGGTATTAAAAGCCAGTGCTGGAACTGGCAAAACATACAGGCTTTCACTTGAATACATCGCCTCAATCTTAAATGGGAAAAATTTCGAGGAGATCCTGGTTATGACTTTTACAAAAAAAGCTACTGCAGAGATCAGGTCCCGGATTTTTCATCACCTGGACTCGTTATTGGGCTCATCTGAACCGGCAAAGGAAGAAATAACCGACAATCTGAAAAAACTATACCCAGGTATCGCTGTGGATGAAAAACTGTTGAGAACCGCCTATGAGAGGATGCTGGCGAATAAAGATAAAGTAAAGATATACACTTTAGACAGCTTCACCAATATGCTTTTCAAAAAAGCCATATCGCCGCATTTAAACATCTATTCATACGAAATAATAGATGACGACAAAAATGAGTTTTATCTTGAAAGCGTGTTGAAAAAGCTTATTTCGGAAAAAAGGTACTTTGACAAGCTTAAAATATTTTTTCAAAACAGAGCTTTTAAAAATATAGACGACTACCTGCATTTGATAAGCGAACTCCTAAACAACAGGTGGAAGTTCTTAGTCATAGACGGGAGTTCAAATCTAAAATCGAAACAGAAAAAAGGTTTCTCTGATTTCTTCATTATATTTGAAGAGATGCTGTTGCTTATCGAAGAGGGCGGAAAAATAAAAAATCCAGAAAAAACCTTGGAAGATGGGCTGAAATCTAAGTTCAGGAGCTACCTGAGTTTAAATGGAGTAGAGGAAAAAAAGGAATTTTTGGCTGCAAATTTTAAAGCCCTGCTTTCAGAGAAAAATTTTTGGGTGGACGCCTTTATTAAGCCCACCAAAAAAGTCCCTGAGACATCCGGTATTTACGAAAGGGTAGCCTCTTTTTATAATGACTTCAAGGAGTCCTTGGCTGGGTATATCTATGACGAGGTGCTACTTCCTACAGAAGAGGAGATATTGGAATTTTCAAACCATGTTTTTCATATATATGACGGCTTTAAATTTTCCGATAAAAAATTTACCCACAACGACATCTCCACCTATACCTACAAGTTTTTTTCTAGCAGAAATCTGGGTATCCTATCTAATGGACGGGCTACTGAATACCTGTATCAATTGATAGGTAGCAAAATCAATACCATGTTTATAGATGAATTCCAGGATACCAGCATACTGCAGTGGAAAATACTGCTTCCTCTTATAGAAAACACCGAAAACCTAATTGCCGTGGGGGATGAAAAGCAAAGCATCTACGGCTGGCGTGGCGGAGAAAAAAAACTGTTCGAGAAGCTGGAAAAAATAATAGGTGCAGAACAAGAGAGAATGGATACTTCATTTAGAAGCGCGAAGAATATAATGGGGTTTGTGAATGGTTTTTTCAACGGAAATGATGAAAGATGGCAGTATGAGGATGTTAGGCACTTAGACAGCAAAAATGGTGGTTATGTGGAACTGCACATTGACGGGAAAAGCAGTGAAAGTGCCCCCATTGAAAAACTCGTGTATACAGTCAAGGACAAAATCAAAAATTACGGCAGCGTTTCTATAGTGGCTAGAAGGAAAAAAGACTTAAACGAGATATCGGCTTGGCTTGATGAGGAAAAAATACCATACATCACCAATGATGGCCAGTGCATAGTGGAACATAGGGCTATTAAAGGGATTTACTATCTTATAAAATACCTGGTTTATAGGGATTATTTCTCACTTGCGTGTTTTTTAAGGGACGAGATAATAGATATAGATGGGGATTCTTTGAAATTTTTTCTGCAGAACAGATCCGCAATAGAAGTTTACCTAAACGGCGGAGAAAGCCTGGAGCTCCCTTCAGAGCTGAGACAGGTATTAGGGTATGTGAAGGGGTATAACAACAAAAAATTCTCGCAGTTTCAAACTCAAGGGGACAGCATAAAAGATGTTGTCAGGTCGTTTTTCGAAGAGTTCGGGGTAGTGGAAAAATTCAGCAGCAACAGCGACCTTAAAAACATTTATTATTTTTACCAACTTTTAAGGGGTCATAATTCGCTGGATGGCCTGGTGTCTTATGTGGAAGAGAACAGAAATTCAGAAGCATTGAAGCAGTTGACAGTAGAAGACCTAAACGCAGTAAAGCTCATGACCATACATAAGTCTAAGGGACTGGAGTTCGATACAGAACTCTTCTACTTCAAGCAGAGCAAATCTCCCCCATCTAACAATTTCAAATTTTATATAAAATTCTCGGAGGACTACACCTGTGTTGAGGATTATTTCCTGTGCTTCCCAAAATACAAGGATGTGCTGGAAGTGCTTGGTTTGGACTTTGAATCCCAGGAGGCAGAAAAAGAGGAAATGGAGGAGATAAACAATTTCTACGTCGCCCTCACTAGGCCTAAAAAAAATCTATTTGTCTTCATGGATATAAACAGGGACCTGGAAAAATGCAGCGATGAATTTTACATAAGGGGGATAAACAATGCTTCCGAAATGGAGTTTTCCGATGGGGTAGAAGAATACTCTAAGAGTACAGGTGTTTTTTCATGTACATCTATACCTGAAAAAGTAGCTCTAAAGATTCCAACTGGCGTAAAAAAATATTTTTCCAGTACGAAGCTGTGTGAGATAGATGCAGAGAAAAAACAGGAAGCCTTCACAATGAGCATAGAGAAGGAAAATAAAAGAAAAACCGGTCTAGCCATGCACTATTACATGGAGTTTTTAAAACATAACAGCGATAAAGAGAGAGAACTTGCTACTAAAATGGTGCTTTCAAAATATGGAAACATGTTTGGAAGAGATAAAATAGCCTCAATTCTAGACAGAATTACCCATTTTATATACAACAATGAAAAAATACTTGAATATGATATTTTTAATAAAAAATATGAAGTTTTAAACGAGTATGAGATAGCGGACCTTTCTGAAGGAGCTCTAAAAAAATACCGTATTGACAGGCTTAATATAGACCACGAGGATAAATATGCACTCATTGTAGACTATAAAACAGGGGAGAGTAGGGACCCCGCTCAGATTGAAATGTATAAAACCCTCGTTGCGAATCGTCTCGGCATAGACTATCGTGTAGACGCTATATTTTTGGAGATAGAATAAGAGGGTATTCCCCTCTTATTTTTCCAACAGTATATCTTTAAACTTTTCTTCTTTACCTAATAAAACCTTTGTATAAGAGCAAGTTGGATAAATTTTATACCCTTTTTCCCTTGCAAATTTCACCCCTTCTTCAACCAGTTCTTGAGCTATCCCCTTCCCTCTAAGTACGGGAGAAACATATGTATGGTTTATAACCATTTCCCACTCTTCTCTAAAATAATAGGTCATTTCTGCGATCAATTTACCATTTTGTTCTATGTAAAATACCCTCTCATTTTTGTTGTGTCTTATCTCCATCTCCATCCCTCCCATATAAGTTCTTTATTACTTTTACCATATATGGATATCTTTTCCTGCTAACAAATAAAAAACCTCAGAAAATTCTGAGGTTTCTTTTTACCATCCGCCTGATGTCACCCTTCTTGTTGAAAACGGTGCGCTAACATCCTCTAGCATATCCCATCCGCCTGATGTCACCCTTCTTGTTGAAAACGGTGCTGCGTTGCTTACCGTTAAAATAGCAAACATAAATAATAAAACTACTAATAGTTTTTTCATAATATTCCCTCCTATATTTTATTAATTTTTTGTAAAAATACTTTCTCTGAATCATCAAAGTTATAGGTATTATAGTAACGTAAAAAGTGATAACCTATTTTTAACTCTTCTTTTTTCTCTAACAATTTAAAATAAGCATCTTCGACTTTTTTAACTAATTCAATATCCTTTTCACTTGATAATTCTAACAATTTTTCCATGGCTTCATACTTAAAACCAATATTAGATACTAACCAACTTTCACTACTTGTCAGAAACACTTTAGAGTAATAGTTCAACGCTTCACTGTTTCTGTCGAGATATTCAGCTGCCTCTGCCATACTGTAGTAAACTCTCTCCAGGTAGTCTAGAGTCAACTCATTTTCATCCAACTGCTCTAAGAGATGCTTGTTTTTTCTGAGATAAAATTTGCACCTTTCCTTGTTGTTCTGCACCTGTGAAATATACATTAAGTTGGAGCTAACTATTAATTTTTTCCCGACATCATCATATCTAAGCAGCATCCCCCTGTAGAGAGAAATTGCATCATCATAGGATTTCATTCCTTCATAGCAAAGTGCCTTCATGTTGTTTAAATGGAATATCCTTTCAGGATCTGTTACGATACCATCTAGAGACATATAATATTCAAGGGCTTTGTCAAATCTTTTCAGCCCATCATAAGCCAGTGCCAAGTTGAAGATAATCTTTTGTCTGAGTTCGACGTCAAATTTTTCTATCTCTTTTTTGATCAGCTTTTCCACATCCAGCATCTCATCATAATTATAATAATACAGGTGGATCCTAATCAAATTTAAACTGACTTCTCCTAATAAATTGTAGTCATTTTTAGATATTAAATCATTTAATATCCGAATATAATAGCTTGCAGCTCTTTTATAAAACTCTCTTTCAGAAAGCTTATCTCCTACTGCCTTGTAGAGAATTACTTTAGTTTCTCTGTCAAATTCGCTAGCTAGGTATTCTATCTCTCCTATGACATGCTCTACATCATTTTTTTCATTGTTCAATTTAGATAAAAGTTCTTCTCTGACTTTCCTCAACTGCTCTTTTTCACTTTCAAGGATATAATCAATTGTTATCTGCTTATCAATCCCCCTCTCTTTAAATATCTCATTAAAGTTTTCAACAAGGAGTTCAGCAGCCCTTCTGCTCAACTTCGTTTTTCCTATTTCAATCATCCCAAGATGACTTCTGGAAATTTTCCCCCTTGCCAAATCAGCCTGATTGATTTTGTATCGCTTTCTCAACTTAATGATTTTGTCGACAGCTGATAAAATTTTCATAAAATCCTCTCCTATCTCAATAAAAATTTACCACATATATCAACCTATGTCAAGTTGATAGCCGACATTTTATGCTTTAAAAATTAAAATTTTTATATTATATGTAACTTTCACCCTTTTAAAAAATCTTTATAATATACAATTAAAAAAGTAAATCTCCTTTTAAATATATTTATTACTCGACTTGTGCAAATTTTTAAATCTAAATTGTTCAATATCTAATTTTTGGCGAATTCAAACTGAGAACCCTAAATAATCAAGGACTTTTTCCTCTGAATGGGTCTCTTCGTGTAATTCAATAATTAATTTTACCAATTTTGTGTTGCTGATTTTTATGAAATACTTTATTGTATCACCTAATGTATCTAATTTTAATTTGGCTTTAAATTTAATATTACATAAGAACACATAAGCTGTATATACTAACCGCCAAAATCTTTTGATACCTTTAAGAGACCTCATTTCACAGTGATCCAATCCAAGATTTTCTTTTTGGTTCCTGTAGTTTGTCTCTATCTCCCAACGGTTTCCATAGTAAGAAATGATTTCTTTATCTGAAAGGGAAACATCTGTTGATATTATGTGTTTAGGTGATTTTTCTGGATTGAACTCATCTATCCAGCTAAGCACAACTACACAATTTTCTATACCCTTTATAGGTCCTTCATACCTGTAAGTATAGAATCTGCGACCATTAACCTTGAAAGTTTTTAGATGTTTGGGGTTTATCTGCGCTCTGAAATCAGATAGTTTTATACGGATTCCTTGTGAATAAATAATTCTATTAGATCTTAGAGCTCCTATTACTTGATACCCTTTTGATTGGAGTTGATTTATGAATTTGTCTGAAATATACCAAGAATCCGCCAATACATACGTTGGTTTTTCTAATTGTAGTGTATTGTCTTCAAGAAGAGATATGGCTATTTCGTGCTTAGTTTTGAACATGTTTTGTTCGCCATCGCATAATTCTTCTTTCAGATAAACATCAAAATCAAGCGGATAAGAAATACCGCCATTTTTAATGAAGGCACTTACAATACAGTGAGCCCACTCGCTTTTTTGGGTTACATGTGAGCGAATAAATCCCATACCTTCAATTTTTTTAGAGTTTGAAGATTTTGTAATAAGAGTGTCATCTATAGAGATGAAAATTGGTTCTGAATTTTTATGTGTTTCCGATTTTATGACATCATATACAAAATTTTTCAAAGAGTTTCTGAGTTTTTCTTCATCCCAAGGTGAGTTATTGAGGAAACGAGTTGTACAGCTCCTGTCCTTAGAATTAAGAGTAAATCTATTTAAATTTGAAATATTCTTTTTTCCTTGTACGCCGATGATACCAGAAACTATACTGTTCATATGTTGAATTTGAGGCTTTGAAAAATTAAGATCAAGAGCCATATTGAAGTTTACAATTTCATTTAAATTAGGTATAATAAGCATCGTAGATCGAATCTCCTTCGGTATGTTTTGTGTGGTGCTTAATTATACCTGTATATTGAGATTTGATCTACTTTTTATTTTTTGCACAAGTCTAGTTTATTATTTTACATATCCTAATAATTGCTTGGTTTACAACAATTTTTTTTCATAGATAATACCATACTAAATAAGCATTGCTTTTAAATTAATTTTCAGTAAAAAATAATTTAATATGCTTTTTTTATTCCACTCTATTAAATGGAGTGAGTTTTATCAGTTTTTGTCGGTTTATAAAATGACAAAATACTAAAAAAAAGTTGATTTTTCAATTATAATATAGTATAGTATTAATAAGGAATATTTATCTTCTACTGTCTGTAATTAAAAGGAGGGTAGTTATTATGTATAAGACACAAGTAAAAACTCCTGTTAAAAATAATGCTCTCAGATCCTTTTTTTTCGATATGGATTTGATTGAAGTTTTTAAAATAAGAAAACAATTAAGCATTTTTGATAAAGTTTTAGATTTAGAACTTGATAACTCTGAAATTAAAAAGCTAGAAAAAATTGAAAGCGCTTTTTTAAAAAAAGTCGGAAACTTTAAAAATAAAAGCTCAAAATATATTCTATATGTACTTACTGAGATACTTGAAAACTTTTTTTTCTACCACGATGATACGGTTGACCATTTCAAAAGAGTTGGTAGGTTAAGCGGATTTTTAACTGAAAAATATACCGGCTCTATTAAGTTCTCCGAAGAGATTGAATTTTTTTCTGTTATTCACGATATAGGTAAGCTCGGCATACCGGATAGTATAATGAAAAAAACTAACAAGCTCACAATGGATGAATTTAAAGTTATGAAACGTCACACCCAGATAGGGCAGTTAATTATAGCAAATCTGAATTTGGGAAGTGTATGCGAGAACATAGTAAGATATCATCATGAAAAGTGGAATGGGAAAGGGTATCATGGTCTGGCAAGAAAGGATATCCCTGTAGAAGCTAGAATAGTGGCTTTTGCAGATGTTTACGATGCGTTGAGGGGGAAAAGATGTTACAAGGTTTCTTTTACGCATGAAGAAGCTAAGAAAATAATTATATTTGAAAAAGGAAGACATTTTGATCCTAAATTAGTCGACATATTTTTGGAACATGAAGATGAATTTAAATCTATATACGAAAATTTTTAGGGGTCTATCGGCATACCTATCAAGCTAAGAAATTTTAGGAACCTAACTTTTATATAGTTAGGTTCCTATTTTAATTTTAAAGCTAAATTTTCAAACTACAAAAAACCACTTGCAAAAATGGCTAAAAAAGTTTATTCTATTATCAGTGGTGTTCTCGGTGATTATTTGCTGGGAACTTTTTTTATTTTAGAATCAATAATTTTTTTTAATTTTGAAGTCAAGCGCATGAAACGCTTTTTAGATTTCAAAGTTTCCATGAAATCAGTCAAAACCCCCAACGAGCTTTTTATTACTCGCCTTATACTCATTTCTTTTGAGTATCCTCCATTGATACCCTTTGTAATCTCCATTAAAAGAAGCATTCTAATTAAAGTGGCATATATGTGAGTCTCTATTCTTTCTACTTTCAAGTCTTTTAGTTTATCTAGTTTAAAATCAGACTTAAAAATTTTAAACAGCAATTCAATTTGCCATCTCAATTTATATATTTCGATGATTTCAGAAGGATTGAATCCCCAAAGATTAGTAATATATCCAGTAATTTCAGCAGAACTTCTTGCGTGCTTTGCGCAGTGCTCATTCCTTCTTTCTCTTTCTTCTATCTTTTGTACTTTTTTTATTAGAAGTCTCTTTGTCCAATTTAGTTAGGATTACCCTAAAAGGTCTCTTGTCGTCATGGCTTCCGACTAGAAATTCATATTCTTGAGTCTCTCCTGCTTTTAGTTCTTTTCCCAACTCTCCAGCATTTGTTACCAAATACTTCGTCTTTTTTAGTAGTTTTCCCTTTGGTGAGTACTGAGGATTAGGGTTTAAAGCAAATAACCTTGTTCCGGCTTTCAAACGAGAAACAAAAGAGCTGTTTCTGCTTTCAATCTCATTGAAGTCATCAAATTTAAAGTACCCTAAATCTTTTAAAACTAAGGAATCTGTAACTAATTTATCGTAGACATATTTAGAAAAATTTTGCTCATTTTTAGTTCCCGTAGATAAAACAGTGTTCTTAAAAGAATAATCTAATAATTCAAGGAGAAGATTTATTTTTAAAACAGCAGGATTAGATTTGTTTGCACCTTTATACTTATTTTTTAATTTATTTGGCAATTTTATTTCAGTAGAGTCCATTAAAAAGATATTGCTGAAGCCATAATTTTTAAAGGCTTTAGACTTATTGGATATTTGTGTTTTACAAAGAGATAAGAAAATATTTTTAAGAAATTCTACAGAAGCCTCGCTAAACCTCTGATCAAGCGCTTGAGGAGAAATATTAATATTCTGCTTCAATAGAAGTTCAGCGCTTAATTCTTCCAAGGATGAAGTGCATAAATTATTGGAGCTGAAACAAGTTAAAGATATGAAGTTAAGAGGAGAAATTTTGCCGCTATTCCTAATTTTGAATTTAGAATACCTGGCAATTTGTTCAATATTTTTTTCCGAAAAGTAATTTAAAAATTTTGTTCTGATTTGTCTGTTTCCCAAAAGAAAAACCTCCTTCAAGTAGTCCTTGAAGAAGGTTTTAGCACAAATTCTATTAAATTCAAAGCTTAGCTTGATAGGTATGGTCTATCGGCCCCTTTTTTATTTTCAAAATTTTATCTCTATTGAAAATAGGAATTTAAAAGTGCGGTTTTCATCCCGCACTTTTATCTTTTAATAATAGTTTTTAATCTCTTCCATTAATTTCACAAAATATTCCCAAACATTTTTAACAGAGCTTATCTCCACTCTTTCTTCAGGGGTGTGTGCTCCATAGATGTTCGGACCAAAAGATATTATCTCTACATCTTCTCCTAATTTTTCTGAAAAAATGCCACATTCAAGTCCTGCATGTATGGCTTTTATTTCTGCCTTATTCCCGGTAAATTTTTCATATATTTCCGCACAGACCTCTCTTATTCTAGATTGAGGCTTATATTTCCAAGCAGGATAGAAAGAATCCACATAAAATTCACACCCCAATACTTCTGACAAAGTCTCTAATTCCAGTTCTACAGTTCTTCTAAGAGACTCAACAGAACTCCTTATAGCACTTTCTAGAATTACTGTATTTTCACCAGTTTTCACCACACCCAGGTTAAGAGAGCATTCCACCAGCCCCTCGATATCCATACTCATACTTCTTATCCCATTTGCATGTAAAAAAATCGCATTTATAGTTTTTTTAGTACTTTCATTTGTCATCATCTCATCACTACTAGCTTCTACTCTTTCAATGTCTACAACAAATCCTGGATCACTCACCCTGTACTCATCTTTTATAACAGAGTTGTATTCATCTACAGCATGTCTCAAGGTTTCAAGATATCCTGCCCCCAATATTATAATTGCATCCGCTTCTCTAGGTATAGCATTGGATTTTGATCCACCATAAATCTCTACTATATTGAACTCCACTGTCTTGTGCAACTCTTTCAAAAATCTCCCTAAAAGTTTATTGGAATTCCCTTTCTGCTTGTGTATATCCGCACCGGAGTGCCCTCCTTCCAGACCCCTTACCTTTATCTTGTACTCAGAAACGTCTCCTACAACAGCACACCTTTCAGCTGGCACGGTGAAAACCCCTCTCGAACCGCCCGCACAACTTACGTAAAACTCCCCCTCTTCCTCTGTGTCGATGTTTATCAAGATTTTCCCGCAAAGCTTAGATGGGTCTAGCCTCTCAGCTCCACTCATCCCCATCTCCTCATCCGATGTCAGAACGACCTCCAGGTTTGGGTGTGGCAGGTCGGAGTCTAAAATTGCCAATGAAAATGCGACGGCTATTCCGTTGTCGGCCCCTAGTGTGGTTCCATCTGCCTTTATGAACCCCCCGTCAATTTTTAATTTTATACCGTCTTTTTCAAAATCATGGACTGTATCTTGGTTTTTCTCGCACACCATGTCCATATGTCCCTGTATTATTACCGTTGGCACATGCTCATATCCTTCAGTGGCCTGCTTTTTTATTATCACGTTAAGCGCTTCGTCCTGTGTCACCTGCAGATTTCTGTCTTTTGCAAATTTAAGCAAATAATCGCTTATCCTTTTTTCATTTTTAGACCCCCTAGGGATACTGCTTATTTCCTCAAAATATTTCATTACAGTTTTCGGATCTAGATTTTCAAGCATCCTCGTAACCCCCTCCACGTATTCTAAAAAATTATTTCCCACTAAAGCAGATAAATTAAAACCGGCTAGAAGCCGGTTTTCTTATTTCATGTTTTCCAATCTTTTTATTCTCTCTTCCATCCTTGGATGAGTACTGAAAAGTTCTGCCATTTTCTCCCCAGAAAGTGGATTTACTATAAACATATGAGAGGTTGCCGGACTAGCGTCCATGTGTATGTTCCTGCTCCACATATCCAGCTTCCTTAAAGCTCCGCTCAGGTATCTCGGATCTCCGCACACCCTCGCCCCGAACTGGTCAGCTTTATATTCTCTGGTTCTGGATATAGCCATCTGCACAAGCATAGCAGCTATTGGAGCTAAAATTGCCGTTAGTATTATTGCCACAGGGTTGGAATCTTCCTCATCATCCCTGCCAAAGAATGCTGCCCATCTCGCCATATGCGCCAGATAAGTTATCGCCCCGGCTATGGCTGCAGCAACAGTGCTTATAAGTATATCCCGGTTGTACACATGTCCCAGCTCGTGACCTATAACCCCGGCCAGCTCATGTTCATCCAGTATTTCAAGTATACCGGTGGTAACTGCAACAGCTGCATTTTTAGGGTTTCTCCCCGTAGCAAACGCATTTGGCTGTCTTTGCGGTATTATATACACCTTCGGCATAGGCAGTTTTGCAGTTTTTGCTAAATTTTCAACTGTACTGTAAAGGGCTGGATTGGTCTGCCTGTTTACCTCCTGCGCCCTGTACATAGACAATACGATCTTATCACTGTACCAGTAACTAATAAAATTCATTAAAAATGAAAAAATAAGAGCTATAGTCATTCCAGACCTTCCGCCTATTAGGTTTCCTAAAAAAAGAAGCATCAGCGTTAAAAAGGTCATCAGAAAAAAAGTTCTCAAGTTCTTCATGATGTTGTGTGCACCTCCATAAAAAAAATTCTCTCCCGTTGTTCCTTACTCTAATTTTACATAATTTTTGTGATTTTTAAAAGAAATTTTTAAATCCCCGTAAAATTTTTTAGAATTATTTTGCTAACTTTTCATTTAAGGCACTTATTTCAAACCCATACTTTTCTTTCAATTCTTTAAGCGGTTTGTCTATTGGAAAATCCTTTGGCAGCCCAAACCTATTTATAAGTTCCAACTCTTCTACTCCAGTCTCTGAACTTATACCCGCTACACTCATGCTTCCCTTTATTTGGAACCCTGCTTCTGCCGCCTCAACTCCGCTTTCCTCAAGTATACCCCTCACAATATCCCCAACGCTTCCGTGGTCGAACTCTATATTTTTTCCCTTCAAGACTTCCTCCGCATCTTTTAACATCATGTCAGGCGGCACATCCTTCATTTTTATTCCAAGTTTCTTGTACAGTTTTTCAAGCGGTATCCCAAACTCTTTCGATACTATAGACAGCGTCATCCATCCCCTTGCATTTTCTGGGTTTGATTTCAATATCTCATTTATGTTCAACGGGGTAGTTTCCCAGTAACCAAGTATTCTAGATCCGCCTATAATCCCTACATATATCACTAGGCCAAACAAAAATACTGTAGACGGCCTCACAACTTTCTTATGTATCCTGGCTGAGATGGAGTTAGGATTAGTCGGGCAGGTCTCCAAGCATTCCAGGCAGTTTATGCACTCTGAGCTTCCAACCTCACTTATTTCAGCTACCCTTATATTTACAGGGCAGGCGTACTTGCAGAAGAACCTATCAAAAAATATCGAAGCCAAAAGGGGTATAGTTAGTACCGTAAATCCGATTAAATATTCATTCAACAGCTCTCCTATGCCGGCCAGTATATGTGCATAGGCTGCGAAAGGGTCGTAGCTATTTACTACAAGTTCCCCAGTTCTCCAGGTAAAATAAATTATGGCGATGAATACAACGTATTTTAAGTACCTTAACTTTCTGTCCAATCTAGCCGGAATCTCATACCTCTTTTTAAGAATTTTTTTGCCGAGCTTTCCGAAAAGCTCCTGCATCGTTCCCAGGACGCATATCCATGCGCAAAAATATCTAGCTAAGAAAACTGCTAAAACCAAAGTTGCCGCCAGCAAAACCATGTTGGAAGTGTAGAGTTTTTTTATGAATTCACCCTTTGTAAACAACCAGTAAAATGCTTCTATGCCCCCAAAAGGGCATATTGTGTGGGTGCTCGAAGCTCCGTCCGGCCCGCCGCTTATAATTTGATGTCTAAATGCTGCTATGGTTACAAGTGCTAAAAAAAATATTTGAGTTGCATGTCTAAATACCTTGGCTTTAAATCTCACCATATCCCTTCCATATATATAATTTTATGTTACAATTATTTAGGCTCAGCAAAAAAACAGAGGGAAGTTTCTTCCCTCTTCCCGTATCTATTGCTAATATCTTCTCATATGGTGCCCTTCATAGTCATCCATCATGTGGTGGTCTCTGTAGCCTCTCATATAACCTTCACCTATGAAATCGTCTCCGAATGTTTTCCTTATTTCTTCCCTGTATCTAAGTCTGTTGCCATCGAGCTTTTCCATTAGCCTGTACTTTTCTGAATTTAGTTTATTGACTTTTTCCCAGTCCACTTTATCCTGTATTGTAAGCCTTTCCATTTCCAAGTTTTTTGCACGGATTTCTATTAGCAGCTTTTCATTTTCTTGGAAATGTTTATTCTGCATTGCCTCAAATTTTTTGTAGTCGTTATCAGACAATTTCCTCTCTGCGTACTCTTCCATCATATACCCTCTATGATAGTAGTCGCCTCTTCCAGACTGACCTCTACCTGATCCACGTGCGAATAGTAGTGCAGAAACTATCAATACACCCAATACCAATAAAATTCTTTTCATCATTTGACACCCCTTTCATACTGTTATCTAATATTATATTACTATTGTCATGTGACCAGTTTGTGTCCACTGTATGAAAGGTAAATGAATATTATATTTTCTTTAAGTCAAACCAGAATTTTACCCCTTTTTCTGTATTAAGCGCCCCGTAATTGCCGTCTATCTTGCTCAATATTCCAGCTATAACAGCAAGTCCTAAGCCGCCGCTTCCACCATATTTCCTGGTCCTGGACTTATCCAACTTATAAAATGGCTTCCAAAGATTTTCCATCTCCAAGTCAGGTATCTGCATTCCGCTATTTTCTATTTCCACTACCGCTCTATCCCTGTTCACAAAACAACTTATCAGAAGTTCACCATTTTCATCACCGTATTTCAAAGCGTTGCTCAAAAAATTTGACATTACCCTCTCCATAGATCTTTTGTTGGCAGAAACCTTTATACCCCTTGCAAGTTTAAGCTTTATGTCCACCTTCTTCTCCTCGAATAGTCTCTTGAACCTCTTGACTTCGTTTAATACCGTCTCCTCTAAGTCTACATCTTCAATTTTCAGAACCTTGCTTTTGTCTTCCAGCTCCATCAGGGTCAATAGTTCGCTGACAAGGTTTGAGATGTTGTTCCCCTCTTCTATTATGGAGTCGTAGTAGTAGTCCTTTTCCCCTTCGTCCACCACTCCCTCCTTGAGGCTTTCGGCGTAGGTGTTTATTATGGCTATTGGGGTTTTTATCTCGTGTGAGGCTGCCGATATGAATTCCCTTCTTAGTTCATCGACCCTCTTTTCCTTTTCTATGTCCTCTTTAAGTTTCTCGTTGGCTATTTTTAGTTCTCCGATATTCCTTTCCAAGCTATAAGAAAGATGGTTTACGCTTTCTCCTAGCTGCTGCAGCTCGTCTCCACTATTCACAGCACACTTTTCACGGAAGTTTAAGTTAGCTATATTTTGTGCTATGCGGTTAATATCGTTTATAGGTCTGGTCATTTTCACCGAAAATAGATAGCTTATTAGAGCCCCAACAAAAATAGACGCTATTCCAAGATAGAGATAAAATCTGTTAAATATATCAACAGTTTCTTTCACCGAGCTGATGGGAGTGCTTATTATTATCAACTCTCCATCACTATTTTTCGTCACAACATTCATAAGCTCTATATTCAGCGTAGGGTGCCTGTTTTCCACTCTTGTTATCTGTCCAGGCTCTAATTCCTGTAGCTTGCTGTAATCAAATATACCCATAGCGCTCCCCATCATCCTACGATGCATGCCGTACATACCCCGGGGCTCTTTGTCGTTCACCCTTATTCCTATGTTATAACTTGCCTCCAGCCTCTCAAACTGTTCTGGATTTACCTTTCCGGAGGATATCCCTTTTGCTATCTCAACCAGCTCCTTGTTTTTAGCCTTCAGATAGTAGCCGGTTAGGTAAAACCTGCTCAGAATTGCCCCTGTCCCCAATATGCTCAATATGAGTATTAAATTCATCAAAAATGCCTTTTCCAAAATACTCTTTTTCATGGCCTATCCCTCAAATCTATATCCATATCCCCTGACGGTCTCAATAAACTTTTCATCCAGCTTTTTTCTTAACTTTTTTATATGAGTATCCACAGTGCGAAACTCACCGTAATAGCTGTAGTCCCATACGTTATTCAATATCTGCTCCCTGCTAAGTGCTATGCCCCTGTTTTTGGCGAGGTATATTAAAAGCTCATATTCTTTTGGCGCAAGCTTCACCTCATTTTCTCCGTAATAAACCCTATGGGCATCTTCATCTATCTCAAGCTCTCCAAATTTCAGGATGCTGTTTTGAAGTTTTTTCCTGTTTAAAAGGACCTTTATCCTTGCAAGAAGAACTCCGAGGCTAAAAGGCTTCTTCAGATAATCGTCTGCACCTAACTCCAGCCCGAAAATCTCGTCAGACTCCGCTCCCCTTGCAGTAAGCATTAATATGGGTACATCACTTGAGCTCCTTATCTCCCTGCAAACACTCCACCCGTCCATTTTAGGAAGCATTATATCCAATATAATTAAATCAAACTTTTCATTTTGGGAAATATATAGCCCTTCCTTGCCGTCCTCAGCTTCGTGAACCTCATACCCATTTTTTTCCAGGTAGTTTTTCACAACCCTTCTTATTTTCCCCTCATCCTCTACTATCAAGACCTTTTTCATGAAGTGTCACCTCAACTTATCTTAGCACTCTATTGTGAACAACCCGTGTCCACTACTGCTTCTTCAATGTTTCTATCAAAATATTTCGAAGTTCTTCCAATTCAATATTTAGCTGTAGCCTTTTCAGAAGCTCATAGAGCTTCTCGTCGTTTAAATCAATCTGAAAATCCCCATCATTTTTCCCGCTTCCCAGGTGGCTGTGTATCACTTTTAGGAGTTCCTCTCCATAACTTTTGAATTTTTGATTACCTACGCCTCGTATTTGCAGCATCTCCCACCTATTTTTTGGTTTCTTCTCAGCCATCTCTATTAGGGTAGCGTCCGAAAGTATTATATAAGGAGGCAAGTTTTCACGTTTTGCTATCTCCTCTCTCACCTCAGAGAGTTTTTCAAACAACTCGTCCTCATAGAAGAAGTCCAGTGCATCTTCTTTTCTAAAAACCCTTTCGAGACCAGATATCACTTTGTACGCTTTTTTAGTGAGCCTTAAAACAGGATAGGAACCGTTTGTTAGCTCCAGGTAGGATCCCAAAATCAAAAACTCTATGAACTCGCTCAACTCGTTTCTGGTCATACCGCTTAATATCCCGTATGTGCTCAGCATATTCAGGCTGTTCCTCTCTATTTTGTTCCCTTCTTCTCCCAACAAAACAGTTACCACAGTGGATATGCCGAATTTCTGCTTCATCCTCCCCACACAGGAAAATACTTTTTGAGCCCTCACGGTTACATCCTGTATGCTCTCATCTTTCCTGCAATTTGAGCAGTGGCCGCAGTATGATTTTGGATTTTTTTCACCGAAATATTTTAATATATATTCAGTGAGGCACCCCTCAGTATGGCAGTACTCCATCATCTTTTGAAGTTTCAGATACTTTTCCTTTTTATATTCAGGAGCTGTCTCCCTGTTTGAATCTATAAAATACTCCTGCACTCCTATATCTTCCTCATTGTAGATAAGAATGCACTCCGCCTGTACCCCGTCCCTGCCGGCCCTGCCGGCTTCCTGGTAATATGACTCTATATCTTTTGGTATGTTGCAGTGTATGACGAATCTGACGTTTGACTTGTCTATCCCCATACCAAAAGCGTTGGTGGCTATCATTACCCTGACTCTGTCATATATGAAGTTTTCCTGGTTCTTCTTTCTCTCCTCTTCGCTTAAACCTGCGTGGTACCTGGACACACTTACTCCCTTGCCCGCCAGCAACGAATATATCCTGTCCACCTCTTTTCTCGTAGAGGCGTAGATTATTCCGGACTTTTTATTATTTTTCTCCAAATAGTTTCTGGCAAATTCAAAGCTGTCCTCGTCTTCCACCACCTTTAGTGAGAGGTTTTCCCTGCTGAAACCGGATATGAATTCCACAGGGTCTATCAACCCAAGCTTGTTCAAAACATCCTTTCTTACTTTTGGCGTAGCAGTAGCAGTTAGGGCTGCCACTGGTACCCTTTCATCCAGCTTTTCTATAAACTTAGGGATTTCAAGGTATGATTTTCTAAAGTCGTGCCCCCACTGTGATATGCAGTGGGCCTCGTCAACAGCTATAAGTGAGATCTTTTTTCCGCTTATCAGTTCGTAAAAGTTATCCAGTACCAGCCTTTCTGGGGCCACATATACAAGCTTTACTTTCTTAGATTTCAGCTTTCTCATGGCATCTATATACTCTTCCCTGTTCAAACTACTGTTTATATATATAGACGACACACCTATACTATTTAGTGTATCCACCTGGTCCTTCATAAGGGATATCAACGGAGATATCACTATTGTGATACCTTCAAACAATATTGCCGGTACCTGATAGCATATAGACTTTCCTCCGCCGGTAGGTAAAATACCCAAAATATCCTTTTTATTCAGTATATTTTCTATTATGATTTTCTGTCCATTCCTAAACTCATTGTACCCATAATACTTTTTCAATATATACTTAGCCTTTTTCCACATACCTACCATCCCCATTTTTTTCTCCTATTAATAATACTATATTTCAAGCATTCTTTCAAAGAGTTTCCACATTCACACTTTTTAAAACATCGACAAATTACGGCAATTTTCCTGCTATTTGCCTTTTTTACTACCCAATTTAATGAAAATTTGATATTTTTTTAGTTCGGGTTAAAGTCTAGATACAGAATGATCTTTTAATGTTTTCAATTAATATTTATTCTTTTTGGATAGCACTCAAGAATAGTGTATAATTTAAATAGAGAGTCTACTCTCGTAACATAAAGGAGGCGGTATTATGGATAAACTTTCATTTACTAAAGTAGAAAAAGAATTTTGGCCTAAATTTAGGGACGAAATCAATCACGCCAGAAATACTGTAGAAGTTTCAGGTATATTTTCCATCACAGTTGCTGAATTTTTAAAAGAAGTGCTAGACGAAAAAGAAATAGTTGGAGATTACATCGAGTTTTTGCCTGACGAGCCATGCCACTATAAATTCGACTCAGAGATATTGAATAATAAAAAATTCAGGGAAACTTTTAGTTCCTCTGATTTAGGAAATATAATTGATAGATTCGTGCACGCTGCAAACAGTAGATATGTCCATCTTAGCAAGCTTCCTGAAAAAACAAACTCTAAAATCAAAAGACATTAAGCCTCTGTTTTCAGAGGCTTTTTTTGTGCTCTTATTTTTCAGAAGCCTACAAATACCACTTGTGATTTTAAACAACTTAAAGTAAAATTATACTATAACAATCTTTTCTAGAAATGAGGAGGTACTATGAGATATTTGATAGTTGGTAATGGGGCGGCAGGAATAGAAGCTGCTTTAAACATAAGAAAATTGGATGATAATGGAGAAATTAAAATAATAGCCCAGTCCAAAAATCATTTTTACTACAGGCCGAGGCTGATAGAATATCTTGCTGGCGATATCGATTTCAATTCCCTCTTAAAATATGATGAAAAGTTTTATCAAGAAAAAAACATCGACATCAAACTAGGGCTAAAAATCGTCAATATCGATAAGGAAAATAAAGTAGTTGAGTGCGAATACGGGGAGAAATTCTCTTACGATAAACTTTTGATAGCTACAGGTGCAAGATCTTTTATACCTACAATAAAAGGAATTTTAAAAGTGGGGATCTTCAAGTTCAGGGGAGTCAGCGATTGCGATGAGATACTTTCCTATTCAGAAACCCACAAAGATGTAGTTATAATCGGCGCCGGACTACTGGGAATAGAGGCTGCCAATTCTCTTAAAAAGCGTGGAAAGAACGTTACCATAATAGAGTACTGCGACCGTTTACTGCCAAATCAGCTGGACAAAGAAGGGTCCGATATACTCAGGTCCAAGCTGAAGGAAAAGGGGATAAACTTCATCCTTGGGGACTGCGTAGAAGAAGTTCATGGAAGGGCCTTTGTAGATGGACTAACCCTTCGTTCGGGAAAAGCTATGCCTTGTAAGGTCATCATACTTTCTACCGGTATAAGACCGCGTTTAGAACTGGCTGAAAATCTAGGTTTAAAAACGCAGCGGGGCATAATAGTAAACGATAAAATGGAAACAAGTGTAAAGGATGTCTACGCTGCAGGTGATGTAGCAGAACACAACGGTCTTTGCTATGGTTTGTGGATACCGTCAATGGAGCAGGGGAAAGTAGCTGGAGTGAACATGGCCGGGGAAGCATCTGAATACCAAGGCAGCGCTATAGAAACCAGGCTAAAAGTCACAGGTATCTCCGTTTTTTCTGCTGGAATAATAGGCACCGGAGATGCGGACGTGTACGCCTACAAAGATGATATAGTATACAGAAAGTTTTTTGTAAAAGAGGGCAAAATAATAGGTGCTTTTATAATAGGTGATCCTAGGTCAAGCTTGAAAGTTAGCAAGGCCATAAACAATGGCGACAGTATCGAGAAATTAAAAGAACTTTTATAAAATTACTCCCCTGGGATATCCCTGGGGTTTTTTTCTTGATTTTTTGTAAGGCTAACAGTACAAGATGTTTAAACTGTTTTAAAGGTTTAATTATCTAATTCAAGCTGCTACTCAGGTATATTTAAAATTTTCTTTCGTCAACTCCGTGAAAACATTTAGTTTTTTTCATGCAGCCCTGTGTCCAAAATTATATTCTTTTTTTATTAGGATTTATTTGTGTACTTAGTGAATTTAATTAACTAGACTTGTGCAAAAAATAAAAAGTAGATCAAATCTCAATATACAGGTATAATTAAGCACCACACAAAACATACCGAAGGAGATTCGATCTACGATGCTTATTATACCTAATTTAAATGAAATTGTAAACTTCAATATGGCTCTTGATCTTAATTTTTCAAAGCCTCAAATGCAACATATGAACAGTATAGTTTCTGGTATCATCGGCGTACAAGGAAAAAAGAATATTTCAAATTTAAATAGATTTACTCTTAATTCTAAGGACAGGAGCTGTACAACTCGTTTCCTCAATAACTCACCTTGGGATGAAGAAAAACTCAGAAACTCTTTGAAAAATTTTGTATATGATGTCATAAAATCGGAAACACATAAAAATTCAGAACCAATTTTCATCTCTATAGATGACACTCTTATTACAAAATCTTCAAACTCTAAAAAAATTGAAGGTATGGGATTTATTCGCTCACATGTAACCCAAAAAAGCGAGTGGGCTCACTGTATTGTAAGTGCCTTCATTAAAAATGGCGGTATTTCTTATCCGCTTGATTTTGATGTTTATCTGAAAGAAGAATTATGCGATGGCGAACAAAACATGTTCAAAACTAAGCACGAAATAGCCATATCTCTTCTTGAAGACAATACACTACAATTAGAAAAACCAACGTATGTATTGGCGGATTCTTGGTATATTTCAGACAAATTCATAAATCAACTCCAATCAAAAGGGTATCAAGTAATAGGAGCTCTAAGATCTAATAGAATTATTTATTCACAAGGAATCCGTATAAAACTATCTGATTTCAGAGCGCAGATAAACCCCAAACATCTAAAAACTTTCAAGGTTAATGGTCGCAGATTCTATACTTACAGGTATGAAGGACCTATAAAGGGTATAGAAAATTGTGTAGTTGTGCTTAGCTGGATAGATGAGTTCAATCCAGAAAAATCACCTAAACACATAATATCAACAGATGTTTCCCTTTCAGATAAAGAAATCATTTCTTACTATGGAAACCGTTGGGAGATAGAGACAAACTACAGGAACCAAAAAGAAAATCTTGGATTGGATCACTGTGAAATGAGGTCTCTTAAAGGTATCAAAAGATTTTGGCGGTTAGTATATACAGCTTATGTGTTCTTATGTAATATTAAATTTAAAGCCAAATTAAAATTAGATACATTAGGTGATACAATAAAGTATTTCATAAAAATCAGCAACACAAAATTGGTAAAATTAATTATTGAATTACACGAAGAGACCCATTCAGAGGAAAAAGTCCTTGATTATTTAGGGTTCTCAGTTTGAATTCGCCAAAAATTAGATATTGAACAATTTAGATTTAAAAATTTGCACAAGTCGAGTAATTAAAATTTAAATACAAGTAGCAGCTTAGGTTAAAATAAGTGTTTGCTTTTTTCCATAAATTAGGTAAAATATAGGTGGGTTTTACTTAGGGAGTTTTTGTCAGGGAGGATTTATATTGAAAATAACAAGGCCAGTTTGGATTGAGATAAATTTAGACAACTTATCGCACAACGTCAAAGAGATAAAGAGAGTTTTAAAGAGTGGCACCCTTTTGACCGCCGTTATAAAAGCCGACGCATACGGGCATGGTGCTCTGGGGATAGCCGAAACTCTCATCGAGAGCGGCGTAGACCGGTTCGCTGTGGCAACACTTTCTGAGGCGATGGAAATAAGGGATAAATTCAAGGATATGCCCATTCTAATCCTAGGATATACCCCGAAAGAATTTTTGTCCCCGTTGGTTGAATACGATATAACCCCCACGATTTATTCTCTGGCGCAAGCTGAGGAATTGTCCAGGGCGGCAGCAGCTTTTGGGAAGACAATCAATATTCATATAAAAATAGATACAGGAATGCACAGAGTCGGGATGGCCGTATGCAATGAGAGTGTAGAGGAGATAAGAAAAATATCCAAACTTTCAAATATCCTGATTGAGGGAATTTATACGCATTTTGCCACTTCTGACGAAGCTGATAAATCTTATACTTTAGAGCAGGTTGCAAAATTTAAGGCAATGATCTCAGATTTAGAGGGTATCGGTATAAATATACCTATAAAACACGTTTCAAATAGTGCAGCTATAATAGATCTACCAAATCTAAATTACAATATGGTGCGTGCCGGGATTATACTTTACGGTCTATACCCTTCTAATTTTGTGGACAAAAACAATGTCAATTTGAAGGAGGTGCTCTCGCTTCACGGCAGGATATACCATATAAAACAGCTAGACAAAGGGATGGGGGTCAGTTATGGGCTTACTTACAAAACCAAAGTTAAAAGCAAGATAGCCACCCTGCCAATAGGATATGCCGACGGCTTCTCAAGACTACTCAGTAATAAGGCGAGTGCTATTTTAAAGGGGAAAAATAAAATAGTTCCGCTTATTGGAACTATTTGTATGGACAAATGTATGCTCGACGTTACTGGAATAGACGTAGAAGAGTGTGACGAGGTCATATTAATAGGGTCTGACGGCGATAAAAACATTACCGCTACAGATGTTGCAGACATACTAGGCACCATTAACTACGAGATAGTATGTATGATGAAAAAGAGAATCCCTCGGGTTTATATTAAAAACGGAAACATAGTATCGATAAAAGACGAGGTATACCCTCCACTAAGCTATCCCCCTGAATAAGGGGGATTTTTTAGTACCTATCCTCTCCTATTATAAGCCCTGTACACACCAGCTCTCCATCTTTTACAGTCACCTCTACGTAAGAGTCCTCCCCACTTCTACTTCTAAACTGGTTTTCCGCTTCCGAAGCCCTCTCTTCCTGCAGATAGTACCTGTTTATATCAGTTGTATAGTGGTAGATGTACTTCCCATCCTTCCTTTCAACATAGCTTATCTTACCCTTTATAAACTGTACATTTTTAGGTTTTTTTACAAATAGGTCTGCTATCCTGTCATATTCAGCTCCTTTTTTTATCAACAGATAAATTTTGCTCCCTTTTTTTAATTCTAGGTCTTCTGTGGCTTCATAGCTACTATCCTGCAGCCTTATGCTCATATACCTGCCTCTAAAGGCGTCGTAGGGATCAACGGGGGCTATTTTCAAACTGTATCTTTCCCCATGTTTTATTATACCCTCTCTGTGCCCTATCATATAGATTGGGGCAGAAATTTGCAAGATACAGGCTACTATAAATATTAGCAAAAATTTACTCTTCATATTTACCCCTCTTTTTCATATAGTAAATGTTCATGGCCAATATGGCCGCCCCCAGTACTATAAAGATAGCTGCCCTTGGAAGTATGGGGATTTCCTGGTCAAAAAATCTGCTGACTACTAGAAAAGTAATTAAAAACATTGAAAAATTCATCTGACCTATATTTTTTACCTTTATGGAGTCCAAAAGATAAAACACAGCAACAAAAGCAAAGTAAAGGTTGTACGCAATATACATGTTCTTTGGCACGAATAGAAATAGGATAATTATCTGGCTGATAGACAAAACCCAATCACGCCTTAATTTCCCTTTATACTTGTAAATTGATGCCACTGAAAACAAGATTAATGCACTTAAAATAACCGCACCCATATAAAAATCAACATTTATATAGTAGTTTTGAGTAGGAATATTGTAATTTTTGAAGGTTAAAAAATATATGATCCCCAATACAGCCGTTTTTGCAGGTCTCTTTAAAAAATCTACCCTCAGATAAACTATATTAAACACAGTTATAAAGTAGATTAAGTTTAATTTCCACCCCATGTCAAGATCCAAATAGAATCCACTAAAAGCTATCAGCACAAAAATAATCGTTAATGCTTTTAATATTTTTTCTGGGTGCATTAAGTAGTATGCAATTAAAACCAGTATGAAGTAGACAAGCAGTGAAGCTTTGCTTGCATTCAAGTTTTCAAAATAATATGATAGTGCTATTATCTGGTATACTGTATATGTGAATTTTGTTTTCATAATATATATTATAGGAGTTACGAGGATCGCCCAAACAAGTAAAAAAATGTCTATTTCGCCGGATATATTGTATATCTGCGATACCAAGGCTATGGAGGTTCCTACCATTAGCACTTGAAAAATCGATGCTGCTTCATACAGCCTCTGCCTAGCGTTGTAAAACCTCACAAAGAATGTAACACCCTGCGAAAATAATAGGAGAAGAATCACAATCAGACTTTTTACATTTCTGCCAAGTTTTTCCCAATTGTAAGCGAATACCAAGACTAATCCTAAACCGATTAAAACAGATGCCAGTACAAGAAAAAAATTATTGATACTGTCTTTTAGGTTACGCTCGTCTGCATAGTAGTTCTCCACCCTAAAGTAGGTGCCTTCGTCTACTATGCCCAGTTCTACAAATCTTTTCAATTCATTTAAAAAATTTTTCTTATTCATCTTTTTTACCTCATTATATTTATTTTTTATAGTCAAAAATTATATTTCACTACATATTTATTTTTAAAATTAGCTATCTCCTATGTATAGCAGCTTAAAAATATAAGGGGAGTGTATATAACATAAATTTATTTATGAATTTTCTTTTTATTTCCTTTTATATAAAGTCTTTGCAAGTTTATTTTCCAGTTCTTATTCTGTTCAAAGCTTTTCATGGTTCATAGAAATTTATTGAAAAATTTATTATTAAAAACCAAAGTTTATAAAAAGAATAAAAGTATAAATGGTGTATTTAATTAACTCAAGTTGCTACTTAATTAAATAAGCAATTAATTCCTGAATTTATCTAAAAAATAATTTTTGTCACGAATTTTCACGGATCACACGAATTATTCAAAAGATCTAAGGAAGCCCATACCTATCAAGCTAAGAAATTTTAGGAACCTAACTTTTATATAGTTAGGTTCCTATTTTAATTTTAAAGCTAAATTTTCAAACTACAAAAAACCACTTGCAAAAATGGCTAAAAAAGTTTATTCTATTATCAGCGGTGTTCTCGGTGATTATTTGCTGGGAACTTTTTTTATTTTAGAATCAATAATTTTTTTTAATTTTGAAGTCAAGCGCATGAAACGCTTTTTAGATTTCAAAGTTTCCATGAAATCAGTCAAAACCCCCAACGAGCTTTTTATTACTCGCCTTATACTCATTTCTTTTGAGTATCCTCCATTGATACCCTTTGTAATCTCCATTAAAAGAAGCATTCTAATTAAAGTGGCATATATGTGAGTCTCTATTCTTTCTACTTTCAAGTCTTTTAGTTTATCTAGTTTAAAATCAGACTTAAAAATTTTAAACAGCAATTCAATTTGCCATCTCAATTTATATATTTCGATGATTTCAGAAGGATTGAATCCCCAAAGATTAGTAATATATCCAGTAATTTCAGCAGAACTTCTTGCGTGCTTTGCGCAGTGCTCATTCCTTCTTTCTCTTTCTTCTATCTTTTGTACTTTTTTATTAGAAGTCTCTTTGTCCAATTTAGTTAGGATTACCCTAAAAGGCCTCTTGTCGTCATGGCTTCCGACTAGAAATTCATATTCTTGAGTCTCTCCTGCTTTTAGTTCTTTTCCCAACTCTCCAGCATTTGTTACCAAATACTTCGTCTTTTTTAGTAGTTTTCCCTTTGATGAGTACTGAGGATTAGGGTTTAAAGCAAATAACCTTGTTCCGGCTTTCAAACGAGAAACAAAAGAGCTGTTTCTGCTTTCAATCTCATTGAAGTCATCAAATTTAAAGTACCCTAAATCTTTTAAAACTAAGGAATCTGTAACTAATTTATCGTAGACATATTTAGAAAAATTTTGCTCATTTTTAGTTCCCGTAGATAAAACAGTGTTCTTAAAAGAATAATCTAATAATTCAAGGAGAAGATTTATTTTTAAAACAGCAGGATTAGATTTGTTTGCACCTTTATACTTATTTTTTAATTTATTTGGCAATTTTATTTCAGTAGAGTCCATTAAAAAGATATTGCTGAAGCCATAATTTTTAAAGGCTTTAGACTTATTGGATATTTGTGTTTTACAAAGAGATAAGAAAATATTTTTAAGAAATTCTACAGAAGCCTCGCTAAACCTCTGATCAAGCGCTTGAGGAGAAATATTAATATTCTGCTTTAATAGAAGTTCAGCGCTTAATTCTTCCAAGGATGAAGTGCATAAATTATTGGAGCTGAAACAAGTTAAAGATATGAAGTTAAGAGGAGAAATTTTGCCGCTATTCCTAATTTTGAATTTAGAATACCTGGCAATTTGTTCAATATTTTTTTCCGAAAAGTAATTTAAAAATTTTGTTCTGATTTGTCTGTTTCCCAAAAGAAAAACCTCCTTCAAGTAGTCCTTGAAGAAGGTTTTAGCACAAATTCTATTAAATTCAAAGCTTAGCTTGATAGGTATGGGTTCCTAAAATTTCTTAGCTTGATAGGTATGGGAATTTTCCCGGCTTTTTTATCCCTATCTTTTTAAAGTCACTCTCATCAAAAGGTCTCCTGGCCTTACTCTACCTTTCATCTTTTCTATGCTCTCCACCATATCCATAGATGATATTATAACCGGTGTCTTGTGCGACTTAGCATTTTGCTTTATATACTCCAAGTCGTATTTAATAAGCATTTCCCCTTTTTTCACTGCCCCCTCAGCTACCTTTACTATTCTCTCAAATCCCTTTCCGTTTAGAGCTACTGTATCTATGCCAAAATGGACAATAAGCTCTAGTCCATTTTTTGCTTCAAAAGATACCGCATGATTTGTCTCAAATATGCTCATATCTTTTGCATCACATGGAGAATATATAGTGTTTCCCTCATCAGCAGGAATTATTCCGACACCGTCTCCTATGAGCTTTTTAGCAAAAGCCTCATCGGGGATATCTTCTATGTCTATTATCTCCCCAGAGATTGGTGAATATATTTCTAAAACTTCTCCACCATTTTCATTGCTTTTTTTCTTAAAAATTTTTTCAAATATCCCCATTTTTACCCCTCCCTTGAGTAACTCCAACTTTCTACTCTATTTTACTAGGATAAACTTTTTTTCCTTTTGAAAATACTTTTTTTATACTTAGGTCTTCATTTAAAACTGTAATATCAGCTGTATATCCGCTTTCAATTTTCCCATATTTATTGTCTACACCTATTGCCCTTGCAGGATATAGTGAAGCCATTCTAAGGGCCTCTTCTACTGATAATCCAACTTGTTCTACCAGATTTTTTACCCCAGCGATCATAGTCAGTCCAGATCCACCTAGGGTTCCTTCTGCCGATACGCATTTCCCATCTTGATAATAGACCTTTTTCCCTTCAAAGAAAAAATACTCCATATCCGTTCCTACAGGGCTTACTGCATCCGTCACCAAGAAAAGTTTATCCCCCAAAATCTCTTTGGCTATCTTCACAGATACATAATGGGCATGGATTCCGTCTACTATTATTCCTGCATGTACTCTCTTGTCTTCGAATATAGCCCCAACAACCCCAGGTTCTCTTGAAGTAAACTGGGTCATAGCATTGAAAAGATGAGTCGCCATACCGAATCCTGATTCAATCGCAAGTTTAGCCTGTTCATACGTAGCATTGGTATGTCCCATAGAAACCTTTATTCCATTTTTAGAAAAGCTTTTTACAGTTTCTACTTCAGAAACTTCAGGAGCCATTGTAACTATTTTAACCAGCCTACTACCTGCCTTTTGGATTCTATCAACTATGCTGCCAGACAGTTCCCTTATGTATTTTGGATTATGTATACCTTTTTTTTCACGGCTTATGGATGGCCCCTCCAAATGTAGCCCTAAAACCCCTATGTCTTCAATATTTTCAATGTTTTCCATCAACTCCAAAGCTTTTAAGATATTTTCATCACTACTGGTCACAAGTGTAGGCAAAAATGATGTGCAACCAAATTTATTGTTCGTGGCATTCATAACCTTGAGTGTTTCTTCGCTTATATCATCGTTAAAAAGTACCCCACTACAGCCATTTAACTGTAGGTCTATAAACCCTGGTGCTATGAGCCCACCCCCCATACCCTGCTTTTCTATATCTGGATATTTTTTATATAAGACCGATTCTTCTATTACCTCTTTTATATATGCTCCCTCTACAATAACTGCCTTGTCATTCAATATGATTTCACCATCAAAAACTCTGCAATTTGTCAAAGCGTACACAGATACCACCTACCTTTTGCCGTACTTTTCATAAAAAGCTTTTATCAGTTTTTCAGTATCCAAATTATCTTTCTCTATGTCCTTAAAATATTTGTATGTCTGTACCTTTAACTCCAAACTGGCGTCCTCGTCTGCCACCAATACTACCTTGTTATGCATCTGAAGTGCCGAGATCGTCCACAAATGATTTATTCCACCTTCTACCCCATGCCAAAGAGCCCTCGCCTTTTTATAGCCGTTTACCATTATAAGGATCTCCTCCGAATCTAGCAAAGTACCCACCCCTACAGTAAGGGCCAAAGCTGGAACCTTCTCCACGTCACCGTCAAAAAACCTGGAGTTTGCAACCCTGGTATCATATGTAAGCTCTTTATCCCTTGTCCTAGAGTTGAGCGAAGACCCAGGTTCATTGAAAGCTATATGCCCGTCTTCTCCCACTCCGCCTACAAAAAGTCTTATGCCACCGTATGAATTTATCTTTTCCTCATATCTTTTGCATTCAAGCTTTAAATCAGCTGCATTTCCGTTTAAAATATTTATGTTTTCCCTCATGATATCTATGTGATTGAAAAAGTTTTTGTACATAAAGGTGTGGTAGCTCTCCGGATGGTCCTCAGCTATGCCAACATACTCGTCCATATTAAAGGTCACCACGTTTTCAAAACTCAGTATCCCATCTTTATAGAACTCTATGAGTTTTTTATACATTCCAAGTGGCGTGCTTCCTGTTGGAAGACCCAGCACAAACGGTTTCTTCTTGGTGGGTTTAAATTCAAGTATTTTTCTGGCCACATAAACCGCAGCCCAATCACCTATGTTTTTTTCTGTTATTATTAGTCTCATTCTTACAACACCCCTTTATTTCTTATTATAAACATATTAAATTAAACCAAAATTTATCCTTTTTTACCGACTATGCTCTTTAGTAATTTTATTTTGTCATCACTGCTTTCAATTAAAGATTAACATTTCTGAAAAATCTTGTCAACGATTTTTGAAATTATTTTTCTTTTATTTTTTTGTTTTTGAAAAAAAATTTCAAAAAAAAGCTTGATTTTACTTTTTGAGTTGGAGTACAATAAAACTACGAGAGAGCAAATAGTGTTCGTTGACCGGTCGAACTTTGAGCAAGCTTGTGTTGTGTGCACTTTTAAACTTTATTCATTTTATAATATGACGTCAATTGTAGTATTTTAACGTCGTAAAACTTGATAAATTAGCATAATTTAAAATTTCCAGGAGGTATATTTTATGTTTAGTAAATTTCAACAGTTAGGTAAAGCGCTAATGTTACCAGTTGCAGTTCTTCCGATTGCTGCGATACTTTTGAGGCTTGGGGTATTGTGGAATATTCCTTTTATAACTTCTTCCGGTGCTGCTATATTTGACAACTTGGCAATACTTTTCGGGATAGGGGTTGCAGTCGGGATGGCAAAAGATAATGCAGGAGCTGCTGGGCTTGCCGGGGCTGTGGGCCATTTCGTAATTGTATCAGGCGCTAAAGCTATAAACGCTGATATAAACATGGGTGTATTATCCGGTATAGTCGGGGGACTTGTTGCGGGTTATATGTATAACAAGTACCATAAGATCGCTCTGCCTGAGTGGCTTGGATTCTTTGGAGGCAGAAGGTTTGTTCCTATAATAACTTCTCTGGTCTGCATTATTTTAGCTGCTATTTTTGGTTACGTTTGGCCTGTAATTCAGGTAGGAATAGATGCTGCGGGTAGATGGATGATAGCTTCCGGTTCCATTGGTCTCTTTTCATACGGCACTCTAAATAGACTTCTAATCCCAACCGGTCTACACCACGTAATCAATTCTATTGCTTGGTTTGTGTTTGGTGAGTTTAATGGCGCAACCGGAGATCTCAACAGGTTCTTTGCAGGTGATCCACAAGCAGGAGTCTTCATGGCAGGATTTTTCCCTATTATGATATTCGGCCTTCCAGCTGCAGCGCTTGCAATGTACACGGCTGCTAAGAAAGAAAATAAAAAAATGATTGCAGGTATGCTGTTCTCGGTTGCCTTCACCTCTTTCCTAACTGGTGTTACTGAACCTATAGAATTTATGTTTATGTTTCTTGCTCCGGTACTTTACGTAATTCACACTCTACTCATGGGGGTTTCAATGGCGGTTTTAAATATTCTCGGTGTCAAACATGGATTCGGTTTCTCAGGTGGAGCCATCGACTACTTCTTAAATCTGGGTATATCTACAAAAGGGTTGCTGATCATACCTGTCGGGCTAGCATTTGCAGCACTCTATTACTCGGTATTCCTTTTCTTTATAAAAAAATTCAACCTGCAAACCCCAGGTAGGGAGGCAGTGGAAGAGTTCGCTTACCTGAACAAGGTCATAGAAGAGGAGAGTGTCGAGCTCGCCGAGAAATATTTAGAGGTTCTTGGAGGAGCAGAAAATATGGTTTCCATAGATTCCTGTATAACAAGGCTTAGACTTGAGGTGAAAAACGTAGATATAATCGAAGAGAGTAAGCTAAAAACATTGGGCGCAAAGGGGGTTATAAAACCAGGAAAAAATAGCATCCAAGTCGTACTGGGTGCAAAGGCTGAGATAATAGCCCAGGATCTAAGAAAACTTCTGAACAAATAAACAAAGGCCGACGCTTTAAAACGTCGGCCTTTATTTTAATTTTAGTTCTTTTACCAATTCACTACTCATATCTATATACTCCAAGGCTTTTTCTGGATATTTTTTAGTCAGTCCTATAAAAATCATGTCTATCACTGTCAGCTGTGCTATCCTAGATGATATGGCAGAAGACCTAAAAGACACCTCCTCGGCAAGTGTATGCAACTTTACATCAGCTAATTCACTCAGTGTGTTATCTGATAGTTTTGTTAGAGTTATTATTTTAGCTCCGATTTCTTTAGCTTTCTTCACACCCAAATAGGTCTCTAAAGTCTTTCCGCTGTGGCTGATTGCAAATACTGAATCCTGCGGAGTAAGGGACGATAGATTGGCTAACTGCACATGGGGATCTATTTCAAAAACCGCATTCTTCCCTATTTTTAGAAGTTTGTATAAAAAATCTTTTGCCACAAGTGCTGAAAAACCTATCCCTAAAAGAAATATCCTTTTGGATCCGTCTAATATATCTACAACCTCTTCTAACGTTTCCCATTTTAATATTTTCACAGTATCTTTTATGGCCCCTATATTTTCATAAGCTATCTTATCCCTTATATCCTCATAAGTATCATCTATACTAATCTTATCGTGTATTACTTTCCTCTCACTCTTTATAGCCTTTGCCTTTGCAAGTGTTGCACTTAGTGCTATTTTAAAATCAGGAAATCCAGAGTATCCGATTTTTTTTGAAAATCTAGTTATTGTAGCCTGACTTATGCCTGTTCTTTCGGATAGTTTTTGGGTATTTAAATTTTTTACTTCCTCTAAGTTCTCCAATATATATTCAGATAGTTGCTTTTCTTTTTTTGTCAATTCATTACTAAATTCCCTCATTTTAACAATACAATCCATAAAACTCCCCCTTTTTTTTATTATAAGGGATTTATATACATACAGCAAGATAAACTTCCACATTTTTAGAAATTCGGCGCAATTTTTATTTAAGATTTTATGTTAAATCAGTACCTATCAAGATCATAACAACTGTTTCTGTGGCATTCCAAATATTTTTCAGCACTAACTTGAACGGAGTTCAAAGGTATATTATTCCAGTTTAATTTTTCAGGAGTTTTAAATATATGAAAATATTCCCTTTCAAGCATGACCTTTATGTTATAAAAGTCGAATTTAAATGGATCTAAGAAATCTGTACTTACAGCTTCCTGTTCCTCTTTCAACAAAATCCCCTTTCTTTTTAAAGCCAGCTCGGCAACACTTAGACTGCACGGTATTGGCTGATCAAAAAATTCAGCTTCCACATCGCCAAAAACTTCATTTCTATTCTCCAACCAGATTCCGTTCGCTTTGAAACGAAGCAGCTCCCTTGAAAATTTCAAGAGTCCCTCTTCGTATTCTCCAAGCTCCTCATATAAAAAACTCAAAAGCAGTGTTACAGCCGAGTAGTCTTCCATATAAACTTTTTTGCCGATATCTCCCTCTATCGAATTATGATAAAGCAGCCCATCTTTAAAGTTTTTCTCCAGTAGCTCGTCATATATCTTTTTGGCTTTTTGCAAATAGCCACTCTCTCCAAAATATCTATAGGCATTCACGTATGCCACTCCCAAAAGAGCGTTCCAAGATGTGATTACCTTTTTATCCACAAAAGCTTGCCTCCTTCTGTCCCTTAATTTTATCAGTTTATCCTCCAGTTTATCCAAAGCGTCGTCTACCTTTATATCCTTTTTCACCAAGTGGTTTTTCCCCGAGAAGTTTCCCACAACACTTATATCGTAGTGCTCCTTGAAAACTTCAAACTCCTCAGAGCTTAAGGCTTCTTCAAGCTCCTGATAGCTCCACAAATAGACGCCTCCTTCTATGTGGTCGGTATCAGCATCTATTCCACTGTAGTAGAGGCCATCGCTGGTTTCAAAGTATTTTTCCAGGCATTTCACAATTTTAAAAGCTGTTTTTTTATAGATATCTTTTTTAAAAAGTCTGTATGACAAAGAAAAATTCCAAAGCATCATGGCCTGATCGTAAAGCATTTTTTCAAAATGTGGAATCTCAAAATTTTCCCCAATGCAATATCTGAAAAATCCTCCACCCAGGTGATCCTGCAGACCTCTTTTGCAAAATATATCCAAAAGGCTTGTCGAGATATCGCCCAAGGTTTTACTCCCACTCTCAGAATAAAAATATAGCATGAACTGCAAGGTTGAGTGGTTTGGGAATTTGTTGTTCCCTAAAAAACCCCCGTATACGTAGTCATACCCGTCTCGTAAAATTTTTACAATTCTCTCTTTTTTCACACTGTTTTTTTCGTATAGATTTACAAAACTAAACTTGGTCAGTTCCCCACTGTTTTCTTCATAAAAATCCTTTATTTTTTCAAGGAGTTCCAAAAAAGATATTACATTTCCGGTACTTTTGCTAGGCATATAGGTACACGCAAATATAGGCTCAAGATTTGGACTTAAGAAAACATTAAGCGGCCACCCGGTCGGCCCGCCTACCCGTATGGAAAAATTCATAAACAATTGATTCAAATCTGGATTTTCCTCTTTGTCTGCCTTTATGCAAACAAAATTCTCATTTAAGTAGTTAGCCACCTTGATATCTGAAAATGAGTCTTTTGCCATTTCATGGCACCAATGACAGGTGGAATACCCTATAGATATAAAAACCAGTTTCTTGTTCTCACTGGCATACTGCAAGACTTCCTCGCTGAATTCCTGCCACCATATAGGGTTGCTTTTATGCTGGTTTAAATACGGTGATTTCGATTTATCTAAATTATTTTTTCCGTACATCTGCTTTCCCCCATTTTGTTTTCTTTTTTCTAATTTTCGTGAAATTCATAAAATTCCTTTTATAAATGGCTACCACTATTTTCCCATTTGATATAAATTACTGAATTTATTCGAAAACCTTCTTTAGACACAGAGCTTCACAAAGATTTTAAACATGAGGCGCACAGAGAAGACCTTTTAAAAATAATTTTTTGTCACGAATCTTCACGGATCACACGAATCGATTAAAATTTCTAGGCTATGCTTTATTTGCATATCTTTGTTTATTTTTCCTCTGCGAAACTCTTTATTCTCCTCTGTGTCACTCTGTGACCTAAATATCTTTTATTAGTGTCCATTCGTGCGATTTGTGACAAAAAATGCTTTTCACTATCGACTTTAGATAAATTCAATATTTTAACAAAAAATAAAAAGAAGAAGGAGGCTCCTTCTTCTTCTTTAAAAATTTAATTTTTCACCCTTAAACAAGCCTACCATGTTTTTCATAGTTTGCTATTTTTTCAATCTTGTTGTCGTCGTCTACGAATACTACAGTAGGCTTATACGTTTTTAGCTCATCTTCCATTAGTGTGCAATAAGCCATTATGATTATCTTGTCATTCTTCTGCACCATTCTTGCAGCGGCACCATTTAAGCAAATTATCCCACTTCCAGGCTCTCCAGCTATAACATAAGTCTCGAATCTGGCTCCATTATTGATGTCTACTATATGAACCTTTTCGTATTCCAATATTCCAGAAGCCTTCATTAAGTCTTCATCAATTGTTATACTTCCAACATACTCAAGGTCAGCTTGCGTAACCGTAGCCCTGTGTATTTTCCCTTTTAACATATTTAATATCATTTATTCCACCTCTATTTTTTAAACTTCAAAAGTTAAATTATCGATTAATCTTGTTTTTCCGATAAACACCGCCATTGCTATGAGCACGTCGTTTTCTACCTGTTCTACTTTTCCCAGGCTTTTAGCATCTACAACCTCTATGTAATCCACTTTGGCCAACTTTTCTTCCTCTATCTTATCTATTGCAAACTCCACGAGTGCCTTCGCATCCTTTTCTCCCGCCTTAAGTTTTGCCTCCATAAGCTTAAGTGTATTAGAAAGGACAAGAGCCGACTTCCTTTCATCTGTGCTTAAATAGGTGTTTCTAGAGCTCTTAGCCAGCCCATCTTCTTCTCTTACAATATCGCATGCTATTACTTCTATGTCAAAATTCAAATCTTTTACCATTTTTTGAATTATAGCCAGCTGTTGGGCATCCTTTTTACCAAAATAAGCCCTATCCGCCTTTACTATGTTAAACAGTTTGCTTACAACGGTGCATACACCACGAAAATGACCTTCACGCTTAGCTCCGCAGAGCCCCCTGTCCAGCTTCTCCACGTTCACATATGTCAGTATCTCCTCAGGGTACATCTCTTCAACTTCAGGATTGAATATCACATGCGCACCGGCTTCTTTAGACTTTTTCTTGTCCATATCAAGATCTCTCGGGTATGTTGCCAGATCTTCGTTTGCCCCGAACTGTATAGGATTAACAAATACACTTACCACAACCCTGTCATTTTGCTCGGCTGCAGCTTTTATTAGACTTTGATGTCCTTCGTGAAGATAACCCATGGTAGGAATTAAGCCCACGGTTAACCCCTGCTTCTTCCACTCTTTCACTATATTTCTAATTTCAGAAGTCGTTTTTACAACCATTATCTCTTCCATCTATCCGCCGCCTTTAATATAATTTTTCTAAAACTTCATCGTTTATTTTGAAGGTGTGCTCTTCAGCAGGGAAAGAGCCACTCTTCACTTCTTCCACATACTTTTCAAAGCCTTCCTTTATCTGTTCACCAATATTAGCAAAGGTCTTTACAAATTTTGGTTTAAAACCGGAAAACATATTCAGCATATCGTGGTAAACCAAGACCTGTCCGTCGCATTCGTTGCCGGAACCTATTCCTATTGTAGGTACGGAGATCTCTTTGCTAATAAGCTCGGCAAGCTTGGCAGGAACGCACTCTAGAACTATAGAAAATACTCCCGCCTCTTCCAATTTTTTGGCGTCTTCTATTAGCTTCTTCGCTGCTTCCTCAGTTTTGCCCTGTACCTTAAATCCACCCATTACATTTACAGACTGCGGTGTAAGCCCCAAATGCCCCATAACAGGTATCTGAGCCCTCACTATGGCTTTTATAGTATCCACCATTTCAGCTCCGCCTTCTAGTTTAACTGCCGTTGCTCCGGTTTCTTTTATGATTCTTCCGGCATTTACAACTGCGCTTTCTGTACTCACTTGATAGGACATAAACGGCATGTCCACCACAACCATAGTGTTCTTAGCACCCCTGACAACCGCCTTTGAATGGTGTATCATGTCCTCCATTGTAACCGAGAGGGTATTTTCATAGCCCAGGCAGACCATCCCCAGAGAATCCCCCACCAGGATTGAATCTATACTGCTTTCATCCATAAGCTTTGCTATTGAATAGTCATAAGCTGTCAAGACTGTTAGTTTCTCCCCTTTTTCTTTTGCTTTAAAAAAATCCGTAACAGTGGTCTTCATTGTTGCCTCCTTAAATATTCATCCAACTCATAGTATCGCTCTTTCCCGTTTTTCCTCTCGGCCATCTCAACGAGGTTAAGAGAGAAAGCTTTATACAGAGGAATATCCGCGTCAGGTATTGCCTTTAGATGTTTTTCTATGGTGCCTATATCCCCTCTTTCAATTGGACCGGTCAATGAATCTTCAAAGCTCTTTTTGCTTATGTTATCTATATTGAGTTTTATAAGCGGCAGCAAGGCTTCTTTCGCAACATCCCTGTCCACGCCGCACCCTTCCAAATAGGACACTCCTTTTTCAATCAAGGATAGCACCAAATTAGATACCATTACATTAGAAAGATGGTAAAGAGGCTTCTTATCCTTTTCTATCTGAAAGACCTTATTTCCAAGAGACTCAATCATAGCTTTTAGCTCATCCACCCTCTCCCTGCTTCCCTCAAGAGAAAAAACAGCACTACTCAGGCTTTTATAGGTGGTGAATTTATCCGAAAAGGGGAACATAGGATGCAGCGAGTAGCTGTACACCCCAGGAGCGTAAATTGCATCACTTGTAAGCGAACCGCTTGTGTGCAGAAATATTTTTCCCTCTATATTTAATTTATTGATAAAATTCCATACTTCGGATATCTGATCATCGTTTACAGTTATGAAAACAGCATCACTTAAATTCACCAGTTCCTCAATCTCCATCGAGTCTACCCCTATAAATTCAGCGGCTACGTTAGCGGAACTTTTACTCCTGCTGTAATAGCCCACGATTTTCAGCCCCCCGTCTTTAAAATATTTCCCTAGTGATACCCCGACCTTTCCTGCACCTATAAACCCTATTTTCATCAAAACCTCCAGCTCAATTTACCACTAGCTAGTTATATATCAATTAGTACCATATTGGCTAAAAAAATTTTCATTTATATATTAGGACTTACCTAGCTTTTTCAGCAGATGTATCATCCCGTCCTTTTCAATAGAGGAAAGGACTGAAAATATATTGTCCAGGTTTTCAAGGTGTTTGTCGAAAATCTTTTCAATTGCCTTTTTCCCTTTTTCAGTTATCTCTATGAGTATAGCTCTTCTATCCCTCGGGTCCTTTTTCCTCTTTATGAAGTTTTCCTTCTCTAGATTATCTATTATGACCGTCATAGTTCCGCCACTGGAAAAAGTCTTCTCAATTATATCCTTTATTCTGAAATCACCCTTATGGTATAAGAGTTCCAGCACGGAAAATTGAGCTTCGGTGAGTCCCTGCTTCCTTATTATAGACGAGCTTTTTTGGTTAACAGAAAGCGAGCACCTGTTCAGTGTAACAAACAGTTTTAAATTAATTTGTTCATTTTCGCTATATACTTTTTTATCCATAGCTGCATTATACTAGCAAATACTGATTATTTCAAGTTAAAATTCGATATTTTCAGTAACATTTTCAAAACAAATTTCCTAATCTAGTTCAACTGAAGTATTTATCCTACTATTTCTTATTTATTTTAAATTTTTTATACCTAAAACCAAATTTTTCTGATAAAATATAACAAACTACAACAAAATAGATAATTTTCTCCAACGCAAAACACTTTTAAAACACGGTGATTATACTACCATTTAACAAACTTTTCAAGGAAAATTTGCAAAAAAGTAAATTTAACGTTATACTTTTTTGTTCAAACACCTTTGAATTGCTGATTTTGTTACGTTTATAGTCTTTTTATTGTTTTATTTTACTCTTTATGATTTTGTTAAACTATATTTAATTTAAGATAACAGGGGTGAGTATTTATGGCTAAAAATATTGTCTTGGGTGTTACCGGTGGAATAGCCGCCTACAAATCAGCAAATATAGTCTCTATGCTGAAAAAGAAAGGATACAACGTAAATGTCATTATGACGAAAAACGCCACCGAAATAATTACTCCGTTGGCACTTGAAACACTCTCAAAAAACAAAGTTGTAGTCGATATGTGGGAAAAGAAAAGCCACACCGACGTGGAGCATATCTCCCTGGCAGAAAAGGCAGACCTGGTTTTAGTGGCTCCCGCAACTTACAATATAGTTGGTAAGGTGGCAAATGGCATAGCGGACGACATGCTTTCAACCGTTATATCCGCCACTAAAGCACCAGTATATTTCGCCTTGGCCATGAATGTGAATATGTATGAAAATCCTATTTTACTGGAAAACATCCGAAAGTTGGAAAAATACGGCTATAAGTTCATAGAGGCCGACGAAGGCTTTCTCGCATGCAATGTTAATGCAAAAGGAAGGCTTAAAAATGAAAAGCAGATAGTTGAGCTAGTCGACAAAGCTTTAAGAAAAGAAAGGGGCTTGGCCGGAAAGAAAGTCCTAATAACTGCAGGAAGAACAGAGGAGTCCATAGACCCCATAAGGTATCTTTCAAACCGCTCCACCGGAACTATGGGGTATGCCCTTGCAGAGGCAGCAGCAGACTTAGGGGCTGAAGTTACCTTGGTTTCTGGCCCGACAAACCTCGTACCTCCAAGCGGTGTAAAATTCGTCGCCATAAAAAGCGCCCGGGAAATGTACGATGCCGTTATCGAAAGATTTGATTCTCAAGATATAGCTGTGGCTTGCGCGGCGGTTGCCGACTACAGGGTGAAAGAATACTCACAGCAGAAGATCAAAAAAGGGGATGGAGAACTCGTCCTGGAACTTACAAGAAACCCAGATATACTCTTAGAGATGGGCAAAAGAAAAAACAAACAGATTTTAGTCGGTTTTGCAGCTGAAAGTGAAAATTTGGAAGAAAATGCAAAGAAAAAACTAGAAAAAAAGAATTTAGACATGATAGTTGCAAACAGCGTTAAGTATTTTGAGAGTTCATCAAATGAAGTGACTTTTTTATATAGAAACGGAAACTCTGAAAATATTCCGGAAATGAGCAAAAAAAATCTCGCCTATGAGATAATGGAGAGAATTAAGACTTTAAAAAAGTAGGTGCACTGCACCTACTTTTTTATTTAGTGTATTATCAAAACAAGTGCACCACTTAAAATAAAAAGACCTTTCATAGAAAATCCTGTAGAATGTAATCACCACAAAAACATTTGCAAAGGAGTCTTCTATGAAAGGACTATCTAAAAGAGAAATTTCAAGGAGAATTAACGGCTCTCATTCCACCGTAATTAGAGAGATAAATAGGTTAAAGGAAGAATACAGCCCTTCTAAGGCTCAAGCTCAATACGTAAGTAATAGAAAAAACACGGGAAGAAAATCTATATTCCAAACTAATCCTGAAGCTAAAGAATATGCTGAATTTAAGCTGGAATACGACAGATGGCTTCCAGATGAAGTTGCTAATAGAGCCAAACTAAAAGGTCTGTATACATTTTCAACTTCAACTCTTTACAGAAGCATTAATTCTGGAGTTGTTAATATTTCTATAGGAAAAGTTCTTAAGTTTAGAGGCAGAAGAAAAGGTGGGCTATTAACCCTAGTTGACAGGTATAGTCGCTATCCTATTGTTGAAAAAGTTGAGGATAAAAGCACCTGTTCTATTCTGAAAGCTTTTAAGTATGCATTAAGAGGCATCCCTCAAGAATATCTAAAGACAATTACGGTTGATAATGGGAAAGAATTTGCTGGATTTAAAGGAATTGAAAAAGAATTAGGAGTTAAAGTTTATTTCTGTAATCCGTATTCTCCTTGGGAAAAGGGTAGCAACGAAAATTTTAATGGCATATTAAGACAGTATTTTCCGAAAAAAACAGATTTCAGCAAAATATCAAACCAAGAATTAGAAAAAGTAGTTACGAGAGTTAAGAACAGGCCAAGAAAAATATTAGGTTATTTCAAAGCTACAGAGATTTTCTGGGAAAAAATAAAGTGGTGCACTCGACATGACACACCACCCTTTATAAATAGTACCTAGTTTTTATAAAAACTGCAGATACAATATTTCTCACCGTCACTTAAAATTATATTGTAAACTAATTATATAAGTAGACTTTGGAGGTGAGGTATATGAATTTAAAAGTAGTCATTGTTTTGCTATTGTCAACTATACTTTTATCCGCATGCTACCGTAACGAGGTCGATTCTAAAAAAGAAATCAGTGGTACAGAAACTCTTCAACTTAGCGGTAATCTAATAGACGGGGTAAGGGTGGTGGAGGTAGAAGCTTACAAATTTGGATTTTCTCCTGAAAACATAGTCGTTCAACAAGGGGAAAAGGTAAAAATAGTGCTGTCCACTAAAGATGTAACCCACGGCATACTAGCCAGCGACCTTAATATCAATGTGAAAGTTATGCCAGGACAAGAGGCTGTCGCAGAATTCACAGCAGACTCAAAAGGAATTTTCCCGTTTAGGTGCAATGTCTACTGCGGAAGTGGCCATTCTAAAATGAAAGGTTTAATTATAGTTAAATAAAAAGAAAGAGGGGGGATGATCAATCCCCCGGTGCCTTGTGCCTATTAAAATATTAAATTGGAGTTAGTGGCGTCCCAAGCTCTAATAAAATTCATAGGCTTTCCATGGGTTTCAAGCGAAACCCATGGAAGCACCTGACTCTTAAAGATATCTGCCTGACAGTATTAAGTATATTTCAATTAACCTAATATGTCAATACTTTGTTTTGTTTTTTTGTGAACAAAAGCTTGTTATTCATAAAAACTTGAAGTAAATGATCTGAAAAAGTGCACAACATTCTATAATTCTAATTTCTTTTCTATATCATATCACCTCTTGACTGTATCATTTTCTCAGAAATCACAAAATGCTGTTATGAAAATAAACTCTTAGACGTATGCCGAGCTTCCACTTAAAATTAATCTTTATCAATAATTTTTTTTACACGAATGAAAAGCGGAGGATAATTAACTGAAGGTTAAATTTCGATAAAAATCCTCTTTGTAAAAAAGATTTTGTATTTTCATGCAGTAGTATAATAAGTTACAAAATTTTTGATTTAGAATGTATATTAATTTGGAGGATATTAATGGCTGAAACACTAAACATCTTTGAGCATATTTTCGCCTATTGCTCTGAAGGTAATGTAATAACTGACAAAAACGGCAAAATAATCTCATTAAACACAGCTGCTTCACATTTTTTCGGGGAGATGGCTGAGCATATTAGGTATGATTCTATTTTTAATTATATCGACAAAAAATACCTTGAAATTTTTAATTCGCTTGATTCAAATATAGATATTTTCCAAAAAAATGATGACCCTATCTCTCACTTTGAATTTATAAACAAGTCAGGGAAGCAGATACACCTGGAGCTAAGCTCCAACTTTGTCGACCTGAGCAAAGACCATAGAATACTTGTATCTATGAAAGACATCACAAGATGCAAGCTCATAGAAGATAAATTGAAAAGCGTCGAAAGAAGAAACCGAAGTTTTCTGAGCGCCATCCCAGACCTTCTGTTCAGACTGGATAAGGATGGGGTTTTTATAGATTATATAGCCAATAATAGCAACTCACTATATACATACCCTCAATTTTTTCTGGGTAGATGCATTGTAGATGTCTTACCAGCTGACATTGCCAAAATGATTCTGTACTATACTAGAAAAGCTTTGGCTACAGGCGAGATCCAAGTATGCGAGTATGAACTAAATATAAATGGTTCTGATTCCCATTTCGAAGCAAGAATTTTCCAGTCTGACGAAAATGAGGTTATGAGCCTGGTCAGAGACGTCACAAAAAAACAGATAGAAATTCAACTAAAATACCTAAAGCACTACCGGTCTATACAACAGGACCTATTTCGAAGAAAAGATGAAACTTTTAGACAACCGAAATTATATAAACATCGGCCTTATTGTCTGCGACGTAAACGGCTTGAAACTTATAAACGACACCATGGGGCACCCTGCGGGGGACAAACTCTTAAAGAACGTGGCAGAACTTTTAAAGTCTTCATCTAAGGGAAATCCATTGATCGCACGAATAGGCGGCGATGAGTTCGCAATACTCATACCACAGTGCAGCGAAAATACCATAAAAAAATACAAAGAGAGGGTTTTGAAATGCATAGAAGAGTACAATAAAAAAAATCCAGATCTGCCGATAAGCGTATCCATAGGTTCATCAATAAAAGATGACGTAAACAAAATAATGCACAGGGTATATACAGAGGCTGATAACAGGATGTACCAGGAAAAACTTTCAACCAGAAAAGTAAGTCGAAATTCGATTATACAGTGGATAATAAAGGCATTGAAAAAAAGAGATTTCCAATGTTACGATCAAACCCAAAATTTAGAAGGTTATGTGACTACAGTTGCAAATAACCTAAATCTTCCAAAAGAAAAAATAGCTAGATTAAAACTACTGGCTAAATTCCATGATATTGGCAAGATCGGTGTATCAGAAAAAATACTTTTCAAACCTGGCCCTCTAACCACGAGTGAAAGAAGAGACATTGAAACCCACAGCGAAATCAGATACAGAATAGCCCTGTCAATTCCTGATATAGCGCACATATCTGACCTAATTTTAAAACACCATGAATGGTGGGACGGGAAGGGGTATCCACTGAAGTTGAGCGGGGAAAATATTCCAATAGAGTTGTATTATCTATAGCAGATGCATATGATGCTATGATTAACAACAGGTCCTACAAAGAGAAATTTGACCTAAGAAAGGCAAAAGAAGAGCTTAAGTCTAAATCTGGGACTCGATTTGACCCGGATTTAGTGAAAATCTTTCTAGAAACTTTGAACAACTAATAATTCTTTTTCCACAACGGACTAATCGCGAAATATAAGTGGCTCCAAAAAAGAAAAAAACGCCTATATATAATTTAGGCGTTTTTTTGATTGTATTTTAATCTTTCTTTAAACCAAAACCTTTTCTATGCTTTTCTCAAATTTAAAAATCTATCAGAATTCTATGTTTATTTCATGTTCATTATTTAGCAGAGTCTCGTCCATATTTACATCTGCCAACTTAACTAATTAATTCTTACACCATAATATTTAAAATATAAACTTCGATGTTGTGACGTTAATTTGCCAATTCAAACTCTCCTGTATTTTTATTGTAAATAAACACTTCTCCAGTTTCAATAATATAATACCATCCCTGAATTGTAAGCTCTTTTTTTTCGTATTTTGCCCTTATGGAAGGATAAGTTAATAGATGCTTTATCTGCTCTAAGACATTAACCTGCTCAGTCATCCACTCCCTCGTCGCATCATCACCGTCTTTCCATTCACGCATAACTCTCTTTTTAACATTTTCAGCTAATTCCAGCCACTTTTTAGTGTGGGGAGTATTTTTTAAGACTTCCTCTGGATAATATATCGCTCTGCAGCCCCCACAATTTGAATGTCCGCATACTATTATATTTTCCACACCTAAGGTATCTACGGCGTATTCAATAGCTGAAGTAGTCGCCAAATGTTCGTGTGACTCCCTGTAGTTAGGGATAAGGTTTGCTATATTTCTTATAACGAACAGCTCTCCCGGCATAGTCTTGGTTATAAGGTTTGGAACTAATCTAGAATCGGAACATCCAATAAACAATGTGTGAGGATTCTGCTTTCCTTTAAGCTCCCCAAATAACTCTTTATGATCCTCAAAATCCTTCTTTCTAAATTTCACCAATCCCTCTAAAAGTTTATCCACACTTCAACTCCTTCTAAAGCCATGCCTATGCATTTATAAAACGTTAGCCTTATTTAATTTGTTTAATTATAATATATCACACCTGCTGACGCAAGATAAAAATTTAATCATTACATAGTTATAAAAACTACTATATATTTCAAAAATATTAAAACAAAAAAGTTACATTAATTTTTCCACTTGTATTTTAACATTTATCCTCAAATTAACCTAAACTTTTTGTATAAAAAAACAGAGCTTTCACTCTGCCATACTTTTCAATATAAGTTGTATCAGTTCATTCTTTTTTTTCCTGGATATGGAGGTGTAGCCCAGCAGTAAGAATATCGCCCTAAGGGTATCTATCTCCATACTCAATGCTTCTGCGCTGATAACTCCTTCCTCACTCTCTTTTAAAACAACTTGACCCTCAGCGGGAGTTTCATCGACAACTTTATACCCTTGTAATTCCACTTGTTTTTTTAATTCATTTAACACGCCGTCTCCCCCTTTTTTATTTATAGTCTATATTTACCAAAACTATTTTAAATATCCTTTCAGATTTTTATCTAAATTTTCCAATATACAAAATTCACAGCAAACAATACTTATTTCTTTAAAACAAAAAACTACCGGAAAATAACCGATAGCTTTTTTATCACGTTTTATATAATATCTTACAGTCTTAAAGATCCGAACCAAAAAATTCTTGTGCAATTTTAACAGATTCCTGTGCATCTTTTGCATAGTAGTCTGCACCTATCATATCAGCATATTCTTGATTTAAGACAGCTCCTCCTACAAATACCTTGCACGGAATTCCTTCTTTCTTAAGGGCTTCTATGGTCTCCTTCATGCTTATAACTGTAGTAGTCATAAGTGCGCTTAAGCCAATAAGTTTTACTCCCTCTTTTTTAGCAGTTTCTACTACTTTTTCGATAGGCACATCTTTTCCAAGATCTATTATTTCAAACCCATAATTTTCAAGTACTACTTTTACTATATTTTTTCCTATGTCGTGGATGTCGCCCTTTACAGTTGCAAGTATTATCTTACCTTTAGATATTTTTTCTGCGCCCTCTGCTTCAAGTTTTTCCTTTATCACATCAAAAGAGTTTTTTACAGTTTCAGCTGACTGTATAAGCTGAGGTAAAAATATCTCGCCTTTTTCAAATCTTTGACCTACTATATCAAGGGCAGGTATCAGATATTTTTTAACAATGTCCAGACCAGTCTCACTTTTTATGAGCTCCTTTGTCTTGGTCTTTGCTTCCTCTTTAAGACCTTTTATTACTATCTCTTTAAGATCCTTTTCTCCAGAACCAGAAGGAGCTGCCGTACTTTGAGCTGACTGTACCTGGTTAGAGTATCTTTGTATGTATTTTTCCGAATCAACATCTTGGTTTGCCAACACTTTGTAAGCGAAAACCGTCTGTATCATCTCTTCTGTATTTGGGTTCATTATAGGTGCATCAAGTCCTGCCTGCATAGCCATAGACAAGAATGTCCTATTTAGTATCCCTCTATTCGGAAGTCCGAAAGATACGTTGCTGACACCGAGGGCGGTTTTTACACCGAGTCTCTCTTTTACCATTGTAAGCGCCTTCAACGTTTCCTTTACTTCAGCCTGCTGTGCTGATGCGGTTAGCACTAAGCAGTCTATGAATATATCCTTTTTGTCTATCCCGTACTCAGAGGCTTTATCCACTATTCTCTTGGCTATTTCAAACCTATCTTCTGCAAGACTAGGTATACCGTTTTCATCTAAAGTGAGACCTATAACGCAAGCCCCATATTTTTTTACTATAGGGAATATATCCTCCATTACCTCCATTTTTCCATTTACAGAGTTTATAAGAGGTTTTCCGTTGTATATTCTGGCCCCTGCCTCAATTACTTCAGGTGAGGAACTGTCTATTTGCAGCGGAAGGTGCAGTATCGTCTGCAGCTCTTTTATCACTTCTACCATAACGGCTTTTTCATCTATCTCAGGAAGGCCCACATTTACGTCTAGTAGGTCTGCTCCTCCCTCATTTTGCTCTATAGCCTGACCTAATATATAATCTATGTCATGGTTTTTAAGCGCTTCTTTAAATTTTTTCTTACCAGTAGGGTTTATCCTTTCACCTATTACTCTCACTTCGTCAAATACGACGCTTTTTATAGAAGAAGAAACAACTGTAATACTTTTTTTATCTATTTCTTTAGTCTTTAATTTAGACACCTTTTCAACAGTTTTACTTATAAATTCATCTTTTGTCCCGCAGCATCCGCCTAGAACCCTTACGCCGGCTTCAGCCATCTTTTCCATATACTGAGAAAAGGTTTCGGAATCTATGTCAAAAACCGTCTTTCCGTCTTCTACTTTTGGCAGGCCTGCATTAGGCTGTACCATCACAGGTATAGACGAGTACTCTAAAATTTTATCCACTATAGGGATCAGTTCTTTTGGCCCGAGTGAACAGTTTACCCCAAGCGCATCTACTCCGAGTCCTTCTAAAACTGCCACCACAGTAAGAGGATCCGTTCCCATTAGGGTTCTTCCATCCTCCTGGAAACTAACTGTACAGAAGACAGGAAGATCGCTGTTTTCCTTTACTGCCAATATAGCCGCCTTGGCCTCATATATATCTGAAATAGTCTCTATAAGAAAAAGATCACAGCCAGCTTTTTCACCGGCTTTTACCTGACGTTTGAAAAGCTCGTATGCCTCATCAAAGCTGAGCATCCCTGCAGGTTCCATCAGCTTTCCTGTAGGCCCAAGGTCAAGAGCAACATACCTGTCGTCACCTGCAGCCTTCCTAGCAAGGTTTACAGCAGCTTCTATAACCTCTTCTACGCTATACCCACACTCCTCCAGCTTAAGCTCGTTTGCTCCGAAGGTATTTGTCGTGATTATATCCGCCCCTGCTTCAACGAATTTTTTATGTATGTTATATATTATTTCAGGTTTCTCTATGTTGTAGGATTCTGGAAGCTCTCCAAGCTTCAGGCCCTGCTCCTGCAGATATGTCCCCATAGCACCATCGAAAAATAGGAACTCGCTCTGCAGTTTCTCTCTAAGATCCACAAACTCCACCGCCTTTTCTAAAATTACATTCATCGTACTTGCTGCAAACCTCGCAAGTTCTGGCTTTTGACTCTACACCGCTTTTTTGAAAACCTATTATTGCTGTAACTGATTTCCGCGGAGTGAGTATACTTGTCTCAGTTGCCACAAGCCCTATCCTTCTCCCGGCATCCAGCAAGTTCAAGAAGGTCCCTTGCATCTCTATAGGCAGGTCCCCGTATCCAGGGCTAAAACGAAATGTTATTCCACACCCTTGTGATTCAGCCTCTTTTTTTATCTCCCACTCCGCTTGGTCTGCTAGCTCCTCCACATAAGCAGTTGCACAACTGTCCATTATCACAGCTTTGGTGAGATTTATCCTGTTGTAATATTTTATCTTTTGCTCCACCTGCACCCCAAGCGTAACCGCAAGCAGTGCACAGCGCTCAGAATGTTTCAAGTGTTCCTTTATATCCTCACCTTGCAATACGAGATTTGCCCCTTGCAGGCCAAGTGAAGCTTCTCCTCTTGCCAAATCAAATACTTTATAGATGTATTTTGGTTTGGAAGAGTCTTTCACCTCTTTTATGCACTGGTCGATGAGCTTATCTAAGTCCTCGTCTATCTCCTGGTTTCTATACCCAAGATAACGTAAGACCTCATTTTTATCTATATTCAAGGCGTCCCCCTTAATTCCCGTATATATTTTCGCTAAATCCTTCTTCAAGAACAAGTTTCGCATACTCCTTTGCTCCAAACAAAGAAAGGTCTCTATAGTTGCCGCACTGAATTTCATTTGCAGCCGGTACCTCTTCTGCATCCAACACTTTTTTCAGGCTATTTTCCAAAACAACCTTTATCTGCCCTACTTCAGGCTCACCCCAAACTATAAGGTAAAATCCGGTACGGCATCCCATAGGTGACAGGTCTATTATATCTCCAAACTCTTCCCTGAGATACGTGGCGAGGAGATGTTCTAACGCATGCATACTCGCTGTAGGGATTTCGCCTTTATTAGGTTGTAAAAAACGCAGGTCAAACTTCGTTACTACATCCCCGTTTTTACCATTTAATACGGATGACTTTCTAATATACGGCGCTTTTACTATTCTATGATCAAGTTCAAAACTTTCTACTTTCTTCATGTTTCCTCCTGGCTACAACTAATCTAAAGTCTTAACAATATTCTTAATATTATCCATGATTTTTCTAGCAATGTCAGGACGGTTCATCGTATAAAGGTGTATACCGTCTACCCCTGACGAAAGCAGGTCAATAATTTGCTCAGTGGCATAGGCTATCCCTGCTTCTTGAAGGGCTTCAGGATTGTCCTCATATCTGTTTATTATCTTTATGAACTTTCTTGGGAAATATGCCCCGCAAAGCGATAGTATCCTCTGTATCTGTTTTTTGTTTATAACCGGCATGATTCCTGCCTGTATAGGTGCTGTTATCCCTAGTTTTCTAGCTTCCCTTTCAAACTCAAAAAAGTTTTCATTCTCGAAGAAAAGCTGACTTATGAAAAAGTCTACCCCGTTATCTGACTTTTCCTTCATAAATAGAAGATCATCTTTGGAGTATTTAGATTCTATGTGTCCTTCCGGGTAGCAGGCTGCCCCTACTGAAAACGAACCTTTGTTTTTAAGGTATTTCACTAGGTCCACTCCAGTTGGAAACTCTCTTTTTTTAGCTTCCTCTATGCTAAGCCCCTCTGGGAGGTCCCCACGAAGTGCTAGTATATTCTCTAGGCCCCTGTCTTTTATATGGTCTATAAACTGGCCTAGTTCCTCAGAATTGAAATTAATTCCAGTGAGGTGAACCAAAGGTTCAATCCCATACTTGTCCTTTAAAAGGCTAGCGACTTCCAAGGTTTGACTTCCTCCGCTTCCACCTGCCCCATATGTAACGCTTATGTAATCCATAGGAAGGTCGGAAAGTCCTTCTATAGTCTTATATATGGTATCTATAGAAGATGTCCTTTTTGGTGGAAATACCTCAAACGATATGACCTGTTTTTTCTTTTTGAAGATGTCACTTATCAGCATTAAAATTCCTCCCTAAATCGTTTATCATTTAATCTAACTCAAGTCTAAAATAGTAAATTAATAAAAAAAGCTGTTTTCCATAAGAAAAACAGCCAAGTACAGCCTATACTCAAAAGCTCTTTTTCTCATCTTTCAAAGTGAATTCACTTTGCAGGATTTGACACCGTATACCGTGGTACCGGTTGTCGGGCTTCGTAGGGCCAGTCCCTCCACCACTCTTGATAAGATCTCTCTATTTCTTTTTAATGTATGAATTTTATAAAAAAAACGGCTCTATGTCAATATTTTTTTGTTTTTTTAGTATGAGTTAATCTCAATTTAATCTATTTCTTCCATTTTACTTTTTAATCTGCACTTCTTTAAAACAAAAGGTACAAAATTTATTGTATCACACTTTTTAGCAAATAATTAACAATTTAATGTAATTTGTGCTAACTAGTCTATACTATTAACTGTTTTAACTCATATTTATATCACCGTTTATCTGGTTTTACCTTTCTTTTTATATCCAGGCCTATCTTTTTCCACTTTGCCTTTTGTCTTGCTGCTTTTTTTCTGTAATCCTTTGTTGTTTTTTTCCTGCCTTGGATTTTTCTTGGCTTTATCTACCCTTACTACAGCTTTATTCTTTGCTACTGAAAATCCAAATTTCCCTATGGGCTCCTCTGCCATGGGGAAATACTCTCCATGACAGTAATTTATAAGGTCAGCCCACTCAAGACGGATCTTCCCTTTATCATCCATAATGGACGAGTCCACATGAGAGCCAAGAACCTCAGCTATGAAAAGGTCATGTGACCCCAAAGGAATAATATCCTTTACCCTGCATTCTATGTTAACAGGACATTCCTCTATATAGGAGGCGGCTACGTGGATCCCTTCTTTCATTGTAAATTTCATTTTCTGAATCTTATCTTCAATTTTCCCGGACCTTACTCCGCAGTAATCTGTCTCGTGTACCAATTTCGCACTTGGAAGGTTCACTATAAATTCCATTGATTCCTTTATATATTCATAGGAAAGTCTCTCCGGCCTTATCGAGATAGATAGCATCGGCGGCTTGGTACATACCGTCCCTGTCCAGGCTACTGTAAAAACATTATCTTTCCCATCCTTATTTCTGGAAGTCACCAGGACTACAGGCACCGGATTTAGAATTACACTTCCCTTAAACTCTATTTTACTCATCAAATTACCCCTCTGAATTTTTAAATGTCCTAGAATTATATCACAAAATGGCAGCCCCACAAATAATATTTTTGAGCAAATTGTACCAATCATTGAAATATCTCTAAATCCATCTCTCCATGTTCAGATAGCTTCACTGCAGAGAAACCATAAACACTTTTGAAAATTCAAATAATAAAAGAGAAAATACCTGGGCATTCTCTCTTTACATTTTAAATTATGCGTCCTTTTTGGTTCTTTTGATAGGACATAGATCCCCGCACATTGTACACACTTCTCCATCTATAGGCATCGATGACGCTCTATATTCTCTGGCTTTTTCAGGATCAATCGCAAGGTCAAACATTGTTTTCCAATCAAGATTTCCTCTCGCCTCACTCATTTTGTGATCCCACTCTATAGCTCCTTTTACACCTTTTGCTATATCAGCTGCATGTGCTGCTATTCTAGAAGCCATCAACCCTTCTTTCATATCATCCAGATCAGGAAGTCTAAGATGTTCAGCAGGAGTTACATAACATAGGAAATCTGCTCCATTTGCTGCTGCCAGCGTCCCACCAATAGCTGATGTAATGTGGTCATACCCAGGGGCCACATCTGTTACAATAGGTCCTAAAATGTAGAACGGTGCCCCGTGGCAGAGTTTCTTCTGAATTTGCATATTTGTTACAATTTCATTCAAAGGCACATGTCCAGGGCCTTCTATCATGACCTGTACATTTCTTTCCCAAGCCCGTTTGGTAAGTTCTCCCAGAATAATAAGCTCTTGGATTTGAGGAGCATCTGTTGAATCTTTTATACTTCCAGGTCTAAGTCCATCACCAAGGCTTAAAGTAACATCATATTTTTCACATATATTCAATAATCTGTCATAGTGCTCATAGAAAGGATTCTCTTTGTCGTTCAATTTCATCCATTCATATAATATAGACCCTCCTCTACTTACTATGTGAGTAAGTCTAGGATTATTATCCACTCTTTCTGCAGCTACTCTATTAAACCCTGCATGTATAGTCAAGAAGTCTATCCCGTCTTTTGCATGTTCTTCAACTACTCTAAAAAGATCTTCTTCTGTCATGTCTTTAATATTTTTTCCATATTTAGCTACGGCATCATACATAGGAACAGTCCCAATCATTACAGGAATCTCTTCAACTAGCCTTCTCCTATGTTTAGCTGTATCCCCAAAAGTACTTAAGTCCATTATTGCATCGGCTTTATATTTTACTGCCGTTTGAGCTTTCTCAAGTTCCGCATTAGGATCGCATTTATCCTCTGATACTCCCAGGTTTACGTTAACTTTTGTCTTGGTTCCTTCTCCTACTGCTATTCCTCTAAGATTTTTATGGTTTTTATTTGCAGGTATTACTATTTTCCCTGTTGCAATTTTTCCCATAAGTTCTTCTTTGCTTATCTGCTCATCCCTTATTACATCTTCCATCTGCTTTGTAAAAATCCCTTTTTTAGCAGCATCCATTTGAGTTGTATATAACATTAATTTCCCTCCTAATTTTAAAGTTTTGAATTTATTCTAGCAACCATTTCTTTTATGTTTTCGGCACCTACTACCTCACTTACAAGACAGATTCTTTTAGCGCCACGTTCTAGAACCTCGTCTAAGTTGTGTTCTTTTATACCACCTATGGCTATAAAAGGAATCTCGACGTTTGCTACTGCATATTCCAGATACTCTAGCCCTACCGGGGCCGTATCTTTAGTAGTAGTTTTAAATATCGGCCCTACACCTATGTAGTCCGCTCCTTGTTCTTCGGCTTTTTTTGCCTGTTCTGGGCTATGGGTAGATACCCCGACTATCTTACCTTCTCCTATTATAGCTCTCACATCTGCTATGCTCATGTCATCCTGTCCAACGTGCACTCCGTCTGCATCCACTAAAACGGCCAAATCCACATGGTCGTTCATTATAAGTAGCACTCCATTTTCACGGCATAGTTTTGCTATCTTTTTTGCTTCCTCTATTTTATCGCGGTGAAGCTTATCTTTTTCCCTGTACTGTATTATCTTTATCCCTGCTTCGATCATCTCTTTCACGCACTGCAAGTTTGACTTCCCGTTTGCAAACTTCTCCCCGGTTATACCGTAGATGCCTAGTGGTATCTCTTTTTTAAACTTCTTTCCGTACTCCTTTTCCAAGTAGTACGCCTGATACCTCAGCCCCTCCATGTCCTTGGAGGTAGCATAGTGCCCTATTATCTTAAGGGTCTCTTCTATGACTCTAAGGGCCTCTGTCACCCTCTTGAAGTTTGCGTTCACAAGTTGCTTCAAGCTGGTTTTCTTATCTAGGGTGCTGGCCCTGCTTATCTCCCTGCCTATATCGTGCTGGGAATCCCTACAGTTTATGAAGCTGTCATCCATTTCTTGAAGAGACTTCCTTAGAGTATGGCGCATGTTTCTAAACTCTTTTGTCAGCACCTCATCTTCAAAGTGGAAACGGAGCACATCTTCCAAAACCCTTATACCCTCGGCAGCCCTGTTCACATTTGCATCCAATATCCTATGCATCCCCGTTTTCATAAAATCCCCCTTTTTCAAGGACTATGTTAGCCATTATTGCTGCCACTGTAGACACCTTTGTAGAGTAGGTCTTGTATTCGTCTATATCTTTTGAGAAATCCCCAACTATATAGACCCTCTCCCCTATATTTTTTATCTCTATATTCCCCATGTCGTGATGGGCTATGCCAGAACCGGCTACGATAAGTTTTTTGTGAAAAAGGCACTCCTCTATAAGCATCGCCTTGTAACTTTTCTTGTCAAATGCCTCCACCAAAATTTTACACTCTTTAAATGCATCCCTCATGTTGTCTCTGGTAAGTTTCTCGTTTACCACTTCTATATCCAAATCGGGTGCTATCCTTAATAAGTTCTCACGCAAAGCCTCCACCTTAACCATGCCTACCTGGTCCATGAAGTAAAACTGCCTGTTTAGGTTAGACTCATCTATGACATCGAAGTCGACTATCTTTAGTTTTTTAATTCCAGACCTAACGAGGTTTACCGCCACATTAGACCCCAACCCCCCTGCACCAGCTATACCTATTCTCATACAATCAGCTCCCAATCCTTGTAAATCACTTGGTAGTTTTTAGATTTTATCATGCTAACTATTTCCTCTACAGTACGACTGTCGGATATCTCAAACTGTTCAGTCGATTTATCCTCTTCTTGATATCCGCCGACACTAGTCTTTGACCCGGCGGAAAACTTTGTAACTCCTAGCCTCAATAAGTTGTCCCTAAACTCGGCTTTCTCCCTGGTAGATACGGTTATGCCTACTTTAGGCATAAATATCCTGTATGCCAGTATGAACTGTACGAAAGTCTTGTCATCTAGCTGGTACTTAGTCTGAAAGCCTCCTTCTGCATTGTTTATCCTAGGAAGAGAAATGCCGACCTCGGTCCCAAGATATTTATCCATCAGGTATTTTGCATGCATGCCGTTTAAAAAAGCTTCCTCTTTAAGCTTTCCAAGGCCGAACAAGGTACCTGTAGTCACAGTACGAAGTCCGGCTTTTGCACCTCTTTCAGGCGTGTTCAGCCTATAAAGGTAATCTTTTTTTTGCCCAGACAGATGTACCTCGTCATATATCACCTCATTATAGGTCTCCTGATATATAGTAAGTCCGTCAACTCCAAGTTCTTTTAAAGCCTGGTATTCTTCAGTCTCCAAAGGAAATATCTCAATGGATACAGAAGCAAAATATTTTTTCAATATTTTTACTGCGTCCATCAGGTATTCCATGGTGATGAGTTCTTTGGCCTCACCTGTCAAAAGTAGTATATGCTTTATGCCGGTCTTCGCTATCTCGACTGCTTCTTTTTCTATCTCTTCCAGGTTCAGATGCTTTCTTTTTATATTATTTTCTTGGTTAAATCCGCAGTAGACGCATTTGTTAGTACAGTAGTTTGATACGTATATTGGTATATACAGCGATATGGTCCTGCCAAAATTTTGCCTAGTCAGCATGTGTGCCTTTCTCGCCATGGCTTCCAAGTGATTTTTGGCTCTACCCGATAAAAGATTCAAAAAATCCAGATGGTTCAACTTCTCTTTTTCTATGCTTTTTAAGACATCTTCATCTGTCACATTGCTAAAGTATTCATCAAAGTCAAACCCGTCAAATTTTTTTATTATTTCATAATATGACATAAACTCACCCTTCTCAAATTAATCATGTAAAAAACCTGTAAGCGGCGAAGAAGCGCTTGCATACTCTTTTTCATCTGCCATTTTCGATAAATATGCCGCCCTTCCTGCCTCAACTGCCAATTTAAACGCCCTTCCCATTACTACCGGGTCCTGCGCATCAGCAATTGCAGTATTCACAAGCACTGCAGCAGCTCCCATTTCCATTGCCTCGCATGCTTGGGAAGGTTTGCCTATGCCTGCGTCAACTATTATAGGTACGTTCACATTTTCTATAAGCATTTTTATTATATGTTTTGTCTGAAGCCCTTTATTAGAGCCTATAGGTGACCCAAGCGGCATTACTGCAGCAGCTCCTGCCTCCTCCATTTTCTTGGCGGCAATAAGGTCTGGCATCATGTAGGGTAACACGTGGAACCCTTCTGCAGCCAGCACTTTGGTAGCCTTGATGGTCTCCTCGTTATCCGGCATAAGGTATTTCATATCGTTTATTATCTCTATTTTTATAAAATCGCCGCACCCGGCTTCCCTTGCTATCCTGGCTATTTTGATAGCTTCTTCGGCATTTCTTGCACCAGAAGTATTCGGAAGCAGGTTTACATCTTTTGGTATGTAATTCAGTATATTTTCTTGAGGGGATGAAAAATCAACCCTTCTAAGCGCCATGGTAATCATCTTAGACTCGCTTGCTGCTAGCATATTCGGTATTATATTTTTCGATGCGAATTTGCCTGTCCCTGTCAAAAGTCTATTCTTAAATTCTTTTCCACCCAATATCAATTTATCCATAGTTATCCCCCTTTTAGTTTATCCGCCTGATACGAAACGTAAAACTTCTAAGCTGTCGTTCTCATTTATGAATCTCTCCGGCCAAAATTCTTTTTTCACTATCTCGTCATTCACGAGAAGTACCACTCCGCTGTGCTCTATCCCTTTGCTTGACACGAAATCAAAAAGGTTCATGCTGTCTTCTAGAGTCTCCATATTCCCATTTACCTTTATTTCCACATCTTCACCTCCGCAATATTTTAAAAATTTATATAAATGTTTGTTTTACCCTATTTAATCTACAGTGTTTTTACCGAATTTACACAACACTTGAACTAAAAAGATATAGAATATTCTTAAAAAATTCCAAAAAGGAGGGTGCTTACTTGAAGTTTAAAACCCTTATATTTAAAACTTTTTATTACCATTCTCTATACCCTTTTATATTAGCCGCATTTATCCTACTAGTCGCAGCTATTTTGTTTTTATGATTATTTCTGCTAAAAACAAAAATAGCCGTATAACACGAGGTTATACGGCCTTATCTACAAAGTTAATAAAATCGAAAATTTGATTAATAATTAAAGACGCGACACGCTTCCCTCCGCTGGTATTACCCAGATCAGGTCCAAAGGGTCGGTAAACTACCTCTCAGCCAAAAGGCTCCCCTAGCGAACATAGAATATTCAGTTTTTATATTTGAAAGTATATCACCACCACAAAACAGTTGTCAAGAATTTTTTAATCTTGTTTGATATATGTAAATTTTTTTTAAATATTGCAGCCCTGTTTCTCAGGTTTAAAAAGTATAAACAACAATTAGAGGAATTTAACTTGATTTATCAAATAAAAAGTCAATTAGAATAGTATAAAAAATAGGGGGGTGAAAAAATGCATAAAAAAGTGATGCTCATACCCATTGGACCAATTGAGGAGGAACTGCTAAACCATATAAAAAATCAGTTGCCGAAATTGATTAACAGAAATGTCATAATAGGCGGGATTATCCCGGTTCCAAATGCATCCTATGATTCATATCGAAACCAATATTTAGGGAGTGTATTTTTAAATGCACTTGCTGCTCTAGATTATCCAGATGCAGAAAAAATTATTGGGATAACTGGTGTGGACTGCTATGCCTATGGTTTGAATTTTATATTTGGACAAGCCATAGTTGGCGGTTGGGAAGCCTTTGTTGCTATTGCGCATCTGCGCCAATCCTTCTACGGTTTGCCTGAAGATGTAGACATTTTTTATGAAAGGGTTCTAAAGGAGCTTGTACACGAGCTCGGGTATACCTGGTCTCTTGTACACTGCAGTAATCCAAAGTGTGTAATGCATTTCTCAAATTCTCTGTATGACACCGATGTAAAAGCAGCTGAGTTCTGCCCTGCGTGTAAAAAACTTCTAATATGAAAAAATATTATACTGTTAACTTTTTAGAAAGAAAAAACATCTAATGGTAAGATTATATTTTTACTTTTAAACCGAGGAGGTATCACATGAAAAAAATACTTTTATTACTATTTGGCCTGGTCTTTATGATTGGCTGTACCCAACTTCTTAAAAAACCAGTAAATATAGCAGAAGAGATTGAGGGGAAAACCTATGTTCTTCAGGAAACTATAGATGACAGCAAAATAACTCTCCATTTTTCGGAGGGGAGGCTAACCGGAACTGCAGGGGTTAATTTATATTTTTCCTCTTACAGGCTTTCAGGTAACAAAATAAGTGTGGGAAAAGCCATAGGGAGCACTATGATGGCCGGGCCCGAAAATCTTATGCAGCAGGAAAGGGATTATTTGGAAAACTTGGCAGATATAGTGCAGGTAGCATTAAGTGAAAGTGTTCTCACCTTGACTACAAACAGTGGAAACGTTTTAAGCTTCGAAGAGGAATCAGAAAATTAAAATATAGCCCTTTAGAATAAATTTGTAGCTCTGAAAAAATTATAATATATTTGTTTTAAAGCATTTCATGAGGAGGTTATCTATGAAGATTAAAATCGAAAAGAATATTCCCGAAGAAAAGCTGGAAGAGATAAAAAAGTGGCCCATTTGGGAAAAGGAGGTTTCCGAGTTCCCATGGTTTTACGGCGAGACCGAAGTATGCTATATTTTAGAGGGGCATGTCATAGTCACTCCGGAGAGTGGAGAACCCGTAGAAATATCCCCGGGCGACTATGTCTTATTCCCTGCCGGCATGGCGTGTACTTGGAAAATAACCAAAAACATAAGAAAACACTACGACTTTATTTAATCCCAGTAATATGGGGAAAAAATCAATTAAAGCCCCAGTTGGTGCTAGATTTTTATCCTTAACTCTTACAAGAAATTTAGGCCCTTATTCTAAATATTTTAATACTTATCATCCACATTTTCATATTTTGCTTGTTGTTAAAGGAAGTTATTTTTCTAAAAATTATATAACTAAAACTGAATGGCGGGAAATGTGGCAACAAAGTTTAGGATTAAATTATAAGCCTAATATTGACATTAAAGTTGTTAACGATAACCAGAATAAAAAATTGTTACAACTGATGGTATTAAAAAAAATCATATTCTAGTGCCGTTTTTGAAACTGCTAAATATTCTATAAAAGGTAATGATGTTGTTTTTAAAGATAAAAATAAAATGGATTTTATAGATGAAGGAGTAAAAGTTTTATCTGAGGCTTTATCTAGAAAGCGTTTATTAGCTTTTGGAGGTACTTTAAAAGACGTTAAACAAACTTTTGGCTTGAAGATGTGAAGTTCTGAATTATGACCTTATAGTGGCTGATAACCATCTTAATAATTGTACTTGGCCAATTTGTAAAGAGAAAATGACATATAAACTTTATCAATGGAATTTTAGTACTTATTTGGTTTTTAGTTTTAAATAAAATATTTTAAGGGGGCTTAATTATGTCAGTAAAAGCAATAATTTATTATGGAAGCGAATTAAAGGTTTATGATTCTTCGCATCCTCAGATGGGAAATATTTGGACTGATGATAATGGAATTTTGCATATTGAAGCTATTGGAGAAAAAATAGAAATACATGGCTTACCTTTTTCTCTTCATTATTCTGAAAAAATTTATAAATCTAAAGAAGAAAGAGATAAAGAAAAAAAGCATGAACTAGAAAGTTGTGATGAAAATTATGGGAAAACATTAACTCAAAAAGCTATGGAAAATGTATTTAAAGATATTAAATTATAAATAGTGATATATAAAAAAGTTACTAAAGCAGTTACGGCTGCTTTTTTTATTTCATATATAAATTTTCAAGGGTATAATTGTTAGTAGTATGACAAACGTAATCAGCAGGTATGATAAAATTAAATTAAGTTCTAAAGAAAAAATTAAATCACTAGACAAATGTTTGATGATTTTTGTAATAAAAATAAAAAGTATAAAAAACTGCCATATTTTCGTATGCTTTAGAGGTTTTTTACAAAAATACAGTAAGATAATATTATGGTTTTTTAGTATTGTTCGCCCTACATCAAACCGGTTAATGTCGACATATTATTAAAATATGGAGGTGTTTTATGAGCAAAGAGTATCTTCCACTTTTAGATATAGAAAATATACTTCCCATTCTGGATAAAATAGCAATCTTTGGGGGATTTTCAGAAAAACAGCTTTATAAGATCTTCAGAATTTTGGAAAAAGTAAGCTACAAAAAAGATGAGATTGTATTTAGACAGGGGGAATCTCCTACGCACATCTACATAGTTGAATCCGGCAGGGTGAGGCTTTTCATAGAAGAGGACTATACCCCTCTTCAGCTGTTCGAGTTCCACCCAGGAGAGTGTTTTGGGGAGAGCTCTCTCATCGGGATAATACCGCACACTGCAAGTGCCATCTGCATCGAAAAAACCGAGCTAATTGTGCTGTCAAAAGCCGCCCTCCATTCTCTATACAAAGACGACATAGAACTCTTCGCCCTGATAATCTTGAACATAGCCAGAGAAACCTGTAGGAACCTGGCTAAAACTGACAACATCTTAATGCACTATGTATTAAAAAAATAGAAGAGTCACCCGCAGACTAGGTTATGCAGGTGACTCTTCTATTTAAAGTATAAGTTGCTCTAGACTAAACAAAATTCATTGAATCTTCTACCTTCTCTCCAAATTTTGAAGAGAAAAAATAGCGCTGTCAATATTTTCATCAAGCTTTATCTCCGCTACTATTACCTCTGTGTATGAATCTTTTTTTAATTTATCGTCCATTTTCAACCTTGTGGCATAATATCTATCCCCTATCTTTTGATACTCGTCTATTGTCATTAACTTTAGTAATTTTCCTGAGTCAGCATACATTTCTGCTTTTTTTATCATGTACGTGTCTTTCTCTACCCACATTATCTGTTTATCATACGTCACCTCCATGTTTGGTTTCGAGTTCAGCTCAATTACATATTCTGTATTTTTTTCTTCTTTTATCTTGGAATTATATTTTTCTGTATACTTACTTTTATCCGTCTGATCCTCATACGAAAAATCACTACCCATGATACTTTTTCTCAGCATATGCCCTGACAATTTTTGTGTCCTATTTGCTTTTGGAAGGTATAACCACAAATTATCATCTTTTTTTAAATATTTCGTTCCTTTATCTCTTGCCGGACTTAAAAACTCTATAAGAGATTCACTACCCTGTATATAAGAAATCATTGTCTTTTTATACTCTTTCTCCTTTTTGTGTATAATCATTTCCGATTTTGAAATTAAAGAATCAGGCGACATATTTTTATCAACTTTTTCTAAGATTTCCTGGGCTGTTTCTCCCAATACAGTAAAAGATAATATCAGCACTAATACAGCTGTTAATATTTTTTTCATCTACTTCACTTCCTTAATCTCTCAGGTTTTCAACCGCCTCTTTTTTTATCTCTTTTACCGTGGGAATAATTGTTGCAACTATTCCTAGTCCCGTCCCAACAATCAATCCTAAAATCAGCATACCCGGGGTTAATTTCGTGTATATTCTTTGGCCGAAGTTTATTCCTGTAGATATTTTTTCTATTGCCTGGCCTATGAATATCCCTTTTTTTGATATCCAGTATGTCACTGTCCCACCTAAAAACAAGCCACCTATCGACCCTATAAAGCCTATTAAAAGCCCTTCTGTGATCAACATCCAGAATATTTTTCTTTCTTCCATTCCAAGCGCTTTCATTACGCCTATCTCTTTTCTTCTTTCAAAAACTGCCATCATCATCGTATTAAAAATTCCTATTCCCGCTAAAAGCCCGAGTATAATTGCTATAATAATTTTTGCTACATTCCAAATTTCTATTGCGCTTGCAAAACCTATTTCTGTCCATTTCTGTACTAGATAATCATCTTCAGAAAAATTCTCAACAATTTTCTCCTTTACTTCATCTATTTGGTTTTGATCTGCTACATTCACCATAACCTCCGTTGCCGATCCTTCCATATCGAGTAGGTACATGGCATTTTCCAGAGTTATATAGAACCCCTTATTTAACGATGGCCCTATGTCGTAAAACCCGATCACTCTATAATTTAATCCGTATGTCGACCCATACTGAGTTGCCGTTAATATTGTTATCTCATCTCCTAGGTTCAATTTCAGTCTATCCCGTAATTTCCTCCCCACTAATATTTCGTCTTCTTTTGAGTAATTCAGAGCTTCCCCTTCATATATCCTTTCGCTTACATAGTCATTCTCTTCTACACCGAATCCTATGGCTGCTTCATCTTTATCCTCGTAGAACACATATCCAGCAAAACTGATTTTAGCTTTATAGTTTTCTACCCCCTCTATATTCATTAATCTTTCTTTTACCTCTTCTATGTCCACATTTGAAGAGGTGTCGAAGGTCTTAGATTTTATTTTGAAATCTGATGACACTATCTTTATATCCCCTGTCAATCTTGTGGTCTCTTCTTTAATCAAAGTTTCCATCCCCTCTATGTACCCGTAGCCAAAAATTAATCCACCTATTCCAATTACAATGGTTAACATTGTCAGTAACGTCCTTCTTGAATTTCGGAAAATGTTCCTAAACGCAATTTTTAACATCTCAAAATCACCTCAATTTCTCATAATTTCTATAGGATTATATTTTGTGGCTTTAAACGCTGCATAAAAAGAGGCTATAGTTGCGACAACTACGCCGATTAAAAAATAGTTAAAGCACATATTTAAATCTACAACTGCGAACATTTTTTCAGGAATTAACATGTCCAATCCCATCTCTTTGTACATCTCTACAGGGAGAGGAATTCCATACATTGAAACTATTACATTTGTGATCAATCCCAATATCAGTCCTATCCCGCTGCCAATTACACCAATAAAAAAACCTTCCAAAATAAAAAGCAGCACAATTCTGGAATTTTTCATTCCCATTGCCATTAAAACCCCAATCTCCTTTTCTCTCTCAAACATCGCCATTAACATTGTATTTGCAATGCCGACTGCCGCCATTAAAAGTATCAAATAACTAATAGCGTTACTCGCCTTTCCTTTAAATTTCATAAGCTCTATTATATCTTCTAGCTCCTCTTCATAGCTAACCACATCTGCACTGTTTTTCATGATTTTCACTTTATTTTCATTCAATTCACTCATCACAACTACATCATTTATCTGTTCGGTTTTCAAGAACTTTTTCGCAAAGTTAATGTCAACAAAAACTGTACCCTCATCTATTAAATTATTCTTTGTCCTGATTATTCCATCTATTTTCATATCGTAGGCGTTGATGCTTTTGTTTACTGTTCTGCCAACTATTGTTATTTCATCCCCTAGCTCTACCCCGAGAGTCTCGGCCACTCCGCTGCCAACTACAACACTGTCTTCATTTGCTAAAAACACACCCGATAGTATGCTCTCATCACGCTGAAATATACTGTTCTCCTGCTCTTTGTATACACCCAAAAATTTAACCGGGATTTCATTCTCACCGTTTCCAACCGTTCCATTAAAAGAAAGTCTTATTGAAAACGGCTCATCCGCCAACATCTCTTTTATTCTATCCTCTTCCAGTAAAAATTCTATCTGCTCATTATCCTCTCTTTCTTCAAAATAGTTTTCGCCATAAATTTTATACTTTCCAATATCTGTTGTAATATATGTTTTCACTGCATCTTCTATGAACCCTTTTAATATCCCGTCATAAAAAATTGCTAAGTATATACCGAATACCAAAACCGACATTGTCAAAAATGTCCTTTTTTTATGACGAAACATATTTTTAAAAGCCATTTTCAGCAACATTCCAAACCACAACCCTTCCGTTTTCACCATTTAAATTTATCAAAATTGAAATAATCATGTTCCAAGCCCAACACTTTTATCAGTATATCCTTTTTCGCTTCCAACATTTTCTCCCGATACCCTCTATCGTTTAACAACTTTTCTATATCACCTGTATATGACAGCATAACAACTAAATGCGAGCTTAGCTCCTCTACATTTTCTATTTTAAAATTCCCCTCTTTTTTCACTTGATAGATTATTTTTGAAAATGTTTCATCCATAAATTCAAATCTTTTTCTCGTTAATTTTTGATATATTTTTTCATTCTCTTTTTTCAATAAAAAATTCATAAGGCTGTTTAAATACTCTTTTTCTTTCAATTTACTCTCGTATATTTTTTCAAATAACAGCTTTAATTTCTCAAGTCCATTTATGTCTTTTTCCATTATTTCATTCACTATCCCTTGGTATCCTTCCATCATTATGTCTATCATTTGGTCTAGCAGCTCGTCCTTTGATTTAAAATAATGGTAAAATGTTCCTTTTGCTATTCCCACCTCTTTTACTATATCGTTTACTGAAGTTTCATCAAATCCATTGATTGAAAACAATTTTTTAGCTACTCCTATTATTTTTTTTTTCTTTCTTCTGTTTTTTTTACTGCTATCGCCATCATTTTCACACCTTTCTCTCTAAAAACCGACCGTCGGTCGGTATGTCTATTAGTAGTCTACTACATTTTTAATCCCCTTAAAGTAGCTCCAGTTATTTTTATGCCGGTTATTTAATTTCTCAACTATATATATAGTTGGAATAAGTATCTTATAATTAAAAAAACTCGCCATTAAATATTAAGCGAGCTTTTTGTGTTTTGCAACTAATTTTTCCAAAAAGTTGCCAATAATTTTCCATTGAAAAACACTACATTTTAAATACCATTTATGGTTGAATTTTTCAGCCTGTAACTTTCTCCTGTAAAGCAGACCAGATGACTGTGATGAATTACCCGGTCTATTATGGCGCTTGTCAGTTTCTTGTCCAGAAATATTGAGTTCCATTTGCTGAACTCCAGATTGGTAGTTATTATGATACTTCTCCTTTCATAACAATCCGCAATTACTTGAAAAAGCAGCTCTGCCCCTTTCATAGCCAGCGGAATGTAGCCCCATTCATCACAGATCAATAAGTCATATTTTGAGAGTGAGCTCATGTATCTTCTGAGCTCACTTTTTTCATACGCATCTATTAGCTCGTTAACTAAATTAGCTACTTTAAAAAATCTTACTTTTTTTCCTGCGTTGCAAGCCTCTACACCTATTGCTGTTGCCAGATGTGTTTTGCCAGTTCCAACAGGGCCGTAAAATATTAAATTCTCGTTTCTTTCAATGAAAGTTCCCAGCCGTAGTTCCTCGATACTTATCGTCTCTGGAAGCTCTATTTCCCTAAAATCATAATCGGAAAAATTTTTATAGACATCAAACTTAGCCTGCTTCAAAAGCCTGTTTTTCCTGTTTATCTGCTGGTACTCGAGAGCTTTCTCAAGAACCTTAGTTAGGTATTCTTCCTTTGAGGTGAACGGGATATCTTCAAAATCATCTAAAAATTCATGGCCAAGCCTCAGCTTCTTACAGTACTTAACTAAAAGATCTCTCATCCCTCCTCTCCCTTCCTTTTAATAAGCGCATCATATACCTCAAAGTTTATGTTAAACTCATTTATTCTGGGCACATGCTCTTCGAGTTCGATATCTTCAATCTTTGAGTTTCTCTCCATATAGCTGTGATAATAGAGGAGTATAATCTCAGGATCATTCTTATTTTCATCTAATACCTGTTGCAAAACATGTATTGCAACTTCCATCGAGGAGTTGATAAGTATTTTTTCAAGAACCTTTAGAGCCTTTCTTTTATGTGTATCAGAGAGACTTTTTAGATATTTGCGCCAAATTTCAGGAAGAGATTGAAAGAAATCTGTAGCCTCCAGCGCTCTTACTTTTTTTATGATGAGAGGAAGGTGTTCCATCCAAGAGGTACTCACATAATTATTTCGTCCAAAATGTCTATTGTGAGATATCAACAGCTTATGGTCTTTATCTAAAATCTCTATCTTGTGAGCGCTTACTTTCGCTAAAACCTCTTGATTCTTTAGCGAGGGACTAATGGAATACTTGTTTGTATCCACCTCAATCATCCCATATTTATTGATTTTTCTATACATCAGCTTAAAGATGTCAAAGTCTTTTGTATTTATTGGAAGCATATACTCCCTGTCTACTGCAGCTAATTCTGCAAAACTTTTTCCTTTTAGATAATGTTTTCTATTATTATCCTCATTGCACTTGGCGAGTAACTCTCTGTTAAACTCATCTATACTATTTATCTCAGGAATTGGGACCAGGAAATTTCTCCTAAAATACCCAACTTTGTTTTCAACATTTCCCTTCTCATTCCCACTTGCAGGATTGCAAAATACGGGCTTAAAGTTAAAGTGTGCGCAAAACCTTTGAAATGAGTCATTTAGTATTCTATCCCTTTTGTGTTTCAACAAAACTGCTGCTGAAAGATTATCAAACCATATTTCTCTAGGTACAGCACCTAGATGCTCAAATATGTTCTTGAGCCCCTGAAGCAGACATTCCGTGGTTTCGCCTCTAAACATCTGCATGTACCCCGCATTGCTGTACGGAAGAGTCAAAACCAACATGCTGCCCTTAGTCTCCTTGCCATTTTCGACAAACGAAGCCTTGCCGAAATCTACCTGCGCTGCTCCGGGAAGATGATTAAGCTTTAGATACTGGTTCGAATCTAAATCTAACTCTTGTTTTTTTGCTGCCACATATTTTGCAAGAGTTCTGTACGCTATATTTAGTTCATCTTTAAATTTTTCCTGAAGTCTCGCATAGATTCTTTTTGCAGTATGCCGTTGTTTATGTGGTTTTCCAATATCGCTATCAAGCCATTTATCTACCAAATCCTTGTATTGATCGATCTTTTTCTTTCTTTGAGCTTTAGAAGCAATATTTAAATTAAAGTCATCTGTTTCCTCGTATTTTTTAATTGTTTTGTATGAATGACCAGTTATCTCCTCTACTTTTCTGTAAGATAATCCTTGAATTTGTTTTAAATATTTGATACCATTTATTTGTGTCATTGAAAGCATTCCTTTCCTCCTTTAAACAAGTTAGCCCTTATTTAAAGGATATTTTATTGTGGAGTGTTTTTCAATGGCATTTTTTTTGGATTTTTAGTGGCAATATCTTGGAATTATATTATGCCATAAACAGCTTTTTATAAAACCTAGATTGTCAAATTAATTTTTTCTTGATCTTTATTATTTTCTTTTACTTCATCTAAGTAAGATTTATCTATAAAATTTTAAATATTATCATAATAATTTTTTAATTCAACAGCAACTGTATAAATATAACCTCCAGCTTTATTTATTTCTTTTTTATCAGTCATACTAATATCTCATCTCTATTAAATGCAATGTTGCATAACGGTAATGTATCACTGAAGGATTTTGCGAAGCAAAATCTTGCCCGAAGGGTCGGCGAAGCCGAACCGTGATGCTATGATATCTGGAGTCATTTTGTTCTTAACGGCAATTTAAATATAAATGTCGTTCCTTCTTTAATTTCACTTTTAACTTCAACTATACCATTATGTGCATTTATTATTTTCTTCACAATTGCTAATCCTAATCCTGTGCTTTTACTCATATCAATTGTTTTATTTGAGAGATTATAATACGGTTGAAAAATCATTGATAATTTGTCTTCAGGAATTCCGATCCCTTCATCCTTTATTTCAGTTATTAAATAATTCTCTTTTACAAATACATTGACAGTAATCGAAGTATTATCCTCAGAATATTTGAATGAATTAGATAATATATTATTTAATACTTGAATTATTTTATCAGCATCAAATAAAAACATTGGTATTTTAGAGTGAAAATTTAACATTATTTTAATTTTTCGTTTTGATAATAGTCTTTGAAAATCTATGATTTCTTTCAATATATCAGAATAATTGTTTAATTTTAAATCCAGTGATAATTTGCCTGATTCAATTTTCGAATAATCTAAATAATTATTTACAAGATTTACAATATAGTCACTTTTGTTTGAAATAGTATCTAAATAATCGATAGCTTTTTGAGGCAAATAAGAACTATATAAACTTGTGATTAATTCGGCCATTCCTTTGATAACAGTTAACGGACTTCTGATATCATGAGCAGCCATTCCAATGAAGTAATTTTTTTCATCCTTTAATTGTATGAGTTTTTTTTCATATTCTTTTTGAAGAGTAACATCCTCAATGGCGAGTAAAATTAATTCAGAGTTATCCTTTGTGTTTTGTATTTTGCGACCGTTAAGTTTCATTATCTTTTTACCAATATTTTCAAATGTATGTTCAACCAAATAATCTTCAAAAATATTATTTTTCTGCAATATTTCTTCTAGTAACTGTCGTAATTCAGGAATATCCCATTGTTGATTTCCTAAATTATATAACAATTCATTTATTGTATTTTTTTTAGAAACCTTAAATATTTTATAAAATGATTTATTGACATATATTACCGTGAGATTAGAATTGAGAATAATTAGAGGTTCACGAATTGTGTCTATAATATTTCTAATAAATTCTAATTCGTCATAATTATTTCGATTTAATTGATCGCTCATTATTTTTTCCTTTCAACATGATTTCATATAACGGATTGAGAGCAGACGTAGTAGTGGTTTTCTATTTCGTCTGCTCTTTTGTTAGATGCTTTTATTTGGGATTTAAATTAGTTTCGAATTCAAACTTTAAATCAAATTGTGTTGTAAGTTTTTCTGCTAAATCTTTTTTACAAACCCATCTTTGCAAATGTGGGATAGTATTTTGACTAAATGGAGAAATATTATCTGTTCCAATTAAAATTTCTAACCTGATGATATCTCCCTCTGAATTTTTTAATACAATATTATCATTAATATATTCAGAGTTGAATTTAAGCCCTTTTGTAAGTAATGTAGTTGGAAATAAATAGATTGAATCATTTTGAAACAAAGATATTCCCACATTCTTTCCAAAAAGATAATTGCCAAAATTCATGTCTACATATGAATCAATGAAATTCGATAAGAATATCTCAGGAGGATTAAATACTACACAATCGTCATCTATTCTAGGTCCCGAATCAATATAAGAGTTATAAAATATTTCTTGATATTTATTTTCTAAAAGTCCAACGATTGAGGCAGCTAATATTACTTCGTCATCTTTCAAATTATGATGTAATAACTCTTTCCAGTCTTGTTCAGAATAATTAAATATTTTCTCAGAAAAAATAGTTTCTTCAATAGTTTCATAATTATAAAAAAGAACACTTTCGTTTGTTGTATAAAAAATTCCTTGAACTAAATCAAGCAATTTTGGTTTAGGAACTGAATTATAAATAAATTGATAAAGCACTTTATCAAATGAAATTTCATAATTTGAAAAGACTCTTTTCATTCCATAGTTTATATCATCTGAATAAAAATCTAATTCCTCAATAAAGTTTTGAACGTTTGAAATGGTATATTGCTTAAACTCATCAATAGAATCGGAGTCTTTAATCATAAGCTCTAAAAACCTTAATCGTTTAGAAATAATTATCTCTCCTACCACTAATCTATCGTTTTCGTTACTATTAAATATTGCAATTTCTCTATTATTTTGAACTGGGTCCTTTAATTCTGTAATAGGTTCACTCCATTCAATATTAAACCTTTCTGTATTAGTTGATAATTGATAATTAATTAAAACTAACAGAAGTCCTAATTTCTCATAAATTGAATTCGTTTTGTTAAATAATTCTTCAATTTTATCTATTTGGTTTTTTATGTCATTCCCATAAATTCTTGCAATTTTCATAAAAAGAAAATAAAGTATTTGTTTGTTGAAAAGATTAGTTCCCCCATAATATTCTAATATCTCAGGAAAGATATTCTTATATTTTTTAAATAATTCATATAATCCTTTTAATGTGTATTCAACTCGATTTGAAGAATCACTTTGTAAATTCATTAATAAAATCTTACTTAAATAAACTTCAAAACAACTATTAAAATTGTTTTTTTTAGTAAAGTCTAATTTATAATTTATTGGTTTTAGAATTCTAGATTCAATAATTGATTCGTGTAACTTCGAAATTTTCATATAATGTTTTTCAACGATTTCTTCACAACTTTCATTAAGAAAGCACCTACTAACGAATTCAATTTTATTATTTAATTCGTAAATATATTCTTCATTTTTTTCGAATATTTTACTAATTAATACCCATTTATTTTCAATACTTGTTAGTTTGGAGAATAATGTCTCTGCTATTTCCGCGTATCCGGAGTGTGTAAAGCTATATCGAATATCCTTTGTCAACAAAATTTTAAGTACGCTTTCATATTCAGATTGAAATGAAATTTTCTCTTCTAAGCGCCTTAAAAGCTCTTGTCCATATTTATAATCACTATAGTCTTTGGAATGCTCAAATTGAAAAAACAAATCATCGAGGGTTAATTCAGTAAAATTAATAATATCTTCGCTATAGGTATTATTGCTCTCCTTTTCAATAATCTTATAATCTTTAACAATATCTCCATATCCCCTTTTTTCGATATTTTTTTTAAATTTGAATAATCTTTCAGTGTCATGAGAAATAATTGGAACAGTATTACCAATGAAAAAACTCCACAATGAATTAATTTCATCTCTACTAAAAAAATTTTCTTCTATTAATTCATTGATACTATCCAATAATTCATATCTATGTTTTAGAAAGAAAAATTTATCAATTTGAACAAAATAAAACAGTTGGGAAAAGTTATCTTTAATAACGGATTTAAATATCCTTCTATTAATTAATGAACTCAATCTATTATCAGAAATTTCACTTACATTTGAATTTAATGAAAATAGTCTGCTACTATATTTTTTCCAATTTGTTTTATTAAAATTGCAAAGAATTGAATATATTTCTCCTAATGAATTTAACGAGTATTCTTTATGATTCGTATATCCTATTGGAAATTCTTTTAGAAATCCTTTTCCAAACTGAATCTCATTTTTCGTAAAAATAATTTGAGATGAATCAAAAAAACGATTAATGATTATATTTCTATCTCGTAAGTCATATTCGAAAAGAAAGCTGTCTTGAGAAAATAGTTTTTTATACATTAACTTTAGATTAGAAACTTCACCAATTTTAATTAAAAACTGACTAATTATTTCAAAATTTCGCGGAAAATAATTTTCTTGATTTAAACTCTCAGAAAACTCATTAATAATAAAACTTTGAACTTGAGCAGGGAACTTTTCAAAAAAAGAAACGATTAATCTTAAATATAATTTATCTCCCTTAAATATTGCGTTCGAAGCTATATTTAAAATACATATACTAAGTGCTTCATTTATATCAAGTATTGTTAAATCTTTGAAATCTGTTTTAAAGCTTAAGCCGAGTTTTTTAAAGCCATTTATTAAAATTAGCTCACTATCATTATGATGATACTTCTTGTTAGTTAAATCTTTATCACAGTATCCCGATATAAAACTAATTTCCATTTCATGTGGGTATGAGTAATCTCCAAAATCATTGAAATCTTCCGAAATGGTTTCAAAATAATATTCTCTTTGATAATCTAAAATAATTGATAAAAAAATTAAAGTACTAGATGTTATTGAAAACTTTTTATTTGCGAGTCTATCCAAAATAGTTTTACATACTTCAACTTTTTCATCTTTAAAAGCTACTCTAATTAATTTTAAGTATGCCTTAATATCTGCAAAAGGAATATTGTCTAATTTCGCTTTAAAAGATGTAACATCATTTATCAGTACATCACATTCTTTTAAATATGATGTATACATATATATAAGTGACATTTTATAATCTTCATGAATATCAATTTTATAATTTATGTTTAATTGAAAAAGAATCTTACCAAATTTATCTAAAATAGGAGCTATTTCATAACTAGCTTTATGTTCATCACTTTGAATAGCTTTTTCAGTCAAATATAAAACTTGCATTAAAAAGTCCTTTGAAAACCATTTATTGAATAATAATTTAGCCCTATTATATTTTTCAGCAGTAATTAAATCATTAATATCTTGAACGACTGTATTAATACTTTCAATATCTAGACTAATTTCAAGAAGTTCACTTTTCAGAATATGACTGTAATTACTATTTAATTTATATTTATTTTTATCCTTCTCTTCTTCATAAAATTCATTATGTCTATTTAGCAAATCAAGGCTCGTACTAAAAACCTGCAAATCAATTATTTTTTCAAAATCTTGATTATTAATTGCGATTTTTATAGCTTCATTTAACAAGTTTAATAAATGTGAAATAGGTAAGTTTATATTATAGGAATTAATAACAAATTCCGTAGTTAAAAGAGCTGGGAACTCACTTTCTCTATTTAATATTTTCATAAAATCAAGAAGATACTTTTGTTTTGTTAAATAAATATCCTTTGTTTCAATATAGTAATCAACAAGTTTACCTAAAATTTCATAATATTCAGGAGTATTTTTAATAAAATTATTACTCAAAAATATTCTAATATCATTGAATCTTAAATAATAGCCATTATCATAATTAATAATTGGTTTCAACTTGTAAAAGATACTATTCCATATTTCTTTTTCATATTCATTAAAAATATTATTTAACAATTCAGAAGATATTTTATCTTCGGTTTGAGAAAAAATAATTGAAAGAATGTTTGAAATATTTTCATTAGCTTTATACTCATGAAGAGCGTAAGTCCAAATATTATGATAATAATTATCCAGACCTATACTTAATTCTCTTTCTTTCAATCTTTTTTCAAATTCAATAATATCAGAAACTAATTTTGCCTCTTCAACAGCAAATATTACTGAGAGGGTATTACCCTCCGTATACTGATGAATTATTCGATTTAAAATATCAAGATTATATTTTTCACTTAACGAATTTGTTAAAATGGAAATATCAGAAATATCTAAATTCTTAATATCAATTCTCTGTACCATTGAATGATTGTTTTTCAACCAATTAGGATATTCGCTATAATTTTCAGAAGGTTGTCCAGAAACTATAAACTTGACACCAGTAGGAACACAATCAGGTGGGATTAGTTTATTAACAAACCCCTTCTCAATTCCAGCTCTAGCTGCATGATCTATTCCGTCAATTACTATAATAACATTCCTATTTTCAATAGTTGAAAGAATGCTTGAAAGTCTTAATACTTGTTCTCGTAATTGAATTGTAGTTAATAGATTATTTATTACCGGAACATTGTATTCTGCAATTAAATTTTTTACCCGATATTTTTCTCTTATTTGAATAAGCAAATCATTCCATAATGTTCTTTCGTCAACAAGTTTATCATAATCAGAGGGAATAAATGGTTGATGTGGAGTAATAGGCTTATATGCGTAATACCTGAATGAAATGTAATTATCATACTTTAGCTTACTAATTATAGTGGTTTTTCCAATTCCAGCCTGACCAGTTAGAAAAACAATTTTAGTATTTTCTTCTTGCAAAGCCTTTTTAATTGAATTAATAGTTTGATTTCTACTGTTAAAAAAATTAACTGGTGGTTCTATAAAGTGTTCTCCCACTTGGATATCTAATTCAGCTATTGAACTTAAAACATCTTCTCGTGTAATTATTTCTTCTTTTCTAATAGTTGTAACCCATTCTCTTAATTTTGAATCTAACTTTGATAGGATATTATTAGCTACTTCACTTTTTACTGAAAAAGTTTTGGCTATTTTTTTAATTAGTTTTTCTTTTAATTCATTTAAACCAACTTCTTTTTGAATAACTAGATTTGTTAAGAAATTTAAAATTTTATCTGTATCTTTAAAAACATCGAATAATTCATCTCTAAGTAATTTCCATTTATCTTCTAAATCCTTTTTATTATTAGTTTTGAAAAAATCATTTAAATCTTTAATTGTTTTAAATTTATTAATTGCTTTGAATAAGTCATTTAAAAATTCATTTAATGAAATTTTTTCTTTAGTTGAATAGGTACTTATGTTTCTATTTGTTGACAAAATAATTTTGGAATCTTCAAATTGATTTTCAGAATAAATTTCTGCAAATCGCCTAATAAGACCATTAGGAAATAAATATGAAAAAGTTAAATTATCTTCAATTCTTGTATGTTTTACTTGAACATACAAATCATTTGAATCATTATATTTTATGACAACATCATCAACACCTTCTAATTGTTTTTCTGAGGTTTGTAAGATGACTCCTTCAATATTAGAGTCAACTAACATTTCTAATAAATAATATTGTCCTATACTCCATTCATAAAAATATGGGTCTCCAATTCCAGAAGTTGTTTCTTTTTGTTCACTCATTTAATTTCCCCTTTTTTTAGTTTATGAATTGCATCTAACGTTCCCGCAGTTTTCGACGTGTGCATTTTCCGATTTCTTGCGCATGTTGGGAACTGGCGTGTTAGCTGATGTGCAAATTGACTACTTCCATAGTCTCTTATACATTAGCTTAGCAACAATTACATATTTATCTTCTGAAGGATTTACTAAAAATGTATTAATTGCATTTATCAGCTTTTCATCTGCATATAAATATATGTTTGATATATTAGCACGGATTAATTCTATATAAAATTCTTGAATTTCATCGGAATTATCCACATTTATTGTCTTGAGTAGTGGATTTCCAATTTCAGACGTATGAATAATTCGTTTAGGGTGCAATACTATATCCATAAAAATCAACATTGATCGAAACTTATTCTCACAAATTTCATTTAATTTCAATTTGTTTTGTAATCTTAATTCACTGTAATTGTTATAAATGGCTACTATTAATCCACTTCCTATTATTATTTGAAGAAATTGAACAGTATATTCCATAACATAGCCTCCTTATAAATATTCTCTTGGTACCGAAATTTGCATTTCAGCTAACTCGTCTATATACGCATAAAACCTTCATCTATACTCCCAATTTTGAGGTATAGACGAAATTTTGTTTCGTATTATAAATCATAAAACAAATTTTTAATACAATAAATTAATTCCTAATTTTTTCCTTTGTTTTAATTATATTCTTATTTAGGTCAATGTCAAAAAAAAACGTATTGCCCGTTCTAAATTAAAATTTTATCTATCTTTTCATAGTAAAGTATTCTACTATTCCGCTTAATCTTTATATGCACTAACACGACAATGGACAGGCATGCGAGAAATAATATCAAGAAAAAATAAAATGCGGTTGACTTTATTGTCAACCGCATCTTCTATAAAAATCACATATTGTGAAAGTACTCTGCTAGAAGCGCCAATGCTGGAAGTAACACCAATCCTAAAGTAGGTAACATAAGAACCACCCCCTAGATATTTTGTGAAACTTTTGCTTACTTCATATTTACACATTTTTCTTATATTTCCTTTTAAAAAATATTTTATCCTGGTTTTTTACGAAAATATTTAAATCTAAAGTTCTTCACCGTTCGACGCTATCACCTTTTTATACCAATCAAAGGATCTCTTTTTCAACCTCTCAAGGGTTCCATTTCCTTCGTTGTCTTTGTCCACGTAGATGAAGCCGTAACGCTTTTTCATTTCCCCGGTAGTAAAAGAGACAAGGTCTATACACCCCCAAGGTGTGTACCCCATAAGGTCTACACCGTCTATATTTATAGCCTTCTCCATCTCTTCTATGTGAGCTTTTAAATATTCGATACGATAGCCGTCGTCCACTGTACCGTCAGCTTCCTTAACGTCTATTGCACCAAAGCCGTTCTCCACAATAAATAAAGGCAGCTCATATCTTTCATACAATAAATTCAGCGAATAACGAAGTCCTACCGGATCAATCTGCCATCCCCAGTCAGATGCCTTTACATACGGATTTTTCACACTGGATCCTGTACCTAAAAGAAATTCTCTAGTATCTTCTGTGTTCCCTGATTTTACCGCGTCAGACATGTAGTAGCTAAACCCTATGTAGTCCACTGTTCCTTCAGCTAGTATTTGTGCATCTTCAGGTTCCATTTTAATATTATAGCCTTTTCTCTCCCACTCCTTCAAAGCATACGGTGCATAATGACCCCTGCAGTGAACATCGGCGAAAAAATAACGGTCATGCATAGCCTCTACTTGCAGCATCATGTCGTCCGGGTTGCACGAATACGGGTATACTGGAACCATACCTATCATACAGCCTATTTGAAAATCAGGGTTTATTTCATGTCCGGCTTTTACAGCCAATGCACTGGCAACGAGCTCATGATGCACCGCCTGGTACATAACTTCCTCCCTATTTTCTCCTTCTTCGAAAAGGATGCCGGAACAAGTCCAGGCAAATATGTTGTTGCTGACGTTTTTCTGGTTGTTAATCTCGTTAAAAGTTATCCAGTACTTCACTTTATCCTTATACCTTTCAAAAACAGCCTTCGCGTACCTCACAAAACAATCTATGACAATTCTGCTTCTCCATCCCCAATACTTTTTAGCCAAGTTGTACGGCATCTCAAAATGTGAAAGTGTAATTACAGGCTCTATGTTATGTTCGATGAGCTCATCGAACATAACATCGTAGAACTTCAGCCCTTCTTCGTTCGGTTCTAACTCCTCACCTGTAGGGAAAATTCTGGCCCACGCAATCGATGTCCTAAAACACTTGAAGCCCATCTCTGCAAAAAGAGCTATGTCATCCTTATAACGCCCATAAAAATCTATTCCATCATGGTTTGGGTAGTAGTTACCTGAAATTATACCGTCAGTAATTACCCGTGGCACTCTGTGTGCCCCAGCAGTCATAACATCGGCTACGCTAGGTCCTTTCCCTCCTTTGTTCCATCCACCTTCAAGCTGGTGTGCTGCTACAGCTCCGCCCCATAAAAAATCCTTTGGAAAACTCATCCTACATACCCTCCCTATTTCTATCTTTGTTTTTTCGATTTAAACCTATAAAGTAGGCTTTTCCAACTTTTTCGTGTTGACACATCTCAATCTGCGATGTATACTTGTGTATACAAGTTATGGTTTAAGAATACTTCTTTTTACTGATTATGTCAACTATTTTTTATTGCCTTGCACTAAGCCAATTCCATGGTTTAATTTTGTCATTTGGTTTATTCTTTAAAAGAAAATAGAGGTATAGCTGGCAATTTGAGTTAACTTATCGTTTTTTTTCTGCTATAATCAGTATATAAAATAAATTGAGGTGTTTACTTATGATAAATAAACAAGCTGACAGGTCTATCTACCTTCAGATTGCTGATATAATAAAAAATGATATACAAAACGGTAACTTAAAACCACACGACCCTGTTATGTCAGAAAATAAGATCTCACAAAAATACGAGGTTACGAGGCTCACTGCAAGGCGAGCCATTGATTCACTGGTGAACGAAGGACTCCTGTACAGGATAAGAGGGAAGGGTACCTTTGTAAGCGAGCCTGAAGGAAAACTTGAGGCCAGCCCATTTTCATTGAGGGGATTTACTGAATCTACCTTAGGCATGGACAGAAATCCAAAAAACATGGTAATCACCTTCAAAATTATCGAAGCCAGCAAATTTATAGCAGAAAAGTTAAATATACCAGCTGGCAGCAAGGTTTTCTTGGTGGAAAGACTCAGGATGATTGACGAGGAACCTTTGATTTTTGAAGTTTCATACTTTCCGGAAACTTTATTTCCAGGATTGGATGAAAGCAGCATGGAGGGTTCTGCCTATGAATATGTAGAAAAATTTTTAGGTAAGAAAATCAAAGATTCCACACAAGAGATAGTCCCGGACATAGTCTCAGAAAGAATAGGAAAACTTCTTCAAATGAATGTGGGGACACCTGTTTTAAGGGTGCACAACCAGCCGAGGTTAGAAGATGGAAACATATTCGAGTACAGTGAAGCTTTTTTCAGGACCAGCAAATATAAGTTTATTCAGCATGTAACCAGAGATTAACTGTTTAACCAACATATATAATTGATATTTAAGGAGATGTAAAAATGTATTATTCAGACTACCACCTGCACACGAATTTTTCCAGCGATGGGAAATCTTCTATGGAAGACATGATAAAAAAAGCAATAGAGTTGGAATTAAAAGACATCTGTTTTACAGATCATTACGACTACGACAACCCCTATATAAATCCTGATAGCCTGATAGACTATCACAACTATACAAAAGTGTATAAAAATTTAAAAGAAAAATACGCTGACCAAATAAGCATAAAACTGGGAATAGAGATCGGACTTCAACCACAAATACTGGGAAAGATGGAAAATTTTATAAAAGATTATCCGTTTGATTTCATAATAGGGTCCACACACACAGTTGAAAGAATCGATCTAGGAGGTGTTGACGGGAGCAAGTTCTTCGAAGAGAAAGAGCAGAATGAAGCTTATCAAATATATTTTGAGGATATGCTAAACAACGTAAAAAACTCCGGCGCCTTTGACGTCTACGGCCACCTCGACTACGTCATTCGCTACGGTGGATACGAGACGAAATCTTTTCTCTACAAGGACTTTTCTGACATACTAGATGAAATCTTGAAAACAATAATCCACAAAGGAAAGGGAATAGAGATAAACACTTCCGGTTACAGGTATGGACTTGGCCAAGCTCACCCTAGTACTGAGGTTATTAGAAGATACCGCGAACTTGGGGGAGAGATAATAACTGTTGGTTCAGATGGTCACTCCGTGGACCACATCTGTTCCGGCTTTGACATGGCATATAAGATTTTGCTGGAAGAGGGTTTCTCACATGTATGCATCTACGATAAGAGGGTCCCTAAGTTTATACCTATAAAATAAATTTAAAACCTAGATTGTCAAATTAAATGCAACACTCTTGGATTTCACCCCAAAATACTTCATGGGGTGTTTTCCAACCTAGACGTTTTCTCGGTCTATGATTAAGTGCTTCCATCACTTTTCTTACATCTTCTTTTGTTAACTTAAAAAAATTGCTTCCCTTTGGAAAATATCTTCGGAGTAATCCGTTGTAATTCTCATTACATCCTCTTTCCCAAGAATGATAAGGGTTTGCAAAATAACACTCAACATTCAATTCTTTTTCGAGCTCTTTAAATCCTGCAAATTCTTTCCCATTATCAGATGTAAAAGTTTTAATGAACTTACCTGGTATCACTTTAAAAGCCTCTAAAGTCACTTGATTAAATGTTGCAGCCTTTCTGTTATCCATTAGCTCTACAAGTCCATATCTTGACTTTCTATCAACATACGTCATCATAGCTCCCTGTTTTCCTGAACTTACTACAGTATCACTCTCAAAATGTCCTATTTCACTTCTTTCATCTGCTTCTTTAGGCCTTTCTGATATGTTTTTCTTATCTGGAATAGTTCCTCTTGTTTCCTTAATGCCGTTAGATTTTTTCTTACCCTGTCTCGGAAGGAGTTCCTTTTCTGTACCCTTAAATTTCCCCTCTTTAATACCTCTGTAGATAGTCTTAAAACAAGGACAGTCAACACCTTTAATTTTAGCTCTACCAGCAATTTGTTCGGGAGTCCAACCATCTTCAAGTCTCATTTGAATATAGTCGACAATCTTTTCATCTTCAAGCTTCTCCTTGGCTCCACATCCACATGAAGACTTTCTAGAATTGTATGCCTCTTGAGCGTTCAACCCTCTGTATTCGCCATCAATGCTATTCCGCTTGATTTCTCTTCCAATACTGGATCTGTTTCTGCCTAGTATTTTTGCGATATGAAGGGGTTTCATCCCTTTTGCTAAAGATAACGCTATTGTTTCTCTTTCATTTATGCTAAAATATGTATGACTCATAGAAAATCTCCTTTAAATGTTTGTTCGCACTCACATTATACCAAGGAAATATCTATGGGTCATTTTTTGTTGCAATTAATTATACAATTCAAGAAATAAAAATCAGCCCGCGACATGTGCCACGGGCTGATTTTTATTTTAAGCCGCAAATATATTCTTCTTCAATACATCGTAGCCATCGAATGCAGTTGATAACGAGAAAAATATAGCCATTATAGCGCTGAAAAATGTTGTAGTAAATATTGCAAGCATTATCGCTATCTGGTATTTTATAGCCACTAAAGGAACTGAGCCACCCAATATTTGTCCTGTCATCATCCCTGGCAGGGAAACAAGCCCTATGGTTGCCATTGAAGCCAAATTCGGGTTTAGTGCAGATAAGACACCCCTGGCAAAATATGGCATAACAGCTTGGAATCTACTGGCTCCTAGTGCCAGTGTATATAGATAGGTATTCTCTTCCTCCTTCAGCGTGTTGTAAAAGCTTGCCAAACTTACTATATTCCCCTTAAGGCAGTTGCCAAGTAACATTCCGCCTATAGTTATGAGGTACTTAGCATCAAATATATTGTCTAGCCTCACTATTAGGGTATTAAAATAAACCAGCATTATTGAATGCGGTATTATTATAGAGAAGAATACAGGGATAACAAAATGCTTTATGCTAAGGTCACTGCCCTTCACAATAGAAAAACTGGCAACAGTTACCATGAGTATCACATAAAATATGTTTAAATATACATTGTTCAGATTGAATATATATTGTAAATAAATTCCGACTATGCCCAACTGTACAGTCATCCTTAAAATTGAGGTCAAGAGCCTATTTCTTAGGTTGAATTTAAAATAATTTGCAGTTATTACAACTGGTATTATTAATACAAACAAAAAAAGCATTGAAAAAATAGACAGGTCTTTTGCTCCCATACTACCTCCCGATTTTTTAAAGATTAAATAGTTAAAAACAATCAACAGCTACTCTAATAAACACCGATTACTTTTATGCGCTAGCCAAATTCTCTTCGACCATGATAAAGATCTTAAAAACAGATCGCTTAGCAAATACATATTAATTATACCAAAAATATCTGGATATATCTATGCAATTTATATTTTAACAAATTTTAAATTAAATAATTTTGCTTTAAACCAAAGAAATTTCAGCTGCATAAGCGGTTAAATCTTAAAGTTTCAACTGTTCTTTTGAGAGTAAATCAAAAAATCTTAAAATTAAAACTTGAAACATCTCGTTATTTGAGGTATATTTTAGACTAAGGGAGCATGAGACACTCAAACCGACTCTTTTCTTAACATTCTGTTTTTACATTATCTGTTCTTAAAATCATTTGTTTTATTAATTATTTCTCTATTCTTAACATTCTAAAATTCTAAAAAATTATAAAAAGGTGGTATAACTATGAAAATTAAATTTTTAGGACACTCATGTTTTCATATGGAAAAGTCTGGATTTAAAGCTTTGATAGACCCTTTTATATCCGGTAATCCTGTTTGTCCGGTAAAGGTCTCAGACTTTAAAGAATTAGACTACATATTCGTTACCCATGGACACAAAAGTCATCTGGGTGATACCATAGAGCTCGCGAAAAATACAGGTGCAACCGTGATCTCAAATATGGAAATCTGCTATTATCTAAACAAACAAGGGGTAAAGACTTACCCTATGTACACTGGAGCCAGAGTTGAGTTTGAGTTCGGGACTGTAAAAATGACTCCTGCCCTACACGGATCTTCTATCGAGACCGAATCAGGCCTTATAGAGGGGGGAACTGCGGGTGGCTTCCTAATATATATAGACGGTAAAAAATTATATCATGCCGGTGATACCGGTCTTTCCATGGAAATGAAACTACTTGAGTTTGAACATATCGACATAGCACTGCTCCCTATCGGCGGAAATTTTACCATGGACATTGTTGATGCTGCAAATTCCATCGACTTCATAAAACCTAAAAAGGTCATCCCTATGCACTACAACACCTTTCCACTTTTGAAGAGGGATCCAAACAAGCTAAGACAAATTGTCGACAGCGAGATAGACGTAATTATACTTTCTCCTGGGGACTCATACGACATATAAAACATTATGAGGGCGATATGCCCTCTTTTTTTATTACTGAGTAATCTTCATACTAAAAACTGTTAGATTATAAGAAAAAGCCCCTTTTCACGGGGCTTTTTCTTAGGTACGTGTAGGAAAACTGGTAATAACACTATTTAATTTCAATGTCGACTATATCTTCTTTTTTAGTTATCTCTTTTTTAGGCAGGGAAATTGTCAAGATACCGTCTTTGTGTTCACTTGATATGTTGTCCAAAACCACATCTGCAGGCAGAGTGAAGCTACGGCTAAATGATTGACTTTGGAACTCTTTTCTGTAGTAATTTTTTTCTTTGTACTCATCAGAAGATTTTTGGTCATAGGAAATTGTAAGCGTATCCTGGTTACGAGTCACCTTTATGTTTTCCTTTTCTATTCCAGGAACCGAAACCTCTATTTTATACTTATCACTGTCTTCTATTACATTTACTGGCGGAATAGCCCTCCTGTGGAAAAATTTGTCGTTGAAAATATCGTCCTCAAAAAAATCCTTGAAGATGCTTGGAGTAAAAACGTCATATTTTTTAATTAGATTTGCCATGATTATCCCCTTCTCTCTATATAAAATAGAACGATACAATAACTATAAAACGTTTAATTCATGACAATTTTTTTCAGTTAGGTACAATTTTATAAACCACTTTTATGCAGAATTTATTTACATCATAGGTGGCATACCTGCTGCTACTTTAGGAGTATCTGATTTTTTTTCAGAAACAATTACTTCTGTTGTTAGAACCAACGCTGATATGGATGCGGAATTCTGTATCGCTGACCTAGTCACCTTTGCAGGGTCTATGATTCCTGCATGCACCATATCCACGTACTCTTCTGTGGCTGCATTGAACCCATATCCTGACTCCATAGATTTTACTTTTTCTACCACCACACCGCTGTCGAGGCCGGCGTTTTCAGCAATCTGTTTTAGCGGAGTTAGCAAGGCTTTCTTAACTATCTCTATTCCGATACCTTCTTCTCCTGGCAATTTAAAGTCTTCCATAGCCTTTGCTATTTCCACCAAGATAGTTCCACCTCCTGGGACTATACCCTCTTCTACGGCTGCCCTAGTTGCATTTAAAGCATCTTCTATCCTAAGTTTTTTCTCCTTCATTTCGGTCTCTGTTGCGGCGCCAACTTTTATTACAGCTACACCTCCAGAAAGTTTTGCAAGCCTTTTTTTAAGTTTTTCTTTATCGTAACTAGAAGTTGTCTCTTCAGCCTGTCTTTTTATAAGTTCCACTCTTTTAGAGATAAGTTCCTCATTTCCGTGGCCATCCACGATGATTGTTTTGTCTTTTGTTACTTTTACCTTATTTGCGCTTCCCAACTGATGAAGGGTCGTTGCATCTAATTTTAGTCCTTTTTCTTCACTTATAACTTCTGCCCCTGTCAAGATAGCTATATCTTCCAGCATATCCTTTCTTCTGTCACCAAATCCAGGTGCCTTCACCGCCACAACATTCAAAGTCCCCCTGAGTCTGTTTACAACTATTGTTGCAAGAGCTTCACCCTCTAATTCCTCTGCTATTATGAATAGAGGCCTAGACGAGTTCATTGTCTCTTCTAAAATAGGAAGTATCTCTTTCATGTTGGAGATCTTTTTATCTGTAACTAGTATATAAGGGTTCTCGAGGCTAACCTCCATTCTCTCCATATCACTTGCCATGTACGGGGAAACATACCCCTTGTCAAACTGCATACCTTCAACAACCTCTAAAGTCGTCTCCAGGGATTTAGCTTCCTCTACAGTTATTACCCCTGTTTCACCTACTTTTCCCATCGCCTTCGCTATAAGCCTACCGATTTCCTCGTCAGCTGCGGATATTGATGCTACTTGCGCTATCTCTTCATTATCCTCTATTTTCTTAGCTTTCTCCTTTAGGTGCTTTACAGCCTCCTTTGTTGCTTTTTCTATTCCCCTTTTTATAAACATAGGGTTGGCACCGGCACTTACCATTTTAAGCCCCTCTTTTATAATAGCCTGTGCAAGTACTGTGGCGGTTGTAGTCCCGTCCCCAGCCACCTCGTTTGCCTTTGTCGCAACCTCTTTGATTAGCTGCGCCCCCATGTTTTCAAACTGGTCTTCCAGTTCTATCTCCTTAGCTATGGATACGCCGTCATTTGTGATAAGTGGTGCGCCATAAGACTTTTCAAGTACAACATTCCTTCCCCTCGGTCCAAGTGTTACCTTTACTGAATCTGCAAGGGTATCGACACCTTTTTCAAGTTTTTTTCTAGCTTCCTCGTTAAATTTTAATATCTTAGCCACTTTTACACCTCCGAAATATTATTGTTCTAATATAGCTAAAACATCTTCAATTTCAAGTATAATGTACTTTTCTTCCCCGTCCTTTATCTCGGTACCTGAATACCTCTTATAAACGACTTTGTCCCCTGGTGAAACCTCTTTTAACTCTTCACCGCTTCCTAGGCTTAACACCTCTCCCATATTGGGCATCTCTTTGTCACCCTGTCCAGGAAGAATAATCCCGCTGGAAGTTTTTTCTTCCATTTTTAAAGGCTTTACAAGTATCCTTTTTCCAATTGGCTTGATGTTCATTATTAAACAACCCTCCTTTGAAATAAGTAATTTTTGTTAGCACTCTACACAAAGGAGTGCTAACTATCTCTAATTTATTCATACCATCTTTCAAGGAAATTGTCAATAGTTTTTTTTGATTTCTTTAAAAAATTTTCTACGAAATCTCTCTGCATAATTTATTTGCATTGATAACTTCATTTACATATATATTTTACTATATATCACCCATTTATTTATAGGATTTACCAAAATTTTATAGTATAGAAATTTGAGTGGTAACTTTTAAAAGTATCTTTTCTATACACTATTACCATTTGAGGGGTGATTAAAATGCTTGCAGAGTTAAAAAAAATTTCGAATCAGCTGACTGCATTAAGACTTCTACTTCTTCCTGTAATGTGGGGGTTTGCTCTAAAAAAATTCCCTTTCTACTATATCGGCATCGCTCTTATTGTGTGCGGAATAACTGATATTCTAGACGGCTACTTCGCCAGGAAGTTGAATCAAGTCAGCAAATTTGGGAGCAGCCTGGATTCTTGGGCCGATAACACCCTTTTAATTTCAGCCATAATTTGGGTGGCGATGCTGATGCCGGAAGTTTTTACAGAAAACGCCGTTCTGATAACAATCTCCCTGCTGTTCTATGCCATGTTTTTAATTGTTGGGCTGATTAAGTTTCGCCGTTTTGCAAACCTGCACCTCTACAGTTCCAAAGCATCTACTACGGTTTTGTACATTTTTTTGGTCCACGCATTTCTTTTTGCTGGATACAACAGAGGCTTATTCATATTCGTTGCGATTATCTCCATAATTTCTGCCCTGGAAGGGTTACTTATACAGATAAGCACAAAAAATGTCAATGAGAACATGGGATCTGTCTTTTTAGTTTTATTAAAAGAAAGCCACCCATTTCATATTTGGCTGAAAAAACATCTCTTTTAATTATAGCAAAAATTTTAATGAGGAGGTTATAAATGGAAAAATCGAAAGTTTTCTTCACCGACCTGAGGACAACCCCGAAAATGAACCTTTTGGACAAGTTGGAAAAACTTCTAGAAAGGACTGGAATAAAAAATATAGATTTTAAAGACAAACTTACAGCTATAAAGATACACTTCGGCGAGCCTGGAAACCTGGCCTACATAAGGCCGAACTATGCCTCTAAACTTGTGCATATAGTAAAAAAATTAGGCGGAAAGCCATTTCTAACAGACGCAAACACCCTTTATTCAGGAAGGCGCTCAAACTGTGTGGACCACCTAGAGAGTGCCTACGAGAACGGCTTCAATCCGCTTGCCACAGGTTGCCACGTCATAATAGCTGACGGCTTAAAGGGAGTGGATTACCGCGAGATAAAGATAGATCAGGAGCTGTGTAAAACAGCAAAAATAGGTTCTGCTATTGCTGAGTCGGATATTCTCATCTCCATGACACATTTCAAGGGGCATGAGATGACCGGTTTTGGAGGTACTTTGAAAAACCTCGGTATGGGCTGCGCCTCCGTGGGAGGAAAGTTGGAACAACACTCTACATCCAAACCAAATATAAAAACTGAAAAATGCATAAGCTGTGGCCAGTGTCTTAAGAACTGTGCCCACGACGCTATAGTATGGGATGAAAATAAAAAGGCAAAAATAGTCACCGACAACTGCGTAGGGTGTGGACAGTGTATTGTAGTCTGCCCAGCAGGAGCTGTAAGAGTTCTGTGGGAAGCGGCTTCTGAACTTCTGAATAAAAAGATAGCCGAGTATACCTATGCAGCTATAAAGGGGAAGCAGTGCCTTCATATCAGCTTTATAATGAACGTATCCCCGGACTGCGACTGCTGGAACTCAAACGACGTACCGCTCGTCCCAGATATAGGCATTGCAGCATCCTTTGACCCTGTGGCCCTAGATATGGCTTGCGTGGATTTAGTAAATGGTGCCCCTATCATATACGGCTCTAAGCTAACAGATAGTCACCATGAACACGGGGAGTTAATCGGCGAGGATAAGTTTAGCTATGTACATCCGAATACCGATTGGAGGATCGGACTAAAGCATGCCGAAAAAATTGGCGTCGGTTCTATGGAATATGAACTAATAAAAATTTAATGTCTATAACAAAGGAGGGCTGTTATGTATAATACAATAAACAATTACAGTATCTTGAAGTTTAATAAAAACAGCGACTATATGTTGGAGTTTGTCTTTATATCAGTTGGGGTGATTATCCCTCTGCTCGTCCACTTTTTCGGGTTACCAGGACAGGTGTTTCTTCCTATGCACTGGACAGTTTACTGTGCCGGGCTCATATACGGCAGCAGGATAGGATTGTTTACCGGGTTTACTATCCCCATCATGAATAATCTAGTCACAGGTATGCCCGCTACCGCTGTACTACCGCTTATCACACTTGAATTAAGCGTCTATGGTATGATTTCAGGAATTTTAAGGAAGAAAACTAGGTGGCCTAATACCCTAATCTTAGTTTTTTCCATGCTTTCAGGAAGGGCAGCCTATCTTGCAGCGACTATCCTGTTAAAAGGCTTTTCTCAAGCCTGGTCTTTTGCATCGGGAATATGGAAGTTAGGGCTTGTCTCAACGATAGCTCAGATTGTATTAATCCCAATAATAGTAAGGGGTATAAGGGGGAGAATGTAGTTGCTTGATAAGGTGAGCGTTTATAGAGTAGGAGATAAAATAGGGAAGCTTTTTTTCTTGGATAAGCTTCTCTTTTCTTTTTCAGGTATTTCGGTTGAAATAGTGTCTAAGAATTCAGACTTATCAGTTCTTTACAAAACTTGGCTGGACTATATGGGTTGCCATAACACTTTAAAGATCTGCTATTCCACAGGGGAAAGCAGGAAAAACTTCTCAGTACAAAAAAGGGTATACACAGACATATACCTTAATATGGATATCTCCACCGAAGTGGAATCCTTTATTTTATTGGACAAAATAGATGAAGAATTTATTTTAAAAAATGAAAAGTTTCTCAAGAATTATTTTTTAGACTTTCTTCATGGATTTGATGCACAGCTTGATCCAGATGAGTTATGCGAAAGCAGTTATTTTTTGAAGAATCAATATTTCCCACGTTTATCCATAAAACTTTCCAATGGTAAAACTTTAACGGGGTTTGCAGGTGGGTATTTCGAGCTTTTTCACCTTGGCAGCGACGTGATAAAAACCAAGATTTCTGGTAGTAAAAAATTCCCAGAAGGCTTGTTGGAACTTTGTGTCCTGGCTTATAAAAAAAATTTTGCAGGTCTTGTAGACGGAATTGTTTATATACCGTCTACCAAATACGGGGTACTTATGGACAGTTTTGCTCGGGAGTTTTCCTCAAACTGTAACCTCCCAATACTATCCGCACTAGAAAAAAAACACGACTTGATGGAACAAAAAAAACTTGATAAACTTTCCCGCAGGTATCAGAATATGTCGGAGGCCTTTAGATGCAGGCTGCCTGGCAGCGTCCCGGGTAAAAGTATATTGCTTCTAGATGATGTATGGGCAAGCGGTGCTACCATGAGCAAAACCTCAGAATACCTCTACTCTCTGGGGGCTAAAAAGGTCTACGCTTTAGCAATTGTAAAAAAAGATAGGCAGTTCAACTTATAAATAAAAGAATAAACTGTTATGCTGCTTAAAACACCGATTTTTATATTTTTCTTATTCCATTTTTTGGAAGATCCCTACAAACTAAAAAAAGCTTGGACTGTCTCCAAGCTTTAAATCAAAAGTTCCGGTATTACGACCCACTCCAAGTGCCATGACCCGTTTGTTCTAGAGATGCAACTTATTCCGGAGTTGTGGAATTTCAAGACTTCACTGTCTTTCTTTAATCCCAACATTACTGATAAAAATTTTTGTAAGTACGGCAAATGCCCGATTACGGCTACCTCTTCTCCTTCAAAGTTTAATACATCTGATATGAGAGATTCCACTTCGTCTTTAGGTTTCATGTTTTCATATTCGACTACTTCGCCTTCGTAATCTAGCGTAGCAACAAATATCTCAGCTGTACTCCTAGCGCGAGTCTTTGGACTGTGGTATATCCTCCCTATATCATGCCTTATATCCTTAAAAAAATTCGCAACCATTCTGGTGTTTTCTATTCCTTCTAAGGTAAGGCCTCTTTCAGGATCCTCTTCGGCACTCTTAGACTGCCCATGTTGCATCAAATAGATTTTCATAGAATACCCTCCTCTAAATTTTAGCACCTTTTTTCAAGTACAGTTTTAAAACTTCTATTCCGTCCCTGCTCATATATTTCTCCAAAAACTTATCTAAGGCAGTTTTCCCGTATATATTTTTATGATTTACATCTGATCCGCCATTCACTAGCTTTTCTATTATATCTTTTGATTCAGAGTAGTATATGGCGGTCTCACCTTTTTCATCTTCTATATCCAGACTGGCACCATTTTCCATCAAAAACTCCACCATCGCAAGGTTCCCCAGCTTAACCGCTTCTATAAGAGCCGTGCTTCCTGTATTTTCACACATGTTTACATCCGCCCCTTCATTTACCACTTCTTTTAGGAGCTCAAAAAGATTTTTCTTGGCAAGTTGTATAAGGGTATGTCTTTTACTAGGCCTTAACCCTCTCTCTAAAAATATCCTGAAGTACCTACTCCTATTTTCTTGCACAACTATGTCCAACGGGTTCATACCACTTTTGTCCTCTATGAATATATCAGCTCCGCTTTCCAATAGGTAATCCACATACCTGTCCGGAGCCAGTTTAAGTGCCCTGGTAAGGGCTGTATCCCCATCCTTATCATTTCTGTAATTTATGTTCTCGCCCATTTTTATGAGCGTCTTAAATATCTCGAAATCTCTTTTTTCAGAGCTTATCGCCTTTATGAGTAGGTTATCGCCACACACATCAACAACTCCTAGTTTGGCACCATTTTCCAAAAGGTACTTAAAAATCTCATAATTTCCAGTTGCACACGCCACCATTATCGGAGTCCTTTTTTTTATGTTAGGCATATTCACGTCGGTCCCATTTTCAGTTAAAAAGCTAACCAGCTCCAAGTTTCCGCTTCTCACTGCTAAATAAAGTGGGGATTCTTCGCCATAATCAGTTTTTATGTTAATATTAAACCCGTCCACGCTCAAGATCTCTTTTAACCTACCATAATCTGGGGTTTTCATCATGCATATTTCCAGCAGTTCGTACTCCAGGTCTTCTATGTAGTTTTTTTCAAACTTTCTGGGTATAAGGAGTTTTTTTTCAGTAGTTTCCCCCTCACTTATAACGACATCATACTTTATTGAATTCATCTTGTACCTGAAGCACAGAGAGTACTCTCCCACTTCTAAATTTTTTATGCTTATCCTCGACCTTCCCCTCATAGGGGTGACATACTCGCCGTCCAAAAACAAGGCCCCAGAAACTAATAAAGGGTTTTCCACTATGAGATGGCCGTAGTATTTTTCCACGTTCCACTCTTTACCTCGATCGGGTTCCTCATTTTGCAGCTCAATATACTTTTTATAGCAGGCTTCGCAAAGGGTAATTAGATCGTATATGCTCTCTTGGCCGATTCTTTCTACCGTCTTGTGATATACATCTACTCCGATAGTATTTTTACACAACACGCATTCACCATTATCGACTTCCAATCTGAGCTTTTTCGTAAGTTCCCACTGCTTACTCTTAAAATAATCTTCGTATACCATCTTTTCCCCCTTTTTATAATTATTGAAAGTAACGAAGCACCTACTAATATTTTATTGCATATATTGATATTTTTCAAATTTTAACTGTGTTTTTTTCTCAGAACTTTAACTTAAACTGATTTAGCAATAAGCCCTGGCGACGCCATGGGGTTGACAATAATAAAAAAAATTTAAATATTTTAAACTAATATTTAACAAAAGTAGTACTTTATTTTCACCTAATTTTATAATATCTGGTTTTCCATATTGTTTGGATACAGCTTATTCTTGAGTTTCTGCTTTAGTAGCACCCTAGTTTTGACCACCTAAAAAGACCCCGTTAACGTTGTGTAGTCTTATCATGTTAACTATTTCTGGGGAGTTTATTGGCACTCCTGCGATGCTGACCACCTTGTCATTCTGCTTCACGTAACCGTTCTGAACGGCAAGCTCTATGGCGCTATCCAACATCGAATCAGAGCTTTCTGCCATCTTGCCTCGTATTGGTATTACTCCCCAACACAATGTAAGCTTTCGCATAACTGATATATCTGGTGTTATGGCTATAATAGGCTGTTTTGGTTTGAACTTGCTTATAAAACTGGGGGTATTTCCCCTTAAAGTCGGTGTGATTATAGCCGTGCAGTCTGTGGCTTTAGCTATGTCCTTTGCTGCCCTTGCAATAGAGCAGGCTGCACCCTTCTCGTTCATATGAGAATGTTCTCCTTGATGAGTGTAGAATTCCTCCGAAGCTTCTACTTCACTTACTATATTGTGCATTGTACTGACAGCTTCTATGGGATATTCGCCCGAGGCTGTCTCACCGGAAAGCATTACGGCGTCGGTCCCGTCAAATACTGCATTGGCCACATCACTAGCCTCTGCCCTTGTGGGCCTCGAGTTTCTTATCATGGAGTCTAGCATCTGGGTGGCCACTATAGAAAGCTTGTACTCCCGATTACATTTTTTTATTATCTGCTTTTGTACCAGGGGTACTTTTTCAGTCTCTATCTGCACTCCCAGGTCTCCCCTCGCAACCATTATACCGTCTGATACATCGATTATGTGGTCTATGTTTTCCACACCTTCCTCGTCCTCGATTTTGGCGATTATCTTCATTTTAGAACTGTTTTTTTTGAGCAGCTCCCTGATTTCAAGGATATCGGAGGCTTTTCTAATGAAAGAGGCGGCTATAAAATCAAAACCTTCCTCTATCCCGAAAAGGATATCGGCCACATCCTTTTCGGTTATCGCAGGAAGCTTGTTTTTTATTCCCCTTATGTTTACATTTTTTTTTGAACCTATTATCCCTCCTGATTTTACTATACACCTTATCGTATCTCCTATTACCTCCTCTACGTCGAGCTCTATCAGGCCGTCAGCTATATATATTTTGTTCCCTTTCTTGACCTCCCTTGGCAGCGATGTGTAGCTGATACTTATCGCATCTACAGTGCACTCGCGGCCGTCAACTGTGACTAACAGCTTTTCCCCGTCTTCCAGCTTTATGCTGCCTCCATTTTTTACAAGTCCAGTCCTTATCTCTGGCCCCTTTGTGTCTAACAGCAGTCCCACTATTGCCCCTGTTTCCTCGCATGCCTGTTTTACCATGTTTAATGCCTGCTTTTGGGTTTCATGCGTGCCGTGGCTAAAGTTAAATCTTGCCACATTCATGCCGGCTCTTATAAGCTCTTTTATCTTTTCGACACTTCCCACAGCAGGCCCTATGGTGCATACTATTTTTGTTTTTCTAGTCTGCATCTCCACACCCCTCTTAAAGATTTTTAATCCCCCATAATAAATAAAAATATTTTTTGTCCCGAATCTTCACAGATTACACGAATCATTTAAAATCTTTAAGCAAGGTTTTATTATGCCTAAAATTTTCTTTTATTAACTCTATGAAACTCTTTATTTTACTCCGTGTACCTCTGTATCCAAAATTATTTTCATATAATTTTTATTCTTCTAAGTCAAGGCTAAAACAGCTATTTTCTATTATAGACTTTATAACCAAGAATTTAGTTAAGAATTAAAAAATAGAGGGATATTCACCTATGTTTATAACTCCTCTACCACCTTTTTTAACTTTTCCCGAACTTGCATGGCAACTTCACTCAGATTAGGGTTTTCAACAGCCAGCATAGATGCAACAGGGTCTACGGCGGCTACTTCCACGACTCCCGCTGAAAGTTCCTGCACGACCACGTTACACGGCAGCATAGTCCCTATCTTGTCTTCAGACAGAAGCGCCTTATAGGCTAGAGGCGGGTTGCACGCACCCAGTATTCTGTATTTTTTAAACTCAACATCCAACTTCTCCTTCAGAGCCTTTTTAACGTCAATTTCTGTAAGGATGCCAAACCCCTCCTTTTTTAGTTCCTCCTTTACCTTTATAATAACTTCATCAAATTCACCATCAATAGTTTTACTGAAATAATAGTCCAAAACAACCCCTCCTTTTTAAAACGAATAAAATAAATCTAAATTATTCAATACATATTAATACAAGGATTGTCCTTTATTTCCTAGAATAATAAATTGAAAAATAATCCTAGTCTTTAAGATATCGTTCCTTAAATGTTTCCTCTAGATCTTCCGACTAAAAAATATATACATGTCCAACTTTTTTTGGTCAACACACTTTGACAGCAGCCGATAAAAAGCTTGGATTTTGTATTTTCCAATAGATGCATTTTTTATCTACTGCAACTCTTTAAAACCCAAGACTTTTTAAGGAGGTTATAATATGCTTAAGTTTCTTTTTTTACTGCTGGGCTTCGTCCCGCTGCTGTATGGTGCGAATTTCCTGGTGGATGGCGCCTCTTCCCTGGCAAAAAAATTTAAAATCCCCAGCATGGTAATAGGGCTTACCGTGGTCGCTTTCGGCACCTCTACCCCGGAGCTGCTTGTAAATGTGTTCAGTTCCGTGCAAAAGGTAAGCGACATAAGTTTGGGAAACGTTATCGGTAGCAACATATTCAATATCGCCGCCATACTTGGCATAACCTCTATTCTAAAGAACCTAACTGTAAAAACAAACACCACCTGGAAAGAGATCCCCATGGCCCTACTGTCCGCTATTTTGATTTTTGTGATGATAAATGACTCCACAATTGAAAAAGATAAAGTCTCAGAACTTTCCAGGATAGACGGGATAATTTTGCTGTCATTTTTCATTATTTTCATCTCGTACACTTTTTCTCTTATGCGTTCTGGAAGTTTTGAGGAAGATGTATCTATAAGAGAATACTCAACACTTAAATCAGTCGCCTTGGTAATTATAGGCCTTGTGCTGCTTATAAGCGGCGGAAGGATTATTGTGCTATTTGCCGTGGTTGTTGCTAAATCTATAGGTATTCCTGAAAGGGTGGTAGCACTGACCATCGTGTCTATAGGCACCTCCTTGCCGGAGTTAGCCACCTCTATTTCAGCAGTACTTAAAAACAACGTGGATATAGCAATAGGCAACGTTGTGGGTTCTAATATTTTCAATGCGTTCCTAGTGCTGGGCTTGTCTTCTACAATCTATCCCGTACCGCTCACAGACGGGGCAGTTTTAGACCTGCTAGTCAATATCTTCCTGAGTTTTCTTTTGTTTGTTTTTGTGTTTTCGGGTAAGGGGAGAATGATAGAGAGGTGGGAAGGAATTCTGTTCGTCTCCATCTACATAAGCTATTTGACATATTTGATAATTCACTAGACTTTTCAGTTTGAGGTTAGTCAAAAAAACAAAAACTGCCTGATTAAGTATCAAAGCAGTTTTTTGTTTTTAAATAGTATATATTCAATTACTGCCAGTATAGCTATGATAGCACACACAATCCAAAATGCTACACCGCTATTCACTCCCGGCACGCCTCCTACATTTATCCCCAAAAGTCCAGTTAAAAATCCCAGGGGCAGAAATATGGTGGCTATTATAGACATGATATACATTGCCTGATTCATCTGGTGGGTTATCCTGTTATTAAGCTCTTCCTGGGTGACCATAGCCCTATCTTTTACGACATCTTTTATTATCTGCATAAGCTTCTCATATGCCTCACGGTGCTCCACTTTGTACTCATCCAAGAGGTACCCGCTCTTTTCAAACTGCAAAGACAGCAGCACCTCCTTCTGAGGCACTATGAACTTATGCCTATTAGCATCCTACTGAAAGAGGCTATTTTGGCCTAAGATCGCTTGCGTAGGCAACTAATATCTGGTCCTCTATACTCTCTACCCTTTCATATATGTGGGATACTATGTCATCCGTCCTATAGGTCACCCTATACAGTATCTTTATAAGTATCTCGCTTGGGGTAAGTGGCCGGTCGAGACCTTTCAGTTCTTCTCTAACATCCTCTACGGCACGGGCTCTCGTTATTAGCCTGTTCTTGTCCATGCGTGGAGTGCTACCGTGTCCTCTGGGTCCTCGCCTGGGTTGAAGTTTATAGCCCTCATGGTGAAAAGTAGTATCCCGTCGCTCATTGAAAGGGTTCTGGGTCTTGTGTCGTCATCAAGGAGGGCGTCGCATATATGTTCCTCCAGGCCGCTTCTTTCGTAAAGCCACCTTTTGGCATTTTCATTTTTAAAGTCCAGATGCACCCAAGTCTTAGTGTCCTCGGATTTTTCTACCGTACTGAGGCCCGAGCTTTCCAAAGCAACAACTTCATTGAGATAGTATGCAAATATAACTCCTTCCCGTAAAATTTTACTGTATCACCTTTTTATACGGCTTAGATTATTTGACTTCCTCTTTATTTTTAAACACAACGGTTCTATAAGGGAATGGTATCTCTATTCCCTCCCTGTCAAACCTTTGCTTTATGCTCTTGTTTAAGTCGCATTTCAGCCTAAATCCAGACGGGCTGTCCTTGGTCCATACCCATGCCTTTAGGTTCACCGATGAATCTCCGAAGCCTACCAGCCTTACACTAACCGGGGGATCCCCTGCGGCGAGCTCTTCCGGTGTCCTGTTGTCTAAAAAGAACTCGTGCTTAAGAGATTCTTCCTTCATTATATCCATGGCCTTTTCCACATCAGAGTCATAGCTTATTCCAATTTGTATATGGTTGCACACCTTGTCCTCTACTATATTAGAATTTTCTATTATCTCGCTACTTATTACCGAGTTTGGCACAACTATCCTTTTGTTCTCAAACGTCCTTATAAGGGTGTGCCTGAGTGTTATGTCTTCTACTACCCCAAACGTGTCATTGCCCACAAACTTTATCCTATCCCCTATCCTAAATGGCTTGAAGACTGCTATGAATATTCCGCTGACTATGTTTGAGAAAGCCTGTTGGGATGCAAAACCTATTATAATCGCAAGAACGCCAGACCCTGCAAAAATCGATACTACCAGGCTTCTGAACGCCGGTATTGTATATATGGAAAAGAGTATTCCGACGAAATAGATTATACCACTCAAAAAGTGCTTTAGAAAAGTAAACTGTGTCGGGTCCGTCTCCTCAAACTTGTGGTTTTTATCCATCATTTTCTTGAAAAACTTCACCGCCAATACCGTAAAGACTACGGCTAATAAAAACGATATCAACCTTATGAAAAAATCCAATATCGTCTTTTCGTTAAATAACCCCATTAACGTATTCATCACTTCTATGCAACTCCTTTTTGATTAAAAATTTATTTTATTTAAAAAATAACGCTCTCATAAAAACTACAGAAGTCTTATTAGGCGGTCTTTTCCTATATAAAACCTCTATAGTTAGTACCTAACTTCAATACAAAATCCTTCTTAAAAACATGAACCCTTGCCCCATCGTTACTAAAAAAAGCAATATCCATTTTTATAGCTATTCTTAGCCCTATACATGGCTATGTCTGCATTTTTTAATAAGGTACCATAATTAGACCCATTTTCTGGATATAACGAGATCCCTATGCTTGCAGAAATCACTATCCCTTTGCCCTTGATATCAAAGGGCTTCTTCAGTATTCCAAGAACTCTGTCACAAATATATTGTATTTCTTCCAAACCGGAGAACCGGCTGACAATTATAGAAAACTCGTCCCCGCCTAAACGAAATATGCTTATGTTTTCAGGCAGCTTTTTCTTCATTCGCTTCGCTACTTTAATAAGTAGTCTGTCCCCTACCTGGTGTCCATAGATGTCGTTTACCTCTTTGAAATAGTCAAGGTCTATATAAAGAAGAGCTATTTTCGAAAAATGTTTTTCTCCTTGTGAAATCATATGATTCAAGCTATCTATAAACATTTTCCTGTTTGGCAGATTAGTCAGGGAATCGTAGTATGCCAGGTGCCTCATCGCCTTTTCGGCTTTTTTTCGCGTAGTGACATCGTGTATAATAGCGAAATAGCTTTTTTTATTCCGGAACATTATAATCCCTGTATGAACCTCGACGTCTCTTAATCTTCCGTCAGACAACCTATGTTTAAACAAAATTGCCCTCTCACCTCTGGATTCTGCCTCCTTTATCTTGACATAAATCTCCTCTTCGCTGAGTGTGTTCAAATCCGTTATATGCATTTTTGAAAGCTCTTCCTGAGTCCAACCATAATACTCACTTGCTGCTGGGTTAGCGTGTATAATATTTCTAGTTTCGAAGTCCACTATAAGCATTACTGCATGGTGGTTTTCAAATATATTTCGATATGCTTCTTCTTTTTCTCTGACTATTTCCTCCACCTTTTTTTGCCTTGAGATGTCATAAAGAGTCCCATTTATAATATTATTTTTCCCGTCATATTCAGCCACTGAATGTACTGTGATAAGCTCCCCGTTGCTCTGATTTTCAACCTTGAATTCAACATCATACGGCATACCTTTTTCCAACATGTCTACCAATGCCTTGTCCAGCATTTCTCTGTATCGAGGAAGAGGTACCTTTTTAATTTCAGAGAGTGTTAAGTTGCCCTTCTCTAGACCGTATATATTTCTTGCGCCTTTAGAAGCTATAACGGTTTTCTCTGTAAGACTGAGTTCCCAGTATCCAAAACCAGAAATTAACTCAGCTTGTTCATACTGCTCTTTTCTTTTTTTTAATTTTTTGTTTTCCTCAAATAGTTTCAATGCATTCCTAATTGTAAATCCTGCAACAAATTCACTAGAGCCTTTATAAATGCAGCCATAACAAGCTTCATTTTGAAAGCTATCAATTTTATCTACACCTATTTCAGAAGCAAGGTATATTAATGGAACCCCAAAATTAACAAGAATCTCCCGCTCCTTAATAGACGGCTGTTCTACCTGATCTACATCTATCGCTATCAGATTGACCTCTTTATGTTTTCGATATAACTGGATTAGTTCTAAGTGAGATTTTGCATATATGGTTTCATACCCTAATTTTTTAAACAGTAGCATCTGCTTGCTCGCTGTTTGTCTTTCCCCATTCAACAGTAAAATCATTGCTTATCTCTCGCTTTCTTAAGCTGTATAGCCCGTTCTTTAGCTTCTCTTTTAAACTTTTAGATTAGTTTTTACAATATCCAAGTCAAAATCAGGCATCGATTATTTACACCAACCGCTTGAATTTCAGCCCCTACCTCGAAGTTATCCACTCAATTACGTACCATATCAATTACTTATCATCCCTTGATTTTTAAATATTATAGCACATCTCATACTTTAAATAGTAGTATGAATAATAAAAAAACTGTATTGCCGTTCAAGCTTTAAATCCGCTTTGAGATACCGTGAAACTTGAAAGATTACATACTTAAGTATATTTAATTTTATTTTTCAATTCAAGTATCTGTGAACCGAAGCTTTGACTCTATTTCTATCTGACCTTTAAATTTAAAAAAAATATTTTTATTTCCTGTTAAAAGGATTTTTACTTTTTATCTGTAATAACTCTATTATAAGCAGCAGAAACATAAATAAGGAGGGAATTTTATGAATGATTTTAAAAGTATCTTTCAGTTTACCTTATCGAGCCAGTTGATCTCTGTTATCGGTGCAATACTGATACTGGTAATTGGTCTGATAATCGCTTCCTTTATTGCAAAAAAAGTCGGGAGTCTTCTCCAAAAGTCATTTGCAGGGAAGTTCTTTCAAGAAAAGATTGCTGGAGATAACAAAGAGCAGGCTCAAGTCTTCTTAAACATCATCATTAAGTTTATCTACTACATCATCGTTATCTTTGTAATTATCGCAGCAGCTGAAAAGTTGGGACTTGGAAAGTTTACAGAGCCTTTGACAGATTTTCTAAATTTCATATTCTTGTATATACCCAATATTCTGGGCGGTGCATTCTTACTTGTTATCACCCTGGTGCTTGCAAAGTTGGCAAAAATGTTAACTTTAAAGGCTTTTGACAAGATCGAGCTGGATAAAAAACTCAAGGTGGGAGAGGGCACCTCTGTGACCAAAATTTTTGGTGACGTGGTGTACCTGGTTGTATTTTTGATATTTCTACCGGGTGTACTTTCAGCTTTAAGACTTGACGGAATCTTAGAACCTGTTACCAGCATGATCGACAAATTACTCGGGCACATACCCAATATCCTGGCAGCCGGTATCTTTCTCTTAATCGGATGGTTCTTAGCTTATAAAATAAGGGATATCGTACAAAATATCCTAGAATCCTTTGATCTGGACGGACGACTCAAAATAGGCGAAAAAAAGGTATTTGAGGGGAACCTCAGCAAGATTCTAGCAAACATAGTCTACGTTCTAATTCTTATACCTGTTATATCAGCATCATTCAGCTATCTCGGCCTAGAGTATATCACAGAACCTATTGTCAGAATGATCGAAGTAATTTTTACCTACCTTCCAAAAATAGCTGGAGTTTTGATTATACTATTTGTTGCTTCTTACTTCGCAAAACTTATAGAAGGAATTGTTACCAACCTTCTCAAAGGGCTTAATTTTGACTCGCAACTGGCTAAAATAGGTCTTAAAACAAAAGAAGATGGCTACTCAAAATTAGCAGGGAAAACTACAAAGATAATTATACTTTACTTTGCCATCATCCAATCTATCGATATACTTGACTTCACTATACTCAAGGACCTAAGCCTAAGCCTCACATTTCTTTTAGGTAAAATACTCCTAGGTATACTAATTATAACCATTGGTATCTACCTATCGACTTTTGCTTCTGACTTCATTAAAAAAACAGAGATCAAAAACAAAGAGTCTGTGGCAGCATTTTCCAAAATTGCCATAACAATATTTGTCGGGGCGATGGGCCTTAGACAGATGGGGGTTGCAAACGAGATCATAAACATGGCTTTTGGTTTCACACTAGGAGCTGTCGCACTTGGTTTTGCGGTTGCCTTTGGTATAGGTGGAAGAGACATGGCTGCAAAAAAACTTGAAGAATTGGATAAAAAATGGAAAGAAAAAAATGAGTAAACAAAAAAGCTGCTGTTAATTCAGCAGCTTTTTTCATATTAGACTATTACCTTGCTCTTCTTTTGTATTAATACATTACTGAATTTATCTACAAAATCTTTTTTGATCACAGAGTCCCATAGAGCTTTTAAAAATGAGTCACACAAAGAAAATACACTAAAGTAAAAATATTTTTTGTCACGAATTTTCACGGATCACACGGATTTATTAAGCCACTTAGACAATGCTTTATTTCTGTATATTTATAAATTTTCTTACTCTGTGAAATTCTCTCTTTTTTCTCTGTGCAGCACTATATCCGAAATCTTTTATTTTTCCATTTGTGTCCATTTGTGTGATTCATGACTAAAACAAATATTTTTTATTATTGCTCCGGGAATTTTAATTTACTCTAAAAGCTATGCCATCCCCTAATTAAATGCCTCTGTACGCTTGTTCTCGCTGCTCTCTTTCGCAAGTTCTATTATCCTTATAACGTTTCTAGCCTGCTCAGGTGTCACAAATAGCTCCGCTTGACCTGTTATAGCATCGTAGACGTTTTTATAGAAGATACGGTAGTCTCCCACCTGGCTCTCCACCCTTCCTCTGAAGTGGACCCCCTCCATATCACTATTCAATGTGCCCCACATACTTTCAGGCTCTTTTCCCCACTCTTCTACACTATCAGGACTAATTCCCTTTGCCAAATTCCCCTCCTGTACATCCATGCCATACTTTACGAAAGACCCATTTTGACCGTGCAGTATAAATCTGGGCAGATCCTCTCTGACAAGCATGCCAGCCTTTAGTGTGACCTTTAGCCTGCCATAGTTTAATATCAGCTCAAAGTTGTCGTCTATAAGAGCACCTAGTCTCTGCCTTCTCATATCCGCAATTACCTCCTTTGGGAGCCCGAAAAGACAGAGTGCCTGGTCTATAAGGTGAGATCCCAAGTCATATAAATTTCCTGAGCCCGGCATATCGGATTCTTTCCACCTGTCTCTCACCGAATTCCTGAACCTGTCGAAATGTGACTCATATTCCACCAGTTCACCCAGGAAACCTTTTTCGACAATTTTTTTTACCGTCAAAAAATCGCTGTCATACCTTCTGTTGTGGTGTACGCTTATTATCTTCCCCACTTTTTTCGCCACTTCTATAAGTTCATCTGCTTCTGATGTGCTCACCGTAAACGGCTTGTCCACCACTACGTTTTTACCCGCCATAAGGCAACTCTTGGCAACCCCGTAGTGAGCGTAGTTTGGCGTGGCTACCACCACAAGCTCTATATCATCGTCTTCTAATATGGATTTTAAATCTCCAACAATTTCTGCTGATGGGTACCTGCTGCTTGCATCGGCAGCTCTTTCTGGGTTATTGACCAGTATCTTAGAGATTCCCAATCCAGGAATACTTTGTATAATAGGTGCGTGAAAAACCCTTCCACCCATACCGTAACCTATCAGTGCTACTTTTAACTGCTTTTTTTCCATTTTCCTCCCCCTAAACTAGTTTGATTCGTACAAAACACCATATGCTGTGATAAATGTTGAATAGGTTTAAAGTTTCGCAATAGTTTTATATCTAAATATATAATGATTTTAAATTAAAGTCAAAACTCTTTAAGCAGTTTTAATTAAAATAGGGTGTATTTACAACTCCTGTAATACCTCTCAAATCTTAAATGAAAATAAAGCTATTGATATTCCCGTCAGTTTAATGATATTATTATAATTACAATAATTGGGTGCACCAGGCATGCCTCTACCATAAAAATATTTACTACAGGGATGTCGGGAGTATTTTAACGTTAGCTTTTTTGATATGTTAAGGAGAACTATATGCTTCACGAAATATCGCCTAACTGTTTTGAACTTGGATTTGACAATAATAGGTCTGTCTCGCTGGAAGATCTAGTGCTTTGTTTTGAAGAAAACAAGATCCTGGTAAAGTCAGAGGGGGGCAAATTTTTTATACCTCAAAAAAAAGATTTTGGAGTTTTTAAGCTCGATTCTAAAAAAATATATTTAGGGGAGCTAGACGGAAACGGATGTTTCCTTGCAAATCCGTCACTGGAAATCCCTGAAGGCTTTGTATACCTAAACCCTGTCCAAATAAGACAGAAACTCGAAAAAGTGCACAAATGGGTGGTGGCTGTCGGCATACAGCTAAACAGCTGGTACCGTGACAACAAGTTTTGCGGAAGATGCGGTGGCAAGCTATCTAAAAAACACGACGAGAGAGCTCTTCACTGTGGTGGCTGCAACAACATAATATTCCCCAAGCTTTCACCTGCGATAATAGTTGCAATTACAAAAGGGGACAGACTGCTGCTTGCAAAAAACAGGCTGCATCCCGTAAGCCATTACAGCCTCATAGCTGGGTATGTAGAAGCTGGGGAGACCGTGGAAGAAACGGTCAAGAGGGAAGTAATGGAAGAGGTCGGCATAAACGTAGAAAATATAAGGTATTATAAGAGCCAACCTTGGCCTTTTTCCAGCTCTTTAATGATGGGATTTACGGCTGAGTGTGTAGAAGATTCAGAAATAGTACTGGACGAGAAAGAACTTTCCGACGCAGGATGGTTCCAGGCCTCCGACCTGCCGGAAATTCCAAACAGGGACTCCATTGCAGGGGAACTAATCAGGCTATTTAGAGATGGAAAAATATAGAAGTCATAAATCGAAAAACCTTCCTAATATTATGTTAGGAAGGTTTTTTTATATAGACTATATAAAAAAAGCTGCCTAATAGGCAGCTTAAATCAACTTGATTATAAAGATTTAATGTTAGACGCTTGAGGACCTTTTTGCCCTTGAGTCACTCCGAAAGTAACACTTTCTCCATCTTCTAAAGACTTAAATCCATCTTTTTGAATTTCAGAAAAATGTGCAAAATACTCGTTTCCATCTTCACAAGTAATAAATCCAAACCCTTTTTCTGCATTAAACCATTTAACAGTTCCTTTTAACATAATAATACCTCCATAAATTTTGTATTGAAATTTAGAACAAATTTTAACTAAAATCCTTACAAAACTCATAAAGTATTGAATAAATATTTAGAAATAAATTTCATTCCGAATCACTAAAATAAGTGTATCATAGATATTAAAAATAAGCAAGATAATTATACTAAGTGTTCCCAACTATCCGTATTTGTCCTAATTATTCAGTATGTTCAAAACCTTTACTTCTTATCAATATATAAGCCCTTATTTTAAATATTTTTTTGCCTGTGCTCCATAGTATTCCCACTGCTGGTATGCATGCCCTAAAGCCTATAACTTTTAGCTTCTAGGCCAGAAATCACCACCCATAAAATACTCTAATTAAAGATAAAATGTACATTTAAAATCAAATTACACCTTGAAAACAGGAGAAGTAAATGCTACAAATAATATAAAGGCATAATTTAAAATCGAAAATTACAGTTTGCTATTAGGAGGAATACAGTGAAAAAAATAACCTCGTTTAAAGTGATGGATATATTGGAAAAAGCCCTTGAGATGGACGACGTAATACACCTAGAGATAGGTGAACCGGATTTTGATACCCCGGAGGAAATAAAGGAGGAGGGCATAAGAGCTATCCGTGAGGAAAAGATCGGGTATACCCACAGTCTCGGGATGAAAAAGCTAAGGGAAGCCGTTGCAGAGTACTACAATTCGCATTACGGCACCGGCATAAGATACGATAACGTAGTCGTCACCTCAGGTACAAGTCCGGCCCTCATACTCGGCATAGAGGCGATTTTAGAGTATAGCAGCAAAAGAGAAATCCTGGTATCCAACCCGGGATATGCGTGCTACCCTAACTTTATAAGTTTTTTAAACGGCGAACTTGTTACATATGAACTAGATTTAAAAAATGGTTTCAAACAGGATATCCAGGCTATCAAATCAAAAATTACAGACAATACGGCGGCCATCTTGATAAACAGCCCGTGCAATCCAACGGGAGTTGTCATGTCGCCTGAAGATTACAGGGAACTCGCCGGGCTCGGTGTAACAATTATTTCCGACGAGATATACCAGGGGCTTGTCTATAAGGGAAAAAGATACGACAGCATCTTGAACTATACCGAAAACGCCATAGTTCTGAATGGATTTTCCAAGTTGTTTGCAATGACAGGATGGAGGCTTGGGTATGTAATTGTGCCTGATAAATACCTAGACCTTACACAAAAACTGGCTCAAAATCTATTTATCTCCCCAAACACAATTTCCCAATACGCAGCTATAGAGGCTCTTAACAACGTCAATGTGGAGAAAAAAATAGATGCCATGGTAGAGTCATACAATACAAGAAGGCTCTTTGCGCTAGATGAACTACAAAAGCAAGGATTACAGATTGCCGCTGTCCCAGAGGGGGCATACTACATAATTATAGATGTAAGAAAGTTCACAAATAACTCCCTAAAATTTTGTTATGACCTTCTAATGAATGCCAGGGTTGCGGTCACCCCTGGAATAGATTTCGGCAGCAATCTGGAGGGATGCATACGTATATCCTACGCTACATCAATTGAAAACTTAAAAGAAGGTATTCAGAGATTGGGGAGCTATCTGAACTCTTTAAAAAATCAGCCCCATTTCAAGGGGGTATAAATAGGTATTTGATTAAAAAAATTTAAGTTTCCGCTTTGTTTTGTATAGTATAATATACATATGGAATGCAAGCGTAACGTTGTGTAGTTAAGTTAATAAGAATAAGGAGGAACGCATATGAAAAAGTTTTTAACTATATTGTTGCTTTTAGTTTCTGTTGCTGCTTGCGGAAAAAAAGAACAACCTCCTGTTGAGACTGAAGGAACTGAAATGACTACGGAAATGAAGGAAGAAGCTGCTGAGGTCACTGGCGCAGTTAAAGAAGGAGCTGCTGATGTTACCGAAGCGGTTAAAGAAGAGGCTGCTGATGTTACTGATAAAATTAAGGATGCGCCTCCTGCTGAAATTCCTGGAGAATAAAATATCTTTTGATTTCTAACAGCAATGCAAAAATGGCTTTTTTAAAAGCCATTTTTTGTTATATATGTCCTCTTAGCTATCAGTTCCTCCTTAAAAACAAGTAAACTAATACAAAATATATAAAAATTCTAATTGTTTTAAAGAAATAATACTGGCCTTTAGGCTACTTATGAAACCAGTTGATAATTTTGAAAATATATACTATAATTTATAAGATGTGAACGTTTTTGAATTGTTTTGGAAATTTTTAGCTGGATGCAGTTTCGAAAACTCTATATTAATTTTAAGGAGGTCTGAAATGAAAATTGCCATTGCAAGCGACCATGCCGGGTTCGCTTTAAAAGAAGAGGTAAAGACGCTTTTGGAAAAAGAAGGACACGAGGTTTTAGACTTTGGACCTAACTGTGAAGACCCTTGCGACCTGCCGGATTTTGTTTATCCTGCAACGCTAGCTGTTTCAGAAGGAAAAGCTGATCGTGGAATTTTTATAGATGGAGTAGGTTATGGGAGCGCCATGATAGCAAATAAGGTGTACGGTGTATATGCCGCTGTCTGCCAAGACCCTTTTTGTGCAGAACTTGCCAGGTCTCACTCTAATACAAATGCTCTCTGCATAGGGGGTAAAATAATAGGTTCTGCTATTGCCCTGAAAATCGTAGAAGTGTGGATGGAAACCCCTTTTCTAGGAGATGTTGAAAAGTATAGAAGACGTGTGGACAAGGTCACCGCAATTTCTGAAAAGCATTTAAAAAAATTATCTGATATATAAAAAAAGTATCTCGTCTACAGCTGTAGACGAGATACTTTTTTATCTTCTCCTAATCCAGCAATTCAAACACTCGTTCTTTACATGCTTCTTTTTCCAAAATAATTTAACTCTATTATCTAAATTCAATTCTATCAGAAACTATATTTTTTTGGCGGATTTCCTGAAAATCCGCAATGGTCACTTTAGCTTTATCTAAATAAAACACTTCAAATATAGGATAACCTTCACTTATATGTATTCTTTGCCGTCACACTAAGGAATCAACGGATAAAGTTTGTCATGGTACGCGGCTTGGTTTCTGGCATTACAATTTTACCTTTAGCGTTGTCAATAACCTTTAAGAGCCATGCAATATTTCGTCCCAACTTTTCCATCACTTCCATGCCCTCGGTATCCAACTTGCATTCTCCCTTATCGAGGCCATGCACCGCTCCCCAGTAATCTGAAGTCGCCAAAGCCATCTCCATAGTATTCAAATAGGCATTTAGCTGCTGAAAGGTTTCAAGACCTCCAGAACGTCTCAATGTAGTAATAGCCGCACCAACCTTATGATGCAGTTTGGATCCCGCTGCAAGAAATGCTCGATCAAGAAAGCACTTCATAGTACCAGCAATACCTCCGTAATATACAGGGGATGCAAGAATAATGCCATCAGCTGCCGTCATTTTATCTATCCACTCATTTACTTGATCCTTCAGTATACAATAGCCACTTCCGGTTTCCAAACAATTATAACAGGCAATGCATCCACGAATCGCTTCGCTACCCACTTGAATAATTTCCAGCTCAATACCTTCATTTTTAAGTTCTTTACCTATAACATCCAAGCATTGTTCGGTATTTCCACCTTTGCGTGGGCTTCCATTAAACGCTACAACTTTCATTATATACTCTCAACTCCATTCTCATTTCATATAATATAAAATAAATCTATTCTTACATTCTAGACACTGCTAATAACTCAAATTTTTAACTTATTACTTATAAAATCTAACTGCTATTTTCCCACATTTAACCTTATTTAACTTGTGATAAAATTTCCAATACCAGACTGACTAAAAATTTTTCAGTTATTTAATATATATCCCTTTTAAAATACTTTGTCAACTGCAATCATACATTTTTTTACATTTAATCATGCAACAACAATTAATTTTCAACCGTTGTTTTTAAGTATTTTAGCACTGTTTTTTACAATATATGAAAATACTGTCTACTTAATAAAAATTCAGTAAAGTATCCTGCCAAAAATTATTTTATTAAAATCAAGGGGGGTATTATATAGACGATGATATTATTTACATTCCACTATGGTCTTATTAAAACCCGACCATATTACAAACAAACCTCTCGTGATTTACATATTTACATTCCACTATGGTCTTATTAAAACTTTTGCCCTCTATTAGTTGTAGCGAATTGTATAATCTCTGAATTTACATTCCACTATGGTCTTATTAAAACGTAACTGATGCAGAAATAAAAACACCTTTATTGACTATTTACATTCCACTATGGTCTTATTAAAACTTATTTTATTTTTAAGTGTTTTTTCATTTCCTTTATAATTTACATTCCACTATGGTCTTATTAAAACTATAGACGTAGTGCACGAATTCGGCAGCTCGCTAATGAATTTACATTCCACTATGGTCTTATTAAAACTCTACACCTAGTTTTTTAGCTGCTAATATCCTCCCAATTTACATTCCACTATGGTCTTATTAAAACTCAATTTCTTTTCTAAACTTGCTTATTTTTTTCTGTATTTACATTCCACTATGGTCTTATTAAAACTACGTTATCGTCGCCGCTTGTATTTGACTTTAACGCTATTTACATTCCACTATGGTCTTATTAAAACTTAGAACTTCTAACCTTCGTGTATGACTTTATAAACCTATTTACATTCCACTATGGTCTTATTAAAACCTAATTATTTTTATATCCTTTTCCCAAATAACCGAATTTACATTCCACTATGGTCTTATTAAAACATTAATTGTTCCACCTTCACCGCTGGTTGCATACATATTTACATTCCACTATGGTCTTATTAAAACGAAGGTTAAGGAATTAGAAGCTAGAGTATTTAACATTTACATTCCACTATGGTCTTATTAAAACTTTATCATATTAAAACCTTCCCTTTTATTGAACCCTATTTACATTCCACTATGGTCTTATTAAAACGCTGAAAACCTAAAAACTATACTTTCTAAAGACTATAATTTACATTCCACTATGGTCTTATTAAAACGAAGGAATTAGAAGAGCAGAAAAAGCTACTAGAGGAAAATTTACATTCCACTATGGTCTTATTAAAACTATCGTCATATATTTTTCTAAAAACTTGCACTACTAAATTTACATTCCACTATGGTCTTATTAAAACTATCAGAATTTTATTCTCGGATGTTGGCAAAAAATGTATTTACATTCCACTATGGTCTTATTAAAACAACATAAGTTGGTTAAGTAATGGTAGTTCTTATATTATTTACATTCCACTATGGTCTTATTAAAACAACTTTTTGCGTCCTTTGTGCTTATAAAACTTCTTTATTTACATTCCACTATGGTCTTATTAAAACCTTTCATTTAGTATATATGTTTGTACCACTTAAACGCATTTACATTCCACTATGGTCTTATTAAAACCTTAGAATAAGAGGAATTATACACAGTTTTGTTTTATTTACATTCCACTATGGTCTTATTAAAACGTTCAACAGGAGTTGAACGTGAATTTTGATTCTTTTATTTACATTCCACTATGGTCTTATTAAAACTCTCCTCCTAATATTGTTATTATATCGGTTATAACTCCATTTACATTCCACTATGGTCTTATTAAAACTGAGACTTTCGAAGGACCTTTCACAACATTGAATGAAGCATTTACATTCCACTATGGTCTTATTAAAACGTTTTTCAATAATATTGCGTTGAATATTTCCTCGCAGATTTACATTCCACTATGGTCTTATTAAAACATAAATATAGTTTGTTTTTTATCCACGCATCTATTTTATTTACATTCCACTATGGTCTTATTAAAACAGCTCCGAATCTTGTATCTGCACTAACAGCTTTTATATTTACATTCCACTATGGTCTTATTAAAACTCAAAATTACAAATACTTGAAATATACAATTCCGAAATTTACATTCCACTATGGTCTTATTAAAACTCATACATAAGTTCTTATATGCCAGCTCCGCCTCGATTTACATTCCACTATGGTCTTATTAAAACTATAGTAAATGCACCTCAGTTAGAAGCTTACGACAATTTACATTCCACTATGGTCTTATTAAAACTAGACTTTGTTTTTGTTAGTTTCGTTCAAAAAAACAATTTACATTCCACTATGGTCTTATTAAAACAACTAGTAGTTTCTGCTCCCCTGTCGTTTGCTATGTTATTTACATTCCACTATGGTCTTATTAAAACGATTTATTAGGGGGGTTATATGAAAACTTGTAATTGATTTACATTCCACTATGGTCTTATTAAAACAATTCTAATTTTTTCCAAGTTATATCACCTCACCTTGATTTACATTCCACTATGGTCTTATTAAAACTGGTAAAGCAATGATGGGGCAAGTAGATGCCTTGACTATTTACATTCCACTATGGTCTTATTAAAACTACGAATTATATTTGTCCGGCGAATACGAACTAAAAGAATTTACATTCCACTATGGTCTTATTAAAACTGGAATAGATTTTGAAAGAACGCATACGCATAGAGAAATATTTACATTCCACTATGGTCTTATTAAAACTGCTTGTTCTACTAGTTTTCTACCGTTATCGCCCATATTTACATTCCACTATGGTCTTATTAAAACGTTCACGAAATAGCTAAGAATAACTATATAACTACCGTATTTACATTCCACTATGGTCTTATTAAAACTTAATAGGAAGAGGTACAAGCAGAGAAGAGATATATTTACATTCCACTATGGTCTTATTAAAACTAAATCTATGCTTGATTTGTGGTCCAGCATAGAAGCATTTACATTCCACTATGGTCTTATTAAAACTGTATTAAAGTTATAAGAACCAATCAAATCTTGTTTTATTTACATTCCACTATGGTCTTATTAAAACTCAGCAAGTAACTGTTCAGGCTATAACAAGTAAAATGCATTTACATTCCACTATGGTCTTATTAAAACTCCACTGTCAAAGGGGCCTTAGTGCTCTCTCCGACAGAATTTACATTCCACTATGGTCTTATTAAAACGGAAAAAGAAAACTATAACAACTGGGGGGGCTGAGTAAATTTACATTCCACTATGGTCTTATTAAAACTTATCTGGTTTATTATCTGGTTTACTATCTGGTATATTTACATTCCACTATGGTCTTATTAAAACAAAAGATGGAAAAGAGATTGGATATGAGTTCGTAGAACTATTTACATTCCACTATGGTCTTATTAAAACTCCAACAATAAATTCGCCATAATACCTCCTTAAAAAAAATTTACATTCCACTATGGTCTTATTAAAACGTTGAGTGTCGTGGTGTTTCGTTGTCGATAGGAACAGAATTTACATTCCACTATGGTCTTATTAAAACGTTAAATACCGTAAGCGAATTAACTAATCCTGTTGAATTTACATTCCACTATGGTCTTATTAAAACCCCGGCGCAGGTGGCGACAGAGTAGAAAGGATGAAAAATTTACATTCCACTATGGTCTTATTAAAACTGAAAAAGAAGAAAGACTTGAGAATTTTTATAATTCTTATTTACATTCCACTATGGTCTTATTAAAACGATTTAGCTGTTCAATCAGCAGACAGTTCAATTTTGCATTTACATTCCACTATGGTCTTATTAAAACATAAAGAGAAATTATTCAACTTGTTCGATACCATCTACATTTACATTCCACTATGGTCTTATTAAAACAATAGATTTAAACATAGAAATGCTATTAACTGCAGCATTTACATTCCACTATGGTCTTATTAAAACATAGAATACTAGAACTAGCAAAGCCTTTCAGATTCGATATTTACATTCCACTATGGTCTTATTAAAACGATTTCATAAAATGATGCAAGAGTTTGACGATAACGTGGATTTACATTCCACTATGGTCTTATTAAAACCGTAGTTAACTGCTTCGCTTAATCCTTCTAAACCATTTACATTCCACTATGGTCTTATTAAAACTCACAGGGTATAAAATACGGAAATATTCATACGGAATTTACATTCCACTATGGTCTTATTAAAACTATAAACGATATAAGCTTTTACGGAGGACTGTTCACATTTACATTCCACTATGGTCTTATTAAAACCGAGGGATTAAAACCTCGGCGGCTAAATTTAAAGGATTTACATTCCACTATGGTCTTATTAAAACCTACAGGAACGAGCTTATAGACGGAGTTAAAAACTCGATTTACATTCCACTATGGTCTTATTAAAACAACAGACGTTGAGTTCGATTTTGTACCAACAATACCAAATTTACATTCCACTATGGTCTTATTAAAACACACACTGAATGGAGCTTAGACCGTTTGGGTGATGTATTTACATTCCACTATGGTCTTATTAAAACTAAATTCAACAACTAACTACACAAGGATAAAGGTATATTTACATTCCACTATGGTCTTATTAAAACTAAAAGGTACTTTAATTAGACCTATACGTTTTTTAATGTGATTTACATTCCACTATGGTCTTATTAAAACTTAAAAGTTTTAACGCTAGGCAATCAGCTTTAAAAGCATTTACATTCCACTATGGTCTTATTAAAACTTAGCATTGAAGTCAGCCAACGCTTTTATAGCCTCAGCCTATTTACATTCCACTATGGTCTTATTAAAACTGAGTATATATTTTTTCAGTAGTGACATAAGACTCGATTTACATTCCACTATGGTCTTATTAAAACTTTCAAAGGGAATCCTCTAACACCTTTCACTATTATTTACATTCCACTATGGTCTTATTAAAACATTTTTAATTGCATTACTTTTTAAGTACTTGTCATATATTTACATTCCACTATGGTCTTATTAAAACTTGAGAAGTTCCGCTATCATATTCAACTTGAACGGCCACATTTACATTCCACTATGGTCTTATTAAAACATCTGAAAGACGAAGAAGGAGAGTTCTATAAATACACATTTACATTCCACTATGGTCTTATTAAAACGACAGAATATCAACAGGGGATTTACTTATATACAAATTTACATTCCACTATGGTCTTATTAAAACCCTAGTAAAAGGGGGGGAAATAATGATTTCGGTAAGATTTACATTCCACTATGGTCTTATTAAAACGCCTGCTTCGAGTTCTTTTGGTACTAGCTTTGTTATATTTACATTCCACTATGGTCTTATTAAAACAACACGGAAGGACTTGATCAAATTGATCGAGAGTACATTTACATTCCACTATGGTCTTATTAAAACTTGAGTTTAGAGGAAGTACTCAAAGGTTTATGTAAAAATTTACATTCCACTATGGTCTTATTAAAACGAAAAAGTCGGACGTGGTGAGACTTCAATAATATAAATTTACATTCCACTATGGTCTTATTAAAACACTTACGCAAACACAGCCAAAACCAAGATATATTTCATTTACATTCCACTATGGTCTTATTAAAACCACTAAAAGCAATAGCTAAAGAGCTAGGAATCGCATTAATATTTACATTCCACTATGGTCTTATTAAAACTTATCACCTTATCCGATATTAAATATATCGTCAAATATTTACATTCCACTATGGTCTTATTAAAACTGCACACTAGCGGCTTCATCTTCTACCGCCTCTACTCCATTTACATTCCACTATGGTCTTATTAAAACCTAGCGATTATATAACTGCGGTACTGATAGCGACAATAATTTACATTCCACTATGGTCTTATTAAAACGTTGGAAGAACACGACTTGCATGCGTTTAGGAACTTGATTTACATTCCACTATGGTCTTATTAAAACTCAGATTTATTTAAAAAGGGGGTTATTAATGAGTATTTACATTCCACTATGGTCTTATTAAAACATCATGGCTAATGAGTTTATGAGGAGGGCTAAGGAAAAATTTACATTCCACTATGGTCTTATTAAAACGACAACAGTTGATTAATTTAAAGGGAGGTAACACAATTTACATTCCACTATGGTCTTATTAAAACATTACGCCTTGTTTAATTGCTCCTATAGCATCTTTGATTTACATTCCACTATGGTCTTATTAAAACAGGTTACTATTTTAATACTTATTTTTCTTTGCCTAGGCTAAAGAATTTTGTCGATCTACTAAAAACTCCAAAAGTATCTTGCTCAAAAAATGACTTTTATTTTCTTATTTTGTTAAATACTCTATTTTTCCTAGTCTAGAAGCATTCTGTCGATTCCCAAGGATTTTATCCTTATGTATGATCGACATCTTTAAAAAAAGTTGGATGTAACGTCATCTTCTACTCCCCAAAACTCCTTTTTAAGCCACCTTTCCTGTCTACTCCTAAAAAGTATCACCGAATCCTTGTCTTTCCGTATGTACCCTTTAAGTTCCAGTCTCAACTTTTCTAAATTACTTTTGTTTATTTCCCCTTCAAAAACTGAATTTTGTATGTGTGTAAGGTATCTTTTACAAATTTTAAATATATTCCGTAATACTTTAGGCCCGCCTTCATCCAAAGTTATGTCGTATACGAGTATAACATACATTAATTATCACCACCAAATTTTAAATCCACTATATTCTTTATCCCCATTGAGATGCTTGATTAATTTATAGGCCTCAAGCCTTATCAAGTGCCTGTAGGAAACCTTCCTTTTCAAATCTTTATGGTTTATGGTCGCATTCAGGCTTTCGTCATATTCCTTCAATATGCTCAACCTTGCTTTTTCTTTCAGGTAATAAAAATTCGATTCCTTTTCAAAGTCTTTTTCTGTTATCTGATTTTTATTCAGCATTCTGAATACCAGCCTGTCTCCTATGAGCGGTTTGAATATTTCTGCAATATCAAGACTTAAAGAAAATCTTCTCGTCCCTGTCTCGTGCAGATAGCTTATAGTAGGGTTCAGCTGGGTTTTATAAAGTTCCGTCAAAACTGTGGTATAGATCAGCATGTTTACAAAAGATATCATGGTATTTATCATGTTGTCTGGAGGTCTTTTGACCCTTTTTTCAAAGTTTATATCCTGATCTATTATGCTATTCCATGTCTCATAATACTTTTTCCTTATATTTCCCTCCACTCCCATAAGCTCTTTTACATCGCAGCACTTTTTAAGATTTTGCCTGAGGTAGTCTATCTCTTCTAAAGCCTCCCCGACCTCCCTTCCCCTTTCCTTGTAGTATCTCAGGTTCCTGTGGATGTTGAATGAGGCTGCCAGCAGAAACTGCCTAGCAATAAAAACCCTTTTTTTACCGTCATTGTAATGATCTACCTGTTTTACAAGTAGGTCCCCAGAAATAAGTTTTTCCCTAGGATAAAAAGTGCCGGAATAAAAGCCATAATAGTTGAACACATGCAGAGGGATATTGTTTTGCCCCAGGTAATTCAGTATCTTAGTGTTGAGAGTAACTTCGTTAAATAGGTAGATGTCCCTTGTAGCCTCTATTTTTAGGTCTTTTTTTATCCCATCACTTGAGTACATGGTGATGTTGTTGTCTTTTCTTTTGAGTTCTCCGCTTCTCATCAGATAATAACTGATATCGCTCAATATCAATCCACCCCCTATATATAGCAATACTCATAATAGGCACAACTTTTACATATTTTGCTGTTTATGACATCTACAGACTTTTCTTTTGATATCAAGCTTTCTATCTCCTTTAGCATATCTTCTATTTTTTCACCGTCACCGTTTTCCAGCTGGATATCTTTCCTGATTTTTATCTTAGGATAGTCTAGTATCCCCTTTTCAACGTTTATTCCCCGTTTTTGCAGGAAATAGAGGTAGTATTTCACCTGCCACACAGCAGCATCCTCTAAGCTTCTGCTCTTTTTTACTTCATGTATTACTTTCCAGTCCCTTACAAAATCCACGTTTATAGTATTGTCTATCATTATGTGCTTATTATCTTTTTTGTAGGAACTTTCGTCTAAAAGTTTTCCCAACATCACATTTTCATTCTCATTTTCTAAGGTAATCCCCTTAGAAAAAAGCCATAATTTTCTTTTGCAAACGAAGTAGTAGTAAAACATAACCCCAGTTATCCTCATAAAAGACCTCCTTAATCAAAAGGATTTTTATCAGAGCCTCTTTTTTTATCCTGAGTTTTTTTTAGAAATGTAACTCCTTTTTCTTTTGAATATTCACAGTCTAGTATATTTAGTGTTTCATATTTATTAATGTTTATTTTATCAATTACCCGATCCTTGCCTTCATTATAATGGATGCTAACCATAAAATTCTTTATTTTCTCCAGTGCTAGGATTTTTTCTTCCCTAAGTGTTTTTCTTTCTTCAGGTATTTTTGATTTTTTCCCAAGTATACAGATCTTTTCTTGGATAACCTCTTTATTATTTTCATAAACCGATTTTGGAATAACAGTAATACTATCTATATTTCTAAATCTTTTTCTTACTTCAGCTTTATCGAGTTCATATTCATTTATGCTTTTTACATACTTTATATTATCCAAAACCTCTGTATAGTACTTGCTATTTTTTAATTTTTCAGTTGTATATACACTATTTATTAACTCTAATTTTTCCACTTCTGTTATTTTTCCATTTTGGTTTTTTAATGCATCTTTTGAAAGTTCAAATATTTTTTCATCAATTACTCTTCCCACTCCACTACATTGTTTTTCTCCTCCGTTAAAAACATAGCAGTTGTATCCTTCTTTATCAAATTCTCTTTTTCTATAGCATCTTCCCATTCTTTGGAAAAGTCCATTTAAATCTGAAAGTTCTGTAAAAAGGAGATCAAAGTCGATATCAAGGGAAGCTTCTATAACTTGTGTTGCCACCCATATTCCTTTTTGGTTGCTTTCTAATTTGCCCATCACAACAATTTCAGCCTCTTTCTCTTTTCTATCTTCTTTTATAAACTTTCCGTGAAAAAGATTTATATTTTTACATTTTTTAGTAAGCTCCTCATTTTTAATTAACTTTTCATATATTTCTTGGGCTTTTTTTACGGTATTGCATATCACAAGTATTTTATTATCCTCATAATTTTCTGCTATCATATCTGCATTTATAACTTTGTTCTCTACCTTTAAGCTATGTCTTATCATGTTATTCACAAAAGCTTTATCTGGTTTTATAAATTGAATCCTTTCTTTTTTTAGCAGATCAATTATTATTTCAGGAAGGGTAGCTGTAAGGATAGCAAATTTCCCACCGATTTCAGTTATGTATAATAATCCAAGGATAAGATAAGCCAATAGGTCAGAGGAGTACATCTGTATTTCGTCAATGACAACCTTCGAGTAGCTTAGTGTTGCAAGTTTTGGTTCAAAATCCCTATACCTAAAAACCACATCAAAAATCTGGTCCAGTGTACATATAGTTAAAGGAAGGGTCATCTGTTTTGTCTTAATAAAATAATCCTCTACATCCATATATTCTTCCCTGTTTTCAAGATACTTGGTATAGGTATCTGAATGAAGCAACCCCACAGATTGTCTATTTTTTACTGTAATAATATTTTCTGTTATTCTTTTATAGATTTCATTTATTGCTGTTTTTAAAGGCAATGTAAAAAATCCTTTGTTATCTCCTATCCATAGTAGGCCTGCTTCTGTTTTCCCCATCCCTGTCTGTGCCACAGCAATAATATTATTGTTTTGGTTTTCTTTCATGAACATTTGTAGCTCTTTCCACTTGAATTTATTTTTAATTCTAAAATTCTCAAGTCCATTAAGAAGGAAGTCATTTTGAATTTCAACAGGTATATCCGCGCTCGCAGCATAGTCCAATCTATTCAGGAGACCTTTTACCATTACATAGTCTAAGAATTCCTTCTCATCCCCATATATTCTGTTATTTGAAAAATACTTTACACTTATTTTTTTTATTCTGGTTATTGTAACTTTATCATATTGAAAATTTTTAGACTCTTTTTTTATAAGCTCTATTTCTTCTTCGTAATTATCTGCATCATAATCCCCTCTATCATGATGATAAGCAACCGCCTGCGCTAAAAGTTTTATTTCGTCATCTGAAAATTTTTCTTTTAGTTCTTTCGTATTTAAAAATGCTAGGCTTAAAAAATTATGTGCTATTTCATCAGGATATTTTTTCCTACCCTCTATTTTGCTTTGAAATTTTAGATTCATTTTTCCTAGATCGTGATAAATACAGGCGTATTTTAAAATATCCCAATTTGGCAACAAATTTGGGTATAAATTTTTAAGTAGTTCATAATTTGTGAGTAGCTTGTCAGTATGTACTTGTATAGTTTCGCGAGGGTTGGATTTTGCAAGATAGTTATTCATTTCTCCCCCTTTGTTAAATTGCAAAAATAATGTTTTCATCCTCATCTATTTTTAAATTTTCTTCTTCAGCTGCGCTTATTTTCGAAGAGTAGACGACCTCTATTTTATTCCATTTTCTGAATATTTTAGGGCTTTTAATCGTTCCATAATTGAGAAGTTCATAGTTTTTATTTATTTTGTATCTTGTCCCCCGATTCCTTATACCTGTATTTTCACCTTTCAATATAATTTTATCCATCATTTTTGATGGAATGTATGCTGTATAGTTATTCTGGAGTTCTATATCCTCCTCTAGATTTTTTTCCAGCACTTCTACTATTTTTACTTCTTTAATCACTGCCAGGTCCTCTCTTCTTCCCAGTGATGGAAATTCTTCAGGATATTTAAACGCCTTTTCTATCTCTTCGATTAAAGTTTGATCTTTGGGGATTATATGTATCATAAGTTGTACTTCACTAAGAAGTTCTGCGGTTGCTATTCCCCTACTTATTCCAAACCCATTTGTTTCTAGTTGATGTCGTCCTGATTCAAACTTCATTTCTGGCTTAAACTCGTATCTGGTATATAAGTCATTAACCTTTGAATGATATTTTCCTTGTACGCTTACATCCATCTCTTTGTAGTCTGTATAACCGCATAAATTATGAACCATCCCTATAACTGTAGAGTAAGGGGGTAGAGGATATGTTTCTTTCAGTTGAAAACTTGTAGGAATTTTATAATTAACAAGCTCTTGTTCTATCTTAACTCTAACAGCTTTCATAGTAATCTTTTACCTTTCCTTTTATTGTACTGAAGAAATTAGGCATGGAAATGGCATTTAACCTTTTTTTTATCTCCTCGTCATTTTTAAATTTCCCCTCTATAAGTCCACACATGGTGTCATCTTTTATAAAATCAAAAAGAACCCCCTCTATTGGCTCTACAATTAATTTATTATTTTTTACTTCGAGTACATTTTGGAATACAGGATTTTTAACATCGTATACTCCACCTATCGCAAATAGAGGTTTTAAGTCTTCCCTTCTACCTTTTATGTCTCTGTATAAAAGGGCTATCGTATCTAAAAGTTTACTCACTCTTCTAGATTTTTCTTTATTCTCTAACTTTATACTATCATTTTTGTCTATCCCTATTTGGTCAAGGTCTATTGTAATAGTGTATCTATAATATGATCTATGTATTTCTGATTGGGCTATATTCATATTTTCATTTAGTCGATCTGCAAGTCCTTTATTTGTAAGAAAATCCATATCACCTTTAAATGTTTCTAAAGATACCGCATTTGAAAGTCTTGCAACAGCAGATCTTGTTACACTTCCATCCCCTTTTTTGGTTTTCATATATCCAAAAAAATCTATCTCTGGAAAATCTTTAATTGTCGCATCTGGAGCAAATTGTATAACTTTTTTATCACCACTTCCTTCAGCTCTTACCTCTGCCAATTTTTCACCTAATTGCTCTATAATGTTATATCTTATAGCCTGCCTTGAAACATAAGTGTACTGTTCCCCGTTTCCCCTTGCCATTTTTTTCAGCGAAGCAACGTTTCCTATCCCTTCTCCATAATTTGCACTTTCAGCCTCAAATATCATTGACAATGCTAGTCCCTTTGGTTTCATTATTTTATCCATTAGTTATCCCCTCCATTTGAATTACTCTCACTTTTCCCTTCTATCAGCCCAGTTACAAAAGCATAACCTATTGTTTTAAAAACCATTTCATCTCTCAAACAATCAATAAAAAATTGGGGAACAGTTTTATCAGTATATAGATAGCAGTTTAATAATGTATCCATAAACATTCCCCTATTGTTGGTTTTTAAAGCATTTAACAATCTGTATGATATACCGTCAAGTTTATTTTCTGAATTTTTATCCTTGTATGCTTTTTTTAAGTAATAGCCGGCACCACTTGCAGATTTTAATATGTCTTTTTCAATATTCCCCATATGCCCCACCCCTTTTAAAAAATTGATATTTATTTTCATAATGTTATTTATGTGTCCAATATGATAATGAGAATCTCGAGGTTTTGATATCTTTAAAATCATCAGTTTATGGACTAAAAGAAATAAATTTTGATTATTTAAAAGTTTCTCTATAACTTCTTCATAAATTTTGAAATAAGTTTTTATTTCTTTAAATCCTATTTTTATAATGCTATTTAACTCCGATTTAGATTCATTCAAAACTTTCAAAATATTTTTCGATAAAAAATTAAATCTATATTTTTCCTCTTCATAACGGACTACTTGTATATCTGCTAATTCGTATTTAGTATTATTATTAATACTTTCTTGGAAAGCATTTATCAAAGCACTAAATGTATTGAAATTTCCATTTGATTCGCTGTTATTTAAAATATCTCTCTTCACTTTGTTATTTATTCTAAGTGCATTTTCTATGTTATGATTTTCATTAATAAATACTCCTTTATCATAGACATATACGAAGCCTGCAGGTACACAAGAATAAATCAATTTACAAATAGGACATATCGCAGTATCGTTTGAAAAATTCCATACATGCGATGGTTTCCTATTGGTATCAAATCCTGTCATATTTAAAAAACTTAAATCATCATTTAAATTTTTAATCTTATTATCACATGAAAAACAGTTATACTTATTCTTAGAATTGTCTTGTTCAATATATTCTTTAGTTTTATCAAGAAAATAATTTTTATAATCCTTGTATGTATCTTTTACTTTTGTTTGGGCATTTAAAAAAGATACTCCACTCCAAGCATTTTTAATAATTGTATAGATAACATTTTTTCCAGCCAGATATTTTCTGCCACTCTTAGAACCACAGTATCTAATAATTTCTTTTATTTTTAAAAATATTTCTTTTATTTCAGAAATTTTATCAAAAATATTTTCATTTTTTTTCATTTTTATTTGTTTTAATTCTTTTTCTGCTTTTAAAATATCGAAATCATTTTGGATTAATTCATATGCTGCTTTATAACTATTGCTTGATAAAAAATATTTTAATGTTCCACTCTTAGCGCTTGTTCCTATATAATTATTTAATACTTCTAAAGCTTTTTCATCAAAATTTCTAAATTCTTCTTCTTCGTGTTTTTTTATAAATTTTTCGAAAATTACTATTTTATTCCATGATAGATTTTTTCCATAAGTTTTTATGAAATAATTAAAATACTTCTCTTCAAAATTATCTAAAACACTTTTATCAAATAAAATCTCCTGCCCTTCAGCTTCATAACTGTCTCCTTCTGATTCTAATATATTTAAGAAGCCTATTACCCCAGCATTATAAAGCCAGTCTGAAAGCTGAAGTCTTATTAAGCTATCTTCTTCAGAAACATTAATGTCATAAGTTTTTTCCACTCCATCACCCCCTACTCCACTATCTCAAGCATGCCGAAACCTGCGCTCTTCTTGCTGGAAAAACCTGCCTTGTAAAAATAATCCAGAAGATAATTTTCCCCTTCTATTTCAAATACGCCCAAGGTACACGGGACAGTAATCTCGTAGTTTTTTACTATTGCCATCTTGGTATTTAGATCTCTTATCTTTATACTATCTACATCTTTTTCAATATCAAAATCGAAAACATTTTTGAGTTGATATTTTAAGTTATTTTTCAAAACCGTAACAGCCGCATCATCTTTTAAAGTGTAGAACTTATCCCTGTTACCTTTTCTTATATGCTCTCTTATAACTACTGGAGAGAAAGTCTTAAATACAGCTTTGTTCCCTTTTATAACTTTTTCTCTGATTAGATTTACCTTCTTTAGAGTTAAAAAGTTGTCCTCACCGATATTAAACTTATCATACTTTGAACCTAGGGCAGCATTGTAGAAATGAAGTCCTATCTCAGTATCATAGGTTGAAAAATTCAATATTATATTGTCGTTTTTTAGTATTATTTTATCCCCTGCCATTTGACACAGGCCTAGATAAACAGAAAAGGTATAAGCTTTTTCGATGCTGTCTTTATCTTTATAAAATTTCTCATAAAGCGTCTTGTCATAGTCACTAAAAATCTTTTTCAAAAAAGATATAAATTTCCGCCTGTAATCGATTGGAATTTCCCTTTTTTCTATTTCAAATAAAATTGAAAATCTCAAGTGGCTCACCATCCTTTTTTAATTAAACACAACAAAAAGTCAAATAGTACATTAAAAGTTTACCCTTATAATTGATATATAGCAAATAGAATTCTTTTTTTATAACTATGTGCCGACCTTATAATTTTTATTTCAATTTATAATTATAGGCAGAAATCATCACACATAAAATTTAAAAGTATAATATAACTAATGCAAGTCATTATTATAAAAACTTTTAATAAACCCAAAATTAATTTTGAGCGAGAATTTACATCAATAATTATAATTAAAAATCTAAAAATAAAAAGAGCTTCCAAAAAGGAAGCCCCTATAATAGGTAAAGAACTCTATTTACACTAAATTAAGGGTACACCCCTCAATTTTATATAATTTCTCCTTCTGACATTTCAGCCATAAGCTCAGAAATTTCTTCATTTTTCTCTTCTCGGGTTCTTATTTCCCCTTTTAGTTCATTTTTATGTTTTTTAAAAAATAAAGCTGCCGGAATACATACAAGCCCCATTATAGATGAAACAAAAAGTGTTACACTTACTCCACTTATAAATGACCGCTGACTTATTATAGAGTAAAGTGCCGCCTTGGATGCTTGAGAAGAGAGTTCTGGAGATAGACCTCTTCGAGTAAACATTTGAGCCACATTATTGAGAAACGAAAAAGCCTGAAAATTAAACTCATTTATCTGCTCAGCATACCTCGCAAAGCTAAGTTGCTGATGAGTATTCATTATGCCTACAAGCATGGTTATACTTACAGAGTTGGCAATCTGCCTGACTGTACTGTTGATAGCTGTTGCCCTTGATATGAGATGATGGGGAACTGAGTTCATCCCCTCTGTTGATGCAGGCATCATCGAGACTCCCAGACCAAATGAACGCAATACAAGTAGTAAGGTTATCTTTTCTATGGATGTATCCATATCAAGCCCAGAAAGCAGATATGTGGCGCCGGCTGTTATTAACGATCCTGTAATGACAAGTGGCTTCGCCCCGAATTTATCTCCTATTCTCCCGCTTATCGGCATCATAATCCCCATTACCAAAGCACTAGGAAGCATTATCAGTCCTGTCTGTATGGGGGTGTATCCCCTTATATTCTGCAGGAACAACGGCATGATAAATACCACCCCAAACATGGCCATTGTTGTAAATGTAGATATTACCATACTGACACTAAACGGGATATATTTGAAAACTCTAAGGTCCATTAAAGGGTTCGGATGTGTGAGCTCGTTTATAATAAATATAATAAAACTAAATACACCTATGACCATCATAACTACGTTTTTAATTTCACTCCAGTCTACTGCCCCTTCCCCCAATACATATAAGATAAAGACAAGGCCGACGGCCGAACTGATGAAACCTATGTAATCAAATGAATTATTTGCTTTATTTTTTGATGGTTTTAATAAAATCCAAGATAAAAGCACGCCCATAATCCCTATGGGAATATTTAAGGTGAAAATAAGTCTCCAGTTAACATATTCAATTATATACCCTCCAAGTGTAGGGCCGATAGTCGGAGCCGCCATCGCTGATATCCCCCAAAATCCAAGGGCCATTCCCCTCTCTTCTACAGGAAAAGTGGTGTACAGTATCGCCATGCCAACCGGCATAATCATACCACCGCCAAGTCCCTGGATAACCCTTGAAATAATCATTATATTATTACTCCAGGATATTCCACAAAGAAGGGAGCCGAATGTAAATGCAGCTAGTGCAAATATATACATTGTTTTACTACCGAAGCGATCAGTAAGATAACCAGTAAGGGGAATAACCGCTCCCATTACAAGTGAATAGGATGTAATAATCCACTGTGCGTCAGCAACAGACACGCCAAACACTGTCATCATCTTAGCAATTGCAATATTTACAATACTGCTGTCAAGAACGGCCATAAATGTCCCTATAATGACTATCAGCAGTACTATCCATTTGTAAATCTGGTCATTCTTCTCATCTTGCACTGTCTTCACTCCTTTCAAAACTTTTCCAAATATATATTAATTTATAAATTTATTCGAAAACCTTCTTTAAACACAGAGTTTCACAGAGAAAACCTTTTAAAAATAATTTTTTGTCACGAATCTTCACGGATCACACGAATCTATTAAAATCTCTAGGCTATGCTTTATTTGTATCTCTTTGTTTATTTTTTCTCTGTGTCACTCTGTGAACAAAATATCTTTTATTCGTGTCCATTTGTGCCATTCGTAGCTAAAACAGATGTTTTTCATTTTTATGACTTTAGATCAATTCAACACTTTAAATAAATTTTAGATACAGGTAGCAGCTTATGTTAATTTATCAATATTTACTCAATTTAATTAACATGAATTTTAACAATCGCATTTGTTCCTATGAGTACCTTGTCATCATGTTCAAATATTATATCTACAGGTATCTTTTGAGTTATTTTTGTAAATGTGGTCCCTGATGAGTTAGGAAATATAGAAAAAGTTGATGCCGCTGCCTGTCCTATAGCTTTTATCTTGCCTTTAAACGGTCTTTTGCCGAATTCATCAATGGTTATATCTACATTTTGTCCTGGCTTTATCTTGGTTATTTTAGTCTCTTCGATATTTGCAGTTATATAAAGTTTTTTAGGGTCTACAATCATCACCAAAATTTGGCCCGGGGCAACATTTTCACCCACTATTCCTTGTTTTTTTATTATCTTACCTCTAATTGGAGCTTTTATAAGAGCTCTATCAATATTGGAATCCTGGATGTTCTCTATACTTTGAAGTGCCAAGAGCTGGCCTTTTTCAACATACTGCCCTTCTTCTACGTTAAATTCCTCCAACTCGCCGACTATCTTTGGGCTCACCCTCGCTATATCACCCGATACCCTGGCATCTTCTGTGGTCACATAGTTTATACCCTGGTACACATAATAGAACACTACCCCAAGTACTGCTATTACCATAGTACTAAACACTGAAATTAAAATAAATTTTCTCTTCTCGTTCATTTTATCTCCCCTATATCTCCTCATCAAAAAATTTACTTTTGCTCACCTTTTTCATTAATTCAACCATTTTCTGTATGTCACTTTTTTCATCTTGGGACAGTTGCTCCATCCTCTTTTGAATGTTATTTCTAAATATTTCACCATATCTTTTAAATATCTCTTCGCCATCTTCTGTTAGCCCGATGAGTATGCTTCTCCTGTCGTTGACATCATGTTCCCTGTAAATCAACCCTGCCCCACAGAGTTTGTCTGCCAAAGCGGTAATGTATGATTTTGTTACCATCAATTCTTTCCCTATGTCTGTCATTTTGCTCTTTCCGTTGATTTTGAGATATTTCATCACTTCGACCTGAGGTTTTGTATACGCTTCTTCCTCTAGGACTTCTCTATAAACATTTCGTATTTTTTTATAGAAATCAGAAAAAACCTCGGAAAGATCATTTACTAACAGCTCTTTATTATTTTTTTGGCTCATATATTTCGTTCATTCCTTTCACTATATTAATTATAAACAACGTTAATAGTTAACTTTATGAACTATTTTTCAAGGTTATCATTTTAAATTTAATTTGTCAAGAATAAAGATTTTTCACCCAATTAGTTTTTCTTTTTGATATGATCCTGAAATTCTAACTCAACTGAAATAAGGATTAAAATAAAGTATAATATATATTATATAGATGTTATTGTAGTGTCCCTTATTATCAATCTAAAAAACAAAAAGGAGGCAGGAAAAAATGAAGATAGAACAATATGTTAAGATAATTGCAGGATCACTTGTATTTATTTCAGCATTGCTTGGTTTTTTTGTTTCGAGATACTGGCTCATACTTACCATGTTGGTTGGATTAAATTTATTTCAATCCGGTTTTACAAACTGGTGCATCACAGCAAAGCTGTTGAAAAAACTTGGAGTTAAAGAATAGTTCCCTCATATCGTAAGTACAAACTGCATTTCCTCAGTTTATCTAGATATCACTTACTAAACATATTAAATATGCTAAAGGGCCTGGCGACGTCAAACAGTTCATTGCTTGTTTTCGATGAGTTTTTAAACAAGCCAGGTCTATAAAGGATTTTGTCAAAATTACCGAAAAGCTAATAGGTTAAAAATTTATAGCCAAATTTAAAAGCTTAATACAATAAGTTTTTAGAAAAAATTATTCAAATAATATAACGATAAGAGGTGAGGGCACTGGGGAAAAAATATACACCTGAAAAGGAATGTTGGAAATTTTACACTGCTATTTTTTATTCCACGAGACTTGGCATAAATATGTCCCAAACATACCAAACGAAAAATTATACTTACTCTATGGTTGGGAATTTTTTACAGACCCTCAAATGTACCGTCTGGTACATGGCACACACCATGCCCATGTAAACTCTTATAATGACAGAGAATTTCATCCTTTGGGAGAAATAAAGAATAAATTTTTAAAAAAAGTCTACACAGTTTTTGAGCTTGTCTTTGGGGTTATGACTTTGACAATCTCATACGGCTACATGCTACCTCGAGATGCAAAATTCAAAGAAAATTTCAGCGATAAAAAGTTTCTCGCCAACATATTATGAGCGTGTTATTTTTTGGAGTCATAGGAACATTGAGCAGTCTTATTCTCAAAGTAGAATCAGGCTTTGTAATCGCCTCCTATGCCATGAGCATCTAGATAGGTTCTTTTGTCCAGCTGATAGAACACGGTTTTATAATCGCTGACGGAGACCTAAAGCAGAGAAATATTGCCACAAGGAACCTGGCCCAAAAAGGTCCCCTCGAAAGGATTTTTCTTTTCTTGGCGCACAACGACTCCAGAGAACACGTCCTACATCACACACAGCCAAAAATACTTGCGCCCTTTTATAGGATATAAACCCATGCCTGAGGAATCGCAGTATATAGATATTAAGCAGTACCTAAAGATATTAAAAAATATCCTGTTTTAAAAAAGACAGCCTTAATTTTTTATAATAGCAAAATCAGTTTTAAATTCAGTCGCCAGACGTAGTTTTTTAGAGATTTATAATTAGAGTGTTGCAAAAGTAATTTACAAAAAAATTAAAAATCATACCCATAATGGATATAGAGAGTTTGTGCAGAAAATTTATAATATAAATCACAATTTAAGACTACTATTTCAAATTATTTTTAGGAGGTGTAATAAATGAATAAGAATCTGTTTATCCTGCTTGTCATCACCCTTATTATAATACTAGCTGTAAAAAAATATTGGAAACTCCTTATACCGATCCTACTCATATCCGTTATTTTTATAATTACCAATCCAACTCAAAACGAGTTTGAGCTTTTTTTGAAAAACAAATTCCAAACCCAACTTGAAACAGCCAGTAAAAATACGTCACTTATAGAGAAAACAGAGAAAATAATTTTAAGCAAAACAAATGAAGTAATGGCCCTAAGGAGTATAAAGAGGGAGGATTATATACTTTTCAGCATTTATGAAATTGAAATACAAGATAAAAAACACATATACATCGGATTTCTGAAAAAGTTTTTTGTGGAGATCAAAACCTAACTTGCATTGGGCATCAGGAGTTCTTAATAAACGAGGTCAAGTGGATAAAAATAAATTTATCCTGAATTATTCATAGATATAGAAAATCGATAGATATTCAGGTTTAAAATTAATAGAAAAGAATTTCCCTGAACTTTTTCTCAACAAAAACTTTGGGAGACCTAGAAAATATAGTTTAGGAAAAGTTTTAGCTGTCATGATTTACAAAGCGCGTAACTCTAACCTTAGTTTTAGAAAGATGGATGAGTCTTTGAAAAAGGATTTCCTTTCTCTTAAAATACTCGGGTTTAAGAAAGCACCTGACTTTTCAATTCTCTTTAAGACGTATACTAAATATCTGAAAAATAATATGAATCTTTATCTTCAAAGAATTGGGGAACAAATGTATAAAAATGAGACTACTTTCTACTTAGACTCCAGTTCTTTGGTGACTTCAAAATTAGATAAAGAAGCAAAATTTGGAAAATCTACAAGGCTTGATTTGTATTGTGGGTATAAATTACATTTGATTTGCAGCAGCAATAGGATACCATTGTCTTTCAACATAACATAACTACAGCAAATATTCACGATTCCAGATGCGAGTATTTTATAAACTCATTAAGTAGGATATCGCCATGCGCAGATATCATGGTCGATAAAGGGCAGATTGTTGGGCTATTCTAAAAAGCAAGGTATCAACTTAATCAGCCCTTTGAATAAACGAAAAGCTAAAAGGATCGAACTAGACAAAGTGAAAGACCCGTTAAGGAGGTCAAATTATACCTATCTGCAATCTAAAGTAGGAAAGAAAGAATATGGTAAACGCTGGGAAATAGAAAGGTTATTCGGAAATTTAAAAGAGACCTATTCAATTGATAATCACAGAGTAAGAGGCTTTAGCAGAAAATATTTCAATGTAAGTTTAAAATTATTACTATTTACACTAGAAAAGGCCGGAAAAAATGTTCTCGGCCTTTTACTTTTCAAATTTATCCTCATTTTTCCAAGCTAATAATTCTGTTTACTCTTTTCTATAATTTTATCAACAAAGATATTTATCAAGAACGGTTTCTGCTTTAGGCAAGATACAAAAACAAGGAAATTCATCGATTAAATAATATAAGATATGTAAATTTAAAATAAAACTTTCAAATAACTGTTTTTAGAAAATAAGGGGGATATAGAATGGAAAAATCAGTTACTAAACGTTTTGGAATATTAACCGGGGGCGGAGACTGCCCAGGTCTGAATGCAGCAATCAGGGGAATATGCAAGGCTGCTCATTTCAAATACGGTATGGAGATAATGGGAATAGAAGAGGGGTATAAGGGGCTTGTCGAGGGAAATGCCAAGTTGATGAGACCCGAGGACTTTTCAGGCATAATCAACAAAGGGGGAACCATTTTAGGTTCATCCAGGGAGAGGCCATTTAAAGACCAAAAAAAAGTAGAAGCAATGATAGAAAATTATAAAAAGTGGGAGCTAGACTGCCTGATAGCAATAGGCGGTAACGGCACCCAGAAAAGGGCCAACTGGCTGAGAGAAATGGGCCTCAACGTGATCGGACTCCCAAAAACAATAGACAATGATATTTTCGGCACAGACATGACCTTTGGCTTCCACTCTGCCCTCGATATAGCAACGGATGCCATAGACAGGCTGCACACCACAGCACACTCGCACAGAAGGGCTCTAGTCATTGAGATAATGGGAAATCGTGCAGGGTGGCTCACACTCTATGCAGGGCTTGCAGGCGGAGGAGACGTAATTATCATCCCAGAAATCCCCTATGACATAAGTATAATATACGAACATGTCAAGCACCGTATGGATAAAAAGGGAGGCTTCTCAGTAATAGCAGTTGCCGAAGGTGCTATGTCTGTAGAAGAAGCCAAACTTACAAAAAAAGAGCTAAGAAAGAAAAGATTAAAAGAGGGACTCAGCGCCGCTGAAAGGGTGTCAAAGGAACTCAATGAAATATCGGACCTAGAGACCAGGTATACCATATTAGGCTACCTACAGAGGGGCGGGGCCCCATCACCTTTCGATAGGGTGCTAGCCACGCAGTGTGGCACAGCTGCTGCCGAACTCCTAAACAAAGGCGTGTACAACAAGATGCTGGTATTGAGAGGTAACGATGTCATCTCAATACCAATCGAAGATGTAGCGGAGAAAACCAAGTTAGTTCCAAAAGACCACCTTACAATACAGTCTGCCAAACTGTCGGGAACCTGTTTTGGAGACGATGTGATTTTTTAAAACATTTCTAATATAGGAAAAGCTCCCACAACTATCGGGGGCTTTTTTACTTTATTAAATATCTTCTCTTCATTAATCCATTTAATAATTATCTTTAAATTTGCAAAATAATTTAGCTACCCCAAGTCCCTGCTTAAAATTGTCGTTGGATTACTGAACTTATTCGAAAACTTTCTTTAGACACAGAGCTTCACAGAGATTTAAAAAACATGAGGCGCACGGAGAAAACCTTTTAAAAATAATTTTTTGTCACGAATTTTCACAAATCACGCGAATCGATTAAAATCCCTAGGCTATGCTTTATTTGCATCTTTTTATTTATTTTTTCTCTGAGAAACTCTTTATTTTCCACTGTGTTACTCTGTGACCAAAATATCTTTTATTAGTGTAAATTCGTGCGATTCGTGACAAAAACATATATTTTTGATCTCTATGAATTTAAATCCAGAGGGCGGCTTAGGTTAATCATATAAAATCTTATAAAAATAAAAGGAATATGTGCAGATATTGAGTATTGAGAGGTGTAGAAAAAACATAAAAAATCTAAATTATTTTGATATCAATGTATAAAATTAAAGAAGGACTTTGATAAAAATGAGAGTCAATTTTTTCGAAGAATTTCCAAATAGCATATCTTTATCAAAGGCAAAATTGATTGATTTTCCTTCAACTATTTTTATCGCAGCAAAATCTTTCGAAGAGTTCAAAATATGGGAAGAAGAGCTCGGAAAAATCAATCCAGATCTTCAGGCTGCTTATTGGCCTATAATAAACAGATCTTATTGGATATCTTCTTTTTCATACCACGAAGACATCAAAAAACTGTACGATGATTTAAGAAAAAACACAGGAAAAGAAAGATTAAAAATTCTTTTTGACCTGGAGATACCGTTTAAGTTCAAATTATATACTCGACTTGTGCAAATTTTTAAATCTAAATTGTTCAATATCTAATTTTTGGCGAATTCAAACTGAGAACCCTAAATAATCAAGGACTTTTTCCTCTGAATGGGTCTCTTCGTGTAATTCAATAATTAATTTTACCAATTTTGTGTTGCTGATTTTTATGAAATACTTTATTGTATCACCTAATGTATCTAATTTTAATTTGGCTTTAAATTTAATATTACATAAGAACACATAAGCTGTATATACTAACCGCCAAAATCTTTTGATACCTTTAAGAGACCTCATTTCACAGTGATCCAATCCAAGATTTTCTTTTTGGTTCCTGTAGTTTGTCTCTATCTCCCAACGGTTTCCATAGTAAGAAATGATTTCTTTATCTGAAAGGGAAACATCTGTTGATATTATGTGTTTAGGTGATTTTTCTGGATTGAACTCATCTATCCAGCTAAGCACAACTACACAATTTTCTATACCCTTTATAGGTCCTTCATACCTGTAAGTATAGAATCTGCGACCATTAACCTTGAAAGTTTTTAGATGTTTGGGGTTTATCTGCGCTCTGAAATCAGATAGTTTTATACGGATTCCTTGTGGATAAATAATTCTATTAGATCTTAGAGCTCCTATTACTTGATACCCTTTTGATTGGAGTTGATTTATGAATTTGTCTGAAATATACCAAGAATCCGCCAATACATACGTTGGTTTTTCTAATTGTAGTGTATTGTCTTCAAGAAGAGATATGGCTATTTCGTGCTTAGTTTTGAACATGTTTTGTTCGCCATCGCATAATTCTTCTTTCAGATAAACATCAAAATCAAGCGGATAAGAAATACCGCCATTTTTAATGAAGGCACTTACAATACAGTGAGCCCACTCGCTTTTTTGGGTTACATGTGAGCGAATAAATCCCATACCTTCAATTTTTTTAGAGTTTGAAGATTTTGTAATAAGAGTGTCATCTATAGAGATGAAAATTGGTTCTGAATTTTTATGTGTTTCCGATTTTATGACATCATATACAAAATTTTTCAAAGAGTTTCTGAGTTTTTCTTCATCCCAAGGTGAGTTATTGAGGAAACGAGTTGTACAGCTCCTGTCCTTAGAATTAAGAGTAAATCTATTTAAATTTGAAACATTCTTTTTTCCTTGTACGCCGATGATACCAGAAACTATACTGTTCATATGTTGCATTTGAGGCTTTGAAAAATTAAGATCAAGAGCCATATTGAAGTTTACAATTTCATTTAAATTAGGTATAATAAGCATCGTAGATCGAATCTCCTTCGGTATGTTTTGTGTGGTGCTTAATTATACCTGTATATTGAGATTTGATCTACTTTTTATTTTTTGCACAAGTCTAGTTATATAAAAATATTTTTCATTTTAGAAAAAATAAAAAATTAATCAAAAAAATTTTTTCACAGGCAGAAGAGCTAAACATTGAAATTTACACTGCAGAATATCCACTATCAAATATACTAATCGAAAAAATTTTCAGATTTTTTGGAATCAATTATGATATGACAAATTTCCCGCATAAAAGAATCATGATGTACTATACAAATAAGCTCAATAAAAAGTTTTTGAGAAAAATGGCTGAAAAAACAATAACTAATGAAATAAAAAAATACGGCGATAACTTTGAGCTTGCTTTAAGATCAAATGCTCTAGGAATTTTTGGCAAAAATCCAAATATGTCACTTGATGATTTTAAAAGAGATTTCGAATTCGCAAAAAGTAAAAAGATACATACGGTAACAATCTTTAGATTGGAAGGTTTAGACAAAGAATACCTTAAATTAATTAAAAAATTTATATAGTTTGAAATTGATGAATAAAAAACTGGATATTTTTATTTTCCTATAATATTGTCTTAATTAAGGAGGGGTGGAAATGCTTGATGATCCAAAGGGCCCTATCGAACATTTTTCATGAGGGATACTTAAAAGAAATAAGTATAAGGCGAGTAATAAAGAATTCATTGGGAGTTTTGAATAATTTCATGGAAACTTTGAAATCTGAAAAGCGTTTTATGAGCTTGACCTCAAAATTAAAAAAAATTATTGACTCTAAAATAAAAAAAGTTCCCTGCAAATAATCACCGAGAACACCACTGACAATAGAGTAAACTTTTTCAGCCATTTTTGCAAGTGGTTTTTTGTAGTTTGAAAATTTAGATCTGAAATTTAAAAAGGAACCTAACTATACAAAAGTTAGGTTCCTAAAAGTTCTTGGCTTGATAGATATGCCATATAGCGGCTTCTTTTTTATTTCTACTCAGTATTTACAATGAGTAGGTGCAATTTAAACTTATAATGGTTTTAACAAATAATTCCAACTATTTGCTTTACAAGCTCGTCTAAATTTCTGAGATCTTCAATTTAATCAAAATAATTATATGCATAATACAGGCACAATGTATCATAGTATTCTTTGCTTTAAAATTTTTTAAAAATATAAAATTGTAAAGGAGTTTAAATGCATGGAAAAAGTACAAAAAGCCGTTGATGAGAAGAAACTTCTCATTACAAATTTAAAAAACGAAATTTCAAAAGTCGTAATCGGCCAAGAAGATATGATTAACAAGACTTTAATCGGAATTTTTACCGAAGGGCACATACTTCTTGAAGGCGTCCCTGGTCTGGCAAAGTCTTTGGCAGTGAATACCCTGTCTAAAGTTTTTGGCCTTTCGTTCGCCAGAATCCAGTTTACCCCCGATTTATTACCCAATGATATAATCGGGACAGAGATATACCATGAAAAAACCGGGGAGTTCAAGACTAAAAAGGGGCCAATTTTTGCAAACTTCATACTTGCAGACGAAATAAACAGGGCTCCTGCAAAAGTTCAGTCTGCTCTACTTGAGTGTATGCAGGAGAAACAAGTAACCATATCGGACACTACCTACAAGCTCGACAAGCCTTTTTTGGTAATTGCAACGCAAAACCCATTGGAGCAGGATGGGACCTATCCGCTTCCAGAGGCTCAGCAAGACAGGTTCATGATGAAACTTAGTATACAGTACCCAAAGAAAGTAGAAGAAAGACAGATCCTGGAAATGATAATAAAAAATAACGAGCCTGAAAACGTAGAGTTAAATGCTATTATTACAAAAGAACAAGTTTTCGAAATTAAAAAACTTATTCACAGCATATATTTAGACGACAGACTTAAAGATTATATCCTCGATATAATCTTCAAAACAAGGGAGATAAACCCTTATATCGAATGCGGTGCATCCCCAAGAGCCGGAATAAACCTTATAAAAGCGGCAAAAGCAAACGCTTTCCTGGATGGAAGAGCTTATGTCATGCCTGATGATATAAGAAATGTTGTGTACGACATCTTAAGGCACAGGCTCATACTTACATACGAGGCCGAGGCAGAGAACTTAAAAGTGGAGCAAATAATTTCAAAGTTACTTGATGAGATAAAGTTACCGTAAAATAAATGTATCAAGGAAGGTCTAAAGAATGCTCAATAAGGAAATATTGAAAAAAATAAGAAATATTGAGATCAACTCGAACAGATTAAGCGATGAAATCTTTTCGGGAGAATACCACAGTTTTTTCAAAGGTAACGGGATGGAATTTTCAGATATAAGAAGGTATTCGCCTGGAGATGAGATTAAAAATATTGATTGGAAGGTTACTGCAAGACAAAGAAAAACTTATGTAAAACAGTTTAGGGAAGAAAGAGAAATGAATTTTTTTCTTTTGATTGATATTTCAGAATCAAATAACTTTACGAAAAAAAGAGACCTCATTGCTGAGATTTCTGCTGTTTTGGCCTTTTCGGCAGTAAAAAACAATGATAAAGTAGGTGCTATTTTTTTCACCGATGAGGTCGAAAAACTAATCCCCTTAAAAAAAGGGAAAAAACACACTCTTTCCATAATGGAAATTCTTTTTAAATATTTTGATGAAAACCATCTTGAAAAAAAATTAAAAAAAACAAGCATAAAAAACGTTTTGGAGTATTTTGCAAAAATTCAAAAAAGAAGGAGCATTATTTTTTTAATATCCGATTTTTTTGATGGAGATTATGAAAAACAGATAAAAATCTTGTCGAAAAAGCATGACCTGATTCTAATAAAAATTTCTGATAAAAATAAAGATGTCATTCCGAAAGGGGCTGTCTTCACTTTTATAGACTCGGAAACAGGTGAAGTGATGACCATCGAAAATTTGAAATCTGAAATAAGATTGAACGATTTTATAAATCTTGACAAAAGAAACCTTGTCGAAATTTCTACTGATGATGATTACGTAAAAAAACTTTCTTTATTTTTTAAAAGAAGGAGAAAGTAGCATGAAAAAACTCATTTTAATTTTCGTACTCTTATTAAGCTCTTTGCTCTTTGCAAGGGACATCTATATCGGAGATTTAATTAAGTTGCATATAAAAATCAATGAAAGCACTCTGAGTCAGGAGGAAATACAAAAAGCCTTTGACCCGGATATCTTCTACCTCGAAAAAATTGAAAAAGACGGCGACAGCTTCACTTTAAATTTGAGGATATTCGAACCAGGGTTACACGAGGTCGACCTGAGGGGAAGCATTGTAAAATTCGATGTGAAATCGGCCTTAAAAGATCCCCAGTCTACAACTATCGCTGAAAATATGGAAAATAACGAAAACCTGAATATGACCAAACTCAAGCATTCGTTCCCATTTTGGATTCTCTATATTCTTTTGGGAATTTCAATAATTTTCAGTTTTATATACTTTGTTATTAGGTTTAATAAAAAGAAAATTATGAGGCCGCTTACACCTTTTCAGGAATTTGAAAAAAACATTTCAAACATGGACAGTGAAAACTTTTATGAACTGCTGAGCTATTCATTGAGGAAATACATAGACGATAAGTTCGGCGTCAACTACCTTAGCGGGGATTACTCCCAAATCCCACAGATCAACAGCAAGGAAAAATTTGCAGAAATAAAATTCCACCTTGGGATTGAGGAGATATTGAAAAAACTTGATTTTTATAAATTTTCACAGGTTTCCAGTGGCTTAAGTGAAAGCAGGGAGGCACTGAAAACAAGTATAGTCAACATAGTTAAAGAGCTTGAAAATTATGAATTTTCACAGGAAAATGACAGGGCAGATTTAGTAAATAAAGCTCAGCCAAGTGAGGTGGTGGATGAATATGTATAAACTACACAACCCCTATTTCCTACTTCTTTTGCCCTTTGTAGCATGGTTTTTCTTTAAGAAAAATAAAAAAAAGGCTATAAGGATGCCCTCTCTGGAAATAGTAAAGCGAACAAAAATTGGTGAAAGTAAAAAGCATCTGATAGGAAAGTACCTCATCTTTATAGGAATAGTTCTGCTGATTTTTGGCTTGAGCAGACCTCAAAAAACAGAGGATAAGATAAAAAGACAGAAGGAAGGCATAGATATAACACTTGTTTTGGATATATCAAAAAGTATGCTCACCGAAGATTTTAATCCAAACAGACTGGAAAGAGCAAAAAAGGTTATGGACACTTTTACATCTAAGAGGACTCAGGACAGGATAGGGCTCGTCGTATTTGCAGGAAGTGCCTATACAAGGGTGCCGCTTACATTCGACTACAATGTGGTAAAAGAATCCCTTAGTTCTCTTAGCATATCTGACATAGCAGACAGCAACCGTACTGCCATAGGGATAGGTACTGCCACCGCAATAAACAGGCTCAAAAAAAGCCATGCAGAATCTAAAATAATAATTCTCGTTACTGACGGTGAGAACAATTTCGGAAAAATAAGCCCTGAAAACGCTGTCACCATTGCAAAAGAGTTAGGCATCAAGATATACACCATAGGGGTAGGGGCAGAGTACATAAACCAACAAACTATCCTGGGGTCAATGAAAGTTAAAAATGATTCTTTAGACGAACTGCTTTTAAATAACATGGCCAAAGATACTGGCGGGCTATATTTCAGAGCAAGTGATGAAAAAAAATTGGAAACTATTTTTAAAAAAATCGATGACCTGGAAAAGAGTAAGATCGAATCACGAGATATCTATCTTTACAAGGAGTTATATAGGTATTTTGTTATAAGCGGCCTTCTACTTTTGATGACAGGACTTTGGTTTGATAACTATAGGTATATCCGCATACCTTAAAATTATTAATTTTTAATGCTAAAAAATAAAAAAGGAGCCTTTTAATGGAATTTGGAAACATCAGATACAGCTTATTTTTTATTTCAATCCCCATCGGGCTTATATTTTTGTACCTTGGATTTAAAAAAAAGGCAACGATAAAAAGGCAACTGTCTTTGGAAGGCAAGGCTAATTTTGAATTTACCAAAATTGCCCTGTATATCTTATCTCTTACGCTGATTGTTTTCTCACTTGTACAGCCGAGAATTTTAAATGGCTTTGAAAACATAAAAGTAAAGGGGCTCGATATCTATGTGCTCGTCGACGTATCTAAGTCGATGCTTGTAGAAGATGTCTTCCCGAACAGGCTGGAAAAGACCAAGCACGATATCAGCGAACTCTTAGACGGCCTAAAGGGGGACAGAATAGGGTTCATCCCATTTTCAAGCAGCGCGTATATACAGATGCCTCTAACAGATGACTACGATATGGCTAAAATGTTTGTGGAGGTAATAGATACAGACCTAATCAGCGGAGGCGGGACCAACATAACCCAAGCTTTGAAACTAGCCAGGAAATCTTTTAAAAACAGCGGCAGCAGCGAAAAAATAATACTCGTGGTGTCCGACGGTGATGAACACGAAAATGATTCTATCAATTATCTGAAAAAGGAAAACTTAAAAAAAGAGAATTTTAAAATTTACTCTCTCGGCGTCGGTACCGCCCAGGGTGGGGTTATCCCCGATACAGCAAACGGGCAGCACAATGGGTTCCTAAAGGATGAAAACGGAAATACCGTCATGGCAAAGTTGAGTACGGACACCTTGAAAAAACTTTCAGCAGAAGGCAACGGAAACTTCTACATGAGTGATAATTTCCATGACGGTATAGAGGGGTTCTTAAATGATATCAGCGTCTTGAAAAGAGATGAGAGCAGGGAAGAAAAAATAAAGAACTACAGGGAGCTTTACCAGTATTTCTTGGCGTCTGGGATACTGCTGTTCCTTTTTGCATATTTTTTCGACTACCATAAAAATAAGGATTAAATCGGGGGAGTACAGATGAGAAAATTTATAATTTTTTGCCTTCTTTTCCTGGCGCTCTTCATGTTAGAGGGTTTTAATTTTTCGCACGAAGGAGAAAATTACCAAAAATTGAAGAGGGCTGAAAAACTTTTCGAACAAAACAAATTTGAAGAAGCTGAAAAACTTTACGGTGAAATAAGCACAGAAAAGTACAGAGAAGCTTTGACCCTCGATAGGACTACCAACCTTTATGCAGGTAAAAAGTATGGCAAAGTGGCGGAGTTATACGAGAAATGGGGCAAAGAAAATTTAAATTCCGAGTACCTCTTCAACATAGGGAACTCTTACAAATTTACTGGGGATTACTCTGAAAAAACAGAGGATAAAGTGATTAACTATAGAAAAGCACTTCAAGCTTATAAATACGCCATGCTAAAAAGCAGCGACATGGACATCAAAAAAAATTTTGAAATCACATCTAAATTATTAAAAGAAATTGAAAATTCCAATAAACAAAATAACAGCGATAACAGTGACAATAGCAAAAAGCAAGGCGAAAACCAAGATAGCAGCAAAAACAAACAAAAACAGAAAAATAGCCAGAATTACAATAAGAATGAAAATTCTCAAAATAACAAAAATTCCGATAGTTCTGGCGAAAATAAGCCTGATCAGTCAAATGAGCAGCAAAACAATGAAAATAATAAAAATTCTGATGCCACCTCTAAAAATAATGCTAATCAGGATATTGATATCTCTCCTGAAGCATCAAGAGAAAGCGGGGCTGAAAATTTCAATGAAGAAAATAGCAAGGATCGCCAGAGGCTTGAAGAGTTAATGTATCATTTAAAGGATATAGAGAATTTAGAGAAAGAGGGGTTAAAAAATAATCAAAAAATTCTAAATCAGAATTTTGATACTTCCGACAATAGTAAGAACTGGTAGTAGCAAAGATTAAAGTTTTGTGAGGTGAATTCTAAATACAAAATGAAAAAGATAAATTTTAAATACCTATTATTAATTTTAACAATGCATTTTTTATTCATACAAAGCGTCTTTTCAGAGATTATTTTAGATGCCAGCGACACCAGTATTTCCATGGGTGATACAACTGTGCTCTCATTAGTCTTAAAAAATGAGAAAACAAAAGATTTCAGCATCGAAGGCATCGAAAACTTCGAAATCCTATCGAGGGGGCAGCGAAAGAGCACCCAAATAGTAAACGGGAAAATGAGCTCTTCCATTGCCTATCAATACACCATACTGCCAAAGTCAACAGGTAGCTTTGATTTAAAGGCGGTTTCTAAAACGACCTCAAGCAATAATTTGAGGATAGATGTCTCTAAAACTGATAGCAACAATTTGAATAATGTGGGCAAAGATTTTTCAATTAAAAGTAACATGAATAAAGACACCTATTATTTCGGCGAAAAAATAGTTTTAGACGAGCACCTAATCACAACTGTAAATCTTAAAAATTTCGGTTTTACTGAACCGACTTCATTTAAAGATTTTTCTCAAAAAGATTTGACTGATAAAAATTTTGATGCAAAATATACGCGCGTAAATGGTAAAAAAGCTATTGATTATACGGTCTACAAGGGAATTTTAGAACCGCTTACAAGCGGGAGATTTACTATCCCTTCCCGTGCATTTCAGGTTAATCTTTCAGAAGGAGATTCTTTCTTCTCCAATACAGTTTCTAAGTTTCTTCAAACCCAAGAAAAACAGCTGACTGTACTTGAACTTCCGCCAAATAAACCTAAAAATTTCAGCGGCGCTGTCGGTGAATTGAAGATAGAACCTGGATACGATAAAAACTCGGTCTCTTTAGGAGAAGCAATAACTCTTGATGTAAAAATAAAAGGTAGCGGAAATACAGATCCAATTGAAAAAATAGTGGCTTCAAATATCCCAAATTTTAAAATTTATGAAAATATCAAAAATTTAAATGAATCTATTTTAAATAATAACTACTATTCAGAGAAAGAGTTTGAAGTGGTTTTTATCCCACAAAATTCGGGTAAAATGAAAATCCCTGAGATAAAAATTCCCTATTTTAATACAAAAACGAAAAACTATGATTTTCTAGTAATTCCAGAAACTGCCGTAACAGTTAAAAATGACGGTTCTGCCGATGGTAATAATTCGAATTCTACTGTTATATCCAATGAAAGCTCAACTGATAGTTTTTCAGATAATAAAACTTCTGGTAATAGTTATATAACGATTTCTCAAATTGAACCTGAATCAAACGATAAATACGATAAGGTTTTTAACAGACGCTATTTTATCATCCTTTCAGCAATAGCGCTTCTTTCCCTTACATTTAATGTAGTCGGAGTTTTGATACCTGCAATAAATAAAAGTAAGACAAAAAAAACCTCTGCTGACAGGAAAAAATTAATAAAAGCATTGAAGCGTGAAAATGACCTCGACAAAATCTTTTTATATTTTAACGAGGGTTTAAAACTAAAATACGGGATAAACATAAAAAGTATGAGCTCTTCTCAGATATATTCTTATTTTGAAAATTATGGATTCAAAACTTTAGAAGACTCAAATTCGACTGAAAATTCCACTGTAGAAAAAATTATCAGTATCAAAAAAGAACTGGAAGCTTTCAAATTTTTAAATAAAACCTCTGACATGCTTAATGTAAATGAGCTTATAAGAGATATTACTAAAATTTTATCATAGTGAATTTTCAGCTATAAAATATCTAAGAAACCGGCGTTTTCAACGTAAGCTCGTTGCAAAACGCCGTGTAAATGTGGTGTAGCATCGTTTGATTATTTCTACCGGTAAGGATATAGTATATGCATGTATAACAAGTATGAATGAAGGGAAGTGCAAAACATGAGGGCGTTATTTCTTTCAGTAACTGCAGGGCATGGACACCATTCCGCTGCAAAAGCGGTTATTGCCAATCTAGAAGAAAGAGGCGTAGAGTGTGCCATGCTAGATACTTTTGAGTACATCACCCCTATACTGAGCGAATCCATCGCCAAGGTAAATTCAATCTCTACAAGATTCACCCCGTCGGTTTATGGAAATTTATACCGTCTGGCAGAAAAAAAAGAAAAAAACAATGCTAAATTTTCGATTTCGAAAATAATAAATTCTATTCTTTCTAAAAAATTAATAAAGTACATAAAAGAGTTCCAACCTGATGTTGTTGTATGTACCCATGTTTTTGCAGCTCAGATCGTTACCGCATTAAACAAAAGAAATCTTGTGGCAAATACCATCGGGATTATCTCTGATTTTACTGTGCATCCCTTCTGGGAAGATACTGATTTAGATTACTACGTTACTGCGAGCGAACTTCTAAATCATCAAATCATTAGAAAGGGAATCCCTTTTGAGAAAGTCAAGGCAACGGGCATTCCCGTACATGCAAAATTTTCAGATAAAATCGATCGTTTAGAGGCAAGACGTCTGCTTGGGATAGAAGATAAAACCACTATTTTTGTAATGAGTGGGGGCACCGGGCACGGAAATGTCTTTGAGTTTATCTGTAAGTTGGATAAACTAGGCTTGGATTTTCAGGTAATCTCTGTATGCGGAAACAACAAAAGATTGAAAAATAAAATTGACAAATTTGAAAGTAGAAAAAAAATCTACAACTACGGTTACGTTGACAATGTTGATGTTATAATGGATGCTTCAAACTGCATAGTTACAAAGCCAGGGGGTCTGACTGTATCAGAAAGTCTTGCAAAAGGTCTTCCCATAATATTAATAAACCCCATCCCTGGACAAGAAAATAGAAACGTGGAATTCCTTTTAAATAATGGATTGGCTATAAAAACTAGCCCCACATTTCCCCTTGACGAAGCTGTTTTCCAGTTGATGTTCAATGATTACAGACAGAAAAATCTGCAGGAATTGATAAAAAATATTGGAAAGCCGAATTCTTCAAAAGAACTTGGAGAATTTATAGTTGAGCTCATAAGTAAAAATAAGGTAGATGAAAACAAGGTATTTCTAGAGTTTCAACCGAAAAAAAACAATAAAAATATTTTCACTGTTTTTATGAATTCGCTAGGCTTAGTTTTAGTCAAAAGTTATATATCTGCTTTACTAGAATTTTTCGATAAAAACATCTAAAAATAAATTTTATTTTAATTTATTTACAACAACAAAGGTGCCTATATTGGCACCTTTCACTATTATTTATCCCTATTTATCATCTTTTGAAACTCTGCGTCCAAAGTTTCTAATTTTTTTAATAGCTCTGTTTTCTCAAATTCGGTAATATCTAAATTTGGTTTACGCACATGCCCCACATCTATTCCTCTGTAATTCAGAGCAGCCTTAAAATATCCTGTATTTGAACCATTTTTTAACGCATGACTATATCTGTTTGCCATCCTTTGAAACTCCCTCGCTTTCACCATTTCACCTCTAGAATAAGCCCTATATATTTCCACATAGGGTTCTGGATACACCGAGGCTACCCCTGAAACAATGCCGTCACACCCCAAGCAAAGTGCAGCCAGCGCCATGGCATCAGCCCCTGCAAGAACCGAAAACCCATCTCCTATTCCTAAATACTCCTGTATTCTCAGGATGTCTGGATAGCTGTACTTGATCCCCCTTATGTTTTTGCAACTACTCAATACCTCCTTTATTGTATTCGGTTTAAGGTCATTTGACGATAGCTGGGGGATATTGTAAGTATAAATTGGCAAATCATCCGGAAGTGACTTGGCTATCTCCATGTAGTAGGCCTCCATCTCTCGTTCATTCACCTTAAAAAATGTCGGCGTCATCACTCCTATGCCATCTGCACCGCACTTATGAGCATGCCTTGCCAGCTCGATGACATCGTTTTTTTTACTTGCCCCTACGTGCACAAAAACCGGCACCCTCCCCTCCACTTCTTTTATCACGGTTTCCGCCATGAGTTTACGTTCCTCCACAGAAAGCTTGAAAGCCTCACCCGTTGTCCCTGTTGGATAGAGACAGCTCACCCCTTTTTCGATCAAAAAATTTACTAGTCTTTTTATCCCTGCAATGTCCAAATTATAATCGTCATCGAAAGGGGTTACCATGGCTGCGGTGACTCCAAACATCTTTTTAATATTATCCACCCTTTATTCTCCTTTCCATTTAAAAACTTATTTTTATTTCTCAATTAAAGACTACCGCACTGATTATGTTTTCCTCTAAATATAAAAAGTGCCCCCTTGCGGAAGCACTGATTTACTTTTTAATTACTAATTCTATAAAATTTTTATTTTCTCTATAAAATCTGACTAATTTTGCATATTATGGTTTTATTTTATTGACTCTCCAACTACTATCAAGTAATTAGTCTTTTTCTTTTTTACTAAATTCTATGTTATGAAAATAAGCCCTTGCTTTAACAACAAGGGCTTTTAGTTATAGGACTAAAATAAATAGGTGGTTGATAATCCAAGCATATAAGATTCATGGGATGTCCCGGCTCCATTATCATAGTTTTCTATAAATCCATCATAATAGGTCGCCTTGGTATCACCAGTAGTCCTAGCATACTTCTGATATTCAGCATTTAACGTAACATATAAATATTCTCTTATAAAATAGGAAGCTGAGGTCCCTAAGTTTAAGTAAGCAATCCCTTCGAAACTGTCTTCGTATGTATCTTTTGATCCATCGGAATAGTAATGGTAGTCTTTCGCATCAGCCCAAGCCCATAAACTGCCCGTAATAGAAGTGAATAGTGCCCATTTACCTTTAGTATGATCCATTGCTAAGCCAACATACGGTGCATAAAGCTCCTGTTCATAACTTATTACATTGTGTTCAGATGAAATATAAACAGGCGTGTCTCTAAAACTATAGTAACTATGTGTACCATTTGCTCCCATTGCATCCCAATTAAAGTGGTCATGCCTAAAACCAAAAATAGCAGAAACTACAGTACTATCTGAAGAAGTAAGTATAGTATTCGTATTTATATCTAGCATAAGTCCTTTTTCAAGATCCGTCTCTGATTCTGTCCAATCAGTCCATTCCCCAGGATGATTAATAGGATCCAGCCAATCGTAGTCGTCCATTGTAGCATCTGTATTCGCTACTTTTGCCCAAGCACCTAGGTTTAAAGTGGTTTTTTTACTTAACCCTATAGAAGCTTCTCCGCCAAACATGACAACGTCATCTAGCCTCCATATCAACTCACTTACTTTATATCCTTCATAATAAACCAACTCGTGTGATTCCCCATTCAAAACTCCTGTACTAAGGCTTATTGCCACAGGCATTTCTGCATCTCCTACTTCAAGCTCTGTAGTCAGAAGGTTTCTTGCATTCATGGCATAGGCCCCCCTCGCCATAAGCAAAGCTAAAAATAATACTACAAAAGTTTTTTCCACAAAATTCACCTTTATTTTCTGAAAAAAACTTTTAGGCATTTCATTGGAAAAATAATTTAAAGGTAATCGCATTTCAAAAGCCCCCTTTACTTTATTTGTTTTAAAATTATAGCAGAACGTCCCTTTAATTGTCAATTTTATATACTAACATTATCTTTTTTTTACCTGTATTTTACTGGGTCAGTGAATTTAGCTTTTATTTTAAATTAAAAAATGATATAATTGCTGTGTTTTTTATTTGGAGGTAGATCTATGAAAAAATTACTATACGCAATCCTTCTTTCTATTTTTATAATTTTAGCCGGTTGCGCATCTAAAGAAATCAGCTTAAAAAACGTTGGAAAAAGAGACGGCATAATTTATGAAAAAGGGGAAGACAAACCATTTTCAGGCACCATAACAAACTACTTGGATGAAGCCCTTGTTCTTGAAATCGAAGTGAAAAAGGGAAAATATCATGGGGAGTTCAACCTGTACAACAAAGATGGGAAGCTCCTAGTTAGGAAAACATATAAAGACGGTGAACTCATAAAAGAGGAGAAATTTGCAAGCGATATAGAGATACTGAAAAATATGTTCAACAATATTCTAGACTCATTTAAACTTTAAAAACTCCCTGCCTGGCAGGGAGTTTTATATTAATCCACCTTTTTCCCTTTTGAGCTTACCCATATTTTAAACCACTGTTCTTTTGAAAGTTTTATATCCAAAGCTTTTAAAGCGCTTATTACCCTCTCCCTCTTGCCGCTACCCATTACAGGAATTATTTTTGACGGATGGTTTAACAAGAAGGCGTACATCAACTGATCTGAGGAGACATCTCCAAGTTCAGCTGATATCTCTTCCATGGTTTTTCTCATCCTATCAGCTTTTTCACTTTGCTCAGTAAAAATTCTCCCTCCTGCAAGCGGTGACCACGCCATAGGTGCAATCCTTTTCATCTGGCAGTGATCAAGGGTTCCGTTGTCGAAGTTTACAAGTTCCATAGCGGATATTTCAACTTGATTTGTCACAAGCTCAAAGTCTAACCTTGACTGCAGCAAGTCAAACTGTATTGGCAAAAAATTAGATACCCCAAAATTTAAGACCTTCCCTGCTTTTTTTAGCTCCACAAAAGCCTCTGCAGTTTCGTCAGCATCCATAAAAGGATCTGGCCTGTGTATCAATAGTAAGTCTATATAATCGGTATTAAAATTTTTAAGTGAATCTTCTACCGACTCGACTATATGCTTCCTGCCAGTATCATAGATTTTTACTTTAAGGTCCGGGAACTTTTCAGAAGGAAACTTTATCCCGCACTTTGTGACAAGCTTCATCTTATCCCTTATTCCCTTTTCCAGAGATATGGCATCACCGAAGATTTTCTCAGCCGTATAAGCCCCATAAACATCTGCATGATCAAAGGTATCGATACCATTTTCCAGACAAAATTTAATGAAATCCAGAAGTTCTTCCTTTGTCATACCCCAATTTTCCAGTCTCCAAAACCCTTGTACCAGCCTAGACATTTCAAAACCCATAAAAATACCCCCTATTAGTTGTTTGATGCTGCGTTTCCAAACTTGAAAATACCCTTAAATTATAACAGTTAAAGTAGGCTCTAAGTCAAGGAAAACTTCTTTAATTTTTTTTAAATTACCTCTAGGAGGATTATCCTTTTTTTTGTATAATAACTTGTCAAAAGTTCTGGAGGTGGCAAAGCATGAAATATGTACTCGCATTAATGCTTTCATTTATCCTGTTTGGATGTGGTTTTGTTTCAGTGAGAGATACGACTGGAAACTATGAGGTAACATATTCAAATGAGGGCGGGGTTAGCGGTAAAGTAACTACACCGGATGTAGTCATAGGTTTTTAAATAAAAATAGCGGGTATCTGCCCGCTATTTTTATTTATCAGTTATACAATTTCTTTTAATTTTTCAATAAATATACTCATCTCTTCATCGGTACCTATGCTGACCCTAAGGTGATTATTTATTCTATCTTTTTTAAAGTATCTCACAAGAACCCCTTTTTCTTTTAAGGTTTTAAATATCTCTTCTGCAGAAACCTCTTTGTGGGTTATGAATATAAAGTTGGCAGCTGAAGGGAGTACATCAAATCCGATCTTGTTGAGCTCTTCCACAGTCCACTCCCTTGTCGCTATAACCTTATCCCTTGTCTCTTCAAAATATTCACTGTCTTTTATAGCTTCTACACCACTTATCATGGCCACCCTGTCTATAGGATAGGAATTGAAGGAGTTCTTAACCCTGTTCAGCCCATCTATGAGCTCTTTGTTGCCTATTGCAAACCCAAGCCTTAGGCCCGCAAGGGAACGGGACTTAGAAAAAGTTTGAACTACAAGAAGGTTCGGGTAGCTATCCACAAGTTCCACAGCGGTCTCTCCGCCGAAGTCGATATATGCCTCGTCTATTATTACTATTTTATCCGGGTTACCTTTTAAAATTTTCTCTATCTCAGAAAGTTCCAGGCATTTGCTTGTAGGTGCATTGGGATTAGGTATTATTATCCCCCTGTTTAGCCCTACAAATTTATCCACAGGTACGGAAAACTGCTCGTCCAGTTTTATCATGTTGACGTTCAGCTTGAAAAGTTTTGCGTACACCTCGTAAAAACTATAGGTTATATCCGGGAATACTATCTCCTCCCCCTCGTCGAAAAACGTCATAAACGAAAGTGCAAGCACCTCATCCGATCCGTTCCCCAAAAAAACTTGGCTTTTATTAACCCCGTAGTATTCTGCTATAGCTTCCAAAAGCACCTCTGAATTCGGGTCTGGGTAAAGTTTTAGGACATCTTTATCCAGCTCTTCAATGGCCTTTACAACTTTTGGAGAAGGCGGATATGGGTTTTCGTTGGTGTTCAACTTTATATATTTTTTATCCTTTGGCTGCTCGCCGGGCACATACGGTTCCAGTCCCTTTGTTGTTTTGCTCCAATATTTGCTCACTGTAGACTCATTCCTTTCCTTGAAATAAACTATTTAAATTAAATTATTAGCTTCTAAATTTTTTTATTAATAAACTACTGAATTTATTCAAAATCCTTCTTTACACACAGAGAAACCTTTTAATAATAATTTTTGTCACGAATCTTCACAGATCACACGAATCGATTAAAATCTTTGAGCAACACTTTCTTTCTTTATATATCTCTATTAATTTCACTTCTCTGTAAAACTCTTTATTTTCCTCCGTGACACTCTATGACCAAAATATTTTTTATTAGTGTAAATTCGTGCGATTCGTGACTAAAAAAGATATTCTCCATTCTTATATCTCTATAGAACTCAATCAAATAATTAATTGAAATTTAAACTAGGCAGAAACTTAATTTACTTATGTATTCATATGATTTGTTCCATAAATTTTGGTACATTATATCATTATTCAGATAATTTTAAAATTAAAATATTGCCTAACTAATATAAATTTCAACTTGCTTAAGTCTCCTATTCACCTTGCCTACTTAATCCTCATATATCATTTTCTTGGTCATGCCGCCGTCAACCACTATGTTTTCCCCATTTATAAAGTCATTTTCCTCCCCAGTCAAGAACACACACGCCCTTGCTATGTCTGCCGGCTTTCCAACCCTTTTGGAAGGGTGCTGGGCGTGGTCTGCCTCACTCAAGCTGTCGTAATTCCTATTTTGTATCCAACCCGGGCTGATGCAGTTTACCGTTATGTTCTCACCGCTAAGCGAGACGGCTTGTGCGTGGGTAAGGGATACTATCCCGCCTTTAGAAGCACCGTACGCCTCTCCACCGGGTTCTGACATGAGGTATCGCGTGGAGCTTATGTTTACTACCCTCCCATAACTACTACCCCTGTTGTATTTCACAAATTCCTTGGCGCACAAAAAAGGAGCCCTCAGGTTAATTGCCATTACCTCGTCCCACTCTTCTACCCCAAGATCCTCCAAAGGCTTAAACCTGCTTATCCCCGCGTTGTTTATAAGTATGTCTACTTTACCGTAAGTTTCCACCGTATACTCAAACAGTTTTTCTATCTCCATAGGTTTTTTTATATCCACCCAATAGAAGTCCAGCCCAAAATCTTTAAGCCCCTCCGCTGAGGACTCATCTATATCCGCAGCCACCACGGCTGCGCCCATCCCCTTATACGTTTTGGCGATTTCTAGCCCTATCCCATTGGCCGCTCCGGTGACAAGTACAACTTTCCCCTCGTAATTCACAGTAGATCCCCCTTTTTTTAAACACATTTTTCCAATTATACTACAATTTTCAAGCATTTCAAAAGCCGCATAGTTCTCAGGCACTATTTTATGTTTTTTGGTAAAATTTATTGATGAATAAGTAAAAAGGTGTTAAAATATACATTCAGGCTGGGGATACTGGAATAAAATTTTGGAGGTAAAAATGAAAATAAGTAAAAAGGATGCTCTTGAGTGGTTCGAGGCTCTTTGCGAGATACCATCGGACTATTCGGATATTTTCGATGAGTTTGACGAGATTATAAAATCTACATACAGACAGATAGAGAGGTCTGTAATGGCCGATATAAGTGATATGCAGTCTAAAATAAAAAACCTGAAAACCCTCGGAGGCAGAACTTACTACCTTGGGGATCCTGAAAAGTTCCCACCAGGGTGTACCTCGTGCCTTACCGGGAGCGGCCTTGGTTCAGTTAGGAAATCCCATTCCTGCAACCTGAGCTGCAGCTTCTGCTACTACCACGACTCAATAGATGAGGTGGAGAAAATTCCTGAAGGCATGTGGGATATAGGGGACACCCTTTATGAAGAGGAAGACGTCGACTTACTGCTATCTATACAGAATAAGCCGACAGGGCTTGCCTACGTGTACCTTGAACCGTTTATGAATATAGAATCTTACTACGGCGTTGTCGGTAAATTCAGCAATGCAGGTATCTACCAGCACATGTACACCAACGGTACCCTATGCACGGAAGAAAATCTGAAGGCTCTTTCAGAGGCCGGTCTAGACGAGCTCAGGTTCAACCTTGGGGCGTCAAACTGCAGCGACAAGGTTATCGAAGCCATGATGATAGCCAGGAAATATTTTAGGTGGGTGGGTATAGAGACCCCTATGACTCCCGAATTCTACGAATCCTTCATGGAGAAAAAAGACGAGATACTGGCCATAGGTCTGGATTTCATGAACTGTGCCGAATTGCACTTCGGTCCTGATAATATTAACAACTACATGGGTGAAAAAATGTACTCATACAGGATGGGATATATCTCACCTATCTGGTCTAGACAGATTACATATAAGATAATGGAAACGGCTGAAAATGAGAACTGGGGCATGCTGGTACATGACTGCTCAAACCACACAAAGTTCGCCAGAGAGCTGAACAGAGGGAAAAACCAGGGACTTGAGTTCGGCGAAACGAACTATAAGAGCGAATTTGACAGGCCTCTACTGGTAGCCTTCCTTTCCATACTGCGTGATGAAGAGTTCAAGTTTTTAGAAGAGGAGGAGCTCTCTGAAGATTATAAACTCGAGAACTGCCGAGAAAGAATCGAGGAGCTTTTGGAAGATTACAACGACGAATACATAGAAGATTTTGATGGATAATAACTCAAAAGGAGCCCTAGAGGCCATACCTATCAAACTAAGAAATTTTAGGAACCTAACTTTTATATAGTTAGGTTCCTATTTTAATTTTAAAGCTAAATTTTCAAACTACAAAAAACCACTTGCAAAAATGGCTAAAAAAGTTTATTCTATTATCAGTGATGTTCTCGGTGATTATTTGCTGGGAACTTTTTTTATTTTAGAATCAATAATTTTTTTTAATTTTGAAGTCAAGCGCATGAAACGCTTTTTAGATTTCAAAGTTTCCATGAAATCAGTCAAAACCCCCAACGAGCTTTTTATTACTCGCCTTATACTCATTTCTTTTGAGTATCCTCCATTGATACCCTTTGTAATCTCCATTAAAAGAAGCATTCTAATTAAAGTGGCATATATGTGAGTCTCTATTCTTTCTACTTTCAAGTCTTTTAGTTTATCTAGTTTAAAATCAGATTTAAAAATTTTAAACAGCAATTCAATTTGCCATCTCAATTTATATATTTCGATGATTTCAGAAGGATTGAATCCCCAAAGATTAGTAATATATCCAGTAATTTCAGCAGAACTTCTTGCGTGCTTTGCGCAGTGCTCATTCCTTCTTTCTCTTTCTTCTATCTTTTGTACTTTTTTATTAGAAGTCTCTTTGTCCAATTTAGTTAGGATTACCCTAAAAGGCCTCTTGTCGTCATGGCTTCCGACTAGAAATTCATATTCTTGAGTCTCTCCTGCTTTTAGTTCTTTTCCCAACTCTCCAGCATTTGTTACCAAATACTTCGTCTTTTTTAGTAGTTTTCCCTTTGGTGAGTACTGAGGATTAGGGTTTAAAGCAAATAACCTTGTTCCGGCTTTCAAACGAGAAACAAAAGAGCTGTTTCTGCTTTCAATCTCATTGAAGTCATCAAATTTAAAGTACCCTAAATCTTTTAAAACTAAGGAATCTGTAACTAATTTATCGTAGACATATTTAGAAAAATTTTGCTCATTTTTAGTTCCCGTAGATAAAACAGTGTTCTTAAAAGAATAATCTAATAATTCAAGGAGAAGATTTATTTTTAAAACAGCAGGATTAGATTTGTTTGCACCTTTATACTTATTTTTTAATTTATTTGGCAATTTTATTTCAGTAGAGTCCATTAAAAAGATATTGCTGAAGCCATAATTTTTAAAGGCTTTAGACTTATTGGATATTTGTGTTTTACAAAGAGATAAGAAAATATTTTTAAGAAATTCTACAGAAGCCTCGCTAAACCTCTGATCAAGCGCTTGAGGAGAAATATTAATATTCTGCTTTAATAGAAGTTCAGCGCTTAATTCTTCCAAGGATGAAGTGCATAAATTATTGGAGCTGAAACAAGTTAAAGATATGAAGTTAAGAGGAGAGGTTTTGCCGCTATTCCTAATTTTGAATTTAGAATACCTGGCAATTTGTTCAATATTTTTTTCCGAAAAGTAATTTAAAAATTTTGTTCTGATTTGTATGTTTCCCAAAAGAAAAACCTCCTTCAAGTAGTCCTTGAAGAAGGTTTTAGCACAAATTCTATTAAATTCAAAGCTTAGCTTGATAGGTATGCCCTAGAGGCTCCTTTTTTATTTTAATTCACTAGATTTTTAGTTTTAAAAATATCCGTAGATGCCATATATCTGTATCATCCTTTTTTTGAAGAACTCCAATTCCTCAAAACTTGTTATGGTAACTGATACATTACCATCCTTATCTGTTATTTTTACCTTTTTATCCGAGTCTATCTCTTCCTGCATGCTAGTAAGTATTTTGTCAAACTCTAGGTAGTTCTGCTCCGAGAGAATTTTTTGAATATCTTGAAGTTTATATGTCATAAAAGGGTTCCTCTTTTCAAATATTTTATCATATTTTAGATTAAGATGTTTATTTTGTCAAAGCATATTTCCTTTTACAAAAACCCTTTTTTGCCAACATAGCTGCACAGAGAAAACATATTAAAAATATTTTTTGTCACGAATCTTCACGGATCACACGAATTATTCAAAAGATCTAAGTATGTTTCTCTTAGTACCTAAACTCTTTTTTATTGCTCTGTGAAACTCTTTATTTTACTCCGTGCAGCTTTGTGTCTGAAATATCATTTTATTTAATTTTTTATCGTGTACATTCGTGCGATTCGTAACTAAAAAAATATTTTTCTATTTCTATTACTTTAAATAAAGTTTAGATACAGATAGCAACTTAGGTTGATTTATAGTTTTGGGGTGATTTTGGCATAATCACTTAATACATCTAAAAGCAGCGGCCTCGGAAGCTCCTCTACTATTTTTCTAGCCCCCTGAGCAGAGTATATATTTATACTTAAAACTATTATCCCTATAAGTACAAGCTTTTTCATATCTATCCCTCCTCTTTTTTTTCTTAAAAAGATTATACTAAATTTCTCAATTTAATTTCGTAACAACAGTTACCGATATTTTGTGTTTCAAAATATTTTGAAACTTTTTTCTTACAGATAAATTCGCCACAAAATAAAAAGGGATTTCTATATCAAGAAATCCCCTAAAAAATATTTTTTTTAAAATTCTCCTTTGCCGTCCACGTACTCTTTTGCCATATACAGGTGCTCCAACATTGTATCCATATCACTTTTCTCTGTAAAAGGGCTCATAGGATAGGATTTTATCCCTACTAGCATCCGTTTCTCTTTGGTTGTCTTGTATGAATCCGTATAGGATATTATGGGTGTACCATTACTTTCAGCTTGCTTTAAAACATACTCAGCTATCTCATGGTTATACCTGTTTAGCTTTTCCGTAAATTCAGCAGGCATCCTGTCATGAAGTTCTTTTTCGAAAAAAAGCTCTCCGTCTGTATCATACTTTGTTTCTGGATAAAATCTAAAATCCGTTACAAAAGCTGGGTTGTGCTTATTTAAAAGAGCTATATCGGGGCTATCATCTATCTTTATGCGTAAGTAATCAGCCATGGATAGGAGATGTACTATGAGAGACTCGTACCCATCTTTTCCAAATGCCATCATGTTTACCAAGGCTTTCTGTGCGTAGTTTGGACGGCTAGACTCCAAGGTAAATGTTCCTGGCTGATACCCATCTCCGTGGTAGAGGTACGGCATGTCTTTTTTGAATTTTTCCAGAAGCAGCAGGTCGTTCTTATTTTTTACAATAAAAGCGCTGCACAGATAAGGCCCCCAACCGGTTTTATGAAAATCTATACCAACCGAATCGGCATACTGGAGATCGCTTATCTTAGACACTATACTCCTTATCTCAAACTGTAGATCTTTTGTAAGTCTTTTTACAGCATCGTCATTTTTAAAGGTTAAGTATGGCCACCCTATAACCGCATCAGCATGTATATGTATTTTATACCCTACCTGCTTTTCTATCCTATCCCGGAGCTCCACCATACTCTTCAACGAATCTATTCCAAAAGCATCTGTGGTCCCCATGGTGGCAAAGATTGTCCCCACCCTGGCTCCACTCTCAATTGTCTTATTTATCTCAGCTTCCAGTTCGTCCACCACCATAGTGTTGTCATCGTCAGAGGGTATCACCTTTATATTGTCTAGTCCTATGCCGGTCCATATGGCGGAGGATTTTATGCTGTAGTGGGATACATCTGAGCAGAAAAAATGTATCCTGTCCCTTATCCCGGTATACTTGGAATTAGGATCTGCTTTTTCAATACCTATACGGGCGGCATACAGGTTGCACCCGGTGCCACCAAAAGTAAAGATCCCGCCGGCTGTTTTCTTGTCAAAACCTATAAGGTCGGCCAACATGCCCACAGCCATCACCTCAGACTTTGCAGCACTCATGCCGTAATGGTCCCAGATTGAGTTTTCATTGTACCTTGCCGCCAGAGAAGCAGCTATTATGGATATTGTAGTAGGAGGAGGGATAACATTTGACTGCACCAGAGGGTGCCCCCATAAGCTTACCCCTTCATAAAGTTTTACAAGTTTTTCAAGCACGTCTTCCTCATCACTCATAAATTTTGGAAAATTAGTTGTATAAAACAATTCTTCGTAGTTTAAGTCCTGCTTTTTTCCTATTACAGTCCCGTTTTTTCTATCGTCAATTTTATAAAGGATTTTATTTAATAAGTCGGTTATCTTCGATTCTTCTCCGCTTATCCTTACAAACAATTTTCTAATCCTATCAATAGACTCCATAAAAACTCCCCCTTGATGAAATTACAAGTTTCAGGCAATTCCGATAAAATTAATCCCCAGTCTTTCCAAAACTATAAAATCAATCCCTATTTTAAATTTATCTTGCTTTTTGTGTTTTCCTCTATAATTAATTCTATTTTAAAAAAAGGCGCTTTGAGTGCGCCTTCGTCTTTATCTTATATGGAGTAAAAAAACGGCACCAATACCGGAACCAGAGAGCTCAGCAATACCCCGTTGAAAAACGATACAACCGCTATTTCTGGACTTGTGTACCTAGATATAATAGGCAGTGTGGTATCCATGGAGGTAGCCCCGGCAGGTGCTATCACTGAATAATGGTTGAGGTATCTAGCTATAACCGGTATAGAGACCACCGTCAAAAGTTCCCTGAATATATTCGCCATAAAGGCGATAGCCCCCACCTCTGCACTGTGAAGGTTTGTAAGCAAGATGCCTGAAAGACTGTACCAACCAAAACCAGACGCAATCGACAAACTTATGTTTACAGGAATATGCAGTAGCACCCCGGTCAGAACCCCGCCTGCCGCCGTACCAAAAATTATAGACAGGGGGACCAATATTATTATGGCACCGTGTTTTTTCACTTCCGCGAATATATGCCTGTTTCCCCCTACGTCCACTCCAACCAAAAACACCAGAAAACATAGGGCTACTGTGGCCAATTCCTCTAGAGACCCCACTGCCGAATGTGGAAAAAAGTAGTACCCTGAAAAAATCCCAAATAAAACTGCAGCTACTATGGAAAGGGTCATTTTTCCACTTCCCTTCCAAGCACTTTAGTCACAGAATAAACTGCTGCGATACTTCCAAAGGATGTCATAAGAGCAAAGGTAAGCGACTTTATACCTATAGATTTCAGTTGTATCAAAAGCTCCTTGTTCACCCCTATGCCCACTCCCATGACGAAAATCAAAACCAAGACTCCTATATGCTGCAATCTAGTATTATATTTTTTTAATCTTTCAGAAATTTTGATCCTGGCTCCGACAAAAAATCCAAAAACCAGAAAAATCAGAACTTTAAACATGTATATACCTCCAAAGCATTTGTTGCTGTTACAATTTAGCTAAAGAAATCTTAACACTTCTTTAACTGTTTGTAAATACTTTAAAACTATATCTAAACTGCTTGAGTTAATAAAAAATGTAACTCCAGTGAATATAAAAAGTCAAAATATTTACAGATAAGCTTTTAAAAAAATAAAGCACCGAAACGCTAGCGTTTCGGTGCTTCTTTAAATTTTGTTTTTTATCATAATTTTTTCTTCCCGTTTATTGTATAGGTAGGAAAATACGGCGACAGATACTATAAGGGCTCCCCCTAATATGCTCATAGAGTCGGGGACCTCTCTCCACACTGCGAAGCCTACCATAGAAGAGAATATTATACTCAAATAATTGTATATAGATACCTCTGATGCAGGTGCATTTTTGTAAGCCATTGTTATCATGAACTGCCCTATCGCGGCAAATAACCCAGTCCCTAACAGACAAGCCAACTGCTCTAAGTCCGGCAGTTTAAAATCACCTATCAGAAAAGGCAGGGTCCCAACTACAGAAACAAAAGAAAAATAAAATACTATTGTAGCCGGTTCCTCACGTCCTTTTAGATACCTAACAAAAGTATAGGCTGCTCCAGCAAATACTGCTGATAGCAAGGCTGAAAGAGCAGGCAGTATCCTAAAACTAAATTCAGGCTTGATAATTAGAACTGCTCCTAAAAAAGCTACTACGAGCACCGGTACCTGTATCTTAGACAACTTTTCCTTTAAAAATACAAAAGCAAATATCGTAACAAAAAATGGTGACAGCTTGTTCAGCATTGTAGAGTCCGCCAGGAACATACGGTTTATTGAATAAAAGTAGGTTACCACACCCATGAATCCGCAAAGTGACCTCATCAATAGAACCTTTTGGTTTTTCTTTTCCCCAAAAAGATTTACCCCTGATTTTTTTATCATGTAAAGTGCCACAAATAAACTAACAAAATTTCTAAAAAAAACTTTTTCAAATACGGGTATATCCCCAGCTAGTTTCACTGTTGCGCCCATAAATGCAAAAGCAAGTCCGGATAAGGCCATATACATAATTGCCCTTGCTTTGTTTTCCATGTTTCATCATTCCTTACTATAATTGGTTAGAATATATTGTACTATATATGGATTTTTTTTACAAGGGAATCGTGGGCAATAAAAAAGAGACACATAATGGTGCCTCTTTAAAAACTTTGACTAATCTAAAGTAGTTACGTTAGCTGCTTGAGGTCCTTTAGCTCCTTCTATTACTTCGAAGCTTACAGCTTCCCCTTCATCCAAGTTTTTAAATCCGTCTTTTTTGATTGCTGAGAAGTGAACAAACACATCGCTTCCTTCTTCTGAAGTGATGAATCCGAACCCTTTTTCAGTGTTAAACCATTTTACTGTTCCTGTCATTTCAAATATACCTCCGAATAAATTAATTATAGCAAACTAAATTATCGTTAAGCATGGTTGCAGTCCCATGATCTATGGTAACTCCATCTCCGATAATCGTTCTCCCAAAATTAGTATAGCTCATTAAAATTGTTTTTACAAGTGTATGGAAATTATTTTTTAGTGTTTATAAAATGATAAACGAATTGACTTAATCTGTTTTTTCTTGCATAATTATATTAAATAATTCAAAAGGTGTGTGCTGATATGATTAAATTTGAAAACTTAAGTTTAAAATTTGGTGATAAAAAAATATTGGAAAATTTCAATCTGCACGTAGCTGAAGGAGAAAAGGTCCTTTTATCTGCCCCTTCAGGAAGTGGTAAATCTACAATCCTTAAGCTGCTTTTAGGTTTCGTCCCACCTGACGGCGGGAAGATATTTGTAAATGGCTTGGAGCTCAATAAAAAAAACATTTCCCAGGTAAGAAACAACATCTCCTATGTTAGCCAGGATGTGGAGCTCAAAAGGGAAAAAGTCAGTCCCCTTTTAGAGGAGATCTTCTCCTATAAGGGCAACCTGGAAAAAAGCTTAGACGAAAGTAAGCTTTCCAGTTTAATGGAAGTCTTCGAGCTGGACAAGGCGGTTCTTAAAAAAAACATCAAGGAGCTCTCAGGCGGCGAAAGACAGAGGCTAGGCATCATAATCTGTATAATGCTAGACAGGTCGATCTGGCTTTTAGACGAGATTACTTCTGCCCTGGAGACAAGCCTGAAGAACAAGGTAATCGACTACATACTGAAATCGGAAAAGACGGTTCTTGTGGTTTCACATGATATGCAGTGGGAAAAATCTGGCAGGATGCGCGTCATAAGGGTCTTTCCCAAATTACGTGTAAATTAGATTCCTAGCCATTAGTGGGAGCCCCATCTGGAGCTCCTTTTAAGTTAAATATTTATCCATCTTTTCTGGATAAATTACTACCAGCATTCTCAGTATCTTTTCCCATCCCCTAATTTTCTGAGTCCACTTTTTTAGCATGTTCTTAGATGCCAGATAAAGAACCTTCTGAAGAGAGTCATCTGTCGGAAATACTGACTTAGAGCGACTTACCTTCTTAAATTGACTATTGATACTCTCTATGGTATTCGTAGTATAGATTATCTTCCTGATTTCCTGCGGATACTCAAAAAAGTGACTTAATTCATTCCAGTTATCATACCAGGATTTAAGCGCTGGAGAGTATTCAGGGTACTCCTTATTTAGCCTTTCCAGTGAGCTGAAGCCAGCTTCAGCGTCATGCGCTTTGTAAACATCTTTGAGTTCCTTCGCGAAGGTTTTCCTCTCCTTGTAGTTAAGAAACCTTAAAGTATTTCTGATTTGGTGTACGATACACCTCTGTACCTTTGTGTCAGGATAGATAGTCTTAATTGCTTCTTTGAAGCCAGGCAGCCCATCAACAGAAGCAATGAAGATCTCTTCTACTCCTCTTGATCTAAGAGAATCTATTTCTTTTAACCAAAACTTAGAACTTTCATTTTCTCCTACTGTGATGCTCAGTATATCTTTCTTTCCTTCCAGATCAATTCCTACAATTATGTATGCTGCTTTATTGATTACTTTTCCATTGGTTTTGACATTGAAATAAGTTGCATCCAGAAAAATAAAAGGATAGCAGGCTTTTAAAGGTCTTGATTTCCATTGGTTTGCTTCATCCATTACTTTGTCTGTTATCCTGCTTATCTGAGTTGAGGAAAAGCTCATACCGTAGATTTCTTCGAGATGATCATTAATATCTGTAGTGGACATACCACGTCCATACATGGATATTATCTTGTCTTCAATATCTGAGATGTCACGGGAATATTTAGGTACAACCTGAGGTTCAAAGATTCCCTCGCGGTCACGCGGAATATCAAGCTCAACTTCTCCAAGGCTTGTTTTTACCTTCTTTTGATTATTCCCATTTCTAGAGTTATTCGTATTAGAGTTTCTTTCATATTTAGAATATCCAAGGGTTTCATCCATTTCGGCTTCCAGCATAAGGGAAACCATGTCTTTAAACATATCTTTCATAATGGACTGCGCCTCAGCAATATTTTGGATATTGTTTTCCTGAAAAATCTTTTTAACTAAAGGATTAATATTTTTAACTTTTCTACTCATACAAAAAACCTCCCTAATCAATAGATTATACTTCTAATGACTAGGAAGGGTGAAATTAAATTTACACTAAATTCGGGAAACTCCCCGTCATAATGCTATAGTCTATTTTTCAGCTACTATAAACCTTAACACATCAAAATACAGGTCTCTTTTCTCCACTATTTTAAACCCTGATTTTTTGATGTTTTTTTCTGTTTCCCTCACCATGGAAGTCCCCAACATAAGTTTTGAAAAAAGGCTCATAACGTATAAAAAGATATTTATGAAACCATTTTCCGACTTCATATGTTCTAAGAATACTGCCTTGCCGCCTTTTTTTAGCACCCTGTATGCTTCGGCTAGACCCTTTTCAGGATTTGGAACCGTGCAGAACACAAAGGTTGAGTACAGCATATCGAAGCTCTCGTCTTCGAACCTAATGTCTTCTATATCCATCTTGACAAGCTTTACTTTATCCAGGCAAAGTCTACCCTTTTTCAACTCGCTTCTGGCCAACATATTCTCGCTGAAATCCAAACCGGTAACGTCTAATTCTTTATCGTAATATTTCAGGTTTGCCCCGCTCCCTATGCCAAGCTCCAGTACTTTACCGCTTAAATATCCTGCCCCTATTTCTCTGTATTTGGTAAATGGATCTAATTTCTCCTCAAAATAATCATATACCTCTGCCATTCTATCATACTTCTTATCTGTGCTCATTGTAATTACCTCCATTAAAATTTAACTTAACTTACAAATTAAATTTTAATTCACAATAGGTTTTTTCCTCTTTTTTTATACTTAATCTAACTCAATCTGCTGCTTAAAATCATAAATAATTATTGAGTTTATTTATAGAATCTTTTTTGATACCTAGATTGTCAAATTAAATGCAACACTCTTGGATTTCACCCCAAAATACTTCATGGGGTGTTTTCCAACCTAGACGTTTTCTCGGTCTATGATTAAGTGCTTCCATCACTTTTCTTACATCTTCTTTTGTTAACTTAAAAAAATTGCTTCCCTTTGGAAAATATCTTCGGAGTAATCCGTTGTAATTCTCATTACATCCTCTTTCCCAAGAATGATAAGGGTTTGCAAAATAACACTCAACATTCAATTCTTTTTCGAGCTCTTTAAATCCTGCAAATTCTTTCCCATTATCAGATGTAAAAGTTTTAATGAACTTACCTGGTATCACTTTAAAAGCCTCTAAAGTCACTTGATTAAATGTTGCAGCCTTTCTGTTATCCATTAGCTCTACAAGTCCATATCCTGACTTTCTATCAACATACGTCATCATAGCTCCCTGTTTTCCTGAACTTACTACAGTATCACTCTCAAAATGTCCTATTTCACTTCTTTCATCTGCTTCTTTAGGCCTTTCTGATATGTTTTTCTTATCTGGAATAGTTCCTCTTGTTTCCTTAATGCCGTTAGATTTTTTCTTACCCTGTCTCGGAAGGAGTTCCTTTTCTGTACCCTTAAATTTCCCCTCTTTAATACCTCTGTAGATAGTCTTAAAACAAGGACAGTCAACACCTTTAATTTTAGCTCTACCAGCAATTTGTTCGGGAGTCCAACCATCTTCAAGTCTCATTTGAATATAGTCGACAATCTTTTCATCTTCAAGCTTCTCCTTGGCTCCACATCCACATGAAGACTTTCTAGAATTGTATGCCTCTTGAGCGTTCAACCCTCTGTATTCGCCATTAATGCTATTCCGCTTGATTTCTCTTCCAATACTGGATCTGTTTCCGCCTAGTATTTTTGCGATATGAAGGGGTTTCATCCCTTTTGCTAAAGATAACGCTATTGTTTCTCTTTCATTTATGCTAAAATATGTATGACTCATAGAAAATCTCCTTTAAATATTTGTTCGCACTCACATTATACCAAGGAAATATCTATGGGTCATTTTTTGTTGCAATTAATTATACAATTCAAGATAAATTAAAAAAGCTCTCTATAGGAGAGCTTAGAATAATTCTTATTTTTTTTATTCTGAATTAGCACGTGGTAAATTTAATCCCAGAGCAGCTTAATATGCCAATACAGATTCAAAGTGGGAGCTTGAGAAAAGTCTCATATCTTAACTCATTAAATATTTACCTGCCATTTTAAATGCTATCACAAGTGACATAACGATAAATATCGGCTTGATAAATTTCGAGCCGTTTTTCACAGCCATTACCGAACCTAATTTCGAACCTATCATCATAAAGAAAGCAGATATGATACCATATTTCAAATTAATCTGCTTATTGTATACAAAAGCCAAAAGAGCTGCAAAACCTGTTATAAAATTTAAAACTTTGGTGTTTGCCGTGGCAACTGTAAAATCAAATTTAAAGATTTTAACTAGTCCAAACATAAAAAAAGTCCCTGTCCCTGGTCCAAAAAATCCATCATAAAATCCCAGGATTGACGTCAGTATTTTGCCTTTAAATTTATTTGCCTTGTCAAGTCCATTGTGCTCACACTTCATCCCTACATGCTTAAAATATACAGTGTACAGGGCTACCGCAAATATCATGAAAGGAATTAATATCTCTAGAAGCTTAGGTGAGATATCCTGCACGGCAACTACTCCTAAGATTGCACCTATAAATGCAAAAGGGATTAAACATTTTAAAAGGTCTTTGTTCAGTTTGTTGCTTTTAAAAAATTCATAGCTGCTAGTGAGAGTTCCAAACGATGCAGCTACTTTGTTTGTACCGAGAGCCACATGCGGAGGTAAACCGGACATAATCAGTGCCGGGACACTTACAAGGCCGCCTCCACCTGCTATAGAATCTATAAAACCTGCTAAAAACATCCCGATAGAAAGTACTATTATTTCCATATGTCAACTCCTACTACTAAAATTATAAATTAATTTTAGACTTTTTTTAATCAAAAGTCAACTTTTGTTTTAAAGTTTTTTAATTTTGAAAAGGTGACTTATACTGTATTTTTCAATATGTTTATAACCACTTTCTTTTATCTAGCCAAGGTGCTACTAAATCAATTAAAACGAAAAAACTTAACTTTTAGATATAAAAAGACGCCTAAACAGGCGCCTTTTCAATATATTTTATAATTGTATTACTCTTCCCAATCCCTAAGATGAAACTTTTTAGGTTCCTTCATATATCCAATTTGACCGTCGTCGCTACCCATTTGCTCTAGTACAACCAACAGCCTTCGATTTTTCATAAATGATGCCATCTGAAGCGGCGTTCTTTGACGGTTGTTCTTTATATATAAGTCTGCACCGTAGTCAATTAACAATGTTACTATATCCTCACTGCCAGATTCTACAGCAAAGTGCAGGCTCGTACTGCCGTCTTTCGCTTTTTCATTAGGGTCCATACCCTCTAAAAGAAGGAAGTCTACTATATCGTAATGATTACTCTTAACCGCTTCATGCAGCAGGTTAAATCCTTCCTCATTTTTAATTTCTGTGTCCAAATAGGTCAATTTTTCTTCTAAAGTCTTTAACTCTCCGTCTTTTACTAATTTAAAAAAATCCATTTCACTCACCTTTAAAATTTTTTAAACCTAATAATATTTGCCTTGTTAAACCTAGTTTTTCTTCCACAAAAATTACCCGTACTCCCCTTAAACATCAACCCTCTCTTATTAATTTTTTTTATAAAACAACAGTCGTCTAAACCCTTAATAAGGTATTTTATTCAGTTTTGGTTAAAAAGTCAACAAATTTCATCTGCTCTTTTATATATTTTTTATCTCTAATTATATATCACTTATATGATTAGATTCATCTGTTCTAACCCCTTATTTTAAAGGCATAAAGCGTATTCATATCCAAATGCTTCTCCCTCTATATTCACTTAAAAATAGATACTGAGGTTAGCCTGCAGGTATAAGTTCCCAGCCTCCTGGGAATATATCCAAAATTCACTGCTGTCTTTCCCGTAGATGTATACCGTAGTCACCTCTAATACAAGATCCTGGGTATAGTAGTAAGTAACTGGTACTCCTATCTGAAAGCTCCCATCATCCAAATTTATCAGTGTATAAGGGTTAAATTCCATTTTTTCACTGTATTGGTATAAAAGTGACGGTATGAGATAATTTTTTCCCAAAGGCTCACCCTCAGCTATGAGAAGCTGGTTGTACTCCTCCTTGCTGCTCTCGCCCATGCCGTTTCTGTAATACTCCAGATTAAAATAAAATTTCTCCTTGAAAAATCTATCCACACCGATCACAAATTTTGGGTAAGCTCCTTCAAAGGAGTATATTGCCTCATTCCAGTAACCCCAGCCAGTATCTCCTATGTTGCCCTTTAAGTTTATCCCTACTAGGTTTTCATCGTCTTGTATTACGAGCTCCCCTCTATCACCTCTATTCATATAGAGCCCTTCCACTACAGTCTCGCTGAAATTTTTCCGGTACCTGATGCCGTAGTCGTCTTCCATGCTATCCTGCGGAAAGGCGTAGGCCAGTTCCACAAGATCATCAGTGCTGATATATGCTGTCCAGATTAGGCTGTCTCTACCCTCCTTTCTGAAAGTTGAGTCGTACACCGCTGCTATAGGTACCTTGTTGAATATATCGGTGGGATTGAAGTTGTATCCTACTCCCCATCCAAAACGATTTCTCCCTACCTTGAAGTCATAGTTTTCTCCAATAAATTTTACCGTTGCTATATCTATTTTACTCTCATCATCTACTGCCTTATACTCAAAATCGAGGGTATAGTCTTCCCAATTCTCTGAAAAAAGCACCCTCCCTTCCACTTCGGACTCTCTGTCTTCTTCAGTAGCTAACCCCCTAAGGTGTATCTCGCCGCCGATATCATAGGCAAAAAGTTGCAATGAAATCATAAGGCTTATAAAAATCATCAGTTTTTTAAGCATATGCAGACACCTCGATTATTTTTTTAGCCCTCTCTCAGAAAAATCCTCATCATTGAAATTTACATTAAAATCCAGGCTATTCTCATCTATCTCCACAACAGTTTTTTTATCCCTAAGTACATCCAGCATCTCTATTTTAAATTCCATCCAGAATCCACCGACATCCCTGACATCCTCCAGTACAAGTTTCTTGTATAGTATGGCGTTGCTGTCATAGTATTCCAGCCACTCCTCTATGTAATTTTTCTTCAACACCTTAGATACTATATAGCTATAGTTTCTTTCCTCTTTTGGCACAATTTTCAATATATAATAGTCTCCGTTTTCACTCAAAACTTCCGCACTGAAGTCCTTGACGTACTCCATATCTAGGTCCTCATAAGAAAAACTGGTCCCCATCATACTACCTTTTTTAGCACTCTTGGTGAGTAGCCTTACCCTTTTACTTCTATTATTGTAGTACCATATGTTATCACCTTTTGCCAATATGGCAGTTCCCCTCAGCCTAGAAGGCTTCGTAAAGGTCATCAGCTGTTCCTTGTCCCCTGTATCTGAATTTTCTCTGTACAAAAATTCATACTCCATCCTGGCAGTCTCTCTTCCCTTTGACTCCACTACCATAGATGCCAGCGCCCTGTGCATTGGGTACTTTCGGCTTTTGTCGAGCTCCTGCAGTATCTCATCTCCGGTCTGAGCATATATAACACTTGAAATTATAAATATTATAAAAATGGCTAGCTTTTTCAATTTTCTCCCCTCCAAATAGCCTAAATTTCCTTGTAATTAGTTTTTCAGTAAAAAACTTGAAAATCCTTTTATTGAAAAATATCTCCAAGTATAATGACAATACACCCATTTTATAAAATAAAGATAGCGTATTATAAAAATGATTTACAAAAATATCCAATATAAAATAATAATTAACCCAAGTTGCTCCTTACTTAAAGAATAGTATTCTTAAAGCCTAAATTCTATAAATTTACCACTAAAGATAAATTGAAGAATGACTCTAAAAGTTTTTAATAGACCTGAATTGTATAATTAAATCAAAAAAGCCAAACCTCTGAAAAACACAGCGGTTTGGCCTTGGAATCCCTTATTAAATTCTTAACATATAAAATTCAATCTAGTCCAGTGGCTATCTCTCACATAGCGAAGTCTTTGGATTTTTAGACAACTTAAACATATATATAAGTATACCAAAACCTAAAGCCGACCATAAAAAATATGATAGACCTGCAAAGTTGAGATAAATTTTTCCTTTCAAGTTCCCCCTTCATAAGATGTGCAATTTTTTTATAATACTTCAACGCTGTTTTTACCTGCCTAACTTCTTCTATCAAATAACCAAATCTAATAATAATAAATAGATTTTTCTTATCTAAACCAATATTATGAATTCTATTGCTTTTTATTTCTTATCTTTATCAAGGTCCCTCACTACTCTACAGGGATTCCTCGCAGCAACTACATTTTCAGGAATGTCTTTTGTCACTACACTCCCTAATCCTATTCTTACAACTTTTATAAAAATTTGAAAAATATCGGCGGTTAGGTTAAGCGATTAACTTAACCTTTCACAAAAGTTTACTACTATTTCTTTAAAAAGTCAACGTAAGTTTAATAAAAATTTCTATTTTTTACCCATATTTTTTAAGTCTCTAATTTTATTAGGTTTTAAGTTTTTTACAATAACTATTTTCAATTTTTATTTGACAATTTTGCAAAAATAAAGTAATTTTCCACAAATGGTTAAACGGTTAACTTATGTGGTTTTTCAGGTTATTTTGTCAAAGTAGGTAAATCCTACATGGTAAAAGTATATTACAAATATAAAAGATATTTTTGATTAATTGTAAAATGAAGTTGAACTAAATAAAAAATCCATAGTAGGATTCCCATGTTATAATTTAATCACCACAAAAAAACATAACGAAGGGAACTAACTATGGATCAGGTAAATAATATCACAAAATCAGAGAAGAATAAACATTTAAATTTTAGAGATAGGCTGCTTATTGAACTCAGACGAAAGGATGGATTTTCAGGTTATAGGATTGCTCAGAAACTTGGAAAAGCACGTAACACTATCTATAATGAAATCAGGAGAGGAACTATTACTCAAATTAAAAATGGAAAATTGTTTGAGCGTTATTACGCTGAAACTGGACAAGCCATTTATGAAAAAAATAGGTCGAATTCTAAAAAGAGCTTTAAGTTCCTGAAATACAAGGATTTTATCGATCATGTTATTGAAGAAGTTGAAGTAAAGTCTTGGTCTCTTGACTCTTCTGTAGGAGATGCAATTGTATCTAAAAAGTTTGATAAATCTCAGACTGTTTGTACAAAAACCTTGTACAATTACATAGACCTCGGACTATTGAGCATCAAGAATACAGACTTACCTATGAAGTTAAGAAGAAGTACTAAAAAATCAAGGATTAGAAAGAATAAGAGGATTCTTGGAACTAGTATAGACGAACGTCCTGAAGAAATAGAAACGCGTGAAGAGTTTGGACACTGGGAGATTGATACAGTAATTGGAGAGAAAAGTTCAGAGGACAAAGTTCTCTTAACTATTGTTGAACGTAAAACAAGATATTCCACAGTATTAAAAATAGCTGGTAAAACAGCTTGTGCTGTAAATGAAGGTATTAAAGAGCTCAAAGAACTCTATGGAGAGAAATTTAATGAGGTTTTCAAGAGTATTACAAGTGACAACGGATCAGAGTTTGCATACCTTTCATGCCTTGAAAAAGAGGTAGGAACAAAGGTCTATTTTACGCACCCTTATTCATCCTACGAACGTGGGACAAATGAGCGTCACAATGGTTTAATTAGACGTTTTATCCCTAAAGGGAAGCGTATCTCAGACTATTGTGTAGATAAGGTTGCAGCTGTAGAAGAATGTATGAATACGCTTCCAAGAAAGATATTGGGGTATCTAAGTCCAGAGCATTTGTTTGAAAAACACTTAGATGAAATCTATGCAAACTAGGAAATATAAAGTGTTATTTTATAATATCGGGACTAGTTCAATTTGATATTGCAATTTAAGAAAAGATATTTTTTTGACAAAATTAGGGAACGTTCCCTGTAAAGGATTCGACCTTTATCTTTATAATTTCAGGAGGTAGCAAGATGGCAATTAACACACCTGCATGGCTTAAAAACGCTCATATCTACGAGGTTTTCATGAGAAACCACAGCTCAGAAGGAACTTTCGACAAGGTTACTGAGGACCTTGAAAGAATCAAAGCTTTGGGAGTAGACGTCGTGTGGCTTACGCCTATCCACCCAATTGGAGCCGAAGGCAGAAAAGGAAAGGACGGGAGCCCATACGCCATTAAAGATTACAGAGGTATAGCAAAAGAACTAGGCGACGAAGCTAGTTTGAAAAGATTAATAGATAAAACTCACGAATATGGAATGAAAATTATAATAGATGTGGTTTACAACCACACATCTCCAGATTCGGTCCTCGCAAAAGAGCACCCGGAGTACTTTTTGCAGGACAGCGAAGGGAATGTAACAAGAAAATTCGACGAGTGGTGGGATATTGCAGATTTAATATACAAAGACAACCCAGGATTGTGGGAGTACCAGATAGAAACCCTAGAAATATGGTCGAATCTCGGTATCGACGGTTTCAGGTGTGACGTTGCCTCTTTTGTCCCGGTGGAATTCTGGAATTCAGCCAGGGAAAGGCTGAACAAGAACAAAGAGGTAATCTGGCTTGCTGAAAGTGTCGACTCACTGTTCCTGAAAAAGATAAGGGACATGGGTTACACCGCCCACTGCGATTCAGAGCTTCACAGCGCCTTCGACCTTACCTATGATTACGATGGAAGAATAGTTCTGGAAGGATATTTTGCAGGGAAAAGGGATTTATCAGACTACATAAAGTTCCTGTTTTTCCAGGAAACAATGTACCCTGGCCACGCAATAAAAATGAGGTTTGCAGAAAACCACGACCAGCCGAGGTTTGCAAGTATCTTTACGGATAAAAACAAAGTTAAGAACTGGGTGACGTTTTTCATGCTGCTTCCTGGTGCATACCTTACTTATGCAGGTCAGGAGTATTTTATAGACAAGACTCCTAGCCATTTCGACATCGACGTCATAAATTGGGGCAACGGCGATGAGGAGTTCTACTCTTTTTACAAGTCAGCTGTTCATCTGAGTAAGAAGATAAAAAATAGATGCGATAGATTCGATATCGAAGAGATTTCAAAGGGGATTGTAAAGCTGACATGGAGCAACAAGTCAGAGAAATATATGGCGATTTTGAACTTAGAAGATAAGTATGGAAAAGTCGACCCATGTGTTACTCATGAGGGTGTAGAGCTTATTTCAGGAGAAAAAATTAAAATAGATAACGATATGAAAATTTCTAAAACTCCGCTTATCATGAATTTGCTTAGCCCGGCTAAGTAATTTCTCTATAACAAAAATAAAAGACCTCTGCAAAATTGCAGGGGTCTTCCTATTTTATCCTGAAGAAATAATATTTCTTGTTTTTTGTTTTTAAAAAATTATTTTTCTACATTAGTGTTTACAAAAGAATACAACCATGTTATCATGTGGATGAAATTAAATTTCGTGCATGCGGAGTTTAGAAAAGTTTTATTTCTAAGTGTGAACGCTGCATCAAATAACAAATATTTAATAAGGAGTCATATAATTGAAAAATAAAGAAAAAAACGCACTAGATCAAATTTTAGGAGTTTATGAAAACCTACATGAAGCTGAAAAAAGAGTCGCCGATTTTGTTGTAAACAATCGAACAAAGGTAATCGACATGACTGTTTCAGAGCTCTCTGCAGACAGCAATGTCAGCGAAGCTACCATAATCCGGTTTTGCAAAAAATGCGAATTTAAAGGATTCCATCACTTGAAGATACAGCTTGCAAAAGAAATGGTGGAATCGGAGAATAAAAGCATTTCCAACGAGCTGGACGTGAACAACATCGGCCAATCACTCCAAAATATATTGGCGAATAAAGTAGAAGAGTTAAAACGAACTATATCAGCAATGGATGAAATTGTTATAAAAAAAGTCCTGGATGCGATTAAGAAGTCAAAGCTCGTTCAATTCGCAGCACTTGGAAATTCCATACCTGTAATTTTAGATGGGGCGTATAAGTTTAATCAAATAGGTATACCGTCTGTGGCGAGCACGATATGGGAAACCCAATTGGCTTTTGCACACACTTTAACTGAAAAGGATGTTGTGATAGCTATATCTGGCTCCGGATCTTCTAAGAAACTTTTGACTCTAATAGATGTTGCAAACAATCGACATGCAACTACTATCTGCATAACAAACCACGAAAAATCCCCTTTGGCTGAAAAATGTAAATACCTAATAAATACCGCTACGAGGGAAAAATTGTTCTTTAATGAATTTACTTTCACTAAGATACCAGCTATGGCAGTTGTGGAAACCTTGTTTTTACTTTTAACTGCAGAAAAAAGAGATGCCTATACCTGGATCAGTGAACACGAACATTCCATGGCGGATGATAAATTATAAAATTATCGCTTACAAACTAAAGGAGAGAGGCAAAATGTCTGAAAGGAACATAAAAAAAGAGTGTGCAAAAGAAGCACTGAAATATATCAAAAATAATACCACTATCGGATTAGGCGGAGGCAGTACAATCGGTTATTTAATTGATTATATTCAAGCTGATAAAGATCTCAACGTAAAAATCGTGACCCCATCTTACACTACAAAGCTGCTTTGCCTCCAAAGGGGATTCGATGTTCTTCACACCTTTTCCGTTGATCAGATCGATGTAGCCTTTGACGGCTGTGATCAAGTGGATGAAAATCTACACGCATTAAAAAGCGGCGGTGGTATTCACACAAAGGAAAAGCTGATTTCCAACATGGCAAATGATTATATACTTCTTGTAGACGAAACAAAATTTGTTGACAGATTAACTTTTAAACATCCTGTTGTACTCGAGGTCTTGGAGGATGCTTTAGCTTATGTGAAAAATGAGATTGAAAATTTAGGCGGAAAAGCAGTTGCTCGGGAAAGCAGTGCAAAAGACGGCTTTACTGTAAGTGATAATGGAAATTTATTGATAGATACATTTTTTGAGAATGTGAAAGACAGCTGCGACCTGGAGAAAAAACTGTCAGAGATAAGTGGAGTTATCGATACCTCACTATTTACAAACACGGTTACAAAAGTACTGGTTGCAAGCGACAGTGGGATTAAATTGATCTCCAAAAATTAAGATGAGGTGAGTTTTATGAGTAAATTAAATTGGGCTATACTAGGTCCTGGGGCAATTGCAGCTGAGTTTGCCGAGGCACTAAAGGAAGCAGAAGAGCAATTTTATGCTGTTGGGTCTAGGTCACTTGAAAAAGCAGAAAAATTTGCTAATAAATACGGTGCCGAAAAGGCATACGGTGACTATTCTGAGATGCTAAAGGATGATAAAATCGATGTTGTCTATATATCTACTCCTCACAGCAATCATTATGAGTACATAATAAAGAGCCTTCAAAATGGCAAGCACGTGCTGTGTGAAAAAGCCATAACAGTCAACAGCAAGCAGTTATATGAAGTTGTCAAATTAGCAAAAGAAAATAATCTTGTTGTAGCGGAGGCTATGACGATTTACCACATGCCCTTGTATAAAAAATTATGTCAAATTGTGGATTCCGGAAAAATCGGCAAGGTCAAAATGCTCCAGGTGTCCTTTGGCAGCTGCAAAGAGTATGATGTTAATAATCGCTTTTTTAACAAAGATTTGGCCGGGGGTGCCCTGCTTGATATCGGCACCTATGCCCTATCTTTTACACGTTTTTTCCTGTCAAGTCAGCCTCAAGAAGTGCTCACAACTGTGAAAAAATTTGAAACTGGGGTTGATGAACAATCTGGAATTATCTTAAGAAACGGCGATGACGAGATGGCTGTCATCAATTTGACTATGAGGGCTAAAATGCCGAAAAGAGGGGTCGTTGGTGGTGAAAAAGGTTTTATAGTTGTAGACAATTTCCCGCGAGCTGAAAAGGCAATAATTACCTATACGAATGGTACACAAGAAACAGTTGAAGCCGGCGAAACATCAAAGGCATTGAAGTATGAGATAGAAGATATGACCCACTACATTTTAAATAAAAGCAGCAACGAAACATTGGACTTATCAGTTGATGTTATGGAGCTTATGAGTAAGATTCAAGAACAATGGGGTAGTTAAAAAAGCAGAAGATAAGTTAATTATAGAGGTGAAACGTTTGATTAAACTAATAGTAACTGATATGGATGGTACACTGCTAGACAGCAAACATGAGATCAACAGTGAGTTTTGGGGCACCTTTGAGGAACTTAAAAAAAGGGATATCGTGTTTTCCGCTGCAAGTGGGAGGCAGTATTACAACCTTTTGGAAAAATTTGACTCAATAAAAGATGATGTGCTTTTTATTGCCGAAAACGGCACCTATGTGGTAAAAAACGGTGAGGAACTCTTTTCGAATACCATGGATAGAGAGGAAATAAAAGAGGTAGTGGATATAGGCAGGGAGATAGAGGGGGCATACTTGGTATTGTGCGGAAAAAAATCCGCTTACGTAGAATCTCGCAGCGAAGAGTTTATAGCTGAGGTGGAAAAATACTACCATAGGTATGAAATTGTAGAGGATATTTTAGAGGTAGAAGATGAGGTACTCAAGGTCACCCTTTGTGATTTTAAGGGTTCTGAAGAAAACAGCCACAGATACTATAAAAACTATGAAGATAAGTTCAAGATAACCGTTTCGGGTAAACTTTGGTTGGATATAGTCAACAAAACCGCAAATAAAGGGGTGGCTATTGAAAAGGTACAGGAAATCTTAGGAATCAACAACAGTGAAACTATGGCTTTTGGAGACTACCTGAATGACCTTGAAATGATAGAAAATGCCCAGTACAGCTATGCAATGGAAAATGCCCATCCTAAATTAAAAGAGGTCTCTAAATTTATTGCGAAAAGCAATGATGAAAACGGCGTAGTGGAAGTTATAAAAGAAACGGTATTGCGTTAGAATAAAAAACCGCCCCATCTAATATAAAATGTACCCTTTGTCAAAGACAATCAAAAAAAGACTATGCGACATTAAGAAGATGATTTCTGTACATAACAGGAGTCATCTTTTTTAATCCCCACTGATACTTGTAATTATTGTAGTAAATCATATATCGCTTGATTTCTTTTCTCAATTCTTTTAAAGTTTCACATGATTTTATATATGCTTCATCCTTAAAATGACCAAAGAATGATTCCTGTGGTGCATTATCCCAGCAGTTTCCAAGGCGTGACATAGATTGGCCTAAATCGTAATGTTTAACTAATTTTTGGAAGATCGGACTTGTATATTGTACACCCTGATCCGAGTGAATGAAGACATCTTTGGCTAATTTCACTTTTCTGTTCTTCTTTAATTTATGTAACGTATCTGTTGCTATATCTATTGTCAAGCTAGATGATACATTATATGCCAATATCTCATTTGTAGAACCATCCTTAATTGTTGATAAATACGCTTTCTTGCTTTTTCCATAGAATAAATATGTAATCTGTGTTAGCAGTACTTTCCCAGGTATATTTTGTTTCAAATTTCTATTTAAAAGATTTTGTAGTACGGAATGTTCTTTTGTTGATTTCATAATTCTTCTATACGGATTAGATCTTCTGAGTGGACAAGTAATCCCGTATTTTTTCATTATTCTTTTAATACGTTTTAAATTATATATAATACCGTTAGTTTATATATTTTTTCTGCCACATCATTGTATTCCGATTTAAAACTTGTCTTTCCAGTTTTTCTTTTTTCTATGAAATTAGGACTCTGTATATTTGAAGCCAAGCTATTGAATGGAACCAGTGCTGTCAACGCATCTTTAAGAGCAAGATAGAATGGTGTTTCCCTTTTTGCCTTTATTTTTTCGCAAACTGCTATCAATTCATCCCAAGTTTTAGGGATTTCTAATCCCAACTCTTTAAATTTATTTTTGTTGTAGAGTATAGTGTTTGCATTAGCTGCAAAAGGTATCCAATATTGTCATTTTTTTCTGGGTGTAAATCCTTCAGTATCTTGGAGTAAGCTTCTTGAACTTTTTCTACTTCAGGGGTACCTGTCATGTCCATCAAAACGCCTACTCTAACTATTTCACCGTATGAAAATGTTACTCCCATGGCTATTATGTCTGGTATGTCATTTTTTGCAAGCCTCGCTTTAAGAGCAGTTTCCGCTTTCTACATCGATATCCGGTTTTTTTGCTTCAAACTCCGCAATTAACTCATCCATTAGTTCCACTGTTTCAGATTTGGTAGTGAAGAGCTCGACTTTCGTTTTGCCGTCTTCTTTTTCCCCGCAACCACTAAAAATCAAAGTAAATAATCCCAAAGCCACAAGTAACATAATCCTTTTTTCATTTTAATAAACCCTCCTTGTTTTATAGTTCAAATTTACTGATAAGCTATTAAGAAACCTTGACCTTGTAAACCCCAGCCTCATAAGGTTGGAGCTCCATTTTGTTTTCAATTATTTCCCCTCTGTTTGAATAGTTGGATATTACTAAGTCCCCAATCTCTATGTCTTTAGGTATTGAGCACTCCACACTGTCTTCGCTGAAATTTAGCACAACCAGGTACTGCTCATCCCCGTAGATTCTGAGATAAGAGTAGATTTTTTCATCCTCTTCTAAAATAGGTCTGTACTCGCCATATACCAGCCCGAGGTTGTTTTTTCTGAGCTCTATCATATCTTTATAGTAATAAAAAATTGAGCCCTTATCTTCCATAGCCTTCTCTACGTTTATATCTTTGTAGTTCGGGTTCACCTTTAACCAAGGAGTCCCATTTGTAAACCCTGCATTTTCAGAATCATCCCACTGCATAGGGGTTCTAGAATTGTCTCTACCTTTATAGTTGTAGGCCTTCATCAACTTATCGTGGCTTTCACCTTTGGCTATAGCTTCCCTATAGTGGTTCAATATCTCAAGGTCCCTGTAGTCGTTGATGTCATCCATCTTAATATTGGTCATGCCTATTTCTTCGCCCTGATAAATATATGGTGTCCCCTTCAATGTGAGAATGAAGGTAGCTAGCATTTTTGCACTCGCCACCCTGTACTCTCTGTCGTTTCCAAATTTTGAAACCGACCTTGGCTGGTCGTGGTTCATGAGAAACTGGCTGCCCCAACCGTTACACTCTTCAAGTGCTCTGTCCCATTTTCCTATGATTTCTTTTAGCTGTGTAAGTTTCCACGGAACTATGTCCCATTTCCCCTCGGGCCCTTCTCCAAGGCAGACATGCTCCATTTGGAAAATCATATCCAGCTCTTTTCTGTCTGCATCTACCAGGTCCTGCCCCTGTTCTAAGCTGACACCAAAGCATTCCCCAACAGTCATAACATCATACTTTGACATACAGTTTTGATTCATCTCTTTTAAGAACTCATGCAGTCTAGGGCTGTTCATATAGGTTTTGTTTTCTTTCCCCTCTTCTATATCAGTATATTCCGGGTATTTAGATATCATGTTTATTACATCCATCCTAAAGCCGTCTATCCCTTTTTCAAACCACCAGTTCATCATGTTGTATATCTCTTCCCTTAATTTAGGGTTTTCCCAATTCAGGTCTGGCTGTTTTTTGGAAAAAACGTGCAGGTAGTACTGCCCTGTTGCTTCGTCATACTTCCAGGCAGGGCCGCTGAAGCATGAAGTCCAGTTAGTCGGCTCCACTCGGTTTCCGTTTTCATCATATTTAGGGTCTTTCCAAATGTAGTAGTCCCTGTATGGGTTGTCTTTTGACTTTCTGGATTCCACAAACCACTGGTGCTCGTCCGAGCTGTGGTTTACAACTAGGTCCATGATGAGCTTTATACCCCTGGCATGAAGCCCATCTAGCAGTTCTTCCCAATCCGTCATGGTTCCGAATTTATCCATAACATCTTGGTAGTCGCTTATGTCATAACCGTTATCATCGTTGGGTGATTTGTACACAGGGTTTAACCATATTATATTTACCCCAAGCTTTTTTAAGTAATCCAGCTTTTCTATTATCCCCCTACAATCTCCTATGCCATCACCGTTAGAATCCATAAAACTCCTAGGGTAAATTTGGTATACTACCCCCTCTTTCCACCACTGCCTTTTCATACTTTATCCCATCCCCTTTAATTTATTTTTATACTTTAAATTCCATTGTTCATACAATATTAAAAAAAACGCTTAAAATATAGATGCTGAAGAATATAAACCCTTACAAAATAAAAATATCTCTGATCTATTTTTCCAGAAATTACCCCACTTCTCGCACACGGGTGCGCAGACTGTTAAAAACACAACAAAAATCTAAATTCATACTTTTGCTGTCGATTGGCGTATCTCCAATTTTGGCTCGATTATCTCTTGTAATTTTTTTGATTTTACACTACTTAATTTATCTACTAACCTTTTACAACCTATTTCCACTAGTTTCTCTGCCGGTTGATGAATAGTGGTAAGCTTTGGAGTATTGTATTTACCATATTCGATATCATCATATCCTATTACAGAAAGGTCTTCAGGAACCCTTATTCCAAACTCCTTCAATGCAGCCATTATCCCAAGTGCCATTATGTCGGTTTGTGCAAATATAGCGCTATGCTGCCTGAGCATACCAATATTTTTTTTAACACACTCATATGCGGCCTCATAAGTTATGTCGCAAAAAATTATTTTCTTATCGTCAACTTCCAAATCGTTGTCCACAAGGGCTTTTTTATATCCCATGGTTCTGTCCTCAAACTCTCTGGTTTCTTCGTCCCACTCTTTGCATGTAAACGTGAGTATGTCTTTGTGCCCCAAATAAATCAGGTGTTCTGTGGCCAAATACCCTCCCATAAATTGGTCTGTGCTGACAAACTCTACTTTAGAAGCAACTGAATTGTGCAACCTAAAATGCAGTAAAACTGTAGGGATTTTTGACTCTAGTATAAACTCCCATTCCTCTTCGTTGAGGTTCGAAACTGCCAAGAGTAGGCCATCTATTTTTCTTCTATTGATAAGTTTTTTTATATTGCTTTCTTCCGTAAAAGGATTTTTAGGAAAGTCTATGATTGTATCGTATGAGGTTTTTGCCAGCTGCTTTCTTATCCCGTTTATCATGGAGTTGAAGAATGGGCCAACAGCGATCTCATCAAATCCTAAAGGAAATATTAGGCCTATGGTTCCAGTTTTATTTGTGCTGAGACTCCTAGCACTGTAGTTGTACTCAAATCCAAGTTCTTTGGCTAGTTCCTTTATTCTGTCTCTGGTTTTCTGAGGGATCATATCATTGTCGTTCAGACTTCTAGATACCGTGGAGTGACTGACTCCTGCTATTTTAGCTATATCTCTAATCGTTATTTTCTTTTTATCCATATTACCACCTATACTAAACCACTTGATTTTTAAGCACACGGGTGCATCTAGTAAATAATCTACCTCTTTTTAGAAAGATTGTCAACTTTTTTATTTTTCACAACACTTTTATCATAGATTTTTAGGTAGCTTGTAAATTACTGAATTTATCTAAAAAATCTTTTTTGGCAACAGAGTTTCACAGAGCTGATAAATATGAGTTACACAGAGAAAAAATCTTAAAATAAAAATATTTTTGTCACGAATCTTCACGTATCACACGAATCATTCAAAAGATCTAATATCTAAACTCTTTTTTGTTACTCCGTGCAACTCTGTGTCCAAAATATAATTTTTTATTCATGTCCATTCGCGCGATTCGTGACTAAAACAAATGTTTTCTATTTTTATGACTTTAAATCAACTCAATACTTCAGCTAAAATCTCAGATCAAATGCTTTATAGTTTAATTTTTAATATAAATTTTTAAGCACGGGTTTCAATGCTATTTTTATTCCTGCCAGTATTATAACCGCGGTCAGCACAAATACAATTGTCCAATGGTTCCAATTATTAAAAACCAAAGCCATGGCAACACCTGCTGCAGGCGGGTGCTCCGCATTGACAAGGGTCATCAAAAACGTCGCTAGACCGACTGCAAGTGCGGCAAAGATTACAAAAGGGCGACTATGAGGAGCAATGAAATTCATCATTATCAGAATCTCTAAAATTAGGCGTGAAAAAATCCCGACTAGAGTCCCGACAATATACCCGCCTATAAGAGGTCTTATTCTAGAGGCGTAAGACTTCGGCATTGTAAAAATAATAAAAGTGGTAGCCCCAAGGCTTGCCACGATGGTCGTGTATTCAAGTACATCAAAAATCAAAAAAATCACAAGGATGGCAAAAGTTGCCAAAGAACATTGAAAAACATATCTTTTCATGTTTAATTTTACTTTAGGATCAATTAATTTCATATTCTCCTCCACATCGCATAATTATGAAGTTGCTGCCTTCAATATAGTTATAATTTATATACATATTATTCCGTTTTCTGTCAATAACAATATTTAATCATATATAAATTAAATGAAGTTTTTTATACGTCTAAATATTTTTAATAAATATTCGGCCAAAAAATTAAGCTATCATAAAAAAACGTTAAAGGTACTTATTCTTATTTTCTGGTAAACTACTAAAAACCCTTCCTTTATCCCCATTGCAATCTCAAATATAAATAGACATACTTAATATTAATTTTTTATTTGACTTTTTTGAAAATATATTGTATTCTTAACCAGAACAAGCCAGGTTAAACGATTAACAAAAGAGGTGGTCTTTTGAAAAAAGTAACTATAAAAGATATTGCAAAAGAAGCTGGAGTATCAGTTGCTACAGTTTCAAACGTTATAAACGGTATAAATAAATGTACGCCGGAGACAAAAGCTAGAATACTAAAAGTAATGGATGCCTTAAACTATAAACAGAACCTAGCTGCAAAAGCGCTTGCCACAAACAGATCCAACCTCATAGGCTTTGTGCTAAACAAAGGGCTTCTGCAGGAAAACCCCTTCTATAGCACCCTCCTTTCCGGGATGGATTCCGCTATAAGGAAAAGTGAAAACTACGACCTTTTGATAGCAGGTGCTTTTAAAGACAGTACAGGAGAATTTTCCGTAACTGACTGGATTCAAAAGAGGAGCCTGGATGCTGTGGTTTTTATGGGCATAACCGACGAAGAAATACTAAAGGATGTAGACAAGCTTGGGATACCTATGGTACTCATCGATTTGAAATTTGAAAGTTTAAAAAATGCATTTTTTATAACAATAGACGACGAACTAGGTGGATACCTCGCAACAAAACACCTAATTGAGAAAGGTTATAGAAACATTGCCTTTGTAGGAGCTGAATGCATCGACGGCATAATGAAGGAAAGATATGAAGGATACCTAAGAGCACATCTGGAGGCGGAACTCGAACCTTCTGAAAAAAATATATTCTTAGAAAATGTTTCGTATGAAGGTGGATTAAAGGTAGGAGAAAGGCTTCTTTCAGCAGAGGGTCTAGACGCTATCTTCTGTGTTGCAGATATAATGGCTTTTGGAATAATGAAAACCCTAAGCCAGTCAAATAAAAATATACCTGAAAACCTGGCGATAATAGGTTTTGACAACCTAAAATCTTCCGAGTATATAATCCCTGCCTTGACTACAATAGACCAGAATATTTTTTTAAAAGGGAAAAAATCTATAGAAGTACTTCTTGATAAACTTGAAGGTAAAAGTATAGATTATAAAAATATAGTTATCCCTATAAAATTAATAAAAGGAGAAACTACCTAGTCTTCTCTTTTTTGCCTGTTAAGTTAACCGTTTAACCATTGATTAACTTCCTTATTTTATTGAAACATTATAGTTAATCCTTAAAAAAATGGCAGGAAATCCCATAAAATTTTTAAATATTATTATGGGTGATGTTTTATGAAACAAATATTATATCTCGAGGAATTAAAAAAACTAATTTCTATTGAAAAGGATTTAAAAGTTAAACTTAAATTCATAGCTATTAATACTGCTGCGAAGCAATCTTCAATTCCAAAAGTAGCTGAACTTTTGGATATTCCAGAAAGAACTCTATATAGATGGGTTGATAATTGGAATCTATACAAGCGTGAAGGTTTGGTTTCACACTATTATAAATCCGGTAGAAAATCTATTCTATCTGAATCAGAGATGGAACAACTTAAAGAGATACTTTCTAATAAAGGAGCTTTTACCACTGAAGAAGCTCGAAGTATTATTTACTGTGAATTTAAAAAATCAATCTCTTCAAAAAGACTTAGAGTGATTTTAAAAGAAAAGCTAAAATTTAATTTGTCCAAACCTTATGTTAAAAGTAATAAGCGTCCGGATAATGCAGAAGAAATACTTTCTAAAAAATAAAAAAACATAGCGGATGATCTTAAGAAAAAAGATGTCCCTTTAAAAGGTGTTTGTCTTGGTTTCTTAGATGAAACTACACCACAGTCTAATTCTAATACTGTGCGCTTCTGGCCTAAAGAGCCAAAACTTACAGTAGAAAAACATATAGAGAAATGGAAAAATAACACCGTAGGTTTCTATGCATTGAGAGGTAATAGCTGTCTTTCGTTTATGAACTCATCAAAGAAAGAGGAAATAGGAAAATTTCTCCAAAAGATCCGAGCTATAAATTCTGAATTTAAAAGAATTATAATCATCTTGGACAATTTTAAAAGCCATCACAGTAAATACATATTAGATTATGCTGAAAAACATGACATAATCTTAATTTTTCTACCTCCCTACTCACCAGATCTAAACCCAATAGAGTTCATATGGAAGAGTATTAAACGCGAAATTTCTAAAAATTTTTTTTGACATTGATTGATATTAAGAAATTGATATATGCTAGTTTTATCGAATTTTCTAGTTCTTTAAGTTTCGCCAAATCATGGATGTATAAATTCTTACCAAATTTTTTGTCAAATATTTAGAGACTAACTATAATCAATAAATTAAAGTTTTTATAAAATGAAGGGAGCATATAAAAGTGAAAAAAATCTGGTGGAAAGAAGTTACAGGATATCAAATATACCCAAGAAGCTTCATGGACAGTAACGGAGATGGAATCGGGGATATCAACGGTATCATTTCAAAGCTAGACTATCTTAAAGAACTTGGAATAGACCTCGTATGGGTATCACCTATGTACGAGTCTCCAAATGATGATAACGGTTACGACATAAGCGACTACCAAGATATTTTAAAAGAATTTGGAACAATGCAGGAGTTCGACCTGCTTTTATCAGAAGTGCATAAAAGGAGGATGAAGCTTATACTAGATCTTGTTATAAACCACACCAGCGATGAGCACCCCTGGTTTATAGAATCAAAAAGCTCTAAGGACAACCCTAAAAGAGATTGTTATATCTGGAAAGACCCTAAGTACGATAAAAATGGAAAAAGAATGGAACCAAACAACTGGGAGAGCATCTTCAAGGGATCAGCTTGGGAATATTCAAACGAAACAGGGCAGTACTACCTGCACCTTTTTTCCAAAAAACAGCCTGATCTAAATTGGGAAAACAAAGAGGTCAGGCAGGAAATATACAAGCTGATAAACTGGTGGCTGGACAAGGGGATAGACGGATTCAGGGTCGACGCCATAAGCCATATAAAAAAGGAAGAGGGCTTAGAAGATATGCCTAACCCTAAAAAATTGAAATACGTGGAATCCTTCGACAAGCACATGAATGTACAGGGAATCCATAAACATTTGGAGGAACTAAAAGAAAATACCCTCAGCAAGTATAACATAATGACAGTTGGGGAAGCAAACGGGGTTACCACTAAGGACGCACACCTTTGGGTAGGAGATGAAGATGGTCTAGGTACGGGGATACCTGGACCCGCAAATACTGATACAGGAGTTGTGGAGTTTTGCGTGAACCTAAAATGTTGGAACAAGCTAAATGTTTCCCAAGTCTTGGGAGAAAAGCTTGACGTACCTGTTCATGTGGATAACGATGTTAATCGTTATCACGCTATGGGAAGCCTTGAAAGGGTCTGGGAAAGGTTACAAAAACATAATTGGAATAGCTGTAGGAAGCGGTATCGGCGGAGGGATAGTTGTAAACGGCAACTTGGTATCGGGAACAAGCGGGGCTGCAGGTGAAGTTGGGCACATAAAACTTGTAAAGAACGGAAAAATTTGCGGGTGCGGGCAAAATGGGGGCTGGGAGGCATACGCATCGGCAACTGGCCTCATAAGGGAGGCCAAATCTAGACTTGCTGTAAACAGGGAGAATCTTTTGTGGGAAAGTTTCAACGGAAACCTGGAAAGTCTGGAAGCAAAACATGTGTTTGATGCAGCAAAAAAGGGGGATGCGTTTTCAAAAGATCTTGTAGCTTATGAAGTTGAGTATCTTGCATTCGGACTTTCGGCTCTTATAAACACGCTGAATCCAGAAGTAGTTGTAGTAGGAGGATGGGTTTTACTTTCGGGTGATATACTTTTTGGTCAGTTGAAAGAGGAGCTTAAAAAGATTGAAATCAAAGCCGCTAGTTTGGGCAATGAGGCGGGAATAATAGGGGGCGCCGCCTTGGTCGTTTCAAAACACGACTAAGAATATTGTCTGAGCGCACGTTTTGAGTATTATAAAATACCGTAGTGACAGAGAGCTTATAAAAATATGCATCGGCTGAAATAGCCTCTTACTTTTATTTCGATCCTTTAAAGTATAAAGTAGCTTGATGAATAACTCCAATGTAAGGTAGCTAACACAATCGTCCACAAAGATTCATAACTATAAATTCTTTTTAGCATAAAGAATCAAATTTCATTTAAATAAAATGTATAAATAGCAAAGCAGCTAGTTAAAACTAGCTGCCTTTTATAATATGTGATTAATTTTTTTGAATTTTATAACTCTTTCAATTATTATTTTAATTTAAAACTGTTATTACCCCAATGAGACCTAAAACTTCCTTTTTTTTGTTTAAAAAAGTTGATTTTTTAAAAATTACGTCATGTTGTTTTTTATCACTGGATTCAACTTTAAACTTATATACCTGTATTCCAGGATTATTAATAAGTTCATTATCCTGTTCATAGTATTTTTCTGCAAATTCTTCGGGAGCAATATCAAAAACAGTTTTTCCTACAATTTCATCCCTAGAGAAATTGACAAACTCTTCAAAAGCCTTATTGCACTCTATATAAATTCCATTCTTATCTTTATAAAAAATAGGTTTTGGTATAGTGTTTAAAAGTTTTCTAACAGCTTCTTTATTTTTATTATCGTTGTTTTTATTTTCAAAAAAATTATATATATTCAACACGATCTCCTTTTATATAAAATAAATCTCTTTAAAATAACCTCAAATAATTTTTCTATAAAATTATCTTTATCCAAAATTTTGTCAAACTTTCAGAACACTAAAACACATTTTCCAGCATCAGAATTTACGTTTCAATTCTACAAATCAACATATCCTCCCTTAAATACTGGCCTATATCTATAAATATAATACTTTAATTTATGTTAAAAATCAATGTATATTTTTCACTTGGGCACAACCGACATCGATCTGATAGACGGTCCGAATATCTTTTACAACAAAGCACTTCTTAGAACAAGAGAAAACTACAGATGAACTTTCCTTCCCAGAATAATTCATGCAGCAATTAAAGAAAATTCCAATTGAACATCAATTTGATTCGATCAACCATATATAAAATATTTTCAGCCTTCCTAAACCTTTATCCGTTGATTTCCTATAAAATAAATAGATTGCAATAAATAAAACCTTCCTAAAGTAATTTTTAACAATCTTACTTTAGGAAGGTTTTTAATTCTGTTAAAAGCTTATAAATTTTAAAATTAAAAATATATACCTCATGTACTAATTTCTCAAATATGAGTTTTATCCTATTGCTACATCCCCTTAATTTCTTTTACAATTTCACGTTCTTTTGCCGCTCTGCCCCCGAAAGATTGAATCGGCTTAACTTCCCACTGAAGAGAACCCCATATTGGTATATCCCTTAAAATTAGATCCACCTCTTCGTTTGATGATACTTCTATTCTAAATATAAATGCCCTATCTCCTACTGGAAGACCACCAGCAATAATTTTTTTGTTTTCTTCAAGCTCAATGAGTTTATCAAAACTTGGGATAACTATATTTTCCAATACATAAATAGCTTCTTACTGTGACGCAAATCCAGGACCACCTGATTCGATTACTAGGTATTTCATTTCTTTTCCACTTTCTTAATATTGTCAACCAATAGATATAAAACAACGGATGTATAAAACTAACTTACCCAACAATTAACAGTACAATATACGGAACAACATAAAAAACAGAAAGAAGATTTTAGACAACCCTTCCTGCTATTGGTTCGAAACATGAATTCTCCATCCACTGCAGACCATACAACTTCGACTGTACCTCAATTATATTTATGTGTAAATAACTCGACTTGTGCAAATTTTTAAATCTAAATTGTTCAATATCTAATTTTTGGCGAATTCAAACTGAGAACCCTAAATAATCAAGGACTTTTTCCTCTGAATGGGTCTCTTCGTGTAATTCAATAATTAATTTTACCAATTTTGTGTTGCTGATTTTTATGAAATACTTTATTGTATCACCTAATGTATCTAATTTTAATTTGGCTTTAAATTTAATATTACATAAGAACACATAAGCTGTATATACTAACCGCCAAAATCTTTTGATACCTTTAAGAGACCTCATTTCACAGTGATCCAATCCAAGATTTTCTTTTTGGTTCCTGTAGTTTGTCTCTATCTCCCAACGGTTTCCATAGTAAGAAATGATTTCTTTATCTGAAAGGGAAACATCTGTTGATATTATGTGTTTAGGTGATTTTTCTGGATTGAACTCATCTATCCAGCTAAGCACAACTACACAATTTTCTATACCCTTTATAGGTCCTTCATACCTGTAAGTATAGAATCTGCGACCATTAACCTTGAAAGTTTTTAGATGTTTGGGGTTTATCTGCGCTCTGAAATCAGATAGTTTTATACGGATTCCTTGTGAATAAATAATTCTATTAGATCTTAGAGCTCCTATTACTTGATACCCTTTTGATTGGAGTTGATTTATGAATTTGTCTGAAATATACCAAGAATCCGCCAATACATACGTTGGTTTTTCTAATTGTAGTGTATTGTCTTCAAGAAGAGATATGGCTATTTCGTGCTTAGTTTTGAACATGTTTTGTTCGCCATCGCATAATTCTTCTTTCAGATAAACATCAAAATCAAGCGGATAAGAAATACCGCCATTTTTAATGAAGGCACTTACAATACAGTGAGCCCACTCGCTTTTTTGGGTTACATGTGAGCGAATAAATCCCATACCTTCAATTTTTTTAGAGTTTGAAGATTTTGTAATAAGAGTGTCATCTATAGAGATGAAAATTGGTTCTGAATTTTTATGTGTTTCCGATTTTATGACATCATATACAAAATTTTTCAAAGAGTTTCTGAGTTTTTCTTCATCCCAAGGTGAGTTATTGAGGAAACGAGTTGTACAGCTCCTGTCCTTAGAATTAAGAGTAAATCTATTTAAATTTGAAATATTCTTTTTTCCTTGTACGCCGATGATACCAGAAACTATACTGTTCATATGTTGCATTTGAGGCTTTGAAAAATTAAGATCAAGAGCCATATTGAAGTTTACAATTTCATTTAAATTAGGTATAATAAGCATCGTAGATCGAATCTCCTTCGGTATGTTTTGTGTGGTGCTTAATTATACCTGTATATTGAGATTTGATCTACTTTTTATTTTTTGCACAAGTCTAGAAAAATAATTATAAATGGATAATTTGATATCAATACTGAAAAACTAAGGTGCATTGCACTTATCGTAAAAAAAAGAACAAAAATTAACTCTTCTGTATACCTCTCTAATATTTTAAATATTTTTTCTTTTTTTATGCTGTAATTTACTACAATTATTCCCATTGTCATTGTTGATAAAAGTTCGTCTAAGTTGACCTCCCTTGCAAAGCCATAGCATAAGGCTAAAAGTCCGATTATAAGAGTTATTAATACCCCTAAGACTTAGGCCGATTATAGATATTGTAATACTGTAATTTATTATTCCAAGAATGTCATCAAATGCTGCTACCCCCATGATAGTCGAAGTGACTTCACCCTTTGCTTTGTATTCATGTTCTACAGCCAATGTAGCTGAAGGATCAGTTGGAGATGCGAGAGAAGCCAGTATTAAAGAAAGTGGGATTTAGAATGAGACTATAGAAGCCCCAGGAGAAGAAATAATTATCGGACCAAGTAGTGTTGAAAAAAATGCAACAAACAAAATGCAAATTCAGATTCGAGTAAAGTTATTAAAATAATTGTTTTCCCCAAAGAACGAATCTTAGAGAAGAGTAATGTGCCCCCAACAGAAAAGGTTATAAAAGATAACGCTATATTTGTAACGAGATCAGTGTGGGCAACAAATGACTCTGGAATGAAATGAGTTAAATTAGGATTGAGAAGGATTCCAGCAAGAATATACCCAGTTACTTTCGGCAACTTAAAATGAGTACATATTTCACCAACAATAAAACCAGTAAATATAATAATTCCAACCGTTAGTATTTCTTCCATACTATTTCACCCTTCTTTTTACATTTAACATGGCATTCAAACTCACTAATAAAAATTTTAGAGAAATATTTCAACTATATTTTATTCACATTAGTACTAAATCCTGTTTTTTATTTTTTTCTAGTTCATAAGATATTGTAATGAAGTTTATTTTGAATAGAATATAGTTCATAATGTAAAAAACAATCTTAATGAAAACATAGAAATTTCCAGTAATACTATCTTAAAATATATATTTACAATTAAATTTATTAACCAAATAATTTTCTATACCTCTAAAACTTTTAAAAAAAACACCTTACAAAAAAGCTCGCCTATTTATAATAAGATCACCTTTTCAACTTAGTAATCTTATTATCTAAACGTTTTTGTGTAGGATTTTAAAACCAATTCAAGTATATATTTTTATTGTAGCCTATCCATTTTTTACAAATATATATTAAAAGAACTACATATGGGATCTTATTTTTAATAAATATTAGCTAATTTAGCTTTTGAGGATCACTTCTTTCTTTTTAAAAAATTTGATTTTATCCAGCTGCGATTCATCCAAATATGAAAAAATGCTAGGAATATAAACGAATAGCCAAGTTTTGGATGTAGCAAGTAGAATAACTCTGGCAATATAAACCTTCTTAAAAGCACAACTGATACAATGGCTATAAAATTTATCAGAAGAAGCAGGTTTATTATTCTCATTAGTATAATTTTTCTCATAAAATACCTCCATTACAATGAAAATATATAATCATATTCTTTGACTAAATTTAAACTTTTCCTCTATGTACCAAAATCTATTTCCAAAAGTTTCTAATCTTAAATATCGACATTGAGTTAATTTTATACAAAGTTATGCTTTATCTGAATAGCTTAAGTACTTACAATTAGTTTCTCTATAAAGAAATAAGGTATTAAAAAATACTTTAATCTTTTAGAATATTTATGAGAGGTGAAAAAATGAAGTTAAAGGTTCTAGGCAGTAAAGAACTGTTGGAGCCTTTTTTTATTTTTTGAATATAGTAATCAATTTGAGCTTGCTTAACTCTAAATTTTAAAGTAAAATATCTCGGATACTTTAAAAATGTAAAACAAGATATATATCACGGAGGAACTTATGAACTTTATAACTTTATTTTTTATATCAGTAGGACTTGCCATGGACGCCTTTGCTGTTTCACTTACTGAAGGCCTTGCTCTAGAAAAAATTCATATTAAAAATATCCTAAGGGCAGCTTTAGTTTTTGGAATTTTTCAGGCAATAATGCCGCTTATAGGTTGGATGATTGGTGGAATATTTTACGACACAATTTCTAAATTGGATCATTGGGTAGCTTTTGGACTTCTTATTGGTATAGGTGGGAAAATGCTAATTGAAGCTAGAGAAAGTCAGAAATGCGAAATTGAAGAAAAATGTGAAACTTCTTCAAATATTTTAGTTCTAGGAATTGCAACTAGTATTGATGCTTTAGCTGTAGGATTTTCTTTTTCTCTACTTCCAGGATTAAATATTTATTCCACTGTAATAGCTATAGGAGTAATTACATTTTTAATTTCTTCTATTGGAGTTTATCTTGGAAATAAAGTTGGACAGATATTAGGATATAAAGCTGAATATTTAGGTGGATTTATTCTGATTGGTATGGGTATAAAAATACTTGTCGAGCATACCATTTTAAGCTAGAATTCTCCTCTAATACTTTCTAATTAAATCCTAACTATAAAACGGCTATTGAATATCACTACCAAATAGAGGAAAATCCAAGTATTAATACTTGGATTTTTCACATATTAAAACTATTATAGAACGTATTCTTTCGGAGGATTCCCTGAGAAATCTGTAATAGTAGTTTTAACTTCATCTAAGTAAAAAACTCCGAATATAGGGTTATTTTTTGTTTTTATTATTTAGAGCGTCTTCTAGCGCAGCTTTGAACCCTTTGGATGAATAAGTTGCGCCGGCTATACTGTCTATTTGCGACAGATCTTTCCCTATGCTTGACTCAGATAACTTTTTTAAAGCCTCACTACCAGGTATAGGTGTTTCGGAATGCTCTAAAACCTTAACTGCGATTATCTTATTGCCATCGAAATCCGCAGCAAGCTTTATGTCGCTTATGAAACCTTTAGCCTGACCGCTAAAAAAGTTTACTTTCCCTTTTACAGCAAATATACTGATAGCCTGGCCTATAGCCAGAGCGATTAAAATTGTAATAAAAGTTTTTTTCAAAAGTTCTTCCTCCCATTAATTTTTATCTCTATGATCTATTAAAATTCCTTAAAAAGGTGGGCTACATAAGTTGTTTTAGGTGAACTTTGAACTTCACCAGGATGACCAACCTGAGCAATTTCACCATTTTCCAATACAACAACCTTATCTGCTATTGATACTGCGTCATCCTTGTCGTGCGTAACAAATATGGCTGTAGTGCCTGAACTCTTTATAATCTCCTTTAACTCTTTTCTTATCTTGTTCTGAAGATTCGCATCTAGATTTGAAAACGGTTCATCCAATAATATTAAAGAAGGGGAGGGTGCCAGAGCCCTGCATAGGGCCACCCTTTGCTGTTGACCTCCGCTTAGCTCGTGAGGATACTTGTGTCTATGCTCGTTCATGTTGACAAGGTTTAGCATTTCGTTTATTATTTTTTTCTGTTCTTTTTTACTCTGCTTAGATATCCCGAAGCCTATATTTTTTTCTATTGTAAGGTGTGGGAAAAGGGCGTAATCCTGAAATACCATGCCCACCTTTCTTTTTTCTACGGGTATACAACAATTGTCGTCTACAAAATTTTTGTCATCTACCTTTATAGAGCCGGTTTTTGGGATTTCAAAACCGCTGAGCACCCTTAAAAATGTAGATTTACCACTCCCGCTTTCTCCAAGTACAGCAACTATTTCTCCTTTCTCTATATTTAAATAGAAATTTTTTAAAACCTCTTCTTTTGAATTTTCATACGTGAAGGAAATATCCTTTATTTCTATGTGAGCCATTTTATACCCCCTCTTTTTCCCCGAGCCTGTTAAAAAAGAAAATAGCAAGGGAACTTACAAATATTATTATAATAGAATCTATAGAAGCCTCGTGTATCATCTCGTCACCGGCGTACTCAAAAGCCTTTGTGGCAAGGGTGTGAAAATTAAACGGCCTCAATATAAGGGTAAGAGGCAGTTCTTTTAAAATATCCACGAATATAAGGATAAACGCTCCAAAAATAGATGGGCGTATCATTTTAATGTCCACTTTGAAAAAAGTTTGAGTAGTGTTCATCCCGAGTGATTTTGAAGCTTCCAAAAAGCTTTTTCCCACTTTGTTGAATCCGGATTCTATAGAGTTGTAGGCTATAGACAGGAATCTAACAAGATAGGCAAAAATAAGTAAAAGTATGCTGCTTGTTAGCACCAAAATTTTGCTTGAGTTGAATAGAGAGTAAATACCACTGAAAACTTTTTTATCCAATGTCATGAAAAAGATTAGTACTCCTACCGAGATAACTGCCCCAGGAATTGAGTACCCAGTGTTTGCAATTTTTGAACAGAACCTTGTAAAACTGTTTTTTCTTATTCTATAATTATTTGCAATCACAGTAGCTACAATTATTATTAGAAATGATGTGATAGCTGCAATTGTAAATGAATTTAATACTAGCTCTATAAATTGTAAGTCTATGACTTTTTCATATGATAAAAAACTCCAGTTTAAAAGCTGTAAAAAAGGTATGAAGAAACTAAGTAAAAATATAAAAGTACAGATAGTCGTAGCGGAATAGCCGGCTAAACCATCCAATTTTCTCTTCTTTAAAGGTTTTATCTTTGTTGATGAGAAACCATAACTCTTTCTTTTAGTGATTATCTTCTCGAAAAGCAGTACTATAAATATTGTGAACATAAGTATGGATGATAGCTTTATAGCCGAATTCAGATCCCCCAAGGAAAGCCATGTACGGAAAATCCCTGTGCTAAAGGTTGGAATACCGAAATAACTTACAAGCCCGTAATCGTTAAGCACCTCCAAGACTACAAGGGACACGCCGCCAACTATAGCACCTCTTGATATTGGGAGTACAACTTTGAAGAAAGTATCTAGGTCAGATTTCCCAAGAGATTTGGAAGCTTCTATAAGCCCGGCAGACTGTTTGGTAAGAAAGCCCTTTACGATTATAAATACATAGGGAAATAAAGTCATAGAGAAAACAAAGATCACTCCGTTAAGATTCATAATGTCGAGTACACCTGGTTTAACCTCGATTCCAAAACTCCTCAAGTAGGTCTGTATTGGACCTGTGTAATTTAAAATTCCAGCATAGGTATATCCACCTATATATGAAGGGATTGCAAGCGGAAGTATCAATGCCCACTCAAAAAAGCTAGAGAGCGGAAAAGAGTATGCCGATAAAAGCCACGCCAGAGAAACCCCTAAAAAGATACAGACTATTGCAGTACCAGATGCTATGATAAAGGAGTTTTTTATATACCCAAAAATAAGGTTTTCTTTTATATGTAGCCAGTTTTCATTATTTTCGTTAAATATGTTCAAGAATATATTTAATATGGGCATACTTATGAGTGTCACTGATATAAAGCTAAGCATAGACCAAGAATCAATATTTATTTTAAGATTTCTTAATAATTTCCCCATGAGAAAACTCCTTTTAAAAATTTAAAAACTAGGAGCAGAAACTCTGCCCCTAATCTTAATCCTATTTCCAGCCCGCTTTGTCAGCTATCTTTACAGCTTTAGAATTATATTTTCCAAGAAGCTCCAATTGTAATTTATCGGCCTTGAACTCTCCCCAAGACTTAACTAGTTCAGAAACTTCTACTTCAGAATTTACAGGATATTCATAATTGGCTGATGCAAATTTCCCTTGAGCCTTTTTGCTAGCCAAAAATTCTATGAACTTAACAGCATTTTCTTTGTTTTTAGAGTATTTAGTAACACCGGCACCACTTATGTTTACGTGAGCTCCCCTGTTATTTTGATTAGGGAAGAACACTCCAACACTCTTAGCCACCTTTACCTCTTCAGGATTTGATGAAGTGAGCATTTTACCCATGTAATATGTGTTCATTATAGCTATATCGCCTTCCCCGGCAACTACTGCAGTAGCCTGAGCCCTGTCATTTCCTTTTGGATCTCTGGCGAAGTTAGCAACAAGACCCTTTATCCATTTTTCAGTAGCCTCTTCGCCGTTATTTGCAATCATAGAAGCTATAAGGGACTGATTGTATTCGTTAGATGAAGATCTTACGAGAATTTTCCCTTTCCACTTTGGATTTGCTAAGTCTTCGTAAGTAGATAGATCTTTTGGATTGACTCTATCTAAAGAGTACACTATAACCCTTCCTCTGGTAGTAAGCCCAAACCACTGATTATCTTTGTCTTTCAAATTCTCTGGAATCCATTTTTCAAGACTGCTGCTTTTTACACTTTGAAGCAGCCCTTTTTCTTTTGCCCTATAAAGTCTTGCTGCATCCACTGTTATAAGAACATCGGCCGGGGTGTCTTCACCTTCCATCTCCAGTTTTTTTATAAGCTCATCGGCTTTCGCCTGAACAACGTTTACTTTTATTCCAGTTTCTTTTGTAAACTCTTCAAAAAGCTCCTGGTCGGTATCATAGTGCCTGTGTGTATAGACATTTACCTCTTTTTTTCCCTTTTTTCCAAACCAAGAAAAAGCAAAAACTTGCGAACCTATTAAAGTTAAAACGGCCAATAATAAAAATATTTTTTTCATCTTGTTACCTCCTAGTAATATTAGTCATAGAGAATAAAATAGTTTTATCCTCAAAGTTTTATGTTATAAAAGTACCATTTTTTATCAGAATAGTCAAGAATAAATTTAAAAAATTTAATTGATAAGCTTGCTGGCGTAGAATTAACTGATATCTACTACTTGTAAGATTCGGTACATAAGTGTTTAATAGTTTACTTTAACTGCAAAATTTGCGGTTTTGATGTACTCAGAGCTAAGCTCTCAGGCTGTAGACAAATTCCTTTGTCTTACAGCTACAGGCACTCTTAAGAGTGCCTATAGCTTATAAAATAAGATGTCGTTTTCTTTAAACCTTAAATTCCAAGTACTTAAAACCAAATTTTATCTATTTTTTAGTATTCTCATCGAAATTTTTATAAAGATTATGCTATAATAAATTAATCCCTTAGGTAATATAGGCTTACAATTTTATGATTAAATTGCGAGGTGTTTTAATTGGCTTATTATATAGTTAAGCTTGCTATTACAATGGTCTTAATTATTATGATATCTGAAGTTTCTAAACGCAGTTCTTTTATAGGTGCTGTATTAGCATCTATTCCATTAACTTCCGTAATAGCAATGGTTTGGCTATATAAAGATACTAAAAATGTCGAAAAAGTTAGCGCATTGGCATCAAGTGTCTTTTGGCTTGTTTTACCTTCATTGGTCTTGTTTATAACTTTACCAATATTGTTAAAGCAAGGACTAAATTTTTACATAAGTCTTTGTATTTCAATTGCATTTACAAGTGGGTGCTATTGGCTTATGATCACCGTCCTCAATTATTTTGGAGTTAAACTATAAAGTGAAATATATAACTAAAAAAGGCACTTTCAAAAGTGCCTTTAGCTTATAAAATTAAATTCTATTTATTTTTTTAGTATCCTCATTGAGTTTAAGACCGCCAAAAGAGCAACTCCTACATCAGCAAATATTGCCTCCCACATTGTTGCGTGTCCTCCCACACCCAAAGCCATAACAGCTAATTTTATTCCTAATGCGAGGATTATATTTTGAAGAACTATTTTTCTTGTAAGTCCAGCTATGTTGAAAGCATCCTTTAATTTACTTGGCTCATCCGTCATGATAACCATATCTGCTGCCTCGATTGCAGCATCGCTACCTATCCCACCCATGGCTACACCTATATCTGAAAGTGCTAAAACTGGAGCATCATTTATTCCGTCTCCAACAAAAATTACTCCACCTTGAACCTCTTCTTTTATCCTCTGAAAATAATCTACTTTCTCATTAGGCAGGAGATCTGAATGGATTCTTTCAATACCTAAAGTCTTTCCTATATGTTCAGCTACATTTCTGTTATCACCTGTAAGCATATAAGAAACTATCCCCATTTTCTTAAAGACTTGCACTGCATAACCTGCATCTTCCTTTACCTCATCGGCTATAAGAATATATCCCTGATATACACTATTTTTTGCTATATAAACTACTGTCCCAGGAAGTTCTTCATTTTTGAATTCTATTCCATATTTTTTCAAAAGTTTATTATTTCCCGCAAGTATCTCAACATTTTTGTATCTCACTTTTATTCCATAGCCTTCTTCTTCGGAATATTCATTAATATTTTTCTCTTCAATCTCACCTTTAAAAGCTGCCATTATACTCTTTGCAATGGGATGATTAGAATGCGTCTCGGCCACAGCTGCCAACTCTAAAAGTTCTTCTTTTTTTCCAAATACTGAGAATACATCTACTACTTTAAATCTTCCTTTAGTAAGAGTTCCTGTTTTATCAAATACCACAGCCTTTACCTTATTCAATGCTTCCAGATAGTTTCCGCCTTTTATCAGAACTCCCTTTTTGGAAGCTGCTCCGATGCCGCTGAAAAAACTAAGAGGTATGGAAACTACGAGAGCACAAGGACAAGAGATTACAAGAAATATAAGAGCTCTATAAAACCATTCTGAATAATTTCCTGTAATTATTCCTGGTACAACCGCTATTGCAACCGCTAAACCTACTACTGCAGGAGTATAATATCTAGCAAACTTTGTAATAAACTTTTCAGAGTCAGCCTTCTTTGAAGTTGCATTCTCAACCATCTCAAGTATCTTTGACACAGTTGATTCGGAAAATCTTTTACTTACCTCAATTTCTAGTACCCCATTTTTATTAACGCTTCCACTGAGTACTTCGTCTCCTCTTACAACATCTCTAGGCAGTGATTCTCCAGTTAAAGCAGAAGTATCCAGTGCCGAACTTCCACTTAATACCCTTCCATCTAGTGGTATCTTTTCCCCTGGTTTTACAAGAATAATATCTCCGACCACTACTCTTTCAGGTTTTACTCTTTCAATCTCTCCAGAAGCCTTCTTGATATTAGCGTAATCAGGCCTGATATCCATTAGGTCTTCTATGGATTTTCTGGAATTTTCTACAGCCCTTCCCTGAAAGTACTCTCCTATCTTATAAAAAAGCATTACTCCAACCGCTTCAGAATATTCCCCCACTGCGAATGCACCAAAGGTTGCTATTGTCATAAGGAAGTTTTCATCTAAAAATCTCCCCCTTTTTATATTTCCGAAAGAGTTCAATACAATATCTCCTCCAACGGCAATATATCCAACTGCAAGAAGTACTCTTTTTATCAGTGAAGCGTCTGACATAAAGAGACCTGCTATAAATATTGCTCCTCCTATTATAAGAGAGATAAGCTCAGTCTTATTCATTTCACCATGAGAATGATCATGCTCGTGCCCGTGAGAGTGATCGTGTCCACAACCTTCATCACCATATATAACTTCCACTCCAGGCTCCAGTGTATTTACAATATTCTTTACATCTGCAACGATCTCTTCATCATTAAAAATATCTTCAGCCTCTAGGTGTAATAATTGCTTGGTAAAGTTCAGATTAGCTCCAGATATATAAGAAAGTTTTGATACCTCTCCTTCTATCTTAGATGCACAGCCAGCACAATGAAGCCCCTTCACTTTTATCCTGAGTTTTTTTATCCCTTTTCTCATTTCTTCAAAAACGGTACCAGGCTCTATCCTGTCTGCCAGTGTATTTATTAACTTTAAAAAGTCTGCCGTTTTCTCCTCGAGAACTTCTACAATAAGCTTCTTGTTCATAAAGTTGAGACTAACTGACTGAACACCATCTAGATCTGATATAGCTCCTTCTAACTTAGCTGCACAGCCGGCGCAATGAAGATTTTTTACGCTATACTCTTTTTTTACATTAATCAATTGAACCCCTCCAATCATATGAATACTTATTCATGTATAGAGTATATATTTCTTTTCTAATTTTGTCAAGAATGCACGCAAATATTTTGCTATTCAAATTTTTTTGATTTTCCTTTTTTATAAAACTTAGGCAGTAACAATATTGCATGTTAAATATCTTATTACTTTAAAAGGCTGCTGAAGTTTTCGGCAGCCTTTCGGTATTAGTGAGATACTACGTTCTCTTCATGTTTTGATTGATGTTTTAAATCCTCTACGCTTTTATGCTCTTTATGTTCTTTATGCTTCTTACACTTATTATTAGAATGTCCCATCATAGAATTCATTTTTTTATTATGATCAAGCTTCATATTTTCTGGAAGATTTATTCCTAATTTTTCTTTAACTTCAATTTGATAGTTCACCATATTTTTATTCATTTTAGATTGTAAATCTGTCTTTTTATCAATCAATTTTCCTATTTTTTTAGTGTCTACTTTTTCTGACAGCATTTCTTTATCTATATCTAGTTCAACTTTTTTTATATCTAGTTTTATCTCCTCTACTTTTTTTAAATAATTTAATCTAATCTCTTCTAATTTTATTTGCGATTCTGGCGTAAGTTTTTCTGAATTCTGCATTGAATTACTCATATCCATTTTATGAGGTGCATTTTTTTTAGTAGCGGTAGCTGCGCTTCCGTCCTCACCAAATGCTGAAATTGACGTCACTAAAATTGCTACTATTAGTAATTTTTTCATAATTTAATTCTCCTCTTTAGAAATTTTTCTTCGTAATAATTCATAAGTTATATTCTATTTAAAGCTTCTTCTTTCATCACATTAACTCTCCTGTAACTGCTCCTCCTCCTTGAACTGAAAAACGTATACTCTGTTTTATTTGTCAAAACAGCCCGCTTTATCTTTGCAGAAATTGAGTTTACATTGTATTAATGAAAAATATAAATATTTTTTCTTCTGTTGATTCTCAACTTCCAGCTAATATTAATATATAATTGTGTAGGTTTTGTGAAGATTCTATAATTAAATTTACAGCTCTGAATCTCTCATTAAAATGTATGCTAAATTCCTCCGCTAATTAATAAACTGAATAGACTTTTTTTATCAAGGATTTAAAAGCTAGTTTTCTCAATTTAGTGATAAAGTTTTGTGCATTTTAGGAATCGTTGGCAATAATTGATAGACCATCCCGAGGACTAAAAATAAAAAATTATCAATCTATTCCAATTGAAATAAATATACGTGTAGAGTTTTACTACTTTGGAAATTTAAAAAATAAGTAGATATAAATGCAAACTCTTCTGTCACTAAGATCCTTAAGTAATTTATTCAATTAAATTACAACCAAGATTAAAATGTAATATTTAACTTTTTGCTACTAAATATATACCTCTAAAAAAAATCAAATAAAACAAAAACAGTATTCCCAACAGATGAAAGTCTATTGAAAATACTGTTTTTAGCAATGTTTGGATTAATACTATACTAGCTCAAAATGTATTTTGAGGATCAACTATAAAATTTAATATGAAAATTACTAGTTTAGACAAGAGGTAATTACACAAAAAATATTATAGGCTCCTCGCGTTTATACATTAGCCCAAGAATTTGTTTTAGCAGATTCGTTTATTGCATCTATCACCTTCATATTCATTAAGGTATCTTGAATTGAAACTGGTACAGGAGTATTATTAAAAATTGCTTCTGCAAATGCTTCAAATTCTAATCTATATTGATTTACAGGATCAAAAGTGACGCGTCTAATACCTAGAGCATTTTGAACCAATATTTCACCTTCAACATCATAATGATCATTGAAAGGTATGTTTATTGTAATTATCCCACTTGTACCAAATATTTTAACTTCTTGTTGCGGATAACTACTAGTCGATACTGTGAAAACACACCTACTCTTATTGTAATCACGTATGGCAGATGAAATAATATCTGTTTCAAATTCTGGATGATTCTCAACCAAGGACATTACTTTAGTTGGTTCCCTATCCATTATAAACCTTGAAGAGGAAATAGCATAGCAACCTATATCCATTAGAGCTCCGCCACCATATTCCTTTATATTCCTTATATTACTCGGATCTTGGTTATTATAGGCAAATACTGTATGTATAGCAGTTATATTTCCTATCTCTCCATATTTTACTATTTCTTTTGCTCTCTGCCACTTTGGATGAAACCCGTACATAAATGCTTCCATTATTTTTATATCTTTATCCTTTACATAATCTATAAGCTCCTCTACCTCATCTGCATTTAAAGTCAATGGTTTTTCACAAATGACATGTTTTTTTGCATCTACACAACGTTTTATCCATTCTAAATGTAGATGGTTCGGAAGAGGTATGTAAACAGCTTCTATATCTTTATCTTTGAGTAGGGATTCATATGACCCATAATATTTTTTAATCCCCCACTTTTCTGCTGATTTTCTAGCTTTTTCTTCACTTCTAGAAGCAACAGCGCAAACTTCAATTTTATCTGATTGTTTCAGTGGTAATAAAATCCTACTTATAAAGTGACCTGAAACACCTAGTACTCCAATTTTCAGTTGTCTCAACTTAACTCCTCCTTTAATTAAAAGCATATGATATGTTTATTTTGCAAGTGTATATATTTTAAATATATCGTCTTTATCAAGTTTCACAAAAGAACCTAATGTTCCATGCCCATCGTTTGTTGCCTTATTAGCCATCTCTTGGAACCGCTCATCTTTTATCCCTATATCGCTAAGCTTTGTTTTTAGGCCTATGGAATGTATAAATTTCTCATAGGCTTCTATACTTTTTAAAGCGACATCTTCTTGGTCAAAGAAATCATTATCTATATTCCAAACCCTATTTGCAAACTGGGCAAATCTTGGTATATCGTTCTTATACACATATTTCATCCACGCCGGAAATACTATTGCAAGTCCTTCTCCATGGGCAATATCATATATCCCACTTAGTTCATGCTCTATGTCATGGGAAGCCCAATCTCCAATTCTACCCGTGTTCAGCAAGTTATTATGAGCTACTGTTCCGGCCCACATTATTTCAGCCCAAGCAGCATAATCTTTTGAATTTTCCAATACTTTATGAACATTGTTGATTATAGTTTTCATAGTTGCTTCAATAAGCCTGTCTGTAAACTCTACATGGTTCACATTTGTAAAATATCTCTCCATAAGATGTGCAAGAATATCAGTTATCCCACAAGCTATCTGAAATTTTGGAAGTGTAAAAGCAAGTTCTGGGTTCAATATTGAAAATTTAGGGTATATAATTTCCGAATTAACAGCTCTTTTCAAATCTCCATCTTCCTTGTCTACTTTATTGAGTTCTACGCTTATTCTCCTAGAACCGGCTGTAACATCTTTTTCGTACTCAGCAAGGATTTTTTTCTTGAGATACTCACCTTCAGAATTGTCCTTGATCCTTGGTGTGTAGTAATGTGAATTTCTAGAAATATAGTACCAGCTACACTGCTCAGAAATATTAAAATAGAGGTTTTCCTCAATAAACGGGACTGGGTTTTGTCAAAGCTCTCCCAATTTTTCCAGTTTTTTTGAACCAATCAATTTGCATAGTGAGTTCACCGACAAAGGAATAAAGTCTGGTTTGCTCTTCTTCAAGAAGCTTTATTTTTTAAGATCCTTAATTTTTTTTCAAAAGCAACTTTAACATTTTTTCTAAGTTCTTCAGCCCATCTGGATACTTCAGAGGCTGATATTTGGTTTTCTGTTGTACTAATTCATGGGACTATTACATATAACATTAAAATGTTATATAATATTTATCTAATAACATTGAAAGGCAATAGTTTATTCAAATCATTTAAATTTTTAATCTGTTTCTTATTATAATGTGATTTTAGGAGGGGGTATAGTGATAAAATCAAAAATTTTAAAAAAGTTGAGACTACATGAACTCATAGGGACAAATTTTGAATCCCTTATGAATATTATAACTATGAAGAAAGGAGATATATTCTATTACAGTCAGGTTAAAAAAATGACAGCCATATATATATTTGAAGGAGCGATCCAATACATAATTTATAGTCCAGATGGAGGAGAGTTTTATATTGATCATTTTTCAGGAGATGTAGTGGGAATAGGAGCTACACTTTCACGGTTGTCAAAAATTCAAGCACAACAGAATTTCGAGGTTGACCTTACTGGAAAAGAAGATTCAATTATAGTTACTCTTCCATTTGAAGAAATATTTGATATGAAGTTAGAAAAAAAGGAAGAAGTTCTAAAAAAGCTTTTTCTTCTATTTCTTGAAGAACATTCACGAGTCTCAGAATACTTTTTAAATAAATCTATATATTCAGACGAAGCTTTTTTTATCAAATTTCTTGAAAACCATAAATCGACAAATAAAACAATAAGGGAACTTTCGGAGCTGCTTAATATAAACCTTAGAACCCTTCAGAGGATTGTTAAAAGATTGCAAGAAGTTGGAGTAATTGTAAAAGAAAATGAAATTATGTCAATAGGAAACCAAGATAAAATTGAGGAATATAAAATTAAGTTTAAAAAATAAAGGGGTCAAAGACTCCATACCTATCAAGCTAAGCTTTGAATTTAATAGAATTTGTGCTAAAACCTTCTTCAAGGACTACTTGAAGGAGGTTTTTCTTTTGGGAAACAGACAAATCAGAACAAAATTTTTAAATTACTTTTCGGAAAAAAATATTGAACAAATTGCCAGGTATTCTAAATTCAAAATTAGGAATAGCGGCAAAATTTCTCCTCTTAACTTCATATCTTTAACTTGTTTCAGCTCCAATAATTTATGCACTTCATCCTTGGAAGAATTAAGCGCTGAACTTCTATTAAAGCAGAATATTAATATTTCTCCTCAAGCGCTTGATCAGAGGTTTAGCGAGGCTTCTGTAGAATTTCTTAAAAATATTTTCTTATCTCTTTGTAAAACACAAATATCCAATAAGTCTAAAGCCTTTAAAAATTATGGCTTCAGCAATATCTTTTTAATGGACTCTACTGAAATAAAATTGCCAAATAAATTAAAAAATAAGTATAAAGGTGCAAACAAATCTAATCCTGCTGTTTTAAAAATAAATCTTCTCCTTGAATTATTAGATTATTCTTTTAAGAACACTGTTTTATCTACGGGAACTAAAAATGAGCAAAATTTTTCTAAATATGTCTACGATAAATTAGTTACAGATTCCTTAGTTTTAAAAGATTTAGGGTACTTTAAATTTGATGACTTCAATGAGATTGAAAGCAGAAACAGCTCTTTTGTTTCTCGTTTGAAAGCCGGAACAAGGTTATTTGCTTTAAACCCTAATCCTCAGTACTCACCAAAGGGAAAACTACTAAAAAAGACGAAGTATTTGGTAACAAATGCTGGAGAGTTGGGAAAAGAACTAAAAGCAGGAGAGACTCAAGAATATGAATTTCTAGTCGGAAGCCATGACGACAAGAGGCCTTTTAGGGTAATCCTAACTAAATTGGACAAAGAGACTTCTAATAAAAAAGTACAAAAGATAGAAGAAAGAGAAAGAAGGAATGAGCACTGCGCAAAGCACGCAAGAAGTTCTGCTGAAATTACTGGATATATTACTAATCTTTGGGGATTCAATCCTTCTGAAATCATCGAAATATATAAATTGAGATGGCAAATTGAATTGCTGTTTAAAATTTTTAAGTCTGATTTTAAACTAGATAAACTAAAAGACTTGAAAGTAGAAAGAATAGAGACTCACATATATGCCACTTTAATTAGAATGCTTCTTTTAATGGAGATTACAAAGGGTATCAATGGAGGATACTCAAAAGAAATGAGTATAAGGCGAGTAATAAAAAGCTCGTTGGGGGTTTTGACTGATTTCATGGAAACTTTGAAATCTAAAAAGCGTTTCATGCGCTTGACTTCAAAATTAAAAAAAATTATTGATTCTAAAATAAAAAAAGTTCCCAGCAAATAATCACCGAGAACACCACTGATAATAGAATAAACTTTTTTAGCCATTTTTGCAAGTGGTTTTTTGTAGTTTGAAAATTTAGCTTTAAAATTAAAATAGGAACCTAACTATATAAAAGTTAGGTTCCTAAAATTTCTTAGCTTGATAGGTATGTCAAAGACTCCTTTGTTTTAGTTTAAGAACATGTTTTTTAATATCGATAAGGTTCACGTCAAATGGCGTAGATTTTTTCTCTAATTATAGGTATAATTATTATATGAACTTGAAATCATTAAGTTACTAACATATCATCAAGGAGGAAAAAATGGCTAAAAATAAAATCATTTGTCATTGTAAAAACGTTGACTACATAACAATAAGAAAAGCTATGATGGCTGGAGCTCGTACTTTAAATGAAATAAAAGAGATGACAGGTGCTTCAACTGGATGCGGTGGCTGTGCAGATGAAATAGAAAATATCTTAGCATCAGTTTGTGGTTGTCATGATGTATCTCTTGAAGATGTTGTCAATGCTGTTAAAAATGGAGCTGATACAGTAGAGAAAGTCAGTGAAGTGACTAAGGCTGGTACAGATTGTGAAAGGTGTAAGGCTCTTATACAAAATGTAATTCACTTAGGAAGATAAAAAGTACAATTATAGATTTTAGTATTATTTGACATTCACATTAAAATAAAAAAATGGCTAGTTATTATATTTCTAGCCATTTTTTGGATTTTTTTATTTATATTAAAGAAAATGTTTATAAAATATACATGTAATGTACGATAATTACTGAAAATCATACAAAGAAAAGGAGAGACACCATGCGTATTAAACATATAGCCTTACGAGTCAATAATTTGAAGGAATCTATTAAATTTTATCAGACAATTACAGAACTAAGTATTTCACGCAGATTTAAAGCAGATTCTGGAGAAGTTGTTTTTTTAACAAATGGTAGCGGAGAAACAGAGATTGAACTTATCTGCATGCCGCAAAGTCAGAATTTTCAAGGTAAAGGCATGTTTATTTGTTTTGAGACAGATAAACTGGATGAAATGCATAAACTTGCATTAGATAGAGGTCTTAACCCTTCTGACATTCAGAATCCTGACCCTCAAACTCGTTATTTCTATGTTTATGACCCCAATGGGGTATCTATACAATTGCGAGTTTTCCCAAAGTGATTTTCTTCTAATATGTATAATTGCAATCTATTTTTTTATTTAGTTTACTCGACTTGTGCAAATTTTTAAATCTAGATTTTTCAATGTCAAATTTCTAGAGAGTGTAAAATATATTCAATTAGAAACTATTAAAAAATGATTGCTGACCTTATCCCTCAGAGCAGTTCGTCTACGAATAATAAGGCGAACTGCTCTTATTTATGAGTAATAAGCTGTTTCAAAAGTATTCTATAATTTTCATTATCAAATTAAAACCAAGAGGTAATTACACAAAAAAATTACAGACTCAGAAAAGATAAGTGGAGTTAACCTAAAAATCTTTAAACAAAGTTAAGACCAAATGTGGTAATATCTCAGTGTAAGGGCATCTTATTTTGGTAATAAATTATTAAAAAAAGGAGTAAAATAATGAGTTTTAAATTAATTACAAAGAAAAAAGAATATAGTTTAGGCGAAAAAATTTTAGTCATGGGAATACTTAATTTGACACCAGATTCATTTAGTGATGGAGGCCTTTATAAAACTGTTGATGAAGCAGTAAAAAGAGCTAAAATAATGGTGGAAGAGGGAGCCCATATAATTGATGTTGGTGCAGAGTCTACTAGACCAAACTTCGATTATGTAAGTGAACAGGAAGAATTAGAAAGGTTATTACCTGTAATTACTCGATTGGTAAAAGAAATAGAGGTTCCAATTTCTATCGATACATATAAAGCAAATGTAGCTAAAGCATGTATTGAAGCTGGCGCTGACATAATAAATGATATTACCGGATTTAAAGGTGATCCTAATATGGCTCAGGTAGTTGCAGAAAATAATGTACCATGTATTTTAATGCATACAAGAGGAACTCCTCAAAATATTCATGCTGAAACAACGTATAAAGACATAGTTAAAGAGGTTTCAGAAGAGTTGCAAGAATGCTTGGATATTGCATTAAATGCAGGAGTAAAAAAGGAAAAAATCATATTAGATCCGGGAATTGGATTTAATAAAAGTTTAAATGAAAATATACAATTAATAGATAAACTTAGTAAATTGAAAAAACTGGGCTATCCAATTTTAATGGCTGCTTCCAGAAAAAGATTTATAGGGGAAATTTTAGATGCTGAAGTAAATGATAGATTAGAAGGAACTTTGGCTGTTTCAATAATTTCTGCACGAGAAGGAGCTAACCTTATCAGAGTTCATGATGTCAAGGAAACAGTCAAAGCTTTAAAAATTGTTAACTATATGAAGAAATTGGTTCTGTAGCAAAAACTAATGAAGTTAACTCCAAAGTCAAAAAGGCGATAGTTAAAATATCGCCTTTTTATATTCCTTTTAAAAAATCAATAGTATCAATTTAATCAAGATCTAAATGTAATAGTCTTAGATATACTATTTATAATTAGACACGGGGTCGTTTCTCTTCACTTCCACCATGAAATCCACAACTGCAAGATTTGCAGTTTTAAAATATTATAAAAAAAGAAGTCATTATGAAGTGGCTTCTTTTTTATGGAACTTGTGGAAAGACCCTATTTGGGTGAAATCCGAAAGTGTTGAAATTAATTTGACAATCTAGGTTTAAAAGTAACAGTTGTCGGGATCGGGAAAGAGCCTCATACCGTCCCAAAGCTTCTTGATAGCTTCCTTGTCCTCTGAATCCAGAGTAAAGTCAAAGATCTTCTTGTTATCAATTATCCTCTGCTCCTTAACAGATTTAGGGATAACTATTATACCTCTTTCTACAAGGAATCTGAGAGCTATATTTGCAATGGATTTATTATGCTTGTCAGCTATCACCTTCATATCCTCATTGGCGAAGATCTTCCCAGCCTGCATTGGTGCATAGGCAGTAAGCTTGATCCCCTTTCCCTCACAGTACTCCTGTAGATCATACTGAGGGAGCCCTACATGAATTTCTACCTGGTTGATAACAGGGGCAACTTCAGCAGTTTCCAGAAGTTTTTCTATATGATACATGGTAAAGTTTGACACACCTATAGCTCTTATCTTTCCTTCTTTGTAAAGCTCCTCCATGGCTTCCCATGAATCTCTGGCTTTATCAATTCCCTTGTACCATTGGATAAGGTAGAGGTCAATGTAGTCGACACCGAGTTTTTTCAAGGAAGTGTCAAAAGCCCTTTTAGCTTCATCATATCCCTGATCAGAATTCCACAACTTAGCGGTAAGGAAGATATCCTCCCTTTTAACTCCGCTGTCCCTTATAGCTCTCCCTACACTCGCCTCATTTCCATAGATAGTAGCTGTATCAATATGTCTGTACCCCTCTCTTAAAGCTACTAAAACAGCATTATAGACTTCTTCATCTTTTGTCTTAAATGTCCCTAATCCCACGATAGGGATCTCTACTCCATTGTTTAGTCTGATGTTTTCCATGAACAACTCCTTTTGTATAAATTGTTAAAGCATACCTGATCCACTAAGGGAAACAGGTATGCAAAAGTATAATCCTATTTTATATAAATACCCATAGTAAAGGGTTTATTTTTCTAAATTATGTTGATAAGCTCCGGCACCATAATGAAGCTCATAAGAGTGGGAATAAATTTCTATGATGTTACCAAATGGGTCCTCCATATAAACCATTCTATATGGTTTTTCTCCTGGATAGTATTCTCTTATTGGCATTCTTTGTTTTCCTCCAGCTTCTACTATCTTAGCAGCCAAACCTTCAACATCTGGGTCTTTTACAGAAAAGTGAAATACACCAGTTTCAAATGGTTTGAATTCTGCTTGTGGCTTAATGTTATTAGGGAATTCAAATAACTCAATTCCTATACCGTCTACTGTAGACAGGTGAGCTATTCTAAATGTATCCCAACCAGTACCAAATACATCAATACACATCTGCCCTATAGCTGTATCGTTTTCTTCTACTACAGTAGTTGGATCCATGATAACATACCAACCCATTACTTCCTCGTAAAACTTTACTGCCTGTTCTAAATCTGCTATTGTAATACCAATATGTGAAAATGCTCTTGGATATCTCATAACAACCTCCTAAATAAATATTTTTTATCCATGGGTTTAGTTTATACTAAGTAATAGAATCTTACAAGTAGGCACTTTTATGTTAATAGGTAACCTCAGGGTTCCTTTTAACATAAAATAATGGAAAAAAGAGTAGAAAATTTTTCTTGTTGTTAAAATAAAAGTCTGCTAGAATTGTTTTAGGAGGTTTTGCTATGTATAAATGGAATGGAAAAGATTATAAATGCCCTATAGAGGTAACTATAGATATTTTGGGCGGAAAATGGCGTTCACTCATACTTTGGCATATAGGTGAAAAAACATGTAGATTTGGAGAATTGCAGAGAATAGTTCCTGGTATAAGCAAAAAAGTTCTTGCGGAACATTTAAAGTTTCTTGAAAAAATGGGTTTTATAGAAAGACGTTTATTTGCTGAAGTTCCGCCAAAGGTAGAGTACTCCATAAGTAAAAAGGGAGAAGAGCTTATAAAAATTCTCAAAGTTATGGAAAGTTGGGGAGTACTTTTTCTTGAAGGGGAAGGGGAAAAAATAGACTAAAATATAACATTCAAAATTTTTTACAATAGTAAAATCCAGAAATCACTCTAAAAAACAATATGCTTAATATTACATATTCTAATATACTTCAATACCTAAATAGTTTTGACAAATAAATGAGCGTGTTATAAATTTTGTGTAAATAGAAGTAGGGAGTACTTTTTCAGTAACCTATTTTCTATTAAATTCTGGCTAAGGTCTAAATGTAATATTTGCATTTAGCCTTTTTTATTATATTAAACATTTCTTTTATATCTATCATGCAATGTTATTCTTGAGCCCTAAACGTGTACTGTAATTATGATTGCACCGCACAGAATACGTTATCAACAAATTTACTCACAAACTGAAAGTTTTGGTAAAAAAATCCAGAATTTACAAAATAAAAATATTTGTAACCGTTGAGTTCTGTTAAAATAAACTTGGTAAATTAAACTTTTCATTTAATAAGTCGCTGGCGACGTAAATTCCCATAGTGGTAAAATTCTTTGTAAATACCTAGATCAGTCAAAACGAGATTATAAAACAAAACTTTTATTTCGAGCCCCCGGGGGTATCGCGATATGATTTCTTTTTTCATCGCCAGCTATTATGTATAATGAGGCTAGCCTATTTTTAAAAATATACTCAAAATTATTCCTTCGTCATATCTTCCAGAGACTTCCCTGGTTTCTCTCCACTTTTTAAATACTCTTCAAGGTCATTTGATATAGCTTATATTTCTTCCTTGCTGATCCTAGTATAGATATTAGTAACCTTCTCAGCCTTGTGACCTAATATTAAGGCTATGATATCCATATCTATTACAATATCTTATAAAAGTTTCGCAGCGAAAAATCTAATAGAGTGATGGTACACTCTATTAGTATAGTTTGCCTTAAACCATGCTTCCTTGCTACTCTTTAGTTTTGCCTATTACTTGTAGGCATTGAGAGTCGCTTTGATATCCCTAGTCATCTAAACCTTATGCCTAAGAAAGAAATTTCTGACACCTTTCATATTATTCCATAATTTTCTTATCATAAAACTCGATAATCTCATCTACGCTGTATGGGTAAGCTATGCACCTAAGATAAATAAATCCTGCATTTTTAAAGTTATTATCTTCAAAATCTTCTAATATTTCTACATCTATTAACATTTTTGGATCTACTATAACTTCTTTTTCATCTCTGCTATTAGTATAAAATAATATATCTTCTCTTCTTACTTTTGCTGATAATATTGATCTATCTCCATTTAATCTTTTGGCAAAAAATTCTGCCTTTTCATAGTCAAGAGTCCAGCTTATCCCAGAGTCATCATATGGATGATATGGATCCCCACACCCTCTGTAAATTGTAATAACTTCATCTTCAGAGGGCAATTCGCTAATATCTGTATAATTTCTTGCTATTTCTATAAAATCATCAACTTCCATTCCTAAAAACTCGGTTATATTGATAGAATCTCCTTGAGTGTAATAACCCCAAAGCGATTCCTTGATCTCATTAAAGTCTTTTATGAAACCTTTTTTTAGAAAAAATAAAAATATTTTTAGCCTATTAGTACTGTCTACCCACATTAGTATATCATCTAAACTTTTAACTCTATTAAGAGTATTTTCTACATAAAAGTTTTTAGCTCTTGCTTCTTCGTCCAATAAATTTATAGTAGTATTTCCAATACAAATTTTTTTCTGAGATTTCTGAAAAAATGGATGATTAATATAGTCTTCTCCAATTTTAATAATCGGTAAATCAACAAGAATTTTAGCTATTTTTTTTATTTGGTTCATTTTCTCTCCTCTTTTAATTTTAGTAAATTTGATCTTATAATGCATTAGAACGTTACATTATATCATGAAAACAAATAAGAAAAAACTAAAACTTTACCGTCGCCAGCGACTTAAAAAACAATTACAAATTTTATGCTGATAATAACAAAAGACTCTTTAGAAATACCTAAGAGTCTTTTTCTATAGAAAACGTATTTTCATTCATTCTTCAAATAACTTAAACTTCTTAACCTCTCATATCTATTCTAACGCATTTTCAGAAGCAATATTAGTCCACTCTAGATTGGAATCGCTTTAATCGTCGGTGCAGTTTTGCTTATCCTACAAAATGATTTTTGCTGGCTTCTTCTACCTCTTTTCTAGTAACTCCCAAATACCTTTGTGTTATCCCAACGCTCGAATGATTTAAGAGATCACGTACTAACTCTATATTGTGCTGAGAGTTCTCATACTGTGTATGGGCATAAAATTTTCTAAATGAGTGTGTAGAAATGTCATCCAGCTGCAAGAAATCAGTTATAAGCTTTAAGTGTTTCTGCACTGCCCTTACACCAAACCTGTTGAAAAGATCATCTCCGCCTTTTATGCCATTCTCCATGGCATAGTTCAAAACTATCTCTATCAATCTGGAGTGAACCGGCCTGGACTGTTCCTTATTTGTTTTCTTCTCCCTAATATACAATTTACCATCCCTAAAATTTTTCGGAGTAAGCTGCAAGACGTCCCCTATTCTCAAACCGGTATTTGCCTGTAGTGATAAAGCGATGGCTAGTTTAGAGTTTGGTTCCTTTCGGATCTTTTATATCTTTATACAATTTGTTTTTATGCATTTTCTTTAAGAGTCTTTTCATTATGCTATTTAGACCCGTAAAATCAGAAGGCAACAAAAAAGTTCGCCTTACTCTATAAAGGCGAACTTTGTAGAGGTTATAAAATTTTATGTTTTTCTATATTTAAATTATGGGGCTTTCTTTGTGAAGTTTTTTTATTAAAGTGATGCACTTGTTTTGATAATATACCAACTAAATGTGACGCGTAAATAATAGTACACTTTGATCCTAATATTACAAATAAAGGAAATAAGTAAAAGTATCTGTAAATATTTCTAGGATATTTTATGCGCTCAAAAAGTCATTTACATCTCTCAACTGATGAGCTGATTTGTTGAATCTAAATCCTCAGTAGCACTACCACAAATTTTTATTAAATAATTGTGAGGTGAAAAATGGATACCTTCTTTTTTAATCAGAATTCGGAAGATACATTAGGTAAAATCAAGAACTCTGAGAATATCAAAAATTTAAATAAGAGTGAGCTTAACGAGCTTACAAAACTATTTTTAAAAAAATACTACCCAAACACAAGTTTAGAGCAATGGAATGATTGGAGATGGCAATTGAGTAACAGTATTACAAGTTACGAGGATCTTTCAAAATTTTTTAATTTGGAGGATGAAGAAATATCTAACTGTCTGAATCTCCAACTTCGTATAACGCCATACTACTTGAGTTTGATCTCTGATGAAAGTAGAGATCAACTTAGGAAAACAGTTGTACCCAGTATCTTTGAAGCGATGAAAAGTTTTGGTGAAGAAGAGGATCCCTTGTCTGAAGACAGCTCTTCCCCTGTACCTGGAATTGTGCACAGGTATCCTGATAGGGTTCTTTTTTTAGTTACAACATTCTGCGCCACCTACTGCAGGTATTGTACAAGATCTAGAATGCTTGGGGAAGAAAAAAAATCAAATTTCAACAAAACTCACTGGGACACAGCTATAAATTATATAAGGAGCAATAAAAACATAAGGGACGTCCTAATTTCAGGAGGCGACCCACTTATACTGTCAGATAAAACTCTAGAATACCTTCTATCAAAATTGAGGGAGATAGAACACGTGGAGATCATAAGGATTGGTACAAAGGTGCCTGCTGTACTTCCACAAAGAGTCAACAAGGGGCTCACAGATATGTTGAAGAGGTATCACCCACTTTTGATGAGTCTGCACTTCTCACATCCAGACGAATTGACTATTGAATCTATAAGGGCATGCGAGATGCTTGCTAATGCAGGGATACCTCTAGGCAGCCAAACTGTGCTTTTAAAAGGTGTTAATGATGATGTGGGCACCATGAAAAAACTGATGCATAAACTTTTAATGGCCAGGGTAAGACCTTATTACTTGTACCAGTGTGACCCGATAACTGGATCAAGACACTTTAGAACCTCAGTTGAAAAGGGACTCGAGATAATAGCTGGGCTAAGAGGCCATACAAGTGGATACGCGGTACCTTCTTATGTTATAGACGCTCCTGGAGGCGGAGGTAAGATCCCATTACTTCCGGAATACCTTTATGGCAAGGATGATGACTTCATATATCTAAAAAACTATCAGGGAAAAATTTATAGATATCCAAATAAAAAGGAGCAATAAAAGTGAAAATAGGTTTGACTTATGACTTAAAGAATGTCTACTTAGAATTGGGATTTAGCAAGGAGGAGGTTGCTGAATTTGACACTGAAGAGACGATTATCGGTATTGAAGATGCCCTGAAAGAGTTGAGTTTTGATGTGGAAAGGATCGGAAGATTTCACGAGTTGAATAAAAAATTGATTTCAGGTGAGAAATGGGATTTGATTTTCAATATCTGCGAGGGTATCTACGGCATTTCCAGGGAAGCCCAAGTCCCTGCACTTTTGGAAGCATACAATATCCCCTATGTTTTCTCAGATCCATTAGTACTATCTCTCACTCTTCACAAGGGAATGGCAAAAAGGGTGGTAAGAGATGCAGGCTTACCTACTGCCAAGTTTCATGTTGTGGAAGAACTAGAAGACATTGAAAATATAGAATTCGGATTTCCTATGTTTGCAAAACCTGTTGCCGAGGGGACTGGCAAAGGTGTCAGCCAGCTATCTAAGATAGAGAACAAAGATCAGCTTACTGCCACTTGCAGATTCCTTTTAGAAAATTATAAGCAGCCAGTTCTTGTTGAAAAATATCTCCCTGGCAGGGAGTTTACAGTTGGCATAGTAGGTACTGGAAAAAGCTCAAGAGTTGTTGGAATGATGGAAGTTAAGTTTAAAGGGAATACGGATATCTACTCTTTCGAAAGCAAGAATAATTACGAGGAGTTAGTCGAGTACAGCGGTGTTGAAAAAGAGATTTACGACCAGTGTGCAAAGGTTGCCTTATCTGCATGGAAGGCTTTGGGGTGCAGGGACGGCGGAAGAATCGACATAAGGTTTGATGAAAAAAACGTGGCCAACTTCATAGAAGCAAATCCACTTGCAGGGCTTGACCATATACATTCAGACTTACCAATATTGTGTCGTCTAAACGGCATCCTATACAAGGAACTTATAAAAATGATTGTGGGTTCAGCAATTGAAAGGTATGGGGTGAAGAGATTTGAAAATCTTAATCTTGTATAACAAACTTTCAGAAAATTCAGCTAAAGATGAGAAAGATGTTTTGGACCAGGTATCACTTGTGGAAGAGGAGCTATCTTGGATAGGATATCAGGTCGAAAAGCTGGAATTTTCCTTGGATGTAAAAAGCTTCTTAACTTCTGTATCCAAAGTGAAGCCGGATGTGGTATTCAACCTTGTGGAATCTGTGGAGAACAACGGCAAGTTGATCTGCCTTGCTCCAGGAATATTGGAGCATATAGGTATGCCATATACCGGGACTAAGTACGACCAGATGTTTTTATGTCAAAACAAGGTGGTGGCAAAGGAGCTTATGGGAAAAAATGATATTCTAACTCCTAGATGGTCAAGAACCGATAACCCCAAATTTATTCCTGGAAAACAGTACCTTGTAAAACCTATCTGGGAAGATGGCTCACTTGGGATAGAGGATGAAAAACTGTTTACATCTGTTAATGAGGATTTAAAGAGTTACGACCCCGATAAATTTTTTTTAGAGGAATATGTGGACGGAAGAGAGTTTAATGTTGCCATACTCGCAGGAGAGGTCCTTGAGCCCGCAGAAATTATCTTCAGAGGTTTTGAGGGACTTCCTAAAATACTTGGATACAAGGCAAAATGGGAGGAGGATTCCTTTCAGTACAAGAACACCTTTAGAAGTTTTGACATAGAAGAAGGGGTAAGAAAAAAATTAAAAGAGATAGGTGAAAAATGCTGGATTTTTTTTAATATGAAGGGGTATGCAAGAGTGGATTTTAGGATGGACCCTTCTGGAGAAATTTACGTGTTGGAAGTAAACCCAAACCCATGTATATCTGCAGATAGTGGATTTATCGCTGCGGCACAAAATTTTGGGTATTCCAAAAAAGATGTTGTAGAAAAAATATTAAAGGACGTTTAAGGAGTAATCTTATGCATAGAGATTATCTATTAGAAGAGGATAGGAACAGAGTATTTGAAATACTACAGTCATCCGGCTACTTTTATCCCTATGAGATCGATATAGGGATGGAGGTCGTGGACGAATACCTTAAAAAAGGAGAGGAAAGTGGCTACAGCTTCATAGGGAGCTTAGAAGGTGATTCTAAAATTCTATCGGGCTTTATATGTTTTGGTAAGACTCCCTGCACAGATAACAGGTATGATATCTACTGGATAGCCGTAGACAATGAAAAGAGGGGTAAGGGACTTGGAAAGCTGCTAATGAAAGCGGCAGAAAAAGCCATCACTTCAGATGGCGGTAAGCTTCTTTTTGTAGAAACTTCCTCCAGGTCAAGGTACAGGGATACCAGAAACTTTTATGAAAGTTGCAATTTTTCGATACACGCGGTGGTAAGAGATTTTTATTCTGATGGCGATAGCAAGATAGTATACAGCAAAAAACTATAACTTCGACTCACTAATGAAACTTAGCATAAAACAACTTACTCTAAATCCTGGGTGACATACTCCCACCACCTAGAGCATAGCTCTTGAGGTGGGGGCTTCTCTTTTAAAAGAGGTCTTGGGTTGTAGGTGCTTTTGTTAGCCACCTAAGATTACTAAGCTAACCGGGGATGCACTTCCCTTAGTATATTTTTGGCTGCATTGATGTCCCTGTCCTCGGTATGACCACAGAACGGGCATACTAATGTCCTTACAGCCAGGGACTGCAGCTTGGTTTTATTTTTAACATGCTTTAAAAAGAGTCTATAATATAATCAGTCGCAAAACACAGGAGGACTATATTTATTATGAAACTCGACAGTAATACACATTCTGTCTTTAGCATGAATTATCACTTTGTCATCTGCGTTAACATATCTCGATATTATTTTTCCTCTCTTTCTCTTAATTTTTCTGAAAACTCCAAGTAATTATTAGAAGATATAATATTCGAAAGAAGCTTTTTATCTATAACTATTTTCGCAATTTCAGAAAGAATTTTTAATTGTCTATTCATTAAATCTGATTTTGGTGATAAAAGTACTATAATAATTTTAGGAATGGAATTTATATTGCCCACATTAAACTTTTCTCTATTTGTAGCAATATATACCAAATAATCATCAATAAGATTTGTGTAGGTATGTATCAGCAGTGTCTCACGAGTAAGCTCTACTGGCGATTTTTTCAGTATATTCATCAAATCATCGTATATCTCTTTGTTTCCATTAAAAAAATTATCTGCAATTACTTTAAATACTCTTTCTGGGTTACTGTCTTGAAAGTTAAACATAAAATTACCTTCTGGTATCCTTCTAATAAGCGAGGATTCTCCTAGGAGATTTTCATATAAACACTCCTCATCCACACATAAATTACACGAAGGATACACTGCTATAATATTATTATTACTAAATTTCTCTACCAACTTAGCTGGTAACCTATCAAAGGTCAGCCTCCATCCTAGTTGGCCCTGTCTTGCCATCATCTGAATAATCATATCATTGTTTTTCACTATCCCTATCAAGATGTCATCTATATCTTTCCAGCTTTTGATAGTCATAAATTTATAGTTAAGAGTGGTAGATTTTTTAGCAACCAAATTTTTTAATTCCTCTTTTGTAGGTTCATCAGATATTATTATTAGATTTGAGTTAATAGATAACACCATCTTAATTATAGAGTAAAATTCATCTATAAAACCACTCTGTCTATTAATCAAGGGTGGTACCATCAAAAATATATTTTTAGTTATCCCGACAGGATGCATTATCCTTGTAATATACGTGGTCTCACTGCTCTTTTTTATAAACTGATCTATTACCCTACTAAATATCCTATGGTGCCTTTTTTTAATTTTATTCCAACTAAGAATAACTTTAGAAATTCTATATTCCTTAATAACTTTTGCTATAGCACTAGAAACATTAATATCTATTCTATTCAGAGGTATAGCACTCTTTTGTGTAGAGTTTGCAAAGATGACCACCTTAGTAAGTATACCCTCACCCTCTAACACTTGTCTGTCAACATCTTGACCATCTATAGCTACAGTCAGTGGATACAGCGGTTCATGACTCTCCCTCTCTTTTAACAAAAAGGCAAGCTCTGTCAAGTTTTTCAAGTTACTTGTATCTTTAAGAGGAAGGAGTATTCTGTTCGTTTTTATAGCATCTGAAACCTCATAGTTAGCCTGCTCCTCCAAGGCCACTTCTTTTGCATATTTTTCAGTGAACACAGTTCCTAAAAAACAAGTTGCTACTATCATCATTATGGTCCCAGTCAGTATTTCTTCATTAAATATACTGACTCTATACCCTATCGTTACAACTGCTAATGTAGCTGCTGCCTGATTCACACTCATTGCGAACATTAAATTTGTCTCTGATTTTTTTAATTTAATAGTATTACCAAATCCAATTGCTGCCAAATACTTAGAAACTATAGCTACTATAATCATGGTTATGGATATTTTTAGAGTGCTCGTTCCACTAAAAAAATGACTTATATCTATTATCATCCCCACAGAAATCAGGAAAAAAGGAATAAACATAGAACTTCCCACAAACTGTACTCTGTTCATCAATGTACTCTTTTCAGGGATCAAAGTATTTAGAACAAGTCCAGCCAAAAAAGCTCCTATAATAGGTTCTAAACCTATCAAGTGGGAAAAATATGCTAGCATAAATAGAACAGTAACTATAAAAACATATTCCTCTACACCTGATTCCGAGGAATAGCTTCTGAAAAACCATCTTGTAAGTTTAGGAAGGTAAAGTATAGTCAAAGCAACATACAAGGCACTGAAAGTAAATAATTTCATCCAGAAGAAAGCACTCAAATTTCCTTGATTAGAAGCTATTACAATTATCATGATTAAAAATGCCAATGTGTCTGTAATAATAGTTGCACCTATAGTGGTGGATACAGAACTTTTTTTAGACAATCCCAACTTGCTGACTATAGGAAAACTAATTAAAGTATGGGATGAAAACAAACTAGCCATCAGGACAGATGCCATTAAACTCATGCCCAATATGTATAGGCCGCTAAAAACGCCCATTACCAGTGGGATTGCAAAGGTTAAAAGTCCAAAAAATATACTATGGTGTTTATTCTTCTTTATCTCTCCTAAGTTTATCTCAAGTCCTGCTTCAAACATAATATACAAAAGCCCAATAGTTCCAAGTAATTCTATGGTTCGATCATTTTCTAGTACTCCAAAAGTATGTGGTCCAACGATAAGACCGGCTGCAATCAAGCCTACTATTCCTGGGAGCTTTAATTTTTCAGCCAATAACGGTGCTACCAATACAATAAACATAACTATAGCAAATATTAGTACAGGATCATGTATGGGTAAACTAATCAAAACACATCACTCCCTTTAAAAAAATATAATTCATCTACTAAAAAATTAAATAATTGCTCTCACTATATAATCAATACTTTGGACATCTTGAAATCAAAATTTTTGTCAGACTCTTCCTCCTTAAAACTAAAGGATAAAATCACTGCTTTTGTATTATTATCAATTTTTTTCAGGTATCCAGATCTAAATCTTTACGAAATTGCTTGACATCATTGAATATTAAAAGACGGGCAAGCATATTATCTGATATAATTGTGTTAGAGTAATCTTCGAAAAAATACTCTTTTTCCTCCTTGTATGTGTACAATCCAATATATCCCTGGAGAATATCATAGGTAGTAATATCTTTAATATCGCAATTATACTTTGTTTATATTTGTATTCTCAGGAAAAGGAAAAAAATTTGAAAAGTTGGAAGGTATTATATTTGTTTTACTCCATGTACTATATACAATATATCCTATAATCCATCAACTAATTAAAAAACCGCTCTAGTTAATAGCTAGAGCGATTCTCTTTATTAAATTCCTATACAAATCCTACAATAGTTACTTAGAACTTCCTTTAATTACCCTTTCCACTATATCTTTTGGTAAAGACGCTGCTGCTAACAAAGCTTTTTTAGCTGTACTCGCAGCTTCTGTTCCAATATCATCTGCAGCCTTTAATACACCTGTAATTGCAGCTTCCGCAGTCTTTATAGTATCGACACCTATTACTTTTGCAGCATTAATTGCCCCTTCTACAGCAGCTACGGCTACAGTTCCAATATCTCCTCCAATATCTGCTGCACCTTGTATTACTCCTTTGGTAGCTTTTTTAGTCGCGCCGATAACATCTCCTCCAATATCTGATACTCCAACAATCAGAGCTCTTACTGTTCCCTTGGTCGCCTCTGCAATAGGTGTACCAACCTTTACTGCCCCTTTTATTGCTCCTGCTCCAACTGCAGCAACCTCTTCCAACCCTGATTTCCCAATCTCCCCAATATCCTTAAACACGCCAACAATTTGTTTCTTAACTGCTGTTCTAAGTGCTGTAATTATATCGTCTACTCCCTCAATTGAAGCAACAACGGCTTTACTTGTTTCATTAATTATCTTATCTAACATGATTAATCCTCCTTAATTTGATAAAAAAGGAACCTCTTTTATTTATAGAGTTCTTTTACCGTGAAAGAGATCCACAACAATACTTTACTAGTATGAAAAGTGGCAACTGAACAATTATCAATTTATATTTACTACTTTAAGTATATTTTACTACACTTAAACATTTTAAATATTTGTATTTTTTAACTTATAGATTGTCAAATTCGTGTAGCTTTGCAACTCTTAATCTTTGCTTATGGTAGTTGTTAGAGCCTTTAACCTATTAGAGAGTTTCCTTTGTGCTCTAGCTAGTTTCCATAACCTTGTAAAACCTAGGGAAATTGGCTTTCTCTCCCTCGGATGATACATAGAGCTCTTTCATGGAAAAGTCCAGCCCGACTATTTTCGATGACGGTTGCTTTATTATTTCCATTTCATACTCCGTTAGTATGGAAACGTAGTCTTTGTCAGTGGGCGTTTTAGAAATAGTAGCACTTTTCATCTTGTAATTTTGAGGTATCTGTCTATAATTCATAAACTTAACCAAGCCCAGTTTGGGCAGCTTCACAAAGTTCTCGTCAATTCAGATACTGTTTTTTACTAAATTGGTAGTATAGGATTTTCTGGTATGTTTTTTGCTCTTGAACTTAGGAAGTGTGGCTCTTTTCTGAAAAAAATTAACAAAAGCCTTTTTCATATTGAGCTGAGCATTCGCAAGAGCCAGGCTGTCGACTTCTTTTAACCAAGGGAATTCATGTTTGTAGATAGCAGGAGTTAAAATTTTGCTTTTTCCAGTTTCCTCGTAGTGTTTTTTACTATCAGCTAAAAGTCTGTTGTAAACAAATTTGGAAGAACCAAAGTTTTTTTCTATTAGTATCGTCTGCTCTTGGTTGGGCTTCAACCTGAACTTGAAAGCATTGTTAAGTTTTTCCATGGACACTCACCTCCTTTATTTTCTTATAAGATTTCTTAACTAAAGTTAAGAGCGATTCATCTAGCCACCTCATTAAGACAACAATATTTTCTATTCCTTTTACACTTCCTTCATACCTGTACACATAATGAGTTTTTCATCTTTCAGTATTTTAGCATATTCACTCAGTTTTGCTCTGATTCTATCTGGGTAAAAAATCCTGTTAGATTTTATTCCGCTAATAACTTGAAATCCTAATTGTTGAGTTTTATTAATGAATTCCGCTGAAGTATACCAGTTATCTGTTAATACATAGCTTTTTCTTTCAAGTTGAATATTTACCCCTTCTAATGTGTCAAGTGCTAAATCTATCTTAGTTTTAAATGGCCGGTTTTGCTCTGCGCTAGAATCTTTAGAGAGATATGTTTTGAAGTCCAAAGGTAATGACAGTCCATTAAAATGTCCGTGTAAAGAAGTGATGCAATGAGACCATTCGTTTTTATTAGAAACATGAGAATAATTAAACTTCAATCCTTGTATATTTTTAGAAAAAGTTTTTTTAGTAGAAAGAGTGTCATCAATAGAAAAGAAAAAAGGATCTTCAGAACTTGCATTTTTCATTTCATTAAGAGCATTCTTTTTTCTATCAGAATTAAGGGTTAATATATCCATTGAGTAGGCAACTCCTTGAGGTTTTTTGGTGTCGTTACCTTTATATTACCTCAAGAATTGCCTGTTTTTAATTTTTTGCACAAGTCGAGTAAATAATTAAAAAACCTCTTATTTAGCTACTGTTTAAAATTTCAAACCTTTCATACATTACTTTAGAGTAAGCTCAAACTGAAGATTTTATTTGTGGATGTCATTTCAAAATATTTATTTTTATTTTAGTTTTATTTTGTCTGGGTTTTGACAATTTAAATCTAAACAAAAAGGGTTGCATATTGACTAAACGTACTCTATAATAAATAGTATTTAAAATACTCGTAAATATTTATCCTTAAAGGGGGTACAAATGAAAAAGAAACTGTTATTAGCAGCCTTATTGATAGTTGGATCCATGGCATATTCCAATGATTTTGAGGTCAAGTTTGGGGCGGACCTTTTTAGAGACACTACAAGGGACCAGTATGATGACAAGACTACAAGTCTCGACCCGGGGTACAGCATCGGAGCTGAATACATTATTGAAACTGAATCAAACTTGAAATACGGTTTAGGTGCCGAGTACAAGAACGAAATAAAGGACAACCACGGTTATAACGCTCATTCCACTGTCCCTATTTACCTTTTGGGGAGATACGGTCTGGAAAACGACTAACTTACTTGGTCGGCAGACTTGGATGGGCTCTAAGCTGCAACGAGGGGGACGATATAGACAGCTCTGAAGCCGGGGCTTATGTCGCTTTAGGAGCGGGGAAAGAGCTTACTGACAGAATCAACTTAGAGCTTTTGTATGAAGGCTCCGATTATGAATATGAGACTAGTACCAACAAGGTTAACGGATGGTACAATGTAGTTTCACTAAAATTCGGTATAAAGCTTGGGAAAGCTGGGAAAAAACTCGAAGAAGTTGAGTATACTGTTCAGGAGAGCATTATGGTCGAAGAACCTGCTCCAGTTGTAGAAGAGGAAATCTACCTACAGGAGGAAGTGGTACCTGCTGCCGAAGAGATAATTGTCCCACCTGTTGCAGAGCTTGTAAAGGAACCAGTGGTCGAAGAACCGGCATCTGAGGCTCTACCCGAAGAATATATAACCGGTTTTTCCATAAGGCCAATGTTTGGTGTTAATGATTCCAAACTGACCCCTTCTGATATAGAAGAGATAAAAAAGGTCTCTGATATAATACAAGGTAAAGAGGGTACTCTTATACTTACCAGACACACTGATAGCATTGGAGCTGAAGCCTATAACCTGAGCCTTTCTAAAAAACGTGCAGATGCTGTAAAAGCAGAGTTTGAAATGTGTCTTACTGATGAAAATATAGAAATAATCGCAGACGGTATGGGGGAAAGCTCACCTATTGCAGACAACCCAACTGAAGAGGGAAGATCTGAAAACAAAAGAGTTGAAGTAAAATTTGAACCTAAAACAGATATGTAGTCTAAAATGGATGCCTTGGCATCCATTTTTATTTTATCCCGCTGAACATCTGAAGATGTAAGTATCTCTTTTAATTTAAAAACTTTTACTGGGAACAAATTTGAAATAACGGGCTGAATAATTTAAAAATCAGTATTTATTTCAATTAATCTTTTTAGATAAAAAATTGCAAATATATTTTTTGTCGTCTAAAAAACCGTCAAAATTTATTTTATAGAAAAGGATTTGCCTTTTTTTATAAAGCATAGTATAACCTATTAGTTGAATTTATCATTGAAAGGAGAAGAAATAAATGAAAAGATTTTTAATTCTATCAATTTTTCTCATGCTGGTTATGCTAAACTCTAACTCTATTTAGGCAAAACGACTTGAAAATAGTTACTCTAAAAAAGTAAGTAAGCAGAACTCAGCTACGTCTAAAAGGAAAAATACCTCTGCTCCAGGAAAACAAAAATCCGAAGATGCAAAAAAGAATTGGGGACAAATCAAAAAAGATCTTGAAGAAAACCCTAAAATTTATTCTGAATTTAAAGGTATAAACACAAAAGAGATAAAAAATAGAATAACATCTGAAAAAAGGATTAGAAAAATAGCCAAAAAATACGAAGAAGCCATAAACGAGTATTACAAAGCTTCAATAGGAATAGAGTCTCCAGTAGAAGCTTTTATAGACGGGGTACTAAGCGGTGAAATAAGCCTAGAGGTCGGCAATACTTTTGGACTTAACCAATTTAATTTATGGAGACTTAAAAGAGAAAAGGAAAAGTATGAACACTCCATGGAAAAGCTGGTTGTAGAAGAAGGAACTGAAAATTCCACAACTGAAGAAGTCTTAGAAGATGCTGTTACGGATAGTGGCAGTGCAGAGCAACCTGATGAGGTTTTAGCTTCATAAACTTGAAGCCTGGAACTTAAGGCAAGAATTTAAAAAAATTAAGCATTTTAACCGGGGGTGATCTACCCGGTTTTTTAATGCTTTGATATCAATATGTACATTAAATTCCTAAGTCCGTAAACTAAAACATTATATATATATTCAAATGTTTTCACTTTACTCTTTAAATATCGCTTAAATAAGGTTAAAATATAAAGTGGGGGTGAAGATAAAAATGGAGTTCGGTTTATGCTGCAAATTTTATAAAGAAAATATAAAATATAGAACTTATACCTTGAAAAGTATAAAAAACCTTGATATTGAAAGGGCTCACATAAAGGTTATGAATGTTGTGGCAAGTAACATCGAAGCACTTCGAAAGTCATTTGAATACTGCTCTATGAACGGTATAGCCTCCTTCAGGGTATCGTCTGAAATCATTCCTCATTTTTTTAATATGATGGATTTGGGAGTGATACGAAACAAGGACCTGGAAGGCATAAAAAACAGTATAAAAAGTATAGACACAAAAGGACTGATTCTTTCAATGCACCCAGGTCAATACGTGAATATGGGCAGCCCGACACCAGATGTAGTAGACAACTCCATAAGAGGTTTGAAAGAGCACTTTTTCGTGGCTGAAAACTTAGGAATAAAAGAGATAAACATACACCTAGGCGGCGCTTACGGGGATAAAGAATCCGCAAAAAAAAGATTTGTTGAAAATATGAAATCCATGCTCTCACTAGATGAGTTAGGATTGATTACTTTGGAAAACGACGAAACCAACTACTCCATAACAGAGGTGGTAGAAGTAGCTAAACTCCTTGGGATCAGGGCAGTTTTCGATATACATCACCAGAGGGTGTATGAGATGAGGAGTGATACTGAGAACAGCCTGGAAGAGCTTTTCCTCCTTGCAAGAGATACCTGGAAAGGTTATGGATATCAGAGAGTACATATATCCAGTCCGAAATACGGCTTTAGCTCCTTCAAAGAAAGTAAAAGCCATAGCGACTATATAAACTTCGCTGACATACCACAATGGATTTTTAAGTACGATGATGTCCACATGGACATAGAAGCAAAAGCAAAAGAGTGCGCCATAAAAAAACTAAGGGATGATCTAGTGGCCCACGGTTTTTTCGTTTAACTTGCTGTAAGTTTTAAATAAAAAAATATATACACCAAAGGGGGAACAATGAGAAAAAAGCTTAAGTGCTGTATAGACAGACAGATAAAATTTTCCGAAGCTCATATTGAGCTTTTAAAGGAAAAGTTTGATATAGAAATGGTGAAGTTTCAGGAGGAGGACGGCGTCTTGGAATGCGATGTGGCTTTGCTGCACAGCTTTCTACCAGACGGAAATTTAAAAAAAATGAAAAACTGCAAATTCATAGGTATAAGAGCACACAACACCGACTATATAAACAAAACCCTAGCCGAAGAGATGGGTATAAGTTTTTCAGGGATAGAGCAAAAGAGTGCTAGGTCTGTGGCAGAGCACACCATTGCCATGGTATTTGCACTGTCAAAAAAACTCATCCCAATGCACCAGAATACAGTCTCCGGAAAATGGAGATCCGGGCTGAGCCTTAACATGGATCTTTTAGATAAGAAAATCGGTATAATCGGCTACGGCCAGGTTGGAAAAAAGGTAGCCGAAATTGCCAGGGGCATCGGAATGGATGTACTGGTTTCAGCTAAAAACGATACCCCAGCTAAGGGAGAACTGCCACTGGAAGAGGTCTTGCAAAAATCAGATATAGTAAGTCTTCACCTTCCCAGCAGAAAAGATACCTTAAAATTCATAGATAGAGATAAGATCTCCAAGATGAAAGATGGTGTCATTTTTATAAATACAGCCAGGGGAGCTTTAGTGGATTACGAGGTACTGGAAGAGGCCATTAAGTCCGGAAAAATATCCGCAGCCGGACTAGACGTTTATCCAGAAGAACCGGTAAAAGAGAGTCCATTTTTCAAATATTCAAATGTAGTCTGTACTCCACACTTGGCATTTTATACAAAAGAGACTTTAGAAGCCATGAATATGGCGGTTATAGGCAAACTTTTTGAATTCATAAACTCAAAATAATTTTTCATAAGCCTGCCCTATCAATTCAGGCTCTTTTTAATTTACAGCTTAATCTTAGAAGTCATTACTAAGATTAAGGTATCGCTTGAAAGTCACTTGGAATAGTGATAAATAGTATTTTTACTTGAATAAAAATTTTTATAATGATACGATTTAGGTGAATTTTGGAATAAAGACAATCGGGATATTCGCTCATGTCGACAGCGGCAAGACCACCCTAGCAGAAAAAATGCTTTCCTTATCAAAAGGAGAAAATTTAAGTGAGGAATTAGTCAACTTTGATTTTCATGAAATAGAGAAAAAAAGGGCATAACCGTATTCTCTGAACAAGCTTCAATAGAGTGGAAAGGCAAGGTTATAAATGTAATAGACACCCCAGGTCACAGTGACTTTTTCTCAGAACTAGAACGGTCTACTCTTCCTATAGATGGGGCAATATTGGTGCTGTCAGCTTCAGATGGCATCACATCAAACACCAGAAAGATATGGAAAATTCTCAGAGAAAAACATATTCCTAGTATAATTTTTGTAAATAAGCTAGATCAAGTTTTATGGGATACTTCTGATATAGAGAGAAAGTTGAAGGCGTTTCACAGTGACACAGTTTTTGCAGGAGATATCGTTAAAGGCAATTACCATTTTAACTTTGAAAAGACTTCTTTTCTGGAAAAATTAGCTGAATTGGACGAAAATTTTTTGGAGTCGTATTTATCTGAAGAAAAAATAGACAGTCTGCGTATAAAAAACGCCATAAAAAGACAGGTCACACTCGGTAGGCTATTCCCAGTAGTAGCCGGATCAGCGACACTAGGTATAGGAGTTTCTCAGCTTTTGGACGTTGCAGCAGATTTCTTCCCAGATTACGAAAAAGATGATGATGGCCCATTTTGGGGGCTGATTTATAGAATAAAAAACCACCACAGAGATGGAAGGCTGGCATATATAAAAATATTAAGCGGGTCAGTTGGCACAAGAGAACTGATATTGACCGGCGAAGTAGAACAAAAGATAATCGACTTGCGCAGGGTTTTCTGTGATAGACAGTTATCTGTGGAGAGAGGGTATTCCGGTGAGCTGGTAGTGGCCCGTGGCCTAGAAGGTATATGGGCAGGGGAATACATAGGTATTCCGGCTCCATCAAACTTTTGCCCACAAAAGGGGATGCTTGTTACGGTGGCGAAGGCTATAGAGGCAGAAGACGAGCATAGGCTCATAGAAGCTATTGAAGTTTTAGGAGATGAAGACAGAAACCTAGAACCGTTGCAGCATTCTGATAGAGGCATCACCCTCTCAGTAAACGGCTCTACCCAAATAGAGGTATTAAAAGATGTTTTTGCGTCCAGATTTGGTATAAAAGCAAGTTTCCTCCCACCTTTTCCCAAATATAGGGAGAGTGTGAAGGTGGATGTAAAAGGGTTTTGCCATTATGAACCTAAAAAACATTATGCAGAGGTGGAAGTTTTAGTCTCAGAGAACCCTGGCGGTGGAAATGTCTACCATTCGGAACTTTCTTATGATATACTGCCCGCTCAGTACCAATCTCAGATTGAAAAAACTGTAAATGAGGAGGCTTTTAGCAGAGGGGTTTTGGCTGGATTTCCATTGATTGATGTTAAAATAACTTTGATTGGCGGCAAGTACCACCTTGAACACACTCATGGAGGAGATTTTAGGATAGCTACAATCAGGGCGGTTAGAAGTGCTCTTGAAAAGTCCAGCCCCATACTTATGGAACCATTTTATAAGTTTAACGTAAAAGTCCCACAGGAGTACTTTGGAAATGTAGTTGCCGAAATATTAAATTTTGGCGGCATCGTATCCGAGCAATTTCATAACTTGGATTTTGTGGATATCTCAGGGGATATGCCGGTGGTGTCTTCCGTGGACTACCCAGCCAAACTGGATGTAGCAACAGCAGGTAAAGGTTATGTTATATTTGAAGTTGGGGGATACCGGAAGAGCCGTAACTTAGATTCTGTTGTGAGTCTCGGTGTAGAAGAATCAGAAAACATACTGTACAATTCTGTCTCCATCTTCAGGGAAAAGAAGAAAATGAAAAATATCTGTTTTAGTCACAAATCGCACGAATTTACACTAATAAAAGATATTTTGGTCACAGAGTGACACAAAGGAAAATAAAGAGTTTCATAGAGAAGTCAAATTAATAGGGATACATAAAAAAAGCGTCGCTGAAAGATTTTAATCGATTCGTGTGATCCGGGAAGATTTGTGACAAAAAATATCTTTACTCGTAAAAGAATTTCTCTGTGCAGCTCATCTTTAAAATCTCTCTGAAACTCTGTGACCAAAAAAGATTTTGTAGATAAATTGTAATCTAGTAACAAACACAATTTAAAATATTTTTAGAATTTTATCTCCATAAACTTCCACATAAAATTAGCTATTCAATCTCAAATTGTAAATAATTAAAGAGCCTGATATTAATATCCAGCTCTTTTCAAATGTAATTTATAGACAACTATCAATGCTTTTTATCTCTTACTTAACCGGCCTGTAAGCATCTTCTGCTATCATATACTCTTCATTTGTAGGGATCTTATATACCCTTACTTTGGAGCTTTCAGTGCTCAGCAGCTGTATCCCTGATTTTCTTTGCACGTTTTTTTCCCTATCAAATTCCACTCCAAGAAATTCCAAGCCTTTGCAAACTGCCTCTCTTATTTCAGGACCGTTTTCTCCTATGCCGGCATCTACTCCTCCCATAATGGCTGCATAGGCCTCCACATAATGCTTGACTTTATGGCAGAACATATCATAGGCAAGTATAGCCTTTTGGTTTCCGGCTTTTATACCGTCTTCTATATCCCTGCAATCTGAGCTCTCTCCGAAGATCCTCAAAAATCCAGATTGTTTGTTCATCCTAATATCCATCTCGCTTGCGCTAAGTCCCCTTTTTCCCATAATGTATAGCACCGCTGAAGGATCCAATTCTCCACACCTTGTCCCCATCATCAACCCTTGAAGAGGGGTCAGTCCCATGGAAGTATCCACACATTTCCCACCTCTTACAGCAGATACCGATGCCACTTTAGCGATGTACTTGTGGGACGTACCGTGGAAACCGTACTTTCTTACTTTAAGTTCGCTGTAATCTTCATGCGGTAGTGCATACATAAATGCCTCTTCCCCCATGGTTTGGTGAAAGGCTGTATCAAACACTGCCACATTCGGTTTTCCAGGCATAAGCTCCATGCATACCTCTATCCCCAGCAAGTTGGCAGGATTATGAAGTGGACCCAGTGAAGATAGCTCTTCTATGGAATTTAAAACATCTCTGTCTACCAGAACCGCCTTGTCAAATTTTTCCCCACCGTGTACCACTCTGTGTCCAACAGCATCTATCTCGTCTATAGATTTTACAACACCTATTTTTAAATCTTGCAGAGTTTTAAGTACTATATCTATAGCTTCTTTGTGAGTTGGCATATCACAGGATATTTTTTCTTTTTTCCCCTGAGACTTGTAGACCATGGAAGAGTTTTTTAAACCTATCCTCTCACATATCCCTTCAGCTATAGCTTCACCAGTAGCCATATTGATCAGTTGTTATTTTAAAGAGGAACTACCACTATTCAAAACTAAAATTTTCACAATATTTCTCCTTTCAAATCTTTATTTAAAAAAATAACATGGCATCATTAAAAAATGGCACATTACCCCTTAAAAGTAAAGCAATCTTTAGAGCATTTTTGAAAATCCGAAACCGCACACTAGATGCAGTGTACACAGTTTATCTAAGTGTGCCCTTTTGAAGCAGCAAGAGTTAGCATACGCTTAAATTTGTCTTTTGGCAACCTAAACAAGTCACTTCTTTTTAAAATTAATCATTTTTAATCTTTTTGAATAGCAAGAACAACTTTTTTTAAATAGTGTACACCTTATTTCAGACACCAACACCCCTTCCGTCTTGAAACCAGACGGAGTTGTCTAAGCGAGCGGGCTGTTTTTTACTGCATCCCATAAACGAAAGTGATATTTTTTTGTTTGAAAAGCCATTTTTAAATGATATAATAAACTTATAATATTTTAAAATTATATTTCGAGGTGATTTTATGAGATATGAAGGCGTAGTCTATAGACCTCCAAGTGAGGCCGAAAGCTTAATAATACAGGCAACCATAGGTTGCCCACATAATAAGTGTAAGTTTTGTAAGATGTACCGTGGTGTAAACTTCAGGATAAGAAGCGTGGCCGATATAAAGGAGGACCTTTTAATGGCAAAAGACTACTACGGCGACTGGATAAAATCGGTATTTTTCGCAGACGGCAACACAATACTCATGAAAACAGACCAATTGGTGGAAATACTGGAATACACAAAAGAGCTTTTCCCGAAGGTAGAGAGGATAACGATGTATGGTTCGGCACAGTACATAGTCCTCAAAACACAGGAGGAATTAAACAGGATAAATCGTGCAGGCCTCTCTAGGATACATACAGGTATGGAGTCTGGTGACGACGAGGTTTTAGAGCTGATAAACAAAGGAACAGACTCTAGTAAGCTCATAAAAGCTGGGATAATGGTTAAAAATGCCGGCATAGAGTTGAGCGAATATATAATAGTGGGTGTAGGAGGAAAGAGATTCACCAAACAGCATGCACTGAACAGTGCTAAGGTATTAAACGAGATTAACCCTGATTTTATACGGATAAGGACCATCGTTCCATTTCCCGGAACTGAGTTATATGATATGTATAAGAACGGGAAGTTCGAGCTGCTAAGCCCTCACGAGGCCCTTAGGGAGATGAAGCTTTTTGTGGAGAATTTAAATGTAACAAGCTATTTTTACACCGACCACGTGTCCAACTACTGCTATGCAAACGGGAAACTCCCTGGTTCAAAAAACGATATAATAGACAGCATCGAGGAAAATCTTCTCCTCGACGAAAGCAGATTCCGTAAGCCATACGAAGGTACTCTTTAAGTTTTTCTAACTGAAACTTTAAAATAATTAAATACTTTTTTACCCTACTCATTTTGGCAGTTTCTTACGCAATTATTATTCCGAAAAATAGCTAAAAACCGGTAAGCAAACACAGGAACTCATGGATTTGCTCTTTGGGTTCCAACTGCTTACTTCACCAAGCCAGCTCCTCCATTGCAGGCATTTTCCACTTTCTCAACATTTACCGAAAAAAGTAAGTCTTTGAATTCAAAAAACTTCAATTTGAAATAAATAATGAAATTATTTAAAAAACCTCATTGAATTAAAAACGTAAAATGTGCTATAATGTTATTATAATGATAAGATTCAGCAAATTCCTTTTTATTACAATCTTAATATCTTTTTTTCTTATTTAAAACCAATCTTTCCTTAAGATTAAATCCATTTAACCAGTATAAATTTCTAGTACAAATTTTCAATTTCTATTTTTTTAACCAAAAACCAATTTCTATCTTAGTTACCAATCTCAAAGTGTGAAAACTTTCGCTTAAATTTACCCTTATCTATTTCTATTCATACCGTATTTTGTTATTTCTGTAATCACTGTTTTTCGAATTGTTTCGATTATTTTCTTATAGATTCAGAAAGGAGGAAAAATGTTTGCAGAGGAGAGAAGAAGGGAAATCGTCAGATTGCTTTCTGAAAATAAAAAAGTTACAGTAAAAGAGTTGAGCAAACTCTTTCAGGTTAGTGAAGTCATAATCCGGAAAGACTTGAACAAGTTAGAGGAAGAAAATTGTCTCGAGAGAACCCACGGGGGGGCTATATTAAAGAGAAAAATCTCTGTAGAAGCACCCATAAACCTTAGGAAATTCGAAGGTGTAGGTAGCAAAAAGAAAATAGCTGAAAAAGTATACGATGAAATAGAAGATAATGATGTCGTTTTTTTAGACACTTCAAGTATAAATCTTTTGGTTGCCTCTTTAATTGTCGAAATGCCTAAAAAGATAACAGTGATAACCAATATGCTTCAGATAATTAAAATGCTGGCAGGCCTAAAAGATATAAACCTGATAAGCATAGGGGGAAGCTACGAGGTGGAGCATGATTACTTTATCGGTGGGATAGCCGTAGATGCCATAAAAAAACTCAATGTAGACAAGCTTTTTATGGGGGCTGCCGGTATAAATGTATTTAAGGAGACTATTAGTGACAACAGCGTAGAAGACGGTTTTTTAAAGAAAATAATGATGGAGATATCAAAAAAAGTGTACCTATTGGCAGAACTTAGAAAATTTGAAGTGGATGCCTTGTATAATTTTGGATCTATAAAGGATATTGACGCTATTGTTGTGGATGAGGACTTAGAAAAAAATATCATTGAAATTTTACAGAAAAATAGAATTGATATCATATGAAAAAAAGAGCTGCTTCTCCAATTGGATAGCAGCTCTTTTGTATATTTTTATAAATTTTAAGATTTACTTCAGAATATTTCTTACTAAAACGGATTCAAAGTGAACTCTAGCAGATTTACCATGAATTCAAGTGTTTTGTTGTCCACATCGTACACAGGATTGTACTCTACCATATCCACAGAAGGGATATAGTAAGTTTTAAATAAGAATTTAAAAATCTCTATAACCTCATCCGGGTTAAAGCCTCCCCTAACAGAAGAGCTCACAGCAGGCGCAAAAACCGGATCCATTACACCAAAGTCAAAACTTATATGGATGTGGTCTACCTTTAAGTAGCTTTTTATCTCGGACAAACATTTAAATACACCTTTTCTTAAAATCTTCTCGTAATTGTATACTTTTATGCCGAGTTTCTCTACAAGCTCTTTTTCTCTTTGAGACATGTCCATTACACCAAAAATAACTAGATTTTCGCTCTTTAACTTTTTGCCATCGTAGAAACAGTTCTGCAAATCTTTATCCCCAGCTCCCATCAAAAGAGCCAGTACCATTTCATTTATATTTCCTGTTGTGCTTGTTTCATCTGTAAACAATCCACTTCTAGCTCCCATCCATATAAGACCTACTTCCATATCCTTTGATACACCTGAAAATGATCCTAATGTCAAGCTGTGGTCGCCACCGATATTTATGGCCCTGTAGCCGTCGACTAAAGCGTTATTTACCTCTTTTGCTAGTTTTTCACAAGTTTTTAAAACTGTGTTTTTATACTTTAATTTAACATTGGTAAAGTCCTCTTTTTCCCTCTCAATGTCTATCAGATGTATCTCATCTTGGTATTCAGGATATTGAGTCAATAAGTTGTCTATGGAGAACTCTATTCCTGTATTGTTTGCTCCAAAATTTAGGGGTACTCCTAAAATTTTGTTTTTCATCTTTTCCACATAAATGTATACCGCATCTTCTTCCATGATTACCTTTATATGGGTTAATGTAGGGTCTTCCATCCCCTGCACCTGTAATTCAGCTTTTTTCAAATCTTTTATATACTCTATGGTTTCCCTGCTGATTCTCTCCCCGGGACATATTATAGGTATCCCAGGCGGGTAAGCTAGGATAGTCTCCCCACTTATCATTCCCTCACTATCTTCAAACAATATCCTTGTCTTCTCACTGTGGAATGCTTCCCTTGGGTTTTGAACGTACTCAGGTATTGCTGGCATCCCTAAAAACGCCTTTTTAATGCCAATATTTTCAGAATTCTTTTTACTTATATCTTTCATAGCTGCTATAAGTTTATCCACACTTTCCTTTGTGTCGCCTATGGTTATCACCGCCAACACATTGTAAAAATCCGAAAGCTCAACCTGTATTCTATAATCATCTATCAGGATGGTTTCAAGTTGAAAACCTGTAAGTCCTAGTTCTTTGGCACTTATTGTAACCTTTGTTGGGTCAAAGGCAAATCTTCCCTCTTTCCCAAGAACCTCTTCTCCAAATGAAGATATTCCAGGTATTTTATTTATCTCTTCCCTTAAATATTTTGAGATTTGTATGGTATTTTCAAGAAGCTCCCTACCGTGTACAGCTATCTGCCTCCTACAGCAGTCTAGTGATGCCATCAAAACATATGAAGGGGAGGTGGTATGCAGCAGATTCAAAACTTGCTGTACCCTGTTCCCATCAACCCTATCGGAATTTATGTGTAAAATCGACACCTGAGTCATTGCACTTAAAATTTTATGCGTACTCTGACAGCAAACATCCGCCCCTGCATCTATTGCAGATATAGGAAGTTTTTCGTGAAATTTAAGGTGCGGTCCATGAGCCTCGTCAACTAGAAGAGGTATATCATAGGAGTGCACAACATCAGCAATACTTTTTATATCAGCTGCTACACCGTAATAAGTTGGGTTTATTATAAGTACAGCCTTGATATCACTATGTTCTTTTAACATTGCCTTGATAGTTTCAACGCTTACGCCGTGTGCTATACCAAGTTCGTTGTCTACTTCAGGTTGCATGTAAACCGGCTCAGCACCACTCAATATTATCCCAGCATTTACTGACTTGTGTACATTCCTAGGAACCAAAATCTTTTCTCCGGGTCTTAATGCAGACATTATCATAGCTTGTATCGCTCCTGATGTCCCGTGTACCGAAAAGAAAGCCCTCTTTGAACCATATGCGTCGGCTGCTAACTCTTGAGCCTCTTTTATGACACTTTTCGGGTTGTGCAAACTGTCAACCATCTTAAAAAGTGTAACATCAATTTTAAAGGGATTTTCCCCCATAAACTCTAAAAATTCTTCATCAACACCGTGTCCCTTTTTATGTCCTGGAACGTGAAAAGGTGTAACCTCATTTTTTACATATACATCTTTTAAAACCGAAAATAATGGAGTTTTATTTTGGTCTAATTTATACATCTATGCACCCTCTTTCTAAATAATAATAAACTTAAGACGGATTATTATAATTCTTTATCTAGAAAATAACAACAAAAAATTTTAAATATAAATATATTTTTTATATCATTTGCATATGCCTGGTATATATTTAGCGAATATACCTTGAAAAAGTTTTTTATAATCTAAAATAGCCTGTTTCAGATATTTATTCACTACTTCCAATAGCTCAGTTATATATATGATATCGGTTTCCTCATTTTCTTCTATATCATGTATAGAAAATGGAGAGCTGTGGATGTAGTTCGAAGTGAACCTATACACAAACTCTATCTCCTCATTACTTATATCCAGATCTATTTTTTTATTTATCTGGGTTCCAGAAAGATATAGCGGTCTCTTCCCCTTTATAAGCTCGTTTCTGTCGTCCCAGTCTAAACTTTTGTAAAAGGTATTCTTATATATATCGTCTTTTATCTTGTTTATCTTCTCCCTCTGCTTTTTGACTATCTCCTTTTCGACTTTCAAGCTATTGTACATTTTTAGCCTCTCCACATCAGAATGCAGCTCGCAGAGCAGTATCCTAAAATATTCCTCATCTTTAGGGACTTTGTCTACTATTAGGTAGAAAAATATATTGTAATTTTCTATTATGTTTCTTGTGAGTGTGGCTATCGATGAAAGATCCCAATCATCCTCTTCACTGCCGTGGAGAGAGCTGAAAGGAAGCAGCTTCAAGTAGCTTTTAGCAGTAACAAGCAGCTTGTCAAAAAGGGCTGAAGCTATGACTTTTTTAGAGGACTTCAGCTTTTTAATACCTTTTTTTTGGCACTCCATATCTTTGACTGTCTTTTCTAGTTCTTTTAGTTCCTTTAAATAAGCATTTTTTGTTTCCAAAGTAAACCCCTCCTGGTGAAAATTAAAAAGATAATAGTATGCTAACTATTACCCTTTTTAAGTATTATCAAAACGGGATGTCCATATGGACATGTCCATGTTCTAACTCTTCTTCAGTGGCATCCCTTATGCTCAAAACCCTAAATTTAAAATTTAGGGTTTTCCCGGCATATGGGTGATTGGCATCTATTAGCACCTGATCGTCTTCTATTGATTTTATGGTGCATAAGAGCGGTCCGTCATCTGTCTGAGCATTAAATTCCAGACCCTCGTAAATATCATCAAATTGGTCAAAATTATCTTTTGAAATATAGAATACATTCTCCTCGTCGTATTCACCATAACCGTCCTCTTTTGAGACTGTAACCTCTATATCTTGGCCCACTTCCTTCCCTTCCAGGGATTTCTCTAGGACAGGTAAAAGGTTGCCCAGTCCATGAATATAGGGAAGCTCACCTGATGTATCTGTATTCTCAAGCACGATACCATCCCCGTCTGTAAGCTCAAAATCCAAAAGAACAACTTTATTTTTTTCTATCTTCATTATTAGACCCCCTTTTTGCACTATTAGTTAAAACATACTAAAAATTATTCGTATTCCTTTTATTTTATTTGATAGAATTCATGTTATTTTAATTTTACTATAGTATTATTTATGTGTAAGGGTGTGGATGATTTTAACGTGTTTTTATGAGGCTTGGTGAGCATGATGTTAAGATGCAACGACATAGACGGTATTATGAATGAAATGACAAACGCCATGGACATGATGCACAAAATGAAAGACTCCTGCGAAAAAGGATACACTCCTATAATGAATGAAATGCTCGAAGAAATGATAGCGGACAAAATGTCTATATGCATAGAAAAAATGGTGCCTGAAGTACAAAAAGAAAACCGTACTAAATTTGTACTAAAACTTATAGGAGAATTAATAGACCACGCTTGGACAGACATGAACAGCATGGAAAAAGAAGAGTTCTTGGCTGACATAATACAAGTTGCTGAAAAAGCAAACTATGAAAAAATCACAAAAAGCTAAATAGTCTGGGCCGGCTATGAAACCGGTCCTGATTTTTCTTTTAAATAAGCATAATTTCTGATATAATAAACAGGCTATTTTGGAATTTTTTTATTTGATTTACCTGAATTCAAAAAACTAAAAATCAATAAGATGAATATTTATTGCAGAGATAACTCGGTTTAAATATAAAATATCAATGTGGTTCTCAGCAATTAAAGCAACTCGCTATAGAAACTGTACTAATAGTACTTTCATATAAACTAAATTAAAATATTATGGGTGGTAAAGATGTTGATGCATGAAAATGAGGTTTTGATAGACTTTTTGGATATTGATGGCATGAAAATAATACAGAGGATTGATTACTTTAATTTTTCCATCGATTCAGTCCTCTTGGCGCACTTCCTTACTATAAATAAGACTACCAAATCCATTGTAGATCTCGGCACAGGTAACGGCGCGATACCGTTACTTCTCTCTAAAAGAACCAATGCGAAAATAAAGGGGATAGAAATTCAGCCAATCTCTTCAGACCTTGCCAGGAGAAATATGAGTATAAACAACTTAGAAGACAGAATAGAGATAATAGAGGGTGACATGAAGGATTTTGATAAGTTTATCAAACCCCATAGCCAGGATGCTGTTGTGAGCAACCCCCCATTTTTCAAATTCACAGGGGATACCTCGCAGCTAAACGACCTAGACCAGCTGACACTTGCAAGGCACGAAGTGTCTGTAACCTTAGAAGATATAATCGAGGTGGCATCTAAACTTTTAAAGTTCAGGGGTTACTTCGCAATGGTACACAGGCCCGACAGATTGGTTGATATAATCGAGCTGATGAAAAAACATTGTTTGGAACCGAAAAGGGTGCAATTTTGCCACTCAAAACTGGATAAGCCGGCTAAAGTTTTACTTATAGAGGGAGTAAAAAATGCTAACCCTAGCTTAAAAGTACTGCCTCCTCTCTACACGCATAACGAGGATGGTACCTACTCACAAAAAATAAAAGATATGTTTAGATAAAGATCCCCGCGAAATTTCGCGGGGATCTTTATCTAAAATTCCAGTAAAAATATGCATAAAAGCTTATAATTATTTATACATTAGAGAATAATCAATGTCCAGATCTTCTATTCTTTGTTGAAACCACCCTTTTGCATCGTCTAAAGCTTTGTTGTAAGCATATTTCCCGATATTTTCTATCATAAATTCCAAAATGATTTCTGCTGCAATAATACCGATATCCTCTTCTCTTTCTTTATAAAAAAAAATTTGAATTTCATTAATAAGCTTGCGTTTCTCCTCTTTTGATAATTGAATTTGCATAAAATTCTCCTATTTTTTATTTCCTATCTCATAATCTATTATAATATTTTTAAAGTTTATATTCAAATGGAAAAGTTTTATTGAGAAATGGCTTCTAATTAAAATTATAAGAAGATCCGTTTTGTAATACAAAAGAGGGAAAAACAATTAAAAGATTAACCTGTGTTTCTATTTTGATTTTTCATGTGGCTTACTCACTTTTATGGAAGTCTACAGGTAAAAGCTTAGGGCGGTTAAAGGTACTCTTTATGTCGCAGTAACTCTTTTCTTTTGCAGATTTTAATATTCCCTCCATAACTTCTAATGAGTGAAGAGCCATTTGACCGCTTGCACGCTCGTCTCTTTGATCTCTTATGGCGTAATCCATATCCACAACCTATTTTTCTTGATGACTGATAGAGTTAAACTGATGCTTTACAGGAACCTCAATCCAATCGCTATACGGTTTTTTGCTAGGTAGTGATGTCCACCTATAATTTTCTCTGGTTCTTAAAAGTACCTTACCTCCAAAATGATTTGGCCTGTCAACAGGATCTATATAATCTATGCAGATACTCCCTTTTGTGCCGTATATTTCTAACCTAGGGAGTTCTGAATCCCAAACATCAAAACTAGCGATTATAGTCCCGATGGCGCCGTTGGCGAATTCCATGTTTGCCGTTATATGTGTATCCACTTCAACATCAAATGTTTTGCCTTTACAAGGCTCACTCTCGATAGTTCTTATGTCAAAGCTTCTTATTGGACATGGCGGAAACCGTCTTTATAGGCCCTATCAAAGAAAGGATTGCCGATATGTAATACGGCCCGATATCTATTATTGGTCCTGCGCCTTTTTTATAAAAATAATCTGGATTTGGATGAAACCATTCATGCCCATGACTTACAACAAAGGCACTAACGCCTATAACATCACCGATAACACCGTCGTCTATTAACTTTCTGCATGTTTGAAGGCAGCCTCCTAAAAATGCATCCGGGGCACTGCCAACGTAAAGCCCCTTTTCTTTTGCTAACGCCATAATTATCTTGCCTTCTTCAAGAGTTGCTGCTAATGGCTTTTCAGTATAAACATGCTTTCCGGCTTTCAGTGCAGCTATATTTATTCTGCATGCGCCGCCGGGATTGTTAGATTTAAGAATAATGTCTATTTCAGGGTCTGCTATGAGCTCCTCAGAACTTGCATATGCTTTTGGGATATTGTGCTGAAGGGCTTTTTTTTTTGCTCTTTCAATCCCTCTACTTGCACAGGCTACAACATTAACTATATCGTACTTTTTTAAATTATTAAGGTAGACGTCGCTTATATCCCCTATCCCCAATACACCGATATTAAATTTTTTCATAAACAGCTCCTTTCACAATTATTTTCAGATCACATACTCTTAGTGATAATTAATTTACACGCTTTTTTTTATCATTATCTTCTAATCTAGAACAAGTCTGCCATTCAAGTAGCAGCTTTATACTCCAAGATATTTATAGAATAGCAAATCTATAAAATAAAATTAGACGGGAGTTTGACACCCGTCTAAGGAAAACAGTTTAAATTTTATGTCCAAATCTTATCGCTATCTGTATCTCAGAGTTAATCACCGGATACGCTTAATTTTTTTAATAATACAGAAGGAGACCCCACCGAAGACATAGTGAACTCCTGATCATCTCCTACCTCGTCTATATCCATAAGCAGGTCAAAGTAGTTCCCCGCTACTGTTATCTGGTTTACGGGTCTTTCTATTTTACCGTCCTTTACATAATACCCTCTGGCAGATAATGAAAAATCCCCAGATATTCCATTTATTCCAGCATGCAGCCCGTCTAACTCTGTTATGTATACTCCTTCCGAAAGCTTTTCGATTAGAGAATCAAATGAAAAAGTTCCCTTTTCCACATAAAAATTGCTAGGTGATATCCCTATGGTGCCTTTGTAGGAAGCTTTTGAGGCGTTTCCAGTTGTTCTCACACCATCTTTTTTTGCAGTTTTCAGGTTGTAAAGATAAGTGTTTAGCACTCCGTTCTCTATTATTTTACGGTACTCCGTTGCGACACCTTCGTCATCAAAACTTCTAGACGCAGCCCCATTTTTTAAAAATGGGTCATCTACTAAGGTAAATTTATTAGAAGCAACTACATTTCCAAGTTTACCTTTTAGTCTAGACATACCTTTTTGAACATTTTCTGCTGAAAAGAGCCCGGCGTATGCTTGTACCAAGCTTGCAAATGTTCTATTCTTTATAACTATGCCGTATTCACCAGACGGTATCGGCTTGGCTCCAAGCATTGAGATGCCTTCTTTTACCGCTTCTTCAGCTAGGCCCTCTACGCTGAATTCAGAGAAATCATTTGATATCTTGTATGCCGACCCAGTCTTACGGTCACCATTTTGTTCCACTACAACAGATACATATGCATATGCAGAGTTAACCTTTTGCGAAAGATTTAAGCCTTTGCTGTTTTTTATAATACGCTCTCCTTTTCCATCACCGAATATACAGTAGTTTACCTTTTCAACTCTTGGATCCAGATTTAAGCAGGTCTTTTCAAGATTTTTAACAAATTCTATTTTTTCATCAACACCTACTACATTATAGGCCTCATTGTATAATTTAAGCTCCTTGTATGATTCCGAACCCTTGAATATGAACTCTTCATCTGAACTGTCTATTATCTCAGCACTCTCTATAACTTCATGCGTCAAGAGCTCTATGGACATCTCATCGAAAATCTCGGTATATGAATATCCCATTTTACCATTATATATGCCCCTTAAAGATATCCCCGCTGATTCGGATAGCTTGTAGTCGCTTATCTCACCTTCAAACACCTTTACAGAAAAACTTTCCCCTGAGGCGTAATAAACTTCAACCTCTTCTATCCCCATTTTTTTTGATTCTTCCAATAACCTATCTATGAATAATTTTTTGTCCAAACAAATCCACCCCTTACTATTTCTTGGTTCAGCCCACAATCAGATTTTTAATACTGATTGCAGGTTAGACTGCGTTTCTTAAAAATTAGAATTTAAAAGTGATCTCTAATTCACTTTTTTGGTAAAAACTATTTTCTTTACAAATAGTCTTAATTATATGTTTTTTATAATCTTCTTTGGTTTCTATTTCTTTTCCAAATATTGAATCAATAACTCTTTATATACTTATTTTTTATCTTTATTAATTCTAATTTTAACATTAATTTTGTTTTTTTCCAATATCATTGCTCCATTTTTTTACATCTAGTAAATTTATATATCAATTTACACTGTTAATAGCCTATTTTATTCAATATTTTTTTTAACTTTTAATTTATTTAATTTTAAAGCCTTCCAAATTATAAAGAACATTATCTGTAATACAGTACTCTTAATTAAATATTAATTATATTAAATTTTATAAACTTACTAGACTTGTGCAAAAAATAAAAAGTAGATCAAATCTCAATATACAGGTATAATTAAGCACCACACAAAACATACCGAAGGAGATTCGATCTACGATGCTTATTATACCTAATTTAAATGAAATTGTAAACTTCAATATGGCTCTTGATCTTAATTTTTCAAAGCCTCAAATTCAACATATGAACAGTATAGTTTCTGGTATCATCGGCGTACAAGGAAAAAAGAATATTTCAAATTTAAATAGATTTACTCTTAATTCTAAGAACAGGAGCTGTACAACTCGTTTCCTCAATAACTCACCTTGGGATGAAGAAAAACTCAGAAACTCTTTGAAAAATTTTGTATATGATGTCATAAAATCGGAAACACATAAAAATTCAGAACCAATTTTCATCTCTATAGATGACACTCTTATTACAAAATCTTCAAACTCTAAAAAAATTGAAGGTATGGGATTTATTCGCTCACATGTAACCCAAAAAAGCGAGTGGGCTCACTGTATTGTAAGTGCCTTCATTAAAAATGGCGGTATTTCTTATCCGCTTGATTTTGATGTTTATCTGAAAGAAGAATTATGCGATGGCGAACAAAACATGTTCAAAACTAAGCACGAAATAGCCATATCTCTTCTTGAAGACAATACACTACAATTAGAAAAACCAACGTATGTATTGGCGGATTCTTGGTATATTTCAGACAAATTCATAAATCAACTCCAATCAAAAGGGTATCAAGTAATAGGAGCTCTAAGATCTAATAGAATTATTTATTCACAAGGAATCCGTATAAAACTATCTGATTTCAGAGCGCAGATAAACCCCAAACATCTAAAAACTTTCAAGGTTAATGGTCGCAGATTCTATACTTACAGGTATGAAGGACCTATAAAGGGTATAGAAAATTGTGTAGTTGTGCTTAGCTGGATAGATGAGTTCAATCCAGAAAAATCACCTAAACACATAATATCAACAGATGTTTCCCTTTCAGATAAAGAAATCATTTCTTACTATGGAAACCGTTGGGAGATAGAGACAAACTACAGGAACCAAAAAGAAAATCTTGGATTGGATCACTGTGAAATGAGGTCTCTTAAAGGTATCAAAAGATTTTGGCGGTTAGTATATACAGCTTATGTGTTCTTATGTAATATTAAATTTAAAGCCAAATTAAAATTAGATACATTAGGTGATACAATAAAGTATTTCATAAAAATCAGCAACACAAAATTGGTAAAATTAATTATTGAATTACACGAAGAGACCCATTCAGAGGAAAAAGTCCTTGATTATTTAGGGTTCTCAGTTTGAATTCGCCAAAAATTAGATATTGAACAATTTAGATTTAAAAATTTGCACAAGTCGAGTAAACTTATTAAATATACGCGTTAAATAGAGAATATAAAATTTATTTTTTATATTCTCTTTTTTCCAAGGAGGAATAATTGATAAAAATAACCAAAATAGTTGAAAAAATTTGGATTTTAAGTTTAAATTTTAATTTTTTAATTATTAAACAAAAAATAATTTTATATATTTTTATGAAAATGAGAGAAAGTGACCATCAAATATTTCTATTTGGCAGTCACTTATCTACAATCTGAAAATAATACATAAAATATACTATTTTTTTTATGATTTTAAGATTGCAATTAGAACAATCTTTAAGTATATTAAATCCTGATACAATATATTAGAATAAACTATATGATGACAAACACTGTTTATATATATCAAAAATTTAGAATTTAAAAAAATTGAAAATTTTCGAAAAAGCATTTGCTTCTTTTTTTAATGAATCTGCAATTGCAAAGTTTTTTTGTGCCATTTCAGAATTTTTTTGAGATATATTATCAAGATCACTGATAAGTTTATGTACTTGATTAATCCCTTTTTCTTGTTCATCTGCAGACTCAGCTATATTGGATATAATTTGTGCTACTTTATTTACTTCTTCTACTATTCTATCAATGCTGTTTAAAGTATCTTCAACGTAATCTCCTCCCTCTAATACACATACCTCGCTTTCCTCTATCAACTCTTTTATACTCGTTGCAGCCTCCCTACTTTTTAAGGCCAAATTTCTTATTTCATAAGCAACTACAGAAAATCCTCTCCCAGCTTCTCCAGCCCTTGCAGCCTCTACACTAGCATTTATTGCCAACAAATTTGTCTGGAAAGCTATCTCATCTATTACACTTATTATTTTTTTGATGTTATTTGAACTTTTGGTTATCGCATCCATTGAATTTTTTAAATTTACAGAATGCCCTCCTGTAATTTTTACATTTTCAACGGTATTTTGAGTAAGTTCATTAGCTTCCTTGGTTTTTTCTAAAGTAGCTATTACTAGAGAGCTTATTTCTTTTACTGTAGAGGAGGTTTCCTCTATAGAGGTTGCTTCTGAAATTGAATTTTGTGCCACCGTTTCACTTTCTCTGCTTATGTCTTGAGATGACTTAAGTATAATCTCTCTACCATTATCCATCTCTTTTAATACTCCTCTCAATCTATCCACAGTGTTATTTAATGCATCTCCTACAACTTTTAATTCATCTTTTCTGTCCATAGTTATATCTTCAGTAAAATCCCCTATTTCTAGCTGCTTTACATATTTTATAATCTTGTTTATTGGTTTCGTTGCAATCTTGTAAAAAAATAAACCGGATAAGCTAATCCCTGTCACTGCAGACACTGTAGCTACTATTACTATAACTTGAATAATTTGCATGACTTCTGCTAAAAGATTACCAAGTGGTATCACTGACATAGTTATCCAATCATTAACATCAGATGCTGCATAGGAAATTAATTTTTTCTCTCCATCAATTTTTATTGTCATATAACCATTTATACTTGTAGCATTATTTTCTTTTTTCTCCTTTACCTTCGAAGCTATTACACCCAAAACCTCTTTATTTAAAAGTTTTAAATTTTCTAAATCTTTTATTGAATTAATCCTTTTTTCTCCAGTTTCATCCACACTTTCTTTTGCCAACGCAATAACCCTAGATTTAGAATCCACTATTGCAACTTCTGAATTTTTACCGTAGAGAGCATTTTGGATAAGCTTTGTGAGTGTTTCCACTCTAAAAAACACTCTAACAGCCATTGTAACTCTATTTGTTGCTGGATCTATAAAAACTCTACTAGCTGGAATAAAAGGCCATTCTTTCCTTAGATATGGTTTATCTTCAAATGATGGGGCCTCATAACTAAACCTCCCCCTGTTTTCAATGGTTTTCATAAACCATTCGCTATCTATAAAAGCGCTATCATAATATATTCCGCCAAGAATAACAATGTTTTCAGTATTGTATCCATATATCCCAATTGCATCAACTATATCCTGCCTAGAATTCACTATATTTTTTAAGTTATCAGTTATAAAAAAATAACCTTCTGATTTACCATTAGGGTTTTTACTATAATCTGTATACATTATTTCTTGAATTTTTCTGTTCGTAAGTAAAGATGACACTCCTCTTTCTACAGAAGCTAATTCACGATCGATATCATACTGGAGCTGTGATAAAAGTTGAGTATTTAATTTGGTTACCTTATTAACTACCATATTTCTAGTTACAACAATAGAAAAATAGCCTATAAAAATTGATGGTACCAAAATAAATATTGCAGGGTATATTAATACTCTAGTTTTTAAAGAAAGGGGTTTTATTTTCATGACCTTACTTCCTTTCAAAAATTTATTTTATAATTCTATAGAACGTTATAGTTATTTATTTACACTATTAATATCTTTATTGATAGATTTAATTTTTCTCTCCATTACTTCTAGTGCCTTATCTACACTCTGCTCCCCTTGCATTACTTTAGATACTTCCAGCTGTATAATATCTGAAAGTTGAAGATAAACAGGAGATGCGGGTCTTAAAACTGTTGTTTTTAAAGATTCTAAAAAAGCAGGGTCATCAAAATGTGGATTTTTATTTAATATTTCTCTACTGCTTTGTAAAGGGAGATAAGTAGGGAACAAAGCCGCATACATAGCGTGAATTTTTTGCCCTTCTGGTCCTGTAAGAAATTTTAAAAATTCCCAAGCTTCCTCTGGATGCCTTGTATTTTTATTGACCATGCTTACCCACCCTCCATAAGTAGAGGCAGCTTTTATACTCCCTTTTGGCAAAGGCGCTATGCCTATCTTTTCACTTATTCTATAGTTATTTTTTAATTGCCATACATATGGCCAATGTCTCAAAAATATAGCTCCTCCATTTAAAAAAACATCAGCCGACTCTCCTTCTCTATATATATCAATATCTTTTGGCACATAGTCAGATTTAACTATTTCAATAAATTTATTTAAGCCTTCTTTTGACTGAGGACTATTGATTATTACATTTCCATGGGCATCTAAAACCCCACCACCATAAGCATATATATACTCTAATACATTAGTTACTAAACCTTCATACGGTTTGCCTTGAAAAACAAAGCCATACTTAGTACCTTTTTCCCCTTTGTATTGCTCAGCCATTTTAATTAATTCATCCCATGTTTTTGGAGGAGTGACTATTATATCCTTTCTATAAAACAACATCCCATTAGTTATGTATCTGGGCATTCCCCATATTTCTTCATTATATGTAACAGAATTTATCGCTATTTTCATGTAATTGTCCAAATCAATTTTATCCTTCTTTATATACTCATTTAAAGGCAAGACATATCTCCCGTTAGCAAACTCCGCGACCCATACAACATCTGCATCAAAAACATCATATTCCGAACTGTTCATAGAAAATAAAGTTATAAGCTTATCATGTCTTTCTCCGGTATCTCCTGTTATTTCTAAAAACTCAACTTCAATATCAGGATGACTTTCATTAAACTCATCTACTATTTTTCTTATAGTTAGAGTATCTTCAGCTTCCGCTGCGTAAATCAATTTTACTTTTTCTTTTTCCAGAAGCTTTTCTTCATCAACTTTTTGCTTATCACATGCGGTAGAGGTAATTGCTATCATTAAAATAATAAAAAATTTTAAAATAGTATTCATTCCTTACCCTCTTTTCCTGTATCAAAATTTACTCTTTTATAAAAATATACATTAAAAAGCTGAGATTCCTTTACTTTAAATCTAATGAAAATTTTATTTACTATTTAGTTTTTATAGTGCCTTTTCTAATCTTTTCTCTATTTCAAACTGCATTTTTTTATTCTCATCTCTATATTTAGCCCTTTTTAACATAGTAAGAACTACTGTTGATATAATTGTTTCTATAATTGCCGCACCAAGCCAGATCCCTGCAATATGCGGCTCCAAAACAAGCATGGAAACAATTCCTGCCCCAGGAACATTTAAGCCTAGTTTGAAAAATGCCACTATTGCCCCTGTCACAGCTGATCCTGCAACAAAAGATGGGATTACTCTAAACGGATCCTCTATCATCATAGGTATAGCTCCCTCTGTTATCCCGGCTAAACCTAATATCCAAGTTGATTTACCCACCTCAATTTCCTCCTCGAGATAATATTTTGGGAAAAGCATGGTCGATGCTGTAGCTGTAAATGCTGAAACCATTTTTACGGATGCAAACGCCGCATAAGGCATGTAGTTCCCATTTGCCATAGATCCTATACAAAATGCATACCCAGCTTTATTTACAGGTCCTCCAAAATCAAACGATACCATTGCCCCTAGTATGGCTCCTAAAATAACTGCATTCCTTCCACACAGTTCATTCAGCCAATTAGTCGTTGCAATGTTTAATGCCACCACTGGTCTTCCCACTAGAAACAACATCAATGAACCTGCAATGAATGTTCCCAATACTGGGTAAAGAGTGTAGAATGTAAAGAAAGCGCTTAAAGATTTAGGACCTTTTATATTAGCTTTGACCATATCGTTGTATAACCAGCTATAAATCCTCCAGCCATTCCGCCTAAAAAACCACCATTAATTAAGTTTGCTCCTATACCAGCTGCAAATCCTGGCATTAATCCTGGTTTATCAGCTAGTGAAAAGGCTGTATAAGCAGAGAGTACCGGAACCATCAGAGTCCCTAGCATTCCGCCTCCTAGTTTTCTGTAAAACCACAGCCAAGAATTTATCGGCATCAATAACTATTAAGTTTGAACTCGTCAGAGACTTCAAATCCATTTTAACTCCTCCAGGCACTTCATTATTCTTTATTTGATATAGAATCCTTCTAAAACTAAAAGCATAAATATAAAACTATTTTGTAATTTCCTGAGTTTTCATCTTTTTAGAAATTTCATTTATTCTAAATTCCAAGGAGTTCAGCATCCAGAACTGAAAGTGGTTTGTTTTTTGCTGCTCATGTATCATCCAAGCAATTTTCAACGAGACTAACAAAACGCCTATCTCAAGTGATAAAGTCATAGATATTTTATGCAAGATAGCCCCTAAAACAAAGATAAGAATGACACACATTAAAAATATAATATTTAACAATCTATCTAATTTTGTTTTGTTTTTCCCGCCTATTCTCCCAATTACTTCCCTTAGTTTCTCTTTTTCATTTTGAAAATCTTCTAGTTCTCTTACAATGTCTTCACATCTGTTTTCCATAATAACCCTCCCTCTAGATTAATACAAAGATTTCACCCTAAATAATTCTTATTCTACCTCTTGATATCTGATTTTTAGTTTGAAATATTTTGTATAATTTTTATTATAAATTAGCCTAAACTGTCATTTATTCATAATTTCAAATAATAATTTGAGTTAAATTATTATTTCTCTATTTTTTCACTTTATTCAATATAAGCTTATTAGTTGTTCCTATGTTAAAAAATGTAGAGAGGGCAAACTTCGCCCCCCCTATGTATAAGGTTTATCTTCTATTTAGTTTCTATAGTGCCTTCTCTAACCTTTTCTCTATTTCAAGTTTCATTTTTTTATTCTCATCTTTATATTTAGCTCTTTTTAAAGTAGTAAGAAGTACTGTTGAAATAAGGGTCCCTAGAATTGCAGCCCCAAACCATATCCCGGCCATTGACAGTTTAGATAGAGAGCCGTGTGGCTCCAGAACAAGCATGGAAACAATCCCCGCCCCAGGAACATTTAAGCCTAGCTTAAAAAAGGCTACTATTGCCCCTGTTACAGCTGAGCCTGCAACAAAAGATGGAATTACTCTAAACGGGTCCTCTATCATCATAGGTATAGCCCCCTCTGTTATCCCGGCTAAACCTAGTATCCAAGTTGACTTACCTGCCTCAATCTCCTCTTCAAGATAATATTTTGGGAAAAGCATGGTCGATATTGTAGCTGTAAATGCTGAAACCATTTTTACGGATGCAAACGCTGCATAAGGCATGTAGTTCCCATTTGCCATAGCACCTATACAGAAAGCATATCCTGCCTTGTTTACAGGTCCTCCTAAGTCAAACGATACCATTGCCCCTAGTATAGCTCCTAAAATAACCGCATTTCCTCCAGACATTTCATTAAGCCAATTAGTCATTCCAATATTTAGCGCTGCCACTGGTTTCCCAATTACAAACAACATCAATGAACCTGCAATAAGAGTTCCTAATACCGGATAAAGATAAAATGTGAAGAAACCACTTAAAGACTTAGACCCTTTTACGTTTGCCTTGATCCATTTCATTGTATAACCAGCTATAAATCCTCCAGCCATTCCGCCTAAGAAACCACCATTAATTAAGTTTGCTGCTATACCAGCTGCAAATCCTGGCCCTAATCCTGGTTTATCAGCTAGTGAAAATGATATGTAAGCAGACAGTACCGGAACCATCAGAGTCCCTAGCATTCCGCCTCCTAGTTTTCTGTAAAGCCACAGCCAAGAATTTTCAGTACCATACACATCCTGTAATCCGAAAAATTGTGCTATCAAAACTGCTACTGCAAGCACCGTTCCTCCTGCAACAATCAGGGGAACTATGTGTGAAATTCCTGTAAGCAGAGCTCTTTTACCTTCCTCTTTGAAGGTCATTTTTCTAGCCCCTTCCCTTTTTACTGTTTTTCTAGCGGCCTTTTCTTTAGGAGCCTCCTTAGCCAGCTCAAGTGCTTCTTTTATAAGCTCTTCAGCTTTTCTCAACGGTTCGGCAACAGGAACCTCTATGAGAGGCAGTCCTTCAAATCTCTCTTCCTCTTTTACGGCTACCTCTACCGCAAAGATAGCAGCATCTGCATTTTCTATATCCCTATCAGAAATTCTATCCTCTATCCCCTTGGCTCCCTGCTTCTCAACTTTTACATTTACACCTAATTTTTTACCAGCTCTCTCAAGTGCTTGGGCCGCCATATATGTGTGGGCAACACCTGCAGGGCATGCTGTTACGCAGACAATAGTTTTTGCACCTGGCTTGGCTGCAGTTTCAGCCTTCTCCTCTTTTTCTTCCTCTGAAAGTTTTTTGATAAATTCTTCTGAACTTTTGCACTTTAGCAGTTCTTCAATAAGGTCTTCATCTGCAAGCCTTCCTGTCAATTTTGTAAGCAGGTCTATGTGCGTGCTTCCCCCTTCAGCTTCAGGTATTGCAATTAATATTGCCAACTTAACCTTATCGTCTTCTTCAATGCTCTCCCAGTCGCTTAACGGATTTTTCATTAATGCAACTGCAAAGGCAGGCTCTTTTACTGTCGATGATTTTGCATGCGGTACGGCAAGCCCCATTCCAATTCCTGTCTCTCCTATTGCCTCCCTCTTCAATACATCCTCGAAAAACTTCTTTTCAGAGCTTATTTTCCCCTCTTGGTATAGTTTTGAAACAAGTTTTTGGATGGTTTCTTTTTTTGACCTATAGTCGGCATCTATAACTATCAAGTTTGAATTTGTTAGAGCTTTTAAATCCATTTTCTTCCTCCATGTTAATTTAATAGTTTATCGTCGTTTCTTATTTTGAATACTTTTTCTCACACACTTTTATAAGCCTAAATATCTCTTCGCTATTTCTTTCTACAAAACTAGAAGCAAGTTTTTTCTCCATTGCTTTTTCAAGATCAATTGGGTAATTTATTGTGGAAAAAAGAGCGGATATGCCGTAATCATGTGTAGCCCCTGCATCGTCCGCCACACATCCAGCTAAAGCTATTACAGGTATAGCATTTTTAGCGCATATCTTCGAAACTCCAGTAGGCGCCTTCCCCATTACAGACTGAGAATCTATCCTACCTTCACCGGTAATTACAAAGTCTGCACCTTTTATTCTCTCCTCGAGCTTTACCGCTTGTAATATAATATCTACACCAGGTTTTAACTCGGCATTTAAAAATGCAATAAAACCTCCTCCAAGCCCTCCTGCAGCTCCTGTTCCGGGTACCTTGCTTATATCTTTACCTAAATTTTCTTTGATAAAGTCTCCAAAGAATTCAAGTTTTTTGTCTAAATCAAGCACCATACTATCAGTTGCACCCTTTTGCCTGGCGTACACATGGGCAGCTCCATTTTTTCCATAGAGAGGGTTATCCACATCACAGGCAACCAGGAAATTACACTCTTCTAATTCAGGCAAAACATTAGCACTGTCTAAACTTACCACTTTGTCTAATTGCTCCCCACCATATCCTAGTTCATTTCCATCTTTGTCTAAAAATTTGAAACCAAGGGCTTGCAGCATTCCCATCCCGGCATCATTTGTAGCGCTTCCACCTATACCGACTATGAATTTGCGGCATCCCATTTTTATCGCGTCCTTTATTAGCTCTCCTGTGCCATAAGTTGTTGCTTTCATTGGGTTCTTTTTATCTTTTGGCACTAGAGGAAGGCCAGATGCAGCCGCCATTTCGATCACTGCAGTTTTATTGTCGCCCAATATTCCATATCTAGCTTTTACTGGGGATACAAGAGGTCCACAGACCTCTTTTTCTATTATACTTCCACCGCTACCTTTTACAAGGGCTTCAACAGTCCCCTCTCCTCCGTCTGCTATTGGGACCTTGTCGACTTCTGCGCTGCTGTATACCTTTCTTATCCCATTCTCAATTGCTAGTGAAAGCTCTTCTGAACTGAGGCTTCCCTTAAAAGAATCTATTGCGATTACTACCTTCATAATACCTCCCTCTATTCACTACAAATAAGATTTTAGTATTTCCATATTTCCTGTTACCATCACATCTAGATTAGCAGGTATAAAATACGTGTCACCCTTTTTAGCTGGGTATTTTTCTCCTTGATATACTATTTCCCCTTCGCCATCTATAATTGAATAAACTTTAAAGTTAGCATTTATTTCATCTCTAAAATCTCCTTGAACTAAAATCTTGTCTATGTTAAAATACTCTCCCCTGACAAGCTCCTGTTTTTCCGCTCCCTTTAGTCTAATAGACTTTCTGCTCGTATCACTAGATATTTCTGGCTTTTGTTCAAAATCTATGACTTCTGCCGCCTTTTCTAAGTGCAAATCTCTGGGCTTTCCATCTACTATCCTGTCAAAATCGTATATCCTATATGTGGTATCTGAGTTTTGCTGAGTTTCGCATATAAGCACAGAACCCTCTAGACTTGCATGTACCAGTCCCGGCTTAACGTTTATAAAGTCGCCTTTTTTTACAGAGACAACGTTAAACATATTGCTAAAATCTCCAGACCTTGATTTTTTCAAAAACTCCTCTTTATTCATATCCTCTTTTAATCCCATTATCAACTTTGCATCAGGACTAGCTTCTATAATGTACCAAGATTCTGATTTTCCAAACTCCCCTTCTACTTCTAAAGCATATCTATCATCTGGGTGAACCTGAACAGAAAGCCTGTCGTTCACATCAAGGTATTTAATCAAAAGTGGAAACTTTCCTTGAAATCTTTCTTGAACCTCTTTTCCAAGAATCTCTTCTTTATATGTATCTACGAGATCCTGGAGGCTTTTTCCTTTGTATTTGCAATTTTCCACAAATGACATGCCATTTTTGTGTGAACTCACCTCCCAAGACTCGCCATATTTTTCATCTGCTGGGAGTTCCATATTTAGCACTTCAAAAAAAGATTTCCCGCCCCATATTTTTTCTACAAAATGCTTTTTAAATTTTAAAGGATACATATTTCCCCCTCCTAATAATATTACCTAATATCAATTTCAGTGATTTTCTAGTGCACATTATAAATCTTCAAATTCCTAGAATACCCCCCCCCATTGGTATATACCAGGTTTGGCTCTAAAAAATATATAGATACAAGAAATATTTAAATAATACTCGTATCTATAAACTGTTATCTTCTTAAAATTTTCACTATTTTTTCAGCTTTACTTTCATTATTAGATCGCCTACTTTTACGTCCCCTTGGCCTACAACTTGGAGTTCTTCTACTTCATCCATATTATTTATAATTACCGGGGTCTTAGTGGACCTAGCATTTTTTGCTATGTAGTCCAGGTTATATTTCACCAGTTCGTCTCCTATCTTTACCTTGGCTCCTGATTCTGTTCTTTCTTCAAACCCCTTACCATTTAGCTGTACAGTGTCCATCCCAAAATGGATTATCATCTCAAGGCCGTTTTCCAGCTCAAAACTAACTGCATGTTTTGTATCAAAAATATCTATTTCAGCATCCACTGGCGAACAAATGGAACCCTCAGCAGGATCGATTGCACATCCGTCGCCTATTAGTCTCCCTGCAAAGGCTTCGTCTGGCACTTCAGAAATGTCTATTATCCTGCCGTTTAGTGGTGAATATATCTCAAACCAATCATCTTTTGCTGTTTTTTTCTTTAAAAAATCAAATACTCCCATAATTTCCTCCCTAAAAATTTTTACAGTGCCACTAAAACTGTTTTTGCTTCACACGGTTTTATATCCTCTATGACAATCTTGTTTGATTCGATTTTCAGTTCTTCAATTACCTCTTCATTAAGATTAGACAAAGCCGCTTTGTTTACATCAAAATTAAATGTCAGTGTCTCGCTTATTTTTCTATCCCTGTAAGGGTTGAAGATTCTTACAACTAAGTACTCGTCGTTTTCAGATTTTTTAACGACACTCAAGACTGCATCTTTAGCTTCACTTTTGAACAGGCTGTATTCTGCTGGCAGTGAAACATCTTCTAGGTTAAGTTTCATTGCATCATAAGGTATCTTGTTGTATACGTCGTATCCAGTTGTGTAGTCTTTTGCCGCTTCAAATGTTCCTCCGTCTATAGTTTCCCCTTTATGAGTGTATATAGCAAACTCGTAACTTTGAACTCCTAACATTTGAGAATCAGGTGTAGGCAACTTTATTCCAGAAGGTCTACCTGGTCTGTAGTAAAGCTCCTCTTTACCTAAAACCCCAATACCTCTCATCAAAGTAAGTGCAATCGTATCGTAGTTTTCCCCTATGATCTCGTACTCCCTTAAACCATTTGTCAACACTGCCAAGCCCTCTTTTTTGTTATTTAATCCCACAAAACTCATCATTGAGTAGATATTTACAGGCATCTCTTTCCATTTTTCAGCTTCCCATACATCTAACGCTTTGTCATATGTAGGCCTGTTTATAGATCCAAATTGCTGGTCGGCAACTGAAAATTCTGATGCATAAGGAGTAGGTATGTGTACCCTTATCCTGTGATCTTTTACCCTATTATCAAAGGTTACCTTTACATCGATACGTTTTACACCTTTTTTAAGGCTAATTTCTATTTTGAAGTCGTTGCATAGATCTATTATTTTTTTCTTTCTTGCTTCTAAATCAACCGGCAGGTTTAATTTATACTCTATGTAAGCCTTTTTTTCTAAGCCCGCACTTGAACATTTGATATCTGCTACTACTCCCTTATTTGTTATGATCATCTCTTGCTCTGGTACTAGTGGAGAGTAATCATACTCGTCACCGTCATCTGATCCTTCTTCGATTAATAATGCATTTTCATAAGTTCTACCCAATTCTTTGTCTAAGATGTTAACAGTACCATTTTTATTAAAATTTATTTCGTAGTATTCGTTTTCAATTTTAGAAAGTTCTGCAAGTTCTACTGGAGCATTTAATGACTTTGATTTCTCTATGTATAAGGTCTTATACCCCATGGCAGGAATGTCCTTAAGTTCAAATTGAATTTCGTACTCTACAAATGGATCATATACTCCGTAGTGTACAATCTGTCTGTCTATCAATCCTGGGTCTATCTCTTTTTTAGTAATTACCTTGTATTCAATATCGTTTCCAGCAGCATCGCTAAGTTTAAAGCCATTAGATCTTATTTTAACCACTGCATTTATTACCTTGCTTTGATTGCTCGCTTGCAGGTTGTAAACAACTAATTTGTCCGCACCCTCTTTTGCTGGTGAATGGTCAGCTATCTTTCTCTTATAAAAACTTATTAGGTTTTCCACCTTGTCGCCAGCTAGGAAGAAACGCTCTAGTATTTCCCTGTGCACCTTGTCACTGCAACAGCACCCTATACTATCGTGCGCATGGTTTTTCATAATCAGCTTCCATATATCCTCGATTAGTCCATGCTGGTATTCAAATCCCAAACTGTTTGCAAGTGTTGCTAGAGGTTCTAGGACATTGGTTATTCTGTATTCTAATTTTGCATGTATATCTTTTATATCCATTCTAGTTGAGGAAATTGACCTGTGTACCCTCATATACTTTCCGTCTATGAACTCTCCGCTTATTGTATCCAGTTTGTCTTCATTTTTTAATATGTCATCATACACAGCTTCAAAGTTACTCATGAAGAACTCGTGTTCTGGATATATTTCATTTAGCTTGTCCATTACTTCAAATATATCTTTTTGAAGCGGCATCTGGTCGTGCCCGTTAGGAAGTATCAACGCTTCACCAGTGGCTCCCGCCTCAAGAACTTTTAGATAGTTGTTTAATCTGCTTTTTAACCCTTCCTTGTCGTTTGGAAGATACTTTCCTATTGCATAACCTAGAGGCATTATCTGGCTCAACACACGGCTGCCCTCTAAGCTTTCCCAGTAGAACTCTGTTTTGTTTGTTCCGTGTCTTTCTGAGCACCCACGCCAAAACATAGCCTTATCTATCCCAAATCCATTTAGTATTTGAGGTATCTGTTCACTTTGACCAAATGAATCTGGTATATATCCAATCCCCATGTACTGCCCAAACTCTTTACAGTCTTTAATTCCGTAAAGAAGGTTTCTAGTAATAGACTCAGCGTTTACCACAATAGAATCTGTCTGTGTGTACCACGGTCCTATTATTAGTTTGCCCTCTTGCACTATTTTTTTTACTCTCTCTTTATTTTCAGGCTTTACTGCAAAATAGTCTTCTAAAATTGCAGTTTGACCGTCCATTACATAGTATCTATATTCTGGGTCATTTTCCAACCTTTCTAGAATCTCCTCCATGTTGTTCACCAACAATATCCTCGATTCTTCGGTGGTGAAGTACCATTCCCTGTCCCAATGCATGTGTGGGACAACGTGTACCCTGTATTTTTTCATTCCAACCCTCTCCTTTTTAATAGTTTTTATGTTTAAAAATTTAAGTTGTTTATTTTTTATTATTAGGAAAACTATCGCCACTCCTCTGGTGTATACCAGAGGGTTTTGAAAAAAATTTCAGCTTAAAGCTTCAAACATTTTCAACCAAGAGTTCCCAATCTTTGCAGAAACCTATATTCATCTGCAAAGATTGGGCTTTTTACCCCTGATTATTATCTACATCACTTATTTTATAATGATGTTTTTTATTTTGCTATACAGCAGAGACTCTTAGAGAATCTAGAGTATTATTTACGTTAGTCGTTATGACATCCACGTGTGTACCATAAATTACGTGAACGTGTTTTTCATTGACCTTGTTTACAGCTACCGCTCCGGTACTCATTAGTAATTTTTTATCTAGCTTGCTGTAGTCTTTTATATTAACACGCAGCCTTGTCATGCAGTTATAAGCACTTTCAATGTTTCCCATTCCACCTAAACCTTCAATTATTGCAAGAGATTTTTCATCTGAGCTTACTGTACCTTTTATATCTCCACCCATTTCAGCGTCAAGATCCCCAGCAATAACTAAGTTGTGCTTTCTGAAGTACCATTTGAAAACGAAGTAGTAAGCTACGAACAGGAACATTCCCACTAATACTGTGTAGTACCAATTAGAACCTGGAACTAATACTCCGTACACTAGCAAGTCTATTATCCCACCTTGAGTGTTCCCGATTACTACTCCGAAATAATCCACAAGCATCGCACCAATACCGCACATTGCAGCATGGAATATTGCTAAAGGTGGAGCTATGAATAGGAATAAGAATACTAGCGGTTCTTGTATTCCTGTTGTGAAAATTGCAATGGCACCTGCAATTAGAAGTGGTTTTACGACTTTTCTACGCTCTTTTGCTGTAGCGTGGTACATAGCTAGTGCTGCACCTGGAAGACCGAATACGAATGCAGGGATTCTAGACTGAGCCATAAATCTTGTGAAAGTTCTCAAATCTTCTGTAGGAACTTTTCCAAACCCTTCGAAGAACGCTGACAATGTACCTTCATATACTTGGCCTCCTAGATGAAGTACACCACCAACTGGAGTTGTTCTGAATACGCTGATTAACACGTGGTGCAGCCCTGTTGGAACTAGTAAGTTTTCCAAGAATCCGTACAAGAAAGTTCCAAATATTCCTAAGTTTGCTATTCCTAGTCCAGCTTGGTTAATTGCATGACTTATAGGTGACCAGATAAAAGGTAGACCATGACCGATGACTGCTGCCCAGAAAATTGTTATGACAGCCACACTTCTTTTTCCGCCAAAGAATGCAAATCCTGACGGTAGTTTTAAGTCATAGTATTTATTGTGCACTGCTGCCGCTAAAAATCCTGCTATGATACCTCCGAATGCTCCTAGATTTATCGTTTTTAATCCAAGGACCTCTGTTAAAGCACTGGTGTCGTAATTCATAAACAGAGAGTTAACTACAAGTGACGCACTTCCCAATAAAATATAGTATGCGATGAAACCGGCCAATGCTGCTATACCTTGCTCTTTTTTAGCGAATCCAAACGATATAGAAACTGCAAACAGCACCGGTATAAGTCCAAAAACCATCAAACTCAACGAACGTATGGATAGTAATACATATTTAATTCCCTCATTTTGCATGAACGGTAGCAGGTCTTGTACCTGTGGTCTTGTAAGTGATGCAGTAAAACCTACAATGATACCAATTGCCGCTAAAATCGCTATAGGCAATAATAAACTTTTTCCCAATTGTTGAAACGTTTGCATCATCTTATCTTTTCTTACACCCATTTTTTACCTCCTGATTTTAAATTTTTTTAAAAAACGCATACCTTATACCATCCCTTGGTATATACCAATGGAGTTTTTAAAAATTATATAGATGCAGTGGCATCTATATAAAAATTATCTTTCATAAATATAACTACACAATTTAAAGCTTAAGTTAAGAATCCCCACTAGTGTTTTTTGCACCTAATGTTCTACTTAAATTATAGTTTCCCAAGCTATAACGCTAGTATATACCAGAGGCAGATTTAAAAAATATATAGAGCAGCTCTTTCGAAAATCTGCATCTATATTTTCACACTTAATTTGGTTTTGGTTGGAAAACTTAAGAAAAATAACTGGTATATACCAGAAAAGTTTTAAAAAAATAATAGGGTTACTTTACCCCTTCAACTTAAAAGTAGTATATCTTCTATCTTGTAATTATTTTACACCCTTTTATTTGATTTGTCAACAAAAAAATCGAATAAATGATGAAATTTTATCCGTTTTTCACCGCTTCGTGATCATATAAAGCTCTATGCTTAAGCTTATTCGCCTATAAATTGTATAAACTTATACTTGTTTTGATTATAGTATACTTTTGTATATTGAACTACTTCGCTACTCTTGATAAAGCTTGTAAATTCAACATTAAATACAGCCGTATTATTTTTCAGCTCCAAAATGTCTCTAATTTTATTATCTGGAACCATAGCCATGTACTCTTTCTTCATTTTTTTTATCTCCAGTTTATTTCTAGATATAAATTCATGCAGTGAACTTTCCAAGTCTTTTTTGCTTAACTCTACTAGTCTTTGGGGCATATATCCTACCTCAAACGCTATCGGTTTATTGTCTATATATCTGCTCCTTTCAAAATGGTATACTTTGTCTTGATCTGTTAGGAACATTTTTTCTTTGATTAAATTATCAGGTTTTTTTAGTTCAAATTTTAAAACCTTAGTACTTGGATTTTTCCCATCCCTAAGTACTCTTTTGTTAAAGCCTATCATTTCGTCTAAAAGAATTTCAGATTTTTCATTGTGATTTACTACAAAGCTACCCTGACGCTCCACTTTGTATAAATAATTTTTAGAAACTAAATTTTCTATTGCTTTTCTGGCAGTCATCCTACTCACATTAAACCTTTTCGCTAAATCCAATTCTGAGGGTATTTTTTTATCCGCCTCGTACTCTTCATTTTTTATTTTATTTACTATAAACTTTTCGATTCGTGTATATTTGGCATTATTATTTTCCATTTATTCCTCCAATCAGTATGCATCCCGCAAGTAATCTTCTATCAAATTAGAAACACTAGCGTAAATTTTTAAAGCTTTTTCTTTGACTTCATCTTTTGCGTTATAAACTGCGTACCCCCTATATTTTTCAATCATAGGTATATCATTTAAGTCGTCACCTATTGCATATATATTTCCAAAATTTATACCGACATGCCTTGCCACAACATCTAATCCAGTAGCCTTACTGATCCCCTTTGGGACTATGTTTATATAGTTTAGATTTATGAATACATCAACTTCATTTCCATATTTTTCAATTATCTCTTTTTGCAGACTTTTCGCGCCTTCAAAATTTTCATTTAGACAACCCAAAGATACAATTTCGTTTTTTAAAGCTTCCTCTATACTCTGTTTGTATATTTTTTTATTTCTTTCACGTCTCTCCTCTGCTTTTGCACCTACTAGCTTCCTATTTGTTTGGTTACAGCCATCGAAACCACCCTGTACCATTATTTCATCCCCGACTCTTGATTTCATTAAGATTACCAGTTTCTCAGCTAATTCATTGGGTATAGTTTTTTTAAATATAATGTTGTTATCCTTGTCTACCACCAACGCACCATTTAATGCCACTACATAATCGTATTGTATTCTATTTTTATTTTTTTCAAACATAATGTTGCCCATGTCTCTTCCAGTGCTAAAAACAAATAAGTTCCCATTTTTTCTCCAGCTTTTAACAGCTGTTAGGTTGTTTTTCATATCTTCATCATCGTATCTGTGAAATGTACCATCGTAATCTGAAGCAAGTAACTTTATTTCCATTGCGTTCTCTCTCCTTTAAAACTTGCTATGGTATATACCAAGTATTGAGCTAAAATAATAGATGCAGCTATACTTTAACTTCCTGCATCCATAGACGACTTTTCATACTTAATTATTTAAATAATACCCTTTTCATCTTGCCTTGTCAATATAAAATCAGCAAAAGTCCCTCATTATTAAAATCAAAAAAATTATACATTTATTACTTGGATAAATTTATATTTATTCTGGTTATAGTATACCTTTGTGTACTGGAATACCTCGCCGCTTTGAATAAAATTTGTGTATTCAATTTTAAACACGGCTGTATTATTTCTTATTTTCAAAACATCCCTAATTTTGGCATCGGGAACTATGGCCAAATACTCTTTTTTTAAACTCTTGATTTTTAATTGATTTTTTTCCATAAATTTATATATAGAACTCCCTAAATCCTCTACACTTAATTTTGCAAATTTTTCTGGTATATATCCTATTTCAAATGCAAAAGGTTCATTTTCTACAAGCCTAAGCCTCTCATAATAATAAACTTTTTGACCTTCGTCTAAGCTCAACTTTTTCATGACCAATCTATTTGGAAGCTTTAGTTCAAATTTTAAAACCTCGGTACTTGTATTTTTGCCTTCCCTTTTCATTCTTTTATCAAATCCAACTATTTCCCCCAGATATATCTCGGTTTTTTTACTGTTATTTCGAACATAAGTTCCCATTCTCTCAATTTTATAAAGATAATTTTTAGAAACAAGGTTTTCTATTGCTTTTCTTGCAGTCATCCTGCTCACATTAAACATCTTTGCCAAATCCAGTTCCGATGGTATTTTTTCATCCGGATCATACTCTTCATTTTTTATTTTTTTTAATATATACTCCTCAATCTCCATATATTTTAACTTATCCACTTTTTTCACCATACCTTTAAGTTTGTATATTATAAAAATTCTTTCGTATTTTAATATTTTAAAGAAATTAAAAATATTAAATCATATCTAAACCCATAAATATTAAATATTTCTTAATTATATTATAGCATAAAACAAAACAACAGCAAAATCTTTGAAATTTAAAAACAGCCTTTATTTAGAACAATTAATTTTTACCCAAAATTTATTTCTCTTACTAGCAATTGTTGCATAATTAAAAATCGCATTCCCTATTTTTCCTTATAACATATATACTAATATCTTATCATACTTTGAGGAAAATGCTCAGCTATTCCTTTAAAAGTGTATCTTTAATTATGTTATGTTTATCTAGTAATAATATATTTTTCTTTATGAAGAATATTAATTGCTTCTTCAATATTATTTTCTTTTATTAGTATATAATCTGTATTAAAAGTTGATATAACAAATATACTTATTTTTTCCTTTGCAAGAACAGAGCTAATTTTAGCAATTATTCCCACAAGTGAAAAATTTAAAACACCCTCTATTTTAAGAATTTTCCAATTCAATTCAGCTTAAATATTTTCTGGAATATCTTTGTCATGACATACTATTGATAATTCTTCACTAGTTCTTGTGATTGAAAAAAAATTATCACTTGCTATCCATTCCGGAATCTTTTCATTAGCTTCTAACTTACAAATTGCAAAATTCCCTTCAATTAATTTTATTTCCAATCCATTTTTTTTCATCTGTAATTCCTCCCTAGCTAATCAAATATTATTAAATTTAACATTAAAATAAAAAAAGCCTAGGAGATGTCAATTATCTCTCCCAGGTTTTTATCCTTCCGTGTACACAAAATGTGCGTTTTCTCTCGGACCAGCCAGAAAATTTCTGCGGGACCCTAGAAAACTTTATCTATTTTTTATGAAAAGATTATACAAATTATTTAAAATGTCGTCAATTTTTTTTGATTTGATACACTATTATAGTGGTATTTTTAATGAAAATAAATAGAAAAAATAAAGAGTTATTTTTTAGTTCCCCCTACGGTTATCTCCTTTATGCGTATCGCAGGTTGCCCTACATTTGCCGGAATGCTACCACTGACAGAGCCACACATTCCCTGACCATGAGCCAAATTGTTCCCGACCATGTCTATTTTCATCAGCACATTAGGCCCATTTCCTATCAGAGTTGCACCCTTTACTGGTTCTTTTATCTCACCGTTTTCCACAATGTACCCTTCCATTACAGAGAAATTAAAATCTCCAGTGGCTGGGTTTACGGATCCTCCACCCATGTATTTAGCATAGATCCCTCTTTCGATCCCACTTACCATCTCTTCTAAAGTGGATTTCCCTTCGGCTATATAGGTGTTAGTCATTCTAGAAGTGGGAGAAAACTTATACGACTGTCTCCTAGAAGAACCAGTGGCTTCCATCCCCATTCTCCTACCGTTTAGCTTATCTATCATATATCCCTTCAATATACCGTTTTCTATCAGCACGTTCTTCCTCGTGCTGTTCCCCTCGTCGTCTATGTTAGATGACCCCCAGGCATTCCTAAGGGTCCCGTCATCTATAGCCGTCACCAAGTCTGAAGCCACCTTTTGGCCTATTTTATTGGCAAAAACTGATGTCCCCTTGGCCACAGATGTCGCTTCTAACCCGTGTCCACAGGCTTCATGAAATATGACTCCTCCAAATTCATTGTCCACTATTACCGGCATCTGACCGCTTGGGCAAGGTTTTGCCCCAAGCATTGTTTTTGCTATCCTGGCCGACTCCCTTGCATACTCCTCGACATCTATACTATCAAAGAACTCAAATCCCATATGGGCTCCCGGGTTGTAGCTACCACTCTGCATCTCCGCTCCTTTAGTTGCTATGCTGGAAATGCTTATCCTGCTTCTCACCCTGGTGTCCTCAGTTAAAAGTCCGTCGCTATTTGCTATAAGTACATTTTGTATACTGTCTATATAGCCTGCCCTGACCTGACTTATGCACTGATCATAGCCTTTTGCTGCGGAATAGGCCCTTTTTAAAATTTCAGCCTTCCTGCTCATCTCTACAGCATCTGGCATTAGAATTATCTTGTGCCTGTTCTCATGCTCTTTTTTTATCAAGTTTATCTCTATATTTTCATTGCTTCCACTTATTGCCGCAGCCGCCTCTCTGGCCACTTTTACCAGATTCTGTCTGGAAGAATCATTGGTAAAAGCATATACACTGTATAATCCCTTGAAAATTCTTATTCCAACCCCATAGTCTCTGCCAGTAAGGCTATTCTCTATATCTCCTCCCACAAGCATTATGGAAGTATTTATTTTATCTTCAACAAATATTTCTGAAAAATCTCCCCCTGTTTCAAGTGCCGCACTGAGCACATCTTCTATAACCGATTTTGCCAGCATAGATTACCTCCTAATTTTTTATCCCCACTTATAATAGTATATATGGAATATATAAATTTTTCAAGCTTTCCTATCAATGTTATTTTGTTTTTTAAACATTATGTGTCTTTTTGATCATATATGGTTTAAACTACAGCGTAACTCTTTCAAAAACACCTCTTGTCTGAATCAAATATACAGATAAAGCAAAAAACAAAAATTGGTGCCGTATACCTCACACCAATTTTTATCTATAATTCCCCAAAAGCTCCTATACTTCATAAAGCATGCACAAATAATCAGTCCCTGTTTTGGTAAAAAAGTATTTTTTCTTTATAGACTCCACCTGGGACTCCCACATGCTATCCTCAAATATGTTGACTAAAAAATCAGCCTCCACTAATATCTGAAAATCAATGCCGTCGATCTTGTCGTAGCTGTGGTGGTTTCCTATAAGGTATGCCACTCTATCCCTAAACCCTTTCGGCAGATCAAATCCTTCCAAGAGTTCCAGTGCCACCTTAGGCCCTTCCATCTCCTGGTAATTGCCTGCAGATGAACCGTACTTTCTCTCGCTTTCCTTTATGCCTATATCGTGTAGTACGGCGGCTACCTCTAACACAAGCATGTCCTCTCCTTTAAGCCCTTCCATTCTGGCTATATTCTTTGCAAAACCATGTACCTTTAAGGCATGGTTTATTCTCCTGACGTCATTTCCGAAATATTCTATCATCAATTTGACGACTTTTTCTACGTCCATTTCAAGCCTCCCCCTCTCGTCATAATTCTGTAAAAATTTTATTATAGGTGAATTGTCTGCCTTTTTTCTTATGCTATACTTTTACTACTTAAACCGTCGCTGCCCTCTTTTCATTTTTTAAAATTTATGAAAACTGATTTCGAGTACAAATAATTTGGTTTAGTTTGTTCTAAAAGGTAAAAAAGGCGACTAATTAAAATCACCTCTTTTAGCTAAATCAATTTTTTAATAAAAAATGTTACTTAAAAAGCTTTATTACAAGAACAGATAGCAGTTCGTCACTTTTATTATACCATGCATGAGGGATGTCCGCTGGACTGTCTATAAACATCCCTTGAGATGCCTCAGATCTTTCGTCTCCTACTTCCACAACTCCGCTACCCTTTATCACATAGAATATCACGTCAACGGGCGTGGTATGTGGTGGGAGTTCCCCACCAGGCTGCAACAATATATTCACCGCTTGAGTTGAAAACCCGCTGGGTATCTTTTTAGCCTCCACCATTTTCCCCTTTGACACTCCTATTAATTTGTTAATGTCTACTATATTCATCTAGCCACACCCCTATCTATAGTTTTTTAATTTCAAAAAAATTATACCACCAAAAAAATAAAATAAGCGTAACATATGTTACGCTTAAAAGATTATTTTGCTATATATAACTGTCTGCAACCAAGTCAAGATGGCTTATATCTCCAAAAAGCTCAACTTCCATTCTACCCTTCTCGATACTTATTATGCTGAGGCTTGTATTTTTCGGCGTAGGATCACTCCAAAACTGCTCCAAGCTGTGGTCCCATATGAATTTGAAGATAAGTTTCAGACACAGCCCGTGGCTGACTACCAGTACGTTACCGTTGTTATGTCTTTCTATTATATCCTTTATTATACCGGCAGCTCTTTTCTCTACCTCTTCAAAAGTTTCTCCGCCAAATTCACTTGGGTCATAAAGGTGCGGAAAGTTCCACAGGTTTTTATATTGTACAGGATATGCCTTATCGAATTCGTCTTTGTACACACCTTGTACCTTCCCAAATCCCATCTCTTTAAGGTCTTTTTCCACTAATATCTCCTGGTTTCTTTCACCTTTCAATATTTCGGCGGTTTCTATGGCGCGTCCAAGGTCGCTGGAATATATTACCTCAAACTCCACATCCTTAAGCCTTTCTGACAAGAGCTTTGCCTGTCTTATTCCTTCTTCGGTAAGATTCGAGTTGCAGTGCCCCTGAAGCATGCCGTTTGCGTTCCAATATGTCTGCCCGTGTCTTACTAGGTATAGTTTCAACATCACACTTATTTCCTTTCATTACTTCTCTTGATGTTGTGATTATAACATTTTTTAATGCTTAAAATCAATTTATTCTAAATATTCCAGTACATAAACTTTATTATCAGTATCCCTAAAAACCACATTAAAAAAATCGCCTTTTCCTCAAAGTTATGCCACATCTTCTATCCCTCCCTATAGACACCCCTATTATAAAACATTATATCTATAAGAGGTAAAGTGTGTAAGTACCACATGTAAATTTTATGTAAAATAATATAAAAAAAGATTCCTCCTCCATTTAACTGGATTCAAAATCTCTTACTCTATTCATACTCCTGGTGGCGACCACGTCTATGCCTGTGCCCAGTACATTTTCTATTATTACCTGACCTATTTTTACAGGCGCATTCACCACTACCCTGTTTATCTCCTCCATACACTTAAAATTACTACCTTTTGGTATTGCGCCGTTGGTCTTTACCGGAAGCCTTTTTAAAAATGCGCCCTCTATTTTTACAGTTGATGTTATTATTCGTGTGGGGTTACTCAACTCTTTTATACCATACTCTATACCTCTCGGACACATATTCCCGTAGACACGGTAGCCCCTATCTGAGCTGTCATCCTTTATAACAGTAAGCCGGCATCCAAGTGGACAGTTTATGCATATAAGCTCTTGCCTTTCCTCTGTTCCCATTAACTATCCACCTCACTTTCAACTTCCACTGTCATGCTTGAATATTTTTTCCCTGATAGTAGATTAAGCGGTATGCTTAACCTTTGCATCTCCCCTGGAGCCATATGTCTTTTACTGACCTCTTTTACCAATTTACCGTCGCATTTCACTATAAGTTTTGAAAGGCTATACACATTGTCAACTCTTAAAAAAAGCTCAAGTGGCTCTTCCAAATTCTCAACGCATATCCTATGCGGAATTATATATCTTACTCCCCTGCCTGGAGATGTTTTTATACCATCCCCCATTTGAATAAGCTCATTTTTTATATATTTAGCTGCACCCTTCCCTGCCCTCTTGCTTTCCTGGCTTACAAAATCCACAATATCGTGCACGTGAACCACATTGCCGCATGCGAATATACCCGCTGCAGATGTCTCCATAGATTCACTTACCGTTGGCCCAGAGGTCAAAGTGTCGATCTCGATTTCAGCCTTTCTAGACAGCTCATTCTCCGGTATTAGCCCAACAGATAAGAGCAGTGTGTCGCATTCATATAGACTTTCCGTCCCGCAGATAGGTCGCTTATTTTCATCAACTTCTGCTACTATTACCCCCTCTACGCGGTCCTTGCCTAATATTTCTACCACTGTATGCTTCAGCATTAGCGGTATGCCATAATCGTCTAGGCACTGCACGGTATTTCTTGTCAAGCCGCTGGAAAAAGGCATTACCTCGACTACAGCTTCTACCCGTGCCCCTTCTAAGCTTAGCCTTCTTGCCATTATAAGCCCTATATCCCCGGATCCAAGTATGACAGCTTTTTTCCCAACCATATAACCTTCCAGGTTTATAAACCTCTGTGCCGTCCCGGCTGTAAATACCCCTGCGGGTCTATACCCAGGTATAGCCAAAGCTCCCCTAGTCCTTTCCCTGCACCCCATTGCAAGCACTATGGCGCCTGCCTTTATAGTCATTACTCCATCATGAGGATTAAGCATCTTTACCACCCTGTCCTGCGTTATCTCAAGCACCATTGTGTCCAGCTTGTAATCTATCTTATTTGCCAGGATACCATTTATAAATCTTTCCGCGTACTCGGGGCCGGTAAGCTCCTCATTGAATTCATGCACTCCGAAGCCGCTGTGTATACACTGCTGCAGTATCCCTCCAAGTTCCCTGTCCCTTTCTATGATCAGTATACTTTCTACTCCGTTTTTCTTGGCTTCTATAGCAGCAGCTAGGCCGGAAGGCCCTCCTCCAATAACAACCAACTCATAGGTCAACATTAAAATTCCCTCACTTTCATAATTTTTATGCCCCGTTCACTCCTTTGTCCTGCCAGATAGTATGTAGGATTCCTTGCCATCCTTTACAATTTCCGACATATCTTTGCCAAGTTCTCTTGCCAGTATCTCCTGCACTCTTGGTCCGCAAAATCCCCCCTGGCACCTTCCCATGCCTGGTCTGCACCTCTTCTTTACCCCATCCACTGTTCTTGCGCCTACACTTCTATTTATGGCATCTACGATTTCGCCTTCTGTGATATTCTCACACCTGCATACAACTCTTCCATATCTCGGGTCATGCTTTATCAGCTCCCTCTGTTCACTTTCGTTCAATTCTGAAAATCTCAGCTGTTTTCGTATTGGGTTAAAGTCATCTTTTTCCTCTAGACTGCATCCTGCTTTCTGCAGGAGACCTATAACATACTCAGCTATTGCAGGTGCAGACGAAAGCCCCGGAGATTTTATTCCGGCCACATTTATAAACCCCTTGACTTGGCTAGACTCCTCTATTATAAAGTCTCCGGTATCAGGTTCAGCCCTAAGCCCTGAAAAGGTAGTTATCGCATTTTCATATGATAAATTAGGGCACGATTTCCACCCTAGACTTCTTATGTACTCAAGTCCCTTTGAGGTCGTGGAGGTGTTTTCCCTGTCTTCTATGTCCTCAGCATCTGGCCCCACCAACAGGTTCCCCCCTACCGTCGGGACGATGACAACTCCCTTTCCCATTTTACTCGGACACTGAAACACCACATTTTTTACCATCCCACCGCTGCTTTTATCCATCACAAAGTACTGACCCCTTCTGGGATTTATTTTAAAAGACGACGATGCCACCATTTCATTTACCCTGTCTGCATATACCCCGGCCGAGTTCACCACGAACCTTGCTCTAAAGCTTTTTTTATTTTTACAGTTCACCGTGTAACCATAACCCTGCTTTTCCATACTCTCCACTTCGCAGTCAAGCTGCAGTTCTACACCGTTTTCAACTGCATTTTCAGCCATTGCTATGGCAAGCTCCCACGGACCAACTATCCCAGCGGTCTTGGCATAGAGCGCCCCAAAAGCCTCGCTGCTTATGTTAGGTTCCATCCTTTTCAGGTTTTCCCTTGTCAGCAACTCCATACCGGGTATATCGTTTTTAATCCCTCTCTCATAGAGTCTTTTTAAGGTATCCATATCTTCTTGGCAGAAGGCCAGCACAAGCGATCCTGTCCTCTTAAACGGCACATCCAACTCTTCGCATATCCTGTCGAACATTGGGTTGCCCATGGCATTGAACCTTGCCATTAAAGACCCTGGCTTTGCATCATAACCAGCGTGTACTATGGCGCTGTTTGCCTTTGTTGTCCCATTGGCCACATCGCTGTATTTTTCTATAACCAAAGTCCTCACTTTATATCTAGCAAGCTCCCTTGCTATACAGAGACCGACTACCCCTGCACCTATAATGGCTACGTCATACATAATAATACCTCCAGACTAAACGAAACTAGTATGCACTTAATTTCGTTGATATAAATAAAGAACTTTGTTCCATTAATTCTACTTTTCTAACCACTCCTCTTCCTTATTCCACCTCTTCTTTTTTCATCTGTGGCATGCTATAGCGGCGGTTTCAGTTATTTTAGGCCTCTCCATAATTTTTTATATCTATCCTTTCCCGAATACACTTCATAAGATATTCATACACTATTAACCGCTTAATTCCTTTTGTTTAAAATCAAATAGCTGTTCTGTTGTAAATTCAATGCGCCTGATACAAAAAATAAATAAAGAGGGTTTTTCCCCTCTCTATCGACCATAAAATTATTTTTTACTCTGCAAAGTTCGAAAAATAATTAAGATGCATTTAAGCATCTTAATGTTTTTCAAACTTTTTTTCTTCACACAAATAGAATAATATAAAATCTCTCTACTGAAAAACTTTTTAGAAATTAGGCAGGTCATCTATCTTGTCATAATTTTTTTTCTTTTTGTCTACTGACAAGTGCATACCATCTTTCCCGTCTACCAAGTATATTTCGTTGTTTTCCCTTCCTTGGTAAAGAGTGTAAAATCTGTACCCTTTTTTCATATTTTTTATCACAGCGTCCCTAGTATAGATGTTTCCATATTCAGACTGAAGATGAGTTACTACTCCATTTTCTTCTCTTTTCGCTTTAATATTAACCATATTCATTCCCCCTCATCTTTCTTAAAATCATCATAATAAAAAATACCCTATTTTCTTTTTTTTGTCAAGTAAGAATTAACTTTTTATTCTTTTGTAAACCTTTGTTTAATATTATATTTTTTTGTAATTATTTGAGCTCATTTCATATTAATTACTTCTTAACTTAATTAAGCCACATTTTTCTTAATTTCTCCTTAACCAAAATTAAAAAACCGGAAATTTATTCCGGTTTTCTTAAATAATTCGTCAATTTATTTTCTTTTTTGTTAGTAATATTCTAAAATAGAGCAGCCATTTTTAATATGATTTAAACCCCTTTTTCTTTCTCCAGTTCATAGCATACCCTCGAAAGGAATAGAACCACGTAAAATGGGTTTTCCTCTAGAGGAAAGTTCAGCTGACAAAAGAGTATTAATTCAAGAGCGTCTAGGTCTTCCTCTGTTGCATCCTCGCACAGTTTATAGATTATTTTCTTTATCCTGATAAGATTGTCCACGTCACTAAGTGCTACTTTTATCCCCTCTTCTATTATAGGGTTAAGATCGGCGTCCATACCCTCTATTTTCACCAGATCTATTGCCTTTTCTATATACTTTTCAAGTGGCACAGGTATCTTATCTATATCGAAATAATGAATTTTCTTTTGGACAAAATCCTGCATTCTCTCGATAGTGTCTTCGATTCCCTCCACCGAAAAGACCTCTATGAGTTTGTCATAAGTTCTCTCGAAATGCAGGTTTACTTCGGTACTTGTTTCATTTAATATGTTTATAAACCCGTCATGCTCAAGATTTTCTATAAGACTTGAAATTATTTTTTTGTCCATCTCCACTTTTTCTTCAAGATCGTCTAATGAGAACTTATAGTCCAGGCTCTGATTCTTTATGTCAGACGGTATCAAAGTTTTCAATAAGTTAAAAAAAGCTAAAGCTTTTGATCTGCTTTTTTCCATTTCTTACTCCCCTTTTCTACTTTGTATTTTTAACCTGCTCTCAGCAACACAGAGATGCAAAATGTCGGTTACAACAATAATATATATTTAAAACAGTGCGTTTTCCTCTTTTTATTTTGAAGGACTTTTACATTTTAGCACAACTTAACGACTAATAAAATAAAAATAATTTTAACTTGCGCCATCTCAAATTCTTCGGGAAAATCCTCCCCTTTTATGTTTGCTATGCCGGCTCAAATGGGGTATAATAACCTTGGACTTATTAAAAACGGAGGTTTTGTTTTATGAAATTTTTAGGGATAATTCCAGCTAGATACGGTTCCACCAGGTTAGAGGGGAAACCCCTTAAGAAAATAGACGGCCACACCATGATCGAGTGGGTTTACAAAAGAAGCTGCACATCCAACCTGGACAAGATAGTTGTGGCCACAGATGACGAAAGGGTGTACATGGAGGTTCTCTCATTTGGAGGAGAAGCAGTCATGACTTCAAAAGACCACCAGACCGGTACTGACAGAATAGCTGAAGTAGCCAAAAAATACAGCTATGACGTTATCATAAATATACAGGGGGACGAACCCCTTATAGAACCTGATATGATAAACAGCCTCATCACACCCTTTTTAGACGAACCAGATCTCAAAATGGCCACTTTAAAGCATAAAATGGGGTCGTATGAAGAGGTTGAAAACCCAAACAGCGTTAAGGTTGTTTGTGACAAAGACGACTATGCAATATATTTTTCAAGAAGCCCTATCCCGTATCCAAGATCTCTCGATATGACAAATTATTACAAGCACGTCGGGATCTATGCATATAAAAGCGACTTCGTAGTAGAGTTTTCAAAAATGAAGCAGACGCCTCTCGAAATATCAGAGTCCCTTGAGCAGCTCAGGGTTTTAGAAAACGGTTACAAAATAAAAGTCCTCGAGACCCCTTTTAAGATAGTGGGAGTAGACACACGGGAGGATCTGAACCTGGTGAATAAAATTGTAGCTGAAAAAGGCATAAAAATATAAAAACTACCCTTTATTGGGTAGTTTTTCTTAGTTTGAAGTATAGGAGATGGTTGGTCACAATTAGATTTCCATCACGCGAGTATTTGCTCATATATACTTCCTGTATACTCTTAAGCTTGCCATATGTTAGGACTTTTTGCTGGTTTTTTGCAGAGTTTGCTCCTATGCTTTTTATTGATTTTAAAAAACTAAAAATGTCCTTGTAGGATTCATAGTAGACCTCGTCATCCAAAAGCTCTAGGTCTTTATCATAAGCAGATATCTCTTCACGCGACCTAAACCTTTGGGAAAAATCATACTCCTGATCCACCTCACTAAAAGAATCCCTAAGCTCTTTATAAGTATCTTGGGCAAAAATCGAGAAGATTAGCTGCCCTCCATCTGCTAACTGGTTTTTTAGACTCTTTATACTTTTCTCTAGATCGTTAAACCACTGAAAACTGGCATTGGATACTATGAAATCATATTTTTTTGTAAAATTGCAGTCCTCGGCATCGCCTAAAAAATACTCGATGTTTTTATAGCTTTTAAATTTTTTCCTAGAGTAATCTAACATCTCCTCTGATATATCTATCAGATGAATTTCGGAATGAGGAAATTTTTCAAGTAAGTATTCTGTAAAAATTCCGGTCCCGCTGCCTACTTCCAGTATGCTGAGCTTTTTGTCGCTGCCGTCTATAAAACTCTCTAGTACAAAAGCCATATGCCTCTGGACTTTTGCGTACTCCTCATAGGTTTTTGCACCCCTAGAAAAATTCTTTTTCACTTTTTCTTTAATTATCATTTAAATAACCTCTAATCAATCTTATCACTTCGTCGTGAGCCTCGTAAAATACATTGTGCCCACAGTCGAGTTCTTCTAAAATATAAGGACCTGGAATACTCTCCAACATTTTTAAGGAGTTTTCCCTACTTATAATCTGGTCCTGCCTACCTATAATCACAAATGGAATTAAATCCCTATTCAATGAGCTGTACTCTTCCACCTTCTCATGTAAAAGATATTTCAAGCCGTCAACGAGGTATTTGTTGCTCAACATGGAAATCTCATCAAAATAACTGCTTATATAGACTTTAAAATTATCCTGTTTATAAAAATTAAGTGCCAGAAAATCCATCAGGCACTGCTTTTTGTCTCTTATGAGATTTTTCATCATTCTTTTCACTACCACCGGGTTTGTTGTCAAACAAAATTCGTTTGTTGGGCAGGCGAGTATCAATTTTTCTACACGGTTTTCAGAGATAAATTTTTGGGCTTGCAGGGTACCCATAGACCATGACAGCACACAAAGTCGATCCTCTCCGGGATTATACCCAATACCGTTTAGTCTGCCATCAATTTCATCTAGATCAAAGGTATCCATGTATACAATTTTTTCAAAACTTATCCCCAGGCTTTTATATAAATTTTGTGTACTAGCCCATCCAGGGAATATCACCAGTATATCCAAATCAGCACACCTATTTCTCTATAATGAAAGCAGCAAATTTTAATGGAGTCTCTCCGATATTTTTCAATGAGTGCCCCTGACCATCTCTTGTGTAGAGAAGGTCGCCTTCCACCACTTCTTTTTCTTCGCCGTTATCATTTGCAACACCCACACCAGCTAGGATCAGGTAGATCTCCTCATCGCCTATGTGCTCATGGTAGCCAACTTCAGCCCCCACCTGCAGCTCATTTATATAAAAACCCTTTAAGCTGTTTGAAAGATCTTCGCCGTCTAGGTATCTAAATCCCTCTATCAAACCCTTGCCACCTCTAGGGTTCTCAGTAATTATTTTAAATGTTTTTTCCTTTTTTACCAACAAGTTTACCACCTCGTAATTATTTTAAGTACAGTTTCCTTTCCATTATAAACTTCTCTACCTCTTCGTGTACTAAATATTTTATACCCTTGCCTTCCTCTAGCCTCTCCCTTATTTTTCCAGAACTTATCTCTACCTCGGGGCTATTCAAAACAATTATGTTCTTGTGTCTGCTTTCATACCCTATTTTCTCTCTTTTCAGAACAATAAACTTAGTCATTTCAAGCATCTTTTTGTAGTTTTTCCACGTATGCAGGTAGTCTGCAGAATCCTCGCCTATTATCTCATAAAACTCATACCCTGGATAGAGGTTTATTAGTTTTACCAGAGTGTCATAAGTATAATTTGTTTTTTCTTCTCTTATCTCTATGTCCAAAACTTCAAAGTTTTCGTTTGTGGAGCAGGCCCTCTTCACCATTTCAAGACGGTATTCTGGGTTTACAAGGTCGTTGTCTCTGTGACTGGGGATTCCAACTGGTATAAAAAATATTTTATCTAGCTTCATTTCCTCCCTTACATATTCAGCGATTAGAAGATGTCCGGTATGAATTGGATTAAAACTGCCCCCATATATGCCTACTCTCATATCTCTATACCTGCCATTACTTCCACCAGTTCCTCCTGGCTTTCTATGGTGAGGATATTTTCTCTAAAGTCCCTGTTTCTAAAAACAGCAGTTAATTTTGACAAGAGTTTTAAGTATTCTGAGTTTTTATCTTTTGGTGACCCCAAAAGTATGACTATTTTTGCGAGCTCACCATCTGGGGTATTAAACTCTATCGGATGTTTTAATACTGCCAGTGCTATTACTATCTCATCAAGATCTTCACACCTTGCGTGTGGTATGACTATACCCATACCTATCCCGGTAGTCCCTATTTCTTCCCTCTCCATTACTTTTTTGAGGAATCCCTCTTTAGAGTTGACATACTTAGTATTTTCAGATACCAAGTCTACCATTTCTTTTATTATCTGATTTTTATTCAGTTTTTCTGTCTCTAAAATTATCAACCTGTTGTTCAAATAATCTAACATACCCATTCTCCCTATTACCTATATTTTTTTAACAACACATCAAGTATAATCTCTTCCTCTTCCGACAAAGGTTTCTCTTCCAAATGCAAAAGTTCATTAAAGTATTTTTCAGCCATAAATATGAACTTGTCTTCATTCTTATAGTCATACTTATTTAAAATATAGATATATGTTAAAAGATTTATCCCCTCTGGACTTTTTAATTTGTCGATATTCTCAATAACTTTTTCGGCTAATTCTTTTTTAGTGGTGTTCGACCTAGTTGAATTTTCATAGCAGCTAAAGCTGCTCTTTTTCATGCTTATGTACAACAGCGCCACTTGTAGTACCTTGTCCAAGTCATCTTTTCCAAAATCCTCTGCTAAAAAATTTTCAAGTGAATAAGCCATTATTTGTTTTTGACTTGAAATATCTTCCATAAGGACATAAGAAAACAAAAGCTTCAAAAATTCATTTTTATTCTTAAGCATCAGTTCCTTTGAGTATTTAACGGAAAAGATGTCATTTGAATTTGCCAGCAATTTATAGTAATTTTTTGTCAAACTTTCTATAGACTTGTTTGACATTCTATCTATCTTTTTGAGCTTTATTTTTTCAGCTGGCTCACAAAGCTTGTCTACAAGGATTCTTATAATCTTTTCTAAATTTTCAGGATTATTCTTTAAAGTTGATAAAAGTGGCAGCGCAAAGTTCATGGCTTTTCTTTTTATCACTCCATCCTCATCTATTGTAAAGTAGCTCCTTTTATTTATGAACTCGCTAAACACGTCTGTTAGGACTATAAGTCCATTACTATCATAAATTTTATAGAAAAAATCATAGTCTTTTTCTCTTATTGCTTCTAAAATCTTATCCATTCTTCCTCCATGTCTAGCTCTGATTCAAAAGATTGTCCTCTAGTATCTTAAACTCTATCTTAAGAACATATATATTTTCTAAATCCATGTCCATAGGAAGCTTCACCAGATCTTTTTCTGTTGTTATTATAAGGTCTGCCTTCATATCTTCCGCTCGTCTTTTTATCTTAATTAAATCTTCTTTTTTAAAACTGTAGTGATCCATAAAATCTACCCTTTCTGTTGCCTTAGGGTCTAAACTTATAACGGTCTTTTCGAAGTTTAAAGGGTTTGCTAACCCTGAAAAAAGGAGCACTCTCTGCCCTTTTACCCAAAACAATGGCTTCAGGTTCCCATTTATATCAGAAAGCGATACTACACTGTGCTTAGCTATGGATATATTCTTGTCATATATCATAAGCTGCTTTTTTATGTTCTTAAGCTCACTAGAACTCACTAGATCAGATTTAGTTATTATAAACTCCTTTGCCCTTTTAAGACCTTTTATATCCTCTCTAAGTGTTCCTTTAGGCAATAATGCCCCACCTCCAAATGGATTTGTAGCATCTATAAGGACTATATCTCTGTTCCTATTAAGTTTTCGATGCTGAAATCCATCATCTAGTATAATAGTATCCACTCCAAATTCTTCAACTGCAAGCTTGCAAGCCTTGTATCTATTCCTACCTACAATTATTGGTACTTTGCAATTCATAGCATGTAAAAAAGGTTCATCTCCACTCTCTTTTACAGTGGTAAAAATCTTTTCTCCATCACTTACTATGAGAGGGTCCTTTTTTCTTTTTCCCCTATATCCCCTCGAAACTATAGCTACATTTTTACCTGCATTTGAATATTTTTTTGTGAAATACTGAACAGCCGGAGTTTTACCGGTACCACCGACAGTTATATTTCCTATACAGGTAATTTTCACACCCTCTATGCTCCTAGCTTTTAATATGCCAAAATCATAAAGTTTATTCCTAAAACTAGTAATTATATAGTATATAAACGCTAATAGTCCCATTTTTACCTCTCAGTAAATATTTTTTTTCTTACCCTGTTTACCGCTGCTGCCACCTCATATTTCCTGGCAAAAGCCAGCCCTCCACTTTTCACTCCCAAATAAGAGCTTATACTTGCCTGATCCATTTCTTTTTCAAATCTATCTATAACTTCCCTAAAAGTCATTTTTTTCAATTCTTCATATTTAAAAAACTTTTTTATTACCTCTCCTATGAACCTAACTTGTCCCTCTTCTATGAGCTGCTCCACACTTCTTAGGTCTACCGCTTCTCTTCCAAGAAGTAGCTCATCTAAACTCCTATTTTTAATCTTTGCCCTTGGGTCACTCAACAGTTCTCTGCAAGGTTTCTCAGCCAAAGCCCTATACTTTACTACAAATTCATTGTCATCTAGCTTTAGGTGCTCTCTTTTATATCTAGCTGATACCTCCCTAGCCATCTTTGTAACATCTTTTATTCTATATTCATCCAACATAAGTACACTGTCAGCCACATCAAAATAATCCCCAAGACCTCCAACAACAACTATAACAGACACCCCTGCAGTATTCTTAAGTGCATTTATCTTTTCTATGAAAGGTGTAATGGGCTCCTTGTCTTTTGAAATTAATTCATGTATTTTTACATCCCTTACCATAAAGTTGGTGGCGCATGTATCCTCATCTATAAGGATAAGCTTAGATCCTGACTCCACAGCCTCCATTATGTTGCATGCCTGAGATGTAGAGCCGCTGGCATTTTCTGTATAGAATGATGTGGTTCCTTTGTCAAAAGGAAGGTTGTTTATAAAGTTGCTTATATCTACATTCTGTATGCTTCTTCCATCCTCAGCTCTTATCTTAAAAGCGCTTGAGTCAGTAAGCACAAACTCCCTTCCGTCTCCGGGTATATGGTTGTACACACCTTTTTCAATTGCATTCAGCAAAGTTGATTTTCCGTGGAATCCACCGCCAGTTATAAGAGTAACCCCTTTTTTTATAGCCATTCCTTGCATTACTTTGCCGTTTGGGAGCTCTATTGTGTATTCCAAGTTTTCTGGGCTCTTAAATCTTACTGCCTGCTTCATGGGCCTGTCATCTATTGAGCTAACTCTAGCAAGCACTGATTCATTTGCTACAAAAGATACTATCCCCTGTTTTTCCATCTCATTTCTTATATAGTCCGCTATCTCATTTGTCTCAATTTGATTTTTGAGAGAATTCATACCCACATTTTCTGTTTTTAAGCACAAGGTTATCTTAGGGAGATCCTGGAATATCATCTCTATTGCGGCTTTTGCGAGTATCCTCCTACCAGCAGCTGGAAGCCCTAAATAAAATTTTATGTTTAGAGTGTCTCCCTCTACTTCGGCAGCACTTCTTTTAAGTATCTCCTGCTTTGGCTGATATACCGCTATAAGGCCGCTTTTCCCACTGCCCTTTTTCTTCCCAGCCCTTTCCCACACACTTTTCGAAAACCTTCTTAACATATAGTCTTCAAAGGCCAACTTTCTAGAGCTGGTTTTGTAAAGGTCTTTTTCATACAAGTATTTCTTAAGATCTATCTCTATCGAAAATAAAGAGGGTGATGCAAAAGGATCACCCTGCACTCTTATAATATTTAGCCTATAATCTTTAAAATCATACCTACCTTTTATATCTTTATAGGCATTATATGACTTCCCATCTATCCTATTAAGCAAGTTTTCCAAGTTCTTCATAATAACATTCCCCTCTACATCCTAACTGAAATTAACTTCGATTCCCCCAATTCCTTATTCATTGTTATCCCATAAAGAGTATCCGACTCTTTCATAGTTTCTTTATTGTGGGTTATTAGGATAAATTGGGACTTATCAGTAAACTCTTTGAGTTTTCTTATAAGCCTTTTTGTATTGGTCTCATCTAAGGCCGCCTCTATCTCGTCAAAGAAAGTAAATGGGCTGGGTTTATACATAAAAATCGCCATTATAAACGCCACTGCTACCATAGATTTTTCCCCGCCAGAAAGCAAACTTATAGATTGAGTCTTCTTATTCTTAAATTTTACCATAAGTTCTATCCCAGACTCAAGTAAATCTTCTTCATTTGTTAATTTTAATTTACCAATGGAGTTATTTAATACCTCTTTACACATCTGAGAAAAGTTTTCACTTATGTTTTCGTAAGCATCTTTAAATTTCAATTTTACTATATTTTCTATATCTTTTATGAGCTCCTTAAGCAATTTCTCGCTTTTTACAAGGTCCTCTTTTTGCCCGAGTATAAACTTATACTTTTCATCAACCTCTTCAAACTCTTCTATAGCTAGGAAATTTACTACCCCTAAGTTATTAAGCTCAGTCTCCAAACTCAACAGATCCTTTTTCAACTTCTCTACGCTGCTTTCAGTTTCTATCATTTCTAAGCTATCAAGAGCCTCTATATCATCTTTTAAACTTTCTATGGAGCCTTTCAATGCCTCTAGCTTCTCTATTTTCCTCTTTATCTTGTCGTTTTCCAATACTATCTGGTTTTCTAGATTTTTGACATCTAGTATGAGCTTTTTCTCCTCTTTTTCCAGCTTATCATTCTCTACCCTCTTCTCATTTACCTTTGAAAACTCTTTTTTGTACTCACTATTCTTGTCCATATACTCTTCGTCCAGGCCGTCAAGCCTTAAATTCAAGTTTTCAATATCCTTATTAAGCTCATCCAACTTTTTTATAGCCGAATTCTTTTCAAAATTTATCTCTTGGAGTTCTATTTCCTCTTTATGGATGTTGCCTTCAAGCTGCCTTATTCTCTCCTTTTTATTCAGGTATTTTATCTTTTTATCCGAGCTTTCTTTATTCAAGGAATCCATACGTGAAGAGATTTTCTGGAGTTTCTCTTTCTCCTTTTCATAATTCTCTTTTAGTTTAGTTATAAAATCGTCCACACTGTCTTTTTTTGATTTGGCGTTTTCTATATCATTTAGGTACTCGTGGTTATAAGTATTTTCCTCATTTATTTCCACTTCTAAAAGCTTAATATTTTTATCAATTTTGTTAAGCTGATCTTTTTTGTCATCCACTTCCCGTGAGATATTTTTTATTTTTTGAAAAAACTCCTCCCTCTTCTCGTCCTTGGACTCCAAAGATTCCTCTATCTTTTCAATCTTTTTTAGGTTCTCGCTATAGCCCTTGTCTGCTAAATCTAATTTACCCTTCACATCTGAAATCGTCTGCGAGAGGATTCTTATCTCCTTTTTTCTCTCCAGTATGGCTGCTGAAGTGGACTTAAGGTTACTACCGCCGGTCATCCTACCACGTGACGATATAAGTTCTCCACTCAGGCTGACTATATTTCCCCTGTGAATATTTCTTTTCAGAATATCAAGCCCGGTATCAACATCTTCAACCACTAAAAGGTTGCCCAATACAAAGTCCACAGCTTTCTGATATTTAGAGTCAAATTTCACAAGTTTACTTGCTATTCCCAGCACTCCTGGTATATCCGGCTTAAGCCCGGGTTTTCCCGACTTTATTGTATCAAGAGCCAAAAAAGATGCCCTTCCACCCTTACTTTCTTTCAAATACTGTATACATTTTTTTGCTGTACCGCTACTTTCTACGACTATATCCTGTAAGCTACCGCCTGCCGCCGAGTCCACTGCAGTCACAAGTTCTTCTGGAATATTCACCAAACTTATAAAAGCTCCGTGTACCCCTGATATCTTGGCGTTCAGCACCTCTTTTACTCCTTTAAAAAATCCCTCGTAATTTTCTTCCAGTTTTTCCAAGCTGTCTAGTTTTGCAGAAAACCTATTGAAATTGTATTCATGCTCTTTTTTCTGCTGTAGGTAGCTGTTTAATTCTAAACTGAGTTTATTTATCTCCAACTCGGTTTCCTCTATCTCTACTTCGAGTTTTTCGAGCTTTGACTCCAGTTGAGATTTCTGTTCTGACAACTTTTCAAAGTCTTTTTTTAAATCTCCGCTTTTTTTTAGGTACTCTTCCATTTCGAAATTAAGCGATTCACTCCTGTTTTTTGAGCTCTTTATTTTCCTAGTAGTAGCCTCTATATTATTTATCAGTTTTACCCTGTCAACCTCAAAATCCATGAGTTTGTCTTTTTTCAAGTTCAAGGATGCCTCTAGTGCACTTTTTTCATTTTCAAGCTTTACAAGGTCTTGGTTGAATTTTTCATTTTCGACCTTCTCATTTTCAAGTTCTTTTCCCAGCGACTGTGTCCCAGACTTCAGCTCCTTTATAAGAAGCCCTTTCTCCTCAATTTTTTCTTTTAGTCTGCCTAGCTGTCCAGTGCGTTCCTCTCTCTCTCTAGAAAAATTATTCAGCCTCTCTGTATACTTTACTTTATCGTTCATAAGTCTGTCTATGTAGTCTTTTAACTGAAAATTTTTCTTGCTCAGCTCCTCTATTTGAGAGTTCAGATTCTCCCTTTGGCTGTTTACATTCTCCAGGTCAGTTTCCTGTTTTGAAAAATCGCTCTCTAGCTTTTTTAAACCTTCGGTCTGCTTTTCCAAATCTGACTTGAGTTCACTTAACTCCAGATCTTTCTTAGACAATTCCAGACTCAGTATAGTTTTTTTTGTTTTTTTTACTTCTTTATCGAGCTCCTTGTATCTTCTTGTTTTTATTGCCTGTTTTTCCACCCTAGACCTGTTCTCAACTAGTTCACCCAGTATAATGTCTATTTTTTCCATCTCTATTTTTACATTCTCAAGTTTTTTTTCCGACTCAGCCTTTCTGAGCTTTACTTTTTTTATTCCGGCTGCTTCTTCTATAATGCTTCTAAGCTCTAAGTTAGAAGAGGATATTATCCTTTCTACCCTTCCTTGACCTATAACAGAATAGGCGCTTTTCCCAACGCCTGTATCCAAAAAAAGTTCGCTTATGTCCTTTAGCCTGGATCTGCTGCTATTTATGTAGTATTCATTTTCGCCGGTTTTTTTTATCTTTCTGCTTATTCTGACTTCATCTTCTTCAAAATTAAGCGTTTTATCTGAGTTGTCTATTATCAAAGTCACCTCGGCTGAGGATCTAGGTTTTTTATTTTTTCCGCCTGAAAATATTACATCACTGCTCTCTTTTGCACGGATATTTTTATAGGACTGCTCCCCCAAAACCCACAGTATAGAATCCAGTATATTGGACTTACCGCTCCCGTTTGGCCCTACTATGGATGTGATTCCCTTGTTAAAATCCAGCCTAACTTTATCGGCAAAGGATTTAAACCCGTCTATCTCTAAGCCCTTTAAGTACATTCTCCTCACCTACAAAATATATTTGTCCAGATTTTCCTCTTCTGCGTCTAGCTTAAATACTTTCTCCACATCTTTTTTCCCTATCTTCGACTTAATTAGCTCAGGGTAAGGTGCCTCATACATCAACTCCCTCAAAACTGCCTCTATTACAGAAGCAAGCCTCCTGGCACCAATATTTTCTATGCTTTCATTAAGTTCTATCGCCACATCAGCTATGGTTTCTATTGCCTGTTTTGTAAAGTCGAGTTCCACGTTATCCACCTTTAGAAGATTTTTGTACTGATCTATGAGATTATACTCTACCTGCGTCAATATCTTTATAAAGTCTTCTTTTTCCAAGCTTTTCAGTTTCACCCTAACAGGGAACCTACCCTGAAGTTCTGGCATTAGGTCTGATGGGCTAGAAAGAGTAAAGGCCCCTGCTGCTATAAAAAGTATGTGGTCCGTTTTAACAGGACCGTATTTTGTCATAACAGTGGTCCCTTCCACGAGTGGAAGTATGTCCCTCTGTACCCCTTGTCTTGAGACCTCGCCTCTAGAGTTTCCTTCTCTTTCAGCTATTTTATCTATTTCATCTATGAAAACTATCCCATCTTCTTCGACCTTAGATATAGCCTCCGGTATTAGTTCATCCAAGTCTATACTTTTTTCAACTTCACTTCTCAATATATAGTCAACAGCGTGCTCCACTGCCATCTTTTTTTTCTTTTTCTTACCTCCGGGTAGGGTAGACATTATGGACTCTAGCAAATCGCTCATCCCGTCCTCTTCTCCCGGTGCATTAGCAAAAACTTCTATTACCGGCCCCTCTACTTTAGCCTCTTTTTCCACCTCTATTTGATGACCGTCATACTCCCCGTTTTCTATCTTTTTTATCATTTCGGCCTTCTCGTCCTCATTGATTGTTGAATAAGGTTTTATAAGTCCGGCTACTTTTGTATACACCATAGGCAGAAACTGTTCTTTAAGTTCCTCTATCTTTTGGGATTTAAGATTTCTTATGGTTAGCCCAAGTAGATCCTTAATCATGGATTCTACGTCTTTCCCTACGTACCCTACTTCAGTAAACTTTGTAGACTCCACTTTTATGAAAGGGGAGTCGGTTATTCTAGCCAGCCTCCTAGCTATCTCCGTTTTCCCTACTCCTGTAGCACCTATTAAGATTACATTTTTGGGGGTTATCTCCTTTTTTAATTCCTCATCTTCTATGCTTTTTCTCCTAAACCTGTTTCTAAGAGATATTGCTACGATTTTTTTCGCATCGTCCTGCGAAATTATATATTTATCAAGTTCTTCTACTATTTTTTTTGGTATTAACATATCTTTCATAAATCTCCCCTACCCAATATTTTTTTATGAAATATCTTTCTACTCCATATCGTTTTACAAAAATTTTCTGTACGTATTTTTTTGATAAAACCATAATGATAATATGCATTATATTATATCAGATAATGTAAGTTTATCAAGGATTTTTTAAAATAAAAGTGGTATCAACATGCCTGACGGCATTTTAATACCACTTAAAAATTTACATCAATTCTTTTATGCCAGCCTTCAGCTTTTCAAGCGCCTTAGCTCTATGGCTTATGCTGTTTTTTATATCAGGAATTTCCGCAAAAGTCTTCCCATATTCCTTTAAATAGAAATGAGGATCGTATCCAAATCCATCAATTCCTCTAGATTCCTCTATTATCTCCCCTTCTATCTCTCCTTCAAACGAATAAACAGCTCCGTTTGGTTTGGCAAAAGATATAACACAGACAAACTTAGCCCTCCTATTCTCTACTCCAGAGAGCTCGGCTATAAGCTTTCTATTGTTCAATTCATCAGTTGAATTTTTTCCTGAATACCTTGCAGAATGTACTCCAGGTTCACCTCCAAGAGCCTCCACGCAGAGCCCAGAATCATCTGCTATTGCAGGTATTCCAAGGTGTTTTGCTATCTGAACAGCCTTTTTTTGTGAATTTTCCCTGAAACTATCCCCGTCTTCTACAACTTCTGGTATTTCTATCCCGTCCCTAATCGATAATATTTCGTAATCTAAATCAGCAAGTATCTTTTTTATCTCCTCGATCTTTTTAAGATTTCCAGTAGCTAAAAATACCTTCATTAGTTTCCAGCCTCTTCTATGACTAATTCCTGTACCTCGAAAAGTTCCCTTATACCCTTTTCTGCATAATCCAGCAGGTCATTCAACTCTTCCCTGGTATAGGTAGCTTCCTCTCCTGTCCCCTGTACCTCTACGTACTCACCTTTTGAGTTCATGATGACATTCATGTCCACTTCGGCAGATGAATCTTCAGTATACTTAAGGTCTAACATTGTTTGCCCTTTTACTATACCAACGCTTATTGCCGCTATCTTTGAAATAATCGGATTCTCTTTTATTCTCTCTTCTTTAAGCAATTTTTTAATTGCAAGAGCCAAGGCTATATAGCCTCCAGTTATAGATGCAGTTCTGGTACCGCCGTCAGCCTGTATTACGTCACAGTCCACGGTTATTGTTTTCTCCCCCAATTTTCCCAGGTCTACGCAGGCTCTGAGTGACCTTCCTATAAGCCTTTGTATCTCCATGGTCCTCCCAGAAAGCTTCCCTTTTGCCGCCTCCCTTATGTTCCTGTCCTGAGTTGCCCTAGGCAGCATAGAGTACTCTGCAGTAAGCCAGCCCTTCCCCTGACCTTTTAAAAAGGGAGGTACCTTATCATTTACAGATGCAGTGCATAGTACCTTGGTGTTTCCCATCTCTATCATTACAGATCCCTCTGCATAAATCGTGTAATTAGGGTGAACTATCACCTGTCTTATCTCATCGTTTTTTCTGCTGTCTTCTCTCAATACTTCCATTCCATTCATTAAAAAAATCCTCCTAGTCTATTTTACCGAACTGCGTCTCGTATAATTTTCTGTATATCCCATCTTTTTCAAGGAGTTCGCTGTGTGTACCGATTTCCTTTATCTCTCCTTTTTCCATAACCACTATTTTGTCTGAGTTTATTATAGTTGACAGCCTGTGGGCTATCACAAAAGTTGTTCTTCCTTTCATAAGTCTATCCAAGGCATCCTGAACAAGTCTTTCAGATTCTGTGTCCAGTGCAGAGGTGGCCTCGTCCAAAATCATTATTTCAGGATTTTGTATAAGCGCCCTTGCAATAGCTATCCTTTGCTTTTGACCTCCAGATAGCAAGGTCCCCCTCTCACCAACCTCAGTTTCAAATCCTTTTTCAAGCTCCATTATGAAATCATAGGCATTTGCCATCTTGGCAGCCCTTATTATCTCTTCATCAGTCGCGTCATCTCTTCCATACGCTATGTTAGAAGCTATTGTCCCGCTAAATAAAAAAGTTTCCTGTGGGACTATTCCTATATGCCTTCTGAGTGATTTTAATTTTATATCTTTTGTGTCTATGCCATCTATCTTTATACAACCATCCTGTATCTCATAAAACCTCGGTATAAGGTTGACAAGGGTGGTTTTACCACTTCCACTTTTCCCCACAAAGGCCACCACTTCGCCTCGTTTTACATCCAAGCTAAGGTTTTTAATTGCTGGTTCCGTGCTTCCACCATAGATAAAACTTATATTTTCAAAACTGATGTTTCCATTAAGTCCTTTAATGTCTACAGCGTCTTCCTTGTCTTGAAACTCCGACTCGATATCTAATATCTCTATTACCCTGTCAGCAGAAGGCATCATACCCTGCAGTTCATTGTTCCTCTGAATAAGTTTTTTCATAGGTTCCTGCAAAAGTCCCAAGGCCGTCAAAAATGATATAAGGTCTCCTGGTGTAAAGTTATCGATTTTTATTACTTTGTATCCTCCGTAAGCAAGGACTACAGCCATCATAAGTGTGCCTAAAACTTCATTTATAGGTGATACCTTGGCTCTAATTTTTTTTGTCCTGTATGCTAGCCTAAACTCTTCTTCGTTTACTGTTTTAAAATCTTCAAAAGCCTTTTCTTCCCTTGCAAAAGCTTTTATAACCGCTATCCCGGATAGTGTCTCCTGTATATAAGCTGTTACCAGACCGGTTGTGTCCTGTCTCATTCTGGCGGATTTTTTTATTTTTTTTGTATATTTTTTTATAAACTTAATAATAATTGGCATTCCAAATAGAACTATTATACTTAAGACAATATCAAGTTGAAATAATCTTATGAGCAGTACCACTGCTGTAGTCAAGTATGTTATCATCTCAAAAATTACAAAACCTATATTAGAGATCATTTGTGCATCCCCTGAAACCCTAGCCATTATATCTCCTAGTTTGGCACTTTGATAATATGATATGGGCAAGGTCTGCAGATGTTTATATACATCTCTCTTTATCTCTTTTTTTATTGTTTCAGTAACATAACTAGAGGTGGTTTGCCTGTAATACATGGCAATTCCCTTCACTATTGTTGCAAGTATTATGGCGATCGTTATAAATATTAACATTTTCATATTCTGCTTCACAAGGACATCATCAGTTAGATACTTCACAAGCCATGCAGGGACAGCACTTGCAGCAGAAGATAAAAAAGAAAGTAGCATTACCAAAATAAGCATTGATTTATGTTTTATACTGTAGTGTAAAAAAGCCTTTACCGAATCGTTTTTAAAAAGATTATTCATCTTTTTCACCTTTTCCCGTTTATGATATATTTAGCATAGCTATTTACGATGTCTTTTCCAGAAAGTTTCGTCCTGATAGCATCTATTTTTTCTATTATAGTTTCCATATTTTCTTCTATGAACTCCAGATTTTCGATTATTTTAGATTTATTACACCCTTTTTGTAGAAGTTCTGGGTATACTTCTTCATCGAGCGTTATATTTGGCAGTGAGACATATTTTATTTTTAAGAGATACCTCGCCAAAAGTTCATTTATTATACCCGTCCTGTATACCACTATACCCGGGAGCCCAAACAGTGAAAGCTCCAAAATAACAGTCCCCGAAGCGGCTATTGCCAATTTAGAACTTTTTACGGCATTCTCCAAAGGCATATCATAAACGACTTCTAGGTTGCCGTATAAAGATAAATCCTCTTCTATCCAGTTTAAGTGTTCCTTGCTGGCCAGTTTCAAAAGAAAAAGCTCGTCCGGCTTTTCCCTTACTACCTCCAGCATAACCGGTAGAAGACTTTTTACCTCCTGCTTTCTGCTTCCTGGAAGCAGCAGTACCTTGTGGCCAAACTCATCTATTTTTTCATACCTTTCCATAAAAGGGTTTCCAAAATAGACGGCTTCTACTCCATGTTTTTTGTAGAACTCCACTTCCCAGGGAAAAATTACTATTATATGGTCTGCTAGCTTAAGCTTTTTTATTCTTTTTTCTCCCCAAACCCATAATTTTGGCGGTATATAATAGTAGACTTCAATATCAGGGAACTCTTTTTTCAGCAGTTCCAGGAACTTGAGGTTAAATCCACCGTAATCTACTAATAGCACTTTCTCTATATTGTTTCTTTTTATAAAATCTAGGTATTCCATAGCTTTTTTCTTCAAAAACCTATACTTTTGTGCGGCTTCAAAAAAACCCATAACTGCCAGTTCTTGAATATCCTGTATAATAGTAACACCAGCCTTCTTGGAGTGTTTACCTGCTACTCCAAAAAAGCTGGCTGTTTTTTCCTCTTTTAAAATTTCCTTTACTAAATAAGACAGGTGTAAATCCCCAGACATTTCTCCTGTTGATACAAAATATTTCATAAATTTACCCCCTGACCTTAAGCTTTTACTCCAATTATAAAAATATTGTTCTCTTCTGCTATTTTTAGCACTTCTTCCCTATCTAAAAAGAACATCTTTTCAGCTTCAAGAACTACTCCAGTTGCACCTATGAGTACCGCATTTTTCATAGTAGTGAGTCCAAAAGCTGGTATATCCACTCTCATATCTTGTGCAGGTCTTGCCATTTTTACTATTATGCAGCCTTTTCCTGCCAGCTCTCCTGCTCTTAATATGGTTTTGTCTGTCCCTTCTATACCCTCTAGGGCGATTACAGACCTGTCCTTGACCACAGCTGTCTGCCCAGCATCTACACTTGTAAGCGCCCTTGCAGCCTCTATCCCAACCTCTATAGTTTTTAAATCTTTTTTAGTTGGTTTACACTTAGTATAAATTTTATCAACAGTCATCCGATCACCTAACAAATGATTTTGGGGCAAGACCCTTATGCCGCTCTTTTCAAAATATTTTATAATAGCAGTTATTATTGTTTCATCCTTCTTATTGGGAAGTTTAAACATTAAAAAGGCTGCTGCAAGATCCAATTTAAAGTTTGTGAACACCATACTTTTTTCGACTTTTCCAAGCATTATCATCTCATCAATTCTGTTTTTCTTCAAGTATTTTTTAAGCTTTGAAATCTGTCCTATGCTGAACGAGACGTAGTTTTTATGCTTTTTTATCCTGGAATCGATACTGTCAAAAAGTCCTACCGGGTAAACATCATACCCATTTTTCTCTGCTTCCTCCAAAAAATAGTATGGCAATTCACCATTGCCCGACACAACGGCAACCTTTTTCATTATCTTGCAATCCCCCTACTGCAGCTGGATATGAATTCCACCATATATTTCAGGTTTTTATCTTCTGGGAATTTCTCCACGACCTCTTCCACTGCATCTTTCAAAGGTAAATTAGATCTGAATATAATTCTGTAAGCCTTTTTCAAGTTTGATATTTCCTCGTCAGTGAAACCTCTTCTTTTTAGCCCTGTAAGGTTAAGTCCTCTTACCCTTACCCTGTTTCCCTCGGCAGTTACGAATGGCGCTATGTCCTGGGTTACAGCTGAAGCTCCACCTATCATAGCATGCTCTCCTATTTTCACCCATTGGTGGACAGGAGTCAGTCCGCCAATTACAACATTATCAGAAACTTCCACATGCCCGGCAAGAGTCACGTTATTTGCAAGTACGCAGTTGTTCCCTAGAATAACGTCGTGAGCCACATGTACATAAGCCATAAGAAGATTGTTGTTACCTATCTGGGTCTTATTAGCAGCCAGAGTCCCCTTGTTTATTGTAACGAACTCCCTTATCTTGTTGTTGTCACCAATTATGAGCTCAGTATCCTCACCAGCATACTTTAGATCTTGAGGGTCTTGACCAACCGAAGCATAAGGGTATATTTTATTGTTTTTCCCTATGGTAGTTTTCCCCGATATTACGACATGGGAATCTATTACCGTTCCGTCACCTATTTTTACGTCTTTTCCAATCACAGAGTAGGGACCGATCTTAACATTTTCTCCAATTACTGCCCCTTTCTCTACTATGGCAGTTTGATGTATTTCAGCCAATTTCCTTACTCCTTCCTAACTTTTCTCTTATTTCTTAACAATTGAGAACATTAGAGAAGCTTCTGCTACAACTTGACCGTCTACTTTAGCCACTCCATGAGCTTTTACCATAGTTCTTCTTATTTTATCAAGTTCTAATTCATACACAAGCTGATCCCCTGGTCTTACAGGCTTTCTGAACTTGGCACTCTCTATCGCAGCAAAAAATGGGATATCCCCGCTTCCTTTTTCCATAACCAATAACCCAAGTGCCTGAGCCATACCTTCTACAATTAATACTCCAGGCATTACAGGATACCCAGGGAAGTGCCCTTGAAAAAACTCTTCGTTCATTGTTACGTTTTTTATAGCTACTATTTTTTTTCCCTCTTCTTTCTCAAGAACCCTATCAACCAATAAAAATGGGTATCTGTGAGGTAGTCTCTCCATTATTTCTAAAATATCCATAATTCACTCTCCTTATGTAAATTTTATTTTTATGTTGAAAGTTTTTTTACAGTTTATTCAGCTTATGGGCAAACTCTATATCCAATGCGTGTCCTGCCTTTACAGCTATTATATGCCCTTTTATAGGTTTGTTTAGCACTTTCAAGTCTCCTACTATATCCAAAATTTTGTGCCTTACAAACTCATCCTCAAACCTCAGACCGTCAGGGTTCAAAACACCATCTTTTTTTATAACTACGGCATTTTCTAAGCTTCCCCCAAGGGCAAGGTTGTTCGCCTTTAGATATTCCACCTCATAGTCAAATCCGAAAGTCCTGGCTGGAGCAATCTCTTTTTTATACGCTTCTTGAGTTAAGTCCAGTTCAAGTAGCTGAGATTTTAAAAATGTATGCTCAAATCTTATGGTATAGGTTATCTTATACCCGTCATAAGGAAGGGCTACCAGATGTTTATCTCCTACAGAGAGATACACCGGTTCTTTTATAACAATTTCCTCAACAATATCGTTTAACTCCTCCACGCCGGCTTCCTCAAGCAGTGCTACAAACGGTGCCGCGCTTCCATCCCCTATGGGAAGTTCATTCCCATTTATCTCGACGTAAAGATCTGTTATCTCAAAAATATATAGCGCCGATAGAAAGTGCTCTATTGTATGGATTTTAGCATCATACTCGTTTTTTATGTTGGTGCCTCTAACCAGATCAAAAGTATTTTCCAGACATAGTTTTATCTCGTTTTTACCCTCTTCAAGATCCACTCTTTTGAAGACTATCCCTGTTCCAGAAGACGCTTTAACAAGTTTAAGACTTATCTCTTCGCCCTTGTGAAGGCCTACCCCTTTAAAGTTTACATCTTTTGCTATTGTCCTTCTTTTCATAGTAAAACCTCGCTATAATTTTGTTATAAATTTATCTGCAGCCATTAGAGGGAATTTTTTTAACCCCTCTCTAAATTCTATCACTATCCTTTTACCATCTTCTACAGCTCTCACTATACCCAGACCAAACTTTTTATGCGATACTTTCTCCCCTCTGCCATAAGGGCTACTACTATCCTCATCTTTTGCTTTTAGCGGGTTAAAGTTCTCTATCTTCCCGGCTGGTTTAGCCGCTTTGTTTTCAACTTTCTCTACCCTTTCTATGACAGCATTTTTCATCTCTATGAGATGAGATGGTATCTCCTCTATAAACCTTGACTTCTGCCTCATGTAGGAGGTTCTGCCGTATATATCCCTCTCGGTTGCATAACAAAAATAGAGTTTTTCTTCAGCCCTTGTTATAGCTACATAACAAAGTCTTCTCTCCTCCTCTAGTTCTTTTGGATCGAACTCTGCCCTGCTGCTCGGGAACATCTCATCTTCCATACCAACAATAAAAACAACTGGGAATTCAAGCCCCTTAGAGTTGTGTATGGTCATGAGTTTTACATAGTTGTCCCCTTCATCGAGGTCATCTGTTGCCGCCACGAGTGAGGTTTTTTCCAGATATTCAGAAAGCGTAAGGCTTTCTTCCTCTTTCTCCATCTCATATATACTGCTTTTAAGCTCTTCTATATTTTCTATCCTAACATCGGCTTTATCGTCATCTGTTTCCAGATACTTTATATACCCAGTATCCTTTAGCACCCTGTCATATATCTCCGACACCGACAGGTATTCGCTCTCTTCTATGATTCCGCTGATCGTATTGTAAAAATGCCGCAATCCAAGTTTTGCGCTGCTAGGCACACCCACTTCATCCATCTTTGAGATAGCCTCAAAAACCGATATATCGTTTTCTTCTGCAAATATCTGCAGTTTTTCTATTGTTTTTGCCCCTATCTTTCTCTTTGGTATATTTATTACCCTGGAAAGGCTTAAACCGTCTTTGGGATTGTTTATAAGGTTTAGATAAGCTATTACATCTTTTATCTCTTTTCTTTGATAGAACTGCATCCCACCAAACACCTTGTACGGGATACCGGTTCTTATAAATGTTTCCTCAAAAATACGCGACTGGGCGTTGGTCCTGTAAAGTATGGTTATATCCTTGTAAGTTCTGCCCTTTTTCAAAAGCTTATATATCTCATCTACTACGTAGTTGCTCTCATCCCTTGCATGCCTGGCCTCGTACATGTTTATGAGGTCTCCACCGTTTTTTTCTGTCCAAAGATTCTTACCCTTTGAGCTCTCGTTTAGTTTTATCATGTTGTTTGCGGCCTTAAGTATGTTTTCTGTGGATCTATAGTTCTGCTCTAGCTTAACCACATAGGCATCCGGGTAGTCTTTTTCAAAGTTCAAAATGTTCTCTATGTTGGCTCCCCTGAATCCGTAGATACTCTGGTCTTCATCACCAACAACGCAAAGATTTCTGTATTTAGATGCTATTTTATTTACTATTTTATACTGTATATTATTTGTATCCTGGTATTCATCTACCATTACATAGTGATATCTTTCCTGAATACGCTCCTTTATCTCCGGTATGTCCAGTAACTTGTTAGTATTTACCAATATATCTGAAAAATCCATAGCATTATTCTTTATAAGGGCGGAGTTGTACTTTTTGTATACAGCCTGCACATCCTTTATATTCTGCATATAGAACTTAGCTTCTATTTCTTCGGGCCCTATCCCATCCTCTTTCAACTTGGATATGTTCCCTAGTATCGTGGCCGGTTTTAGGTTTTTATCGTTTATACCTATCCTCTTCATTATATCAGATATGAGTTTTTTCTGGTCATCAGTGTCATAGATGTTAAAGTTCGGCTCGTACCCCAACTGTGACCCATACATCCTCAAAAGTCTCACTCCGAATGAGTGGAAAGTGGATACCAGTATTTTGCCGGCGTCCTCGCCTATAATGGCTTCGACCCTCTCCTTCATCTCTTTTGCGGCTTTATTAGTAAAGGTAACAGCCAGTATTTTATAAGGGGATATCCCTTTTTCCAATACCATGTGTGCTATCCTGTAGGTAACAGTCCTAGTCTTCCCACTTCCAGCACCTGCAAGTATAAGTACAGGCCCATCCACCTTGGCGGCTGCCTTTTTTTGCATATCGTTCAAGTTGTCTAAAATTCCCATAAAACCCTCCGTTGATTATATCACATTAATTTTACCAAGTAAACAGAATTTTTGCTACCCCATAATAGGATCCACGTGTATTATAACGCTCCGAATGTCTTTAAAATCACTCTGTATACTGTGCTTAATGTCGTCGGCCAATTCATGAGCTTTGTAGACGCTCATACTGCCGTCTACCCTGATGTGAAAGCTTAAGAATATCTTGCTCCCTGAGCTTCTAGTCAGTACATCATGCACATTCTCTATCTTTTCATACTTTAATATGTACTTTTTCAGATCCGATATAAGTTTACTATCCTGCCGGTCTAAAAGTTTGTTAGAAGTTTCTATTATTATGCCTATCCCCTCTTTACCTATTAGAAGAGCCACAGCTATCCCGAACACTATGTCAAAGACAGGGTTTACATATATAGAAAGTATCAGTCCACCGACTACCCCTATAGAAGATATGACATCACTTTTATGCTCCCTGGCATCGGCTATTATGGCGTCGTTATTAAGCCTTTTCCCTATCTTGTATTTATATACATATAAAAAGTATTTTATCACTATGGAAAGCGCCGCTATGAAAATGGTTATTGTTTTGGGCTTAACATGGTCAATGCCACTAAAAAGCGAAGAGAGGGATCCGTTTATGAGTTCTGTGGCGGTGATTATCAGCACCACTCCAACCATATTCCCGGCAATGCTCTCTATCTTCTCGTGCCCGTAGGGATGGTCTTTATCTGCCGGTTTGTTTCCAAGGTATATACTTATCAGTATAACAAAAGATCCTATCACGTCTGAAAAAGAGTGGAATCCGTCCGCCATTAGGGCTCTACTTTTGCCAACTATCCCGAAAATGATCTTCAGTACAGCCAGTGCTATGTTTATAAGTATGGATATGACCGTGGCGCTGACACCCTCATTTTTTCTTAATTTATCCTGCAAAAGATTCCCCGCTACATACCCTTCATCGGATGGAATAAACTTGTTTTTCATAAAAAATCTCTCATTCCCGTCAGAAATGCAGGTATCATCCAGGTAAAGCTTATCTATATTTTTATCGGCCAAAAAATTGTAGATATGGTCTAATAGGGTTTTTCCGTATGATACGTACCTCTTTTCTTTAGTTATGAAAATCCTTTTCAAAAAATATTTAGAGTTCTCCATATATATTTCAGCAAAACCGACTGTACCGCTTCCATCTTCAATTAAAAAATACTCCCCGTTTTTCTCAGGCTCAAATCCAGGCGTTAATTCGAATATTTTATCCCTGCAGCTGTAAAATTCACTTTTATTAGATACCTTGTACATAGCTCACTCCTGCTTCAATAATTAAAAAACTGTATATAAAAAAAGAAGAACACATCTTCTTCTGTAGAGTTTATCCGTGTTTTCAAAAAATAAAAAAGGCGCCATACACCGACCCTTGAGATAGAACCACCACGCGTTACCCAGAAGGCTAACTCAAATAAAGCTACCCCATAACACCCAGAAAAATCAAGTTAGTGCTGCTTCCTTCCGGATCTGACACGGTTCCTCGATATTCCGCCGTACAGGACTTTATTCTCAACATCAGTCTTCAGGGGCTGCCATGACAACCTACCCCTCAAGCCGGAATTCACCTCTACTAAAGCGGGTTGTAGATTACAGGGCACCGCTACCTCCCCGGCTAGTATGACAGGCATTAGTATAACATACCGAAAAAAAAAAGTCAATTTTTTTATATAAGACTACAACTTATTTATTTCTTCAATACAAACACTGTTGCGAGTGTTAAAAAGATAAAGAAACCTACAACATCTGTTATTGTGGTCAAGACCACAGAGCTTCCTACTGCAGGGTCTACGTTTAGTTTTTTTAACACCATAGGGATTAGCCCTCCACACAGTCCAGCGGTTATTAAGTTTACAACCATTGCAGCCGCTATCACAAGCGCCACTCTCAAATCGCCTTTCCAAAGAAATATTATCGTTCCAACAATTACAGCAAACATAAGACCGTTTAGTACACCTATCATTATTTCTCTCAAAAAATTCGGTGTCCAGTTGGAGTGGTCTATCTCGCCTGTAGCCAGCTGCCTAACCGTTACAGTAAGTGCTTGATTGCCCGTATTTCCTCCCATGGCTGCAACTATTGGCATTAGAGCCGCCAAAATCGGCAAGCTACCTATTGTAGCCTGGAATTTCCCGATAACCGTGGCCGAAACCAGCCCTGCGAAAAGACTTCCAGTAAGCCAAGTTGCCCGTGTTCTAGCTATTTCAAATATCCTTTTTTGAGATTCAGCTTCATCATCTACCCCTGCAAGGTTGTATATCTGTTCTGTCGCCATCTCCTGCAGGATATCGTATATGTCGTCTGAGGTTATCCTCCCTATCAATAGGCCGTGATTATCTACTACCGGCATGGTTGTAAGATCATACTCTTTAAACAGCTTTGCAACATCTTCTATCTCGTCCTCGTCCCTTATATACCTTGGCTTATACTTTTCTGGAGTCTTAAGCAATATCTCACGAAAGGTCTTATTGAAATCTAAAAGTATAAGATCTTCTAGGTTTATGCTAGCAACAAGGTTGTTGTAGTCACCAGTTATATAAAGGGTGTTTATATTCTCAAGTTCCTTTTTTTTCTTAAGTACTCTCAACCTCTCTATTGTATCGCTTATCTTTTCCGTATGACATGCTGTAAAGAGTTCAGTCTGCATATAGGCCCCTGCCTGCTCATCGTCATATCTTCTAAGAAGCTTAATTTCCTCTTTTTCTCTGTAGTCCATCTTTTCCATGATGGTTTTTGCCAGTTCTTCGTCTATCTCTTCTATATCCTGCATGACGTCGGTAGCGTCATCACTTTCAAGGGATTCAATCCCCTTTATAATCTTATTTATGTTAATCGTATCTAGAACTTCTTTTAACTGTCCTTCTGTCAATGTAAGAAGCAAATCTCCCAGAGGTTCAGCAGGGAGTTTCTCTACATAATCAAAGTAAATCTCTCTGTCTAGTCTTCGCAACCTTTTAAATATCTTACTCAGTTCCGAATAGTGTAACGGATTCTTCTTTGGGTTTTCAAGATAACTATTTAAGATATCTTCTAGCTGCTTAACATCTCTGCTTATATGCACCTCACACCTCCCAGTTCAAAAAATACAGTTAATTATAGCATAAGTTAATTCTGTTGGCTAGGTGAATTTAGCAATTATCTTTTTCGCATATCCTGCACAATGCGTTGCCTTTCTCCAGAAACACTTGGCTTTTAAACTTACAAAACCCCACACGAATATCAGGTTAAGTAAGTTTATAAAAACAACGTTTTAATAATCATTAGTAATTTGAATACAAACAAAATAGCAGGAATTATCCTGCTATCTTAATTTTTCGAATATATCTCCAGGTATTCCTATATCTAGCTTGTCGCCTATTCTCTCTTTTAAAATTTGCTTTTTCAACAAATCTAAGCTTGTCGTGTTTTCCAGCATACCCTTTTCTACAAAGCTTATTCTGTCATCGAATTTTTTTTCATACAAGGCAAGTTCAGAGTCAAGTTGATTTTGAAGGTCTGTTACTCTTGCGTTCAAGTTATTTCTCAAATCGGATTGAAATTTTTCTATCTCATTTTTCAGGCTCATCCTTATGTTCGAGGCCAGTATCTCGTCTATGTTGGTAGTGAATTTAAAAAGCTCCCCGTTATTTTTGTAGTCTATATCTAACTCCAAACCTTTTACATTTTTTATAGTATCTAGATAGATTGCTTTTATTTTCTCGTTTGCTATAGCTATGTTTCCAGCTACACTTTTCAGGTCCACCTGGTCAAAATTCATTTTAGTTTTAAGGTCTAAAATTCCATCTTTTATCGTTAGGTTCTGCAGCAGATCGAAATTTGATCCTGAAAATGGTTTCAGGTAGTATCCTCTAAAATCATCTGACATGGAAAAGTTTTCCAATGCCACATCAAATTTTTTCAAATCATTTCTGGTGTCTAGCAGCACATTTAACTTTACCTTTTTCCCTGCAGCTTCACCCATTATTTCTACTATACTATCCCTGTCTACCTTCACATTGTCGTCTACAAGGTCCTTTATATACCCTTTAATCGACAACCCCTCATAGGCTAGGTTTATGCTGCCATCTTTTATCCAAAATTTGGGATATTGACTATCCTCTTCTACCCCTTTATCGCCCTTTTCCAGCTTTGAAGTTATCATTTCAAAGGTTTCAACAAAGCTATAGATGGCATTACTCAACGCTTCCCCAAACAAAGCTTCACTAACATATTGCCAGTTGTCACTCCCCATGTCTTTGAAGGCTGCTATTTTCGATAGATCTGCCTTGGCTGCAGCCGAGAAATTTCTGCTCCGATTCTTTAACTCATTAAAGTCACTCTCAAACTTTGATTTTTCCTCTTTCAAGGAGCTCATCGCTGCATTTATCTCCTCCGTCAGCCTTGTCAGCTTTTGTACCTTTTCGTTTACAGCAGCTATGTCTGCGCTGCCCATCTCTTCTATCTCTTGCTTCAATGACTCTACAGCCCCATTTAGAGCCAAGAGCTTCTTCTCGTATTTTTCCTCTGATATAGCTGTTTCCCAGTAGCCAATCCTTTCCTTTATATATGCCTTCTCATCTTCATAGTTTTTTACTACCTCTATGTCAAGCTCATCCAGTATTTTTTCGAGCTCCTCCTTGGAGTTAAGCTCTTTTATGTTTAATATAGGGATGTCTTTTTTCTCGACTTCTAGTTTCTTTTTAAATGTTTCTAGCATGGGAGTCTCTAACTTTGGCCTAGGTTCTAACCCCGCTATCCTCCCGTCATTTTTTCTTTCGGTGTTAAAATTCACGTTGTCCAATTCAAATTTGTCTATAACGATACGGTTTTCTAAAAGTGGCAAGAGTTCTATTTCAATTTTTAGATCTCCTGTATCTAGGATATTTTTCATAGTATTGTGCGGGTCAGTTACCTGAAGTCTATCCCAGGTGAGTGTCCGCTTGAAAACATTTAGCTTTAACCCGTCAACTTCTACTTTTGCCCTGTTAGCCTCACTGGCATATTTTTCAAAAAAATAACTTATTATGCCGTCCTTTAAGAAAAGTGTAGTCGAAATAATTACAATTAATATAAGGAGTATCCATCTAACCTTATTCCATAGCTTAAACATAACAAACCTCCCCTTCTATAAGAATTTCTTTATGAGCAACCTATACTTCCCTTTTTTGCTGCTACCTTCAATTTTTTCAAATAAGTATTTACCGTATTTTCTTACAGACACTGTATCCCCTTCTGAAATTTTAGAGTTTTTCCCGGTCTCAACAAAGTAGTTCAAACTTACCTGGCTTCCATCTATTAACTTCACAGCCTCGTTTCTAGATACACCGCAAAGAGATGACACCAGGGCATCTAGCCTAAGCGACGATACCAACACAGTCTCATCTTCAAAATGGCGTTTCGGGGAATTGCATTTCTGGTACTCGAGTACCTCTATGCTTACCGGATTTTTGGCTACTCTTTCGATACTATCCTTTATGTAGTCAGCCAATTCATCAAAAACCGGCACATAAGCAGTGCCTTCATCCACCACTATATCGCCCAGCTTCTCCCTTTTTATGCCTAGCGACATTATCGTTCCTAAAAAGTGCCTGTGTTCCAACTCCTTGAATTTGGATTTATTCCTAATTTTCAACACCTTCATTGGGAAAAGTGAACTATATCCACCGTAGTTCCTGCTTTTTAACAGCACCATCCTTCTTTCGCTGTCTTCAAAAAAACCGAAGGTCTCCACATCTACTCCCATGGAGTTTTCCCTCCTTTCCAACCTTACCCACACATTCGGCGGATAAAATTCTTCACTGTATACGTCTATATCCGCCTTTATGCATAGCTCCAACTTTTCATAGAGCGCAGAAAGCAGCATTTCATCTTCATATTCAAAACAATTTATAAATTCCTTTTTATCTATTTCAATCACACCCCTTAAAAAACATATCAACACGCACAACTTACTCCCATACACTATTGCTTTTAATAAACATCTATGCTAAAATTAAGTATAAATTTTACTAAAAAAGGTGGTCTATAAGTATGAGTAATACTGAAAAAAAGATAGGTAAAATCGAAAGAAAGTATATCATACCAAACTCAATTACCGCAAGTAATATGTTCATGGGGTTTTTAAGTATAATCATGTCCTCAAACGGAAACTACAAGATGGCTGCAGCTTTTGTCATACTGGCCATGATATGTGACGGCCTAGATGGCAAGACGGCTAGAAAACTAGACGCTTTCAGCGAGTTTGGCAAAGAGTTTGACTCGTTTTGTGACGCTATATCTTTCGGGATGGCGCCGAGCATACTAATCTACTCAGTGCTAAGAGATAGTTCTACAATTAAAGAAATAGTACTACCTATCTCATTCCTCTTCGCTCTTTGTGGTGTACTAAGACTTGTAAAGTTTAATATAATCACAGTTGCCAGCAAGGAAAAGGATGATTTTTGCGGTATGCCTATACCAACAGCCGCTGGCTTGGTTTGCTCGTACTTTATACTTTCCGATACGCTTTTCGGAGAAATAGTCCATATAAACTTTTTCACCCTGATGGTGCTAGCTGTGTCACTTCTGATGGTCAGCAATGTCACCTTCAAGTCTCTCGGAAAGACATTTTCATTTATACCTAAGAAACTAATGCTACCATTGGGAATAGTAATCCTTGCGACTTATAACTATTCACTTTTCCCTTTTGGCTTTACCTACTCAAGCATAAACATATTAAAATACATTTACAAGAAAAACAACATTTAAAAATGAGGCCCTCGGCCTCATTTTTTTAATCACTTATATACCTCACATCGCCCTTCACACGAGATGCAGGGTGTTTCCCAAGCATCAACTCATTCAGTACAACCTCTTTCCCCTGAGACTTAAACATAAAAACCTTTTTTTTGCTCCTGTTTATGGCTTCTATGCCCAGACTCATCCTGCAGTGCTCTATCCTCCCACCGCCTTTGTTTGCATAGGCGACAACGTCCCCGCTCAAGCCTACATTTTCAGGAAAAAGTGATGCAGTGTGGCCGTCGCTACCTAGACCCAAAAAAATTAAGTCAAACGATGTTTCTCCTTTATTAAATATCCCAAGTAATTTTTCACTGTACCCTTCAACCATTTTTTCGAGGTCTTCGTTATAGTCCATTAAAAACACATTTTTATCGGGTATCCCTATATGCTCTAAAAGCTCTTTTTTCAGCACCCTGCCGTTACTGTTTGGGTGCTCTATAGGCACCTGCCTTTCATCTACCTGGAATACCAGTATCTTAGTCCAGTCCACTTCTACCTCTCTCAGGCTCCTGAAAAGTTGCACCGGAGTAGTGCCGCCTGAAAATGCCACAGTAAATACTCCTTTAGATTTTATATTTTTCCTGTACTCCTCTAAAAAAATTTCAACGGCTTTTTCGTAAATTTTATCCACGCCGCCTGTTTTAAGCATCATCACCAAACCTCCACTTCCAGCCTTCTTTTTCTATAAGATCAAATGCTTTCTGGGGCCCCCAGCTTCCTGAGAAATAGTTCGGAAATTTTGGAGAAGAGTCGTGTCTCTCCCAATAACTGTTTATCGGATCTACAATCTTCCACATCGCCTCTATCCCGTCCTGCCTAGCAAAAAGTGTAAGGTCCCCCTTCAGACAATCTATTATCAACCTCTCATATGCGTCTAACTTCACCCCGCCGGTTACAGATTTGTAATCAAACTGCATCTCTACCGGGTAGGGGGTGTTCTTTGTACCGGGGTATTTCAAGTTCAAAGTCATAGAAATTTTTTCTTCCGGTTGTATGGAAAGTGCAAGCCCATTTGGTTCTATATCGCCGCATTCATCCCCGAAAAGCTTCAAAGGTGGGGTCTTAAAATGTATGTATATCTCGGTTACCTTTCTTGCCATCCTTTTTCCTGAGCGTATGTAAAATGGAACTCCTGACCATCTCCAGTTGTCTATGTGTATTTTCCCTGCTATGAAGGTAGGGGTAGAAGACGACGACGAGACACCTTTCTCCTCATGATATCCCGGTACATTTTCTCCTTCTATCTTTCCAGGGCCGTACTGTCCCCTTACAAGATTCTCCCTTATGTATTCAAAATCCATCTCCTTCACAGTTTTAAATACCTTTACTTTCTCGTCGCGTATGTAATCTGCTTCAAACTGCACTGGCGGCTCCATTGCCACAAGGGCTATTAGCTGCATCATGTGATTTTGTATTATATCCCTTACAACTCCGGCCTTTTCATAGAAAGCACCCCTGTGTTCTATACCTATATTCTCGGCTACTGTTATCTGCACATGTTCTATGTAGTTTCTGTTCCAAAGAGGCTCGAATATACTATTTCCAAACCTAAAAAACAGTATATTTTGCACAGTTTCCTTGCCCAAATAGTGATCTATCCTATAGACCTCATTTTCTTGAAATACCTTACTGACTTCTAGGTTGAGTTTTTTAGCGCTGTCCACATCAACTCCAAAAGGTTTTTCCATTATAACCTTTTTCACCGTTCCACCGCTGCAGAACTCCAGCTGTCCTATGTTTCTTATCACCTCTGAAGCAAAGTGTGGCGGTATAGCTAAATAGAATATAACTTGATATTTAACCTTATCTTTGCTGATCTCACAGTACAGTTCATATATTTCCCGGTACATCTTGCTTTCTTCTAGTCCGCCGCTCACATAGAAAAGTTTCTCCCTAAATTTTTTCACCGTTTCCTCATTATAACCGTCAACTTGAAACTTCTCCAGTGCTCCCTCTACAAAGTTCCTGTACTCTTCACTGCTCATTTCAGGCATACCATAACCTATTATCCTGAAATCCTCCGCTATATGTCCAGTGGCAAAAAGGTGATACATGGCTGGCAAAAGCTTTCTCTGACTTAGATCTCCTGCCCCGCCGAATATGACAAGGGTAAATGGCTGCAGCTTATAATCCTCTCTATTTATACTGCAAAAATTTTCTATCTGCATCTCTTTACTCCTCCTTTACGCTGTGCCCGCCGAACTCACTTCTCAGACCGGCTATCACCTTGTCTGAAAATGTCTCTCCTTTTCTTGACCTGAACCTTTGCATCAGAGATAAGGTTATTACCGGGCTAGACACGTTCTCCTCTATAGCCTCCAACACAGTCCACCTTCCCTCGCCGGAATCCTCCACATAACCTTTTATGGTTTCAAGATTGCCATCTTTTTCAAACATTCCTGTACACAGGTCGAGTAGCCGAGAATCTATAATACTGCCCCGGGTCCATACTCTCGAAATTTTTTCCAGATCCAGTTTGAACTCTGATTTAGACTTTAATATCTCAAACCCTTCCCCGTAGGCTTGCATCATGGCATACTCTATACCGTTATGCACCATTTTTACAAAATGGCCGCTGCCACTGGGTCCCATATACTCATATCCCCCATTCATGGCCAGCTCCTTCAAAATTGGTTTGACCTTTTCATAAGACTCCTTGTTGCCACCAGCCATAAAGCAGTAGCCCCTCTCGCTACCCAAAACTCCTCCGCTGGTTCCTATGTCTAAAAGCTCGAACCCCTTGTCTTTCAGTTTTTTAGCCCTTCTTACTGTGTCTTTATAAAAGGAGTTTCCGCCATCTATTATTATGCTGCCCTTTTTAAGATCGTCTAATACCTCAAATATAGCATTTTCAGTTACATCACCTGCAGGCAACATAACCCACAGTATAGGAATATCCATCTCGTTGTTCAGTTTATCGCAAAGCCTCTCTTCGCTTGAAAATACCTGTGCCCCCATCTTTTCAACTGTTTCTCTGGCTTCTTCACTGGCATCATAAGCATAGACAGTATGATTTCCACCTAAAAGTTTTTTGGCTATATTCCCGCCCATCTTCCCTAATCCTATGATTCCTAACTGCATTTTTATCCCCCTTTTCATTATTTAATCCAAATTGCTATTTGAAATTCTTAACGAGTTACTAAATCTATTTACTAAATCTTTTTTGTTCACAGAGATTTTAAAAATGAGCTGCACAGATAAAACATATTAAAAATAATTTTAGTCACGAATTTCCAAGGATCACACGAATTAATTGAAACCCTTATACAATACTTTATTTCTGTATCTTTATAAATTTTATTACTCTGCGAAACTCGCTCTCTTTTTCTCTATGCATCTCTGTGCCCGAAATATCATTTTATTTCATTTTTTATGTCAAGTGAACCGTAGGAATCCCATCTCCAGTCCCTCACAGAACCGTACTTGATACTCTCGCATCATACGGTTCTTATTGTTCAAGACCTTTTGCATGTTTTGGTATTATGTATTTCCAATGCTCAAAGATATCTCTATCTCGTTTATATACTCCTCTTAACCACTCATACGCTTTCTTCTTCGTTTTCCGATATTTATTTCTTACCCATTTTGTTAGTTGCCAGTCTAACCTTTTCAATATTATGTAAGTCGCTGACTTATAGAATTTCCCAAAATAGTTCATGAATCCCCTTATGTACTCATTTATTTCATTTCTTAGCTCTTCAAAACTACTTCCTGTTCTTCTGCCTATCCTCATTTCTCTTATTCTTTCTCCTGCTCTCTTTTTCGCTTTATTGCTTATCCCTGGGAGAAATGAGGGGAAAGTTCTTCCCCAAGAGGTTTTGGCATCCCTTGCTTTAAACGCGAACCCTAGAAATGTAAACTCTACTACTGGGATACTCCTTTCGTCTGCTGTCATCCTTACAATAGGCTATCTTTGTCTTTTCCGGGTGTAACTCTAATCTGCATTCTTTAAATCTTGCTTTCAGCTTCTCTTTTATTTCTTTTGCCTTCTCCTCTGTTTCACAATGTATTATTGCATCATCTGCAAATCTCTCGTACTCTATTCCTGGATATTCTTTTTCAAGCCATTTGTCCATCGCATAGTGCAGAAACAAATTTGCCAACAGAGGGCTTATCACTCCTCCTTGAGAAGTTCCCTTTTCTCTTGCTTCTTTCCTACCATCTGATAGTTCAATCGGTGCTTTCAGCCATCTTTCTATACATAGCCTTATCCATTTATCTTTCACATTCAATTCTACAGCTTTCATCATCTTTTCATGATCTATACTGTCAAAGAAGCTCTTTATATCTATGTCCAGTACATAATCATATTCCCAACACATTCGCTTCGCTTGGCTCACTGCTTTTTCCTGCGATTTATCTGGTCTATACCCATAAGAATGCTTGCTGAATTTCTTGTCTATTTCAGGTTCTATACAACTCTTCACCACCATCTGAGCTACTCTGTCCCCTACCGTCGGTATTCCTAATGCTCTTTTCTTTCCGTCTCCTTTTGGAATTTCCACTCTCTTTACTGCTGGTGGGAAGTAACTGCCAGACGACATTCTGTTCCAAAGCTTGTAAATATTATCTTCGAGATTTCTTTCAAAAATTTGTATAGATATTCCGTCTACACCTGCACTACCTTTGTTTGCTCTAACTTTTTCGAATGCTTCATAGAATTTTCTTATCGGTATATCATAGGTCTTCATTTTACTCTTTTACTTCCTCCCTTTCGGTTGTGTCAATTTGTAAAATCTGAACGATTTAGCCCCTTCGCTCTCTTTCCATTACGGAAACTTCCTCACTACTACGAGCTAATCCGCCCCAATCAAATACTTCACTACTTTCAGCCTCATGGGACCTCCACTTGTACTTTTCGTTTAACATTATTTGACTGGTTCCCAGGTTCCATTGAAAAGCCTAAATTAAAGTCTTGCCCCCTATATACCGTATGCCACTTAGCCTGTAAGCAGGTTTCTGCTAAGTTCGTCCCATCTATACTCGAGTTTAAATGGTTTTGACATAGTCTCAGAATTTTTGATACCTCATCGGTGGGTTCACTTTCGTTCAACTCTCTAATTCACACCTGACATACTTTTGTATGCCTTTTCTCTAGCCGTTCAACACCATACTCCTTAGAATACAGCACCGTAGAGCGATTTGAAACTTCCTCCTGCAAGACGATTTCGGTAGGCCTACTACCATCTTCCCAATAGCATTTACTCCAAATCTAAAAACCGATTTGTTTCATTCTTGGCACACTCGTGTACATTCATGCGATTCGTGGCTAAAAAATTTTTTTTCTATTCCTATGTCTTTAAATCAATTCAATATTTTAGATACAGGCAGCTACTTAAGTAATTCATCAAGTTAATACAAGTTTCTTACTTTATTTACTTATTCTTACGGTTTTTCCTACAATTTATTTCTATAGATTGAACTTCACAAATAAAAGCCTAACTATGTTCCATATTTTGAACAAACCACATCCTTATCGGGAAAAATTGTAAAATAAGTCAAAAAAAATATATTAAATTTTACACAATTAAATATATTTTTTTTTAACTTAAAAACCTGCATAGATCAATCCTATATTGGGTTCCAAAATTATAGTGTCTGCATGTACAAATACTTAAGATTAGTTTTTCACTGTTTTTTCACTATCTTTCACCATTTAGCAGAATCCCCACCCATTGAATTAATCCGCTTTTTTTGTTATGATTTTTTTAGATTACCTGATTTTATTAGATAAAATGGGGAGGAGAGTAGTTGTGGAGCAAATAAAAATATCCAAATCAATTTCACAATGGCAGAAAGATTATCTACACCTCTACATGTTTGGTGGTGTAGTGGGAATATTAAGCGGATTCGTGGTTGTCCTTTACAGAATCTCTTTGAATATTGCAAATTCAAAACGTCATGACATATTCGAAAAGATACGCCACGGCGACATGAAGCTTGGATTTTTTACCCTTGTTGTATTCTTAATAGGCGCCTTTATTTTGGCTAAGTTAATAAAAAAAATGCCCATGATAAAAGGGAGCGGCATTCCTCAGGTCAAGGGTGTACTTTTGAGACAGTGGGACTTCAAGTGGTTGTCCGAACTACTGGGAAAATTTTTTGGTGGTGTGCTTAGTATCGGTAGCGGATTGTCCCTCGGTAGAGAAGGACCCTCGGTTCAGCTGGGTTCTCTTATAGGTAGTGGGGTTACCAAGGTATTCAACAGGAGCGAAGTGGAAAAAAAATACCTTATAACCAGTGGAGCAAGTGCTGGTCTCGCGGCATCATTCAACGCCCCTCTTGCCGGTGTTATATTTTCTTTAGAAGAGCTGCACAAGTATTTTTCACCTGTACTGCTTACCTGCGTTATGATTGCATCCGTTTGTGCCGATTTTGTCTCGAGAAATTTTTTCGGGCTGCATCCCGTATTCAATTTTGAGATAGACCACTATTTCGACCTTGCCAAATACCCATCTCTCATAGTGTTTGGCATACTAGTTGGTATGGCTGGTAAAATTTTCAACATAGGTTTACTCAAAGTTCAGGACTTGTACGCTCAATCAAATATGAATTCCGTTTTAAAAACAGCTATCCCGATCTTAATATCATTTGTATTAAGCATCTTTCTGTTTGATGTAACTGGCGGAGGTCATAACATAATCGAAAAAATAAGCGAAGCTGATCTTTCCATAAAGTTTTTAATCCTTATCTTGGGGGTTAAATTTTTGTTTACACTGGTGTGCTACGGTTCTGGGGTTCCAGGTGGAATATTCTTACCAATGCTTGTTTTAGGGGCACTTCTTGGAAAAATTTACGGTACAGTCCTAGTACTTACTGGCAACTTCGAGCCAATCTATACAACACATTTCATTATATTGGGCATGGCGGCTTACTTTACAGCGGTAGTCAGGGCTCCCATAACCGGAAGTGTACTCATATTAGAGATGACCGGTTCTTTCCACCACCTGCTAAGCCTGGTAGTGGTGTCTATGGTCTCGTACATATTCACGGAACTTATTGAATCTAGACCTATATACGACTTGCTCTACAAAAAAATGATGAGCAAACACGTATTAGAGGACGGAGACGAACAGAGAAAAACCACTATTTTAGTGCCAATAGCCGCAGATTCCTATCTTGATTCTAAGCTTATATCCGAAGTTGTTTGGCCTGAAAAATGCCTTATAGTTGGGATAAGAAGAGGGGAAGGGGACGAGTTCATCCCTCGCGGTTCAACTAAAATTGTGTGCGGGGACCAACTTGTAGTACTTACCGATGAAAATAGTGCAAAGCGTATAAAACCACTTTTATACGAAATGGGAATCGAGATATACAAAGGGCATTTTGTGACATCATAGAAAAGTTTCGGGGTAGGCTTGTTGTCTGTATAGCAACTCGCTTACTCCTTTTTTATTTTTTAATGCAACTTAAAAATCCTCCCCTTGGTCAATATTACCTCGAGGAGGACTAGTATATACTAGAACTACTTATTAATTACTATAAGCTTATCCCAAAATGCTTTTGAGCTCTTTTCTTAAATTCAACGTCTTCTAAATTTGAATTTTTGTCACAAAACTCCAATATTTTCTTGGGCTCATGCCCAAAGTTTAGCTTTTCAATCATGTTTTGAGATGTTTTGTAATCTATTTTTCTGGCTAGAGAAAGTAGGTAGGCGAAAAATGCGTTTTTATCGGAGTTTTCTCTTTTGTAGGTATCCCCTATTTTTTTATACACCCTGTGCTTATAACTTGTGTCTAAAATAGATTTTTCATAGGCACTTCTTGCCAAATGATAGTTTTCCAGTTTGAAATATACGTCCCCGTAAAGTTCGTAATGTTTTCCTATCTCTATTTCAAGTTTATTTGCATTGTCTACAGCTACTGCAAATTTGGCTTCAGCGGCTTCATACTCTTTTTTACCATAAAGATTTTTGGCCTCTTCTATTATTTCATACACTTTTTTATTCTCTGTTACTTTGCTGAAAATCTTCTTATATATGTATATTTCCCCATACTTTTTATCTAATTCTTTTAAATTAATACTTTGAATGTTATTTTCAAAGTATTCAGAAAGTTCTTTCTCTATATGTCTCCTAAACTTCTTCCTCTCGTTTTCAGGAATGGCTGTTTTAAGTTCCTCGTAGCTTGAAAAAAATCTTCCCAATTCCCCGTTTAAAAGACAGTTTTTTAAATAGTATTCCAAGGATCTGTTAAGATTATAAATTTCTTCTTGCTTAAGTTTTAAAAATCCGTATCTCAACGTTTCATAAGCCTGCTGGTATTTCCCCAAACTCACATAGCAGTTTGCCAGGTTATGCACGTAATAATCATCCACATCAGCATCTTGCCCATATTTTCTTTTTATAGATAGAAGCTCCTTAAATACTTTGAACATCTCTTCTAAATATGGCAGTGCCTGTATTGCATTCTTTTCATTATAAGTCTCACCCCTAAGATAAACGGAATACTTCATTCTGAACGCACCCATTCTTTCAACAAGCTCACGCGAAAGTTCTATATAGGTTTCTCTGTCCGTTTGTTCTTTTACAATTAGCTCTTCTGTCTCACTACATGCTGCAGCTTCGCCTTTACCAAATTTCCCCATAAACTTACTAAAAAAAGTTTTGAATATTTTCATAGATTTTACCTCCGAATTATGTATATTAAAAAATTATAGAAAACAATCCCTAAAATTTCTACCGAAAAACTTATTGATTTTCTTTTAAATTTTCCGAAACGTGGAATTGGTAATTTTTTATTTATTACCTGCAGAAAGGTGATAACAATTTTAGCGCTTCTAATTTTAATTATAGCCCCTTTTTGTTATTTTTGCCAATTTACTAAGAACATTTTTAAAGATTTTAAACGGTTTTTTTCGCTATTAACTTGTGCATATTTTATCTTGCTCTTTTTTGTCTATAGAAAGTTTGAATACATGATATCATTTTTTATTAAATTTTTATTTAACTATCCGTATATAATATTTTAGAAAAATTACAAAATGTACCATTTTTTGCTTTTAACACTTGAATAATTTACCTAAAAATGTTACTATTAATTACCAAAATAAAAATTATGTATACAGCTGACAAGACAATTGAGAAGGAAAGGTTATTATGGAGTTAATCAAAAAAATTGAGAAATTAAAAAAAGAAAAAAATGCTATTATTCTTGCACATTACTACCAAAATTCTGAAATTCAGGAAATAGCTGACTATGTAGGAGATTCTTACTATCTTAGCAAGATTGGACAAGAATCTGATGCAGAAGTCATCGTGTACTGTGGCGTTAGGTTCATGGCAGAAAGCGCAAAGATTCTTTCGCCTGAAAAGACGGTTCTTTTCCCTGTCTACACGGAAGCTCCTTGCTGTATGGAATTCATGGTAAACGAAAACGAACTGGAAGAGTTTAAAATACAAAACCCAAGTGCAAAGGTTGTATGTTATATCAACTCTTCGACTTCAGTAAAGGCACTTTCGGATGTTTGCTGCACGTCTTCTAGCGCAGAGAATATATTAAAAAACATAAATGCGGATAAAATAATATTCATACCTGACAGAAACCTAGCTTCGTATGTGGCTGAAAAAGTTCCTGAAAAAGAGATTATCCCTTGGGCCGGATGTTGTAATATTCATGATAAAGTAAAGATGGAAGATATCGAAAAATATTTAGACACTGATATAACCATTGTTGCCCATCCAGAATGCACTAAAGAAATACGTGATGCCTCTCACTATGTAGGAAGTACCAGCGGTATTTTAAGTTATATCAAAAATTCTCCAGAAAAGGAGTTTTTGGTACTTACTGAAAAAGGTATCCACCATCAATTAAAAAAGGATAATCCTGACAAGTCTTTCCATTTCTTACACATGATCTGTGGAAGTATGAAAAAGATCTTTTTAGAAACTGTAGCTGAAAGTCTCGAGACATTCAAAGGTGAAGTAACTCTAGACGAAGACCTAAGAAAAAAAGCATATACTGCTCTTGAAAACATGCATAAGTTAGGGTAAAGGGGGGAGTCGCATGGAGTGCGATATTTTAATTGCCGGCTCTGGTATCGCAGGTTTGTTTACTGCATTAAGCCTACGCGACGATTTAAAAATAGTATTACTTTCGAATGCGGATCTTAATAAGTGTAGCACCTATCATGCACAAGGTGGTATAACCACTGTGCTTGACGAAGAGGACAAACTGGCTTTTTTTCAGGATACTATGGTTGCTGGCGGACATATGAACAATCCTGAAATCGTAAAACTTGTAGCCAACGAGGCTGCTAAATGCATAGATGTTCTAATAAATGCAGGTGTTGAATTTACAAAAGACAGCTCGGGAAATTTTAAATATACAAAGGAAGCTGCCCACAGCAAAAACCGTATTTTATACTGTGCCGATCAGACGGGTAAGGAAATCTTTTCTAAACTTCTGGAAGCGGTTAAATCAAAGAAGAACATTGAAATGATAGACAACGCCGAACTTTTTGACCTTAAGGTATCCGGTGACAAAGTTCTTGGAGCCTATTTTTTCAAAAATAACAAAGTTTATGATATAGATTCCAGTTATACTGTGCTGTGTACTGGTGGTATAGGTGGTCTATTCAAAAACTCTACAAACGAGAAAAACTTAAAAGGTATAGGGCTTGCCCTTGCTCTTAAATACGGAATACAACTTAGGGACGTAAATTTTATCCAGATACATCCTACTGCCTTCTATGAGAAGGTGGAAGGTAGGAGATTTTTAATTTCGGAATCCCTTAGAGGTGAAGGTGCTGTTTTAGTTGACAAAACTGGAGAAAGGTTTGTTGACGAGCTTCTGCCTCGGGACATTGTCAGCAAAGCTATAAGCGATAGGAATAGAGAGCTGAATACTGAAAATGTTTATTTGGACATATCACATTTAGATAAAAACTACCTTGTGACAAGGTTCCCATATATTTATGAAAACTGCCTCAAAAAAGGGGTGGATATAACAAAGGAAAAAATACCTGTGAGCCCATGCCAACACTATTTCGTAGGTGGCATAGCTGTGGATGAAAATGGAAAAACTTCAATTGACTCCCTTTTCGCTGCGGGAGAAGTGGCTTGTACAGGGTTACACGGAAGAAACAGACTTGCAAGTAACTCACTTTTAGAGGCTGTCGTTTTTGGAAAAAGAGTTGCAGAAAACATAAATAACTCTTTTAAAAAACTTAATGTCTTTAGGGATCAATCTCAATACGTTGATACTGATATTAAAAAAGTGATCATGCAAAACTGGAAAATAGCTGCAAATGAAATACTAAAGGTTCGGGAGGATTTAAAAAGTGAACTACTCGATTATTGACAATATTATAAACAATGCACTATTTGAGGACATAAACCAAGAAGACATAACCACCAACAGTATAGTATCCGAATCTTCAACTGCTGTGGTTGAGCTGCTCGCAAAAGAAGACGGTATCATATGCGGACTGGGAATATTTTCTAGGGTTTTCAAACTCCTAGGTGGGGTTACTGTGGAACTGTTTTTCAAAGACGGGGACAGGGTAAAAACCGGAGACCTGGTTGCAAAAATTGAGGGTAAGACAAGAACTATCCTTTCCGGGGAAAGAGTGGCTCTGAACTTACTTCAGAGAATGTCGGGGATAGCTAGCTATACGAACAGTTTAGTTAAACTTTTAGACGGAACTGGAATAAAGCTCATGGATACACGTAAAACAACTCCAAACCTTAGGTATCTTGAAAAGTACTCTGTTAAAGTTGGAGGCGGCTTCAACCATAGATACAATCTTTCTGACATGGCTATGATAAAAGACAACCATATTATGGCTGCAGGAAGTATAAAAAAAGCTGTTAGCGCCATCAGAGAAAATTACCCCTTTGTAAAAATCATCGAGGTGGAAGTAGAAAGCTTAGAAGGTGTTCATGAAGCCATCGAAGCCGGTGCTGATATAATAATGCTTGATAATATGAACGTAGAAACAATGGAAAAGTCTGTGGAACTTATTGATAAAAAAGCTATTATTGAGGTATCAGGGAATGTAGACTCCGAAAAAGTAAACTCTTTGAGGAATTTGGCAATCGACTATATTTCTTGCGGAGCTTTAACCCATTCTGTTAAATCCTTGGATTTAAGCATGAAAAATCTTGTAATTTTAAAATAAGCCCTTTTGGGCTTTTTTATTTCTTGAATTGTATAATTAATTGCAACAAAAAATGACCCATAGATATTTCCTTGGTATAATGTGAGTGCGAACAAACATTTAAAGGAGATTTTCTATGAGTCATACATATTTTAGCATAAATGAAAGAGAAACAATAGCGTTATCTTTAGCAAAAGGGATGAAACCCCTTCATATCGCAAAAATACTAGGCAGAAACAGATCCAGTATTGGAAGAGAAATCAAGCGGAATAGCATTGATGGCGAATACAGAGGGTTGAACGCTCAAGAGGCATACAATTCTAGAAAGTCTTCATGTGGATGTGGAGCCAAGGAGAAGCTTGAAGATGAAAAGATTGTCGACTATATTCAAATGAGACTTGAAGATGGTTGGACTCCCGAACAAATTGCTGGTAGAGCTAAAATTAAAGGTGTTGACTGTCCTTGTTTTAAGACTATCTACAGAGGTATTAAAGAGGGGAAATTTAAGGGTACAGAAAAGGAACTCCTTCCGAGACAGGGTAAGAAAAAATCTAACGGCATTAAGGAAACAAGAGGAACTATTCCAGATAAGAAAAACATATCAGAAAGGCCTAAAGAAGCAGATGAAAGAAGTGAAATAGGACATTTTGAGAGTGATACTGTAGTAAGTTCAGGAAAACAGGGAGCTATGATGACGTATGTTGATAGAAAGTCAGGATATGGACTTGTAGAGCTAATGGATAACAGAAAGGCTGCAACATTTAATCAAGTGACTTTAGAGGCTTTTAAAGTGATACCAGGTAAGTTCATTAAAACTTTTACATCTGATAATGGGAAAGAATTTGCAGGATTTAAAGAGCTCGAAAAAGAATTGAATGTTGAGTGTTATTTTGCAAACCCTTATCATTCTTGGGAAAGAGGATGTAATGAGAATTACAACGGATTACTCCGAAGATATTATCCAAAGGGAAGCAATTTTTTTAAGTTAACAAAAGAAGATGTAAGAAAAGTGATGGAAGCACTTAATCATAGACCGAGAAAACGTCTAGGTTGGAAAACACCCCATGAAGTATTTTGGGGTGAAATCCAAGAGTGTTGCATTTAATTTGACAATCTAGGTTTTAAAAAATTATCTATATAAAACCCCGGTGCATAGTGACTACTTTATCCTCTCCTTAAAAAATTAAAGGATTTAAAATTATGATTGCATATATATTAATTAACGGATTTTCCTTGAATCGAAAGGTGGGGATTTTATGAAAAAGATAATTCTATTCCTTTTGCTGTCCCTAAATCTTTTCTCCATGGAATTTAAAGAAATAGTCAGGTACTACAACAGCAAGATTAGAGAGGATGAAATAGTCGCTCTTGAGAAAATAATACACAAATATGAAAAAATGTATGGGGTTAATAGATATGTAGTGTATTCAATTATAGCCACTGAATCCAATTTTAGGAATGTTTTTGGCGACAATGGGGAGAGTATAGGCTACGGCCAGATACAGTTCCCCACGGCTATGTTTGTTAAAAAAAAGTTTGGTCTTCACGAGGATTTGAGCAGAGAAAGGCTCATAGAAGATATAGATCTGCAGTTAAAATATACGGTTCTCTATATAAAATACCTCTATGAATTGAACGATAATGATGTTAAAGCAACTCTCCTGTCTTACAATGCAGGCCCCTTAAATTTTAAAAAAAATAGATTTAACTCACAATATTATGAAAAAGTCTCAAAAAATTATACCTATATTTTAAATAAATCAATTTTAAAAAATTCACAACTGCTTGAAAATAAACTATTTATAACAAAAAGCCAGCCGTAAGGCTGGCTTTAATCACTTAGCTTTAGTACTGATATAAATGCTTCTTGAGGTATCTCAACATTTCCTATCTGCTTCATTCTCTTTTTACCTTCTTTTTGTTTTTCAAGAAGTTTTTTCTTACGAGTTATATCCCCACCATAACATTTTGCAGTTACGTTTTTCCTATAGGCTTTTATGGTTTCCCTTGCTATTATCTTAGCCCCCAAAGCCGCCTGGATAGGGATTTCAAACTGCTGTCTAGGTATAACTTCTTTTAGCTTTTCCGTTATAACTCTCCCTCTAGAGTAAGCATGATCTACATGCGCTATAAATGAAAACGCATCTACCGGTTTTCCAGATACCAGAATATCCACTTTTACCAGTTTTGATTCCTTATAGCCTATCATCTCATATTCAAAAGAAGCATAACCCTTTGTCCTAGATTTCAACTTATCGTAAAAATCCAACACTATGTCCGCTAGAGGCAATTCATAAGTCAGCATAGCTCTAGTCTCATCTAAGTAATCCATAGTTATAAAGGTACCCCTTTTTTCTTGGCAAAGCTCCATAACGTTACCAACATAATCTTTTGGAACTATTATGTTTCCTTTTATGAAAGGTTCTTCTACACTTTTTTTCCCTAAAATTGGGAACTCTTCCGGGTTATCTATTACCCTCAGTTCACCGTTTTCCATATATATCCTATACTCAACCGACGGCGAGGTAGAGATAAGGTCGATTCCATATTCTCTTCTAAGCCTTTCCACTATTATCTCCATGTGAAGTAAACCTAGGAATCCACATCTAAATCCAAAACCAAGCGCAACGGAAGTCTCTGGCTGGTAAACTAACGAAGCATCATTTAACTGTAGTTTTTCAAGGGCATCCCTTAAATCTTCGTAGTCATCAGTAGCAATAGGATAAATCCCTGCATAGACCATAGATTGCGCCGGCCTATACCCACCAAATGGTGATTCACAAGGATTTTTAGTTGAAGTTATTGTATCCCCAACCTGCGTATCTTTAATAGATTTTCCTCCAGTTATTACATATCCAACAGAACCCGCCGAAAGTTCATTGCTCATCTTCAGATTTGGAGAAAATATCCCGCACTCTAAAATTTCAAACTCTTTTCCTGTAGACCAAATTTTTATTTTGTCCCCTTTTTTTAACTTACCGTCCATTACTCTTACATAAGTTATTACTCCTCTATAGTCATCAAAATGTGAATCAAATATAAGTGCTTTTAAAGGTTTTTCCTCTGTTTCTTCAGGAGCTGGTATTCTCTCGACTATAGCCTCTAAAAGGTCTTCTATACCTATCCCGGCTTTTGCAGATGTAAGCACCGCATCCTCTGCAGGTAGCCCTATTAAATCTTCTATCTCTTTTTTTACCCTATCCGGTTCCGCAGCCGGAAGGTCTATTTTATTTATCACCGGTACAATTTCTAAGTCATTCTCCAATGCAAGGTATACATTTGCAAGAGTCTGAGCTTCTACTCCTTGTGCTGCATCCACAACTAGGAGTGCACCCTCACAAGCTGCAAGCGACCTAGAGACTTCATATATGAAGTCAACGTGTCCCGGAGTATCTATAAGATTTAACTCATACTTGTTCCCATCCTTGGCATCATAATAGAGGGTAACCGCTTGAGCTTTTATTGTGATCCCCTTTTCTCTTTCAAGATCCATCGAATCCAAAAGCTGTGCTTTCATATCCCTTTCATTTACGGTACCTGTTGCTTGTAGCAGTCTGTCGGCAATCGTGGATTTACCGTGATCTATATGTGCGATAATAGAAAAATTCCTCTTGAATTTTGTAGACACTTATATTTCCTCCTAATACTTAAAGTTATTCAAGATATTATAAGATAATTTATGCAAAAATGCAAGATATCTATTTCCTATTGCTGTTTTCTCGACTAGGCATCATAAGATTTCTTTACAAGTTTTGCTACAAAATATCTCGGCATAAGCCTGCTAGAAAAAACCAGAAATTTATTATATACACCTGTCACCACAAGCCTTCTCTTGCCATGTGCTGCCCTATATAAAAGTTTTGCAACCGTTTCTGACCCCAAGAATTTCCCTCGAAATTTACTCGTCTTTAGGCTTCCAACTTCCTGGAACTCTGTTTTTGTTGCACCTGGGCAAAACGCCACCACAGTGACACCGCTTTCTTCTAGTTCTGCAGATAATGCTAGGGAAAATGAAACAACATAAGATTTTGTAGCCCCGTACACCGCCATATAAGGAACTGCTTGAAAAGCTGCCGTAGATGCCACATTTACTATAGTACCACAGCCTCTTTTCTTCATCTTATTACCGAAAACTCTCGATATATGCGTAAGTGCCTTTACGTTTAAATCTATTATTTTTATTTGTTTTTCAATGTCAGACTTTATAAATTCGCCGTACTCCCCAATCCCGGCGTTGTTAACCAAAACATCTATATCTATGCCAATTTCTTCTACTCTCAAAAAAAGCTCATCTATATTTTCAGTCAGCGATAGGTCCAAAGGTGCTACCACGACTTCTACATTCCTCCCCAGCTCTCTTTTCACTTCCTCTAGCCTCTCGACTCTCCTAGCAACTAGAACAAGATTATAACCATTTTTTGCAAAGATTCTAGCAGCCTCCATCCCTATGCCACTAGATGCACCTGTTATCAAAACCCACATTTTCAATCCTCCTAATGTAAAAAGGCTTGTCACAACGACAAGCTTTTTTAATGAATATATCACCTTAAGTACATATTGCCAAATCTCTATTTAGAGTAATACCCCATAAACTCAGGCATACTTTCCTTTATCCTGTTTATCCTGCTAATAGAAGACGGATGCGTGCTCAAAAATTCAGGTACGGCAACTGTTGAGTCTGCGCTCATTCTTTCCCAAAATTCCAATGATTTTCTTGGATCATACCCGGCCATAGCTGTGAATATTATGCCGAGCCTGTCCGCCTCATACTCATGGGTCCTGGAATATTTCAACATACCTAAACTGCTCCCTATCCCATAAACTTCTAGGAATACAGATTTGGCCAGTCCCGGGTTTTCACCCATAACATCTTGCAATGTAGCGTATCCATATTTTAAAAGTAGTTCCTGACTCATCCTTTCGTTGCCATGATTTGCAACTACATGGGCTATCTCATGCCCCATTATAGTAGCGATTCCATCTTCTCCTCCTGCAATTGGCAGTATGCCCGAATAGACAACCACTTTCCCACCTGGTAGGGCCCAAGCATTTTTCTCCTCGTTACTTATAAGATTAAACTCCCAGTTAAATCCAGATAGCTGATACTGCATCCCCTGCTTTATCATGAATTCTTCCACAGCTTTAGATATTCTAGCCCCCACTCTTTTCACCGTTTCAGCATCTTTATTTTTTAATGGTGGATTGTTTGCTATGAACTCGCTGTACTGTGCGTCGCTTAAATCCACAATTTGCTGTTGCGATATCAAACTTAGTTGCGTCCTGCCTGTTATCGGAACATTTGAACATGCAGCTAGAAAAATCGACAAAATTGTTGCACATACTATTTTTTTAAGCATTATTCTCCTCCTTTATTACTTTCTCTACTTTTTCTATTAATATTTCTGGGGCTATCCTTTCGGTGTAGTCCGCTTTCACAAAACTATACATCAATATTCCATTTTTGTCAAAGATAAAACTAGCCGGTATAGGAAGCTCATAGGTATCCACGCCGTTACTTTTTATCAGATCTATGCCAAATTCTTTATACATGCTTACCATGCTGCTGTCTAACTTAAATACTATGCTAAACTTTCTGGCAAACTCGTTGTTTAAGTCACTCAGTACATCATATTCTATAGCAAGCTTTTCCTTAAAGCTAAGCGTACTGTCTGGAAGTTCAGGAGATATAGCCACCAATTTACCTTTAAGCCATTTCAGTCTTTTTACTATTTTAGAAAGTTCATTGAGTTCCAGATTACAGTATGGACACCAAGAACCCCGGTAAAAACTTATTATGACCGGTCCTTTTCCAAAATACTTTTCTATGTTTACCTCATTCCCAAAAGCATCTATCAGACTATGTTTTGGTATCTTATCCCCTTTTTTCAAACCACTTTCCTCTATGCCGCTCTTTATAAGGTTTTCAAAAAAATTCTTCATTACTTCCTTTTTTTCTTCTGGAAGTTCCCTTGTAGATTCTTCCTTTAGACTTTTCAACCTTTCATAAAACTCCATCTCCATCACCTTCCCGATAAGTTTTCTAAGTGTTTAGTATCCATCCATTAAGCCGCACTTAGTTTAAGTCACTTCCTCAAAAATACCCTGTTTTTTTCTAGAATTTTCACAGGATTGTAGGAAAGTTTTGCTTTCTCCAATTGAGGTATTCCCAGATCTTCCTCGCGGTTTATATACTTGTATTCTAAAAATTCGTTTTCTATGAAGAGCTTGTTTATCATCTGATAAGCCCCAATATAGTTATGATCAGCCTTTTCTATATGCACTACTGCGGTGTCGTAGTTTATCGCCTCTCCTATGCTAAACGCCACCACTTTGCCGTCAACCCTTATCAGACCACCGCTTAGGTTTAGCTTTTCATAGTTTTCCAACACTCTAATAACTCCTACCTTTTCATCCTTTAAGCTCCCCCTCAAGCTGCAGCCCTTTATTTCGCACCACCACTTTTGAAACTCAAGAACCTCTCTTATATTTTCAGGACCTATATTTTCGTATGTGTAACTATAGGTCTTTTCAAATCGGTTTACAAAATTTTTTTTAGAATGATATTTTTTCCCCTTCAACTCCACAAGATCATCTGTTTTGTACAGGTAGTCCCCCCTGCCGTACTCAAGTTCGTAGACAAAAGTTTTCGGGAACTCTTTTTTCAAGAGCGCAATCATATCTTTGTTCACAGCCCTCATTTTAAATCCTTGCCCAAATTCTTCTAATAGTGCCTTTATGGTTTTTCGCAGTTCCCCTTCCCCTACTGGAAAATAGAGGTACTCCACCCCCTCTAGCTCACCCTTTATGCATAAAAAACCGTCTATTATCTTATATGCAGTTCTCCTTAAAAAGGACCACATAAACATATTTGTAAACAAAATATCATAGGTCCTGTATCTATAATATCCCATGTGATTTTTAAAAATTTCGGCATCTTCTATTGTTAAACTTTTCCAGTCCATATATGTCCCCCATAAAAAAAGGAAGCCTCAGACTCCCTTTTAATAATTTCTAATAAAAATACATATATCCGTCCATCACTATATTGACCCCTCTTAGTATCTCCTCTCTGTCAAACACCCTGCTTGGATAATCGAATTCAAAACCTGTACGGAGATCCGAATTGAACAACTCTATGTACTCGCCGTCAAACCTTACCTCTATATTTTCAGTGAAAAGTTTTATATACGGGAGTACTTGAATTATATCTATGACCCTCACAAAGGTAACTGGACTAATTTTTTTCTTATCCAATATCTCTTCTATTATATACTCTGCATGATCCAGGTCAGTCCTGTATCCCTTTTTAGTTCCAGTTTTTAAAAATAGTATGTGCTTGCCGCTTTTAACTATGTTGTACCCTGCTTCATTTAATAATTCTAGGGAGTTCATTTTCATCACCCCATTTCTAGAAAAAAATCAATCCTTCTTATTTGTATTATACACCATAAATTCACCTTGTCCTCCAAGTCATATAAAAATTTATTTTTGGATTTAGGTGCGACTTCAATAGCATAATATTTTAAGGAAAAGAATAATAATTTGACTTTTGTTTTCTTTAGATTATACTTAATATTATAAGCTTCTAAAAAAACATCAATTATAGGGGGGATTTTTTATGAGAAAAATGGGAACACTGATTGCCTCGTTACTGCTTGTTTCTAGTGTGTCCAATGCCATGCACATAACCAGCTTTAAGCAAGATGCTAAATTTATAAACGATAATACGACAAATGCATCCAGCGATGACCAAGATGACAAGCAAACCCTGGAGTGGGTAATCGCTTCCGGCTACCTTGCTATTACTGAAGATTTGACAGCTACCTTTGAGATCGAACAGGATATAATAAGCGACAGCGACTCTCCAGGAAAAGACTCATACAATGCCTGGGATAACACTTTCGGCTTGGAAAAAAGGCTGCCGTCAGTTGAGTTTATGGACAAGACCTGGACGCAGACTGTATGGGGCGGATTTGAGCAGGAGACTGAAAATTCAAAAGACAGCACCGGCGGGGCTAAATCTGACACACTAACCTTTATAGCAGACTATACCGCCAGCACGCCTATTAGCGACAGGACTAAATTCACCACTGAGTTGGTGGCAAAGTACAAAGAAAGTGAAGTAAATGACCACACATCCGAGATCGGGGATTACTATGAGCTTAACTTCTATTTTGACACGGCTTGGAACGAGTTCTGGAAGTCAACAAGCATCTTGTACAATGAGTTCGTTTCATACAGCGGGGACGGCTACAAAGATTACTATCAATTCGAGCTAGAGCACTACACAAACTTCACATACAACCTGCCTAAAGGATTTTACTTCAACACAGAGTTTGGACTAGAGTCTTATGGTAACTGGGAATTTTCTGATACAAACGACACAACCGAAATGTGGATAGAGCCTAAGCTAGGCTACAGCCACGACATAAATCCTGGCTTAAACTTATACGCCTGGGTTGGGTACAGGGTTTTTGACGCTACAACTGCCGACGTTACCCACGATTTGGACGAATACCACAACAACAAAGTCGAAGCCCTGTTAGGCTTCAAATATATAGGAACCCATTCCCATTAAAAAGGAGCAGGCCGCGGCCTGCTCCTTTTTTTTCTATGGTTTACATACATTTATCATCCCAATTATACCCATAACTTCCTTTTCATCATTCAAGAAAGTAGATTTATTAAACTGCACTCCGTACTCAAGCCCATTTTTCAATTTAATGTCGTACTTATATATTTGTATTCCAGGATTTGCCAAAAGTTCTCTGTCTTGACTGGAGTATTTTTCAGCATACTCTTTTGGACATATATCAAAAACAGTTTTCCCCATCAGATCTTCCCTGGACATACCAATCAGCTTCTCAAAAGCTTTATTGAATTCTACAAAAGATCCATCTATCTCTTTATAAAAAACAGGTACAGGTATGCTGTTTAAAAGCATGTTGATAGAGTCTCTTTTTCTGTTTATAACTTCAAATAAAACTTTTCCCTTCATCTTTTGTCCTCCAACAAAGCACAATTGTCAAACTGTGCATTTTTTAACATTATAATGATCAATATTATAACATAGAGTCATGTGTTGGTGCAAGTTCTAAAGTTTTAATATATCCATTAAAAAATTATTTTTTTTTAACTTGACACATAAACCGCTTTATGTTAAAATTTACTGCGTTAATAGTAAGAGGCCGTCTTAGCTCAGTTGGTAGAGCGCAGCCATGGTAAGGCTGAGGTCGCCGGTTCAATCCCGGCAGTCGGCACCACTTTCGCATACATTACGATGCCCAAGGCATCTTTTTTATTTTTTGTAAAAATTTACGCTTTTCTCAGAACTTCAATATCTTTAGTTTATATAAATATTTAACTGATTAATTAACTCAAGTTGCTACTTAATTAAATAAGCGATTAATTACTGAGTTTATCTACAATAGCTTTTTTCGGCCACAGAGTTTCACAGAGCTTTTAAATATGAGTTTCACAGAAAAAACAACCTAAAATAAAAATAATTTTTTGTCACGAATTTTCACGGATCACACGAATCGATTAAAATCTCTAGGCTATGCTTTATTTGCATATCTTTGTTTATTTTTTCTCTGCGAAACTCTTTATTCTCCTCTGTGTCACTCTGTGACCTAAATATCTTTTATTAGTGTCCATTCGTGCGATTTGTGACTAAAACAGATATTTTTCATTTTTATGACTTTAGATAAAGTTTAGATACAACTAGCAACTTAGGTTAATTAACCTAAGTTCCTACTTCGGAAATTTTGCGATAAAATATTTCTAAAATACAACTTTAGTAGCACATATAAAAAAGTCTTCAGCATTAGCTGAAGACTTTTTTATATGAAACCCCGAGTAGCAGTCGGGGTTTCTTAGGGAGAAGTAAATCGTAATGAAAATATTTTTAAACTATATTAGAACCATACTTCAGCTTGCACACCGAAGTTTAAACCGTCGTCTGCCGTAGCAGAATCGCCGATTTGTGAGATAGCATTTAAGTCATCGTCCCACATAGCGTATGTAACGAAGGTTCTGATTTCAGGCCTAGCCCAGAAGCTTTCTGTGTCAAGCTTGAATGTAGGCGCAAAAGTAAGTTTTGTGATACTTCCATCCACACCTAAACTATCATAGTCTACAAAGTCATAACCTGCCTCAAACTGAAGTTCGAAGTTTTTGTTTACCTTGTAGACCGGTCTAACGCCAGCAGAGACCCAGGTTTGGTCGTCTCCATAGTCGTCACTTCCATAATCCTCTCTTTCTTCTAATATAGCTTGTGCAAATAGATCCCATTTTTCATTCAAAGGTGTAAGGCCGCTTGTTGCTAATCTGTAAGCGTGGGAGCCGCTAGAAAAATCTTCACTAGAATCAGCATATCCAAGCCTTGCACCTAGACCATCACCGTATTGAACAACTACCTTAGTTCCACCGTCAGCTACACCGTAGAAATCCCCTCTTTCATAGATTGCACCTAATTGGAAACCATCATCTGTTCCATCAGAACCTTTAGCCTGTTTAAGTGTGAGGACGTATTCCCAAGTACCATCTAATGCTTCTACGCCTTTGTATCTAGCATCTAAGTTATATACTTTGGTATCATCATCATCCAAATCGTTTGCTATGAAAGCAAGGTTAAGGTTACCAGGTCCCACGTTGATGTTAGTCAGCCCTGCACCTGTACCGGACATGTTTGTATACTTCCAGTCGTTGATATGAAAGTCCGCTCTTTCATAGTATCTCTTACCGGCCCATACAGTAGCATCCGAAAAGGCTCCTGTAAATGTAGGAAGGTTACCCATCTCTACGAAAACCTGTCTTGCTTGAACATCTTTGCCAACTTCCTCATCATAGGCATCTCCGGCAAAATTAGCTAAAAGCAGCTCAAACTTCGCCCAAGAACCGTCGTCCATTCTGAAGTTTTTAACTAGGTCTGCTTCCCAACCTGTGTCATCCTCATTTCCCAACCTGTAGCCAGTGAAACCAGGCGCATTGAAACCATCACCATCTGTTCTGTTGTCCCCGACTATCACCCCTGATCTAGCGTATCCGTGGAACTCGAAATCGTTGAAGCTGTCAGTTTTTTCCTCCACCGCTTCGACTTTTGCTTTTGTAGCGATTAGCTCCTTTTCTAGTTCCTCCAAAGTCATAGCCGCCTTCGCAGTTGTAGATAAACCAGCTAAAAGTATACATGATAACAGCGTTAAGTTTTTCTTGAAATTCATAGTTTCCAATCCCCCCCTCTTTCTTATTGTAAATTTTTATCTTGCATTTAAGTTTAATTTTAGTTACAAAGCCGGAAAAGATTATGAGAAAAAACACTTTCCAGCTAAAATAATCTAAACCAAACCCTCTGAAGTTAATATTAGCTTGGTATTTTAAAAAGTTTAAATATAAAGAATATATCAACATATATACACCGCAGATAGAACGGTTGTACTCTTTTTAAATCAAAGGTATATGCCTGTTGTTTTAATTGAAAATTAGGAAAAATTTATTAATTAAATTAATTTTATAAAGGAAAACCTATAGTGATGTCGTATGATAATTATTACAAAATATTGAGATTACATTTGTTTCTCTATTTTTTGAATGCGGATATCTTTATCATCCTTGGTGATAAGTTTCTAGGCACTATAAATTTTTTTACAGAGATTTTTTCATGGTATAATTTTATGGAGAGTATCCAAAATTTAGTATTTCAATACGACATTCCTATTATCAGTGGCATCTCCCTGGGCTACACATTCCTATAATGTTATAACATTTCGGAAATTACCGTCGAAATATATCCCGGCAATTATGGATTTTGCAACAACTTCGGCATCTCCCATATTAGTTTATGAATTTCTTGATGTCTAGTAAGCCTAAAAATGAAAAGAACAAGTTCTAGAATTTCATTGATTGTATTTTTCATTTTATGTACTCCCAAAGTCGTACTTTAGAAATATTTCATTGCAAAGTTCCCAAGGTAGCAACTTGGGTTAATTATGTAAAATATATCGCATTAACCCCTTAACAACAAAAGGATTTTTCCTAATAATTCGTATAGGCTAATCGAGGTGATGAAATGTGGAAATGGTCAATGTAATCGAAAAAAAGATAAATATAGGCATATCCGCCTGCATGTATGGTGCAAAAGTCAGGTACAACAAAAAAGGCTGGGACATGCTTGGCTACCTGGGAAGGGAGGTCGCCGATTTCATATGGCACCCCATATGCCCGGAAGTCATGAGCGGTATGGGAGTTCCAAGAAATCCCATAAGTTTAAGAGGCGGTAGCGGGCACGACTTTTGGTCGGGAAAAGCTAAGGTAAAATCCAGGACCGGCAAAGACGTAGGAGATCTGATGAAATCAGGATGCAGTTGTTGCATGGATACACTGAAAAGGGCTGGTGTCTATGTATATATTTTCATGGAGGGAAGCCCTTCCTGCGGTGTGTATAGGACCACATTAAAAAATCAAAGACTGGGGCATCCCCCGGGGGTATTCGGCTCACTTCTTTTAAAAGAGGAATTCTTTCTAATCCCTGCACAGGATCTCCAAAGTCCTGTAAAATGGTGGGACTGGCGAAGGAGACTGCAAGCTTTTATATGGTTAAAAGAATTAAACATAGACTCCAAAGACTCTCTTTACTCTATGTGGCATATACTGAAATTCCTGTGCCAGGAGATTGATGAAGTCAGTTCCAGAGCTCTTGGTAATGAAATAGCCAACCTTTCAAAAGGAGACGATGCCGATAAGTATACCCTTATAAAAAACAGGGTGCTTTTGATGCTTAGGCAGCCATCTTCACTAAACAAGATAAAACAGAGCCTCTGGAAAAACTACTCTTTTTTAAAAAAGCATAAAGATCTGCAGGTAGAGGACATTCTAGAACCTACAGAACTCAGAAACATGCATCATATAGCCGAGGAGCTACTAAGAATAGAAAGATCCGCCTATGAGTACGGGACTTTTTTTGGATCGGCACCTATTGCTTACAAACCTTCCAGATAGTCTTTAAAAGAATTTAAATAGCATTCAAAATAAAAAGGAGCTGTTTCAGCCATACCTATCAAGCTAAGAAATTTTAGGAACCTAACTTTTATATAGTTAGGTTCCTATTTTAATTTTAAAGCTAAATTTTCAAACTACAAAAAACCACTTGCAAAAATGGCTAAAAAAGTTTATTCTATTATCAGTGGTGTTCTCGGTGATTATTTGCTGGGAACTTTTTTTATTTTAGAATCAATAATTTTTTTTAATTTTGAAGTCAAGCGCATGAAACGCTTTTTAGATTTCAAAGTTTCCATGAAATCAGTCAAAACCCCCAACGAGCTTTTTATTACTCGCCTTATACTCATTTCTTTTGAGTATCCTCCATTGATACCCTTTGTAATCTCCATTAAAAGAAGCATTCTAATTAAAGTGGCATATATGTGAGTCTCTATTCTTTCTACTTTCAAGTCTTTTAGTTTATCTAATTTAAAATCAGACTTAAAAATTTTAAACAGCAATTCAATTTGCCATCTCAATTTATATATTTCGATGATTTCAGAAGGATTGAATCCCCAAAGATTAGTAATATATCCAGTAATTTCAGCAGAACTTCTTGCGTGCTTTGCGCAGTGCTCATTCCTTCTTTCTCTTTCTTCTATCTTTTGTACTTTTTTATTAGAAGTCTCTTTGTCCAATTTAGTTAGGATTACCCTAAAAGGCCTCTTGTCGTCATGGCTTCCGACTAGAAATTCATATTCTTGAGTCTCTCCTGCTTTTAGTTCTTTTCCCAACTCTCCAGCATTTGTTACCAAATACTTCGTCTTTTTTAGTAGTTTTCCCTTTGGTGAGTACTGAGGATTAGGGTTTAAAGCAAATAACCTTGTTCCGGCTTTCAAACGAGAAACAAAAGAGCTGTTTCTGCTTTCAATCTCATTGAAGTCATCAAATTTAAAGTACCCTAAATCTTTTAAAACTAAGGAATCTGTAACTAATTTATCGTAGACATATTTAGAAAAATTTTGCTCATTTTTAGTTCCCGTAGATAAAACAGTGTTCTTAAAAGAATAATCTAATAATTCAAGGAGAAGATTTATTTTTAAAACAGCAGGATTAGATTTGTTTGCACCTTTATACTTATTTTTTAATTTATTTGGCAATTTTATTTCAGTAGAGTCCATTAAAAAGATATTGCTGAAGCCATAATTTTTTAAAGGCTTTAGACTTATTGGATATTTGTGTTTTACAAAGAGATAAGAAAATATTTTTAAGAAATTCTACAGAAGCCTCGCTAAACCTCTGATCAAGCGCTTGAGGAGAAATATTAATATTCTGCTTTAATAGAAGTTCAGCGCTTAATTCTTCCAAGGATGAAGTGTATAAATTATTGGAGCTGAAACAAGTTAAAGATATGAAGTTAAGAGGAGAGATTTTGCCGCTATTCCTAATTTTGAATTTAGAATACCTGGCAATTTGTTCAATATTTTTTTCCGAAAAGTAATTTAAAAATTTTGTTCTGATTTGTCTGTTTCCCAAAAGAAAAACCTTCTTCAAGGACTACTTGAAGGAGGTTTTAGCACAAATTCTATTAAATTCAAAGCTTAGCTTGATAGGTATGGCTGTTTCAGCTCCTTTTTTTATAGATTATATAGAGTAGTTAAATCCTACTACTGCTTCAAATTTATTGTTGTGGTATTCATCTAAGTCATTTCTAACATCAGCTGTAATAGCATCAAAAGCTTTAACCCCTACCCACGAATGAAGGCTTAAGTTTTCGTCAACTGTGTATTTGTATCCAAGCTTTGGTTCTATCCACATCTCTGTAGTAGATAAAGATTCTGAAGTCGCAGAACTGTTCCCGTAAGACTCTAATCCAAACTCAGTATCGAAGTAAAACCCTTTTGGAAGTTCATATGTAAAGTTTGTATAGTGCTCTAGCTCGAATACATAGAAATCTGCACTTGCTGCACTAGTGTCGTAGGATACAAGATAGTTGTAAAGTGCTGTATCAGATGTCCAGTACTCGTTCCAATTTGTAGTTAAATATACATTGGCTTCATATCTATCTCCATCTTTTATTGTCTTAGTACCACTTCCATCATCTTCTTTAGTCTTGTCATATCTTCCAAGCAGCTCAACTGTCATAGAGGTCTTATCCGTTAGGTCTGTTCCGGCACTATAGGATACTATATACCCTGTCCCGTAAGAATCTGATCCCCCTGTAGAATCCAACGAATTCGATTCGTCGTACTCTATGCCAACCCAGATATCCTGTTTCCAATTTTTGCCCATGGCATCAAATGATCCTAGAGATTTTTGAAATCCAAACTCAGTATCCCATCCGTAGTAAGAATCTTTCCCGTCTCCGTCGTTGTCTGTTGTGTAGTCTCTGTCCACGTCAAATGTGAATGTCAAATCTTCATTTAAGGCCATATAACCTTTAGCCAGGGTCCATTCTACACTTGTAGTGTCGTCATTCAAAGTATTTGTGGTATTATTGTTGTTTAGTTTTGCTTCATGCACCAATGTGAAATCTTCAGCATTCACAATTCCTGAAACGATAAGTAGAGAAGCAATAAAAGTTCCTAGTTTCTTCATTCTTTTCCTCCTTTATATTCTGTGTAAAGATTTGTAAAGATTAGATTAAAGTCTATTACCATAATCCTCAAAAATATGGTAGCTTGCTACCTTAGACAGTCTTTCTCCTCCGTTGTCTGTCAGCACCTCTGTTCTAGCACATGCAGCAAAAGCTAATATTATCATTGCAATCATCAATATTTTTTTCATTTTCTCCCCCTTTGTAATATATATTTAAATACTTTTTACTGATATTTTTATTTTAAATCAGGAATATTTCTAGGTGGGGGTATTTCTACCCCCGAGAGAAATGGTATATCTCATAAAATTAATTATGAACACTTAAAAGTTTTTACTTTTTATGGCTTAAAAATCTATAAATAAAGTGTTTATTTATTCTCCACTTTAGACTTTAGTTCTATGTGTGTTTTTTTAGTTCTCATAAAAAACACACAAAAGAAAACATTTGTTCTCTATGGTGCAAAAAATATCGGCGAATTTTGTCGCCGTAACGAGAGTTGTTGTTCTCTAAATGAATAAAAAAATCGAACGGACGCTCTCTATTGCTCCTTAAAAAATAGAGGTAATTCCCCTATTTTAAACCCAGTCTTTCTGGTAGATTTTTCGAATATACAATTGAAAATTCTACAAGAAGTTTCCTTCCTGTTTCGTAGTCATCTAAACAATTTTCGAATATACATTCTATGGATTTCAGAAAAGCAATTCCTGTCCCGGATATGAGCCTTTCCTTTTCTTTCAGAAGTTTCTTATTGCCAATGATTTTTTTTAAAGCTTCCAGAAAATTTCCCACGAAGTAAGCTTCTAACTGTTCCTTAAGGTTTTCGTATTGGCTTCCCTCACTGTTGTGAAAGATTATATACGCAATACTAGAATTTTCACCGTCAATATTAAGACCCATAATTCTATCAACAAAATCCAAAAGAAAGCTTCCTTCATCAAATTTTTTCAGAACATCATCTTTACTCATCTTATATGCCGCTGGTTCTTCCTTGAATATTTTGGTTATCTCCACATAAAACTCGCTTACCACATCTTCAAAAATAGCATCTTTGTTCTCATAATACCGGTATATATTTCCTATTGGCACCCCGGATTTTTTGGATATGGATCTTATGGTAGCTTTCATATATGATTTTTCCAAAAACTCTTCTAGTGCTGCATCGTAAATTTTCTTTCTTACCTCATCTTTTTTTGTCTGCATCACATCTCCCGAAAAAAGAACTGTAATTCTCCATTACACGACAAGTATCCTCTCACCAAAATTTATTGTCAAGTATTTTTTTTACATTTAGAAGCTATTCGCTTTCTATTTCAACTTTTCTAAAGATTTTTTAGCGTCCTCAAGCTGCTGCCTTTTATCAAGAATTTTTTGTTCATACTCTTTCTCAAGCTCCTGCAATCTCAAGTTATACTCAGCCTCTAAGGTCGAAATCTCCGTCTCGTAGAAAAAAATCTTTTTCTCTCTGTTCGATATCAGAGCTTCCCTTATCTTTACATATGAAATAAAAGACAAGACAATTACTAGGGATGCCGCTACAGAAATCTTTCTTTTGCTGTTTTTCCCACTGATTTTCCTGAATTTTATAGTCTCATTCATAATTATCACCCAATCTAATATATCATATCATAAAAAAAAAGACAAATAAAAAGTTCTAATTAAAGCATTCCGCAAGTTTAGCTCACAAGCCTCCCTGAGTCAAATATTCAAAGGAAATTTTTACTTCTTTCAATATATAGTATTCAGTTAGTCTCGGTTTAATTTCAGACAACTCCTTCAAATAAAGCGGTCAATTTAAAATTATTTTTCTTAATTCAGGGGGGTGCTTTTATGATAAGATATTTTTTATTTTTTTTGGCGGCATTATTTTTAATAATTGGTGTATCCTACTCACAAAATGTAGAGGATATAGTGAGCAAGTCTTACAATGCTACATATTACAACGGGGATGACGGCAGGGCTACTGTGGAAATGACCATAGTTGACAAACAGGGCAGGACCAGAAAAAGAAAGCTCAACCTACTTAGACTGGACTTAGAAGAGGGCGGGCGTCAAAACTACTATGCATATTTCAAGGAACCCGCAGATGTCAAACAGATGGTTTTTATGGTTCACAAAAAGGTAGACGGGGATGACGACAGATGGATGTACCTTCCGGCTCTAGATTTAGTTAGGAGAATTGCCGCAAGTGACAAAAGGTCTAGTTTTGTTGGTTCTGATTTTTTATACGAAGATATCTCAGGGAGAAGCTTGGAAGAGGACAGGTTCGAACTCTTAAATGAAACCGAATCACACTACCTTATAAAAGCTGTTCCTAAAAAAACTGAAGATTTTTCTTACTACACCATTTTAATAGACAAAAAAAATTATCTTCCATTGGTAGCTGAATACTACAACGAATCCGGGAAACCCTACAGGGTAATCAGCGCTTTAAAGGTTGAGACGTTGGGCGGTTATCCTACCATAACAGAGATGAAAGCCGAAAATTTTGAAACAAAATCCTATACCATAAACGAGTTTTCAAAGATAGAATATAATATCGGTTTAAGCGAAGATATATTTACCGAGCGTTTTTTACGTCGTCCGCCTCGCAGATGGCTGAACTAGGGGGGTGCTGTATGAAAATCCGTATAGCCATTTTATTTTTGTTTTTGTACTCCTCACTCTTCACGTTTGATCTTTCTATCGTAGAAATAAACGGCTTTTTTGAGGGCGCAGGCGGTTTAAGATACCCTTCAGGCGAAGATCAGCTTATTTTAGGAGAAACTAGGGCTAGATTAAATTTGTGGTCCCCACTTGGAGATTTCAGTGAAATACAGATAAGGTATGATTTAAACGGTGATTTTGTTTCCGATGAATTAGACCCACAATTAAGAGAGCTCTACTTTACAGCCTATCCGAGCCTTGATTGGGAGATAAAAGCAGGTCGACAGATACTTACTTGGGGGACAGGGGATCTACTTTTCATAAACGACGCATTCCCAAAGGATTATGAATCTTTTTTTATAGGCAGGAACATGGAGTATATGAAACTCCCCTCCGACGCCATAAAACTGTCAGTTTTTCCCAAAAATCTCATGATAGATCTTGTGTTAATACCGATTTTTGAGCCAAATACGTACGCCGATGGCGAGAGGCTATCTTATTTCAATCAGAGCACAGGAAAGATAACTGGAACCGGTGAATCCACTATAGATCCTGAGGAACCAGTCAGTAACTCCTCCAATACCGAGCTGGCTATAAGGCTCAGGAAAGATATCTCAGGAAACGAGTTGGCTCTATATGCCTACAGGGGATTCTACAAATCACCAAACCTAAACGAATCCGGATCAGGGTACACTTTCTCAAGGGCCAATATATACGGCGCAAGCTGGGTGGGTAATATATTTGGCGGCATAGGAAATGCAGAGGTGGGGTATGAAGACTCTGTAGAAGACGGTAGTGGTGACAAATTCTACATACCCAACTCATTTTTAAAATTTATGTTAGGTTACAAAAAGGAGCTTTTAAGGGAGTTGACGTTGGGTGTTCAATACTACCTAGAACAAATGCTGGATTACAACGATTACTCGGACAGCATCCCAGAAGATTTCCAAGAGTATTCTGCCGATAAAACCAGAGGACTCTTCGCAGTTAGGCTAAGTAAATCCTTGAAAAAACAGACTGTTAAGCTCGGGATTTTTTCCTATTATTCCCCGTCAGACGAAGACGGCTTTATAAATCCTGACGTCTCCTACGATTTCAGCGACCACATAAACATCTCTTGCGGTGCAAACATGTTCTACGGTAAAAATGCCCATACATTTTTCACCCAACTAAATGAAAACTCCAATGTTTATGGAAGGATTCGCTACAGTTTCTAATTATAATTAAGAGGTGAAATAAATGGAGCTAAAAAAAAGATTCATAAAACTCTCCATAAACTATCCAAAATCAATAATAAGTTTTTTTATATTGGCAACCCTTTTTTCTGCTTTTTTCATACCAAACATTTCTATCGATACCGATCCGGAAAACATGCTTAGCGAAGATAACCATGTTAGAATGTTTCACTCACAGGTAAAAGAGGAATTTTCCCTCTACGACATGCTGGTTCTGGGTATAGTTAACGAAAAAAACGAACACGGCGTGTTCAATCCAAAAACACTTTTCAACGTATTCACGCTCACCAGCAAAATAAAAAAAATAGACGGAGTCATAAAAGAGGACATAATATCACCTTCCACCCAAGACAATATAGAGCAGGCAGGGCTTGGAACTGTTAGATTTGAGTGGCTTATGTCCAACCCTCCACAAAACCAGGAAGAAGCACTCAAAATAAGGGATAACATTATGTCTAACCCAACACTGAACGGGACAATGGTCTCGGAAGACGGGAAAGCACTAGCAATATATATCCCCTTGGAATCAAAAGACCTGAGCTATGAGATGTCTAAAAAAATAGAAGGATTTATAAGCAAGCTCGAAGGTGAAGATAGCTACTATATAAGCGGACTCCCAGTAGCCGAAGACACTTTTGGAGTGCAGATGTTTAAACAGATGGGGGTATCGGCTCCGCTGGCTATGCTAATAATATTCATACTACTTAAAATATTTTTTAAAAAAACATCTCTCATTATCTCGCCAATGATAATAGCTTTGATGAGCGTAATAGTGACCATGGGACTTTTAATAGGAATGGGTTACAAGGTACACATAATGAGCTCTATGATCCCAATATTTCTAATGCCCATTGCTGTAACAGACTCAGTGCATATACTGAGTGAATTCTACGACCTTTATCCAAAATTCAAGGATAAAAAAAACACCCTAACTCAGGTCATGACCGAGCTCTTTATACCAATGCTGTATACATCCCTAACCACATGCGCGGGATTTGCCTCGCTGGCACTAACCCCAATCCCACCAGTAAGAATATTCGGACTTTTCGTTTCTTTTGGGATAGGTTTGGCGTGGATACTTACCATAACCTTTATCCCTGCATACATAATGGTATTTGTAAATGAAAAATCTCTAGAAAATTTTGGCACCTCAGACAAAAAAGATGGTAGAGACTTTCTGGGATACCTGCTTGAAAAAAATTCTAGGATGGTCTTAAAAAACACCGGAAAAATCTTGCTTTCTACGCTTTTGGTTGTGATAATCTCTTTTTACGGTCTGACAAAAATAGTAATAAACGACAACCCGGTAAAGTGGTTTGAGGCTAGTCATCCTATAAGGATAGCAGACACTGTACTAAACGAACATTTTGGCGGCACCTATATGGCGTATATAGTTTTGGAAAAAAATTATACAAGAGATGACCTCACTATTTTAAATGACACGTTAAAACAGGAACTTGAAGGTTTTAGACAAAAGTTAGCAGACAACGACTACAACAGCATATCTCAAAATATAGAATCAGAGTTCATGGCTGCTGTCAAGGCGGAAGACTACTCCACTTACAAGTTTATTTCCTCAATAAAATCCTATGTTTCACTGCTTTTGGACTCCAACTACTACCTCGAACTAGAGGACTTTTACTACATGCTAGGCGATATGGAGAGTTCCCAGCATACATTTAAAAAACCAGTTGTTCTACGCTACATGGACAGCCTGAAGGAAGCCGCAACAAAACATCCTAGCGTAGGGAAAGTAAATTCAATAAGCGACATAGTTAAAAAAATATATATGGAGCTCCTAGAAGGAAAACAGGAATTTTATAGGATACCAGACACCAGTCCTGCTGTGGCGCAGTCTTTGATATCTCTTCAAAACAGCCATAACCCTAACCTTATCTGGCACTTTGTCAACCCTAGCTACCAAAAGTCAAACATGTGGGTGCAACTAAAAAATGGGGACAACCAAAGCATGCAGGAGGTCAAGAGGTATGTAGAAGAGTGGGTGGCTAAGAATCCGACTCCTGAAAATATAAAGCTTGATTGGGCTGGTCTTACTTATGTAAACGTTGTTTGGCAGGATGAAATGGTAAACGGGATGCTAAAATCTCTTTTGGGATCCTTTGTAATAGTATTTTTAATGATGTGTGTGCTGTTCAAGTCGCCTATATGGGGAGTTTTAAGCATGATTCCCTTAAGCGTAACCGTGCTCTTTTCCTACGGGATGATAGGTATTGCAGGCAAAAGCTATGACATGCCAGTAGCTGTGCTTTCCTCCCTGACTTTAGGACTTTCTATTGATTTTGCGATACATTTTATCCAAAGGCTTAAAGAAATCTATGCTGAGGATCCAGATTTGGAATCAGCCATAAAAAAAATGTTCACGGAACCTGCCAGGGCAATAAGTAGGAATGCTCTTATAATTTCAATAGCTTTTCTTCCCCTGGTGGTGGCGCCTCTGGTTCCATACAAGACCGTAGGAATACTCATTTCAAGTATCCTCATAATATCATCCATGGCTACACTTATAATACTTCCAGCATCTATATGGCTATTAAAAAAATATCTTTTTAGAAAATAGAGCTAGTTTAAACTAGCTCTATTTTTTTATCAAACACTCAGTATAGTACTTTTGAAAAGTGTATTAATTTTAATTTTTACCACAGATGCACTTAAAACATTAGCTCAAAGCATATATTTATACCCGAAAAAAAAACAAAAGTTTTTTCTTGACAAAAACTCTCAGAAATGATAATCTTTAGTAAGTTAGTCAGAAACAGTTTCTTATCAAGAGAAGTGGAGGGACTGGCCCTTTGAAGCTTCAGCAACCTGCCCATGAGGGTGTTGGTGCTAAATCCTACGTTTAGCGTGAGATAAGAGAAAGAGCAAACAGCAGCTTTTTCTCTACAAAAGAGAAAGAGCTTTTTTTATAAATTTAGTTTTGGGTGACTATTAATAAGGACGGGTGGTTACATTGAATATTAGATTTTACACTAGCGAGATAGACTCTATGGAACTCTTCCTCGACTCTATAGAGGCGAATATTATAAAATCCGGATTTTCCTTCATGCTGATCATAGACGATGCGAAAAACTATGATTTGAAGAAACTCGTTTATGACATAAAAAATCATTTCGACATATTTATCTTGTTGGAAACTGATATTCCAGAAGAACTTTCATCAGTTGATAAATATTTTTTTCAAGGTTTCCATGGCATTTACTACAACGAAAAAAATAGCCTTTCGGGTGACGAGATAAAAATCTTAAAACACAGCACCGAACTTTTCCCAAAAGGAAGCCTGTTTTTAGAATATTCTGGAAATGACCTCAATGAGGTGGATAAAATTTTAGAATTGAATTTCATACCTGTTCTAAAATCATGTGATATTAATTTGCTAGAACACACAAAGGGCAGGATTGAAAAATCTAAAAAACTATCACGTTACTTAAAATACGTTCCACTCTTAGAGCAGGTGAAATGCGATTATAATCTTGGGCACAAGCTAAAAATAAAGATGATGCTAGAAACCGATAACTTAAGACAGAAACTAATGATTAAAAACGTAGAAGAATCATTTAATTCCAGTGGACTGTAGGTGGTAGTATGAAGCATAGATTCTCAATAGACAGAAGACCTATACCGATACTATTTCTAATAGAGTACAGAAATGCTATCTTGCTTTTTTCCATATTAATAAGCTTTTTTTATTTTATAAACCAGGACCTACATTTGCAGGATTTGTCTACAAGCGGATACAAGGCTCTTATAATTTTCTTCTTGGCAGTCATTTTGTGGACGCTAAACATCATTCCTGTAGTTATAACGTCTCTCCTAATAATGGGGCTTTTGGCAGTATACAACGTTTTAGACAGCAAAACTATATATTCTTTTTTCGGAAACAGCTCGGTATTTTTCATATTAGGATCATTTATAATTTCAGCAGGGGTTAAGGTGTCAGGGCTCAGTAAAAGAATTGCATTTATGGTGCTTTCAAAACACGGCAATACTCCCACGCAACTGGTAAGCTCTATCTTTCTCCTCTCGGCCTTTATGTCACACATAATGCCGGAACATGCAGTTGCAGCCCTCATGCTTCCTATAGTGGAAGATATAAACAAGGCTATAAAAAAGAAATCTTCATTCAACCAGTACCTGTTTCTATCCATATTCTGGGGATGCGTACTCGGCGGAGTGGTAACCTATCTTGGCGGCGCAAGAAACCCGTTGGCTGTAGGTATATTAACCGAGATGACAGGACTTAATATAAGTTTCACAAAATGGTGGTTGGGAGCATCCCTACCGGTGTATATACTCATGGGTATAATCCTAGTTTATCTCAGAAAAAAAATAAGTTCCGAGATACATCTTGGAAAGATACCCGCATCCTTTGAAGACAAGGGCCTTTACAGGTTAAAAAAATTAAGCTTCAACGAGATAAAAGCTGGCTTCATACTGGTGCTCACCATAACACTTTGGATATTCTACAACGAGAGGTTCGGAATATCAAATATAGCTCTCCTAAGCGCCTCACTTTACTTTGTACTAAACGTGGCTAAATGGGAGGAGATAAACAGAGAGATAAATTGGGGCGTACTTTTCATGTACGGTGGGGCAATCGCCATAGGATCAGCACTCAACAGGGTCGGAGTTTTGGAATGGTTCGTCAAGAACTACCTTTTAAACCTAAACCTAAACCAAAACAGCCTGCTGATACTACTCATAGTGAGCAGCATCTTCCTGACAGAGCTAGTATCGAACAGTGCAGTTATAGTTATACTACTCCCGGTTGCGATAAACGTAGCTGCCAGCTTTAACTTAAGCCCAGCAACTATCACAATGGCCACAGCCATCCCTTCCGGGCTTTCGTATATATTCCCCATAAGCAGCCCAGTTGTTGCAATGGTCTACTCAACGAAACACGTAGCTTTAAAAACACTTATGAAAAGTGGTTTCATACTGAAGCTCATCTCGGTGTTTTTACTATATATTTTTATAAAATTTTATTTTCCCATCATCGGGATATAAACGAAGGGGGTTACTAGATGTCGAAAAACATTGTCTGGAGTGAAAACTTCGTAAAAAAAATCGACAGAGAAAGTTTGCTTAATCAAAAAGGGGTCACCATATGGATGACAGGCCTGTCGGGTGCCGGCAAATCTACAATAGCAAAATGTGTGGAGAAAAAACTTCACGATAGAAAAAACCTGGCATACATCTTAGACGGAGACAACATAAGGCACGGTCTTAATATAGACCTTGGCTTCTCAAAAGATGACAGGGTGGAAAACCTAAGGAGGATAACAGAGGTATCAAAACTTTTCACAGACTTAGGTACAATCACAATAGTATCCTTTATTTCACCATACAGAGACGACAGGGAAAAAATAAGAAAGGCTTTTAAAGACGGGGAATTTGTAGAAGTCTATATAAAGTGTTCCCTAGAAGAGTGCGAAACCAGAGACGTTAAAGGGCTCTACAAAAAAGCCAGAAACGGGGAGATAAAAAATTTCACAGGTATAGACTCCGAATACCAGGCTCCTTTAAACCCGGAAATCATCTTAGACACCGAGATATATGAAGTGGAAGAACTTGCAGATAAACTTATAAAGTATTTAGAAGATAACAAGATAATAATTTAGACGGCAGGTGATCGATTTGGAAATAATTAAACTGTCAACAGACATATTGATAATAGGTGGAGGAACGGCAGGTTGTCAGGCCGCCATACACGCAAAAGAACTAAATCCTGATTTAGACGTAACCGTCCTAGAAAAGGCAGGTATTAATAGGAGTGGATGCTTAGCTGCAGGTGTAAACGCAATAAATGCATACCTCACCGAAGGAGAAACCCCAGAATCTTATGTGGATTTTGTAAAAAAAGAATCCCACGGGCTTATAAGGGAGGACTTAACTCTTTCCATCGGGAAGAGGCTGAACCTCATGAGTGAAAAGCTGGAATCCTATGGGCTGGTCTTCCTAAAAGATGAAACCGGCAACTATGTTGCACGTGGAAAAAGAAGCGTTAAGATAAACGGCGAAAATATAAAACCCGTAATGGCAAAAAAAACCCAAGATAGCGGGGCAAGAATACTAAACAAGGTCATCGCCACAAATTATATAGTAGAAGACGGCAAGGTATCCGGGGCGTATGCCATATCACTAAATTTAGAAAAGTTTTATGTTATAGAGGCAAAAGCTGTTATCTGCACCACCGGCGGAGCTGCCGGGATATACAAACCAAATAATCCGGTCGAAGCCAGACACAAAATGTGGTATTCTCCTTTCAATACAGGTGACGGGCTTGCAATGGGTATAAGGGCCGGGGCAGAAATGACAAGCTTCGAAATGAGGTTTATCGCCTTGAGGACTAAGGACACCATCTCTCCAACCGGCACAATAGCACAAGGGCTAAAAGTTGGTCAAATAAATGCAAAAAATGAAAAATATATGGTGAATTACGAAAATAAATCAACACCGATGAGACTTTACGCAACTATAGTGGAAAATCTGGAAGGTAGGGGTCCTTGCTACCTTGACACCAGAGGTGCTACAGAGGACCAGGTAGAAGAGCTCAAAAAAGCCTACCTAAACATGTCCCCTTCAATAATCTTAAAGTGGAACGATGAAAAAATAGATATATCAAAAGAACCTGTAGAAATATGTGGGTCAGAGCCTTATATAGTTGGCGGACACGGACAGGCAGGGTACTGGATAGACAACTCTAGAAAAACAACAGTGGACGGTTTGTATGCAGCAGGGGATGTCTGCGGAGGTTCTCCCAAGAAGTATGTGACAGGGTGCATGGCCGAAGCTGAGATAGCTGTCGAAGCCGCTCTTGAGTATATAAAATCTAGAGAAAACCATAAATCTGTAGACGAGAAAGCAGCGGCAGAAGAAATAGACAGGATAATTGCCCCACTTCAAAACAGAAACACATTATTTTCACCGCAAGAAATAGAAGAAAAACTCCAAAAAATAATGGATGAATATGCCGGGGGAATTTCCCAAGCTTACAGGGTAAACGAAGAAAAACTTTTAAAAGCAAAAAGGCTCTTAGCTCATCTAGACAAAGATCTGAGTAAAGTAGGAGCTTCAACCCCACTTGAAATACTTAAATATAACGAAGTAATAAACAGAATTTTGATAGCCAAGGCGCTCATAGAACATCTACTTTACAGAAAAGAAACAAGGTGGAAATGTTACCAGGAAAGAGTAGACTACCCTTTCCTAGACAACGAAAATTGGTTTAAATTCGTGAATTCAGTTTATGAAAAAGACAGTAACAGCATCGAGATCATCGAACGTGAAGTTAAGAAGGTGATATAAATGGCTATAAAGATAGATAAAAAAATATGTATAAGCTGTAATGCCTGCACAATGGTTTGCCCTGGAAATCTGCTCTACTTAAACGAAGAAAAAAAAGCAGAAATTTGCGACCCTAAAGAGTGCTGGGACTGTTCGGCCTGTTTAAAAGAGTGTCCAGTTCAAGCAATTGAGATGTACCTATTCCCTGAAGTCGGGGGAAGCGGGTCTACCTTAAACGTTAAACAAAACAGCGAATCTCTAATTTGGCAGGTAAAAGAAAATGGAAAAATTATTGAAGAAATTGTAATCTCAAAAAAAGATTCCAATAAGTTTTAAAGGAGGATACTAATGGATCATTTAGATAAACTTGAAAGCAAAAGTATACATATATTAAGGGAGGCTTACAGCCAATTTAAAAATTTGGGCATGCTCTGGTCAATAGGAAAAGACAGCACCGTGCTTGTATGGCTTGCCAGAAAGGCCTTTTTCGGACATGTTCCTATGCCACTAATACACGTTGATACTCACTACAAGATTCCTGAAATGATAGAATATAGGGATAAATTTGCAAAAGAATGGAAGATAGATATGATATACGGCGAAAATAAAGAAGCAATAGATAAAAAACAGACTTTCCCTGACGGTAACGTTTCTAGGATAGCCTGCTGCAAGCTACTAAAGGCTGACGCCTTGAAAAATACATTAAATGGCGCATGGCCTAGACACAGGCTAAACCACGATACCGGCAACTACGAACTTGATGAAAAAAGAGAAGCTTTTACAGGAATTATCGTAGGTGTAAGGGCTGACGAAGAGGGAAGCCGTTCTAAGGAAAGGTATTTCTCGCCTAGAAACGAAGAAAATACCTGGAACTTTGGAGACCAACCGCCTGAATTCTGGAACCAGTATAAAACTGACTTCGCACCTGGTACACATGTTAGGATACACCCCCTTCTAGACTGGACGGAGCTTGATATATGGGAGTACATACTAAAAGAAAATATCCCTATAGTTTCCCTTTACTTCGATCAAGGAAAGGGAAAAAGATACAGGTCTCTTGGATGCTACCCTTGTACTTCTCCTGTGGAGTCAACTGCAAAAACAGTAGCCGAGATAGTAGAGGAGCTAAAGACAGGAAAATTCGCAGATATTGCCGAAAGGTCCGGAAGAGAGCAGGACAAAGAAGACGGCGGCGGACTAGAAGAACTTCGAAAAGAAGGATACATGTAAAAAAAGCAAACATTTAGAATGATTCTACAAATTTATTATGAGGTGAGGATATGGTCCCTATAGATAGAAAAGATGATATGAATATAGTTATAGTAGGTCATGTAGACCACGGTAAAAGTACAATAATAGGAAGACTTTTGGCTGATACAAATTCACTACCCGAAGGAAAGCTGGACGAGGTAAAAGAAAGATGCCGTAAAAATTCCAAGCCATTTGAGTACGCATTTTTGCTGGATGCACTTAAAGATGAGCAGGCTCAAGGTATAACAATCGACGCAGCCAGATGTTTTTTCAGCACCAAAGAAAGGGAGTACATAATTATAGACGCCCCTGGGCATATAGAGTTTTTAAAAAACATGGTAACCGGCGCTTCAAGGGCAGAAGCAGCCCTGCTTGTTATAGACGCTGGCGAAGGGATACAGGAGAATTCAAAACGTCACGGGTACCTGCTGTCGATGCTTGGAATAAGACAGATAGCTGTTTTGGTAAACAAAATGGACCTTGTAGACTATGACGAAAAGTCTTTCAACGACATCGTCAAAGAGTACACAGAATTTTTAAAACAGATCAACATCACACCAAACGTCTTCATCCCTGTAAGCGGTATGATGGGGGACAATATCTCCGAGCTTTCAGAAAACACCCCTTGGTATACTGGCAAAACAGTTCTTGGGGTATTAGACAACTTTGAAATAGAAAAAATTCCAGAAGATAAGCCTTTTAGAATGCCAGTTCAAGACGTATACAAGTTTACAAGGGACGGCGACAACAGAAGGATAGTTGCCGGTACAGTGGAGACAGGTAAAGTAAAAGTCGGGGACGAAGTGGTCTTCTACCCTTCAGGTAAAAAGAGTACTGTAAAAACAATCGAAGCCTTTAACAAGGAAAATCCAGAAAGCGTTGGGTCAGGATACGCCACAGGGTTTACCCTATCTGAGCAGATATATATAACCAGAGGGGAACTGGCTTCAATTGCAGGCCAAGAGAAGCCCAAGGTAGGTACAAGGGTAAGAACACGCCTTTTCTGGCTGGGCAGGGCTCCAATGGAGAAGGGAAAACAATATTTCCTAAAAATAGGTAACTCAAAGGTTAAGGTGGAGATAGAGGAGATAAAAAGGGTTTTGGATGCTTCCAGCCTGAGCAGCCTCCAAAAATCTCAAATAGACAGACACGATGTAGCAGAGTGTATCCTAAAAACCCACACACCGATAGCCTTTGACGAAAACGGCCACATACAAAGCACCAGTAGATTCGTAATAGTAGATAACTACGACATAGCTGGTGGAGGTATCATTGAGGAGGCTCTAGAAGACAAGCGGAGCAGGGTAAGAGACCAGGTGTTACTCAGAAACTACAACTGGGAAAAAAGCATGGTTAGCCCAGAGGAAAGAGCGGAAAGATATAACCACAAATCAAAACTAGTACTCATAACCGGAGAAAAGGGTACCGGAAGAAGGGATATTGGTAAAGGGCTAGAAAAACTTCTACTGAATACAGGCAAAAAGGCATACTACCTAGGTGTAGAAAACCTTATCTACGGTGTGGATGCAGATATAAAAGACCCTTATAAAGAAGAAAACAGAGAAGAGTTCATAAGAAGATTTGCCGAAATAGCCAACATCCTTATAGACAGCGGAAACATCCTTATAACTACAATAATAGAGCTAACAGAAGACGAATTCGAGCTCATAAAAACCATTGTCGGTGCAGATAATATAGAGATTGCGTGGATAGGAGATAGGCTCACTACAGGTATTTCTACCGACCTGCACATTGACCAGTTGGAGAGTATAGAAGATGGAATTTTCTTGTTAAAAGAGCACCTTCAAGAAGAAGGGGTAATATTAAAAATATAAAGAAACGGCGCAAGCCGTTTCTTTATATTTTTTGCATATACTGTTTAAAGCTTAGATCTTCACCTTTTTTGAGCTTATTTATATAAGATTCTACTACTTCCGATACATATTTCGGGGCTTCACTTGCAATTATAAAACTATCAGAAGCGGTTTTCCCCAAAGCCTTCACCTCAGAGTCCACTCTACCCCCAGTGTATACCTGCAAGCAATCTGTCAGCTTCCCGTCAATCATTTTCTTTATCCCCTCAAAACCTAGGGCTGCTACTTGGTTCCCTCCACATGAGCTGCCGCAACCGGATATTTTTATACAGTCTATTATCTCAGTAAAAAGATCCGCTTTATATCCCGGATATTTTTCAAACAACTCTTCTACACTTTTAAAAATGTCCCTCCCTATCGCAGGGGAGTCCAGAAGGCCTATACCACAAACTTTCGCACCTATGCAGGTAACTGCCCGGTCTTCAAAATTAACATCAGCCACGCCATATCCCCCAAGTTTGATTTTAAGTAACCTGTAAAGCTCCGGCAGAAAGCTCTTATGAATAAGCGGAATATAGATATCCTGCTCCAGGGTCAGCCTAACAAAAGGACAGCCTGTTTCTTCTAAAATTTCCACTAAACTTCTAAACTGCCCAGCTTCAAGGTTTCCCTCTTTTATAAAAAGCCTACCGGAACATACACCTTGGTGTTTTGTCTCTGAAACAGCTGCCTTTTTCCAATCTAAGTACTCCCCGTCGAAAGTTTCTTTCACAGATGAAGTTTTAAGGTTAGCTATTATTTTACTGTAATTTGTTTCTTCAAAATTAGTGTACTCAACAGGCACTCGAGTCTTATTAAAATAATCCATGTAAAGTTTTTTAAACTTTTCGAATCCAAGTTTTTCCACCAAGAACCTGAGCCTGGCTTTGGACCTGTTTTCTCTTTCGCCGTGCTCATAAAAAAGGTCTACCATGGCAATGACTGCCCTGATGCAGTCACTTTCAGGCAGAAAATCAAAAAGAACTCTGCCCATTGCAGGACCTCTTCCAAGTCCACCTCCTGTATAGACTTCAAATCCCTTTTCTCCTGAATTTACCTTGGCTAAAAAACCCATGTCATTCACCGCTGCATGGCCCCTGTCTTCAGATTCTCCTGAAAAAGAAATTTTGAATTTTCTCCCAAACTTAAAAGCTTTCTCATATGTTTTTATATAAGCATCCAACTTCAAAGCATGGGGCCTTACGTCAAAAACTGTGTCAGACGAGATGCCAGAAAGAGGAGAAACCAATGGGTTTCTGTAGGTATCTCCGCCTCCACCCTTAAACGGCATCCCATTTCCCGTACAGGTTCTCACTATGTCGTATATTCTTTCTGCCGGCACACCGTGCAGCTGTATACTGTCACGCGTAGAGATGTGAGCAAATTCTACACCGTTTTGATCCATTATGTCAGCTAAAAGTCCGAGCTTAGTTGCCGTAAACTCTCCCCCAACCTGCCTTACCCTAGTCATAAATTGTCCGTCTCTTGTGGCGTAAATACCGAATCCAGCTGAAACTTTTTTTAAGCCTGGGTACTGTATCTCCCCTGCTACATATTTATCAACACTATTTTTTAACTCCAAATGCTGTTCTTTTAATATCTTATCGTAGTTCACTTTTTCCTCCCCGTTTGCTTGCTTAGCTATATTATATTAGATATTTCAAAATAAATAAAATAGATTTATTTTATAAAAAACATAAGTTTATACTTATATAACATCTATCTAACCATAGGAACAAAACTTACCGACATAAGCTCCTTTACACTTAATTCTCCTATTCTGCTTTTTTCAATTAAAACAAGTTTCTGGTAAAGAGTTCCACCTACCGGAAGCACCATCCTTCCTCCTGGTGCCAGCTGTTTTAATAAATTTTCAGGTACTTCACGGGGGGCCGCAGTTACCATTATCCTGTCGTAAGGAGCCCCAGCCTCATAGCCTTCGTAGCCGTCTCCTACCACATACTCTATATTCGTATACCCCAATCCATCCAGTACTAACTTAGCTCCGGACTGAAGTTCTGGTATAATTTCTATGGTATAAAGCGTATGACACAGTTCCGCCAGGATAGCTGCCTGGTATCCAGAACCAGTTCCAACCTCCAGCACCCTATGCCACTTTTTCGGATTCAGTATTTCAGTCATATACGCCACTATATACGGCTGAGATATAGTCTGACCGCTCCCTATTGGCAGGGGCCTGTCAAAATATGAGTAATCCCTATACCCCATAGGTACAAAAAGGTGTCTGGGAACCTTTATCATGGCTTGCAGCACCTTTTTGTTTGACACCCTCCTGCTCTCTATCTGGTATCTCACCATATCCCGTCTTATATCCTCGTACATTTCAGCTCCCTACCCTTTCAACTCTTCAACCGCTTCTACATAATGCCTATAGGTATTCTCGTCAAAGCATACTATGCACACCTTCTCTATACTATTTTCTATACCCGAACTGAAAAACTCCTCTATAGCATGAAGCGCCACACGGCTGGCCTTTTCCAGCGGGTATCCGTATACCCCTGTGCTTATAGATGGAAAAGCAACTGTTTTCGCCCCTACCTTTGAAGCTTGAACCAGAGAATTCATATACGAGTTCCTGAGGAGCTGGCTTTCACCGTGTCCTCCTCCATGCCACACAGGACCCGGTGTGTGCACTATGTATTTCGCCTGCAATCTGTACCCCTTTGTTATCTTTGCTTCTCCGGTTTGGCAACCATTTAGCTTCCTGCACTCCTGTAGCAGCTCTGGGCCAGCAGCTCTGTGTATCGCTCCGTCAACCCCACCCCCTCCCAAAAGAGTAGTGTTTGCTGCATTCACTATGACATCTACACCTTGCTTTGTTATATCCCCCATGCTTATCTCAACCCTATTCCAATCCATGCCTATTCCTCCCTATAAAAAATTACATTTATAATATACAGAATTCATTATAAAAACCTTTTAATTTAAAAGGATTTATGCCATGTAGTGGAAATATTTATTTATAGGTCAAATTTCATAACATATGATTATATTCCAATTATAAAACATTTAAATTTAATAAGATTAGTATAACGTTATACTAAAAATTATAATTTTAATACATAATTATGTTATTTTAGAAAATCAATAATATTTTTTTTGACAAACACAAGCAAAACAAAAAAAACTTGAATTTATAGTCATTTTGTCGGTTTTTTAAACGACAATTTTGATTTGGCTCTGTCTATTATTTATGGTATTGTATAGTTGCTACTTAGGATTTATGGTAATTTAAAAAAACTTAATATTGATTAATAAAATAATAATATATAAAAGGAGCTGATAAAATTGAGATTTTTAATTATTGTTCTGATTATAGGCGGCTTTTTTACAACACTAAGAAATTTTACCACTCCAGCATACTTAGGAGTAAACTACGGCCAGTTAGCACCGTTGTCAAAAGCTAAAAACGGTATCTCAAGTCAAACAGAAGATCTAAGTAAAAAGGTAGATACTCTTAAATTTTACAGAAATAATTTAGATAAAAGTAAAAAAAGAGTATTGGATATACTCAAAACTTTTGATGGTGCGGAAATAAAAAAAGTAGAGCAAAACTATATATATGCGGTTTTTTCAAGCAAAACTTTTAGGTTTAAAGATGATGTCGAATTTTATTTCGACGAAAATTCTAATTCAATACATTACAGATCCTCCTCAAGGATAGGTTTTTATGACTTTGGAAAAAACTTAGAGAGGTATAATAAATTTAAAAAAGAATACTATAGCACGAAAAAAGAAGTCTTTAAGCTATGAAATCTATCAAGGTAAAACTATTCGTTGTTTTTCTATTTTTAAGCATTTCTAGTTTGAGCTTATCACAAATAATATCCGGCAAAGTTGTAAAGATAATCGACGGGGATACATTTCTTCTGAAAAGCAATGATAGGATTTTTAAAATTAGGCTCTACGGAGTGGATGCTCCGGAACTAGTTCAATATTATGGCAAGGAAGCCAAGCGATTAATAGAAAATTTATCCTATGAAAAACAAGTAACAGCTTATGTTAGATACAATGACCCTTACGGGAGACTTGTTGGAAAAGTCATTTTAGACGACGGATCGGTTTTAAACGAAATTCTGATTGTAAATGGGGCCGTCTGGTGGTATAGGCACTATTCCAAAAATGAAAAAGTATTCCAAGTCTTGGAGAAATACGCTCAGAAAAATAAGATAGGCTTGTGGGAACAAGAAAACCCTGTAGCTCCTTGGGTATATAGAAAAAATAAATAGGCTGCCGTAGGCAGCCTATATTTTTACAAAATCAAGTTTTCTTTCTGTATATGTAGAAAGGTATTTGAAGCCAATTGTTTTCAATATTTCCATTGTTTCTTTATAGTATCCTAGTATTCTGTCTGGCTTATGCGCATCAGAACCAAAGGTTATTATCTCTCCACCCAAACTTTTGTAGATTTTTATTATGTCTACACTAGGATTCAGGAGTTTGCTGGAATAATAGAGACCACCAGTGTTCACCTCAATGCCTTTCCCAATATCGATAAGATACCTTAATATCTCTTCTATTTCTTGGTACGACTTTGATATATCGTACTCCTGAGCCTCCTTGGTATACCTTCTTATAAGGTCCAGATGTCCTATCACATCAAAATCTTGAAAATTCCTTATGTCATAATATAGTTCTCCGAAATAGGTGTCAAAGGCCCCTTTCACATTCTTTTCTTCTAGCTTCATGTAGTATAGGTCTTTTTTATCCATACAGTGTTGAGAAGCTATTACAAAATCAAAAGGAAATTTTTTTACAAACTCTCCGCACTCTTTCAACACGTGTTTTTGAAGCCCAAGTTCCAAACCGATTTTCATGTCTATCCTGTCCATATATTTTTCTCTTAGTTCATAGAACTTCTTTTCATACTTCAAGAGGTCTAGCTCAAACTCTAACTCGTCAACTGGATAGTCGAACTCCTTGTGCTCGGTAAAGCATATTTCCTTGGCTCCCTGCAGGATAGCCCCCTTTACCATGTCCTCCATTTCAGAGCTGCTATCCTCTGAAAAATGTGAGTGTATGTGGTAGTCATACATTTAAAACACTTCCTTCGCTACTTGTGTCTTTTTTTCAGCTCGTTCATTATATCCTCTAAAGTAAGACCCCTCTCAACCATCAAAACCATAGCGTGATAAACAAGGTCAGAAAGTTCATACTGCAACTCTGAAATATCTGTGTTTTTAGCCGCTATTATAACCTCAGCATTTTCCTCTCCTACTTTTTTAAGTATTTTATCTATCCCCTTGTCAAATAGGTAGTTAGTGTAAGAGCCTTCCACAGGGTTAGATTTTCTGTCAACTATCTGGTCGTATAGATCTTTTAATGAAAATTCAGAGTAAGCCTCATCTTTGAATGCCTCATTGAAAAAGCAGCTATACTCACCTGTATGGCAAGCTACTCCTTTTTGATCAACTTCTAAAAGTATTGTGTCTCCGTCACAGTCATAGCTCATTTTGATAAGCTTTTGAGTGTTACCAGAAGTAAGACCTTTTGTCCAGAGCTCCTGTCTTGAACGACTATAGTAAGTAGCTAATCCCGTCTCCAGAGTCTTTTTTATGCTGTCCTCGTTCATATAAGCAAGCATCAAAACCTTTTTCGTATTTATATCCTGCACAACAGCAGGAACCAACCCATTTTCATCAAATTTTATATCTTTAATAAATTTTTCCATTTTAAGAACCTCATCCTCTCATTTATATTCTAGTGCTTATCCCTTTATTTTTTAAGTACTTTTTAAGCTCAGGTATCTCTATGGTCCCAAAGTGGAATACTGATGCTGCTAGCCCGGCGTCCACACCTTTTACCCTGAAAACGTCCTCAAAATCTTCTATTTTCCCGGCACCACCAGAAGCTATTATAGGTATAGAAACCACCTTAGAAAATGCCTCTAGCATTTCCAAATCAAACCCTTCCTTCACCCCATCTGTGTCCATACTGTTTACAACCAATTCGCCCGCACCCAGTTCCTGACCACGTTTAGCCCATTCCAAGGCATCCATTCCGGTATTTTTCCTTCCGCCGTTTATAAACACTCTAAACTGGCCGTCTACCCTTTTTACATCTATAGATAGTACTACGCACTGGTCACCGAATTTTTCTGCGGCTTCTTTTATAAGCATCGGGTTGCTGACGGCTCCACTGTTTACGCTCACCTTGTCAGCACCGGCATTTAATACCCTGCTGAAATCTTCTATGGTATTGATTCCTCCGCCTACAGTAAGAGGTATAAACACCTCTTTGGCAAGTCTCTCTAATACGTCTGTGAAAAGCTTTCTTTTTTCGTGCGAAGCTGTTATGTCATAGAATACCAGCTCGTCTGCACCAAGTGCATTATATTTTATTGCAAGATCCACCGGATCGCTTACGTCTTTCAGATCTTGAAACTTTGTCCCCTTTACTACTCTTCCATCTTTTACGTCAAAACAAGGTATTATTCTTTTAGTTATCATATCTTACCCCTCCACAAGCTTATTTATCTCCTCAAGATCAAGTGAACCTAGGTAAAGGGCCTTCCCGACTATAGCCCCGTATACATCCATCTTGTTGAGCTCCACTATATCCTCTACTCTGCTCACTCCGCCGGAAGCTATTATATCTATTGCCACAAGCTCATTAAGCTTTTTATACACTTCAAGGTTTGCCCCTTGCATCATACCATCCCTGGCTATATCTGTGTATACAACTGTTTTAACTCCTATGCTTTCAAGATCCTTGCAGAAATCTATAGAGTCTACCTCAGTTTTCTCTATCCATCCCCTAGTTGCGACTTTACCTTCTTTGGCATCAACGGATACCGCTATCTTGTCTCCGTATTTTTCAACCATTCCAACAAGAAAGTCCCTGTTTTCAACTGCAACTGTACCAAGTATAACTCTGTCCACACCTATGTCAAGCAGCCTTCTTATAGCCGCCTCGTCTCTTATACCTCCGCCTACCTGCACAGGGATATCAATTGCTTCCCTTATACTCTTTATAGCCTGAAGGTTTTTCCCCTCGCCGTCTTTTGCTCCGTCAAGGTCTACCACATGCAGAAACTTAGCCCCTTTAGAAAGCCATTTTTTAGCAGTTTCCTCAGGATTTTTAGAGAATACATCAACCTTGTCGAACTCTCCTTTAGTCAGCCTGACACAGGCACCGTCTTTCAAATCTATTGCTGGAAAAATTATCATTTCTTTATCAACTCCCCATAAGCTTTTAGTAAGTTTAATCCGACGTCACCACTTTTTTCAGGGTGGAACTGCATTCCGTATACGTTTCCGTTATTAACTATAGCCGGTATTTTCACGTCATAGTCTACATATGCCACAACCTCGTCCCAGTTGGACTTTGCATAGAATGAGTGTACAAAGTACACATAGTCGTCTTCATTTATGTATTTCAATACCTCATTATTTTTGTTGAACTTAAGGTTGTTCCAACCCATGTGCGGCACCTTTAAGTCCTGTACCAGGTCCGATTTCATAGGGCAGATCTCCCCTTTTATAAAGCCCAGCCCTTGGTATTCACCGTACTCATAACTTTTTTCGTATAAAAGCTGCATGCCAAGGCAGATACCTAGCAGGGGCTTGCCTGTCTTTATGAATTCTTTTATAGTAGGAATCAGCCCGCTGTTTTCCAATGAATTCATGGCATCTCTAAATGCTCCCACACCAGGAAGTATAAGAGCGTCAGCCTTCATTATTTCGTCCTTGTCAGAGCTTATCTTATTCTCTATTCCTATCTTGCTGAGTGCATTTTTAACTGAAAAAAGATTTCCTACACTGTAATCAATAATAACTATCATCTATATTACCCCCTTTGTAGAAGGAATCTCTCCCTTTATCCTCTCATCTATAATAGTGGCCTCGTCAAAGGCTCTTGCAAATCCCTTGAATATGGCCTCAGCCACATGGTGGGCGTTTTCGCCGTGTATCTGCTTTATGTGTATATTTATGTCGGCACTTCTAGACAGGGCGAAGAAAAACTCTTTTACCAGCTCGCTGGCCATGCTGCCAAGCATCGGCGTCAAAAATTCCGCTTCGAAGTGCAGGTACGACCTACCACTGATATCGAGTGCCACTAAACACAGCGTCTCATCCATCGGGAGGTAAAAACTACCGTACCTCTTTATACCCTTCATGTCGCCCAAGCTCTCTTTTATTGCACTCCCAAGTACTATTCCTATGTCTTCTACAGTATGGTGGGCATCCACCTCCAGGTCCCCCTTGCACTTAACTGCCAGGTCAAACCTCCCGTGTCTAGTAAAAAGCTCTAGCATATGGTCTAAGAACCCTACTCCGGTATCTATCTCAAATTTCCCGGTGCCGTCTATGTTAAAACTTAGCTCTATATCTGTTTCCCTAGTTTTTCTGTTTATAGCTGCGTTCCTCATATTTTCCCCCTCCATACAGAGTCTTAGTCTTCAAACCTTATTTTTAAAGTGTTTGCATGGGCATCAAGTCCCTCATTTTCAGCTATGCAAACTATATCGTCTTTCGCCTGATTCAAAGCTTCCCTGCTGTAGTATATAAGCGACGACTTCTTCACAAAATCATCCAGAGAAAGCGGCGATGAAAACTTGGCGGTCCCGCTTGTAGGAAGCGTGTGGTTAGGTCCAGCGTAATAATCCCCTAGCGGTTCAGGAGAGTATTTCCCCATGAATATAGCCCCTGCATTTTTGACCTTGTTTACTATTTCAAAAGGGTTCTCCACCATTAGCTCAAGGTGCTCCGGAGCTATAGTGTTTGATATAACCATGGCAGAATCTATATCGTTCACCAGAATTATTTTTCCGTAATTTTCTATCGATTCCCTTGCTATCTTATTCCTTGAAAGGAGACCAAGCTGCCTTTCCACCTCTTTCTGTACCTCATAAGCAAGTGGCTCGCTTGTGGTCACCAAGATAGAAGAAGCAAGTTTGTCATGTTCAGCCTGGGAAAGTAGATCTGCTGCAACATATCTAGGGTTTGCCGTCTCATCTGCAACAACCAGTATTTCGCTAGGTCCTGCAACCATGTCTATATCCACTTCTCCATACACCATTTTTTTTGCCATGGCAACATATATGTTTCCCGGCCCAACTATCTTATACACGTTTGGCACGCTTTCCGTCCCGTAGCTTAGGGCAGCCACAGACTGTGCTCCACCTATCTTAAATATTTTGTCTACACCTGCTACCCTCGCCGCTGCAAGTATAACCGGGTTTATCTTACCATTTTTCATTGGAGGAGTCACCATTACTATCTCTTCTACGCCTGCTATTTTTGCAGGAACAGCGTTCATAAGAACTGTGGAAGGGTAAGCAGCAGTACCTCCAGGAACATATATCCCTACTTTCTCAATGGGCCTTATTATCTGACCCACCATGATACCGTCCTTGCTGCTGTCTATAAATGAATTGTGTTTTTGCTTTTCGTGAAACTTCCTTATATTTTTTTCAGCTCTTATCAACGCCGACCTCAGGTCACCGTCTATGCCGTTGTAGGCATCCTCTATCTCCTCTTGGGTTACCTGAAGTTTATCCAGTTCCACTCCGTCAAATTTAGTCGTGTATTCTAAAAGGGCAGCATCTCCCCTTTTTTTCACGTTTTCCAGTATCTCTTTTACCAATTTATTGATGTCTTCATATTCAAATTGAGTCCTTGCGAAAGAATCATAAGCGAGTTCTTTTACGTTCTTTCCCCTTACGTCTAAGATGCTAATCATTAGGCAACTCCTCTCTGACCTTGTTAATGATCTCGTTTATCCTTTTGTTTTTAAACTTAAAGCTCACCTTATTTACTATAAGCCTTGCACTTATGTCCCCTATCTCATTTATAACCTCCAGGTTGTTTTCAACCAGGGTCCTGCCGGTCTCCACTATGTCCAGGATGACATCCGAAAGCCCTACAAGAGGTCCCAGTTCTATAGAACCCTTTAGTTCTATTATGTCTATGTCCCTGTCTTGCTTCTCGTAGTACTTTCTGGCAACCTTTATATACTTTGTAGCCACCACCAGTTTTTTATCCGGGTCGTCCTCATACCCCACAGGGGCTGCAATGGCAAACTTACATTTACCATATCTGAGGTCAAGCATCTCGTATACGTCGGCATCTTTTTCCAAAAGAGTGTCCTTACCAACTATGCCTAAGTCTGCCACGCCCCTTTCAACGTATATAGGTACATCGCTTGGCTTCACAAGTATGTATTTTACCTTATTTTCTTCACTCTCGAAAATAAGCTTTCTGTTGTCCTCTTCCATACTCTTGCACTCAAGACCAGTTTTTTTCAAAAGCTCGTAACCCTTTTCCCCGAGCCTCCCTTTTGCAAGCGCTACAATTATCTCTCTCATAAGACCACCTTTTCCACAAGTTCGTTATTTTTAAATTCCAGTATCTTATTGTACTTTTCTTTTAGTTTAACAAGCTCTCCAGAAGATATAACCCTGTTAGTTTCCATCCTCACGATTTTATTCAACTTTCTGAATCCCTCGCTTATGTCAAATGCTTTTTTCCTGTCCTTTTTCTCATAAAACACCAAGTAGTCGATTTTGTGCTCCTCTATGTACACTATCCTCCTAAGTATCTCATCCATATCTATTGCAAACCCTATAGCAGGTAGGTCCTTCCCGAAGTTTTTTGCCAGGTCGTCGTACCTCCCGCCTTTTAGCACTTCGCTGGAAATACCGTTTATATAGCCCTGAAAAATAGTCCCTGAATAATATTTTAGGTCGGTTATCATGGAAAGATCCAGGTTTACGTTTTTCAGGGAACCATAATCCTGCAGTATGTTGCAAAGCTCCTCCAACTCAAGTAAGGCCTCCCTGCTCTTTTCGTTGAAAACGTATTTTTTTGCCTTGTCCAGGATAGATTTAAAATCCCCGTAAAGGTTCGGTAGCTCCATTATTGCTTCAGATATTTTAGGCTCTAAATTTAGTTCTTCTAGCTTTTTTGACAAGTCGCAAAGGTTCTTTTGGTATATCATTTCAAGAAGCTGATTCTCATTTAGAGTCGTCAGGTTCGCCGCCTCTAAGATACCCTTTATATACTTTATATTGGATACGTCTATAAGGTATTCATCGTTTAAGATCTCCAGACTTTTCCCGGCTAGGTGGATTAGCTCTGCATCTGCTTCAAACCCGCTCTCGCCTATGTTTTCAAGCCCCAGCTGTTTTTTTTCCTGCGAATGATAGTTTATATCATCGGTTATTCTAAATACGTTGTCGTAATAGTATACCTTTTTAGAAAGGATTCCATTCACCTTTTCCTGGGCAAACCTCTTTGCTATGGGTACCGTCATATCCGGTCTTAAAGCAAAAAGTTTTCCGTTTAGCATTACCTTTAGGATACTCTCTTTCTCTATTATGTTTTTTTCAAATTGGTAGTTCTCATAGTCCTCCAAGGTGTTGAATTGTATCTTACCGTAGCCGAAGCTATCGTAAAGTTCACCCAACTCATAAATTATCTTTTCGTCCTGCTTTAAAGTTTTTAAATGCTTCACAAAAATCCTCCCCTCATGGAAATTAAAAAAAGCCACCTAGCGGATTTTGTACCCACTAAATGGCTTAATATTTTTATCTTCATAAACCATCATAGATACAACCCCTTTTTCAAAAGTTAATACAAAATGGGTTTGTAACTATGACTCACATAATACAAACCCTTATCTATGATGATGGTGATGCGCTCTTCTCGATAATGAAAATTTCATAAAAATACTCTCCTCAGCTTTTTACTTTCCAATACAATATCACAAAACCCCAATATTTTCAAGGTTTTTTTTGGTTGCATTAAAAAAACTTTACTTAAAAATTAAGTGAAAAACGACCACCTCAAAGCTCTTATAATGAAAAACTGTGATTTATCTTATACTAATGCCGTCTACTATCCAAACAAATACAGCTTTAATAAAAAAAATTAATCAAACATTAATTTTGCTTGCTGTCCAAATTTATATAGCCTGGATGGTCTACATTGTTATTATTTCATACCCTTCACTTATGTACCTCTCCATACTAGGGTGCCCCAAAAGTTCACCGCATATGGTAAGCCCCTCTTTTTGTGCCTCATCATATGTCCCTGTCTTTACAGAACAGGCGCGGCACACACAGTCTATAAGTCCGTACTCTTTAGCCTTTTTGTAAAACTTGCTGAACAAGTCATCCTCCTTGTCTATCCTGCTTATAAGACCGGTAGCGCTGCCCTCTATTATGATTTTTACGTAGTACCCCTTTTCCTCCATCTCCAACGCATTTAAAAGGGCGAGTACGAAAGTCATCTCATCCCCGCTAAATACAAATATAGCAATTTTATTAGTTTTCATATGCATCTCCCCCTTCTACACTCTACATATTAGGCATATCACTGTTTTTTCCTACAAATTTGAAACTTTTATTTTAAAGTGAAACCCAAAATTAAGGGGTTCTAAATCATAAAATATTCTTAGACAACGCTATAAAAATAGTGATATAATGGTAGTAAACTATTTTACATCCTATTAACTTATAAATAAAACACATGCTGTTCACGGTAAAAAAATTGACCATGATAAGCGCCGGCATAGTAAACGACTCACTTGTTTTCGATTCTATAACAAATGTAACTAAAGATCTTTTAAATTATAATTATAGGCAGAAATCATCACACATAAAATTTAAAAGTATAATATAACTAATGCAAGTCATTATTATGAAAACTTTTAATATAGCTAAAGTTAATTTTGAGCTAACATTTATATCGATGATTATACTTTAAAAATAGAAAAGACCTGGTGCTGGAGATAAGGATTAAAAGTCACAATATAAAAAACCTCTTGGAATTAAAACCTATTGAAAACCTTCTGGTATCCTTTACATTCAGCCCACAAGAGGTTATAGCCAGATACGAGCTGAAAACTTCTTCATTGGAATACAGGATAGAAGCCGCCAAGAAGCTGCAGGAAAAGTGGTACAGCCTTGGAATTAGGTTCGACCCGATAATAAATATAGGCATAAGGGGACTTCGTTACAATAAGGGGCTGCGCAAAAGGGTGCTAGCAGAGAGAAAAACCGCTCTTTTTTCAATGAACTTGTGATAGGTATAGATGGTAAGGAGAGGTATTTTAAAAAAATAAGGATAGATATTTACAGGGAAATGGCAGAAAAGATAAATCTGTATGGCGATTTCGATGTCTATCTTGGCATGGAGCCAAAATACGTGTGGGATGAGATATTTTGAAAATCAAGGAGGCAAAAATGTTTTACCTTTTAATAGGCGACAAGAGCAGGGAGTTGGAGTATGCAAAAATTGTTGACGGAATAAAAAAAGATAACCCAGGCATAAACGAAAGGTATTTCGATGCCGCACAAAAAGAAGAGGAAGGCTTTATTCAGGCCATATCTATAAATTCAATGTTCGCCTCAAGAGAACTGGTGGTGCTTAAAAGAGCCGAAAACATAGGGAAATTCTGGAACTTCTTGAAGATACTGAAAAACTTCAATATAAACAACAAAGTAGTGGTTATAGATTATCTCTGCGAAAAAGGAAGTTTCGCAAAAAAATCCATGGACGAGGCAAAAAGCATGTTCAAGGTGGTGGAGTCCTACGAAGAAAAAAACCACTCCCATCTCCTGCCGTACCTCCAGGAGGAGCTCGGCATAGACAAAAAAACTGCCTTCCTGCTTATTGAGATGGTGGGTAGAGACGGCAACAGGGTAAAAAACGAGGTAGAAAAACTGAAGCTTTTCTTGGGAGACGAGCCCTTCGATATGGAAAGGGCAAAAAAAATCGTGTCCGTAAGCAAAGAGTACAGCATCTTCGATCTTATACAGGAGCTGCTTGGCGGCGAAAAGGAAAACCTTCTGGCCCACCTGCAAAAGGAAAAAGACTATATGCTCTTTCTCTATCTAATGGCCACGGAGCTGGAGACGATCCTAAAGTTGAAACTTCTGGTAAACTCAAGGGAGCTCACCCAGCTTTCTAACTATACCAGCTTTAAAAACAAAGAATTTGATAAAATAAAAGAATATTTTTATAGCGGCAAGGGGGCCCCGCACCCCTACGTTTTGTTTTTGAAGTTCAAAAACTTAAGCCGATTCTCGATTTCTTTTCTGAAAAGCAACCTGGAGAAAATATTGGGTATAGAGTCTAAGGTCAAGATGGGCTTGGCTGTAGAAGACACCTTGGTTGAGTCGTACGTGCTTTCTTTTTAAATTTTAAGGAGTTGTGCCATGCGTATAATTCAGAAGTTTTCTGTAGAAGAGGAAAGGGCAAATTGGATATCTCACGCCGTTGCTTCAGTTCTCTCTGTTGTGGCTCTAGTGTTGCTAATAACCTACAGTATCCGCTATGGTGACAGCTGGTACACCGTGAGCTTTTCAATTTATGGGATCTCTCTTATAGTTCTTTACGTAACTTCTGCTATTTACCACGGCTTAGCAAATAGCAGGTTAAAGAAAATTTTCGAAAAACTGGACCATTCTTCTATATACATCCTGATAGCTGGAACTTATACCCCCTTTTGCCTGACAGTATTTAGGGGTAAAATGGGATGGACTATTTTCGGGATACAGTGGGGACTAGCAGTTATAGGCATAGTATTCAAATGCCTTTGGATAGACAGGTATATTGTGGCCTCCACTTTTGTATATGTACTTATGGGCTGGTTTATAGTATTTTTCGTAAAGCCACTCTATGCATATATTGGTCCTAGCGGTATGGCCTTACTTGTGGCCGGCGGGCTTTCATATACACTCGGACTCATATTTTTTGGCTTACCGCTCTTCAAATACCACCACACTGTGTGGCACATATTTGTAGTAGCTGGGAGCCTCTTTCATTTTCTTTCCATACTGCTCTACCTGCTTCCAAGATGAGAAACACAAAATACAGAATAGGAGTGGTGCAGATGTTTGAACTAAGTAATTTTGATATATTTTTTAGAATATTCGGTGCAATATTGATAGGCGGTATAATTGGTCTCGAGAGAGAAAAAAGGAAAAAACCTGCCGGTTTCATAACTCATATGCTAGTTTGCCTTGGGGCCGCTATTATATCTATAGTACAATCTCTTGCCGCCAGAGATAGTATAAATGCTGTACTTGCAAATCCTGAACTGGCTCAGATAATAAAGATAGATGTCGGCCGTATGACGGCTCAAGTAGTTTCCGGTGTAGGTTTTTTAGGTGCCGGGGCTATACTTCGGAATAAGGAAACTGTCGTTGGTATAACCACCGCCGCAACACTTTGGATAGTGGCCTGTCTCGGTTTGGCAATAGGTATGGGGTATTTCAGGCTGGCTATAACAGCCGCCATATTGATAAGCTTTCTTTTAATAAGCATGAAAAAAGTAGAACTTTTGATAATAGAAAAGAGAAAGGAAAAAAGGTTGTCCATCTCCCTTATGGACACTAATACGTCGGAAGAGACACTGCATGATTTTTTGAAAGCAAAGCACATAAAGATCTCAAAGATAACAAATATCCAGGAAATAAGACATGCTACTTTCACGGAAAAAGAAGCCGTGTATCACCTTTTTATACCAAAATACCTCCACACAGAAAAAGTCATCGCAGAGATAGAAAAGATAGACGGAATACTAAACGTCTACCTGATAACTTAAAATTTGCTATTATATTTCAAAAAAGTAAAAGGGTTTTGCCATTAGGCAAAACCCATATTAATTTACTGTTAATTTTTTAATTATGCAGTTAAAGCATTAACTTTAGCAGCTAATCTAGCTTTTTTTCTAGATACGGTATTCTTTTTAAGAACACCTTTTGTAACTGCCTTATCTAACTCTTTGTATGCTACTACTAGAGCAGTTTGTGCAACTTCAGTTTCTTTTGCTTCAACAGCAGCTAAAACTTTTTTAACTATTGTTTTTACTTTAGATCTGATTGCTTGATTTCTTTGTCTGTTTCTTTCTGCTATTTGTACTCTTTTTTTTGCTGATTTTGAGTGTGCCAAATTAAAAACCTCCCAATTTTTAAATAAAATTTCAGAATATAATACCACTTTTGCATAGCTTAGTCAAGCTATTAAATTAACGGAGTTCTTTGGCAACGAGTAAGTTGTTTAAGACACAAGAATATTTAATGGACCATGTATAGAATATCATACCCAACCTCAAAAATCAAGCTTTTTATTGAAAAAATAGCCTAAATGGTGTAGAATTATTCCATGTTTTAAACACAGTCAAAGAGAGGAATCATATTATGAATATAGAGGAAAAAATCTCAAAGGAAGCTATAGATATAATGAAAAATGAAATATCTTCAGCTTCTGGAAATGAGGTGTTTTTCAGGGGCTTTATTGATGAGCAGAACGTAGTCTACGACGTAAAAGTTTTGGCCAGGGGAAATAAACACTCAGTTCCAGCCATCCTGAAGCAGATGAAAAAGAGGGAGGTCATAATACACAACCACCCATCTGGATATCTTTACCCATCAGACAACGATGTAAAAATCGCTGCCTACTACAGTGAGACTAAAAACGGTGCTTCCTACATAGTCAATAACAGCGTCGATGATATATACGTCATAGTCGAGCTAGCCGACGGAGAAAAAAACAAGATTGAGGTGGCTCCATATTTTGAAGAAAAAGGCCTCCTAAGTCAAATCTTTCCTGAATTCGAGTTCAGGAAAGAACAGTTGGAAATGGCCCTGCACATAGAAAATGGGTTAAATGAAAATAAAAAAGTGATTGTAGAAGCAGGTACCGGCACAGGAAAAACCCTGGCATATCTGATACCTGCTATAGAGTGGGCTCTGAAAAATGAGAAAAAGGTGATAGTTTCCACCAATACCATAAACCTGCAGGAGCAGCTGCTAAACAAGGATATACCCATAGTCAACAAGTTGATGAACAATAATTTCAAATACATACTGGTTAAGGGTCGCGGCAACTATCTCTGCAACCGTAAGCTGATGAACATAGCAAAGGGGGAAATTGTAGACTTCGACGAGTTCAGTCAGGAGCAAAAACAAAAGTTCCAGTATATCATGTCGTGGGGGGACAGGACTAAAACCGGTGACCGCTCAGAGCTGTCTTTCGAGGTGGAACACATGGTTTGGGAGCACTTTGCAAGCGAGACGGATATATGTGCTGGGGTTAAATGTCCTCACAAACTGGACTGCTTTTTCCTAAAATCCAGGGAGGAAAAGCGTGACGCCGATCTTTTGATAACAAATCACCATATGTATTTCGCCGATCTCTCCATAAGGAAGGAACTGGGATTCCACACAGAGTACTCCATACTGCCAAATTATGACCTGGTAATTTTTGACGAGGCGCACAACATAGAGGGGGTCGCTAGGGACTACTTCTCCTATGAAGTGTCCAAGTACGCCTTTAATAAGTCCATGAACTACATATACAACTTAGGAAAAAAGAAAAAAAAGACCGGTAGCTTAAATTTCGTGCTCAACTATCTGAAAAGCACCAAAAGCACCCTATACGAAAGCGCTAAAAAAACCATACAAGAAGACTTAATAGAACGTCACACCGATCTTTCAAAAAGGGGAAACGACTTTTTCATACGTTTAATGGATATCTTTTATAAGGGGCATCAGGGTACTGTTAACCTGCGACTAAAAAAAGAGGAGCTAGATAACAACAAGGCATGGTATACAGATCTACAAGCTACTTACGATGATCTCATGACAGCCTACAACTCATATATAAAAAGAATGAGGGCGCTGGCGAGAAACCTGAAGGAGCTTGACGATGAGGACGGGATTATAAACGACTTCTCAAAATATATAGACAGGGTAGAAGCCTTTTTTCTGAACCTTAAGTTTATAAACGATATGGACGATGAGAACTACATCTACTGGTTATCAATGAACGTGAAAAAAAGCAACGCAAAACTCATGGCGAGTCCGCTCAAAATAAATGGTGAGCTGGAAGAAGCTCTTTTTAATAATCTAGACGACCTAATCTTCACATCTGCTACCATAGCTGTAGAAGATAGTTTCGACTACTTTAAAAAATCAATTGGTCTGAAGGAAGAGACGCACAACAAAATAATCCATTCGCCTTTTGACTATGAGAATCAGATGAGGGTATACATACCAACAGATACTCCGCTGCCTAACGACAAAAACTTTATATCCAAAATAAAAGAGTTCGTAAAAAAACTAATTATAAAATGCCGTGGCAACACTTTTATACTATTCACCTCGTACTCTACATTAAACTACCTCTATTACCTGTTAAAGGATGAGTTGGAATCCATGGGATATGACCTCTTCATACAGGGCATGGCCCCTAGAAACCAGCTTATAAACATGTATAAGACCAGCAAAAAACCAGTACTCTTTGGCACGGACAGCTTCTGGGAAGGGGTAGATGTTAAAGGTGAGAAGCTCTCATCGGTTATAATGGTCAAGCTTCCTTTTAAGGTCCCTAGCGAACCCATAGTGGAAGCCATCATAGAAAATTTGACTAAAGAAGGAAAAAATGCTTTTATGGAGTATCAAATACCAGAGTCTATAATAAAATTTAAACAGGGGGTCGGCAGACTTATAAGAAGTAAGGATGACAGAGGCATCGTAACAATATTAGACAACCGTCTAGTAAGCAAAAAGTATGGAAGGCTCTTTCTGGACTCCCTTCCTACCAGCAACATCATATTTAAAAAATGTTCTGAAATTATATAAATTTGGAGGAGTTTTTATCATCTTGACTTATACTACCCTATATTGTATAATTTTTAAAGGGTAGCTTTTACTTTAGTTATACAATAAAATCCGATGTATAAAAATCGGATTTTTTCTTTATATGACCTTTGCTTTTTTGTATCACTTTATCAGGTCATAAAGTCATTGGTGTTCTGAACCTAGCCACTGACTATAAACTTCTAGGAGGCTAAATTTAAATGAAAGAGTTGAATATTTTGGGTAGAAGGCTGACTTTCAAAGTTGAGCCCTTCGAAACTCCTGAAACTCACGAAATAAGCCCAAGGGAAATGGTTAATAAAAGGATATTTATCTTGATATGTATACTATTTATTATCCCACTTAGCTCTAAGCTTTTTTTAATAAAAGAAAACCTCTCTATAGGGGATACTGTAAAAAAAGATATTGTGGCACCTTTTTCAGTTAAATATAATGATAAGGTGACAAAAGATGAAATCGTAAAAAAAGTTATCGAAGAATCTCAAAAAGAATATATTTTTTTAAACGACGTAGCTCCTAAGTCCTACAGGAACTTGGAAAAATTTTTCATAGACTTGGAAAAACTAGGCACAAATCCAAGCCAGACAGCTCTAGAGGAATTTCTGACCAAGACCAAATATCCGCTTAGCAAGGGAACGGTTTTAAAACTAGCTGCAAGTACAAACAAAAAATCCATTGAAAACGAGATAAAGAACAAACTAGAGGAATTGTACTCAATAGGAATTAAAAATGACGAGAAGTACTTAGAGAATTTGAGGGATAGCCTAAAAAATGAGCTCAGTTTAGAGAAAATAGAGCTCCTGTCAATTTTCTTGATGCCCAACTTTATATACGACGAAGAAAAGACTGCATCAGCAATAAAGGAGCGGGTGGATAGTATAGACGACGTCATCGTACAGATAAATGCCGGCGAGACTGTGCTGAAAAAAGGCAGTACAGTGACAAAATCCGATATAGAAAAGTTGAAAAAGCTGGGCATTTATGGGGAGCTTTCAAATAGTCCGCTTATACTGGGGAATATATTTTTTCTAGTCATAATATCCACGCTTTTTTTTATAACCTTTAGAAAATTCTTGTTTTATGAGATCTTGAAAAAGTCCTATTATCTCTCAACTGTTATGGCTGTTACAGGTTACCTGATAATCGCAAGATTTACCAAATCAGAACTATTTTTTCTGCTGCCAATAGATGCGCTATTCTTGCTTTTGGGGATACTTGTAAGTGAAAAGTATACTCTTACAGTAAGCTCGTTTGTAATTTTTTACTCGCTTGGCTTTAAAGGGGTAGACCAACTTTTCTTTATGACATCCGTTACAAGTCTGGTTGGTTGTATATACGGGCTTCAAAAAATAAAGAACAGGGCCCACCTTATAAATGCTGGACTTTACCTGGGGTTGCTTAAATCTATAATCTGCATAGGCATATTACTGGTTTCAAGAAGCGATTTTATCACAATAGCTGTCTTTAGTTCTCAGCTTTTCTTTTCCGGCGTTTTTTCAGGTATGCTTACAATAGCTTTACTACCTTATTTTGAGAGGACTTTTAACATACTTACAAATATGAAGCTGCTGGAGCTAGGCGACCTGTCACATCCACTTTTGAGGCAGCTGGCTGTAAATGCACCTGGTACCTTCCAGCATTCCATGATGGTGGCTACGCTTTCTGAGAACGCCGCGGATGCCATAGGTGCCGATGCGACTTTTGCAAGAGTTGCTGCCTACTACCATGACATTGGAAAGATGAAGCGCCCGAACTTTTACGTTGAAAACCAGCATGACGGCATAAACCCTCATGAAAGCCTGAGCCCGTCACTGAGTACTCTTATAATAACGTCACATACAAGAGATGGGATAGAGATGGCCAAAGAGTATAAAATCCCAAAAGAGATAAGGGACATAATGACCGAGCACCAGGGGACCACGTTACTGGCATATTTCTACAATAAGGCAAAAAAAGAGATACCAAACATAAACGAAAACGACTACAGATATGAAGGTCCAAAGCCGCGTACAAAAGAATCGGCAATAATAATGCTAGCAGACTCTATAGAGGCTGCTGTAAGATCTCTCGACGAAAAAACTCCGACCAGCATAGAAAAGATGCTTAGAAAGATTATTGCAGGAAAAATCGAGGACAACCAACTTTCAGAAGCCGACCTTACATTTAAAGAGATAGAGATAATAATAAAAACTTTTACAAAGGTACTCATGGGTATACACCATGTCAGAATAAAGTACCCTGAGATAAAAAAAGGAAAGAAATCTTAAAAAGGGGATTGTTAAAAATGGATGTTATAATAGAATTGACAAAGGCAATCGAAGGGTATAACGACGAGCTAGACTTGCAGAGCATAGAAGACTATATAGAAACAGTCCTAAATGAAGAATATAGGTGCGACAAGCATGTGTACCTCTCCCTACTACTGACAGATAACGAAAAGATACAAGTTATAAACAGGGATTACCGTGGGAAAGATTCCCCGACAGATGTTATCTCTTTTGCGTATTTAGAAACTGATGGGGATATAGGGCCTTACAATACTTTAGGTGATATTATTATATCGCTTGAGAGAGTAAAAGAGCAAGCAAAAGATTACAACCATTCGTTTAAAAGAGAGTTCTTTTATGTTCTCACCCACGGCATACTTCATCTTTTAGGCTATGACCACATTGATGAAGATGATAAACTTGAGATGAGAAAAAAAGAAGAGGAAATCCTTTCAAAACACGGTTATACCAGAGATTAAAAGCGGAGATTCTCTCTGCTTTTAGTATTTTTATACTTTAATTACAATATTTCACAAGGAGTACTCATGAAAAAGAAAAATTATTCTACTTTAGAAAGTTTTAATTTTGCCATAGAGGGAATAATAAGCTCGATAAGATCTGAAAAAAATATGCGGATCCATATATTAGCTTCTATTCTAACAATTGTTCTTGCTATTGCAACCAATGTTTCAAAAATTGAACTGATTTTTTTGATATTTTCCATATCTCTTGTTCTAATGTGCGAGCTGTTTAATACTGCTGTTGAGAGTATAATAGATATGGTTCAAGACAAATACCACCCTCTTGCAAAAAAAGCAAAAGATATATCGGCAGGTGCCGTTTTGATCTCTTGTATAAACGCAATACTTATAGGTTATTTTATATTTATAAATCAGTTTAAGGCTGATACGAAAACTTTATCTAATGCAATCAAATACTCCTACTCTGATTTAATTGCTGTAATAATAGCTCTTGTTATGATAATAACCCTTTCATTAAAATCCATAACAAAGCGAGGTACTCCACTTTCAGGCGGAATGCCAAGTGGTCACAGTGCAGTTGCATTTTCACTTTGGACGGTCATCTTTTTTATAACAGATAATATGATTATTTTAGCATCCTCATTCATAATGGCTCTTATGGTATCACAGTCAAGGATAGAGAGTAGAATACATTCCATATGGGAGGTAATCTTCGGTGGAGCTATAGGAGTAACTGTTACCTTTGTTATTTTGAATTTTGTTAAGATTAAAATGTAAAAGGAGCCTTAGGCTCATACCTATCAAGCTAAGCTTTGAATTTAATAGAATTTGTGCTAAAACCTTCTTCAAGGACTACTTGAAGGAGGTTTTTCTTTTGGGAAACAGACAAATCAGAACAAAATTTTTAAATTACTTTTCGGAAAAAAATATTGAACAAATTGCCAGGTATTCTAAATTCAAAATTAGGAATAGCGGCAAAATTTCTCCTCTTAACTTCATATCTTTAACTTGTTTCAGCTCCAATAATTTATGCACTTCATCCTTGGAAGAATTAAGCGCTGAACTTCTATTAAAGCAGAATATTAATATTTCTCCTCAAGCGCTTGATCAGAGGTTTAGCTAGGCTTCTGTAGAATTTCTTAAAAATATTTTCTTATCTCTTTGTAAAACACAAATATCCAATAAGTCTAAAGCCTTTAAAAATTATGGCTTCAGCAATATCTTTTTAATAGACTCTACTGAAATAAAATTGCCAAATAAATTAAAAAATAAGTATAAAGGTGCAAACAAATCTAATCCTGCTGTTTTAAAAATAAATCTTCTCCTTGAATTATTAGATTATTCTTTTAAGAACACTGTTTTATCTACGGGAACTAAAAATGAGCAAAATTTTTCTAAATATGTCTACGATAAATTAGTTACAGATTCCTTAGTTTTAAAAGATTTAGGGTACTTTAAATTTGATGACTTCAATGAGATTGAAAGCAGAAACAGCTCTTTTGTTTCTCGTTTGAAAGCCGGAACAAGGTTATTTGCTTTAAACCCTAATCCTCAGTACTCACCAAAGGGAAAACTACTAAAAAAGACGAAGTATTTGGTAACAAATGCTGGAGAGTTGGGAAAAGAACTAAAAGCAGGAGAGACTCAAGAATATGAATTTCTAGTCGGAAGCCATGACGACAAGAGGCCTTTTAGGGTAATCCTAACTAAATTGGACAAAGAGACTTCTAATAAAAAAGTACAAAAGATAGAAGAAAGAGAAAGAAGGAATGAGCACTGCGCAAAGCACGCAAGAAGTTCTGCTGAAATTACTGGATATATTACTAATCTTTGGGGATTCAATCCTTCTGAAATCATCGAAATATATAAATTGAGATGGCAAATTGAATTGCTGTTTAAAATTTTTAAGTCTGATTTTAAACTAGATAAACTAAAAGACTTGAAAGTAGAAAGAATAGAGACTCACATATATGCCACTTTAATTAGAATGCTTCTTTTAATGGAGATTACAAAGGGTATCAATGGAGGATACTCAAAAGAAATGAGTATAAGGCGAGTAATAAAAAGCTCGTTGGGGGTTTTGACTGATTTCATGGAAACTTTGAAATCTAAAAAGCGTTTCATGCGCTTGACTTCAAAATTAAAAAAAATTATTGATTCTAAAATAAAAAAAGTTCCCAGCAAATAATCACCGAGAACACCACTGATAATAGAATAAACTTTTTTAGCCATTTTTGCAAGTGGTTTTTTGTAGTTTGAAAATTTAGCTTTAAAATTAAAATAGGAACCTAACTATATAAAAGTTAGGTTCCTAAAATTTCTTAGCTTGATAGGTATGGCCTTAGGCTCCTTTTTTTATTGGTGTTATATTTTTATTTGAAATAGGATTAGGATAAAGTGTCTATATTGGGTACTGTACGTCTATATAAGAGTTTTTTAAACCCATTATATAGCCCCTTCCCCTCTTTCTCCAGTTCTTATCCTTATAACCTCTTCTACAGGATATATGAATATCTTTCCATCCCCAACCTCGCCTTCGTCACCAGACTTGGCAGTTTTGAGTATGACGTCTACCACTCTCTCCAGGTCGCTGTCCCTTACTACTACCTCGATCTTTATCTTAGGTAAGAAATCAACTATGTACTCTGCTCCCCTGAATATTTCCTTTTTACCCTTTTGCCTACCAAAACCTCTTACTTCACTTATAGTAATACCCTTTATGTTTATATCTGAAAGAGCTGATTTCAATCTGTCTATTTTAGTAGGTTTTATTATAGCCTCTACTTTTTTCATGTAAAAACCTCCTTAATAATTTCTCCTATAATTGATTTTACTATAAAATCGCAATTATTGGAATCCCCCAATTTTAAAAATTAACACTTAAATTGCAATTTCTCCCGTTTCACCGGTTCTTATCCTAATTGTTTCTTCAATTGGTAAAATAAATATTTTACCATCACCGATCTCACCGGTCCTAGCATTTTCTATTATAGTCTCTATTATTTTATCGCAAGTTTCTGTTTTACATATGATCTCTATTTTTATTTTAGGCAAAAAATCTATCTTATATTTTGCTCCCCTAAAAATTTCAACCTTACCTTCCTGCCTACCAAATCCTCTTACTTCGCTTATGGTCATTCCTTTAATATCCAGCCCCACAAGGGCTTCTTTTATCTTATCTAATTTATCCGGTTGTATTATTGCTTCAATTTTTTTCACGATTACCACTCCTTATCTTCATAATAAAATAATGTCTCGGAAAATAGTTACAGTATTACTTGAATAATGAAGTGCTGTAGTGTGATTGAAACTCTGGATAAGCAGAGTATCCATGTTCCGCTAAATCAAGACCGATTAGCTCATCATGAGGATCTACCCTTAATCCTAGCAGTTTATCTATTGCTAAAAACAGTATCAGTCCCGTTATTACCGCATATCCGAAAACTGATATAACTCCTATAAGCTGTGTCACAAAGCTGTACTCAGCAGTAAAAATACCAACCGCAAGAGTACCCCATGCACCGTTTACACCGTGAACTGAAATAGCACCAATCGGATCGTCTATCTTAAGCCTATCGAAAAATGGCACCGCCAAAGATACCAGTATTCCCGCTATAAGCCCAACTATTATTGATGATATAGGGGAAAGTACGTCTGCTCCTGCAGTTACAGCCACAAGACCTGCTATGGCTCCATTTAAAGTCATACCTAAGTCAACAAATCTATCTTTAGTTCTAAATACCGAGTAAGCCATAGCAGAAAGAGATCCTGCAGCACCACCAAGGGTAGTATTCAATAGTACTATGGCTATGGATCCGTCACCTAAAAGAGTAGATCCTCCGTTAAATCCGTACCATCCGAACCAAAGTATAAAAGCACCTACTGTTGCAAGCGGAATGTTGTGACCTGGGATAGCAGTTACTTTCCCATCTTCTCCGTATTTACCGTATCTTGGTCCTAGTATTATGGCACCTGTAAGAGCCAGCCATCCACCCAAAGAGTGAATTACTGTAGACCCGGCAAAATCATGGAAACCTTTAGCTGCTAGCCATCCTTCTCCGCTCCAAGCCCAGTGTCCGAATATAGGGTATATAAATCCTGCAATTACTGCACAAGCTACTACATAGCCTGGCAGTTTTATCCTTTCCGCAACTGCTCCAGAAACTATAGTTGCTGCAGCACCCGCAAACATAACTTGGAAAAACCAAAGCATGATTCCCCAGTTATCTCCTGAATTTATATAGTCCATAAGGAAGAAATTACTTCCACCTATAAACTCTCCGTCTCCAAACATGAACGCATAACCAATAGCGAAATACAGTATCGCCCCTACCGAAAAATCAAGTATCCCTTTAGACGCAACGTTAACAGCATTTTTAGCCCTTGTAAATCCTGATTCTAGCGCTATAAATCCTACTTGCATAAACATTACCATAGCTCCGGCTATACCAAGCCAAACCATATTAAGGTTCGATTGCACTTCCTCTGCTGCAAAAACTGCACATGAAACAGAAAGTAACAAAGCTACTAACTTTAAAAGACTGCATATTCTTTTCATAAAAATATCCTCCTCAATATAACTTTAATAATATATGTAAATCTAGTTACTATAACCAAACCATCCCCATAATTTGAGTTACAGCATTCTGTATATGTATAATTAATCTTTCAGTCAATAATTTTGTATTAATATCGAGAATAAAATAATAGAAAGGCTTAAATATATTTAGAAATGATTTAAAATTTTCCTGCTAGAATAGAATAAAAAAAAATATTTATATATAAAAAAATAAATACTGATAAATTTACAACTAACAATGATTTTTCTTAATTAATCTATTTAAATAATTTTAAAATGAATTTTGAAAAATTAAAGAATAGATTTAGAATTTTAGAAATGATCTAAAAAAGAATCTCCGAATTGAATGAACTAAAAACTCATACAGCATTTGTATCATAACGTTATTAAAAATAGATTTAATTTAAATTAAAAACTTTTTTATATTTATATATATAATTCATTCAGTTCCACAAAACCTTATTTTTCAAAGGTTTTCTTATATTCAATACCTGCTTCATATTTTTCTGAAATTTAAATTTTAGTTTTAATTAAGAAAAATTTATACAATAATTCTAAAATTTATCCTAAAAAAATATCTTCATAGCACTTAAAAAACTTTAAATTTTTAAAATTATGTTTAATTATTTCTAACCATCCCAGTATTTTTTCAAAATAAGTAATCCATTTACTAGTTAAAATTTTCAAAAAATTACTGAGTTTATATACTTTCCTCATTCATATTTTTTTCATAAATTGACATTAATATTCAAAAATCTTTATTTTGCTTTTATTTTTGTTCATTGAAACAATCAGTGTTAAGAACGTCCTAAGGTAAGCTTTAAAAAAGTTTTTAGAAATTTTTTACAGACATTAATTTTCTTTTGTTTCTTTGAGTAGCCAAAGGAAAAGAAAACCTATAGATGCTCTTTATCAAGTGAAAGAAAAAAATAAATTTCCATAATCTCTTTCAAAAAATAAAAAGAGCGCCCTTTGAGGCGCTCTCAACTAATTTAACTATATTGCTCCTTCACCTTTTTCGCCGGTTCTTATTCTGATTACCTGGTCAACAGGATATATGAATATTTTTCCGTCGCCGATCTCTCCTTCGTCGCCAGATTTAGTAGTTTTCAATATGACATCGACAACTCTTTCTAAATCGCTATCTTTTACCAATACCTCTATCTTGATTTTTGGCAAAAAATCAACTACATATTCCGCTCCCCTAAATATCTCTTTTTTACCCTTTTGCCTACCAAATCCTCTTACCTCACTCACAGTGATTCCTTTAATATTTATCTCAGAAAGGGCTGCCTTTAAGTTGTCTATTTTGGTAGGTTTTATTATAGCCTCCACCTTTTTCATTTAAGAACCTCCTTGGAACTTTCTCTTCTACAACTGACGCTATAAAATCATTATATCTATTTTAATTATACACTACAATTTAATTTATTGGTAAAACGCAGTATTTAAACTGCATCTTCACCTTTTTCTCCGGTCCTTATTCTAATGGTCTCTTCTATGGGAAGTACGAATATTTTTCCGTCGCCTATTTCCCCAGTCCTAGCATTTTCGACTATAACATCTATTATCTTATCACAGACCTCTTCTTTGCAGACTATCTCTATCTTAATTTTTGGCAAAAAATCTATCTTATACTTTGCCCCTCTAAAGTACTCTATTTTCCCTTCCTGGCTTCCGAATCCCCTCACTTCACTGACGGTCATTCCATGTACATTTACAGCCAATAGAACTTCTTTTATTATATCCAGTTTACCCGGTTTTATAATCGCTTCAATCTTTTTCACAGATACCACCTTCCCACATTAGTTAATGTAAATACTAGATTACAGATAACTAGGTATCTTATCTAAATAGCGAAGTGCTATAGTGCGACTGGAATTCTGGGTATGCAGAGTATCCGTGTGCGGCCAAATCAAGACCAACCAATTCATCCTGAGGGCTAATTCTAAGTCCAGCAACCTTGTCTATAAACACAAATAGTGCCATCCCAGCTATAATAGCATATACAAAAACACTTACAGATCCCATTAGTTGTGTTAAAAAACTATACTCTTTTGTGAAGATCCCCACTGCAAGCGTCCCCCAAGTACCGTTTACACCGTGAACAGATACTGCACCTATAGGATCGTCTATTTTTATTTTATCAAAAAACGGTACGGCAATGGATACAAGTATTCCACCTACAAGCCCTATTATTATTGCCGGAACCGGCTCAAGTACATCTGCTCCTGCAGTTACGGCTACTAAACCTGCTAAAGCTCCATTTAGCATCATACCCACGTCAACTAATTTTTTTGTCCTGAAAACTGAATAAACCATAGCCGAGAGAGCCCCAGCTGCTCCACCAAGAGTTGTGTTTACAACCACTACAGCTATTGAACCGTCAGCTATTAGAGTAGATCCGCCGTTAAAGCCGTACCAACCAAACCAAAGTACGAAAGTTCCTACAGTTGCAAGCGGTATGTTATGTCCAGGAATAGCGGTAACTTTTCCATTTTCTCCAAACTTACCAAATCTTGGCCCAAGAACTATAGCTCCAGTTAAAGCCAACCAGCCACCTAAAGAGTGGATTACAGTAGACCCTGCAAAATCATGGAAATTCTTAGCAGCAAGCCATCCTTCTTCACTCCAAGCCCAGTGACCGAATAGAGGGTATATGATTGTTGCAATAAATGCACAAGCTATGACATAACCAACAAGTTTTATCCTTTCAGCAACTGCTCCAGATACTATTGTAACCGTTGCACCTGCAAACATCGCTTGGAAAAACCAAAGCATTAATCCCCAATTATTTTTTGAATCGATATAGTCTGATAGGAAAAAATTAGTAGTTCCTATGAATTTCCCTTCCCCAAACATGAACGCATAACCGAAACAAAAGAACAGTATAGCACCAAGCGCTAAATCTAAAGTTCCTTTAAAAGTAACGTTAACTGCATTTTTGGCTCTAGTAAACCCTGCTTCTAATGCAATAAATCCCAGCTGCATAAACATTACCATTGCCGCAGCAATCCCCAACCAGATAAAGTTAAGATTTAACTGCACATCTTCCGCAGCAAATAAATTGGACGAAACAACAAGCAGCATCAAAACTACTTTCAGTGAAAACATTTTTTTCATAAAACTCCTCCTCAATATAACTTTTAATATTATATATATAATTTATCCCTGATAGCACCGTGTATATTCCAAACCATCCCCATAATTTGAAATAAGGTATCTGTTCAAGGGTAATTCAAAACTTTTTTCGACTGAATAAAAAATTTCATATATTAAAAATCATAACTAAAATTAAGCTTATATATTTTGTAGTTTCTATTGTTTTATTTTGAATTAATTTTCAAATAAAGAACGGCTTTTAAGATTTTTTGAAGTGATCTTAAAAAAGTTTTAAAATGTGAATTTTATAAAAATTTGTACAGGAGTTTTTATCATGGTTTTATTAAAAATTGTTTCTTTTTAAATTAATTTATTTTAATTTTTCTTGTGAATTTTTTTTCTCTATATTTTCATTGATCTATCCATATTTTTTTAATTTAGACTTTCTATATTATTTTATAATTTTTTAGTTGTTTGCATTTATAAATTTATTGCATAAATATAAAAAGGAGACCCAAATGGGTCTCCTTATATAGCACCTTCGCCTCTCTCACCGGTTCTTATTCTTATTACATCTTCTACAGAGTACACAAATATTTTTCCGTCACCTGTATCTCCCTCTTCGCCAGTTCTGGCATTTTTCAGGATTATGTCCAGCACTCTTTCGTAATCGCTGGATTTAACTACAACTTCCAGCTTTATCTTTGGTAAAAAATCAACTACATATTCCGCTCCCCTGAATATCTCTTTTTTACCCTTTTGCCTTCCGAATCCTCTTACTTCACTCACTGTCATACCTTTTATATTTATCGCAGAAAGGGCTTCTTTAACCTTGTCTAGTTTAGTAGGTTTTATTATTGCCTCAATCTTTTTCATGCAACAAACCTCCTCTCAATTAAAATTTACATAAAGCCCTCTATTATTTGAATAGTGAAACTTCAGTATGAGATGGAAATTCTGGGTATGCAGAATATCCGTGTTCTCCCACGTCTAATCCTTCCATTTCTTCTTCTGGAGATACACGTAATCCCATGATTGCTTTAACTACATTGAATATTATTAGTCCTCCAACGAATGCAAGTACGAATGCTACTACTACCCCTAGCGCTTGTACTCCTATTATTTTAGCATCGAACATTTTTTCAGCATTGAAAATTCCGGCAGCAAGAGTTCCCCATGCACCGTTTACACCGTGTACAGATACAGCTCCAACTGGATCGTCTATTTGCATTCTGTCGATTGCAAGAACTGAGAATACAACAAGTACTCCTGCTATCAATCCGATTACTATAGATGAACTAGGTGAAACATTTGCACATCCAGCAGTGATTCCAACTAGTCCAGCTAGAGCACCATTAAGTGTCATACCTATGTCAGCTTTTTTGAATATAATCTGTGAAGTTATTAAAGCCGTGATAGATGCAGCACCGGCAGCCAAACTTGTGTTGACAGCTATAAGTCCTATTTCAGATGTACCAGTTGTAGTACTTCCAGAGTTAAACCCGAACCATCCAAACCATAGAATGAATACACCTAATGAAGCTAGCGGGATTGAGTGTCCTGGTATTGCTGTGATTTCTTTACCCTTGAACTTACCTATTCTTGGTCCTAATACCATTGCAGCAGCAAGTGCAGCCCATCCACCAACTGAGTGAACAACAGTCGATCCTGCAAAATCTATAAACCCTAAATTTTCAAGCCATCCTGTAGATTGTCCGAAAAGACTTCCCCAAGCCCAGTGACCGAATACAGGGTATAAGAAAGCTGTGATTAAGAAACTTGAAACAAGGTATGAACCAAATTTTGTTCTTTCAGCCATTGCTCCAGATACTATTGTAGCCGCTGTAGCCGCGAACACACCTTGAAACATAAAGAATGTCCAATCCCAATCAGCTAGTCCAGCACCGAAGAAGTTACTTGCACCAAGTATGTTCCCTTTACCAAACATGAATGCAAATCCAACTGCCCAGAAAGCGATTATTCCCATTGAAAAGTCCATAACATTTTTCATGATTATATTTCCAGCATTTTTAGCCCTTGTAAATCCTGCTTCAACCATTGCGAAACCAGCCTGCATAAAAAACACCATCGCAGCTGCTACAAGAGTCCATGTCCAGTTTAAGTTGTTTTGAACTATTTCAGCAGCCCCATCTTCTGCAAATACACTGATACCTGTTGTAAAAATCAACCCTAATAATAATTTAAATTTTTTCATTACTCGCACCTCCGTTATAATTAAATTTTATATTAATATTTTTCAAACACTTTATCTGCCGACTAAATTGCAGCTTCTCCTTTTTCACCTGTTCTTATTCTTATTGTTTCTTCTACCGGTGTTATGAAGATTTTTCCGTCACCTATAGTACCAGTTCTAGATGCTTCGATTATGGCATTTAGAATTTTCTCGCAAGTATCTTTTTTGCACACTATCTCTATTTTCACTTTAGGTAAAAAGTCAATTTTGTACTCAGCACCCCTGAATATTTCTATCTTTCCTTCTTGCCTTCCAAACCCCCTTACTTCACTTACAGTCATCCCTTTGATATCCATTTCCACCAAAGCCTCTTTTACTATGTTTAGTCTGTCTGGTTTAATAATTGCTTCTATTTTTCTCATTGATATCCATCCTCCTTTTATATTTTTGATATAAATTATCTTAAGTGAATTTTTAGAGCTCTAAAACATCACAAGTATACAAGTATTAAAATATTGCAAATTTATAAATTAATTATATAATTAAATGACTGTATTGATAACAAATATTTTTAAGTTTAAATAATAATTAACAGAAATATTTTTTTAAAATTTGAAAGTTTGGTTAAAAAATTTAAAAAATCCGAAATGTTTCGAAAAGAATTTTAATTGGAAATCAAGATTTAAATTTAAGGCATAAAATTAAACAACTAGTTTTTTTGAAATTTTGAAAGAAAAACATTAAAAAAAGATTTATAAGTAGGTATTTCAAGAAAAGAATACAAAATGAAATAAAAAATATATTATAATTTGAAATGATAAATTAATTTTTAAGTTTTGTTTTGAATTATTTTAAAAAGAAAAGTTTTATAATTTCGATGAATAGAAATATTCCGAAAAGGATTTTGAAACGATTTAAAACTTGTTATACTAGATGATAGCACATAAAAATGAAAAAATCAAGCTTCTTGTAATTTTTTTTTCAACTTTGAATCCAATCTTTATCTTTTCTAGATATTCTTTAAAGGATTTCCACTTGAAAGTTTCAAATGCAAATTTCAAATGAAACAATTTAAAATTTGCATGATTATTTTTATCACAACAGTATTAAATTACCGTTGATTAAAAGTTAATTTTTTTTAACACATAATCCGATTTCTTCAACCTTCTCACTTTGACACTAATAAAAACAAGCCGGGAACACCCGGCTTGTTTTTATTCTATAGGTAATATTTCTATTTCTACTCTTCTGTTCTGTGCTCTTCCAGCTTCTGTGCTATTGCTAGCTATAGGGTATTTAGAACCATATCCTTGTGCTGTAATCCTTGCAGAAACAACACCCCTACTTACCAAATATCTAGATACGCTGTCTGCACGTTCTTTAGATAATCTGTTGTTTATCTCGTCTGTACCTGTGCTGTCTGTATGACCGTACACGTATATATTTGTTTTGTTATACTCTTTTAGTACGATGGCTACTGAGTCTAATACTTCATAGAAACCACTCGATATATCACTACTGTTCAACTTAAATGTTACATTGCTTGGCATAACTAATTCTATCATGTTACCTTCTCTTCTTATCCTTACCCCTGTACCTTCAAGTTTTTGTCTAAGCAGTGCTTCCTGTTTATCCTGATAAGCTCCTACACCAGCCCCTGCAAGACCGCCTATGGCAGCCCCCTTTAAAGTGCTCTCTGTATCTTTACCTGCAACCTGACCGGCCACAGCTCCGGCCACAGCTCCTCCTATGGCGTATTTTGTGGTTTTACTTACTTTCTGCTCTCCTGTATATGGATCTACACTCTGACATGCTACAATTAAAATACTTAAAATTAAAAACGACACGATTTTTTTCATAGTACACCTCCTCATTATTCCCATCCTACAATTAAATTATACTACATACGTTATGCCTAAAGCAGATAACTCAAAAATGCAGCGTAACAATGTACGCTGCACAATTTTTATTATTTCGGTGATATACAGTCTACTGGGCAAATCTCAGCGCAAGCTCCACAATCTACACACACATCCGGGTCTATCTTCCTTCTTCCGTCATCAAGTGAAGTAATACAGCTAACGGGACACTCAGGCTCACAAGCCCCACATGCAATACAGTCATCATGATTAATAACATATGCCATTTATCTCCCCCCTTTTTACTTTATTCTCCGAAGAACATTTTCATGTCCTCATCAACGGTAGTTATTCCACCTAAGGCAAATTTATCTATAAGTACTTTTGTAACGTTTTCAGTTAAAAATGCCGGCAAGGTAGGTCCAATATGTATATTTTTAATTCCCAAGTAGAGCAATGCCAAAAGTACCAGCACGGCTTTTTGTTCATACCAGGCTATATTGTATATTATAGGGAGTTCATTTATATCATCTAGTTGGAATATTTCTTGTAGCTTCATGGCCACTACAGCAAGAGAGTAGGAATCATTGCACTGCCCGGCATCTAAAACTCTAGGTATCCCATCTATGTCCCCAAGAGGGAGTTTATTGTATCTATACTTTGCACAACCTGCAGTAAGTATCACTGTGTCTTTTGGAAGTTTTTCTGCAAATTCAGTATAGTACTTTCTATCCTGCATCCTGGCATCGCAGCCAGCCATAACAACAATTTTTTTGATTTTTCCTGCCTGTACAGCTTCTACCACCTTATCTGCAAGAGCCACAATCTGGTTGTGTGCAAACCCTCCTATTATCTCCCCTTCTTCTATCTGAACAGGGGCTTTACATTTTTTCGCATGTTCTATGATCTTAGAGAAGTCTTTGTTCCCCTTTTCATCCGGCACTATATGTTCGCAGCCTTCCATTCCTGCAGAATTGGTGGTATACACCCTTTCTTTATAATTCAGGGCCTTAGACCTAGGCGGGACTATGCAGTTGGTTGTAAATAGAACTGGACCATTAAACGACTCAAATTCTTTTGTTTGGTGCCACCAAGACCCACCGTAGTTACCCACAAAGTGATCATACTTTTTAAAAGCCGGATAGTAGTGGGCAGGAAGCATCTCTGAGTGTGTATATACATCCACACCAGTGCCCTTGGTCTGCTCTAAAAGTATTTCCATATCCTTAAGATCGTGCCCACTTATGAGTATGCCTGGATTTTGACCTACCCCTATGTTTACTGTCGTTATCTCAGGATGGCCATACGCGCCTGTGTTGGCCTCATCCAATATTCTCATGGCTTCTACACCGTACTTACCTGTGTCCATAACGTAGGCCAGCAGGTCATCAATCCCCATATCGTCATCTACTGTTGCCAGGAGGGCTTTCTCCATATGTTCGTATATCTTAGGGCTTTCCTTCCCCAGACGGTATGCATGTTCCGTGTAAGCGGACATCCCCTTTATACCATAAACTATCATCTCTCTAAGAGACCTCGTATCTTCATCTTCTGTCCTGAGCACCCCTACTTTTTCGGCATACTTCAACGCCTTTTCGTCATCTTCATATTTAAACTTAAACAAGTCCTTGTATTTCTTCTCTACCTTAAATCCTTTTCCGTTAATTATTTCTTTTAACCCATCCCTCAACTCTATACCTTTTTTTATAGAATCAATAATAGCCTTGTCATCAAAGTTTGCATTTGTAATCGTTTTGAAAAGGGAATCGAGCAGGTAGTAGTCTACTTCTGAAAGGTCTTCTCCGTTTTCTCTAAGTACAGAGCTACATGCCGCCACACCTTTGACTGTATGGAGGAGAAGGTCTTGAAGTTTAGCTTCTCTTGGGCTCTTTCCGCATACACCTCTTATCGTACAACCTTCACCCCTAGCCGCTTCCTGGCACTGGTAACAAAACATCTCATCCTGCGCTCCGTGTTCCTTCTTTAAAAATTTAAACATGAAACAACCTCCTTAATAGTTAACTCATGATCAGACACTAATAATGGAATACCGTGAGTTAGATATTTTTCCTCCTATTCTGTCTATAAAATTTTAAATTTTATAAATGAATTGTGTACCTTAAGGTACACATAGAATTTTTCTGGCAAACTCACTTTTCTTTCCACCCTGAAATCACCTATCGGCGTGGCTTCGACCAACTCGTCAGATTTCCTGTAATTCCAGTACGACAAAGACTATATCCTCTTTTAAAGCTTTATGGGGTTTTTATAGTGTAAAATATATATATGAAAGGAGGTAGATTCACTATGCCTTTTGGTGGTGTCAAATCCAATGATATTATTCAAATAAGTAAAGTGGAATATGATAAAGAGGACAATTTGTACAAAATCGAATTTAAGTTAAAAGGTGAAATATATGACATGTACGGTATCTACGGGCTAATTGGTGATATTGAGTTTTTAAACGAACAGGGGGTAAAATTCCAATACGAAGATAAATTCTATAAGATACCTCGCAACGTAATAGCATTTCGTAAAATCATGGAAGATAAGCTCTACTTTTTCTATGTACTTGAAAAATACACTTCCAATCTTTTCATAGGAAAACAAAACTAAGCCGCTTCTGCGGCTTAGTTTATCTATATGCTATTTCCAAAACTTTCATAAACAATTTACACCTGGCCACCTTAAAATAAACTACTGAGTTTATCTACTTATATTTTATTTTTGTCACGAATCGCACGAATCTTCACAAATTTTTACTTCATAATATATAGTATTCCCCTTTAAAAAACTTCGTTAAGAAATCAGCTTTTGAAATCCACTTCCATTAAAATAATGAGGCTTACCGACTATATTTTAATGGAAAGTTAGTTTAAAAGTGATTTTAGATATTTTTTAGGGGTGTCTTTTCTTTGATACTTTCTTTGGACAAGCAAAGAAAGTATAGAAATTCAATAATTTCTATAAAGACATACTAATTCCAATATATAAAAGAACCCCGCATACAGGTACAGGAGTTCTAGTTGTTCTATAAAAATTTTTGATACAGGTAAACTGCAAAAGGAATGGATAAAATAGAGAAAAGGGTGCTTATAAAGACCGCCTGAGAAACTAGATGGTAATCCGCTTTAAATTTTCTAGCTATCAACACCGAAAGTGTGGAGCAAGGCATAGAAGACTGTAAAACTAATACTCCGACTATGTCCTTATCAAACTTAAAATAGCTAAGAACAAAAATTACTACGACTGGAAGTACAAATAGTTTAGATATCGACATCAATATTAACTTTCCCTGAAACAGATTATTCTCTTCAAGAGATGCGAGCGTATAGCCGACTACTATCATTGCAAGAGGTGTGGCCGCCCCACCCAAAATTTTGAAAGAATTTGCTATAAATATCGGTAGTTTTATGGAGAAACTAAACATGACAAGCCCTACCATCATCGCCAATACAGGTGGTGTTAATATATTTTTGAACTCCAACTTTTTCTTTTCATGACTCACCAGGGAGACTCCAAGAGTCCACAAAAATACAGTATGAACAAAATTGTAGATCACTGCGTAAAATATTCCTATTTCACCAACCACCTCATATATAACAGGAAATCCCAAGTATACAGTGTTGGCAAACATGGACAAAAATACCATTACCTCCCTTTTTTCTTTCCCCATAAATATATACAAAATACGGTAGTAATAAAATACAAAAATAAAATAAAAAGCGGCGAAAAGAATTACACCAGATCCATTTTGAAGAAGTTTTCCGCTAAAATCCCTGCTAAATGAAATTATTATGAGTGTAGGTACTATCACATTTATTACCAGCTTGCTCAGCTCTTTTACAGTGGTTTCTGAAATAAAATCAACTTTTTTTATGAAATATCCAACCCCAATAAGCAATAGTATACTAAGTACTAAATTAAAAACACCTCCCATATCATCAAAAACCACCTTTCAAAATATCTATATTAATTTTAAAATAAGCTACCTAACTTTATTTCTCAATACACCTATCCCATCTATACGGCATTCTACAGTATCACCTTTTTTGAGATATTTTGGAGGGTTAAATCCCATTCCTACGCCTGCTGGGGTACCGGTGGATATTATATCGCCTTTTTTGAGTGTTATCCCTTTGGAAAATTCGCTCAGTAACTGTGCTATACCGTATATCATCTGAGAAGTATTTCCAGACTGCCTTTTTTCACCATTTACATAAGATTCTATGTTTAAGTGCAGAGGAGCACTAAGCTCATCCTTCGTCACTATATAAGGCCCCATTGGGCAGTTTCCGTCCAGGCTTTTCCCACGAAACCACTGCGTATGCTTTTTTTGAACCTCTCTCGCGCTTACGTCATTTATTATGGTGTATCCGAAAATGTACTCTTCTACCCTATCTAAAGGTATATCCTTACCGTCCTTCCCTATTATAATCCCAAGCTCTACCTCATAATCCAGTTGGGAAGTGACCTCCTCGTTTAAATTTATATCCTCCATATGTCCCACAGCTTTGTTTACAAGTTTATAGAAGTATATAGGAGCTTCAGGTATGCCTTGTTTCTCTCCCGTTATAGCTGTATCAACCTCACTTATATGGTCTAAGTAATTTTTTCCAAGACATATGACCCCTCGCTTAGGCTCCGGTATCGGGGCCACAAGTTTTAAGGAGTTCAAAGCTATCCCCTTAAAATTTTTAATTCCTTTTTCTATATTTTTTCTAGTTTCCTCCGAAAAATTTTCTATCAATTCCAGCATATTTTTTGGTGGATCCTGCAGAATATCTTCTACTAAGTAGACAAACTCGCCAGAAACAACGCCCACATGTTCTTCCCCTTTATAAACAAAACTAGCAAATTTCATAGCCCCACCCCATAATCTTTGAATTTATCAAAGTATAGCATATTAAGTTTCTAAAAATCAAATCAATCACGAGCTTTCTCTAAGCTTTCAAAAACAAAATTTTGATAAATCAGAGCTTAAAATTTATACGCATAAAATTAAAAAAGGGCTAGCCAGCCCAACAGATTTTTCTATTGAATCACTTTATACAAAACTGTGATTACTTGTAATAAAATACCCTTCAATAGCCACAGATAGGACAAGGAGTATACCCCATTTTTTCAGCCTCTAAAACTGTGTAAGAAGTAACCGGGCCCGTAACATGTGAGCAACTTATTTTATGGTAGTCATTCCCCCTCATAGCAACATAGACTATTTCATTTGGCCGGAACTCTTCGCTTCTATTCGTATAGTTATGGAGCACCCTAAGCTTCCTGTATATCCACGGTGGAACTGGTCTAGCATCTCCCCACAAACCTGTTCGCCTTCTTTTCGCTTTCGCCTCCAATTTTTCAAAACCATACTTATTGTTCTCTCCGTTGCTCCACGCATAGCCTTCTTCCAACAGCAAGCTCCCCAAGTTTTTTTTCTCAACAAACACCTCTCCTGTATACAGGCTAGGCCCCTTTCGTTCATGTAACTTAACGGTTACAGGTTTATTGTATGTAAAATCATTTAAAAATTTTTTTGCTTCCTCGCCGTACGGCTGAAAAAGTTCCGGAGCATCTACACCAAACAGTCTTACTTGATATCCACCTTCAAGGGTCTCCACAAGCACTGTATCGCCATCCATTACAAGACTCACAACACCTTTTATAGTTCCGGAAAAGCTACTCATACATGTCAGTAAAAAAATAACAAATATTATATACGAATTCAAAAACTTCACCAACATATCTTCAACCCCTAAGCTATTTTTTCGATGAGTTGATTATAGCATATCTGAAACGTTTTTTAAAGTTTTTTAAAATAAAAATTAAAATAATGTAATCTTTACCGTTTTATATTTATTTTGAATTCTCTATTCTTATAGTCTATACAACTAATATTACTGGCATACATCATTTTTATCAATTCTTTTATTTTAATCTTACCCCAGTAACCCTGCACTAATTCTAATTTTTTTTTAATGTTAAGCAAGCTGTTTTTATACCTTTTTAAGGCTACAACAGCATCTCTTATAGATACCTCTTTAAAACTTACTATATCTCCTGGCTTTACTTGGGCCAGTTTAGGAAGATCTGCACTAATCACTGTGGCTATCTTAGTATATCCGCCCGTGGTCTGCCGGTCTGCCATCATTATTATTGGTACACCAGAATTGGGTACCTGCACGGATCCGAAAGATACCGTATCCGATATTATGTCTGCTCCCTTTTTGTGCTCAACCGCATTCCCCTGCAGCCTTATGCCCATCCTGTCACAGTCCATGCCGACGGTATAGCTAGAGGAAAAAAAGGTCTTAAGCCCATCTTTGGTAAAATAGTCATTTTGAGGTCCCAAAACGGCCCTAAGTAATATTTCACTTGGGTAATCAGGTATATAACTATCCGGTACCTTCTTCAAATGGTAATCAGATAATTTCTGTTTTAAAGAGCCTATCTCAATTATATCACCCTGTCTTAAGGCCCTGCCACTATAGCCGCCTATACCGCCCTTTACATATGTTGACCTGCTCCCCATTACTTCGGGTACCTTTAACCCTCCCCAAAATGCTATGTAGCCTCTCACGCCGCTTTGCAATCCTGAAAATGAAAGCACATCCCCCTTTTTTACCGGAACGGTCTGCCACATTGGTATGCTGTCACCATTTATGAGAGCCCCAAAATCACCGCCGCATACAGATATCACAGTGTCATCTAAAAACTCGATACAAGGCCCGAGCAATGTTATCTCTAGTACGGCTTCTCTATAAGTATTTCCCACCAAAGAGTTTGCCAACTCATATGCAAAACTGTCCATTATACCGGAGACAGGTACGCCAAACCTCTGGTACCCTATTCTTCCGCAATCCTGCACAGTCGTGAAGAGGCCTCCCTCTATTACTCTAATTCTTCCCATCTCTTACTCCCTTTTATACCTACCCTATATGTGTTCTGGTCCAGCTCTTTTTTTATTCTTTCATATTCGTCCGCATCCACAGGTACAAACTTTAAAATGTCTCCGGCCTCCAATAAAAATCCTTTGTCACTTGTGGCATCGAATAGTTTCAGCGGAGTCCTCCCTATGATCTGCCAGCCTCCAGGACTGTCTATTGGATATATGCCGGTCTGCGTGCCAGCTATCCCAACCGATCCTGCACTTATAAGCTTCCTCGGCACATCCAATCTTGGGGTGGCTATCTTTTTATCCATGCCGCCTAGGTATGGAAACCCCGGGGTGAAGCCCAGCATGTAGACAAGATATTCACCTGTGCTATGTATCCTCACTACCTCTTCCACGTCAAGCCCACTGTGGCCTGCCACGTTTTCTATATCCGGGCCGTACTCGCCGCAATAGGCAACCGGAATTTCAATAGTTCTCTGCCTGAATTTATAAGAGACCCACAACTCGCCTCGCAAGATTTCCACTTCTCCCTTAAGTTCCTCCATAGAAATCATCAAGGGATCATAATTTATCCCAAGCGACCTGTAGGTTGGCAGCATTTCAACTATTCCGGCAAGCCTCCTTTGATCCAAGGCTCGCATAAGGGCTATCACGCGTCCATTTATTTCCGGAGATATTTTATCCCCGAATTCAACTACTAATGTACTGTCGCCCGATATAAGATATCTCACTTCCATAAAAACCACCTATCCAAATATTTTCCTGAGCGGAACTACTTCTATTCCCTCTTTTACAAACTCCGACCTTATTTTTTTCATCAGCTGCAGAGCTTGTATATTGTCCCCATGTACGCATATAGAATGAGCTTTTATCTCTATACCTTTCCCATCAATGGAGTCAACCTTACCGTATTTCACCATTTTCACTACTCTTTCTACGGCTAATCCCGAATCGTATATAACTGCGTCTTTTTCATTCCTAGGCACGAGGGTGCCGTCCCCCATATAAGTTCTGTCAGCAAACACCTCACTTGCTACCCTTAACCCCACATGCTCCCCAGCCTTTATGAGTTCACTATTCGCAAGCCCCAAGAGTATTATCTCCGGATCCACCTCATACACCGCTTCCGATATAGCTGCTGCAAGCTGGTAGTCTTTCGCCGCCATATTATACATGGCTCCATGAGGCTTTAAATGCTCCACTTTTACACCGTGTGATTTTGCAAACGCCGAAAGGGCTCCCAACTGGTACTTTATATAGGTCTTGAGTTCTCGCTTGTTCACGTCTATATTTCTCCTGCCATATCCTGCCATATCCAGGTATCCCGGGTGTGCACCAACTGCTACCCCGCGCTTTTTTGCCATAGCTACCGTTTCATCCATTATTACAGAATCTCCTGCGTGCCAGCCGCAGGCTATATTCGCCGAGCTTATGTGCTTTATTAGCTCCTGGTCCATACCTATGCTGTAGTTCCCGAAACCTTCTCCAATATCACAATTCAAATCAACCTTGTACATAGGCTCCTCCTGAAATTTTTTTTAATATTTTACCATAATTTTTTGTATTGAAAAACCCCAACTCGACATGTCAGTATTTATTTTTTATACTTATGAGTTATTTTTTAAAGGAAATTATAGCCCTTTATTTAAATATAAAAATAAAAGATATTTTAAAACAAAGATGAAAAATCATTTAAAACAACATACGGAGGGAGAGGTTATTATGGATTTAAAAAATTTCAAGTCTATGGACGTCAACATACTGCTAAGCATCGTGAATATGAAATTAAGGGATGAATTTGAAAATTTGGAGGAATTGGTTAAATTTTACGACATCTCAGAAGAGGAATTGAAGAAAAAACTGGATGCATTAGGTTACCATTATTGCAGCGAAACGAATCAATTTAATGCGGTATAAAAAATGGAAGCGGATGTACGCTTCCATTTTTTGTTTAGACTAGCTGTCACTCTCCAACACTTCCTGAAAGCCTCTTTTGGGATCTCTACCATTTTCCCTACTTTAAAATCGTAGGCAGTACTGTAAATCTCTTTGACGTCAACATCGATTATAAACAAGTTTATTTTTGACAAAAAAGGCTTTCAACCATTTATTTTCACCCACTATCACAACAAATATCTTATCAGTTATTCTTAGCTTTCACCACAGCTTCCCACAGATTGCTCTTGTCTATGTTTTCAAGGCTGTCTACTATCTTTTTGGATACGCCTACCTGTCCTAAAAATTCTTCTATGAACGGCATAAGTTCCCTATACTCCCCCCTTATATTGCAGCTGCCGTACCTGCAGACCCCATCAAAGGTAGGGATATTTAATGCTCTTACTATTTTTTTTATCCTGTCTCCATCCAGATAGATCATCGGCCTGACTATTGTCATATCTGAGTTTTCGGTGCAAACTACCGGGGAGAAGCTTCCCAACTTCTTGTTTTGTATGAGGTTCATAAAAAATGTCTCTGCCACATCGGATGCGTGGTGCCCATAGCAAACTTTCTTTATTCCGTTTTCTGAGAGCTTACTCCGGATAGCTCCCCTCTTTATCCTAGAACACATATAGCAAGCCGATTTTTCCATATGATCAACCTCTAACTCCATTTCAGCTTCCAAATATGTGACACCTAGCAAATTGCAATAGTTTCTTATACCATCGCTGTCGTTTTCTACAAAGCTCTTCACGTGCATGGCGTAGAGTTTGAAGTCAAGTCTTGAGTATTTTTTGAGGTATGCCATTATCCATAAAAGAAGCGTGCTGTCTTTTCCTCCTGACATGGCCACAGCCAACTTCTCCCCATGCTCCACCATACCGTATTTTTCTATAGCTCTTATCACATCATTTATAAACCATTTTCCATAATTATTGTTGAATTCCAAAGCTTCCTCCTGCTATTTTTTCTATATTATACTGAATTATACTCAAAAAAATCATAAATTAACTCAAGTTTCTACTTAATTAAATAAACAATTAATTAATTTATTCGAAATCCTTCTTTAAACACAGATCTTCACAGAGAAAACCTTTTAAAAATAATTTTTGTCACGAATTTTCACGGATCACACAAATTAATTAAAACACTTAGACAATGCTTTATTTCTGTATATTTATAAATTCCCTTACTCTGTGAATCTCGCTCTTTTTTTCTCCGTGCACCTCTGTGTCCGAAATATTTTTTAATATTTTATATTCTTATCCATTCGTGCGATTCGTGACTAAAAAAATGTTTCTCTATTTCTATGCCTTTAAATCAATTCATTACTTTAAATAAAGTTTAAATACAGGCAGCAACTTAGGTAAAATTAAGATAAAAAAATGGGGCCGTTACGGTCCCCAAATAAGCATTTGTTCGTTATCGTCCTGAAAAACCCTTGAAAATTCCTGCTAATTAATATACCAGCTCTCCACTTTGATAATTCAGCTGTACATCTAAATTCCCGTTTTCATAGTACCAGGTACTTAAACCATCCAGCCTACCATCTTTATAGTTTTGTTCAGTTTTCAAGTTTCCGTTGCTATAATACCAGGCGCTTAACCCGTCTAGTTTGCCATCTTTGTAGTTTGCCTTAGTCTCCAGATTACCATTGTAGTAGTACCAAGTACTAAGCCCGTCCATCTTACCGTCTTTATAATTTACCACGGTATCTAAATTCCCGTTATTGTAGTACCAGGTACTCACACCTTCTAGTCTTCCCTCTTTATAATTGGATTTAGATTTCACGTAACCATTCTCATAGTACCATATACTCAGTCCGTCCATCCTTCCGTCTATATAGTTCTGCTCAGTCTCTAAATTGCCGTTAGCGTAATACCAAGTGCTCGCGCCGTATAGCTTGCCCTTTTCGTAATTCATTATCGACTTCACATATCCGTTATCGTGATAAGTTATCTGCTCTTTTGAGTACACACTCAAACTTAAAATAATAAAAAATAATACTAATATTTTTTTCACAATTTTCCCTCCCAAAAATTAATCTACTATAGAAGCCGAGATTAAAGAGATTATACTATATAAGTGTTATCAAATCAAATCTAAACGTTCTTCACATGTGTATCCATAAATTAAACCATTACATCTAAATAATATTCTATTGTAATACTCGATAAAATAACTTACAGTTAATTGAAATTGCTTATTTCTGTCTTTATGCTAAATCTGGATATTTTTCCAGTATTGCAGAAATTTTTTGAATATTTTTTAATTTGGCATCCTTAAAATTATGGATGGGTGATGACTGTATGAACTCTTTTAAAATTTTTATGTCATTTTTTAAGCTATGATTCTCCCTCATTATCTTTAACAATACCATTCTTTCTCTTTTTTTATTTCTATTCCTCATCTCATGCTCCTTTCAAAATAGCTTGGATAATATTTTAATTAAAAATAACTTTTTCCTTTATTTTTTTTCTGAACGCTAGCACTTGTCATTAATATTTTTTCATCTTCAAGAATTAAGCCTTGAGAAAATCCTTATATAAACCCAACCTATATTATTATAGCAAAAATTTATAAAAACAGGAAATTCTATTAAATGTTATAAATATCAGTTAAAGCATGTGATTACTGTAAAAAATATCCACTATAAAAAGCGGGGCGAAATTTTATGATAACCGGGATAGAATACCTTTTTCTGAGCAACCTTGCCTACTGCAACTTCGATAAAAAGGATGTCGGCAATACGTTAAAAAAAATACTTTACGGGAGTCAAAACCAGGAAAACAGGAAGAGAATTCTAACCAATAAAAACAATATAATAAACTACGATAACTTCAAAGTGGCCTATGAATTTTTCAAGGATTGCATAGAGCAGTGGAGTGTTTTGGATATAGAGGATCAAACTGCCGGAAACAGTAGTGGGTTCAAGCGGGTTTCTGGTTTTTTCGCCATGGCGTTTATTAAGGGGGAGGAGGTAGTCATCTCTTATAGGGGCAGCGAAACAGGGTCTCTAGAGGATGCCTATAGGGATTTTATAGAAAATGACCTACTGCTTAGCTTTGGAAAGAGGCCCCCTCAGTTTGACGAGGGGTACAAATTTTATAGAAAGCTCGTAAAAAATGGATTCGACCCGTTAAATATAAGGCTCACCGGGCATTCCTTAGGCGGTGGAATAGCTCAATATGTTGCTGTGATGTCCATAAAAGACGGCTCTATAGTCCCTAATACCTGTACATGGAACTCGGTGGGAATACAAAGAGACGGACTAATAGGCATAGAAGAGTTCATAGATTTCGAAAGTATTCTGCACGAAAAACTAGGATTAAAAGTAAGACACGCCAAACATCTCTCAAAAATTAAATCTGCATATTTCAGTTTCCTGACTAAAAGCTTGAAAAAAAGAAAATATCTTCCGGATAAAAATATTTTCCCGGGCACAGCTTCCGTTTTTAAGTTGCAGTTGAGCGACTCTGAAAAATTGGAGTTCGAAAAGTTAACTAAGATAGACGGTTACTCGCAGATTTTAAGCAAACTTAAAATAGATACAGACACCTTTGCCAGCGATCTCCTAAAAATACTTTTCGACGAGAAAATGATTTACAGTGCCCTACTAAGCCTAAACAAAATCCTTAGTAGCTTCAGGGAAAACAAGATATATGAAGACATCATCTTAAACTTCGTGCACTCAAAAGACCTTACCACAGCACTTTTTAAGCACATCGGTACAGTTTACGTGGTTGACCAGGATTTTTCCAAAACTGATAAGACAAACAATAAATTTTTTAAAAGCTTTTCTCTTTTCTCAAAGTCTTTTAAAAACTACCATTTAAGTGATATATTTATACCATTTATAGTGACAGAGGGACCTGAAGCCGGCAAACTGTCGAAGAAGATAAATGACGACTATATTGGGAGTTCAGTGAGAAAACTCTTGAGGCTGGAACAATTCTGCCCCAAGGAACTGCTTTTAATTTATTACCGCCTGGACAGGCTAACCCTTGATAATTTTGAGGCTACCAGGCTGCTTCTTTTGAATAGCTTTCAACGGATGAATGACGAGGTAAAGTTCAAGGAGCAGATAGTCAGAGAGATAGAAAGTGCAGACTTTGACTCTTTGCAAAAGCTTTGGCTAAAAGCACTCCTAAAATTGCCTAGTCCTTACGAATCCAAGGACATCTACGATTACATCTTGTTTGAAATATAAAAGCAATTGATTTTTATTGAGAATCATAGTATAATTTCTTGGTATTTTGTTAAATATTGTTAGTGTTAGTATAGGAGGAGAATATACAAATGAAACAAGCTGTTGAGTTAAGAGCTGGTAGCACTTTTCAAATGGATGGAATCCCTTATATTATATTAAAAGCTGAAAGATATCAGAGCACATCTGGTAAAAAAGCCAAAGCTCCCGAGATGAAGTTTAAAATAAAAGATCTTATCTCCGGAAAAACTCTGGATATGACAATAGCCGCCAATGATATGATGGACGACATCATTCTTGAGAGGGGTTCTATGCAGTTCTTATATGAGATGGACGGCGAATACCACTTTATGGATCAAGAAACTTTTGAGCAAATCGCACTTACAAAAGAGGATTTAGAAGATGCCGTTAATTACCTCAAAGATGAGATGATAATAGACATCCTTTTCTTCGAAGGGAGACCTGTTGGAATAGAGCTCCCAAATACAGTTGTACTCCAAGTAACTTATACAGAACCTGGATTAAAGGGGGATACTACTGGTAAGGCTACTAAACCTGCCACTCTTGAAACTGGGTACACACTTCAAGTCCCTCTTTTTATACAGATGGATGAGCTCATAAAGGTGGATACCAGAACAGGGAAATATGTTGAGAGATCTAAGTAGGCCGAATTTTCAAACGCCGCTGCATGCGGCCTTTTTTAGACCCTATATTTTTTTCATTTTTTTATTTTTACACATTTTTTACATTATATAAAATCGTTTTTTACAATGATTTTATATAATTTTTACACTTTTTAAATATTTAGTATGGAGGGAAATAATGATATTTGATGTGATGTTTAAGGTTATAGGTGGGTTGGGAATTTTCCTGTTTGGTATGGATAACATGTCAGGAGGACTGCAAAAATTAGCTGGTGACAGGCTTAGAAAAATAATAGCCGCACTTACAAGCAACAGATTTATGGCAACTATCATCGGCGTACTACTAACTGCTATCGTGCAGTCGTCGTCTGTAACAACTGTTATGGTTGTAGGTTTTGTTAACGCATCTCTTATGACACTGTCTCAGGCTCTAGGAGTTATATTAGGAGCCAATATTGGTACGACCGTTACCGGTTGGATACTTGTGCTTAAGATAGGTAAGTACGGCCTTCCTTTAGTAGGGATTGGTGCTATAATCTACATGTTTGTTAAAGGGGACAGAAAAAAGACAAAAGCCCTTACTCTTATGGGATTTGGTATGATCTTCCTTGGATTAGAACTTATGAAAGACGGTTTTCACCCTTTAAGATCAATGCCGGAATTCGTTGATATGTTCCATAAATTTAACGCTGACACAGTTTCAGGAATGCTGCTTGCTGCTTGCGTAGGCGCACTTATGACAGCTATCGTTCAGTCATCATCCGCTACTCTAGGAATTACCATTGCCCTAGCTACACAAGGCCTTTTAGATGGTCATACCGCTGTAGCCCTTGTACTAGGAGAAAACGTAGGTACTACAATTACTGCCGTACTTGCATCTATCGGTGCAAATGCAAACGCAAAAAGAGCTGCATACGCACATACTGTTGTAAACGTCATAGGGGTTACGTGGGTGCTGTCTATATTCCCATTTTACCTGAAGTTTTTAGGTACTCTTGCTGATCCTGCCACAAATATAGCAAGGTATATCGCTACTGCACACACGATGTTCAACGTTACAAACGTTATAGTATTCCTTCCTCTGATAAACTTTGTTGCTAAGTTATTGGAAAAATTCGTAAAAGAAAAAGAGGTCAAGGTAGTTAGAGTTACTCATCTAGATAAAAGAATGCTTGAGACCCCAAGCATTGCAATAGAGCAAGTAAAAAAAGAGATCTTTAATGCAGGCTATGATATCTTAGACATGATGAACAAGTTTAAAGAGACTCTTCAAAATAATTACCCAAAAAATCACGAGTATGTAACAGATGTATTTCATAAAGAAGAAAAGATTGATCTGGTGCAAAAGGAGATCTCCGAGATAAATTCAGATTTGTTAGCTTTGGATATGGAGCATGCCCTTATAGACGATACCGGTAAAAACCACAGTATCTGCGACGAGTATGAATCTGTAAGCGACTACATAGAAAGGCTTATGAAAAGCCACTTAAAGCTAAATGAGTTGGAACTCGAATTAAACAGTGGCCAAAAGAATGACCTTGCAGTTCTTCATGAAAAGATATTCGATTTCTTCGAATATGTTAACGAAGCGTATAATGGTAGTAAAAAGGATATTCTTTTAGAAGCTATGAAAAAAAGTGGCGAGATAGTAAGAGAGTTCAAAAATGCAAGAAACGAACATTTGAATAGGATGGCGCAGTCAAAAACTGATGTCAGAATTATCACTAACTACCTAGACATGATAAACAGCTATAGAAAAATAAATGAACATACCATGCATGCTGTAGAAGCCATGGTAGGCGAAAAATAATTCCTAGGCTCCCTGAAATTAAAATTTCAGGGAGCTTTTTTATTCTATTTTATTCTTTGTATTTTATACACAGGGATGATATAATTTAATATCTCGCCATAAGGAGTTGTTGCTATGAGGATTTTATATACTTTCTCTATTTTTATCCTCCTCTGTTCCCAGGTATTCTCGGACACAGGAGTAATAGCAAGCTTTAATGCGAAACACCTCGGCTGGGGTGAAAAAGACTACCCCAGACTTGCCGAAGTACTATCTTTGTTTGATATAGTGGGTCTAGAAGAGGTTATGAACAGAGGTGGCGTAGAAAATCTAGAAAGAGAACTTGAATCCCTTACTGGAGAAGAATGGGATTACCGCATCTCCTACACAAAAGTTGGAGACTATAAATATAGAGAGTATTTTGCATATATCTGGAAAAAAGACAAGGTGAAATTTCTAAACAACAGAGGATTTTATCCCAATAATGATAGTTCTTTTTTCAGACCACCTTACGCCTGCGATTTCAAAATAGGTGAGTTCGATTTCACCCTTATTTTGGCGCACATTATTTTTGGCGATAAAAAAAGTCAAAGGCAGGCCGAGGCCCTATCGTTGCCCCGCGTCTACGAGTATTTCCAGAAACTCAACGGAAGTGAACAAGATGTTCTAATAGCTGGGGACTTTAACCTGCCGGCATATGATGACAGCTTTAAAAACCTTTTTTCTCACCAAGACAGTATATTCTATGCGGTAAACCCTGCAAGCAAGACTACTATTGGCAAAATTGGGCTGGCATCTAGCTACGACAATATCTTCTACTCTTTTAAGTATACCGGCGAATATACCGGTAGAAGCGGTGTACTGGATTTCACAAATTCCGATTATAAGCTTTCACGTGAAAAAATCTCAGATCACCTTCCAGTATTTATAGAGGTAGACACAAGTTATGACGACGACTAGTTTTATATAATCGGAGGTTTTTATGTTAAAGGAATTGAGCATTAAAAATGCTCTTGGAGATAAGGCGTTCCAAAAAAAGATTTGGTCTATAGCCTTGCCCATAGCCCTTCAAAATCTGGTAATCTCCTCAATAAATATGGCAGATGTATTTATGGTTGGAAAATTAGGTATTAGAGAAATTGCCAGTCTTGGTATAGCTAACCAGATCAGCTTTTTGCTCATTCTCTATCTTTTCGGTGTAAATAGTGGAACTGGCATCTTTACCGCACAGTTTTATGGTAAAAATGACTTTAAGAATATACATAAAGTTTTAGGGATCTCCTTAGTGATGAGTTTTTTTGGTGCCATATTATTTTTGGCTGCTGGTTTTTTCATACCTGAGCATCTAATAGGAATCTTCTCAACAGATAAGGACGTCATCTACTTTGGGGCAAATTATTTAAAAATAATAGGGCTTTCATTTCCGGTAACCGCTATTTCCTTCGTTTACGCCATACATCTAAGGAACATCGGAAAAAGTAAGATACCACTTTTAGCAAGCTTTTTGTGCCTGTTCTTAAATATCGGCATGAACTACCTGCTGATATTCGGAAAATTCGGTTTTCCAAAACTCGGAATCGAAGGTGCAGCCATTGGTACCCTCGTCTCGCGTTTTTTCGAATGTGTGATACTTTTAATAATGTCTAAAAAAACTGAACTTTCATGCAGACCAATGGAGATGCTAGTCTCAGATATGATATTTCTGAAAAAGGTCGTGGTTACGGCCATGCCTGTAATATTCAACGAGATGCTGTGGTCTCTTGGAATGACAGCTCATAGTATTGTCTACGCAAGGCTTGGGACCGAAGAGATAGCGTCTGTAAACATAGGAATGAGCATCGACAGGATAGCATTTGTTGCTTTTATAGGCCTAGCAAGTGCATCTGGTGTTATGATAGGGCATAAGCTAGGCGAGGATGATGAAGAGGCTGCGTACGACTACTCTATAAAACTTTCCATAGTGACTGTTGCCTGTGCTTCTGTGGTAGGTGCAATCCTCATAGTTTTTTCAACTCCAATACTGTCTATGTATGGCATAAACAATAAGGTTTTTATGTTCTCTAAGAACATAATATTGGTCATGGCTATAGTTCTGCCTTTCAGGTCTTTCAACGCTACAAATATAGTCGGTATCTTAAGGGCTGGTGGGGATACAAGGTACTGCTTGTTGTTGGAGGTGCTGTGCCTCTGGCTCATAGGTGTGCCGTGCTCTATTATAGGGGGCCTCTATTTCAAACTGCCGGTCTACTTTGTATTCCTGCTTGCAGCTTCTGAAGAACTCCTCAAATTCTTCATCGGAGGAAAAAGAATGTTTTCTAAAAAATGGATAAAAACCCTGGTAAACTACTAAGATGCTTACGGAGGTATTTATGAGAAAATGTATTGTATTTTTAAGCGGGTCTATAGACACAGAAAATCCATTCTACTCTAAAATTATAAAGGAGGCAGATATCTTTTGCGCAGACGGTGGGGCAAACCACTTATTTAAGCTAGGAGGTATACCTAAGCTAATCTTGGGAGATTTGGACTCCATAAGCCATAGGGTGCTTGAATTCTACACAGGTAAAGGCGTAAACTTTATTAAATTTCCATGCCATAAAAATGAAACCGATGGCGAACTTATAATTAAAGAGGTAGAAAAGCTCAATTATGACGAAGTGCTTGTCCTAGGAGCTCTAGGTGGAAGGACAGACCACTTTCTTACCAATATAAACCTACTGTCTAAGTTTAAAAATATAAAATTGATAAGTGAGCATGAAGAAATATTTTTTATATATAAAAATCATGTACTGTATAATAAAAGCGGTCTGGAGATATCCTTTATCCCTCTAAGCGACTCAGTGGAATCCCTTTCACTGGATGGCTTTGACTATCCTCTAGAAAACTTTTACCTGGAAAGAGGCTCTTCTAGGTGCACGAGCAACAGGGTAGCATCTGAAAAAGCTTTTATAACCTATGCTAAAGGTATACTTATAGGTATAATAAATAAACAGCAGCAATTTCATTAAATTTTAAATTTTTTTAACAGGATTTTATATTATTAGTTGTATAATAGTTTTATAAGGGTGCATTAAAATATTTTATTCCTGCTAAAGCGAGGTGATTCGTATGAGTCTTTTAATTTTAGGAATAGTCGCAGCGGTTATATTTATCGTATATGTCGGAGCTATTTTAGTATTTACCCCTGACGAAAAGGATGATAAATACGTATTGAACATCCTGAGATTTGCATTCAGGATACACGATAGATCCATAGGTAGGAAAGGTCTTCGAAAAAATTTCTTCGATTTTTTCTCTATTGCATTTTTAATTTTTGACTATAGCATCTTAAGAAATAGGGATAAAATGACATCGGGGCACAATAAATTCAAGGAGGTTTAAACCTCCTTTTTTTACGCACATTTTTAAAAAAACTGGATAGGAGGAAACACATGCTGACACTACTTAAAAATTGTAAAGTCTATACTCCGGACTATATCGGAACAAAAGACGTCTTGATCTCTGGAAAAAAGATAGCACAAATTTCAGACAGTATAGTACCGGGAAAAACCTTGGAGTTTGAATACTTAGACATTAATGGGAAGTATCTGGTTCCCGGTTTTATTGACCAGCACGTCCACTTGGCGGGTGGAGGAGGTGAGGCCGGATTCAGCAGCAGAATACCAGAGCTTCGTTTTATGGAACTATTAAAATCAGGTATAACTACGGCTGTAGGTCTACTTGGAAGCGACTCTATCGGGAGAAACTTAGAGAACTTACTGTTCAAAGCAAGGGAGCTCGAAGAGAAAGGGATTACAACCTTCATACATTCGGGGGCGTACGAATTCCCGAGTCCAAGCATCACCGGAAGTGTAAAAAAAGATATCTGCCTGATAGATAAGGTCATCGGGGTCAAAGTGGCGCTCTCCGACCACAGGGCTTCGCACATTTCAAGCAGTGAACTAACAAGGCTAGCCAGCGAGCTCAGGCAGGGTGGGCTACTTTCCGGTAAAGGTGGAAGGATGGCTGTGCATGTTGGAAATGGTAAGGAAGGGCTCTCTAAAATTTTCGAAGTAATAGAGAATTCAGACATACCTGTTAGGCACTTTTTGCCAACTCACCTAAATAGAAGCAGGGAGGCTTTTTACCACGGCCTCAAGTTTGCCAAGTTGGGAGGATATATAGACTTTACCACAAAAATAGAGGAGTTTCCTGCTAGCAGGGCCCTTGTAGAAGCTGTTGATTCAGGGGTCCATCTGGAACAGATAACCTTCAGTTCTGACGGAAACGGTAGCAAACCATTTTATGACGAGCAGGGTTCTCTGATTCGTATGGAGATCTCGAAATTCGACGACAACCTAAGTCAGTTTAAAAAGCTTTTTTTTGTTGAAAATCTGAGTTTGGAGCAAGCATTGAAGCCTCTTACCTCTAACCCAGCAAAAGCCCTGAACATATATCCAAAAAAAGGCGGGATTATAGAATGGGAGGACGCCGATATGCTGGTTTTGAATGAGAAGCTGGATATAGAAGCTGTAATCCTCAAAGGTAAATTTATAAAATTGGATTCTTTAGACCAAATCCAGGAATTAGCTTGATTTACCTTGACATTCAAGGGTATATATAGTAAAATCTTTTGGATTGTTAAAATTCCAAAGGAGGTAGGTTATGCTTAAAGAAGGAATAAATTTTAATCTGACAAAAATCGTGAATGAAGACGAAACAGCGGCAAAGGTAGCATCTGGAGCTTTAGAAGTTTTTTCTACCCCGTCACTAATCGCATTTATGGAGAATACGGCTTTTCAATGTGTTCAAAGATTTCTAGACGTGGGGGACACAACTGTCGGGATATCTGTTAACATGAAGCACCTAAAGGCAAGTTTAGTAGGAGATACTGTTGAGTGCGAAGCCAAGCTTGTTAAAATAGAGGGGAAAAAATTATTCTTTGATATAACTTCTACTTCCAAGGGTGAGGTTATCGGTACAGCAGAGCATATAAGATACATCGTTAATCAGGAAAAATTCTTAAGCAAACTTAATGGTTAAGTACCTCCGGGTATTTGACCTTTTTTTTTGATGTTAAATATATTTAAATAATTTTTTTAAGGAGGAATATGGTAATGACCAAGGATTTAAATATTAAAACAAAATATTTACTTGGGCTACAGCATGTGCTTGCTATGTTTGGTGCTACAGTTCTAGTGCCTTTTTTAACAGGCCTAAACCCTTCCATAGCACTGCTTTCAGCCGGAATAGGTACCCTTCTCTTTCATTACTGCACAAAAAAAATTGTGCCGGTATTTCTAGGATCTAGTTTTGCCTTTATTGGTGCTCTTACACTTGTCTTAAAGGATGAGGGCATAGCTTCGGTAAAGGCGGGGGTAATCTGCGCTGGACTAGTCTATATTTTAATGTCTCTTCTAATCAAAATATTCGGGGTAGACAAGATAAAATCGTTTTTCCCCCCTATAGTTACCGGACCTATCATAATGGTTATCGGGTTAAGACTTAGTCCTGTAGCCCTTAGCATGGTAGGGTACAGCAACAACAAGTTTGATTTAAAGAGCCTATTTATAGCTTTGGTGGTTATAATTTCCATGATACTTATATCTATTTTGGAAAAATCATTCTTTAGACTTGTTCCGATACTAATATCCGTGACACTTGGCTACCTTGTTTCCATCCCATTTGGTATGGTAAATTTTACAGCCATAAAATCGGCAAAATGGATAGGCTTGTCTGCCGATGCAATGCATGACCTTATGGCAATTCCTGATTTTACATTCACAGGTATTCTTGCCATTGCACCAATAGCACTTGTTGTTTTCATTGAGCATATCGGGGATATAACAACTAATGGGGCTGTTGTTGGAAAAGATTTCTTCAAGGAGCCAGGGATCCACAGAACCATGCTAGGAGATGGTGTAGCCACCATGACTGCAGGTATTTTGGGAGGCCCTGCCAACACTACTTATGGAGAGAATACCGGCGTACTTGCAGTTACCAAGGTATATGACCCTAGTATTTTAAGGATTGCTGCCGGATATGCTATCGCCCTCAGCCTGATCGGAAAATTCGGCGCCATACTACAAACTATACCGGTACCTGTTATGGGCGGAGTCTCTATTCTGCTTTTCGGTATGATTGCAAGTGTCGGGGTTAGGACCCTCATCGAAGCTGACTTGGACTTTGGGCACTCTAGAAACCTTATAATAGCTTCCCTTATATTCGTTTTGGGAATCGCCATAGATAACATAGCCATCTGGAAAACAGTTTCCATATCCGGTCTTGCTATAGCAGCCTTTGTAGGCGTTGTACTAAACAAAGTTCTTCCGCAAAACATATAAAAATACAAAAAACCCTTCGGGGTTTTTTATTTTACAAAAATGACAAAATATCTTATAATTTTAATAATCATAAGGGGGTGTCGCTATGAAGTATTATATTATTACAGGGGCTTCCAAAGGACTTGGAAAAAGTTTTTTGGAGCTATTAAACCATAAAAACGAAAAGATAGTCGCCATATCAAGATCCTTCGACAATACTCTTTTAAACGACAATGTAAGGTGGGTTCCGATAGACTTGAGTAATATAGATGAACTTCTGGGTAAATTAGACATCATCTTCTCAGGCATAAAAACAGAGGAGATTGAAAGCATAACCCTTATAAATAATGCTGCTAGCGTTGGAAAACCAGGGGATATAAGTACCTCTAGCCCACAGGATATACAGAAAGTGGTAAACCTAAACTTTACATCTCCCAGCATCTTAATAGGTGAATTTTTAAAAAGGTACAATAATTTTCCGTTCAAAAAAAACATAGTAAATATAAGCTCCGGTGCTGCTTCAAGGGTCATTTCTGGTCTTTCACTTTATTGTTCAACAAAGGCAAGTCTGAACATGCTGACAAAGGTCGTGTCGGAAGAGCAGAGATCTAAAAAATATCCTGCCAAGATTTTCGCTATCTCTCCTGGCATGATAGAGACCGATATGCAAAAAAAGCTTAGAGACACAATTGAGTCTTCATTCAGAAATAAAAAAATTTTTGTGGAGGCCAGACGAGACGGCATAGTTAGGTCTCCTATAGAGGCCGCAAAGTTAATACTTAGCTGTTTGGATAAATCCATAGAAATCGGTGAAATCATGCATATAAATGATTTGCTGTAATAAGAATATCAGGAGGATTTATGATGAATTTAAACGAAGTTTTAAACGAGGTTAAAAGCTGGGTTTTAGAAGTAGGTAAGCTTCAAAAAGATAATTTTAGGAGAATTGATTTAGCTATAGATACCAAGTCAACGGTAACAGACCTGGTAACAGAGATTGATAAAAAATCGGAAGAATTGATTATTGGAAAAATAAAGGCTCTGTACCCAGATCATGCTATCTTGGCTGAGGAAACTGGGAAACAGGATAAAGACTCTGACTACCTTTGGGTAATAGACCCTCTTGACGGCACCAACAACTATGCCCAGGGGATACCCATATTTGTAATCTCCATAGCCCTCCAGTATAAAGAAGAATCTGTCCTGGGAGTAATATACGCTCCTTATTTGGACGAACTTTTTTATGCCGTAAAAGGTCAAGGGGCCTACTTCAATGAAAAAAAACTCAAAATAAGCGATAAAACAGATTTGAACCAGTGCATCCTAGCTACTGGATTCCCATATGATAAAAACATTTCCGAGTTAAACAACACCAAGTATGTTTCCAGTATTCTTCCAGAGCTTAGGGGACTTAGACGGATGGGAGCAGCAGCTTTTGATCTGGCTTATGTTGCCGCATCTCTGCTTGACGGTTATTGGGAAATGAATTTGAACCTTTGGGACGTTGCTGCCGGTATGCTTTTGGTGGAGGAAGCTGGAGGGAAAATAATTCATTTCAGGGATGACAGAAAAATATCCATCATTGCAGCCAACAACATGATATCTGATAAAATTCAAAATATCATCATAACTTGTGATAAATAATTAGGACTGGCATTAGCCAGTCCTAATATTATTTCATATTTAAAACCCTCATTGAATTTAACACAGCTAAAAACGCCACCCCTACATCTGCGAATATAGCCTCCCACATATTGGCAAAACCGGCTGCCCCTAAAGAAAGTACCAAAAGTTTTATTCCGAGTGCAAATACTATATTCTGAGTAACTATCTTCCTAGTCTTTTCAGCTATTTTAAACGCACTCTCAAGTTTAGAAAGTTCATCCGTCATAAAAACTATGTCGGCAGCTTCTATGGCGGCATCAGAGCCGAGAGCACCCATGGCTACCCCTATGTCGGCCCTTGCAAGTACGGGGGCATCGTTTATTCCATCTCCTACAAATATTATCCCCTCTTTACTCTCGCCTTTTATCTTCTCAAAGTAACTCACCTTTTCGTGCGGCAAGAGGCTTGAGTATATCTTATCTATGCCCAAGTATCCCCCTATGCTGCTGGCAACTTTTTCATTGTCGCCCGTAAGCATGTAAGACTTTATACCACGTTTTTTCAGGGCCTCTATAGTTGATTTAGAATCCTCTTTTACCTCATCTGATATCACAACATATCCCATGAAGCTTTTGTCGCTGGCTATATACACTACTGTTCCAAGCTCATCAATAACCTCGTAAGGGACACCATGACTTTCCATCAATTTATGGCTCCCAGCCAGAATTTCCCTACCTTCAAAACTAGCCCTGATTCCATGCCCCTCTATCTCCTCATAATTTTCCACTTTTGACATATCTACTGTGCCATCATAGTATTCTACAATAGATTTAGCAATGGGGTGATTAGAAAGTTTTTCTACATGAACCCCTATACGCAATACTTCAGCTTCGGAATATCCATTTTTTGCCACAACTTTAGTTACTTTAAAAATCCCCTTTGTGAGCGTGCCGGTCTTATCGAAAACCACCCTTTTTACACTGTTTAGGGCCTCTAGATAGTTACTACCTTTTATAAGTATGCCATGATGCGAAGCACTCCCTATCCCTCCAAAAAAAGCCAGTGGTATAGAGATTACCAAGGCACACGGACAAGAGATTACCAAGAATATCAGCGCCCTATAAAACCAGTCAGAAAAACTGGCCCCGCTTATTAAAACAGGCGGTAAAACGGCAAGCATTACAGCCAAAACTACTACTATAGGCGTGTAGTACTTTGCAAATTTACTTATGAATTTTTCAGTTTTAGCCTTTTTTGTCCCCACATTCTCCACAAGATCTAGTATCTTTGCTATAGTAGAATCATAAAAGGGTTTTGTCACCTTTATTTCTAACAGGCCGCTTTTATTTATAGATCCACTAAGTATATCACTTCCAGGTTCCACATCAGCCAGCATCGATTCGCCGGTCAAGGCTGATGTATCAAGTGAACTGTAGCCGCTTAGGATAACCCCATCAAGAGGTACCCTCTCGCCAGGTTTTACATAGATACTCTGTCCGACAGATATCTCTTCAGGGTACACCTTTATCAGCTCTCCTTCGACCTTTATGTTCGCCGAGTCAGGCTTTATGTCCATAAGCTTTTCTATGGACCTTCTAGAGGATGAGAGCGCTCTTTCCTGGAAATACTCCCCTACCTTGTAAAAAAGCATTACAGCAACAGCTTCCGGGTACTCGCCTATAATAAATGCACCTAACGTAGCTATAGTCATGAGGAAATTTTCGTCGAATAAATTTCTCCCCTTTCTAAATGCCTTCGCTACCACATCCCCGCCTATAAACAGGTAAGCTATGAAAAACATTGGTATGCAAAGATAAGTTTTATCCTTTAAAATAAGCGCCAATAAAAATATTACCGCACCAGAAATCGCCATAAGCAGCTCTTTTTTAGAAAACTCCTCGGCATATGTCAGTTCTTTTTCGATCTTGTGCCCGTCCTTTATGATGGCTACAACCCCAGGCTCTATCTGATCAACTATCTCCTGTATTTTTTGAACAAACTCTTCTTGGTTTGCACATTTTTCTATCTCTAGGCTGAACAAACCGTTTGAAAAGTTATATTCCCCCTTATAGACCTCACTTAATTTTTTTACCTTCTCTTCTATTTTGGCAGCACAGTTTGCGCAGTTCAAGCTTTCCAACTTCACGTTAAGCTTTTTATATCTAAGGCTCAGTTCTTCTACAACTACCTCCGGCTCAATCGATTTTACTATCGCTGTTATCTCGTCCAGTACTTCTCTTTTCCTACTCTTTTGTACTTTAAAGTTAAGTTTTTTGCTTATAAAACTAAACCTGAAATCTTCAACAAAATCTCTTTCTAAAATTTTTCCCTCGATCTTATTTGCACAGTGGGCGCACCCTAAATTTTCTAAGTATAGCTCAACTTCCACCCAGCTGTCCTCATCCAAATCCTCTATTTCAACGGCAGATTCTATATCTTTTATAAGCTTTTTAACTCTTTGGACAGTCTCCTGGCTTCCTTTAGATGACAGCTTTAAGCTCAGCTTTTTGTTTATAAAGTTAAGCTTGTGTTCTTCCACATCGTATAGGTCTCCAATGGCCTCATCTATCTTATTTGCGCAGTGGGCGCAGTTCAAATTTTTAAGATAAAAATTCTTTTTCATAAAAATCTCCCCCGTCATATGAAAGTTTGTTCATATATTCATATATAACATTTTTTATCTTTAAAGTCAAGATTCCGAGACAAATACCTGATTAAAAATACCTATATAAACAATAATAGAGGGCTGACCCTCTAAAATTTAACCGCCGTGTTTATGGTGTTCTATACCCTGAGCCAGAATGTTTTTCACATGCTCGTCATCTAAGCTGTAGTAGACGACCTTACCTTCCTTCCTGTTCTTTACCACCCTGTACTGTCTCAGTAACCTGAGCTGGTGTGATATCGATGAATGAGACATATTAAGCACATGTGCTATGTCGCATACACACATCTCCTCTTGAAGGAGCATAGAGACTATCCTAAGTCTGGTCTTATCCGAAAATATTTTGAAAAATCTTGATACATCCTCCAAAAGTCCCTCTTCATACATGCTTTCTTTTACACGCTCAACTATATCCTTATGTATAATATTACAGCTGCAAACATCCTCTTTACCGTTTTTCCTCACTAATATCACCTCTCATATAGTTTATATAACATTTTTTAATGCTTTTTTCAAGTTTTCCCATCTGAACAAGAAAAAGAGGAAAAAAACATATTCACTTAAAATCTTAAATTAAAAGATATTTTTTTATTTCGAATACTTCTACCTGCGATGCGGATAAACTACTGAATCTATCTACAAAATCTTTTTTGGTCACAGAGCTTTTAAAAATGAGCTGCACAGAGAAAAGAAATTAAAAATAATTTTATAAAAATCTATATAGAATAACCACATCGGATTTAACTTGCAAAATTAAAATATGGAGGTATCCCTATGCCTAGAGACATACCTGTAAGCAACGGCAACCTTTTAGTGGCCTTTGACGCTGAGTACCGGATAAGAGAATTCTTTTTCCCCCACTTAGGTGAAGAGAAGCACACAAACGGCAACCCCTTCAAAATGGGTATATGGGTTGATGGGAGCTTTTCGTGGGTTGATAAATCATGGAAGATTGAAATGAAATATCTAAATGAGAGCCTGGTCACAGACGTAAAACTATTGAATGAAAAATTAAAGATAGAACTAAAGATAAACAACCTGGTGGATTTTCATGAGAATATATACAAAAAAAATCACGGCACACAACCTCTCCTCCATCAGGAGGGAGTTAAGGATATTTCTGTGCCAAGATTTTGATATAACCGGAAACTGTATAGGCGACACCGCTGTATATAGGCCAAAGGAAAGAATACTTTTGCACTACAAGGGTGCCCGTTATTTTCTGATAAACGGATTTTATAACGGCAGTCACGGTTTAGACTACTACGCCATCGGCAGCAAAGAAAAGCAAGGGCTGGAAGGAACTTGAAAGGATGCTGAAGACGGTGTGTTAGGCTGTAACGCCATAGAGCAGGGGTCTGTCGACTCTTGTTATAGGATTAAGTCTAGACCTTGCCGATAACTCTTCTCAGGCCGTTTACTATTGGATTGCCGCTGGAAAAAACTACGAGGAAGTCTGCAAACTAAACCACATAATAATAGATAAATCTCCTGAGGAGCTTCTAAATAGGATCGCAAACTATTGGAAGCTTTGGAGCAATAAAGAGAATATCAAACTCGATATTTTTCCCGAAAAGATTTCCTGGCTGTATAAAAAAAGCATCCTTATTCTCAGGTCACAAATAGACAATAGCGGCGCTATTTTAGCTGCGAATGATTCGGATGTCATGCAGTACTGGGATACATACAGCTACGTCTGGCCAAGGGATGGGGCGCTTGTTGCCCATGCTTTAGACCTTGCAGGCTATATAGTACTCGCCAGTAGATTTTACAATTTTTGCAGCGATGTACTAGAAAAAGACGGCTATCTGCTCAACAAATACATCCCTTCAAAAAATGTAGGTAGCTCTTGACATTTATGGTTAGACAACGGAAAGTTGCAGCTACCGATACAAGAGAACGAGTCCGCACTGGTCTTATGGGCTCTCTGGCACCACTTCGATAAATACAGGGACATAGAATCTATAAAACCATTATACAAAACTTCTATAAAGAAAGTCGCCGATTTTCTGGTGAAATTCAGGGATAGCGAAACCAAACTTCCTCTCCCAAGTTACGACCTGTGGGAAGAGAGGCTGGGTGTACATACTTTTACGGTATCGTCGGTTTGTGGGGCCTTGACAAGCGCTTCAAATTTCACGGCCGCTTTTGGAGAACTAGAGCTTAGTAAACTCTATAGAAATACAGCCGAAGAAATTAAAAAAGCTATGGGGAAATACATGTATTTAAAGGATCAAAAACGTTTTGCTAGAACTGTGACTTTTGACAAAAATGGTGGTGTAGTTGTAGACGCTACCCTAGATGCCAGCCTCTACGGGCTTTTTGCCTTTGGCGCATACGATGTCAATGATGTGGAGCAGCTGTGTGACAAACTTTGCTGCAACACAGATGTAGGAGGGCTTGCAAGGTATGAGGATGATCCCTACTCTGAATGGCACATTACCGGATAGAGAGTTCCTCTTCTGAAGACGAATTGAGAGAGTCTCTCTCTAATGGAATGGGTGGCCGAGCACGCCTTTGACAGTGGTGTACTTGCAGAACAGGTAAATCCTTTCACCAATGAACCTGTTTCAGTTTCTCCACTAACCTGGAGTCACGCTACCTTTATAAAGGTAGTTCAAGTTTATCTGAAAAAGTATACTGAATTTAAAAAATAACAGTGAAATATCATATAATTTTTAAAAATTGAATTGACAACGAAATATGCTTATGCTAGTATTAATTTAACTTGTTTTATCAAGTTGTGGGCTGCATAGCTTATTTTAATTTGCGTAAACCAGCTTAAATTATTCAGCTGAACTGCATTAGTATTTTACCTGAAATTAGGTTTGTTACGGGGCTTTTTTGGCAAGAAAAAAGCCCTTTTTTAATATAAAAAATTAAAAGATTAAACTTTTATTAATTTTTTTTTATATTTAAGTATTAATAATTTAATAATATTGTGCTAAAAAATAGAGATATTTTAAAGATTAAGAATAGGGGTGAAAAGTTTGAAAATTGGAATTATTGGACTTGGTACTGTAGGTGAAGGTACTCTAAAAATACTGCTAAATGAAGCCGAAAAGATTTCTCACAAAGCAAACGCTAATATAGAGGTTAAGTACGCCTGCGACTTAAACCTAGATAAAGAGTTCTCTTTTGACTTTGATAAAAGTATTCTGATAAATGACTATAAAAAAATTATTGAAGACGATGAGGTAGAGGTTGTGGTAGAACTTATCGGCGGGGAAACCATCGCAAAGAAAATACTTTTAGAAGCCCTTGAAAACGGAAAAAGTGTAGTTACCGCCAACAAGGCACTTATTGCAAAACACGCTAAAGAGCTTTTTAAAAAAGCTAAGGAAACCAATACTGCCATATATTACGAAGCAAGTGTTGGAGGGGGTATACCTATTATCATCCCTCTTCAAGAAAGCCTTATTGCAAACAATATCCAAAGTATAAAAGGAATAATAAACGGTACTGCAAACTATATTCTAACAGAGATGACTCAAAAAGGCCTAAGCTTTGACGCGGTTTTAAAGGTAGCAATGGAAAAAGGATATGCAGAGGCAGACCCTACCTATGACATAGAGGGAATAGATACAGCACACAAAATCACAATACTCGCCTCCATAGCTTATGGTGGCTGTGTTGATTTTGATGAGGTTTCCATTAGCGGAATCACAAAAATAAAACAAGAAGATATACAGGCTGCTGACGAGCTTGGCTACGTTATAAAACTTGTGGCATCTGCTAAAAATATCGGGGACAGGGTCGAAGTATGCGTAAAACCTACCCTTCTGGAAAAAGACGAGCAACTTGCAAATGTAAACGGGGTTTTCAATGCTATTGAGGTAGAGGGGGATTATGTAGGTAAGACTCTTTTCTACGGTAAGGGAGCTGGAATGGACGCAACGGCATCTGCAGTTGTTGCTGACATCGTTAAGGGATGCATAAGAAGCAAGTACGAAGGGGATTTTTACTACAATATAGAAAAACCTATAAACGTAGTACCTTCGGATGATATCGTATCTAAATTCTACTTGAGGGTAGAAAAAGCTGACATCCACCTTTGCGAAGATATAAAGGATGCAGGCATCGAAGTAGAGCACTTCATAAAAAAAGATGGTTACATAATAATATTAACCGAAGCAGTTAAAGAAAAGGACCTTAAGGCTCATCTAGAGAGTTTTGACTACCTTGCTCTTAACATCAACTAGGGGTAGGAGTTTTTTTAATAAATTAAAGGGTAACCTGGCTATGCCCCTTTTATAGGAGCGTATTCTTTGAATTCAAGCAGTTGTATTTTCTTTTCTAGGCAATAAAATGCCGAATAAAGCATTGTGCTTTACATAAAAATTTAATCTATTTAATACAGGGGAGAGGATTGTATGAAAAAATATAATGTGGCAGTAGTTGGTGCTACTGGTGCTGTCGGAGTAGAAGTCCTGAAGGTATTAGAAGACAGGGATTTTCCTCTAAAAGAACTTCATCTTTTTGCGTCTGCCAGATCAGCAGGTAAGACACTTAAATTTAAAGGTAAAGATTTAGTTATAGAAGAGCTAACGGAAGAGTTCCATAAAGGTATAGACATTGCTATTTTCTCTGCTGGGGCAGATATAACTAAAAAGTTTGCTCCTATAGCTGCAGAAAATGGTGTCGTAGTAATAGACAACAGTAGTGCATTCAGAATGGATCCTGAGGTGCCTCTTGTAGTACCTGAAGTTAACCCGGAGGATGCATTTAAACACAAGGGAATTATTGCAAACCCAAACTGCTCTACAATCCAAATGTGTGTTGCACTTTATCCGATCCATAAAAAATATGGAATTAAGAAAATAATTGTTTCTACTTACCAAGCTGCTTCAGGTGCAGGTGCTAAAGGTATGGACGAACTACTTTCTCAAGCAAAGCAATTTGTTGAGGGAAAAGAGCTTGAGGTGTCTGCATTTGCTCACCCGCTTCTTTTCAATGTAATCCCTCACATAGATGTATTTTTAGAAAATGATTACTCTAAAGAAGAGATGAAAATGATAAATGAAACTCATAAAATTTTCCACGATGATTCAATCAGAATAACAGCTACAGCTGTCAGAGTTCCTGTCCTTAGGGCTCATTCCGAGTCTATTACTCTTGAGCTTGAAAAAGAGTTTGACGTAAAAGATGTTAAAGAACTCCTTGCAAATTCTGAGGGGATAATTGTTAAAGACAACCTTGAAAACAAAGAATACCCTATGCCTAAAGATGTGGCAGGCAAGTATGAAACATATGTTGGAAGAATAAGAAAAGACCTGGCTTTCGACAATGGTTTATCTCTATGGGTTGTTGCAGACCAAGTTTTAAAAGGGGCTGCTTTAAACGCGGTTCAAATAGCTGAACTTCTAGCTAAAAAAGATGCTTAATAAATATAATCAAATAAAAAAGTCAGCCTGAAGGCTGACTTTTTTATTTCTCTTTGGTCACAATTCTTCTACATTCCCTAACTTTATCCGGACAAGTTTATACACTCCCCCATCTATCAGGCCTTTAAATCCAGAAACTTAAAGTTACTTACGTCAAAAATTCCCTTGTCGGTCAGCCTTATTTCCGGTATCACAGGTAGGGAAATAAACGACAAGGTCAAAAAAGGGTTAAAATTTCCGTTACCCATAATTTTTTCTGTCTTTTCATGCAGCTTTTTCAAATTTTTCACCACCTCGCTTGGGGTTTTTCCGGTAATGAGCCCTCCTATTTCGAGTTTTAATGACGCTTCTACTCTCCCGTCAACACACAGGGCTATCCCCCCTCCTATTCTCCTCACCTCGTTTAAGGCCTTTACTAGATCTCCGTCATCTGCCCCAACCGCTATTACATTATGTGAGTCATGGGATACACTTACCGCTATAGCCCCATTTTTCAATCCAAAGCCTTTAACTATACCCTTTCCTATGTTGCCACTGTTTTTATGCCTTTCCACCACCAACATCTTCAATTGGTCCCTTTCCACTGATATTTGAAACTCCCCTCTTTTTATGCACACCTCTTCTACAACATGCCTAGTCTCTAACCTGTTTGGGATTATCTCTATTATATTGGCTTTATCTCCCACATCAACGCCTATACTTATGTCCGCTTTTGAAATTTCACCAAAGTTCATCGATGAGGCAAGTTTTTCCGGCACAGAGCAATAGTTGTCAGACTTCTTAATGCATTCTCCGTTTTCCGCCACCAGCTCTCCGTTTTTGAATACCTTTTCAATGCTCACCTTCTCCAAGTCTGAAACTATTATGAAGTCGGCCCTGTAGCCGGGCGCCACAGCCCCTCTGTCTTTTAAACCATAACACTCCGCACTATTCAGGCTGGCCATTTGATAAGCAATGACAGCCGGAACCCCTGCTTCTATAGCTGTCCTCACAGCACAGTCCACGCTACCCTCTTCTATCAGATGGTCCAAGTGCTTGTCATCGGTGCAGATACATAGCCTCCTGCTGTTTGAAGGTGTAACCACTTTGGATATTTCGCGGATGTTTTTGGCTGCTGTCCCCTCCCTTATCATGACATACATACCTCTCCTAAGCCTCTCTTTTGCCTCCTGAGCGCTTTGGCACTCATGGTCTGTCGTAATACCTGCCGAAGCATAGGCGTTTATCTCGTTTATTCCTAGCCCCGCACCGTGCCCATCCACTAGCTTCCCTCTTTTTATAGATCCTCCTATTTTACTTAGCATGTCCGGTTCGCAGTTTAGTACTGCAGGATAATTCATCACTTCCCCTAAACCCAGCACTCTTTCATGAAGATAAAATTCCTCCAAATCCACTGCTGTGAGAATTGCCCCCGAACTTTCGAACAGTGTAGCCGGCACGCAGGATGGCAACATCATAAAAATATCTAGTACTGTTTTTTCCGAAGAATCCAGTATATATTTTATGCCATCTTTCCCAGCTACATTGGCTATCTCATGGGGATCGGCTATAACTGTTGTCACTCCATGCGGAAGAACTGCATCTGAATACGCTGCCGGTGTTACAAGTGAGGACTCTAGGTGCATGTGGGCATCTATAAATGACGGCGCTATATATTTTCCACTACAATCTAACTCATTTTCCCCACTGTACTCGCCCAATCCAACTATATAACCATCCTGTAGGGCTACATCCCCTCTGAAGATTTCCTGCGTAAACACGTCAACTATGTCTGCATTTTTCAGCACCAGCTGAGCTCTGGTTTTTCCGCTTGCCGCTTCTATAAACTTTTCCATACCTTTCCTCCCGTTGTATATCGTGTCATTTTATAAAATTATATATTTCAAAAAACAAAAAATGGCCCATCCGAGGCGTACCCTCAAATGAGACCATAAACGGAAAAGAGCACACCAACAGTGCTCCATAATCAACAGATTTTTGCTCTGTTGGTAGAAACTCTTTTCGCATATTAAAAAGATTATATGGATCTAATATTTTTATTCTATTTGTGGTAATTAGGAGCTTCTTTTGTGATGCTTATATCGTGAGGATGGCTCTCTTGAAGCCCTGCTCCAGTTATTTTAACGAATTTACCATTGTCTCTCAAATCCGCAATTGTAGGGGTACCGCAGTATCCCATACCGGCTCTAAGTCCTCCGCAAAGCTGGAATATGACATCGGACAGTTTACCTTTGTAAGGCACTTTCCCTTCTATTCCTTCTGGAACTAGTTTTTTAGCCTCAGCTTCACTTTGGAAATATCTGTCTTTACTTCCTCTTTGCATAGCTGCAAGTGATCCCATACCAACGTATACTTTGAATCTTCTACCATCATAAAGGATCTCTTCCCCAGGTGCTTCCTCAGTACCTGCTAAAAGTCCGCCTGCCATTACGCAGTTGGCACCGGCAGCTATAGCCTTTACAACGTCTCCAGAAAGCTTGATTCCTCCGTCAGCTATAACAGGTATTCCGTACTGTTTAGCCAACATGTAAACGTCATTTACAGCTGATATTTGAGGTACTCCTACACCGGCTACTACCCTTGTAGTACATATAGATCCAGGTCCTACCCCTACTTTTACTGCGTCTGCACCTGCTTCTATAAGCTCTCTCGCAGCTTCAGCAGTTACAATGTTCCCCCCTATAACGTCTAGCTTAGGAAAGGCATTTTTTATCTCTCTAACAGTTTCAATTACACCGTTTGAATGTCCGTGTGCAGAGTCGACAGTTATAACGTCTACGCCTGCTTTTACAAGCGCTGCTACTCTTTCAAGTGTGTCATTTCCTACGCTGACGGCAGCCCCGACTCTAAGCCTACCTTGTAAGTCCTTACAAGCATTAGGAAACTCCTCTATGTTATCTATATCTTTTATAGTTATTAGCCCTTTTAGCTTCCCATCTTTACCTACAATAGGAAGTTTTTCAATTCTATTTTCAAGAAGTACTTCTTTTGCTTGCTCTAGAGTAGTTCCCTCTGGAGCAGTTATAAGGTTGTCCTTCGTCATTATTGATTCCACGCTTTTTGAAAGGTCTTTTCTGTACTTAAGATCTCTGTTAGTTATTATCCCAACTAGAGTTCCATCATCTTCTACAACAGGCAGACCTGATATTCTGTAAGTCCCCATTATCTTGTCAGCATCCTCTAGAGTAGAGTTTCTGCTAAGTATTATAGGGTCTGTTATCATCCCGCTTTCGTTTCTTTTTACCTTGTCTACTTCGGCAGCCTGCTGTTCTATAGACATATTTTTATGGATGAAACCAATACCACCTTCTCTAGCCAAAGCTATTGCAAGCTTAGCTTCTGTTACCGTATCCATAGCCGAGCTTATGAACGGTATGTTCATCTCGATATTTTTAGTAAGTTTTGTTTTTAGGCTAACTTCACTTGGAAGTACATTTGACTTTTGAGGAACTAAAAGTACGTCATCAAAAGTAATTGCTTCTTTTATTATCTTCCCGTTTAGCATCTATAACCTCCTGATAGATTTTAAATTTTATATTTAATTTACATTAATTTATCCAAGTTTTATTTAAAAGGCAGACTTACAGTCTGCCGATTATTCCCATTCAATAGTTGCTGGTGGTTTTGAAGAGATATCATATGTAAGTCTGTTGATACCATCAACTTCATTTATGATCCTGTTGGACACTTTCTCCAAGAACTCGTAAGGAAGATGTGACCAAGTTGCAGTCATAAAGTCAGTCGTGTCGGCACTTCTAAGAACAGCTGTGTACTCATATGTTCTTTCATCTCCCATAACACCTACAGATTTGACAGGCAATAACACTACGAAAGCCTGGCTTACTTTCTCATAAAGGCCTTCATTTCTAAGCTCCTCTATGAATATGTCGTCTGCTTCCCTTAAAATATCTGCTTTTTCCTTTGTGACCTCTCCTAGTATCCTGATCCCAAGACCTGGCCCAGGGAATGGATGTCTGTCTATCATGTGGTCGGCAATTCCAAGTTCCCTACCTACTCTTCTAACCTCGTCCTTGAACAACTCTCTAAGAGGTTCTAATAGTTCGAATTCCATATTTTCAGGAAGTCCGCCTACATTGTGGTGAGATTTTATAGTTGCAGAAGGTCCTTTAACCGACTGGGATTCTATTACGTCAGGGTAGATTGTTCCTTGTGCTAGGAAATCCGCATCCTTAAATCTTTTCTTTTGCTCTTCAAAGATCTCTACAAACTCACGTCCGATTATCTTTCTTTTTTCCTCTGGGTCACTTACCCCTTTTAGTTTTGAAATGAATCTCTCTTCGGCGTTTATGCACTCTATATTCATATGGAAGTGTTCCCCGTAGGCTTCCATTACCTTTTCAGCTTCATTTTTCCTCATAAGCCCTGTATCTATGAAGAAACAGCTAAGCTGGTCTCCAATGGCTTTATGTATAAGTACGGCGGCAACAGATGAATCTACCCCTCCTGAAAGAGCCAGTATAACTTTTTTGTTCCCAACTTTTTCTCTTATGTTCTTTACGGTATCTTCTATGTAGTTTGTCATCCTCCAGTTTTTCTCACATTTTGCTATGTTAAATACAAAGTTGCTTAAAAGCTGTTTACCGTAAACCGAATGGGTTACCTCTGGATGAAACTGAACCGCATATATTTTTCTAACTTCGTCTGCTACAACTGCAACAGATGAGTCTGTGTGTGCTATTTTTTCAAATCCTGGTGCAAGTTTCGTAACGTGGTCGGCGTGACTCATCCAAACTTGCGTTTTTTCAGGTATACTGTCGAAAATTAATGAATCTTTTTTATCTATAATAAGCTCTGCTTTTCCGAACTCCTGTTTGTCTGCTCTAGCTACCTCTCCACCCAATAAGTGTGTAGTAAGCTGCATTCCGTAGCATATACCGAGTACCGGAACACCAAGTTCATATACCTTTGGGTCAACTGTAGGTGCATCTTCTAAATAAACAGAAGCAGGCCCTCCTGACAAGATTATTCCATTAGGCTCCATAGCTTTTATCACTTCTAGATCTGTAAAATAAGGCACTATCTCTGCATATACTCCCATTTCCCTTATCCTTCTAGCTATCAGCTGGTTGTACTGAGAACCGAAGTCAAGTATTATGATGCTTCCTTTTTTCATTCTTTCTCTTTCCCTCCAAATCGAATAATAAAAAAACTGAATACTCCCTTCACCTTCCGCTATGAACGTGAAAGTATGTACCCAGGTTTTTCGTACTACATACCCCCACCCATAGAGACTAATTTAACGGTTAGTCGTAGATACGCCAATCCTTATTATTGGCTTATATGAGTGTATGCTAAGCTATATAATTTTAAAAAACTCCCTTTATCTTGCCCAAAATTATTGTAAAAGATAATACCACATTTCGTGCTCCATGTCAACAATTTTTAACTAAAACGGGGTATTGTGCTATTTTTTTGGTACTGTATTGCCAATAAAATATAAAACGCTAATTTTTTATCTTGAAATCACTGTGCATCCTTGTTTCTATGTTAGACTCATCTACCCTTGTAACTTTTGAAAATCCGTTACCTTTTATAACTGCACTTTTTAGGTTTTTCACATCTCCGGGGTTTCCCTGAGCCAATATCTCCACAGTTCCGTCATCTAGGTTTTTTACGTATCCGCTTACCCCCAACTCTTTTGCTGTATACTGTATGAAGTACCTGAACCCAACCCCCTGCACTCTTCCATGAACTGTCATTATCTTTGAAACTTTCATATAACGCCCCCCTTAGTGGCCCTCTTTTAAAAACAAGGCCTAACTCTATTTTTACCCAGTTTGAACCCTTATCCTTTAAAATATTTAACTTTGCCTAGAAAGGGTTGAAATCAAACTTTTGCCTATATTGCCCCCATCTCTTTCGATACCTCTATGAATACCTTGAGGCCCTCTTTTAACACCACTTCGTCGAAGTTAAATCTGCTGTTGTGCAGAGGGTAGCAAAACTCATCAGTCCTAGTCCCGAGCATGAAAAATATTCCCGGAACTGCCTCCTGATAGTACGAAAAATCCTCAGCAAGCATAAGCGGTTCCATCTCGATGAAATTACTCTTCCCTTCAATGGCAGCCTTGAAAAGCTCATACAGTTTACCATCGTTCACCACAGGTGGGTAAAGCGGTCTTATATCCTCTTGTATCTCCACGCCGTAGGCTAACTCCGTCCCCCTGTTTATATTTTTTATCCTCTTAATAATAGTATTGTACACTTCGTTGGAAAAAGTTCTAACCGTCCCTTCCAATACAACGTCCTGAGCTATTATATTTCTGACGTCTCCTCCTCTTATTTTACCTATTGTTATAACTGCCCCCTCTACTGGAGATAGGCTCCTACCTATTATTCCCTGGTAGGCCTCCACCAACTTTGAGGCTACATATATGGCGTCTATACCGGTGTGCGGCATGGCCCCGTGGGCGCTCTTGCCTATTACCTTGAAGTCTAGTTCGGCTGTCTTTGCCATGAGCGGCCCTCTCTTGCATCCTATGGTCCCCTGGTCAAGGTTCGGAAACAGGTGCAAGCCGAATATAGCCTTTATGTTGTACTTTTCAAAAATTCCGCTTTCGACTATATCCTTGGCTCCCCCCGGCCCTTCTTCAGCCGGCTGGAACACCAGCAGTATTCCCTTTTTTGGTTTTCCAAAAGTGGACAGGTATTTTGCAAAGCCCAGTAGTATGGACATATGCCCGTCATGTCCGCAGGCGTGCATTCTTCCTTTGTGTTCGGAGCTGTAACTTACATCATTTTTTTCCTCTATCTCAAGGGCGTCCATGTCTGCACGAAATGCGACCCCGTCCGCCTGCTCCCCATCTATATACACATAAAGCCCAGTTTCTGCTATTCTTATCGGCTCATAACCGTACTCTTTCAATTTTGACTCTAAAAAGCTGAGGGTTTTAAATTCCTTAAACCCAGTTTCCGGTATTTTGTGGAGCTCCCTCCTGCAATAGGTCATCTCTATTTGTAAATTGTTTAAATCCAGTTTCATAAAACTTCCCCCTATTATGAAAATTCTTAATTAAATTATTATATTCTTAATACAGAACTTATTTAAAATATAAATTATATATAGGTGGTATTCAAATAATATATTTTCATTAAAGTTGATTTATTGATACAATACTTGAAAAATGAATACACTTCAGATAGAGGTGCAGAGGGTCAATAGTAAAACTGCAGAGAATGGCTATTCTTTGAAGCAGTCTGAAAGGGGCATCTGCCGAAAGTAAAACTCCAGCCAGCGTTTTTCTTGGGGACCGGGATAATATCCCTGTCACTGTCATTATGTCCATGCCAGAACATAGTGGGGGGCTATCAGCTTTTGTGGGCAATTATTTTTACATTTGTATACAATGGTTGATGGCTTTTATGCCGTCAGCTTTTTTTATTTCCCAATAATTTTATTTTAAATTTTGCCAAACAAGCAGGAATAGAATAATATAGTTGTATGGACTTGGTCACGCAAAAAAGAAAAGCAACAAATATATAACTGCAGATTGACGTTTTGCGGTAACGAGGAGGACAGATGCTAAAGTTTGAAAAATATCACGGCTTAGGTAATGATTTTATAATATTTATGGAAGAGGATGTAGAGAATTTAGACTATTCCGAACTAGCAAAAAAAGTCTGCCATAGAAACCTGGGTATAGGAGCCGATGGTATGATGATAGTTTCAAGGGACGATAATAGCGGGATGCCGAAAATGCTATTCTTCAACCAGGACGGTAGCCAGGCACCTATGTGTGGCAACGGGATCCGTTGCTTCTCTCACTACCTTTACGATAAAAAACTCGTTCACGATGAAAACTTCAAGGTGGATACCTTGGGAGGGGTAATGGATATATCCATCTTCCCTGAAGAGACCTTTAACGCAAAGGTGAACATAGGAAAGGCTTTTTTAGAAACTGAAAAGATTCCTATGACTACAAAAAAAGCCAGCTTTATAAACCAAAAAATAGAGGTATTAGGCCAGGAATTAGAGCTTTCATCTCTTTTTCTGGGTACCACCCACACGGTTGTATTTGTAGACAGTCTAGAAAATACACAGGTTGAAAAGATCGGTCCTGCTGTGGAAAACCATCCATTATATCCGGTGAAAACAAACGTAAACTTCTGTGAAATAGTAGACAAAAACAAGGTTTTTTTAAAGACCTGGGAAAGAGGAGTTGGAGTCACTTATGCCTGCGGTACAGGCGCCAGCTCAACTGTTTTTGTGGGTAACCTTTTAGGCAGGCTTTCAGATAAGACTACAGTTGTGCTGCCTTATGGTGAGCTTCTCATAGAGATTGCCGGAAACGATGTATATATGACCGGTCCAAGTGAAAAAATAGCAGAAGGTTTCTATAATTATTAGATTTTTATCTAATTTTAATCTTTTTTTTATTTATAATAACACGCTTAGATGATAAAATGACAAGGAGGATTTATAATATGAGTATTTTTGTAGGTTCAGGAGTTGCTCTTGTAACACCATTTGATGAAAATAACAGGGTTAACTATGAAAAGTTGAAAGAATTAGTGGAGTATCACATTGAAAATGATACCGATGCACTAGTTGTCGTAGGTACAACCGGAGAGGCTTCTACTCTTCCTGACGAAGAACATATATCGGTTATAAAATACTGTGCGGATATGGCTGCTGGAAGGATCCCTATCGTTGCAGGTACCGGAAGCAATGACACAGAGCATGCTGTAAAACTCAGCGTGATGGCGGAAGAAGCTGGGGCAGATGCACTTTTAGTGGTTACACCTTATTACAATAAAACAAATAAAAGTGGGCTTATAAAACACTACGAAGCCATAGCAAACAATGTAAATATACCTATCATACTTTACAACGTACCTGGTAGAACTGGTCTTAGCATCCCGCTAGACGTTATGGTTGAATTAAGCAAAAACGAAAAGATAGTTGGTATAAAAGAGGCCAGTGGAGATATAAGCTATGTTGGCGAAATCGCTAGACTGTGCGGAGAGGATTTTGCCATATACTCAGGAAACGATGATATAATAGTTCCAGTTATGTCTCTTGGGGGGAAAGGTGTTATCTCGGTTCTTGCAAACTTTATGCCAAAAGAAACTCACGATATGGTTATAAGCTACCTTGACGGTGACGTTAAAAAATCTAGAGAGATGCAGTTAAAGTACAATGATCTTATCCACACACTTTTCATTGAAACAAACCCAATCCCTGTAAAAAAGGCTATGAACCTACTTGGGATGAATGTAGGAGGTCTAAGACTGCCGCTTGACGAACTTAGTGAAGCCAGTACTAAAATACTCGCTGAAAAATTAAAAAATTTAGGTTTTGAGGTGAAATTATGAAAATAGCTGTATATGGCTACGGGGCCATGGGCAGGCTCCTTGCCAATGAAATAATAGATAGAGATGGTATGAAGCTTGTTGCTTGTATCGAAGCAGTAGGAGATATCACCGACAAGTACGTTTTTAAAAGCTTAGAAGAAGTAGGGAAAAAAATTGACCTAATAATCGACTTTTCACACTACTCAAACATCGATAAGGTTATCGATTATGCCGCTAAGAACGGCACTGCGGTTGTTATAGCCACCACTGGGCACAGCGACGAGCAGATCGCAAAAATAAAAGAAGCTTCCGAAGTTATTCCTGTACTTTTTGCTTCTAATACTTCACTTGGGATAAATCTTTTAAACGAGATAATGAAAAAGATAGTGCCGATACTTGCAGAAGGTTTCGATATAGAACTTATAGAAAAACACCACAACAAAAAGCTGGACTCGCCTAGCGGTACAGCAAAAACCCTTCTTGAAACTATAAATAGCGTATTAGAGGAAGAAAGAACTCTAGCACACGGTAGATTTGGCCTCAAGAAAAGGGAAAAAAATGAAATTGGTGTACACGCTGTAAGAGGTGGAACCATAGTTGGAGAGCACAGCGTCATCTTCGCTGGAACAGACGAGATAATAGAGATAAAACACGAGGCGCACTCTAAAAAAGTCTTTGTAGCGGGGGCACTAAAAGCTGCCGAATTCCTATTTGGAAAAGAACCGGGACTTTACGAAATGAAGGACGTACTAAACTTAGATTAAGGGAGGAACACATTAAAATGTCAAATTTAAACAACGCACAAGAAATTATTAAGTTCATCAAGGAGGCTAAAAAAGCAACTCCTGTAAAAGCTTACATTAAAGGGGATTTAGATGGAATAGACTTTTCAGAATGCAAAGTTTTTGGAAACGGAAACAGCAGGGTAGTAATAGGAGACTGGAAAGTTGTCTCTAATATCCTTGAAGAGAACAAAGGTAAAATCGAAGACTACTATATTGAAAACGACAGAAGAAACTCTGCTGTACCTATGCTAGACCTAAAAAATATAAACGCAAGAATAGAACCCGGGGCTATAATAAGAGATAAAGTAAAAATAGGAAACAACGCTGTTATCATGATGGGAGCTTCTATCAATATAGGTGCTGAAATCGGCGACGGAACTATGATAGACATGAACGTTGTACTTGGAGGAAGGGCAACTGTAGGTAAGAACTGCCATATCGGTGCAGGTGCTGTCCTTGCAGGTGTTATCGAGCCTCCTTCAGCAGATCCTGTTGTTGTAGAAGATAACGTAGTTGTCGGGGCAAATGCTGTTGTTCTTGAAGGTGTAAGAATAGGTAAAGGTTCTGTTGTTGCAGCTGGGGCAATTGTAACTACAGACGTGCCTGAAGGCGTGGTTGTTGCTGGTAGTCCTGCTAGGATAATCAAAAACAAGGACGAGAAAACTGCCGGTAAAACAGAGATCATAGAAGATTTAAGAAATTTAGATTAGTCTGGTGATTGGTTATGTATATTAATCCTAGAGTAAAAGAGTTGGAAGTATCTATAATAAGGCAGATAGCTCAAAAAGCAGCAAAGATGGACGATGTCATAAATCTAACTATAGGCGAGCCGGACATCCCTACTCCACGTGTTATAGTTGAAAAATCTATAGAATATATGAAAAACAACCAGTTAAAATATGCGCCTACAGGCGGACTGGAAGAACTCAGGATTGAAATTGCAAAATTCTACGACGAGAAGTATGGCATCAAGTACGACAAGGACGAGGTGCTGATAACCTGCGGGTCTACAGAAGCTCTTTCTACCACCTTAAAGGGTATCCTTGCAAAAGATGATGAAGTTATAATAATAAACCCGGCTTTTTCCCTTTATGATGCCCTAGTGCATATGTACGATGCAAAAGCTGTACATATAGATGTATCTAAAAATGACTTCGTACTTACAAGCAGTATGATAGAGGAAGTTATAAACGAAAAAACAAAGGCTATAATATTAAACTACCCTTCAAATCCAAGCGGGACAATACTTCCAAAAGAAAATATAATAGAAATCGCTGATTTTTTAGCAGATAGAGATATCTACATTATTTCAGATGAGATCTACAGCGAAGTGGTATTCGGAAATGAGGAGTACTACTCCATAGCAAAATGCGACAACGTCAAGGACAAGGTCATAGTAATAAACGGTTTTTCAAAATCACATTCCATGACTGGATGGAGGATAGGATACCTTCTGGCACCATTAGACATTAGAAAAGAACTTATAAAAGTAAACCAATATACCATAACTTCACCTTCGACTCTTTCTGAATATGGGGCTATAGTGGCTCTACAGGAAGTAAGTGACGTCAGTTCTATGGCGGAAGAATATGGTAAAAGGGTAACCTTAGTTACAACTAGGCTCAGAGAACTTGGGTTTGAGGTTGCAGATGCACAGGGTGCTTTTTATATATTTGCAAATTACAAAAAATTTAGCGACAAGGACTCACTAAATTTTGTTTTAGATATATTAGAAAAGGCAAAAGTTGCACTTGTACCTGGAATCGCATTCGGTGTGGATGGCTACATAAGAGTCGCCTGCACACTCTCTCTAGATAATCTTAAAATTGCCATGGACAGGCTTGAAAAATATTTAAATTCTTAAACTTTAAGAAGAGAACTCGTTTCTCTTCTTTTTTTATAATCTTTAAAAAACAAAATCCAAGAACACTGTCTTGGATTTTTCTAATCTTCACTCTTTATTATTTTAAACTTCTCATTAAAATATTCCTTTAAAACTGCTGCAAACTCAACTCTATTTTTCATTATTAGCGGTATTATTATCTGTTTTTTATCTTTTGTTATTATAGATATGCAGGCTTCTAATTTTTTTGAACCAGGAGGTACTATTCTGCTGAGTTCCACCTCTTCTACATCTTCTAATCTGATATCCACATTCTTGTTTTTAAGGTGCCCCTTTTCAAAATCCACCTTCAGGTTGTAATCATACGCCATCTTTATATTATAAAATCCTAAAAATGTTACGAATGCCGCCAGAAACAAAAGTCCGTTGCTGCCGCCCTCCTCAAGGTTAAAGTATAGGTATATTTCGAATATCCCCATCAACAAAAGAGGTATCCCAGTAAGGAGCCATATGGCCTTTCTCCTGAAATTTAATCCGTAGCTATAGCTGTTCTTTAATTTTATTTTTTTGTTCTCAATCTTCTTTACCAAATCGTCATAAAAAAACATAAACCCTCCCCTGTTAAAAAAGCAGACCTAAGTCTGCCCAGTATTTTTATTTTATTAATTCTTTAAGTTCTTCACTTTTATAGTCTAAATTGTGTACAGAGTTTATATACCTGATGGTTCTGGTTTTTCCTCTTATCAGAAGTGTCTGGGTAGACGCTATGCTCCCCCTTATCTTAATCCCCTCTAAAAGATCACCTTTTGTTATCCCTGTAGCTGAAAAAATCACCTCATCATCTTTTACAAGATCATCTAGATTAAGCTTTTTAGTTATATCTATTCCCATCTCCTGGCATCTTATCTTTTCATAGTTCGAAATCTTGTCGTTTTCCAGAGTTATTCCCTTTACCTCACTTCTAAGTTTTAGCCTGGCATTCATGTCCCCACCAAGTGCTTTTAGAGCTGCAGCAGATATTACTCCCTCTGGTGCTCCTCCTATACCGTATAACATGTCGATATCTGAGTCGAAGATAGCTGCAAGTACCGATCCAGCTACGTCCCCGTCTGGAAGTGCATACACTCTAACTCCTAACGCTTGAAGATCTTTTATTATTTTTTCATGCCTAGGCTTATCCAGTATAACTATAGATAGCTCTTCTAGAGTTTTTTCAAGTTTTTCCGCTACTCTGTTTACATTATCTATAATTGGGTCATCTAGGTTAATTGTACCTGCAGCTCCTGGCCCTACTATAAGCTTTTCCATGTACATATCAGGCGCTTTTAAAAAAGATCCCTTGTTACCCACAGCAAGAACAGCTATGGCATTTGGCTGCCCCTGCGCCGTCATCCTGGTCCCCTCTATAGGATCTACAGCTATGTCTACTTTAAACTCGGATTCTTTATCTCCAAGTCTTTCACCTATATAAAGCATAGGAGCTTCGTCTATCTCTCCTTCTCCTATTACTATCTCCCCATCCATATCGATACTGTTAAGCATGCTTCTCATAGCATCTACCGCCGCTTGGTCTGCAAGGTCTTTGTTCCCTCTTCCCACCCATTTATAGGCGGCTAGGGCTGCTGCTTCGGTTACCCTGGCAAATTCAAGTGCTAATTCTCTCTTCATTAATTCCTCCTAATTAATTGACTAATCTATATATTTTTTCATCCTCTTTAACCATATTAAGTCTCTCACGGGAGAGTGTCTCCACGTAAAATTCGTCACTTAATCTCTCGATCTCTTTCTTTGTATCGGTAAGTTTTTTCTCCATATTTCTATTTTTGAGTAAGAGTTCCTCTTTTTCCTGTTGTAAAACCTTTATCTTCTTGTGGTTGTCATATATGTTTGGCAGCACATTGTACAAAAAAATACCAAGGACTGCAAAAAGGAATATATTCAACTTATTCTTATACAACCTTCCTACCCCTTTTTTCAATTTTGAACATTAAAATAACCAGAGTAGCCCCAAGACAAAAGCTTACAGCGTTAACGCTCAAATCAAAGGCAGCTAAACTGAGGCCAGGCCATATCTCTACAACAGAAGCCGCTATAAGGCCAACTATAAAGTAGATTGTGATCGCCCTGTGGCTTTTTAAAAGGTAGTCCACCACCCTTGAAAATATTAGTATTCCCAGCACTGCTCCTACACCAACTATTCCTATTCCAAATATATTTCTGCTGTTTATGAATCCAAGTACATTATAGTACTCTCCTAAAATCATAAGAAGCATAGACCCTGATATACCTGGGACTATCATGGCAGCAGATGCCAACGCCCCGCAAAATAAAAGTTTCACGGAGTAAGCAGGCGTAAGTTTGGCTACCGCTGTTCCCATGCCAGATGCATCTGCACCGTGGAGCAAGGAGATAGTTATTATCAGTAAAAATCCAAAAAGAAAAAATATAAAGTTCCACTTTTTAGCGTTTATTCTTTCCTCCCCTTTTAATATACCAGGGATGGAAGCCAGTATAAGCCCCATAAAAAAGAAATTTGTCGCCTGAAAATAGTTAGTGTAGAGATACTCTATTGTTTTTGCAAACAATAGTATGCCCACAATCACGCCTGTAAAAATCTTTGACAGGAAAAAAGCGTATTTAAGTTTCTGCCTGTTGTCCACCACAAAGAACCTTCCTATGGCTTCCATTAAATTTTCATATATTCCCATAATAAGTGCCAATGTCCCACCAGAAACCCCCGGTATTACATTGGCAACCCCTATAACTAAACCTTGTATTATATTTAGCATAACTATCCCCTTTTTCACTCGCCTTTTTGCATCTCTTCTATCTCTTTTATGAAAGATTTCACATCGTCAAACTCCTTATATACAGATGCAAACCTGACATATGCGACTTCATCCAAGTCTTTTAACTTTTTCATTATCAACTCTCCAAGTTCCCCTGTACTTATCTCATTTCTCAAGGAATTTTGGATATTTTTTTCAATATCTAGAACCAGTGTTTCAAGCTCTTCCATGCTTATATTTCTCTTTACTGTAGCCCTCACTAGTCCCCTCAATATCTTTTCTTTATTGAACTTTTCTCTGCTGTTGTCTTTTTTTACAACATAAAATGGAATTGGCTCTATCTTTTCATAAGTGGTAAACCTCTTGCCACATTCAGGACACTCTCGCCTTCTTTTTATAGAGTGCCCTTCCGAATATGCCCTGCTATCTACTACCCTCGTATTCTGACAATTGCAAAATGGACAATTCATCTTACCACCTGATTACTGCTCTTCTTCATTAATTATCTGAACTACCTCTACCTTATTCTTTGCAGTTAATAGCTTATTTCTAAAGTTCTCATTTCTGATAAGTCTAGAAATCCTAGCTAAAATCTTTAAATAAGTTTTACTGTCTTTTAAAGGAGATGCAAATATGAAGAAAATATTTACGTCCTCGTCGTCTAGGGCGTCAAAAGCTACCCCGTCCCTGCTGATACCAAATGCAATAGTCAAATTTTCCGCATACTCTGTTTTTGCATGCGGTATGGCAACTCCCTTTCCAATACCTGTACTGCCTAGCTTCTCTCTCTCAACCAGAGCATCATAACACTTTTTCTCGTCATTTATGTTCTCTGATCTACCTAGAATTTCCGAAAGCTCCCTCAATGCCTCATCCTTACTGTTAGCTTTTAAATCTAAACATATTAAGTCATCGGACATAAAATCTGTAATTTTAACGATGTTCATTAAAAGCCCTCCCTTACTATCCGCTTATAATTTATGTGTATATTTAAATGGTAATTTAAATAGCCCTGTAATAACAATACAACATCTTCTATTTCCTGCTTTTCGAACCCCAATTCCCGCAATTCCTCTATTCTTCCGCGGCCCAGGTTTTCTAAAAATTTCTGCTGCCTACTATTTATGTGCACCTTTTCAATTGTTTCACCGGATATCTTTGACGAATCTATGCTAAAGTAGTCGCCTTCCCCAATTCTAAACTCTATTCCCTCCTCTTTTATAAGCCGGAATAAAAAATAGGCCATGAGCAAGGTCAGCTCCTGTTCACTTTCTTCTTTTTCTATATATTCAAAACAGTTAAGCACAAGCCTGTAGAGTTTTTCACGTTTCTCATGCTCCACCAGTACGTTGTTTAGTATACTAAGCATGTAGATAGATATCCTAGTTTTAAATGAATCTCCCTTTATCCCTAAAAAAGGGTTTTGAAGCTCCAGGGAGCTCAACACAAGCATATCAGATTTTTTGTACATTGTAAATTTGGACATACTTATCAGCTCGGCCCCATTTCGGTCCCTCCGCTTGGACTTGCGTATCCCCTTTACAGGCAGCACCACCAGTCCATACCTCTCGGTAAATATATTAAGCAGCCTATCCGCTTCGTTGTAGTCATTTTTCTTTATGACTATACCATCTGAGTTTAAAAATTTCATCTTTTTTCTAACCGAAACTGCTTTTCGTCTAAGGGCATATCAAGTTTTACATCACTAAATTTCAGTTCCGAGACGAGTATCCCATCTTCATATATTTTTGCGTATTTCGGGAAGCTGTATTCCCCGACTTTGTAGTGGTTTTCGAAAATTATTTCAACGCCGGTTTCATATTTCAAACTGCGTATCTTGTTGTCTTCCTTTAGTATAGTCAAATTTTTCGGTTTTTTCAAATCTTTTATAACCTTTATTATGAAATTTTCGTCTTCATCTATTTTTTGTGATATAGTCTGCTCTAGCAACGGGTAGTATATAAACTTTTCATTGCCACTGTACACATATATCTCACCCTTATTTATCTCTGGGCTTATGATCTCTTTATATATTCTGTCTGGCAAGATAGATTTTATCTGATACTTTTTCTCTATTTTCCTGTTGTTATAATAGCTAGTCTCATCCACCACACAACTTATAGTTTTTATCTCATCTAAATTTTTAGCGTAGACAGAAGAAATCAATATAAAAAATATAAGCTGCACCAATTTGATTTTCATAATAACCACCCATCATCATTTAAGAATTATAACCTCATTTATATCAAAAATATTGTACGGGAGTTCCAGCACAACTTTTTTAAAAAGCCGATTTTTGTCCTCTACTACCTCTTTTATTTTACCCACGTATATCCCTTTAGGATAGATATCGCTAAGACCTGAGGTATAAACCTCATCCCCTTCTTTGGTATCAGAGTCCACTGTTATGTACTCTAGCTCCAGCTGCTTTGAATTTACCCCCTTCAATATGGAAAGATTTTTATTGTTTTGGTCCAAAACGCTGGTATATATGTCGGTTTTGGTTACGAGCTCAACCAGAGAACTATCACTGTATACTTCTTTGACTCTTCCCAGGAGGTTTTCGTTATTTAAAACCACCATATTTTTCTTTATACCCTGCTTGGAGCCTTTATCTATGTACATCTCACTGTACACGCTGAATCCATCCCTGAAAGAGATGTTGGCCACCATAAAGTCAAGCCTCTTCTCTTGTTTCATCTCCAGAAGTGCCCTAAGTCTGTCATTTTCAGTCTCGACATGCTTAAACCTGGCAAGCAGCTGCCTATTTTTGGCAAGCTGAAACTTCAACTTCTTGTTTTCCTTTACCATCTTGTTGTAGTTGGCTATACTTTGAAGCGAACTCTTTATACTATTACTTGCTTGGTATATCTTGGTCTTTATAGGGAGCACAAGCATCCCCATGCCTTCAATGAATTTATCGATCGGCGTCCGCAACACCAATATAACCATGAATACAGCTAAAATGAAATATATTATTTTAACCCTGTTTTTAGAACTACCTATTTTCTTAGAAAACATTACAACTCCCTAACAATTCCCAATAAAAGCCTAGTACAGTTTATGATATCTTCTATCTCAACATATTCCTCTTTGGTATGGACCTTACTCATCCCTATACCCAAGTTTATACATGGAAATTTTTTCCCGTATATGTTTGCATCACTGCCGCCCCCGCAGGATTCCGGCAGGTAAGTCAGTCCTATGTTTTTGCACGCCTTGATGAATACACCCATAATCTTAGAATTTAAATCTATATCAAAGCCGTCGTAAGACCTCTCCAGCTTTTTAGTAAACTTTGCCTCGAACTTTTTGGCAGTTTCTTCAAATATTCTTATAGTATCTGCCAAAAGAGATTCCAACTTTTCCTCTTTAAAGCTTCTGGCTTCATAAGCCATAAAGACTGAAGGCATTACCATGTTTACAACGGAGCCACCCTTCACTATACCTATATTGCAGGTAGTGTCTTCATCTACCCTGCCAATTTTCAACTGGCTTATGGCATGGGCAGCCACATACAGAGCATTAATTCCATTTTCCGGTTCTATACCGGCATGCGCAGCCCTTCCTACAATTTCCAGCTTACCCTTGGCTGCATACGGTGCCTTCACCACTACAGTCCCCGGCTTGCCGTCGGCATCTAGGACCACACCATAGTCTATTTCCCCAAGCCTATCCAGGTCGAGAGCTTTTGCACCTAAGAGTCCTATCTCCTCGGCTATACTGAAAACCACTACTATCTCAGGGTGCTCTATGCAATTTTCTATTATTATGCTTAACATCTCCAAAATAGCTGCTATCCCTATTTTATCGTCTCCACCCAAAACCGTTCTGCCGTCGCTTTTCACGATTCCATTTTCAACAATCGGGTTTACACCCTTGCATGGCATGACGGTGTCCATATGGGCACTAAAAAGAACCCTTTTCTTCCCCGGGGCTCTTAGTATACCTATTATATTTCCCGAACTACCCTTGTATTTGTTTCCTGCATCGTCTTCGTAGACTTCAAGTCCCATATCTGTCAGAACAGCTTTGAGGTAGTTTGCCATATCCCTTTCATCTAAAGAAGGAGAGGGTATCCTTACCATATCCATAAACTTTTCAAGTAATCTATCCCTGTTTACCATATTCTCACCCTTCTAGAAAGTTTTAAACTATAGAGTATTATATAATATCCATATTTATTTGTAAAGAAAAAATACGGATTTCAAAGATTTACGCCTAAAATGTTAACATTCGTTTAACTTCCTGAGGAAAATTAATTTTTTTTTATCTTTTTATGCATAAAGTGTATGGTTTTCATTAGACACAACCCGGTTTGAAATGGTATAATAATGTCATTGTATGTCGCTTTTAAAACCGACATAAATTGTATTTGAAATTTAATTTTTATAAAACCTGCTTCAAGCTTAATGTTGGGATTTTTGTTTGTTTTATGACTTCGTACTTCGTCTGAAAAGGAGTTGAATTTTATGAGTTTTCTGAAAAAAGTGAAAACCAATGTTGCCCTTTTTTTTATATTTTTATCCATATTTTTGTTAACGAATACTCTAACACTATCCTCAAATGAAGTCAACCTGGACTTCGACATAATAATCCCAATAGATCCACAGTATGATGAAAACACCCTGAAAAAATTGGGCAAAGAATTCTTAGACGATATTTTTACAGATACAACTCACACAACCCTAAAGACTCCCACTTCCGTCTTAGCCATCTTAGACGATGGGAATCAAAAATACCCGGAGTCTTCCAACGAATACATGGCATACGAAGAAATCTACGACACCTATATTTCAGATGGAGTTATGCTTGTAGACAGCGACGGATACTACTACCCCACCCTTACCCTGTTTATAGGTGGAGGGGATTCAGATGACATAATAACACTCTCTTTGACACTTACAGAATATTACCTGATTGAGTCAAGCGGCACCGTGTCCCAAACTGGCGTGGGGACCCCCTACGCCAGAATATACAGCGCCATAGTGGATGCAAATAACTTTAGCGGAAAAAACATAAAATATGAGATATCCTACCGTTCTTATGACACGGTTATGGATGATAGCGGTGTGACGCATGATGTATACCATGTAGTTACCTCCGCCGACGGATACAATTCTTGGCTGAGGTTTGAGGATGTTATAATAGCCGACCCAACTATACAGACATCGGATTATACAGCTATAGTAAACGCCCTGTCCAGGGTTTACCACACCGATGCCCCTTTTTACGATAACTCACTAAAAAAGTATATATGGCCTTACTACCAGGAAATAGACAAACTGAGCCTCATACCTATTACACCTGAAGATGACAATGATTATTTTACAGTAACGAAAAAAAGTACGGGTGCAGAAGTAACAAATTTTTCTCTGGTAAACGATACTGAAAATTTTAATGTGCTTGTAGAAGGTGTCCTACTTGAACCCAATGCCGTTTACTTCGATTTTGTAAACTCTACGCTGTCTGTAGAGCCGTATGAGCTGGACAGTGTACAGGCAGAAATTTACATCTCCGACGGTTCCAGTGATTCCTACTCCGGTACACCTATAATGTATGCAGCAAATTTATCACTTACAGGGATACTGCATCATTTCTCTTTTTACACCGATTACGAGATGCTGCTAGACGAGATGACTGCAAATAATTCCGACAGCTTCGATGTCGTCCTTACAGGTAAATCCAAAAGGCTAGGCGACGACGGAAACCAAATAAGTGTAACCGTGATCTTAGACGATATCAAGCTCCCGAGAGTTACGCTAAACAGCATAAAAGTCACAAATGAAACCACAAAAAATCTATGGAATTCCATGGGACTGGATTCCACTGCATATTCCACGGCCGACTTTACCGCCACTGCTGGTGATGTATCATTAGTAAGAGATGATAACGGAAAAGACGGAAACTACGCAAAACTAGGGGACAGCATATCAATATATCTGGACTATGATGCAGTATACGACAGCAGGAAGCATTCATTCGACAGCGGTATATGCCTGCTTTACGGGAGCAAGGTTGCGAACCTCACCTCCACGGGACAAACTTACACCACAACTCTAAGTAGTACATTTTCAGGAAATGGGATCGCTTACCTGGTGCTGAAAAACGCCACAGATGTATCGTCCATACTGGGTTACGAAAAAAACAGGACAGAAATATTGTACATAGACAATACCGAGGCAACAGATGAGGTCATGTCCCTTTCGTCTACTAACCGATACATAAAAGACGACAGCAAACTCCTATACTCGAGCAATGAAGATGCAGGGTTTGACCCAAACTCCACAACGCGGAGCACAACAAAAATAAACAGCGGCCTCAGCGGGACTAGGGCCTACTTAAACATATTCGCTTACGACAGCACCAAGTCCGATGCCGAGATGGCAGGATTAACTGGGCTAGAACCACATACATCACTCCAGTACAACAGCCAGTACTACAGGGTTGTAGATGAAAGCAGCAAATTTTCGGAATCTATAACCCTGGACGGGCACAACAATGACGGAGAATACACAGTAAGAAAACTCATAGCCATAGACAAGGCAGGGAATATATCCACTGTGAACAAAAACATTGTGTCTGCTATCCTGGATGAACTCTGCTCGTCACCTCTTACAGATAGCATCTATGACTACCATGTAGATACGATAGCCCCTACTATAAACTATGTAGCCATGGAAAAGACCGCTGATGCAAACGGGCTACCCCTTAGCGGGATGCTTCCCTTTAAAGGCGGTGATACATTGAACTTGTCAGTAAGCTTCGAGGAGTACAGCCCTTACAGCTACTCTGTATCGCAATTAGCCCCTTCTCTGGGTTCCGGTTTTCCAAAAACCGAAACCGGCATCACGGGCAGCACTGTCACAGTTGGGTTTACAGTAGGAAATTATAACGCCAGCGATGATACAGGATCTGGCCACAGCTTCGGAAATATCACAGTATCCGACAAAGCGGGGAATACCACAACATCAGACATCACCGGCGAGCTTTACAACACACCTCCTGACAGCGTCTATCCGGAAACCTACGAGTCTCTTGTAGGCTGGGGGAACAGCGGCATAAACGGAATCGAAGATCTCAACATAGACGGCACCTACTGGTTTTCTAAGGGGTCGTCCATATCAGGGGAGAATAAACCTGTCTTCCTCTTGAAATTTACAGGGGACATCTCAAAAGTCGCCTATGCGGATATAACAGTCAACGGAACAAACAACTTCAAGGCATACAACCCAAGCACATCAATGGTGAATATAGCCGCAGTGGATACTGACATCTACCTGCAGCCAAATTCTGTAAATACCGTTTTAATAACCCCTTACACTACTTCTGGTAAAGAGGGCAGCACTTTGTCAAAAAATATAGTAATAGACAACAGTATAAATTCTAGCAGCACCGACAAATTGAATAAAACTGCCACTTACAATGCTGCCACAGGCAAATACCAGTTCGAGATAGACCTCAGCAAGGTGTCGGAGCTTGCCGGACTCAAAGGGTACAAAGTGGTTGGCGTAAAAAGCAAGGTAGGAAGCTATGCATCTATCTCTACTCCGACTGTGGAGTACCCTACAGGTGACAGCGACCTTGGATCAAGCTATGGCAACCACATGGAGCTCTCTACGACTTCGTCCACGACCTTGACCAGCGCGAGTATAGTTAAAAACATAAAGATATCAAAAGACGACCTCTTCCCGGGCTCAAAATCCACTCTTGTTGTGAGCGTCATAGACAAACTCGGATCCCAGGAGAACCTGGAGATTAACTTTTTGATACCAAACCCCGGACTCAAGCTAAAGGCTAGGACCGGAAGCAGCAACAGGGTGATGGTGAGCAATGTCAAGATGGTGGGTGAAACAAACCAGGACAAGGGGTTTGAGATAGAGTCGTTGGAAGAAACAGTAAAGTAAAAAAGTCAGCCGCTTGGCTGACTTTTTTTATTCAATCACAATTTTATGACAAAAAATATTTTTAAAATAAAAAGGAATCCTCTCGACTTTATTTAATAAAATTAAATATAATAATACTAAATAAAGTACTGTATTTATCATTTTAATAAAGGGGGAGAATTTCTTGATTTTACTAAAAAAATTTTTAAAACAGTTAGTTGTCTTTTTATCCATAATTTCAATATTTTTTTCATTTCACGAAACTTCAATAGCCAAACAGGATGTAGAAGAGGTGCAGATCATAATCATAGTTCCTATAAACCCGTACTATGACCCAAACTCCTTAAAACAGTTCAGCACCGAGTTTATGGGTGTAGTATTTAAGAACGGGTATCCCACACTTGCATCCCCTACCGAGGTAGCTGAAGCATATCCTATAGGAAGTAAAGAATACACTGACTATCTGGAAATTTACAACCATTATTACTCAAGCGACCCCACTAAGGCAGGCGAATTGCTCCTAGACCAGGACGGTTTCTATTACCCGGTGATTACACAGATAATAGGTACAGGTGACCAGGAGGACATCATAACCCTGTCCACAACACTACTTACCTATTTCCTTATAAATGAAAGCGGAGAAGTAGCAACTTCGGGGGATGAACCTTACGCTAGGGTGTACAGCACGGTTATAGAATCCAACAACGTCTCCATAAATGAGAAGAACGTAAAGTTCGAGATAGCCTACCGTTCCTACGATACCATGGAGGTGGACGGTGTGGAAGAAGACGTGCGGCACACAGTTGTATCAGACCAGCAGGACTGGGTCAGGCTGTCCGATGCCACAGTTACCCTGGATGATAAAACCCTCGAAGCCGGGGACTACACCGCAGTTATAAACGGTATGTCCAGGACTTATATTGACCCCGCTCCTACATACGACAACGCACAGGATGCACCGGTGTGGGACTACTATCAGGACCCAGGAAAAGTGAACTTAATTCCAATGAACCCTCAAATCGACGACGAATACATGACGCTGGTGGAAGAATCGGCTGGCGGTACCTACAGTACAGTAGACACCCTTCACCTGGTCAACAATACAAGCGCCTTTAAAGCTCTTATATCGGGGAGGCTGGTATCCACAGACGCCGTATACTTTGCATTTATAGATTACAGCGGGGATGACTCCATAGATATAACCGAATACCAGCTAAACAATATGAGTATAGATATCTACACTTCTGACGGGGCTACAAGCAGCTATTCCGGAACCCCTGTATTTTCAGATACAAACCCCGGATTGACGGGGCTTATACATAATTTCTCATTTAAAACCAGCTACAAAGATCTGCTGGCAGCTCTAGCCGACCCGATGCAAGATAGCTTCGATATCGTGTTAAAGGGTGCAGCCAACAATGGAAAAACTGTAGAGGTCGTCCTGGATGACATAAGCCTGCCTGCAGTCAAGGTAAACAGCGTTACTCTCTCTAACGAAACCACCGAAATGCTGTGGAACTCACTAGGGTTCAGTACATCTGAATCCACAAACTACTCCATGGCAGACTTTACCAATACAGGGACCTCACTTATTTCACTTACACGGGGGGGAAACGATGGAAACTACGCCAAGAACGGTGACGTGGTGACAGTTTCCGCAAACTACAGTTTCGTGGGGGCGCCCAAATACAGCTTCGATGAAAACTTCAACCTGCTGCTTGATGGTATAAACTGCCCGCCTATATCGTCCATACACTACCCGAGCACCGAAGAAGTGGCACATACATTTACCATAGGCTACCTTTCGGGGGGCAACAAATTAAACGGAGCCGCGTACATAAATGCAGGCACTACCGACGAAAACAGCGAAAGGATAAAGGTGCTCTACGTAGACAACGTAACCCCTGGCGGAGAAGGGGCGGCGGCATCCACACAATATATAAACAACAGCAACAGCAAAATCGACTATACAAGCGACGAGGAAGGCAAAGGGAGTACCGAGGAAGAGCTCACAACAGGATACACAGGTGTAAGGGCCTACATAAACTTATTTTCCTACGAAAGCGCCCAGTCCGACATGCCAAACTACAACACAATAAACGACCCGGGCATAAGCGGATTGGTACACAGCGGGACCAACATAGCAGACAAATATTATACTAGGGTGGTACGTGAAAGCAGTGGCGCATTCAACGACCCGATATCTGTAGACGATACTGGCCACACAAACGACGGCGGATACCACATACACAAGGTAATGGCGGTTGACAAAGCGGGCAACGTGGCTACTGATAACAAAACAGACCTAACTACTATAGCGAGCCAAATGAATTCAAGCTCAACAATTTCCGACTACTATGTGGACACAATAAATCCGGTTTTAAATACAAGTCTTGTAAAATCAAGCGACCTGTACAGCGAGCTAAACTCAGCTTTCGGCGTGCCAGCGGTACTCCCATTTAAAAACGGAGACGAACTGGAGCTTTCGTTTAGCATCAATGACTACAACCCAGATACGTACAGCCTAGCAGAGAGCGGGACCGTAGACGTCACGAATTCATACTCATTCCCGTATACAGGCGCTTCTCCTCTAACTTTTACTGTGGAAAATCTTACTACCCAAGACAGCGGTAATAGCTATCCACTCTTCACACTTACAGCTACTGATAAAGCTGGTAATAGTTCCATAGAACCCGTAACAGGCCGCCTGCTAAATACCATACCTTCCCAGGTCTCTCTGCAGCTTTTCGAGGACCACTGGAACTGGCTAAACTCAAATACGGGCATAACAGGAAGCAGCTCACTGACAGACCCAAATGACAGCGACTACGTGTTCTCCAAAGGGGCGACCACCTCAAACTCCAGCAGCCCGGACATCTATATAACGGGTGATAATTTCAGCGCCATCGATAACGACGCCAACGACGGCAACAACGTCATCGTAATCGGGGCAAACATAAACGGCCAAGACGTATACTACAACCACGGCAGCCTGAGTCCAGGGCAAAGTGCCTTAAATCTAACCGATATAAACACAAACGACTCCAGCATCAACGGTTTCTACCTGGTGCCTAACTCTAAAAACACTGTAAAAGTGGTGCCATACGGACCTTCCGGAGTCAAGGGATTCGAGTACTTAAAGAAAGTTTTGGTGGATACAATGGTTAACTCCAACACAACCCTTATATCAAACGGTACCTACCTGCCGTCTACAGAAAAATACAGGTTCGACTTGGATTTCAGCAAAATATCTGAGTTTGCTGGTCTGACAGGGTATAAAGTAAACAAAATAGAGAGCAAAACAGGAAATACCGTTGTCAAAACCTACGACAACAGTGCAAGCACCACCTACACCAGCCTCTCTACTGTACCTAGCACCTCCCTTACGCAAAGTTCGGGACTCACAGATACTCTAGAGTTCAACAAAACAGATGTCATGCCGGGCTCAAGGTCAAAATTATTTATAGATGTAATCGACTCACTGGGCTCTGAGAGAGAGATAGAGTTTACCCTACTCGTCCCTGAACCTTCCCTAAACCTCAAGGCAAAAACAGCAAACAGCAACAGAATGAGGGAAACCAGCGTCAAAGTAGTAGGGGAGTCCAATGGTAACAAAGGATTCGGAATCAACAGCATAGAGGAAAAAGGAGAGTAAAGAAAACCGCCGGAAAATACCCGGCGGTTTTCTTATCTACGCATTATTGCACTATTGATAAGAAAATATTTGACATATAAAAGAGGAATAAAAAAAATTTTCTTTAATAATATTACTAGATAAATTTTCATGAGTATGTTATGCCTTTCAATTATTGTATAGCATTTTGTTAAGAAAATATTTCTGATTTTAACGGAGGGAGGAGATTCTCTTGGTTTCACTAAAATCTATATTTAAAAAAATTGTTCTGCCGGTATTTATTTTTAGCGTGTTTTTAGGTGCGGGCAAAAGCTCCTTTGCGGAACCCTTAAACTTCGACATCATAGTGCCTGTAAACGAAAAGTACGACCCCTACCCGCTAAAAAAACTAGAAACAGAATTTTTTAATACTGTCTTCCCAACAGGGAGTAATACTGCGCCAGATTTAAGTTTGAGCAGAGACGACTTCTCTACAGACGAAGATTACGCAAGGTATCAAGAAATTGTTACCGCTCGCCAGGAGAACGGAGAAAACCTAATAGACGAGGACGGCTACTACTATCCAACCTTAACACTTCACATAGGTTCTGGTAACACCGAAGATCTCATAACTCTGTCTACTAGCATACTGCGTTACTACCTGGTCTCAGAAGATGGCGATATAATTAACCAAGATGAAGTGGGTAGCAGTACGGAAAAGGAGGCTTTTGCCAGAATTTACAGCGTTGAGGGCTTCGAGTCAAACAACGTACAAATAGGGGATAAAAACAGTAACGTAAAGTACGATGTCACATACCGCTCCGACTACACCCTTGATGGGGATACCGTAGATGTGTTTCACGTAGTTAAGTCCGCTACAGATGACAAAGAGAGCTGGATGTTCTTAACTGAAGGCTTGATTACTGAAACAGATGATGACCTTTATCCGCTTATAGTGGTTAACGCCATGAACAGGACCTACTTCGACCCAAACGGACCTAGTGTAGATAAAAACGGCGTGTATACGTGGACCTACTACCAGGAGGTAGACGGCCTCAGGCTGATACCTATAAACCCCGAAAAAGACGGGGACTGCTTCACAGTAGTGCATTTTGATGAAAATACCCCGGCAGATAATAACACCCTTCCACTAAAAGGCGCCGGCAACATAGAGTCGTACAAAGTCCTCATAGAAGGGTCGCTTATAGAGTCAGATGCTGTATATTTCGACTACTATAAAGACCTACTAAACATAACAAATGAAGTGCGTGAATTAGAAAACGTAAGCTATGAGATACGCGTTTCAGACGGAGCTTCAGACATAGCCAACGGGGAGATTTTAGCAAGCGAGGTGAAAAATATAAGCGGTCTATTCTATAATTTTCAGTTTTACGCTGACTACAACACCCTGCTAAACCAAAATACCGACACATTTGATATTGTGCTGAAAGGCAGCTCTTCGAACTCTACTGGAAGCAACAAGGTAACTGTAACCGTCGTGTTAGACGACATAAAGCTGCCAAAAATAAACATCGACAAGATAAACGTCTCCAACAACACTACAAAAAAACTATGGGATTCAATCGGCTTAGATTCTACAGCTGCCACAACTTACTCCACAGCAAACTTTACAGCAGGCAGCGACGACGCCATCCCGACTATAAGAGACAACGACGGAAATGACGGAAACTACGCCAAAGCAGGCGACAGCATATCTATCTCGATAGGCTACACTGCAAGCTGCGGTGAATATAAACTAAGCGAAAACAGTTATATAACTTTATTTTTAGATAATAATATCCTCAATATAACGCCTTCTCTCATAACAGAAACAGATGCCGCCTACAACGTAAGCCTGAATAATTTTATAGGTGGGGGAATAGCGTACTTAGTATTAAAGAATACCATCGATCCTTCTAATATGGGGGACAACGAGAAGATAGAACTGCTTTATATAGACAACATAGAAGCCTCCGACGAGGCTGTTGCCCTTGATCCGGGTGGAACTATCTATCCAGAATATATAAACGCCAGTGTTGCCAATACACTAAGTTACTCCAGCAGCGAAGACATACCTTTTAACCCAAGCTCTTCTACAAGGGAACTTACAAAATTAACTCAAGGAATTACAGGTGTTCGAGCTTTCTTAACTATTTTCGATTATGACAGCTCAAAATCCGATATAGAAAGATACAACACTGAAGTTGACCCCGATATCATAAACCCTGTACCTCATAACTCTACCCTGAACAGCATCCCTTACGGAGACCACTATTACAGGATTGTTGCAAACAGCACTTTTGAAGAGAGCGTAGCGCTAGACAGTCACAACAATGACGGGGCTTACACCGTAGTGAAATTAATCGCTATAGACAAAGCAGGTAATATAGAAACTGAAAATAAAGAAAATATAGACACCATTTTATCACAGTTAAGCAATGCAGGTCTTTCTGGTACAGTATACGAATATTTTGTCGATACCATTGACCCGTATATTAAAGTCAGTTTGGAAAAAATTGCCGATGCCAACGGTCTACCTCTAAGCGGCAACGTACCTTTCAAGAATAAAGACACACTGAGATTGGCACTTGACTTGCATGACTACAATCTCTACTCATACCGCACAACTGCACTTAACCCGGTTCTAACAAACAGCGGACTAACTTCCAACCCGGATTTCAGCTTTCCTATCGCTGAAACCAAACATGAAGTTGATTCACTGGAAAACATAAGTATAGACTTTACAGTTGAAAACTCCACTGATACAACTTCAGCCGGTCATATATTCGGTACAGCAACAGCTAAAGATAAAGCCGGAAACGAGAGTACAGCCAGCCTAATCGGCGAACTGACAAACACAATACCTACACCCGTATACATTGAACTTTATGAACAATACTGGGGGGATAACTGGACGAATTCGGCTACTAATATTTTAGGAGATGGCACATTGAGTGCTGCAGATGGTACCAATACCTATAGTTTTTCAAAAGGTGCTTTAAAATCAAATTCTTCCAAACCTGATATCTATATAACCGGGATAGACACTACAGGCACCGACAGAGTCCAATTCTTAAAAATAAATATCGCCGGGAAAGGGGAAGTATTTTACGATCATACACTTACAACCACTACTCCGGAGGATCTTAGATTAGAAGAAATAAATTCAAATGACAGCAATATAACAAACTTCTACTTGATTCCGAATTCAAAAAATATAATGACAGTTACCCCAGTAGGTCCTTCAGGTATCTTGGGAATTTCTTATAATCCTTCAGGTAATGTTAATTCTACATATGCTGTGATAGATACAGAAGTAAATTCGGATGCTATGGATACTCAAACTATGAATACTGCTGAATTAAACAATTCAACTGGCAATTATGAATTTAAACTTGATTTTAGCAATATATTAGAACTCTCCGGGCTAAAAGGGTATAAAATAGAAGGAGTTACCAGTAGCGGAAACAGTATCTCCACTTCCGTTGTAAACTACCCTACAGGAGAAACTTCTTTAGGTTCAAATTATGCTAATCACATGGCGCTCTCTGCCACTCCTTCAGCAAATTTAGTTTCTGCCAGTATAGAGAAAGTCATAACTATCGACAAAGACGATTTGATGCAAGGTTCTAGGGCCGTCCTCAAAGTAAGCGTCATAGATTCATTGGGCTCCAAGAAAACCTTCGACCTGCATTACTTGCTAGAAGAACCATCTGTTGAGCTCAAAGCAAAAACAAATAACAGCAACAGATTAAGGAAAAGCTACATAAGACTAGTAGGCGACGATGGAAATAAAGGGTTTAAAGTCGAAACTTTAGAAGAAACAGGAGAATAAAAAAATCCGGTCAGCTGACCGGATTTTTTTATTACATCATTCCTGGCATTCCACCCATAGGCGGCATTGCTTCTTCATTTTTTTCTTTCTTTTCCGCCACTACAACTTCAGTCGTTATAATGAGGGCAGCTATTGATGCTGCATTTTGCATTGCTGATCTTGTAACTTTTGAAGGATCTATAATCCCAGCTTTAACCATATCAACATATATCTCTTTTGCTGCATCAAAACCTATTCCAGCATCAGAATTTTTAACTTTCTCTACTACTACCCCGGCATCTAATCCAGCATTTTGAGCAATTTGTCTAAGAGGAGCGTATAGTGCTTTTTTAACTATCTCTACTCCTACTCCTTCTTCCCCTTCTAGGTTAAAGTTTTCCATGGCTTTAGCAATCTCTACAAGTATCGTTCCACCACCAGGAACTATCCCCTCTTCTATAGCCGCCCTAGTAGCATTAAGAGCATCTTCTATTCTTAGTTTTTTCTCTTTCATTTCAGTTTCAGTAGCCGCTCCAACTTTTACGACCGCTACTCCTCCTGACAATTTTGCCAGTCTTTCTTGGTATTTTTCTTTATCAAAATCTGATGTAGTTTCTTCTATTTGAAGTTTGATCTGGTTGATTCTAGAAGTTATTGCAGCTTCATCACCATTTCCACCTACTATAATAGTGGTGTCTTTAGTTATTTTTACCTTTTTAGCCGACCCTAGGCTTACTAACTCAGTGCTTTCAAGTTTCATTCCTTTTTCTTCAGAGATTACTTCCCCGCCTGTAACTATAGCTATATCTTCTAGTACAGCTTTTCTTCTATCGCCAAATCCAGGAGCTTTTACAGCAACCACGTTAAGGGTTCCCCTAAGTTTATTTACCACAAGTGTCGCCAGTGCTTCTCCTTCTACATCCTCCGCGATTATAAGAAGAGGTCTGCCTTCCTGTCTGGTAGACTCTAGCATAGGTATTATATCCTTTAGATTGTTGATCTTTTTATCTGTGATTAATATATAAGGATTATCAAACACAGCTTCCATTCTTTCAGTATTCGTTACCATGTAAGGTGAAAGGTACCCTTTGTCAAACTGCATACCTTCTACCACTTCTAAGCTTGTCTCAAGGGATCTTGCTTCCTCAACAGTGATTACACCTGTTTCTCCAACGATTCCCATTGCTTCAGCTATCAGTTTTCCTATCTCTTCGTCTCCTGCCGAAATAGAACCAACTTGAGCGATTTCTTCGTTTCCTTCTATTTTTCTTGATCTATCTTTAAGGTGCTTTACCACTTCTTTAGTTGCTTTTTCTATCCCTCTTCTTAGGAACATAGGATTAGCACCTGCACTTACCATTTTAAGCCCCTCTTTTACAATGGCTTGGGCAAGCACTGTTGCCGTTGTGGTACCGTCACCTGCAACGTCATTTGCTTTTGTTGCCACTTCTTTTATAAGTTCTGCTCCCATATTTTCAAACGGATCCTCTAGCTCGATCTCTTTTGCTATTGAAACCCCGTCATTTGTGATAAGAGGTCCTCCGTATGATCTGTCTAGTACTACGTTTCTTCCCCTTGGACCAAGTGTTATCTTAACTGCATCTGCTAGTGTGTCTACTCCCGCTTCTAGTCTTCTTCTAGCATCCTCGTTAAATTTCAAAATTTTAGCCATCTTTCCCTCCTAATTCTTATTTATATATTTTTGCAACTATTCAACAATAGCTAGAATATCTTTTACATCCATTATCATAAATTTTTCATCATCCATTTTAATTTCAGTTCCAGCAAATTTCGCGTATATTACTTTTTGCCCGACTTTAATCCCAGCTAAGTTTTCACCGTTGCCTACTGCTAAAACCTCTGCCATATTTGGTTTCTCTTTGCTAGAAGAATCAGGTAGTATAATTCCTCCAGCCGTTTTTTCCTCTACTTTAAAGGCTTTTAGCAAAACTCTGTCTCCAATAGGTTTAATATTCATTCCATACCCCCTTATGTAAAATAACGCAGATTTTTTTATTAGCACTCTTTAATAAAGAGTGCTAATTACAGTTTAATATTACATAAAAAAAAGAAATAAGTCAAGCATTTTTTTACTCACTCATTTCTTCTTAGTCCTTACTTATATTTAAATATTATAGTCGCTGGAATGAGTGTTATAAAGTTTGTGAGCATCACAGGATAATCATTTTTCACTATTCCATACGCCAACCATGAAAGTAGGCTAAGTATAAATATAGAGTAGATAAGTAGTGATATACTCTCAGTTTTCTTATCCTTAATATTGTCTTTATAAAAAGCACTGGATGTAAGCACCCCTGCTACGTTTCCTATCAATGAAAATCGTCTATTTTTCCATCCTACAATCTTGATTGCTATTTTTACATTTACTATTCCAAAATAAACGGTTAATCTAAAACCTACGATCACGTACTCTCGAGTTTCGTAAAAAAATATAGATTTAAGCCATATAGCTAAATCTACATTTTCTTTTAGCCTTTACTATATTTAATTTTTACCCAAAATATTATAGCCGCTGGAACAAGGGTTACAATATTGGTAAGCATCAAAGGGAAATCTTTTGCCATTATCCCATATACCAACCACGACAGCAAACTTAATATAAATATAGAGTAACTAAGCAGTGATATACTCTCAGTATTTTTATCCTTTATAGTTTTTATAGCTTGTGGCATAAAAGCACTGGATGTAAGCACCCCTGCTACACTTCCTACCAATGAAAGATCGTCCATTCTTTTCCTCCTACAGTTCTGTTATTATTTTTTTACTATCAGCCAATAAAGAATAGTACAAAAAAATCCGATCTTTGTCAAAGTATTTCATCTGATGAGGTATACAATTTATATATGCTATCATTGTTTTAACCTTTACATAAGACTACTATATTCAATTTATCTAAATAAAAATTAAAAGCACCCCGAAGGATGCTCTATTTTAACTTATTTCTTTTTTGCCTCTTCAAATTTAGACCAGATTCCCTCTTTAACTAGTAGTGATTTTACTGTTCTAGTTGGTTGAGCTCCATTTTGTAAGAATTTTAAGATTTCTTCCTCTTTTAATTCTAATCTTGAATCTTCTAATGGGTAGTAGTTTCCTAAGTAAGCTATAGCTTTTCCGTCTCTTTTTGTTAATGCTTCCATTGCTACTACTCTGTATACTGGTGCTTTCTTTCTTCCTAGTCTAGTTAATCTTAATTTTACCATATGTATTCACTGCTCCTTTTTATTATATATTTATATTATTTATTCACTCATTTTTAAAATGGTAGCTTGAATTTTCCTCCCGGAAAACCACCTTTCATGCCTGGCATACCAGGAAACCCGCCGCCGCCAAACATTTTCATCATCTTTTGCATCTGCTCAAATTGCTTTAGAAGTTTATTGACTTCATGTACCTGAGTCCCGCTACCCTTTGCGATCCTCTTTTTTCTGCTAGCATTTATTATCTTAGGCTTTATTCTTTCCTCTTTTGTCATAGATTGAATTATAGCCTCTATTTTTTTCATCTCTTTTTCTGCCGGTGCAAGATCACCCATTTGCTCAGCACCTGGTATCATCTTTAATAGGTTGGCTATTGGCCCCATTTTTTTTATGCTTTGAAGCTGTTTTAAGAAATCCTCAAGATCAAAATTTTGTTTTCTGATTTTTTCTTCCAGCCTTTTCGCCTCTTCTTCGTCGATGGCTTCCTGAGCTTTCTCAACAAGAGAAACAACATCTCCCATTCCAAGTATTCTGGATACAAGCCTATCTGGATGGAAAAGCTCTATATCGTCTAGTTTTTCCCCTACTCCTATAAATTTAATAGGTTTTCCGACAACCGCTTTTATGGAAAGAGCTGCTCCTCCCCTTGCGTCACCATCTAATTTTGTAAGCACTACTCCATCTATATTTAAAGTCTCATTGAACTTTTCTGCCACATTAACAGCATCTTGACCTGTCATAGCATCCACAACCAGTAGTATTTCTTGCGGCCTTGAGTTTTTCTTTATGGTGTTTAACTCGCCCATTAAATTCTCATCTATATGAAGCCTTCCAGCAGTATCTAGTATTACATAACTAGCATTGGTTTCTTTTGCCTTTTTTAGGCCTTCTTCACATATTCCTACTGCGTCCTTGCTTCCTTCTATAGTGAAAACAGGTACCTCTATGCTCTCTCCAAGAACTTGAAGCTGCTTCATAGCCGCTGGCCTGTATACGTCTGCTCCAATCAAATAAGGATTTTCGCCTTTTTTCTTCAAAAATTTTGCCAGTTTAGCTGCAAAAGTTGTTTTACCTGCCCCTTGCAGACCTGCAAGCATTATAACAGTTGGGCTTTTAGGAGCCTTTGTAAGCTTTGCATTTACACCGCCGAGCAACTGTACCAATTCGTCATTTACAATTTTTACAAACTGCTGCCCTGGATTTATCCCTTTGAGGACATTCTCTCCGACAGCCTTTTGTTTTACATTGTTGACAAAGTCCTTCACAACTCTATAATTAACATCCGCCTCCAAAAGAGACAATCTAACTTCTTTTAAGGCAGCTTTTATGTTATCTTCCGTTAATTTCCCGTGTCCTTTTACCTTTTTAAATATCTCCTGGAATCTGCTTCCTAGACTATCTAACATAGCTCACCTCTTAATCTTCAAAGCTCTCTATCAGCTCATCTAGCTTATCAATGCTATAGTTTTCTCTTAGTTCTATAAGTTGCTCTTTTATCTCTTTTTCCCTTTTGTAGAAACCAATCTTATCTTCATACTCTTTTAGTATTTTTATCCCTCGTCTTATGTTGTCATACACAGCCTGTCGACTTATATTATGTCTTTTGGCTATTTCTGAAAGGGAATAATCTTCCTCAAAATGCTCTATCATATATTCCTTTTGCTTATCGCTCAAGAGTTCTTTATAGTATTCTAATAAAAATGAAACTTCTAAAAATTCGTTTAATTCCACATTTATCACTTTACTTTCTCATTATATTATATTTCACAGTTGGTGTCAAGTTGTTTTTCTTTACAACACAAAATTTATTTTAACAGGACTTGCGCAAACGCAAATCCTGTTATTTTTGTAAATATTCTATATTTCTTTTATAAAAATATTTTGTTCTCTGTCCGGGCCAACTGAAACCATTGAGATTTGGCACCCTATTATCTCTTCTACTCTAGCTATATATTTCTTACAATTTTCAGGGAGCTGATCATACTCCCTCATGTGTGTAATATCCTCTTCCCATCCAGGAAGTTCTTCATATACAGGGGTAGCCTTTTTAAGTTTTTCTATAGAGGCTGGTACAGTTTTGTAGATTTCCCCATCTATTTCATATGCAACTGCTATCTTCAAAGTTTTAAGCCCGCTAAGTACGTCTATCTTTGTCATTACAACGTCTGTAAGTCCATTTATATCCACTGCGAATTTACCTACTACACAGTCTAACCATCCACATCTTCTAGGCCTCCCTGTTGTAGAACCGTATTCCCCGCCAATTTCTCTCAATCTTTCCCCAAGTTCGTCAACAAGTTCCGTTATGAAAGGTCCTTCACCTACTCTTGTCGTGTAGGCTTTCATTACCCCTATAGCCTTATCAATCTTGTTCGGTGCAATACCTGCACCTGTAGTAACTCCTCCTGTAGTAGGAGATGATGAAGTTACGTACGGATAGGTTCCGTAATTTATGTCAAGCATCATAGCTTGAGCACCTTCAAACATTACAAATTTCCCGCTGTCTAAAGCCTCGTTTACTTCTGGTACGCTGTCCATGATTCTATGCCCAAGTTTTTCTGCGTACCCTTTATAGTCCTCTAATATCTTTTCATAGTCAAGCTTCTCCGCACCATAAACCTTTTCAAAAAGAACGTTTTTCTCTTCAAGATTTACTTTTAATCTCTCTTTGAAAATATCCATGTCTAGGAGCTCGCCAACTCTTAAACCTGATCTGGTCATCTTATCTGCATAGCAAGGTCCTATACCCCTTTTAGTAGTACCTATTTTATCTTTACCCCTAGCATTCTCTTTTAATTCGTCTAATTTTATGTGGTAAGGCATTATAAGGTGAGCTCTGTCACTGATAAATAGATGATCGGTTTTAGCACCTTTCTCTTCCAGTGTTTCAAGCTCTTTAATCAATACTTTAGGGTCTACTACTACTCCAGGACCTATTATACACTTCCCGTTTCCATGAAGCATCCCTGAAGGGAGTAAGTGCAGTATAAACTTTTCCCCATTTACAACTACAGTATGTCCAGCATTATTTCCACCCTGAAATCTAACAACATAATCAGCTTTATGCGCTAAAACGTCAATAATCTTGCCTTTTCCTTCATCTCCCCATTGAGTGCCTACAACTACATAACCTGCCAATGAATACACCTCTTTCTAGATATATATTTTATCTACTCTAGGTAGAAACTTTACTAGTCTTTTTTTTCTATCTCTATATAGTTTATCTTCATGCTTCTCTTTATTACAAAAAGGTCCTCAAATTCCGTCGATATATTATTTTCTAATTTAGGGCTGCTGTAAAGATCGTCGGTATTGTAAACTACCTCATAGCCGTCTACTCCACCCATAAATTCCAAGACATCGCAGTAGTACCCATAGTGGTCCGTTTTGAAAAACAGCTTTCCGCCTTTTCCCATTATTTTGTCTATGTTTGAAAACAAGTTTGGTTGCAGTATCCTGTTTTTTTCCTTGCCCTCCCAAGGATCAGGAAAATTTATGTACATCCCGGTTATCTCATTTTCACCTATGAAGTCTGTTATCTCTTCTCCTCTTCTTCTGAAAAAGACCACGTTTTTCAAATCTCTTTTTTGGGCTTTTTCAGCGGATATAACTAGCCTCTTAAACCTGAGCTCAACTGCCATGTGATTTATATCCCTGTTTTTCTCGCTGTTTCTAACGGCGAAGTTCCCATTGCCAGACCCTATCTCCAAATATATAGGATTGTCATTTTTGAAGTACTCGTTCCACTTGCCTCTATATGAGTTCATTATCTCTTTATCGTAGATAATATATTCCGGATGATCCTTTAATTTTTCCATATAAGGATTGTAATTTTTTCTGGGATTTTTAAAAAAATGTTGCCACATATATCCTCCTCTAAATATAGCAATTACCTTAGAATTTTATAAGAATTTCTAAATTATGTCAACAAGTAATTGAAAAGTATTGTCAACACACGATGAATTTTCATTAAAAAAACTTGAAATTTTGTTTGCATTCTGCCAGCCTGCCTCTATTTTTTTTATGCTTTCCAAAAACTCCGCCTTGTCTTCTACCTTAAAACCTATGCCCCTGCGTTCCACCTCCTTGGCTATATCCCTTACGTTTTGCAGGTATTTACCGAAAATTGGGGGTTTTCCGTAGTACAACGGCTCTAGCAAGCTGTGCCCACCTATATCCACAAGCGTTCCACCGACAAAAGCCACGTCAGATATTGCGTATAACTTTCTCAAAACGCCTATCCTGTCCACAAGCAGTATCTCTGTAGATTTTTTGCAAGGCTCGTCAAGCTCACTCCACTTCACATACTTTTTTCCTTTAAGCAGTCTGTCCTCTATGTCGCTGCACCGCTCCACGTGTCTCGGTACCAGTATGAGAAAGTAATTTTCCAAGCTGTCAAATACCTCTAGTATCTTTTCCTCTTCTCCGATCCTTGTACTTCCAGCTACAAAAACTCTTCTTTCTCCAGCTGACAAGCGTTTTTTTAGTTCATACAACTCTGCCTCACTATAATCCGGGAGCTTTATGTCAAACTTTAGGTTCCCATAGTTTTTCACACTGGATTCTTCAGCCCCTAGCTGAATTATTCTTTGTTTATCCAGCTCACTCTGCATAATAAAAAAGTTTACCTTTTTAAAAAGCCTTCTCAAGTACCAGGTAATTTTTTTGTACGACTCCAAAGATTTATCCGATATCCTGCCGTTTATGACTACTACAGGAGCCTGCCTGCTGCACTGATTTATTAGGTTTGGCCAGATCTCAGTTTCAACTATTACCAGTTCCCTAAGCTTTACTTTTTTCAAAATCTTTCTTATGACAAAAAAATCATCTAGGGGGAAATACAGGATATCCACTCGTGGGGTTCCAGAGTATTTTTTCGAGGCAGTCTCCATGCCGGTATCTGTCATCATAGTCAAGAGCACCTTGTAGTCCGTCTTCTCTGTTATCTTTTTTACAACAGGTTCAGACAAGTTTACCTCCCCAACAGAGGCACAGTGAACCCATATGTACTCCTTGCCTTTTTCAATCTCTAGTTTTTGAAAAAGTCTCTTAACCACAAATTGCCTAAAAGACGGCTTAAACAATGCTGCTATGAACAAAAATGGGTATAGTGCCACTCTCAAGATGTTGTAGACCAAATTTCTTCCTCCTCATTTATGCATAAAAATATCCCGTGGAATCGGGATATCACAGCTACTCCAGAACCTCTTTTACACTTACAAGTTTTATGCCTTCCCTTGACAGGTAGTCTTTCATCTCGAGCAAAGCCTTGGCCATATTCTTGTGGTAATGACCTATCACAAGTGCCTTTCCCTTAGTTTTGGCTAACTTTACGGAAAACTTTATCTCATCCTTTATCTTTTCTACATCCTTGTCGTTGTCTAAAAAGTTGGAGCAGTAGTAGGTTTTTATCCCGTATTTTTTGGCTATTCCATATCCCATATTGTTGATGCTTGTCTTGCTGTCGACATAAAAAAGTCTTTTATCAGAGGCATATCTCAACAGCTCGCTCATCTTAGCCTCGTCTGACGTGAAAATAGACCCCATGTGGTTATTAAACCCCTCCACCTTGCCCACATCTTCAATTGCTGCATCAAACATGTCATATATGATTTCTTTCTTCATATCGGTTGAGATAAGCCCTGGAGTTTTAGAATTCAACCTTTCATTTGAGCCAGCCATAGGCATATGCAGTATTGTCAAATATCCATTTTTTCTTAATAACTCGTTGGACTCCTTACTTTTTGGCAGAAACGGCAACACGGCAAAACTCATTTCCATGCCTGTTTTCAAAAATTCCTGCGCTATTGAGGTATTCATTCCAACATCGTCTATCAGTATCGCCAGCTTTACTGGTGTGAAGTAAGTAATTTTAACCGTGAGCACAATGTTTTCTTCCATATCTTTAAAATTTATGTACTCTTCATTCCCTTTTTTAAGAGACTCCTTGCTGAAAATTTCTGAGGATATGTTTAACTTTTTACCCTCTTCCAGTTTTAACTGGTACTCAAGAGGACTCTCTTTTAACTTATATTCACTTTTGTTTTCCTTTAAAAAACTCTCTATTCTCTTCCTCATGGAAGCAAGCTCTGCATCAGAAGTATCTTCTACCGGCGCGACATCTTTTTTACCTAATTTTTTCTCCTGTATAGGTACCCCTTTTTCTGTTATGTACCTGCACCCTCTAAATGCCAGTAGAAGCAGTAAAAATACTCCAATCCAGATTGCTATCTTTACCTTTTTATCCATAGATCTACGCCACCCCTATATTCTACTTTCAACCATTTTTGATATCTCGCCGCATACCTCTTCAATGGTCATTCCGCTGGTATCCAACTCCACGGCATCGGTAGCCATTTTAAGCGGGCTTTCCTTTCTGGTGGAATCAATTTTATCCCTCTTTTTTATCTCCTCAAGCACACTGTCAAATTCTGCCTTCTGACCTTTAGATTCGTAATCTTTTAGCCTCCTATTTGCTCTTTCTTCCGGGCTTGCCACCAAAAATATCTTTAAGTCTGCATTTGGAAACACAACCGTGCCTATGTCTCTCCCATCAAGTATGACCCTTTTCCCCTGCCCTATTTTCCTCTGCATTTCAACAAGCTTCTCTCTAACAGCTTTAACCGCCGCCACCTGTGAAACTATAGCTGTCACTTCCCTACTCCTTATGTCTGCACTTACATCTTTTCCATCTAAAAAAAACTTTTCTCCATCTATATCTATCCTAGATTCAGAAAGAACTCTCTCCATACTTTCTGCACTTTCTAAGTCGGCACCTTCTTTAAGAACTTTAAGGGCGACCATCCTATACATAGCTCCAGTATCCAAATATGTGAGTCCGTATCTTTTCGCTATTATTTTTGAAATAGTGCTCTTCCCGCTGCCAGCCGGCCCGTCTACTGCGACTACAAACTTTTCCAATTACCACAACTCCTTTAGCTTTTATGTATCCCGTTTATACTCTTACAGTTAGAGAACACCATTCCCCTTCCTGCATTACCTCTACTATGTCGAAGCCTAACTCCTCTATTTTTTTCTCCACAAGCCATCTTTTGTCCTCTATTATCCCAGAGAATATGGCCAATCCTCCAGTTTTGACAACCTTCGCCACATCATCCAGAAGGATCAGTATTACATCAGCTAAAATATTAGCCACCAGCACATCAAATTTTTTCCCGTCCACCACTTTTACAAGGTCACCTTTTAAGACTTTCACCTTTTCCATATTAACACTGTTTAGTTCTAGATTTTCCATGGCTACCTCTACCGCCATCTCGTCTATGTCGACTCCCCATATCTCCTCGACTCCAAGTTTTTCAGCAGCTACCATTAGTATCCCGGATCCAGTCCCTACATCTATGAGGCTTTCACTTTTTTGCACATACTTTTCCATCATTCTCATGCACAGAGAGGTCGTTGGATGGGATCCGGTACCAAAAGCTCTGCCCGGGTCTAACTCTATTACAATTTCTCCCTCTTCTGCCTCGTAATTTCTCCAAGTCGGCTTTACCACAAACCTTTCGCCAACCTTTTCCGGATGTAGGTATTTTTTCCAAGAATTTTGGTAGTCCTCATCGTCTAGTTCATAAAAATCCAGTGTATAGACTATATCTTCACGGCTGCCAAATTTTTCATGAAACGTGTCTCTAAAAAGCTGTTTTTTCTTGTCTGCGTAGATGTTGTCTGGAAAGTATGCCGATATAGCATAGTCTTTAGTCAAAAATTGTTTTTCATCTTTATAGTAATCCAATGCATTCTGCTCGGTTGGTTCCTCAATCTTTAACCCCTGCACGCCAAACTCATAAAACTGGTTGGCTATGTCATCCTGGGCTTTTTTTATGTCTTCAGCATCAAATATGATTTTTGCCTCGACTAGCTTCATATACTCCTCCTAATTATCGTTTTCTTCCAATATCTTTTTAAACTGCTCACAGGTAAAGCTTAATTTTACAGGTGTAACGGATATGTACTTTTCTTTAACAACATTTAAATCCGAATATTCGAGCTCATCAGTATCATCGGCTTTTCCACCCAGCCAATAGTAGATATTGCCTTGGGTATCCACTCTTTCAACTAGACTATCCTTAAATCTCCTATCCCCCTGTACACTGTACTTGTACCCCTTTATATGTTCCCAATCCAAGTTTGGTACATTTATGTTTATGAGGGAATCCCTGGGAAACTCCACGTGTTTTATTTTCTCTAGATAGTCTATCATAAATTTTGCAGCGGTTTCGTAATAAGGATCGTCGTTTGGATCGGTTAATGATATCGCTATAGATCTCAACCCCAAAAGGGCTCCCTCTGCAGCAGCCGAAAACGTCCCTGAATAAAATAGATCTGTACCTAGATTGGCTCCTCTGTTTATCCCTGCAATCAGAAAATCAAACTCCACGTCTTTATATATGTAGTTGCACGCTACCTTAACACAGTCGGCAGGCTTACCATTTACAGAGTAACCGAAAAACCCGTCATCCCTATAGGCCTTAGAAACCCTGAGAGGTGTATGCAGAGTCACACCGTGACCCGTACCGCTTTGCTCTTCTAACGGAGCGACAACATATACCGCATGCCCTTTTTCCTTTAAGTTCTCCACCAACACTTTGATGCCCTTTGCGTATATCCCATCGTCATTTGAAATTAAAATATTCATAAATTTTCACCCTCAACTATAATTTTTACATAAAATCCAGTTCTTCCATAGAAACATCTATACGCTCTACGCTAATACAAGTGCCATCGGTATCAAGCTCAATTTCAAGCCCGTTAAGCCTTATGTTGTCCTCGCAAACTTCAAACCTAGAAGGTAGCCCCGTCAAAAATTTTGGTAGAACAGATCCTACTGTCATCCCAATTATCCCGTCATGAGCTCCTGTCATTCCGATATCTGTTATATAGCCTGTCCCTTTATGCAGTATCCTGCTGTCTGACGTCTGTATATGGGTGTGGGTTCCGAATACAATTGAAACTCTCCCGTCTAGATACCATCCCATGGCCATTTTTTCCGAACTTGCTTCTGCGTGGAAATCCACTATAATGTTTCTTGTCTCTTTTCTCACTTCTTCCAGTATTTCATCAAACCTCTGAAAAGGGCAGTCCACTTGCGGCATAAACACCCTGCCAAGCAGATTCACTACCGCGACTTTTTCACCATTCCCAGCTGTAAGTATGGTGTATCCTACTCCAGGCACCCCTTTAGGGTAATTTAGGGGTCTTATCACCTTATCAGTTTTTTGTAGGTATTCATACATCTCTTTTTTATCCCAAACGTGGTTACCTGTTGTTATCATGTCAACACCCATGCCAAAAAATACTTCAGAGATTTTTTCGGTCAGCCCGAATCCACCTGCTGCATTTTCTCCGTTGACAATTACAAAGTCATACTCTGCGGATCTTCTCTCTAAATATTCATTTAGTATGACTCTCCCTGGTTTACCAACCACGTCTCCTATTATCAAAACTTTCATCTATATCCTCTTTTCTGTATTGATTTTCAAATTAAGCCTTTATATTTTAACATAATTTAAGCATTTTGAAAACATTTTATGCGACAAAAAGGACGGCTAACGAGCCGTCCTATAGTTATTATTTTGCATATTCAACTGATCTGGTTTCCCTGATAACAGTTACCTTTATCTGACCTGGATACTGCATTGTTTCCTCTACCTTGTTTGCAATATCTCTAGACATTTTGGTAGCCTGATCGTCGTTCATCTCATCAGGATTTACTATTATCCTTACTTCCCTTCCAGCTTGTATCGCATAAGAAGATTCTACGCCTTCAAATGAGTTTGCGATTCCTTCCAAGCTTTCCAGCCTTTTTATGTAAGTGGAAAGTGTCTCTCTTCTAGCACCAGGTCTAGATGCAGATATGGCATCTGATGCTTGAACCAATACCGCTTCCACACTTCCAAATTCAGCCTCGCAGTGGTGTGCCGCTACGGCGTTTATTACATTTTCTTTCTCACCGAATTTTCTCAAAAACTCCGCCCCTATTATGGCGTGAGATCCTTCGATATCGTGGTCTAATGCCTTACCTACGTCGTGAAGCAGACCTGCTCTTTTCGCCAGTACAGCATCTCCGCCTATTTCAGCAGCAAGGGTCGAAGCTAGTTTCCCAACTTCTATTGAGTGTGTAAGCACGTTTTGACCGTAACTTGTCCTATACCTAAGTTTACCTAGGGTTTTTACGACCTCTTGGTGCATTCCTGTTACGCCAAGCTCTAGCAGTGCATGCTCTCCAGCCTCTATTATGGCCTTGTTTACTTCTTTTTGAGCTTTATTTACAGATTCCTCTATCTTGGCAGGATGTATTCTTCCATCTGTTACTAGCTTTTCAATGGCAATTCTAGCCACCTCTCTTCTAACAGAATCAAAGCTAGAAAGAACAACAGCTTCAGGCGTATCGTCAATTATAACGTCTACCCCTGTCATAGATTCTATTGCCCTTATGTTTCTACCCTCTCTACCTATGATTCTTCCCTTCATCTCATCGTTAGGGAGCTGAACGACAGATATGGTGGACTCAACTACGTATTCAGAGGCAGATTTATTTATGGCTGTGGAAAGTATCCTCTTAGAGATTCTCTCCTTCTCTTCGTCCATCTTATTTTCGAACTCTCTTATCTTTATAGCTGTTTCATGCGTCAATTCATCCTTTAATTTTGTCAGTAACATATCCTTTGCATCAGTTTTGCTAAGCCCTGAAATTCTTTCGAGCTCGGCTTCCTGCTGAAGTTTCAGGTCGTCTATAGATTTTTCCTGTACCTCGAGATTTCTCTCTTTTTTCTCGAGCTTTCTTTTTTGTTCTTCTATTCTCTCTAACTTAATGTCAAGACTTTCTTCTTTTTTAGTAAGTCTTTGCTCTTTATTGTATATCTCTACTTTAGATGCCTTTATCTCTTTTTCGGCTTCCTCTTTTAGTTTGTAAGCATTTTCTTTTGCCTTGATTTCAATTTCTTTTTTCCTTGCAGACGCTTCTTTTTCTACGTTCTCAAGTATTTTTTGAGCTTCCTCTTCAGACTTTTTTATTTTATCTTCTAAAGAATTTAGCTCACCTATCGCCTTTTCTAAACTCGTCTTCTTTAATACCACTGCTATGACTGCTCCGGCCGCAACGATTAAAGAAGAGATTAGTATAACTATATTCATCGCCATTATCCCCTCTTCCGTGAGTAAAACTCCAGTAGCATGAGGAACCACCTAAGTTCTCACTATTAAAATTTTTCTAACGCCTCTTGCTCAGAACTGTAGATTTCAAATATTTCATCAAGTCCAACCATCTCAAATATAGTTTTGATGTGGTCATTTAGGTTTATCAACTTGATGTCTCCACCTATCTCTCTAGCTTCTCTTAATTTCCCCCTCAAAATACCCATAGCCAAACTGTTTATATGTACCAATTCGCTAAAGTCAATTATGAAGTTATTTTTTTCGTTTTCAATTAACTTGTTTAATCTCTCTTTAAGTTTAGGTGCTACAAGAGCATCTAATTCTCCTACTACCTTAACAACTACTATTCCGTTTACCTCTTTTTCAGAAATTTCGAAATTTGACATCATACCCTTAGTCAGCCTCCTTAAAAACTTTTGATACTCTTATTTTTGTTCCAACTTCTTTTTCTAGAATCTCAAAACTGTCAACTATGTTGCGAACTATAACGAGGCCCATTCCACCTTCCTCTTTACTACGACCTTCTTTTTTAAACCCCACTCCGAAGTCTTCAACACTTATATAAGCAACCCCTTCTCTTATGTCTAGAGAAACCTTTATTCTGTTTTTCTCGTCATATTTGTACCCGTGTTCTACCGCGTTTGTCGCTAGCTCGTCTACCACCAAAAGCAGCTGAAATATCTCTTTTTCACAGACATTTTCAGACAAGAGATACGTTTTTACAAGGGCTCTTAAAAGAGCTAAATTTTCCAAAGAAGATGGCACCATCAGACTAATTTTATACTTTTCCAAAAATTGTCACCTTCTTTCACCGAATGATGCCAGTTTCCATAGACCGTTTTTAAGCTGAAATTGCAAATCTATATAACTGGTATCTTCATAAAAGTTAATTAGCATTACTGTATTGGCACTATTTTTGTAGTATCTGATTTTAGAAAAATATATATCTGTCCCAGTAAGATCTACTTCTTTTACTTTTTCTAATTTTATCATATTTATCATACTCTCAGATATATATCCCTTAATCTTTTCATAGTCTCTATTATAAAGTGCCCCTTTTAGGTCAAGCAAGAGGAGTTCCAATTCTTTTTTATTTTTTTTTCTCTCTTCTATCAAAATAGACAATCTACTCTCGTCTACCCCTGATTTGGCTGAAATGTTTTCAAGAAGACCCTGCGCCTGTTCTAGCTCCCAGTTGTCGTATAATTCCAAAATTTTGTTGATTTCTGTTGTCTTTTTTTCTGTTGTTTTTGGCAACTTAACACATGAAAAACAAAAAATTAACAATAATACTGATATTGAAAATTTTTTCAGCATTTGACCCCCTACGATTAATTTTAACACACAAAAAAGAAATTATCAAGCTATAGTTTTATTTCATTTAACACCTGTGAAACAATCTCTTCTTCCGATGTTTCATCGAGGTTGAACCATCTAATTTCCACGTCCCGTTTGAACCAAGTGAACTGCCTTTTCGCATATCTTCTAGAGTCCCTTTTCATCCTCTCTTTGGCCTCTTCCATGGTCAATTTTCCATCAAAATATTCAAAAAGTTCCTTGTACCCTATGGCGCGTATCTTCTCTATACCGTCCCTGTAATTTTCATACACCCATTTGGCTTCCTCAACTAGCCCCTCTTCAAACATCAGATCTACCCTTTTGTTTATCCTTTCATAAAGGTGCGCTCTATCCCTTTCCAGACCTATTTTGTAGAACTGATAGTTATTATTCTTGTTGTTTTTTGCTGTCAAAGTCGAAAATTTTTCGTTTTTCAGCATAAAAACTTCCAGAGCCCTCTCCACTCTTATCCTATTGTTTGGGTGTATGCGCTCAGCTGCTTCAGGGTCTACCTCCTGCAGCTTTTTATAAAGTCCCTCCGAGGAGAACTTGGACAGCTCCTCCCTTACCTTCAGGTCTGCTTCAGGTAGATCTGCCAGCCCGCTTACCACCGAATCTATATAAAGACCCGTACCGCCAACAAGTAAAACATTTTTCCCTTCTTTTTCAAGCTGTTGCAGAAGTTTGTCCACTTCCTTCTGGTATTCCCCTACACTGTATTTGTGATCCGGCTCCACAACGTCTAAGAGATAATGTGGCACCCCGTCCATCTCAGCTTCTTTTATCTTAGCTGTGCCTATATCAAGGTATTTATACACCTGCATGGAATCTGCTGAGATTATAACAGCATCCAGTTTTTTTGCAATTTTTATGGATAGCGATGTTTTACCTACGCCTGTAGGTCCGGCTATTACAATTCCTTTCATAGGTATCTGACACCTCCTAAAGTTTTTTGCCGCATCTAGGACAGTACTTATAATCAGTATGATAAAGTGGGTTTCCGCATTCTGGGCACACCTTATTTTCGTAGACGACTGTCATTACATCAGCATACTCGGCCATTTTTTCAGAAACCACCTTCTTCACGCTGCTCTCTTTTAGCTGGTAGGTGCTACCGCACACCTCGCATATCACAAGATGCCTCTTGTTCCACGAGAATACCGGTATGAAAAAAAACTGAAAACTCATTGCCACCTCTATGAATTTAGCTTTTTTACTCAGGCATCCCGTACACTTAAACTCTATATCTCCAAGATTTTTTTTCCTGTCGCTGATACCGAATATCCCTATAAAAAACATTTTTCCTCCCAATTACTAAGACTATATTTTAAAAAAAGGAGTTTTCACTCCTTTTTATTCAACGAATTCAAACTCTATATTCTCTATTCTGATGGTATCCCCGTCTTCTACCCCAGCTTTTCTAAGTTCATCCTCAAGACCTAGGTTTTTAAGCACATGTAGGAAGTTTATCAAAGAATCATCACCGGCAAAAACATAGGTATCCAAAACGTTGTCTACTATTTTACCCTGTACATCATAGACCCCTTCTTCGTCCACTGTTATCTCCCAGTTTTCTCTGTCACCTTCCCTTTGTTTTATTACCTCATTTATGTCGCTTTCCTCTTCCAGTTCCTCCCTTTCTATGGTACCTAGCATCTCATAAGTCTTGTAGAGCACCTCGTTTAACCCTTCACCTAGTATAACAGAAACAGGGTAAACTTCTATCCCTTTTTCCTCCAAATAAGCTTTAAACTCCTCGTATTTTTCCATGTCATACAAGAGGTCCATCTTATTTGCTAGAACTATCTGTTTTTTACCCGAAAGTTTTTCACTGAACTTTTTAAGCTCATGGTTTATTTTTTCGTAGTCATCTATGGGCTCTCTGCCCTCTATCCCTGATATATCTACAATATGGTATATCATCTTGCATCTCTCTATATGCTTCAAGAACCTATCTCCTAAGCCAATCCCTTCATGGGCGCCCTCAATAAGTCCCGGTATATCTGCTATCAAGAATGATTTCCCCTCTCCGATTCTCACTACGCCCAATTTAGGGTTAAGAGTAGTAAAGTGATAGCTTGCCACTTTGGATTTTGCCGAAGAAACCTTATTTATAAAACTCGATTTTCCCACGCTAGGGTACCCTACAAGGGCCACATCGGCAAGAAGTTTAAGTTCTAGCTTTACCTTTATTTCCTTACCGTCTTTACCTTTACCCGCTATCTTAGGGGTTCTCCTTGTGGAACTTTTGAAGTGAATGTTTCCATGTCCTCCCCTTCCACCATTTAATAAAATTCTAGTTTCACCATTGTGGTTCAAGTCTATAAGCAGTTTATTTGTATCCGAATCCCTTACCTGGGTACCTACCGGGACCTTCAATATCAGGTCTTCCCCGTTTTTCCCGTGCATTCTTTTCTTGGCACCGTTGCCACCGTTGCCAGCCTTGAACATCTTCTTGTACTTGAAATCCACAAGAGTATTTATATTGTTGTCTGCAATGAATATGATAGATCCTCCTTTTCCACCATCTCCACCGTCAGGGCCACCAAACTGTACATGTTTTTCTCTTCTAAAGGTAGCCGCTCCATCTCCACCGTCTCCGGCTTTGACGGTTATAATCGCCTCATCTATAAACAAATTATTCTCCTCCTATTTCTAAATAATTAATCTTTCTCAAACAGCCTCCTCAAAACCAACACAAATTACAAGTAGCGTTAGCTCAGAGCATTCCGCTTGCTCTTCTGTTCAAAAAAAAATCCCAGCATCTGCTGGGATTTGATTATTTTGAAGGATATACAGATACTTGCTTTTTGTCTCTTCCAAGTCTTTCGAACTTTACATATCCGTCTGTTAGAGCAAATAGTGTATGGTCTTTACCTTGTCCCATGTTTGTTCCTGGGTAGAATTTGTTTCCTCTTTGTCTTACAATGATGTTCCCAGCTTTTACAACTTCACCATCGTATTTTTTAACTCCAAGGTAGTTAGGATTTGAGTCCCTTCCATTCTTAGTGGCACTTTGACCTTTTTTCTTTGCGAATAATTGTAAATTTATTTTAAACATTTGGCTAGTCCTCCTTTTCAATGACTTCTAAATATTTTGGATACTCGCTTTTTATCTGCCTTAGCATTAGCACCATGCTTTCAAGCAAGGTATCCAACTCATTTCTCTTTGAATACACCAATTCCTTGAGCTCCTGCTTTGTGATGTCCGTACCGTTGCCAACTTGACAAAGATCTAGCATCAAGAAGCCGTCCTCTTCATTTACAGAAACTCGAGCAGGAACCTTCAGATATTCCAAAACTCCGAGAGCAGCCTGCTGGCTTGCTGCTGAAATTGCAGCACAGACGATATCTTCACCATGATTTGCATACTCAGAATGTCCGTGCCCATAAAATTTGACAATCTTTCCAGATTCCCTGATTATCGTAAACGTAGTCATTACGCTTCGATAGATTTGATTTGTAATTCAGTAAAAAGTTGTCTGTGTCCTTTTTTCTTGTGGAATCCAGTTTTTGGCTTGTATTTGAAGTTAATCACTTTTTTAGCTTTTCCTTGCGCTACTACGGTTGCTACAACTTTAGCACCCTCTACTAACGGTTTTCCTACTTTAACTTCTCCGTCTTTAGCTACTAATAGCACATCTTCTAATGTTACTTCTGTGTCAACTTCAGCATTTAGTTTCTCTACTCTTACTTTGGCTCCTTCTGTTACTTTGTACTGTTTACCTCCAGTTTTAATTACTGCGTACATCGAAACACCTCCTATAAAATCTCGCTAAAAAGGGTTGCTGAAGACCCATTTTATGCGGCATCGACTTTCACTTTAACACATTTATGCTTTTTTGTCAAGAAAATCGTTCTTCATACAACATTCAAAATTGTTAATCTCATGTCAAATGTAAAAATCCATAGTTTTAATTATCCACATTTAATCTCTAAAAACAGCTCTGACAGGTAAATTATGGATTGATTTTATTCGCCATGAATGATAACATATATAATGGTATCATAGATTAATTATTATTTAAAGGAGGAATTGTTTTGAGAAAGATTTTAAAACTCATTGCCATAGGTTTAATCCTAGCGGGCTTATCCACTTTCTCCCTGTCTTCTGATTTAAAAGATGGGGTATACAAGGCGGAATATAAGAATTTTGACAAA
>CAXXOH010000003.1:0-1692764 GCA_963675185.2 uncultured Ilyobacter sp.
CATCGGCGTACAAGGAAAAAAGAATATTTCAAATTTAAATAGATTTACTCTTAATTCTAAGAACAGGAGCTGTACAACTCGTTTCCTCAATAACTCACCTTGGGATGAAGAAAAAACTCAGAAACTCTTTGAAAAATTTTGTATATGATGTCATAAAATCGGAAACACATAAAAATTCAGAACCAATTTTCATCTCTATAGATGACACTCTTATTACAAAATCTTCAAACTCTAAAAAAATTGAAGGTATGGGATTTATTCGCTCACATGTAACCCAAAAAAGCGAGTGGGCTCACTGTATTGTAAGTGCCTTCATTAAAAATGGCGGTATTTCTTATCCGCTTGATTTTGATGTTTATCTGAAAGAAGAATTATGCGATGGCGAACAAAACATGTTCAAAACTAAGCACGAAATAGCCATATCTCTTCTTGAAGACAATACACTACAATTAGAAAAACCAACGTATGTATTGGCGGATTCTTGGTATATTTCAGACAAATTCATAAATCAACTCCAATCAAAAGGGTATCAAGTAATAGGAGCTCTAAGATCTAATAGAATTATTTATTCACAAGGAATCCGTATAAAACTATCTGATTTCAGAGCGCAGATAAACCCCAAACATCTAAAAACTTTCAAGGTTAATGGTCGCAGATTCTATACTTACAGGTATGAAGGACCTATAAAGGGTATAGAAAATTGTGTAGTTGTGCTTAGCTGGATAGATGAGTTCAATCCAGAAAAATCACCTAAACACATAATATCAACAGATGTTTCCCTTTCAGATAAAGAAATCATTTCTTACTATGGAAACCGTTGGGAGATAGAGACAAACTACAGGAACCAAAAAGAAAATCTTGGATTGGATCACTGTGAAATGAGGTCTCTTAAAGGTATCAAAAGATTTTGGCGGTTAGTATATACAGCTTATGTGTTCTTATGTAATATTAAATTTAAAGCCAAATTAAAATTAGATACATTAGGTGATACAATAAAGTATTTCATAAAAATCAGCAACACAAAATTGGTAAAATTAATTATTGAATTACACGAAGAGACCCATTCAGAGGAAAAAGTCCTTGATTATTTAGGGTTCTCAGTTTGAATTCGCCAAAAATTAGATATTGAACAATTTAGATTTAAAAATTTGCACAAGTCGAGTAATTTAAATATGAATAGCAACTTAGATTAAGTATAGTGTATAAAACACAAAAATAAAGGATTAAAGTTAAAACTTTAATCCTTTCAAGTACTCGTTGAATTTTCTAGTAACTTATAGAATATTTTTATTTTTTATTAAATATTTTTCCTCTTTCAATCAAAATCCTGTATCCATTTCTTTTAGAACTTCTTCCTTTACTTTTGAAAAATCATTTTTCCTGTCATCTTTTGTTACTTCTAGAGGTTCGTGTATCCTCAATTTTATTTCGCCAAAAGGTAGCGGGATACTGTATTTATCCCAACGCTTATTTAACTGAATTTTTCTGCTAACTTTCACCGTTATGGGCAATACTCTTTTCCCAGTAAGCACTGCTGCAATAAAAGGAAATTCCTTTGGCTCATGGTAAGGTCCAAGTGGTCCGTCAAGAGTTATCCCTATACTAGATTCCGGGTGACTATCGACATTGTCTTTTATTTTTGCTAGTGATTTTCCTCCTGTTGCTTTATCTGGTATTCTTATAGGAACATATCCGAAATGTTTTGATATTTCCGAGATGTAGTCCCCTCTCCTATCAGCTGTAGTTATAATCAGCAAAGGCCTATTCTTTAGTATGGGATACATACAGTAACTGTCCCCGTGCCAGAACACAAATACATACTGTTCATTACCTAGATTTTCTAAAATTCCGTGGGGGTCTTTTTTTTCTATTTTACTTGTCCGAAAGACCATATTAATGTAGAGTGCGGATCCCAAACCAATTATTTTAGCAAAAAGTAACCCAAGTATTCTCATCGCCATTACCCCTCTCTAATTTTTATGAATTTTACTTTGTACAAAACTTTCTTGAAGTTTTATCGCTTTCTTGTACTCCCTCTCTATTCTTTCAGCGATAGCTTCTTTGGTAAATTTTCTTGAAAACTCATAGGCATTTTTGCTGATTTCATCTAGTTTATCTGTATTTTTCATAAGATATATAACCTTTTCCGCCCACTCTTTCACGTCTGCTTTTGTCTTAAATCCATTCTCCTCATCATAAACTATATCATCAATCCCACTGGCTCGAATAGCTACCGGTGGGCAACCTGCGCTCATAGCTTCTAATATAACCATTCCCTGCGTCTCAGACTGTGAACTGAATATAAAGATGTCTGATGCCATATAGTATTTGCATACCTGACTTGTTTCTACCAACCCAACTAATTCAACGACATCTTCTATCCCCTTTTCTTTCATCGCCTCCAATATGCTCCCCCTTTCCGGTCCATCACCTACGATAGCTACCTTAAAAGGCAACTCTGAATTTTCTTTTATATACCTTATCCCCTCCAGTAAAAAATATATATTTTTTTCTTTGGAGAGCCTGGAAACACTGCAGAGTAAGAACCCATCTTCTACTCCATGCTTTCTTCTGATTTCAGAGATTTCGTTTTCCCCTATGTTCTCGTAGCAAGACATATCTACCCCGGTTGGCATAACTACCTTATTTCTGCTTACACCTATGTTTGAAAGGTATTCTTTGGCACTGTTTGTTGGAGCGAATATCAAGTCGCACCTTTGTGCAAATCTTTTTATCACTCTGTGAGATATTATGTTTTTAAATATCAATTTAAAAAACGGCAGGTAGCTGGCATACTCCTCAAACCTGGTGTGATAGGTCAAAACAACCGGCAACGAGTATTTCTCCCCAAGTTTCAACCCTTTCTTCCCCATCCAAAACGGGTGATGTACGTGGACTACGTCAAAATCCACGGAGCAGAATTTTTTTTCAATGCTCCTTGAAAATATATTTACAATTGGGTAATTAAATTTTTTTGTTTTATAATAGGCAAGCAGTTTACAACGAAATACGCCATCTTCTTTTTCTTCGGATTCTGGATATTTAGGGGCAAAAATACATACAGTGTGTCCTCTTTTCCTGAGCCCCTCTGCGAGACGCCTTATGGAAATCGGCACTCCACCTATAAACGGCAAGTAGTCGTTCGTAAACATGGCTATGCTCAATTTATCTTTTACAAGAATACCTTCTGAGTCAGCTTCAAAATCTCTGTAATAGCCAGTCACATTGGAAGCTTTAAGATACGCTACGGTCACTGCTGTTATCAATAGAACCAAAACCAAGATCATGTTTAAAAAGTTGACGTAAAAAAGCGAGTATAGATATATTAACATATTTTTAAATGCCCAATAAATACCTGAACGAGGCAAATTTTCCTGTCTTATAACGCTGTACTTAACGCCATCAGGTTTCACGCCTACTTTCAGATAGTGATGAATGCTTTCTGGTCCTTTTAAAACTATTCCTCCACCGCCTCCACCGCTTGTAAAATAAGGTATGTTTTTAATCACTCTTTTATCATAGGTTTCTGCGCCAGAAGAAAAAACCGCTGTTACCTTATATTTAGACAAGACTTCAGTAAGAAATTCCCTGTAATTTCCGTCCTTGATATAATCGGCACTTAAGCTAAACAAAAAATTCTCTTCCATTATAAAAGGGGGCTTGTTCATAAAAACGAACCTATATTTATATTTAGAAGCATTATCTAGCTCCTTTAAAAGCCAATCCCTTTGTTCGTTTTTTGATAATTTCTCAGTTGTATCTAGAAAAATAAAATATGTGTCCCCTGCTACAAATGAAAAGTAAAAAGGACCGAAGTGTCTGTAATATCTGATAGCTCCTTCATCCGAAATTTCATTTTCTCCAATCCCAACTATTATGGGAACCTTAAGATTATCTACACTTCTATGGAACATCCTATACTTATTCTCGGCCCCATCAAGAACTGCATTACCAGTAGAGATTACAAAATCTATCTCTTTATCACCATTTATTTTAGGTATTATTTCATTGTCAAATACGCTTATTGAATTTTTTATATTTCCCAAAACAGCAAATGAAAAGCCCTGCTCATATTTTTTTGTACTCTCCAACAACTCTATATTACTAATGTTCATTGATTGAAAATCTTTTTCAGAACTTATTAAATACAATTTATAAATAAAAACTATCGATAATATCATGACATTAACAAACATCAAAAATTTCAATTTACGTTTCATCTGACCTACCCCCAAGTATTACATCATTTTTTACTCTGTTTAGCTCTTGTTGCTCCTAATCAGCTCTTTATAAAAAATTATCAAGCCTATGACAAAACCTACATATATAGTGAAAAATCTCCATGCGAATATAACTGAAACTATATCTTTCTTTTGTACAAATTGAGAAAACGCCAACGTGAAGCCCCCTTCTGCTATACCAGTTGCCCCAGGAGTAGGGGCAAAATATGTTATGAAAGTTATAAGTATTTGAGCCGATATTATTGAAAAAATAGGAACATCGTAATTTAATCCCCTTATAATTAATACCGGAAACATAAATAATGAAAACAAGAACAACAGTGTAAAGATAATCGCCAGACCAGCATTTGTCTTGTCACCATTAAAAAATAAACTTATACTCTGTCTAAAATTATCTATTTCCTTAAAAAAATAAACTCTAAGTTTTTTAACTTTATTTTCTGGAATTATTTTCTTTTTTTCCAAAAAATTTAAAGTTCTATATACAATTCCTTTTATTACTTTTGGGTTATAAAAACTCCTATAAATGAAATAAAACAATACAACATAGATGCTGGCCAATAACAAAATAATAAAAAATGAGTTTTTTCTGGAAAATATATCTATAAGCTCCTTTTCGAATAAAAATATAAAAGGGGTAGCTATAAAGAAAAAAATTATAGCCAAAGTTGTTCTTATTGTGGCGGCAGCAGTAGCAGATCCCATTGCGACACCTTTTTTGTTTAAAAAAAACACCTGTAAAAAGCCTCCCCCAGTTGCAAATGGTGTGATATTTGATACAAATATATTTATAAAAACCAACCTGATAATGTATTTAAAATTAATTTTAATATTCAATGTTTTCAGAATATAAAATAAACGCAGTCCATCTAAAATAAAATAAAAAAACAAGAGAATCCCGAGTTTTAAAAAAATACTTTTAGGAAATATTTCCAATTTTAAAAAAGATTCTTTATCACTGGCTATATGATATATAAAAACCAATGACAAAAATGAAGTAAATATAAATGCAAGTGCTAGAAAAAAATAGGTCCATTTTTTACCTAACTCTTTTTTATTGTAGTTTATATAATTTTCATTTTTTGAATTGTCAGGTGTTTTCCCCATTTTTTATACTCTCCCATCAAACCCTTTACTATCTATAAAATTTATTCATATCCTTAATTTTTCTCTCCTTCTAAACCATTTCCTGCTTTTAATTCATTAATTAATCCAAGTTACTACTTAAAATTGTCATGAATTACCGGATTTATCTTCAAAAGTTTTTGATCACAGAGTTTCGCAGAGCTAAAAAACATGAGGCACACAGAAAAAACTATTAAAATTTATTTTGCAAAAAACAAAAAAGCCTAGAGAAATTTTCTCTAGGCTTTAAGAAACAAGTTCAAAATCTATGATTACCCAACAACTTGTACGTTAGCTGCTTGAGGTCCTTTTTGTCCATCTACGATTTCAAATTCAACTTGTTCTCCCTCTTCTAAAGATTTGAATCCATCTTTTTTAATTTGAGAGAAGTGAACGAATACGTCATTTCCTTCTTCTGAAGTAATAAATCCAAATCCTTTTTCAGCGTTGAACCATTTTACAGTTCCTTTAATCATTTCCTATACCTCCAAAAATTCATTTCGCTTAATCCTGCATGGAAAACCTACTTAATTGCTTTCAAAAATAATTCATCCACAATTCGAACTACTACAAAATCATGAAAAAAATTTACTGACAAGAAATTAACATAACACCGATGCTAGAATTAATGCACTACAAAAATTATACTATCTTTTTTTTAAATATGCAAATAATTTTTTATTTATTTCCTCTTTTGCCTAACACTTCTAGGCCAAATAAAATATAGATCTTTAGATCGGTACATTCACGAAACCAGAATTTTAATTAAATTTTTTATATTTTTTTATTCTACAAATATATGTGGTAATATATTTTATTGATAGTTTTATATCTCCTTTTGTCCTGTTTTAGGAATTATAAAATTACCGTCTCATACGCTATTATCGGCGGAAAAACTTTTTAATTTCGATATCTGTAAAGGATTCTAAGTACGTATAAGTATAAATAGTATAACCTAGCGATAATTTTCACAGTTTAGCAAGTATTTTTCAATATAGGGGGGAGCTATGAGCAAAATATTTCTAACAGCATTTGGTATTAAAAACTCCGAGATAGAGAAGGAGTTTCTGAGGTTGATAGGAGATGATCCGAAAAATTTAAAAGCCTGCATAATTACCACTGCATCGGTGGAGTACAAGGAAAATGATTCCCTGGCAATCAATACCAAGAGCAAGTTTGAAGATATGAATTTTAAAAACGTTGATTACATAGATCTAGAATTTGAGAAAGCAAATAAATTAGAGGAATATGATGTTGTATTTTTAAACGGCGGCAATCCTTTTTTTCTGCTATACCACATGAAAAAAAGCGGTGCCGACAAAATTATAAAAAAAATGGCATCAAGGGAAAAAGTTATAGTCGGGGCTAGCGCCGGATCAATGGTATTGGGGGACACTATCGGCTACGTAACGGAACTTAACAAGATAGTTAATTTTGAAGATATGAACTTTATGGGGATGAAAGATTTTTCTGGCTTAGGTTTTTCAGAGTTTAAAATTTTCCCGCATTATGAACGGATGTCGGAAAGGGTAGAAGACCTCAATATACAGCTTATAAGATTGGAGCAAGAAACCGGATGGGATCTGAAAAGGCTGTCAGATAACGAGGCCATATTGCTAGAAGATGACCAAATTAAGTATATCTCCAGTCTTGGCCATTCATAGTATTTGTTTTGTTATAATAAATAAAATTTTAAATATATTTCAAAGATAAAAAAGAGGCAGTTATGCCATACCTATCAAGCTAAGCTTTGAATTTAATAGAATTTGTGCTAAAACCTTCTTCAAGGACTACTTGAAGGAGGTTTTTCTTTTGGGAAACAGACAAATCAGAACAAAATTTTTAAATTACTTTTCGGAAAAAAATATTGAACAAATTGCCAGGTATTCTAAATTCAAAATTAGGAATAGCGGCAAAATTTCTCCTCTTAACTTCATATCTTTAACTTGTTTCAGCTCCAATAATTTATGCACTTCATCCTTGGAAAAATTAAGCGCTGAACTTCTATTAAAGCAGAATATTAATATTTCTCCTCAAGCGCTTGATCAGAGGTTTAGCGAGGCTTCTGTAGAATTTCTTAAAAATATTTTCTTATCTCTTTGTAAAACACAAATATCCAATAAGTCTAAAGCCTTTAAAAATTATGGCTTCAGCAATATCTTTTTAATGGACTCTACTGAAATAAAATTGCCAAATAAATTAAAAAATAAGTATAAAGGTGCAAACAAATCTAATCCTGCTGTTTTAAAAATAAATCTTCTCCTTGAATTATTAGATTATTCTTTTAAGAACACTGTTTTATCTACGGGAACTAAAAATGAGCAAAATTTTTCTAAATATGTCTACGATAAATTAGTTACAGATTCCTTAGTTTTAAAAGATTTAGGGTACTTTAAATTTGATGACTTCAATGAGATTGAAAGCAGAAACAGCTCTTTTGTTTCTCGTTTGAAAGCCGGAACAAGGTTATTTGCTTTAAACCCTAATCCTCAGTACTCACCAAAGGGAAAACTACTAAAAAAGACGAAGTATTTGGTAACAAATGCTGGAGAGTTGGGAAAAGAACTAAAAGCAGGAGAGACTCAAGAATATGAATTTCTAGTCGGAAGCCATGACGACAAGAGGCCTTTTAGGGTAATCCTAACTAAATTGGACAAAGAGACTTCTAATAAAAAAGTACAAAAGATAGAAGAAAGAGAAAGAAGGAATGAGCACTGCGCAAAGCACGCAAGAAGTTCTGCTGAAATTACTGGATATATTACTAATCTTTGGGGATTCAATCCTTCTGAAATCATCGAAATATATAAATTGAGATGGCAAATTGAATTGCTGTTTAAAATTTTTAAATCTGATTTTAAACTAGATAAACTAAAAGACTTGAAAGTAGAAAGAATAGAGACTCACATATATGCCACTTTAATTAGAATGCTTCTTTTAATGGAGATTACAAAGGGTATCAATGGAGGATACTCAAAAGAAATGAGTATAAGGCGAGTAATAAAAAGCTCGTTGGGGGTTTTGACTGATTTCATGGAAACTTTGAAATCTAAAAAGCGTTTCATGCGCTTGACTTCAAAATTAAAAAAAATTATTGATTCTAAAATAAAAAAAGTTCCCAGCAAATAATCACCGAGAACACCACTGATAATAGAATAAACTTTTTTAGCCATTTTTGCAAGTGGTTTTTTGTAGTTTGAAAATTTAGCTTTAAAATTAAAATAGGAACCTAACTATATAAAAGTTAGGTTCCTAAAATTTCTTAGCTTGATAGGTATGGCAGTTATGCCTCTTTTTTACTGTCACTATTTTTTATATTGTTTTAAGTATGTAAATTTGAGTAAGTCAAGGAAACATTTTTTACTAATCTTCCGGAAAATAGACCTTGTATCCACGGTCTATAAAATCCTGCATATCTATACCAGATATCTCTCTACTGCTCCTGTACTTTCCAAGACTAACTTTAGACCTATGATATGGATCATGAAAATCACTGCCACCTGTTGCCAATATGTTAAGTTCACTGCAAAGTTTACTTAACATTTCTGCGCACTCATCATCCTGCTTGTACGTAAAAACCTCTATCCCTTCCACTCCAATTCCTGCAAGGTACCTCAAATCCTCCTCTACCAAGCCCTGCTCAATTGGATGGGCCACCACAGGGCATCCTCCTATCTCTTTTACCAGCTTAATAGCCTCATGTATGCCTAGGTAATGTTCCCCTTCTCGTTTGGTCCACCAGTAAGGCTTTATCAGGCTGTTTATATCTGTTTCCTCCAAGTTCATTCCGTCTTTTTCCAACTCAAATGTTTCCGGAGTCGTATTTAGTCCATATTTTTCATAGGTACCACGGTGCAGCTCCCGGTATCCAGGCCCGTAACTTTCGTATTTTACCTCCTCTTCCATCTTGCCAAAAAAAGAGTATAGGATGTGCCTTGCCGGGATCCCACCCAGTTCTTGGGATAACTCTCCAAACTTTTCGGAAAGTAGCTGTGCATGGTGAAAATAGGTGAAAATAGTGCCGGGATATCTGTCGAAATCCTCTTTTGTTATAGATATTTCTATCTCAATCCCATCTAAAGTCAAACTTATAGGGTCCTTCTGACTTTTTTCGCAAATTTCATAGACCCATTTCAAGTCCGATTGTCTTGTTTTTTCCAAGTATTTTGCTAGTTCTTTATTTGAATTCGCTTTTTCGATATCAAATCCGTAGCACAAAAGGTGTATATTCTTCCCGGTGTATCTTGAAGTCAGCTCCAATCCAGGCATATAAGTTATACCATTTTCCTTGCTCCATTCAAGCGCCTCATATTGACCAGATATAGTATCATGATCCGTTATGCTTAGTTGTCCTATCCCGTTTGCCTTTGCGTACTCCACCAGCTCTTTTGGGGAGAACAGCCCGTCAGAACAATTGGTATGGCAGTGAAAATCTTTTTTTATTTTATCCAATGCTTTCCCTCCACAGTTTTTATACATAATTTCATATTATATCATAAAAATTTTCACAAGGTAATTTAAAATTGATTATTATTTGAATATTGCTTCAAAAAAAACAGAACCCTGAATACTCAGGGCTCTGTTTTTTTTAAATTTAACTGTCTAAAATTAGCTAACTTCAGGTTAAAAATCCAATCTGTAACCTACGGCAAGGGTTAGGAGTTGGACATCTATATTTCCATCAAACTCCTCAGCTGGGTCGGGAGCTGTTCTATTGATATCCATGGTTGTTTGACTAAACATGAACTCTACTGAAAGTTTTTCTTTGTATTCTGCACCCACACCCACAGCAGCAAAAAGTTCCCCACCTATATCTGTCACGATATCTTGATTTCCAGTTTCAGCTGCATCTACGACTTCCTCATTGATATAAGCAAATCCTAGGTTACCAAATACATATGGTTTCCAATCTTTTTCATTATCAAATTTAAACCTCGCCAAAACATACATAGGTATAGAGTAAATATCTCCAGCTTCTTGTTTTATAGCTTCTTTAAATTCATCATGAATAAAAGCTCCTGTATCAATTTCTGTAAACCCTACACCGAGACCGTATTCTAATCCCGAAGCAGTACTTGCTATGTACTCTATGTTCACCGATTTACTCAAGTCAACTGTAACTTCAGGATCTCCTACTTCATCAGAGTCTTCTACTTCTATTTCAGCGTTCCCCTTGCTGAGACCAAATTTAAAGTTAAGCGACTCCCTTTCCGGTGTCATAACGCCTGCAAATGCAATCGTCCCCAATAAAACCATTACACAGATTAACAATATCTTTCTCCTCATAATTTACCTCCTTCGATACCGAAATGGTAATTTTATCCATTGCTTATTCTGTATTTCGATTTTGTCAGCTCCTTTTATATATTATATACCATAATTTATTTACAATCCCTCTTTTGACATAATAATTTTTTTTGTTTTAAAATGCAAATTGCACCTTTTTTTTAAAGAAAATAAAAAAGCGCCGTTAATTGTCGGCGCACACGTATACTACTTTAATTTGAAATCTATGCCATCTTTTTCTATATACCCATTTTTAAGTAAATTTCCAACTGCTTTTTTAAAAGCTTTTTTACTTAGTCCAAAAGCTTTTTGTATCAGTTCAGGAGAACTTTTGTCGTTGACTTGGAGCTTCCCGTCGCCCTCTTTCATCTTGTCTAGGATTATCTGCGCATCATCATCTATTTGAAGATAGGAAAGCTTTCTAGGGCTGAGGTCTAGTTTCCCGTCCTCCCTCACCCTTATTACCCTGGCTTCAATCTCTTCTCCAACCTGGTATTCCCTGAAACATTCGTTTTTCGGTATCAGCCCAAAGTACCTGTTGTCAACTGCAACAAAGATACCTATGTTCGGCTCTATTCTGTAAACCGTCCCTAACACCACATCGTTCTTTTCATACTTGCTGTTTGGCATGAGAAATTGATATATCTTCATGGTGGCCGATATTCTGCCTTTTTTATCCTCGTACAAACCTACTAAATACTTATTACCTACTTCAAGCGGCCCCTCTTCTTGGCCCTTTGGAAGTAAAAGATCTTTTGGTAGGCCCCAGTCCAAAAAAGCCCCTATTTTAGTTATATCCACAACCTCAAGCTTCGCTAATGTACCTATAACTGCATAGGAATTTTTTAAAGTTGCTATAAGCCTGTCTTCTGAATCACGATATATAAAAACGTCTAAAAAATCCCCTGCGCATATCTCCATACCCTCTATTTCATTATTCGGCAGCAAAATGTTGTCCGCATTGTCACCTGTTTCCGCATCGAGATAAACTCCTATACTAGCAATATTGTTTACCTTCATTTTTTGTCTTTTTCCTATCTTTACCATCCATGCACCTCTAAATTTCAAAATAAATACCAGTTATTATACTATAATTTTTGTTTTTTTTCCACTAAATAAAAATACATCGCCTGAACACAGGTGATGTATCTAGAACTAATCCATTAAACCCTTTATAAGAGCATCTTCTACACTCTTAAGTAGTAATTTACCGCTACCTGTAGCTCCCCGGCTACGGCATCCACCTCAAGACTCTGCTTTTCTTTTATCTCTTCTAGTATCTATTCGGAAATGAAAAAATAAAAATAACAGCCCAAGCATTTTTTATCGTTTTCAATTTTCTAGCCTCTCATAAAAATGGCTACTTCCCTATGAATTTTTATCTGCAGTAGCTTGATAAAGGATTAGATAAATCATCCTCTTACCTAAATATACAGTCACGGAATTTATAAATCACTTTAACTCTATATTTTTTTAGTCGCGAATTGCACGAATGGACACGAATAAAACATCAAATAAAATGATATTTCGGACACAGAGAAAAAAGAGTTTAAATATAAGAGATGCTTACTCAAATCTTTTGAATAATTCATAAAGATTCGTGACAAAAATTATTTTTATTTTAGGCTATTCTCACTGTGTAACTCATTTTTAAAATCTCTGTGAAACTCTGTGATCAAAAAAGATTTTATGGATAAATTCAGTAATCCTTGCTAGCAACTCGGATTAGGTTAATGCCCATTGCCGGATATGAAATCAAGTTGGAATAAGCTGGAAATTTTGCCTGTCTATGGATCTTTACCACATTTTAACATGGCCTTTTCTCCTTAAATCACCTGAAGTTTCGGCCTTCTTACATTTAAGCATCTTTTCATCTGCTATTTTTATTAACTTTTCTGCTGATACATTATTTGTGCTTTTAAACTCAGAAGTGTCTGCTATTCCGTAGCTAAATAGGATGCCCACTTCATTTCCCTCTAGAAAAACAGGCCTTGTTTTGCAGTCCACCTCTATTCTTTTTATGATTTCCATAGCTTGGATATTAGTCGCCTCATCTAAAAGCAATACAAATTCGTCACCGCCATATCTGCAAGCAATGTCATACGAACGTATATTACTCTCCAATATCCCAGCAAACTCTTTGAGCATTTTATCGCCCATTGCGTGTCCATATTTATCATTCGTCTGCTTGAATTTATCTAGGTCTATTACCACAATTGCAAGACTGGTTTTTCTATTTCTCTTGTACCTATCTAAACTTTCGTTGAATCTAGCGTACAGATATCTCCTGTTATATATTCCAGTCAAAGGATCGGTGATGGATGTCTCCTCCAGTTTTGATAACCTTTCCCCTAGTTCCTTGTAGTGAAGATAATTTTGTACCACAACCCCAACCTGCAGAGCTATAACCTCAAGATACTCGACTAGCTCCTTTGGAAAAATACCCTTTCTTCTATCATTAAACTGTATAAGCCCCTGCCCCTTACCCCCAAACTTTATAGGTATAAGTACCATAGTTTCATAACCCCAGGCGTTGCAATAGTTTCTGCCTCCATACTCAGCGCACCCTTTCAACTGATTTGCCAATAAAAAACTGCTGCTATCAGTCCAAAAACTTCCGCCGTAAGTATAACACGGCAAAGCATTTTCCAAATTTCCACGTATGACCTTACCGCACATACATTCCAGCATATACCCGTCCTCGGCATGAGAGTGTATCCTGTTGTGCTCGGCATCCCTCTTACACAACAAATTCTCTTTTTGGATGAACTGCTCTTCGTAGCCTTCGGTAACGAAATAAGGGTAGTCACCTTTTTCATGTAGCCTGATTCCAACAGCTTCACATCCAGTAAAACTCTTCAAGTGCTTTACAACGTTTTTCAAACAAGAATCCAGGTCAATAAAGTTATTTAAATCCATGAATATTTCTTTTGATAATTTTTCCATTTTAAGCAGTTTCTTCAGTTCATCTATATTTTCCGTCATTTTTACTACTCCTAATATTTATAGTGTTAAATTATATTATTGCTACAATATATATTGTAACTCATAGACATAACTAGAGTAAAGAGCTAATTTTTTATAAAATCAACTTTCTTAAACTTCAGTTTTACTCATCAGGAAAACTTTGATTTGTTATCAGTGTCCTTGATAAAATTTTTTCTGCATCTTCTTCTAACACCCTGCATATGAACTTTTCTATATCACAACTCACTTCATCGGCTACCACACTTTTAAGTATTACATGCCCCCCAGTTTCATAATACTTTAGCTTTTTATCATCTGATCCAAGCTCATTAAATATATACTCAGCGCTTTTACGCCTAACCGTGTCGTCATTTTTTGCCTGTAAGACCAAGGCGGGGCACTGGACTTTTTTCAGCCGGGGTTTTGTAATGTTTATAAATTTAAGAAAGTGAAATACAGAGGATGGCGGGTATCTCATAAAAGATAAAAAGTATCTTTTTATCTCCCTGAAATCCCCATTCGTCATCCCTAGAAACATGTTTCTAAATATATTTTTTAAGTCCCAGCAGTATACCGGAGAATTTATGGTAACTAGGCCGTCTATGCCGTACTTTTCACAAAGGGTTACTCCCACAAGTCCGCCCATAGAAAAGCCTACAACGAAGACCTTATCGCTGGTCTCCATTAGTCTGATAAGGTCTTGTTCAGCCGATGCTACCCAATCTACGTGACTTACACCTGCCATATCCTTTCTTCTGCCAGTATGCCCCTTAAGGTGGCTACATTTTACAAGATAACTCTTAGAATCCATATAAGATCCCAGGTATTCCACTTCACTGACATTCCCTCCAAATCCGTGAATAAGTAAGCAACCAGTTCTTTCAGACAAATTTTCCCTCCATATCACCTCTGTATTCTTGAATACAGATATCTAATAAGCTGCCATAGTCTGAAAATCTCAAAATATTCTATACTCTACTTTATACCCACTGTTATTTTTAAAATCTCTGTTTTTAATAATTTTTTAGCTATTAATCTTTATTAAGTAGCCGAGCTATGTTTTCTCCAATGGAAAACCCTGTTATTATGAAATCTAATCACTGCGGCTTCACAGTTGCTTAATGACTTCAATTGATTTAATACCTTTTTTATTAAACAACAAAATAAATTCTTAGATTCATTCACATATCTTTTGCTACTATTTCTCTTTTAAAATTTTTTTAATTTGTCTATATTTTCTAATATTTTTAATAATTCTACAATAATTTTTTTAAGTGGTCTTGCAGTAAATCATTTTGCTTGCTTCTACTTTTTTTAAGTCAAATTTTCCCTCAGGGAGTTTCTCATGACAACCTACTATAAGGAATCCTCCCTTAACTAAGTGCTTTTCTAGATCTGCTAATATTCTTATCTGTAACTGCTTATCAAAATATGTAAAGACAAGGTTTCTACACAAGATAACATGAAACTCTCCATCGGGAATATCTTTCCTCACATCCTGCTCCAAAAAGTTTATTCCATCTTTTAACTCTTTTTTTATACTATAGAGTTCCCCCTCTTTATAAAAATACTTTTTGAACAGTTTTTCTGGAAGTTCCCAAAAACTTGATCTAGAGTAGCTTCCATCAGAGGCTCTTCGTAAAACTATCCTGTTTATGTCGGTAGCGGTTATGCTTATATTCAAATCGACTTTATTTTTTTGAACAGCATCTTCCCATATGATTTTTATCGTATATGGCTCCTCGCCGGAAGCACAGCCCACACTCCACACATTAATCCGATTCCACCTATTTTCCAAAGCTTTATCTACTATAACTGGAATAAGTTCAGTTGAAATTGTATCAAAAAGTCCTCTATCTCTGTAAAACCTTGATATACTTATTCTACAGCAGGAATCTAAAAAATCCCAATTCCTTCTCGTTCTCTTCAAGATACTTTTTATAACATCCAATCTCCTTTATTTCCAGCTCATCCATCCTTTTTTGAATCCGTTTACAGACTCTTTTCCTTACCTTACGGAATCCCTTCCAACTCATATACAATTTTGGAAGAGCCCACTGCAAAAAATCGACACAGTCACTATCCTTCAAATTAATCACCTTTATCCAACTAGATCAGGATTTTCTTTAATTATCACTTAATATAACAAAAAGGAAACTTCCTACTTGCACGCTAAATTCCTCTGTCACTGGGCTTTTTAATATCACTTTTTCAGGAAAGTATCTAAAAACCAATAACCATTATGGAATACTTTTTCTCCTGCTACGAGCTCTATCTCTTTTGAAAATATAGGCCCATTAGTTACAACTGTATGGTATTCGCCGTTTTCTCCAGATACATCTATCCCAATTTTTCTGAACTCCTCTATAAGGATAAGATCTAATTCTCTACCAAGAAAGCTCCTATCTAGGACGTCGTCCTTAACTGCAACTATCTTGGCCTTAAAACCAGCAGCTATAAACTCCTTCACAAGGCTGCTCCTTTTCTTTTTCCAAAGTGGCAAATAAGGCTCCGTTTCAACTAACTGACAAACCCTCTCCACCCATTCACGGTGTTTTTCTATATCTATATCCCCAAAAACTCCAAAATCAATCCCCTCATGCTTCATCCCTTTTATCAAGTGAATAAAATTTTTCTCGTACTCTCCCCAAGATGTCGAACAAGTTTCCAAAGGAATGCCAAGAGCCTTCGATTGCTCCATTATTACCTCAATCGGAAGGCCATGTGATCTGGTTTTTTTTCCGTTTATAGTCAGCATTGTGATTAACTTTTTAGGTTTACCACCTTTTCGTATAGCATGATAAAGCGAAAGACAAGAATCCTTACCACCGCTCCACGAACAAAAGAAAGGCATATTTTTAATTTCCATAGCACACTCACCTTTCCCATATTTTTAGCACTTATCTATTTAACTTCTTTAAAAGCCAAGCCATATTTTACCCTAGCGTTATCATTATTTCTATTCCTTTTTCATCCTCTGTTACCACACCTTTCCCAATCCAAATCCAATATTCCAATAGCTTGATCCCGGTACTATCATTTAATTAATCAGATAATTAATCCAAAAAAAGTTTATAGAGTTGAACACATGGGTCGCCCAACCTCTTCTTACTGACACTACTGCAGCTCCTACTTTGCGCTGTAGCATGTCTTCGTTGACCTTTGCCACCCAATAAACACCCCATCTACACGGTCTATCGAAGTCTTTAATTCTGTACTCACATCGGCAAAATATATCGGTGAACCCAGTATTATATCGTCAGCATCAAGCATTTTTTCTGTGCATGAATTTGCTATATCCTCTTTTACTGCACACGTTTTATCCAATCTCTCAAAAAATTTATAACAAGCTATGCATCCACATATCTTCTCTCTGCTAACTCTACCTCAATCCCATCTTTTTTTTAGCTCGTTCAGTACATAATTTATTAATATCTCTGTCCAGTCAAAAATTTAAAAATTTGCATAACCTGATAGAATTCAACTCAATATACTTTTAGCCATTCATTCCGTTTTTCCTATAAATTTATTTAAATATAGGATTTATTAAAAATTTGTTGTATAAAAACTATAGTTGGTATTTTTGTTGTCAGTTTATGTATTTAGTTTATTTATTGGAGCATAAAATAGATATAAAGAGGGGGATCTAAATGAGCGATTTAAGTATTAGAACTTGTGAAGTCTGCAGGCTAGGGGCTCCCCTGGCTACAGATGAGGAGATCAAAGAATTCATGTCGCAACTCCCTTATTGGGAAATAATCATAGTAGATGAAGTCAAGCACCTAAAAAAAACATTTAAGTTCAAAAATTTTATGGAAGCCTTACAGTTTACAAATAAGGTTGGGGAGCTAGCAGAAAAAGAAGGTCATCATCCGGAGATACTTACACAATGGGGAAAAGTAACTGTGACTTGGTGGACGCATAAAATTATGGGACTACATGCAAACGACTTTATAATGGCTGCGAAAACCGATAAAATTTTCATGGATTCTTCTGAGTCTTAAAAGTAGTATACTGTTAGTGAGGGGCAGTGTTTATGGTGTATAGGTTTTTAATAGATATTGTTATAATTTTCCACCTTATGTTTATAATTTTTATTGTTTTTGGGGGGTTCCTTTTGCTTGTCGACAGAAGATGGGCTCTGATACATCTGCCATCTGCTGTTTGGGGTGCCCTAGTAGAGTTTATGGATTTCTTCTGCCCGCTTACTCCTTTGGAAAACTGGCTTAGAAGAATCGAAGGTCGTACCGAGTATACGGGGGACTTTATAGAACACTACCTAATCCCTGTAATCTACCCGGCTGGCCTTACGCCAAAGATTCAGGTCATGCTTGGTTTTTTTGTTATAGTCATAAATCTTCTGGTCTATCTTTTGGTTTTTTGCTTCCTGAAAAATATAGGAAGGAGGGATTAGAATGAAAAAAGTAACTGGAGAAAAAAAAGAACTTCTAGACAGACAAAAAACGCTTTCAAACCACTTGGAATTTATAAAAAATGAAGTTCAAGATAAAAAACCAGACAAAGAGTTAGCTATTAAAATACTCAAAGAACATGCTGATATATATGAAAAACTTACAGGCAACAAGTACGACATCCCTATAGAGACAGAATTGGACTCTTTGGGATATTAACAGGCACTCATCCGGAGAAATTTCTCCGGATTTTTTATTTTCTTTCCGTGCTTATACAAGATTTGCACAAACCTCAATCAGCATGATATAATGCCTTAATAAAAGTATTATAGGGGGAATCATTTATGTATATCTGTCCTTGCGGAAGTGCGAAAAGCTTGGGAGCTTGCTGTGGTCCATACATAAAAGGAGAACTCATTCCCGAAACAGCCGAATCACTTATGAGGGCAAGATACACGTCGTATACTCTATGCAATGTAGATTTCGTGTATAGCACCCACCATCCGGACACAAGATCTGAGGTGTCAAAAAAGCTCATTGAGGAGTGGTCAAAGAGTTCACAGTGGTCAGGTTTAACTGTTCTTGGCACAAAATATGGAAGTAAATCCGATTCATATGGAATAGTTGAATTTAAAGCTTTCTATAGTAGTGAGGGAAAAGAGTGCATACACCATGAAATCAGCAAATTCGTGAAAAAAGATGGAGTGTGGTATTATGAAGGCTGGCTTGATCCAGATAGCAGTTCACAAAAAAAAGATGGAAAAATAGGCAGGAACAGCATTTGTCCATGCGGCAGCGATAAAAAATACAAAAAATGCTGCGGAAAATAAAAGGCAGTTATCGCTTCTACCGGCTATAGTTTAGATTTGGCATTTCTTTCAAAAAAATAATTTAAAAAATATTACATAATAAAAGGTGATAGAGTGGAATTTAAAATTGATAAGGATTTTCATGATACCAGGTTGGATAAATTTATCAGAAAAAAATATGAAGGCGTGAACCTAGGTGAAATTTTCAAACTTATAAGAAAGGGCAACATAAAGGTCAACGGAAAAAAGCAAAAACAGAATTACAGGCTGCAAGAAGGTGACCTAGTCAAGGTATATTACCAGGCGGAAGGTCTTAGCAAAAAAAAAGAGTTTGTCGAGCTTTCCAAAAGTGAAGAATTGTCGATAAAAAAAGCTATTGTATATGAAGATGACAGGCTGCTTATACTAAACAAGGAGCCGAACGTAGTTATGCATAAGGGGAGCGGACACTCCTACGGCCTTTCCGAGATGCTTAAGTCCTACACACAAAATATGAACTTTACCTTTGTAAACAGGATAGACAAGGCGACCTCAGGACTTATTATCGGGGCTAAAGACTTAATCACAGTAAGAGAACTCTCGGAAGAGATAAAAAATAGAAATGTCGGCAAGTACTATTACATATTAGTTGACGGAGTGGCAAAACAGGATGAGTTTCAGATAGTATCGTATCTCAAAAAAACTGAGGAAAGGGTCGTGGAGTTAGACTCATACGAAGAGGGCGCCAAGGAGAGTATAAGCTATTTTTCTGTGGTTAGAAGAGGGGAAAAACGCTGTATTTTAGAAGCTGAGCTTGGTACAGGTAGGACGCATCAGCTGAGAGTGCAATTAGCAGAAAGAGGCCTCCCTATACACGGTGACATGAAGTACGGTAATAAAAACAGCGATGTAATGCACCTTTTCTCTCACAGGGTTGTTATTGAAAAATACGGAATAGATGTAAATCTGGATATCCCAGAATATTTCCTTGAAAACCTATAGAAATAAGGCGCCGTTTTGCTATAGCAAAACGGCGCCTTATTTCTATAGGTAATTAAGTATACTTGTACTAAATCCACTTCACAGCTTAATTTTTAAAATAGAGATACATAAAAATCCAACCAGTAATTATTTCAACTTCAAATTATCAGCGTGATCATTGTATATATCGCCATCTAGATGTTTTATTTCTACAGAAAAATCTCCATCGGTGAGCCAGGAGCTTGCAACAAGCTTAGTGATGGAAACTTCAACCTTGGTGTTACTCTCATCAAACAAAGTCACAAAATTCCCATAATCTTTTTGGGATATGGGCATCTCCATGCCGGCTTCGTGGAAAACCTGCCCCTTTCTATTTATAAAAAATCTAGGGTATCCCTTGATTTCCTTTAGCAGCTCGTCCAAATCTTGGTGAAATTCTGTTTTTTCTTTTGTTTTCGACAGCACTTCCTTCTCCAGCCTTTGAATTTCGCTTTGTATAGCTTCGAGCTCCAAATTTTTTTGCATTTTTAATTCTTTTAATAGTTCCAATTTTTTAGCCGCGTCCATCTCTTACCACCTTTCTACAAAATTAATATAACTATTATATATAAAGAGGGCTCACAGGTCAAAAAAAAATCGCTTACAAATTTCTAGATAAGATGATATAATCACAACTGTTAAATATAAATTAACAGTAAAAAATTTGTGAAATTCATGTTAAAATAAATTTTACAAAATTAATAATTATACAGTACATTGAGCTGGAGTTTTTAGGAGGTTTTATTTGCAATGATGATAAGTCTGTATAAAGGAAAGGTTGAAGGGGCTTTTCCTGGAAATAAGATTGTTTTTGAAAAGATGTTGGAAAACTCTTTTCACGAATGGAGCAGCTCGGAAGAAATTTCCAAAGAGATAATTCCGTGGAGTCTAACATTTAAAATTGAAGACGGCAGTAAAGAGGAGTTTTTTTACGTGGATACCCACGACGAGTACCTTGCATACCTGGACTTGGACGGATACCTACAGGGGCAGATGCTGGAGTTAGACGAAGAGAGAGAATTAAAAATTGTCTCTAAAAATTCATACATGTACGAGCTTATATGTTTTTCAGAAGTCTTAAAATTTGGAGTCTTAGATTCTGAAAAAGTAGAAATTTTAGAGAATCAGATATTTCCAGAGTGGGCCAACGGTATAGTTGCCGATGACCTCGAAACTAACAAGATAGTTACCCAGTTTATGGAGATATTCGCCCCTGTTTTAGATGAGATGGGGGTACTAAAGAAGGTTTCTGTGAGTATATTTGATTTCGAGGTGGAAGCGGATACGGACAGCCTAAAAAAGGAGTTTGTAAGGTACATAGAAGAATATGTAGGGGGAGAGATATTCTTTTTGGTTCACAACCCTTTGTACACTGATCTTTACCCAGAGGCTCAAAGCAAACTTTTTGAGGCTGCCAGAAAATTTCTACCCTAATATAGGGATAATTTTCCGTTTATGAAATTTGCTTTATAAAATTAAAAAGGATTTTACGCAAAATATAGTAAAATTTTATGTCAGGTAATGAACTGGGGGGAGGAACGGTTATGGGCTTAATATATTCAGGTACTTGTAATAGCTGCGGCTATAGAAAAGACTATAAATTAAACGAAAACACCAAGGTGTTTAAAGAAAAGATAAACGACAGAGAAAAGCTCATACACAGGTTAGACGACGTCAACAGAGAAAGGTTAGAGCAGTTGATATCTTCTAATGAAAGATTGAAAAAATACATGTTTAAAAACACCGAAAATGGTTTTCATATTGAATTTTCCTACAAGGTTTATAAGTGTAGTATTTGCAGTTATTTCGAAGATAAACCTTATATGGAGATAAAATACAATGGAAAAAAGTTATTCGAGACAGAATATAAGTGTAAGAACTGTGGCAGGACTATGACTATCGATGAGAGTGCTTTTATCGAAGCGGGTCTATACAATAAATGTCCTGAATGCTGTGAAAAAAAATATATGATAAAACCAAAAGATATATGGGATTAGGGGGGAAAAAATTGTTGAATAAGTTGATACAAGAAGCACGTTCAGTAAGAAAATTTAAGCAAGAAACTATCAGCATGGAAACTTTGGAAGAAATGGTATCTGTGGCAAGGTATTCATCTTCCACGAGGAATTTGCAAGCACTTAGGTATGTACTGGTAAACGATAAAAAAACTGTGGAAGCTATATTCCCCGAAACAAGGTGGGCAGGCTATATAGATTGGAGCCCAAAAAAAGAGGAGAGTCCTGTAGCTTATGTTGTAGTTTGCAGGGATAAAATGCTGGATATAGCAGATAACTTTTTGCATTTTGACATGGGAATAGCTGTGCAAAATATTATTTTAAAGGCCAAAGAGATGGGGTACGGAACATGTATACTTGGTGCTTTCAGCAAAGATAATATACAGAATATAATCGAACTTGGTGGGGATTATGAGATAGGTGTTATGCTCGCTATAGGCATACCTGATGAAGAAGTTAAAATCGTGGATATGAATGAAGACGACATAAAATACTATAGAGATGAAAAAAATATACATTGCGTTCCCAAAAGGGATATGAAGGAACTTATAATTAAAAAAATATAAATTTAAGATTAGCATTTCAAAAAAAATAATCCAATATTTGTTGAAAATTTTAAATATCTATGTTAAAATTTCTTAAAAATACTTGGAGGTGAAAAAAGTTGAACGCAGAATTTTGCCCGCTAAATAATCAGCACATAGGATTTTCTTTATATTTAATTCTATGCAGCATACTGTTTAAAGTTTGCTTTTAAGTAGACTAGCACACGGCGGGTTCGGAACGGTTGACTTTACTATAGCAGCCATCTAGCTCATAAACTAGGTGGCTTTTTATTTTATATAACATTAAAAAAAATTAACCGATATTAAATCTGTATGTAACTTTATAGAAAATTTTATAAGTTAACACAAATATAAAAACAGGAGGAGAAACATGAAGAAAAGAATTATGATTTTGGCTATGCTTCTATCATTCGCTGCTATAAGCTTTACATCATATGCGGTGTTTGGTAAAAAAAAGGATGGATTTGATTCCATCAAGAGTAAAGGGGAGTTTGTGATCGGATTAGACGATGCTTTTGCCCCTATGGGATTTAGAAATGAAAATGGAGAAATAGTTGGCTTTGACATTGATTTGGCAAAAGAAGTGGCCAGGAGAATGGGGGTCAAAGCTGTATTCAAACCATGCGAATGGAGCGGGATAATCTTCGAATTAAAAAGCGGAAATATAGACGCTATTTGGAATGGGTTGACAATAACAGAAGACAGGAAAAAACAGATAACATTTTCAAAAGATTATCTTAAAAATAGCCAGATTACCGTTGTGAGAAAAAATTCTAACATTGAAAACAAGCTAGAGTTAGCCGGGAAAATAATCGGACTTCAAATGGGCAGCAGTGCAGACAATGCAGTTTCTAGCGACGTGGTTTCTAAACAGCTGAAGAATATTAAAAAATACGAGAATAACGTGGACGCACTTCTAGATTTAAAAAACGGCAGGGTTGACGCAGTTGTTATGGACGAGATAGTTGCAAGATACTATGTTTCTAAAAAAGCTGGATACAGAGTAATAGATGTTGATTTTGGAAAAGAACTTTACGGAGTTGGCTTTAGAAAAGAGGACGTGAAGTTTTCTCAGGCAGTGGACAAAACTTTAGATGACATGAGGGCTGACGGAACTATGGATAAGATCAAAGCTAAATGGTTTGGAAAATAACTTAGGCTTTTTTGGGAGGAAATATAGTGCAATTAACAAGTATGGCTTTATATATATTAAAAGGTGTTGTCCTAACTGGTAAACTATACCTCTTCACGCTAATAGCCTTTCCTCTGGGGGTGCTTTTGGCACTTGGGAATATCTCAAAGCATAAATCATTAAGAAAGGCTATTGGAATATATACTTGGATTTTCAGGGGAACCCCACTTATGCTTCAGCTTTTCTTTGTTTATTACGGTCTTCCTGTTTTAGGGATAACCTTATCTCCGTTTTCAGCTGCCGCAATAACATTTATAGTAAACTACGCAGCATACCTAACCGAAATTGTGAGAAGCGGAATAGAGAGCGTGGACAAAGGGCAATATGAGGCTTCTAGAGTGTTAGGGCTAACTTATTACCAGACAATGAAAAGGATTATTTTGCCCCAGGCAATAAGGAGAGTCCTGCCTGCGCTTACAAATGAAGCCATAACACTGGTGAAAGATACCGCTATTGTGTCGGTAATAGGACTTGGAGAGATACTGAGAAATGCCAAAGAGATTGTAAGCAGAGAGTTTACTATAGTGCCTTTCATAATAGCAGGAATTTTGTATCTTATCATAAGTTCTGTGGTTGTTACTGTGTTTAAAAATCTGGAAAACAAATACAGGTTCCAATAAAACAGGGGTAAAAAAGGGGTAAACGCATGGAAGTGATAAAATTAGAAAATATAAACAAGTACTTTGGAGAAAATAAAGTCCTTGACAATGTAAGTATTAGCGTGAGGGAAGGTGAGGTCATATCGATAATCGGCCCTTCCGGCAGCGGCAAGTCTACTCTCCTAAGAAGCATAATAGGTCTGGAAGAAGTAGAAAGCGGCAAAATAGTAGTAGAGGGTACGACCATATTCGCAAACGAAGAAAAAATATCAAAAAAGAGCATAAGAGACGCCCACTTGAAAATGGGAATGGTATTCCAAAATTTCAACCTTTTCCCACACAAAACCGTAATTGAAAATATACTGGAAGCTCCACTAATGGTCAATAAGACCGCTGTAAAAGAAGCCACTAAAAATGCCAAGGACCTCTTGAAACTTGTCGGGCTGTCCGAAAAGGAGAACAGTTTTCCAGGGGAATTGAGCGGAGGACAAAAACAAAGGATAGCCATAGCTAGGGCCTTGGCAATGAATCCGGACATACTTCTTTTTGATGAACCGACTTCTGCCCTTGACCCGGAACTTGTCTCAGAAGTCCTTAAAGTTATAAAAGAGCTGACAAAACAAAATAGGACCATGATCATAGTTAGCCATGAGATGAAATTTGTGCAGGAGATCTCCGATCAGGTTATATTTATGGCTGACGGGAAAATAGTGGAATCAGGGAGTGCGGAGAAAATATTCAATACCCCTGAACACAAAAGAATACAAGAGTTTTTAGAAAAAATTCTATAAAATATTTTTAAGCATTAATAAAGAAAAATATCTTGGACACAGAGCTGCACGGAGGAAAAAGAAGAAATTTTGTATAAACATAGAGCATTAAGCAAGGTATCAGTTGTAACCCGAAATAAATGTTTTCTCCGTGCTGCTAATGTTTGAAAACTCTGGGATACTCTGTATCCAAAAAAAATTACATAGAAATTTATGAAGATTAGTGCGATTTGTGAGTAAAATAATTGTCTACATGGTTTTAAATAAATTCAATAAAACTTGTTAAAATTTAATAATAACGCACTTTAAATTAAAGTATAATATAAGTAAAAGGTTTGGAGTACAATTTCAAATGAATAATTTCAGGCTTGTGTATTATAAAAAAACTTGACAAATGGAAATGAAACAATTATAATAAGTAGCAAATAAAATAAAAGTAACTTCAGGGCAGGGTGTAATTCCCGACCGGCGGTTAAAGTCCGCGACTCCCATATGGGATTGATCTGGTGAAATTCCGGTACCGACAGTAAAGTCTGGATGGTAGAAGTTAACAGTTAGTCGATTTTAATACGACTATTGTATTGTAATGCAAGCCTGGAGTTTATACTTCAGGTTTTTTTATTATAAAAAAACGGTGGGAGGAATCAAAATGAGAGTAATTGAAGGAAATTTTAAAGGTGAAGGAATTAAAATAGGAATCATAGCAGGAAGATTTAACGAGTTCATTACATCTAAACTAATCGGGGGAGCATTGGACTGCCTTAAAAGACACGGTGTAGAAGAATCTGACATTGAAATCGCTTGGGTGCCTGGAGCATTTGAAATGCCTCTAGTGGCGAAAAAAATGGCAAATGCTAAAAAATACGATGCAATCATAACACTTGGAGCTGTAATAAGAGGAGCTACTCCACACTTTGACTTTGTATGTTCTGAAGTGTCAAAAGGTGTGGCCAGCGTATCACTAGAAAGTGGGATACCTGTGATGTTTGGAGTACTTACAACAAATACAATAGAAGAGTGTATAGAGAGAGCCGGAACAAAAGCTGGAAACAAAGGTTTCGAAGCGGCTGCTGGCGCAATCGAAATGATAAACCTTTTAAAAGAAATCTAATTATTTTGGAAAGAGGTGCTTTATATGCATAGCGATATAGACAAAAAATATATGGCTATGGCTCTTGACCTTGCTAAAAAGGGGGAAGGGGCTGTAAATCCCAACCCCCTTGTAGGAGCGGTAGTGGTAAAAGATGGAAAAATTATCGGCAAAGGTTACCATAAATACTTTGGCGGGCCACATGCTGAGGTGTATGCCCTTGACGAAGCAGGAGAAAAGGCCAAAGGTGCTACTATCTATGTTACACTGGAACCATGCTCACATCATGGCAAAACGCCTCCGTGTGCCGAAAAAATAGTAAGTATGGGTGTAAAAAAGTGTGTTATAGCCATGCTCGACCCCAACCCCCTAGTGGCCGGCAGAGGTGTGAAAATGTTGCAGGATGCAGGGATAGAGGTCAGCTCCGGGCTTTTGGAAAATGAAGCCGTAGATATGAACAGGGTATTTTTAAAATATATACAAACCGGAACGCCCTATGTCTTTTTAAAGATTGCAATTACTTTGGATGGCAAAATAGCCACTAGAAACGGTAGTTCAAAGTGGATCACTAATGAACTTGCCAGAAACAGGGTACAAAAATTGAGAAACAAATATATGGGAATAATGGTAGGTATAGGTACAGTCTTAGCGGATGATCCTAGCCTGACAGCCAGAATTGAAAACGGGGTGAACCCTTACAGGATAGTTATAGATCCGAAACTCGACATACCATTGAACTCAAAATTGGTCTTAAACAACACAGACGAAAAGACCATAGTCATAACCAAGACTCAAAATGAGGGAAGTGAAAAATACAGCAAATTAAGCAATAAAAAGATTAAATTTTTACTATTTGACAAAGATGAATTTGAAATGACGGAGATATTTTCAAAACTTGGAAAACTTAATATAGACTCCGTACTAGTAGAAGGGGGCAGCTCGGTTGTATCGAGATGCTTTAAAGAGGATATTATAGATGGCGGTGAAATATTTATCGCGCCTAAAATATTAGGGGATGAGAAAGCAACACCTTTTATAAAGGGGTTTAATTTTGATAAAATCTCGGATGGTTTTGAACTTAAAAACCTAAGGTTTAATACCTATGGTAATAATATATCGGTAGAATTCTACAATGATTAAAGTGGGTGATTAAAATTTTTACAGGACTAGTAGAAGAGATGGGAGAAGTTTTAGAAGTAAAAAACGGTGACAAAGCTTTGCATCTTAAAATAAAATGCAACAAAGTCTTAGAAGGTGCGAAACTTGGGGACAGTATTGCCACAAACGGCACCTGCCTCACAGCTGTTGAGCTTGGCAATAACTATTTTACCGCCGATGTCATGCATGAAACTGTAAAAAGGACCAACCTGAAGAGACTAAAAGTCGGGGATAAAGTTAATTTGGAAAAATCAATAACCCTTGCCACTCCTCTAGGCGGTCACCTTGTAACAGGTGATGTGGACTGTGAAGGGAAGATAGTCTCCATAAAAAGAGACGGAATCGCAAAGGTATATACAGTGGAGATAGAGACTCGCCTCATGAAGTATATAGTCGAAAAGGGAAGGATTACGTTAGACGGTGCAAGCCTTACAATTGTGGACTTTTCATCGAATACGTTGAGCGTATCCCTTATACCGCATACACAAGAGATGATCAGCCTCGGCCTGAAAAAGGTTGGGGACTATATAAATGTAGAAACTGATCTAATAGGAAAGTACGTGGAAAGGCTTATGAACTTCAAAGAGGAAGGTCAAGAAGAGAAAAAGAGTGGCATAACAAAAGATTTTTTACTAAAGAACGGTTTTTTTTAAAACCTTAGGAGGGGAAAGATATGTTAGATAGGATAGAAGATGCAATAGAAGATATAAAAAATGGTAAAATGATAATCGTAGTAGACGATGAAAATAGAGAAAACGAGGGGGATCTTGTCCTTGCGGGGGAAATGGTCTCTTATGACGCTATAAATTTCATGGCAAAATACGGTAGAGGGCTTATTTGCGTGCCTATGACCCCTACCAGAGCAGACGAACTTGAGCTAGGGCAAATGGTGCAGCAGAATACAGACTCACATGGTACAGCATTTACTGTATCAGTGGACTCTATGGAGGGTACAACAACTGGTATATCAATAGCAGACAGAGTAAAAACCATAAAGGACCTAGGCGACAGAAACAAGTTTGGAAGAGACTTTAAAAAACCAGGACACATATTCCCACTTGTTGCCAAAAATGGTGGGGTGCTTGTGAGAGAGGGGCATACTGAAGCTGCAGTTGACTTTGCAAAACTGGCTGGTCTCAAACCATATGGGGTTATATGTGAGATACTAAAAGAAGACGGTACCATGGCAAGGTTAGATGACCTGAGGATTTTCGCTAAGGAGCATGACCTTAAGATAGTAAGTATAGAAGATCTTGTAAAATACAGAAAAAGTCATGACACCCTTGTTAAAAGAGTAGCTGTCGCAGACATGCCGACAGAGTGGGGGGATTTCAAACTTTACGGCTATGACAACGAACTAGACGACAAAGAGCATCTTGCCCTTGTTAAAGGGAATATTGAAGGCAAAGAGAACGTTCTTACCAGACTACATTCTGAGTGTTTTACAGGGGATGTATTGGGATCGCGTAGATGTGACTGCGGACCTCAACTGCACTCTTCTATGCTTAGAATAGAAGAAGAGGGGGAGGGCATCGTCCTCTATCTAAGACAAGAGGGAAGGGGTATAGGACTGTTCAACAAGATGAAAGCCTACAACCTGCAGGATGAGGGGTTTGATACTGTAGAGGCCAATGAAAAGCTTGGTTTTGAAGCTGACTTAAGAGACTATGTAATAGCTTCTCAAATTCTAAAAGACCTTGGCGTAAAATCAGTTAGACTTATGACAAATAATCCAAAAAAAATAAATGGTCTTAAAGAATATGGAATAGATGTAAAAGAAAGAAAAGAGCTAGAAATAGGAGCCAGGGAAGAAAACATTAGATACCTTAAAACAAAAAAAGAAAAACTTGGACACATGCTTAAATTAGACGAAGATAATAAGTAATAGAAAAAAAGAGCCTGGCTAGTATAATCCCCTTAAAGTATACACAATAAAAAAAGCTATTGTATAATAGTTTTAAAGTGTTGCTTTAAGGGGTTTTTTGTTTGAGAAAAAATAATAAATACACAAAGGAAGGAATTTATAGATATATAAAGTTTTACAATCGAGAAAGAATACAACTATATTTAATTGTCTACTTGACAGGGTCAAGACTAGGTACGGGCTCTTTTTTTAAGCATATCCATGCTTTTTTTACGTGGTTATAGTGTATATAGAACACAAAATGTTTTTTTTTGGAAAATAATCGAAAAAGAAGTATACTATTAAAAAGGGATGTGTGCGGGGTGATTTAATGGATTATAAGAAGTATCGTAAATGGTTTTTTATAAAAAATTTGATTATCTGTATGCTCATAACTTTAGGATTGACAGCATTTGCATACAGAATTGAACTGGAGACCTTGTTAACCCAGCTTCAGAGCATTGAAAATAGAGAAAATGATATTGTTGTGAAACGAATAAGAAAACAGTTTGAAGAGATTATTGCCGACTTATATATTCTCTCCGAGCTATCTAGTACAAGAAAATTTGCCAACTCAGCCAATGTAGCCAACTTAGATGAATTAGAGAGTGATTTCTCGAACTTGGCAAAACGAAAGAAGATATACCAAAAAATAAGCTATATCGATTCAGAGGGTAATTTTATAGCTGGAGTACAGTACAATGAAACTCTAGACCATGCCTACCCGCTACAAAGAGTGCAGAGCAATCTAGATACAGACGTTTACACAGATACTAAATCTATCTTTAAAGATCAAATATACGTCTCTTCTTTCGATATGACAATTGAAAACACAAATTCTGATATCCCGCACATAAAATTTGCCATAGGAGTTTATGACGACAGCAACTCCAGAAAGGGCATCGTACTTTTAGACTATATGGGCGACAAACTGTTAGAGCTGATGGATCAATACAGTTTTTACGAGAACAGAAGCGAAAATTTTATTTTAAACAGGGATGGAGAATCTCTGAAAGTATCACAGTCTCTCAGAGAAAAAGTCTTAGAAAAAAAATCAGCAGAAAAAATTTTTTTTAAGAAAGTTTTCCCAGAAGAGTGGGAGAAAATGACAAGTGCCGCTAGCGGTGACTTTTTTAGTGAAAATGGTTTCTACGTGTATACAACATTTTTCCCGTTACTTGAAATATACAAGGTAGGTAGAGATTTTGAAAATTTTGCCCTGTCGGAACAGGGCGGTATGGATGTTACCAAGTATTCTTGGAAACTAGTGTCACATATACCAGTGAAGAGCATGAACTCTTTAAAATTTAATATAATTAAAAAATACACCGCTTTGGATTTTTCTCTTTTCGCCATAATGGCACTCATATTGTGGATATTAGCAGATGAGAGTATGAATAAAAAGATCGCCGAGAAAAACTTGATGCTTCAAAATGAGGAATTGAAAAAAGCTAACGACATGAAGGATAAATTTTTCTCCATAATAGCCCATGACTTGAAAACTCCTTTTACCGGACTTTTAGGCCTTATGGAAATACTTATGAAAAAACACGGAAATTTGAGCGAAGAGAGGAAAGAAAGGTTCTTAAAAGAAATATACAGAACATTAAAGCATACATACAACCTCTTAGAAAATCTTCTTCAGTGGTCTAGGCTGCAAACACAAAATATAGACTTCTCACCTACAGAGCTGAAGCTTAAGGAGTTGCTGCAAGACACAGTATCTCTGCTTTCAATTAACGCCAGCAGAAAAGATATTGTGATCAGCATGGATGTAGCCACTGAACAAGTAGTTTATGGAGACAGCAAGATGCTACAGGTTATATTCAGAAACATCCTGTCAAACGCGATAAAATACACCGGAAGAGATGGCGGTATACAAATAAACGCCGTATCCAATGACGATGAAGTGGAGATAAGCATAAAAGACAACGGCATAGGCATGAGTAGAGAAATCTTGTCTAGAATATTTGATAAAAACATGAAATACAGTACTTTAGGTACAGAAAACGAGATAGGAACCGGTTTAGGTTTGATACTGGTAAAAGAATTTTTAAAAAGAAACAATGGAAGAATTATCGCAGATAGCGAAGTTGGAGAAGGAACTGAGTTCAAAATAACCCTACCTATGAAAAGATGGCTGTAGTACATGGCCATCTTTTTTATATTTATATCAGAAAAAAACACAGCAGGGCCATGGTTTTGGTTATAAAAATATTTCATTATATTCCCAAAGTCGTTTTTGGATATTGCCCAAGGCCTCTACTCGAATTTTAAAAAATAATTTTAAAACAATGGCAATTGTGGTATTCTAATAACACAGTGCTGCCTTAAATATACTTACTAAAGGGGGGGTAATTATGGGAATTAACAATTACGGCAAGTTTCTCGAAAAATTTAACGAAGAACACAGTCGGTATCTGGGGACTGTTAAAGTTATCATCTTCGACTGGGGGGACACCCTCATGAGGGACTACGGCTATGAAGGCAGTATGGTATACTGGCCTAAAATCTCTTTGATTCCGGGTGTAGAAGAGTGTTTAAAAGTATTATTTGAAAGCTATTTTATTTGTGTGGCATCAAATGCAGGTGATTCTGATGCAGAACTACTGGGTATGGCTCTCGAAAAAGTAGGTATTAAAAAATATTTTGAAAAATTATACACCTCAAAAGAATTGGGATGTGAAAAGCCTGATTTAAATTTCTTTAAAATGATAGCCAGCGATTTAGGAGTAAAGCCCGCTGAATGTGTTATGATCGGGAACAGCTATACAAATGACGTTTTCCCAGCAAAAAAATTTGGGATGAAAGCCATTTTCTTTGATGAGCATGATAAAGGGCAACTTGGCATGGCCGATTTTAAAATAAGCTCTATGAGTGAACTAATAGATGTCTTAAAAAAAATATGACCCCTTCAAAGGGGGTCATATTTTTTTGCTATATATCACTTTACTGTCTCCGTCGGAATAGAAATCTTTTACAACTGCATGTATGGAGAAACCGCACCTTTCATAGAAGTTCCGGGTATCAAAATACCTCAATCTAGAAGAAGTTTCTACAAACAAAAGTTTGCCTCCAGATTTTTTTATCTCCACCTCGGCTGCCTCCATAAGAACTTTACCCTGTCCCTGACCCTTCTTTTCATCATCTACAACTATCCAGTAAATATCGTATCTATTATCTGTACAAGGAGTTTTCCCAAAACATATAAAACCTGACAGCTTACTTGAATTGCCTTCTAAGCTGCATATAAAATTATAGCCACTCTCTTCGCCTTTTGTTAGGTATTCATCTACAACTTCCATCCCTATATCTATCTCATATGGATAAAAGTAGCCTGATGACTGTAATATCTCATATATTCTGTTCCTATCCTCTTCTAATATATAGTATCTTTGCATCTGCTCTTCCCCTTAAAAGTCATTTAATATTTTTTCTACGACATCTTTTTTAGAATATCCCAAATTTTGTGCTGCGGCTATAAATCCACTATCAGGAGATATGCAAGGATTGGGATTTACTTCTAACACGTAGATTTTCCCGGCAGAGTCCATCCTAAAATCCACTCTGGCATACCCCTTCATATTAAAAAGTTCCCAACATTTTTTTCCTATAACTTTCAATTTTGCACTCAGCTCTTCTTCAATATGAAAAGTTCTAAAGGTGTTTTTGTACTGGAAGGAATCCTCCTCCCATTTTGCCTTGTACCCAAGTATTTTAGGTATGTCCTCAAATCCTCTGAAAACAATTTCTGCCGGCTCTAGGACCTCTCCTGCAAGTATCGCCACATTAAACTCTCTACCGTCCACATACTCCTCTAAAAAAAAGTTTCTGGGATCGTAATTTTTTAAACTTTCATCAACAGATGTAAAAAGTTTTTCATCATCTATTCCAAGCGAGCCGTCTTCCCAAGTAGGTTTTACAAGATACTGCTTCCCAAGAATAAATTTTGGGTTATCAATTCTTAACCAGCTAGGGGTCAGAATATTGTTTTTTCCCATAAACTCCTTAGCCACCACTTTGTTTTGACATATAAACATCTGGTCATGCTTAGTTCCGGTATAGGGGATACCTATATGTTCCAATATCCCTGGAGCAAGGCAGATTAACTTTCCATTGTTCTCAACAGATTCCACAAGATTAAATACCATATCCGGCTTCACTTTCGATATGCTAGTTAAAAAACTTTTTACGTCCAAGGAAAATTCAAGTTTTTCGACCTGATATCCCTTTCCAGAAAGCCCTTCTTCTACCAATGAAACCTGATCTAAAACATCCTTCTCATCTTGAGCTGGATTTTCTGAAAGTTCGTTATACAAGATCAAGATTTTCAAATTTCTTCGTCCCGTGCCTTTCGATTGCTGAATCCACAATCATTTTTATAAGTTCCCTGTATGGGATGCCGTTTAAACGACACAATATTGGCAGGTCTGAATGTATATAATTAAGGCCTGCAAGGGGGTTTACCTCTATAAAGTTGGCCACGTTTTTCTCGTCAAACCTTATATCTATTCTTCCTCCGTCCCTACATCCTAAAGATTTCCATGCAGCTAGGGCAACCTCTTCACATTGTTTATACACCTTTTTTTCAACACCGCTATATTCGATCAACTCTTCATAATTATCCTTACTTTCAAAAGAGTATATATTAGTGTCTCCTTTAAAATTAACCTCCATCATACCGACAACTTTTGAATTTTTTCCGGTTCCCACTATACCCACAGTAAACTCTCTGCCTGGGAGATACTTTTCAACAAGAACTGGCTGCTTATATTTCTCTAAAAGGAATTTACAAGTGGTAGTAAGCTGTTCCCTATTCTCTATTTTAGATAGCTGACTAACACCTTTGCCGGTACCCTCTGCAACAGGTTTTGCGAACATCGGGAATCCAAATTTTATATTTTCAAGCTCTTCCAACTCCTCTACAACATGAAATTCGGCAGTAGGTACGCCCGCATCTCTCACCACCCTTTTAGCCATACCTTTGTGGAGTGTAAGAGTCAACACCAATGGATCTGAAAAAACGTACGGGATATTGTATGCTTCCAAAAGTGCAGGGACCTGAGCTTCTCTTGAGATTCCGTAAATACCTTCACAGATATTGAAAACCATATCCCATTTTTCACCCGAAACTATCCTTTTATTCAACTCGTGGAATCTTCCTATCCTGTCCACTTGGAAGCTTAGCTCTTTCAATGAGATCTCTATGCCGGCGATGGTTTCTTCGGTATCAAACTCTGCTACCTCCTCTTTACTGTATCCAAGCTCTAGATAATCCTCTTTTAAATCGTATGTCAAGCCTATTCTCATGCTTACTTCTCCTCTTTGTTTGGGTACCTGTATATTTTTCCCCTGTAATTTTTAAGGTATATATAGTTCTCGTCTTTGTCCTGTAGATATTTCGAAAGCAATGGTATCTTGCCTCCGCCTCCCGGTGCATCTATAACGAAAGAAGGTATTGCGTAGCCGCTTGTATGACCCCTTAGGCCAGACATAATTTCCATCCCTTTCTCCACCGAGGTCCTAAAGTGCCTTGATCCAGGGATAGGATCACATTGATACAGATAGTAAGGCTTCACCCTGGCCATCAATAGCTTGTGCATAAGTTTTTTCATAGTGTCAACTTCGTCGTTCACTCCTTTTAAGAGCACAGTTTGACTCCCCAAAGGTATCCCTGCATTTGCCAGAGTCTCGCACGCCCTTATGGACTCAGGGGTTAGTTCATCTGGATGAGAGAAATGCAGGCTCATAAAGAGAGGGTGATATTTGCTAAGCATATTTGTCAGCTCATTGTCTACCCTTTGTGGCAGTACTGCCGGAACCTTTGTCCCAATTCTTATTATTTCCACATGTTCTATCTGCCTTATCTTAGACAGAAGATATCCTAGATTTTGGTTTGAAAGTGTAAGGGGGTCTCCTCCTGAAATCAGGACATCCCTTATGTTGCTGTTGCTTCTTATATATTCTATGGCAGCATCCCATTTATTCTTATCGGAATCTATAGTTTTTTCTTCGCTCAACAGCCTAGACCTTGTACAGTATCTACAATAGGTGGAACAAAATGTTGTCACCAAAAAAAGCACCCTATCTGGGTACCTATGCACGATGCCTGGAACTGGAGACGAATTGTCCTCCGATAGAGGATCTTCTTCCTCGCCGAAGCTTTCGAGTGTTTCAAATATACTCGGTATAGCTGTCTTCCTGAGATGACCTTTATTTTTACCGGTTATCAAACTCAAATAATAAGGGGTAATCCGAAGAGGGATATTGAGGTTAGTTGAAAGCTCCTCATCCTCTAGGTCTAAAAAATTCGATAGTTCACTATAGCTTGTTATACTGTTTTTTAATTGCCATTTCCAATCATTCCATTGATTCAAACTAGCGTCTGGAAAGTACTTTTTTAGAAATGTTTTGGGTAGTTCGTTTAGTTCGTATCTGTTCAGATCTTCAATGCTTTCGAAGTCTTTTATTTTACCTAATGGATCCTCTGAGTCCTGATCGAAAAATTTGAAATTTATTTTTTCCAAATTTTTTCCCCCCTTAAAATTATATATCGTGATAGCGAATTATAGCATATTTAAACTATTTTGCAACACTTTTTTAAGGGGTTTCAATACTTTTTTAAGCCAGTAAAATCAAAGCCTACTTAACTTTTGAAACTATAGAGTCTTTAGGATATTTTTGATTGTGTAAACTTGCTTTTTAAAACTCTAAGTTATATAATATAGGTGTTTTTTCATTTTAAAAGGGGTGTAATATGAAAGTTGTAGATTTGAGCCATATCATAAGCTGCGGTATGCCGGTATACCCCGGGACAGAAAACCCTAAAATACTGGAAGTCGCCACTATTTCGTCTGATGGTTTTTCTGAAAGAGAATTCACCTTATCTACTCACACAGGGACACATGTAGATGCACCTTCGCACATAATCTCAGATGGCAGAACCTTGGACTGCATGAATGCAGATACTTTTGTAGGCCAGGCACTTATAATAAAGATAGATGAAAAAAATATATCCCTGGAATTCTTAAAAACTTATGAGCCGGATTTGAAAGGGACGGACTATGTGTTGCTAAAAACTGGACATAGTAGTTTTTGGGGCAGCGATAAGTATTTTGACTCTTACCCTATATTGGATCAAGACGCTGCAGTCTGGCTGTCTGAAATGAAGCTAAAAGGTATAGGAATAGATGCAGTATCTGTAGATAGTTTCGACTCTATAGAGCTGCCTATCCACAGGATATTTTTGGAAAAAGGGGTACTTATAATAGAAAATTTGACAAACTTAGAAAAGTTGGATACCTTAAAGTTTCAACTTGTGTGCGCTCCGCTAAATTTAGAGGGTGCCGACGGATCCCCGACAAGGGTATTTGGAATACTCCCATAAAATCCATTGTTTTGCTGTAAGTTGTATAAAACATGGAAAAAGCTATAAAAAGGTTTTTATAGGAGCTATTATAAATGTTTAAATATATTACAAATGTCAATCGGCTTTCCCACAGTGTGATTAGTCTTTACTCTCCGGGATTTGAAGTGGCTGTAGACTGTACTCTGGGAAACGGATATGACACAGATTTTTTAAGCGAGATTTTCAAAAAAGTATACGCTTTCGACATATAAAAAGAAGCCGTGAATAGATATATCCAAAAAAATATAACGAACGTCTTTGCTGTTTACGATTCCAACCACAAAATAGACGAGTATTTAGCGGAAAGGGGCGACTGTATAGTATGCAATTTGGGATACCTGCCAAGCAGCGATAAGAAAGTAGCCACAAACGCAAAGACGACCATAGAGAGCATCAAAAAAGGGTTATCCCTTCTAAAACCAGGGGATTATCATGTGCATCGCCATATATACAGGGCATCCGGAAGGATTTTCCGAAAAATAGGAGCTTTTCGAGTTCAGAAAAACAATTCCAAACCGGGAATACTCCGTGATGGTGCACAGTTTTCATAACCGTAGCAGCAGCTCGCCTATTTTAATGGTTGTGGAAAAAAATCTAGGTAAAATGTTAAAACAGCAGTAGTGACTATTTGGATCGAGAACTTCAAACTTGACTGCATCAAATTTAATAGAACTGCAACTGCTCACTTTTTTTTATATTGAAAATGTTATATAATTCATTTGTAGGGAGTTTTTTAACACATTTAGGGGGGGATTAGATGAGGAAAACTTACGTCATAGACACCAACGTTATAATTGCAAACCCTTTTTTTACAAGAGATTTTGAAAATTGCGTGATAGTTATCCCTATCCATGTACTAGAAGAACTGGACAAGATAAAGTCCAGGGAGGGGAACAGCGGATTTAGGGCAAGGCAATTTTTTAGGTATTTTAAGGAGATAGAAAAGAGGGGCGACCTCCTTCACGGGATAGAGTTGGAAAATGGGGTTTCGCTTAAATCCATAATGGACGAGGGGAGCGAGGATCTGCCAGAAGTTTTTGATAAAAGTTATGTGGACAATAAAATATTGTCTATGCTTTTAAAAGATGATTACAAAGACTACATCTTGATAACAAACGATGTCAGTATGAGAGTAAAAGCTTCCTCCCTTGGTATAAAGTGCGAACTTTTAGACACGTCTGATAAACATAAGCTAGACGACCTCTACGATGGTGTGCTACAGAAAACAGTTGAGGAAGAGCAGGTTAAAAAATTTTACCAGGATGGTGAAATCAGCCTTAGTGAACTTGGGATAGAGCAAATGTACCCGAATCAGTTTTTTGAAGGGTATACCGGATATTCTTATTTGAAGATAATCGGTAGATACGACGCCAAAAAAGGGAAGATAGTAAAATTGCACTACGATAACTACTCTGCCTACGGGGTTCTGCCCAAGGACGCAAGGCAGAAGTTTGCCATGGAGGTTCTTTTAAACCCTGAGATACCATTTGTGAGCATAACTTCCAGGCAGGGGTGCGGTAAGACTCTCCTGGCTGTGGCTATAGCCCTGGAGCAGGTTCTAGAGAGTAAAATGTATGAAAAGATACTGATAGGAAAAAATACCTCTCCGCTAGACAGGTGGAGTTACCAAGGATGGACCACAGGTGATACAGAGGAAAAGCTGCTGACCCACTTTTCAAACTACACCACCACATTTGAAAATATACAGAACCTTAGGAACAAAAAGGGAAAAACAGGGATGGAAATATTACAAGGGCTAAAGGTCCAAAATAAACTGGATATACTGGATATATCCTCTATACTCGGTTCTAGTTTTATAAACAGGGTGGTAATAATAGACGAAGCTCAGTCCTTCGACATACACGCCATGAGGTCTATAATAACAAGGATAGGAGAAAACTGTAAACTTATCGTAATAGGGGATTTGGCACAGCAGACAATTTCACGGGTGGATCCGGACAAATCTGGACTTTACGCATCCATAGAGTGGCTTAAAGAGCTTGAGGAAACAGCACATATAACCTTGACAAAGGTGCATAGAGGGGATTTCGTAGAAAAAGCAAGTAGAATATTTGACGATAAGATGTTTGGATAGGGGGGCTTGGCTCCCTTTATATTTTGAAAGGAGTATCCGGGAAAACAATGAGTAGTTTTAGAAGATTTATCAAGTACTATAAACCGCACAAGAAACTTTTTTGTATAGATTTTACCTGTGCATTTTTTATGGCGCTTTTAGACCTAGCTTTTCCAGTATTTACCCAAAGGATAATAGATGACATCATACCAGAAGGTAAATTTAAGCTATTTCTAGTGCTTTGTGGTTTCTTACTGTTCCTGCAGGTGATAAGGGCGGTTTTGAGTTATATAGTGAATTATTGGGGGCATGTCTTCGGCATTAGGGTGCGCTATGATATGAGAAACGATATATTTTCTCATTTTCAAAAGCTATCTTTTTCATATTTCGACAACACAAAAACTGGAGAAGTAATGTCTAGGATAATGGGTGATCTTGAGATCCTTTCGGAGCTGGCACACCACGGTCCAGAAGATCTTTTCATAGCAGGCATAAGCATACTGGGGGCATTCATACTTATGCTAAGCATGAATGTAAAGTTAACCCTAGTTGTGTTCACCCTGGTTCCTATGCTTATCTTTTTTGCAATAAAGCAGAACAGGAAGATGAAAAAGGCGTTCAAGAATTTCAGGGTAAAATCAGCCGAGATGAACGCCGAGATTGAAGACAGCATTGCCGGAATAAGGGTAGTGAAAGCCTTTGGCAACGAGCATCACGTAAAGAAAAGATTTAAAAAATATAATCAGAGTGTCTTGGACAGCGTACAAGATGCATATAGGGTAATGGGTACCCTTTTTTCTGGGATCAGGTTTATGTCGGGAAGCCTTCAGCTCGTCATCCTCTTTTACGGCGGCTTAATGATCTTTAGGGGTGAAATAACCCTAGGTATTCTTGTAGGTTTTTTCCTCTTTGTAAACCGATTTTTGGAGCCAGTCAGAAAAATAATGAACCTTTTGGAAATGTACCAATCGGGGATGGCCGGCCTAGACAGGTTTCATAATTTTATGAGCATAGCTCCGGATATAGAAGACAAGAAGGATGCTATCCATCTTAGAGATATGACGGGCGATGTAGAATTTAAAGAGGTAGACTTTTCCTATGATGGTAGTGAATCCGTATTGGAAAAACTGAATTTAAAAATAAAAAGTGGCGAAAAGTTAGCCCTAGTTGGACCCAGCGGAGCTGGTAAAAGCACTGTGTGCAGCTTGATCCCAAGATTTTACGATGTCACCTCTGGCTGTGTGACGATAGACGGAATAGATGTTAGAAATATAAGCCAAAGCTCCCTGAGAAAAAATATAGGAATAGTGCAGCAGGACGTGTTCCTATTCAACGATACTATCAGAGAAAATATCGCCTTTGGGAATCTTGTAGCCAGCGACGAAGAGATAATAGAAGCAGCAAAAAAAGCCAATGCATATGAATTTATAATGAATTTGGGAAACGGTTTTGACACCTTGGTTGGCGAAAGAGGTGTCAAACTTAGCGGTGGACAAAAACAACGAATATCCATAGCGAGGATTTTTTTAAAAAATCCTAAAATACTGTTACTGGATGAGGCTACTAGTTCATTAGACAACGAAACGGAGAGGATTATACAAAATTCACTAAGCGAGCTGTCAAAAGGCAGAACCACAATAACAATAGCCCATCGGTTGAGTACCATAAAAAATTCCGACAGGATAGTTGTAGTTGGAAAAGAAGGCATTGTAGAAAGTGGAAAACACCACGATTTGATCTCTTTAGAGGGCGTCTACGCAAAGCTTTATATGGCACAATTTGACCGATTCATCCCAGATGTTGTCGGATGATTGCAAGCTTGAAAAAAATTAAAAATCATGATATAGTATAATCAAACAACAAAAAAAGAGCATAACGATTATAAAAAGAACATAAAATAGTTGGAGTTTAAGGAGAGTTTATATGAAAATTTTTATTTCTGGATTTTTTGAATTTTTTAAGTTTGTATTCTGCATCTACTTATTTTTCGCTTTACCATATATTTTCTGGAAAATAATGTCTTTGCTGGGCATCGTAGCGATATCGTTTCACTTTTATATTACCTACCTTAAGTATATTCAAACGGGTGTTGCAGACCCTACAATATACGGAAAGTTATCCGAGATAATCGTAAAAAGAAATAAAAATTAGCGGGCTGCCTTTTAGGCGGCCTTTCATTTTGGAGGTGTTTTTTATTGGCAAATAAAAACAATGGTGAAATCGAATTTCCGGAAGTAGACTTGACTGATATACAAGGGGTACTTTTAGACTTAGACGATACCCTATATTCGTATGATAGATGCCATGATTATGCTCTTTTAAAAGTCCACGCTTACATCAAGGGGCATTTAAATCTAGATTACGATCGTTTCTTAAATGAATATTCAAAAGCTAGGACAAGGGTTAATACCGAGCTAAAAGGGCAGGGCTCTTCCCACTCGAGACTACTCTATTTCCAAAAGTTGCTTGAATCCGTAACCGGTAAAACTAACTTTTATCTGAGCATAAGCTTCGAAGAGGTGTATTGGAGTAGTTTTTTTGAAAAAATGGAGCTTTTAACTGATGCCCGAATTTTTTTGGAAAAATGCAAAAATAAACGTATACCCATATGTATAGTAACCGATTTAACAGCTAAAATCCAGATGAAAAAAATAGTTAAACTAGGTACCGCTGACTGCATTGATTTCCTAGTTTCCTCTGAAGAAGCCGGCGTAGAGAAGCCTCACCCCTACATATTCAAGTTAGCCGTAGAAAAACTAGGTATAGATAGCAACAAGTTAATCATGATAGGGGACAATATCAATCGAGATATTTTAGGATCTGGGCTACTGAGTATAAGGAGCATCCATATATCTAAAAAATAGTATTTTATGGAGTTTTTCTTTTTTAACTTTTGACAATCAGCTAATAATTTAAAATAAATTATTAGCTGCTGCAATTTGGACTTTATCACAAATGTTTTGCTAAAATTCATCAAATCTAAATTCTTCAAATTCGAATATATATATCATTTTTTTATGTTGTGTAAAGTTTTATGTATAAAAAAAATCTTACATTATATGGAAATGTAGTATAATAAATTTAAGAAGGTAAAACAGTTTTAGGGATAAGCCTTTACAAAATTTATGACACCAAAAAGTGCCAAACGACATCTGCGGGGCATATTTCAATTTTATCCGGCCGATAGCCGGGCGTCAAAAGTGACTAGTTATTTATTTATTTTAAATTAACCCCTTATATTTATTTTTAAAATTTAAAAATGATTGCGAAATGTTCAATTTTATTATTAGAATTTTTATTGAATTTATAGTATAATGGACTTACCAGTTGTATTGTCAGATATACGATACTAATAATACGCTACTTAATACTGGAAGCCGGTAAGGAGGAATATATGGAAATTTTATCAATTAGTCAAAAGATAGCCTCTTTGAGGAAAAAATATAGAATAAGTCAACTAGAGCTGACAATGGATAAAATATCAAGAAGTTATCTTGCTATGATAGAAACTGAAAAGGTGAAACTGAACAAAACTATCGCAAATTTACTAGCAGAAAATTTTAATATAATTTTCAAAGAAAGAGGGATAGACAGGGAGATAACAGCCGAGTACCTTTTGGAGACAAAAGAAGAACAGGTGTACAAGCTCGCATTGATTCTATCCGAGCATCTTGACGAAAGAGATTTGGAGGCCACCATAGCGGAAATAGAGAATTACGCTCATGAATACAGCGGAGAAGAAAGAATAATTTTATATAAGAAAGTCGGGGACAAACTGCTTGAAGGCTGTGACTACAAAAGAGCTGGCATCTATTACTTAAGAATTGTAAATGATGTCTTGAAAAAAGGCGATCTCAAACTTATCTCTGAATTTATAATAAACTTACTTAAAAGTGGAGAGCATCTAGAGGAGTACACCGAAATACTTTCATTAGAGCAAACCATTAAAAAATATGCAGAAAAATTGGAATCTGCTTTTAAGTTTAAAATATATAGCGGTCTGGCTAAAATTCATGAAAAAAGAGATGATTATGATAGTGCACTAGAATACTATGAAATTTTGGACAGTATGGATCTTGAAGAGGACGAAAAGTTTAACATACTTTATTCGAAGGCTTTTTGCTATGAAAATATAGGTGAGTACGCGAAAGCAAGAAGTATCTATAGAGGAATTCTAGTTAGATATGATGACACCTACAGAAAATTTTTAGTTAGCTTAAATCTAATGACTTTAAGCCAAAAAGAGGGAGAGGTCGAAAAGATAAAGTTCTACTTTAGAAAGAACGTCAAATTCTTAATGGAGCTAGAAGCTGAAGGTGAAGCTATAGATATAGATAAATACTATAGGATGGCTAAGATATCGCTGTATCTCAACAGAAAAAAAAGCTCCAAAGAGTATCTGGAAAAAACCATAAAAAAGGATATACCGAATGATCTGAAAGAGGTGGAGTACCAGTACTATACAATCAATAACCTGTTAAGCATATATAGCAAAAAAGACTTTGATAACGTCAAGTCACTTGAGAACAAATATTTTAAGCTAATGGAGAAAAAAAAGAGGTTTGAAATAGCTTATTCTTTCATAAGCTATTACGAAAATTTTGGAATGAAAAATCAACTATCGGAGTTTTTAAATAAGATAAAGAACTATTGATAAAAAGCTGTCAATTTTATTGACAGCTTTTTATTTTAGTGTAACAATTAAAAAAACAAAAATATTTTTTTGATCTAATTCTTCAAACAGGGGTTGACAAATCCTAGATTTTGAGGTATAGTCTTCTAAACTCGATTGAATATTGAGTTTTGTTTTTTGGGGGTTGAAATGCTAGACAAAATGGAATTAACGAAGTATTTGAAAAAAGGTAGCGCTACATTTTTTCTAATACTTGCAGCTGACAGCTGTGTAGCTTTAGCCACCGACGAGAAAATAGAAAATATAATGCTCTACACAGCAATGATATTATTTTTAGTACCCATTGCAGATCTTTTGTCCAATCACAGGCTAGTCGGAAGTGAAAAGGCAAACGGCATGCTGTCGAATAAGATGAGACTTTATATCCTAGCTCTGTCGGTAGGGTGCTGCTTAATAACAGCAAGCTACTTTTTAGGAAAAAAATAAGCAAGGCATTTAAATGCCTTGCTTATTTTTTTTAAGATATCAACTTTTCGAAAAAAGTATTTTTAATATATTCTGCTACAGAATGCTCGTCATTGCTGCCTATGACCTCATTTTCCGGCAAAGCTTCTTTTAACCTTATGTGGGCATTTCCCATGATAAGTCCCTTTCCAACTAGCTTCAACATCTCATAGTCATTTAGGCCGTCTCCGAAAGCGATAGCCGCTTCCAAACTAATTCCCTCGATACCCATTATTTCAGTTATGGTAGCTCCTTTTGAAACTCCTTTTTTCATTATTTCCAGACAGTTAGGTGTCGAAAACGTGACGTTTACCCTGTCGCCGAAACTCTCTTCTAACCTCTTATGAAGGCTTATTAACAGCTCCTCATCTTCGCATAGATAGAATACCTTCATTGGTTCGCAGTCCCCCATGTTAGAGAAATCTGCCAGGTTGTAAAAAAAATCGGATTCAGAATGAAAATCCTTTAACATCTCATTTTCTTTTGAGATAAACCACTTGTCGTCTTTGTAGATATTTACAAATATACTTTCATCCACCTCTAGGGACAGTATCTCAGCTGCAGTTTTTTTATCTATGTTGTGTTCTAGGATTACCCTGCCTTCAGAGTCGTGCACCCTAGCACCATTTGAAGTTATGAAAAAGGTATCCAAATTCATTTTTTCCCTTAAATGCACTATGTCTAAATAGTGTCTCCCAGTGGCAATAAAAAATTTTACCCCTTTTTCAGAAAGATTTCTTACAACCTCTTTCGTATAATCAGACACAGTATGCTTGGAGTTTAAAAGCGTCCCATCCAAATCAGATATAACTGCTTTATATTTCATGATTATGCACCCCTCATATATTTTTCTTATATTATATCATATTGCTCAAAATAATGTCACCGTTAAATACACCCTTTTAACAACAGGAGTAAAATCTTAGAATTTCTTTGAAAACAGCCAGGCCATAGACTTAAAAATATATCCATCAGCTCAACTTATAATGCAGTTTAAATACACTTTGGACGAAACGTATACGAGATTAAAAAAAAATAATTTCAATATTTTTTTTACTTTTAGCGTCTAAAAAAAGAGTTTATATCAAAAAAAATATTAACCATAATCCATTTTAAAATATTAAAATTTTATATTTTTGCCAAAATTTTGTCCGGATAACACAAAAAAAATATACACAAAATTAAAATTTATGCTATAATAATTTCAGATGTAACCTGTTACCCATAACCTAAGCCCTTATAGCCCCCTATAATGGTTGTACTAGGTTAAGAGAGACGAAAGTCTCTCTTTTTTTTGTTTTTTGTTGATATAACCCTTATTCTCACCTATTCTTCCAGCAACAGCCTTTTGAGTTCAGCCGAAACTTCCCCTGCCTTGCCCTGCAAAAATATGTCGGTAAGGCTATTTGTAAAACTGGATTTTTCTGTATTTATCTCTATTATTTTGGCACCTTTAAGCTTTGCTATCTGAGGCAGGCTTGCTGCAGGCATTACTTCACCTGTAGTCCCTACTATTATGAGCAGATCAGTCTCTCTCATGGACTCCATAGATTTCATATATGCATATTCAGAGATCCCTTCACCAAAAAATATAAAATCCGGTTTCAAGATGCCCTGGCATTTTTTGCACTTAGGCGGAAGTTTGTCCAGCTTTACTTGCTCGCTAGGATAAAGGGCTCCACAGCTTGTACACACCATTTTTTTCAGAGTACCGTGGAATTCGCACACATTTTTGCTACCCGCCTCCTGATGGAGGTTGTCTATATTCTGGGTTATTACGGTTTTTAAGTTGCCCTGTTTTTCCAAAAAAGACAAAAATTCATGAGCTGGGTTTGGCTTTGCTTTTCCCCAGAAGTCATAGAATATCTCTTTTATAACTATCCAAGAGCTCCTGGGATGGGAGTAAAAATAAGACAGGTCGAGTATCTTTGGATCATAGTTTTCCCAGAGTCCTTCCTTGCCTCTAAAGGGCGGTATGCCGCTCTCAACAGATATCCCAGCTCCAGTAAACGCAATGATATAATTTGCGTTTTTTATCAGCTCCGCTGCTTTTTTTATGTTTCCCATAATTTTCTCTCCTTATATATGCAAAATATACACAAAAAAATAATTCGAATAAAATACTTACAAATATATTATATATTATCGAGTTGTGAAATACAATTTTACAAAACAAGTAAATTCAAGATTCACTGTATCAATTTGTAAAATATATGTAAATTAACAGAAAAACGCCTAAAGCTATTAATAATATTAAAAAAACTTAATTAATCATTAATTAAAAAAATATAAAAAAAAGTTATTATATACTAAGTTTATATTAGGGATATAAAATATGTATGCCGAAAATACTTGCTTTACAAAGAAAATACTTGCGTCAAAACAGGATATATACTATAATAATAAACAAGAAAAAATGTATTAATTTTATAAATGATTTTCAATAATCTTGTTAAATATCATTTAAATGATGCTTTGAATATACAAAATTATATATGGGCTATAGGAGGTTATAATGAAACTATCAAACTATGTATCAAGTTTGAATGTTAACGAAAAAGAATATTTTTATTACGACTTGAAAAAACTAAGCGATTTAGGGATGGAAAGTATAGACAGTTTGCCTTATTCGATAAAAGTGCTTCTTGAAACTGTATTAAGAAACTACGACAACGACGTGGTAACAGAGGAGCATGTAAAAAAATTAGCTGCCTGGGGTACAAAAGATTTCGAAAGAATAAACGTACCTTTTAAAGTCTCTAGGGTAATTCTACAAGACCTTACAGGAACACCTGCAATAGTTGATTTGGCCTCTTTGAGAAGTGCAATGGCTGAATTCGGTGGTAACTTGAAGAAAATCAACCCTGAAATCCAAGTGGACATGGTTATAGACCACTCTGTACACATGGATAAGACAGGGACTGAAGATTCACTCGACTACAACATGGAGATGGAATTTAAGAGAAATAAAGAAAGATACGCTTTCTTTAAATGGGCTCAAAACACATTTGACAACCTAAACATAATCCCGCCAGGTGTAGGGATTATCCACCAAGTCAACTTAGAATACTTAGCCAAAGTTGTAATGACAATGGAAAAAGATGGAAAAACTTTTGCATATACAGATACAGTGCAGGGAACTGATTCCCATACTCCTATGATAAATGGGCTTGGAGTACTTGGATGGGGTGTAGGAGGAATAGAAGCAGAAGCGGGTATGCTAGGAGAGCCTTCATACTTCATCACTCCTGAGGTTATAGGTGTAAAATTAAAAGGATCTCTTCCTAAAACTTCAAATGCGACAGACCTTGTTCTAAAAATAGTAGAAGTTTTAAGAAAAAAAGGGGTTGTAGGAAAATTTGTTGAGTTCTTCGGAGAGGGAATGGAAAACATAACTCTGGCCGACAGGGCTACCATCGCCAACATGGCACCTGAATATGGGGCTACTTGCGGATTCTTCCCAATCGACGAAAAAACTTTGGATTACCTTAGATTTACTGGAAGATCTGAAGAACAGGTTAACCTTGTAGAGGCATACGCAAAAGCAAACGGACTGTTCTACAAATCTGGTGTAGAACCTAAATACACCGAGGTTGTAGAGATAGACCTTTCTGAAATAGAAGCTATACTTGCTGGTCCTAGAAGACCTCAAGACGCTATCTATCTAAAAGACATGAAAAAAGAGTTCAACAGAGCGGTTACAGCTTCAAAACCAAAAGGGTACGAGCTGACTGAAGCTGAATTTGATAAAGAAGTTACCCTTGAATATGAAGGCGGGCACAAAGAGGTTCTAAAAGCTGGATCTATAGCCATAGCTGCCATAACAAGCTGTACCACTACTTCAAATCCTTATCTACTAGTAGGTGCGGCACTTTTAGCTAAAAAAGCTACAGAAAAAGGGATGATTGTACCTAAATATGTAAAAACTTCGTTTGCACCTGGATCTAGGGTTGTAAGTGCTTACCTTAAAAAGGCTGACTTATTAAAATATTTCGACGACTTAGGGTTCAACATAGCTGGGTACGGATGTGCTACTTGTATAGGTAACTCAGGTAACCTATTCCCAGAGGTAGAAAAAGCAATCGTTGAAAATGACCTTCTTACAACTGCTGTTGTTTCTGCAAACAGAAACTTTGAAGCAAGGGTGCATCCTCTAATAAAAGGTAACTACCTTGCATCACCTCTAATGACAGTAGCTTATGCACTGGCTGGAACAGTTAACATAGATATGGCAAGCGAGCCTCTTGGCGTTGATTCTGAAGGGAAAGCGGTATTCCTAGAAGAACTACTTCCTACTCATGAAGAGATAAATGAAATTATAGCCAAGGCTGTAACAAAAGAACTTTTCAACGAAGAGTACAGTGAAAAACTATACACATCTAACAAATACTGGAACGAGATCGAAGCTGTAAAAGGGGAGACCTATGAGTGGGACGAAGAATCTACATATCTTCAAAACCCTCCATTCTTTAAAGGTATGAAAAAAGAGCTAGCACAGATAGAAGATTTAAATGATTTGAGAGTACTTTGTAAACTTGGTGACACAATCACAACGGACCATATCTCACCTGCAGGTAAATTCGGCGTAAACTCTTCTGCTGGTAAATTCCTTACAGAAAAAGGATTAAGGCCTGAAGAGTTCAACTCTTACGGTTCTAGAAGAGGAAACCACGAAATCATGATGAGGGGTACCTTTGCAAACGTAAGGCTTAAAAATGAGTGTGCTCCTGGGACAGAAGGAAGCTACACAACATACTTCCCTGAAAATGAAGTTATGTCTATATACGACGCTTCAATCAAATATCAGGAACATGGAATCGGTCTAGCGATACTTGGAGGAAAAGACTACGGTATGGGAAGCTCAAGAGACTGGGCGGCTAAAGGTCCTGCTCTTTTAGGTGTAAAGACTGTAATTGCACAAAGCTATGAAAGAATCCACAGAAGCAACCTTGCTCTTATGGGACTGCTTCCTCTTCAATTCAAAGACGGAGAAAATGCAAATACTCTTGGCCTAGACGGAAAAGAAAAGCTTACTATACATATAAACGAAGAGGTTAAACCTGGAGAAACACTGAAGATAGAAGCTAAAAAAGAGAATGGAACAGTAATAGAATTTGAAGCCCTTGTGAGATTCGACTCAAACGTTGAGATCGGATATTATAAAAATGGTGGAGTTCTTCAAAAAGTTTTAAGAAATAAATTACTTGGATAGGTTTAAATTACTGGAATTAAAAATTAAAAAATTCTGAATATAGCCCTCGGTATCCAGAGTAACAAATACAGCTGGTACCGGGGCTATAGCGATTAGATATATTTGTGAAGGGAGAGAATTATGTACAAAATAACACTTATACCTGGAGACGGGATAGGACCGGAAGTAGTAGAAAGCGCTAGAAAGGTGGTAGAAGCCACTGGCCTGCCAGTAGAATGGGAAATAGTAAATGCAGGAGAAACTGTATATAAAGAGACTGGCGTATTAGTGCCAGACGCTGTATTTGAAAGTATAGAAAGAAATAAAATTGCTTTAAAAGGACCAATCACAACACCTATTGGAACAGGTTTTAGAAGTATAAACGTACAACTTAGAAAAAAATATGACCTTTACTCAAACGTAAGAGAGGTTAAAAATATCCCTGGAATAAAAACACCATTTGACAACGTTGATATGGTTATATTCAGAGAAAATACAGAAGGCCTATACATCGGAATAGAAGAGCAAATAGACGAAGATACTGCACACTCAATAAAGCGTATCACTAGAAAAGGTTCCTTAAGAATCGCAAAAGCTGCTTTTGACTATGCAGTTAAACACGGAAAGAAAAAAGTAACAGTTGCCCATAAAGCAAACATCCTTAAACTATCTGACGGGCTTTTCTTGAACTGCGTCAGAGAGGTAGCTAAAGATTATCCACAAGTAGAGCTTAAAGAGGTTATAATCGATAATATGTGCATGCAGATGGTAATAAACCCTTCTCAGTTCGATGTAATAGTTACTACAAACCTTTACGGGGACATACTTTCTGACCTGGCAGCTGGGCTTGTAGGAGGACTTGGGATAGTTCCTGGTTCCAACATAGGGGAAGACATCGCTATATTCGAGGCTGTACACGGAAGTGCCCCTGACATTGCAGGTAAAAATTTAGCAAATCCTACAGCTGTTATACTTTCAGCTGTGAGCATGCTAAACCACCTAGGGGAAAAAGATAGAGCAACAATGATAATAGATTCTATTTGCGAAGTGATGGAAGAGGGGAAAAACATGACTAAAGACTTAGGCGGAAACGCTACAACTACCCAAATCACTGATGCTATAATTGAAAAAATACTCAACAAAAGGGGATAAGACTAGTTAGGAGACGGAGGTGAATAAATTGCCTAATTCCAATTGTGAGACTTTAAAAACACTGTCTGAACTGGCAGAAAAAAATAACCATATCCCTCCAAAATTTTACGACATGTACGACGTAAAAAGGGGGCTGAGAAATAAAAACGGTACTGGAGTTCTAGTCGGATTAACCGAGATAGGTTCCGTACACGGTTATATTGTAGAAGACGGTACAAAAGTACCCATGGAAGGGGAGCTTTACTATAGAGGAATCGAGATAAAAGAGCTCGTTGAAGGATTTCAAAATGAAGGTAGAAGAGGTTTTGAGGAATGTATGTACCTTCTAATTTTTGGAAAACTGCCAAGTAAAGATGAGCTAGAGGAATTCAACGACCTTTTAGACAGCTTCAGAAAACTTCCCCCTGGTTTCACTGAGAACTTTCTCTTGAAACTTCCGAGTAAGGATATAATGAACCTGCTTCAAAGAACGGTGCTTTTTCTATACTCTCTAGATGATAATCCAGACGATACTTCTGTAGAAAACCTTGTAAGACAGAGTATAGAACTCATGGCAAGAATTCCAACTGTAATGGCTTATGGATACCAAGCTATGGAGCATAATTTTAATAAAAAAAGTTTGTTCATACACCCGCCAAAAAGAGGTCTAGGTACAGCTGAAAATATACTTTACATGAGTAGGCCGGACAACAAATATACCAAAACAGAGGCTGAGACCCTTGATTTAGTACTTGTTATTCACGCAGAGCACGGAGGTGGAAACAACTCGGCATTTGCAACTCACGTGGTATCATCAAGCGGAACAGATACATATTCAGCCATAGCCGCTGCCATAGGGTCACTAAAGGGGCCTAAACATGGTGGAGCGAACATAATGGTTAGAAGGATGATAGACAACATCAAAGAAAACGTTGACTATCATAACAAAGAGAAGCTAAGGGAGTATCTAATCAAGATACTTAAAAAGGAAGCTTTTAACAACGAAGGACTTATATACGGTATGGGGCACGCTATTTATACCAATTCTGACCCCAGAGCAGTACTTTTAAAGAAAAAAGCGTACGAACTAGCACAAGAAAAGGAAGCTTTAAAAGAGCTAGAACTCTATACAAATATAGAAGAGATTACAAAAGAACTGTTCATGGAAATGAAGGGTAGAAATATCGCTGCTAACGTGGATCTTTATTCAGGATTCGTATATGAGATGCTAAACATCCCATCTAGCATGTACACTCCACTGTTTGCAACTGCTAGAATGGCAGGATGGTGTGCTCATAGGATTGAGCAGATTGTCAGCGATAAAAAGATACTTAGACCAGCATACCAAAATGTCAGCGTGACTTCACATTACATACCTATGGATCAAAGATAAATTTAATTAAAAAATAGGAAACACCCAATTGGGTGTTTCCTATTTTTTTGTCCACCTCTCGTAATGAACTTTTCCATTTGTAAAATGCTTTTGCGAGCTGTTTTTCTGAGTCAAATACCCAATGGGGATGACAGCAAAAGGTACTATCCTGCTGGGAAGATCAAAAACATCGGATATATAGTTCATTCTCTCTTCATAAGGGTAGAGACCTAGCCAAAAGGCCCCAAGCTCTTGCTCTATAGCCCTCAACATTATTCCTTCTGTAACCGCCGAGCAGTCTTGATCCCAAGTCTCTTTAAAAACAACTTTGTCCAAGTTCCCAAGAACAACAATGGCGCAACCAGCGTCACGGACCATCCACGCATAAGGAGTAGATATAGAAAGGGTTTTTAAAGTCTTTTTATCCCTCACTATGATTAGCTCCCAAGGATGCTGATTGGATGAACTCGGTATCTCCATGACAAGATCTAAAATTTTATCTATCTTATACTCTTCTACTTCTTCATCTGTATATGTTCTCACGACAAATGGCTGTTCTATCCTGCTCATAGTCCTATACCCCCTCTTTGAGATTTCAAAATCATTAGCCTACAAATATATTTTACACCTAAAAACAACCTCATATATTCAAATTAAGAAAATTTTACTCAAAACGCCTTATAATCCAGTAAATACTAGGCAACTAAGTGATATAAGAAGTTAAAAAACACTTGAAATAGCTTAAATAAAAAAACAATTTAAAAATCTAAAGATTTAATTGACACGGGGTGTTATGGTGGGCTATAACTAATATTAAGATCAAAATACTGAGGAGGAAAAATATGGATATTAATCAAAAAGTTTTATCTGTTTTAAAAGAAAGTGATACTCCTTTAAAAGCTGCTGAATTAGCTGAAAAATTAAACATCGATAAAAAAGATGTTGATAAAGCCATAAAAAAATTAAAAACGGATAGCCTCATAGAATCCCCTAAAAGATGCTACTACAGTGCAGTGGTAGTTGAAGAGGAGCTCGATCTAGAAGCTAAAATGTTAAAAGTTCTTAAAGAAAGCAGCGAGCCGCTAAAGGTTGCTGAACTGGCAGAAAAGCTGGGAGAAGATAAAAAAGAAGTAGATAAATATATAAAGAAACTAAAAAAAGAAGAAAAGATAGTATCTCCAAAAAGATGTTACTATTCTGTTAGCTAGACAAAAGGGAGCTTTAAGCCCATACCTATCAAGCTAAGAAATTTTAGGAACCTAACTTTTATATAGTTAGGTTCCTATTTTAATTTTAAAGCTAAATTTTCAAACTACAAAAAACCACTTGCAAAAATGGCTAAAAAAGTTTATTCTATTATCAGTGGTGTTCTCGGTGATTATTTGCTGGGAACTTTTTTTATTTTAGAATCAATAATTTTTTTTAATTTTGAAGTCAAGCGCATGAAACGCTTTTTAGATTTCAAAGTTTCCATGAAATCAGTCAAAACCCCCAACGAGCTTTTTATTACTCGCCTTATACTCATTTCTTTTGAGTATCCTCCATTGATACCCTTTGTAATCTCCATTAAAAGAAGCATTCTAATTAAAGTGGCATATATGTGAGTCTCTATTCTTTCTACTTTCAAGTCTTTTAGTTTATCTAGTTTAAAATCAGACTTAAAAATTTTAAACAGCAATTCAATTTGCCATCTCAATTTATATATTTCGATGATTTCAGAAGGATTGAATCCCCAAAGATTAGTAATATATCCAGTAATTTCAGCAGAACTTCTTGCGTGCTTTGCGCAGTGCTCATTCCTTCTTTCTCTTTCTTCTATCTTTTGTACTTTTTTATTAGAAGTCTCTTTGTCCAATTTAGTTAGGATTACCCTAAAAGGCCTCTTGTCGTCATGGCTTCCGACTAGAAATTCATATTCTTGAGTCTCTCCTGCTTTTAGTTCTTTTCCCAACTCTCCAGCATTTGTTACCAAATACTTCGTCTTTTTTAGTAGTTTTCCCTTTGGTGAGTACTGAGGATTAGGGTTTAAAGCAAATAACCTTGTTCCGGCTTTCAAACGAGAAACAAAAGAGCTGTTTCTGCTTTCAATCTCATTGAAGTCATCAAATTTAAAGTACCCTAAATCTTTTAAAACTAAGGAACCTGTAACTAATTTATCGTAGACATATTTAGAAAAATTTTGCTCATTTTTAGTTCCCGTAGATAAAACAGTGTTCTTAAAAGAATAATCTAATAATTCAAGGAGAAGATTTATTTTTAAAACAGCAGGATTAGATTTGTTTGCACCTTTATACTTATTTTTTAATTTATTTGGCAATTTTATTTCAGTAGAGTCCATTAAAAAGATATTGCTGAAGCCATAATTTTTAAAGGCTTTAGACTTATTGGATATTTGTGTTTTACAAAGAGATAAGAAAATATTTTTAAGAAATTCTACTGAAGCCTCGCTAAACCTCTGATCAAGCGCTTGAGGAGAAATATTAATATTCTGCTTTAATAGAAGTTCAGCGCTTAATTCTTCCAAGGATGAAGTGCATAAATTATTGGATCTGAAACAAGTTAAAGATATGAAGTTAAGAGGAGAGATTTTGCCGCTATTCCTAATTTTGAATTTAGAATACCTGGCAATTTGTTCAATATTTTTTTCCGAAAAGTAATTTAAAAATTTTGTTCTGATTTGTCTGTTTCCCAAAAGAAAAACCTCCTTCAAGTAGTCCTTGAAGAAGGTTTTAGCACAAATTCTATTAAATTCAAAGCTTAGCTTGATAGGTATGGCTTTAAGCCTCCCTTTTAATGTTTTTTGAAAAACATATTCTAACTTAATAAAAGGAACTCCAAGGATTATTACTAATATTAATTTAGGTTGTTTTTCAATTTCGATTATGGGAGCAGAATTATGATAGCTTGCGTAGACGTCGACTATAAACTAAATAAAGCTTGTGCAGCATTTGTTGTATTTGAAAATTGGAATTCTTCTACAGCATATAGCCAGTACAAGGTTATAGTGAACATTGTGGCTGATTATGAGCCCGGGAACTTTTACAAAAGAGAGCTACCTTGTATTGTAAAAGTTTTGGAGTTGGTAGAAGAAGAAGTTGAAGCAGTTGTTGTTGATGGGTATGTATGGCTTAGCAGCGATAAAAAACCCGGACTGGGATGGTATCTTTATGCTTATTTAAAAGAAAAAACAGCAGTTATAGGTGTGGCTAAGACAGAGTACCGCAGTGGGAATATCCATGTTTGTGAAGTTTTTCGTGGCATAAGCAAAAAGCCACTGTATATAACCGCAATCGGCATAAACTTAAGTTCAGTTGCAGAAAACATAAAAAGAATGCATGGCGAGAACAGAATACCAAGCATTTTGAAAAAAGCAGATAAACTCAGCAAGAGTTGGTAAAGATTTTTATTTCATTTTTTTAAAACTATTCTACCTTAAATTAAATAGTAATTAAAAAGGAGTTGAACTCGCAATGAAAAAGAGGGTATTGGTTGCAACCGGAGGCGGAGATTGCCCGGGTTTAAACGCTGTAATAAGGGCTATAGTTAAAAGAGCCAATCAAGAAGAAGAGGACTGGGAAGTAATTGGAAGCCTGCAGGCCTTTAACGGGGTCCTGAAAGAACAGGAGGAGATAGTAGTCCTGGATAGGAGTGCGGTTGCGGGGATACACTTTAGAGGAGGTACTATACTTGGTACCACAAATAAAGGCGGGCCGTTTGCATGGCCAGTTCAAAACAGCGACGGGACATGGGGAAGTGAGGACAGATCCGATTTCATGTTAAAAAAACTGGAGGAACTTGGAGTAGAAGCCGTGATAAACATAGGCGGAGACGGTTCACAGAGTATATCCTACGAGCTGTATAAAAAAGGGTGCAACATAGTCGGGGTGCCAAAAACAATAGACAACGACCTTTCGTCGACGGATTTGACATTTGGGTTCCAGACTGCCGTACAGGTTGCAACTGATGCCGTGGATAAGCTCGTGACAACTGCAGCCAGCCACAGCAGAATTTTTATACTGGAAGTTATGGGGAGAGATGCCGGCTGGATAGCCATAAATGCTGCCATAGGCGGCGGGGCAGAAGTCTGCTTAATACCTGAGATACCCTATGACATAGATAGTATAATGAAAAAACTAGATACCAGGTTTAAAGACGGAAAAGGGTTTGCCATTATTGTCGTAGCGGAAGGGGCTATGAGCAAAGGCGGAAAGGTGGTTGGTACTAAGGTTGCCGAAGTTGGCTACCAAAACTTCAAACTTGGCGGTATCTCCTACCAATTAGCGGAAGAGTTGAAAAATGCAGGCTGCCCTGTCGACATCAGGGTCATGGTACTAGGCCACCTTCAGAGAGGAGGGATTCCGATTGCATTTGACAGGGTACTCGCAACAGAATTTGGTGTAAAAGCCTTTGAGATGGTATTGAACAAAGAGTATGGCAAGATGGTATCGTTTAAAAATTTTCAGATAACCTCAGTAACATTGAAAGAAGCTATATCAAATTACAAGCATATAGATAAGGACTCTCACCTCATACATACGGCAAAGGGGATAGGCATATGCATGGGCGATTAGAAGCATAATATCAGGAGGTAATCATGTTTGTAAAATATGATAAGGAAAAAATGAAAAATCCAATACTTATATGGCTTGAAAATGAGTCGCAGGTGGAGAAAGAGTGCATGCAGCAGGCCATGAATCTATCAAACTTGCCTTTTATACATAAGTGGGTGGCATTGATGCCAGATACCCACTCAGGGTACGGCATGCCCATAGGAGGAGTAATAGCCACCAAAGGGGTCATCATACCAAACGCGGTTGGCGTCGATATAGGTTGTGGCATGGCCTTCGTAGAAACCAACATCCACAAAAGTATGCTGGCAGAAGTCCAGTATAAGAACTTAGTAGGAAATATTATGAGGGATATCCCAACGGCCTTTGAACATCATAAATCCAGGAGAGAGTGCAGTGTGCTTGACAACGAAAATTGGATGGATTTCGACTATGCACAAGAATTTTCGGTTGAAGTAGAAAATGCCCATTATCAGGTTGGAACCTTGGGAGGTGGAAACCATTTTATAGAGCTGCAGGAGGATGAAGAGGGAATGCTCTGCATTATGGTTCATTCCGGCAGCAGGAATTTTGGATATAAGATTGCAAATTACTTCAATGATCTAGCCAACGAACTTAACAAAAGCTATTATTCTGTGGTATCTGAGTCGCACGAACTCGCCTTTTTGCCTGTTGAAAGCAGGGAAGGTAAAGCATATATAAATTGGATGAACTTGGCTTTGGGTTTCGCTATGGAGAACAGGCAGTCTATGCTAGATGCTGTAAAATACGAGCTCAAAAAAACTATCCCTGAAATAGAATTTAAAAATGAGGTAAATGCCCACCATAACTATGCCAACCTGGAAACACATTATGATAAGGAAGTTTGGGTACACAGGAAAGGCGCCATCTGTGCCGATCTCGGGGTCAAAGGTATTATCCCTGGGGCTATGGGAACCTACTCATATATAGTTGAAGGGCTTGGAAATCACAAGTCATTTTGCAGTTGTTCTCACGGCGCCGGAAGAAGAATGTCAAGAAGCTGCGCTAAAAATGAAATTTCTGTTGAAAAAACCATGATTGATTTAAAAGAACAGGGAGTAATACTTGGGAAACGTAATAAAAGAGATGTTGCCGAGGAGTGCCGTTTTGCATACAAAGACATAAAGTTTGTTATACATCAACAATCCGATTTAATAAAACCTGTTAAAATTCTTAAAACACTTGCAGTTATAAAAGGCTAATAGAAATATTATGCTTAATACTCAACTCGCTGTACATTGTATAAAAAACTAGAACTATTCCATAAATTATGGTAAAATATTTAAACTTTATAAAGAAATCTGAAGTTTTCATAGTTATCGCAAATTGATAATTAATACAATATATTAAGCGAGGTAAGTATCAATGAGGGTATTAAGACAGATGGTACACAATAATGTGGATAAAATCGAAGGAAACATATATAGAAGAAAGGCTGCAAGGGGAATAGTCTTAGACGGTGAGAATATTCTGCTGCTTTACACTAGAAGATACAACGATTACAGCATCCCTGGCGGGGGAGTAGACCCACACGAAGACTATATAACCGGCTTGAAGAGGGAGCTAAACGAAGAGACTGGGGCTACAAATATAACGGTCATCGACGAATACGGGATTTTTGAGGAATACAGAAGGTCTCACTATAAGGGGTACGACATCATACACATGACATCGTATTTTTACGTATGCGACATCGACAAGAAACTCGGTAAGGCTAACTTAGAAGACTACGAGGTTTCAAACGGGATGAGTGCTGTTTGGATGAACATATACGACGCCATCGAGCATAATAAAAGGTTAATTGAAAGTAAAGACAAAAAAATGGGACTATCCGTAGAAAGGGAGACCTTTGTTCTTGAGTTAATCGCAAAAGAGCTCGTAGAGAAATCTGCTTAATTAAAAATAAAAAATCCCGCCAAAAATGTTGGCGGGATTTTTTATTTTTAGGATTTAAAACGCAGGTACTACTGCACCTTCATATTTTTCAGCTATGAACTCTTTTACCTTTTCACTCTGAAGAACTTTCATAAGTGTTTTTATCTTTTCTTCGTTTTCAGCACCTGATTTAACCACGACTATATTGGCATAAGGCGACTCTGCCCCCTCTATCAGTATAGCATCTTCAGAAGGATTTAAGTCTGATTCCAATGCGTAGTTACCGTTTATTACAGCTGCATCCACGTCGTCTAAAATTCTCGGAAGCTGAGCCGCATCAAGAGCTCTAAACTCCAATTTTTTAGGATTTTCTACAACATCTAATTCTGTTGCATTTAACCCGGCTTCAGGATCTAACTTTATAAGTCCTTTGGCCTGCAAAAGAAGCAATGCCCTACCACCGTTTGACGGGTCATTTGGTATGGCTATAACGGAGCCATCTTTCAACTCATCAAGAGAACCTATCTTTTTAGAATAAAGCCCCATAGGCTCAACGTGTACATTACCTACAGATATAAGGTCTAGACCTCTTTCTTCTACAAACTTATCCAGATAAGGCAGGTGTTGGAAAAAGTTTGCATCTATCTCCCCATCGTTTAAGGCAAGGTTCGGCGTTACGTAATCTGTGAACTCTACTATCTCAAGCTCAAACCCTTCCGCAGCTAAGTCGTCTTTTACTGCTTCAAGTATCTCGGAATGCGGCACTGGCGTAGCTCCAACTCTTATAACTTTACTGCTTACATCTTCATCTTTTTTCCCTCCACAAGCTACAAATAGCAGTGCGAGAAGAATAAATAAAATATTTTTCTTCATGTCTTCCTCCTATGATCTATTTTTTTTAACATTCTTAACTATTGTATTTCCTAGCCACTGGATAAACTGCACCAAAGCTATTATGGCCACAACAGCAACAAACATAACGTCTGTTTTAAACCTTTGATAGCCGTACCTTATAGCCAAATCTCCTAATCCGCCGCCTCCAATTGCTCCAGCCATGGCGGAATACCCTATCAAACTTATAACGGTAATTGTGAGGCCGTGCACCAGAGAGGGTACTGCTTCAGGTATGAGCACTTTATAGATTATCTCCCAGTTTGAGGCCCCCATGGATATAGAGGCTTCTACCAACCCGCTGTCTACTTCCTTTACAGCCCCCTCTATTATCCTTGCCACAAAAGGTGCTGCAGCTATGGATAGCGGTACTATGCTGGCAGTAGAACCTATGGTTGTCCCAACTATTATCCTAGATAGTGGAAATACCAGTATCATGAGGATTATAAATGGAAACGACCTAAATATATTTACCATTGTATCCAAGAGTAAGTTCAGCCTTGGCTTTTCCCATATGTGCCCTTTCCCGGTTATTACCAAAAGCAACCCTATGGGCGCCCCTAAAATCGTCGAGAATACAGCAGACCACACCACCATGTGAAGCGTCTGCCAGAGAGATGGCAGCAAAAGCCCCATTATTTTATCCATTATAAAGCACCTCCACTCCTACGCCTTTTGTTTTCAGCCATTCTATACTGCTTTCCTGATTTTCAACATCCCCCTGAAGTTCTACTACGAGGTGCCCTACTCTTGTCGTGGTGAGTTCGTCTATGTTCCCCGCAAGTATGTTTGGGTCTACATCGAAATTTCTTATCATACCGGCAAGTACCGGTGCTGTAGTCAGCTGGCCTTTGAAAAGCAGCTTTATTATCTTCATTCCAGAGGTCTTGATCAGCTCCACTTCTGACTTTTCCTCGTGGACCGTGTGCTCGACAAACTCCTTGGCAATATCTGTTTTCGGGTTCAAGAATATCTCCTCGGTAGAACCCTCTTCTATGACCTCCCCGCCGGACATTATTGACGCCCTGTTGCACACACTCCTTATAACCTCCATCTGGTGCGTGATAAGCACTATGGTTATCCCCAATTTCTTCTGTATATCCTTCAAAAGGTCCAGTATCGATTTCGTGGTCTTAGGGTCTAAGGCACTGGTCGCCTCGTCCGAAAGCAGAATTTTTGGTTGGTTTGCCAGGGCCCTCGCTATGGCAACCCTCTGCTTTTGCCCGCCGCTCAACTGCGCCGGATAAGAAGCCGCCTTATCCGAAAGCCCTACGAGGTCCAAAAGCTCTTCTACCCTGGGCTGTATATCCTTTTTATTCCACCCCGCTATCTCAAGAGCAAAGGCTACATTCCCCTTCACATCCCTTGATTGCAACAAGTTGAAATGCTGGAATATCATTCCGGTTTTTTTTCTGTAATCCCTAAGATTCTTTTTGTTGTACTCTAATATGTTTTCCCCTAGTACTGATATCTCCCCGCTCGTGGCGTCCTCTAACCTGTTTAGCATCCTTATCAGGGTGGACTTTCCGGCACCGCTAAGCCCCATTATTCCGTATATATCGTTTTCCTCTATCCTGAGGTTTACATTTTTTACGGCATGAACTGCTCCGGATGCGGTGCTATAAACCTTGTTCAAATTTTTTATCTCTATCAAAACACTCACCTCTAATCGCAACCTATATTAAAAAATAAATAAAAGCCTCTTAATGAAAGAGGCCTCTGAAGTCAAACGAGTCTCTCTCATCTTTGTCCCTAAAAGAACTCTGGAATTAGCACCACACCCTCTCGCGGTAGGTTGCTGAAGCTTCGCAGGGCCAGCCCCTCTGCTTCTCTGGATAAGAGTTTATCCTATTTAATTTTGAAACTATTATACCCTCAAACCACTCTCCTGTCAAGAGGTTTCATTTTTCAAATGAATTTTTTTTAAGTTTTTTGTTAATTTTAAATTTAAAAATATATTCTATAATAATAACTATATTTTAATTTTGTGACTACAAAATTTATATTACAAACATTGCTACATATTTCACATAAATCTTTTACAAAATACACCATGAATAAAAACAGGATAAGACCATTGTGGCCTTATCCTGTTTTTTGACTATGCTTTTAATATGCTGGTACCAAAGAATAACCTTTAGCTTGGTATCCTATTAGAGATATAAAACCGTTAGGCACCTGAACTATTTCAGGTAGCACAGTTGCTGGGTCTACATTAAAAACTGTAGTTGCAAATACACAGATTTCTAATTTTATTCCATCCGCTGACATGCCTTTTATTGTTTCTGCTATTTTGTCTATTGCCATTTGTTCTTCAGGGGTAAAGCTTGATTTATCTGTAGATATTAATTTAACAGCAGGTCCACTGAATACCACTACAAATTTCGGATCTTTCTTAAGTTCGACTATGTTTTCATCTTTGTAGGTTTTATGTATCAAATCAAGTATTAAAGCAGCACTTTTTGGGTTACTCATTCTAACGTCAAAAACTGCCTTGGCGGCTTTCACCTTTGTCAAAGCTGCATACCCTTCACCTAACGCCGGCATAGCACTTATGAATAACAAGCATACTAAAACTAGTAAACTTTTAAAGGACTTCACAGATTTCATTCCTACACCTCCTTTTAAAAACATACAGTTGGCATCTAACTCTACTTCTGCAATCAATTAGATTTGCCGCCCGTATATAAGTATTATACTTCTTCCAACATGACTATTTTGATTTTTTTTGTAAACATTTAAAATATTAGTTGATATAGCCCACAGGAAATTTCTTTAAATCTCGTAATATATAATATATAAAGGGTGTACATCTGTCAGAAAGGAATGATTCTTATGATTAATCTCTTTATTTCAAACCCAAAAATATACTCTCTCTTTATCCTTCCACTATTTGTATTTCTAGCCAGGATATTGGATGTCAGTTTGGGAACCATAAGGATTATCTTTATCTCGAAAGGTTATAAATATCTGGCGCCTGTTATCGGTTTTTTCGAAATAAGCATCTGGCTTTTGGCCGTAACTCAAATTTTCCAAAATTTAAAAAGCCCGGTGTACTATTTAGCTTACGCCGGCGGTTTTGCTACAGGTACTCTTGCAGGAATCCTTATTGAAAATAAACTATCTATAGGCATGGTGCTTATTAGGGTTATAACCCAAAAAGATTCGGAAGAGCTCATAAAAATCTTGAAATTAAAAGACTACAACCCAACCAGATCTTATGCAGAAGGTCCTGATGAGCAACAAGTGAGCGTAATCTATATGATACTCGACAGGCATGATGTATTAGAGATCATTGATATAATAAAAAACTACAACCCCAATGCTTTCTACTCTGTGGGGGATGTAAAATTTGTGAGCAACAAAATTCTACCGCATACAAAGCTTTGGTACAAAAGATACGATAAAAGTCTACTCCGAAATCATCGCAAGGGCAAATAGACTTTATTTTCAGGACGCGGTGCCAACACTTCTTTAACTGTGTACACCGAAGAATCTATAATATCCGCCATAAGAGATATAGAGAAAGGGGGAAAAATTTATGGAATACAGAATTCGTGTGGCTGCAATAATAGTAAAGAATGATAAGATTTTACTGATTAGAAACATCGACCCAAAAAGCGGCTTTGAGTGGTGGGCTCCACCTGGAGGTGGCTTAGAAGATATAGACAAGAATATACACGAATGTGCAATAAGGGAAACTTGGGAGGAAACCGGATATCATATTAAAACTGAAGATATCCTATACATTAGAGAATTTATAACCTCGGTTTACAACTCACACAATTTAGAGATATTCCTAAAGGGAATAATCACCGGCGGTTCTCTCTGCATGCAAAATCCAAACTGTCCAGGACACGACGACTACATGATCGAAGAGGTCCGCTGGGTGGACAAGGGAGATCTCAGCAAGCTTAATGTGTTCCCGGAAATTATAAGGGAGGAAAATATCTGGCCTCATCTGAAAGAAAAGGTGTACACCAGGTATCTCGGAAGGAAAAAAATTTAGCTGATCTATTCAAAACAAATAAAAAACACAAAAGGAGATATGAAAATGTTTATAAAAATAACAGTAACAGCGATAGCTATACTAATGATATTTATAATAATTTTATTCACCGTAAAAAACAGAAACCGTAACTCTTCTAAGGACATAATAAAATTTATCAAAAAGAAATACGAAGATACATGGGGAAGCGTAGAATCCTTAGATATCTTAGGCATCCATCATTTAGCTGAATTCAAAGATAACAAAAGACACATATTACTTGTTGTTATGTTTAGAAACGGAAGGCTGGCCCACTCGTTCAGCGAAGTAAAATTCAATGGTAAAAATATGCTGCACAAAAGAATGAGCGAATTGGAAAAAGACAGATTTCTAAAATCAAATCCAGATTTCTATCTTAAGTACTCCAAATTGTTAACAATATACGAAAGTCATTAAAGTTATCAATTTTTATTTTAGACCGACTTTAACATTTCCTATTTAATTATTAAAGAATAAAATATTTGGAGTGGTTTAAATGCACACAAAATATTTAAAGATCAACGACAACTGCACGATAGCTTATGACATAACTGGAGAAGGTCCGGCATTAATAATGCTGCACAGCTCACTATCCCAAAGCAGACAAGCATGGCACAAACTAGGGTATGTTGAAAAGTTTTCAGAAAATCACAAGGTTATAACAGTCGATTTCCCATGCCATGGGGAATCGACTTGTGAAATGTTGGGAATAAAAGACTTCAGCATTCAATTTATCATCGAGATTATAGATATTATAACCCAGGAGTGCAATGTGAAAAACTATGCTGTACTAGGTCTTGATTTCGGAGGAGCAGTCGCTATGCATCTCTCTGTCGAAAGCACTAAAGTAACTGGAATAATAGTCGACGAGCCAGGCTGTCACGATAGGCTGCTAAAACAATCCAACGAATTTCTTCCTCGTTTGATAGAGGTAAGAAAAGCAGCGGAAGAGGATTCAATAGACCTCCCTGATTTACAAAAAAATTTGCCATTTTCAAACGAAGTAGACCTCAATGTAGCAATAGCCCTTTATGAAGCCGTAAAAACTTGGAAAAATATTAAATCCAAAGATATAAATTGTTCCGTGTGCTATCTGGAGAATTTTGCTGAGATATCTGGAGTTTTCAAGGAGCCTCCTAAAATAGCTTCCGTCTACAATGAAGTGGAAGAGTTTTTAAAATCTTTAAAATATTAAAAAGCCCCCTAAAATATGGAGACTTTTTAATATTTTGTATTTTTAGATATGTCGCCTCTATTTTTTAAAGGATTTTTTATCTCTAAAACGAATCTTATGAATAGTTCACACTTCTTTTTCATATTACTTATACCAAAGAAATTCGTACTAATTAATTCTTGTATAATTTAAACGGCATAAATAGCGTCTATTATTTTTTACAAAAAGGAGAAGATATTATGAAAGTAAAGGCAATAATCATAACCGTATTAATGATGCTCTTATTCACCATCATAGTCCAGAACACCGAGGTGGTGTCATTCAAACTGTTCTTTTGGGAGTTTAGCATGTCTAGGATAATATGGCTGCTGCTTGTATTTGTAATAGGTTTTATTTTAGGGTACTTAGTTAGAACAATTAGAGAAAAAGGGGATTTTTAATATAAAATAGTTTTACACAGGAGGGAAATACATGAAAAAAATTGTATCTATTTTTTTTAAAGAGATCTTAGCTCTTGCGCCTACGTTGCTCACATATATAATAGTGTATAAGATATCCGGGCTAATCCAAGTATTATTTAAAAACTGGCTTAAACTAACAGGTTTCTACTCGACTTGGGCAGGAGCTCTAACTATGCTCGGCATCATTTTCATAACAGGATTATTAGTCACAAACTGGGCTGCAAATAAACCATTTAAGTTTTTTAACGAGCTTATTTCAAAAACACCTCTAATTGGTAGCATATACAGTATAATTAAGGACACCCTAAAATCCCTTTCCTCTGACAAGAAGGGATTTTCAAATTTGGTCATGATTAAGCTTCCAAACGGCCTAAAGCTTTTAGGATTTCTCACAAATGATAAAAATAAAACTTTTATCCCAAAAGGCCATGTTTCCATATATTTAATGCAGTCAATGCAATGGGCTGGGAACCTTGTATTTGTTCCTAAAGTTATGGTTGAGCCAATTGATGCCTCCGCATAAGAATCTCTAAAGTTTATCGTCTCGGTAGGGTTGCTTGACCCTAAGCAGTAATTAGGTTTTTTTAAAAAGGTGGTTTTAAATGGGATACGGTGTCTTTTTTTTATATTTAGCTATAAGCTATTTTTTCTGGGTGTTTTTTATAGTCAGCGAAATATATTTGAAATTGAAAAAGCCAAAAAATTTAATCCGGATTTTTATAGTATTCAACTTGTGCATAGCTATTGTATACAAATACAGTGTCATTGAAATATACTTGAATTTTTTCACTATCCCTTTAAATATTCTTTTTGTCATAATACTTATAAATGAAAATTTATTTTACAAAAAGTTAAACGACTACTCTGCCCTGGACAGATTTAAAAATGAGTTCATAATGAATTTAGACAAAAAAACTCTTGAAATTAAAGAAGCTTGTAGAAGAGAAAAAAAGTGCGTTACCAGAAAGTTGGCTGAAGAATTTTTAAATGGGTCAATGAAAGCCATAAAATATAAAGCCTCAAATAGCCCCAACGGAATGTTTAATACAGTAACCCACTATCCCATGCTTAAAGCAGCCATAAAAATAATTGAAGAAAGCAACTACGTTATAGGAGATTTTGAATTCCAGCTAGAGGAAGGGTTATTGGAAAAGGATATTAAAACTATAAAAAAATACTATTTATATTATGTTTATATACTGCCGTTAAAAATTTTATTCTGGAAAGAGTATCTTCCGATTCATAAAGCAATAATTAGAAGGCTTCTAAAAATCCCTAAAATATATAAATTAAAAATCAGTTTTGATGAAAATATAATAAGGATACACACTTAGATAATTACACTTACGTGCATTTTAAATAATCTAAAATCCTTTTACAAAAAATAAAAAACCTGCCGTTAGGCAGGTGCTTAGTTCAATTATTTAGCTGTTACGTTAGAAGCTTGAGGACCTTTTTGCCCTTCAGTAATTTCGAAAGTTACTGCTTCCCCTTCTTCTAAAGTTTTGAACCCTGGTTTGTTGATTTGGCTGAAGTGTACGAATACGTCGCTTCCTTCTTCTGAAGTGATGAATCCAAATCCTTTTTCTTGATTAAACCATTTTACTGTTCCGTTTACCATTGCTTAATACCTCCATAAAATACTTTTTTGAATAAAAATTAGAAATAATGATAACACATCCAATTTATAAGCACTTTATAAAGATACACTAAAATTAGAGATGAAACTTTTTCTAAATTATTCTAGATTATTATACCCTATTTTTTCTGCTATGTCAAATAAATTATTTCTCCGCAATGCTTCAAACCCAAACAGTTTCTATATTCTACCTCTCTAAGCATCAGAATCTATAAGTCATTCCTAGAGATATTACAGGGTAATATTTGAACTCATCCAGCTCATCTTTCAACTCCTCCTCCTCTAACGCCAAGTCCTCCAAAAATGCTGCATTGTCCGAAAGTGTGCCATCTGCGGTCAGGTCTATATTCGGCGTTCCCTGAAATATAACCCCGACATCAAACACCACTCCCATTCTTTTACCTTCTCCAAAAGCATTCCCCCATCCAACCCCAACGTAAGGGGCTACACTTTCAAAACCTACACTCCCATTCAAACTTCCAACATCTGCCCCGTTGTATGTGGTATCTCCTATGGTATACATAGCAGATGACTGTGCATCCACGTCGATACTGTTGTCATTTGATAGAATTCCAGCGCTCACCCTGAATCCCCCTTTGAAAGGGTGCCAATCCAAAATGGCCGAAACTGAACTGAGATCCAGGTCGACGTCATAATCTATGTCGTCCTGACTAGTTGTATATGTATGGCTGTAAGCGTTCCCACCTACCCTAAAGGTAAAGTTTGAATTTACCCGAGCAAGCAGCTCCACACCGCCACCCAGGGTACTGGCCTTGGCTGCCACTGCAAGCCTGCCGTCATCCCCGTACGAGGTACTGTAAAAAACTGCTAAAACCGATATAAGCAAAGAAATCATTTTAATTTTTCTAAGCACAGATAGCTACCTCCTTAAGTCATAACTTCTATTTATCACCGTTTGTTCTAGCCCCCTCTATTTCCTGCTTCATAGTTTCTATCTTTTGATTTATAGATTTTTCATAAATTTCTAGCTGTTGCAGATCCTCTTCTAGGGCCTGCTTCTCTTCCTGCCCCGCAGAGCTCTTTACTTTTTCCTTCGCTTCCTTTATTCTTGCCTGAATTTCACCTAGCTTTTCTTTGATAATTTCAAGTTTTTCGGCCTGATCAGCTTTGTCAAAAACAGTTTTTTCAGGCTCCATTTCTTTCGCAGGCTCATTTTCAAGCCTTTGCCTTACAGGGATGAACTTGGTTTCCCCAACCGCACGGGTATTCATGAAGTTTGGCGACACTATCTCCACCCCTGCATCGTGAAGGGTGTCCAGCATCTCCTCATGAAGTCTTGATTTTGCCGACAGCACGTGCTTCACCTCTTCTAGCAACCCGCTCACGCGGTACAATACCGAAAAGTCCCCCAGCTGAATTATGTAGACAAAGGAATCCTTCAGCTCAGCCTTTTCCGCCGCCTGCACCAAAAGCTTTTTCACTTCCGATCTGGACACGTCGTATCCCAAAGACACCTCAGCCATAACTATGGTCCCAGAGTAGTGAAACACCTTTACGGATTTGGTCACCAGCAAAAAATTAGGCAGGGTGACCAGGTTTCTGTCCTCTGTCTGTATCTCTACATGCAGCAGACCTTTTTCCGACACCCTTCCAAAGTGTTCGTCAACCTGTACAAAATCCCCTATGTGAAAGCTGTTTATCCCTCGTATCATCACTCCTGCAAGTGCGTTCCCTATGAGCGTCGTAGAGCTCAGAGCAAGGGTAGCACTTATGAGTATCCCGAGCAGGCTTAGTATCTGCCCCCTCAAAGATTCTTTTATGGGCAGGAGCAAAACTATGATTATAACCCCAAAAACGGTTATGAACATCATGGCCAACTGCTTGTGTACCCCCTTATAGTTTTTCCATTTAAAAAGCAGGTGCACAAGAAAAAGAATAAGACTCAGTGCTATTATAGCCGATGCAAATACACCTAAAAATTTGATGATAAATACGTAGTCCATCATAACAACTCCTAACTTCTTTACTTTTATTTTGAGACAGTGCCCTAAAGTTTGCATAATTTTTCTGCCTACCATACAAGTTTTTTCGGACAAAAACTCAAAGTTCCTACAAAATAAATCCGCACCCCGTACATAAAAAAAAGGAAATCTCCACCTTTATCAGGATAACTTAGTTGAAAATTTTAAAAAGGGGGTAGGAAAAATGAAAAGAGTCGTCAGAAGCACCGTAAAGAAAACAGCTGTACCTCCTGGCACTCTTGTCTATACAGGGAGCATAGTAGACAAGGATCTTGAGATAACAATCATAAACTACGACAAGTTTAACTTCAGCAAAAAGGTGGTTACCGAAGCCGAGGAGTGCTTTAGTTGCATAGAATCCAGCACAGTCTCCTGGATAAATATAGACAGGCTTAACAGACTGGACACAATCTCAAAAATTGGGGATTATTTCAATATACACCCGCTTGTTTTAGAAGACATCTTAAATGTAAACCAGCTCACAAAAATGGAGGAGTTTGACGATTATATATTCCTTGTAGCAAAAATGCTGTACTATGATGAAGCCAGCCAAGAGATAGTAGTAGAACAGGTCAGTTTTTTGTTGGGTAAATCTTTTGTCATCACACTTCAAGAAAGAAAAGGGGATGTTTTCGACCCCATAAGGGCCAGACTGAAAAATTCTAACGGAAAGATCAGGACTATGGGAGCAGACTATCTACTGTACGCCCTCTTAGATGCCATAGTGGACAACTATTTCATTATGTTGGAAAAAATAGGGGATAAAATAGAGGGATTAGAAGAGGAACTTATGAAAAATTCCACCACAGAAACCATGCACTCCATTCATAAGCTCAAAAGAGAAATCCTATTTTTAAGAAAATATATATGGCCGCTCCGGGAAATTATAAACGAGCTTCAAAAAACTGAGTCCAATTTTTTAAACGAATCCTCCTCAATTTATTTCAGGGACGTATATGACCACATCATACAGGTTATAAACACTGTGGAGACCTTCAGAGATATGGTCACTGGCATGATAGACCTCTACCTTTCCAATGTAAGTAACAAGATGAACGAAGTGATGAAGGTCTTAACTATAATAGCAACCATATTTATCCCTCTCACATTTATAGCTGGAATTTACGGGATGAACTTCAGGAATATGCCTGAGCTAGAATGGAAATTTGGCTATCCTATAATATTGCTTCTGATGTTCTTCGTCGGAGTCATAATGGTAAGATATTTTAAAAACAAAAAGTGGCTTTAGGTTTATTCTACCTAATTTTACTCCATGTTGAATTTTTTCTGATAAAAAGGTATAATCTCCACTGAGTATTTTATAAATGGAGGTCAAAATTGAAAATATACGATTTGATTGTGGTGGGTGGCGGTCCGGCAGGAATTTTTGCATCCATATACGCTGCCAAAAATGGCCTGAGCGTAGCTCTCTTAGAAAAAAAGAGCAATATAGGTAAAAAAATACTTGCATCCGGTTCGGGAAAATGCAACTTAACCCACCAGGGCGAAGTAAATGATTTTTTAAATAGATACGGCGAAAATGGGAAATTTTTAAAAAAGGCACTTTATAACTATAAGGGTGACGATTTAGTCAACTTCATAGAATTCAAAGGACTAAAAATGATAGTCATGGAAAATGGAAAGTTTTTCCCAGAAACCATGAAGTCTACAGACGTATTGGATATTTTAACAGAGGAGCTTAACTCTTTAGGAGTGGATACTTTTATTGACACCAGTGTTCTTTCTGCTATAAAAGAGGACGATGTTTTCAAAGTGGTTACCGAGAAAAAAAACTTTTTAGGAAAAAACCTGCTCTTATCCACTGGAGGTAAATCTTACCCGGCTACTGGTTCGGAAGGTGACGGCTACAGGATAGCTAAGCATTTTGGTCACAGTATAGTAGAGCCAAGGCCGGCCCTGACACCTGTATACGTAAATGACTACCCCTATGCCGACCTTTCTGGCATTTCATTTAAAAACAGTAAAATAGAACTGTATAGGGATGGCAAAAAAATAAAAGAACATAGTGGAGATATCCTTTTTACACACAATAACCTAAGCGGACCTGGAATAATAGATTTTTCTAGATATTTTAAGAAGGGGGACATTCTTTATGTAAATTTTATAGGCAAAGAAGCGGAAAGCCTTTCCAGGGAGTTTATAGAGGCCTCCGGCAAAAATGGAAAGCAGAGCATAAAAAGATTTTTGTCAGGATACAGGGTGCCGGAAAGGTTTTTGAAAAAAGTTTTTAAAATGTTAGGAATAGAAGATGACACCAAACTCAGTGAACTGTCAAAACAAAACAGATCCCTGCTTGTAAATCAATTATCTAGGCATGAGTTTGTGATATCAAAGCTCGGAAACTTTAACGTCGCCATGGCAACTGCAGGCGGGGTTTCTTTAAAAGAGGTTAGCCCAAAAACCATGGAGTCCAAACTTATAAAGGGACTTTTTTTTGCTGGCGAACTTTTGGATATAGACGGCGACACCGGTGGCTTTAATATACAGGCGGCCTGTTCTATGGGAGTACTGGTTGCAGATAGCATAAAAAATAATTTGTAAAAGTAGCTTGAAAACAGCTGCTTTTTTATTTCACAAATTTAATTTACATGCCTCTTTTGACATAAATTTTAATTTTTTATTTGTTTTTATTAACTTTAAATAAAATCAATAATTTTTAAATCATAAAGAATACCACAGATGAAATTTCATGAAAAAATGTGGTTTTTTAAAGAACAACTAATCCTTTTTTCGAAAAAACTGGCTTGTATTTATATAATTTTTAATATATAATAATGTATATTGTACAATTTTAAAAGGAGGCTATTTATGGTTACGGAAGTTTTTAAAAATATCTATCTTATAGAGGTTCCACTGCCTAAAAACCCTTTACGTGGTTTAAATGCATATCTTATTAAAGGAGACGACAGAAACCTCCTTATAGACACAGGATTCAACAGGGAAGAGTGCAAAACAGCCCTTAAAGAAGGATTAGACGAAATTGGCGTAAATATGGAAAATACAGATATATTCTTAACACACCTTCACAGTGATCACTCTGGACTTGCTTCAGATTTTGCAAGCAAAAACAGCAAGGTCTATGCAAGCGAAAAAGCCGGTAAGGCCATCAATCTTTTAAGGGAGTTTGACCTTTGGAAGGAAACTTTCAAAAGTGCGAAAGGACTAGGGTTTGAAGGGGAAATAAACGACTACTTGGAAAGACATCCCGGGTTTAGGTTCAGCAACACCCATAACTTAGAGTTCACACATGTGCACGATGGAGATATAATCAAAATAGGAGACTATGAGCTTAAATGCATCGAGACTCCAGGGCACACAGAGGGGCTTATGTGCCTTTATGATGAGAAGCACAAAATACTTTTCTCCGCAGACCACATCCTTGGCAGAATAACTCCGAACATCTCAGTTTGGGGATTTGAAACAGATGCCCTCGGGGATTACTTCAACAGCTTGGATAAGATAAAAAAATTAGAAGTAGAAAGGGTATTCCCTTCTCACAGACACCTTTTTGAAAACTGCAACGAGAGAATAGAAGAACTAAAGGCCCATCACGCGAAAAGGCTCGCTGAAGTGGAAGAAATATTGGAAGTGGAACCAAAAAGCGCTTATGAGGTAGCATCTTTCATGAAATGGGATATGACATTTAAATCATGGGCAGAGTTCCCGCATGTGCAAAAGTGGTTTGCCACAGGGGAAGCCATGGCACATTTAGTATATCTTTATAACCAAAAGAAAATAAAAATGGAAGTAGAAGACGGAATTTACAAATTTTACAAATAAAATATTTCAAAGTATTAAAATTAACTTTTAGTCATAGAAAAAGCCAAGCGTTTGCTTGGCTTTTTCTATGATTTTTTTCTAGCAAAATATTTTGTATGGAGGAGTTCATGCGCTCTATGACTCATAGGCTCACCTAAATATTTTTCATACACTTCCTTTACATAAGGATTTTCATGTGATTTTCTCATTTCTTTGCCATTATCTATAGCCTGTATCCCTTCAAACCTCTTTTTAATTATTTCAAAGTTTCCGTGGTGATAAGGCTGTCCACCGCCACCTATACAACCACCTTTACAAGCCATTATTTCCAGAGCATGCACAACTTCTTCACCGCTTCTAATCTTATCAAGAAGCTCTCTTGCTGCCCCCAATCCGTGTGTTATCCCAATCCTAAGAGGACTGCCTGCTATCTGCAACTCAGGAACCTCCGCTATCCTAACACCTTCTAGTCCCCTAAGCTGTTTAAAGTCTACATCTTCTAACTCGTTACCAGTTATCCACTCATAAGCCGTCCTGGTAGCCGCTTCTATAACTCCACCTGTTCTTCCGAAGATATCTGCAGCACCACTGGATACTCCGAACGGATTATCAAACGTCCCGTCTTCTAACATCTCAAAACTTATCCCACTCTGTTTTATAAGGTTGGCTAGCTCCCTCGTTGATATAGATATATCAGTATCAGGATTCCCCTCCTTGGAAAATTCTTCTCTGGACGCTTCATATTTTTTTGCAAGGCACGGCATTATAGATACCACAGTTATGTCTTCCCTTTCCCATCCCATCTCTTTTGTCCATATCTCCTTTGCAACAGCACTGAACATCTGCTGAGGTGATTTTGCAGAAGACGGAACATCTAACATGTCTGGATAGTTGTGCTCGATGAATTTAACCCAAGCAGGACAGCAAGAAGTCAGTATTGGAAGCTTCACACTTTCATCCCCTGCAAGATATCCCTCTATCCTCTTCTTTAGCTCCGTACCCTCTTCCATTATGGTGAGATCCGCAGCAAAGTTTGTATCAAAAACATAATCAAATCCTATCCTCCTTAATGCTGTCACCATTTTCCCAGTGACGTCAGTTCCAGGCTCAAACCCGAACTCCTCCCCAAGGGCAACCCTTACCGCAGGGGCGACCTGAACTATTACTTTTTTATTCTTGTCGGACAAGGCCTCTACAACTTCCCATGTATAGTCCCTTTCGTGAAGGGCACCCACAGGACACACCGCCACACATTGCCCACAGAAGGTACAGGTAGTATCCTCTAAATCCTGCTCATGGGTAGGGGCAACCACAGATTCAAACCCCCTGTTAACTGCCGATAACACATAGCAAGTCTGTATCTTATTGCACATGGTCTCGCATCTTCTACACATTATGCATTTGTCTATATCTCTTATTATGGCCGGGGAATGATCCACCCTGTATGTCGATTGTTCTCCTTCAAACCTTATGTTCTTCACTCTAAATTGGTCTGCCAATTCTTGCAACTCACACTCTCCAGACTTAGAGCAGGTGAGGCAATCTTTTGGATGGTTCGACAAGAGAAGTTCCAGGATAGACTTTCTTACCTGTATTAGATCAGTTGAGTTTGTCACTATATCCATCCCCTGAGATACCTTGGTTTCGCATGCCGGATAAAGGTTTTCCTGCCCATTTACCTCTACCACACAGATCCTGCACGAGGCAAAGTTGTTTATATACCCGGTATCCTCCATTTTTAAGTGGCACAGCGTAGGTATATGCACCCCTATGCTTTTCGCAGCTGCCAAAATAGTGCTTCCTTTAGGCGCCTCAGTCTCTATACCATTAATTTTTATTTTTACAGTCTCCATTCAAAACCTCCTATGCTTTCTTTATCGCATTAAATTTACAAGCATTATAGCAAGCACCGCATTTGATGCACCTCTCCTGGTATATATAATGCTTTTCTTTTACTCTTCCGAGTATCGCTTCAGTAGGGCAGACTTTCGCACATGCAGTACAGCCGATACATTTATCAGTAATCGTAAATTGAATCAAGTTGGTACACACAGTGGCCGGACATTTTTTATCTTTCACATGTGCTTCGTATTCATTGTAAAAGTTGTTTAAAGTTGATAGCACAGGATTTGGAGCCGTCTTACCTAGCCCACAAAGAGAAGCCCTTTTTATAGTTTTTGACAGGTCTCTTAATAATTTAAGGTCATCTAAATTCCCATCACCCTTTGTTATCCTATCAAGAATTTCATAGAGCCTTTTATTACCTATTCTGCAAGGGGTACATTTCCCGCAGGACTCATCCACCGTGAATCCCAGGTAAAATTTGGCCACAGCAACCATACAGTCTTGCTCATCCATTACTATCATCCCGCCGGAGCCCATCATAGATCCCTTTTCTTTTAGGGTATCGAAATCTATAGGGGTATCCAGATCATTTTCAGTAAGACAGCCTCCAGAAGGCCCGCCGGTTTGTACAGCCTTGAATTTTCTGTTTCCGGCTATACCGCCGCCGATATGAAATATTACTTCCTTCAAAGTAGTCCCCATGGGAACTTCTATAAGTCCCACATTTTTTACCTTCCCAGCAAGGGCAAACACTTTTGTCCCCGCTGACTTCTCAGTCCCTATCCCCTTAAACCACTTGGCGCCACGATTTATTATGGCAGGTATATTCGCATAGGTTTCCACATTGTTTACATTTGTCGGTTTTTCCCAGTAGCCTGCTTCTGCTGGGAAAGGAGGTTTTAGGGTAGGTTCTCCCCTCTTCCCTTCCATCGAGTGAATAAGCGCCGTCTCCTCTCCGCACACAAAAGCTCCTGCACCGTATTTAAGCCTTATCTTAAAATTGAACCCTGTCCCGAATATGTTTTCACCCAAAAGTCCGTACTCTTTTGCCTGAGCTATTGCTTTTTCCAATCTTTCTATAGCTAGTGGATATTCCGCCCTTATATATATGATCCCCTCATCGGAACCGATGGCATATCCGCAGATAGCCATTGCTTCAAGTACAGAATGTGGGTCCCCCTCAAGTACCGACCTGTCCATGAAAGCCCCAGGATCTCCTTCGTCTGCGTTACACACTACATATTTTTTATCCGAATCATAGTTATACGCAAATTTCCATTTCATACCTGTAGAGAATCCTCCGCCTCCTCTACCTCTAAGGCCGGAATCCGTCACTTCTTTTATGACATCCTCTCTGCTCATTCCTGTCAACACTTTATGAAGTGCATAGTAAGCATCATGTGATATGGCATCATTTATATTTTCAGGGTCTATAAAACCACAATTCCTAAGGACTATCTTCTCCAGTTTATCACTGACAAACACATCAGTTTTATGGGTTTTCTTATATTTTATATCTTTTAATATTTTTTCAGCTTTTTTCAGATCCACTTCGCCGTATATTTCACCTTTTCCACCCGGAAGTCTAACTTCTATGGTTGGTTCAGAGTGGCAGAGGCCCATACAGCCTGTGGATACCAGCTCTATGTCATCCTTGCCTTCCCTGTCTAGCTCTTCTTTAAAAAAATCATATACACTGTCCGCTCCAGCTGTTATTCCACAAGTGGACATGGAAACTTTTATAAGGGTTTTTCTCTCCCCCTCTGCCGATATTTTTTCTTTTATAGCATTCAAATCATTTATAGTATTTACCACCTTCATCCCCCCAATTATTGATATTCTTTTAAAATATTTTTTACCTCATCTGGCTCTACTCTTCCATACACCTTTTTGCCGATGGTGACCACAGGAGCCATGCCGCACGCTCCTACACATCTCAATACATCAAGGGAAAACTTACCATCACCTGTTGTTTCTCCTACTCTTATACCCAACTCTCTCTTGAATTCTGTGAGTATGGTCTCTGCGCCGTTTACATAACATGCAGTCCCCATACATACAGAAATAGGATGTTCTCCTTTTGGGGTGGTGGTGAAAAACGAGTAGAATGTTATAACTCCATAAATTTCCGAAAGTGGTATATTCATTTTTTCTTCAACGAAACTCTGCACTTCCACCGGCAGATAACCGAAAATATCCTGAGCCTTGTGAAGCACTGTTATAAGTTCGCCTTTTTGGGTTTCAAGCGAATTTATAAAATCTTCTAATTCCTGAAAACATTTTTCTTTAGTTCTATTTGTGCACTCCAAATCCATCCCTCCCATTTTTGGTATTTCATTATCAATATTACTTGAACAAATCTTAAAAATCAATTTTTTAACCTTATTTAGGTCAAAAAATATACTTTCCTGCTTTTGTACAAATTCAAGTTTTAGCCAACATATTAAGTTTTGAATATTCATCTAGGCTTATAATCTATATTTTTTTTTACAATATTCCCATAAAACCAACTCAAATATAATATTTTTTTTATAATTGATTTGTTGTGCCTACAAAATAAAAAACCTCCTTTGAAAAACTCAAAGGAGGTTTTATTAATCCAATATTAAATTATATTTTAACTAAAAAGTTCTGTGTCTTTAAATTCCAGGTTGTCTTTTTGCGAGAATATTTTGAGCAGTTTTTCCACACTTAAATCCTGCTTTTCATTTCCGCTGACATCAAGTATTATCTGCCCTTTATGGAACATGATAAGTCTGTCTCCATATTTTATGGCATCACTTAAGTTATGGGTGATCATAAGGGTGGTTACCTCATTTTTCCTTACTATTTCATCTGTTTTTCCCATTATCATCTTAGAAGTTTTCGGATCAAGGGCAGCAGTGTGTTCATCTAAAAGCAGCAGATCAGGTTTTTTCAAAGTTGCCATGATTAATGAGAGCGCCTGCCTCTGCCCACCTGAAAGCAGCCCCACAGGTGTGTAAAGTTGATTTTCCAAGTTTAGATTAAGACCTTTTAAAAGTTCTTTATATTTAGATTCCGACTTTTTATTTAAGCCAAACCCTAAACCAAATTTTTTCCCCTTATTCTCAGCCATAGAAAGGTTTTCCATTATTGTCATAGATGGAGCTGTCCCCAAAGTTGGGTTCTGAAACACTTTTGATATATAGGTGCTTCTTTTAAATTTAGGTAGATTTTTAAGGGATTTCCCTTCTAAAACTACATCTCCACTATCAAGTTCTGCAGTCCCAGAAATAAGATTTAAAAATGTAGATTTTCCAGCACCGTTACTACCAATTATACTTATAAATTCTCCTTTTTCTATGTAAAAACTAAACTCGTCAAAAACTACTTTTTCTTGAGGAGTCCCAGCGTTAAATTTTTTGCTTATTTTATCTATTTTAAGCATTCAACTCCCCTTCCTTTCCAGCTTCTGCAAGCTTTTGATCCTTACGATGTTTTCTTGCAAGTACGCTAGGTATGAAATCAATTTTTCCATGCTTCAAGGCAAGTATCAATATTACTATAAGTGACGTTATCAGCTTAAGGTCACTTGCAGCAAGCCCCATCCTTAGGGTAAAAGCCGTGACAAGCTTATAGATCAAGCTCCCTACTATCACGATAGTCGTCATGGCAAACTTCGTCCTTTTAAGAAGGCTTTCCCCGACAATTATGGAAGCGAGTCCGGTTACGATTATACCTGTACCCATTCCCACATCTGCAAACCCCTGATATTGAGCCAGTATACCTCCTGAAAAAGCCACTAAAGAATTTGAAATAGCTAGTCCTAATATTTTTAAGGTTTTTTCATTCACACCCAAAAAACTTACCAGAGTCTCATTGTCCCCAAGTGCTCTCAAGACAAATCCAAACTTAGTTTTCAAAAGGAAATCCAAAGTGAATTTTGCCAAAGCAAGAAGTATAAGAATTATATATATCGCTTTGCCAGTTCCGCCATTAAAAAGATGCTCTATGTTGAAAAGGTGTATGTTTGACTTTCCCATCACCCTGAGGTTAACTGAATAAAGCGCCGTCATGGTAAGTATACCTGCCAAAAGGTTACTTATATTGAATCTTGTGTGGATAAATCCAGTAAAAGCTCCGGCCAAAGCCCCGCCAATTAGTGCAAAACCAAGACTGACAAAAGGCGAATGCCCTGCAACCAAAGATGCTCCGACTATACTTGCCCCCAAAGGAAAGGTACCGTCTACCGAAAGATCCGGAAAGTCAAGTATCTTATATGATATGTAAACCCCGAGACTCATTATTGCAAATATAAGTCCCTGCTCTAAACTACCCAATAAAAACAACTTAATTACCCCCTATCAAAATTACGTCCTCTCTCTTCAAAGATTCCGGAATGTCTATTCCTAATTTCTCAGCTGTATCAAGGTTTATTACAAGCTGAGTATTTTCCAAAGTATGAACTCCTAATTCAGATATTTCTTTTCCTCTTAGTAGTTCTAACGCCATCTCTCCAGTTTGTCTCCCTAGTTTGTAGTAGTCTATACCCTCTGTTGCAAGAGCTCCAGATTCTACATGAGCTTTTTCCGATCCTATCACAGGAACTTTCTTTTCCATGGATTTGGATATGATTAGAGGCATACTAGATACTACCAAATTGTCCGTAGGTGTGTACAGTACATCTACTTTATCAAGCAGAGAATCTAAGGCGCTTGCCATCTCATTTATATTTGTTATCCCTACCTTTTCCAACTGGATTCCCTTTTCCTTGCACAGTTTTTCCCAATGAACAACCTGGATTTCTGAATTTTGTTCGCTGGTATTGTAGATTACCCCTACTCTTTTAACCGCCGGCAAGAGAGTCTTCATAAGCTCCATCTGCTTGTCCATAGGGCTGGCGTCACTCGTCCCTGCAACGTTGGTTCCTGTATTTTCATACCCCTCGACAAGACCTGCTGCTTTAGGGTCAGTAACAGCTGTTATAAGTATAGGAATCTCTTTAGTTGTGTTGTAAGCCGCTTGTGCCGTTGGAGTAGCTATTGCCAGAATCAAATCCTTCTTATCTTCTACAAACGATTTCGCAATATTTTGGGCTATACTCATATCACCCTGTGCACTTTGAGTTTCTATATTCAACCTTTCTTTAAATTCCGATTCATTCAGCACATCCTCGAATCCGTTTCTGGCTGCATCAAGAGCCGGATGTTCTATTATCTGGCTAATCCCAATTTTTATCGCCTTTTCTTTTTCGGATTCTTTTTTCCCACATCCTGCAAATAATAAAAGTGTTAAGAGTGCTGTGATCATAAATTTCAAATTTTTCGCTACCATACTACCTATCTTCCTCCTTTTTTTTGTTTAAAAAAATCTCCGCAAAAACGGAGATAGATAAATTAAACACCCCTGTATTAAAATTAGGTTAAAATCAAAAAATACAGACGGACTGTTTTTAGATTTATCTTTGTCTACCGCAACTATCCGCCAAAACAACTACTTTTGCTGCAAATAGCAAGATTGTGTGCACTACAGCTACTACTTTAATATTAAAATAATGATATCAATTTTTAATTTTTTTGTCAAGAATTTTAAGACTCCTCGCCTTCCAATATAGGTATAGACCTGTGGGATAGAGCTATGACTACCTCATTTAAATGGAGTAAGCCTATGTTGAAAAATACGGCCACACTTATATGCTCCCCTTTCCTTGATATGCCTATCTTCCCGCCGATGCTTAAGCCGTTTGCTTTATTTTGAAGCTGTTCGAGAGCCTCCCTTACAGCCCCTGCAACAGCTCCATCATGCACATGGCAGTCCAATATTAACCCCTTTCTCTTGGACGCCACCAGGGTATTCTCGATTATCTTAGGTACTATCCCAGGGAACTGCCCCCCTATATCCACTGCCGTGGACTTGAAACCTAGCTTCTTGTAGCTGTCGATTAGTCCCATTTCCTCCTTTCTGTCTGATAGAGCCAGTTTTGCCGCTATTTTCGAGACTTCATTGCTCTCTTTCACCATTTCCAAAATACCCCCTCAACTTTCTATAGAAATTCTATAATCTTCAAAAAAACAGTTCCATTATAACGTAAGATTTACCGCCTTTTTCAAAACACTTATCTGTTTTGTATAGCCCAAACTTTTTGTAAAATTCAACTTTAGAACTTCTAGCATTGCACCATATCCTTTTCACACCAAGCGCTTTCATCTCATCTAACGCTGCTTTTAGAAGGCTTGTCCCATACCCTTTGCCCTGCTCAGATTTCTTGGTGGCAAACTTTCTAAACTGCGCAGATTCCCCTTCAACGAAAAGTGATATTACCGAAACCATGCTGTCTCCTACAAACAGTCCAAAATGCATCCCCTTATTATCATCCTCTAACTTTACATACTCAATATCCCTATCAGGCCACATCACCTCATGCCTCAAATCCCACGTCTGTTCGACACAGACCCTCTTTATCTCCATTCACAAAACTCCTTTCAAAACAATTCCTCAATCTAAAAAGAAGCAGGATGACCCGCTTCTTTTAAAAAATTTCTTCTTCCACAGGAAATACACTTGCAATGCACCAGTTACCAGCTGTGCCTTGCCATACTATCTCGAATATCTTATAGGCATCCCTATCTTCCATGTCGCTGTAGAAACTTTTCGCCTCTTCTAGGGAGTCAAAAACCTCCACGGTATACTTCCCCCTGTGATCACTTATGCAATACTCCACTTTTGTTTCCAATAAAAAACACCGCCCTGTATAAAATATTATTATAAAACTACCATGTGCCTAAAAAAGCAAAAAGTGCTATCAATGTGAAATACATCCAGTCACTCATAAAAACTAAGGCCCTCTTTATATCGGAAGTAAAGGCCAACTGGAGCTCCCAAACTGAAAACATCAGGTAGTTTAATGATATAAACTTAATCAATATTATCCCATCTTTAAAACCACCAAATCCGAACATCAGCAAAAACAAAGTCGAAAATATCAAAAATATCATGTTGTATGAAAAAAAACTCTGTATATTCTTTTTTATTACTTCTTCTAAACTCGGGTCTCCCAACACCTTTAAAACATTTTTTCTGTCCTGGGTGATGAACTTCAATGTGGTTACAAGAGCAATAATACCTGAAATAAGTGCAAAAATATTCATCTGTCTCCTCCTTGAATGATTTTCCCTGCAGTAAAAAACGCTCACCAAAATTACTTTACAGAAAATCTATACATTTTGTCAAGTCTTGTGAAAATATTTTAAGCGGCTTCAACCTTTAAATGACTTAAATTTTTATTTTGTCCGTACTACTCTTCTTCAGTAAGAGCATAAATATTCCTCCAATATTTCACGCTGTTTTTCCTCAAATATCCAGCTCCACTTTTATTGTGTCGGCTAAGCATCTTCCAGATTTAGCTGCTGCACAAAAATTTGAAAAAATTCCTATTCATCTGATATAATAGGTTAAAATCTATTTTTGAAAGGTGAATCATGGAAAAATATCTCATAACAACGGAAGAAAAAAAAGAATTTTTGGAAAGACTCCCGGTTCTGGCGTGCGTCAACTCCATAGGGATAGATTATGATGACGGAGAATACTTTTCCGTAAAATGTAAACTGCTAACTGGTTCATGTACCTATGCAAGGTATGTAGATAAAGCATTTGAAGACTGTATGGTAAAAAAGAGAAAGTAGAGCGGGTTTCCTCGTTTACTTTCTCTTTTTATTTTTTATCTCTATACTTGCTAAAATTTAATATAAGCAACGTTGCTATTTAAAATTTTCGATTAATTAACTCAAGTTGCTACTCAATTAAATAAGCAATTAATTACTGAATTTATCTACAAAATCTTTTTTGGCCACAGAGTTCCACAGAGCTGGCAAACATGAGCCGCACAGAGAAAACATATTAAAAATAATTTTTTTCACTAATCTTCACGGATCACACGAATTAATTGAAACTCTTATAAAATACTTTATTTCTGCATATTTATAAATTTTCTTACTCTGCGAAACTCTCTTTATTTTTTCGTGCAGCTCTGTGTCCAAAATATAATTTTATTTTTTATTCGTGTCCATTCGTGTGATTAGCGACCAAATAAAAATATTCAGTGATATATAAACACTAAGATGGTAGATAGCAAAGTTTCACAGCTCGTAGTTTATATCTGTATCAGTTCTTCTCCTGTATAAACTCAATTACTACACCATCCGGGTCTTCTACGAACAAGAGCTTTGTCCCATTGTGAGTCTCAAAAGGCCCATTTTTTATAGGCACCTTGTTTGCCTTGAGAAGCCCGACTACCTCCTCCATATCTTCTACGAATACCCCCATTGCAACGTTAGATGTACCGCTCCCCCTCTCACCGTGAGCACCGTCGTCCACCAGTTCCACAGTGATTTCTCCTTCATTTTTCATGAAAACCAAGTGTAGATTTTCATTCGGCCTGAGCTCCCTTACTACCTCCATGCCAAAAACCTTTTTATAAAACCCTATGGATTTCAACATATCTGAAACGTGTATTGTAAAAAGGTTTATCCTCATAAGACACCCCCATTAAAACTTTTCTAATTTCACTTCAACTCTGATACGAATTTCTCTATTTTCGCTATAGCATCCTCCCTGTTTTTAAGAGGAGCCTTAAAATCAGCTTCTGCCAAAAATTTATTCCGCTTCATGGCCATTTCCATCTCTTTTAACGTATTTCCCATTCCACCTTCGTGGCAGCAAAACACCACAACGTTTTTACCCTCAATGTCGTTTTCGTTGAGAAACGTCCTTAGCGGTGGGGAATATGTCCACGCCCATACCGGGCTGCCTATTATAAACGTATCATAGGCATCTATATCCAAATCATACTCTTTAAGAGCCGGAGTCTTCTTCATAAAAGCCTGTCTGCCACCCCAAACATACTTCATGAAACCGTGACTCCTTATCTCCTGTGCCGGCTCTATCCTTAACATGTCGCAGCCCAACCTAGCAGCAATTTCGGTAGCCACAAAATGGGTATTCCCTTCAAAAGAATAGTATATTAAAATAGTTTTCCCAAGTTCCACTACTTCATCCCTCCTTTTCATATCCTTCTAACATAATAAATTACTCCTTTGAAATGAAAATCCTACATTTTAAAAATTTTATTTTATTTTTCCATGAAATTAGACTTTTTTTTCATAATCCAAGTCAAATACTTGGAATTGATAAAATACTGATATTTTTTTGCTCAAAATTTTGGAAAATATAGACAAAAATGCTAAAATTAATATGAGGAAAATAAAAAACTTGAAGCGAGGTCATACTATGAAGAACATTAAAAAGATTATTATATTTTCTTTTATTGCTTTAGCTACAAGCGTATCTGCAAGCAATTTTAACACTGTAAAAGTAAACGCAGACGTCCTAAACGTTAGGGCTTCTGACAATATTGATTCTAAAATAATCGGAAAATCCATAAAAGACTCCGTGCTTTATACTGTAGGCGAGAGCGACAATTGGTTCAAAATTGATTTTGGAAAAAATACCGGCTGGGTAAGCAAAGATTACTTAGATATCTTAAGCGAATCCGTTCCGGTAAATGTAAACGCATCTGTACTAAATATGAGGGAGAGCCCGGATAAAGACGGGAATCTGCTCATGAAGCTTACCGAAGGGACGGACCTTGAAATACTCGACAAATCCGGAGACTGGTATGAGGTGGAACATAACGGTGTCACAGGATATGTTTTTGAAAAATATGTAAGCATAAGTGACGAAGGTGTAATTCCATCAAAATTACCGAGAGAGGATATAGCTGCGGTTATAGAGTTTGCCAAGGAAAAACTTGGATCGGAATACGTGTGGGGGGCAAACGGCCCAACCCAGTTTGACTGCTCAGGGTATGTAAAATACGTATTTGAAAACACTATAGGGGTAGAGCTTCCGAGGACCTCATATCTGCAAAGTAGATTGGACAACAAACTGGATTTCTCAGAATTAGAGACTGGGGACCTTGTGTTTTTTGATACCTCAAAGCAGGGAAGGGTAAACCATGTTGGGATCTATTTAGGAGACGGCAAGTTCATACACGCTTCTTCGGCTAGGAGTAAGAAAAGGGTTACTATATCGGACCTTTCAAAATTTTATAAAAACGCCTTTAAATGGGGTGTCAGAATATAAGAGGATCGGTTTAGCCGGTCCTTTTTTATTTTACTTAAGATTTTACTAATAAAATACTGAATTTATTTGAAAACCTTCTTTAGACACAGAGTTTCAAAGAGATTTAAAACATGAGGCGCACAGAGAAAACCTTTTAAAAATAATTTTTTGTCACGAATTTTCACGGATCACACGAATCGATTAAAATCTCTAGGCTATGCTTTACTTACATATCTTTGTTTATTTTTTCTCTGCGAAACTCTTTATTCTCCTCCGTGTCACTCTGTGTCCAAAATATTTTTTATTAGTGTCCATTCGTGCGATTAGTGACTAAAACAGATATTTTTCATTTCTATGACTTTAAATCAACTCAATACTCTACATTAAGTTTCCTGCAACACCATAACGAAACCAATTAAAATTTTCTAGTAAACAAATTTTTATAAAGGATTTAGGGGCATAATTTTAATATCTTATAATATAGAGAAATTTGGAAATCGAGGGTGGATAACATGCGAAATTTTTTTCTTCTAATATTTATCTTGATCACGGCTACAAATATTTTTTCAGCGGAGTTCTGGGGTGAAGTGAAATCAGAATACCGTATTGAAAACTTAGAGGAAAGCAGGTTCCCTCTAGAGGCGAAACTTGGGACAGAGTTTTCGGAGGATGATTTCTATTCGCAGTTCGCCATAATAGGGGAGAGCACCGAATCGGAGGAGGGCGTGGACGTCTATAGGGCTCACGTAGAGCTCTACAAAGACAACCTAACGCTTTCCATTGGTAGGCAAAAGCTGGTGTGGGGATCGGCTTTTATATTTAACTTGACAGACGTTTTCAACCCTGTAGACATAGAAGACCCCAGGTCCGAAAAGGTAGGCACTGATTCCATCAGGCTAAAATACAATACCACAGCAATGTCCCGTCTCGAAGCTGTGGCTTTTAAAAATGACTTATCAAATAACAATTTCGGTTCGAGGTACACGTTTTTGTCTGGGGATTTCGAGTTCATGTTAAACTATCTGAACTATAAGCAGTCGGTTTTCGACAGTGAAGAAACCCGTAGAAACGACCTTATATTCGAGTTCAAGGGCGATGTCGAAGTAGGATTGTGGGCCCAGTTGGAGCAGTACTGGGAGGATTCGGACAGCGGCACTACCGCTGTAATTGGAACCGACTATACCTTCGATGTCATGCAAAAGACACTCTATACCCTGGCAGAAGGGGTGTATGATTTCGGTGAAAAGGCGGCGGCAGTATACCTTATGTACAAATATGATTTCAGCGACTTGGCTTCATTCAATCAGAGTGCACTGATAAATCCAAAGGGTGGATCATTTTTTATAAGCAGCTATATCAGCTACATATTCAACGACTATGTCACCACAAAGACCGGTGTTAATTTTTATAACGATATGGAGCAGTTTGGGTTTGAGACGAGCGAGGGAAAACAGCTAGACAACGAGCTGTTCTTGGAAATGAAGTTATTCTTTTGATCGGAGGGGGATCACATGGCAATCGTGGAGTTGAATGATTTAAAAAAAGATTATATAAATGGAAAGGTAACGGTAAAAGCATTAAAGGGCATAACTCTTTCTATAGAAAAGGGGGAGTTTACAGTTTTTGCAGGTCCTTCAGGTTCCGGTAAGACAACCCTTCTAAACATAATAGGCGCCATGGATACTGCAAGCAGCGGGAGAGTGGTCGTTGCAGGCCATGATATATCCCAACTCAGCAGAAAAGAAGCCTCTAATTTCAGGAAAGAAAAAATCGGTTTTATCTTTCAAAACTACAACCTGATACCAGTTTTGACGGTCTATGAAAACATAATTTTTTCACTGGATTTGATGAAAAGACATGATAAATCTCATAAAAAGAAGCTTGTAGAAGAAATAATGGCAGACCTTGGGATTTCCGAGCTGAGAAATAGGAAGCCATCAGAGATATCCGGCGGACAGCAGCAGAGGGTGGCCATAGCCAGGGCCCTTGTGAAAAGACCGGACATAATATTGGCGGACGAACCAACTGCAAATCTCGACACCCAGACCGGAGAAAGTATAATAGATCTGATGAAAAAGCTGAACCAGGAAAAAAATATCACCTTTATTTTTTCCTCCCACGACCACATGATAATAGAGAGGGCTAACAGGGTGATTGACTTAAGAGACGGCAAATTAGAAAGGTAGATTACTATGATACTTAAAATGGCATTCAGAAACATTTTTCGTCACAGAATAAGAACAGCCCTTACCATGGTGACTATGATCGTAGGGATATTCTTGGCCTTATTAGGGGAGGGTATAAACAGCGGGTTAGAAGTGCAGGTAAAGGACATCTATATAAATACAGAGACGGCAAACTACAAACTGTATGCAAACGGATTTTACGACGATAAGGAAGATAACGATCAACTTGAATTCCCGATAAAGAAATCGGACTCCATTGCGGGATTGTTAAAGGAGAATAAATTTTCCCCGAGAATAAGCTTTAAGGGAAGCATTACAAACGGTTTAGAAGAACTGTCGGTTGACATACTCGGTGTAGATAAAGATATGGAAAATTCAGTATTCAATCGTAACGGGTATATGGATTCCGGTACCTTTCTGAACAAGCCGGAAGGGGTAGTGATAGGCAGTGACCTATTCCAGCTTCTTAACCTAAAACTGGGCGATGGGGTAACTCTTATAGCCAGAACCTCTAAAAACAGTATAAATGCATATGATCTGTCGGTGGAGGGGGTCATTAAGACCGGCAACCCACTTTTGGACAGTAGGCTTGTATTTATCAACATGGACTTGGCTGAAAAATTTGCAGACACAGAGTCAATAAACGATATCGCCATAAAAGGAGAGCTGAGTCCTTTACAGATAAGCGAGCTGAAAAAACTTGGTGTAGATGTGTTAAGCTGGCACGATGAGGTAAAAGGAATTTTGGAGATAGCTCGAATCAGGAGAAAGGCTTTTGCTATAATAAGTTTTACTATACTTCTTATGGCAGGAGTTGGGATAGCCAATACAATGATAATGGCCATGCTGGAAAGGCAAAAAGAGATAGGGATAATGATGGCAAACGGTATGTCTAGAAAGGATATACTGCTTCTTTTTTTAGGTGAAGGCACAATAGTTGGAACTATCGGCAGTTTTCTAGGGTTTGTCCTCGGTACAATTTTTGTTCTATACTATCAGAAAAACGGTATAGCTGTAGATCTGGACACCGCTGATCTGGGTATGAGCATTCCTATTTCTGAAAAATTGTACACATATTTTGATTTAAGCAAGTCTATAGTCTTCATGCTTATCGGAATCTTGATATCCATTCTGGCTATATTATATCCCTCGATAAAATCAACAAGGTTAAATCCTATCGAAGTCATAAGGGACTAGGTGAATTGTATGTTAAAAATGGCGTTAAGAAACATATTCAGAAACAAAAAACGTAGCTTTCTCACAACCCTTATAGTCATTATCGGTATAGCAGGTATGACCGTTGGGCAAGGATGGTTTACAGGGGCAGAATCCATGTTTACAGACGAAGGCAAACGGATAACTGGAGATATCCGGATAACCGCTCGAGATTTCGAGATAAAGGAAAAGTCACTCGACGTTTCATCTAATATAGACTATATCCCCATCAGAGAAAAAATAAACAGCATTAGTGACGGCGTAAGGGATGTTGCCAGGATAAAATTCGGTGCCGCCATGTTTTACGGCGACGAGGATGAAAAGGGGCTAGGATTTGGCATAGAAGAGGCCGACTACAGCATAATCGGATTTGAGCATTTTATATATGAAGGTAGATTTTTGGATTTCAATTCTCAAAGTGAAATACTGGTGGGGGAAAAATTAAAAAGAAAATTAAACCTAAAATTAGGTGACGAAGTCACACTTTTGACCGCTACTCAAAATGGTTCCATCTCAGCGTTTAATTATGCAGTAGTAGGGTTTTATAAAATGGATAACAGCAGACTGAACCGCAGCTTTTATATTACTATATCCGATGCCCAATACCTACTTGATTTAGAACAAAACTGCACAGAATATCTAATTTTTTTAGACAACCCTGATTTAGCAGAAAAAACATTGCAATTATTGAAGGATAACTACGGGGATGCCTTTTTAATAAAAAGCTGGGATGAAATAGGAATAAATAAGTATATTTCAGCTGTTGTTCCAATTGTGAGAAATATTTTTATAAGCATATTGGCAATACTCTGCGCTGTCGGCATATCCAACACCATGATCATGGTAGTCTTTGAAAGGAGAAAGGAAATCGGTATACTAAAATCAATGGGTATGAAAACTCAGGAAATTAGAAGTCTATTTTGTATAGAGGGCGGCGTAATCGGGTTGATGGGCTCATTTTTAGGAATGCTTATAGGTGGAGGCATCGTTTACTACTATTCAATTACAGGGGTAAATCTTGGTTCAGTCCTTGAGAATATTTCAGATGAAATAAACGTAAAGAGTATAATATATATGGGGTTTTCTTTTAAAATACTACTAAGATCTTTTACAGTAGGGTTTACAGCTACTGTTTTATCCACACTGTTATCCGTGAATCCAGAACTTAAAAAATCTGCTGTTGAAAATCTTAGAAATGAATAGGGTGATTTTATGAAAAATCTGATTTTTTTCCTATTTTTTTTAATCTGTACAAGCAGCTACCCGGAAACAGCTACCGAGATTTTAGACAAGGTAGACTATAATATGACACCTGACAAGGTAGTTTATGACGGAGAGATGATCATCAATAAAAAAGATAAAGTTTACCATAAGGAGATGAAGATACAGGCTATAGGAGCTGAAAAGGCTTTTATAGAATTTACTTCTCCACCCAGAGACAAGGGAACTCGCTACCTGAGAAACGACGAAAACCTTTGGATGTATTTCCCTAAAGCCAACAGAACTATAAAAATATCCGGCCATATGCTAAGGCAAAGCATGATGGGGAGCGATATCTCCTATGAGGATCAAACCGACAGGAACAAACTAAACGAACTATATGACTCCTCAATACTTTCAGAAACAGATGAAATATATACCCTTGAACTTTTGGCTAAAGAGGGGATTGAGACCTCTTATTATAGGAGGGTGATCGACATAGCAAAGGATACCTATACCATAAAAAACTCCAGTATGTACGCCAACTCTGGAAAACTGCTGAAGGTTCTGACAGTAGAAGAGATTGAGAAGATAGGGGATAGATACTATATAACAAGTTTTTTAATGGAAGACAAGATAAGGCTGGATTCTTACACGAGGTTGATCTTGAAAAACATAAAAATAGATGTAGACATCTCCGAAGATGCCTTTACACTTAAAAATCTAGAGAGAAGATAAAGAGGCTGTTGATTTTCAACAGCCTCCCTTATTTAATAATTTTATTTTTTATCACTTAACTTTTCATGTATGGCGGCAGCAGCCTTCTTGCCTGCTCCCATAGCCAGTATTACAGTTGCGGCTCCGCTTACTACGTCTCCTCCTGCATACACATCCTCTTTTGTGGTCTCCATAGTCTCTTCGTTTACCACTATCCCACCCCATTTGTGGGTATCCATATCTGAGGTTGTCTGCTTTATCAGCGGGTTAGGGGTCTGGCCTATAGACATGATAACAGTGTCCACGTCTATCAGGTATTCGCTTCCCTCTTTCACAACCGGCCTTCTTCTACCTGAAGCATCAGGCTCACCTAGCTCCATTTCAACGCATTTCAAGCTATCCACCCAGCCTTCTTTCCCAACTATCTCAACAGGGTTTGTAAGAAGTTTGAACTGTATCCCCTCTTCTTTTGCGTGGTGCACCTCTTCCAGCCTTGCAGGAAGCTCGCTTTCACTTCTCCTGTAGACGATGTACACATTCTCAGCCCCAAGCCTAAGCGCCGTCCTAGCAGCATCCATTGCCACGTTTCCGCCGCCCACTACAGCCACGTTTTTCCCTACAGATACAGGGGTCACTGCATTTTCCTTATAGGCCTTCATCAGGTTTACCCTTGTAAGGAACTCGTTTGCCGAGTATACCCCGTTTAGGTTTTCACCAGGTATCTCCATGAACTTAGGCAGCCCTGCACCGCTTCCTATGAATATAGCGTCGAACTCTTCCTTCAGCTCGTCTACAGTTATGGATTTACCCACAATTACGTTCGTTTTTAGTTCCACACCGAGTTTTTTTATCTTTTCTATCTCGAACTGAACTATATCTTTCGGAAGACGGAATTCAGGTATACCGTAAGTAAGCACCCCCCCGGATTTGTGAAGGGCTTCAAATATGCTTACTTCATAACCCAATTTAGCCAGCTCTCCAGCGCAGCTTAGCCCTGCAGGTCCGCTCCCTATAACAGCAACTTTTTTGCCGTTTTTCTCTATCTCTACCTCTTTTTCTGTCTTGTTTTCCCTCATATAGTCGGCTACAAACCTCTCAAGTCTACCTATGGCGACAGCCTCACCCTTAAGGGCCCTTACGCACACGCTTTCGCATTGGCTCTCTTGAGGACAGACCCTACCGCATATAGCAGGAAGGTTGTTTGAATCCATTATCACATCATAAGCCTTTTCGAAGTTCCCCTCTGCAACCTCTTTTATGAACTCAGGTATGTTAACCCCAACAGGGCACTTAACCACACATTTAGGATTTTTACACTGGAGGCATCTTTTAGCCTCCTCCATAGCCTGCTCTTTTGTATACCCCGTGGCCACCTCTTTGAAGTTTTTTCCTCTTTCCTTAGGGTCCCTCTCAGGCATCTTTACTTTTTCAGTACTCATATTAAATTTGCTCATTATTCTCCCCCTAAAAACCACTTTCTTAATTATTACCTAAAATTCCTGTCTATAAATTACTTCATTATTTTTTTATCTGTTGGTCCAGCCTGCAGATATGCTCTTCTTCTTTCTTCTTGTACATCCCCTGTCTAGCTATCAGCTCGTCGAAATCTACCAAGAACCCGTCAAAGTCAGGTCCGTCAACGCAGGCGAACTTGGTCTCGTCCCCGTAAGTGAGTCTGCACCCTCCGCACATACCGGTACCGTCTATCATTATAGGGTTTAGAGAAACCGATGTCCTTATGTTGTGCTCCTTTGTTATATCCACTACGGCCTTCATCATTCTAAGAGGCCCTATAGAGATAACCTCGTCTATCTCGTCATCTTGAGCTATGAGTTCCTTCAGCATATCAGTAACAAACCCTTTTCTACCCAGAGATCCGTCGTCTGTGCATATATAGAAGTTATCCACAACTTTTTCCAGCTCTTCTTTTAATATTATATAGTCTTTGTTTCTTGCACCGAGTATAAGATCAACTTGGAACCCTAACTCCTTGTACTCCTTAAGCTGAGGGTATATAGGCGCTGCCCCTACTCCTCCGGCGACTCCGACTATTCTCTTGCCTTTTATATGTTTTATGGCTTTTCCAAGCGGTCCAGCAACAGCAAAGATGCTGTCTCCTACGTTTTTCTGACCCAGAAGCTTGGTCGAGTACCCTACTTTCTGATATATAATGGTGATGCTCTCTTTTTCCCTATCATAATCAGCTATGGTCAAAGGGACTCTTTCTCCCTCTTCGTCCACCATTACAATTATGAACTGTCCCGCCCTGCATTTTTTTGCAACGAAGGGAGCGTGTATCTCCATTTTTTCTACGTCGTTATTCAAAATCTTTTTATCAAGTATCTTATACATCTAGCACCTCCGACAACTTATTATCTCATTATATCTTATTCATTACGTCATTGTTCATTACGTCATTGTACATCTTTTCTTTTTTTTTTTCAATTCCTAATTTTCTGACAAATTAACCGTATGCCCGCTATCTTTACGAAAATAATATGAATATAAATATTTTAAAACTTTAACTCTAAAATTTCATAGGGTGTATTTTAAATTTTTTTTTTATAAATTACAATGTATGTCAACCTAAACTTAATTGTGCTGCCGCACAATTAAGTTTTTCAAATTCAAAGTTTTTATCCTTAAAAAATCAAATCTGCTTAATAATTTAAAAAGTTAAAAAAAAGGGACTTTTAATGAATTTCAGCAAATAATTCTTAGATATTTTTATAAATTCAAGCAGGAGTTTTTATGCATTCCCGAGTATATTAATTTTGGAAGCTTTTTATCAAAAAATATTCTATCAATGAAAGGATTGAAGCTTATGCTAATATTTTACAAAAAAATAATTTTTATACTGGCATTTACGCTGTTTTTTAACTTTGCTTACAGTGACGAGATACTAGAAAAGGCAACTTTCGCCGGCGGATGCTTTTGGTGTATGGAACCTCCATTTGAAAAACTGGATGGTGTAAAAGAGGTTATATCAGGTTATACAGGTGGAAATATAGCTAACCCTACTTACAAACAGGTTTCAGCCGGAAAGACCGGGCATTTGGAATCCGTGCAGATAACTTATGATCCGAAAAAAATTTCCTATAATGAACTCCTGGATGTATTTTGGAGGCAGATAAACCCAACAGATGCCGGAGGACAGTTTGTAGACAGGGGAGAACAATACAGAAGTGCTATCTTCTACCACAATGAAAAACAGAAACAACTGGCCGAGCTATCTAAAAATACTCTGGAAAACCTGAATATCTTTGGTTCGCCCATAGTGACTGAAATACTTCCTGCTTCGGAATTTTACCCTGCCGAAGATTATCATCAAGATTACTATAAAAAAAGGCCTTTCAGGTATAAATTCTATCGTCGGGGTTCTGGCAGGGACAAATTTCTTCAAAAAATCTGGGGGGAAAAGTAACCCCCTTTTTTTTGCTTAAGTATTTTTGTTAAAAAAATTTAATTTTTTTGTAATAATTATTCAGCCACATCTGTGATAAAATTCCATAACTTTTGAATAACTCACGTCAAATATCGGTTTTCTTTTACAATATGTTATGTAAAGAGAAAATATATTAACATGATATATTAAAACCTTTAAGTAATTTTAATTGACTTTTTAAGAAACTGTCTATATAATAAGGACAATTGCCCACTCACAGAGGACAGAGTTAATTTAGACTGGATAAAGTTAAAATATATTTTAAATAAATGGGAGGACAAAATGGATTTACTTTACAAAAGTACGCGTAGTAAAAGCGTGAAGATAGAGGCCTCTAAGGCTATAGTTAAAGGTTTGGCTGACGATGGCGGGCTTTATGTTCCTACAAGTTTTCCAAAGCTGGACAAGGATTTCAAAGAGATCTCAGCAATGGGATATAAACAGGTAGCATACTACGTAATGAACAAATTTTTAAAAGATTTCACAGAAGAAGAGTTGAAAAATTGTATAGAGAAAGCTTATGATGAAAAGTTCGATACTGAACTTATTGCGCCTATAGTGAAAAAAGAGGACGTGTACTTTCTGGAGCTTTTCCACGGTGCTACCCTTGCATTCAAGGACATGGCTCTTTCAATACTGCCTCACCTTCTGAAAACTTCAATTAAAAAACAAAATATAGATAAAGAGGTAGTAATCCTCACAGCGACTTCCGGAGATACTGGAAAAGCGGCTCTTGAAGGTTTCGACAGTGTCGATGGTACCAGCATAATCGTCTTCTTCCCTGAAAACGGGGTAAGCGAGGTTCAAAAAAGACAGATGGTTACCCAAGCAGGAGAAAATACCCACGTCGTTGGGATACACGGTAACTTCGATGATGCTCAAACAGCTATAAAAGATGTACTAAACGACACTGAATTCAAAAAACTGCTGGACGAAAACAACTACATGTTTTCATCAGCTAACTCTATAAATATAGGTAGATTGATCCCTCAAGTTGTATACTACGTAAACACCTATGCTAAATTATTGAAAGACGGAGAGATCCAGGACGGAGAAAAGATAAACGTGGTAGTCCCTACTGGTAACTTCGGTAATATCCTGGCTGCATACTACGCTAAAAAAATGGGTACGCCTATCGGCAAACTTATCTGCGCGTCAAACCAAAACAATGTGCTGACTGATTTTATAAACACCGGAGTATACGACAGAAGAAGAGAGTTCCTTACAACTATATCTCCTTCTATGGACATACTTGTGTCAAGCAACCTTGAAAGACTTCTTTTTGAACTAAGCGGATCTAAAGAGGAGGCTGTAAAAGAGATGATGGACAGCCTAAAAGAAAAAGGGGTATACGAGATAAGCGCTGACATGAAAAAGAGCTTAGAAGATTTCTACGGCGGATATGCCGATGACGAGGATACCTTAAAAGCTATAGAGTCTTTCTATGAAAAGACAAAATATGTAATGGACACACACACGGCTGTGGCTTACTCTGTATATGAAAAATACAAAGCTGAAACTGGGGATACGACTAAATCGATCATTGCATCTACTGCAAGCCCATTTAAGTTCCCAAAAAGCGTAAACGATGCTTTAAATTTCGGGGACAATAACATGAACGACTTCGAACTTATTGAAAAGTTAGCACAGTTTGCGGGAATAGAAGTACCTAGTGGTGCAAAAGACCTAGATAAAAAAGAGATCAAACACACAAAAGTATGCCAAAAAGATGAAATCAAAAAGACTATCTCTGAGATATTAGGTGTATAGATATGGAAATAGACATGATAAAAGTTATGGTACCAGCTACAAGTGCCAACATTGGCCCGGGGTTTGACTGCCTAGGAATTGCGCTTAACATGTACAACACTTTTTACTTTGCAGAAATAGACAGCGGACTTGTTATAGAGGGTGGCGACGAAAGCTACCAAAACGAGAACAACCTGATCTATGTGGCAATGAAAAAATGCTTCGACAAGATAGGATACACCCCAAAAGGAATAAAAATAATCACTCACACTGACGTGCCTATGTCGCGTGGGCTCGGAAGCAGTGCTACCTGTATCGTTGCAGGTCTTGTTGGTGCAAACGAGATCGCAGGAGGAAAACTTTCCAAAGACGAGATCCTGCTTTTGGCTACAGAGATGGAAGGGCATCCCGACAACGTGGCTCCAGCTATATTTGGAGGTATGGTGGCTGCCATATATGAGGAAGATCAAGTGTACTACTCCAATATAAATGTAGCTGACGGACTTAAGTTCTGCGCACTTATACCGAACTTCAAGCTGTCTACAGAAAAAGCAAGATCTGTACTGCCAAAAGAGGTGTCTTACAAGGATGCGGTCTACAATGTAGGCAGGGTATCGCTTATGGTTACGGCGCTTTCTACAGGTAAATTCGACCTGCTGAAGGTAGCTTGCCAAGACAAGCTGCACCAAGATTACAGGGGCGGACTTATAAACAACTACTTTGATATAATCAAAAAATGCGAAGAGTACGGCAGCCTGGGAGCTTTCCTGAGCGGTGCAGGACCTACTATAATGCTCATGCTAGAGGAGAACAACTCTGAGTTCATAAGTAATATAAAAAATTACCTTGATTCTTTAGAAGATGAATGGGAAGTAATAGAACTTGAGATGGACTTTGCAGGAGTAAACGTAAAATAACGCTACTATTTAATTTATTGTTTTTAATTTTATTATAGATAACGAGGTGTATGGTTTTAAAATGAGGAAAGTTGTAACAAAATTCGGAGGAACTTCATTAGCAAACAGTGACCAGTTTCTCAAAGTAAAATCTATCATAACAGCAGATGAAAATAGAAAATTCGTAGTCCCTTCAGCTCCAGGAAAAAGAGATCCTAAGGACTTTAAAATAACAGATATTCTTTACCTTTGCAGCGAACATGTAAAGCAAGGAATAGCATTTGATGAAGTTTTCAAGCTTGTCGAAAACAGATATATTGACTTAAAAAATGACTTAGGGATAAACGTGGATATAGAATCACATCTTCAGCAGGTAAAAGAGGAACTATTAGAGAAAAAATCATCTGATTTTGCCGCAAGTCGTGGGGAGTACCTAAACGGAATCCTGCTTGCAGATTTCCTAGGATACAAGTTTATTGATTCGGCTGAAGTTATAAAGTTCAACAACTACGGAAGAATCGACCTGATTGAGACAGAAAAAAAATTCAAAGAAAAGATAAATGAAAATGAAAGATATGTAATCCCAGGATTCTACGGTTCTATGCCAAACGGAGACATCAAGACTTTCTCACGTGGCGGGTCGGATATGACAGGTTCTATCATAGCAAGATGCGTCATGGCAGACCTTTATGAGAACTGGACTGATGTGTCAGGTTTCCTTATGGCTGACCCTAGAATAGTGGAGAACCCAAAACCTATCGATAAGATAACTTACAAAGAGCTACGTGAACTTTCTTATATGGGGGCTACTGTACTTCACGAAGACTGCATCTTCCCTCTAAAAGATGTTGGCATCCCGATAAACATCAAAAATACAAACAAGCCGGAAGACGAGGGTACATTAATAATCTCTGACATGGAGCCTGTAGTGCATATGGGTAATATAACAGGGATAGCAGGCAAAAAAGATTTTACAGTAGTTACAATTCAAAAAACCCTTATGAACGCAGAGCACGGGTACTGCAGAAAACTTCTTTCTATCCTTGAAACAAACGGAATTTCATTTGAAAGTATGCCTGCAGGGATCGATTCAGTTTCCCTTGTAATAGCTGACTCAGAATTAGGAGATAAACTGGACACAATAATAAGAGAGATAGAAAACCTTTGCTCACCTGACTCAATCGAAGTGCTCCCTAACATGGCACTTGTTGCAACAGTAGGAAACGGCATGAGCAAATCTGTAGGAGTTTCTTCTAAAGTATTCACTGGCCTGGCAACAGAAAAGATCAACATAAGAATGATAAACCAAGGTTCTAGCGAAATGAACATAATAGTCGGTGTGGAAAACGAAGATTTTGAAAATGCAATAAAAGCTATATACAAAGCTTTCCAATAATTAATAACAAGAGACCCTCTAAATTTAGAGGGTCTCTTGTTTGCTTAGTTTTTATCGATCTCAATTACATTTTGAGCCATTTCCCTAAAGGTATCGTCGTGCGTCACTATGATATTCTGCCTGCAACCTTTCAAAATCTTATCCATGGAGTCTGCAAGCGCAAGCTTTCTCTCCATATCCAGGTTGTTTGTAGGTTCATCGAAAATTGAAAAGTTTGCGTCACTCATAAGAGTTGCCATGGCCGCCCTTATGGAAAGAGCAACAGCCACCTGTTCTCCGCCTGAGAGAATGGTGAACTTCCTCTCCATGCCTTTCCCATCTGTGAGGTACACTGCAAAACTCTCCTTCTCGTTGTTTATCCAATCTATCTGCTCAGGCCTACCTGTGATATCTCTAAAGTTTTCCGTAGCCTTGAGTGCTATATTTTTTATCCAGCTGTCTGCAACCATTTTCCCCATGGTGTTTATGTTCCCACGGAATTTATCCGTCAAAGCTATTTTTTTGTTGAGCTTGGATATCTGCTGGGATATCTCTTTGAGCCTCTTGGAGTCCTCTTTGTGCTTGGACTTCTTTTTCTTCAGCTCTTCTAATGCCGACTCGCTCTCACCGATCTTCTTGTGTATCCCCTTTTCGGTTTCCCTTAGCTCCGCTATGCTCCCTGCTATCTCTTCATACAGGTCCTTGTCGAAAATCGAGGTTTTCTCCTGGTGGGATTTTTTATGCTGTCCCAGCTCTTCGGCCACCTTTTCTATACCGGACTCCAGGCTTTTCTGTTTTTCCTGGTAAGCCCCGAGTTTCTCCGATGCACTGAGGTTCTGCATGTAGATGTTGTGTCCCTCTTCATAGGATGCCATACTCTCCTTTACGCCTGCTATCTCGGCCTTCAGCTCGTCCATACCAACCAGTTTTCCTGAAAGCTCCTCTTGCCTGCTCTCAAGCCCGCCTTTTTCGTCTTTTAGGTTTTCCAGAGTGGCAAGCTTCACAGAAAGTTCCTCTCGCTTGGCTTCTACACCATTTTGTATGCTTACTATCTTGTCCCTTGTCCCCGCTAGCTCCGACTCCAGTTCGCCTATCTTGAAGGCCCCCTCCTGCTGAACGAGTACACCTTCTTCTATTTCCAGCTTCTTGAAAGTCTCGTCAAAGTTATCCCCTTTTACAGGCGCGCCCTCTGATATCTTTTCCATAAGCTTTTCAAGTGAGGCAATCACTTCGTCTTGGAGCTTCAGATTTTCAAGTTTTACTGCAAGATCGCTACTTTTATCCTTTTGGTCTTTTTTTCTATCTTCGAGCCTGGCTTTTTCCGATACGATCCCCTGTTTATCCCCGTCTAAGTCACCGTATCCAGTCAATTTTATGCTGAGCTCGTCTATCTTCTCTTTTAGCTCTGCTTCCCTCTGGCTGAAAAATGTGGCTGGATCAAGGTTTGAGCTCGCCAGGTTCTGGCACCTGTCGTTGAAGTAAGGGCAGATGGAGTCGCTCAGCTTCTCCTTTGCCATTGTGTTGTTTTCCAGCATGGCTTCGAGCTTTGACCTCTCCTCCATGAAGGCTGCCTTTTCAGCAAGCTTACCGTCAAGTCTGGAGATGCTGCTGTCTATTACCCTCTCTTCTTCCTCTATGGAATCCAGGTCGTATTTGGCTAGCTCACCCTCCAGGTTTTTTATTGTTTTGGCTAGGTCTCTCCTGGCCTCCTGCTTTTCCCACAGCTTGTCCAGCTCGGTTTTGTACTCTATCTTAAAGACTCTTAACTTTTCCAGTTTTTCTGATACTGCCTTTTTCTCAAGCTTTATTTTTTCAAGTTTTTCTTCCAGCCCTGCCAGAGTATCTTTGTTCTCCGAAAGTTTAGCCGTGTCGGCTTCTATGCCGCTTTCGGCTATCTTTATCTCAGCCCCGATATCCCCTATGGCCTTTTGCTTCCCCATTATCCCTTTTTCCAGCTCTAGCTTCGCTTCTTTTACGGTCTCGAACTCACGCATCCTGGCTTCCAGGGGTGTCAGCTTTTCTTTGCATTCCCTGTAGTTATCGTGGTTTTCCCTGTTTTCACTGCACAGCCTAGAGGCTTCCTCGGCGGTTTCTACGCTCTTTATGGCACCGTCTAGCTCTTCCTTCTTGGAACTTAAAAGTTTTTCAGAGCTCTCTATCTTTCCCGCCAGTAGGTCTATCTCCTTTTCGAGCTTTCTGCCGTCTTCCAGCCTGCTTTCCTGGGACTCCATCGCCTTTTTTATTTCAGCCAGCTTCCCGTTGTGCTCGGCTATTACCGCCTCGAATGCGGCTATGCCGGTCTTTATTTCCTCTATGTCCCCCATGTTTTCCTTTACGAGCTCTTTCTCACCAGATAGCCTGTCCACGCCGTTCTTGTACCTCTCCATGGATTTCTGCGAGAATTTTGAGTAGATCTCCCTGTATATCTCGGTGTCGAATATCTTGTTGAACACATCTTCTATCTCCGGCCTCTGCCCCTTCCTGGCGGCGACGGTGTTTTTGGTGAATATCCCCACTATCTGGTTCTGCCCGGCGGTGACCACGTTGTCGTATATGTTCTCCGACTCTATCCCGCAGAGCACTCCCACCTTCTCGCCTATCTCCTTTATCCCGCTGGTGGAGTTTACAGGGTTGTCCTTTTCGTATAGCTCCGCCGAGCTGGTGGAGCCTATACCCCTTTTGAGCACGTAGACTATGCCGTCGTTCCCCTCGAACTCTATCTCGATGCTCCCGCGCTTTTTCCCCAGTGTCACAGCGTCCTGCAGCTTACCGGTCCTGGTGTTTGCCCCGAACATGGCGAGCCCTATGGCTTCCAGTATGGAGGATTTCCCTGATCCGTTTTTACCTATGAGGAGGTTTATCCCGTCGGTGAACTCAACCCTTTCGTCCTCGTGCTTCCTGTAGTTTTTCAGGTGTACGCTATTTATCTTCAAGGTCTGCACCCCCTTCCAGAATCTCTTCCAGCATGTTGTCGAACTCGTTGAAGAAGAGCTCCTCTTCCCCTTCCGTCTGGTACCTTTTCAGGTGCTGCAGAAGCATCGTTACCTTTTCCGTGTGGGATGAAAAGTTCTCCCAGCCGCTTATTATCCCCTTCTCTATCTCCTCCAAAGGGAGCTTGTCAAGGGAATCTATGCTGCCGTACATGGATGAGGTGTACCTCGGCTTTACGAATACCTTGAAGAAGCCGAGCTCCTCTAGCTCCTCCTCCACCTTCTGGTAGTCAACTATGATGGAGTCCCCCATTACGAGCTCCACCATTAGTATCGCCGACTCGTCTGGAGTAAGACCCTCCTTGTAATTGGAGATCACAGACTCTACTTCCTCCTTCTCGCACTTTGAGAGGTCCACGCTTGTGTTTATAACAAGCCTTTTTTTGTTCTCTATGAAGCTGTGCTCACAGGTCTCCGTGTCGAACAGTATGAACCCCTTCTGCGAGCCCTTTTTCCTTTCGTTCAGTATGTTCCAGTACTCGGAAGACCCGGGCAGGAAAAAGTACGGGTTCTCGATTGGGTAGGAGTAGTAGTTGTGCAGGTGACCCCCGGCCATGTAGAGGACTTTCCCTGCGAAACCGTCTATCACCTCTTTGCCCACAGTCCCGGACACGAACTCCTCGCCTCCGGCTATTGCCGTGTGTGCCAGCACCACGTTGTTTCCGCCGTTTTTGCCATCCAAAAACTCGGACAGCGACAGTAGCACCTTTTCCGTGAAGGCGCCGTTGAACCCAACTCCGTAGAAGTCCACCCCGTCTATGCTGTGAGGCTGGAATATGTACGCCCCGTCCTCGTAGTTCGTCAGGTAGGATAGCTTCTTCAGATAGCCGCCACCCTCAAGGTAGCCTATCCATGAGTTCTCCTCGGCATGAGACTTGTCATGGTTCCCCTCGCATATGAGGACGCTCACGTCATTGGCTTTGAGTTTTTTCAGTATCCCCTCGGTCTTGTGCAGGGTGAGCGGGTTTATCTCCTTCTTGTCGAAGAAGTCCCCGGCTACCAAAAACACCTCCACAGAGTTTTCCACAGCGTAGTCCACTATGTTTTCAAAGGCGGTGAAGTAGTCTTCGTACCTCTGGTTTGAGAAGTCGGCAGTACCCGCCGGCCTCTTCCCCAAGTGTATATCTGAACAATGCAATATCTTCATTGTATTCCTCCAAAATAACATTATACCTAGATTATATGATATTTCTGGTTAAATTTGAAGGGAAGATATTTGTATAAACCTTTTTTGCCAACGGAGTCACACAGAAATTTTGAACATGGGCCGTACAGAGAAAACACTTTAAAATAATTTTTGTCGCGAATCTTCACTAATCACACGAATTAATTAAAAGTTTTAAGTAAACTTTTAAATACCTACCCTCTGTGAAACTCTTTATTTCCTCAGCGCAGCTCTGTGTTCAAAATGTTTTCTGTATTATTTTTTCCATTTGAGTCAATTCGTGTGATACGTGACAAAAAGAGGGTTTTTTATGTTTAATTTTAGATTTTAATTTTTTATCGATATATGATAGAATAAGAGATGTTATGATTGAATCCGATAAAGAAAAAACAGGAGGGATAAAGTTGATCAAGCACATAGTTTTCTTCAACTTCAAAGACGAGGCACTTGGAAAAACAAAAAAGGAGAACATGGAAAAGGTGAAAAAAGACCTTGAGGCACTTGCCGACATCGAGCAGATAAAGGCGCTTGAAGTGGGGATAGACATCAACGGTTCTGAGAGGGCATACGACCTGTCTCTTTACACAGAGTTCGAGACAATGGCGGACCTTGATTTCTACCAAGACTACGGGCCGCACGTGGATATAAAGCATTTTGTAAGGGAGGTCTGCATAGGGACAGCTGTAGTGGACTACGAGGTGTAGAAGACGGCAAACGCCGTCTTCTTTTATTTTTTGAAAATTTTATTGCTCTGTTTGAAAAAGTATAAAATTGTTATATAATTTATTATGTAATATTCAAAACAAAAGATTAAATTAATTTAATTTAAAAAAAGAAATACAAGGAATATCGATATGGATAAGAGGATCAGCGTAAAAAAGACAACTATAAACAACAAAAAACGGCTCATTATAAAGTTCCAGTATGATGAGTCCATTATCAGTTTCATAAAATCCATTCCAGAGAGAAAATGGGATGCGAAACAAAAATACTGGCACATTCCCGACACCCCTGAAAACATGGAGATTTTAAAAAAATCCCTATCTATTCTTAACCTTTCAATAGAAGGAGATAAAGATAGATCAAATCCTTTCAAAGAGTATGAAGAATTTCTACATGCAAAGCGTTACAGTGATAAAACTATCACTTCATACATGAAACACGTCCGTACTTTCTTCCGATTTTTAAATAATCCAAGACCAGAAGATGTAACCATAAAAGACATTTATAGATATATAAATGACAATATCGTCGAAAGGAAGCTATCGGAGTCATATCAAAACCAATCGATCAACTCTATAAAAGGGTTTTATAAGATCGTATACAACAAAAACTTTAAAATTGAGGAGATACAAAGACCTAAAAAATCTAAAAAGCTCCCCATAGTTTTGTCAAAGGAAGAGGTCAAAAAACTATTTGACCATATAAAAAATTTAAAGCACAGGACTATACTCATGCTTATCTATTCTGGAGGACTTCGTATAAGTGAAGTCATAAACCTCAAGCTGGTCGATATAGATAAAGACAGAAAGATAATCCGTATTGTTGGGGCAAAAGGTAAAAAAGACCGTATCGTCGGACTGTCGGAGAAGATACTTCTCAATCTGCGCGAATACTACAAGGTTTACCGACCAACTGTATACCTCTTTGAAAGTACAGAGGAGGGTAAAAAATACTCCGCCAGAAGCATACAGAATGTATTTAACAGGGCTAAGTATGAGGCAGGCATAAATCAGAATGCCACAGTACATACACTGAGGCACAGTTATGCTACACATCTTCTGGAAGCAGGAGTTGACCTACGTATTATACAGGAATTACTGGGACACAAATCATCAAAAACCACAGAGATTTATACTCACGTCAGCACACGCACTATTCAAAGTGTAAAAAGTCCGTTTGATGATTTATAGTGCGAAACAACAATTGCGTCTATACTTCCAATTAGGGCGTATAGGCGTATATTTTATGCGTATATAGACGAGTTATAAAAAATTGTAAACTGCGAACTACTATTAACAATAAATACATAGAATTATGAAAAATTTAATTTTAACTTTATTATTCATTGCATTTTTGAATAATTGTTATTCTCAGTCTTTGATTACTAGTAGCATTACAAGTAAATCAAAGATTAATGCATTAATTCCTGAGAACGATTTTGATATCGAAGATTTCTTAGGATTTAAGTTTGATAAAATTAAAGCTGGACCAATTCAGCTTTCTGGTAAAAATAATTCATTAATATTTGATTTACCTGGTTTGAAAACCGAAATGGGATTTAATGGTTTGGGTAGTATTGAAGCTGATTTAATTATTGTCGGAATTGAAATTAAAGCTGACGAAGACTACACATATTCTATTCTCAAATTCAATGGTGGTATTTATAATATTGCTTTTAGTGTTGGGAAACCGACAGGAAGTAATATGATAACATCAGCGATGACATTAAATCATATTCCCGCAATGCCATATTCATTAACAATAACAAACACTAAAAGCGGCATAGAGCATTCTTTGAAAGGGGAAACCGAAGCATGGACAAAATCTCAAATTCCGACTTATGGATTAATAGCATATTATCCATTTACGGGTAATGCAAATGATGAAAGTGGTAATAATAGAAATGGTACTGTACATGGAGCTCAATTGATAAAGGATAGATTTGGCAACCCAAATAACGCATATTTTTTTGATGGGTTAAAGGACTTCATCGACATTCCTGAACCATATAGTGAAACTTTTACTATCAACTTATGGGTTAATGTTAAATCTTTACCAAATCCTAGTAATCCAAGTGTTTGGCAATTCACTCTTTTTGATGGTGGTGAGAATCACAATTCAAACGATGGTTTTTATATTGGGCTCGTAAATAATACAAGTCCATCCTATTTTTCATTACAAAATTTCAATTCTGAAGATGGTCTTACTAAAATTGATTGGAATAACAACGGGAATGGAATAAATACTAACCAATGGTATATGGTGACTAGTGTTATTTCGAAGGGCTCATGCAAATTATATATTAATGGACAATTAAGAGGGGAGAAATATACACATAGAGGAGCAGAATCAGGCTCCAGAAACTGGAGGATTGGGGCACATGATATTGGGATTCAATATACTCACGGAATAATTGATGAAGTAAGAATTTATAATCGAGCATTAAGTCAAGATGAGATAACTTCATTACTGGACTAACAACTTTTTATAACATTTTGTATATGATCATGGCAGTTTTAGTGCAAACTCCAACAGTCAATCCCGCGCCAACACCAGTGGATACGCGGACAGGAAAGTACACGCACTCTGCCACGCCACATACAATTTTCCGTTATCAGAAACTAAGCAACAATTTAGGGCACATTACCTTTTTAAGGTAGATTATACTTTTGTATAATATTTTATTATCTAATCAATAAAACATAGTTTTTTTACTTTTGACTCAATGAGTGATTTATTTGCAATCAATATGTGCCCTATTTTTTTAAGGAGAAACTAATGAAAGAAAATTTAGCCGATATATTCAGTGAAGAAAATCTTAAAGATGTATTTATAAACAGAACTAGATATTCCTCTTCAGTTGGTTTAGATAGAATTACAAGTAAAAACTTCGAAAATAAGTTATCAACTAATATATCATTTATTAGAAAAAAAATTTTTAACTACACATATAAATTCACTCCATATAAAGAAGCTTTAATTTTAAAAGGTCGTAATCAAAATCCGAGGGTAATTTCTATTCCAACAATTAAAGACCAGTTAGTTATTAAGCTTCTAAGCATTTTTCTTCAAAACCATTATGATAGTTTTAATAAGTTTAAATTATCTCAAACTTTGATATCTGAAATAATTAAACAAAAGAATAGTGGTAAATATAATTATTATATTAAGTTAGATATTTCAAACTTTTTCGGAACTATTAACCATGAAATTCTGTTTTATATTTTAAAAGAAAACAAAATCGATAAAAAAATTATTAAATTTATTAATACTATTATAACAACACCAACTGTCGATTTTAATTTACCTAAGCATAGTAGAGAAACATTTAATTTAAGAGGTGTTCCACAAGGATTAAGTATCAGTAATATTCTTGCTTCATACTACTTATTAAGTTTTGATAAGAAGTATCAAAATAATGAAAATTTCTTTTATACCCGATATGTTGACGATATTTTAATCTTCTGTTCACAAAAACATGCTGAAAAGCTTAATTCCCAAATTAAAAATTCATTATCTGATTTAAAGTTGGAAATAAACTCAAAAAAAAATGATTCAGGAGTTTTAAATCAATCTTTTAAATTTTTAGGTTATGAGTTTAGTGAACAGTTTATTTCTCCAAGAATCGAAGCTATGAGGCGTGTTGAAAATTCACTAGAGAATTTTATTAAAAATTTTTCAAAACATAAAGATAAAAACTATAAATTATTTCTATGGTCTATTAATCTCAAAATTACAGGTACTATTTGTGATAACAAGAAGTATGGATGGCTTTTTTATTTTTCTCAGATTACTAATAAGAAAGTTCTATTCCATTTAGATTGGTTTATAAATAAAATGTTTAAAAGATTTGGAATTAATTTGAAAATTATTGATGATATTCGTCTAAAAAAATTTGTTCGAGCTTACAACGAAATTACGTTAAATTTAAATCATACAAAGTATATTCCACATTTAGACAAATTTACTTTTGAAGATAAAAAAAAATTTTTATCAGATATTGCTAATTTTGAACCAGGATTAACTGAAGATGAAACAAATAATAAATTTAAACAAATCATTTTTAAACAATTAGCAACACTTGAAAAAGATATACAAAATTTTTCATAGGAGGAACATATGACAGAATCAAATATTAAAGAATCACAAAAGAGTTTAAGTAATAAAATTTATAAAACTAGAAAAGCTAGAATTATTTTTTCGGATGAATTAAAAAGCCAACATTCCTTTTATGAAGGACTCATGACTTATTACACTGTTATGATAATTGTTTTTTCATTACTTGAAAGTGTAATATCCATCGAAAATTTTTCACTATATATCCTTATTCTATCAATAGCTTTAGGTTTTTTCACTCTATTTATTCAGTCACAAAAATTTTTAGAAAGACATTTGGATTTAAAAAAACACTATATTGATTTGGAAAATATTTATTTTAATTTAAATGTAATAGAGACTCCAACAAAGGATGCAATAGAAAAAATAAATAGAGAGTATACCGATGCATTGAATAGCCATGAAAATCATTCCTCAATCCACTATTTAAAAGCTCAATATAATATTTCTGATATTAGCTTTCCTGATAAAATTAAAGTATGGTTTTATAATTTAAAAAGTTATTTATTTAGATTTGCTTTAATTATCTTTCCATTTTTTGTTCCAAAACTAATTATTTGGGTAAAGCTTATCTTTATTGAAAAATCTTAAAGCATCTGATAACAAACGGCAGATTCCATGAAAATCGCACGGCATCTGTCCATCAGACCGTTAGGTGACATTATGGTAAGTGTATATAGAGTTGGTAGATTTTCTCGTTAACATCTCCTAACTCCATATAGACGACATAAAAGGTAACATTCTCTAGGGAGGTAAGTGTTTTGAAAAAAACATATAAAGAATATATAAGAGAATTTTTTCTCGAAATAACTGACGAAGACTTCGATATTTTTTTGAAGAACAGGAAGCAATTAGGGAAAAATTCGAAGAGGAAATGTTTGGAGAAACTCCTCTTGAGAAATATATGAATGACGTTAGAAGAATTATTAATCAAGATATAGAAGATGATTGTCCATTTTAAAAATAAAAAATTAGGAGGTCTAAATGAAAGAAAATGATTTTATTGCTTTTGATAATTCTGATAGAATATTTATTAATACTTTCCTAGGATGTTATTCAAAATGTTCGTATTGCTATTTACCAAGTCTAAATATTCAAACATATAGTCATAAATCTGTTGAATCAATTATTGATGAATTAAATGAGATTCCCGAGTTTATTAAAGGAAAAAATGGAACTATTATTTCAATTGGGTGCTATTCAGAGTGCTGGGATGTTTTTAATAGAAAAAATACCATTAATTTAATAAATTTACTTTTAGAATATGAAAATCCTATTCAGCTTGCTACAAAACAATACATAAACATTAAGCATATTGAGGAAATAGCTTCAAAGATTAAATGGAAAGGTCAAATAACAATATATACTAGTTGCTCTACCATTACTGATTGGGAAAAATATGAAAACAAAACCACCAATCCTAAAAAAAGATTCCAAAATTTCCTTATAAAAAAACATTTGGATATTCCAGTTATTTTGTATATAAAACCAGTAATAAAAGGTGTCACTATTAGAGATATTTCTCATTTTATTAATCTGATTGAAGAATATAAAGTAAAAGTGATTGTTGGCAGTCTATTTGTTCCAAATAAAATATGCTCAGAAGAAAAATCTCCAATTAGTACCTTGTTAACATATAAAAAAAATTCTGAAGAAGATGTTTTAAAAACAGAATTAAAAAAATACGCTGATGTTTTTGAATTTAGCACTGAAATTGTAGAATACTACAGAAAGGAGAATTACAATGGATAATATAGTTATTTATACTTTTATTGTTGTTTCAGCTATTGGAACTATTATTTCTTTATTCGATACATTTTTATTTCTTCCAAAAAAACTAAAAGATAAAATTGTCAAGAACAGACTTCAAGAATCTATTGAAATACTAAAAGAATTTGGAATCAAGCCTGAAATATACACAAAAACAAATATTGCTTCTAAAATTGATGCGGAGGTAACTGGGGATTTAAGAGCACAAGTTAATACTACCTTGAATAATTTTAAAGAAGATATACCTGTTAATATCGGTAAAATAAACTCTAAGCCTCTTAAATACTATATAGATTTAATCGGAGCATCAACAAATCCAAAAAATTCAGAACTCTTTGCCAGATATCTTACAACATTTTGGAGAGAAACTGTTACATCAAATACTTCTGTTAAAAATCTTGAATTTGATTTTGTGGTAACACCAAAACAGGGAAGTCCAATTATTGGATATGAATTTGCTAGAAAAATGGAAAAACCTTTCATTATTTATTCTAGGGAAGAAAAATTTAGTACAGCAGATGATAACTTTAAAAAACACTTTGATTGTGAGGAGATTCCTCCAAAAGGTAAAACTGCCATAATTGTCGATGATAGCACAACAGGAGGAAGAATGATGAAAGAAGTTATAAAAGCTCTTAAGTCAAATGGCTATACTATTACAGAATGTTTAGTAATATTTGAACCAACTGTAAAAGATGCTAGAGGTATTCTTCAAGGGTTAGGTGTTAATTTACATTCAATTGTTAAAATAAATAATCACGAATAGGAGATAACATGAAGATAGAAAAAAACTACGTTGTTTCTGGTATTATCTTTTATGCTAATAAGGTTCTATTAATTAAACATAAAAAATTTAACAAATGGCTTTATCCAGGTGGGCATATTGAAAAAAATGAAACTCCAGAAGAGGCTTTAAAAAGAGAAATATTTGAAGAAGTTGGATTGAAAGTATCTATAATCGATTCTTCTAACTATAAATACTTAGCTCATGCAAATGTAAGAACACTTAAAACTCCTTTTACCATTGTAGAAGAAGTCCTTATTAAAACTCAAAAAAAGGAAGTTTACAATATTGATTTAATCTATGTTTGTAAAAGTGATAAAACTGAACCTTTGATTATTAATGAAAAAGAAGTTTCAGAAGTACATTGGTTTTCAATAAATGAAATTGATAATTTAGATTCTTTTCCAGAATTGGTTCCTTTAATTAATGAAGCTTATGACATCTATATTAAAAATATAAAAATCACCTAACACGGCGACAACCAACATGCAAAAACCGCACGTCGGTTTGGTCGCGAATCCGTTAGAAGACATATTAATCTATATAGAGGAGAAATTTATATGAAGAGTAACACTGAAAGATTAAGAGAATTTATAATTGAATGTGGTGCTACTGAAGTTGGTTTTGCAAATTTAAGTTGTACTTTACCCGAAGAACGATATAATTTAGAGTATGGGATTTCAATAGTAAAGTCTCTTAATCCTAATATTATTCGTAATATAGTTGATGGGCCTACTTTAGAATATTATGAAGAATATAAGCGTGTTAATGAGATACTAAATAGAATTGCAAAGTCTACAGCTGAATATATTAATGATTTAGGTTTTGAAGCATATGCACAGCCTGCAACTGTGTCAGTAGTAGATAAGAACAATAGAACTGCTTTTCTACCACATAAAACAGTAGCAACTTTAAGTGGGTTAGGTTGGATAGGTAAGTCAGCGTTGTTAGTTACAGAAGAATATGGTTCTGCATTAAGACTAACAACTGTATTTACTAATTTAATACTAGAAGTAGGAAAGCCAAAAACATATTCTGAATGTAGGAATTGCAAGGTATGTGTTGAATCATGTCCTGGCCAAGCAATAACAGGCAATAACTGGGAACCAAGCGTAGAAAGAAGTTATATATATGATGCAGATAAGTGTAAAGCAGAAGCTTTAAGAAGAAGTAGTAGAGTAGGAATAAATAACACTATATGTGGGATTTGTATAAATGTATGTCCGTATACACAGAAATATCTCAAGGGAAATGGCAGTTAACGATTACTACTTCTTCTAACAATATGTTTCCGACGCCCACTTCACTAACCAGAGTCACCCTTGCATAAGGTGTTCGCAGGCTCACAACCATGAGCAAGGGTTGTAACCTCAGTGGCGTCGGCAACACATAAACGTTATTCTGAGAACTCATCGATAAGGAGATTTAAATAGAAATGGATAAAAAAACCAATAAACAAGACATTGTAAAAAGATTTGCCTCCAAAGGGGTATTTCCTTATCAAATGGCATTTACCTTATTGATACCATTGAGGAATATATTTCTTTCTCCAAAGCAATTGATAAAGAGACTTGAACTAAAGGAAGACTCAAATGTATTAGAAGTTGGTCCAGGCCCGGGATATTTTAGCATAAAGATTGGGAAAACCTTGAGCCGAGGCAGATTGGTTTTAGCAGATATTCAGCAGGAGATGCTTGATTACGCCCGAAAACGAATCGACAAAAAAGGTATTATGAATGTAGATTATTACTTATGCAATGGAATAGAATTTGAATTCCCTGATAATTACTTTGATAGAATATTTATGGTAACTGTAATTGGAGAGATTGAAAACAAAGCGGTATATATCAGTGAATTCAATCGAATAATTAAGTCAGGTGGCATTCTATCAATCACAGAACTTGCAGGAGATCCTGATAAATTAACTATTAAGGAAGTTAAAGAATTAGTACAGGATTTAGGTTTTGAATTTTATAGGATTTTTGGGAATGATAGAAATTATACGATAAATTTTAAAAAGAAATAACGGCACCTAACAGCGTATTTCCAACACAACGAGAAAGCCGCTAGGGTTGTTTCGTCGTAAACACGCAGAACCTTATCTGATATAAGTATCGGTGCAATATGAATGTTTCTATAATGCAGGAGGAAAAGTGAAAGAATCTTTAAAAGAGTTACAAAAGATACCTGGCATTGGAAAAAAAATATCAAAAGATTTATATAATATTGGAATTCACACAGTATCAGAGTTAAAGGGGCAGAATCCTGAAGAACTGTACGAAAAATTATGCCTCTATCAAGGGCAAAAAGTTGACAGATGTGTGCTGTATGTTTTAAGATGTGCTGTATATTTTGCTAATGAAAAGAATCATGAGCCAGAAAAGCTCAAATGGTGGAATTGGAAAGATGGAAATAAAAAATGAGAAAAAGGATGTCAAATATACATGTGTAAGTCGCATGTTTACAAGGTACTATTGAATTATAATGGAGTAATTAAAGTAAAGGTTGACGTTATGCCATAAGGGTGCGTATAGCTGGTCGGCAGTTAGATACTTTTGGGAAGAGCCGGCGCCTCCGTTATTTGACATTGGTTAACTCATTACGTCGGATTCCTCTTGGGCCATTATACAATACTAAAGAATTATGGAGGTATACTCAATGCTTTATAAGCTGGTAATATTTGATTTAGACGGTACACTTGTTGATTCTATTGAAGGAATCAAATTTTCAATGAACAGAGTACTAGATAGGTTTAACTTTCCTAACCATGATACCGAAACGTACAAGAATCTCGTTGGAAATGGGCTAAGAAATCTTGTGAGGAAGGCGCTTCCCCCTGATTTTAGTGATTCTGACATGGTGGAAAAATGCTACGAGTTGATGTTGGAAGAGTATGGGAAAAACTGGGATAGGGGAATGAAGTTATACGACGGCATAGAAGCGGTGCTGGATGAACTGTCCAAAAAAAATATACAGTTTGCCATCAATACAAACAAGAATCAGGAGATGACAGATGAAATTGTCGAGCAGTATCTATCCAAGTGGGATTTTATCCGTGTTATCGGCTTTAACCATGATTTACCCAAAAAACCGGATCCGTACGGCGTGGATCAGATCATGAAAGAGGCAGCTATAACAGCTGAGGAATGCCTGTACATAGGTGATTCTGAAGTGGATATTCAGACGGCAGTTAATGCGGGGATTAACTATGTGAGCGTATCGTGGGGGTTTAGGAGTAAAGAACAGCTTGAAAGGTATAGCCCTAAAACTATTATTGATAACCCTACAGAATTGCTTGACATAGTTATTTAGAGTAAAGCGTCGAAGCGAGCCGATGCTGTCTAATAGCGTACAATATGACCAGGAGTCAGAAAAATATCACATTGTATAAACAGAAACTCTATTGATAATCTCCATTTTATATTGTATAAATAATATATAAGCCTACGATCGCTAATATATGTGATTCTTCTGTTTATTTGCCGAATTCAAGTTAAATAACCTAAAAATGCAAGTCAGAAAGTAGAATTAATTATAGAAATAAAAAATAAATCAAGCTGAAATATAGTTGTTTTTGTCTATACTTCAGTATACAAGGAGGAAATATGTACAAATTTTTGATCACAATCAAGCTAAAACCTGGTTCACTGGAAAAAATCCTTGAAAAAGCACCGGAGGCTCAAAAAAAGACGCGTGAAGAAGAAGGATGTATTTCATATGATTTTTTCACATGTACTGACGATCCGAACAAACTGGTATTTATCGAAGTTTTTAAATCCAAAGAAGCGCATGAATGGCATTGCGAACAAGATTACACAAAAGAGTTTATTGCCTTCCATGAGCAGTTCCACGAGTCACTTGTATTTGAGACAGTAAATATAGCTCAATAAAAGGTATCCTCTTAATTGATAAGACTGCGAGGATACCTTTGTTGAATTTAATAAAGTTTATCTAACAAGATAATAAACGGAGAATACTTTGTAAGTTTTTAGAGCATACGTCAGAGAGTTTTTTGGTATACTATCTATTGAGGGGAATTGAATGAGGGAAATAAATAACAGATGATATTTTATTGGTATACTGGGTTAATAATGAGGTCTGCATTGGGTTTCCGTATGCACCATCAAGCCTAAATAGATAAAGTGCTTATAGAAAAATAATTATTTTAGTTTATAAAATAACTTGAAATCTTTATTGCCCCTTAGCCAGTTTGGACTCTTGCGCGAATTAATATATAATATATTTAAATCAATATTAAGGAGCAAAGAGATGACTAGAAGAAGATACTCTATGGAAGAAAAAGAAAGAATATTAGAAGAAGTTAAACTAGCTAAGAATAGAAGAGCCGTGGCAGCTAAGTATAATCTGGCTGAAAGTACCATCAGAGGGTGGGAAAAAAAGCTTTCTCAGAAAGAATCGGGTCAACATAAGGATTTAAGTAAAATTAATAAAACCCTTGAGGCTGAAAATAAAGCTCTGAAAGAAATTTCTGCTGAAAAAGATCTTGAAATCAAGATTTTGAAGGATATGTTAAAAAAGATGTAACCACTATTTTTAAATATCAAGTAGCAAAATATTGGATTGATGAAGGGAATAAACCTTCCTTAGTCCTGAGGATAGTGGGGTTACCTAAGTCTACTTACTACTATTACAAAGATAAACAGAAAGAATATAAAATAGTAAAACCTAAAAGAGCAGGCGCGAAGCCTAAAGGATATAGCTTTAATTTTAAAAATGAAAAAGTTTCAGATGATAAGATCAAAGAATTTTTAAAAAGTTATGATGAAACAAGAGAATGTGCATATGGATATCGAAAGAGAGCTCATGCAGTTAAAAGAGATTGGGGAATAATTCTTAATCATAAGAAGTCTTATCGGTTATGTAAAGAATTAAAGCTTCTCCGAAAATATCTACCTCAACCAAAAGAAAAAAAGGTTTTAGCTACAAATAAAAAAGTCCAATCATCAAATAAATTATGGGAAATAGATGTGAAATATGGATATATCTATGGAATCGAAAGGGTATTTTATGTTTGTGAAATTATCGATGTTTTTGATAGAAGTATAATTGATTACCATATCGGATTCTCTTGTACTGCAGAAGATGTTTGCAACTCTTTAATTAGAGCTGTGTACAAGAGATCAGAACTCATGCCTGAGAAACTCTATATTAGAAGTGACAACGGGTCCCAGTTTACCAGCAAATTGTTTTCAGAAACTTGCAGAGCTCTAGGAATAAATCATGAAAGAATCCCCAATGCTACCCCTAATAAGAATGCTCATATAGAGTCATTTCATAGTATTTTAGAGCGGGAAGTCTTTGGTTATAAGTATTTTGAAAGTTTTCAAGAAGCCTATGAAGAGATGCAGGAATTTATAGATTTCTATAATACAAAAAGAATTCATGGAAGTTTAAAATATATGACTCCCCAGGAATTCTATGAGAAATATAAAGGAAAAGAATCAGAGGAATTTAAAGTAGCAGCGTAAAACGCGCAAAATAAGGAAATAAGTCCAAGAATTAAGGGGTCAAACCGAAATTAAGAAAGGGAGGAATAAAATGATTGATCAGAACTGTGCATATTGTGCAGAAGGGGAATTACTCGCAAAATTTGGTATTAAAATTTGTGAATTGGATGCATCAAAAGTTTATCTGTTTAAAGAACAAAGTCATCCAGGTAGATGTATAGTAGCTCCTAAAAAACACGTAGGGGATATGACTCTACTGACTGCAGAAGAAAGAAGCGCATATTTTGAAGACGTAGCAAAAGTAGCTAGTGCAATAATGGCTGCATATCATCCTGACAAAATAAATTACGGGGCATATGGTGATACAGGACATCATTTACATTTTCATCTTATACCAAAATATAAAGATGGATTTGAATGGGGAGGAATCTTTGCAATGAACCCTGATCTGAAGTACCTTTCAGAAGAGGAATATGCAGAGATGATTTCAAAAATAAAAGCAAATTTATAAAAAATAAGAATTCATAATTTGCTTAAGAATATTTATTCTAAAAATTTGGATTGATTAGTATTTATACAAGGCATCAAAATACTGTATACTTAAAAACCAGTTTAAATATAGCTGGTTTTTTTAATACTATCTTCTACATTTATTTTTAATGGTATTCAAATAATTTTTAGAAATTATTTTATCTGAAAAATAGTTATCCAGCAATAACTTTGTGTAATAAAGTGATTGGAGAAGACAGAGAAAACACTTTAAAATAAAAATAATTTTTGTCACGAATTTTCACGGATCACACGAATCGATTAAAATTTTTGAGCAACGCCTTCTTTATGTATCCCTATTAATTCCACTTCTCTGTGAAGCTCTTTATTTTTCTCTGTGTCATTCTGTGACCAAAATATCTTTTATTCGTGTCCATTCGTGTGATTCGTGACAAAAAAATGCTTTTCATTATCGACTTTAGATCAATTCAATGCTTTAATTAAAAATTATATACAGGTAGCAACTTAGGTTAATTAGGAGACGCTAAATTAAATTTAAGGGATTTAAATATAATTACTCCTATATTTTCTAATGGTGGTGTGTCATGCCAAGCGCACCACCTTATAATAAACATATAGAAAACTTCACTTTAAGCTAAGGAGGAAAATATGAATAATTTTGTTTACAATCTAAGTACTAAAATATTTTTCGGGAAAGGACAAATTTCTAATTTACCATCGGAAATAAAAAAATATGGTAAAAAAGTACTATTTCTCTACGGTAAATCAAGCATTAAAAGAATGGGGTTATATGATGAAGTAGTCAATCTGCTAAATGATAACAATATAGAGTTTGTAGAATTACCCGGTGTTGACCCGAATCCAAGATTATCTACAGTGAAAGAAGGAAGCAGATTGTGCAGAGAACATGATCTTGACTTTATACTTGCTGTGGGGGGAGGTTCTACTATAGACTGTGCAAAAGCTATTGCAGTAGACAGGTTCTATGAAGGTGATACATGGGTAGATCTTTACAGAAATGGAAAAGCCGATACAATAAAAAAAGCTCTGCCTTTAGGGTCAATACTTACTCTCGCTGCGACAGGATCTGAAATGAATAAAAACACGGTTATTACTAATGAAGAAACAGAAGAAAAATACGGACTCGGTGCTGAGATAATAAAACCTAAATTTTCTATTCTTGATCCTGTGTACACATTTACAGTACCAAAATATCAAACGGCAGCAGGATGTGCCGACATCCTATCGCATTTGTTTGAACAATATTTTTCGCCAGTAAAAAAAGCTTATGTATCTGCAAGAATCGGCGAGGCTATTATGAAGACGGTTATTGAATATGCTCCAATAGCATTAAAAGAACCTGATAACTATGAAGCTAGAGCTAACCTTATGTGGGCAGGAACTGTGGCATTAAACGGTACTGCCTCAGCAGGAAAGCCGGGAGACTGGTCAGTACACGGTATAGAGCATGAACTTAGTGCAAAATATGATATTACCCATGGTGTAGGGCTGGCTATACTTACACCGAGATGGATGGAATATGTAATGACTGATGAGAATGTTTTCAGACTGGCTGATTATGCAAGAAATGTATGGAATATTCAAGAAGATGATGATTATAAAGCTGCTAAAGAGGGTATTGCAAAAACAAAAGAATTCTTCCTATCTCTTGATATACCAATGACACTGCCTGAAGTAGGAATAAATGAAGACAGACTGGAAGAGATGGCAAAAGATGCTACGAAATTTAGAAAAATCGGTGCAATGAAAAGTATGGATTGGAAAGATGTATATAATATCTATAAAATGTGTTTGAAATAAAAATAAATTTTTTTATTATTTATTAGAAAATAACTTTATCTAGTAAAACATCCTGTAAATGCAGGATGTTTTATTAGATTATTTTGTTAATAGTTATGAAAAAAAGTATAATATTAGTATATATAATTTCTGTAAAGCATAATTTGATTTTTTGAAATCATTTTTTATTCTAATGGGAGGCAGAAAGTGATTATTAAGAATTTTTTTGATTCACAAGGAGTTAAGCGAAGCATTCATAACGGAAAAGGGCTTGCAAAAAGTGTTAAGATTTTTGGAGAAAATGATTTCGAAACTAATTTAAAATATGTTTCCTTTACCAGTTTACCGCCTGGAACTTCAATTGGATTCCACGATCATAATGATAAACGAGAAAAAGTTTATACAATTTTAAATGAAACAGGTATATTTACATTAAATAAAGAAGAAAAAAAAGTTAAAAGCGGAGATGTAATTTTAACAAAACCAGGGTTTTCTCATGGACTTAAAAATAATTCTTCAGAAGCACTGGATGTTTTTATTTTTTGGGTAAAAAAGTAATAGTTCCTTTGCAGAACGAAACGGGTTCGCTAACCTCCTCTTGGTAAGTGAGCGACTAGATCTCGAGAACGACTGTAAGACTCCACCGCTTCGTCTATTCAGGAAAACCCTTTAGCCGGTATTTAGGTGGCATAACCTTTCAGACATATAAAAAGCAGAAGAGAAATCATATCTCTTCTGCTTCTATTATATCTTTATTTTTAAGTTTTTTGTTGGTAGATCCCAGGTATATAGCGCCTAGAGATAGGACAAAACCTATAAGATCAATTATACTTGTGGGGCGTTTAAAAAATAGCATATCCCATATCATAGACAGTGTCGGCTGCATAAGCAGTATTAATCCTGCTGTGGATACGGGTATACTTGACATAGATGAGGATATAAATATCCAGCCCAAACACTGGCAGAATATGCCGTAAGCTAATAAAACAATCAGGTTTTTAGCCGAAATCAGATTAAAACTTTCACCAGAGAATTTTGAAATAGTTCCGAGTACAATAGCCGAAGATACGCATGCCCAGAATATATTACTGCTTGGAGAAAATTTATTTTTTAATTTGGATGAAAAATTTAGAGTTAATATATATCCTGTATAAAATACAGCTGTAGTCAGACCTAAAATAACACCTAATTTATAGTTGGGTGTATTGCCCTTCCAATTGACACCGCACAAAAGAAATATCCCTATAAGTGCTAAAATAATCGACAGATAAAATTTCCAGTTGATCTTCTCTTTAAATATCAAAAAACTTATAACAGCTATAAAAACCACCTGGAAATTTCCAAGTACTGTAGCAAGACCCGGACCTATATAGTGAATACTTCTGTGCCATACAAAAAGATCAAAAGCAAAAAACAATCCTGCAAGTGCTGAGTATAGAAAAGCAGTAATACCGACCCATAATTTTTCTTTTTTTATCAGACAGAATACGAGTAGGAATACCGCTCCAAATGCTACTCTGTAAAAGGCTGAAATACTGGGGCTTACGGTAGTCATTCTGGTAAATACAGCGGAAAAGCTTATAATGGAAGAACCTGCTATAAGCAGCCCCATATCTTTATTTTTTAAAACATTGTTCATAAATAATCCCTCATTGTAAAATTTTATATGAACAGATTATAGCATGTATAGTATAATAAAGGAATAAAATATTTTGAACACAAAAAAGAATTAAAAGTTATTTAGTTCTATTAATACATATATGCAAAGTATTCCTATCAGCTAACACTGTGCAGACTAAGCAGCTTCCTCTTGTATGGAGTAGTTCTATCTATGATAAGGATATGAATCAATAGACAAATCGTAGAATTCGTAATTAAATTAAGCTGGTATGAGATTGGTAGAAGGATATTTTGGGCGAGATTAATAAATTATCATTAATAACAGGAAGATTTATATAGCTGAACGACAAATAGACCCCATGGCACAGCGTTAGACGGCTTGCTAAAAACTGAGAAGGATGATATAGATGGATTATATAAAATATATTAGAGAAAAAGTCGGGCACCAAGAAATAAACTTAACAGGTGTAAATGTGTTGATAATAAATGAAAAAGAAGAAATTCTATTGCAGAAAAGGGGGACTGATAGGCGGGGTTATAGATTTGGGGGAATCACTAGAAGAAACGGCTATAAGGGAGGCTAAGGAAGAAAGCTGACTGGATGTGTCCGAGCTTAAACTTCTGGGGACAACTTCCGGAAAAGACTGCTTAGTACACTTCCCCAACAACGATAAAGCTTATTTTATTACCATACCATACTACACCAATAACTTTAAAGGCAGCATGCTTATCGATGAAAATGAAACTATGGATTTACAGTTTTTCAGTTACGAGTCATTACCAGACAATATTCCTAAAACACATAGAAAAATGATAGACAGCTACCATAAACTTGGTAAAAAAAAATGATAACCAAAGTAAAAAGTCTAATATGTGATATAATATATATTACGGCTGGGTCAAAGGATATGAAATCTATCTTAACTTATTAAAAAGTGGACAATCATTTTATCGTGAGAAAAAACACTGTACAGATGCCACGGTTCCACTAACCGAAACGTGACCTTTTCACCAAGTGAGCAACTAGGGTTTTAAGACAAAGTTAAGCTCACACGCTGCATCTACACGAAAACCGTTAGATGACATTAATGCTAAAAAAATGGAGGACAAAATGAGAGATATTGAAGAAGTTAAAAAAATAGCAGTACTTATAGATGCAGATAATGCACAAAGAAGTAAAATGAAATTTATACTAGAGGAAATATCAACTCACGGACATATTATTACAAAGCGAGCTTATGGAGATTGGTCTAGTGAAGGATTAAAAAATTGGAAAAATGATTTAAATGAATTAGCAATACAGCCCATCCAACAGTTTGCTTATACAACAGGGAAAAACGCTACAGACTCTGCAATGATAATTGATGCGATGGACTTACTTTATACTAAAAAATATGATGCCTTCGTTATAATTTCTAGTGATAGTGATTTTACAAAACTTGCAACGAGGTTGAAAGAGTCTCAAATCTTTGTATTTGGGGTCGGAGAATCAAAAACACCATTATCTTTTAGAAATGCTTGCGATGATTTTATACTCAGTGAGAACTTGGGAGAATCTAAAGAAGTGAAGATCAAAGAAGACAGTTTAAAGACGAAAAAAGTCGAAGCTGATATGGCTTTATCTGAAATAGTTACACTGTTAATGAAGGCTTATGAAAAATATGAGGATGAAGAAGGTTGGGTTAATATCAGCTCCGCAGGACAGTTTATTAAAAGAGTAAAACCCGATTTTGATGTGAGAACTTTTGGAGTCACTAAACTATCTGAGTTGCTTAAACAACTAAATAATACATTTGAAATGAGAAAAAATAAAGGAAAAGGAAGGGGTCATATCATAGCTTATAAACCTAAAAATTTATAATTCTACGTTAGCTGACATAGGTGCAGGTCGCAACAGATTCGGCTTGCCGTCTCGCTAAGAATATCCCCGAATATAGGAAGGATTGAATCTGGAGGCACATTATGGGATTAAAGTTAGTAAAGTACAACAAGATATCTGAATCAGCCTATTTAGACTATATTAACGAGTGGGAACTTTCAGGTGAAAGAATTGTACCATGGGCTGCTGAGAGAGAAAGTGAGAGTTTTCAAGATTTATTAAGCAGGTGGGAAACCGAAGAAACGTATGAGGCCTATAAGAAAGGGCTTGTCCCGTCGACACTTTATTTTTTAGTTGATAAAAATAGAGTATTAGGCGCCATACATTTCAGGCATGAACTTAGCGTTGACCTGCTTCAGAACGGCGGGCACATTGGTTACGGCATCCGTCCATCAGAAAGAAGAAGAGGACATGCAAGTAAAATGTTAATAATGCTACTGGATAATATCAAATCAAAAGGGTATAAAAAAATCTTAGTGACTTGTGATGAAAGCAACCTTGCTTCTGCAAAGACAATAGAAAATGCAAACGGTATACTGCACGATAAAATCGAGTTTGAAGGCGAAACAATTCGTAGGTATTGGATTGACTTAGATGCTAACAAAAGCTAAACTGTGGAACATCAAACAAGTTGCAGCCAGAACGTTAAACGTAATTCAATCCTAAAATGGGCAAAGAAAATCAAGATTTGAACAAGGAGGGAATTATGAAGAAAAATAACATGCGAGAATTATTTTTTTTATTCATCCTAGCCCCAATATTTCTATCTTCCTGTGCTAAAATCCCAAAAGGCGCAGTGGCGGTCACAAGGTTTCAAAAAGAGAGATACCTCGGTAAATGGTATGAAATTGCGAGGTTCGATGTTGTATTTGAAAGGAATTTGAATAATACCACCGCCAATTATTCAATGAACAGTGATGGCTCAATTAAAGTTGTAAACCGCGGCTATAACTATGTGACAAATGAGTGGAAAGAAGCTGTAGGCAAAGCGAGATTTGTAGGTGACGATAGTATAGCTAGATTAAAAGTGTCGTTTTTCGGTCCTTTTTATGGGGGCTATAATGTAATCGCCTTGGATGAAGAATACAGATACGCTCTGGTTGCGGGCAACAACTTAAAATATCTCTGGATTCTATCCCGGGAAAAAATTATTCCAGATGACGTAAAGCAGAGGTATTTGGAAATAGCTGAGGATATTGGTTATAAAATTGATGATCTTATCTGGGTCGAGCACTCCAAGTAATGGCAGAGTTAAATCTACAGACTATAGAACATAGGAAACGGCAGATGCCGTTTTTTATTTTTTTGAAAGCCAACTGCTCCTATTGAAAAAAGGAAATTTCTATATATTCTATATAATTTAAACAACAATCATAAATATGAAATGTTTTTATTTATCTAAACTGTCAGCTGATTGATACTGTATTTTTCAATTGTATTGCTTCTCTATATTATATTTATAAGGTGACCTTCTATGGATAATAAACTACTGGTTAAAGAATTTTATGAAAAAATAGTATCAAATAACCTTATCGATAAAGTAGAAAATTATATTGCGGTGGACTGCGCCTTAAGGATTGGTGAAAATTCAACATCGGTTGGATTGGAGGGCATGAAACAACATGTAATTGATATTAGAAAAACATATCCCGACTTGAAGATTCGAATTATTCATCAATATGCTGATAGAAATTATGTGATTTCTGAGATAATTACCGAAGGTACGCACTTTGGAGAATAGATGGGCATCAAACCTTCAGGAAAAAAATTGGTTTTTACTGGAGTTAATATCTATCGGGTCTCTAATGGCAAAATAATAGAACATGGTGGTGCGGCAAATATCTTTGATACATTTTTGGCAGAAACCATGCTCATGAATTTAAGACAAGCATAGAGGTTGCTTCACTTATTAATAAAAGGAGTATCCTTGGAAAGAGGCATATATGATTATTCTGAACATACTAATAATTATTTTAATAGCTATCCTAATGCTCGTTCTACTTATATTATTTGTGCCCTTTCACTACGACATTAAGATAACAAATCATGAAAAGGATTTCTACATAGGAGCTCGTATGCACTGGCTGTTTGGTTTATTCCAGTTGGCGTATGACAATAAACATCTATTTCACGTCAAGCTGTTTGGCAGATTGATTAAAATAAAAAATGGGGAAGATAAAGAAAAAAAAGAACAGCAAATTGAAGTAGAAGAAAAGGAAGAAAAAAAGAAGAAGAAAAAAAGGAAAATAACAAAAAAAGGTGTAAAATATTTAGTTAAGTGTTTTATGAACATAATCAGAAAGTACAGACCACAAAAGCTAGTTGTCAAAGGTAAGCTTGGATTTGAAGACCCGAGCATTACTGGCTTTTTACAGGGTTTAACCCATGTTTTCAACGTACCCATAAATATAGACAACCTCGAATTTATATACGATAAAAAGGTGTACAACGGCACAATATATACAAATGGAAAAATTGCTATATACTATTTAGTTTTTATATTTTTAAAACTGATTTTATATAGACCAACAAGGCTAATGCTTAAATTATAATAAATTAAAGGGAGGTTATAACTATGACCATACCAGAAAATATCGATCAGCTGTTTGAGAAATTTGAAAATTTTATTAAGAACAAAACCGTTATCGGAGAGCCGTTTCAGATAGGGGACATCACTTTAATCCCTACGCTTTCTATATCCTTTGGGCTTGGAACAGGCATTGAAGAGGGAACAAACCAAAAAAAAGGGCAGCAGAATAGTGGTGGGGCAGGTATGGGAGGCCGCGTACTGCCAATTGCCATGATCGTTATTAAAAACGGCGAAATCAGTATTCTTCCAATCAAGCAAAATACCGGACTGGATAAACTTATCGAAATGGTCCCAGACCTAATGGATAAGATTAAAGATATTGCCCCTGATAGTTTTAAGAAAGAAAAGGAAAAAGAGTAAATTAATAATCACAGCCCCCATTATTTAATAATAAAAACGGAGTGCTTTGTTTCTAATGAAAATTATCTATCTTTTGTTGGATGAGAAATGAAAAACAATTGAAAATCTAGACCCAAAAGTAAAATCACTTTTGGGTCTATTTATTTTTAAAGTATGCTTCTCTACCGATATCAGCTGGTAACCCGACTCAGGATAAAAAAGGAAAATCCTATAAATTTTATATAAATTAATGAATAATCAAAAACAAAATCCAACAGTCCCAGTCTTAAAAATGGCCGTATAAAAATAATTTTGGAGGAATATTTATGAAAGCTGTTTTTTATACAAAATACGGGTCGCCAGATGTTCTGCAGGTCAAAGAGGTAGAAAAACCCACCCCCAAGGACAATGAGGTCCTCATAAAAATACATGCAACAACCGTAAATCGTACCGACTGCGGATTTAGAAAACCTGAATATCTTATTGTCCGGTTTTTCAGTGGGTTCTTTAAACCCAAAAAAAACATATTGGGCAGTGAACTGGCTGGAGAGATTGAAGCAATCGGCAAAGATGTGAAATCGTTTAAAGTTGGTGACAAAGTTTTCGGGTTAAGCACTGTAAACTTTGGCGCACATGCCGAGTACATCTGCATACCAGAAAATGGGTCGATCACAACAATGCCGGCCAATATACCCTACGAAGAGGCTGCCGCCATCTGTGACGGACTCATGCTGGCGATTAACTACATCAGTAAGATAGATTTTACGAGTAAACAAAATATCCTGATAAACGGCGCTTCGGGATCTATTGGTTCCGCATGTGTGCAGCTTGCTAAATACTATGGCGCAAAAATTACGGCGGTATGCGACACTAAAAATTTAGAATTAATGAAATCTCTTGGTGCCGAAAAAGTGATAGACTACACAAAAGACGATTTCACAAAAGATGAGCAGATGTATGATATAGCTATCGATGCTGTGGGCAAAAGTTCGTTTTTTCGTTGTAGAAAGCTGCTGAATCCAGGAGGGGTATACTTCTCAACTGAGCTTGGGTTTTTAGCTCAGAATGTTTTTTTAGCTCTGCTGTCCCCTATCATCGGCAGTAAAAAAGTGGAGTTCCCGCTCCCAAAAGACAGCAAGGAAAATATAGTTTTTTTTAAAGAACTTATAGAGGCTGGAAATTATAGGGCTGTTATCGATAGGTGTTATCCCTTAGAACAAATCGTCGAGGCCACTAGGTACGTGGAGAGCGGCCAAAAAACTGGAAACGTGGTAATAACTGTGAGACATGATAACTAAGTCTGACTAGGCAATTGTATAGAAGAATATAGATTAAGAAAGGAAAAAAAGATGGATAAAAGGATGAAAGACAATTCAACAGTTGGAGGAGTAATATTTGTAGGGTGCATGTTTATTGGATTAGGATTAGGGATGTTATACAACAAAACTGCAGTGGGAGTTATATTAGGATTGGGGGTTGGTTTTATCGCCATGGGTGCAATAAGGGCTTTTTCCAGGAAAAATGATTAGCCTGACAAGGAGATAAATATTATGAATCCAAATAAAAAGATAGCAAGAGTTTCAGGGATTATGTACTTAATTATCATAGTATGCGCCGGGTTCAGCGAGGGCTATGTCCGCTCCACTCTAATCTTACCCGGAGATGCAGCAGCAACAGCCAACAACATTGCCGATTCACAGTGGCTGTTCCGTCTGGGTTTTGTCAGCGACTTAATCGCATTTATGAGTGACCTGGCGGTGGCCGTACTTTTTTACGTATTGCTCAAGCCGGTTAGCAAAACTCTCTCTCTGGTCGCTGCATCTTTTAGGCTGGTGGCTCATCCAGCGATTGCTAGCATCAACTTGCTCAACCATTATGCCGCCCTGCTTCTTTTAAGCGGTGCTGACTACTTAAAAGTATTTGAGACAGACCAGCTGCACGCCCTGGTGCTGCTGTTTCTCAATGCTCATAAATACGGATATCTTATTGTCGGGGCTTTTTTCGGCATCCACTGTTTTCTTCTTGGATACCTAATTTTCAAGTCTGACCTTTTCCCAAGCATTTTGGGAATATTGTTGGTGTTTGCCTCTTTAGGATATCTGACGGAAAGTTTTGAGAATTTTCTTTTCCCGAGTTACGAGGGGTTATTTGCCTGGATTGTTGCCATACCGGCGATTATTGCGGAACTGTCCCTCTGCTTGTGGCTCTTGTTGAAGGGTGTAAAAACACAAGTGATGCTTTAGCTGCACGGCAATGCTTTTTCATGTTCAAATTTTGATGCCGTTTTACAGAGACAATGCCTCTGTAAAACGGCATCATGTTTAATTCAAATTATTCTACTGTTATTCTTCTAATTTCTTCCATCTGTCTTTTAATTTTTCCATGATTGCCGGGAGAGTTGTGTACTCCATCTCGTCCATAGGCAAACGATGTGGCTCAAATGGACCATGGCGCCTCAGTTGGTTGGCCATGGTATTGCACATTTGTCTGGATTCGTCAAAAGCGGGATCATCAAACATATCACGCGGACCGACTAAGTGACCATTAGAAATCTGGAAGCCCAGGGCGATCACCCGTGGAGGACCGTCAAATCTGCTTGGTGTTGCTTTTTCAACTGGTACTGGCATAAGTGGTCCATGATGTGATCCACGCATCCATCCTTCAACAATGTGTGGCATTGTATAAGGCTCCAGCACTTCCCCTACTGCAGGGAAATTTTTCTGGCATCTAACAATACATACCGGATCGTCTTTTCCTACATATTTGCCGGCAATAAGAGATAGTCTCTGGGTAGATGTTACTGCAGCAATTTCCCCATTTTTTCCAAAAACACTTTTTATCATATAACGTCCCGGCGCACCAATAAATACAAGCAAATCATAAATCTCTTCAGGTGCATGGAAAAATATGCCTTTCTTTTCTTTTACATCTTGAACCTCAAACTGAAAACCGTCATGCATTCCTGGGGCAATAACCAGACCAATTGTATTAAAAGGATCTGCAAAGGTCTTGTAAAGAGGCAAGTTCCAGGCGCCAGAAGAGGTTTTGTCAGCCATAAAAATGATCACCGGTTCTGATTCTCTCTCTTCAAACTCCATCTCGGCAACTCCTGGCCCCATTCCTTTGACATTACCTGAAAAGGAGTCTGATAGAAGATCTTGGCCGGCTCCATAAAGCTTGAGTTCTCGGGCAACATCCGTACACGCTTCAAAGATATCCCACGACATATGATGAATATCCGTATTATCAACCCCTTTTAGATGTGTCATGATTAACTCCAGATCATCTCCACAGGAAGTAACATGAAAATCAATAATTAATCCATCCTTTTTCGCCACTTCCAAAAGCTCCTTTGCTTTTGCAATTAAATCAGGGTGCATGGCAGAGTGGCCCACATAACCGCCTACATCTGCCTTAATTACGCTTAATGTAATTTTCTTCCCCATACCCATCCTCTCCTTTATCGATTATTTATGTCCTAGCATATATAACTATACTGCCTTAATTCTTTGAAGAAATACACCAATAAGTATGCTCGATTATATAATCGTAGCATAGATAAAAAATCAAAGAAATCATATCCCTGTACAATATATAATTTAGTGTAAATTCAATTTTATCCTTTTAGTTATTTTTACAAAAATTATGTTATAGCATAGATCGTATATTTTTTGAAAGTTCTCATGCTCTATTTGAAAAAAGGAAAAGTCTATAAATTTTATATAAACTAATGAATAAACGCAACTGAAATCTGGGATTCAAATTCTAAAAATAGACGAATCAAAGTAATCTTGGAGGAATACTTATGAAAGCAATTGTATACACAAAATATGGGTCGCCCGATGTTCTTCAGATGAAGTATGTAGAAAAGCCTGCTCCCAAGGACAATGAGATGTTGATAAAAGTATACGCGACAACAGTCACTGCCGGCTCTTTCGGTTTTGTTATCGGTATGATCTTGGTCGAATACCATAATAACTGGGTTAAAAACTGGAGCGTACTTATTACGATTATTAGTTGAACACTTCTTATAGGCGGATTAACTATAGTTATCTTTCCAAAATCTCTTTTTTATTTCATCAGCTACTACAAATCTTCTACTGTTTGGGGAATCCTCATGATCTGCTTTGGGATGCTCTTCGGATATTTTGGCTTTTTTAAATAACTCTATTGGAGGGTATCATGAGATTTATAGGAATTGATCTTGCATGGACATATAAAAATGAAACCGGAATTTGTGTAATGAATGAGGCCGGCGAGATAGAGTATCTGGATTCAGCAATATTCAGTGATGAGGAGATAGTTAGCGGCAGCTTTATAGTTTTCAGCTCTATGTTTATAATCAGGGAGGGCGTTCTGTGGCTGGATATGCCCTGCAGGCGGCGAGCAAGAGTTGTGTACCAGAATCAGGGATAAAAAGTTTAAAGTGGGAAAGCTGGACTGGATAAGTATTTCATTTGGATACCTTGGCTTACAGTCATCACACTCACCTTTTACAAGGCTGGGCGAGTAGAGTCCATCAACTCCCTCCATCAGACCTATTACGGGATTTCCATCCACAACATTCAGTCGCTTGTCCTCTTCATAATTATATTGGTTTTAATCGCACTGCTGGCTTTGGTTCTGGGCCGAAGAGGATTTTGCCATGCATGCTGGATGGCTCCATTTATGGTTCTAGGTAGGAAATTACGAAACATCATGAGGCTTCCTGCTCTTAACCTGAAGTCTGAAAAAGAAAAATGTATTGACTGCAAGACGTGCTCAAAGGAGTGCCCTATGAGTCTCGATGTTCATAAAATGGTTAAAAGCAATTATATATGGAAAATAGCGAATGTATTCTCTGCGGCAACTGTGTTGATGTTTGCCCTAAAAATATTATAGGCTACTCTTTCAACAAGTCAAATTTATAATTATAGGCAGAAATCATCACACATAAAATTTAAAAGTATAATATAACTAATGCAAGTCATTATTATGAAAACTTTTAATTTAGCTAAAGCTAATTTTGAGCTAACATTTATATCGATGATTATAAACGAGTAGAGAAATTAAAAAAATATTATTTTAGGCAATCATATGAATAGGTGAATCTGGTGATCAATATGACTGAAAAGGAATTTTTAAAACTTGTCGACAGAAATAAATACCAAGTTTTTATATTAAGCTCGCGTGTCCCGTTCCCATTAAACTTCGCCGTGCACACCTGGTTTGTGATTAATTTGAAAGGGAAAATCCACCGGTGGGAATTCGGGTATTTCAAGGGAAGTCCATATGAAAACGGAATAGGGGTTCTAAAGGATTTTTTTTACCCAACTACAGGGATGAACGTTTATTTTTGGAAAGCAGAACCAAGATTTAATTCAAAGCTGATTTCCTTTATTGAAGGGGACGACAATTCAATCGCCAGGGACTTAGCTTTATTTATAGAAAAAAAATCATATTCATACCCACTGAAAAATACCTATCTGTTCAGGGGTCCAAATTCCAATTCTTATATGCAGTGGGTGCTGGACGAATTTCCAAATTCAAATTTAAAGTTGCCCTTCAATGCTTTTGGTAAGGGATATAGAATTAAAGATTAGTTAGGGGAGGGGAAAGATTTGATTAAGTGTGATAAGACCAATTCTTCACATTTAATGTTTTTAGCTTTAGCATTTAATGAGAAGATAAATCAACGAGATTTAGAAGGACTATCTGATTTAATGACTGACGATCATACTTTTATCGACAGTGCCGGGAAGATAAGTACAGGAAAAGCTGAAATGACTAAAGGATGGCGAATTTTTTTTGATTCCTACCCTGATTACCAGAATATATTTACCAGCATTTCCGTTAATGATAGTATCGTTATTATGCACGGCTACTCTACGTGTTCTAATGAACCTAAGCTCAATGTCCCTAGTATTTGGACCGCTAAAATAAAGGATGAAAAAATTTTTGAATGGAGAGTTTACTGGATCGACTCTAATAGATAGCGTTTCTCCCATTGTAAAAAGATAGATTCAATGAATTATGAAGCATAAAAAAACGGCATATGCCGTTTTTTTATGCTTTAAGGGTTTAGTTTTCACCCCTCATCTGAGCTAATATCTGCTCCAGTGCCTCTTGGTTCGGAGCTACAAAAGGAGCCGAACTAGGGACCTTCGCAAGCAGCTCCAAAAGCTGCTTGTTCTTTCCTTGTACAGGCGGCAAGTGTGACGAGAGGATTATTTTTGGGTCCATTTTTCGAATACTGTCCAGAGCTTGGCTGAGTGCTTCGGGCTTATTCATATAAATCCATGGGTTGTCTGCACCTGCCCAGCTAATCATGCCTTGAGACAATTCTTCATCTTTAAGCTCCTCGACATTCTGCACAGGTGACGGAACAATGGCACCAAAGCAATCGGCAGAGAAAAAGGCTTTCGATTTGTCATCATATATGCCTATAGTCGTCGGGTTGTCAAATAAGGGGGGTCTAACGGCGGTCAGCTTACGGTCACCAACATCAATACTTTCTCCTGGATTTAGCCAGTACACCCGATCCATCGGTACCGGCCAAGCTGTACTCATCCTAAGTACCGCCAATGAGTTCGCCACAAGCCTTGCGTTAGGTGCTGCTTCAAAAACCTCTTTAAGGCTGCCGGTGTGATCCGCATCGTCGTGGGTTATCCACACCCACTTCAAATCTTTAGGATCGATGAGCGACTTCAGAGCCTCCATAAACTCCCTGCTTTCAATACCCATTCCAGTATCTACCAAGACCGGCTCTTTAGCCTTGATGATAAAGGCATTAACTGCAAGAAATCCTGTGTTTGGTATGGGGAAATACGAAGAGATGATCTCTATATCCGGCATCACTTGATATGCTTTTGCCATTGGGAATTCCTCCTTTTTTCAATTCAGATTTCTCTGGTATTATGATAACCTTCTACACTTTGTTATTAGGATTCACCTACACCCATTACATAAAAAAATAAAATGACTGTTAAATATCACCAGTTTTTTATTTATCAAACTCCACTGAAAAAACAAAAGTTTATATTTATACTATACGGCATCAGTTATCTTTAGCCTTTGATTTTGTTTGCCCTTTTAAGCTGAAAAAAGGAAAATTCTATAAATATTATATAATCTAATGGGAAATCACATATGAAATTTAACAGTTTTTATATTAATGATCCCTTGAAAAATCAAACGTATGAAGGGTAGATCAAAAAAAGATGGGGCACCAAAAGTTTACACGAATTGGGGGTAGTAGGATGAAAATTACCATTATCTACGATAATGAGGTATGGAAGGAAGGTCTAAGGGCAGACTGGGGTTTCTCATGTCTCATAGAAGCATCCGGCAAAAAAATACTTTTTGATACTGGTTCAAACGGATTTATACTGCTGGATAATATGAGAAATTTGGATATAGACCCTACTGAAATTGATGCTGTCTTTATTTCTCATTTTCACTGGGACCATTTCGGCGGACTCACAGATTTCCTCAGGATAAATCCTGCGAAAGTTTATATCCCGCTTTCCTGCGATGAACCGCATGGAGCTGGAGAAGTGATTAAAGTAAAGGAACCAGTCAAAATCTGTGAAAATATATTTTCAACAGGTAAGCTTGACGATATAGAGCAGTCACTTGTGATTAAAACAGTAGATGGGCTTGTTGTGATAGTTGGTTGCTCGCATCCTGGGGTTAAAAACATTTTAAAGGCGGCCTCGAAGCTAGGAAAAGTCTATGCACTTATAGGCGGGCTACACGGGTTCCGAGACTTTGACCTGCTTAAGGATTTAGAGCTTGTGTGCCCCACTCACTGCACCCAATTCATACTTGAAATAAAATTGCGCTATCCTAATAAATACGTTAGGGGGGGCGCAGGCAAAGTCATAGAGATATAGTCTGTACCCTTGTGTAAAATTCTTAGGAGCGCAACTAGCTAAAAACTTACCACTTGTTTTAAGTCTTGCTTAACCACGGCTATTACACACACTCTTTTGTGTTCGGGGCTTGTTTCATTTAATACTCCTTGAAAAAAGGCTATCTTTATAAAGAATTAGATAGATTTTATAGTTTTTTGTTCAAGTCGTAAAGGTGCAAAAGCAGGCGATACCTATTTCATGGGGTATAAAACTAAAAAAGGCACGTATGCGGTCGTTGCATAAATTTACGTATGAAAGTTTTATATTTACATATACCTTTAAAATGTAGATTGCTGACCACAAATAGAGGTGCATGAAATAATATAGCGAACAATTCTATATAAATAAAAATACTTTTTTAGAACTCTTAATCCCATTATTTCTTAGAAAAATAGTAAGGCAGGTTAAAACATATCTTAAAACATTCAAAAAATTGGTTGAACAAAAAGGGACTAATTTTGATGGACAGCTTGAATGCAATACTTAGCAGTTGATATTTGGATCAATTTGTAACAGGGGGCCGTTATGGATAAAAAGGATTTGTTGAACAAAGAAATAAGGCACATAGATATAACCAGCTTTGATTCAAAACAGATAATAGAAGCCTTTGAGGAGACGGCTTTTCAAGCAAGAAATCTTGCAAGGGCAGCAAAGATATATGATAAAATGCTTTCCGACAAAAGCTGCGCAGTCATACTCTGTCTGGCCGGATCACTCTTCAGCGCTGGTCTTAAGGATGTAGTCTATGAAATGGTCAAAAACAACATGGTAGATGCAATTGTATCAACTGGGGCAATAATTGTAGACCAAGATTTCTTTGAGGCTATGGGATTTAAACATTACAAGGGTACCCCTTTTATAGACAACAAGATGCTCAGAAAAATAATGATAGATAGGATATACGACACCTTTATAGATGAAAATGATCTGAGGGAATGTGACATGACAGTTGCAAAAATAGCAGAAAATTTACTGCCACGCCCTTACTCTTCCAGGGAATTTATAGATGAAATGGGGCGCTTCCTGGTTAAAAACGGAAAGAATCCTAAATCGGTTGTTTTAGAATGTCATAAAAAAGGGGTGCCTATTTTTGTGCCTGCCTTCTCAGATTGTAGTGCGGGTTTCGGGCTTGCCTACCACCAGTACAATAAGGTTTCTAACCCTAAGCTTACAATAGATAGTACAAAGGATTTTCTAGAATTGACCAGAGTTAAGATCAACGCAGAGGATACCGGTCTTATTATGATAGGCGGCGGCGTACCAAAAAACTTTGCACAGGATGTTACAGTAGCTGCAGATATTCTAGGAGCCGATGTCAGAATGCATAAATACGCCATCCAGATAACCGTAGCCGACGAGAGGGACGGAGGGCTCTCTGGCTCCACACTTAAAGAGGCTCATTCCTGGGCCAAGGTAGACACTGACTTTGAACAGATGGTGTACTGCGAAGCCACCATCGCCCTTCCACTGCTTGCGAGCTACGCATACCACCGGATGAATTGGAAAACCCGAAATTCTAAAAATTACAATAATATCCTAGGGGAGGTGGAAAAATGATACCTACAAAGGCGTTTTTTGTAAAAGGTATAGGCGTACATAAAGATCAGCTGACCTCTTTTGAAACTGCCCTCAGAAAAGCAGAGATAGAAAAATACAATATCGTTAATGTTTCCAGTATCCTGCCGCCTGGATGTGAGGTAATATCAAAACAAGATGGATTAAAACTTTTAAAGCCTGGCCAGATAATCCACGCCGTTATGGCCAAAAATCAGACCAACGAACCAAACCGCCTTGTATCTGCTGCGATAGGCCTCGCAGTTCCCAACGATAAAGAGGGATACGGCTACATTTCAGAGCACACCGCCTTTGGTGAGACAGGAAAAAATTCAGGCGAGTACGCGGAGGACCTGGCTGCCACAATGCTTGCTACCAGGCTAGGGATAGAGTTCGATCCGGAAACCGCTTGGGATGAGAGAAAGCAGATTTACAGGGCAAGCGGCAGGATATTTAAAACTACACAGATACACCAATCTGCTGAAGGCAGTAGAGATAACCTTTGGACCACTGTAGTTGCTGCAATAGTTTTTATAATATAATTGGGAAAAAAAATATAAACCGTTTAGCAGTAGCAAGAATAGTATGGGCAGGGGGAATTTTAATGCTGGAAGCAGTAATTTTCGATATGGATGGTGTGATAATTGATAGTGAACCAATACACTTTGAAGTGGACAAGATGATGTTAAAAAATTGTGGCGTCAATATCTTGGCCGAAGAACTGCATGAGTATGTTGGCATGACAAGTCCTGAAATGTGGACTAGATTAAAAGAGAAGTATAAGATCAAACTTTCGGTTGAAGAGTTGATGAGGCTACAACTGGATACGAAGTTGAATGCCATTGAGAAGATGGATGAAAAACCTATAAGCGGCGTTTTGAGTTTATTGAAGTCATTAAGGGAGAATAGCATAAAAATTGCATTGGCATCATCAGCACCGAGACAACTCATAATGGCGGTATTGAAAAAGTTCGATATTGAAAATTATTTTCATATAGTACTCAGTGGCGAGAAAGTCGAAAAGGGTAAACCGAAACCGGATATTTTTGAAGAAATTTCAAGGATATTGAATATAGCTCCTGAAAACTGTCTGGTTATAGAGGATTCACAAAACGGCGTAAAGGCCGAAAAATGCGCAGGGATGAAATGCATAGGATTTATAAATGAAAACTCTGGGATGCAGGATCTGTCTCTAGCAGATTTAGTTATCGATAGTTTGGAAAAAGTTAACCTATCGTTGATAAGGAATCTTTATGAAATAGGAGTTTAGCCAGCTTGAAAAATATCTGGTGAAATGATGGGTATTTGAAGAGAGAATACCTGACAAGCAGTATTCAATAATAAAATCTACACTTTTAATAGTTCTTGGTTTAATTTTTTGATTTTTGATGGTAAATTAATAGTATTATGATTTAGTACGAATTACACATGTACCCTGGAGACTTCTACGGTTTTGACTTAGCTGTGCCAAATGCATTGATATCTAAAATTTATTTACAATAACTATTGAATCATTTATCAATATCAGAAAAAACATAAGGTGGGGATAAAAAATGAGCACTGACAAAGGAGTAGGGTTTATTAAGCAGTTCAAAGATTTCATTGTTTTTCTCCAAAGTTTATGGGGCCTTTTGGCGGGAGTATCTGTATTTTTTCCTCTTTCTAATGTGCTCTCAAGGGTTATCCCTATAGGAAATTTCTATGATGAACCCCCTGGTTCGGGTTCATTTGAATACTTTTCTCCTGAGATGGTCACGGCAATAGCTACGCTTATTTCCTTATTTGTTGTATTCTCGACATTCATTCGACGGTATAAATTTAAGGTGCAGAAAGTAACCCTGATACAGGGAAAAGCTTCGATTTCCTTTGCTGTTGGGCTAATATCCCTAATTCTCTATTTAGTGTTAAATTTTGGAATATATGAGCTCTTCTACGGGTCTTTTGAGATATGGGGTGGGGATCCTAGGAGGTTGATCGGCGATGTCATGTTGCTGCTTACCTATAGCATTTTCTTTTCTCTAATGACCAGAGCATTTATGCTCTTGGGTATGATAGGATTTTTTGGGTGTGAAGGCTGACAACTCATACTGCTGCTTCACTTATTACAAACTTTGGACTTCTACAAAAAGAATCGGAGGTTTTTACAGCGATGAAAAAGAAGATACTGAAATTGTCATTAAAAATATTTTTTATCTTATTTGTAATTAGCAGTGCCATACTCTGGCATATGTACGATTTAACTTATAAATCGGAAATCAGCAAGATAAGATCAAGGGAAATAAACGATTTAAATGATCGGAATGCTATAGTTGTGAGGATTATGGACTCTTTAACCTCTGATGTTTTATTCTTGTCAAGACTCCCAGATTTAAAAACATATAGAGAGCCAGAACACATTGCGGAATTGTTTTTGGAATTTTCTTTAGCAAAAAAAGTTTACGATCAGGTTAGATTTATTGACAGTAGCGGGAAAGAACAGATAAGGATCAACTGGGATAATGGCAGTCCGAAAATTGTGGAAAGAGATGGACTACAAAGCAAAAAAGGGAGATATTACTTTGACGATACTTTCAAACTCGATAAAGAACAGATATTTATATCCCCATTGGATTTAAATATTGAGCATGGGAAGGTAGAAGAAGCGTTAAAGTCCATGCTGAGAATAGGGACGCCATTTTATGATGCTTATAATAATAAAAAGGGAATAGTCCTGCTCAATTATTGTGGAAAAGACCTAATTGATGAATTAAGGAAAAATATAAAGAGTAAATACAGTGAGCTTTATTTCTTGAATCAGGATGGCTATTGGTTGTATTCTGATAAAAAGGAAAATGAATGGGGGATTCATGTTTTCTGAAAAGGAAAATACGGTTTTTAAAAATAAATTTTCTGATAAACTATGGGCGGAAATTAATAACAATAGGGATGGCCAAATACAAAATAGACTGGAAAAACTATAAATGGAAATTGATCTCTTATATTTCAACTGAAAAATTAGAAGCTATTGGGAAACCGATAAAAATAAATTATTTAACTTTATGGCTTATATTTTCAGTGTTCAACGGTTTGGTTTCTTTTGTTTTGGCAAGGTCTATCACTTCGCAAAAACAAGCAAATTTAGATAAATTAGCTGCTGAAAAAAGATACCGTATTCTATTTGAGCGTGCAGGGGAGAGTATAATAGTTACAAAACAGGATGAACCCCTTATGGTAAACATGAGAACAACTAATCTATTTGAATACAGACAAGAAGAAATCCTGTCGATGCCCATAAAAGCTTTAATCCATGAGCGGGATAGGGAAAAAGTTGTTGAAAACCGGGATAAGCAATTTAAAGAAAATATAGAATCATTAGTTTTCGAATCAAAAATAGTAACAAAATCAGGAAAAGAAAAATGTGCAGAAATCCGTTCCACAAAAATAGAATTTGGAGAGGATAAGGCATTGCTATACTTTTTTCTTGACATAACAGAAAGAAAAAAATGGAAATGAAATTAAAGGAGCTTGCAACCACTGATCCGTTGACAAACTGCTTTAACCGTCGATTTGGATTATTTCAAAAAAATCAACGATACCTATGGGCATGATGTTGGAGATTTGGTATTAAAAAAATTTGTGGAAATAACAAAGCTGGATATTAAAAATATCGATGCTGTTGGCAGGTTAGGCGGAGAAGAATTTGTAATTATACTTCCAAATTGTTCGAAGAAAGATGGCATTAATTGTGCCGAAAGAATTCGAGCATCCATTGAAGAATTCAGATTAAAAATTAACGGTATTAATGAAGATATCCGTTTTACCAGTAGTTTTGGGGTGACGGAGACAAAAGAAGATGATAGCATAGAAACTATGCTGAAAAGAGCAGACAATGCCTTGTATGCAGCTAAAAAAGAGGGGCGGAATAAGACTGTAGCAATTTAGTGGAAAAAATTGAAGATAGAGGTACGCATTTTGGGTAGATGTGATGGAGTACCTGCTTGGGTAAAGCGTTTTGACTGTATATTATCTGTTATTTTAGAATGAAAGGGTTGGTTTAGGATGAAATGTGCAGTAGTTTGTGTTTCCGTTCATCACCACAATACCGAGAAAATTGCGGCTGCTATCTCCGAAGTGCTTGGAGCAGACTTGCTGCAAATAAGCGATGTAAATTCAGGTTTATTAGAGCAGTATGATATGATCGGCTTTGGATCGGGTATTTACTTTGGGAAACACCACAAAAAGTTGTTTGAGCTTATTGCTGGCATAGATTTGAATGGTAAAAATGTTTTTGTTTTTTCCACAAGCGGAACCGGCAGCATAAAGTACAATAAGAAACTAATTGATGCCCTCATTTCCAGAGGCGCCGATGTCAAAGGAAGCTTTTCATGTAAAGGGTATGACACCTATGGGGTGCTAAAGTGGATAGGGGGTATGGCAAAAGGTAGGCCAAACAGCAGGGATATAGAAGATGCAAAAGATTTTGTTACTACCCTTAAAATGTTAAAGTAGTTATACTTTATTATCGTGATGGCGTTGACAGAAGTAGAGAGTAGTTAACTATATTAAAAATTGGGGTGTTAATGATGAAAAAATTATTATTAATACTTTTAGTGATCTTTTTGTTAATGGGGTGTTCTAATTCTGAATTTAAAAATAAACATGAGATAGGTAATAGGTTTAATGAAAATGAAAAGCTTAATGAGTATGTAAAATCTATGGGTGATGTTTTATTCTATATCCATAAATTAAAAGATGAAGATTTTACATCTACTTATGGAGATGGAGAAAATATAAAAATATGGTATATTGCTGCAGAAGAATTAGGACAAATTGGAAAGCCTGCAATTCCTTTTCTAATAAAAAATCTTGATACAAAAAATGATTACGAGATAACATTAACTCTTTATGCATTGCTGCTTTCTTCTCAGCATGAAAACGTAAAGGAATTTACAAATGGTGACTATATCAAAGTTAACTTAGATTTTAATCCAAAAACTCACCAAGAGTACATTAAAATTGCAAAGTCATGGTGGGAAAAATACAAAGATAACTGGGAATAATTATCATACACAAAATTTATGAAGTGACTTTAGAGGCAGTTTCACCACCTTGTATAGGAAGGGAAAAGATGAATAGGAGCCTATCCCAACTTAAGAAAAAAGTAATTATTCGCCTGGCTATGTTCCCAATTTTTTTAAGCATATTTGTTTTTTACCTGCTGGTTCTTTCAGGTTTTGGAAAGCTTGGGCTTATTTTATAACCCTTTTTGCACCAATGACTTTTGCAATAAGCTATTTTCTAAAAAATTCTCCAGAGCTTTTGGAGCGTCGTCTTAAGTGGAAAGAAAGAGAAAGAGAACAAAAAATTATAACAGCTATTTCAACGCTCATCCTTTTAGGAGGCTTTATAATTTCTGGCTTGGATTATCGGCTTAGCTGGTCGGAAGTACAAACATATCTTGTGGTGGTAGCGGATATTTTTGTTTTTTTAGGCTATCTTATAGTACTTTTTGCCTTGAAGGTAAATGTATATGCTTCTCGTGTTGTTGAAGTCGCTAATGGCCAGAAGCTTATATCTACGGGACCTTACGCAATAGTCCGCCATCCGATGTATTCAGGGGTGGTATTGATGTTTTTATGGACTCCCCTTGCATTGGGGTCATTTTGGGCTATAATTTCCTTTTTTTCGTTTCCAGTTGTAATCGTGTTTAGAATATTAAATGAAGAGAAGATTTTACTAAAAGATTTTCCGGGGTACCAGGAGTACTATAGGAAGGTTCGTTATCAGCTAATTCCATTTTTGTGGCAGTAGATTGATTGAAATATTAACTCAACCATGCTCAGTTATCAGGATAAAGGAGGTCAAAATGAATGAAATTAAATGCGATATCTGCCAAAAGAAATATGTTGAAACAGATCTAATAACCGGGCACGGTATTCCAAATGAGATAGAGAAATTAATCATAAGGGATTTCCCGGATTGGAACGACAATAAACGGATATGCAAGGATGACCTCAACATTTATAGAATGAAATACATATCCTCGCTAATTGAAGATGAGGAAGGGAAAATAAAAGAACTGGAAAAAACGGTCATCACCAGCATAAAGCAGAATGAGATAATAGCATCAAACATAAACATAGCAGTGAGAGAAAAGTATAAAATTGCAGATATAATATCCGATAAAATAGCTGTATTTGGCGGGAGCTGGACATTTATAATAATATTTTTCATTCTCCTTCTTAGTTGGATGGTGCTGAATAGCTATTTTTTAATCAGTAGGCCCTTTGACCCGTTTCCTTATATATTATTGAATTTGGTTTTGTCGTGTATTGCTGCGATACAGGCGCCAATAATCATGATGAGCCAAAACCGCCAGGAAATGAAAGACAGGATGAGGTCAGAGAACGATTATAAGGTAGATCTCAAGTCGGAGATAGAGATTAGGACTCTTCATGAGAAAGTCGACCACCTGCTGCTGGATCAATGGTCAAAGATGATGAAAATCCAGGAGATGCAAATCGAGATACTTGAAGAGATAAAGAAAAAAACTGATACGTTGGGGTAAGCACTTGACTTTGACCGGCACTCAATAAAATAAAAAATTATGAGGAAGTGTAAAAAAATGGAACATAGAGAACATTCTTTGGCAATTTGGCTTTCTGAAAAAGTTATTGCTTGTAAAATTGAAAGATATTCATATGAGATAAGTGATTTCAGTGCGGTAAGTTATTTTCTCTACTTTAATCCGGAAGGTGAAATTGTAGAAAAAGATGGCAGAATAGTTCTAGATGGGAAAACCAAAGAGATAAAATTAAAGGATATCGGGGATTTTTCAGCTGCCGCAGATATCCTGCAAATTGAAACTGGATACAGTATACATGAAAAAGAATATAAGGAACGCATCAATGAGAAATACGCATTATTAAAAAGACATGGAGGCAAGGATAATGTCGGATATTTTAGAAAGCTGACATTTGCTGACCCCATAAGTGAACATGACATAAAAAAAATGATAGCCGGAAATCTTGTGATTATAGCAAAAATTAATGGAGAAATTTTTAGAAAAGTAATCCTGCAAAAAGCTGACATTATTGACAAATACTACTACTTCGACAGCGACTTGGGAGTTGTCTTCAGCTCGAAAACAGACTTCAAATTTAAACTATGGGCCCCAACGGCAATTGCGGTAAAGCTCCACTTATACAGGGATTCCGACAATAGTACTGAAATTTCAGGCTCACCTTTTGATATGATAAATAAAAGTGGCGTTTGGGAGTACTCTGGGAATAGTGATTGGGTAAATTATTTCTATTTGTATGAGGTAAAGGTATTTTCAAGGCACGAGGGGAATAGGATTATTTCCAAACTTGTCACAGATCCATACTCAATATCCCTCTCGACAAATGGTGGGTTTAGCCAAGTGGTTAATATAGAAGATTATGACGACAAAGAGATCACCCCGGATAATTGGGAGGAGCATTGTTTTGCCTTCGAGGAGGATTTTGATCCAGTCGATATAACTTTATATGAAGTGCATATAAGGGATTTTAGCGTATATGACGATAGCATAAAAGATGAAGAGTGTAGGGGAAAGTATGTAGCCTTCACTTTGAGCAATACTAAGAGTATGAAGCATTTAAAAGAGTTAGCCGGCGCTGGATTAAAATACATTCATCTGCTACCTGTAAATGACTTCTCTACGGTGCCAGAAGAAAACTATTTTGACTTGAAAAAAACCACAATTCATGCCGTGAGAGAATATTTTAAAGTCTATGATATAGAAAAGTTAGCTCAAATGGACGAGATAATTCGTGCTGCGGGAGATGTAGTAAGCTCGTGTACTACGCTTAATGATGTATTTGAGAAGCTCACAAATACATATGGGGGAGCTGGAGAATATCAACAAAAGTTAATGAAACTCATAGAAGAAAATGATAGATATAATTGGGGATATGATCCATTTCACTACATGGTTCCAGACGGAAGTTATGCAACAAATCCAAATGGGAAAATAAGAATAAAAGAATTTAGAGAAATGGTCAAATCCCTTCATAATATAGGTTTAAGGGTTGTACTAGACGTAGTCTTTAACCACACTTTGAAAGAGGACCCGCTGGAATGGATTGTTCCCGATTACTATTATAGGATAGAGGGAAATGATTTAAAACCCCATTGCGGTTTTGAAATCGCCACAGAAAATATGATGGTGGAAAAACTGGTTACAGACGCTATTTATAAATGGGTGAAATATTACAAAATCGACGGGATAAGATTTGATATGATGCAGGAAATGACGCTTAATTCAATACTAAAAGCCAAAGAAAAACTCAAAACTTTAGATGTGAAAAATGATAAGGTTGACGGAGAGAACATCTATTTTTATGGAGAAGGATTTGACGAAACCTTAATGGGGATTGGAAAATTTAGAAGTGCAAACAGGAGTACTATCTGGAACTATCCTGATGAAAAAATAGGTGTGTTTAATCTGTATATAAGAAACAATCTCAGGGGAGAAGCTGATAAAGGAAATGGTATATTTGAAAGAGATAGCTTCATAGTCAAAGATGGTTTTGATCTTTCCCATAATTGGCCTTTAGATAAATCAAATATGGTTGGCTATCTTTATGAAGATAAAGAAAACAATATCACTAAGCAGTTTAATTGTCCACAATCAGTTATTAATTATGTAACATGCCACGACAATGGGACTCTTTGGGATTATCTGATAGCAAAGGTGGGGTTTGAAAGCAAGGATTCACACAACTATCCAACAGGCAGGACTGAAATAATGTTGAAAATGCACAATATATATTGCGGGATAATTGCCCTAGCTCAAGGAATACCTTTTTTTCAGGCAGGTGTGGAACTTTTGAGGTCTAAGTCAGGGGATTTTAACAGCTACAACTCCGGTGAGTGGTTTAACAAACTCTGCTACCCCGACAATATAATTGACAACAACATATTCAATGGAAACAATTGGGGAGTTGGGCTTATAGACGTTTTAGAATGGTTTGGTCCCGAAGGAGAGAAAGAAAAAAAAATCTGGGAACAAAGGTGGAAAGAAAGGCTTGAAAAAGTTCCCAAACCGACTAATAGGCAGGTCATCTATAGTAAAAACCATTTTAAAGACATGCTACAAATAAGAAAGAGTACAAAATTGTTTAGGCTAAGAAAAATAGAGGACATCAAAAAACGTGTCAGTTTTCCACATAACTTGGATAAAGACTTGTTTGTAATGAAAATAGATAGCCTGGATTTAAAAAAGGATGGGTACAGTATCCTGAAAGATGTGGAGATAGACATTAGGGGGGTATACATATTTATAAATGTTTCATGGAATGATGAAAAATGGTATGAATGTAATGAAAAGGTAGATCTGCATCCTGTGCACCTGAAAACAAAGGATACCCTGATGGACGAGTACTACAAAAAAAACAACTTGGCTGATGATGCCGGCAAAAATGCTTACTTTGTCAAAAATTATCGTTTGAGAAGTACGGTAAGAATACCTGCACTCAGCATGGTAGTCTACACTTATTAAATCAGTATATTTAAATCAATCCAAAAATTGTTTTTTAGATAAATTTTATAGAGTATTGAAATTTGGAGGAAGAATAATTATTTCTTCAATGTCATTTGGAGAAAAATGGTACAATAAAATCTGGTATTATATTTCTAAATTTTTACCAAAATTTTTGTTATGATGCAGACCTGTTTGTTTGAAGGAATACATTAAAAACAGCAGATTTAAAGAAATTGAATCTATAAATATAAGTCAAAATACTTTCCCTACGGAAATATTAAAAGCCAAAAAATAATAAGTATACTCAGATAAAAACTTGTTATGAGATAACATATTATGCTGATAATTTAAATACTAAAACTATCTCGTTCCCGCCATCTAGATAACTTATAAAAGCACTTTTATAATTCTCAGTATGGGGATTAAAATATGGAGGTTAACCATGATAAAATTGGTTTTATTAAGACATGGAGAGAGCTTGTGGAATATGGAGAATAAGTTTACTGGCTGGACTGACGTCGATCTTTCTAAGAAAGGTGTGGAAGAGGCAACACAGGCTGGTAAGATATTGATATCAGAAGGTTATACTTTCGATGTTGCTTATACATCGGTTTTAAAACGAGCAATAAAGACTTTGTGGCATGTGCTTGATGAGATGGATCTGCTATGGATCCCTGTGGTCAAAAATTGGCGTTTGAATGAACGCCATTACGGGGCGTTGCAGGGGTTGAACAAATCTGAAATGGCAGCAGAATGCGGGGAAGAGCAGGTAATGATTTGGAGAAGAAGCTTTGATGTCAGGCCTCCAAAGTTGTCGCCAGATGATGAAAGATTTCCTGGGAATGAATTAAAATACAGTTCACTGAAAAAAAAGGAGATACCATTGTCTGAAAGCTTGAAAGATACCATACTACGCTTCGTACCTTATTGGGAAAAAACTATTTTGCCCGATTTAAAGTCTGGAAAAAAAGTCATTATAGTTGCCCACGGAAACAGCTTAAGGGCGCTTGTTAAGCATCTCGATGGAATTAGCGACGAGGAGATTTCTAACCTTAATATTCCCACAGGAATCCCCCTTGTTTATGAGCTCGACGATGATGCAAAGCCAATCAAAAAATACTATCTTGGTGACGAAGCAAAATTGAAGGAGATAACGAATCGAGCATCAAACCAAAAAAAGCTTAAATAGGAGTTTTCAGTTTAAGAATTTGTGATTAAGATCTGTGATTTTAAATACTACTTTATTATTTTATATGAAAGGGCTGGTTTAACTATGAATCTGCAATAGTTTATATCTCTGTGCATCACAAGAATACCGAGAAGCTTGTACGGCTATCTCCAAAGAACTTGGGTCCGATTTGCTTGAGGTAAGCGATGTTCAGCCAGGTTTGTTGGAGCAGTATGAAATAATAGGCTTTTGGTCTGGAATCTATTTCGGCAAGCACCATGAAAAGCTGTTTGAGCTTTTGGATACTGTAAATTTAAGCGGTAAAAATGTCTTTCTTTTCTCCACAAGCGGTACTGGAAGCGTAAAATACAAGAAAAAACTAGCTGATGCCCTTGTTTCCAAAGGTGCAGTTGTAAAAAGTAGTTTTGTGTGTAAGGGGTATGACACTTATGGCGTACTAATGGTCTTGCTAATGGGAGGCCAAATAGCATGGATATAGAAGACGCAAGGAAATTTGTCAGCACGCTTAAGATAATAGGCTAACTATACCTAAGCTAAAATTTATTTTGTTTCAAATATCGGAGGACCATAAAAGGGAGTTCAGAGAACTCCAATTTTATTTGCGCCATTAATTCTTCACAAACTTTTTGCACAATTTTTTCTTGTGGCTGAGCTACAGTTGTGAGGTAAGGTTTAAAATACCAGCTAAAGAATAAATTATCATATCCGATAATAGAAAAGTCTTCAGGCACCATTATACCGTTTTCTCTAAGCGCAGTGATTATACCCAGGGCACAAAAATCCGTTTGGACAAAGGCTGCAGTGTTTTTTTTTAATAGCTCAAGGTTATTTTGAACAAAAACATAAGAATAATTATAATCTAATTCCTCTAAAATACAGGATTTTGCCTCGATATTATTTTGAGAATGGCAAAGAGGTGGTGCTAAGGTCTTTTGATCTGGGAATTACACATTTTGACCTGGCAAACAACTACGGTCCACCACCTGGTTCGGCAGAAGAGACATTTGAAAAAATAATAAATAAAGAGTTAAAACCGTATAGGGGCGAGATAATTGTCTCTACAAAAGCTGGATACAGGATGTGGTCAGGGCCGTATGGGGAATGGGATTCTAAGAAAAATCTCATATCCAGCTTGAACCAGAGCCTTAAAAGAATGGGATTGGATTACGTGGATATTTTCTACTTCCATAGGTTCGACCCTGATACTCCCTTGAAAGAGACAAGGGATGCCCTAGACCAGATAGTAAGACAGGGAAAAGCGCTCTATGTAGGGATTTCCTCCTATGACCCCAAGCAGACTGAGGAAGCTGCGAAAATACTGAAAGAACTGGGAACCCCGTGTCTCATCCATCATCCGAAGTATTCCATGTTTAACCGTTGGGTAGAGGATGGCCTGCTGGATGTTTTGGAAAAAGAGGGTATGGGAAGCATAGCATTCTCCCCACTCTCTCAGGGGCTGCTCACAAATAAGTATATAAAGGGAATCCAAAAAAATTCAAGAATCACCGATGCAAACTCCAAGTTTTTGAATAAATCAGATATCACAAAAGAAAAACTGGATAAGATTATAAAGTTAAATAATATTGCTGCAAGAAGAAATCAATCATTGGCTCAAATGGCATTGGCCTGGGTACTCAGGAACGTAACATCTGTAATAATTGGGGCTAGCGTGGTGAGTCAAATAGAAGAAAACGTAAAGGCGCTTGATAATCTAGAATTCTCAAAAGAGTAGCTAAAAGAGATTGAAAAGATTTTAAATTCATAATCTATAGTTTTTAAGTTGATAAAAAATAGAACCCAGCAATGACGGGTTCTATTTTTTGGCTATAAATTTTCTAGAAATTCACTTAAAGCCTTGTTTACCTCTTCAGGATTTTCAAGTGTGGATATGTGCCCCGCCTTTGGTATTATGTAAAGCGACGAGTCTTTCACCAGTTCAGCCATCTCCTGTGACTCATTTACAGGTCTAGGTATGTCCTCATCCCCTACTATGAAGCATACCGGTATTTTTATGTCCTTCATCTCTTCTAATATAGATTTTCTGCCGAAGATACCCCTTCCAAGAGCTACTACCGACTGGATCCTGTCTTCAGATATATCCAAAAGTGATCTTTTAAATTTTGTATACAGCTCCCCTTTCAATATGTTCTCCTGCTTTGAGAAGAATATAGGAGCTATCTGGTCGGCCATCTGTTCAGATATCTGCTTGATATTCTCTATTATGTCGAGCATACCAAAATAAAGGGCTTTAGTCTCATCTGGTTCGTCACCAGAGTAGGCGTCCATTATTACCGAGGCTTTAAGTCTCTCTGGGTATTTCAACGCTAAATGAGCCCCTATCATCCCGCCTACAGAAAGTCCGGCATATATGAATTCTTCTATTCCCAATTTATCTGCAAAAGCTATGACATCTTTTGTAAGGTTCTCCACCGAATACTCTTTTACGTCATATAATATGTCAGATCCGCCGTGAGCCCACAAATCTATCGATATGCACTTATAATTTTTCGACAGCTCTTCCCTCTGCGGCTTCCACATATCTTTATCCCACAAATAAGAGTGCACAAGTATAACCGGGTACCCTTCTCCCTCAATCTCGTAACACAATCTTCTGCCTGTTTCTATTTCAACGTACATATAATTCCTCCTGTCGTTATTTATATAAATTCTAGTTAATTCCCGTAAAAAACTTAAAAATTCTCCGTTTTCAAAAAATACATACAATAAAATTTTATCACGTGTTTTTATTCTGTGTCAATGAGTGCAAAAAAATTCTCTTTAATTTAAAGACTAAAAAAATAGTTTAAAGCTACTGCAGCTTACGTCTGACCATGTCCAGATGTGGGAGTCTGACCATAAATTTAAAATAATAATTTTTTTTAAAAATCTTTATGGAGGATTTTTGTTATTAAAGCAGTAATATTAGATGGAAACTATTTACATTTTCAATTTCTGTCGGTTATTTTTACAAAAAGCAAACCGGTGGTCGCATCATACCAGTTTGGAAAGGATATAGCATGAACGATGTAAAAGTAAAGAACCAGACTCTTATTGAGTATTTATCTTATTCATTCCTTTTATCAATTCTTATTGCCGCTGCTATGGGGATATTTATAAACAGAGCTCTCACAAATTACCTTATAAAATCACATATCCAGCTTTATTCGTTTATAATAGAAAAAATACTTTCCAATGATTCCGAAGTAAAAAAAATACTTTCCGACAAAAATGTCGTATTCAAAAACCAGGATCACCAGATGACCAACCTCTTTTTTTTCAACGACACTATATCTCGGGCTGAACTGTGGGATAACAATGGTGATATTTTATGGAGCAGTGAAAAAAATATTATCGGCAAAAATTTCTATAAAAATAAAGTATTTCAGGAAGCTTTGACAGGTAAAACTGCTTACGACATCTCGGTCGAAAAAGATGACAAAAATACTGGGAAAACAAGAAGGGTCAAGACTTTCAAGCTTTACATCCCCTTACTGGGTGCTAATAATGTAATAGGAGTGATTAAACTTTATGAAGAAAACTCCACACTAACAAATGTGATCAAGTTTTCCAATAGAGTTATCTGGGTTACTATCGGTTCCTGTTTCGCGGTATACTATATGCTTTTATTTTCGACCTTCTCCAAGTCGAATAAGAAAAACAACGAAATACTTGAGAAATTGATTAAAACACAAGACGCCACCATACTGGCTCTGGCCCACGAGGCTGAGCTCAGGGACAATTCAACGGGAAAACACCTCATAAGGACAGCAAAATATGTGGAAATCCTGGCAAAAGAGTTAAAAAAACGCAGAAATGATGTCTCCAAAAGTTTTGTGGATAACATTATTAAAGCTGCACCCCTACATGACATCGGAAAAGTCGGTATCCCAGATCGAATACTCTTAAAGCCAGCAAAACTCTCCGCAGAAGAATTTTCACTGGTTAAAAAACACTGTGACATGGGTGCGGGAACCTTAAAAATGGCAAAAGAAAAACTTGGATATGAAAGTTTCTTAGACATCGCAATAGAGGTTACTTTAAACCACCATGAAAAATGGGATGGTACAGGGTACCCAAGAGGATTGAAGGGTGAAGAGATCCCAATATCCGGCAGAATCATGGCCATGGCAGATGTCTACGACGCCCTTAGATCTAGAAGGGTTTATAAAAACAACTTATCCCATGAAGAAGCCTTACGCATAATCTTATCTGAAAAAGGTATCTCATTTGACCCGGACTTAGTCGAGATATTTTTAGAGAAAAACAAAGTTTTTGAAAACTTGTCTATAGAACTAAGCGACATTGCTTCCGAGAAGCTTGCAACAGAAATCGACATGACTACTTATGAAAAAATCAGCCAAGCCGAGCTTATTGAAATAAGATAAAGTGCCTAACGGCACTTTTCAGATTGTAGACAAGCGACTATCGAATAGAAATATTTGATAGTCGCTTTCCTTTATTTTTGATAAATTTGATAAAAATGCATAGATTTGCTTCGGAAATAAGGAATAAAATCCATTCCTTGCCTTCCAAAGTGCTAATTTTTTTAAATTCATGCACGCAAATTTGAGGGTCAGCTCCATTTTCACTTTCAGCAACCCTCTATATTGTGTATACCTCATTCCGTGGAGTTCTTTTGCATCAGCAAATACTCTTTCTATAGTCTGGCTACGAAGTGCATATATTTCCTTGCTTCCTTCCGAATGCCTGATCTCTTCCACGCGCTCCATATATTCCTCCCAAACATGTCTGGTGACGATTTTGGTGGTGTTCTTGCTTTCGGTACATTTACTTAAAAATTCACAATTAGCGCATATCTTTGAATTGCTCCTATATTCTTTGTAACCTTCTCTGTTTGTTGTACTATATTTCAATATCTCGTCATTTGGGCATAGATAGCAGTCGTAATGCCCATCATAAACAAACTCATGTTTTTTGAAAAATCCATCTTTGGTCATAGGTCTTTTATACGGCATGATGGGAATTCTGCCATCATCAAGTATCAGTTTTGCAATAGCTGGAGTTTTATATCCCGAATCGACAACTATTCTTTTTATATTTGTATAGGAATGTGTTAATTTTTTATAAAGCTCCGGAAATGAAGTTGAGTCATGGTTGTTACCGGGAGATAGAACAAAATCTAATATGAAGTTATTCTTATCGCATGCAGTATTGGCGCTGTATGCGAATACTTTTTTATGTTCTCCTTTATGAAATACACCGCATTCTGGATCAGTTGTACTTGCCTTTATCATCTTTAGTTGAGATTCGCACTCAAAATTTAAAGTTTTTTTTTATGGATTTTCCTATCTTTGGAAATCTCTTGATGCAGAGCTTCTTCATAGAATTTTGCGCTGACTTCTATTAACTTACTCATACTTTTTTTGTTGTTAGCGCTTGCTTTTATATGTGTCCCGTCAATAAAGATATTTTCCTCATCAACAAATTTGCATTTAATTATTTCTTGAACTATATGTTTGAAAATATCTTCAAAAATTTCTGTTCCTTCAAATCTCCTTTTGTAATTTTTCCCGAAAGTGGAAAAATGTGGGATCTGTTCGTCTAGTCCGTACCCGATATACCATCTGTAGGCCATATTAACTTCAATTTCTTTTATTGTTTGCCGCATGGAACGTATTCCGAAAATATATTGGATCACGACTATTTTGAAAAGTACAATCGGATCGATACTTTCGACTCCGTAAGGGCTGTACAAATCTTTAACTTTATCATGAATAAAGCTTAAATCGACAGCTCTATCTATTTTTCTGATTATATGATTTTTTGGAACTATATCATTTAAACTAACTCGTTTTAAAATTTCTCTTTCTTCAGTGTTTTTAACTCCCATCATAATTGAATCGCCTCCTAGTCAGTTAAATTTTATCAGAAATTTAAGGCAAAAAAAAGAGCTGTAGACAAATTTCTTTGTCTACAGCCTGTAAAGTGCCTAACGGCACTTTTTTATTTACAAAAATAGTTTACGGTTACACGCCGGGTCTATGCTTATTTTAGCTGCTATTTTTTAATGCAGCTTACTCAAGTAAAGTGATTCAGCAGCTTATTTTATTTATGGTTAGATTTAAACTGGATTAATATATATGAGTATAAGTTATCCTCAACATCAATATTTTGTTTGTAGGAAAGATGCCCGGTTATCGATAAAAGATAGTATAGAGAGTTTTTAAGGAGAGTGGGATAATGAAGAAACTAGGAAGTTATATAGTTAAAAATAAAAAAAGAATCACCATTTTTTCGGTGCTGCTCACCTTTATCTTGGGATTTTTCATGACCAAACTCGAGATAAACACCAGACTCATGGACCTTTTGCCGGAAAACGATCCAACAGTGTCGGCCTATAGAGATGCCGAAAAGAACTTCAGCAGTCTTGATTCTATAATAGTTGGAGTGGAGGGAAAAGAGGGAGATATAAAAAGTTTTATAGAGGGCACTGCCCCAGTACTTTCTGAAAAAAGTGGTGTAAAGGAAGTTGTGTACCATACAAACAGGGATTTTTTTAAGAAAAACGGTTTTCTGCTTATGGATTATGAAGACCTGGAAAACATGAGAGAAATTTTAACTGCATCGAGTCTGAAAGATTTTATAGCCGGGGTAAATAACAGTTTCGAAACTACATACCTCAACACTTCGGGTGAAGATAAGATAGAGAAAGATGAGATAGAGCTCTTGGAAAGTTTAAACCAGCTGGAAATAATCGTAAACGGAATTAAGAGTGGAAATGTTTCCGTGCAGGATATGGAGAATTTTTTCGTAGGCGAAAACTACTTTATGTCAACTGATAAGAATATGGGGATATACACCATCGACACCACCTTTGGAATGGAGGAGCCAAAAAAAGTGGTGGAATTTATAAACAGTACCGAAGGGTATCTAAAGGAGCAGGCTAAAAAATATGGTGTGAGGGTTTCCATGAGTGGATCTCAGGTACTTTTGAGGGACGAGATGGTGGTTTCTCAGAGGGATATGGAGTACAGCAGCTTCCTATCCATTACCCTTATTTTCTTTATATTCATGTCATCATTTAGAGGAATGAGATACTCGTTTTTGGCTGTAATACCACTGATTGTGGGGATAATTTGGACACTTGGCCTGACCTACCTCCTAATAGGATCTCTAAATATAATGACAGCCATGATGGGAGCAATACTTGTGGGACTAGGAATCGACTATTCCATACACATTATATCGGTCTACAAAGAAGAGAGACTGGAAGGGAACGATGTTGAAGCAGCAATAGTAAACGTATTTAAGAAAACCATGAGCGGGGTAGTGGCTGCTGCACTGACAACGGCCGTTGGGTTTCTTATGTATGTATTTACAGACTTCCCAGGATTCAGGGAATTCGGAATTGTATTGGGTATGGGGATCGTCTCTGTTGTACTCGGGTCTATATTCGTGCTGCCACCATTGCTCCTAACTTTTTCTAAAAAAAGCTACCTTAAAGAGAGCATAAAAAGAAAGAAATCTAAGCTGGAAAAACTTGAAAAAATCTTGGTCAGAAAAAAGTACCTTAGTTTTTTCGCGGTGCTCACAGCAACATTCGTGATCGGCATCAAGATACCAGATGTGAAGTTTGAAAAGGACATGATGAAGATAGAGGCCAAAGGGCTCGAAAGCGTCGCCCTGAACAGGAAGCTTATAGATAAATTTAACTTCAGCTCGGATAACTCCATTATAGTAAGTGATACAATACAGGAATCGCAGGAGCTATACAAGAAAGCTGACAAGCTGAAAACTATGGGGATCATAGAGTCTTTAGGTTACTACATCCCCCCAGACGGTGAGCAGATGGAAAAACTGCAGTATTTGAGGGAAGTGAAAGATGACATCGCCTGGGTGCTGGACAGCGAACTGTATCTAGAGGAACTGGCCAACGAGATATATAGGTTGGAAGACAACCTGGTAGAGCTGGCTGATTTAGCATATATAGGCGGCGAAGAAAAACTACTTAATAAATGCGACTCACTAATAAAAAATTTGGATTTATCTGGATTTGCCGAGAGCATAGGGGATTACTCAGAGAATATAGAAAAGGCTCAAAAAATATTGGTAGCCGGACTAAAGAACTTTATTGCGGGGGTGAATTCCGAAAAAAAAATAAGTTTGGATAATCTACCTGACAATTTGAAAAGGAGGTTTGTAGGAGAAAACTCCAAGTACATGAATATATTTTTCCCCAAGGATGATTTGTGGTATTCCGAGTTTCAGGATGCCCATATAAAAGAGATAGATACACTCAGCCCGTATGTCACAGGGAGTGCCAAGATATTCTTGAGGGTTATGGACGTGGTAAAGAGAGAGGGCAAAAAGGTACTCGGACTTAGCTTTGTGGCCATATACCTCATACTGATAGCTGACCTTAGAAGCTTGAAATACGCCACTCTGTCTATACTTCCCATGGTGATGACCGTAATATCTATGCTGGGTATAATGGGCTGGACCGGGTTTAAGCTGGATGTGGTGAATATAATAGCAGTCCCGCTGATAATAGGTATAGGGATAGACGACGGCGTGCACATAATCCACAGGTACCGCATCGAAAAAAATATATTTAAGACTATACGCAGCACCGGTAAGGCGATAACTCTCACTACTTTGACCACAATGGCGGCGTTTGGCACCCTTATGCTTTCAAAATATATGGGGTTTGTACACTTCAGCATGCTGATAACAACCGGAGTCGGCTTGGCTTATCTTATGACCCTGTTCCTGCTTTTCAGCACCTTGGCGATAGTCGACAAGATAGGGTCTAAAAATAGAGTAGAATCGAGAAATCAAAAAGAAAAGTAGAAAATAAAAGGAATGCAGAAAAAACAATGGTATATAATTTTATAAAGCAAGTGTAAGGGAGCAAAACTCCTTTAGGTTACCGGTGTTGAAATCAAATACCGGTGACCTAAGCCTAAGGGCTTTAATTTTATGGTAACCTGATTTGGGTTACTTTTTTTATTTATCATATAAAAAAAGCCACCGATTATTCTCTTAAGGCTAAAAGAGTTGATAATCGGTGGCTAATCAGTAATTTTAAGCTTATTTTTAGTAAATAATGATAAAACTTATGAAAAATTTGGGTAAGTCGCTTTATTGATTACCGTTAAAGAAAGCTGAGTTTTATTATTTCTCCGTTCTTTTTAAAGAATATTATTATCTCTCCGTCCTCGCTTACCTTTATAGCAATCATTCCGTAATATATTGCTGAGAGTGCGGCTGTGCTCCTTGCACCCTTTTCATACTTCACATGTTCATGGGGCTTTACCATAGCCCCAAACGCCTTTACCTTACCTTTTTTGTTGAATATAAGTGCACCATCTATAGAAGCCAGCTCGAGAATTAGTGGTTTAAATACGTTCTTTACATCTTTTTGAGTAAGGTCTATTTTCTCCAGCCTTTTCCTCAGTATATTTTTGAAGAAGTTGTCTGACTTAATAAAGCTCTCTTCATTTGAAACACACAGGCTGCAGTTATCGTCTAAGTCTACGATTATTAGTCCCCCGTGCCTTTTATAGCTCAAGTCAAAGACTATATGAAACAGGTTGCACCCCATCCAATATTGGGGGGATACGATAGATTTCGTTAGTATGTCGACGTAGGTGTTTTTTAAAGTGTCGGCTTCGTAGATCTTCCAGTTCCCCATTCTTTTAGAAGCCAGTAAGCCACTCTTGTCAAAAATTATTATATCCTCCCTCTTTGTCCTTATGATGCCGCACTCCCCGTCTTCTAAAATCGAATAATATGGGTGCAGGAACCCTGGGATAAGGGCATTTTCCTTTTCCGAGCCTATATCCTCCCATTTTATGTAGTTGTAGTCTATATATGTCCAGTCTCTACCTAGCCTGAAATACGTCATGGTAGAGCCACCCATAACGTTTAACAGTTTTTCCTCAGTAAGATCGATCATATTAAACTCGCCTACTAGGTTCTGGTTCAGTATAAAGTTGACCCCGATGTTTTCATTTTCGTGGGTTACGTGCTCCAGGCTCTTGAAATAATCAAAGAGCTTCAGCCACTTAACTTTGTCGTACCCTCTTATCTTAAGCCAGTTGGTCACGATGTAGCTTTCTATCAGCTCTCTTTCTATGGTATGAGACCCCAGCTTTATCTCCAAGAAACGGTTTGCAAACTGATTTAAAAGCCGGACTAATTTTGACATATTCTGGCTGTTTCTCCTAAAGCTTTTAAAATAGTAAGGTACCCCACCTATGTTTATTTTCGTCCTGTGGAGTCCATAACCATTTTCACACTCAAAATATTGTGGAATTAAGTCTACGATTAAATTGTATAGCTGCTCTCTCTCCATATAAATTCTCCTCTGCTCGTCAGATGAATTATATATACTTTTTAAAAATACTATTGGAAAATCCCTAGGAAATCCTCTTGAAAGAATTAAAATTATATATAATTAAGAAATTTTTCTTGATTGTTTTTATTTTCAAATTTAGAGATATGAGTTCCTGAAATTCAGATATTGGTGGCGTATATCAGAAAAGAGGGCTTTTCTCGATTACAATAGTTAGGTTGCTATTATTCTGGAGGTGTTTTCAAGTAAAATATTATTTATTTCTTGAAAAATATGTGTAAAAGAACTATAATCAAGCATTGGAATCGGTTTATTTTGTAAGTAAAATTGGCACCGTAACAGCCGAGCTGTATGTAGGAGGTAGTATGAGTAGTAAAGTGTATCGGAATTTTGCTGGCTTATCATATTTTATATTTTTTGGGACAGGGGCCTTTATCCCTCTTCTCACACAATATCTTAAAAATATAGGGTTTAGCGGTATTCAGATAGGTACGGCTATATCTTTTGGGACTTTGATCTCAATATTTTCCCAGCCGTTTTGGGGATTTTTAAATGATAAAACACATAAGACTAAAGAAATAATGGGGTTTATGCTGTTAACAATAAGTATCATCCTTGCCTTTTTCCCGGCAATAAGAAACTTCTATCTGTTTGCAGCGGTCTTTGGCCTTTACCAGTTTTTTTGGTGTGGAGTTTCACCTATAAATGATTCTATAGTATTGAAATCAGATTTTGAGTATGGCTCCATAAGGCAGTGGGGGGCAATAGGGTTTGCCGTGGCTGTTTTCGTATCGGGTCTGCTCGTAGACAGGATGGGAATATCTATTATTTTCATAGTTGCAATAGTGGCATTTATAATTTCGCTTTTGTTTTTGAAAAAGCTACATGTAGAGTCGAGCAGCACTGCCAGAATCGACCTTAAAGATGTAAAGGAACTTTTGAAGAATAAAAATTATACCCTATTTCTTTTGGGGGCATTTTTCATAGGCGGCACCATGCACGGCCACAACGCTTATTTCGGACTTTTATATAAATCTTTAGGAGGAACTGTCAGCGGGGTGGGATTTGCATTTCTACTTTTCGCTTCAAGCGAAGCTCCTTTTATGAAGCATAGTTCCAAGATAATAGAAAAAATGGGCATAGAAAAAATGATGGTCACTTCCGTATTCATATTTTGCTTAAGATGGCTTTGGTACGGCACTTCCCCTGACCCGAAACTGATGATACTGCTTTTCTTTGTACAGGGGATGTCTATAGGAGTGTTTATAGCCGGTGCTGCACAGTACATCAAACAGCATACAAAAATATCTCAGAGAACCACGGCACTTGCATTTTATGCTTCCTTTAGCATGGGAATAGGGAGCATGTCATCTATCTTTATTTCCGGCCTGATATTGGACTATTTCGGAATAGACAAAGTTTATATATTTTACTTTATCTGCTGTGTGATAGGCTTGGGTATACTTTTTCATGTATTCAAAATTTCAGAAAAAACTAAGGCTGTATCAATATAAAAAACTGTTGTGGATCCACAACAGTTTTTTATTGTTCGTAATTTTTTATAGCTTCCATCAGCTCTGATTTCATATCCAGTTTGAGGCATTCCGGTTCCAAAATTATAGCTTCCTTTAAAAACTGTCTGAAATATAGCTTGGCGTTTTCGTTTGAAGCCTCAAATATGTAGATGTCCTTATCCTTTTTTATCAGTTTCGGTCTGTAGTTCGTCAGATTTTTTAGGAGGCTTTTCCCCTCTTCAGTCAGCCGAACCTTTACCATATTTCCTTTTGCTAGAAAAGGGTTGAAGTTTTTTCTGGCGTTTTCTATATATTCCCTGTCTTTTTTAGTTACGCGGTCACCCAATATGGAAACTACATTCAGCTCCTTTAGCTTATAATTCTTGTAATCCTCGTGCTCATCGCAGTAACAGAACAAAAAGTTTTCGTCACCCTGTTCATCTCTTTTTATGAAAAATGGTTCTATGGTGAAAATTTCTTTTTTATACTTTATTTTGAGTTTTTTCTCTTTTTTTATGGCTTCTAAGATTTTTGACACCCTATCTTCAAATATAAAAAGCTCTCTTATGTACTTGAATTTTGAGGAGTATATTTTGAATAGTTCTCTTAAGAACTCCGCCTCTACGTCAACTCTGTTTTCCTTTAAGATATCATAGTAGACCTCTTTGTTGCCTATATTTAAATCAAATTGAATTATTTTCTTCAAAGGTTTTCCCTGTACTTTTAATAGCTGCTCGACATTTATCTCTTGTTTATACTTGAGTTTTTCAAGTATGTAGTTGCAGAGTTTGTTGCTGCTTACACCAAAGTCCTCGGTATCGTTTTTCATGAGCCTCCATATATCCTCAGGGACGGTCACCCTTATCTTCTTCATGCTCCCTCCAAAATTAACCCTTTTATTTTTCATTCAATATGATTATATCATACATAAAAAAAATAAAAAAGACGGGAGCGCGCCCCATACCTATCAAGCTAAGCTTTGAATTTAATAGAATTTGTGCTAAAACCTTCTTCAAGGACTACTTGAAGGAGGTTTTTCTTTTGGGAAACAGACAAATCAGAACAAAATTTTTAAATTACTTTTCGGAAAAAAATATTGAACAAATTGCCAGGTATTCTAAATTCAAAATTAGGAATAGCGGCAAAATTTCTCCTCTTAACTTCATATCTTTAACTTGTTTCAGCTCCAATAATTTATGCACTTCATCCTTGGAAGAATTAAGCGCTGAACTTCTATTAAAGCAGAATATTAATATTTCTCCTCAAGCGCTTGATCAGAGATTTAGCGAGGCTTCTGTAGAATTTCTTAAAAATATTTTCTTATCTCTTTGTAAAACACAAATATCCAATAAGTCTAAAGCCTTTAAAAATTATGGCTTCAGCAATATCTTTTTAATGGACTCTACTGAAATAAAATTGCCAAATAAATTAAAAAATAAGTATAAAGGTGCAAACAAATCTAATCCTGCTGTTTTAAAAATAAATCTTCTCCTTGAATTATTTGATTATTCTTTTAAGAACACTGTTTTATCTACGGGAACTAAAAATGAGCAAAATTTTTCTAAATATGTCTACGATAAATTAGTTACAGATTCCTTAGTTTTAAAAGATTTAGGGTACTTTAAATTTGATGACTTCAATGAGATTGAAAGCAGAAACAGCTCTTTTGTTTCTCGTTTGAAAGCCGGAACAAGGTTATTTGCTTTAAACCCTAATCCTCAGTACTCACCAAAGGGAAAACTACTAAAAAAGACGAAGTATTTGGTAACAAATGCTGGAGAGTTGGGAAAAGAACTAAAAGCAGGAGAGACTCAAGAATATGAATTTCTAGTCGGAAGCCATGACGACAAGAGGCCTTTTAGGGTAATCCTAACTAAATTGGACAAAGAGACTTCTAATAAAAAAGTACAAAAGATAGAAGAAAGAGAAAGAAGGAATGAGCACTGCGCAAAGCACGCAAGAAGTTCTGCTGAAATTACTGGATATATTACTAATCTTTGGGGATTCAATCCTTCTGAAATCATCGAAATATATAAATTGAGATGGCAAATTGAATTGCTGTTTAAAATTTTTAAGTCTGATTTTAAACTAGATAAACTAAAAGACTTGAAAGTAGAAAGAATAGAGACTCACATATATGCCACTTTAATTAGAATGCTTCTTTTAATGGAGATTACAAAGGGTATCAATGGAGGATACTCAAAAGAAATGAGTATAAGGCGAGTAATAAAAAGCTCGTTGGGGGTTTTGACTGATTTCATGGAAACTTTGAAATCTAAAAAGCGTTTCATGCGCTTGACTTCAAAATTAAAAAAAATTATTAATTCTAAAATAAAAAAAGTTCCCAGCAAATAATCACCGAGAACACCACTGATAATAGAATAAACTTTTTTAGCCATTTTTGCAAGTGGTTTTTTGTAGTTTGAAAATTTAGCTTTAAAATTAAAATAGGAACCTAACTATATAAAAGTTAGGTTCCTAAAATTTCTTAGCTTGATAGGTATGCGGGAGCGCGCCCCCGTCTTTTTTATAAAACCTCAGCTTCTTTCAATACTTCAGATTTTAAATCTATACCGTATTTTTCAGCAGCTTTTTTGTTTATTATGAGTCTGGTATCTTTTAGGGTTTCTACAGGGATGGCTGAAGGTTTTTCGCCGTTTAGCACCTTTATAGCCATCTCTCCGGTTTGGTACCCCAGCCTGTAGTAATCAATAGTCTCAGTTACAAGAGCTCCCTGCTCCACCTGTTCCTTAATACAGCCAACAACCGGCACATCCATATCGTTTGCTTTCTTTACAACAAGCGGAGTGGCTGAAACCACAAGGTTGTCAGTAGGTGTATAGAGTACGTCTACTTTTGGTAGAAGTGAATCCAATGCAGGCGTCATTTCGTTTATAGAAGTTATCCCAGCTTCCACAACCACTAGATCGTGTTTTTTAGCCTCTTCCTTGGCCATCTGCACCAAAACCTGCGAATTCTGCTCGCTCGTATTATAGATTATCCCTACTTTTTTTGCGTTTGGAAGAAGTTTTTTTATAATCTCCATCTGTTTGTCCACTGGGGCTGCATCACTGGTACCTGTGATATTATCCCCAACAAGCCCTGCAGAAACTGGGTCTGTAACGGCAGTTATAAGTATAGGGATTTCTTTTGTGGCATTAAAAACAGCCTGTGCACTCGGAGTGGATATGGCAAGGATAATGTCTTTTTTATCCTGCACAAAAAGGTTCGCTATATTCTGGGCAGTCCCAAAATCTCCCTGTGCATTCTGTACGTCTACCTCCATCCTTTCCTCATAACCATTTGCCTTAAGGGCCTCTAAGAATCCTTCCTTAGCAGCATCTAATGCAGGATGTTCTATTATCTGTGTGATGCCAATTTTTATCTTTCCTCTCTCTTTCTTTCCGCAACCTACTAAAATAAAAGCTAGTATAGCAAAAAGTACGAAAAACTTTTTCATACTGTCTCCTCTCTCTCATAATTTATATATCATTAATCATAACATTTAAAACATCAACGTTGTAGTGAACAATTTTCAGAAAAATTTGTTCTATTTTTTATACGTATGCAACGTTTTTTTTTACAATTATATATGTTTTTTCATAAAAAAAATGTTCGTACTTTACCTTTTAAACATAACTTTTTATTTGTTCTAAAAAATGCTTTTTTGTATACTCTGTTTTTTTAGACTGAAATAAAATTTTTAGATATATTTACTCTGGCTTTTTATATTTTGAGGCGATATTTAAATTTTAACAGCTCCGGCGGAAACTTGCCTTTGTCTACCCCCAATATAAGTAAAAACAGGCGTTCGTTTATCCTGGAAAGTTCCATGGAAATATCATCCTGGCTAGGATTGAACCCAATGGGCGCCCCTGCAAAAAGCGACTCGTGGAAAAAATCATTTCTTATTTTTGGTATCTTCGAGGCAAATGATGGCTCTGGGATATCGAAATATTCACACAAAGTCTCCATCCTGTCAGAATGACCTTTACTCTTTATGTCAAAAATCTTTTTGCAGATTCTGTAACAACTGTCTAACACTTTGTACTGGCCGTCAAATTTTTCAAATTCATGATAGTACGTCTGTGAGAATAAATACCAATGCAGGGCAGCATAGTATTTTGTCAGCACACCATTTTTTCTATTCTCGTTGTAAAACTTTACAGCTGCATCCAAGAGCTCTTCTATGACCTCCTTTGGAGCATGGAAGCCAACCAGTAAGTTTCTATACGGAGTCCTGTAGTAATGTCCCCACTTCTCAGGCCTAAGGATTATACCCTTTAAAAAACCGAAAAACAGTATTATGAACTCCTTTAACTCCTTGTTAGCTTTACAGTTGAAGTTTATATCGTGGGAACAAGGCAGACTGTACCAGAGTACATTCCGAACTGGTTTTTTCCCGTAGTCGACACTTTCGATTGGCGGGTATATCCAGCCATCCTGAAGTGTGGTTTCCTCTTTTAATATTTCAAACTCCTCTTCTATCCCCTTAAGCGGAGTTATAGTCAAATATTCTGTATTGTATGTAAAGTTCTCATACAAGAAGCCAAAACGCATATAGTATCCCCCTCGGAAATATCGTAGTTAACACTTGTCATTATAATTTTACCAGAATTATACAGATTTTCAAAACAAAAATGGCGGATGCTTTTGCACCCGCCATTTTCTATTCCGATTATTACTGTCCAGAGAGCAGCGTCAGAGCCAGCATAAACACGAAAAACCATATGACCCATTGGTTCACCCCACCAAACTTTTCAAACAGCTGTATTCTTTTATCTTCATCCTTTACCTTCTCCTCTATGTCCAATTTTAAAAACTTATACCTCCTATATACAAAATATGGCAGCACCCCGCCTGAACCAATTCCTATTATAAGTGCCACAAAAGGGAAGTCGTTGTTTAACATGGTCATTAAAAATATATAGGCTACTCCTTCTAAATAAGCTTTCCTGTAGATTAGGTACCAACCGTTGGCCAAAAAAGCCCACCAAGACCAGTTCCATGCAAATTTTTCTTCGCCATCTTTCTCGTATTTGGCAAAAGCTCTCTTGTACCACTCATACTTAGAAATGCCTATAAAGGCCCTAAGCGCCCTTTCTTCATAATTCTCCATAACGATCCCTCCAAACTGCCTGCACAAGGTTACACTATTTTAAGTTTATAACTATAGCCTTTGGTCTGCTCATGGCTTCTATGCTGTACTTTATACCCTGGGTCCCCATTCCTGACGACTTGACTCCAAGAAAAGGGAAATGATCCGGCCCTCTCTCAGTCTTGTTGTTTATCTGAACTGTGCCCACCTCTAGCTTTCTGGCTATGTAGAATGCCTTGTCTATATTTTTAGTAAACACGGAGCTCTGAAGCCCATATTCAGACCTGTTGGCTATACTAATGGCTTCCTCGATGCTTTTTACCCTTATAACCGGCAGGACAGGACCAAACGGCTCCTCCCAGGCTATCCTCATGTCAATGTTGACCTGGTCTAAAACCGTTGGGTATAACAAATTTTTCTCTCTTTTATTGCCAGTGACAAGAGTCGCACCCTTGGTTATGGCGTCGTCTATGAGATCCTGCACGAACTCGGCAGCCCTATCGTCTATGAGAGGCGTAATAGTTGCCTCGTCCATGGGATTGCCCACCTTCAACTTTTCAACGCGCTCTTTTATTTTTTCCACCAGACTGTCTGCTATTTCTTCCATGACCAGCACCCTTTTAACGGCGGTGCACCTCTGCCCGGAATATGAAAAAGCACCCTTGACTATATTTTCGGCTGTATCGTCTAGATCCACATCCTCTAAGACTATGGCCGCATCTTTTCCACCAAGCTCCATTATTATGGGCATCATGCCGGCTATCTTGGCTATATGTTTCCCTACTTCAGTGCTCCCAGTAAAGTTTATCATGTCTATATCTTTGTGGGTGATCAGGTAATCTCCTATGACCGAACCCCTGCCGGTCACCGTGTTTATAACCCCGTCAGGAACACCTGCCATCTGGAATGCCCTTATCAAGTGAAGTGCGCTTATGGCCCCCTGTGTAGGCGGCTTGAAGAGCACCCCGTTTCCAGCCATTAGAGCCGGGGCTATTTTGGAAGCAGACAAGTTAACCGGGTAATTGAACGGCGCTATGGCCAGGATTACGCCGAGGGGTTCCCTGGTCACTATGGATATTTTGTTCTTTGCCTTTTCATCGAACGAGTCCCCGTACAGGGTCTCTCCCTGCATCCTTTTACCCTGTTCGGCGGTAAACCTTATGAACTCGGCGGTCCGTGTAACCTCGGTGACGGCGCTACCATACTCTTTGGCAATTTCCGAGGCCAGCATTTTCCCAATCTGATGGGAGTATTCCTCCAAAATATTCGCCGTTTTGTGGAGCACGTCCGCCCTTTCACTTATGCTTTTTTCGGCCCATACCCTATATGAAGTTTTTACGCCGTGTATAGCTTCGTCGGCCTCTTCCATTGACATGGCCTGCACCTTGCCCACCAAGCTCCCGTCAACAGGCGAGCTTATACTCATAAGCCCCTTCCTCCTGCTTTCCACCCATTTTCCGTTTACGAGGTTTTTATACACCCCGTTTTTTATGATATTTGAGAACATCGCTTTCCCCCTATATAAAAGTTTGGTTTTTTTATCTATTAGCACGCCGGAGTTGTCACCTTTAGCTTTCCAAAACCTGTTTCATGCTTTCGCCCTCTTCTAAAAGATCTAGCACGTATATTATGTGACGGTTTATCCTCCTGTACTTTGCCAGTATATCCACATAGATTGCGTATGACAGGGGTTTACCCTTTAGGTTTCTCTCCATCATCAGGTTTTCATTTAGCTGTATAGGCGTTTTTTTAGCCTCCTCTATTTTAATCAGATTTGGAGTCTTAATGAGCTCCGACAGCTTATCCAGCGAACTCATTACCAGTTCATGCACCTTTTGTATCTCGACTTTTTGTGTTGCGCTTAGTTCCAGGCTGTTGTTCTTCAATTTAAGGTAGAGTTTTGCAAGACCGGCGCCGTAGTCACCGAAAGACTCATAAACGTCGCTTATGCTGAGCTGTTGCCTTATCTCAAATATATGCTTGTGGGAGCTGTTGTACTCCAAAAAATCCATAAGGGTCTTGGTTACCTCTTCTTTTAGGCTGTCCAACTCCCTCTCTGTTTTAAACAGTCCATCTATTGTATTTCTATCTTGTTCACCACTTGCTATGAGCTTTTTGAAGCTTTCCAGGCTGGATTTGAATTTTTTATCCATTAATAAAATCTGCATTTTGGACTTTTCCAGCACGATAATCGGCGCCCTCATTATTCTAGAGTCTAAGTTTAAGCTTTCCCCACCCTCTCGCTCCTTTACCACAAGGTCTAAAAACCTTGTTAGGTAACCTAGAAAGGGGAGGAAGATGACTGCATTTGCCATGTTGAATATGGTGTGTGATACAGCTATATACCTGGATATATTATCTAGGCTTACCAGCTTGCTTACAAACTCCACGTAGTATGTGAAAAATGGGATGACTATGGATACGCCTACTACCTTAATGAAAATATGGGCATAAGCTGCTTTTTTTGCGTTAGAAGATGTCCCTATGGATGCCAGGAAAGCAGTTATAGTGGTGCCTATGTTTTCACCTAGTACCAGGGCCACAGCTGTCTTGTAGTGTATCAGCCCCTGGCTAGCCAGAGCCATGGTTATCCCCACGGTAGCAGCTGATGACTGCAGCAGTGCAGTTAAAACAGCCCCGGTGATGGCGGAAAATATCACTCCCTGTATATTGGTGGCTTCAAATTTTTTGAAAAGTTGAAGAAATTTGGGCATGCTTCCAAGAGGATCCATCCCGTTTTTCATCAGCTCTAGGCCGAAGAATATCATTCCGAAACTCATCATTAAAAATGCTCTTTTTCTGCGTCTTTCGGAACGGCTGAATGTAAATCCCAGGGCCCCCACTCCTATTAAAAGAAGGCTGTATTTTCCTATTTTAAAAATCAATAGCCAGCCTGTAACTGTGGACCCTATGTTTGCTCCCAGGATTATCCCCAGGGCCTGCTTCAGCGTCATTAGGGTGGCATTTACAAAACCTACCACCATGACGGTTGTAATTGAGCTAGACTGTATTATGGCAGTTACCACGAGCCCCAAAAATATTGAAAGAAATCTATTATGGGTTATGGTACTTATCAGCTTTCTTAATTTGTCGCCAGATATCTCCTGCAGTGTAGAAGACATTGTCTGCATGCCATAAATAAATATACCTAGTCCGCCCAATACCCCAAAAATTATATCGAATAGGATTTCCATGATACTCACCTCATTTTATTTTACTGATAAAAAATGATATATCTTTTTTTTAAAATTTAAATTAATTAATAGCAAAAAAATAGGCCCATACTACGGCCCTATGCTTTTAAGGTATCTAAATCTATTCCATTTTTTACTAATTTTTCTTCCGCTTCCTCCAATATGATCTCTTTTAGTACCGCCATGGTGTCGTCAAACTCCACATGCCTGTCCATCATGTATATCATTTTCTTTTCAATTTCTAGCCAGGTGTCCATTGGTGCCTCGTTGTGCTGTACCTGCACTTCAAGTTTGTCCAGGGCGTTTGCCACTTTAGCTTCGTAGCTAGACCTACTCTCCATCTCGTTCCACAGCGAAAACAGATTTTCTCCTATATCCCCTCCTAAAATACTCCTTATATATTCTATAGCCTGGGACTCTCTTTCACGCTTGAGTTTTTTTATCTCATCATCGCCCATAGCCTCGAAAGCCGGTACATCCCCCGCCTTTGCCTCCACTAGGTCATGAATTATCGTCATCTTGAGAAGCTTTTCTAAGTCCAAATTCTTTTTTAAATACGGTGCCACCAACACGGCCATCAGAGCAACCCTCCAGGAGTGGTCTGCCACGCTTTCCTGCCTGCCGTTTGAAAGCCAGCTATGCCTCATTTCCAGCTTGAGTTTTTCGGCCAGCTTTATTATTTCGTATACCCTCAAAAGCTCATCTCTCATCCTGTTTCTCCTTTTGCTGTTTTCTTTTTAAGATAGCATTAAATAAAAACCCTGTCAAATGCCAGCTATCTTTTCCCACTGTAATACCATGTTTTTTACATATTTACCGCAGATAAATTTTATAAAAGGCGCCCTTATTCCCATGCTGTATTTATTGGACAGTACCACCTTCCCGTAGGTTTTTCCCTCTTCTACACTCTCCACCGTTTCGTAAGCCTGTGTGCTGACCATCCCTATCATCTTACCGTTAGATACAGCAGGCCCCCCGCTGTTTCCGGCCGAACCGGTTATATCCCCGAAAAATTTTTTGTTGTCCACGTTTATCATGGCGATTTTCCCAAAGCTCACCACAGCCAGGGTGGCTTTGTTTACCCTAGCTTCCGGAAACTCCACAATTTTCGATATTAGGTCTGGGTACCCAACCATAAATATGTCTTCCCCCTCGTAGTGTGGCCCGTCTTCTATGTCTTCCAGCCAAGCCGGGATATACCCCAGCTCCAGCAGTTTTTTACAAAACTCGTTCTCAGCTGTCCCAAGATATATTAGAGCCAAGTCTTCGTAAGGATCCTCGGACAAGGCCACGTTTTTCTTTTCCAACTTTATAGATTCAGTACCGGTGAACTCGCCATCTAAAAATTCCTTATGTGAGTAGTTCGGTATCCTGTAGATCATCTGGTAGACGTTGTCTTCGCCATATACCAATGTATGCCTGGCAGTCATGAGGTAGTACCTGTCCTCGTTTTTCAAAAATACGGCGCTGGCATACCCCTTCATATTTTTATCCGGTTCGCCAAGCTCAGAGTAAGCCATTATGTTTACCGTGGCTTTTTTCCACTTTTCGATGTTTTTTGTATTTGAGCTTTTTTCTACAGTTATGAAATTTTTCAAATTTTTAAACACCCACATAGTCACCACCATCCGCTCTTTTATACTTTATTAAACTTTTTCTCTGTAAATCCTCCTAAGGTTCAAATATAAATATCATTTTCAAGGATTGATGCAAAAACTAGCGTAAAATATTAATAAAGATGGTACACATTTTTCAGGCTAAACTCTCTTGCAGTATAAAGTTTCAGTATTTAACGTAAATGTATGAATGAAAAGAGGATGATTTTATGAAAATATTAAGATACCTAGGGTCGCTGTCATTTGTGCTGGGATTTTTTGTGATGATATTCGCCGGGATACCCTGGTATGTAGTTGTTGCCGATGATCCGGTTACTCCTATGTGGCTTAGATCAGCAGTGTTCTTATTTTTAGGGGGCATACTTGTTGTTTTGATGAGTATCTCTTTTGAGCAGAAAAAGTATAAGTCCTCGGGAGTAGAAGAGAAGTTTGCCGAAGTGAAAAGCGAAATCTTGCTTACAAACGCTACAGTGCTGCCTGGTGTTGAAATTGCTGAAGTCTTAGGTCTGGTGCAGGGGCATACGGTTTATGCCATATGGATAGGAAAAGATCTCTCCGCAGTGGTCCGCCTAATTTTAGGAGGAGAGCTCACAGAGTACACCGAAATGATGGGCAAGGCCCGTGAGATGGCGACTAAAAAGATGCTGGTTGAGGCTGAAAATATTGGAGCGGATGCCATCATAAATATACGTTATATGACGACAAGCGTGGTCGGGAGCGCAGCGGAACTCTTTGCGTACGGGACAGCGGTAAAATTTAAAAAATAATTTCAGTAGGGGGTGACAAAAGTGGGGAAAAGTTTTTTTCTGGTTAAGCTACCGGTTTTGTTTCTAGTAATATTTAGCGGGGTCTTTGCTGACGTATACATGAAACAGAGGCACCATGTAGGTGAGATTAATATGATGGGCAGTGTACAACCCGCCCAGGATTTCATAGTTGAATCCTGGATCACCCCTAAAAAAATGGCGGTGAAAAATCAGGGGCAAGATATCATAGTGGATATGGATAAAGGGGTGATCAGCGTTGTGGCCCATGTTGAAAAGACTATTAGCGAAATCCCTCTGGATTTCTCCAAGATTATGGCAGAAAATATGGGCGGCTCTGATTCCATGGATATGGAAGAGTTGCAAGAGTTTATGGGCAACATGATGCAGGTTAATTTCAAAGTTATAAAAACTTCGGAAAAGAAAAAAATAGGCAGTTGGGACTGTACAAAGTACATCCAGACTCTGGAACTGGGTATGGGCGCAGTAAACTCTGAGATCTGGGCTACACCCGACATTAAAATTGACGACGATATCTACGCCAGGTACTCTGCAAATGTCATTGCACAGATGCCCGGCGCTAGCCAAGAGATGACTGGGATACTGGAGGAGCTAAGGAAAATAGACGGGGTGCAGGTGTATATGAAGCAGACCACCAATATGATGGGGCAGTCTTTCAGCTCCACTATGGAACTCATAGAGTTCAAGGAAGGTAAGGCCCCGGAAAAAGTATTCTTTATACCAAGCAATTACAAGAGGGTAGACCTATTTCGTGACAACGAGATGTAGGTGGGAAACGTCGCATGAATATTTCTGAACTGATGCTGTTTTTAAAATATAATAAAAAAAATTATATAAAAAATGCAGCAGTCTCATGGTTGACTGCTGCATTTTTAAATTTCTATAAAGTTTTTAATTTATTTAATATCTAGAACTCAATTTGTACTATAATACTTTTAAATAGTAATTCATGTTGTAATTAAAAATGGGAGGGATTATTTATGAAAAGAATTTATGTATTGTCAGATATCTTATTCTCTATTGGTTATGATCCCGAAACTAAGCTTCTGGAGATAGAATTTTTATCCGGAGACATTTATCAATACCATAATACCCCTCCAACTCTTTTTTTAGAAATATTAAAAACAGACATTTTTAGCATTACTATGCACGAATGGATGTGTGATCTCTATCAATGCAAGAAACTCAATCTTTAAAACTACTAAACATATTTTCAACATCAATTTTTTACTTTCAATAACCTCTTCTAATAAATTATTTATTTGTTTATGTTTTTAATTTGAGATTTGACTTTTTTTAACAAGAGAAGTAATCTTATAAGGTAATGTTATTTACACCTCGCTCAAGAATTATTAATATTAATTTAAAGGAGAGTCTCTACATGAATGATGATATTTTTATATATTTGAACAATGAAAAAATATTTGCTTTTGAGGATGCTAAAAATAAAAATTTATCTAAATCATCCTTAAGTGGTGCAATTAAGCACTACAATAAAATTTATTTTGAATACTCCAATTTATATTCACATGATCCAACTATAAATAGACAACTTTCTGAATTAAAAATAGCTATATCTAAACTAGAATCTAGAGCTGATTCTTTAGATACCTAAAAGACCTCCTAGCAGGTCTTTTTAATTTGAAATAAAGTTATGAATTTATAGTAATTTTTCTTTTCTAGTTTACTCTATTTTTCTTTTTCGTTTAATTTTCAATTCTTTTTAGTATCCGCTTTTTGATTTTATCTACTCATATCCTCAATAACTCTATACTCCTCATTTAATACTGTAAAAAACGGTGCTAAAATACTACAATAGATGCCAGTTTTTATGGCGTATAATACAAATGATGGTTCAATATATAAAATCAAGGAGGAATAAGAGATGACTAAGCAAGAGATATATAAAGAAATTGAAGAAATGTTCGGACTTGTACCGATGATGTTCAAAGCTATTCCGGACTCTTCACTAGAATTGGAATGGAAATTGTTTAAACGTGTCCAATTAGAGGAAGGACCTATTCCTAATAAATATAGGGAACTAATAGGTGTAGCTATATCAGCTGTCAGCAAGTGTAGATATTGTGCATATTTTCATACAGAATTAGCAAAACTAAATGGTGCAACCGATGAAGAAATCGAAGACGCAGTGCATTATGCAAAATCAAGTGCTGGATGGAGCACATATGTCAACGGTCTTCAAATGGATTATGACAAATTCAAAGCTGAAATAGATGCTGCTTGTGAACATGTACGAAATAAAAAATAACATCAATATTTTAGAAAGTAGACTATAATGCCTAAATATGTTATCGAACGAGACATCCCCGGAGCTGGAAATTTATCTTCTAAAGATCTAAAGCAATCCGCTCAAACTTCTTGCGATGTCTTGAAACAAATGGGACCAAAAATTCAGTGGCTATACAGCTATGTTACTGACAATAAAATTTATTGTATCTATATTGCTCCGAATGAAGAGATGATAAGGGAACATGCTGAGAAATGAGGATTCCCTGTAACTAAAATTTCTAAAATTGATTCAATAATAGACCCTACAACAGCAGAATAATTTATATATATTTATAAAATAAGGTTAGCCACTAGGCCGGCCTTATTTTCATTATAGGTGAATGTTTTTCCGGTTTTGCATAAAAATAATTAGACTTTTGCAGGAACCGGTGCTATACTTTATTTAAAAATGTTTATACCTAAGCGAGCTTAGATATTTGGCGTATAAAAAAGAATAAAAGTTAAATTTATCTTAATATGATCCGAAAAGGCAAACCAGCGGAAACTCTGGGACGCAAAACTATAGGGCCTTCACTGTTTGTATGGCAGCCAGTTACCGAAGAAGTTTTAGGAATCAGTATGGGGAAGTCTGAAAGGGAATCTTTTGGCCTTCTCTTTAGTTTTTTGAAAACATGCGATCTTCTGAAAACTCGGTACGGCCCTTATTTAAAAACATCTATAGGTACAGGGGGCATTCTAATGAGAAAATGGGTTAAATTACTGACTGGCTTAGTCATTTTTTCTTGCTGAAAATCAGCTTACGGACAGTGGAATACTTCGTTAAGATACTGGAAAAGTACGTTTCTCTATACAAAAGCACACCTTTCCATTATAGCCGCTACTATTCTAATCTTAAACTACAAGTTAATCAAAAATTTGTACCAAAAAGCTTATTTTGATGAGTTGACCGCAGCTAAAAACCGAATTAAATTCAAAAAAGAGATCGAAAAATTGGATTTGGAAAATAAAACCGCCTTGGGAATGATATTGAATATAGACAATTTCAAGAGGATAAACTATGTCTACGGTCATCGTGTCGGGGACTATGTCCTGAAAGCAATAGTCGAAAGACTACAGAAAGTATTTGACAAAAAAAGTGTCTACAGATTTTCCGGGGATGAATTTTTCATACTGCACGAAAATACAGGTGAAGAACATGTAGAATTAAAAGCCAGCAAAGTGATGGAGGAGCTAAAAAAACCTTTGGAGTTAATGGGCACCAAAATCAGACTCTGCGGCAGTATAGGAGTATGCTCTATAAACAATAAAACGAAGGATGTTTCAGAGTTTTTGCACAGAGCCAATATAGCGATGTATGAAGCTAAAAAAAGCGGTAAGGGAAGATTTGTAGTAGCGGATGACCAGATGGTAGAGGACTTCAAAAAGTACAGCCGTCTAGAGCAAGAATTCCTTCGTTACCTCCAGAATAAAGAACTTTTCCCATATTATCAGCCTAAAGTCGAGTTGGAGAGCGAAGAGATAATCGGTGTAGAAGCCCTGGCTCGTTGGGTTCACCCCTTGGAAGGATTCATATCACCGGCCGTGTTTTTGCCCATAGCCGAAAAAAATGGTGTAGTATCCGAATTGGATTTTCTCATAGCAGAATCAGCGATAAGGGCACTTAAAAAGTGGATCAAAAATGGTATAATCAACATGGATTTCAAGCTATCTTTCAACATATCAGTTAAGACCTTAGAGGAAGTAGATATATATACTAGAATAGAGCAGCTACTTAAAAAATACGGGGTCTCCGGAGAAAATATTCAAATAGAGATAACTGAAAGCGTATTTATAAACGACATCGAGAAAGTAGTAAACGATATGAATCTTCTAAAAGAAAACCTGGGGATCTCCATAGCACTGGATGATTTTACAGCCGGGCACTCCTCTTTAAAGGGGCTGGGCAATCTCGGTATAGACACTCTTAAGTTTGATAGGAGCCTCCTACAGATAGTGAAGGAGAATGCGCATAGGGGACAAAGAATATACAGCACTTTGGTACAACTTTCAGATGATATGGGGTATATCTCCGTTGCCGAGGGGATAGAAGAAGCCAGTGAGAGTCAATTTTTGAAAAAAGAGGGAGTCAAATATGCCCAGGGATATTATTTTGGGAAGCCTATGCCGGAGGATATCCTGATATCCATATTAGACAAAAAATACGACGAGAAATAATATAACTCAGCACCTACTTATATAAATTCGTGAAAATTAGTATGATTCATTATAAAAAGAGTAAATATACTGAATTTATCCATGATTATAAAAACTTGATTTAAAAAAATGAGCTCTCAACTAGTATAATCCCCTTAAAGTAGATACAATAAAAAAAGCTATTGTATAATAGTTTTAAAGTGTTGCTTTAAGGGGTTTTTTGTTTGAGAAAAAATAATAAATACATAAAAGAATTTAAGTCAAAAGCAGTTAAAATGCATCTGGACGATAAATATTCATATGCACAAATTTCTGATATACTTCAAATTAAATCCAGTATATAAACTGTGTAAAATATCAAAAGTCAGCAGAAGCGGATACTACAACTGGAAAAATAGAAAAAAACTTTTAAGCGATAAGAAAGTCCAAGATTTACAGCTAAAAGAGGTATTGCTTGAAGCGCATAAAAAATAAAAAGGGATTTATGGTAGGCTGAGACTATGCGCCTATGTTAATTTAAAGCTTAATATAAGAATTAACCACAAAAGAGTCTATAGACTGATGAAAGAACTGGGAATAAGATCCGTCATAAGAAAAAAGAAGTATGTAAGAAAATATATCCCTGGAAAATCTATTGATAGCAACCTTAAAAGAAAGTTTAACGCTTCCAAACCTTTAGAAAAAATTTGTATGGATATAACTTATATTACCTTGGGGAAAAATAAGTTTTTGTTTATGAACGCTGCTAGGGATCTTCAGAACAACGAAATTATCGCATATGATTTGAGCCTTAGAAATAATACAGAACTTGTTCAAAATACCATGAACAAGCTATTTAAGATGCCTTTAAAAAAAGATTGTATAATCCATACAGATCAAGGATTTCAATATACTAGGAAAGAATATTACGCTCAACTGAAAGCGCATAATATTAAACAGTCTATGTCGCGTAAGAGTAATTGTTGGGATAACGCACCTATCGAAAGTTTTTTCAGTCATTTTAAGTCTGAATTCCACCATTTTTTTAACTGAGGAAACATCCATCGAATCATTAAAGGAAGGAATTTCTAGATATATAAAGTTTTACAATCGAGAAAGAATACAACTAAAACTAAAAGGCTTGAGTCCTGTAGAATACAGGAAACAAGCCTCTTAAATATATCTTTTATTTAATTGCCTACTTGACAGGGTCAAGACTAAACATAGGCCCATTTTTTTTAGTCTAATCAGATATTAGAAAAATAAAAAAGCCCCATTGATTGTTGATGTTTTATCCACTAACCAACGAGGTGATTTGAATACCAAAGTTAATCTCGAGCCTTCTACAGAGCTCCTAATACCACTGTAGTTTTTTACTTTTTATCTACCCTCATCCTTGCCGTCATCCCCTCTTCTATCACTATGTCATCCTTGTCGTAGCTGTAAAAATAGTAGCTTTCACCATTATGCTCCACGCGGCCGTTGTGCCACTCCCCGTCTACAAGCATTTCTATAGGTGCACCGCACGTGAAGTATAAATTTTCGGCTGTATCTAGGTTGAACCTGCCCTGGCTGTTCAGCACCAAGCTGCCCTCTATGGTATCCCTTGTAAACATCTCCATGTCATAGGCCGCTTCATCCAGTTCATCCCTCAAGTACTCCACTATTCTAGCCACCTGTCCATCTTCAAAGCTGTCGCTTGGGCCGTTTAGGTATTTTTTCTCTATTCTAGACTTAAACTCCTTGACCTCAGCTATCAGTTCTGTGTATATCTTATCCAACATTTTAAGCCACCCCCCCTTTTTTTTCCTTGACGCCTAATAGACTTTACCAAAAAAAAATCTATAACCTCTTTTAATTTACAAAACTTGCAGTTGCTGTTTAGAGATTTATGGAATATTTTGGAGGAAATGTACATGAGGATATATAATAGTGATAGTATGGCTCATATTTACACGAGAATTTTTTCTAAAAATTACATTAACAAATTTAGGTATATAGTGGAGGTAGAGTATGATCGATATTTTGCTCAAAAACGGAGAAATAAAAAAAATAACCAATCTGGAAGAGTTCGACATAGATAGGAAAGAAATACTTAGTATACAGCTAACCGGTGCCAACGAGAGTGATATAGCCCTGCTTTCTAAAAAGCTAAACTTTATCGTGCAGCCCTTGGACAAGAGAAACGAGATAGAAATAAGCTCCAGGTATGTTGAGGTGGATTCGCAGATATTCTTGAACTTGACCATACCATACGTCACAAGACAGCAGACAATAAGGGAGGACCAGGTGCACATAATAATACTGCATGACCTGCTGGTGCTAAACGTAAAGGGAAACTGGGACATCTCCCTAAACCAGATATTAAAAAGTAGGAGCTTTTACCTTAACAGAGCAAACTCCGGAGAAGAGCTCATACTTCTCTTCATAGCATCGCTCACCGACTACTACGCAGACCTGATAGAGCTGGTATCTAAAAAGGTAAAACGGTATTTTGAAGAAGTGATGAGCATAAAAAATATATCCATAGAAGAACTCGACAATCTCACTAAGATAAAGTTGGACAATATACAGCTCAAGGAGTGCCTGATAGAGCTGCAGAGGATAATACTACAGCTCAGGAGGAGCCCATTCATAAAAGAAAAGAACAAAAAACTGCTTATCTCAGAAAACAAGGATTTATCAGTAATAAATGGACATATAAAATACAACTTCGATAGGCTAAACGACTTGAAAGAAAATATCTCCAGTAAGATAGAGCTCGAACAAAACAACATAATAAAAATATTCACGGTAGTGACTGTGTGTATAGCCCCTCCGAGCCTCATAGCCGGAATTTACGGGATGAACTTTGCCACCATACCCGAGCTCAAGTGGGGGCTAGGCTACCCCTTTGCCATACTCCTCATGGCCATTTCCATAGTTCTTACCCTGGTTATACTCAAACTAAAAAAATGGATATGACCTCTTGTCTGAAAAAAGCTTTGAATTTGATTTATTAGGGGATCTGTGATACTTTATTTAGTGTAGCTTAGATAGGCTTTTTTAGCCTGTCGATACATATATAATCTAAGTTTCTACCTATATTTAAACTTTAATTAAAGTATTGAATTGATTTAAATTCATAGAGATCAAAAATAATTTTTTGTCACGAATCACACTAATTTACGCTAATAAAAGATATTTAGGTCACAGAGTGACACAGAGGAGAATAAAGAGTTTCGCAGAGAAAAAATAAACAAAGATATGCAAATAAAGCATAGCCTAGAGATTTTAATCGATTCGTGTGATCTGTGAAAATTCGTGACAAAAAATTATTTTTAAAAGGTTTTCTCTGTGCGCCTCATGTTTTAAATCTCTGTGAAGCTTTGTGTCTAAAGAAGGTTTTCGAATAAATTCAATAATTCATTAATAATTTTCAAATAGCAACTTGGGTTATATATTATCATTAAACTTGTAACTACAAGCTTAGAGAACAATTAGATAAGATTTTTATATAGATTGTGTAAGGAGGTCTAGTGGAAAATAACATCTACGAGATTTTGAAAAAATATTTTGGTTATGATACCTTTAGAGAGTCTCAGGAGGAGGTAATAAAAAGCATACTATCCGGGCACGACACCCTGGTTGTCATGCCGACTGGCGGGGGTAAGTCACTTTGCTACCAGGTGCCAGCACTGCTCTTAGACGGAGTCACACTAGTGGTGTCACCACTGATATCCCTTATGAAAGACCAGGTCGACTCACTAAAAGCCATGGGGATCTCATCGGAATATATAAACAGCTCTTTGAGTGCCGTGGAAACAAGCTCTATTTTGAGGAGGATGTCGGAAGGGGAGTATAAAATAGTTTATGTGGCCCCGGAAAGACTAGACAACCCTGAGTTTATCCAGAGAATCAGAGGGGTAAAAATATCGCAGCTGGCTGTGGACGAAGCACACTGCATCTCCCAATGGGGACACGACTTCAGGAGGAGCTATCTAGGCGTTGCAGGCTTTGTTGAGAGTCTAATTCAAAGACCGGTGATTACAGCCTTTACCGCCACAGCCACCCCTAAGGTGCGCGGGGACATAGTTAAAAACCTAGGCATAGAGCCGAGGGTTTTTATAAACGGCTTCGACAGGGAAAACCTGAAATTTTCGCTGGTGAAAGGTGTAAACAGCCTAGACTACATCAAGAAATACCTCAAGGAGCATGCAGGCGAGGCAGGCATAATATACTGCGCCACCAGGAAAGAGGTGGACTCAATATATAATGAGCTTAAAGATAGAAAGTATAGGGTTGGAAGGTACCACGCAGGACTCAATGACAGGGAAAGACAAGCTAATCAAGAGGACTTTATATATGACAGGATAGAAATAATGGTTGCCACAAATGCTTTTGGTATGGGGATTGACAAGTCAAACGTACGCTTTGTCATACACAGCAACCTTCCAAAGGACCTGGAAAGCTACTACCAGGAAGCAGGCAGGGCAGGCAGGGACGGGCTAGACTCACACTGTATTCTGATATTCAACCCGAAGGATATAAAAACACAAAGATTTTTTATAGAAAACAACGAGTTTGAGAGCTCCCGGGAGATAATAGACATAAAGTACGAAAAGCTGAGCGCCATGGTTAACTACTGCCATACCTCAAAGTGTCTTAGGTCCTACGTACTGGAGTACTTCGGGGAAAATGGCATGGAAGGCTGTGACAACTGCAGCTCATGCCTAGACAGTGGGGAAAAGCAGGATATAACTGTGGAAGCCCAGAAGATAATCTCATGTATAGGTAGGACAAAGGAGAGGTACGGGGTGAATGTGATAGTAGGGATACTGTCGGGGTCCAGGAATAAAAATATCCTCCAATGGGGTCTGGACAAGGTCTCCACATATGGACTTCTCAGCAGGTACCCGCAAAAAGAGATCCGGTCTCTTGTAGATCTCCTAATAGGGGATGGTTTTATAGTAGTGACTACGGGTGAGTACCCTACACTTCGCCTAACCGAAAAAGCTTACGGGTTCATAAAAAATGGGGAAAAACTTTATAGAAAGACAGCTGTGGTGGAAAAAACCGAAGTCTACGGATACAGCGGGGCCTTTGAAAAGCTCAAGGCGCTCAGGCTTCAGCTGGCTAGAGAGGAAGGAAGGCCTCCTTTTACAGTGTTTTCCGATGCTACCCTTAGGGAAATGGCGAAGTCGCTACCGACAAGCCGAGACGAGATGCTTGGCATAGCCGGTGTAGGTGAGGTGAAGTTTGAAAGATACGGAAAGAGTTTCATAGCCCTGATGGATGGGATAAAGTCGCAAGTGCCAGTGCAAGAAAAGGTGGTAGAAGAGCAAGTTGTAAAGCCACCGCACCTTTCAAGCGACGAGTTTACTGCAGCCCTATTTTCTGAGGGGCTCAGCGTGCAAGAGGTGGCGCAAAAGAGAAACCTCAGCACCACAACCATAATAGGCCACCTCATAAAAATCTATAATAGCGGCAAGGCAGTGGACCTGTCGCCTCTATACACGGCGGAAGATCAGGAGCTGATACTAGAAGTTGCCCGAGAGCTTGAAGAACCCAAGTTGAAGGAGATAAAGGAAACGCTCCCAGACACCATATCTTATGACACCATAAGAGTAGTATTGGCATTGAACAAGGTGTAGCTTAAATACAAGAGTAAATAAAAAGAGAGCCTTTTTTATAGAGGCTCTCTAATAGTTTAAACTAAGTTTTGGGGATACCCTTATTTTTTTACTCTTTCCATGTAAGAGTTTGTTCTAGTATCTATTTTTATCCAGTCCCCTTGCTCAACGAATAAAGGCACTTGAAGTTCAAATCCTGTATTGATTTGAGCAGATTTAAGCACTTTACCTGTAGTGTCCCCTCTTAATCCTGGTTCTGTGTATACAACTTCTCTCTCAACATAGTTAGGAAGCTCTATAGATATAGGTGTAGTTTCATAGTAGGCTATCTCTAGTTCCATTTCCTCTTCAAGGTAGTTAAGGGCATCTCCAAGGTCCTCTTCTTTAAGTTCGATTTGCTCCCATGTCTCAGGATTTGAGAACACGTAAAAGCTCCCATCGTTGTAAGAGTATACTGCCTTTACCTTATCAAGTCTGATGTCGTCCATTTTTTCGTCAGCTTTATAAACAGAGTCAGAGATGTTTCCAGAAAGAAGACTCTTCATTTTAAATTTTACAACTGCAGCATTTCTTCCAGATTTATTGTATTCTGCCTTTAGGATAACGAAAGGCTCTTCTCCTATTTTTATTGTACTCCCAGATCTTAATTCTTGTGCTATTTTCATTACTATTCCTCCTTAATGTTTTTCTATAAAATTATAAAGATTGTTTATTAAATTACATTTTGAAACCAAAAATTCACAGTATTTGTCGCAAATTGCTTCTATAGCATTGAAATTTTTAAAAAAATTGCCGTAATTGTCCGGACCTTTTTTCAAAGAATTTTCGCTACGGTAGTTGTATGATTCTAACTCCCTACAGAACTCGTCTATGACGTCTCTATCCGATACGTCCTCTAGTTGTTTTGAGAAGACAGCTGTAAAGGCCTTAACTTTATCCATGTGAGCCATATCCTCCTGGAGATATGCGTGCCACAAAAATGGTTTTCCAGATACAAGCGCCCTTATAAAGGAGTCTTCACCCCTTACAAAGTTGAAATCCACAGCATTTACAAGCTCCTCATACGCCTCCTGTGAAAGAAATGGCATAAAGATAAAGTCTATATTTTCCCACCTGTAGAAGTTTTCGCCAAGTGTTTCCACACCTATCTCACCAAAAATTTGAAGGAAACTCACCTGACTTTTCTCACCCATAACAAGAAGGGTTGTGCAATCCTCTAGACTAGCTAAAGTTTCTATTAGCGGGATAAAGTTTTTCTCATAAGTAAAAACCGTCCCTATCTTTCCACTCCTTAACGGATAGCCATCCAGGTATTTCTTCAAGTAGAGCCCCCTGTCGGCCTCTACGGATTTTTTGGTAAAAACAAAGTTCGAGTCCACGATGACTCCGCCGGTTTTTTCGGTGAACCCCGGCATAAAAAAAAACTTTTTAAGCGTTTTAGACGGCAGCATAGACTGCTGCAAGTGGAAATCTTCTACCCATTCCTGGGCAGAAAGATAGTCGACATTTAACCACAATTTGGAATTATCATAAGCCCTTTCTACATACTCTTCCGGTATATCACAACCAAAAGTCTCTAATATTATGTCGGCGACTCCAAATTCTTGGATATTTTCCATGAAATAACTATTTTTTACAAATATGATTCCATTTATACTTTGAACATCTATATTTTCAGCCTCATTGTTTATTGCTGTTAATTCATCCAGTCGGTTTAGGATAACCCTCATCCGCTTTTCCGGATAAACTGACCTCAGTTCCTTTGCAATCCTGTAAACAACTCCTATGTCACCAAAATTGTCTATTACATTACAAAAGATATCCAAACTCTCAAACTTCATTATTCCTCCGATTAAAAAAGTACAACATTAACCTTTTAACGGTTTATTATATCAAAATTCTACTAAAAAATATACTTTTATTCTATAATTTTTATACTAAATTTTGATTTTTTTCCATCGAGACTGAAAAGCTAGGTAAATTATATTTTCTCTTGACTTAGGGAGTGCTCTAAGCTACCATAGATAGGGATAAGTTTTCCAAGCTTCGGGGTAAAACTTACTTGCGCGCACTCAAGTAGTGTGCCCATACTGAAAACAAAATAATTTTATCTAAAATATGGGGGGATACTATGAAAATACTTTTAAAATTAACAATAATTTTATTGCTTACGTTGAGCGTTGTTGCAGGATTCAATTCAATAAAGACTGAAAATGAAAACAAGGTATTAGTAGAAAAAAATAAGCAGCTGTCCTATGAAGTGGAAAAAATACAAGGGGAACTAGACGATGGCAGGGCAAGTTTGGCGAGCTACAAAGAAATAGCCGAAAAGGTGGTAGACAGTAGTTACGCCCTGGAAGAATATAAAAAAACAGTTAAGGAGCTAGAGGCACACCTTGTTAGCCTCGAAAAAAGTTTAAGTAAAGAACACACAAACCCGATAGACTGGGGAACACTCAAGGAAAATGACTGGGCTTACGGTATGAGGGTAAGCTACTCCAGTTCCCTAGACGAATCACCTTATATTGAGTTCCAAGGCATGACAGTTATAAGTGGAGAGTTCAGAATATCTGATGTAAGTGAGGTAGGAACCATTTCAAGTCAGCCGGTGGAGTTTATTCCGGACGAAATGTCTACGAAGCTCTTGCCAAGGCTAAAAGGGTATGATGAGCCTGTGGTGATAAATTTCCAAAATCACTCTGAGGCATTGAAACTTTTAGGAAAAGATAAAAAAACAGGAATGGCAACTGTGGTCATTGACGACTACATCATCGACAAATCGTCTAGAGAAAAACACAGCAGTGCAAGGCTTATAGGCGTTATGGAGAACAGTAAACATGAAAATTCAAAAGACCAATCCCCACAAATGCAGGATGAATCGCAGATAAACTAATTGATATGTACTAGGGTTGCTCTATTAATTAAAATTTCTCCCTTGACTTAAAGCGTGCTCCAAGTTATATACTTTTACCGTGGGGGCGATAGATTGAGTTAGCAGGTATGGACCCGAATCCAGGGATAGAGAGCATGAGGCAGGGGTTTTGTGAAGCTCGCTAAAGATGATGTATTTAATATATTTGGACTTGCCAAGTAGCTTGAGGGTCTTTCCCAAATTACGTGTAAATTAGATTCCTAGCCATTAGTGGGAGCCCCATCTGGAGCTCCTTTTAAATTAAATATTTATCCATCTTTTCTGGATAAATTACTACCAGCATTCTCAGTATCTTTTCCCATCCCCTAATTTTCTGAGTCCACTTTTTTAGCATGTTCTTAGATGCCAGATAAAGAACCTTCTGAAGAGAGTCATCTGTCGGAAATACTGACTTAGAGCGACTTACCTTCTTAAATTGACTATTGATACTCTCTATGGTATTCGTAGTATAGATTATCTTCCTGATTTCCTGCGAATACTCAAAAAAGTGACTTAATTCATTCCAGTTATCATACCAGGATTTAAGCGCTGGAGAGTATTCAGGGTACTCCTTATTTAGCCTTTCCAGTGAGCTGAAGCCAGTTTCAGCGTCATGCGCTTTGTAAACATCTTTGAGTTCCTTCGCGAAGATTTTCCTCTCCTTGTAGTTAAGAAACCTTAAAGTATTTCTGATTTGGTGTACGATACACCTCTGTACCTTTGTGTCAGGATAGATAGTCTTAATTGCTTCTTTGAAGCCAGGCAGCCCATCAACAGAAGCAATGAAGATCTCTTCTACTCCTCTTGATCTAAGAGAATCTATTTCTTTTAACCAAAACTTAGAACTTTCATTTTCTCCTACTGTGATGCTCAGTATATCTTTCTTTCCTTCCAGATCAATTCCTACAATTATGTATGCTGCTTTATTGATTACTTTTCCATTGGTTTTGACATTGAAATAAGTTGCATCCAGAAAAATAAAAGGATAGCAGGCTTTTAAAGGTCTTGATTTCCATTGGTTTGCTTCATCCATTACTTTGTCTGTTATCCTGTTTATCTGAGTTGAGGAAAAGCTCATACCGTAGATTTCTTCGAGATGATCATTAATATCTGTAGTGGACATACCACGTCCATACATGGATATTATCTTGTCTTCAATATCTGAGATGTCACGGGAATATTTAGGTACAACCTGAGGTTCAAAGATTCCCTCGCGGTCACGCGGAATATCAAGCTCAACTTCTCCAAGGCTTGTTTTTACCTTCTTTTGATTATTCCCATTTCTAGAGTTATTCGTATTAGAGTTTCTTTCATATTTAGAATATCCAAGGGTTTCATCCATTTCGGCTTCCAGCATAAGGGAAACCATGTCTTTAAACATATCTTTCATAATGGACTGCGCCTCAGCAATATTTTGGATATCGTTTTCCTGAAAAATCTTTTTAACTAAAGGATTAATATTTTTAACTTTTCTACTCATACAAAAAACCTCCCTAATCAATAGATTATACTTCTAATGACTAGGAAGGGTGAAATTAAATTTACACTAAATTCGGGAAACTCCCTAGCTTGAAGAAGCCAGCTTTTCAATTGAAAAGCTGGCTTCTTCATTATATCAAGGAGACCGAAGAAAAGCTTCCCTTAGATATCTTAGCTATCTTTTTTAGGCTGAATATCATCTCGCTCACTTCCTGGGAGACAAAATTCTGCCTACCTATAGGTAGCATCAGCATAGATACAGAAACGGTGATGCCTACATTTTCTTCTATACAGATGGTTTTGGGATAAAACCTTCCTATGTTTTTAGTGAACGATTCGCGCATTTTTTCAAAAAACATTTTAATCTGAAAAAATCATCACCCCCTATGTGCCCTATAAAGATGTTTTTATTTACAAGACTTTGTTTTAGGAAATCGGCAAAATAACTGATGACTTCATCCCCCTTTTTAAATCCGTACTGGTCGTTGAAAATCTTGAATTTATTGAAGTCCAGGTAGATATAGGCGAAACATGAGTCTGTCAAGTTTACGGTTTCAGCTATGTACTTTTCTATGGAAAGATTTCCAGGGAGCTTCGTAAGCGGGTTTTGTTCGCTGGCTTCGGAAATCTTTTTTTCATAGACAATGTTTATTATGGAGGAGGCGTTTAATATCCCGTGATACTCCCCGTTGCTGCCGCTGAATACACTCAAAATCTGCTTCAATGAGCTGTTGATATCGCTGGTCGGACAGTTAGAGATAAAACTTTTCAACCCGCTGGACTCGTTTTCGAACTTTTTTGCCAGGACATCGATAACGTAAGGGGAGTAGATGTACATCTTCATGTCCTTCTCTTTTATGACTCCCAGGGGTTCATTCTTGCAGCTGACCACTGGAAATATACGACGTTTTTTATCTGTCTTCAAGTAATTAAAAATCTCCTTAATGCTGGCGTATTCGTGTATTGGCTTAATCTTATCTAGATTTTCTCTTATTATCTCACTATTCCGGTTGGTGAGATGCCACTTCTCATTGATACTGTCCGGTATCTTGTAGTTAGGCAGAAGATCTTCTACGTCTAAAACCGGCCTCTGTACAAAGTAGCCTTGGACCAGGTCGCACCCTATATTTTTGCAGGCGCAGTACTCCTTTTCAGTCTCAACCCCCTCTGCAACTACCAGCCCGTTTAGCGAGTGCACCAAATCTATCATCTTTTTCAGGAATATCTTCTTTTTTATGTCGCTGTCAACAGACATTATGAAAAAACGATCTATCTTGACTATCTTCGACTCAAGCTGAAAAAGGAGCTTTAAGTTTGAGAAGCCGTTCCCAAAATCATCCAGGGCAACCATGTAGCCTCTTCCGCTGTATATCTTCATTATTTCTTTAAAGGTCTCCCACTCTTCTATCTCCTATTTTTCGGATATCTCGAAGCAGAAATCCCCCCTTTCCATACCGTATTTATCCAGTACTGCCTCTGTATTTCCGGGAGAATACCCAGGCATCTGCAGTATCCTTGGTTCTAAATTGTAAAACACCTTTGCATCTCTACTGAAAGGCAGCTCCTTGAACTTCTTTACCACCTTATCCCTCAGCTTCAGGTCCAGTAGTAAAGCTGCTCTTGGTTGTATGCGGTGTTGAACACCTCTTCTATACTCTTTCGAAACCCGCCTCGGCGTAGTTACGGAGCAGGGCCTCATACCCGTAGACGACCCCGCTACTTATTTTCACTATAGGCTGCAGAGCGTAGTCTAGTTTATCTGTTATTTTATCCCAACCATTCATAACTCAGCATCCCCTTAAACGACTATACTTTAAAATCCAAAAACTCCACTTAGCTTATTTTGTGATATTAAATAACCTAAGTTGCTATCTGTATCTAAACTTTATTTAAAGTCATAGAAATAGAAAACATTTTTTTAGTCACGAATAAAAAATCAAATAAAATGATATTTCGGACACAGAGCTGCACGGAGTAAAATAAAGAGTTTCACAGAACAATAAAAAAGAGTTTAGGTATTAAGAGAAGCATATTTAGATCTTTTGAATAATTCGTGAAGATTTGTGAAGATTCGTGACAAAAATTATTTTTAATATGTTTTCTCTGTGAAGCTCATATTTGCCGAGGGTGTAAAACTCTGTGGCCAAAAAAGATTTTATAGATAAATTCAGTAATTAATTGCTTATCTAACTAAGTAGCAATTTGAGTTAAATATTCAAGTTAATCTGTTCGATATAATTAGGATATATCCTTTACGAGTTTTTTACCATACCCTTTTACGTTTGTTTTACCCAGTTTATGCTGGATTTAAACAGGTAGCTGTTTTAATGGATGAGATTTTTCTGGGTAGAAGATTGAAACTATTTCAATTACATTGTATAATGTACTTTGCTATAGAAGATATTTTTTAGAATAGGAGAATTTAGTTGTCATGATATATTTTTTGTTTCTTAAGCACCCCAAGGGGGAAGAACTCTACTCCGTCCCAGACGAGAGGGAGGAGATGGCCAGAAGGTACTTTAAAAACACAGATACAATAGAAACCGAGGTGAGTATAAGGGGGAAAACTTACCGTGCCATAGTGGACTACGGCGTATTTTCCAATCTGTCAAACTTCGACTGCTTCAACTGCCAAGACCACTGCTGTGCGGACAACCCTTCAAAATACGAACCGCAAACAAGAAAGTTCGTCCTTGAGAACATGAAGGACTACAACAGCCTCACCAGAAACGTGGATATTTTAATGGACTTGGGCTACAGCATGGAAGAGATAAAAGAGAGCATCCTAAAAGATGAACTAATGGTCCCCAAAGAACACGTCGAGGAGGAGATAAGCCTCTGCACCTGCTCTTTCAAACCAGACAATAGTAGCACTATATGCGCGCTACACTCACTTTGCCTGAATAAAGGTATGGGCACCGAGGGGGTACTGGAATACAAACCGGTAATATGTAGCCTGTGGCCGATGGAGATATTTGCGGAGGATGACCTGTCCACACTTTACATAACTCTGCCGGATGACCTTACAAACAGCTTTACCATAGAAGATTATTACTCCAACGCTTGTATAAATAGGGAGTACAAAGATAGTCCACAGTTCAGAAGAATGAATCCGGAAGGCTTTGACAAAGATGGATACCAGCCTTTCATAGTGTCTTATTCAGATACCATAAGGTATGGACTTGGGGAAAAGTGCTACACGGATATCAAGGACAGGTTATTAGAGGAGGGACTGGTGTCCCAAGAAGATTTCTCTACTACATCACAGCAGATAAACAAAAATTTTTAGCCATCGCAGCTGCTTGCAAAAGGGCTTTAAAACATACATGAATTTGCATTTACATCCAACTTTGTTACTTCAAACGATTCAGAATCTTTGATAGTCGACACTCTTACATCTTAAAGTAAGTTGACCCTGCGATGCCTTAATGGCATTCTTCGAATGCACTTTAAACAGCTGCCGTAAGTTCTGGCTTACTTTTGTCATGCTTTTACTTGCGACTGCATATCGGTTTTAGAAATGACTTGAAAAAATTATATAAAGATTAAACGGGTAAATTTAATATTGGGAGTTTATCGGTAATTTAAGATTTTTAAAAATAAAATATGGCAGTAAAAGTAGAAGACCGGAGATTAACTCTGGTCTTCGTTTGATTTAACTATAAACTGTTTGTACTTGCTTATGTCCTTTGGTATCAAAAAAGTTGTTATTAGCAAGCCGTCCTCTACGTACTCCTGCTCCTTTACCCTTGTCTTTTCAAGAAGATAGGAGGCTACCCCCCCTTCTGCAAAAGGGATGAGCAGTGTTACCTCTTTAGCATCTTTAAAGAGCTTTTCCTCTATTTTTTCAACAAGTTCCCCAATACCCTTACCTGTGAGCGCTGATATGTCCACGTACTCCTCGCCTACACTATATTTTTTCTTGAGTTCATCTGGCATTAATTTATCGATTTTATTCTGGGCTACTATATACGGGGTCTCGCCAGCATCGAGCTCTTTTACTACCTCTTTAGTTACTTTCAGCTGGTGTTCATAGTCTTCCCTGGATATGTCCACTACATATACAAGCAGGTCAGCCTCCTCTATCTCCTCGAGGGTGGATTTAAAAGCCTCCACCAGAAAATGAGGAAGTTTGCTGACAAAACCAACTGTATCTATCAGGATAAACTCCAGGTTGTCCTCTAACCTTATCTTCCTGTGAAAAGGGTCCAGTGTGGCAAAAAGCATATCCTTTACAAAAGAATCTGTCCTGGTGTCGTGTTCACCCTCTAAGTGCATCAGGTGGTTCATAAGAGTGGATTTTCCTGAGTTGGTATATCCAACCAGAGCCACAGTAGGTAGCGAGCTTTTCTTACGCTGACTCCTCTGCACTTCTCTGTGTTTTTTCACCTCTCTCAGGGACTTTTCTATATCCGATATACGCTTTGATATAACACGTCTATCGAGCTCTAATTGGGTTTCACCAAGTCCTCTGGTACCTATACCCCCTCCTGTTCTGGAAAGTTCCTCCCCAAGGCCAATAAGTCTAGGCAGTTGGTAACGAAGTTTGGCCAGCTCAACCTGCAGCTTTCCCTCCTTGGATTTAGCTCTGTCAGCAAAAATACTCAGTATTAGGCTGGTCCTGTCTAATGTCCTAACGCTTATAATCTGTTCCAGGTTACGTATCTGTATACCTGAAAGCTCGTCGTCAAAAATAACCAGGTCGATGTTTTTCCTGGCTACCATATCTCTTATTTCCTCTATTTTCCCCTTACCGAGGTAGGTGGCAGACTCTATCCTAGACCTCGTCTGGCGTACTACATCCACTATTTCGTAGTCGGCGGCTTTGGCCAGCTCAACCAGTTCATTCAATGAGTCGTCTATGGATACTTTGTATGATTTCCCATAAACCTCCATCCCAACCAGAATAACCCTTTTTTTAATTTCATGATAACTATATTTGTCGCTTATTTCAATCACCTCATTAGTATTATAGCTTTTTTAATTATACCATATTTTTTTTCCTGATAATCCATGTAATTTACTCGACTTGTGCAAATTTTTAAATCTAAATTGTTCAATATCTAATTTTTGGCGAATTCAAACTGAGAACCCTAAATAATCAAGGACTTTTTCCTCTGAATGGGTCTCTTCGTGTAATTCAATAATTAATTTTACCAATTTTGTGTTGCTGATTTTTATGAAATACTTTATTGTATCACCTAATGTATCTAATTTTAATTTGGCTTTAAATTTAATATTACATAAGAACACATAAGCTGTATATACTAACCGCCAAAATCTTTTGATACCTTTAAGAGACCTCATTTCACAGTGATCCAATCCAAGATTTTCTTTTTGGTTCCTGTAGTTTGTCTCTATCTCCCAACGGTTTCCATAGTAAGAAATGATTTCTTTATCTGAAAGGGAAACATCTGTTGATATTATGTGTTTAGGTGATTTTTCTGGATTGAACTCATCTATCCAGCTAAGCACAACTACACAATTTTCTATACCCTTTATAGGTCCTTCATACCTGTAAGTATAGAATCTGCGACCATTAACCTTGAAAGTTTTTAGATGTTTGGGGTTTATCTGCGCTCTGAAATCAGATAGTTTTATACGGATTCCTTGTGAATAAATAATTCTATTAGATCTTAGAGCTCCTATTACTTGATACCCTTTTGATTGGAGTTGATTTATGAATTTGTCTGAAATATACCAAGAATCCGCCAATACATACGTTGGTTTTTCTAATTGTAGTGTATTGTCTTCAAGAAGAGATATGGCTATTTCGTGCTTAGTTTTGAACATGTTTTGTTCGCCATCGCATAATTCTTCTTTCAGATAAACATCAAAATCAAGCGGATAAGAAATACCGCCATTTTTAATGAAGGCACTTACAATACAGTGAGCCCACTCGCTTTTTTGGGTTACATGTGAGCGAATAAATCCCATACCTTCAATTTTTTTAGAGTTTGAAGATTTTGTAATAAGAGTGTCATCTATAGAGATGAAAATTGGTTCTGAATTTTTATGTGTTTCCGATTTTATGACATCATATACAAAATTTTTCAAAGAGTTTCTGAGTTTTTCTTCATCCCAAGGTGAGTTATTGAGGAAACGAGTTGTACAGCTCCTGTCCTTAGAATTAAGAGTAAATCTATTTAAATTTGAAATATTCTTTTTTCCTTGTACGCCGATGATACCAGAAACTATACTGTTCATATGTTGAATTTGAGGCTTTGAAAAATTAAGATCAAGAGCCATATTGAAGTTTACAATTTCATTTAAATTAGGTATAATAAGCATCGTAGATCGAATCTCCTTCGGTATGTTTTGTGTGGTGCTTAATTATACCTGTATATTGAGATTTGATCTACTTTTTATTTTTTGCACAAGTCTAGTAATTTAATAAAAAATGTATGTGGCATAAATTATTCCAAATTTTCATAAAAATAACATTTGGATGACACTGAATCGCCACACTCACATTATAAACTTAATACCAAGAGAAACAAATAAAACTTAAAAAAATTAAGGAGGTAATTTAAATGAAAAAATTAATAGTGGTGGGATTAATGTTAATGGGAATGGTGGCTTTTGCAAATGGAACAAGCGATGATGCTATACTTATCAGTGAGAACAGTAGATTGTCAAGACCTACAATGATTGAATTGTTTGGTGATTACGGCAACAGATAGAACTCATTCTTTTTCCCATATTTTTTAGGACAAAAGAAGAGGTTCTTATGAAAAAACTTCAAACATCTAGGCTTACTGTACAACTAATATTTTTTACTCTAAGCTTTACGTTATTTTTTAACTCTTTTCACTAGATAAAATTAATAACGGTAATTATGATAATAATCGGAGGGGTCTTTTTTTGTAGCCTGCTTTGTTCCTTTAGGACAGTTTAAGAGCTAATTGGAAAGCTAGGTACAAAGTTAAGAATAAAAAAGATACCACCATCACAAAATGTACAGCGCTACATCAAATATTTTAGGTTTATACTTCTCAGTGTAATTTTTCTAGATATTGGCCATTTTTTGGCCCCAGATACACGGCTATTTTAGTAATAATATCAATTCTCGCTACATCTTTGTTTTTCGAGAGACCGTTCTGCAACTACTTTTGTCTGTAAGGCGCAAAGTACAGGAATATGGGCATGCTACCATATAAAAAAATCCTGGTACCTGCATAAGTTCTGGCAAATGCAGCAAAATATCCACAATGAAAACTGCTTTAACTGCATATCAGCATGCCCTGAAAATATTTTGGAATATAGCTTGCAGAGATTAAAATTTTTCAATAATAAAAAATAGTGCATACTTTAATTTATTTGGCCTAATTCAGATAAAATCCCTATCTTTTTCTAGCACTAACTGAGTATAACAGGATAAGTACTGAAAATATCTCAAGTCTTCCAAGAAACATAGCAAATATAAGTACTATCTTACTGTAGGGGTCAAAAAAACTATAATTTTCAACTGCCCCTACTCTAGCCAAGCCAGGTCCGATATTGCCTAGGGAGGCAATTGCGGCTGAAAAACTTGTGATAATATCATAACCCATAAACGCTAAAAACAGGGTTATCCCAACAAAAAAGAAAATAAACAAAACAAAAAATGCCATTACATTTCTAACCAAACGGTCGTTTATGATGTTCTCCCCTATTTTCAAGGAAAATACTGCCCTGGGATGAGCCAGCGTCTTCACCTCATGAACTAAATGCTTAAACATTATCAGTATACGTATCTGCTTTATCCCGCCGCCAGTAGAACCTGCCGATCCACCGAAAAACATCAGCGCTACCAAAAGCAGTGTAGAAAACGAAGGCCATAGGTCAAAATTGGCGGTAGAAAACCCGGTGGTAGTCGTTATGGAAACCACCTGAAATGCAGCGTCCCTCAAGGATTTTAAATAGCTGCTATTGTATGGGTCTATATCCGAAAAATATATATTCAGCGATACTAAGATTGTGGAAATCCCCAAAATAGTAGTGTAGAACCTCCACTCGTTGTCTTTAAAAAAACTGTTCATTTTACCGTTTATCAGGTAGAAGTGCAGTGTGAAATTTATTCCTGCAAGGTACATGAATACAATTATCACAATTTCAATATAGGCGCTGTTAAATCCAGCAACGGATGCATTTAGAGTAGAAAATCCGCCTGTTGCCAATGTTCCAAAGGTATGGCACAGGGCATCATATAAGTTCATGCCACCCATCATTAGCAGAGCAGTCTCAATAACTGTCATGCCGGAATAGATAAGCCAGAGTATTTTGGCGGTATCTTTTATTTTTGGCTTGAGCCTCTCTTTTATCGGTCCCGGTACCTCGGCGTTGTATAGCTGCCCTGGGTATATCCCCAACATTGGGAGGACGGCGATGGTTAAAAGCACTATGCCCATCCCCCCTAGCCAGTGCGTCATACTCCTCCAAAACAGCACCCCCTTGGGTATAATCTCGATATCTATTATGGTGGTAGCCCCTGTGGTGGTGAAGCCAGAGGTAGCCTCAAAAACGCAGTCTATAAAAAACTCAAGTGAATCGCTGAGATAAAAAGGTAGCGCCCCAAATAAAGATGAGAATATCCAGCCTAGGGATACTATGACAAAACCTTCCCGGGCTTTTATTCTTTTTTCCGACTTAAAAGCAAAGATAAACGACAGCCCGAATGCCAAGGTAGTCAGCATTGACACAAGTATGGCATTTAAATCTGGGCCTTTGTAGTATGCGGCAAAAATAAGGGGGAAAATCATGGTAAAGGCCAAAACTACCAATAGAAACCCCTGTATTTTAAATATCAGCTTCCAGTTCATCAGCGACCACCAAGCCTTCTTGTAAATCTCCTCTCCACCTCATAGATACTCTGCGGGAGAAGGAATACCACAAGCCTGTCCCCTAACTTTATTATGTCATCCCCAGTTGGGATTATTACGGAGTTTCCCCTTACTATGACTCCTATTATAGTTTTTGGCGGCAGTTTTATGTCTTTCAGTGGTATGTCCAGTATGGGGAGTTTCTCCGTTATGTTTATCCCTATTGTGGAGGCTTCTATTTCAGTAAAGGGGGACTCTGAAAAAAGGTCGTCTTTTCTGGTAAGCTTCAGTGTCTCTCCCACCGTAAGTGCATGTGGCGAGAACACGGCGTCTATAGAAGCTAAGTTGTTCATAACATTTACAGTGGAGCTGTTTTTTATCATGCATATCGTTTTTGAAGCCCCATATTTTTTCGAGGTAAAGGCACCCAATATGTTGTACTCGTCGTCGTCGCTGATGTTTACCACACAGGACCTGTTTATCCTCAGATCCTCCATGAGAAAGCTATCTGTAGCGGAGCCGTTTATCACCAGAACGTTTTCAAGATATGTGCTGATTTCCTCGCATCTCGATCTATCCTCTTCTATGATGGTCACAGTCTTCTTAAGCTTTCCCAGCATCCTAGACAGCTCTACTGCCTGTTTACTCCCACCTATTATTATTATGTTGTCCAGCTGCCTTATGCCCAAGGAGAAGTGATTTCTTACTAACTTTTTTACAAGTTCAGTTTTGCCGACAAAATAGAGCTTATCATTTGGATAGATTTTATTGCTTCCACTGGGAATTATTATCTCACCTCCACGCTGTATGGCTACTATCCTGACGCGGGTAAACATGCTGTCTTTTAATGCCATTTCGGCTATTGGGATGGAAGGGTAGCGAAACTCTTTTCCAACTTTTACCCCTACCATCTGGGCAAGGTCGTTGGCATAACTCGCCACCTCAAATATATCTGGGTTCATTATTAGTTCTATAATTTTTTTCACGGTTAGCTCCATAGGCTTTATAACCATATTTATACCGAAGTCTTCTGGAACTGCATGATAGGTACCGAAAAACTGGCCGTAGTCGTCTATCTTAGCCGCTATAGAAAGTTCAGGCTTTCCACACTTCCTAGCAAGTGCACATGCTATAAGATTCTCTTTATCGTTTGTCACAGCCACAAATAGGCCGCAGTTTTTTATTCCGGATTTTATAAGGACCTCTATATTGGTAGCGTCCCCCTGTACTATCATGGCATCTAGGGTCCTCTTGAGAAGCCTTATTAGAGTTTTGTCCTTTTCTATTATAGTAACATTGTGCCCTTCATATATCAGCTTTTGGGCTATTTTAACCCCTATATCCCCACCGCCTGCAATCACAATATCCATGTTAGGTCCCCTTTTCAAATTTCAGCAGTAAAACAACCGAATTCAATTTCTATTTAAAAACTTTATTTCATATCTGTTGGCAAATTTTCCGAATAGCCGTTATTAAATATTTTCAAAAATTTAATTAAATTCCTTTCTGTATTTGTACAGGTTTTAAATTAAATTTTACGATTGCTGCAGCATCTTCTCACAATCTCTTTTGTAAATAAAAAATAACAGCCATTTTCAGGCTGTTATTTAAACAGTTATTTTAGCAGTAGCTTAGCTTTTTTTATGGCCTCATTTATATCTTTGCAGATATGCTCTTCTCCTATCTTTTTGTCTATACCCGCTTTTTTTATAGCGGTATGGGGCTGGGTATTTATGCCTGAAATTATTATTTTGGTACCTTTTTTTATGGAAGAGTCCAGTATCCACTCAAGAGCTGCCAAGCCAGTGGCATCTATTGCTGGGACGCTACGCATCCTCAGGATAAGTACCTCGGGATTCGTCTCTATAATCCTCAGGTTCTCTTTGAATACAGACGCCGCACCGAAAAAGAATGGCCCGTTTATCTCGAATATCTCGATCTCCTTTGGTATATCTTTCTCATCTATGCCACTACTGGCAAATTCCTCGTCATATTCATACATATCTTTCGACAGTAGTCTGCCCTCACTCACCTCAGTCATCCTCTTCATGAAAAGCAGTGCGGATACTATAACACCGAACTGTATTGCTATAGTCAAATCTGAAAATACCGTCAGAAAAAATGTTATAAGCAAGACTGCAATATCACTTTTAGGTGCTTTTCTCATCTTTATGAAATGTTGGATTTCACTCATATTGTAAGAGACTATAATCAATATACCTGCCAGTGTAGCCATAGGTATCATTACTGCAAGACTTCCCAAAAACAGCATTATTATAAGCAGAGTTGCGGCGTGAATCATGCCTGCAAATGGGGTTCTTCCACCATTCTTTACATTTGTAGCCGTCCTGGCTATGGCACCCGTAGCTGGTATACCTCCAAAAATAGGACTGAATATGTTCGCAATCCCCTGTCCTATAAGCTCGATATTTGAATTGTGTTTGGTTCCTACCATTCCGTCAGCAACTACGGCAGAAAGTAGGGACTCTATACCTGCAAGTAGCGCTATTGTGAGGGCCGGATAAAACATCTCTTTCAGCAAATCCATATTTATCGCTGGGATGCTAGGCATGGGAAACATATTTGGCACATTACCGAAATTACTTCCAATTGTATCCACAGGTAGCTGTAATCCCTTCACCAAAGCGGTTGTAATTATTATAGCCACCAGAGAGCCAGGTATTTTTTTAAACTTTTTTGACCACGATATTGATATTATGATTGTAGAAAATCCAACCAACATGGCGTACCAATTGATAGTATCCATCCTCTGAAAAAGAACCTTTATTTTATAGATGAATTCCACCGGGACCTGTTCCATCTCTAGGCCGAAAAAATCCTTTAGCTGTGAGGTAAAGATAAGCAGGGCTATGCCTGACGTAAAACCGATGGTTACTGGATATGGGATATACTTTATTACATTTCCCAATTTTAATAAGCCAAAAATTATTAGCATGACCCCTGCCATGATACTTGCAACTACAAGGCCTCCGTAGCCAAACTCCTGCATTATCCCATATAAGATGACCACAAAAGCACCGGTTGGTCCGCCTATCTGTACTCTGCTTCCACCAAAAAATGAAATCAAAAATCCCCCAACTATAGCTGTAAAAAGCCCCTGTTCTGGCTTTACCCCAGAGGCTATTGCAAGCGCTATGGAAAGAGGCAAGGCTACTATCCCGACTATTATGCCGGCCACCAGGTCCTTGAAAAACATCTCTTTTGTGTAGCCCTCCTGCAGGACAACAAAAGTTTTTGGCAAAAATACATTTTTCATCACAACTCATCTCCTAAGAAATTTTAACTTATATTTAACATACCATTTTTACAACCAGTGGTCAATAGGGAAATTACATCAACGCAAAAATCAAAACAAGCCATTTATTTAAAGGGTTTAAACCACCATTTAAACGAAAGGCTTGTTTTAATCTCAATGTTTTAATTGTTTATTCAAATTTCACATTATAATTAGTCTCTAAATATTTGACAAAAAATTTGGTAAGAATTTATACATCCATGATTTAGCGAAACTTAAAGAACTAGAAAATTCGATAAAACTAGCATATATCAATTTCTTAATATCAATTAATGTCAAAAAAAAATTTTAGAAATTTCGCGTTTAATACTCTTCCATATGAACTCTATTGGGTTTAGATCTGGTGAGTAGGGAGGTAGAAAAATTAAGATTATGTCATGTTTTTCAGCATAATCTAATATGTATTTACTGTGATGGCTTTTAAAATTGTCCAAGATGATTATAATTCTTTTAAATTCAGAATTTATAGCTCGGATCTTTTGGAGAAATTTTCCTATTTCCTCTTTCTTTGATGAGTTCATAAACGAAAGACAGCTATTACCTCTCAATGCATAGAAACCTACGGTGTTATTTTTCCATTTCTCTATATGTTTTTCTACTGTAAGTTTTGGCTCTTTATGCCAGAAGTGCACAGTATTAGAATTAGACTGTGGTGTAGTTTCATCTAAGAAACCAAGACAAACACCTTTTAAAGGGACATCTTTTTTCTTAAGATCATCCGCTATGTTTTTTTATTTTTTAGAAAGTATTTCTTCTGCATTATCCGGACGCTTATTACTTTTAACATAAGGTTTGGACAAATTAAATTTTAGCTTTTCTTTTAAAATCACTCTAAGTCTTTTTGAAGAGATTGATTTTTTAAATTCACAGTAAATAATACTTCGAGCTTCTTCAGTGGTAAAAGCTCCTTTATTAGAAAGTATCTCTTTAAGTTGTTCCATCTCTGATTCAGATAGAATAGATTTTCTACCGGATTTATAATAGTGTGAAACCAAACCTTCACGCTTGTATAGATTCCAATTATCAACCCATCTATATAGAGTTCTTTCTGGAATATCCAAAAGTTCAGCTACTTTTGGAATTGAAGATTGCTTCGCAACAGTATTAATAGCTATGAATTTAAGTTTAACTTTTAAATCCTTTTCAATAGAAATTAGTTTTTTTAATTCCTCGAGATATAATATTTGTTTCATAAGACATCACCCATAATAATATTTAAAAATTTTATGGGATTTCCTGCCATTTTTTTAAGGATTAACTATAAAAGTATTCTAAAAATTTCTTTTTCAATGATTTTGTATATTCTGTCAAGCCAGAAATATTTTCTTTATTTGCAAAATCTACTGGCTTGTCATAGGCTGCAAACAGCCCATTTTCATCCGGTGTCATCTAGAATTTTCTTTCGAAGTTCCATTTCATAATAGTCATAAAAAGTTTTTCAAATGATCCTTGCTTTTTATAGTCAACTTCCACTTTTAAGATAGAAGAACTTTCTACGTTTCTGTGCATCAAAATCGAAATTCTTATTTATGGCCTCCCCAATACCCTTTCACTTGAAGTAAATGCACCACCTGTAAACAAAACTACAGTTTTATTGTCACCACCCATAAAATAAAGATAAATTACAAAGTTATTTTATTTAGCAGTTCCTCAACCTCTTCATCGATATAGACCGTTTCCAAAAGCTCAGAGGCCCAAATATACCTGTCTTTTATTTTTTCCAAAATATGAACTGCAAGAGCTTTTACTATAGGCACCTCGCTCCATACAGCTGAGTTTAAAAACCTAAGTTCATTTTCGCCGGCATCTTCTATACGCCCTAGAATTTTCCTACAGTTTTCGCAGATGAACAGGCACTGCTCGAAAGCCGGTTCCTCTTCAACAGGCGGTACTTCGTAAACACCCAGTTTTTGATTTGATGCCTCGCAAAGTTCGCAACTGGACTTAGCCCTTCTGGTCAGGTCTTTCCCGAAGTACAGCACCTTCTCTTTCCTCTCCCTGTCCTTGTCAAAACCTTTAGCCATGTTATCCTCCTTATAATTTCTTTATTTTAAATGCGGCTCTTATTTTGATACTCTGTTTAAACAATTAATAGAAGAGCGCTAGGTGTCCTTCTATTAATTAACTCAGATAAATAACCTAAGTTGCTACCTGGATTTAAATTGTTGAATTGATTTAAAGTTATAGAAATAGAAAACCTTTATTTTAGTCACGAATCGCACGAATTGGCACTAATGAAAGATATTTTGTACACAGAGAAAAAGATAGAGCATTTCACAGAGTAAAAAAATAAATATGCAGAAATAAAGTATTGTCCAAGGGTTTCAATCAATTCGTGTGATCCGTGAAGATTCGTGATAAAAATTATTTTTGTTTTAAGGCGTTTTCTCTGTGCAGCTCATCTTTAAAAACTCTGTGGTCAAAAAAGTTTTTTTAAAAAAATAAATAGATTCAGTAATTCACCAACAACCTTAAGTAGCAACTTGAGTTAAATATCTAAAATTTAAGTCAATTTAGAAGTCCATTTTCTAAACTTATTTACTCAAGATACAATGTAAGCTTTTATATGGCCTTACTCACTCGCATCTTCTATTATCCTTTGGGCAAGGTGTTGAGGCACCTCCTCGTATCTATAGAAATCCATGGAGAAATTCCCCCTTGCTTGTGTCATAGACCTTAGATCTGATACATAGTTAAACATCTCACTTTGCGGCACTTCCGCCAGTACCTTCTGCTCTCCTTTACCCGTAGGTTCCATCCCCAGTATTCTGCCACGGCGCTTATTCATGTCACCCATGACCTCGCCGGTATATACTTCAGGTATAGTTATCTCCACTTTCACAATTGGTTCTAGCATTACAGGTCTAGCGTCCGGCATCCCCTTCCTGAATGCGAGTTGTGCAGCCAGTTTGAATGATAGTTCATTTGAATCCACGGTATGGTAGGACCCGTCAAAAATGGTGGCTTTTACGTTCATCACTGGGTACCCTGCCAGTACACCTTTTTTCATTGATTCCAACAGCCCTTTCTTTACAGCAGGTATAAACTGTTTCGGAACCGATCCTCCATGTATTTTTTCTATGAACTCAAACTCCTCCTCGCTTGGTTCAAATTTTATATAAACATCTCCGTATTGTCCTGAGCCTCCAGTTTGTTTTTTGTGTTTTCCCTGCACCTCCACACTTCCCTTTATGGTCTCACGATAGGCCACCTTAGGTTTGGTCAAGTTAACACTTACACCGAAGTTGTTCTCCAGCTTGTGTGTTATCACCTGCAGCTGCTTTTCACCCTGTCCGCCTACAAGGAGCTGTTTTGTCTCATAATTTCTATCTATTATGAAGGTAGGGTCTTCTTCCCCTAATTTTTGAAAAGATTCGCTTATTTTTTCTTCATCATCTTTTGATTTGGGCTCTACAGCCAGGTACAAACAAGGTTTTGGCAAGGCAAGTTCAGGATATACTATTGGGTTTTCCCTGTCGCAAATAGTGTCCCCTGTTTGGGTAAACTGAAGCTTGGTTGTGGCTCCTATATCTCCAGCCCTTACTTCGTCTGTATCCAGTTGGCTTTTACCCCTTATAAAAAAAAGGTTAGACACTCTTTCTTTTTTGCCTTTACTGCTGTTTAGAACCTCGCTGTCCTTTGTTAGTTTGCCTGAGTTTACTTTAAAAACTGATATTTTACCTACAAATGGGTCGAATATAGTTTTAAATACTACCGCTGAAAAAGGTTCTTCTACCTCCACTTTTCTAACCACTATTTCACTAGTGTCTAGATTTTCTCCCACTCTTTCCCCTTCATTCATATCCTTTGGTGTCGGCATGTATTCATAAAGCATTTCGAAGAGAGTATGGACTCCTATTCCGGTCATGGCAGAGCCCACAAGCACCGGGACTACCTCACCCGATACAACGCCCTTCCTGAGCCCCCTGTGTATTTCTTCAGCCGTGAACTCTTCTCCGGAAAAATACTTTTCCATTAGCTCCTCGTCTGCCTCTGCCACGGCTTCGAAAAGCATGTTCCGCACATTTTCCGTATCCACTCCTTCTGGGATTTCACAGTCTAGACACTCCTTGCCGTTGTACTCTCTACCCTTCATGTCCACCACGTTTATAAACCCTCTAAAGCTTTCCTTTTCACCTATAGGGATACAAAACGGAGCGATTTTTTTGCCAAATTTTTCTTTCAACTCACTCAAGAGCTTATCATAATGCACATACCCTTTGTCCAATTTATTTATAAATATTATCTTTGGCGCCTTCCTATCCTCAAGCTGTTTCCAGGCCCTTTCCGTCCCAACCTCTACTCCTGAACTGGCATCCACCACGATGACGGCTCCTCCTGATACCCGAAGCGCCGAGATGACCTCTCCAGAAAAATCGAAATACCCTGGGGTGTCTAGGATGTTGTATTTATGCTTTTCATATTCTAGTGGTACAACTGAAGTTCCTATAGAGAAACGTCTGTGCACCTCCTCCTTGTCAAAATCAGATACCGTATTGCCGTCTTCTATTGTCCCCATCCTATTTATTGCTCCTGACGTGTACAAAAGGGCTTCCACAAGTGTAGTCTTTCCACTTCCACTGTGGCCTAAAAAAGCTATATTTCTAATCTGCTCCACCTCATAGTTTTTCATGTTTCATTCCCCCAAACTTTTTTAAGTTTCACTGTTCGTCTTAGTTTTAATATATGGGGATTGAGCTTTTTTCCTTTACAGAAACTCATTTAAATATAAACTATTAAGATACAAATAACTCTAAGCTTTTTTAAGCAGTAAAATATTTTATCCTATTTGCTAGGCTCATCTCCATAATTTATTCATGATATTCTGTTGAATTTCCAAATTGATCATAAATTTTTTTTGAACACATAATTTTACAGAATTTTTAAACATAAATTCTATAAAGAAAATACTCTAAAATAAAAATAATTTTTATCGCGAATTTTCATACATTATGCCGATTAGTTAAAATCTTTAAGCAAATTTTTATTATACTTAAAATTTTCTTTTTTCACTCACAGATGACCTCAATTTTTTTCAGATATTGTTTATGCATGCAATATTTAAATTTTAATGAGTTATATCAATCCAAGAGTAACCCTGCGGCTTTTTTCAAGCTGGCAATACTAATACTGTAATCATAAAATGACTGTATATAGTTGGTTTTAGATTTGGTAAGTGCCACCTGATAATCAAGTAGTTCCAAACTTGTAGAAAAACCGGTTTTATATTTCAGCACTGCAAGTCTGTAATCTTCTTGGGCCTTCTCCAATATTTTTTCACTGACAGCAATCCTTTTGTTTGCCTCTTGGGTTTCAAGATATGCTTTCCTTACTTGAAAATCTATGGAATCCTTAGTCTGTTTTATTATTTCTTCAGCTTTTCCAGACTTTGCACGAGCTTGATTAATACGTGCGTCCGTCTGTCCTGAGTCATAAAAATCCCATTCGGCGGCAACACCTATCGACCAGTTTGCATTATTTGTCCCAGGATATCTATCATCGTTTTCAGAAAAAGCCATTTCGAAATTTAAAGAGGGAAGTTTTTCGCTCCTGGCTATGTCGATCTCTTTTTCGGCCACTTGAGAATTTATCCTTGCCTGCACCAGTTCCGGACGAGTTATCTCGGCACAATTGAGGTATTCTTCTAAAGTTTTTCCTAGTTCTTCGTGAACTAGGTTATCGCTTACGTATAAAGGCGTATAAAGAGGCTGGCCGACTATGTTGTTTAGTGCGTATCTTGCCAGCTCAACGTCATTTTCTGCTTTGATGAGGCTTTGTTCTGTACTTGCCAGTTCTACCTCTACATGGAGGATGTCTATCTTGGCTGCTGTTCCTGTATTATAAAATTTCTCTACAATTTGCAGGTGTTCTTTTAGAAGTCCGACGGTTTCCTCGGCCAGATCTTTAAGGAGTATCGCTTTTAGAAGCCCGTAGTAGGCACTGGCTGTCTCAAACTGTACCTGTTGCTTTACTTTGATGATGTTTATTTCATTGCTATCCAGATTCAGCTCAGCCCGTGCGATGTTCCCCTGGGTTCTCCCACCTGTATACAATGGGATAGAAAATAAAATGGTGTTGTCAACGCGGGCTGTCTTATCTTTGTATGATTCGGGAAGAGGCTGGGATGGATCTGGTTCGTAGTATCTGGCAGTGGCTTTGTAAGAAAGAACAGGGAGCTCACTGCTTTTAGCTTCTTTCTCTGCCCAATAGGCCTGATTTTTACCTGCTTCCGCTATTTTGATTGAAGAGTTGTTTTTAAATGCTAAGTTTATAAGTTCTGGCAAAGTCACCTGCGTATCTAGTGCATCTGTAGCAAAGATATTTCCTGTTATAAAAGAGGTCATTGCAAGAATAATATAAAACCGGACATATCTGTGTTTTATTACCATTAATACCACTTCTTTCTAGAATAATTTTAATACATTCCATTATCAAACAAGCTTTTTTTTGAACTTTAAAATACTTATGCTCAGCATCACTATAATAAATGTGAGCAATGCAAAGGTCTGAGACCAGAGATAGTTTATCCCGATACCCTTCAGGATAATTCCCCTCAAAATTTCAAGATAAAACGAGATTGGGAGGAGGTTTCCCAAAACGTTGAACAGCAGCGGCATAGATTCCCTGGGAAACATAAACCCGGATAAAAGCATGCTTGGAAGAAAAATAAAAACTGACATCTGCATTGCCTGCATCTGAGTTTTGGCAAAGTTAGAGATCATTATCCCCAAGGTGAGAGATGCGACAATAAATAGAGATGTGAGCAGGTACAATAGCCCCAGGCTGCCCCTCATGGGGATGTCAAACACCAGTATACCTACTATCAACGCCAGAGTCATCTGAATATAACCCAAAAGGACATAGGGTATAATCTTTCCCAACATCAGCTCATAGGATTTTATTGGGGTAACAATGAGCTGCTCCATTGTACCCTGTTCTCTTTCCCGGACAATTGCCATGGAAGTTATCATCACCATCGTTAAGGTAATGACCACCCCCAAAATTCCAGGAACCATATAGAATGCTGAGATAAAATCAGGATTATACCAGGGTCGGATACGTATGTCATAGGCATTAACGTTAATAGAAGCTGGTCCTGGTATTTTTTTCAGTAAAAGTTCTTTGGACTTCATCTGCGAAATTAGCTGAGCTGAACTGATTGCAGATGAGGCGGTCAAAGAGTCGGATGCGTCAACTATCATTTGTACTGCAGCATTTCTACCGTGTTTAAGGTTTTTAGAGAAATCCGGTGGAATTATAATTCCTGCCTTAGCCTCTCCTCGGTCAATAAGTTCGGTAATTTCTTCATAGCTGTGCACAATATATTTAATATCAAAATATCCGCTGGCTTCAAGAGAGGACAGGAGATCTCTCCCTTCCTGCTGTAAAGATTGGTCATATACAGCGGTGGCCAGGTGCTTAACATCAGTATTGATGGCAAATCCGAAAAGGAGGAGCTGAATTACTGGAATGGCAACCATCATAGCAAAAGTCAATCTGTCACGGCTCATTTGTATGAATTCTTTTTTTAATAGTGCAGTTAGGCGAGTCATAGGATCAACTCCTTGCGGCTGAGTTTTACTAGATATACAAATACATCTTCCAAAGTTGGAGAGATTGTCTCATAGAGATAATCTTTAAAATCTGATAAGTTTTCAGGCAGAGCCAGAATATGGAGGCCATCACCGAAAACGTACGCATCCAGATAACGGAGTTTTTTATCTTTAATCTCTTCAAGGAGTGCCATAGGCTCTTGAGAGTGGATTTCAAGCAAAGTTTCTTTTATAGTTTGCTTAATTTCAGCTGGAGATCCAGTTGTGATGAGACTTCCTTCAAAAATAAAGCCAATTGTATCGCAGTGCTCCGCTTCATCCATAAAGTGGGTAGTAACCATGACTGTAGTCCCGTTTGAAGCAAGCTGGTAAATTATATCCCAGAACATCCTTCTGGATTTCGGATCGACCCCTCCTGTTGGTTCATCGAGAAAAAGTATAGGAGGTTTATGAAGTATCGAACAACCGAGAGCAAGCCTCTGCTTCCAGCCTCCCGAAAGATTTGCAGTTATCTCGTTTTCACGGCCCTCGAGATTAGCCATTTTGATCATTTCTTCAATCCGCTTATATTTTATTTCAGGATTTAGACTATATAAACCGGCATAAAACTCCAGATTTTCATAAACGGTTAGGTCATTGTACAGGCTAAATTTTTGAGACATATAGCCTATCATGGATTTGATTTTTTCAGAATCTTTTTGAATGTCAATTCCCAGTATCTTTCCTGTTCCGGAAGTAGGTTCTAAGATACCGCAGAGCATTCTGATGGTAGTGGACTTTCCCGAGCCGTTGGGTCCTAGAAATCCATAGATGTTTCCCGGTTTTATACTGAAGCTGACTTGATTCACTGCTATGAAATCTCCAAAAGCCTTAGTTAAATTATTTATTTCAACTGCATTCATGATGAGCTCACCTCTTCTGCTAGGGCCACAAAGATATCTTCCATGGTGGGTAAAGTTTCCCTTAGAGAAAGTACTGGTAAACCGGCTTTTATCAGAATATCTTTCACTATTTCAGCTGCATATTCTGGGTTATTTACAACCAGATGATATTTTTCACCAAAGGCATTTATGTCTATTATCTCAGGACAGTTGACAAGATACGGTCTAACAGATTTGCTGGGAACAGTGAGTTCAAGTACATGATATGGGTAACTGCCCTTTAGTGTTTTTGGAGAATCACAGGTTATTATTTTCCCGTGATTCATAAATGCAATTCGTGTGCATAGTTCTGCCTCATCCATGTATGGGGTAGATATAACTATGGTCATTCCCTCTCTATTTAACTTATATAGCAACTGCCAGAATTCCCTTCTTGATACGGGGTCTACCCCAGTAGTTGGCTCATCGAGAAAAAAAAGTTTCGGCTTATGCATAAGCCCTGCGGCTAGGGAGAGTTTTTTTTTCATTCCACCTGAGAGATCTCCGGCCAGCCTGTGTTTGAATTGTAGGAGGTTGGTAAAACCCAGTGTCTCATCGGCAAGTTTTTCTATATTTTCTTTTGAAGCGCCATACATGGCTCCGATAAATCTGATATTTTCAATTACAGTTAGGTCGCTATATAGGCTGAATTTCTGCGGTATATACCCAAGATAGGGTTTTAGATCTTCTACTTTACTCTGCCCCATGACCTCTATTGTGCCGCTGTCTTTTGTCAGGAGTTCTAAAATTAGCCTTATGGCGGTAGTTTTCCCAGCTCCGTCGGGACCTACTATTCCAAATATTTCCCCCTCGTCTATGACCAGATCAATACTATCCACCGCAGTTAGTGTACCAAATTTCTTCGAGACGTTTTTCAACGAAATTATCATTTTAGCACCACGTCCGCAGGCATTCCCGGTTTAAGAATCCCATCTTTGTTTTCCACTTTTACTTTTACAGCAAATACAAGATTGGCCCGTTCACGCTGGGTGAGAGTCTGGCGTGGAGTAAATTCAGCTGTCTGGCTTATCTCTTTGATAGTACCCTTAAAAATTTTATCCGGGTATGAATCAATTTTGACATCTGCATTCTCCCCGAGTTTTATAAGTCCCAACTGTGAGGAAGCAACATAAACCTTAACCCAGCAATCACTTAGATCTGCAATGGTATATACCGGTGATCCTATAGCTACAAATTCACCGTTTTCGTAATTTTTAGTGAGGATTGTGCCATTTATCGGGTTTGTTAAAATTGTGTCTTCCAGTATAGAACGGCTGATCTCAAGAATAGACTTGCTTCTTTCAACCTCTTTTTCCTGTGCATCGATGAGATCTGGACGAGTACCTTCCTCTACAAGGCTGAGGCGCTCCCTGGTAGAAGCAAGAGAATTAAACGCCACATCCAGTTCAGATTTAATGTTTTCAAATGATTGAGATGAAATACCACCCTGTTCATATAGCGTTTTATATCTATTGTAATCTGACTTGGTTTTTTCATAGACTGATTCGGAAGATTTTACTGATGCTTGAGCTTCGGCCAGCTCCTGAATTCTTGGACCTTTTTTCATATCTGCAAGCTGGAACTGGGCTTTTTTAAGGGAAGCCTCATCCCTCAGCACTTGGATTCTCAAATCTGGACGGGATATTTTGGCCACTACAACTCCCTGCTCTACAGTGTCTCCGGATTCATAGATGACCTCTTTTAAATATCCACTTACTTTGGTTGTGATATCTACCTGGGTTACTTCTATGGTTCCAGTAGCAGTTATGCCGGTCTCTTTATTCCAGTAAAGCTTGTACAAGGTTAGGGCTATCAACAAAATAAAAACTACCCCTGCAACAATAAATTTTTTCATTTTAAAACCTCCTGATTGTACAATCATAAATGATTATTTTATAGTTTGCTGATTTTTAACAGTAATAGTTTTATTTTTTCAAGGCATAGTGTTTTAAGATATCGTCAGTTTTAACCGGATTTCTGCATGTTTCTCCGGCTATATTCAGGTTTATCCAAAAGTGGAAGATACTCTTTACTCATAAATCCATCCATATTTTAGTCATATCTCGATATTAACCCTTACGAATAAGGCAGAAAACATTTGTAATAAAACCACAATATTACCTTACTGTATTTTTATAAAAAACCTCTATTAATTGCCATGTGCATTGGTAAAATTAGCATTAAAAATAAAAAAACGTATCCCTAAAAATAACTATTATAAAAATCTAAGTTTCACCTTAAAACCACGTAAATTCAGAAACCTTCTTTTCCCAGATAGGAAGTTTTTTTCTTCCTGCTTTTCTCTGCAATTTTGACCAGATATCGCGGCTAATAGATATTTCCTATCTTTACAGAGAAAAACTCTAAAATAAGAATAATTTTCTGTCATGAATCTTAGTGTGTCACTGGAATTATCTAAGAATTTTAAGCAAAGCTCCGCATGCCTAAAATTTTATTTTTTTACAAAAAATTGAAAAGCTGCTAATGCGGTTTTTAGCAGCTTCCCCTCTATAATTAAAGATAATACAGGATGTTGTTATCCAGGTATTCACCATCCCGTAGTTTTTTCAAAATGTTTACTACCTTGTCGTTGTCAAATTTTATACCTCTTTTTTCAAGCTCGTTTTTTACTGCAGCTTTACCGGAGGTTTTCCCCAACACGAACTTAGATTCACGCCCCAGTTCTGAAGGTGATATATATTCGTAGGTTCTACTATCTTTTATAAGTCCGTCAACATGTATCCCAGATTCATGAGAAAATACCTCTTCCCCCACTATCGGCTTGTTTCTTGCAAGCATTATTCCCGAAGCTGACTCCACTAGCTTTGATAGTTTTGGGAGAGCCTTTATGTCAATATCTGTCTCACAATTTTCTATGTACTTTAAACTCATCACAACTTCCTCTAAAGATGCATTCCCTGCTCTCTCTCCTATGCCGTTTACGGTGCTGCTGATGTATCTTGCGCCAGCTCTGTATGCTGCTAGGGAGTTGGCTGTGGCCATCCCAAAGTCATTATGTCCGTGGAAGTCTATATCGATGTTGATTTTAGCCTTTATCTTTTTTATGTTTTCATAAACTCTGAATGGATCAAGTGCACTCACAGTATCCGCATAGCGGACCCTTGAAGCGCCTAACTTTTCAGCGAGCTTATAGAATTTTATTAAAAAATCTAAATCTGTTCTCGAGGCATCCTCGGCCCCTACTGAGACTTTTGCCCCCTTTTTTATGGCGTAAGAGACTACCTCTCTTAATTTGTCCATAATCCACTTTCTGTCTTTTCTAAGCTTCCCGTATATATGGATGTCTGAAGTAGGCGCCGATATATGGATATTGGATACCCCTGTTTCTAGTGATCTATCAACATCAACCTTTGAAAGGCGGTTCCAGGTCAAAAGTTCTGCATTTAACTTTAAACTGTTTATCTCCCTTATTATATCTATCTCTTTTTCACCCATTGCTGGTATACCGACCTCAATTACTCTAACTCCGGCTTTATCCAGACTTTTGGCTATTTCTAACTTCTCTTTTTTTGTGAAGCTAACGCCGGCTGTCTGCTCACCGTCTCTTAATGTTGTGTCTAGTATATAAAAGTCATTCATATCAAAACACCTCTAATCTTTTAAAATTTAAATGTTAAAAATGAAAGTGGGACGGTGAGATTGTGTGAGCGAAATTGTAAAATTGGTCTGAGTTGTATAACCGAGATTTAGTGACAGGAAAAGGTCATATTTTTTAGATCAATCATAGAATTTTTAACTCTAAAAATAGAATTTTCTAAACTGTGGTTGTCCCTATCATTGTTGAAGCTAATTCTATTTTTTGAAAATTCAATTTTTAGTGGAACAACATCCTTTACGTCGTCATTGCACATGCTTGTCTTATAGTCTGGAGAATATATATGCCTTTTTTCACCTTTCTCTATCACGACCTCATCGGTAGATGTATAAAGAGATTTTATATTACCTTCTTCAAAGAAGGTGAGGGAATTTGTGTCGCCATGTATTCCTAAAGGAGCTACATCATATGCTATAATTTCTCCAATTGGAGTAATTATTTTGGTGGCCTTTGCAGGCTCAAATGATTTTAACGCCCCACTTTCATAAAAACTTATTCCTACTCTTACTGTTTTTTTGCCTATAGGAGTCTCTATATCTAAAAGATCCCCAGGCCAAAACGTAATACTTTTTAATTTACCACTATCATAAAAGCTTGCGCCAATTATTTTCTCGTTTATTGTACCTATTGGTGTTTTTATTTCAATTTTCTCGGCCAAATCGTACTCTTTCTTTTCTGACCAAAACCCGGTAAGATCCCCATCTAATGGGAAAATTTTTCTTACCTTTCCATTTTCATGAAACAACACCAATTCAGCCGGGAACAATCCTACATCTGTTTTTATATAGACCTTATCCTGCAGGTAGATCTTTTCTAGGTTACCGTTTTCATAAAATCCAAGAGAAGATTTTAGCCTTCTTCTGATGTCGATACTGTAATGCGGTACCAATCTGCCATACTCTGTTTCTAAAATGTTTTTTTCTGAGAGGGTACAATATTTCATGGCACCATTTTCATAGTTCTCTAAATATGATACCCCTCTTAAGAATCCATATTTGCACTCCATACCTTATACCCCCTCCAAAATTCTATAATGCTATATAAGAAGTCTTTCTACAACTTCTCCACCCTCGATATGAGAATCCATGATTTCCTCAACATCATCAGGTGTAACGCTTCCATACCATACCCCTTCAGGGTAAACTATCACAACTGGCCCTTTGTCGCAGATTGCTAGACAGCCTGTGTTTGTAACCATAACTTCACTTGAAAGCTCTCTATCATCAATTTCTTCCATGAAGTTTTGAATGATGCTTACTGATTCCTTTTGAAGACAGAACCCTTTTTGTTGACCGTTGATACGCGAGCTAGAACATACAAATATGTGGTGCTTTGGCTTAACCATTGAATTTTCCCCCTTATATTTTGATTATCCTTTTATTTTTTCAAAAGCTAAATTTATTCCATTTTCTATTGTGTCATAAGTTTCAAGAGTATAAATATTGTTTAACCTTAACATTCTTTTAGGTTCATAACCAATTCTAACGCTTAGTACAACACCGCAGTCACCAATCGTATTAAGCAACTTATCCATCTTAGATTCTTTGTCACCGCAATTTTCTTTCCCATCACAGTATTGGTCTACAACTCTTTCCTCCAAAAACTCTGCTGTATTATCGGAATAATTATAAATGTAAAATTTATCCACTTGCCCGAAGTGTTGATCTATAAGTTTTCCGTCTTTAGAAGCTACAGCTACAAGCATATCCCTTTTCTCTTTTTTCATGCTGGACTTCTCTACAATATCTTTGAATTCAATCGATCTGTCCTGGGTCAGCTGCCCTATAGCATCTGCTCTGCACTGCTGGCAGTGGTACATCTGTTTCATTGTTATTGAACATTTATTCCTAAGTTCATTTAACTCTTTATTGCTTACAAGTGGCATGTTTTCAAATACTGTCCCACCAGCAGGTATAAGCGGCATGATGTTTGTCATGAAAGCCCCGTACTCCTTAGCCTTTTTAACAACTTCTGGTATATGTTGGTCGTTTACACCCTTTACCATTACTATATTTACCTTACAAAGCACTCCGTGATCGCTAAGATATTTTAAACCTTCAAACTGATTATCTTGAAGTATTTTAGCCGCTTCCTCACCTTTTAAAGTTTTGCCTTCGTAGCTTACGAATTCATATATTCTAGCACCTATTTTAGGGTCGATACTGTTTATAGTTATGGTCACATGCTCTATTCCTAGTTTTATTATCTCATCAGCATATTTTGGAAGCATTAATCCATTTGTAGAAAGACAAATTATGACATCTGGGTCTTCCTCTTTTATTAATTCAACAGATTTTTTTACTTGATCAAAGTTTGCAAGGGCATCTCCTGGTCCTGCTATTCCAACAACCTTCAGGTTATCTATTTTTTCTTTTACAAGAGAATATTTCTTTACGGCACCTTCAGGAGTTAACACACCGCTGGTTACCCCTGGTCTACTTTCGTTTACACAATCATAAAGTCTGTTGCAATAGTTACACTGTATGTTACACTTTGGCGCTACTGGTATGTGCATCCTAGCATTTTTATGTCCATCGGCAGTATAACATGGATGTTCCTTTGTTTTCTCTATCAATTCTTTTGATGCCCCTTTTGGATATTCAGTGCTACCTGAACACCCTCCAGAACAAGCTGTATGTCCTAAACCCATTTCAAACACCTCTTTCCTAAACAACTTTTAATTTAGCTTAATTTTGATACTGCCTCCATTGGATCTAACACTTTCTCTTCTACAACCGCTGTTATCCCCATATTTTTAAGGCTTTCTATCATACCCTCACCTATTTTACCTGATATGACCACATCACAATCTTTTATATCCTCTATTATATGGTTTGTGTGATTCCCATCACTCAACCTTCTCTCTAAAAACTTAATCTCTTCCCCATACTTTGAGAATATAAAAAACACTTTACTCTTCCCAAGATGGCTTGATATTGTTCCTGTTTCTCCGATACTTACCGCTATTTTCATGCGTGCACCTCCGCTTCTTCTTTTTTGTAGTATTTTTCGTACATTTCATCTCTGTAAGTACTGTATTTTTGTGAAAGTAGGGTGTTGGTAAATATGTCTAATAAATTCATGCTACCGTCATACCCTATAGTAACCTGCCTTTGAGCACCTACCCTGTCGTGTACAGGGAATCCTACTCTTACAAGAGGTATATTTTCTTTTTCCTCTATATATTTACCATCTGAATGCCCTATCAGTATGTTGACACCTAATTTTTTTACGTGTTCTCTTATGGTTTCAAAATCGGTATCTTCCAGTACAACTGCATCCTCGCAGTATTTCTCAATATCTTTTTCAAATATATCTTTTATTTTCTTAGCGTTAGAACCTGTTGCTATTACTGCAGGAGTTATCCCGTTTTCAAGGCAAAGTGTACTTATCGATGTAACCAGCTCAGGTTCGCCAAAGACCGCTGCCACCCCTTCACCGTTGTACTTGTGAGAATCTATCATTGCGTCTAGCATTCTTCCTCTGGCTTTCACATAGTATTCAGGGATCTCTTTTCCAGTTATCTCAGATAGGAGGTTTATAAAATTATCGCTGTTTTTAAGTCCTATCGGAATTGGTATCCTATAAACAGGCACTCCAAACTCTTTTTTCAAGTACTCTCCTGGCGAGAAGTCTTCCCTGGATATCACTCCAAATTCTATTGTGGCAATGCTTCCAGACATAGACTCTATCTCTTTATGTGTTGTTCCGCCTTCAGGTATTTTTTCAAACTGCAGTCCTCTGTAAGGGGCATCTAAAGTTTCAGAAACATCAGGAAGTATAACTGCCTCAATCCCAAATCTTTCTAATATTAATTTTAGCTCTCTTATATCCCCTGGACTCATTATTCCGGCTATTATGTTTATCTTTTTAGTCGGTTCAGATGGGATAACCAGTTTTTCAACCATTTTTCTAACTGCAAGGTAATATCCTTCAAACTGTGACCCACCGTAACCTGGTGTAGGTACAGCAACCAATTTCAGATCTTCAGAAGAGATATTTTCCTCTTCCATGAAGTCTTTTATAATTCTGTCAATATCCTCACCAATTGTCTCAGCAAGACAGGTTGTCACTATTCCTATAGTTTTTGGCTTATAAAGTTTTATTACGTTTTTAAGACCTTTTTTCAAGTTAGCTTCTCCGCCGTATACTGTAGCTTTCTCGTTAAGTGAAGATGAAGCTATATCTATAGGTTCATTATAGTGCTGCGCCATATGCCTTCTTATATATGTACTGCAACCTTGAGACCCATGCATCATTACAATTGATTCTTCTATCCCTTTAAATGCCAGACAGGCTCCCATAGGCATACACATCTTACATGGATTTACATTTACATCTATAAAATTTCTATTATTTTTCATTTGCAATCACCTGCTCTTCAAGGTCTAGACTTTTAATGGATCCACTGAGCTCATGCTCGACTCCATATCTTTCCCCTTTTATTATCTCCCACACAGGACTGTTTACTGTCAGATCAAGCTCCTTTGCAAAATTTATTGCCCCTTCATATCCTGAAAGTGGATGTTTCCTAGCGTGGTTGTGATCTACAAAGGCAACTCCTAGCTTATATGCGAGCGGTCTTTCTTTTACCCCGCCAACAAGTATGTCTGCTCCCTTTTCACGCATAAATCTTTCAAGTTCACTTGGGTTTGCATCGTCTAGTATAACGGTGTCTTCGTCTGCAAGTTTTCTTATTGTGTCATACTCTTCCGGTCTTCCTGTTTGAGATCCTACCATAACCGGTGTTATTCCTAAGTCTCTAAACTGTTTTATAAGTGATATGGCTTTAAATCCGCCACCTACATAAATTGCAACTTTTTTGCCAGCAAGTTTTTTCCTGTACGGTTCAAGTTTTTCGTCAGTTTCTTTTTCTCTTACTTTTATAAACTCTTCTACCTTAGCGATCATGTCAAAATCCCCAAGTGAGTAGGCGATAGATCTAAGTGATACCCTTATGTCTTCTAGACCGAAAAAGCTTACTTTTGTAAAAGGAATCTTATAAGTATCCTCTAGCTTTTTTGCAAGAGATGTCATAGACCCAGCGCACTGAACTACGTTTAGTACCGCATTAGGGGCTTCTTTTATTTTTTCATAATCTGAATCTCCTGAAAAGTGGGATATTACATCTACACCGATATGTTCAAGGTAACCTTTTATTATCCACATCTCTCCAGCTAAGTTGAAGTCACCCAGGAAGTTTATCCCGTACTTCTCCTCTTTTACTTTACCGTCTAGCTCTAAAATTTTTAGTATAGCGTCTCCTGCGGCCTTGTATCCAGCAGATTTGCTTCCTACAAATCCAGAAGACTCGACAGGTACTACCCTTATTCCATGCTTTTCTTCAGCTGCCTTACATACCGCCTTTAAGTCGTCTCCGATTACCCCTACAACGCATGTTGAGTAAACGAATATTAGTTTAGGCTTTTTGGCCTCCACTATTTCATCGATGGCTGCAGTCAATTTTCTTTCTCCACCGAAAATTATATCTTGTTCTCTGAGGTCTGTTGAATAACTGTTTCTGTATTCTTCCGACCCGCTGCTCAAACTCCCACGTATATCAAACGTATAGCTCGCACAGCCAATAGGCCCGTGCACCAGATGTACTGCATCTGTAATCGGGTTTAGCACAACCCTTGCTCCGCAGTAAACGCACGCCCTTTGACTTACAGCTCCAGCAACACTGTGAGCATCACATTTTATTTTTTTGTCCTTTTCTTCTTTATTGCAGACAATGAAATCTTTTCTCTCCTCTATCATTGCGAGGTTTTCTTTCATCTCTTCCGACATTATTTTACTCATTACTCTCACACCTTCTCTCTCACATAGCTTGTAAAAGCTTAATCAATATTAATAACTTATGATAATAGCTTAACCAATACAAATCATGGCTCTCCCTCAAAAGACATGCTTTATATAAATTAAACCACTACAGATAATTATTATTCCGAATAATAGTTATCTGGAATTTTTAAATGAAATAAACTTACTCCAAGTACTATCTGACGGTATAAAATTGAACTTTAAAATTAGAATTGATTTAAAAAAAATTAAAAAGAAATGTTGATTTAAAGATAGGTTGTTTGAATACAAAAACTGAATAGTTTGAATTGATCTAAAATAATTGGTTTTAGAAATGTTGCATTAAAATGATTGGTTGTTGTTTTTAAAATAATAATAGGCTTTATAAAAGTTTCTTTGAGAATAATTAAAGTTTGAAAATGAATAGATTAAATTGATTAAATTGATTAAATTGATTAAATTAGTTGAGTTTTTAATTGGATTTTACTTTTTATAAAAGGAAAAAAATTACGAAGGGCAAATCCAAGAGAAATTCTTGAAAGGAATGATTTTATATATTGTACTTATTATATCAAAACGCTTTCTAGATATCAATATTTTCCTTTGTTTTTTTAGCCGATATGCAATATCTTAATGATGGTCATACGCCGATAGCGTATGACCACCTTTTAGATTAAATTACATTACAAGTTCGAAGTCTTCGTCTTTTGCATCTCTGTCTTGTCTTTCAAGTAATGCATCACTTATTTTTTCTATAAGTCTCATTGCACCTTTGTATCCAACAATTGGGAAATATGAGTGAACAGTTCTGTCTAGTATTGGGAATCCTACTCTAACTAAAGGGATATCCTCTGCTCTAGCAATGTATTTACCGTAAGTGTTTCCTATTATTAGGTCAACAGGCTCATTTTTTATCCATTGGTGGAATAAGAACAAGTCTCCAGCACTTTGGTATAATGAATCTTCCAAATTAAGTCCAGCATCAGTTAGTACTGATTCGATTTGTTTTTCGAAAGATTTACCAGGTGTACCAGTTAACATCATTTTAGGTACCATACCTAAGCTAACTACGAACTCTGTCATAGCAACTACTATATCTGGATCTCCGAATATAGCAACTGTTTTACCGTGGTAGTGTTGGTGTGTATCAACCATTATATCCGCTAACTGCCCTCTTTCTATTTCAACTTCCATTGGAACTGATTTACCTGTAAGTTTTGCAACTTGCATCATGAATTCATCAGTAGCTTTTATTCCTAAAGGCATTTTAAGTACTTCAGCAGGCACTCCACATTTTTTCTCAAGTGCAACTGCACCAGCTTCAGAAGCAAAGCTTCCTAATGCAAGAGTAGCTTTTGAGTTTCCGCAGTCTTTTATATCTGCTATTTTAGTTCCACCTTTTGGGTACATTTCAAATGTATTTGTAGCAGGTGAGTCTAAAACTCCGCTTGTGTCTGGAAGTATAGTAAACGGTACTTCCATTTTGTTTAAAAGACTTTTTAATTCAGTCATGTCACCTGGGTTAACCCAACCAGGGATTATGTTTAACTTACCGTTTGATCCTTTTCCTTCACCTTCAGCAAGGTAGTTTATTGTAGAAGCTACCATGTTAGAGAATCCTGTCATGTGTGATCCAACATAACTTGGTGTATTTGTGTGGATTACCATTTTACCTTCTGGTACAACTGAAGCTGATTCTGAGATCAATGTGTTAAGGTCGTCACCGATTGTTTCACTTAGACAAGTAGTGTGTACTGCAACTATTTCAGGATCGTATATAGAGAATATATTTTTAAGAGCTGTTTTAAGGTTTGATCCTCCACCGAATACTGATGCTCCCTCTGTAAATGAACTTGTAGTTGCCATTACTGGGTCTCTAAAGTGTCTAGTTAGATGCATTCTGTGGAACGAACAACATCCTTGTGATCCGTGACTGTGTGGTAGACATCCATTTATTCCTAACGCAGCGTACATTGCCCCTACTGGTTGACAAGTTTTCGCCGGGTTTATTGTTAACGCTTTTCTATCTTCGATTTTTTTTGGTGTTAAATCTAGCATGCGCATTCACCTCCAAGTTCTCCTTCTAATTCTGGAGTTATTTTCCAAGGTGCAGTGATGTATTTCCAAGTTGGTGTAGTTAACCCAGCTGCAACGTCTCTTGCGAAAATAACTGCTCCTTTAAATCCTGCATATGGTCCGCTATAGTCGTATGAGTGTAACTGTTTAGCGAAGATCCCCATTTTATGAGCTACATATTTATCTTTTACACCAGAACAGAATAAGTCCGGTTTAAGTGCTTTTATGATTTCTTCAGTCTCGAAGTGGTTTAAGTCGTCCACTACAACTGCTCCATCTGCCATATCATATATTAAACCTTTGTACTCTCCTAGAGGTAGCACCTTTTTAAGCTCTTCATATTTTTCTGGAGTAAGGTATAATTTGTAGTTTTCTTCATCTTTGTCTACAGTTATGCTTTCGATATTTTTGTTGTCTGCGTTAGATTTGATTGTAGGTATAACTTCTCTACCTTCATAGTCATCTCTATGACCGAACTCATATCCTGCAGCTATTGTCTCGATACCGATTTCAGCAAGTAGGTTTTGGTAGTGGTGTGCTCTTGACCCACCAACGAATAGGAATGCTGTTTTTCCGTCGCATTGTTCTTTGTATTTAGCGATATCCTCTTTGATATCTTTAAGCTCTTCTTTTATAACTTCTTCTGTTTTAGCGATAAGCTCTTCGTCTCCGAAGTATGTAGCCATATCTCTTAAAGAATCTATAGTACCTTGCACTCCGATAAAGTTAACTTTCAACCAAGGTGCACCGTATTTAGTTTCTAGCATCTCAGCGATGTAGTTTATAGATCTGTGACATTGTACAAGGTTTAAGTCAGCTTTATGAGCATCTTGTAAAGTTTCGTAGCTTCCGTCACCAGTCATAACACTTATCACGGTGTAACCAATTTTATCGAGGATCCTTCCTATTTCCCATCCATCCCCACCGATATTGTATTCACCGAGAAGATTTACTTTAAATTTACCTTCTATTTCTTTACTTCCAGCTCCTATAACTTTAGTCATAAGTTTGTTGTTTGCAATATGGTGACCTGCTGATTGGCTGACACCTTTGTATCCTTCACAGCTGAATGCCATTGTAGGTACTCCAAATTTTTCTTCAACCCTTCTCGCTACAGCATGAACGTCATCCCCTATAAGTCCAACTGGACATGTCGATGAAATAGAGATTGCGTTTGGTTTGAATATTTCATAAGCTTCTTCACAAGCTTTTTCTAATTTTGGCTCCCCACCGAATACGATGTCGCTTTCCTGCATATCTGTAGAGAAAGAGTAGTTAAGGAAGTTTTTCTCACCAGGTTCTGTTACAGCCTTGTTTCTTCTTGTCCCCCAAGTGTAGAAAGCACATCCGATAGGACCGTGAGTTATATGAACCATATCTTTTAAAGGCCCGATTACAACCCCTTTACACCCTGCATAACAACAACCTCTGTTAGTCATTATACCTGGCACTGTTCTTGAGTCAGCTTCTATCTCTTGATGCTCTAAAGCTGATTCTTTAATAAGTATATGTTTTTTTCTGTTTTTCATTGTTTTAGATGGATAAGATTCCAGCATCTTTTCCAACAATTCTTTTGCATCTTTTGCCATTTTGCGCACCCCCTTAATTAAATAGTTGTTTCTCCTGTTTCGCCAGTTCTGATTCTTATAGATTCTTCAATTGGCATAACAAATATCTTTCCGTCTCCAGGGTTTCCTGTTTTGTTTACGCTGATTATTGTGTCCACAACAGTTTTCACTTTATCGTCTGGAACAATAATTGTAAAAAATCTTTTGCTTATAAGTTTGTGTGGTTCTGATATTGCGTCAACCACTTCTGGACTTATCTCTGCTCCTGCGATAACATCTTTTATAAGCTCAAAACCAACTTTTTGTTTTCCTCTTCCTTGAGCTTTACGGGCAGTAATTGAGTCGATACCTGCCAACATCAAGGCATTTTTTGTTTGGTTTACCATGTTTCTACGTATTATAGCCATAACTTCTTTCATTGTCTCATGCCCCTCCTTTTATAATATCCAAATACACTCCTAGAATTTGATCCGGACATTAAAGAGTATTTGAACCGCTGCTTATTGTGTATGCTTCTTCAACATCATTTACGAATATTTTACCGTCTCCAAAAGCTCCCTCTTTACCAGATTTTGCAGCTTTCATTATTACTTTTATTGCATCGTCTTTGTCTACATCGTTTTTCACAACCATCATGATTAACTCTTTTGGAAGTTCGTCGTAGTGTACGTCTCCTACTTTTACCCCTCTTTGTTTACCCCTTCCGACTACATCTATTTTTGTAACTGCAGGGAAACCAGCTTCACTTAGTTCTAATAGCACTGCATCCACTTTTTCAGGTCTAACTATCGCTCTTATCATTTTCATAATTTTACTTACCTCCTAGATTTTATTTTTTCTAGCTGCTAACTCTCATTAGTATATGAGCCTAGCTCCTAGTCCATGAACCCGTAATCCATCATTAGTTTTTCTAACTCTTCAATAGTGTGAGGTGTAGGTATTACAAGCATTTTGTTGTCGTCGATTGCTTTTGCTAAACTTCTGTACTCTTCAGCTTGTGTACACTCAGGCTCATAGTTTACAACTACGTCTCTGTGTATTTCCGCTCTTTGCACTACGTTGTCTCTTGGTACGAAGTGGATTAATTGAGTTCCTAAACCTTGAGCAAACTCAGTCAATAGCTCTAACTCTTTGTCAACTTTTCTTGAGTTACAGATGATTCCACCTAATCTTGTTTTACCTTGTTTACCGTATTGTGCAATAGAAGTTGCGATGTTATTTGCAGCGTAAAGAGCCATGTATTCTCCCGAAGCAACTATGTAAACTTCTTCGGCTTTACCTTCCCTGATAGGCATTGCAAATCCTCCACAAACAACGTCCCCTAGTACGTCATAAAAAACGTAGTCTAAATCGTCTTCGTAAGCACCTAATTGCTCAAGCATAGAGATCGAAGTGATTATCCCCCTACCTGCACATCCAACACCTGGCTTAGGACCTCCAGATTCAACACATTTAACCCCTTTAAATCCTACTTTAAGGATATCGTCTAGATCGATGTCTTCTCCTTCTTCTCTAAGAGTATCTAGAACTGTTTTTTGTGCTAGTCCTCCAAGAAGTAGTCTAGTAGAATCCGCTTTAGGGTCGCACCCTACAACCATTATTTTTCTTCCCATTTCCGCCAATGCTCCAACAGTATTTTGAGTGGTAGTAGATTTACCTATACCACCTTTTCCATAGATTGCTAATTGTCTCATTTTTAACCCCCCCTTAAATTTTAGGAATATATTTTAGAGTAACTTTATTACTCTAGATAAAAATTATTTTAAATAATATTTACCAAGAATAATAAACATAGACTGCTTTTAGATGAACTTTAATTGTATGATTAGTTTTTAAATTGTTTCAGTAAATTTTAAGTTGGTTAAAACAGTTTTTAAAGTGGCTTTAGATAGTTGTTGCAAATAAAATTAAAAAATTTTGATAGAATATTAAAAGAATGTTTTTAAAGTTAAATATGAAGTGATAATATTAAGAAAATATCGTTTTAAGTAAGATAAATTAGTTTTAGAATAGACTAATCTCGGAAAATATTGTTTTGAAATAAGTAATTGTAATGTAAAGATAAGGTTTGAAAAAATTAAATAGAAATGTTTTAAGATTGTTAAAAAGATTAAAAATTGTAAACTGGATTAAATTTGAAAAAATTGAATTTCTGATTAGATTTAAAATTACTGGTTTTAAAAATGAAATGTTTAAGAATAAAGAAAGGTAATTTAGAATTTAAATCAGATAGTTCGAATTAGAAAGTGATTTTGAAAGTTGACTGTTTCAGGCTTTGCCATGAGCACCCTCAACGGTTGTTACAAGTATAGTTCAATCAGATCAAATTGTCAAGCGTTATTTTTTTAATGTTTTTCAGTTGCACAATTTCTTTAACGTTTAATATGCACTGAAATTGTTGGTGTAGTAAATACAATTAAAAAAATAAGGATACAATACTTGTAAAGTTAGAATTAAAATAAATAGTTTTGACATGCTTCTGAATAAATTAGTTGCAAACTAGTAAATTTAAAATAATAATCTTTGAATTTCAATTCAAATTTAAGATATTAAGAAATAAACTCAGGATAGTTGGAACTTAATCCAGAATAGATGGTTCTTTTGAAAGGAATTCTTGAAAGCTTGCTTTTTCGACTCCCGCCGTAAGCACCCTCAAGTGTTGTCACAATTATAGTTTGAAAAAATTAAAATGTCAACATGTATTTTTTATGATTAATTCGTTTTAATCTTTGTTTTAAATTCACTAGAATCCGCAAGAAAGATTTCATTGTAAATGTTTCGATTTTCTTGTCCAGATTTCGTTTTTAGTTAATTGACATGAAAATTCATTTTTATTTATGTTTTTTATATTTTCTTACTATTTTATAGTTATTTGTCAAATAATTATCGGATTTCTAGTGCGCGTTTTTGATTAAAAAAAAATTAAAAAATAACTTTAAGAAACTTTGAAGGTTTTTTTAAGGTTTATCCTGGATACTCCAAAATGGCGATTCTACCAAAAATAGATTTGACATCTAACTGAATATGGATTATACTATTCCTATATAATTTTTCTATTCTAAGTAATTTTCATTTTAAATCTTTTCATATCTCGATTCACAACACAGTTTTAATTTTCTAAAATTTCAAAACTTTTTAAACAAAATAGTAACTATCTAGTAAAGCTATCTTGAAAAATTCTTTTCTAAACATTCAAAATTCATTTTCTATTTCCAAACTTTATTTAAATTCTCAAAAATATTCTTTATAATTCATTCTAATATTTTTTGCTCACTTTAATGGTCATATCAATAAATATCTATTAAATATATAAAGTACATGGTTACTTGAGTTCATTGATGTAGATGGAAGTATTTTTTGTGTCTTTTTATATATAGGACAAGAAGCCGGAAAAACTTATAGAAGAGGACGTATAGTCCACAGATATAAACTTGTATATAGTTCTAAAAACTATCCTTTACATTATATAATGCTAAAGATAGTATAGTCTTATTTGATGTAGAGGAGGTTGATAATTTTTTATAAAGGGGCTTTGAATTTTAATATAAGATGGGCGCATCTGTAAAAAGTCCTAGCACTTTGTTAAACAAGAAAATTCTCGCAGAAGCTCTTAGAATTGGTAAATATAATGATGTTAGATAATTTATCTGCTAGGTACTGGAGAACTTTGTTGTAGAATCCAAGAGGATAAACAAGCACTTACTTGTTGGGAAGAAACAGTTCTTTTGGCTACTTCAAATCTTTTCTTTAAAAAACCGGCAGAAATAAAAAGAATATAGAAATTTATACAGGGGGTGTTTATTATGAATAATAAATTTAAATGTTTAAAACCTTTCAAGTTTAATTTTGAAGGACTTGAATGCGACCTGGAGTTTGATCTTAGCAAATGCTATGAGGACGGCAGAAGGATCGTGAGGATCAAAAAAAGGAAGAATGAAAAAATAGCTTTTCCGTTCGCCACTCTTTCACAACACATACCCGGAGTAGATCTAAATGATGATGAATTCGTCTTAAATAACTGGGATATGTATATGAAACTTGTGGACTTCCTATTAAATGAAACGGATTACTTTCATGTGACCGAAAAAACAGTGGCTACTTCATACGGCGAAAGCCCAATTTGGAAGTTAAAGTAAGGGGTGAGCTATATGTTGTTTTATATAAAAAATGGCATCTCAGAAGCTTGTTCGCACAAACTTAGGGACAAGGCATCTGCAAATAAAGAAAAAACTTTTGAGTTTTCGGGTGTAGATAGGTTCATATCCGCTAAAAAAAGGAGAAAAAACGCACTGAGCATACCTGATAACATAATATATAAGGAGGGTAACTATGTATACTATAGAAATTTCAAATAAAAATTATGACATGCCAGATTTTTACGATGTACACAAAATACTAAAAGTTTTCGATGATATACGAGAGGAATTCCCGCTTTATCTTTCTAAGAAAATCAAGGATTTTTACGAAGAGATATTTTTGGAAAAGGATCTGGAGTATTTTGAAAAAGAGCTTTATTTTCTACAACTTATGATGGACGATTGTTATAACTATGTTCTAGACGGGAAGGGTGACTTTATAAAATATTACGATAAAAAGTTTGCCGATAAAAAGGAACTGGGTATAAACGCACTGAAAAAGCATAAAACAAAATTACGGCTAGCCTTTAATCCTGATGAAGTAGTACAAAAAATAAAAGAAGTATCTGGTGATCCTTTCAATCTTTTTTATTACTTTTCTTTCACCAGCTTTTTCTTAAATGAATACCTTCTAGAAATATTTGTTATGTTTTCTGATAAATTCAAAGAAGATGAATTTACCAAAAATGACCTGAAGCTTTTAAACTCATATCTTATGGAAATTTTTAATGTTGAATTTTCAGAGGCATTTAAAAAATTTGAAGCCGATGAAATTCCTTGTAATTAATTAACCTTAAAGGAGATGATTAAAATGGAACTAAAAGAATTTATGGCCGATCTAAAAGAAGCGAAACATCAAAGGATAAATATATATTTTTTAAACTCACAAAAACTAATAAAAGGCATACTAAAAAATGTAGAAGGTGACCTGGAAAAAGAAGAAAACAAATTTCTGGACATCTCCATAAAAGAACTTGAATCAGATGAACAGGTATTGGAAAAATACAAATGCAAAAACAAAAAAAATAAACAGGGGAAAAATAATAAGGACAGGGTTGTAGTTAAGCTTAGAGACCTAGAAGATGTGTCATCCATAGATAAAACTGTAAATGTAGACAGCGTGCTATACAAAATAAACCTTGATTGGGAAGATATAGGGATTGTTCTTTCACCAAAATAAAAACTTGTATCTTTTTAAGTCAAAGTAGGAGGTGAGGGTTATGATAAAAAAATGGAAGCTCATGCTTCTTACTGCAGTTACAACTCTATTCCTAGGATGCGGTGGGCATAGCGTCGGAAACAAAGAACTCACTGTATCGGCAGCTGCCAGTTTAACAGAGCTTATGGGAGAAGTAAAGCCTATGTTTGAAGAGGCGTACGGGTCAACTCTAACTGTGAACCTCGCTTCCTCCGGGACACTGCAGAAACAGATAGAGGAGGGGGCGCCTGTTGACATTTTCATATCAGCAAGCAGTGCAAAAATGGACACACTGGCAGAAAAGGGGCTTATTTTAGAAAGTAGCAGGATCGATCTTCTGAAAAACCAGCTTGTCCTGATTGTTTCTAAGGATAGCGAGGGTATGGTGAGCTCTCTAGAAGACCTGCAAAAATATGATGTTAAGGTGAGTATCGGGGAACCTAGATCTGTCCCCGCAGGTAGATACGCTAAGGAAAGTCTGGAGTATTACAACGTCTGGGAAGGCATAGAAGACAAGGTGATATTTGCGAAAAATGTAAAACAGGTTGTTTCCTATGTGGAATCGGGAGAAGTCGACGCAGGTATAGTGTACAAATCAGACGCCGCACTTCTTAAAAACAGTATCACCATCCAACAGCTAGATCCTGAGTCACATAAACCTATCGTCTATCCTGTGGCTGTAATCAAAAGCAGCGAAAATACTGAACTAGCAAAACTCTTTATTGCTTTTTCCAAAAGAGGAGACGTTAAAAAGGTTGTAGAGAAATATAAATTTGAAATTTAGTTAGGTGGTTTTTAAAATGTTTACGCCAATACTGATCTCACTTAAAGTAGCTTTTTTTTCCACTGTATTCACCATGTTTATAGGGGTCCTGCTTGCCTGGCTTTTTACAAAATACGAATTCGTGGGGAAAGAATTCTGGGAGGGTCTTATCACCCTACCGATGGTCCTTCCTCCATCTGTAACAGGGTATGCACTACTAATGTTTATAGGGAAAAACGGTTTACTTGGAAAATTAATATACAAACTTTTCGGTACAAGCCTTATTTTTACTTGGAAAGCTGCCTGCGTGGCCGCATTTGTCGTGTCACTGCCACTCATGTACCAAAGTTGCAAGGCTGCATTTTCTAACATAGACATGGTTTACGAGAAGGCAGCAAAAACCCTTGGGGCCACCGAAAAGGTTATATTTTGGAAGATAGGGGTTCCTCTAGCATTCCCTGGTATAATAAGCGGTTTGGTGCTCTCTTTTACCAGAGCCCTTGGGGAATTTGGTGCTACGTTAATGGTTGCAGGAAATATACCAGGAAAAACCCAGACTATTCCCATAGCTATATATTTTGCGGTTGATAGCGGGGATATGAAAACTGCAAACACATTGGTGACTATAGTTGTCGTGTTTAGTTTTATAGTCGTTTACGGATTGAACATATGGAATAAAAAGAAAAAAAAGCATTGAGGTGAGGAAAATGTTGGAAGTAAAATTATATAAGGAGATGTACAATTCAAATCTGAATATCGAGTTTTCTGTGGGCAAAGAGGTGCTTGCCATACAAGGTTCATCTGGCGCTGGAAAAACAACCCTTTTAGAGTGTATTTCCGGATTAAGAGAGCCCGATTCTGGTAAAATTTCAATAAATGAAAATCTGATTTACTGCAGCGAAAACAAGATAAACACCGAAACGAGAAACAGGAATATAGGCTACGTCTTCCAAAATTACGCGCTCTTTCCGCATATGAGCGTCAGAGAGAACATATCCTTTGGCATGAAATGCAGGGGGATAAAAAATGCTGATTATGTAGGCTACTTGATGGAAACTCTCAGAATTAAACATCTTGAGAAAAGGTATCCTTCTCAAATTTCTGGTGGCGAGAAGCAGAGGGTGGCACTTGTAAGAGCTCTTGCCACAAAACCTGATGTTTTGCTGTTAGACGAGCCTTTTTCAGCACTGGACCAAGGTACAAAGAAAATAGTATATGACGAGTTTATCAAGTTAAAAGAGGATTTTGACATGAGTATAATACTCGTGACACACAATCCGTACGAAGCTGAAATTTTAGGTGATAAAAGATTGATAATATAAAAAGGTTGGCATTTAAGCCATACCTATCAAGCTAAGAAATTTTAGGAACCTAACTTTTATATAGTTAGGTTCCTATTTTAATTTTAAAGCTAAATTTTCAAACTACAAAAAACCACTTGCAAAAATGGCTAAAAAAGTTTATTCTATTATCAGCGGTGTTCTCGGTGATTATTTGCTGGGAACTTTTTTTATTTTAGAATCAATAATTTTTTTTAATTTTGAAGTCAAGCGCATGAAACGCTTTTTAGATTTCAAAGTTTCCATGAAATCAGTCAAAACCCCCAACGAGCTTTTTATTACTCGCCTTATACTCATTTCTTTTGAGTATCCTCCATTGATACCCTTTGTAATCTCCATTAAAAGAAGCATTCTAATTAAAGTGGCATATATGTGAGTCTCTATTCTTTCTACTTTCAAGTCTTTTAGTTTATCTAGTTTAAAATCAGACTTAAAAATTTTAAACAGCAATTCAATTTGCCATCTCAATTTATATATTTCGATGATTTCAGAAGGATTGAATCCCCAAAGATTAGTAATATATCCAGTAATTTCAGCAGAACTTCTTGCGTGCTTTGCGCAGTGCTCATTCCTTCTTTCTCTTTCTTCTATCTTTTGTACTTTTTTATTAGAAGTCTCTTTGTCCAATTTAGTTAGGATTACCCTAAAAGGCCTCTTGTCGTCATGGCTTCCGACTAGAAATTCATATTCTTGAGTCTCTCCTGCTTTTAGTTCTTTTCCCAACTCTCCAGCATTTGTTACCAAATACTTCGTCTTTTTTAGTAGTTTTCCCTTTGGTGAGTACTGAGGATTAGGGTTTAAAGCAAATAACCTTGTTCCGGCTTTCAAACGAGAAACAAAAGAGCTGTTTCTGCTTTCAATCTCATTGAAGTCATCAAATTTAAAGTACCCTAAATCTTTTAAAACTAAGGAATCTGTAACTAATTTATCGTAGACATATTTAGAAAAATTTTGCTCATTTTTAGTTCCCGTAGATAAAACAGTGTTCTTAAAAGAATAATCTAATAATTCAAGGAGAAGATTTATTTTTAAAACAGCAGGATTAGATTTGTTTGCACCTTTATACTTATTTTTTAATTTATTTGGCAATTTTATTTCAGTAGAGTCCATTAAAAAGATATTGCTGAAGCCATAATTTTTAAAGGCTTTAGACTTATTGGATATTTGTGTTTTACAAAGAGATAAGAAAATATTTTTAAGAAATTCTACAGAAGCCTCGCTAAACCTCTGATCAAGCGCTTGAGGAGAAATATTAATATTCTGCTTTAATAGAAGTTCAGCGCTTAATTCTTCCAAGGATGAAGTGCATAAATTATTGGAGCTGAAACAAGTTAAAGATATGAAGTTAAGAGGAGAAATTTTGCCGCTATTCCTAATTTTGAATTTAGAATACCTGGCAATTTGTTCAATATTTTTTTCCGAAAAGTAATTTAAAAATTTTGTTCTGATTTGTCTGTTTCCCAAAAGAAAAACCTCCTTCAAGTAGTCCTTGAAGAAGGTTTTAGCACAAATTCTATTAAATTCAAAGCTTAGCTTGATAGGTATGGCATTTAAGCCAACCTTTTTTGTTTATTCTAACAGTTTTTGCAGCTAAATAAAGGGCTCGTCATCCATAGAACTAGTAGGCTCTAGCTGGAAGCCGTACTCGTTTGCTGGATTTCCCCCAAAACTTACCCTGTAAAAAGAGTGAACAGACCCAAAGCAAAAAACAAAATAACTATTTTACACATATCTTTTATGCTCTTTATCATTACCTACCGTCCTCACATATTTAAATTTAGCTATACCGCCATCACGCGTGCACAGGTAAAACAATATTATATTTTGATTATTTTGTCAACTCATTTAGTGTAAATACAAAACATTTTTTGAACTTTTATGACTGCGTGCTTTTTTTGTAACAGTTTATGGCCAACGCTCACTACTATTGAGAATCTTTGCATTGAAGATTACATGTAAAAATGATAAACTTATTATAGCAATAGCTTGCTTATATTTTTGAGAAAAAGGAGGCCTTAATGAAAAAATATAAGATGTTTATTGATGGGGAGTGGGTAGCGGCATCCACTGGAAGTACTTTTTTAGTAAGAAACCCTGCCACTAGCGAGATTTTGGGTTCAGTGCCAAACGTGTGTAATGCCGATACACAAAATTCTATTGAAGCTGCCGACAAAGCCTTTAAACTGTGGTCAAAGTCCACAGCTAACGTCCGTTCCGAGCTGTTAAAAAAATGGTTTGAGCTTATAGTTTCCGAGAAAAAAGAGATAGCTAAAATAATGACGTCTGAGCAGGGAAAACCGCTTCAAGAGGCTGAGGCCGAGGTGATGTATGCCGCGAGTTTTGTGGAGTGAAGCCAAAAGGGTTTATGATGAAACTATCCCAGCTTGGAAAACAGATAAAAGAATACTAGTCACAAAACAGCCCGTGGGAGTAGTCGGGGCCATAACTCCCTGGAATTTCCCAGCGGCAATGATCGCCAGAAAGCTTGCCCCTGCTTTGGCTTCTGGTTGTACTGTTGTCGCTAAACCGTCTCCACAGACTCCACTTACAGCTATAAAGCTGTTTGAACTACTGGAAAAAGCCGGTTTTCCAAAGGGTGTAGCAAATCTGTTAACAGGAAATGCCGAGGAAATAGGGGCTGCTCTTATGGAAGACAAACGGGTTAGGAAAATAACCTTTACCGGTTCTACCGGCGTAGGTAAAAAACTAATGGCTCAAGCTTCTAATAGCGTCAAACGTCTGTCGCTTGAATTAGGAGGTCATGCGCCGTTTATTGTATTCGATGACGCTGACCTAGACAAGGCCGTAGAGGGAGCCATGGTATCTAAATTCAGAAACTGCGGTCAGACCTGCATAGCTTCAAACCGTTTTTATGTACACGAAAAAATCTTTAATACCTTCATAGGAAAGTTGAAATCAATGTTGGCTGGATTAAAGGTTGGTAACGGCACTGAAGAAGAGGTCGATCTAGGACCAGTTATAGACAAAAAAAGTTATGAAAAGATAAGCAGGCATATAGAAGATGCAGTGTCAAGAGGTGGGGAGGTTCTTTTTGGTGGAAACGGGTTTCACAGTGCAGAAGTAGAAGATGCCGGATATTTTTTCCACCCTACTATACTCTCTAATCTTACAGAAGATATGCTAATAATGAATGAAGAAACCTTTGGCCCTATCATTCCTGTGATCTCCTTCAAAACCGAAGAAGAGATAACAAAAGCGGCAAATAACACAAATTACGGTTTGGCGGCCTCTGTGTACACCGAATCTCTTTCTAGGGGAATAAAGATGTCCGAAGCCTTGGAATATGGTATTGTTGGACTAAATGACGGAGCGCCGTCAACTGCCCAGACTCCATTTGGAGGTTTTAAAGATAGTGGACTCGGCCGTGAGGGCGGCCACTATGGAATAGAAGCCTTTTTAGAAGTAAAATATGTATCAATAGATTTATAAATCTGCTTTAAATATATGGCTTAAAATAAAAGAGCATTCGGGAATTTATCCGAATGCTCTTTTATTTTTTAAAAAACTTGATTTTAAAGGATCTTTTTGTAATTTTCAATTGTAAGCAGTTCAGGTCCGATGAGGGTTTCAACATCTATCTTTTTCTTTTCCATAAGATTTAAAACCACTTTTACTGCCATTTCACCTTGGGCTGTCCCATTTTGAAATACCGTAGCCTCTAAATTACCATTTCGAAGTTCTTGTATTCCATAATTAGTTCCATCCACTCCAAATACATATACCTTATTCAAAATCCCTTTTTCCTCCAAAGCCCTTATGGCCCCTATGGCCATCTCATCATTGTTTGCAAGGATTGCGTCTAGTTCTAGTCCCGAGTCTATCCAATTTTCAACTACATATTTTGCCATTTCCCTGTTAAACTGTGCTGTCTGCTTTTTCACCATTTTTATATCAGGATATTTAGCGAGTACCTCTTCTATACCCTCCATCCTTTCTATAGCTGCATGGTGATTCAAACTCCCCACGAGTATTCCTATATTTCCCTTGCCATTTAGCTTCTCTGCGGCATACTCCATCTGAATTCTACCTTCTTCATCCTCCTGGGGTCCAACATAGTAAACCCCATCAGGAATCTTCTCCGGCTTGATATTAAGGTACACGAGCTTCATCTTAGCATCCAAACACATATTAGATAACGGGCCTGACTCTTCACTATTTACCGGGATTACTATTACAGCATCCATTTTTTTATCTATGAAATCCTTCACCTGTGTTATCTGTTTTTTTATGTCTCTTTCTGCATCTACAAATGTGAGTTCTATCTTATATTCAGAAAGTTCAGCTGCTTCTCTTATCCCTTTTATGACGGAGTGGTGGAACTCGTCTTCATAAGTAGCAATTGAAACCCCTATCCTTATAATGCTATCTTTTTTTACCTTGTTAAAACCACAAGCAGAAAATATGAAGACAATTATTAATAAAAAAACAGGCTTGCACTTCGAAATAATCATTGCCATCTAATACCTTTCTTAAATAAATTTAAATATAAGTATCTGCTACGCTGTATAACATTTAGCTACCTAGTATTTCTTCTAATCTCTTTAGAGATTTAAGAGCATTTTCACGAGGTCTAACCTCTATTATGTATGAAACCCCTTCTTTTCCCATAAGATTGAAATGTTTTTTAAAGTCAACGTCGCCTTCTCCTATTATCTGGTGGTCGCTTTTCCCATTGTTGTCGTGGACATGGCAGGTCTTGATCCTGTCCAAATGCTTCTCAAAAAATTGTACCTCATTGTACTCATTTTTATAGGAATGACCTATATCCCATGTAAGAAACAGGTTTTTGTTTTCTTCTAGCACCTCTTCAAGGGTATCCTGCACAAGCCTCTCAGGAAACCTGCCAGAGTTTTCTATGCAAAGCATTGTCTTTCCCGCTGAATAATCTGCCAGCTCGTTTAAAGAGCTTTTCAAAATATCCTTGTATTCGTCATAATATATTTCGTCTAGGTAAGACTTTCTGTCAGTTAGTGTAAAGCAAACAGCAGGTCCTACGTGCATAGTGACACGGCTGGCACCTATGTCGCCGGCAAAGTCGAGTACCTCTTTAAACCTCTCCATAGTGGCCTTTCTTATGCTTTTTTGCAGTTGAAGAAGGGTAAGGTCTTCTGGGGCGTGCAGTGTGATGTCCACACCTAGTTCAAGTTTATGCTTTGCAACCTCTTCCCTCTGCTCCGGTGTGAAATTTTCAGGAAAAAATATTGGCATATTAACATTTAACTCCACAGATGAAAAACCATTTTCGCTGGCATATTTTATGGCATCAAAGATATCTTTTTCACCTGCAGAAGCTGCGTATCCAAATTGCATAAATCCACCTCTTTCTAAAATAATGGAAGCCCGTTAGGACTTCCACGACTTTTACATTTATTAAAGAACTACACTCTTAGCAGAAATTATACTGTCTTTTTCTTTAAACTTAGCAAGAGTTTCTTTAGTTACTTCACTATCTATTGTAAGTATCATAATAGCGTTTTCACCTTTTATTTTTCTACCAACATGCATTGTAGCCACATTGATAGCTTCTTCTCCAACAAGAGTTCCAACTTGACCTATTACTCCAGGAACATCTTTATTTTTGATGAAAAGCATATACTCGCTAGGCGTAACATCTATCTCAAAACCTTCTAGTTCGATTAGTTTTCCTTGACCATTTGAAGCTATTGTACCTGATATGGTAAATACTTCATTTTTGTTGTTAGTTACCTTTACACCCACGTAGTTTGAGTAGTTGTTGTAGTTTTCATCAAACTTTTTCTCTTTAACAGAGATACCAGCTTGATCAGCCATAACCATGGCATTTACATAGTTGATTCCTTCTTTTAAAACTGGCTCTAAAAGGCCCTTTGTAAACGCTATGTTTACCATATTTGTATCGTTAGAAGATACATCTCCCCAGTAGCTTATCTCCACAAATTTAACAGGTTCTTTATGAAGTTGGTAATAAACTTTACCTAGGTTCTCCATAAGCTCTATGTAAGGTTTCATCTCTTTTAGTTCTTCCCTTTCCATAGCAGGAAGGTTTACAGCATTAGGTACAATTTCACCTTTTAATGCGTTTATAACTTGCTGTGCTATTGCTATACCAACATTTTTCTGAGCATCAGCAGTGTTTGCGCCGATATGAGGTGTTGCTATGAAGTTATCAAACTCATATAGCGGACTCTCGTGTCTAGGTTCTACAGCATGTACGTCTATTCCCGCTGCCCTTACCTTTCCACTTTTTAGACCGTGGTAAAGCGCTTCTTCATCTACGATTTTACCCCTTGCAACGTTTACTATTATAACGTTATCTTTCATTAGTTCGATTTCTTTGTAGCTTATCATTCCTATTGTCTCTTCAGTTCTAGGTGTGTGAACTGTTATTATATCCGATCTTTTAACTAATTCTTCTAGTTCTTCGATTTTTTCTACACCGAATCTTTTGAATCTTTCATCAGATATATATGGATCGTATGCGATTACATTCATTCCGAACGCTTTCATTCTTGTAGCCATAAGTGAACCTATTCTACCAAGTCCAATTATACCTAAAGTTTTATTGTATAGTTCAACTCCTTCTAGAGAGTTTCTGCTCCAGTTTCCTGCTTTCATGTCTTTGTCAGCATAAGATACATCTCTTGCACAAGCAAGCATAAGAGCAATTCCTAGTTCACAAGCCGAGATTGTGTTACTGTGTGGAGTATTTGCAGCGATTACACCCCTTTTTGTAGCCTCGTGGATGTCTATATTGTCAGTTCCGTTTCCAGCACGTCCAACTATTTTTAGATTTTTCCCCTTGTCTAACAACTCGCCGTCAACCATTGTAGCACTTCTGACAAGCAGAGCATCATATTGATCAATTATCTCTAAAAGCTCCCCACGGCTTATCCCGATACGTACATCAACGTCTAGCTCTTGTTTTAAAAGCTCAATTCCTGCATCATCCATTTTCTCAGCAACTATTGCCTTGAACTTCCCCATTAATTAAAGCACCTCCAAATTTCATTTACCATTGCTTATATAATTTATAATACTTTTCAAATATTTAGTTATATTAGCACAAACACATTAAAATCAAATTAAAATAAGACCAGTATAACATTACAAGTTAATTAATAATCCCTTATCTCGAGTTACTCTTCCTCCTCAGCTGGCTCAGGCTAGCCATTTCCGAAATAACTGACACTTTCCGTGCCAGCCTGTACCGTATGCGAAACCATAAAATTCTGGAAAGGTTCCTCATGAATCGTTTATGATTTTACCTGGTGTTACCTTAAATATACATGCCAGTTTTCCTTATAACGAGCTCTTTACTTTACAAGTTCAGCTTTTATTTTTTCAACTCTATCCTTATATTCAGCATCACTCAGTATAGTTTTGTCATCACGCCCAACTTTAAAAGGTTCTCCCCACTCAGCTCCGTCCATATATTTTGGTACTATGTGGAAATGAAGGTGATCCACTACGTCTCCATAAGAAGCGTAGTTAATTTTTTTTGGAGAAAACAATTTACTTATTGCAGCTGCTACCTTAGATATATCCTGAAAGTACTTTTGACGTTCAACGTCTTCTAACTCAAATATCTCTCTTTTGTGGTCATTTAAAGCCACCACGCACCTCCCCATATGTGTCTGGTCCCTCATGAGGTAAAGAGTGGAAACTCCAAGTTTACACACCTCTATCATAAGTGTGTTTAAAGGCTCGCTCTTAGTGCAGTAAAAACAATTTTTGTCAAACGACATTTCGGATCCCTCCATCTTTTATTTTAATTTTTTTTCAAGTATAGTGTCGCCATTAAAGTTTCTTACGAAAAGGGTTTCTTCGCTATAAACACCATAAGAGTTTTCGAATGAACTCTTCGGGAGTGATATTGAACCCGGGTTAAAAAAATACACGCCTTTCCTTTCTTCTATAACCGGCACATGGGTATGCCCCTGTGCATAAACACAGTCTCTAAGCAGATTTTTTGGCTGCTCCATATGGCCGTGCGCTAGAAAAAATTTTCTGCCGTCCAACAGTAAATAGCTGTTGTCTGACATCATAGGATACTCAAGTATCATCTGGTCCACTTCACTGTCGCAGTTCCCCCTTACTGCAATTATCTTCTCCTTGTATGAGTTCAAGATTTCAGCCACCCCTTGTGGGTCATATCCTTCAGGTAGCTGATTCCTCGGTCCGTGGTAAAGCTGGTCGCCAAGTATAAGTAGCTGGTCAGCACTCTCTTTTTCAAAACACTCCATGGCTTTTTCCAAGCAGACTTTTGAACCGTGTATATCGGAGATAAAAAATAGCTTCATAACCCCTCCCTATGTCTCACCATTAATATAATATCTACATTATATATTCAAATACTTCATATGTAAAACATTTTTTACTAATAATTTAAGTAACAGCTCGTATTATTGATAAATTATTAAATTGATCTACAAAATCTTTTTTGGTCACAAAGAATTTAAAAATAAATCACGCAGAAACAATACCTAAAATAAAAATAATTTTTGTCACGAATCTTCACGGATCACACGAATTATTCAAGCGATTTAGTAAAGCTCTATTGTACCTAAAAGCTTCTTTTTTTCTCTGTGGAACTCTGTGTCCAAAATATCATTTTATTTGATTTTTTATTCATGTCCATTCGTGCAATTCGTGACTAAAAAAATGTTTTTCTATTTCTATGATTTTAAATCAATTCAATACTTTAACCTTTTTCGAAGACTACCCTCACTTTGAATATATTCTCTCTAGTTGATTTAGGAAACAAAATTCTCAAACTCCTTCTATTTTTTGTTTTTTTTTAGTATAATCGTATCATATATCATATTTGCGATAAGGAGAAAAAAATGGTGTTATTCAAATTTTTTTTTATTGCACTGCCACTTCTATTTTTGGTTTCGTGCAAGAAGCTCCCTAATGGGGCTTCCATGAAGAGTACATTGCACCGAGCGGACAGGGTAAATTTTATATACGACTTAACTTATGAAAAAGACGGTGTAGTGGTACACGAACAGAATATCTTCGATAATATGCTAAAGATAATAGATGAAGCCGAAGAGTTTATCATAGTGGACTTTTTCTTGTACAACAGCGATTACAGCAGGGAGTACAGCTATCCTAAGTTGTCTGAAAAATTGACCTCCGCTTTGATAAAAAAGAAAAGCAGGTCCGGCATACCCATATATGTTATAAGTGACGAAGTAAATACTTTTTACGGTTCTTATTACTCCAACGAATTTGAGAGGTTGCGTGAAAACGGCATAGAGGTCATAATCACTGATCTTTCAAAACTTCCTGATTCAAATCCTACCTATTCCATCATATGGAAACCTATATTCAGCTGGTTTGGTACGGAAGGCATTGGATGGCTGCCAAACCCTTTTAGTCCGGATTCACCCCGCGTTACCCTGAGGTCATATCTGAAGCTTTTAAACTTCAAAGCAAACCACAGAAAAGTAATAATCTCAGAAAAAAAAGTAATGGTGTCGTCATCAAACCCACATGACGCCAGCGCCTACCACTCCAACATAGCTTTTGAGGCTTCAGGACCGATTATAAATGAAGCAGTTTACAGTGAAAAAGCTGTAGCGGAATTTTCCAGCAGTAGCATAGAAATAGAGGAGAAAGAGTATACAAAAGAAAACGGTGAAATTCAAATTTCACTTATTACAGAGGGGAAGATAGGGGGGCAGCTAAGCAGCGAAATCCAAAAAACCGGTATAGGAGATTCTATAAAGATCGGCGTATTCTATCTTTCCGACAGAGACGTAATAAACGACCTTATAGATGCATCTAAGCGCGGTACTGAAGTAAGCATAGTCTTAGATTTAAATAAAGACGCTTTCGGCAGAAAAAAGAATGGCATACCCAACAGGGTAGTGGCCAAAGAACTTCTGAAAAAATCAAATAATAAAATCCAGCTCAAATGGTACAAAACAAACGGGGAGCAGTTCCATTCCAAAATGGCCATACTAAATTTTCCTGAAGAAACAGTCGTGATAGGTGGTTCGGCAAATTTCACCAAAAGGAACATAAGAGACTACAACCTTGAAGCTAATTTCAAGATTGTAGCACCTCAAAATTCTAAATTTTCTTTGGATGTAAATCATTATTTCGATAGGATTTGGCAAAATAACGGTGGACTATATACGTTAGAATACAGCGAAGGTCCCCAGGAGATCAGTTTCAAGTATTTTTTGTACAGGTTTCAGGAGTGGAGTGGTTTTAGCACTTATTAGACAGCTTTTCGCTGTCTTTTTTATTTGTGTACACTAATAAAAAGTTTGAATTGTTTCTTTTCAATTTTTCATATTAATTTAACAGTTCAAGTTTTTTAAGAATATTCTTCAAAAAATGTTTGTGCATTTTTTAATCTTTTCTCTTCCAATACCTATTAAGTCAATTGTAGCTATTCTTGGGTTTACAGGCATTGACTTTTATGAACTTTTATAGTTTTGAGAATTTTTATATGCACATGGTTATTTTTTTATCCCTTTAAGGTGTAATTTTCCTTGCATTTTAGATTTTTTTTTTGTATAATTACATCAAACGAAAAAGTGTACTATTTAAGTTTTAATCGGTTTTATTCAATCAGAATGAGGTGGTATCTATAAAACTGACTGAAAGACAGCAAAAAATCGTACAAATAGTTAAAGAACACGGGGTAATAACCGGTGAAAACATCGCAAAATCCTTGGGACTCACAAGAACCGCCTTAAGGACAGATTTTTCTATACTAACTTCAAAAAAAATACTGACCGCAAAACCCAAGAAGGGATACTCGTATTTAGGAAAGGGTATCGAAAACAGCAAACCCATTAAAGACTTCAAAGTTTCCAGCTATATGAGAAAGCCTTTCATACTGTCAGAGGAAACTAGTATATACGATGCTATAATAGGGATGTCACTAGATGACAGCAGCAGTATCTTCATCACCAATAACGGTTACTTATCTGGTGTGGCTTCCAGAAAAGACCTCTTAAAGTACTCAGTTACAGGCAGGGATTTGAACAAAATGCCCATAGGGGTTATAATGACTAGGATGCCCAATATAATCTACTGTTATAAAGGGGATAGTATTTCGGCAATAGCAAAAAAATTACTTAGCCATGAAATCGACTCTATTCCAGTGGTAGAAAATGAGAAGGATGCCGAAGGGATGACCAGGCAAAAGATAGTTGGGAAATTGTCGAAGACCAGCATAACAAAACTATTTGTCGATTTGATAGAAGATGGTTTTTAAAATCCTCTTGCTTTTAACTAGCAATGTCAATCTTACCTCCTAGACGATTTTTTAAGATTGCATTTTTATAAGCAGATTCCAGCTGAAATTTGCAAGAGGATTTTTAAAATAAAGCAAAGTATGTTTCACAGCCATGAAACAAAAAAAGAGCTGACCACCAGCTCTTTTTTATTACCTATACGTTTTCTTTAAGTATATCATATACATTAGCTATTATCTCTTTACAAGAAACCCCATTTTTCTTTAATTCCACACATTCAAAAGTTCCGTACTTTTCATTTACCTGTTTCATTATATTTCTGCCTATCACTCTAGACTCGTTAGACCCTTCCAGGTCCTCTCTTCCCCTAAGTGCGCCTAAGGCTATCATAGCTCCTGTAATTGCTCCGCAAGTGGATCCAACAGACATACCTCCACCGAAAGGTGTTGCCATAGAAGATGGAATGTTAGTATTATTCTCCTCATTCAAAGCCTTGATAACCGCTTCTGCACAATTGTATCCCATTGTGTGAAATTCTACTGCTTTCGACATACCATGCCCTCCTTAAAAATTCAATAAATTATTTTTTAGATTATAACATTGCCTAAAAATTTTGTCAAAGTCTATTATCTACTATCGCTTTTTTAGGTTCCTTATTTACTCCCGACAACTCAAAACAGTATTTTAAATTTTATAATTTTTAAGCCTAAATAAAAAGGCCGTCAACCTTTCGGTTAACGGCTAAGTTTAGAGTCTAGTATATCCGATGCAATTTTAGGATTTGCTTTCCCTTTAGACAGCTTCATGATCTGCCCAATAAGGAATCCTTTTACTTTCTCATTACCTGACTTGAACTGCTCAACTACGTTTTGGTTGTCAGCTAAAACTTGTTCTACTATAGCTTCTATAGCACTAGTATCATTTACCTGCACAAGCCCCTTTTCTTCAACGATGGTTTCAGGAGTTTTCCCTGTTGCCACCATCTCGTCGAAAACTTTTGTAGCGGCACTGCTGTTTATTTTTCCGCTTTTCGCCATCTTGATCATTGACCCAAGATTTTTAGACGACACCGGGAACTCTTTAAACTCTATTTTTTGTTCATTTAATATCCTAACCACGTCTCTTAACATCCAGTTGCATGCACTTTTAGCATCTCCACTTGCCATAACAAGCTCCTCGTAGTATCCTGACATGTCTTTGTCACCGATTAGAATATCCACTTCTTCCTCGTTTATCCCGTACTCTTTTAAAAATCTCTCTCTCTTCTGCTGCGGAAGCTCTGGAAGTGTTTCTTTTGCATTTTTTAATATGCTGTCTTCTACATACAGTGGTGTGATGTCCGGCTCAGGGAAGTATCTGTAATCGTGGGCTTCCTCTTTACTCCTCATTGGTATGGTTTTACCCTTCGCAGCATCCCAACGTCTTGTTTCCTGTACTATTTTATACTCCTCGCCGTAAATGTAGAGTTCCTTTTGTCTTTTTTCTTCTTTTTCAAGAGCTCTCTGAAGCTCTTTAAACGAGTTCAAGTTTTTGATCTCCACTCTGGTATTTAATTTTGTATCCCCAACTTTTCTAAGTGAAATATTGGCGTCGCATCTAAGAGACCCCTGCTCCATTTTAACGTCTGAAACCTCAGAATACTCCAATATACTCTTAAGAGTTTTCAAAAAAGTTATAGCTTCTTCTATAGAACGTATGTCCGGCTCAGTTACTATCTCAATAAGAGGTACCCCTACCCTGTTGTAGTCTATAAGTGTAAAAGGTTCATATTCCATATGTACAAGTTTCCCGGCATCCTCTTCCATATGTATTCTGTTTATCCTTATTCTTTTCTTTCCACCTTCTGTATCTATATCTACATGTCCATCAATACATATAGGCATGTCAAACTGTGATATTTGGTATGCTTTTGGAAGATCTGGATAAAAATAGTTTTTTCTGTCAAATTTGTTAAGCTGGTTTATATCACAGTTTATAGCAAGGCCGGCCTTAACAGCCATATTAACAACTTCCTCATTTATAACTGGAAGCGTACCAGGCAAACCAAGGCATACCGGACAGGTATTTGCATTTGGTTCTGCTCCGAACTCTGTAGAACAGTTACAGAAAATTTTTGTATTTGTCTTTAACTCAACGTGTATCTCTAGTCCTATTATAGTCTCATAACTTGCCATCTAGCACACCCCCTCAAATGCTTTTGCTGCCTGTAGCACCTTTTTCTCCCCGAAATGAGGGCCTATGATTTGCACTCCTATAGGCAACCCGTTTTCGTCCTCGCCGCATGGTACCGATATAGCAGGGACTCCTGCGATGTTTATATTTACTGTGTATATGTCAGCCAGGTACATCTCAAGAGGATTTTCTGTCTTTTCCCCTATTTTAAACGGAAGCACAGGTGAAGTCGGGCTGAGTATCAGGTCATATCTTTCAAATATATCCTGGTACTGTTTGGTTATCTTTTTCTTCAGCTTAAGCGCCCTTTTGTAGTACGCATCATAATATCCTGAAGAAAGTGCGTATGTTCCAAGCATTATCCTTCTTTTTACCTCTTTACCAAACGCCTCGGTTCTTGTATTTTCCATTAATTCACCTATATCAGTGAAATTTTTTGTTCTGTACCCATATCTTACACCGTCAAACCTAGCCAAGTTTGAGCTTGCCTCAGCGGAAGATATTATGTAGTAAGGAGAAAGCCCTTCAGCCGTTATAGGCATGGAGATGTATTCCACCTCGGCACCTAACTCTTTAAACTTCTCCAAGCTTTCGCTGAAAGCTTTTTCTATCTTAGGATCAAGCCCTTCTTTGAAGAACTCTTTTGCAACAGCAATTTTCATCCCTTTTACACCATTTTTTAAGTCATCCATATACTCTTGGTACTCCACCTTTGCACTTGTATCGTCCTTGGCGTCGTGTCCCTGTATAACTTCAAGACAAAGTGCGGCGTCCTCTACATTTCTGGCAAAAGGCCCTATCTGGTCAAGCGATGAACCAAAAGCTATAAGACCGAACCTAGATACCACTCCGTAAGTTGGTTTTAGCCCTACAACTCCACAAAATGCTGCAGGCTGTCTTATACTACCACCTGTATCAGATCCAAGGGATATAGGTGCAAGTTTTGCTGCAACTGCTGCTGCAGATCCACCCGAAGATCCTCCAGGTACCCTATCCAAAGCCTTCGGGTTTTTAGTAACCATAAATGCAGAATTTTCAGTAGAAGACCCCATGGCAAACTCGTCCATATTAGTCTTCCCAATGATTATTGCGTCCTCAGCCTTTAGTTTTTCGATAACAGTTGCATCATACGGAGGTATAAAGTCCTCCAACATTTTTGATGCGCATGTTGTTTTTATGCCATCAGTACATATATTGTCTTTTATGGCAATTGGTACACCTGCTAGTTTTCCTAATTTTTCCCCGTTTGCCACCTTCTTGTCCACAAGCTCAGCCTGTTCCATGGCTTTGTCTTCACACAAAGTTATATAAGATTGTACATCCTCGTCTACCTCTTTTATCCTAGAAAAAAGCTCTTTAACAAGTTCTGTACATTTAAGTTCTCCATTTTTAACCGCTTTTGCTATCTCAACGGCCGTCATATCTTCTACTCTCATTCAGCTCCCCCTTACTCGACTACTTTTGGTACTTCGATACTAGTATCACGCATTGACTTCACATTTTGGAAGAGTTTCTTTTTGTCTTCAAAAACCTCAACTACGTCTTTTCTGAACTCGGTGTTCACCTTGTCAAACTCGTCCAACGAAACGTCATCTAAATCGAAGTTGTCTATTGCCTCAAAATGGCTCAAGATGGCCTCGAATTCACTTGTAAGCTTGTCCACTTCTTCGTCTGTAAATTTAAGCTTTGCTAGTTTTGCTATGTATTTAACCTCTTCTGGTTTTACTTTCATACTATACCCTCCCTTACGGTCTTATTCTTTTCAAATCTCTAGGAAGCAGTGTTGCTTCTCTTATGTTCTCTAGGTTAAGTATTTTCATCGTAAGCCTCTCAAGACCTATAGCGAATCCACCGTGCGGAGGCATACCGTACTTAAAGTTTTCTGTGTAGAATTCAAAATTTTCTGGGTCCATCCCGAAACTTTTTATGTTTTCTATAAGCATGTCATAGTCATGTATTCTTTGTCCGCCTGTTGTTATCTCAAGACCTTTGTATAAAAGGTCAAAACTTCTAGTTACCCCTTCCTTGTTCTCATGAGGCATTGTGTACATAGGCCTTTTAGAGATAGGGTACTCTGTCAAGAATACGAAGTCACTTTTGTACTCCTCTTCCACATATTTAGAGAAAAGTTTCTCTCCCTCTGCATCTAAGTTTCCTGCAGGAGACCTTTTCCCGTATTTTTCCAGGATTATATCTTGCGCTTCGGCCAGCGATATTCTAGGTATCTCAAGTTTTTCAGGAAGCTCAATCCCATACATTTCAAGCTCATTGCTGCAAGTTACGTTCAGATGTTTTAATATGTGCTCTAGCAGCCCCTCTTCTAAGTCCATTATATCCTCTTCGTTTTCGATGAACCCCATCTCAACGTCTAAGCTGACATATTCACTCAAGTGTCTCCAAGTGTTGTGCAGCTCTGCCCTGTAAGCATGACCAACTTCAAACACCTTTTCAAATCCGGCTCCTACCATCATCTGTTTATAAAACTGCGGACTTTGTGCCAGGAAAGACCTTTTCCCGTAGTAGTCTACCAAAAACATTTCACTTCCACCCTCTGTGGCAGAATCTATAAGTTTCGGTGTGTGGATTTGTGAAAACCCGCTTTTCATAAGGTAAGATCTGAATCCTTCCTCTATCTCTTGCTGTATTTTGAATACCGCTCTTACTTTCTGTTTTCTCAAGCTGACACTTCTATGGTCTAGCTGTATTTCAAGTTTTGCATTTATAGTCCTCTTATTTATATCAAAAGGAAGGTTCTCATATTTTGCGTCACCTAGCACTTTTAGATCTTCTACTAGCACCTCTACTCCATTTGGAGCCTTCGGATTCACAACTGTAGACCCCACTACAGAAACCGAAGCTTCGTTTCTAAGTGTTTTTACAACCTCTTTATCATCTACAACTAATTGGATCATCCCGTATTTGTCTCTCAAATGTACAAAGTTTACATTCCCCAAACTGTGTATTTTGTGTACCCATCCTTTAACTAAAACCTTTTCCCCTTCATAAGTTTTAAGATCTTTAGAATAAACTCTTTGCATCTGAACACTCCCATCATTCAAAATTAGTTTTATTTCTAAATCCCAAGCCCTTTCATTAATAAAAACTGTTTTTAAAAAGCTTGGAATAGTTTTTCAAAATAGACCTGCTAGACTAAAAAGTATAAAAAAAAACTCCTCACAACTATAGTTGCGAAGAGTATCCTAAACAAATTAAATAATATAAGAATATTATCTAAAAACTCTTCAAGGTACGGAAATACTTACTGTACGTACATTCGATACCCGCCAACTATAACGTGTTGGTCACGTCTAAGCCTACTAAGTGTTAGCTTTTCGGTTAGAAGCTCCAAGGTGTTCTTCATTATAGACTTCGTTACCGGGCTTACACCGTCCCCAGCTCGCTAAAACTACCTTCTATAACTACTCTCCTCTTCATAGCTTTTTCGTGTCTATTCAATTTTAACTTTGATATTATAATAGATTTCAGGACTTATTGTCAAATTAATTTTTTTTTAGTTTTTTAGTCCTGCTGCTGCGTACACCTTTTTATTTTTGCAGATATACTCTCATCTGCCACCTAATTTAATCATCTTTTATTTAGCGATAAGATGCAGTATACGGCGCCCTTATCTTATCCTTATATTCTTATCCAAAAGTTTTTTTCCGCAGAACTTGTCAAACACATGCACAGCCGCAAAGCAGGCCGCCATGCTAAAAAAACTAGCTGCTATTTTGAGTCCCTCATTAACTCTAAAAAAACTAGCCGCAGAGTATCCGGCAAAAAACATAGCTATAGGCAGTATATAAACCAATATCCCCATATTGATGATAGAACTATCATTTATCTCAAAACTAACAATATCGCCGACTTCTAACTTTTTATTCGTCTTTATGTCTAGTTCTTCTGAGTATCTACCACCTTCTGTACAGGTCTTGCAGTTCCCGCAACTTGTTTTTTTGTACACTTGCAACCTTACTTGATCCCCGTGTACCTCTTTTACCACTCCTTTTTTTACCAAGACTCATCCCTCCATACAACCCACACAAGACAAATCACTTTGCGGGTATCTCCCATTTCACACTACTCAGCTTTGCCCATTCGCACGTGCAGACTGATAAACGTAATGCTGAATTTTTTATAGATAAAACTAGTGAAGCATTCATATAAAATACTCATTATACTATAATAAGTATTTTATATGAATTTAGTCAAGTATTTTTTGTATTTTCTGAAATTCCTTCTTTACTTTTTCCCACTGATTTATTACATATCAAAACATGTAATTTTATTTACTTTGTCGAGTGATACTTTGTTGCTATAAAAAATAAAAATCCCGACTAGCAGGACTTAGATGCTGAACTTTTCAGCCATCTTATAATAGATTTTTTTTGGTATAAACCTCAATATCATGTAAAGGGAGCGGTTTAAAAAACCTGGGATGTAAACAACCTTCCCCCTTTCCAAAGCACTTAGAGATTTTTTTACTACCTCCTCAGGCTTCATCCACCTTATAAGCCCTCTGTTTACAAGCTTTTCATCCCCCATACCTAATTTGTTGTGGAAATCCGTCCTGGTAAAACCGGGGCAAAGAGCCTGCACCCTTATTCCATTTTTCCTGAGGCTAACATAAAGGGACTCGGAGAAACTGTTTACAAACGCCTTGCTGGCGCTGTAGAAGTGGTTGAACCCTGCAGGTGTGAAGGCGGCCATAGAAGATACGTTTATTATGCAGCTCCCTCTGCCCATCTTTTTCAAGGCCACATGCGTTATCTTTGCCATTGTGTTTATGTGAACTGTAAGCATCTTTTCCTGATTTTCGAAATTGTCTTCTAAAAAATTCTTCTGGTTGCCAAATCCTACGTTGTTAATCAGCACCCCTATGCCGTCTAACCCCTCTATGGTCACAAGCAGCTCAGTGACCTGAGCTTGGTTTGAAAAGTCTGCTATCACAACCGTGGTTTTGATCCCGTACTTTTTCTCTAGCTCATCCCCGAACTCTTTTATCAGCTTCTCCCTCCTGCCGGTTATAAGTAGGTCGTAGCCCTGCTCGGCAAGCTTTTCGGCGAATGCTCTTCCTATGCCGCTTGTAGCTCCAGTTACTACGGCCGTATTCTTTACCATTTATGCCTCCAAATTTTAAGAAACCGCAAATTACACTTCACAGCCCTTTATGTAATCTATAAATTGTCTTGCGGTCCTTCCGGATCTTCCGTTTTGAGATATCTCCCACTCTATAGCCTTTCTTCTAAGGGCTTCCTGGTTGAGGTTTATCCCCTCTTTTTGTGCCAACCCTTTAACTATGTTTAGGTACTTCTCTTGGTTCGGGGCAGCAAAACTAACTCTTATGCCGAATCTGTCAGAAAGAGACAGTTTTTCATTCAATACATCGTTTTCATGTATCTCGTTATTTCTTTCGTCCCAGCTTTCGCTTACAAGGTGCCTTCTGTTTGATGTGGCATATATCACCACATTTTCAGGTCTTTTTTCAACTCCACCCTCTAATATAGACTTCATATGTTTGTAATCCACTTCGAAATTCTCAAAAGACAGGTCGTCTATAAATATAATAAACCTTTTCCCCCTGTCCCTTATATCCTCCATAAGCTTCCCAAGGTCAACTATTTGGGATTTAGATATTTCTATCAACTTAAGCCCTGTATGGGAAAATTTGTTTAAAACAGCTTTTACAGACGAGGATTTTCCTGTTCCCCTCGCTCCGACCAAAAGCATATTATTTGCTACCTTTCCGCTGGAAAATGCTTCGGTATTTTTTATTATTATCTCTTTTTGGTAGTCGTACCCTATTATATCGTCAAACCTTATGTCGTCATAATTTTCCACCGGTATAAGACCTGAACTTTTGTTCCAGTGAAACACAGGGCTTTCAGATAAATTTCCTACACCATTTTGCATGTACATGTTTACCATTTTGGAGTAGAACTCGTCTACATCCCATTCCCTAAACTTGTTTGTTATTTCGCAAAGCTCCTCAGAAAAGTTCTTTTTAGTCATGGGCTTATACCTTTTAATAACCGGGTCCTTCACTAAAAGATTGGAAAAATCATAAAAAGCGATATTTTTAAGTATCACAAGGTCTTTTTTTACCAATTCTGCAAGTGAGCTGGAGACGTCCTCACCTTTTTTCTCACAGGCTACAGTAAACACATTTTTATCTCTTAATATCTTGTACACTATATACGAAGCCAGTATATCTCCACTCAAGGAAAGGTTCTCCGCTCGGATTACCAGCTCAGAAGCAAGCTTAAAATATAGCTTTCTGGCTTTCTCGTTTGGCATGCCGGAAAAGCTTAACTCATTAAAAAGCTCCTTTAATATATTTATTACGTCATCTTTTAAGATGCCCCTGTATATAACAAGCTCATCGAGAACAGCAGACAAACTTCCCTTATTCATGTGAATCCCCCTTTTAATTAATCGAACCGAATTTTATCACAAATAATTTAATATATGATTAACCAAACATTAAAAAACGCCGTTCTGAATTTTTTTTGACCACAAACACATGTTCTCTGATCAAAAAACAACAAATTCTTTCCATGGCGTTTATAATTATTATACAACTATTCACTCTGGTTTCAAAATATTTTTTAATATTTAACCTTATCTTAAACCTCTAATTCGCTTCCACTCCCTCAAGAGAAATTCTTTCAAGTTTTCTATCGGCATTTTCCCAAAAATGACTCTGAAGAAAATATATGTATACGTAGTAAACGGCAGCGGGAAAAATAACATTATTGAAGGCATCACGCCTTTTTGTTTTAGCGACTGACTCTTGTATTCCTTACTTCCAAGCCTTCCAATCCAAAAATTCTCACTCACAGCCCCGACAAACCCTACCAATATTATGGCTATCGAAAGTATTATTAGAGAATCGCTGGCATATATAAGTATCCTATAAGCGATGCTGAACCTGTCTTCCATGAAACTCCTCCTAAATATTTTGTTGCCATGACCTTTGGGCAGGCCTATATAAAAATAATATGGCTGATAAATTTATAGTAAAACTCTTCTATTATTAATTAAGCGCCCACTTTATTTTTCCTTTATTACAGCCTGAATTTTCAAAAAAGAAATAAACGAATTCTCCTAAGTATTATTTCGTTTTATTAAAAAAATTTAATTATGTTTTTCTTGACAGTATTAGTCGGAAATGTTATTATCACTTTATCAAAACAAATCTCATCTAGAGAGGCGGAGGGACTGGCCCTACGAAACCTCGGCAACCTACAGTATTCTGGGAAGGTGCCAATTCCAGCAGATTATTCTGAACGATGGGAGAGGATAAGTAAAATAGACATCTATTTTTACTCCTTTCTGCTACTTTCGGGAAGGAGATTTTTTTATATCCGGTATTATAATAATACAAAACCATTAAAATTAAAAGGGGGAATATTAATGTCAAAAAAATTAGGTTTTGAAACACTTCAACTACACGCAGGTCAAGTTCCTGATCCAACAACAGGATCTAGGGCAGTTCCTATATATCAAACAACATCTTATGTGTTTAAAGATACAGAACATGCTGCAAATCTTTTTGCCCTGAAAGAGTTTGGGAACATCTACACAAGGCTTATGAACCCTACTACAGACGTATTGGAAAAAAGAGTCGCAGAGCTTGACGGCGGAGTCGGTGCACTTGCGGTTGCATCTGGTTCTTCCGCTATAACATACTCAATTTTAAACGTTGCAAAAAATGGAGACGAAATTGTTGCTGCTAAAAACCTTTACGGTGGTACGTACAATCTTTTAGCTAACACTCTAAATGATTTTGGTATAACAACTAAGTTTTTTAATTCTGATAACCTTGACGAAATCCAGGGTCTGATCACAGAAAAAACAAGAGCTGTGTACATTGAAACTATAGGAAATCCTAACGCTTCTCTTATTGATATAGAAAAAGTTGCCGATATCGCACACAAAAACGGCCTTCCTCTAATTGTAGACAATACCTTTGCTACTCCTTACCTTTGCAAACCTATAGAGTATGGTGCGGATATAGTTGTTTACTCGGCTACAAAGTTTCTTGGAGGACACGGTACAACCTTAGGTGGTGTAATAGTAGATGCAGGGAAATTTGACTGGTCAAATCCTAAATTTGCAAACTTCAATACACCTGATTCCGGATACAAAAATTTGAAATATGCCGATTTAGGGGCCCCTGCCTTTATACTAAGAGCTAGGGTTAAACTTCTAAGAGATACAGGGGCAGCTATAAGCCCGTTCAACTCATTCCTTCTTCTGCAAGGAATAGAAACTCTTTCTCTTAGGCTAGAAAGACATGTAGAGAATGCAAGAAAAATCGTTAAATATCTAACAGAAAGCGATAAAATAGAGTGGGTAAGCTATCCTGAATTAGAAAACAGCCCATACAAAACTCTTGCTGACAAATACTTCAAAAAAGGAGTAGGATCTATCTTCACATTTGGAATAAAAGGCGGAAGGGAGGCAGCTAAGACTTTTATAGATAGCTTGGGGCTTTTCTCACACCTTGCAAACGTTGCTGATGCCAAATCACTTGTCATCCATCCTGCAAGTACTACACACGCTCAATTAAGCGATGAGCAGCTGATAAACGCAGACATAAGACCAGAAACCATAAGGCTTTCTGTAGGAATAGAAACAGCCGATGACCTTATAACAGATCTCGAGCAAGCACTAAACAAAGCATTGAGCTAATAATAAAATAAAAGGACAGTATATACTGTCCTTTTTATTTACCCAAACTTTTTTAGATAACGTGGTCTACTTCCCAAGTGGCCACTCTTATCACTTCGCCGCTCTTAACATTAAGCCCCGAAGCCTCTAAAAGCTTTAAGAACTCGTCTAGTTGGCTTTTTTCTTCATACAGGGCCATTATTATGCCCACCCTTTTATGTTTTTCCTCTTCACTTATGAAAAAACCCTTGAAAAGAGGCAGTTCATCCGAAAGGTCTTTATCCAAATTCCTAGCTTCGAAATATGATGCTTTGTTTACACCTACACCCTCTAAGGCCAAAACAACATTTTCTTTATAGTCCTTGTTCAATATTTTTACGTATAAGAAATACATATTTTGCCTCCTATTCTTTTATATCCCCACTCATTTTAAGAGAATACTTCGTCAGCATGGGCCCCACTACCTCTGTTATTAAAGTAGTGAATAAAAGTATGTTTAAAATAATATAAGAAATCTCTACACCCTTTTCTCCGTAAACTAGTATTTCACGACCTGCCTCTACTACCTTTGCTCCAAATGTCTTTTTTATGGATAGTGCCAAGGCTAGGCCTACCCCTACCTGTGGGAGAAGCGCAAAACCTATATATTTTTTCACTATTTCCGAACTGCCACTTATAGTCGCACCAAAGCTCGCTCCACAGACTTTTCCTATACTTCTAGAAACAAAATAGATCAACCCCATCGTAAGTATACCACTAACAGCAAATACATCCAAATGGGCTCCTCCTAGAATAAAAAACGCCCCTAAAAAAACACCTGTAAACTTCTCAACTATCTCCTCGCTTTTCAACGTCATAACGTCTGAAAAGTTTGTCAAAATAGCTCCGAAACTCATTATAGACAATAGTTCGGATATGTGAAAATGTTCAGATACTCCTAGAAGTATAAGTATAAAAGATATTAAAAGCATCTGTATTATATCGTTGTTAGAGATTTTTTTCAGCATCAAAAGATACAAAGCCCCAAAAAAAACACCTAAAATAACTGCTAAAAGTATAGAGGTCAGAGTAGAGACCAGTATATGTCCTATATTTATAGCTGTACCCCTCATGAGCGCCTTGGAAAAACTGAGAGAGAACGCAAAAATTATAAGGGCCATCGCATCGTCTATCCCGACTATAGCCAGTATAGTTGACGTAAAGTTCCCCTTCGCCTTATACTGTTTTATTACGGCTACCGTTGCTGCAGGCGCAGTTGCAGAGGCCACCGCTCCAAAAAGAAGACATTTATAGGTCTCAAAACCAAAAATTTTCAATATCAACGCCACAGAGATAAAGGCCCCCAAGCATTCCCAAATCACTATCACGAATATGCTTTTCCCAAGTTTTTTAAGAACATCTAATTTCAGCTCAATGCCTATTGTAAAGGCGATTATCCCTAAAGCTATGGTAGGTATCAGATGAAACCTTTCCATCAGTTCCTCAAAATTTCCCCTTCCCATTATTGCCGTAGCTACAGCTCCGGCAAGTACTCCCAGGACTACGTAACCAGTAACTTCTGGTATTTTCAGAAAATGAGAAATTCTTTTGTTAAAAAAGGCTATTAAAAATATTATGCCCAATATGATTAAAATATTGTACTCCATGTTATTTTACCCCTAACTTTTAAAAATTTTTAAACAGTTCCACTATCTCCTCAGCCCTCTCAGCGCTGAAAAGCAGGTCTCTTCTAACTTTGTTTTTAGCCAGGAGTATCAATTTAGATAAAATCCTCAGATACTTTTTATGTTCAGCTTCCGGGGCACCTATCAAAAAAACTGCTTTAACAGGTTCACTGTCAATGGAGTTCCACTCTATGCCGTTTCTTTCTATCCCCACTATTATAAAAAATTCATCCACACTCTTTATTTTAGCATGGGGTATGGCTATCCCGAGTCCAATTCCGGTGCTGAGTATGGCCTCCCTTTCGAAAACCTCTGTTTCAAACAGTCCTTCGTTACCTAGCTTTCCCAGCTCATTAGCCTTTTGCACCAACTTTTTTATAGTATTTCTAGGACTATCTTCATCTAAAAATACTACACCCTCTTCCCTTATAAGTTTCTCAAGCATACATTTCCCCCTATTTATATAATTTTAAAAGTCAATAACAAACTCGATACACCTATATTTTCAAGTTTTAAAATCACACATAAATCAAATTATAACATCAAACAATACAAATAACAAGGATAAAAAAGACACTCTGAGTATTCAGAGTGTCTATCCAAGTGCCACATCAAGAGTCATCATGACCGCAAATCCTAACATTGCTCCTGCAGTTGAAATGTCAGTTTTCTTATCAATTTGGGATTCTGGTATAAGCTCCTCCACAACTACATATATCATAGCTCCTGCAGCAAACGACAATGCATAAGGAAGTAATTGCCTCATACTAAGGACTGCATACGCCCCCAAAACACCAGCAATGGGTTCGACTATCCCAGACAACTGCCCGTACCAAAAACTCTTAAATCTAGATAGCCCCTCTCTTCTAAGCGGTACAGAAACAGCTACTCCCTCTGGAAAATTCTGTAGACCTATCCCTAGGGCCAGAGCCACTGCTCCTGCAAGACTGGCTGAAGGCAGATCAGAGGCTACAGCTCCAAAGGCTACCCCTACCGCAAGCCCTTCCGGTATATTATGCAGGGTTATGGCCAGTACCAGCAGTATACTTCTCTGCCAGTGTGTTTTTATCCCTTCAGCTTCGGATGTTTTTAGCCCCATATGTAGATGAGGAAGGGTTTTATCAATAAGCCAAAGGAAGATCCCTCCAGATAAAAATCCTACAGCCGCAGGAATCCAACCAGGAATTCCTAATATTTCGGCCATATCTATGGCGGGAGCAAGCAGCGACCAGAAACTTGCAGCTATCATAACACCTGCCGCAAACCCCAGCATACCGTCTAACAACTCTCTTTTTATCTGTTTAAAAAAGAATACCATGGCTGCCCCTAAAGCCGTAACAAACCAAGTAAAACCAGTTGCCATAAAAGCTTGCTGAACTGGTCCGAAGTTTTCAAGCCATTCAAACATAAATACTACCCCCTTAATTTTATTTATGTCTCTGATTTTCTAAGTATTACTTATTTTTCCTCTTTTAAAATTTCACATTTTTTAAACTCGATCTTTATTTGTATAGTATACAGTTTTCAAATAATTTCAATTTTTTTCTTATTTTCACTTCGCAACGCAATGGTTCCTCGTGAGGCTTTTTTGACTAAAACTATTGATTTCTAAGGATTTTAAGTCTATAATCTTATTACAAGAGATGATCATTACATCGAAGGGAAGTGATCTTATGAGAACTATAGTTAGAGGAGTAAACGTTGAATTGACCCGGGCGCTTGCCGACTACGCCAAAGACAAGTTCCAAAACATTGACAGGTACTTCGAACACTTAGATCAACTAGAGCTTATTTTAAGCAATACCGGCAAAAGGACTTTCAGAATAGAGGCCTTAGCAAAAATAAAAGGGCACCTCTATATAGCAAAGCTCGAAAACAATGATTTATACAAAGGTATAGATCAAGCTAAACTTAAAATGAAAGAGCTGCTCATAAAGGAAAGAAATAAGCTAATCGATAAAAAAAGAAAAAGCATAGCATAGAGCCGGATATTAATCCGGCTCTTTTATTATAATTCTCATATCAATATCTTAGATATAATATAAGCAAGTTCGTTGCCTATTATATCCATAGTTTTTTCAAGCATCTCTGACTCTGACTTTAAATTTCTAGGATGTTCGTTTACAACTCCTGGTGGAATATCCGGTATTTTAAAAGAGAATATTTTATCATTTCCATACTGACTCCACTGCACAGTGTCAGTATCCACTTTATTTATAGTACCAGACTTTATAATTTCACCATTTGATAGGTCTATTACTTCGTAGTTCACATTTATAGATAGGGATTTTAGCATGGTGTAGTTATACTGCCTGTACCTGTGTGTTCTATACTCTATACTTGGTTTTTCAGGAGTCCCCACCTCTTCAACCATTTTTCCCAACTTTGTCTCAGTATCATATTTTTCTATCCAAAATTTTTCCTCACTAAATACATTCTTTTGAGGTTCTGTGCAATTGACTCCAATCACTTCTATATTGATCAGGGTATTGCCTTTAAGTAGTATCTCTTTTGAACTAGTTCCTTTTTTTTCAAGTTCATCAACAGTTATCCCTATTTTATTTAAGTAGTTTTCAAACTCTTTATAGCTGTTTAAAAAAGCTAATTCGTTTAAGCAAATTTTTTCTATGGTATTTTGTCTTATCTCTTCCCCTAAATCCATGTATTTATGCTTATAGGGGGCTGCTTTTATTAAAACCCTTTGAAGGGCTGCCTCTTTTGAAGTTTTGTATCTTTCTTTTACATCTATATAGTCCGGGTAATAATACATAGCTCTTTTGTATAGGTAAAACCGCTTTTTCAACTGTTCCCTGTTTAGCTGTTTTTCTTCCAGTTCTTGCGCAGCATCGTAAAAACTCACTGCTACATCTTTCTTAAGGATATCCAACTCATCTTGTGTAGGATAGTTTATGAGTATCATACTCTTAAGCTCCGGACTTAGGTTTGCAGCTGCACTTTTTATTAAATACAGCTTTTCCAGGGAATTTGCAATGTCTTCTAGTTTATATTTGTACTTAGCCTGCTCAAAATGCATCTCAGCTTGTGATATTGCTCCGGGGTATGCTACTGCAAAGGATAACTGAGCTGGTTCATAATCAGGGTAAACCTTTAAGACCTCTTCTAATTTAAACACAGCCTCTGAATATTTTCCCTGTTCCATAAGTTTTTCAGCTCTTATTACCCCTCTCCCTCTTATGGTCAATCGGCTGCAACCTGTAATCACAATAAAAATCAACAGCAGAGAGATGAATCTTTTCATAGTTTTTAACCTCCTTCTAGTATTCTTGTTAATATTATTAAGAATACTATATGACATTTAAATTAAAAATCCTATTAATTAGAGCGGTTTATCTGATTAAAAGACTTAAATACAAAAAATAAAAAAAGCAGCCATCAGGCTGCCTTACATTCTAAATGGTGCGGAGGGGGAGACTTGAACTCCCACGTCGAAGACACTAGATCCTAAGTCTAGCGCGTCTGCCAATTCCGCCACCCCCGCGTGAACAATAGTGATTATATCATATTTAAAAAAATTGTCAAAAGTTTTTTTATAAAATTTTAAAAACCATGTAGATTTGGAAATAATATCCTCTAATCACTTTTAATCGTAATGATTCATACAGAATTAAAAATTATTTATATAATTTACTCATTTTTATAGACCGCTTAGAAGTATAATATATATAGAAGCATAAATCCACTGCTTATGGTGTAACAACATAGTCCTCTACTATGTTTTCAAGTTACTTCCTAGTCCATCGTTTGGGGCTCCCGAAAGGGAGCCTTTTAACATGTACAAAATTTTAAGAGAAAGCTTTTTTATCTTCTGATTTTGTTTTGCAAAACCTCATTCTATACTGGGTTTGCTTATTTCAATTTCATCATAATTTTGAATATCAATTTCAATTTTATTTTTTAAAAACGCTAAATCCTTGCTAGTTACTGTAGCGGTTTTTGCATTCATGGCATTGGCAGTCCCGCAGGCAACCGAAAATTCAAAGCAGTCTTCTAAGTTGTACCCGATCTTTAAAGCATATGCGAATCCCGCTATCATTGCATCCCCGCTACCGTCTGTATCTACCACATGCACCTCTGGTATTCTTGCTCTTAGCACCGCATCCCTGTTTATCAGCAAGGCTCCTTTTCCTTCCATTGGAACCAGTAAATTTCTGATTCCTTTTTCTACATATTTTTTCCCGACTTCTATAATATCCTCTATGCTCTCTAAGTTTCGATAGCTCATTTCTTCCAACTTTTCTTTGTCAGCCTTAACTAAAAAAGGTTTCGCAGAAATTGACTCTAGGGTAACCTTTGCACAAGTGTCCAATATGAATTTGGAATTTTTACTGTTTGCTAACTCTATCATAGTTTTGTATATATCGTTTGACACTCCTTTAGGAACATCTCCAGATGCGCATATAATATCAGAAAATGCTAAAAAATTTTCATACTTTTCCAGGAAATCATTTAATTCTTTTTTCGTAATCCATGGGCCTTTCTCGTATATATCTGTTTGGGATTCTTCTCTGACTATTATTGAAGTATAAGTCCTGGTTTCCCCTGAAACAAAACAGAATTCATTCTCTATACCCAGAGAATCCAGTTCATTTTTTATCCATTCTCCGTTTGTACCGCCTAAAAAACCGGTCGCAATAAACCCGGTATTAAGACTTTTCAAAACCTTGGATATATTTATCCCTTTTCCGCCGGGAGCTTTTTTTGTAGATATGACCTTGTATGTATGGTTCACCTTAAATCCATTTAGGTAGTATCTTATGTCGAAAGATGGATCCAATGTTACAGTAGTAATCATAAAAATACCTCCATATTTATTAAAAAACTACGACTCTTTGTATATTATTAAGTATACGCTTATTTTTTTGTTATTTCAAAATTAGAAAATTATAAACTTGAAAAATACTCCCAAATATCAGGTGCATTTTATTGTTTTTCTCCAAAGTTTTAGCATACTGAACTGAGAAATAAATCTTTTGTACAACCTAAGTTTTTATTCTTTTAACACCGGATATTGAAAAGAAGACACCCAGTATTGCAATTAAGCCTGATATAATCGGTCCCTTAATACTGAAAATTTCATTTAGTAAACCTGAAATAGGCGAACAAAGAATTACTCCAAAAGACCCAGCAAGAATAATTAAAGTCATAACGGACGAATCAACAGTTTTCCTTCCTTGGGTACCGAATGAAAGTATAGATGGATAAAGAGCTGAAGAAAACATTCCGGCTAATCCGATAAATAAAAATAGAAAAATTATATTTTCTATATAAAGTAATCCAAGTAATGAAAATCCAGCTAAGATCGCAGAAATTTTTATATAGTTTTCAAGTTTTATATACTGCATTATATTAGCTACGATTACTCTTCCAATGACCATAAAAATCCAAAATGAAGATATCCCTAATTTTGAGATTTGAGGAGTTATTCCAGATATAACAAGGTACTCCACAATCCAATAGTTCATTACAGCCTCAAAAAAGCTATATAAAAAAAGAGCCAAAGAGCACAAATAAACTTTTTTGTCTAAATTTTTAGTGATCTTTTTAGTTTTTTGATTTACGTTTTCTATATTTGAAAAAACATTTGAGAAATCACTTTTCAATATTAATGCCACGCATATAAATACTAAACTCAAAAATATCCTATATACAGTAACCCAAGAAAACCCTTTGTTAATTAAAAAAGCGGCCACTATAGGTGTAAGCACTGCACAGGCAGAATAACAAGCGTGTAAAATAACTAATTTACTAGATCTTTCTTTATCATAAAGATTGATTATCATAAAATTTGCAAGCGATGTATATAAACCTATCCCCAAACCACATAAAATGAGATAAACTGCAAAAAGAACTTTACTTCCTACAGCTGTAATACCAAAAGTGCCTAAAATAACAGCAGTACTAGAAAGTAAAAGATTCATTTTTATAGAAAATTTTTCTATAAAAAATTTATTTATAATGACTGTTAATGTTATTGCACCTGAAAACAGAGTAAATAGATATTGTAATTTTGAAGTTTCCATATTGAAATGGTTAGCTAGTTCAAGCTTCATTGTCCCAAGAGATATTACAGATATACCCACATAGGAAAAAATAAGGTATGAAATAATGGCAATATTATTTTTCCCCGAAGACTTGGTTCTCAGATTATATATAAGCTGAGAATATAAATTAGACATAAAAATCCTCCTAAATTAATCATTATATAAAATCTAAATAACGTTAAACATAACTAATCATAGTAGAATATTTACGTCAACAAAAACAAATTTTTCATTAGCTATCCTTGTTACAATTAGTACAGCAACTATATTTAATTTTTTGATATTTCAATAAAAAAAACATAAACTGGAAAAATGCTCCCAAATATCAGGAGCATTTTATTATTTTAGTGTATCTAATTGATAAATAAACCTTATTTGTAAGCAACCCATTTGCATCCATTATCGGCAGATTCAACACAGTTTTCAAGGAAACGAACTCCCTCAAGACCTGCATTTACATCTGGGTACCATAAGTTGTCAAGTGTTTCCTTGTCACCTTTGTTCATAGCATCCATAGCTATTGCAAAACGGTGATAAAGGTTAGCCCAAGATTCGAAAAGTCCTTCAGCATGTCCGCATCCGATACGGTTGGCAGAAACTGCTGGGTCCTCGTTGTAAAGATATCCATGTCCACGGTCTAAAAGTTGTTTTGGTTGACCTTGGACCTCGTACACCAATTGGTTAGGGTGCTCATCCCACCATTCTATAGATGCTTTAGAACCAACAATACGGATTTTTTGGTCATGTATAGCTCCTGCATTAACTGCCGATGCCCATAGTGTTCCTACAGCTCCTCCCTTGTAATGCATCATAACGTGGGCATTGTCTTCTAACGGAGCACGACTTGCTATAAAACTTTGACGTGTACACATAAGTTTTTCTATTTCTAATCCAGGAATCATAACTTCTGAAAGGTAAAGTGCATGTGTACCTATATCTCCTAGCACATAAGTTGGACCAGATGCTTCAGGGCTTACACGCCATTTTAAACCTGGGTCATTTTTTTCCAACTCTGTGTTGTGCCATCCGTGGGCAAATGACATATTGATAACACGGATCTCTCCTAGGTCACCGTTTTCAATCATTTTACGTGCTTGATGCACCATTTGGTATCCAGTATAACCATATGTTACACCGATAACTTTACCTTTGCTTTCTGCTAGCGCTTTAAGCTCTTCTGCTTCTTCAACTGTGAAGCAAAGTGGTTTTTCACATACAACGTGCAGGCCAGCTTCCAAAGCAGCTTTGCACATCTCGTAGTGGAATTTATTTGGAGTTGCAATTGAAACTACTTGAATTCCATCTTCACGTTTTGCTTCTTCCTCAAACATCACTCTGTAGTCTGAGTAGCAACGTTCAGTGTCTACCCCTATATTTTTACCAAAATCGGCACAACGCTCAGGGTTGATATCGAAAGCTCCTGCAACTAACTGGAACAATCCGTCACGTGCAGCAGCGGCACGGTGAATGTACCCTATTTGACTTCCACGTCCTCCGCCTATCATTGCCCATCTAAGTGGTTTTTCTAATCTGAATTCCTCATTAAACATGTTTTGATCCTCCTTTAATATTTTAAATTTTATTCTAATTTTTAATATTAATACCCTATATCCTCCAAATATTTTCTACTCTGCATAACATCTTCAAGACTTCCAGCTGCATCTCTAGGATCCCTTTCCTGTTCAATTGTTATCCACCCTCTATACCCGATCTCAACAAGTGTTTTTCGAACAGCTTTGTAATCGATGTTTCCCTGTCCAATAGGGCACATCACTTTTCCCGCACAAGCTTCGAAAAAACCGATTTGGCGCTGGATCACACTTTCGTATACTTTTTGGTCGATATCTTTGAAATGAACATAGTCTAAGCGGTCGGCACATTTTTTCAGCCATTCCACTGGGTCCATGCAGTCATAGTGCAAATGCCCGGTATCTAGACAAAGCCCTGCCACTTCATAAGGAATATCGTTTAGAACTTTAGTTATTTCATCTTCATACTCTATATATCCACCTGCATGAGGATGAATTACAGGACGAATTCCATACCCCTCTGATGCTATTTTTGAAATCTCAGTGATATTCTTCATCATCTGTTTCCACTCGCCATCCAATAGTCTGGGAGCCTTATCGGGGTGACCGGCAAAAGGACTCCGCACACTGTTTACCTCGTCAATTATAACAAGGTAAGGAGTAGGGTAATGTTGGCCTTTTACTTGTTCAGGCTTAGGGAGTTTCGAAATAAGCTCACAAGTTACATGTGTTTTCGAAACTATATTTTCAAAGTTTTCAGGAGAATGCAAGTCATCGTACAGAGTGCCGGCAACGATCTGAAGATTCCTTTTTTCCAATGCCTTTTGAAGAATATCTACATTTTGAGGCAGATATCCAAAAGGACCCAATTCTATCCCTTTATAACCAGCTTGAGACGCTTCATTCAGGACGGTTTCCCAGCTGGGATTGTATGGGTTCTTTGCATCCTCTATTCCCCACGAACAGAGTCCGCTTGCAATTTTAAAGTTCATAGCTTCCTCCTCTTGCAGTAGTATAAAACTCTACTTTTATCTATCTTTATACGACCAGTATTTAGCATCTTTTTGTTCCGCCCAAAGATGTTTTTCAACAAAGGTTGGCTTTATGTACGGATTGTTTTCCAGGTGTCTAATTACCCAGATAAAGTACATTGCATACCCTGGTGCAGGCACCTGCGGGTGATCCATGTGCGGAGGGATCAAGACTGTATCATTGTGCTCTAAAAGAACTGCCCCATCATCCAACTTTAGGAGTCCAAATCCTTCTTCTGGGTAAAGTTTGTAGAAATAAATTTCAGGTTGCGGATGATGGTGAGAAGGGAATCCCGCCCATTTCCCAGGAGCTTGCATGTCCTCTCCTAGCATCAAGTTAGCATCAGGGTTTATACTGTGGTCTAAAATAGTCCTAACTTCTCTTTTACCGACCTCATCCATAACACCCGTTCCTCTTACCTCAATTCTAGAGTCTCCCTTTTTGTAAAGTTTTGATGGAAAGGTTTTTTCATTTTCTGTTTGGTGAACTGCAATCTCTACATCGCTGGACAATCCGGTTATAATTACTTTAACGTCTTTTGGTACATGAAGGCATATCGGCTCGAAGTCTCTATAGTTTTCCCTGTAGACTGTCTCGTTTTTCCCCTCCCAAGAGAATTCGACCCTTCCCTGTATCAAAAGAAAGGCTCTTTCCTTGCTCTCGTTATTTGAGTAAATGTCATCTTCTTTTAATTTTAAGATCCCAAAATCCATTAGATATTCCGGGTGTCTTTCTTCATTTGCGATATCGTTATATCCATTTGCAAAATTACTTTTAATCCTATACTTATTCATTTTTTACTCCTCCTATTTTTTAAAATTTATTTGTTCAATTAGTTATTTTAAGTTGTAGAATCTTAAAAAAAATATTTACTTTGTTATCACTAGTATAATTTTTACCCGTTAAAAATACAATGTTAGAAAAAAAAAATAATAAAAAAAATGATTCTAAACCAATAAAATCAGCTGTTATCTATATTTAGTAAAAAAAAAACCAGTTTCACTCTTGACAAGATTGAATCTACTTAATATTTTTTTGTGTATATATACAGGCTGTTGTTTGGATGTCTTAAAACAAAATATAAGATATTAGGGCATTTTTGTCTAAAAATCAATACCAAAACTAAAAAAAAAAATTAACACGTTGAATAATACGGGTGAAAAGTACTATTTAGAACTAATTTAAGTTTTGCCATTGATAACTGTAGTTGTACCTAGCTATAATTTTAGTAATGTAAAAAACAATCTTTATAATATACAAAATATTTTAAGAGAGTTTTAAATTAGGATCATAAGGAGGAAAAAATGAAGGGTATTAAATTTGACAATTCTAAAAGCATTGATATCATCCCTATGGGGAGGGTAGGGGTCGATCTGAACCCAATTGAAATTAACAGAACATTGGACAAGGTGCAGACTTTTTCTAAAAATCTTGGAGGATCTCCTGCTAATATTGCAATTGGTATGGCCAGACTTGATAAAAAAGTTGGATTTATAGGAAGAGTTCCTGACGACCAGTTCGGAACATATGTTTTGGACTACTTCAAAGAAGAGGGAATTGACACATCAGGAATAGCAATTGACAAAAGCGGTGCGAAACTTGGTCTTGCATTTGTAGAGATAAAAAGCCCTACAGAAAGCAGCATAGTCATGTATAGAAGCGGGGTAGCAGATCTAAACCTGCACATAGATGACATCAACGAAGAATACATAAAACAATCTAAGATACTTCTAATAACAGGAACTGGACTAAGCAAAAGCCCGTCAAGAGAGGCTACTTTTCTTGCAGTTGAATACGCTAGAAAAAACGGTGTGGTAGTTGTGTTCGACCTTGACTACAGAGCGTATTCTTGGGAAAGTGAAGTGGAAACTGGGCTTTATTACACAATGATGGCAGAAAAAAGTGACATCATTATGGGTTCCAGGGAAGAGTTCGATTTTATGGAAAAATACTCAGGTGACGCAAACAGAAGCGACAAAGAGATCGCTGAAAGATGGTTTGCTGAGAGTTCAAAAATAATTGTAATCAAGCATGGTGGAGAAGGTTCGTACGGTTTTATAAAAGATGAAGGATGCTACAAAGTTAACGTTGTACCGGTTAAACTTCTAAAATCTTTTGGTGGCGGAGACGCTTACGGTTCTGCATTTTTATACGGACTGCTTGAAAATTTAGATGTAGCTAAAGCATTAGAACTAGGTACTTCCGCAGCAGCTATGTTGGTTTCAAGCCACAGCTGCGGAGATGCAATGCCACAAATATCTGACATTGAAAAATTCATCGAAGAGAAAAAAGCCGAGCACGGAGAGATAGTTTTTAAAATTTAACCAATACTTTATATATTTCAAGGAGGACGTATGTTAGTTAATTTTAAAGAGATGCTGGAAAAAGCAGCTGATTCGGATTATGCTATCCCTGGATTTAACGTCTTCGGTTACGAAGATGCAATAGCTGTAATCGAAGCTGCGGAAGAACTGAATGCACCTGTTATACTAATGTCGAACAGGGACAGTGTAGCGCATATGCCATTGGACGTAATGGGAGCTATTTACACGAAACTTGCCGAGCAGGCCAAGGTTCCTGTTTGTATACACTTGGACCATTCTGAGAGTTTTGAAGAAGCTGCGCGTGCAATAAAAGCAGGGTATACTTCTGTTATGTACGACGGATCAAAACTTCCGCTTGATGAGAACATCAAGAACACAAAAGAGATAGTTAAGATGGCTCATGCATTGGGAGTAAGTGTAGAGGCAGAGGTAGGGGCAGTTGGATATGTTGGAATAAAGGGAGTAGAAACTGAACCTTCTGATGCGAAAAAATTTGTAGAAGAAACTGATGTGGATGCTCTTGCAATATCTATAGGAAATGTCCACAAAATGGAATTTCAAGGTGCTGAACTTGACTTCGACAGGCTGGATAAAATCGAAGATGCAATAAAGACTCCATTAGTTATTCACGGCTCTACAGGTATAGTAGACGAAGATCTTGCTAAATTGTCTAAGAGCAGAGTGGCCAAGATAAATATTGGTACTGCACTTAGAATGGGATTCGGGAACACTTTGAGGGACGAGATGAACAAACATCCAGAACAGTTTGACAGAATTAAATTTTTTCCAAAAGCTATGCAGGTGGTAAAAGAAAAAGCTCTAGAAAAGATGAAGTTATTAGGACTGGGATAAAAATTAATAAGTAACCTAAGTTGCTACCTGTATCTAAAATTTATTTAAAGTGGTGAATTGATTTAAAATCATAGAAATAGAAAACTTTTTTTAGTCACGAATCGCGCGAATGGACACTAATAAAAGATATTTTTGTCACAGAGTGACACAGAGAAAAAATAAACAAAGAGATACAAATAAAGCACAGCTTAGAGATTTTAATAGATTCGTGTGATCTGTGAAAATTCGTGACAAAAAATTATTTTTAAAAGGTTTTCTCTGTGAAACTCTGTGTTTAAAGAATGTTTTCGAATAAATTCAGTAATTAATTGCTTATTTAATTAAGTAGCAACTTGAGTTAAGTATTCAATGCAGTTTATAAATTGTACTCTAGTTCGGGAATTATTTATCTGTAATAGCTTAATATAATTATATCGTTTAATGATTTATCTTGAGAAAGTTCATAATTCTTTGAGGGTAATCAAATTAAATTAAAAGAGGTGAAGTTGTTGGATACAGAATATCTTTTAGAAATGGAAAATATAACCAAAACCTTCCCGGGAGTAAAAGCGTTAGATAATGTTGAAATGAAAGTTAGGAAGGGTACTGTACATGCCTTCATGGGTGAGAATGGTGCTGGAAAATCAACATTAATGAAATGTCTAATGGGAATTTATATTCCGGATGGCGGAACAATTACATTTAAAGGGGAAAAGCTAGAATTGAAAACTGCGACAGATGCATTGAACGCAGGTCTTTCGATGATACACCAAGAGCTTAGTCCTGTCTTGCACCGTAGTGTTGCTGAAAATATCTGGCTTGGGAGAGAACCTGTAAAAGGGCCGCTAAGACTGGTAGATCACAAAAAAATGAACGAGATGACAAGGGAGCTGTTGAAAAATCTAGAATTGGACATAGATCCTACAGTTCACATGAGCGAACTTACAGTTGGTAGAATGCAGATGGTGGAGATAGCTAAAGCTACATCTTACAACGCCAGCTTAATAGTAATGGACGAGCCGACTTCTGCAATCACGGAAAAAGAGGTAGAGCACTTGTTTAAAATAATAAACAAGCTCAGAGCTCAAGGGGTAGCTATAATATACATAACCCATAAAATGGATGAGGTATTTAAGATAGCTGACGACATCACTGTTTTAAGGGATGGACAATTTATAGCTAGAATGCCTGCGTCTGAACTAGACGACGACAGCCTTATATCTTTGATGGTTGGTCGTGAACTGAGCGAGGTATTCCCTAAAACTCATGTTCCTATTGGGGATGTAAAACTTGAAGTTAAAAACATGACAAAAGAGGGTATGTTTAAAAACGTAAGCTTCACAGCCAGAAAGGGAGAGATTCTGGGGGTTGCTGGGCTTATGGGAGCTGGAAGAACAGAAGTTATGGAGACTTTATTCGGTGTTAACAAAAAGGATGCCGGAGAGGTATACATAGACGGTAAAAGAGTAGAGATAAACTCGCCTGCAGATGCGATAAACAACAAAATAGCTCTACTGACAGAGGACAGAAAAGGTACAGGTTGTTATCTAGTTCTTTCGGTTGAAGACAACATGTACATGGCCAGTGTAGATAAATTTATTAAAGGCGGATTTTTAGATAAAAAGTCAATCAGGGAAGAATGCGAGGATTACCGTAAAAAATTAACGGTAAAAACGTCAACTCTGGATGAAAAAATCGGAAACCTGAGTGGAGGAAACCAGCAAAAAGCTCTAATCGCACGTTGGCTGATGACTCACCCTGATATACTTATCCTGGATGAGCCTACAAGAGGGATAGACGTAGGTGCCAAGTCTGAGATACACAAACTTATGTGTAAGCTGGCAGGAGAAGGCAAAACCGTTATAATGATATCGTCGGAGCTTCCTGAAGTTATGGGGATGGCCGACAGGATCATGGTAATGCATGAAGGGGAAGTAACTGGGATAGTTGACAGAAAAGATGCAAACCAAGAGTTACTTTTAAAACTTGCAACTGGCGAATAAGATTTGCTTTGAGTTTTCAATATAAATCTAAAAATGGAGGGAATAAATTATGGCTAATGAAGCAGTAGTTGGTAAAAATGTAGAATCTAAAGAAAAAATGAAGAAAATACTTAATAAATATGGGATATTTTTCGTACTTATAGCAATGGTAGCTTTGATGAGCACATTGTCACCGTCGTTCTTAACAGTTAGAAACCTTTTAAACATTGTTAGACAGATTTCGGTAATAGGTCTTATAGCGATAGGTGTAACGATGATCATAATCACTAAGGGTATAGACCTTTCTTCTGGATCGTTGCTGGCGTTGTCGGCAGTTGTTGCAGCAAGTTTGGCTCAAAGACCGGACTGGGCTACAAGAATGTTCCCTAACCTGCCTGCGCTACCTGTTATAGTACCTATCATAGCTGCTCTAGCAGTTGGAGCAATAGTTGGACTTATAAACGGTTCGTTTGTAGCATTTACCGGGATACCTCCTTTCATCGCAACTCTAGGTATGATGACGGCTGCCCGTGGATTTGCACTGCTATATGCTGATGGGCGTCCTATAAGTAGCTTGACAGACTCATACAACTTCATCGGACAGGGATCTATAGCTGGACTCCCAGTACCTGTACTTATACTTGCTGTTGTCGGCGTGATATCCTACATCATGCTTAACCATACTAAATTCGGTAAATACCTTTTCGCTATTGGTGGAAACGAAAATGCTGCATATGTATCTGGTGTCAACATCAAAAAATACAAAGTGTTAGTTTATACATACGGATCGCTATTAGCAGGTCTATCTGGTATAGTTTTATCTTCTAGGATCAGTTCTGGACAACCTGGACTAGGGCTTGCTTATGAGCTAGACGCGATCGCGGCAGCTACAATCGGTGGTACTTCCCACTCTGGAGGGATAGGAACTATCGGTGGAACAATCATAGGTGCTCTAATAATCGGGGTACTTAACAACGGACTTGACCTTCTAAACGTATCTGCTTACTGGCAACAAATCGTAAAAGGGGTTATCATAGTTGGAGCGGTTGTACTAGACGTTCGTAAAAATGCTAAGAAAAAATAGTGAATATAACAAGGCCGCAATTTGCGGCCTTGTTATATTCATGTCTCTAAAATAAAGTTAAGCATGTAGGAGAATACACAAATAATTTCCTGGAGGAGCTTATGTCTGATAGTGTTAATTTAAAGAATATAAGTGAATTAAAATTTGAGAATGTAAAAAAAGATAAAAAATATGTAATTCCATTGGCTATTTTAGCGTGCTTTCTCTGGTCAACTGCTTTTGTTGGAGTTAAAATAGGTTTTAGATATATGCATGCTCCACTTACCTTTGCGGGTATGAGGTTTTTTTTAGCCGGAATTATTTTAATCCCGTTTTTCTGGGGTAAAAAAAGTTATAAAGAATTTATTCAGAATTGGAAAGTAATAGCGTATGTTGCTTTTTTAAATACTTTCTTGGGGTATGCATTTTATTACTCAGCACTAACGTACGTATCAGGAGCTACAGCTGCGATAGTGATAGGTTCTGGTCCGCTTACCATAGCACTTATGTCACATTTTTTAATGCAGGATGATAAGATGAATAGGCTTAAATTCTTTAGTATATTTCTAGGTTTAGTGGGTGTAAGTGTTGTTATAATCAACTCCAAGCCCTTTACTAGTCTAGGTAAAAAAGAATTTTTAGGGATTTTTTTGCTAGTGTTAAAATCTATCTTAGGAGGTCTCGCTAATATAAAAGTAGCAAAAACAAATTCCAGTATGGGGTCTGGGTTTTTAGCTTCAAATCAGATGATTTTTGGAGGAGTTCTGCTTTTAGGAATGGGGAGAGCAACAGAAGGAGAGTTTGACTTTTCACATCCAATTCAATTTTATATAAGTTTACTCTGGCTAGCAATGGTTTCCGCTGTCGCGTTTTCAATATGGTTTTATATTTTGAAATTTAAAAATGTTAAAGTTTCAGAGATAAATATGTGGAAGTTTATAATACCTGTTTCTGGCGCTTTTTTAAGTTGGATGATTTTACCAAATGAATCCCCAGATTTTATCTCGATTTTAGGGATGTTTCTTGTTTTTATTTCGCTAATAGTATATTCAAAGTATTCCGATTAAAAAATTTATTATTCTTAAGATTTATAAACTTAATTAGATATCTTGGGGCTAGCTGTGAAAAAAATGGAGTCCATTTTTTTTGTTTTTTGCAGGTTAAATGCAAAATATTTTGTACATTTACTAAATAAATATATGGAGGTATTGAAAAAAGTTTAGTGTTCTATTTTGAAAGGAGACAAATATGAGAGTTAGATATGAAAGATCCCTTATGCATCTTTTCCTGTCTTTCTTGTTTCTTTTGCTATTTTTTTTAACAGGGTGCTCAAAAAAAGAGGAGGAAAAGGGAATTAAGATAGGGGTAAGCATATCAAATTTTGAAGATAGGTTTTTAAGCTATGTAAAAGGTGGAATGGAGGACTATCAGATGGGGTTGGGTAATATTGAAGTTATATACTTTGATGCCGATGAGGATTTCCAAAAACAGGAAGGTCAGGTAGGCTATATTTTAGAGCAGGAAGTGGATGCCTTGGTTGTGCTACCTGTTAACACTGCATTTACTGCTCATATGACAAATATGGCTAAAAAAGCAAAGGTGCCTATTGTGTATGTGAATCGGTATCCTGCAGAGTTTTTAAATAAAGACCTGCCTGAAGACACTTATTATATAGGTTCAAAAGAAAAGACTGCAGGTGTGATTCAGATGGAGTACTTAGCGGAAAAATTAGGTGGCAGGGGTGATGTAGCTATCCTTATGGGAAGTCTTGTAGTTGAAGCAGCATTTGAAAGAACTGAGGGAGTGGAGGAGGTAGCCCGCAGGTATCCTGAAATAAACATAGTTAAAAAAAGTAGCGGGAGATGGCTTAGGGCACTTGCTGAAAGCATAGTAGAGGAGTGGTTGCGCTCAGGAGTGGAATTTGATGCTATCGCAGCAAATAATGACGAGATGGCGATTGGTGCCATAAGAACACTTGAAAAATATAAAAAACTTGATGAGGTTATTGTTGTAGGGATAGATGCAACAATTGAGGCTAAAAAGGAATTGGAGGCGGGAAATTTAGCTGCCACTGTATTCCAAGATGGTTACAGTCAGGGAAGGTATGCATTGGAAACAGCTTATAAAATCTCTCAAGGGGAAGCTGTTAAAAATATAACATGGATCCCCTTTAAATTGATTACTCAAGATAATTTTGAAGAAATTGAATAAAATAGTTAATTAACTCAAGTTGCTGCTTACTTAAAAAACAGTATTTTTATCCTATAAATTCTATAAATTTATTACTGAAAACAGATAAAATTATGCAATCAACAACTTTTAATAGTTAGTTTAATAGCTATCAACTTATAATTTATAGGGTAAAAGTACATTTAATATATTTGAAACCCTAAATGCTTAAATTGAAACTTTTAAAAGATAGCAACTTAGGTTAATTAGTCATAAGTTTAGATAGTCCTCTTTTGTACAATGTATATTTTTAGATCTAGAAAAATAAGGGTGCAACCCAAACTTTGGAGAAACCCTTATTTTATTGATTGTTTTATTTTTGTATTTCAGAAATCTTCACCGGTCTACCCTCAGATAGAGATTTCTTTGCAGCCATAGCGATTAGTACAGGTTTTAATCCGTCTATTCCAGTTACTGGAGGAGCAGTATCCTCTGCAATTGCCTTGATGAAATCTTTCATTTCGTCTACGAAAGACTGCATATATCTTTCAAGGAAGAAGAACTTAGGTTTTTCAGCGACTACTCCGCCGTTTGTAGACACAACTGCAGTAGAGTCAGTGTCGTTTGCTACAGCAACCATACCTTTTGATCCAAACACTTCTGCTCTTTGGTCGTAACCGTATGCTGCTTCCCTACTGTTGTCGATTACAGCAATCGCTCCGTTTGCAAGTTTTAAAGTGGTTATAGCCGTATCTACATCCCCTAATTTTCCGATCTCAGGGTTTACCATAGATCCACCAGCTGCGTATACTTCTTCAACTTCGCTTCCAGAAAGGTATCTTACCATGTCGAAATCGTGGATAGCCATGTCCATAAACATCCCACCAGATACTTTTACATATTCAAGAGGTGGGGCTTGAGGGTCTCTAGAAGTAACTTTTATAATGTGCGTATCCCCTATTTTACCTGATGTTATAGCTTCTTTTACAGCTCTGAAGTTGTGGTCAAATCTTCTGTTGAATCCTATTTGAAGTTTTACTCCTGTTTCTTTTTCAGTTTGTAAAACTTCAGCAATTCTGTCTAAATCGAAATCGATTGGTTTCTCACAGAATACGTGTTTCCCTGCTTTCATTGCTTCTATTGATATCGGCGAATGTGTATCAGTTGAAGAACAAACTAAAACAGCATCTATTTCAGGATCGTTTATGATCGGTTTATAGTCGCTGTACACTTCTTTTATACCAAGACTTTCAGCGAACTCTTTTACCCCTTCTAGTCTAACGTCAGACATAGCTTTTACTTCAGCGTTTGCCACGTGGTAAGTAATACTTTGAGCGTGCACCCTACCTATTCTTCCAGCTCCTATTATTCCAACTTTAAACTTTTTCATTTTTGTCTCCTTTTGCAAATTTGATGGATGTATATTGAAGGATAACTTTAATCTTTTATTCTCTTTATAGATACGCGTCTAGGTCTTTGCTAAGTCTTTCTGCTACCTCAAGGGCGTTCATTTGCCAGTGCTTAGCGCTAACAAGCTCTACAGACCACCATCCGTTGTAACCAGAAGCTTTTATAGCGTCAGCGTATTTTCTCAACGGGATGTCACCGTCTTCAAAGTAGTAACCTCTTAAGTAGTTTTCATCCATTTCCCCGTCAGCACCTAATGCTCTACCGTCACAGAAGTGAACGTTGCAGATAAGAGCTGGGTTCATGTTTGCGATTTCTTCGAAAGTAGTTTCACCGCTTGCATAGAAGTGCCATGTGTCAACGACCATACCAAGGTTTGGCATTCCAACTTTTTCTATAAGAGCCATACCGTTTTTCAAAGAGTTGAATGGCGACCATGCCACAGCTTCTAATTGGAAACCTACACCATGTTTTGCTCCGATTTCACAGATTTTTCTAGTGTTGCCAGCAGTTATTTCAAGGATTTCATCCATAGGTCTTCCGTCAAGTTCTACTAGTGGAACTAATTGAATATACGGGCATCCTATCGTTTCTGCAACTGCAGAGTATCTTTCAGCTTCCTCTAGCATTTTTTCAAGAGCTTCTGGTCTTGGACTTTCAATGTGGCAGATGTCGTTGATACAAACTGCTGTAAGGTCACGGTCTTTAAGTTCTTTAGCAAGATCTTCAGCAGTGAAGCCTTCAGCCAAGTATTCATCAAGTTTAGATGCTACGATTTCAACACCGTTGAATCCAGATCTTTTAGCGATTTCAAGAGCAGTGATTAGGTTACAACCAAATACAGATTTTGTGTGTAGTGCTTTTTTCATTTTAAAACCTCCATTTATATTATTTGTGTTTATATCTAATTTAATAAATAATTGTGCCACGAATTTACCTTTAAAAGTCATATGTTAGGCTTTATTTACGCTTGCAAGAGTCTCTTATAATTAACTTTGGAGTAAAGATAAACTTTTTATCGGCCCCTAATTCCCTGTTTTTATTTTGTATCAGGTTGAATAATCTGCTGCAGGCAGCTTCTGACATTTCTTTTATAGGCTGCCGTATTGTTGTCAATTTAGGGGTGATATAGTTTGATATCTCGATATCATCATAGCCTATAATAGATATGTCTTTGGGGATATTTATATTCAATGCTTTTAAAGTTTCGATGACTGCAAATGCCATCAAATCATTTTGAGCAAAGATCCCGTCAGATTTTTTGAATATCTCTATATTATTCCTAACTAGTTCGCTTGTCTTAACAAAGCTCTGATCCCCATTGAAAAACATACTTTCTTGAAATTCAATCCCGCTTTCCATAAGAGCTTTTTTATAGCCCACTGTTCTTAGAGAGAACTGTTCTCCCGGGCTGGTAATGGAAATAATTTTCTTGCAGCCTGATTCGAGCAGATGTTTGGTTGCCATATATCCACCCTCTACATGGTCTGTATAGAAAGTATCAAACTCTTTTGTCTCTTTATTTATTATCTCATGAAAAAAAACAAAGGGTACTCTAGACTTGTTTAAAAAACTTAAGGTTTCCTTGCTTATGTTGTAATCTGCTATCATTAGCCCGTCTAATTTTTGTTGTTTGACAAGCCTCTTAACATTATTCTTACCAGTCTCTTTATTTTCCAAAACTGTTACTAGCAAATCCATATTTTCCCAGCCCAATCTTTTTATCAGCTCATTGCTCACCCCCATATAGTACTGGAAAACATCGAACGAATCGTAATCTGGCGGATACACTATTCCGATGGTGTTGCTTTTTTTAGTCATCAAACTTCTTGCGCTGGAATTAAACTCAAAACCTAAATTTTCTGCTATTTTTTTTATTTTTTGTTTTGTTTCCTGAGAGACTAAATCGCTGTCGTTTAAGCTCCTGGAAACTGTGGATGGATTAACATTTGCTATTTTTGCGATTTCCTTTATTGTAATAGACAAAATGACACCTCCTTTATCCAAGAATGCAAGCGCTTGCAATCATTGATTTATATATGAGCCCTGACATCAAAATTATCTTGAGGTCAGGACTCTTTATTTTAAGAAATCACTCTACATAAAATCTTTGTAGTTTTCTTTTGTAACAAGCTTGAATGGAATCCAGTTGTACTGCTCAACTGTTTCACCTTTGATTGATTTCACAACAGCGTCTAGACCACCTTTTGCTTGCCCAGCTCCGTCTTGGAATACAGTTGCATTAAGTTTACCTTGATCCATTGAATTCAATGCGTCAGGCGTAGCGTCAACACCAACAACTAAGATTTTCCCAAGAAGCCCACTTGCTTCTATTGCCGCTAAAGCTCCGATTGCCATTTCATCGTTATTTGATACAACAGCGTCAATTTTATCCCCGCTTGCGATCCAGTTTTCCATGATTTGCATAGCTTTGGCTCTTTGCCACTCTCCAGTTTGCTCTTTTATTACTTTAATTTTAGGATATTTTGCGAATATATTTTTTGCTCCTTCAGTTCTCTTTCTCTGAGCGTTGTGGCCAAGCATACCCATTAAGATAACAACATTTCCTTCACCATTTAATTCTTTTGAAATGAATTCTCCCTGCATTTCACCAGCATCTATCTCTTGTGAACCAGCATAGTAAGCACCTTCAGGCAAGTTTTGAGGCATTCTGTTTATGTATGAAATTTTAATTCCTTCTTTTACACAAAGGTCAGTCATAGGCTGTGTTGCGTCAGTATCAACCGCAACAACCACAACACCATCCATACCCTGTGTTACGAAGTTTTCAACTTGTGCAAGTTGTTTCGCAGCGTCATCTTTGGCGTCAACGAAAGTGACATCAACCTCTTCGCCGTAGCTTTCCGCAGCGTAAGCCTTCATTGCATCTACCATGTTTATCAAGAACTGGTCATCAAAACTTGATATCGCTACCCCTATTTTTATTTTGTCTTTTTTCTCTTTTCCGCACCCTCCCATAAAAACCATTGTTAGTAGAACCATTAATAAAACCAGCGAACGACTTAAACTTTTAATACTCATAACTTAACTTCCTCCTCTTTTTTATATACTTTATTTCATAAATGCCTTCGGCAATATATGCAGACTAGTTTAAGAGTTACGGTGCCGCCAGGATAGCGGCACCCCATCAAAATAATTCAGGAGGATTAATTTCGATGGTTAAAAAAATTTGGCTGATATACCGCAGTGTAAATATATTTTTGATCAAATTATACACTTATACAGAAAAAAATATGACCGCAGTATTCACTAACGAGTATAGTTTTTAAAAAAATTAAGTTCAAGGTTAAAAAATAAAAAAATAAAAATATGCCCTTAAATACCTTTATAAATATTAGTTTGGACAGCTAACAGAGAAAAAATATACATTTCAGGTATTGACAAAAGTGCTGATTACACTCGCTGTAATAATAGAAAATTTAACAGTATACAACATTTTTTCAAAAAATCAATGGTAAAATACATTTTTTTTTAAAAACTAGCTATAACCCCTTATAAATCAAAGTCTAGAGGCTTTTTAAAATAAAAAAAAGTTTTCAGCGTTGCTGTTAATACGAACACTTTGTATAATTGTGGTAGTAAGAGTAGCAAGTTGGCTATGAAACTAAAAAACAAAACTATAAAAAAAATCGGGAGGTAGAAGAATATGGCAATGACAAGAGGAACTGTAAGATTAGGGTGTGCACCTATTAACTGGACAAACGATGACTTACCAGAACTAGGAGGAGAATTAACATTTGAGCAATGTGTTAGTGAAATGGCACTTGCTGGATTCGAAGGAAGTGAAGTTGGTTGCAAATATCCGACAGATAAAGCTACATTGAAAAAAGCTTTAGACTTAAGAGGTTTAGTTATCTGCAACCAATGGTTCAGCACACTATTCACAACAGAACCTGAAGAGGTAACATTGGAAGCTTTCAAAAAACACATGGACTTCACATTTGATCTTGGAGCAAGAGTTATCGGGTGTGCTGAATGCGGAGTTACAATACACGGAGACGAATCACTACCTATATTCGAAGGTCCAAAACTAACTGACGAGCAGTTCGACAAAATAGCAGCAGGACTCAACAAAATGGGAGCTATGGCTAAAGAAAAAGGTATGAAAGTAGCGTACCACTACCATATGGGGACAGGAATCGAAACTTTAGAAGACTTAGACAAATTAATGGAAAGAACTGATCCTGAACTAGTTGGAATAACATTCGACACAGGACATGCTACATTCGCTGGTGAAGATGCAGTAGCAGTTTTAGAAAAATACAAAAACAGAGTAAACCACGTTCACGTTAAAGATGTTCGTAGCGAAATTCTTAAAAAAACAAAAGAAAACAACTGGAGTTTCTTAACAGCTGTTAAAAACGGAATATACACAGTTCCAGGAGATGGAGATATGGTTGATTGGGATGGAGTATTCAAAATCTTAAACGAAATAGACTACAGAGGATGGATAGTGGTAGAAGCTGAGCAAGATCCTGCAAAAGCTGACCCACTAGAATATGCAATAAAAGCAAGAAAATTCATAAAAGAAAAAACAGGAATCTAAATTCTATAAGGTAGAAGGTTACATCAATAGGGGGGATTTATGAACTTTAAAATAGAAGAACAGTATATAGAGTTTAGGGAGATGCTTAGTAAGTTTGTAGAAAAAGATGTAAGGCCTCTTTCAGCCGAGGTTGACGAAAAGGAAAGATTTCCATATGAAACAGTCGGTAAGATGGCCAAGTTGGGTCTTTTGGGGATCCCAATCCCTAAAAAATACGGTGGCTTAGGCGGAGATAACGTCATGTATGCTATGGCAGTTGAGGAGTTATCCAAGGCATGTGCTACTACAGGCGTTATCGTCTCGGCACATACCTCACTCTGTTCTTCCCCCATCTATGAATTCGGTACCGAAGAACAGAAGATAAAGTATCTACACAAGCTGGCAACGGGCAGAGCTCTGGGAGCCTTTGGGCTTACAGAAGCAAATGCAGGGACAGATGCCGCAGGCATGCAGACGACTGCCAAACTTGACGGGGATGAGTGGGTGTTGAACGGTTCTAAAATTTTCATAACAAATGCTGGACCGGCTGAAATATACATTGTGTTTGCCATGACTGATAAAGCTAAAGGTGTAAAAGGGATTTCCGCCTTTATAGTAGAGGGCGGGACACAAGGATTCACTATTGGTAAAAAAGAGAAGAAGCTGGGTATTAGGGGATCAGCTACCTGCGAACTGATATTCGAAAACTGCAGGATACCAAAAGGCAACCTCTTGGGGTCAGAAGGGATGGGTTTTAAAATAGCCATGATGACCCTGGATGGCGGCAGGATAGGCATAGCCGCCCAAGCTCTTGGAATAGCCCAGGGAGCGCTTGACGAAACCATCAAATATGTTAAAGAGAATAAAAAATATGGACAGCCGATTTTTAAGTACCAAAATACCCAGTTCAAGCTGGCTGAAATGGATGTAAAAATTCAAGCATCTAGATTTTTAGTATACAATGCAGCCTGGAAAAAAAGCGAGAAACTGCCGTACACAGTGGAGGCTGCCAGGGCAAAACTCTTTGCTGCCGATACGGCATCTGAGGTTACTAGAGATGCTGTGCAGCTATATGGCGGCGATGGATATATGAGAAGTTATCCTGTCGAGAGAATGATGAGAGATGCAAAAATTACCGAAATATACGAGGGCACTTCAGAAGTGCAGAAGATGGTAATCGGATCGGCGCTTTTAAGGTGATTTTTAATTTAAGGAGGAAAGATGAAAACAATTAGATTAACAATGGCTCAGGCTTTAGTAAAATTTTTAGACAACCAATATGTGGAGTTTAATGGTAAACAAGAAAAATTTATAAAAGGTTTTTTCACAATTTTCGGGCACGGAAATGTAGTGGGGTTAGGTCAAGCCCTAGAAGAATATGAAGGTGACATGATTGTCCACCAAGGTAGAAACGAGCAAGGGATGGCTCAAGCTGCAATTGGGTTCGCCAAACAAACTCACAGAAAACAGATATATGCTTGTACTTCATCTGTAGGTCCAGGTGCTGCAAACATGGTAACAGCTGCTGCTACAGCTACTGCGAACAGGATACCTGTGCTTCTACTTCCAGGGGATACTTTTGCAACTAGACAACCTGATCCCGTACTACAGCAAGTAGAGCAATCAAATGACTTGAGTATAACTACCAATGATGCATTTAAATCTGTATCGAAATATTGGGATAGAATAAACAGACCAGAACAACTTATGACTGCTGCTATCAATGCTATCAGGGTACTTGTTGATCCTGCAGATACTGGTGCTGTAACATTATCTCTTCCTCAAGATGTGCAAGGAGAGGCTTATGATTACCCAGAAAGCTTCTTCCAAAAAAGAGTACACAGAATAGAGAGAACTCCTGCAACTGCAGAAATGCTAAAAGATGCAGTTGAGCTTATGAAAAATAAGAAAAAACCTTTATTAATCGCTGGTGGAGGGGTAAGGTACTCTGAAGCCGCTGCTGTAGTAAAAGAATTCTCTAAAAAATTTAATATCCCTTATGCTGAAACTCAAGCAGGAAAGAGTGGAAACACTTGGGATGATAAATACAATCTCGGGACAATAGGTGTAACCGGGACAGAAGCAGCAAACGTAATCGCACAAAACTGTGACCTTATCATCGGTGTAGGTACAAAATTCAACGATTTTGTAACAGGATCAAAATGGCTTTTTGCGGATAAAGAAGTACTTCAAATCAACATAAACTGCTATGATGCGTACAAGCTTGACGCAGTAAAAGTTGTTGCTGATGCAAAGGCAGGACTAGAGGCACTAGCTGCTGAATTGGAAAAAATCGGATACAAATCTGGATATACAGATGAGATAGATACAGTTAAAGAAAAGTGGGAAATTGAGTGGCAAAGGCTTGCAAATGTAAAATACTGCCCAGAAGGTTTTGTTCCTGAAATTCCTGGACAACTAGACCACGTACTAAAAGAGGTTGCAGAACAAACAGGATCGTGCCTGACTGTTACAGAAGTTTTAGGAGCTCTAAACGATCTTCTAGACGACGATGCTATCGTTGTAGCAGCAGCAGGAAGTCTTCCAGCTGATCTTGGTAGAATGTGGAAATGTAAAACTCCTAACGTATACAACATGGAGTACGGATACTCTTGTATGGGATATGAAGTCCCTGCAGCACTTGGGGCAAAAATAGCTGCACCTGACCAAGAGGTATACGCAATGGTTGGAGACGGATCATACATGATGCTTCACTCAGAACTTCCTACAGCTATTCAAGAAGGTAAGAAAATTAACGTAATCATGTTTGACAACATGGCTTTTGGATGTATCAACAACCTTCAAATGGGCGCTGGGATAGGAAGCTTCGGAACTGAGTTCAGACGTAGAAACCCTAAAACTGGAAAACTTGACGGTTCATTAGTTCCTGTAGATTTCGCAATGAATGCTAGATCATACGGAGCTGTGGGATACACAGTTAAAAATATGGATGAGCTGAAAGCAGCAGTAGAAGATTCCAAAAAACAAGAAACATCTACTTTGATAGATATAAAGGTTCTTCCAAAAACAATGACTCACCACTATGAGACTTTCTGGAGCTTTGGATGTGCCGAAGTAGCTAAAAATAAAAAAGTTGAAGAAACAGCCAAAGAATTGAAAGAAACACTTAAAAAAGCAAGGCAATATTAATTTTTATAAATCAAAGGGGGCTTTCCAGATGAGGGAAACTATAGCAGTACTGGGTACAGGTGTCATCGGTCACTCAGTTGCTCTACTCTGTGCAGAGAAGGGATTTAACGTAAAAATGTACGGTCCAAATACTGAGATGGTGGACTTGGGTTTTAAAGGGATCGCTGGAGACCTGGACCGTTTGCTAAGAGAAGGTAAAATAGATGAAGCTGGTAGAAAAGAGATACATGACAGAATCACAGGTGTAACAACTGTGGAAGATGTTGCAGCCGGAATAGATTTTGTAATCGAATGTTTACCGGAAAAATTGGACCTAAAACAAAAATTCTATAAAGAACTGGACGAGTTATGCCCTAAAGAGATAATTCTAAGTTCTAGCACTTCAGGCCTTAGCCCGACAGCTATGGCAGAAACATCTACAAAGCATCCTGAAAGGATTGTTGTAGCACATTTCTGGAACCCTCCACACCTAGTACCACTTGTAGAAGTGGTACCAGGTGAAAAAACTTCACAAGAAGTGGTAGATAAAACTTGTGAATGGATGGAGAAAATAGACAGAGTTCCAGTAAAAATGAATAAAGAATGTTTAGGGTTCATTGGAAACAGACTTCAGTTTGCCCTTTTAAGAGAGGCTCTATACATAGTTGAGCAGGGGTATGCAGATATGGAAGCTGTAGATAAAACTGTTGAGTACAGTTTTGCCAGAAGACTTCCTGTAACAGGACCTATAAAAAGTGCAGATCTAGGTGGTTTAGACACATTCAGTAAAATATCAAACTACCTGTTCAAAGATCTTTGTAACTACGACGAAAGTTTCAAAATGTTAGAAGACCTAGTTGCACAAGAGAAATTTGGAGCAAAAACTAAAGAAGGATTCTACAAATGGGACGATGAAATCCTGCAAGATATCCAGTTAAAAAGAGCAAAACTTTTAAACGAATTTTTGCAAAAGGATTCACAAAATAAATAGTTCTACATTTCACAAAGAGGTACGCTTTTGCTGCCTCTTTGTTTTAACTAAATAATTTATGGAGGTAACAAAATGAAAAAAGTATATATTGTGGCTGCAAAAAGAACTGCTATCGGATCTTATTTAGGATCTTTGAAAGATATAACACCTGGAGAGCTCGGAGGTCAACTTATAAAAGCAGTTGTGAGTGAAGTGGGGGTCAATCCTGCAGAATATGATGAGGTAATAATGGGAAATGTACTTTCTGCAGGGCAGGCACAAGGGGTTGGAAGGCAGTGCGCAATAAATGGAGGTCTTCCTGTAGAAGTACCAGGATATAGCATAAATATAATGTGCGGTAGCGGCATGAAATCGGTTATGCAGGCTTATTCAAATATAAAGGCTGGAGACTCCGACCTTATTATTGCAGGAGGAGTAGAGGTCATGTCAGGTGCTCCACATCTAGTTAGCTATAAAGCGAGACACGGCCTAAAAATGGGGCATTTCGAAATGAAAGACCACATGGTTCTAGACGGTTTAACTGATGCATTTCACGACTACCATATGGGGATAACGGCTGAAAATGTAGCTGAAAAATACAGTATCTCAAGAGAGGAACAAGACGAATTCGCACTTGAAAGTCAAATAAGAGCTATAAAGGCTGTGGACAGCGGAAGATTTAAAGATGAGATAATTCCTGTAAATGTAAAACTCGGGAGAGAAGAAATAACCTTTGACACAGATGAGTATCCAAACAGAAAAGCTAGTGCAGAAAAACTTTCAAAATTAAAAACAGTTTTTAAAAAAGACGGTACAGTTACTGCCGGGAATGCATCTGGTATCAATGATGGCGCAAGTGTAATGGTTATAGCTTCCGAAGAAGCTGTCGTTAAATACAATCTTAAGCCAATTGCTGAAGTTGTGGCTATAGGTCAAGCCGGGGTTGACCCTTCTATCATGGGTATAGCACCTGCACCTGCAATAGAGAAAACTCTGGAAAAAGCAGGGATGACCCTAAAAGATATAGATCTTATCGAGCTCAATGAAGCCTTTGCGGCGCAGTCGTTAGGGGTTATAAAAGCTTTAAGCGAAAAATATGGAGTATCTAAAGATTGGTTTTTAGAAAGAACAAATGTAAACGGTGGAGCTATTGCTTTGGGACATCCTATTGGAGCATCTGGAAACAGAATATCTGTAACCCTTATACACGAAATGAAAAAAAGAGGATCAAAATACGGGCTGGCATCACTTTGCATCGGTGGTGGGATGTCCACAACTTTAATTGTTAAAAATTTAGACTAATATTTAAAGTTTTTTAAGGAGGAGCCTTATGGAAAAAATTATATCTTTGGATGAGGCAGTAGAAAAAATAGTAGATGGTATGACTATTGCCATTGGTGGTTTTATGGGGTGTGGGGCACCCCATTCCCTTATAAATAAGATACTGGAAAAAGGGGTGAAGGACCTGACCATTATCACCACCGATACAGGTCTTGTAGATTACGGTTCAGGAAAGCTTATTGCAGATAAAAGAGTAAAAAAAGTTATAGCTTCCCATATAGGAACAAACCCTGAAACCGGAAGGCAGATGAACAGCGGTGAAATAGAAGTTGAGCTTGTCCCTCAGGGTACACTTGCTGAAAGGCTGAGGGCTGCTGGTGCAGGCCTAGGTGGCATTCTTACTGCCACGGGTATAGGTACACTGGTGGAAAACGGCAAAGAAAAAATAGTAATCGATGGAGAAAAATACCTTCTAGAAAAACCTCTTAGGGCAGATATAGCGCTTGTATCTGCCAATAAAGTAGACAAAAAAGGGAACGCAGTTTACCATGCTTCGGCTAGAAATTTTAATCCCATTATGTGCCTTGCGGCAGATACAGTTATAGTAGAAGCACAGGAGATAGTGGAGTCAGGGGAGATAAATCCAGATCATGTAGTAACTCCGTATATATTTGTGGACTATATAGTGAGGGGTGAGTCTGATGAATATTAAGCAAAGGATAGCTAAGAGAGTTGCTCAGGAGTTTAAAGACGGATACCTAGTAAATCTAGGCATCGGCCTTCCCACCATGGCTGTAGACTATATCCCATCAGATATGGATGTTACCCTACAATCTGAAAACGGATTTATAGGAACCTGGAAAGATGTAGCAGAAGGTGTAATAAAGGACAATGACCTGGTAAATGCAGGGGGGTGTCATGTTATGTTAAATCCAGGAGGAGCTTTTTTCGACAGCGTGACCTCTTTTGAGATAATAAGAGGAAAACATCTTGATATAACTGTTCTTGGAGCACTTCAGGTAGATGAAAAAGGTAACCTGGCTAACTGGATGATACCAGGAAAAATGGTGCCCGGTATGGGTGGGGCTATGGATCTTGTAAATGGGGCAAAAAAAGTAATCATAGCAATGACCCACACAGCAAAGGGGGCTCCTAAGATACTTAAAGAGTGTACTCTCCCACTGACAGGTAAAGGAGTAGTAGATCTAATCATAACTGAACTCTGCGTTATTGAAGTAACAGAAAGTGGACTGGTGCTTACAGAGCTTGCAGAAGGTGTTAGTATAGATGAGGTACTAAAAAATACTGAAGCCAATCTTATATTAAGCAATGAGCTAAAAAAAATTAAAACATTATAGATTTAACTTTATCTATATTTAGGAGGCAGTATGTTAGAATTTTTATCAAATTATGATTTCACCACACTACAGTGGATAATTATAATTTTATCCGGATTTTTAATTGGAATAGATAAGGCCGGGATACCGGTTATGTTGATACTTGTTCCCATAATGGCTCAAATCCTAGGCGGAAAACTTTCCGTAGGGTTTATACTGCCGCTTCTCATTATGGGAGATATCTTTGCAGTTATCTACTACAAACGCCACACAAAATTAAAAAATGTTTTAAAACCAATGCCATGGGCTATTCTTGGTATATTGATAGGTCTTTTTGTTGGTAACAACGTTTCCGATTTACAGTTCAAAAAAATAATGGCCGGCATAGTTGGACTATGTGTAGTTTTACTCTTGGCAAAAAAGAACAATGGAGAAGACGATGTAGTCCATAAGTGGTATTTTTCAGCTATTACTGGTCTATTAGGTGGATTTTCAACAATGATAGGAAATGCTGCAGGACCAGTTATGATACTATACTTTTTATCATTAAACTTGAATAAGAACTCATTTATAGGAACTTTTGCTTGGTTTTTCTTTATTATGAACTTGATAAAATTTCCACTCTACGCCCTTGTATGGCAGAATATAAACTGGGAGAGTTTTACACTTAATTTAATGCTTTGGCCCCTTATAATAATCGGAGCTCTTGTGGGAGTTAGATTAGTTAAGTACGTTCCAGAGAAACCTTATAGAGTAATTATGTTGACCGTTACAGTTATCGGCGCTGTGAAACTGGCCTTATAAAAGGTAATGCAAATATTTTTATGTCCCCCCTCAGTCACTTAATATTAAGTGACTGAGGGGGGATTTTTTCAGCTATTTTATCAAAATCTTTCAGAAGGTGATTTCAAGTCTAAAAGATCTAAACTCCCCTTATTGTAATAACATCTGAGCCTGGCATATTTTACTTAACAAATCTATTAAATGCTTACATACGGAATCATGAGCTATGTTGAATGATAATGGTATTACTTCTTCAAAAACTCCTCCATCTTTCTAAAACTAAGTTTAGAGCTACGCGCTTTGTAAATCATGACAGCTAAAACTTTTCCTAAGATATATATTCTAGGTTTCCCAAAATTATTGGAAAAGAAAAGTTTTTTCGATAATTTTAAAAATTTGATAAAGTAAATTGGATAGGCTACAATAAATTGGACAGTTTTCTTAAGGTCATATAGAATAAATCAAATGACTAGACGGAGGTAATTTTAATGACTAAGAAAACTAAGACAAGACGTAGCTTTGCTGATGAATTCAAAAACCAAATCGCTCAACTTCACCTCAATGGTAAAAGAAAATCTGAAATTACCAGGGAGTATAATCTTTCACCTTCTGTTCTTAATACCTGGATTAGAAAGTTCGATAATACTGTTTCCTTTAAAAAAGAAGATAACATCGATCCATTAGAAAAGGAGCTTCGCGCTCTTAGAAAGAGAAATTAGCAGTTGGAGATGGAGAATGATATTTTAAAGCAAGCTGCGCTGATCTTAGAACAAAAGCAAATGTGATAAGAGTTAATTCTCATAAATACTCTGTATCAGCACTGTGCCGTGTCCTAAAAATCTCTAGAAGCATTTATTACTACAAATCTAAAGAAAAAGCTGACCTATCTATTCTGGCTAAGTTGGGGCATAGGGTTTCTAGAAGAAGGATAGCCCGTATTATGAGTATGAAGGGACTGGTTTCCAAATATACTATTGCAAAGTTTAAGCCACAGCTTGGCATTGTCAATGAAGAGAAAGCTGATAATTTAGTTGAGCGTAAATTTAATGATCAAGAGCATCTTCAAGTTGTGGTCAGCGATTTAACCTATGTCAGGGTAGGGAATGTCTGGAATTATGACTGCCTCCTGATAGAGATCTGTTTAACAGAGAAATAATAGGTTATAGTGCAGGAAAGAATAAGGAGGCAGCTTTGGTGGCAAAAGCTTTTGCCACAGTGAAGGTAAACCTTGAAAAGATTAAAGTTTTTCATACAGACAGGGGCAGTGAATTTAAAAATCAGTTAATTGAAAAAACGCTGGATACTTTTAATAGCAAGCGTTCTTTAAGTATGAAAGGATCCCCTTACGATAATGCGGTGGCGGAAGCCACTTTTAAAACCGTTAAAACAGAGTTTGTTAAAGGGAAGCGCTTTGAATCCCTAAAAGAATTGAAATATGAATTATCAGATTATGTAAACTGGTTTAACAATCACAGAATCCATTCTTCTTTGGGTTATCAGACCCCAGTGGAGTACAGGAGAAATAACCTTAAAAAAGTTGTCTAAAAAAATGTTGCCATTCCAAATCAACCTAAGTTGCTACCCGTATATAAACTTTATTTAAAGTATTGAATTTATTTAAAGTCAATAATGAAAAACATTTTTTTAGTCACGAATCGCACGAATGGACACAAATAAAAAATATTAAGAGAAGCATACTTAGATCTTTTGAATAATTCGTGTTATCCGTGAAGATTCGTGACAAAAATTATTTTTAATATGTTTTCTCTGTGAAGCTCATATTTGCCAGCTCTGTGACCAAAAAGATTTTATAGATAAATTCAGTAATTAATTGCTTATCTAATTAAGTAGCAACTTGAGTTAATTAGTACTCTATTTTACATATCATCTTAATTTTTTAATAGATTATTCTTGAAATACTCTAAATTAGTGGAAATAAAAATTATATCTTTACTAAAAATCTAAAGATAGTTTTTCCCTTATATACATCTCCAGGTTTTAATGTATGAGTTTTAACTTTATCAAAGTTCATGTTGTTTGGTACATATTGCGTTTCAAGACACAGGGCACCATTTTTTTTAGCCCCATTTGTACCAGCAACTTTTATCGTCTCATTTAAAAAATTACCCGTATACAAAACAACAGCTTCTTGGTCAGTACTCATTTCCATTAAACGTCCTGATTTTTCACAATATAAAGTGGCAATGGTGCCTGTATTATCTCTCAAAATAAAAGGGTGATTGTATCCATTTCCAATATTCAATTGTTCAAATGATAAGTCAAAATCTTGTTTTACTTTTTTAGCTTTTCTAAAATCAAAAGGAGTATTATCTACAACAGAGACTTTTGTTGGAATTGAAATATCATCAATTTCAACAAACTCATCAGCTTTTATCATTAATTCATGGTCTAAAATATCAGAAGATAAATCATTTGATAAATTAAAGTAGGTGTGATTAGTTGGCGCATGAACGGTTTCTTTATCAGTTGCGGCTGTGTAATTGATAGATAGTTGATTGGCATTATCCCATTCATAAGTAACAGTTAAATCATAGTTTCCAGGAAAGCCTTCTTCCGTATCAGCACTGAAATAATTTAGTGTAAGAGATACTTTATCATCTTCTTGTTTTGTTGTTGCAGACCAAATTTTCTTGTCAAAACCTTTGATGCCACCATGAAGACAATTTGTATGATTGTTTTGAGGCAATGTATAGGTTGTATCGTTAATTTTAAACTTGCCACCTGAAATTCTTCCAGCAAATCTACCAATAAGAGCACCTAAATAAGCTCGGTTACTTTTATAGTCTTCAAAATTTTCATATCTAAAAACTACATTTGAAATACTACCATTTTTATCAGGGACATTTATATTAGTGATAATGCCTCCATAATTTAATATTTTTACAAAATAATTTTTGTCATTTGTTAATGTATATTGAACAACCTCTTCATTTAAATCAGTATAGCCAAAATGGCTTGTTGATATATCCACTAATATTCTCCTTTCAATCCTTATTAGAATCCCTATAGACTAAAAAATCTATTAAAAAGCACTGTAAATAGAACTCACAGCGCTTTTGTTTTTAATTAACAAGAAGGGCACCCAGAAATTATCCGGGTGCCCTTCTATTTTAAAGGGATGGATTTATAGTTCTGCTTTTAGTTTTTTCAATTCTTCTGTTAGTAGAGGAATTATTTTGTTTAAGTCTCCTACGATTCCTAAATCAGCAACATTGAAGATTTGTGCTTCTTTATCTTTGTTTACTGCAACTATGAATTCAGACTCCTCCATTCCTGCAACGTGCTGGATAGCTCCCGAGATCCCCATTGCGAAGTAAAGGTCAGGTCTTACTGTCTTACCAGTTTGTCCGACTTGTCTGTCGTGTGGCAGCCATCCTGAGTCGATTGCTGCCCTAGATCCTGATACTACAGCGTCAAGTTCCTCTGCTAGCTCTTCTAGTTTTACGAAGTTGTCTGCTCCTCCAACTCCTCTTCCTCCCGATACCAGGATGTTCGCGTCTTCTATTTTAACAAGCTCTTTCTCTTCTTTTACTACTTCTAGTACTTTTACTTTGAATTTAGACGTATTTAGATTCACCGAGTACTCTTGTACTTCACCAGTTCTAACTACATCCGTGTGTAATGTTTCCATCACCCCTGGTCTTACTGTAGCTATTTGCGGTCTGTGGTTTGGGCACATGATTGTAGCCATTAGATTTCCACCAAACGCAGGTCTTGTCATCATTAGTTCTTTTGTATCCTCTGATAGATCTAAACTAGTACAGTCAGCTGTAAGACCCGTTGCCAATCTAGCTGATACTCTCGGCCCTAAATCTCTTCCCAATGTAGTTGCCCCCATTAAGAATATTTCAGGTTTTTTATCGTTAATTATCTCAACCGCTGCTTGTGTGTAAGCTTCTGTTGAGTAGATATCTAGTTCTTCTCTGTCCACTACAATTACTTTATCCGCTCCATGTTGGATAAGATCATCTGTTAGTCCTTTTACGTTGTTTCCTAATAGAAGTCCTGTAAGAGCCACCCCTAGTTCATCTGCTAGTTGTCTTCCTCTTCCTAATAGTTCTAAAGAAACACTTTGAAGTTCTCCGTGTCTTTGCTCTATGAAAACAAATACTCCTTTGTAATCTGCTAAGCTCATAATTCCACTCCTTTATTTAATTTTTTTATTCAATAAATAAGATTATTGTCCGATATCACTACTAAATGATAAATTTTTCTTTTAATTTGTCTATAATTAAATTCACTGCTTCTTTCGGCTCTAAGTCGTCATGAACTTTACCTGCAGCCTTAGCTCCTTTTGTAAATGATTTTCTTACTTTTGTAGGAGATCCAGAAAGTCCTAATTTCGATAGGTCTACTGTGATATTTGCAGTCGTCCAAGTTTCGATCTCTTTATCGAATGAATCAAGGATCCCAGCCACTGACATATATCTAGGTTGATTCGCTGAAGCTAGTACAGTGATCATGCAAGGGGCTTCCACTTCTAGTAAGTGGTATCCATCTTCATAAGCTCTTTTGATTGTGAATACTTTATGCTCATTTACTTTGATGTCAGTTGCATATGTAACTTGAGGTAGGTCTAAGTGCTCAGCGATTTGAGGTCCTACTTGTGCTGTATCCCCATCGATAGCTTGTCTTCCTGAGATGATTACATCGTATTCCAACTCTTTTAGAGCCGCTGCTAGAGCATTTGAAGTTGCTAGAGTATCTGCTCCTGCGAATTTTCTATCTGTCAGTAGGATAGCCCTGTCTGCACCCATAGCAATACCTTCTCTTAAGGCTTTTTCTGCTTGAGGCGGTCCCATTGTTATTATTGTTACGTGTGCTCCGTACATATCTTTTAACTTTAAAGCTTCTTCTAATCCCGCTTTATCATCCGGATTGATTATACTAGGTACTCCCTCTCTTATAAGGGTTCCTGTTTTAGGGTCTAATTTAATTTCAGTTGTATCTGGAACTTGTTTTATACAAACTACTATTTTCATCTGTTCATCTCCTTACATAGAATTAATTTATTTTAAAAAATTATTTTAAAAGTGCCGAACCTATTACCATTTTTTGAACTTCTGAAGTCCCCTCATATATTTCAGTTATTTTAGCATCCCTCATCATTCTTTCAAGTGGGTACTCTCTTGTATATCCGTATCCACCCAACAACTGAACGCCTGTTCTTGTAACATCACCTGCAACATCTGCAGTAACTAGTTTTGCCCTTGCTGCATCCACCGTATAAGGCATTTTGTTTTGTTTTTTCCACGCAGCCATGTAAACAAGCAGTCTAGCTGCTTCTGTGCTTGCATCCATTTCAGCTATTTTGAATTGTGTGTTTTGGAATGCAGACAGTGGTCTTCCAAACTGTTTTCTTTCTTTTACGTATTTCACTGTTTCGTCAATTGCACCTTGGGCGATTCCAAGAGCTTGGGCAGCAATCCCTATCCTGCCGCCATCCAGGGTCATCATAGCTATTTTAAATCCTTTTCCTACTGCACCTAGTAGGTTTTCTTTAGGTATTCTGCAGTTTTCGAAGATAAGTTCACAAGTTGCGGAACCCTTGATACCCATTTTCTTTTCTTTTTTGCCTATTGAGAATCCTGGAGTATCTGCTTCTACTATAAATGCAGAGATTCCCTTTAATCCTTTAGTTTTATCAGTCATTGCAAATACTACATAAATTCCTGCGTAACCAGCGTTTGTTATGAAAATTTTAGAACCGTTTAGCACCCACTCTTCACCTTCAAGGTGTGCTGTTGTTTGCTGCCCTGCAGCATCTGTTCCTGCATTTGGCTCAGTGAGACCGAAAGCACCTAATTTCTCTCCTTTAGCCAATGGAGTAAGGTATTTTTTCTTTTGCTCTTCTGTACCAAATTCATATATAGGGTAGGCGCATAAAGAAGTGTGCGCTGATACTATTACCCCTGTTGTTGCACAAGCTCTTGACAGCTCTTCTACAGTTTTTGCATATAAAAGAGCATCTCCGCCTGCCCCGCCATACTCTTTAGGAAATGGGATTCCAAAAAGACCTATTTTAGCCATCTTTTCTACAGTTTCTACCGGGAATCTCTCCTCTTCGTCAACTTCTGATGCCAAAGGCTTTACTTCCTTTTCAACAAACTCCCTTAGCATCTGCAAAAATAGTTCAGATTTTTCATTTTCAAAAATATTCATATTACTACCTCCATTTGAATTATTTATTCTTAAAGAACTTAAAAAATCAACTGCATTGGTTTATCCATAAAAATTTCTTGATCCATTAACTTTAAATTTTCTGAAATAACTGGCACGAAATCCATTTGTGCTAAGACATCCTTTTCTAGATCAACTCCTGGTGCAATCTCCGTTAATATCATTCCGTTTTTATTTAACTCAAAAACAGCTCTCTCCGTTACATAGGTAACTTTTTTACCATTAAATTTTGCCAAATCCCCACTAAAGGTTATTTGCTCTACATTTTTCAAGAACTTTTTGAATTTACCCTCATTTACTATTCTTAATTTACCATCCTCGATTTCGACTTTTAGTCCACCTGCTGTAAATGTCCCACAAAAAACAACTTCTTTTGCATTTTGAGTTATGTCTATAAAGCCTCCACAACCTGCTATCTTAGGGCCGAATTTTGATACATTTATATTACCGTATTCATCGCACTGTGCCAGTCCTAAAAATGCAACATCTAAACCTCCACCAGCATAAAAATCAAATTGATAAGGCTGGTCTATTATAGCTTCTGGAGTAATCGAACATCCAAAACTAAGCCCTCCAACTGGAGTCCCTCCAATTGCACCTGGCTCTACGGTTGGAGTAAAATAAGCCTCCTGACCTTCCTCTTTTAAAATTTCAGCAACACCCTCAGGCATCCCTATTCCATAGTTAAGTACGCTGGCATCTTTACTTAAAAGTTTTGCACAACGCCGAGCTATTATCTTACGGTCGCCCAACTTAAAATTTGTACTACTAGATGATGCATCGATAGAGCTGTTCACATAAGACTCATTAAAAGTTTCACAAAATGTTTGCATGTGATGTCTCTCCGCATCTTTTGCGACAACTACATAATCGACTAATATTCCAGGAATCTGAATTAGCTTAGGGTCTATTGTTCCGGATTTCACTTTATTTTCTACTTGAACAAACACCTTTCCACCTGTGTTCTTAACCGCCATGGCCAATGAAAGTGTCTCAAGAGTTAGGGCTTCCTTACACATACTTATGTTTCCGTTTTCATCTGAGCTGGTCCCACGAATAAGTGCATAGTCAATTTTAGGAGCTATTTTCTCTTTATTATAAAACAGATATTTTTCCCCATTTAATTCGATCTTTTCAACCACATCTTCAGTTGTTATTTTATTTATTTTCCCGCCTTCTAAATCCGGATCAACAAAGGTCCCCAACCCAACATGGGTTATTGTCCCCGGTTTACCGGCGGCTATATCTCTAAAAAGATGAGCCATGACTCCTTGCGGTAAATTATACCCCTTGATCTTGTTCTCGTTAGCTAGCTTCCCAAGACCTGGAGCCAATCCCCAATGCCCTGCGATTACCATATCCAACATACCCTCATGTGCAAAACGGTTCAAGCCTCTAGTTTTCCCATCTCCTTGGCCTGCCGTATACATAAGCTTCAGCATTTTTGGACTTCCAGTATCCAAGTACCTTTTTTCCAACTCACAGTATATCTCTTCGGGCACTCCAGCACCAACAAAACCGCCAGCAGCAAGCACGCTACCGTCTTCTATTAGAGCTGCAGCCTCCTCAGAAGATATAAACTCAATTTTTTTCATAAGCTATCCCCTTTTTTTTATTTTAGTGCGAATTAATTCTGCTACTATATATAGCTTTTCTGTAAGCTAGGGTCAAGAATGAACATAATAGAAAGTTTTTTTTTGAAACAAAACTTGCCAGATAGGAGCAAATATGGGCTTTTAAATATTTTTTTTAATTTTTTTAATTTTTAGACTTGACAAGCATTTTTTTGTAGTTTCTTTCTGACTTCATTCGTATGATTAATTGCAATAAAAAAACCCATAGACAGTTTCTTTATAAAATGTATTCGTTATAAATACATTGTACAAGGAACATCTATGGGTTATAAATATTTTACTATTTTTCAGAAAGAAAGCCTAATATATACTTTATCCATCGGTGCTTAAAAAGCTGAAATTGCTAGAAAATAAAAAAAGAGAAGTCTTTCAACTTCTCTTGCGTTATCATTTATGGTGCGGAGGGGGAGACTTGAACTCCCACGTCGAAGACACTAGATCCTAAGTCTAGCGCGTCTGCCAATTCCGCCACCCCCGCGTGACAATAGTGATTATATCATATTTGAAAAAATTGTCAAAAGTTTTTTTCTAAAACTTTAAAAAATACATGAATTTCGAAATAATCTCCTACAACCATCCATTATCAATCTATACCCTCACTATTATAAAACTCATGTTATCGTTGGATATATCGTATATTTTTTCTACAAGCTTTTTCCCAATATTTTTCAGGTTTTCCATTCCGAAAAATATCTCCTCCATTTCATCCTTTGACAATAGTTCCCACACACCATCCGTACATAAAAAAAATATATCGTCTTTTTTGATTTTTATTTTTTTTAAAACATATTCCTCCAGCACCCTTTCCCTGTTACCCAGCAAGCACGAAGTCAGGATATTTCTCATTGGGTGTTTTCTTATTATCTCGTCACAATCCGGGCTATTAGAGAAAACATGCTGCACCATTGTGTGGTCTGTAGTAAGCTTTGTCATTCTGCCGGATTCATACAAGTAAACTCTGCTGTCCCCGATGTGAAAAACATATCCCTTGCCCCCACAAAATGACAGCCCGGATAAAGTCGTCCCCATATTAAGGCTGCTAGGGTGTTCCTGTGCAAAATCATCCAAACATTTTTTTGCTGCCTTCATGGCTTTTTTTACCTCACCCTCTCTAGTGAATTTATTTGATTTCCCTACAAAAGTACCAAGAACCAGCCTGCTGGCTATATCTCCTGTGGACTGCCCTCCCATGCCGTCTGCTATTGCTATCACCGTATTCTCTCCTTCTAAAATTTCAATTTCCGGAGTAGACATATCTCCTTCATTTATCATCATGTCACCTATGAGCAGGCTATCCTCATTTTTTTTCCTCACAAATCCCCTATTACTGTAATAGCAAACTTCCATTTAAAACACCTCTTATCCATTTAAACTTTTAAATTACCTTTATTCAAAACCTATACTTTTCCTTTAAAAAAGATTCTACAACCAAAAGACAGGGATAAACACTTGAACTTTATCAAATGTTTTTTCGTGAATAAAAAAAGGATTAGCACCAAAATTAAAGAAAAACATAGTGTAGATGTAGAAAAAAGACTCAGGAGGGAAAACAATGCTGAATATTTTAATCGGAAAATACATATTTAACCCATATCAAATCAACTCTAGTACAAAAGTATTAGAGGATGAGACCGAAACTATTAAAAAATGTTTTGTCTTCTTGTTCCGAGAGGCTAGAAAACGTAGCATAAATAGCGTTGTATGCATAGTTTACAGCTACAACATGCTAAAACACAGCCACCTATCCGATATTTTCGGTGAAAAAGATCTTAAGCTATGCAAAGAAAAAAATACACCGCTAAAGCTCAACGTAGATGGATATGAAATCAACCTATACTTTGAATCGGATGAAACCTTAACAAAAAATATCCAGAATTATGCTGACTCAATTTTTTTCACGCCTTACGACGCGGCTGAAAGCATTAAAAAAATAGAAAAATCACTCCCCAAAAACAGCATACTATACTCTTTAGAGTTTTATGAAAATGATATAAGAAAAAAACTCAGCAGCACTGAATACGAGGCAATAAAAGTCTAAATTATAACTAATAAAATTTGACTTTCTATTTTGACAAATAGCTTTTTACGAGATAAACTTATTATTAAGAAGACTATATGTTTTATCACATTACATAAATAAAAGGGAGTTGGTGGCAAATGCTTATAATGACAGGCGTAGTTAAAGAAAAAGATGGGGCTGCACCTCATAAACTATTGGAATATGTAGAGGAAAATGGGACATTTGATTTTTTCGAAAGATTGTCTGCTATGTTCACAGAAAAAGACTTAGAACCAAACGTCTACAACCTGACAATAAAAAAAGGGCATGATGAATTCGAATTTGACGAAATCGATATAAGAAAATTTATCGAAACTATTTTTTCTATTTCTGGCAATATGCATACGTTGGATGATTACGAAAAACTAGTTGAAAAAATAGAGGGCGACAGCGACTTAGACTGGACCCTTATAGACATTTTAAGACAGGTTAGAAACGGCGAAGTGTTACAAAGCTGCTTCAAAAAATAAAACCTGATATATTTTTACCCATAACAGCCTTATACGGCTGTTATTTTTTTTATACATATAGTATAATTTAGTTATCTACAAATTTAAAAGCTCAGACTTTTAGAAAATAAGGGGGATAAAAATGTTTGAAGGGAAATTTTTTCATTTTGCATACAGCATACTCCTGTTCCTGTTAATCATATTTTTAGCGGAAAAGGTTTCTTTTTTCTTAAAACCATTGGGAACAGTATTATCCTTTATAATGCTCCCTTTGCTTATCGGCGGTTTTTTATACTATCTTTTAAGACCAGTGGTTCGCCTCATAAGCTCAAAAATAAAAAATAAGAGTTTTTCCATAATTTTGACATTTTTTATTCTCATATTTGTCATGGGGTCTATTTTTTACTTCGGCGGTAACATTGTGTACATAGAGATAAAAAAGTTGATAAACTACTTTTACCAAAACTATAGCCTAAGTGCACAAAACCTGAATAGAATAGCGGAGCTAAATAGTAAGCATCTGAAATTCCTTTCCCAGTTAAACCTGAAAGAAAAATTAGTGTATATGGTACAAGAGTTATTAAAAAAAATTACAAGTTACAATATCATAGGGATATTTTCTTCACTTAAAAACCTAGGCGTGATTATTATACTGATCCCGTTTATCCTCTTTTACCTTCTAAAAGACGAGGAATTGGCTTACGACTCAATTATGAAACTTGTGCCTACTAAAAACAGAGGTAGGTTTGAAAAGATGCTCAAAGAAATCGACCAGGTTTTAGCAGCCTACATAAACACCCAGCTGATGGTGGCACTTATTCTAGGAGTCCTAATGTTAGCTGGCTATCTTGTTATAAAAATTCCAAACGCTTTTGCACTGGCTCTAATAGCAACTATTACATCCATTATCCCAATACTGGGCCCAATACTGGGCACTATCCCGGCAATATTTGTAGCCATATCAGTAAACACTTTTATGCTCATAAAACTTCTGGGAGTAATTGTAGTAGCACAATATCTAGAGGGAAATATCGTAAGACCTTTTGTACAGGGGGAAAAATTAAGCATACATCCAGTTATAGTCATCTTAGTAGTACTTAGTTCTATCACACTCTTCGGGGTATTGGGGGCGCTGTTTGCAGTCCCTGCATATGCATCAATACGTATAGCTATAAAGCACCTTAAAGAAAAAAACTTCGAGTAAACTTCACACATGCGTTGTATTGATTAATTTTATTCAACATTTATTGTTTAGATACACTTAAATAAAAGGAAAATAGAGAAAATTTCAGAAAATAAATATAGATTATTTTGTATCGTGTAGATAGTTAAGATAACTTTTTTATTAACAGCATCAGAAACTAATACAGAAAAGTAAACGTCAAGGAGGGATTTTTATGGCGGGAAAAAAATGCAACAAGGAGTTTAAAGAGTGCCTGAACAAAATGTACAAATTAGAGGAAGAACTTGAAACAGCTTATGCTGAAGAAAACGACATACTTATTGAAAAACTTTTATCAGATCTAGAAGATGTAAATGAGAGATACGCTCAACTTAGAAAGATAAGAAAGGGCTAAGTTCTACAGTTAAAATTAAATACCATTTTCATAGGACTGCATCCGATGCAGTCCTATTTTCTCGAATGCAACTAAAAGCAAATCAAATTAATATTTAAAATATTGTAAATGGAGGTAAACATGTATATTGGATTTTATGTATCTGGTCACGGATTCGGCCATATGACCAGGTGCCTTGCTATAATAGAGGCGATCCTCGAGAGTACAGATAACAGTATATACCTGGCCTGTGGAAAATCACAAAACGATTTTGCAAGTAAGTATCTTAAGAGATTTGAGGGTAGAATCATATACAGCACTCTGAACACGGATGTCGGTCTGATAAATAAAAAAAACTCTCTCGAGGTAGACAAGAGCTCTTTGGAGGCAAGACTGCATGAGTTTATAGGATCATGGGACGATTTGGTAGAAGGGGAGTTGGAAAAACTATCCAGACTAGACATATCCCTTTTCATAACAGATATAAGCCCAGTAGGGGTAATGATTGCCAAAAAACTTCAAAAAAAGGTCATAGGTATCTCTAACTTTACCTGGTTTAACCAGTACGAACATCTGGGGATAGAAAAATCAATCGTCGATGCTTTTAAAGAGGTGTATAAAAAGCTTGATCTATTTATAGGCTATAGCCTTAATCTAGATACCGGACACATGGAGTGCAAGACCGATAACGCAGGTCTTATCTGCAGAAAAATTGATCCCGACAAGGTAAAACAGATCAAAAAACAGCACGGGAACTGCTTGTTCATAAGCTGCGGTAAATCTGCAGAGCTTGAAAAAATACACTTAAAAAATTACAGCGGTACAGTCTTCTACACAGAAGGCATAAGAATAGAAGGCGATGCCCGCTTTATAAAACTCCCACACGATACCATAGACACACACAATTATATGGCGGCCTGCGACATGGCTGTAATAAAAGCCGGTTGGGGAAGTATTGCGGAGGCCCTTATAGGACACACCATACCGATACTCATAGAGAGAGATTCCGTTCTGGAGGATAGCTTCATGATTCAAAAACTGAAAAGAGACGATTTAGCAGCTTCCATACCCGAAAATGAGTTGAGGGAACTAGATTTTTCTCATATGCCAGACAGACTTTCCTGCATAAATCTAGAAAAGCTTCACTCCATAAAGAACGATTTGAAATCCATTGTTTCAAAAATTTTGAATATTATTTAATTTTTTTCTAATGTAAGTACCTGCATTTTAGCCACTAAAATCAGTGATTATAAACATTTCCTTCTAAAGTAGAGCATATCAACGCTTTTTAGTGATTGAATTTCGGTTTAAAAAAGTGTATAATGTTTAGAAAAGGAATGATTAATCGAGAGGTGGAACATGAGCAGAGAAACTTTAGAATTAAATGTACTTGATTTTAAAAAGATAGCTAAAAGTTTATCCAACCAGGTAAGAATAGATATATTAGAACTTATAAGATCAGAAGAGTTGAATATAAATGAGATAGCTTCTAGATTAGGTATCCCACTATCAACAGCCACTGTTAACGTACAGAAGCTTGAGGAATCCGGCCTGATATATTCCAAACTTCAGCCTGGAATAAGGGGATCTCAAAAAATATGCTACCTGAATTATGAAAAAATTATTTTGAACTTCATCGACAAAAAAAACAATGAAAAAAAAGAGAATACTAAGTATATCTCAATGCCTATAGGAAATTTTGTAGAATGCAAGGTTCAACCAACTTGCGGTATACTTTCAGAAAAAGGGCCCATCGGATTTTATGACGATGTAAAGAGTTTTTACCTACCAGAAAGGGTTCACGCCCAGCTTATCTGGATAGGCAGCGGGTATCTAAAATACCACTTTCCAAACGATATCCCATACGGGGCTGGTCTAGAATCAATGGAACTCTCTACAGAGATATGTTCCGAATCAACCCTGTCAAATGAAAGTATCCCTTCAGATATAACACTGTGGGTAAACGATATAGAGGTCGGCACTTGGACTTCACCCGCTAGCTCTACCAATAAAAGAGGTAAACTCACTCCAAGCTGGTGGGAGGATCACAACAGACAGTACGGAATTTTAAAATGCTGGAAAGTGGACAAAACAGGCTCATTCATAGACGGGATAAAAATTTCAGATGCCAGCATAGAGAAGCTAGCCCTTCTCGAAAATCCTTTTATCTCTATAAAAATAGGAATAAAAGAAACAGCTAAAAACAAAGGCGGCCTAAATTTATTCGGCGGCAAATTCGGAAACTACGAAGAGGACCTTTTACTCCGTTTAAGCTATAACTTCAATAAAAGCAACGATAAAAAACTCAGGTAGAATTTAATTCATCTGAGTTTTTTTATTTAAATTATTTTTTAGGCCTCATCATTATGGTTTCGTCGCCGTTTTTCAGCATTATCGCCAGGGAGCCTGGTCCGTAGTAGGAGAAACTTTCTATTGTATTCAAATCAAGAAAAATCTCAGTGCCATTTTCAAAATAGAGAAAAATAACATTATTGTTTTGCCCCTTTAACTTTGTCTCTTTCAGAGTATCGAAACTTTTCATACCGGTTCCCCTAAAAAACACCTTTATCTCAACGTGCTTGTCCAAAAATTTGTCTAGCATCTCATATATTTTCAGTCTACCTTCAAGACTATTGAAATCCTTGCTTTCAACAAAACTCAATTTATACACCATCCTTTCAAAGCAGCCTAGCCGCTCATGGAGTTTAAAAACCCTCAACGGATTCTATCAATATTATTAAGACTTTTATCTTCATTTCCTTGTTGTATAATATTTAAAGATAGGAGGGATAAAAATGAAGATAGAAGAATACGAATTTGGCAGGATCAAAGTAGACGGAAAAAACTATTCATCTGACGTGATAATATATCCAGAAAAAATCGACGGTTCCTGGTGGAGGAAAGAGGGGCACCTTCTTCAAGTAGAAGACGTGCACAGCATAGTCCAAGCAAACCCTAAGCTTATTGTGATCGGAACAGGTTATTATGGCCGCATGGAGATCTCTGAGGAAGTTAAGTCCGAGTTTAAAAGCAGGGGCATAGAATTAATATACGCCAACTCCCCCGAGGCAGTAAAATTATTCAACGAAAACAGCGAGCCCAGAAAGATCGGAGCGTTTCATCTGACTTGCTGACCGTTTTTTATTTTTGTATAATCTTTGTCATTAATTCCAATTTGCAGATAAAATAGAGGTTTTATACTATCAACTTTTAACAGATTCAACAACTTAATCATAGTTTAAGTACAGTATTACTTAGAAAAACCGCATCAGACAAAAACTCAAAAAATTTAAATAAATTATTTTTTTATTTTTTAAACTATTCGAGGCACAATAAAGTCAAAAGTATAGTGAATAAATAGTTCTAATTTTTTCAAAATCCTCCTTTGTTCTAGGGCCACCTTTTAAGGTGGTCTTTTTGAATCCCAAAAAATAAGAAAAAGCCCTTGTATAAAGGGCTACCCTATGCTAGAATAATACTCTAAGTCTAAAGTATTTAATCCAACAGTTCCGCTGTAACACACCGGCTGAAATCATCATGCTTCCACAAAACTCTAAAGTTCAAATAAAAATCAAACTCAAAGGATTTTATATGTGGTCAAATCTATAAAAAATGGGCTGCCTCAATTGCCAAATTAATATTTTAGGGATGAATATTAAAATTATATATAGTTATATTGAGGTCTTTTAATCGATTTTCATGGTCCTACGTACCTTATCTTGAGAAGGATATAGATATCAGGAGTTAGTCCGAGGCAGCCCATTCTTGGCATAATTAAAAATTCAAATTTCATTTTTTTGAAAAGCTTGTATCATCTCCTTTTTTTACTGTGTAAATTTAATAAAAAAAATACTAACAGCACCGCAACAATGAATAATTTAAATTACCCGAATAAAAGAATTGTTTTTTGAAGTTTATTTATTGAGAAAGTTTGCTAAAAAGAATTCGAATAGTAGACAAAACCTACTTCCTCTAAAAGAGAAACAAATTCATCTAAGAAATACAAAAAGGTCTCGAAGATTATAATTATAGGCAGAAATCATCACACATAAAATTTAAAAGTATAATATAACTAATGCAAGTCATTATTATGAAAACTTTTAATATAGCTAAAGTTAATTTTGAGCTAACATTTATATCTATGATTATAAATTGAAATATAAAATTAATTTTAAAAATTGTTAGAATTATAATAAATGAAATTTAAAGTAATCTTGGAAAGAATTGACTTTTAGAAATGACTATTTTGAAAAGAAATATAAAATTTAAACTATATGCCATAAGTATAAGCCCATAAATTCATAAAGTCAAGCTGTTTTGTTAAAATTAATTACATTTAACTAAAGTTTAACCATGAGTTAAATTTTCTGTTCTATGCAACTACATTCCACCCCAGCATTTACAAGCTACAAACACATATAACCCTCCTATAACTAAATGTGGCTACTTAGTAAATATTTCAAAACATCGCACAACTTTAACCTTACTCGCCTGTAGTCTATCTCTTTTAAACGCCTCTCAACTCTGAATAAATTTAAAAATTTACTTTTAAATATTTAAACCAGAATTTAAATTAAGGGTTAAGTTATTTTTGAATATTTTCTATATTTATGTCCTTACACCATCAGACGGGATTACCAAATTTTACTTTTGTTCATTTTAAGTCCACTTTTTAGCCACCACTATTCTAAAGCTTTATTTTATTGAAATTCTAAAATTTTAGGTAGTCCCAGAAACGAACTATAGAGTTACGTTGTTTCGCTTAAAATTTACAGTCCCATATAAAACATTGAATTTTGTTTAATTATTCACCCGTTTTTTTTATGATTTCTCTAACATTCTTCAAAATTTTACCGTTTTTATAAAAATTTTGAATTTTATAACGATCAATTTTTACATGCTTTTAGAATAGTCCTTTTATCCAGCCGTTTCCTCGTAGTCCAACGTTTACAGTATTATTATATCGTGTACCCTAAATACAGCAGCTGCAGTATTTACAAAAAATCTACACTTAAATAGGAACTTTTCCGAAAAAATCTGCAAACGATTAATTTTTTTATTTTTTTTGAAAAAATATTTGACATTTAGCAATCACTATGGTACTATAAACGTACAAATTTAATATTGAATACATGACCCTTATAGGCTTGTTACTATTCAATTAGGCAAAACCTATGTTGGAGCATAAATAGAATTTCAAAAATATTACATTATTGAATGAATTTTGTGGTAATATTTTATTGTAGAATTGTGTTTATGTTTTAACGTAGGTTTTTTGTTTACTCAAAAGGAGTCACATATGAAGATAAACAAGGTTATCAACAACAACGTCGTGTTAATAAGCGGTGCTGAAGAGAAACTTGTTATGGGGAAAGGGATCGGTTTTGGGAAAAAATCTGGTGATGATATTACCCCTGAAAAGATCGAAAAGGTATTTAGTCTGGACGAAAGTGAACCACTAAACGCCGACACCACCTACAAAGCTCAAGTTCTAAAATGCGTAAAAATTCTAGACGATGTCAAGCGTTACGCTTACGACAACTTTAACATAACATTTGGTAAAAAATCATACATGAACCTTTTTGATCATATGCTATTTTCATTTGAAAGAAAAAAGTTTAACCTAGATCTGAAAAACACTCTTTTAGATGATATAAAGACCCTTTATAAGGAAGAGTTCCAAGTTGGTCTTTACGCCGTCAGTCGGATAAAAGAAGATTTGGGAATAGACATGCCGGAGGACGAAGCTGGATTTATAGCTTTAAATTTGAAAAACTCTGTAGATCAACAATCGATGAGTGTCACCCTGCAAAAGACGATGGTGATAGGGGAGGTAATAGATATAGTAGAAGAAAGCTTGAAGACCAGGCTAGACTCTTACCCTTACCACTACGAAAGACTCGTAAAACATTTAAAAGATCTTTGCGACAGAATGATTACGAAGGCTGAGATAAGAGCAGATGATACCGAACTATTAAATTTTTTAAAACATACCTATCCTATACCTTTTGAATGTGCTATTAAGGTTGGGGTGCACCTGCAGAAATCTTACGATTTCAACTTCACTAATAGTGAGCAGGCTTACCTAACTCTTCATATTAAAAATTTCATAGAAGGTGGAAAGAACGCAAATGAATGAAAAATTAATAGCCGAAAGGATAATATCCTATGTTGGTGGTATAGATAATATAAGCTCAATATCACACTGTGCAGTCCGCCTAAGGCTTTCATTAAAGAATGGTTCACTTCTAGATAAGTCAAACATCTCCGAAAGTGTACCAGAGGTAAAAGGCATAATAAAAATATTTGGAGAATACCACTTAGTCGTGGGGCCAAGCCTGGTTCAAAAGATTTACCAGGAGATATCTAATAAAATGTAGTTTTCATTAAAATTCTAAAATATACTTTAAGACTAAAAAATAATAGAAGATAAGGGAGGAATTATTATGTTTAGCAAAACAGTAGTAATAACAAATGACTCAGGACTTCACACAAGACCGGGGAACGTATTCGTAAAGAAAGCAAAAGAGTTTGATGCAGATGTATTCGTTGAAGGTAACGGGAAAAAAGTTAAAGGAACTTCACTTCTTAAATTATTATCATTAGGACTAAAAAAAGGGCATGAAGCTACTGTTTATGCTGAGGGAACTCAAGCAGAAGTTGCTGTGAATGAGTTATCTGAATTACTTGCTACTTTAAAAGACTAATTTTTGGGAGGTGAAATGTTTATCAAATAAATTTTGATAAACATGTATTTATATGGGCAAAACACTTAAAGGTATCGCAGCTTCACCTGGGATTGCAATCGGAAATGTTTTCCTTTACGAAGAAGTGGAGCTGGTATTTAACCAAAAAACTGTAGAGGATTCTGAAGGCGAAATAAAAAAACTTTTAGAGTCTCGTAATAAAACAAAAGCTCAGCTTGAGGACCTTGCCGAAAAGACTAGAGAAAAGCTTGGAGACGACAAAGCTGAAATCTTTGAAGGTCACATAACTCTTTTAGAAGATGATGACCTTTTCGATGAAGTATGCGAAAAAATCACAGATGATAAAATATCTGCTGAAAAAGCACTTGACGAAGGGATCGAGGAATACTGTGCTATGATCAGCGCTTTAGAAGATGAATACCTGAGAGAAAGGGCAGCCGACTTAAAAGATATCGGTGGAAGATGGTTGAAAAACCTTTTAGAGGTTGAAATTTTCGACTTAGGGGCTCTTCCAAAAGATACCATAGTGGTTGCGAAAGACCTTACTCCGTCTGATACTGCACAATTAAATCTAGACAACGTACTGGCATTCGTTACAGAGATCGGTGGGAAAACTGCACACTCTGCAATCATGGCTAGGTCTCTTGAACTGCCTGCTATAGTTGGTGTGAAAGACATTTTAGGTATCCTGAAAAACGAAGAAAAAATAATTGTAGATGCTTTAGACGGCGACATCGTAATCGAGCCTACTGAAAGCGAAATAGACGCTTACTGTAAAAAACTTAAAGGGTTCTTAGACGAAAAAGAGGAACTTAAAAAATTAAAAGATTTAAAAGCAGTCACTAAAGACGGACACGATGTTAAGCTATGGGCAAATATTGGTAGCCCTGCTGACCTTGATGGTGTCTTAAAAAACGGTGCCGAAGGTATCGGCCTTTATAGAACTGAATTTTTATTCATGAACAACGACAGACAACCTACTGAAGATGAGCAATTTGATGCTTATAAAACTGTAGTAGAAAAATTAGAAGGTAAGCCTGTTACCATAAGAACTATGGATATCGGTGGGGACAAAGCTCTTCCTTATATGAAGCTTCCTGAAGAACTAAACCCATTCCTTGGATATAGGGCTCTTAGAGTCTGTCTTGACAGAAAAGATATGTTCAAAACTCAACTTAGAGCATTACTACGTGCTTCTGCCTTTGGTACACTTAAAATAATGTTCCCTATGGTTATATCCATTGAAGAGGTAAGAAACTCTAAACTTCTACTTGAAGAGTGCAAAGCTGAACTAAGAGCAGAAGGCATCGAATTCGATGAAAACATCGCTATTGGTATAATGGTTGAAACTCCTGCAGTTGCTGCTAGAGCTAAGTACTTTGCTAAAGAGGTAGATTTCTTCTCAATAGGTACAAACGACCTTACTCAGTACACTTTAGCTGTGGATAGAGGGAATGAGATGATCTCTTCACTTTACGATACTTACAACCCAGCAGTGTTAGAGCTTATTAGAATGACTGTTGATGGAGCTCATGAAGCTGGAATAACTGTTTCTATGTGTGGTGAATTCGCTGGTGACGAGACCGCAACAAAACTTCTTACTGGTATAGGATTAGATGCACTTTCAATGAGCGCTATCTCAATTCCTAGAATAAAGAAAAATATTCTTGATATTGACTTTGCTGACGCCAAAGAGTTTGCCGTGAAAGCTCTTTCACTTGATACAGCACAAGAAATAAAAGATATCTTATAATATGGTTTAAATTTTTTCAACATATAGTCAAATTATTCTATTATGATTAATTTGCTCCTAGAATTTACCCGGTCTGAAAAGGCCGGGAACCGATATTTATTTTTTCAATATATAAATGCTGGTCTTTGCGGCCAGTTTTTTTATTAAAATTAATTAACTTTAAAAAAAATGTTAAAATATGTTATAATTATTCTCGCAAAAACTAGACTTTTAAGGAGGAATACTTATGTCATTTTCCATGGTTGCGTCCCATGCTAAAAGACCTATTATTGAAGATAAAATTTTCGGAGCAAACAGGGCTGCTCAAGAAGCTGTTAAACAGCAAGGTTTTGAAAATGTGATAAACTCCACAATAGGAGCATTTTTAGATGATAACGGAAAACTTATTTTGATGAAGTCCGTAATGGAAAATTTAAGAAATCTATCGGATTCAGAAATAGCAGCTTATGCGCCCATATCTGGCATACCGGAATTTTTAGAGGCTGTGAAAAAGGCTGCATTTAGGGACAAAACACCTGAAGGTTATATAGAAGCAGTCGCTACACCTGGTGGGTCTGGGGCTATTAGGCATACCATTTCAAACTATTCAAACTTCGGGGACACCGTTATAACTTCTGATTGGTACTGGAGTGGTTATAAAACTCTCGCTGAAGAAAACGGCAGAAAGCTCGATACTTTTAAACTTTTTGATGAAAACAAAAACTTTAATATAGATTCGTTCAAAGAAAAAATCGAGGAGGTTTTGAGCACGCAGGAAAGAATTGTTATTATCCTGAATACGCCTGCACACAACCCTACGGGCTTTAGCCTAAGTTTTTCTGAATGGAAAAATGTAATCGAACTTATCCGTGGATTTGCAAAAGACGAAACTAAAAAGATTACTCTACTATGCGACGTTGCATACATAGATTTTGCTGGTGACGATTCCCGTGATTTTATGAAACTTTTAGGGGGACTTCCTAAAAATGTTTTAAGCATTATTGCATTCAGTTTGTCTAAAGGGTATACCCTTTATGGTATGAGATGTGGTGCAATAATATGCGTCTCTTCTGACAAAGAGGTCGCCGAAGAGTTCAAGTATGTTTGCCAGTTTTCAAGCAGAGGTATATGGTCTAACAGTACAAGAGCCCCTATGCAGGTCCTTGCAAACATCTTTGCAGATGAGGAGCTTCTAGAAAGAGTTGACCGTGAAAGGGAGGAGCTTAGGCAGCTTTTAGAAGGCAGAGCAAATATTTTCTTAGAAGAGGCTCAAAAAATAGGGCTGGAAATGTGTCCTTACAAGTCCGGATTCTTCATAAGTGTACCTTGTGATAATCCTGACGAAGTGGCAGAAAAACTAAAAAAAGAAAATATCTTTGTTGTTCCTCTGAAACTGGGTGTCAGATTCGCCCCTTGTGCCGTTTCATTGGAAAAATGCAAAATGGTTCCTAGAAAGATATTTGAAGTTATAAATTCATAATAAAAAACCTGGATTTTATAAAATCCAGGTTTTTCTATTTAAGCATTACGCGAGTGCTTATTTAAGGATATCTCTCCGAAATAGTGTCCATTACCTCCTTTAGATAGATGGACAAATTAAAGGTTTTATCGTAGTATTTGATATTTATATAACGTTTTATACACATCAGCTCGTAAAGACTTATGTGTTTTCCCATTAATTCCTTGCAGTACGCTGAGCTGAGATACTTCCCGTTCCGGTATATCTTGATGCTGCTCACATCGAAAATATTGTACAAAACCTCCACATTTTCACCGATATGTTTTTCTAGACTACTATTAGTATAGAATAAATTTTGAAATCTAACCCCGTAGTTCTGAATTTTCCTTTCGCTCTTTAACCTGCTAAGGAGTATATCAAGTATATCTTTATTTGGAACCACCCTCAATTCCTTTAGACCGCCAAGCCATTTATCCTTGGTCCTGAAATTATGTACACTCTCAATATAATCCTCTATCCTGACTTTTAGAAGTCTGTAATCAACTTCAATCCTCTCAGTTTCTATCATATCCAGCAAATATACCTCATTAAGATTTTCATAAAATTCACTCATCTTGTTTTCACCAGAAGAGAAATTTATCTCCATATCAAGTTCTGTTTTTATCTCCTCTAGCCTTTTCTTTTCTTGCACCCTGATATCATTTATTACATACTCTTTGGGCTTACCGTAAATATTAAAAGAGTTCTGATCATCTTCTAAAATAGCTGCTCTAAAAAGCTGCAAAGCATCGTCTAGATTAGGAGGTTCAAAACTTATATAGCAGCTGCAGACAGCTTTTGAGTAAGTATCGTAAACTATACTTAAATATGGATTTTTCATCTCATCGACAAATTCATCCAATACACTCACATTTAAAACCCCGGTAGCAAATTCAAATATTTCATTGGATTCTTTACTTTTTAGGGAATAAGGATCTGCGTATTTTTTTACAAAAGGGTCTAAATTATTTACTATCCTGTAAACCGTGTCATAGCTTATTTTTTCCCCACCCATTTTTTTTATAAAATTTATGACTTTATCATGCAAATCCTGAATTTTAATATCGGGATTTTCCCTGTAAACCTTTTCTACATATTTTATAGTTTTCTTATCCACACTTCTGTAAGTGTTTTTATCTTTTCTGGTCGTCTTCTTCAATCCGCTTAAACCATTTTTTTTATAGTAACTAACCCAGCGTTTAAGGGTACTATATGACACATCTTCTTCATCGCTTATATCTTTTAAACTTTTCCTATTCTCTAAAAATGGCTTTATAACTTTATACCTTTTTTTCTCTAAGTTATCTTCTTTTCCCACACCACACCTCTTTTCTGCCAATTTTATATTATAAAATTATTCTATATCAATTTTTTTTACTTGTCAATTTTTTAGATTTTTTTTGAGCCTTTTTCAAATAAATTTCTGACACAACACTGTTAAACATACCTTATAAAATAAGGTTGAAAATGTTGAGCGGTTATTTTTTACCCTTCAATGGTTCAAATAATTTCAAAAACATTTGACAAAAAAAACAAAAAAGAGTATTATGTTATCATAAAGAGGATGAAAACAAAACTGTTATATACGGTTCTATAGTTGAAACTACTGAAAAATACAGAAATTTAGGGCTCAATTTTTTACAAAAAATAACCATCCTATAATTACTTTGTTTTTTAAAAAAAGTTCACTTTTAGACCACGGTTGTTTTCGTGTGCTGTTTTAAAGTAAAAGGATGCCTAGATTTTCTTGGTAAATCTAAACTAGATAAATTAATATATTTTAAGGAGGATTTTTATATGGGTTTTTTCAGTAAAATTTTTAAAAAAGGTTCAAAGGTTCAGGATTCTGGTCGTGTTTTCAAAATTTATGCTCCTATAGCTGGGGAAATTATCGATCTTTCAGAAATACCGGATGAAGCTTTTTCTTCCAAACTTATTGGAGACGGGGTTGGCTTGATACCAACTGAAGACTGCGAAATAATATCTGCCCCTTGTGATGCAGAAGATATTAGCATTTTCGATACAAACCATGCAGTTTCTTTTGAAACAAAAGACGGAGTGGAGTTAATCGTTCACTTCGGTATCGACACTGTTCAGTTGAACGGAAAAGGATTTGAAAGACTAGGAGCAGACGAAGGTGCAGTGAAAAGAGGGGAGCAGCTAGTGAAATATGATTTGGAATATATCAAAAAACAAGCCAAGTCACATAAAACACCGGTTATAATCTCTTCTATGGATATGGTTGAAAAAATCGAACCAATGAGCGGTAAGGTTAAACCTGGTGACCTTTTAATGAGGGTTACTTTAAAAAAATAATAGTTTAAAAAAGGGTTGTAAGATATGGAGTTTCTTAATCACTATTTATTTTAAGGAGGTTTTTTAATGAAAGCATTTACTCAGCTTCAAAAAATCGGGAAAGCAATTATGACACCAGTTGCACTATTGCCAGCTGCGGGACTTTTCTTGGCATTTGGTAACAAATTGGGAATCCCTTTAATGGAACAGGTTGGAGGAGTTATATTTGCAAATCTCCCGCTACTTTTTGCAGTCGGTACCGCTATAGGTCTGGCAGGCGGAGAAGGGGTTGCAGGACTTGCAGCAATAGTTGCCTTGCTTGTTATGAATACAACTATGGGAAATGTTACTAACGCCGCCGAAATGCTGGCTGAAGGTAATATGGCTTACGCAGAAGTTTTAGGTATCCCTACTCTTCAAACAGGGGTATTCGGAGGTATCATCGCAGGTATCATTGGTGCGTCTCTTTATAATAAGTACTATAGTATAGAGCTACCACCATTCTTAGGATTCTTTTCTGGTAAAAGGTTCGTCCCTATTGTAACAGTTGTTGTGGCTTTCCTTGTTGGGCTTGCTATGCCTATTGTATGGAAACCTGTACAAGCAGGATTGTTCCAACTGTCTTACCTTGCAAATGGTACTAACACCAACGTTTCTACATTTATATTCGGTTTGATCGAAAGAGCTTTAATCCCATTTGGACTGCACCACATTTTTTATTCTCCATTCTGGTTTGAGTTTGGTGAATACATAAATAAAGCCGGAGAAGTTGTAAGAGGGGATAACAGAATCTGGTTTGAAATGTTAAAAGACGGAGTCCCTGCATTCTCAAGTGATATGTATCAAGGTGCTGGTAAATTCATGACAGGTAAGTACCCGTTCATGATGTTCGGGCTTCCAGCTGCTGCGCTTGCTATGTACCATGAGGCTAAGCCTGGTAAGAGAAAAATAGCTGGAGGTATACTTTTCTCAGCAGCGCTTACCTCTTTCTTGACAGGTATCACAGAGCCTATTGAGTTTGCATTCCTGTTTGTTGCTCCAGTTCTATACGGAATACACTGTTTATTCGCAGCAACTTCGTTTATGCTTATGAACATGCTTAACGTTAGAATAGGTATGACTTTTTCTGGAGGAATTATCGACTACATAGTATTTGGGGTAATGCCTAACAGAACTCAATGGTGGCTTGTCATAGTAGTTGGAGCTATAATGGCAGTTGTATACTATTTCGGATTCAGATTCGCAATCAGAATGTGGGATCTTAAAACTCCTGGTAGAGAAGACGATACAACAGAGGAAGTTTCTACTCACCTTGGGAACCTTTATTGCCCCTTAGCCAGTTTGGACTCTTGCGCGAATTAATATATAATATATTTAAATCAATATTAAGGAGCAAAGAGATGACTAGAAGAAGATACTCTATGGAAGAAAAAGAAAGAATATTAGAAGAAGTTAAACTAGCTAAGAATAGAAGAGCCGTGGCAGCTAAGTATAATCTGGCTGAAAGTACCATCAGAGGGTGGGAAAAAAAGCTTTCTCAGAAAGAATCGGGTCAACATAAGGATTTAAGTAAAATTAATAAAACCCTTGAGGCTGAAAATAAAGCTCTGAAAGAAATTTCTGCTGAAAAAGATCTTGAAATCAAGATTTTGAAGGATATGTTAAAAAAGATGTAACCACTATTTTTAAATATCAAGTAGCAAAATATTGGATTGATGAAGGGAATAAACCTTCCTTAGTCCTGAGGATAGTGGGGTTACCTAAGTCTACTTACTACTATTACAAAGATAAACAGAAAGAATATAAAATAGTAAAACCTAAAAGAGCAGGCGCGAAGCCTAAAGGATATAGCTTTAATTTTAAAAATGAAAAAGTTTCAGATGATAAGATCAAAGAATTTTTAAAAAGTTATGATGAAACAAGAGAATGTGCATATGGATATCGAAAGAGAGCTCATGCAGTTAAAAGAGATTGGGGAATAATTCTTAATCATAAGAAGTCTTATCGGTTATGTAAAGAATTAAAGCTTCTCCGAAAATATCTACCTCAACCAAAAGAAAAAAAGGTTTTAGCTACAAATAAAAAAGTCCAATCATCAAATAAATTATGGGAAATAGATGTGAAATATGGATATATCTATGGAATCGAAAGGGTATTTTATGTTTGTGAAATTATCGATGTTTTTGATAGAAGTATAATTGATTACCATATCGGATTCTCTTGTACTGCAGAAGATGTTTGCAACTCTTTAATTAGAGCTGTGTACAAGAGATCAGAACTCATGCCTGAGAAACTCTATATTAGAAGTGACAACGGGTCCCAGTTTACCAGCAAATTGTTTTCAGAAACTTGCAGAGCTCTAGGAATAAATCATGAAAGAATCCCCAATGCTACCCCTAATAAGAATGCTCATATAGAGTCATTTCATAGTATTTTAGAGCGGGAAGTCTTTGGTTATAAGTATTTTGAAAGTTTTCAAGAAGCCTATGAAGAGATGCAGGAATTTATAGATTTCTATAATACAAAAAGAATTCATGGAAGTTTAAAATATATGACTCCCCAGGAATTCTATGAGAAATATAAAGGAAAAGAATCAGAGGAATTTAAAGTAGCAGCGTAAAACGCGCAAAATAAGGAAATAAGTCCAAGAATTAAGGGGTCAAACCGGGAACCACGAACTTGCGGTGCTTACAATAGATGCACTTGGAGGTAAAACAAACCTAGTTTCTGTTGACGCGTGCATTACAAGACTTAGAGTTGAGGTAAAAGACACGAGCGCAGTAAACGACGGCGAGCTTAAGAAACTAGGAGCTGCAGGAGTCTTGAAAGTTGGAGCTAACGGGGTTCAGGCTATCTTTGGTTCTAAAGCACAGTTTATATCAAACGACATCCAAAAATTAATAAAATAATAAGAAGCGGGAAACTTAGTTTCCCGCTTCTTATTATTTTATTGCACACAAAGCTGCAAACTGTGATTTTTCTCGAGCCTTTTCATCTCTTTTATCATAAAAACTGCTGTTATTAAAAAGGAAAGTATATCGGCAAGCGCACCTGTTAGCCACACACCGTTAAGCCCAAAAATCATCGGCATAATTAGAAGCAGTGGTATAAATAAAAGTACCTGCCTAGATAAATTTAACATTATAGATTTTTGAGGATATCCCACAGCTTGAAAGTAGTTCGCACCTATCATCTGCACCACCGCAAAGACCATCATGGAGAGGTATATCCTGATGCCGTTTATAGTCATGTTCATAAGAGTCTCGTCGGACTTATTAAACAGTGATACCACTTTCTCAGGTAAAAACTCTATAGCCACAAACCCCAAAATAGCCAAAAACACAGCTGAAACTATGGACAATTTAAGAGTCTCTTTTACCCTATCATATTTTTCGGCACCGTAATTAAAGCTTACAATTGGCTGTCCCCCCTGGTTTATCCCATTTATTACTATTATCATAAACAGGTATACGCTGTTTATGATCCCCATGGCGCCCACAGCAACGTCGCCGCCGTACCTCAAAAGGGTTTTATTTGCAAACACCGCCACTAGGCTCGCAGCCATCTGCATGGAGAACGGGGAAAGACCTATTTTTGATATCTCTTTCACTATTCCCTTTTCTATTTTCAGGTATTCTAACTTTATTTTAAGTACACTTTTATTGCTTTTTGTAAAATGAAGCATAACCCATGTGGCTGAAACTATATTTGAAATCGCTGTGGCATACGCTGCCCCACTTACTCCAAGTTTGAAATAGAATATAAATATTGGATCGAGGACTATATTCAATATCGCCCCTATAAGCATTGTTTTCATGGCTATTTTAGGATTCCCCTCAGACCTTATCTGGTTGTTCATCCCCATTGCAATGAAGTTGAAGAATATGCTGAAATTTATTATCCTCATATAATCTCTTGCATACGGAAGGGTGTTTTCACTCGCCCCAAAAAGTAGTAAAAGTTTGTCTAAAAAAACAGTAAAAACGCACATCATGATTATACTTATAATTGTGAAAAGTATAAAAACATTTCCTAGAATACGATTGGCATCCTCCCTTTTATTTTGACCAAGTTTCATAGATATAAGTGGGGCTCCTCCCTGCCCTACAAACATACCAAGTGCTATTATCACCGTAAAAATCGGGAAAGTTATACTTACTCCAGCTATTGCGTAAGTGCCTAGTCCGCCTATAAACATCCTATCAACTATGTTGTACAGTGCAAAAACCAAGCTTCCTATTATCGCAGGTATAGAAAATTCCAAAAGAAGTTTTGGGATATTTCCGTTTAAAAGTTTCTCATTTTTCTCCATTACAGCTCCTCCTTAAAAATCAAAAGTTTATATAGAAACTATTATAAACCATTCTAGTTGTTTATGCAACTATTTTCAAGATTTGTATCACCTAGAATTTAGCTTTAAAAAAAACATAATATATGCTATACTTTTTTAGTAAAATAAATAAAAATGGGAGCTGATACTGTCGGCTGAGAGGAAGCGTAGATGCTTCGACCATAGACCTGATCTGGGTAATGCCAGCGTAGGGAGTAGCGAATCTGTCTCTCTGCTGGGGCAGTTTTTTTATTTTTAATCTATACAGGAGGGGTAAAATGGAGAAGATAAACCTAAGCCTACAAATAATACCAATCATAGAAGATGAGGGTAAAATGTATGGGGCAGTAGACATGGTCATAGAACTGATAGCTAAAAGTGGCTACAAATATGAAGTAGGACCAATGGAAACCACCATAGAGGGAGATATCGACGGACTGCTGCAACTAGTAAAGGATGCACAAAGAATTTGTGTAGAAGAGGGGGCCGTTAGGGTCGCAAGCGTCATTAAGATCGATTATAAAAGAGACGGGATAGGGATGGATGAAAAGACTAAAAAATATAGGGGATAGGGGCTTACAGGCAGCTTTTATTCTTTTCTTAGCTTTTCTATGGGAATTCATAAGTATAAAACTCAAGGTACCGAACTACATACTGCCTGCACCTTCAAGAATTTTAAAGGCTCTTTTCGTGAAAAAACAGATACTTTGGGAGCACACTAAGACCACTTTTTTTGAAGCAATGCTAGGTTTTCTAATCGCAATTGTCTTGGCGGTTATACTGGGGCAGCTTATGAACTGCTTTAAAAAACTAAAGGTAGTGCTTTATCCTATCTTACTGATTTCCCAGACCGTTCCGCTCATAGCCATAGCACCACTTATATTAATATGGTTCGGATTTGGGGTAATACCAAAGATAATTATAGTAATTATTGTATGTTTTTTCCCTATACTAATAAGCTTTTTGGACGGTATGGAGCAGGTGGATGAAGATATGGTGCACCTCATGAAAACCATGAAGGCCAGCACAGTCCAGATTTTTTTCAAACTAAAGGTACCAGCGAGCCTGCCGGCATTTTTTGCAGGTTTAAAGATTTCTGCTACTTACAGTATAATGGGTGCTGTTATTGGAGAGTGGCTTGGGGCTAAAAACGGGCTCGGCATATTTATGACCAGGGCTATAAGCTCTTTCAAAACCGATGAACTTTTTGCTGATATCCTTATAGTAGTCGCTCTAAGTTTTTTTATGTTCAAACTTGTAAAAATATTTGAAATAATACTTATGCCATATAACAAAAATTCAAGAAATGGAGGAAAATAATGAAAAAATTTTTAATATTAATTATTATATTGGCTCTTTTGACCGCCTGCGGAGGTAAAAAAGAGGAGCTTTCCAAGGTGCTTGTGACTCTAGATTGGACTCCTAACACAAATCATACCGGACTTTATGTTGCCAAGGACAAAGGTTTCTATAAAGACTTGGGTCTGGACGTGGAAATAGTGCAGCCTTCCAGCGGAACAGCGGAACAGCTCGTGGCCACTGACAAAGCTCAATTTGGGGTAAGCTACCAGGAATCCGTTACTTTTGCACGTTTAGAAGAGGTCCCTGTAGTCTCAATTGCTGCCGTCATCCAGCACAACACCTCTGGTTTTGCAGCTTTGAGTACAAAAGGCATCAAAACCCCTAAAGAGTTTGAGGGTAAAAAGTACGGTGGCTGGGGTTCGCCTATAGAAAAAGCTACATTAAAAGCCCTTATGGATTCAGTTGGCGCAGATGTTGAAAAAGTGGATATCCTAAGCAGTGGAGCTACTGATTTCTTTGCTTCAAGTAAAAAAGATATAGATTTTGCGTGGATATTCGCAGGGTGGACCGGTATAGAAGCAAAATTAAAGGGTATCGATATAGACTACATTAGTCTTAAAGATTTCGCACCTGAGCTTGACTATTACACGCCTGTAATAATAACAAGCGAAAAAAACATCTCGGAAAATAAGGAATTAGTTGAAAAGTTCATGCAGGCCACAAAAAAAGGGTATGAGTTCGCAATGAAAAACCCCGAAGAGAGTGCTGAAATACTTCTGAAAAATGCACCTGAACTTGACAAAGATCTTGTTATTGAAAGCCAAAAATTCCTAGCCGGAGAATATCAAGCCGAGGCAAACTCTTGGGGAATACAGAAAAAATCAGTATGGGATATGTATACGGACTGGCTTTTTGCAAACGGTCTGATAGAAAAGAAAATTGATACGGAAAAAGCTTTTACAAACGAATTCATAAATTAGTTAACATTTGAGGATATCATAGCTATGCTATGATATCCTTTTTATGAAAGGAGTTAGAGAGATTGAAGATAGAGATAAAAAATTTAAACAAATCATTTAACGAGATGCAAATACTTAGGGACATCGACATCGAGCTAGGTTGTGGAGAATTTGTTTCAATAATTGGTCCCAGTGGATGCGGGAAAAGCACGTTATTCAAACTCCTGACATCAATGGAAAGGGAGTTTTCTGGAGAGATCAGGATAGAAAACACCGATATAAAAGAGTATAACAAGTGTATCGCATATATGCCGCAAAAAGACCTGCTGTTTCCCTGGAGGACTCTTTTGGAAAACCTTATGATTCCCTTAGAACTTAATAAATCATCGAAAAGAGAGTTTAAGAGCCGGGTGATGACACTGATAGAGGAGTTCGGGCTGCGTGGATTTGAAAATTCCTATCCGGCAGAGCTTTCTGGTGGGATGAGGCAGAGGGCAGCCCTTATAAGGACTGCACTTGTAGACAGCAACATACTGCTGCTTGATGAACCTTTTGGGGCACTAGATGCCATAACAAGGGTGAAAATGCAGAAATGGCTACTAAAACTTCTACAAAAGCTAAAGCACTCCGTTCTCTTTATAACGCACGATATAGACGAGGCCCTATTCCTATCGGATAGGATCTACGTGCTGAGCGACAGGCCGGCAAAGGTACTAAAAGAAATACGCATCAAAGCTGATAAGCCTCGCGAAAGGGAGTTCCTCCTGTCCCAGGATGCCCTCAACTACAAAAAAGAGATACTAAAGTATCTCGAGTATTAGGTGATCAGTTTGAATTATATAGTCGACATACATTGCCATATTGATCAATATGGCAGTAAAAAAATTAAAGGAATTTTAGATAAAAAAAATTATATTATTATGGGAGCGGCCGTAAATTATGAATCCAGCAAAAAGTTACTGGAATTAAAAAAAATCTATCCAGATCTCAGAATAGCACTGGGCATACACCCAGAGTATCCTGAAATTTTTTCAGATTATCAAGCTGTGGAAAAGCTCATACAGGATAATCACAGTGAGCTCTCCGCCGTTGGAGAGATAGGTTTGCCTTACTTTTCCCTGCAAGACATAGCCGAATCAGAAAAGAGCGTACTAATGACTACGGCTACTTGTCTCCTTGAAAAGTTCATAGTGCTAGGCAAAAGGTATAACTTGCCCCTCATACTGCACGCTGTCTTCGATACTGCACCCCTAGCCCTTGACCTTTTAGAGAAACACGGTATAAAAAAAGCTCTTTTCCATTGGTTCGAGGGTGACATTAAATCTCTCCACAGGTTAATCAGAAATGGATACCTGGTCTCGGTAAGCCCTGACGTTATGTACAACCAAAAATACTCAGAATTCGTAGACAACATCCCAACGGAGTGCATCTGTCTAGAAAGTGATGGCCCATGGGAGTATGAAGGTAGAAAGGGTACTCCTGAAATGGTGGAGGAGACAGCTGAATACCTGGGGAGTAGAAGAGGGATATCCAAAGATAAAATATATAAAATCTCCTATGAAAATTTTAAAACTTTGACCATATTCTAGTTGAAAGATGGTGATTAAAATGGTTTTGGAAACTGAGAGGCTAGTAATGCGCAATGCCAAGATAACCGACGCTCACCTCATATTGAATTATTTCAAAAAAAATTGGGACTTCCTAAAAAAATGGGAGGTAGTCAGGGAGGAAAAGTTTTTTACATTGGAGTATCAACTTCTTGATATTTTGAGAAATGACAAGCTTTATCGGGCCGGCATCTGCTACAGGTTTTGGATTTTTAAAAAAGAGGAACAAAAAATAATAGGTTCCATAGCCCTAAACAACATCTTCCACGGAAATTTTCTTTCTTGCAGTTTAGGGTACCGACTAGATAAGGACGAGGTAAACAAAGGGTATACAACGGAAGCTGTGAAAAAGTTGATAAAGCTGGCCTTTAATGAACTCGGCCTACACCGTATAGAAGCCAATGTAATGCCGGAAAATCTGCCTTCTATGGCAGTAGTAAAAAAATGTGGTTTCCAAAATGAGGGACTTGCAAAAAAGTATCTCAAAATAAACGGCAAATGGGAGGACCACGTGCACATGACTCTTCTAAACAAAAATTTGGAATAAAAAACCCCAGGATCTTCTGGGGTTTACTTTTCTCTCAGTATATTTTCTTCTACAGCAGCCCTTGAACTCTTTACCCCGTTCAAGACTGCATTATTCAATGCTACTACAGCATCTTTTAAATCAGCCCCATTAGATGATACCGAAAGGTCGAGCAACGTCGTTTTAAGGGTTTTACTGTATATTTTCATGCTCATTGTCGCATACCCGAGATATTTTTCGCTGCTTATTACCTTCTTGTTATAGCTTATGTCCGGCTGCCTGTTTATATGAAAGGAATTTACCTCCACTGTGAACACGGTGTTTACCTCTTCATCTTCCACCTCACTCAAAACCATTCTGTCCCCATTCTTTCGGGATATCTCCACAAGCATTTTTTTCACTGCACTCTCTAGCAGCTTTTTGCTGTCTCCACCCAGGTTGCCCCTTACCCTGACGTACACCACCCTTTTTTTATTTAACTTTTCCATTACCTGATTGAGAAAGTCCTCAAGTTCTATTTTCCCTATGGAAAAACGGTAGGATTTATCGCTGCCCAGTAAAAAAGCTATTGCGGCATATGAATCATATTTTTTCCTGCTTTCTATAGCCTTTTCTACGTAAGCCCGTTTCAAGAGTATATCGTCGAACTTCCTAGCCTTTTTATAGTCTTCGCTTATTGAATTTTTTAGTTCTGATATCTTGGCTTCATATAGCCCTAGTTTATCCTGGCTTATCACCGCGTACACTCTGTACTTTTTCCTGAAAAGGCTTTTTTTGACTCGATACTCCACTCCATAAAGGCTGGTCCGAGATTCTAGCCTCACCATGTCCTCTTTTATTTCATCTATATAACCGTTGTTTACGCTCTTTATCTGGGAAAAACTGGCATCAACTTCTACCTCAATCTGGCTTGAAAGATCGGCCATGGCCAGCTCCTTAGCCTCTTTTTCACTCCTAGCCAACCCATAACCTGTGAGCTCCTTTGAATACGCAGCAGAAAACAGCAGAACACCTAGCAAAATAAATATCCAAGATCTTTTCATTATCCACCTCTTCTCCTTATATGTCCAGACTTTCAGTACCCCTGTCGACAACTATTGGCTTTTCCTTCACCTCATTGCCTGACACCCTTTTAAGCAGATAAGTACCATAGGCTATGCCGGTTACATTTTTAAGTATTCCATCATCTAGCCGCCTTTCATTCAGGTAGACAGTACCTGGCCCGATTTTTTTTATCACAAGTTTTGAATACTGAGTCCCCCCTTTTTCCATAATGAAAAACTTGTTTCTCACACCTTCAAGTTCCACTTCGACAAGCGAGTTCAAATCCCTATAGCCGTTTTTCTTCGCCCTTAATGGGAAGTATCCATGTACGACACCCTTGAATTTCTCGCTTGGCAGCTTGACGTAGCCATTCTTATCTGAGTATAATACGTCACCTAAAACTTCAACAGTTGCGCCAGCTATGGGCTGGCTGTTGACGCTGTCTTTGATTGAAATAATCTGTTTTTCTTCAAGTTCAGAAAATCCTTCCAGGTAGGTCTTCTCGCTTACGGCCCACTCGCTGCCGAGAACAGAAACCCCGGTCAGAATTAAGATAAAAATCAAATACTTCATATCGCCATCCCCTTTAATATTAAAGGGCAATAGTAACCTACTGCCCTAAAAATATATTATTCTTCCATATAGAGTGCCCTTTCGATCTCCATGTCAAGCTCTTCTTCAGCCTCTTCAGCCCCTGATGTGTAGCCCCTGGCCTGCCTCATGGCATCCTTTGTCGCTTGGGCTATGCTTTCGTACTCGGCAACTACCAGCATGAATATCTCGTCTTCTTTTGATATCCAAGTATCCTTTATGTGAGAACCTATAAGAACTTCACTTACTATCTGTTTGGATATGCTCTCACTGGATTTCTCTATATCTAAAAACTCATCTTCACCAACCTTACTTACATAGGATTTGAAAAGTGAATTTACCCTTACCGCTATCTGGGACGCAAGTTCTGTCCTTGCATTTGCCATAGCCTCTTTTCTGGCGAAGTCAAATCCAGCCTCGCTAATTTTTGCAGAACCAACGCCGGCCAACCCATTGTCATAAGTGGGTCTCACAACCCATGCAGGATAGGTTTTCACGTTTTCGTAACTTACCTCGGAACCTATGGCTTTTTCCGCTTCCTTTTCCCTTTTTTCCTCTATACTAGAACAAGCTGTCAGTAAGACTAATACAAGAAATAGCAATTTTTTTTTCATACTTATCCCCCCATTTCTATAATTATTATACTTTGTAGTGCACTGAAAAGTCAACAAGTCCAAATTTACCGTCCTTATTTATTGCTTTAGGTATTTATATATGATATAATTTAATGTAAATTTTATTTTTTGGAGGTACAGATGCTAGGAATTATAGGTGCTATGCATGAAGAAGTTGTAGAGCTAAAGCAGCTTATGGAAAATATAGAAGAAGAAAAAGTAGTAAACCTTACTTTTTTCAAGGGTAGACTTTGCGGCAAAGATGTGGTGCTTGTAGAGGGCGGAATAGGAAAAGTAAATGCCGCCGTGTGCACAACTCTTTTAGTGTCCCACTTCAATGTAGACAAAGTCATCTTTACCGGTGTAGCCGGTGCGGTTAATCCAGACTTGGAAGTAGGTGACATAGTTGTCTCTACAGAACTTATACAACACGATTTCGATGTAACCTCTTTTGGAATTGAATATGGTATGATTCCTAGAATGAAGGAGTCGTTTTTCAAGGCGGATTCACAGCTAGTGGGGCTGGCAGAAAATGTGGCACACGACCTTTTTGGGGCTGAAAGAGTGAAGACCGGAAGAATATTAAGTGGTGACCAGTTCATAGCATGCTCGGACAAGATAAGCTGGCTTAGGTCTACGTTTAACGGAGAGTGCACCGAGATGGAGGGGGCTTCTGTAGCTCATGTTTGCTACCTATTCGATATCCCTTTTGTGGTTATAAGGTCTATTTCGGATAAGGCAAACCACGATGCTAAGGTTGACTTCACGGAGTTTGTCAAGCTCGCATCAAAAAATTCAAAAGACATAGTTGTTAAAATACTAGAGAAATTAGATGCGTAATGGATTTATCCATTGCGCTTTTCTTCATAATATACTTTAACCAAGGGGTGCTTTAATGGAAGTAGAAAAGGTGCTCGACGAGCTTTACTCTTATACTGTATTTGGGATCAAGCTAGGCCTGGATAATATAAAGAAAATCTGTTCCCTGATAGGGGATCCACAAAATAACTACAAGGTAATTCACATCGCCGGTACAAATGGCAAGGGTTCTACAGCATCTATGATAGAATCATCCCTCATAGATGCTGGATACAACGTTGGGAAGTACACTTCGCCACATATCTTAAAGTTCAACGAGAGGATATCCCTGAACGGGGTTATGATATCCGACGAAGATATCTGCCGTTATTTTCAGCTGGTGAAAAGCAAGCTAGAAGAAAACAGCATACAAACCACTTTTTTTGAGGTCACTACCGCCATGATGTTTTTGTACTTTTCAGATAAAAACTGTGATTACGTGGTGCTAGAGACCGGCCTAGGCGGCAGATACGATGCCACAAACATTGTAGACCCAGTATTGTCCATAATTACAAATGTCTCAATGGACCATATCAACATCCTAGGTGACAACCTGAAGGATATAGCAAGGGAAAAAGCCGGCATAATAAAAAGCGGCCGCCGGGTATTTTTTGCGGATGACAATCCGGAACTAATTCAGGCGGTAAAAGAGAAAACAGAGCTTTACACAAACGTCCTGGAGAAGTTTAATCCCAGATCGTACTTTTTAGACAATGAGAACTTTAACACTGTAATAAACTTAGAAGGCGAATCTTACAGGGTTTCCCTTTACGGGGATTTCCAGGTGAACAACTTTCTTGCTGCTTACGGGGCCTTGAAGCATATCGGTATAGAAAACAAGTTTATCAAATCCGGTGTGTCTAAGGTAAAATGGCCCGGACGTTTTGAGGTAGCAGCCAGAGACCCAGTACTCATCTTAGACGGGGCACATAATTTTGACTCGGCAAGGGTACTAAAGGAAAATATACTGCATTCATATAAAAAAGAGGATGTGGCTGTCATATGCTCCATACTAGAGGATAAGGATATCAATACAGTCATGTCGGAGATAATGGGGTTCTCTGACAGCATCATCTTGACCTCCCTAAAGGGGGTACACAGAGGACTTAGCGGTACGGAGCTGCTCGGCAAGATCTCCCTGGAATTTGACTTTGAGGTGGTAGAAGATTTGCCGCAAGCCTTTCAAAGGGCGCTTTCTAAAAACAAGAAATTAGTCGTTGTTTGCGGTTCATTTTACCTAGTTTCCAAGTTTAAAGAGGTGGTAAAATTTGAAAGTTAGAGGATTTCTTTCCTTTACCATAACCGTTTTTTTAATGGCTGCAGTTGTTTTTTCATTTGTGAGCGTAAAGAAATTATACGTGCAAAATGAAAACCAAAAAGCCATCATAACAAGCGAAATAATCAAAAATATAGGTATAAGAAACGTCGATTTTTATAAAGATAAAAAATATTACAATAAATTTTCAAAAAAATATTTTTCTGATAAAAGAAAAAACGAGGCTGTTTTTACTCCTACCTCGCAGCTTTACTATTTGCAGATAGCTACATTTTTAAACGTTGAGAATGCCATGTATTTTCAAAAGAAGTTCGGGAATTTTGACCTCAGAATAGTCGAGGTCAATAACCAAGATAAAAGACATTATATAATAATATCCAATTATTTTGATTCCAAAGAAAAGGCACTTGAGCTCGCTAAGAGCTTTAAACGATACAGTCCTATTTTGAGAGAGAGGTAATGCTATGGAAAAGGGTGTAACTGTCGAACAAATTATAGATAACTTTCAACTCGACATTTTGAATATCGGGGAAAGCCTGGAGAAGGAGATCGTACTTTCTGCAGTTCACAGACCAGGGGCGGAGTTGACCGGTTTTCCCATGAAGGACATCCCTGAAGTGGACAGCTCTATACATATCCTTGGAAAAGAGGAGATGAAGTATCTGCAGACCCTCGACGGCTCTACCAAGAAAAGGATACTGGAAATCTATTTTTCCTACCATTTCCCTTGTGCGATAGTAACTGCTGAAGCAGATATAGATAAACTTTTTATCCAATGTGCTAAGCAGTGCCATAAAACTGTGCTACACACAAATATGAAAACAGAGTCTTTTATTGGAAGGTTAAAAAAATTCCTAGAGAGTGAACTGGCACCAGAGATTGTCCTCAACAAATTCACCCTGCTAGAAATCTTCGGTATGGGTGTCCTGATATATGGTTACTCAGAGGCCAAGATAGGTACAACTATAGAGCTGATTGAAAAAGGACATAAGTTCATATCTGACAGCCTCCTCACCCTAAAGAAAGTAGAGGAGGACAAAATAATAGGTTCCAACGGGTTCGCAGAGGACAGCGATGAAGGAAAATTTATTTTGAATTTGACAAGGGGACACACGGTTGACGTAGTAGATTTTTATGGTATAGGAGCCACTAGAAAATCTAAGCAGGTCAATCTTGTAGTAAGTCTGGAAAAGTGGAATGAAAAAAAATTCTACGACAGGCTTGGAATAGACCAGGACTCTATGAACATGCTTGGGGTGGATATCCCCAAAATAACCCTTCCAGTTAGAAAGGGGAGAAACCTAGCAATTATCGTGGAGACTGCTGCAATAAACCAACGTCTTAAGCTTACTGGTGTAAATTCTGCATTGTATTTTCTAATGGAAACTGAGAAGCTCATAAAGCAAAACAAAGAAAAAAGAGAAGAGGTCGAAAGCATGGGATTTATTAAAACCTTAAAAATTATTCAGCTGAAAGAAAAATTCGGTTTAAATGTCTTAAACGGACTGGAACTTTTAGATGAAAAATTGATAATCAACACTAGCCTTCACAGACCGGCACTTGAATTTTCTGGATTTTACGATGTCTTGGAAGAAGGCGGAGAAAATCGTCTTCAACTTATAGCAGATGCGGAGTTTAAGTACCTGGAAAGCCTCCCAAAAAAAATAAGAGAGAATAACCTGGCTAAATATCTTGACTACGATTTCCCAGCTATTATACTTTCTGGGGTGGAAGAAATACCTGATTATTTCCTAAAAAAGGTGGAAGAAAAAAACAAAATTCTGCTATCTACTACACGCAACATAACTGAACTTATAGCTGACGTAAACGAATTTTTAGAGATATATTTCGCCCCTTCTCTAACAATGCACGGTGTTTATGTGGAACTTTTCGGATTTGGGGTACTTTTAACCGGGAAAAGCGGTATCGGTAAGAGTGAAACCGCCCTTGAGCTCATACACCGTGGTCACAGATTGATTGCCGATGACATGGTTAAATTCACACGTCACCCAAACCACCAGGTTATAGGGTCGGCAGAAAAACTGCCTTACTTTATGGAGATCAGGGGTCTGGGCATAATAGACGTAAAAGCCCTTTACGGTCTTGGTGCGGTAAGGATGATGAAGCAGTTAGACTTCATAATAGAGATGAAAGAACTAGTGGAAGACGACTACCTGACGCAAACAAACTACCTGGAAACAGATATAGACATCTTAGGCATTCCTGTGAAAAAAGCTGAACTCTACATCTCTTCCGGAAGGAATGCAGCGGCAATGGTAGAGGTTATAACCATGAGCTTGAGGTCCAAAAAAATAGGGTATGATCCGGAATTTGAGTACAAGCAAAAGAGCAAGGCTCTGCAAGAGATAGAAGATTTGATACAGGAAAAAAATATAGAAAAAGAAAAGATCATGCAGGAAATCAAATGCCTTGTCAACGGCAACTGTGATTAGGGGGAACTATGTCCAAGAAATACAGCAACTTGCTGCTTGACTACCTAATAATAAATTTCGGTGCTCTTGTTGCAGCTGTTGGGATCGGGCTTTTCCTAGCCCCATCTAAAATAGCAGCCGGCGGCGTATCCGGTATTGCCATAATACTTTACCACCTCTTCGGTTTCAACATCGGGCTCAGCATGCTGTTTTTGAATATACCAATATATCTTGCCGGGATAAAGACTTTCGGAAAGTCTTATGGATTTAAAACATTTTTCGGAACAGTTATGCTCTCTTTCTATATAGACCTATTGAGAGGCATAGTCCCAAATGCAGATAGCCTGATAGATTTTTCCACCGGTGGAAATATGATACTAGGTGCCATGTTTGGAGGTGTCATTGCAGGTGTAGGACTTGGGTTTATAATGAAATTCGGAGGCAGCACTGGCGGCACTGACATAATAGCTCAGATTCTGCATAAGTATGCTAAAATCCCAGTTGGTTATGCTCTTATGACGGTGGACATCCTGGTTTTAATAAGTGCTGCTGCTATATTTGGCCTTGAAAAAGGGCTCTACGCCATACTAACGCTATATACAACTGGCATCCTTATAAACAAAGTTTTCGAGGGTGTGAGCTACGCTAAGATGGTATATATAATAAGCGACAGGCACGATGAGGTCAAGAATATAATAATATCTAAAATAAACAGAGGCGGAACCTATCTTGCCTGTAAAGGACTCTATACCGACATTGACAGAAAAATAATCATCACAGTGCTTAAAACCAAAGAGATTTACGAGCTTAAAACGTGGATAAAGGATATAGACCCAAACGCCTTTGTAATAATTTCAGAAGCTTATGAAGTCTTGGGGGAAGGCTTTTCTCCATTTAACAAGCAATCTTAGCGATTTCTAGAAAGGATACACATATGGATAAAATTGTATTGAGAAATATAAAGTTCTACGCTTATCACGGCGTTCTACCAGAAGAAAATAAGCTCGGTCAGAACTTTTACATAGATTTAAACATCTACAAAAATCTTCACGAAGCCGGTGAGAGCGATGAGTTAGACAAAAGTGTAAACTATGCCGAAGTCTACCAGATAGTAGAAAGAGTTACGACCGGCAACGTGTACAAACTCATAGAAAAATTGGCAAGCGAGATCGCAAAAACTCTGCTTTTCTCCTTTGATATAGATAAAATATGGGTAAGAATAAAAAAACCGGAAGCCCCTATCGATGGACACTACGATTTTGTAGGGGTTGAGATATCTAGAAAGAGGTCAGACTATGAGTAACTCCGTCTATCTCAGCCTGGGGTCAAACATAGGAGATAGATTCTACAACATTTTAGCTGCAATAACAGAACTTGATAAACTCCCCAAAACACAGGTTGCCAAGGTTTCCAAATTTTATGAGACAGAACCTTGGGGTTACCAGAAGCAGGAATACTTTATAAATTGTGCTGTTGAGTTAAGAACCGATTTGCTGCCTTACGAACTCCTTAGGAGTATAAACCACATAGAGGAGTTCTTGAAAAGAAGGAGAATGGTGAAATGGGGGCCTAGAACCATAGATATAGACATAATCTTCTACTCCGACCTAAAAATTAACACAGCTGAGCTCTGCATCCCCCATCCAATGTACACAAAAAGGAACTTTGTGCTCTTGCCGCTTATGGATATTTACTATGAAAAAAAACAGATAGCAAGGTATCTTAATGTAGATTCAAGCTCGCTAAAGGAGTACAGCTACGACAAACCTATTCTCATAAGCTCCTGCCTAATGGGCGTCCCTTGCAACTACAAGGGTAAAAGCAATGAAAGCTGGTTATTCTCAAAAGTTTTGAGGAACCTGCAGTATGTGCAGGCCTGCCCGGAGGTGCTTGGTGGTCTTTCCACTCCCAGGCCGCCGGCAGAAAGGGTCGGCAGTAGGGTTATTACGGTAAACGGTTTGGACGTCACGAACAGCTTTATTTCCGGAGCCGATAAGACACTGGAAATATCCAAAGAAAATGGGATAGAGATAGCCATACTAAAGGAAAACAGCCCATCTTGTGGCTTCGGCAGGGTATATGATGGGACTTTCAGCTCCATATTGGTTGACGGCAACGGGGTTACAGTTGATTTGCTACTTAAAAGTGGGATCAACATAATATCTATTTAACGGAGGAATTTTTCTAATGAATAATTTTTTGGAAATAATCGAAGAAATAAAAAATGCAAACAGTATAGTAATCAGCTCACATGTCAATCCCGATGGAGATGCAATTGGTGGCGGGCTTGCTCTTATGCTGGCCATTAAAAAATTAAAGGATAAGGGTGACGGTAGCGGTAATAAAGAGGTAAGATTCATCTTGGAGGAGTCCGTACCTAAAAATCTAAAATTTTTAAAACTTACTGACATGGTTGAAATCTACGATTCTTCAAAAAATTATGATTTCGATCTTTTCATAGCAGTGGACTGTGCCACAAAAGAGAGGCTCGGGAAAGTAAACAGTGTGCTGTCTTCGGACAAAAAAATAATAAACATAGACCACCATACCAGCAACTCGCTCTTCGGACACCTTAACTACGTGCACGAGATATCTTCAACATCTGAGATAATGTTCAATTTTATTGAAGAACTGGGGATTGGTATTGACCTAGATATGGCAGAAACCATCTATACCGGCATAGTAAACGACACCGGAAACTTTGCCCACGACAACGTTAGTTCCGACACTTTTAGAGTAGCTGCTAAACTTAAAAATATTGGAGTGGACACCAGTAAGGTTGTAAGAGAATTTTTCCAGACAAAATCCATGCCCACATTAAAGCTTATGGGTTTGACTTTGAGTGGGTTCAGGTTCGTAGACGAAAAGAAGCTTTCATACTTTTTCCTGACGCAGGAAGCCTTGAAAAGTGTTGGCGGCACAAAAGATGAAACCGAGGGACTAGTGGAGATACTTCGGTCATACGAAGGCACAGAAGTCGCTCTATTCCTAAGGGAAGAGAAGGATGGAAAAATAAAGGGAAGTCTCAGGTCAAAAAGTACCGATGTGAATAAAATAGCCTCTATTTTTGGCGGCGGCGGACATGTAAAAGCAGCTGGCTTCAATACTGAACTAGGGCATGAAGACATAATAAAACAGGTTTTGGAAAAACTTTAGCACCGACATTTTTTACAGGTTAAAATTTGGGGGGAGGTTTAAATGGGTAAAATTAAAAACTTCATATTTGGGTTACTGGTTATTTTTCTCCTTTCCGCATGTGGGGAGACAACTAGTAAAGTCAGAAAAGACGAAAAAATAGCAAAATTAAGGGATTATGAGACTGAAAAGACATTTATGGGTCCAAAACGCAGGATTGCTGTGGCCAGCTTTAAAAATGAGACTAGGTTCGGGGACAGGCGGCTTGGAAACTCTGTTACAGATGTTTTTGTCACTGAACTTTCCAAAACCGGGAGGTTTACCATACTAGAACGTGAATCAGTAGATAAGCTGCTTCAGGAAACTAACTTCTCCAGCACCCTTGGTCAAGGTACCGTGGCGGCTGAGCAGCAGTTCCTAGATGCAGACTATATAATAACCGGCGCAGTGACAAAATATGGTGTAAATACAGTGGGTAAGAAAAAGATAATATCATCGTCAAAAGAACAGAAAGCTGAAATTTCAGTGGACGTTAAAATGGTGGACGTGAGGACCGGAGAGGTCTTATTCAGCGAAAACGGTGAAGGTGTGGCTACTATAAAATATGGTACTGCCCTAGGTATAGGTACCAGCGGCGGGTACGATGAGAGCCTCGAGCAGGAAGCTTTTAGGGCATCTGCCATAAAAGTTATGGACAACATAGTAGAAACTGTAGATAAGAGACCTTGGTCTGCAGCGGTTGTGAAATTTTCCGGAGATAAAATTTACATAAATTCCGGAATGAAGAGCAACTTGAAAATAGGAACAAAGCTAAACGTATATAGGTTTGGGGATAAAATTGAGTACAAGGGCCAGTTTTTAGGCTATGAGGAAGAAAAAGTGGGAACAGCCATAATCGTAGACTACCTAGGTGAAGACGCGTCTATAGCAGCCTATAAGGGGAAAAGTTTTAGGGCGCCTGGGATAGTGAAATTAGAAGATTGATAGGGGTTTGTACCTATGAAAAAACTTTATGTACTCTGCAAAATAATATGTTTTAGCCTGATGCTTTTTGGCTGTATTCGTCAAGAAAAGGTTCTGAAGGTTAGCCCAGGTGTAGCTCCAGTTACACTTGCAGTACTTCCTGTAAACAACCTCTCAAATGATGTGCATGGAGCCCAGGTATTCCGAGACCTCCTCTACAAAAGACTGGCCCAATCCCAAAAGGGATACAGGATAATGAATATCGAGGAAACTGACAGAATATTAAACGAAGCTGGAATAACAGATGGGGGACAGCTTTCGGTAATTATGCCGATAGAGCTCTGCGAGCTCCTAAACGTCGATGGTCTTTTATACACCGACCTGAAAAACCTGGAACTCCTAACCCTGCCTTTTTATCATACTAGAAAGGTGGAAGCACAGTTCAGGCTTTACAGCTTTAATCAGTTAATCTGGCTAAAATCCATAAATACAAACAACAGATATATAGAGATAGAAAATATGCTTAAGGCTATTGATGATCCTGAAGAGGGATTCAAAAGAGCCGGTGAATCAATGCTTGTTCACCAGGGAATAAAGTTTTCCACCATAGCCCTTTTCGGGCACGAACTTAGGCCGGAAATGGAGATGACCTTGGACAATTTACTGGTGAATATCCCACATGGAAGCTCTGAAAACTCAAATTATTTAGACAAAGTCTCTAATAGGCTCGAAGATCTGCACAGGAATATTGAGGAGGGCAAGTCTATTGTCAGTGAAGAGATGTACATGCAGGAAACTGATCTGGAAAACGTTTATGACGACGGTATAATAATATTAAATTAAAAAGGGGTAGAGGGATATGTACGAATTAATCTTTTTAAGACCGAACAAATTAGACGACTGTAGAAAAATTGTTACCTACATAAAAGACGGAAAAATAGTACACATTAACTTGGAGGATCTAGATGCCAAGATGAGCCAGAGGGTTCTTGATTTCATAAGTGGTGCCATCTACATCAAAGAAGCACAGTTTATAAATCCTACTAAAAATATTTTTATTTCTATTCCAAAGGGGAGAACTTTTTACCAAGATGAGAGTGTGAAGATTTCTCATAAAGACCAGGTCTCAGAAATACTGGACCTAAGATACGATGAAGAAGAGGCTATAAAGCCGAAGTTTAATAAGTAGCGGCTGAGTTTGCGATGAATTATTTAGTTCACAGCATTTTGTCTAGCGGAGAAGAAGAGCATCTAGGAAATTTGATCGGGGATTTTGTCCGCGGAAACATAGAAACCCTTAAGTTTCCCAATGGCATAAAAGATGGAATAGCACTGCACAGAAAAATAGACAGTTTTTCAAACTCCAACTATTTTTTTATGAATAGTCGTAGAAAATTGAAAAAATACGGTCACTACTCCGGAGTAATTATTGATATCTTTTATGACCACATTTTAGCGAAAAACTGGGAAAAGTTTTCAAAAATAGATTTGTACTCTTACACTAAGAATATTTATTTTCTGCTTGAAAAAAATAGGGAGATTCTTCCTGAGCGATTTCTTCCGGCTTTCAGGTATATGAAATCTAGGAACTCACTTTACAATTACCGAAATATTGATTTCATAGAAGATGTACTGCACGGGGTGAGTTCTCGATTCAAAAGGGAAAACAACATATACGAGGCTATAGAAGAATTAGAAAAATACTATTACTGTATAGAACGTGATTTTTTTTGTTTTTTTGAGAATATACAAGTTTATTTAAATAGAAAAATGGAGGCTAAATAGCCATACCTATCAAGCTAAGAAATTTTAGGAACCTAACTTTTATATAGTTAGGTTCCTATTTTAATTTTAAAGCTAAATTTTCAAACTACAAAAAACCACTTGCAAAAATGGTTAAAAAAGTTTATTCTATTATCAGTGGTGTTCTCGGTGATTATTTGCTGGGAACTTTTTTTATTTTAGAATCAATAATTTTTTTTAATTTTGAAGTCAAGCGCATGAAACGCTTTTTAGATTTCAAAGTTTCCATGAAATCAGTCAAAACCCCCAACGAGCTTTTTATTACTCGCCTTATACTCATTTCTTTTGAGTATCCTCCATTGATACCCTTTGTAATCTCCATTAAAAGAAGCATTCTAATTAAAGTGGCATATATGTGAGTCTCTATTCTTTCTACTTTCAAGTCTTTTAGTTTATCTAGTTTAAAATCAGACTTAAAAATTTTAAACAGCAATTCAATTTGCCATCTCAATTTATATATTTCGATGATTTCAGAAGGATTGAATCCCCAAAGATTAGTAATATATCCAGTAATTTCAGCAGAACTTCTTGCGTGCTTTGCGCAGTGCTCATTCCTTCTTTCTCTTTCTTCTATCTTTTGTACTTTTTTATTAGAAGTCTCTTTGTCCAACTTAGTTAGGATTACCCTAAAAGGCCTCTTGTCGTCATGGCTTCCGACTAGAAATTCATATTCTTGAGTCTCTCCTGCTTTTAGTTCTTTTCCCAACTCTCCAGCATTTGTTACCAAATACTTCGTCTTTTTTAGTAGTTTTCCCTTTGGTGAGTACTGAGGATTAGGGTTTAAAGCAAATAACCTTGTTCCGGCTTTCAAACGAGAAACAAAAGAGCTGTTTCTGCTTTCAATCTCATTGAAGTCATCAAATTTAAAGTACCCTAAATCTTTTAAAACTAAGGAATCTGTAACTAATTTATCGTAGACATATTTAGAAAAATTTTGCTCATTTTTAGTTCCCGTAGATAAAACAGTGTTCTTAAAAGAATAATCTAATAATTCAAGGAGAAGATTTATTTTTAAAACAGCAGGATTAGATTTGTTTGCACCTTTATACTTATTTTTTAATTTATTTGGCAATTTTATTTCAGTAGAGTCCATTAAAAAGATATTGCTGAAGCCATAATTTTTAAAGGCTTTAGACTTATTGGATATTTGTGTTTTACAAAGAGATAAGAAAATATTTTTAAGAAATTCTACAGAAGCCTCGCTAAACCTCTGATCAAGCGCTTGAGGAGAAATATTAATATTCTGCTTTAATAGAAGTTCAGCGCTTAATTCTTCCAAGGATGAAGTGCATAAATTATTGGAGCTGAAACAAGTTAAAGATATGAAGTTAAGAGGAGAGATTTTGCCGCTATTCCTAATTTTGAATTTAGAATACCTGGCAATTTGTTCAATATTTTTTTCCGAAAAGTAATTTAAAAATTTTGTTCTGATTTGTCTGTTTCCCAAAAGAAAAACCTCCTTCAAGTAGTCCTTGAAGAAGGTTTTAGCACAAATTCTATTAAATTCAAAGCTTAGCTTGATAGGTATGGCTAAATAGCCTCCATTTTTCTATTTAAAACAGTTCGTTAAATATCTCGTCTACTCCCAAGTTTTTCTCGTTTTGCTGAATATCTTCTGTCCTATCTTCTACCTCATCTTCAAGATCATCCACGCCATCTTCAGCATCCCTTTTAAAGAACTTGTCTAGTCCCATTTTAAACTTGGATGAGTTTTCTACAGGTTCGTATCCCCTTTCGAAAAGAGCCCATCTCTTATTAGGAGAACTTTCATCTGCCAATAGTCCGTTTTTAGAGTCTATCAACTTATACACAAGTTCACCATTTCTAACGGCATCATCTAAAAACTCAAATTTTCCAGGTGTATACACTCCTCTGTACACCATATTTTGGTAGTAGCCCCCCCAAAGTGGTGCAGCTACTCCACCACCAGTGAATCCTTTCCCAGTAGCACGGTTATCGTCATACCCAAGATATAGCACTGTTACAAGTTCAGGGGTTATACCTGCAAACCACGCTGACCTACCCTCATTTGTGGTACCTGTTTTACCACCCTGAGCTATATCTTCACCGTCAATACCCTTTACCCTTGCGCCCCTACCGGAACCGTTTTTAACTACATTTTCAAGCATATGTACAATAAGGGCTACTTTATTTGTGTCAAACACCTTCTCTTTTTCTATTTCGTTTTCATATATTACTCTGCCATATCTGTCCTCTATCTTAGTTATAAAGATAGGCTTCACGCTGTACCCTCCGTTTGAAAAAGGCAGATAGGCTTTTGCCAGTTCAAATGGACTTGTGCTCATTGTACCCAGTGCAGCACTAAGGTCATCCGGTATTTCCGCTTCTATCCCGGCTTCCCTCGCGGTTTTTATGACATTTTTTATCCCTATTTTTTGCAGAAGTTTTATCGCTATAATGTTGACGGATCTCTCCATCCCTTCCAATATCGTCATATTCCCCTCAAAAGTTTCACTGTAGTTTTGAGGTTCCCAACTCCCAAACTTTACCTCTGAATCTTCTAGGACCTCATTCATCTGATACCCCTTATTCAGAGCCGTAAAGTATACAAACGGCTTGAAGGCCGATCCAGGCTGTCTCTTTGACATGGTAGCCCTGTTAAAGTTTCCGCTGGTGAAATCCTTCCCGCCTATTATGCTTTTAACATAGCCGTTGCTAGAGTCGATTGTCACCATTCCGGCCTGCATGTCCTTAGTATTTTGCAGGTAGGAATAGCTTTTAAAGGTTTCCTCTGCCAATTTTTGCATCTTGAGATCCAGGGTGGTGTATATCTTCATCCCGCCCTCGTAGATCTCTTCTTCACTGTACATTTTGAAAAGCTCTGCGCTTACTATACTTGTGAAGTCAGGCGCCTTGTACTCTTTATTCGTGCTCTCGGTATTTACCACTATTGTTTTAGGGGATATCTTTTGACCTCTTTTAAGGTCGCTGTCTAAAACAAATTCATAGCTCATAGCGTCTTCATATTCATCTTTTTCTATGAAACCAAACTTACGCATTTGCTTCAACACCAGGTGCCCACGGTCAACAGCATTTTTCAGATTGGTTTTCGGGTTATACTTATTTGGCCTGTTTGGCATACCAGCAAGTACCGCTGATTCCGCCAGGGTAAGCTTGTTTACATCTTTTTTGAAAAAAATCCTGGCGGCGGTTTTTATTCCGTAAGCCCCGGAACCAAAATATATCTCATTTAAGTACTTATTAAGAATTTCATCTTTTGTATATTTCTTTTCTATCTCGAGAGTTATTATAGCTTCTTTTACCTTTCTCAACATGCTTTTCTCGTGAGTTAAGAAAGCATTTTTTGCAAGCTGCTGTGTTATGGTACTTCCACCCTGGGCTTTGCTCATTGTGGCTATGTTCACCATCATCGCCTTGGTAAATCTTATAGGGTCTATCCCGAAGTGTTTTCTAAACCTTTTGTCTTCTATAGCTAAAAAAGCATTCTGAGTATACACAGGTATTTCGTCAATCCCAGCAAGCTCTCTTCTCTCCCTATATATCATATCAACTACATCGCCGTTGCTATCGTAAATTATACTTGGGACAGCTGGATTATAATCTTCGACCAGGTTGCTTATGTCTGGTAGACCCTTGTATGCCTTGACTATTAGATAGCTCGATACTCCCACTACCAAAACCGCTAAAATTAACCCTGTAAATAAAACTGTTCTCAAAAACTTCTTCATTCTTTGCTACTCCCTTTGCTACTTTTTGATTTCTGTCTAAGTTGGCCACAGGCACCACCTATGTCACTGCCTTTTTCCCGCCTTATGGTAACATTTACTTTTCTTACATCCTTTAGATGGCTGTAGAACCTGTCTATCTTCTTTTCACTAGGTCTGTCTAACTCACTACCCTCAACTGAGTTATATGGTATTAGGTTCAATACATGGTCGAATTCATGCATGAAATCTGCCAAAACTTCTGCATCCCACTGGCTGACATTAAAATCCTTTATTAGTATGTATTCGAAGCTTATTCTCCTATTGGTCACCTTTTGGTACTCTTTTAAAGTTGTATAAAGATCCTCTAAAGGATATTTTTTATTTATCGGTATAAGCTGATTCCTTTTCTCATCGGTTATGGCATGCAGAGATATAGCTAACTCTACAGGCAGTTTCTCTTCCATCAGAGCCTCTATTCCTGGTATCACTCCAGAAGTTGACACCGTTATTCTCCTTATAGATATATTTTGCCCCTTTTCGTCGGCGAGTATCTTTATGCTCTTTATGAGGTTAGACATGTTTAAAAGCGGTTCGCCCATACCCATAAATACTATGTTATTTACTTTCTCACCTTTTTTTATAATCCTTCTGCTTATTGTATAGACCTGATTCAGTATTTCATTTACATTTAAGTTTCTCTCAAAACCATCCTGACCTGTTGCACAAAATACACACTTTACAGGACATCCAACCTGTGTTGATATGCATAGAGTATTCCTGTCCTTGTGCTTCAATAGAACAGTCTCTATAGTTTGCCCATCCTCTAGACCGAATAAAAACTTTTCAGTACCATCCTTCTTAGACACCTGGTGTTTTAATATGTTCAAGTACGGTATGTAACTTTTCTCTTTCAAGATATCTCTGTGCGTTTTGGATATGTTTGTCATATCGTCTATATTTCTTATCATTTTTTCATGTAGCCAAGTATACACCTGCTTTGAGTTAAATTTTTTCATGCCAAATTCAACCAAAAATGATTCCAATTCGCTGTAGTTCAAATTAAGTAAATTTATCATATTTAATCCTCCTATTTCCAATTTTCATTCCCCTAATTCTATCATAAAATTCAAAATCTTACAAGCTGGGCTATTTAAAATTTAATTGTTGAAACCCAGGCGGAAACTATAGTAAAATTAATATAGGCGCTGCACTACCTTTGTGTAGTACCACCGCAACTCATGGTACGTGAATTAGATTAGTTTACGAGGAGGTTATTAATGGCAGTTGATTTTGATAAAATCGTAGATAGAAGAGATACAAATGCAACAAAAATCGAATTTTTAAAGGAGCATTTCGGACAGGAGGACCTGATCCCGCTGTGGGTGGCAGACATGGATTTCGAAAGCCCAGAGGAGATAAAAAAAGCTATGGTATCAAGAGCCGAACACGGAGTATACGGGTATACGCTTCACGATGATGCCTACTACAACTCTATTATTAACTGGAACTGGAAAAGAAATGCTTGGCGTATAAAAAAAGAGTGGATTTTGCCTTCACTTGGCGTAGTCACTTCCATAGCTTTCATAATAAACTCCCTAACTTCTGAAGGGGATGAAATAATTGTACAAACACCGGTGTACTACCCATTTTTCAAAACCATCCAGTCTCTCGGAAGAAAAGTGGTGTACAACCCTCTAAAATACAAAAACGGAAAGTACTCTATGGATTATAGTGACCTGGAGAAAAAGATCAGCTCTAACACAAAATTGATGGTTCTCTGCAGCCCACATAACCCTGTTGGCAGGGTGTGGACTAAGCAGGAGCTGGAAAAATTAGCAAACATCTGCTCAGACAACGGGATTTTGATTATATCCGACGAAATACATTCCGACCTCATATACCCCTGCCACTTGCATACACCACTTGCTAAAGTGTCAAACAAGATATCGGAGTCCATTATAACTCTTATGTCTCCTAGCAAAACCTTCAACCTAGCCGGTTTTTTCACTTCATATATCATTATTGAGAATGAGCAGATAAGAAAAAAGATCAAAAACGCCCTTAACAGCTTCTCCATACACCAAAATATTTTCGGTATCTCGGCTTTAAACGCCGCCTACTCCAGCTGCGAGTACTGGCTGGAAGAGCTCATTGACTACATAAATAACAACAAACTGTATGTACAGAACTTTTTAGAAAAACACATGCCGGAGGTAAAGCTTGTGGAGCCGGAAGGAACTTATCTATTATGGATTGATTTCAATGGATTAAATTTAAAGAAAGAAGATCTTGATGAGCTGATTTTAAAGCAGGCTAAACTTGGTATGAGTGACGGGGCGACTTTTGGAGAAGAGGGGGAGGGGTTCAAGAGGATGAATATAGCCTGTCCTAAGGCTGTTTTAGAAGAGGCTATGGAGAGGTTGTTTATTGCGTATACAACAATAAATAACTGCCCTCAAAAATCATTTTTTAAATAATGACTACTTTTGATTTAAAATTAATCCTTTAAGCATAATATAACATATATATACAATGTTTTTATTTGTGCTTGACGTCTCCAAGAAGGGAGGGGATTATTTTGAAAAAAATATTAATCGGCTTATTTGTACTGTCTGTAGTGGCCGCTGCCCAAATGCTGAATTTGAAGAGTATATTAATGATGCTTCTGAACTCATTAGTTTAGACTTAGCTGAATACCTAGCTGATTCAACTGGTATCCCTTTAAGTGATGTAATTGCATCTCCAGAATATTCAGCAGAATTAGAAAAAATTAGGCTGGCGTGGCAGAAGATATATCTCGTGGTTTCTGAAAATATGTAGATGTTGATGTAGAGAACGGATTATATTGGGGTGCGGGTTTTGGATTTGAATATAGTAACTGGATTGCAGAACTTATGTACCAAGTAAACTATACTGAAGTTGAGTTTACAGTGAATCAGCCAAGTGATCCAGATTTAGGTGTTATAGATGTGGCAAAAAATAGTTACAAAGATAACTTAGACTACTCAAGGGTTACATTATCGCTTGGTTACACATTTAACTTCAATTACTAAATGCCATAATTCTTGAATAACAAACATGAAAAAGGCACCGCTAACGGCATACCTATCAAGCTAAGAAATTTTAGGAACCTAACTTTTATATAGTTAGGTTCCTATTTTAATTTTAAAGCTAAATTTTCAAACTACAAAAAACCACTTGCAAAAATGGCTAAAAAAGTTTATTCTATTATCAGTGGTGTTCTCGGTGATTATTTGCTGGGAACTTTTTTTATTTTAGAATCAATAATTTTTTTTAATTTTGAAGTCAAGCGCATGAAACGCTTTTTAGATTTCAAAGTTTCCATGAAATCAGTCAAAACCCCCAACGAGCTTTTTATTACTCGCCTTATACTCATTTCTTTTGAGTATCCTCCATTGATACCCTTTGTAATCTCCATTAAAAGAAGCATTCTAATTAAAGTGGCATATATGTGAGTCTCTATTCTTTCTACTTTCAAGTCTTTTAGTTTATCTAGTTTAAAATCAGACTTAAAAATTTTAAACAGCAATTCAATTTGCCATCTCAATTTATATATTTCGATGATTTCAAAAGGATTGAATCCCCAAAGATTAGTAATATATCCAGTAATTTCAGCAGAACTTCTTGCGTGCTTTGCGCAGTGCTCATTCCTTCTTTCTCTTTCTTCTATCTTTTGTACTTTTTTATTAGAAGTCTCTTTGTCCAACTTAGTTAGGATTACCCTAAAAGGCCTCTTGTCGTCATGGCTTCCGACTAGAAATTCATATTCTTGAGTCTCTCCTGCTTTTAGTTCTTTTCCCAACTCTCCAGCATTTGTTACCAAATACTTCGTCTTTTTTAGTAGTTTTCCCTTTGGTGAGTACTGAGGATTAGGGTTTAAAGCAAATAACCTTGTTCCGGCTTTCAAACGAGAAACAAAAGAGCTGTTTCTGCTTTCAATCTCATTGAAGTCATCAAATTTAAAGTACCCTAAATCTTTTAAAACTAAGGAATCTGTAACTAATTTATCGTAGACATATTTAGAAAAATTTTGCTCATTTTTAGTTCCCGTAGATAAAACAGTGTTCTTAAAAGAATAATCTAATAATTCAAGGAGAAGATTTATTTTTAAAACAGCAGGATTAGATTTGTTTGCACCTTTATACTTATTTTTTAATTTATTTGGCAATTTTATTTCAGTAGAGTCCATTAAAAAGATATTGCTGAAGCCATAATTTTTAAAGGCTTTAGACTTATTGGATATTTGTGTTTTACAAAGAGATAAGAAAATATTTTTAAGAAATTCTACAGAAGCCTCGCTAAACCTCTGATCAAGCGCTTGAGGAGAAATATTAATATTCTGCTTTAATAGAAGTTCAGCGCTTAATTCTTCCAAGGATGAAGTGCATAAATTATTGGAGCTGAAACAAGTTAAAGATATGAAGTTAAGAGGAGAGATTTTGCCGCTATTCCTAATTTTGAATTTAGAATACCTGGCAATTTGTTCAATATTTTTTTCCGAAAAGTAATTTAAAAATTTTGTTCTGATTTGTCTGTTTCCCAAAAGAAAAACCTCCTTCAAGTAGTCCTTGAAGAAGGTTTTAGCACAAATTCTATTAAATTCAAAGCTTAGCTTGATAGGTATGCCGCTAACGGTGCCTTTTGGTTTTATTTATATTATTTCTCTTCTACTCTTTTAAGTATAGCCACTACAAATCCTGAGAAAAGCGGGTGAGGCCTGTTTGGTCTGGACTTAAACTCCGGATGGAACTGACCTGCTATATAGAATGGATGGTCTTCTATCTCAACTATTTCTGCAAGCCTTCCGTCAGGAGAGCTTCCGCTTATCTTAAGTCCCGCTTCTGAAAGCACCTGCTTGAATTCGTTATTAAATTCAAATCTGTGTCTGTGTCTCTCGTATATAAGACTATCTCCATAAAGATCTTTCGCAAGGCTGTCCTCTTCCAGTTTACATGGGTAAAGTCCAAGTCTCATTGTACCCCCCATATCTTCTATGTCCTTTTGTTCAGGTAGAAGATCTATTACAGGGTGTTTTGTTTCCAGATCAAATTCCGTTGAGTTGGCGTCTTTATACCCTAGTACATTTCTGGCATACTCTATAACAGTACACTGCATTCCGAGACAGATTCCAAGGAACGGTATCTTGTTCTCCCTAGCAAACTGTATAGCCTTTATCTTTCCTTCTACGGCCCTTTGTCCAAAACCTCCAGGTACTAGTATCCCATCATAGTTTTTAAGAATTCCGACATCGAAAGTTTCTGCCTGGATGTAGTCTATATCGGCTTCTGCATCCAAATTAAAGCTGGCGTGTTCTATTGCCTCGGTGATACTTATATAGGCATCTTTAAGCTCAACGTATTTGCCTACAACTGCCATTTTAAACTTCTTGCCTGGGTTTTTCATTTTGTGAACCATTTCTTTCCATTGGGCAAGATCAGGTTTACTATTTTCAATTCCGAACTTACTGCATACTACGTCAGCCAGTCCATTTTGCTCCATTATAAGCGGAACTTCATAGATTGTAGATGCATCCGGCGCCTCTATTACAGCATCTTTATCTATGTCACAAAACAAAGAAAGTTTTCTTTTTATGTCATCACTTACAGGGTACTCAGTTCTGCAGACTAGTATGTCAGGTCTTATACCGATACTCATGAGCTGCTTTACGCTGTGCTGGCTAGGCTTAGTTTTAAGCTCGCCGGCTACTTTTATATATGGTAAAAGTGTAACATGACAGTAGATCACATTTTCTTTTCCTACGTCATATCTAAACTGCCTGATCGCCTCTAAAAACGGAGTAGACTCAATATCACCAACTGTCCCGCCTATCTCAGTTATAACTATATCAGAGTTATTTTCCTTACCAACAATCTCTATCCTAGATTTTATTTCATTTGTTATGTGTGGGATTACCTGTACGGTTCCACCCAAGAACTCCCCTTTTCTCTCCTTATTTATTACAGAAGAGTATATCTTACCAGTTGTAACGTTGTTGTACTTTGTAAGGTTTTTATCTATAAACCTTTCATAATGCCCTAAGTCTAAGTCGGTTTCAGCTCCATCTTCAGTTACATAAACTTCTCCATGTTGGTAAGGACTCATTGTTCCTGGATCCACGTTGATGTATGGGTCAAATTTTTGTATAGTTACGCTGTACCCTCTCTCTTCTAACAATCTCCCTAAAGAAGCTGCTGTTATTCCCTTCCCTAAAGAGGATACAACTCCCCCAGTCACAAAAATATACTTTCTTTGATTCATGACCATCTCCTTTAAAATTTTACTAATCTTTCATCCCTAATAATAGAAAAAATCTCATAAAAAAAAGACGAAAAAAAAAACTTTCGTCCTAAGTTTTTTTTTTGGGGACCTTAAGGTCCCCAAAAAAATATTCAGCTTTTCAGTAATTTACCTATTAATTATATCAAATTTTTTCTATTTGTCAAGAGATTATTTCCCTTTTGTGTAAGCTCCTTCAGAACCGAAAACGTCTACAAGCTTAGTTTTATAATATGCTTTCATTAGTTCTTTTGCTGGCCCTAAGTATTTTCTTGGGTCGAATTCAGCTGGTTTGTCTCCGAATGTTTTTCTGATACCTGCAGTAAACGCTAGTCTTCCATCTGTATCTACGTTGATTTTAGCTACAGCAGATTTAGAAGCTAGTCTTAATTGCTCATCAGGAATACCGATAGCATCTTTTAACTCTCCACCATATTTTTTGATCATTTCTACATACTCTTGAGGAACTGAAGATGATCCGTGTAATACGATTGGGAATCCAGGTATTTTTTCTTCTATCTCTTTTAATATGTCTAGTCTTAATTTAGGGTCATCACCTGGTTTAAATTTGTGAGCTCCATGAGAAGTCCCTATAGCGATTGCCAATGAGTCTACTCCTGATTTAGCTACAAACTCCTCTACTTCTTCAGGCTTTGTGTATATTGTTTCTTCTGCTACGACGTCATCCTCTACCCCTGCTAAAACACCTAGCTCGGCTTCTACGCTTACATCGAATTGGTGTGCGTATTCCGCAACCTCTTTAGACATAGCTATGTTCTCTTCGAAAGTATAGTGAGAACCATCGATCATAACAGACGAGAATCCGTATTCAATACAGTCTTTGATTGTTTCGAAGTTTGGACCATGGTCTAAGTTTAATGCAATTGGTATGTCCGATCCTTTTGCTCTAGCAATTTCAACTGCAGCCTTAGCTAACAAAGGTACTACTTCTTTACCCATATAATTTCTAGCACCTGTCGAACATTGCAGTATTACTGGAGATCCCATTTCAGCACAAGCCTCAACGATAGCTTGCATTTGTTCCATGTTGTTGAAGTTGAATGCAGGAACTGAATATCCGTTTTCGTTAGCTTTTTTAAACATCTCTTTAGTGTTTACTAAACCTAAATCTTTGTAATTGTATTTCATATACCCCTCCTAGATATTGTTTCGTCATCTCGTTAATATATTAACAAATTTTTCAATTAAAATCAAGTGTTTTCGTCTTTTTTTCAAAGAACTCTGTATACTTTTTTTAGTATATATCTAAAGAAACCCTTGAAATTCCTCTTACTTTTGAAGTATACAAGAACTTCTGGCACCAGCGAAATTACAATCTCAACTATTTTTTGATACTCCGAAAAAAAATTCCTAAAGTACCTTTGTGAATTAAATATCCAAGAAGCCATTATTATATTAGTTACTCTAATCAGGTTTACTACAGCCGTCTCTATACCTAAATCCGTAATATGTACCCCAAATAAACTCCATAAAACTCTTCCTTCTTGTATATAAAGGATCTGTACCATACATGTACTGGCATAAAAAAACATAACAAACTTCAGTTTTTTTATGTAGCTCCCCAGCTCATTGTTTTTCCATAGATTTATAGAAATAAACACCAGTCCCATGACAGCAAGACTCTGCCAACTTTTCAGAAAGAGATTTGTCAGGAATAAAAATATCAGGCTATTTCTTAATAACATCTAGTCCACCCATGTACGGTCTCAAAGCCTCTGGGATTACGATTGATCCATCTTCCTGTTGATAGTTTTCCAAAATTGCAAGAAGCGTCCTACCAACTGCCAATCCAGATCCGTTTAATGTATGGCAGAATTCACTCTTTTTGCTTTCAGCTTCTCTATATTTAAGGCCCATTCTTCTAGCCTGGAAATCTTCGCAGTTTGAACATGAAGATATTTCCCTATATTTGTCTTGGAATGGCAGCCATACTTCCAGATCATAAGTTTTTGTAGCTGAAAACCCTATATCCCCTGTACAAAGCTGTATAACTCTGTATGGAAGTCCAAGCCTTTGCAGAACATCCTCTGCATTTAAAACCAATTTTTCAAGTTCGTCATATGAGGTCTCCGGCTTTACTATTTTTACCATTTCCACCTTGTTGAATTGGTGTTGCCTTATTAGACCCTTCACGTCTCTACCGTAGGACCCGGCTTCTCTCCTAAAACAAGGCGAATAAGCTGTATAATATTTTGGAAGTTCCTCATTTTCTAGTATCTCTTTCCTGTGAATATTAGTTACCGATACCTCAGAGGTAGGTATTAAAAACATATCATCAGTTGTTTTATATGCATCCTCCTCAAATTTTGGTAGCTGCCCTGTCCCTTCCATTACCTCTCTTTTAACTATAAACGGTGTCATGACTTCAGTATACCCGTGTTCTGTAGTATGCATATCCAGCATAAAGTTTATAAGTGCCCTCTCTAGCCTAGCACCCATACCCTTGTATACTGTAAATCTAGAGCCTCCAAGCTTAGCCCCTCTTTCAAAATCCAATATACCCAGTTCTTCCCCTAGATCCCAGTGAGATTTAGGTTCAAAGTCAAATTTTTTAGGTTCTCCCCATTTTCTGACTTCAATATTGTCCTCTTCACCTTTTCCAATGGGTGTAGATTCATGGTATACGTTTGGCATGGTCAGCTGGAAATACGATAATTTCTCATCTATAACCGCTATCTGCTCGTCAAGCTTTTTTATCTTTTTGCTTACGGCACCCATCTCCTCTATTATTTTAGAAGCATCCTGCCCCTCTCTTTTCATCCTACCTACTTCTGCAGATACATTGTTCCTTTTATGCTTTAGTGTGTCAACTTCAGTCAAAAGCTCTCTTCTTTCAGCATCTAACTGCTCGAACTCCTCCAGATTCACAGATGCATTCCTATTTTTAAGCATCTCCTGTAAAAATTCGATATTGTTACGGATATATTTTAAATCCAACATAAATCCTTCCTCCTTGTAAAACTTTTTATTTAAAATTATCTTCTATACCCTAGTCTCGTCATTTTATACTCCGTTGTTTTAAGTTCCAAGTATTTGAATAACGACTTAGGAGACATAGCCTCCAGCTCCATCTTTATATAGCCTAGTTCTCTTTCAAAACTTTTTATCCTAGGTTTCAAGTCCCTTTTTTGAGCTTTCCCCCTTTTAAGCCTTTCTTCGATTATTTCATCCATTTGATAGAGCCCTTCCAGTCTGTCCAGCACATCTTCCGATGCCTCTACCTTATATATAACGTTGGTATATTCGGTGGCCAAGTTTGATTTCTTTTCCACGTTCTCAATTTTAACAAACTCCAAGCCCTTTGGCGAATTCTCATTGATCTTATGCATAATCTCGCCTTCAGGAAGCTCATCTATAAACTCTATATCCATAGGTTCTTCATACGCTTCTTCTCCCAGGGAAATTGGTATAGCCATTGATATTTTTGGCCTTGGTGTAAACCCTTCCGAATGTTTTAGCCTTATTCCTGCCTTCCTAAATATCCTCTCAACAAGTCTCAGCATGTCCAGATGCGATATATATATCATATCCCCGGTTTTATTAAAAAATATCCTTTTCTTCATATTCTCTCCAATCTAGGGTGCCTTATCTGTATCTATTATTATTTTTTTGCTTATATTCTTATCAAACTGCACGTAATTTCCCATGGGTATCTTAACCCGTGCCAATATATCCCCATCCGAATTTTTTAACAGCACCAGAATTTCGTCAGCCTTCACCTGTTCTTTAAAACTATCTTTAAATTCATTGAAGTTTTTAAAAACTTCAGATTTTTCTTCCTCCTTGACCAAGTCCAGATATAGTTCCCCTACCTGGAGTTTCTTGGGCAGACTGAATTTAAACTGCTTGCTTGCAAAACCTTTTTGATGCTGTAAGTAGTTTATCTTTAAGGATACTTCATTCCCTGGACGATACACGCTTTTATCTAAAAATGCATCGGAAACATATATAAGTTTTTTGTCCCTATAAGTATCTATTCCTATCTCTATTTTACCAAAATCTAAAAAATTAAACCTGTTGTCAACAAGGCTTAAAATTTCATCCGAGAGGTTCCCTACTAGTATTTCCAACGCATTGGTATCGTCTAGAAAGAAGTTTTCAAACTCAAGTATTTTTTCATTTCCTTCATTGTAGATTGTGCAGTTGAACACCGCTGTCTGGCAGTCATCCGTAGTATAATTCCTTAAAATAGACTTTTGGAGTGCCGCATTTAGATAAGTTCTGAAGGTATTCTTATTTTTAGGCATCTCAAAATTTATCTTTTTACCGCTGTCTAATCTTACCTCAAATTTATAGGTATCTATCTTATCGCTAAGTATTCCTAAAAGGCCGTTTATATCATCCCTTTCAACGAGCCCAACAGTCTCCGTAGAACTCCCAATCTTAAAGGAATTTTTTGTGCTTACCGTATAGTCTATATTTGCTTTGTTCAAAAAATAATATATATCCCCTTTATTGCTGAGAGGATGTCCATATACCAAGACTTTTTCCCCATAAACCATAGAAAGGGTGCCCAGATTTTCAAGGTAGATATCTCCTCTTACAGGACTTATAGAGACAGCCATACCAGGCCTAATATCGCCTATATTGAAATCTGGATTTTCTGGGTTTAACTCGTATCCATCTATGGGTTTTATGAGTGCTATATTGGAATTTATGTCGTTTGCTGAATACGCTACAGCGCCTAATAATCTTGAATTCACAAAAACAGGAGAACCGCTCATTCCTTCTGAAATACCTCCATGCTTTTCTAGTGGATCACCGCTTACCTTTGCCAATACCATTTTCGATGCGCTGTTCTCGTCATCTACTACGGCAAGCACTTCCACACTAAAAGTTTCTATCTTATTGCCATTAAATACCGTATACGCTTTTCCAAGCATTCCTTTTTTTATTTCATTCAGTTTCACATATTCAAAGGAAAAAACCCGTAAAAAGATAAACAAAAAGCTCAAAATAATTAATTTTGTCATAAAACACTTCCTTTGAAACAAACAATATCCCCGCTAATCAAAACTCATTCTACCATATTCCATTTAGGATTTCAATTTATTTACTGCCCGAAAAACGATTTAGATTTTCTATTTCTCGCGTGCAAGACTCAGTACAATCCCTCGCCGGATATGTCCATATAAGTCAGGTATAACCTCAGGTCAAACTCCACCTGATGGTAATTTTTTTCCATGTTCAAGCAAAGTTTATAAAATGCCCTGTCGTGTTCTTTTTCCTTTAAGTGTGCTAGTTCATGCACCACTATATTCCTCAGAAATTCCTCTGGCATATTTTTAAATTGGCTCGCTATCTTGATCTCATTTTTGACCTTTATCTTGCTTCCCTGCTTCCTAGGTATGTATGAATGCAGACCCAGAGCCTGGTGACTAAACTCTATTTTAGGATCGTAAACTACCTTGCTTAATGGTGCGCTCTTTTTGAGGTATCTATTTTTTATATCCATTGCATAGGAGTAGAGAGCTTTGTCCGAACTTATGCTGTGCTTGCTAGGATATCTGCTGAGTATGATCTCCCCTAGACGTTTTTCGCCTATGGCTCTCTCCACTTTTTCCAAAATTTCTTCAGAATATCCTTTCAAATATTTTAAATCCATATATCTTTTATCATCCCTTCAAAATACTAAAAATTATTCCAGTGAGTATGTAAAAATCAGCTAGGTTAAAAACCGGGCTATTTTTAAAATTCGGTTTTATGAAATCCACCACATATCCCCTGTGTATTCTATCGATTGTATTTCCTATACCACCTGCAAAAATAAAGCTTATATAGGATCTATAGTAGCTTTCCTTGAAAAACAGGTATGCTAGAAAAAAAAGAAGAGATATTCCCATGAAGAGTATAAGCTTTTTCCTATCGTGAAGCTTATTGAAGGCTATACCTCTGTTTTCTACATATATTAGCTCAACTCTGCCGTTTAAAATATATTTTCTCTTACCCGATTCCAAATTTTCTTTAGCCCATTTTTTTGTATAGAGGTCTAGACTACCTAGAGCAAAAATTAAAATTATGTAGTACACCATAACTTCCCACCTCAGCTTCTAAAAACCTTCAAAATTTATAAGAATCGTTTAATCCAATTTTCCCAATTCTTTCGCCACAAATTTTACAATCTCACTTATGTATGATTCAGAAAAATCAAATCTTATCCCAGCTGTTTTATATATCTCCTCTATTGGTTTTGAATACCCTAAATTAAGAAATTTCTCATAATTCTTCAGTGCTTTGCCTTTGTCCTCTTTATAATTTTTGTAAAGTGCTATTGCTCCCAGTTGGCTCATTGCGTATTCTATATAGTAAAAAGGAACCTCAAATATGTGCAACTGCTTTAACCAGCTTCTACCCTTTTCTCCTTCTAATCCGTCCCAGTCTATGCCGGTGTTAAACCTGTCCATGAGCTCGTTAAACTTTGAGTCCCTCTCTGAAGCTACGTGTTCTGGATTCAAGTACAGCCAATGCTGAAATGCATCTACTATCATTACCCATGGTAAAATTTCCAAGCTTTTTATGTACTGATCCCTTTTAGCTTTTTTCAAATCTTCGCTGTCTGAATAAAACTGGTCCCAGTAATCCATACTCATAAATTCCATTGACATAGATGCCAACTCCGCCACCTCGCTGGGTTCTTCTTTGTATGTCATTATCCTTTCATCTGCAGTGGCGAATGAATGCAGGGCATGTCCTGATTCATGAAAAAAAGTCACCAGATCTGTGTGTATTCCAACTGCATTCATAAATATAAAGGCGGCTCCTGTTTCGTGCAGCGGATAGTTGTAGCCTCCTGGCGCTTTCCCTTTCCTGTTTTCTAGGTCTAAGTAGCCGGATTTCTCCATTTTTCTAAGTTTTTCAGAAAATTCAGGTTTTATTTTATGGAGTGCCTCACTGCTTTTCCTAAAAAACTCCTCCACTTTATTAAAAGGTTTAAGTATCCTCCCGTCTTCACTCGCATCTACATCCCAAGGCCTTAAGCTTTCTAGACCAAGTTTTTTTCTTTTCGTCTCATTTACACTTCTCAAAAATGGTACCACTACTTTTTCTACAGATTCATGAAATTTGTAGAGATCTTTTGGTGTATATGAGAATCTCCCTTTAAGTTTATGCATATAGTCTCTATAGCTCTCAAATCCTTTATTTTTGGCCATCTCTACCCTGATATCCTTCAGTTCGTCAAAAAGGTTGTTGAGATTTTCAGACTCAACCGCCATACTTTCATTTATGGCTCTCCATGCGCCCTCTCTCAATTCCCTTTCGTTTTCCCTTAGGTATTTTCTCATCTGTGTAAGTGTGTGCTCTTCACCTTTAAATTGAACAGTTATCCCAGAATATATCTCTGCGTATCTGTTTGAGAGTTCACTCTCTCTTACTTGAAGGGGTATATTTTTTTCCTCAAACATCTCTATATCGTTGGCTAATATACGTTTAAAATTCCCGTATTTTTCATCTGGTAAGTCAGAAAAACAGGTGCTATCATATATTTTTTTGTTTATATCAAAGGAAGCTTTTTCATATTTAGAGATTATTTTAGAGTAAAACTCATTAAATATTTTAGAGTACTCCTCATTGTCCGCATTGCAAGTCATTTTTATATATTTCCATGCTAGCTCTTCACTTATTATCATAGAAAGTTCGCTGTATTTCTCTATTAGCTCTACGAGCTCTCCTATCGTCCCCACAGGGGTATCCAAGATTTTAGAAACCGCTTCTTGCAGCACTTTTTCATCTGCAACTTCAAAACCTTTAGAAAAGTATTTCCTATCCATCCTGCCTCATTCCTATCTTTTTAAAGTATATTTATCATAACTGGCCAAGTTATTTTCAGATATTATCTTGTTTAACCTCACAACATACTCTTGTTTTAATTCAGAATAGTTTTCCAAATGCTTCGTCAATTCTACATAATTTTCCGTTTTATATGCATACTCTCTAAACTTCTTATAATAGCTTAGTACCGCTATTTTATAAAAATAATCCTCCAGACACTCCTTAAGGCTGTTGTACTTCTTCAGGTACACCTTATATCCATTTCTATATCCAAATTTTGAAGGTACCCTTGGTTCAGTTTCATCAAAAGACCATATCCCAAAAACGTTGTTTGCTTCTTTGAAAAATCTTGAAGTACCCCATCCACTCTCTATTATCGCTTGTCCTAATACAATTGCTGGTGGCGGTGGGCTAAGTTTTACAAGGAGCTCCTCTATACTCTCATCCTCGACCTTATATTCAGACAGCAGCCTTTCTAAAAACTCATTTTCGCTTTTCTTGAGTTTTTTCCCTGACTTCAGCTTGGCATATATCTTTTCTGTTTTTCTCTTTTTCTCTAATATTTCCTCTTTTACAATTAAAATTGTCGGCAGCATCAACTGTACAAATTTCTCTTTTTTTTCATTCACGTCCAGCTCAGCCAAATTGTAATTATTCACGTCATAGACTATTGGTTTTACTTCTTCATCTTTAAAACTAACTATACTGTCTTTATTATATACTGTTTTTTCCTGGAAGCTTTCATCGGCCACCACCTCTTCTAAAGTGAAAATAGGGTCTACCTTTTTCTGAAAGCTTGATGTGACTTTAAAATAAAAAAGTTCAAAAGCCAAGAAAAAAATCAGCACCTGAATTAATCCTCTTCTCATATCATCCCCTTTTTTGAAACACAATTATATTCTTATCGTTATTCTTAACTATATCAAATTGAAGCTTGCCAGCTATCCATTCAAACGTCTTTGGGCTATAAAAAGATATGTGAGTAGGGTCCTGGATGTACCACCACCTTGCAAACTCAAACTTTTTCGCAGTATGAAAGTTTGTCATTATTGCCAAGTATCCTTTTTCTCCTATATGCTTTTCAAGCTCAATTAAAACCGGCATTGGATCCCATATGTGCTCAAATACCTCTGTAGACAGTATCATATCATAAGTTTTGCCAGTATATATCTTTTCTGGAGAAAAATACTTGTCGTAAATATCAACTTTATACCCATGTTTCTTCAAAACCGTTGCGAGTACAGGTTCTGGCCCAGATCCATAGTCCAAAAAATATTCCGGTTTTTTTATTCCATCTAAGGTATAGGCTATGAATTTATCAAAATAGGCTGTATACACAGGATCATCTACGCTATTATTATGATTCTCATACCTCTTAAACTCTTCACCTGACTCCAATATATGTGATTGATCCATAAAAATAAAATCACAATTGGAGCAATGATGGTAAAGTTTTTCCCAGCTTCTATTAACTACCTCTATATTTTTATACACATTTTCCCCGCATACATTACAAATCATATCTACCACTCCTAATTAACTTTCAGGACCTATATTATACTTTGAAGCCTCCATTTTGTCAAAAAAAGGCCGCTAAAATTTTAGCAGCCTATTTATTCTCTTCTAAATTTTTTAATCTTTTTTCGAATAATTTAACTTTTTTTACAAGTTCAGGGAGTTTTTTTAGCGATATCATTACTTTTAAGTTCTCTTTGTGGTCAATTAACGGGTATCCAGATACAAATGAGTTTGCCTCTACATCATTTGTAACCCCTGATTTAGGCCCTATTGTCACATTATCACCTATCTTCAGATGTCCTGACACTCCAACCTGCCCCGCCAAAGTTACGTTATCCCCTATCTCTGTACTGCCGGATATCCCTACCTGAGCTACCATCAAACAGTTTTCTCCTATTATATCATTATGCCCAACATGCACTAGGTTGTCAAACTTGGTATAGTCCTTTATAATTGTATCCCCAATAGCACCCCTGTCTATTGTTGTGTTTGCCCCTATTTCCACGTTGTTTCCTACTATTACCCTTCCTATCTGGTCTATCTTAGTGTTGTTACCATTCACCTTGACGAATCCAAACCCATCAGACCCGACTACTGCGCCAGGCTGTACTATGCAGTTATCCCCTAGCTCACAGAACTCCCTTATAGATACATTGGAGTAGATTGTACAGTTTTTACCTATCTTTACCCCTTGAGATATAGTAACATTTGGGTATATTACAGTACCTTCTCCTATATGAACATTATGCCCTATATAGCAGTGTGGCCCTACCTCTACCCCCTCTGCAAGCTCTGCACTGTCTTCTATGGATTTCACCATTTTTTTCAGTTTAGGCTTGAAATATGAAAGTAGTATAGGCATAACTTCCCTCGGGTTTCTAGTGACTTTTATGTAGGTCTTTCCCTCTGGTAAATTTCCTATCGGAGGCACTATAACTGCTCCCGCTCTTGTTCTTAGTATTTGTTTTATAAATTTCTCGTCAGCTGCAAATGTAAGTTCCCCCTCTTGGGCTTGAAAAAAGGGAGAAAGACCTTTTACCTCAAGATCTTTATCCCCCTCTATTTCTCCCCCTAGAAGAGAAGCTATCTCTGAAATTTTATATTTCATCAGCTCTCCTCCAGTCAGTTTATTTTTATAAGTCTATTTTTTCAGATTTTTCCAAGAATTTCAACACCTTTTCGGTTATATCCTCTCCACCAAATTTTACTGCACCGGCTTCAAAGACATATTCATACTTTTCTTTTTTGGCAACTTGTTTTATAGCTGTGTCTATGTCACTAGATACTTTAGAATATTCTTTATATTTAAGCTGCTCCAAATTTTGTTGCAGCATCTGATAATACTGTTTAAACGCCTTTTCTTGTTTTGCATAATTTTCTTTATCTTCTTTGCTTATCTTATCCCCTTTGGCTTGAAGGTCCTTAGACAATTTTTCAAGTTCCTTGGCTTTTACATCTACATCTTTTTGCATTTTATCCTTTTCATTATTCAGAAGTTTGGTAGCATTTTGAGTACCAGAATACTTTTGCATTATTAGTTGAGTGTCTACTGTACCTAGCTTTAAAGCAAATGAAAATACCGACATCGACATTAAAAGTGCAATAATTAAGATTTTCTTCATTATTTTACCCCCTGAAATTTATTTTTAATTTTTTTTGACTGCTTCTATTAATTAAAACTGTATCGTATAAAATCTAGAATGTCTGACCTATGTTAAAGTAAAATTTACCACCGGTTTTGTCTGAATCCCCTATAGGCCATCCGTAGTCAAATCTAAGCGGACCAAGAGGTGTATTCAGCCTGAATCCTAAACCATAGGACTGTTTGATATCGTTAGGGAAATCTTCATTGTACTCTGGCTTTTCCCCATCACTGTCCCATGCCCTACCAAAATCATAGAATAGTACAAACTGGGTCATGTCGTTTAATTTTGTCCTGTTTTCTATGTTTCCATAGAGCTCTTCTACCCCTCTGTATTCACCGTAGTCATATCCCCTAAGTGAGTTTGCTCCCCCCACTCTAAATTTCTGAGAATCTTTTATGCTATCCGTAGCTATACCACCGACTACCCTGTACGCCATCACGTTGTTATCGAATAGTCCCCTGTGGTATTTTCTGAGCTCCAGTTCTGTATCGTAGAAATCGCTGCCGTCTAGAACCTTACCTAGTTCTATTGTATACCTAGCATACTCCCCTTCTGTAGGGTTGAATATACTATCTCTCGTATCGTATATTATCGAAGGATAGACGCTGACTACTTCGTACTCATCGTTAAGTTCATCGTCTACGTTGTACTCCTGTACAAACTCAAACTTACTGCCTAATTTTACCCTAACGTTTTCTGTGAGTCCTTTACCTACAGATGCTTTAAAACCTACCTTTTTAATCTCATTGGCAAGTATACTGTCGCTATCTGTGTATTCGGTCCTGTAGATTCCCCATCCCCAAGAAACCCTGTCTGTATCCTTTATCCAAGGGTCCGAGAAACTGAGTTCATACATTATCCTGTCCTCAGATGTCGCTTCGTAGGATAGTTTCACTGTCTGTCCTTTACCCTTGAAGTTGGTGTCCTGCAAAGATAGGGTACCGACAAGTCCAACTGCAGATCCGTAGGAGATTGCACCATTTATGGATCCGGTCCTGTTCTCATCAAAAAGCATCACCAGTATTTTGCTGTTAGGATCGTCCGGTATTGATTTAAACTCATATTTTATATTTTTAAAAAGCCCTATTCTAAAGAGGTTCCTAATGGATTTTTGAAGTTTATTCCTATCGAACACTTCACCTTCTTTGAGCACTATCTCCCTGTCTATGACAAAATTTTCTGTTTTGAGGGATGATTTTTCCGGGCTCCTTCTTTCGCCACTTTCTTTTTTTATCATTTTTTTGTAGACTATCTCTTTTATCACGCCTTCTGTAACTGTTATTTCCAGATCCATGTCAGGGGTGAGCCTGAGGTTGGAGAAGTTTGCAAGTGTATAGCCTGCTTCATGGTACTTATTCAGTATCCTGTCCTTGTCTTCTCTAAGTGTGTTTATATTGTATATTTCTCCTGATTTGGTTTCCATCACCCTCAAAAGCTCTTCTTCTGTAAAAAGGGTGTTGCCGGTTATCTTTATCCCATTTATTACCTGATTTTCTAGCACGTTGTACTTTACGTATATGCCGTCTTCATATTTTAAAACTTCCGGGCTTACGTCTCTAAAGTACCCCATTTCTAATATCTTTCTCTGCCCTTCAAGTATCGCGCTTTTAGAAAAATAGGAACCAACTTTTGCCGGTATCTTAGCCAAGATATCTTCGGTGGATAAAGTCATGTTACCATATATTTCTACGCTTTTAATTATGAGAGACTTGTCTACAGTCTCTTGCTCGGAAAGTGGCAATATCCCCTGTTCTCTCAACAAATCCTTTGCGTTTTCACTTTCTTTAAGTTCTATTACCAGCCTCACTCCCGCATCATAGAGCTGTGGGTACATTGACAAGTCCTCTATATACGCCTTTTTTTTCAGCTTGAGGTAGTCATTCAGCATCTGAGTGGTACTGTACTCTTCCCCAATTTTAGATTCCATGTCGTTTAAAATTACCTCCACCGGTATCTCCTTATTGTTCACAATTTGGATATCGGTTATTTTTATGCTTTCATCCATCTCTGAAAATGCGGAGAAACTAATTAAAAACATCATAAAATATACAACATATTTTTTCATCTGCAAACCTTCCCTCCATCTGCTACTTGAATTTAAATATATCAAATATCGAATCTAGCCTTTTCTTAAAGTTTAGATCGATATGGTAGTTTAGTTCGTTTTCTCTATCGCCTGAAAGGTCAGATGATAGTTTTTGTACACCTATCCCCCAAGATATATTCTCCTTTATTTTGTAGTCAAGCCACAAATCATAGGTGTCTATTGTATCTGTGTTCTGTGTATCCGACAAGCCGGCCTTTGCATTCCAGTTTATAACATCTTTGTAAAGAGGGTTTTGTAGTTCTATCGCTGCCCCTAATCTAAGGGTATCCGAGTCTACATACTGGCCCTCCTGATATTGATAAGCCACGATATCCGACGATATTCTTATACTCTCTATGCCAAATATTCTTTCAAGTTCACTGGAAAGCGGCCTGAATAACTGCTGGCTTATCTGTTTGTCTAAGATGTCTTTTACCACTGCGTTGGCGGACGATTCGTCAAGTGTGTTGTGAAATATGAGCAGTGACCCTATATCCTCTTGGGAAAGCCCTGAGCTAGATGTGAGCTGAAGCTCGAGATTGTCATACTCTCCATTTATATTCACGTAAACTTCTTCGTTGGCGATTTCAGACCTAGCAGTTATGGATACGCTAGGGTTTACGTCTGGAAAATACTCATTTTCGTCGCTAAAAATAAGTACCCCATTTTGTATTTCAAACAGGTTGTTATTGAATGTTATTACTCCGTCTTCTGCAGATATCCTACCCAAAAAATTGAATTTGCCGTTTCTATACCTGAGCTTACCTGCACCTTCTATGTTTGCTTCAAAGTCCTCCACCAAGGGCATTTTGTCTATCCTGAACTTAATTGGCTCAGCTATCATGAGGTCTATATCCATCTTAAACCCGTTTTGAGCTTGCTTTTCTGGCTCTATGGCTAACAAGTTGGTATCTACATCCCTCCTGAAGTTAAAGACGTCCTTCTTAAAGAACTCTTTTAAGAAACCCAGCTTCGGTTTAACCTCTGTATCTTTTTTTGCAATTTTCTCAAATACCGGCATTCCCAGTATCTCCCCCTTTTCAACAACTATACCTCCGGTGACTGCATTTTTCTGCAGTTTAAGATCGGAGCTAAGTATGAGGTCTATAACTTTTAGATAATTATAGGATATACTGTCTAGCTTGAGGTTCAGGTAGTAGTCGTTTAGGTCTATTTTTTTCTCTTCTAAATTTTTCAGCGACAACTCAGGGAGTCTCAAATAACCTTCCATATCGATATCCCCGTTATTTACTTTACCATCAAACTTGGCTATTTTCACCTCTTTTTTATCCAGAGTTATATCTGTTGATATTCCGCTAAAGTCAAGTTTCTTGTCCTCTATGCTAAACCCAAGGTCTCCTATGCTAAGTTGTCCCTGGTTTCCTTCATCGCTTATATACAAGTCCATCGTGGCTGTTCCGACTAGATCTGACACATTTTTTTTGTACAGGAATATGTTCAAGAATTTCAAGTCGATATCTTCTGATTTCAGCCTGAACTTATAGTCAAAAGGTTGGTAAGCCATCTCCCCAGTTAAATTCAGATTGTTCCCCTCATAGTCGAGGTTCATTTTATTTATCTCGAATCTGTTGGAATCCCCTACCACATAGGCATCTATATTTTCAATGTCAAACTCTGATACCCTTATATTTCTGCTTCTAAGTGCCGCACTATACTTTAGTTCCTTAAATTTACCCTCAAGGTCCATATCTATGAAAAGTTTCCCTTGAGCGACCTTTTTATTAAAAAGGTAGGACAGCTTTTCAAAGTCTAAACTTTCATTCGGCATGGATATTTTCAAATTTTCATTTTCAAAATCTATATAACCCTTGGCGCCCAACAGCTTCTCATCGTTGTTATCAAGAAGTGAAAACTCCTGAAAATTCAAGACACCGCTCCTCAGGATTTTTTTGATGTCTCCGCCCCTATAGGTCATTTTTAATTTTACATCAGGTACCTTCCTCCCTCTGTAGTACACGCTATCTAATACTACATCTGAGGCTGCTTTTACATCATCAAAATTCCCCCAGGCGTTTAACTCGCCTATAACCCTATACCTGAAGTTCTTGTCGCTGTAGTAGGAAAAAAGGCTGTTCTCAAAAATATTGAACTTCAAGTCAAATTTCGAGTTTTTAATATCTAGCTGGCCGTTTACCAGGTTCTTGTCTACGTATAGGTTAACAAAGGTCAGTTGGCCGCCTTTGTACAAAACCTTTCCATTGGTAGCTATATCCTCAAAATTCTTGTAATTTAGCTTCAGATTTTTTAGCTCCGCTGTCACAAGTGGGTCCGATATCTTGCCTTCCACTTTTCCGCTTATTTTACTCGCCGTACCTCCAAAGCCCCTTTCTTTTAAGAGCTGTACTTTTTCAAGGTCAAAATCTTTAAGTTCATACTTGAGGTCAATATTACTTTCTATTATATTATAGTAACCAGAGATTGTCAAAAGATTGTTAGATATCTCTTGGAAATACAACTCGTTATTTTCAAAAGAACTCTTCACCAGGATGTCATATAATTTTTCCCCGTTGTACCCGATGGTTCCAAACTTGGTATCTCCGTAAGCTTTTAGTCCCTCGTCATAATCTATGAAAATTTTCGTCTTTAATTCTTCGTACTTAAGGTAGTATCTCCCAATTTTACTCTCAGCATCCACATACGCCTCAAACTTTTTGCCCTTTCCTTTTAGAATGGCCTTTCCTGTAAATTCGGCTTCTATATCCTTTTTTAGAAGCTGGCCCACGTCTAGGTTTAGTTTTTTAAAGTTTACCCTGTAGGTCAAGTCGTCTAGATTGGCTATACCCATAGCCTCTACGTCATATCCGGCCTTTTTGGCGCTGGCATGCTCCAGGGTTACCACGTTGTCCTTTGCGGAAAATTTAAGGGCAAGCTCTTCAAAGTACTTGTCCTTTATGACTATGTCCCCTGCACCCTTTTTAAGCTTCTTAGTCCCGTAGTTGTAAACCACGTCTAGGTATCCGTCTACCTGGTAATCGCTTCTATAAAAAATATTGAACTTTTCTATCTTTTTGCTGCTGAGTTCAAGCTCCTTTTTGGCACTGTCTATCTTTCCGACAAGGTCTATTATGGCGGAGTTCACGGTGAAATCCCCTTTTTTAGTTTCCACACTATACGCTATATTACCGTTCAGGCTGCCCAGGTTGCTGTCGGATACCAGGTTCTCCACCTTATATTCTATATCCAAATTCTTACCTTCTATTTTAGCGTCTAAATTCAGCTCCCCTTCTACCGCCGTGTCCAACCTGTCATAAATGAAAGTTGTGGACAAGTCCTCCAACCCAATTTTTTTGTCTTTGTAAGTGAGGTTACCGCTTATACCGCTTAACTGAAATCCTCTTAAATTTAGGTCGCCTAGGCTAAAGTAGGTGTCAACTGAAAACTTACCGTTTTCAATGTAGATCTTGGCATCGATATCCTCTATGTATACGTCTTCCTTGTAATTTAGGTTCAGGTCTCTTATAAGCTTATACTTCAACAGGTCTTTGTAGTTCAGGCCTCCTGACTTGAGGCCCAGGGTGTACTTTTCACCCTCTTTGTCCAGGGAAAACTTTACGTTGTTTTCCTCCAGGAGCATAGAAGAAGTTATCTTCATATTCTTGCCGTCTAGCAGCACTTTTGCATTTACCGAATGGAAGCTGTCCTCAAGCTCCTTGTAGCGCAACATACCATCACTCAGGTTAACATAACCTGTGTAATCACCCGGCTTTATTGTTATGTCAACATCAGCCACGCCGCTCTGGTACTCGACGTATTTCTCTGTAAAGGCATATTGCATCATCGTATCATCAATTTGAGCGTCCTTTGCTTTGATGTTCATAGAATATCTGTTTTTATTGTTAAAAGAGTAGCTGTACCAGCCAGTACCCTCGTTTCCGGAAAATTCCAGTCTAATGCCGTGACTGTCAAACTGCACGTATCCGTTTACCCCATCCAAATTTTTCTTTATGGGCCTGTCGAAATGGAAATCCTGGTACACTAAACTTGCGTTTTTCACTGTTATGGTTTTTATAGGCACCTGGCTGCCTGCCGGCCCTGATTTTTTCTTTTTTTTGCCCTTTGAAAAAAGCTTAGCGAAATTAACCTTCCAATCCTTGTCCAAAGTAACGTATATAAGTGGGTTTTCTGCCCTTATATCTTCTATTGGTTTCCCGGCTATAAGTCCAATTAGCCTATACTCTATGACAACTTTATCTGCTTTCACTATGGGTTCTAACTTTTCTTGATCTGGTTTTATCTCCCCATTCATTGTAAAGTCTAAAATCTCTATGGTCCTGCTTCCCTTAAACCTTATATCCGAATACTCGACCTCTATCCCTACATACTTTGCAAGACTCATCTTCAAGATGTGATCAAAATTATTTTTGACCCCTACATACAACTTGTATCCAGCAAAACAAAATGTTAAAAGCAAGAGTACCAATATAAGTTTTTTGTACTTTTTTAGTAATTCCACCATATTACTACACCCTGCTTTCTAAAAATTTATAAAGGTCTCTTGGTCGGGATTCCAGTTCTCCTAGGATATTTTTTATCCGTGTTCCCGTTTTTCAAAATTTCAATCACCACTCTGTCATCCTCGCAGAAAGGCAGTTTAAACTTGTGGATATTTACTATTTCGCTTTTAAGTTCTATTAGTGCGTTCTGGGCATCTTCTACTTCCACTTTATACTCCATTTTTTGGGCCATAAAGTGTCCCCCTACCTTTAAGAATGGGATCATATACTCTAAGATAATATTTAATTTAGAAACACCCCTGCAAAATCCAAGGTCGAAACTTTCCCTTTTCCCGTCTTGCTTTACATACTCTTCTGCCCTAGTGTTCACCACCGTAACGTTGTCTAAAGCTAGCTTCTCGGCTACCATCTCCAAAAAATTGGTCTTTTTCCCTACTGAATCCATAAGCGTAAATTTTACCTCTGGATTCAGTATGGCAAGTACCATGCCTGGAAACCCAGCGCCGGTACCTATATCTATTGCAGATTCTGTATCACTTTTTATCAAACTCTGAAGTATAGCTGAGTCTAAAAAGTGTTTTTCTATCATGGTCTCTTCATCCCTTATAGCTGTCAAGTTCGTCTCCCTGTTGGCTTCCATCAACAGTTCCGCATACTTCAAAAGGTTTTCAACTTTTTCTATATCCAACTGAATCCCGAGTTTCTCAAGCCCCTTCAGCAAGTATTCTCTCATGTATTCACCCCAAATTTTAATTTGTAAAAAGCCGCAGAACTTTATAAAATACTCATCTTTCAAAATGTCTGCGGCAATGTAATATTAATTCCTATTTCCCTCTAAGATACATCAAAAGCACCGATACATCTGCAGGTGTTATGCCAGATATCCTTGAAGCTTGGCCTATGTTTATCGGCTTCGTCTTCTTTAATTTCTGTTTTGCCTCATTTGTAATCCCGCCTATGGCATCATAATCAAAGTTTTCAGGTATATACTTTTCTTCTAGCCCCTTGTGTTTTTCTATCATTTTAAGTGACTTAGCTATATACCCTTCGTACTTCACCTGTATCTCTGCCTGATACTCAGTATCGTAGGGGTATTCTCCGAGTTCAAACCCCTCCATCAATTCCGCTATATACTTTATATCTTCATAGCTTACCTTAGGCCTTCTAAGCAATTCCTTTAGAGTCGTACCTGATTTAAGCTTTGCTTCACCTATTCTTTCCAGTACCTCGTTTACTCTTTCATTTGAACTCCCGACACTTGCCTGTGCTATTTTTTCTATTATTTCACGCACATCCTCCTCTTTTTTCAAAACCCTCTTATATTCAGGTTCCGATAAAAGCCCTAGTCTGTGTCCTATATGAGAAAGCCTCAGATCCGCATTATCCTCCCTCAAAATAAGCCTGTACTCAGATCTCGCTGTAAACATCCTATAAGGCTCATTGGTCCCTTTTGTTACCAGGTCGTCTATAAGTGTCCCTATGTATGAGTCTGCCCTATCCAGTACAACGCCTTCTTCCCCTTTTACCTTTTGTGCCGCATTTATCCCGGCAATAAGTCCTTGTGCAGCGGCTTCTTCATATCCGGATGTTCCGTTTATCTGCCCCGCAAGAAAAAGTCCAGATATCTTTTTTGTCTCAAGGGTATATTTCAACTCTTCAGGAAGTATGTAATCATACTCTATCGCATAGGCATACCTCATTATTTTGGCGTCCTCTAGCCCAGGTATCCTAGACAGCATGCTGTACTGCACGTCTGCAGGCAGGCTGCTTGAGAATCCGCTTATATATACTTCATTCGTATTGTATCCCTCTATTTCCAAAAATAGGTGGTGCCTCAGCTTATCCTGGTATCTAAACACCTTGTCTTCTATGGATGGGCAGTACCTAGGCCCTACCCCCTGTATGCTCCCGTTGAACAGAGGTGACCTTTCCCTGTTGCTTAGTATGACATCATGTACATCTTGGTTTGTATATGTTATATAGCACGGTATCTGCTTTCTTTTCTTTATATCTTCATCCTGGCTCCTATCCGAAAACTTCAGTAGCATTTCAGTTTCACCTGGCTGTTCTTCAAGTTTGGAGTAGTCCAAACTTCTGGCGTCTATTCTAGGCGGAGTTCCCGTCTTAAATCTTCCAAGTTTCAAGCCAATCTTTTCAAGTGATTCAGGAAGTTCATCTGAAGGTAGCTCCCCCATTCTTCCTCCTCTGAATTTTTGCTCCCCTATATGGATTAAGCCCCTCATGAAAGTGCCTGTGGCTATGACCACAGTTTTGGTACTATACTCCACACCCTCTTTAGTTCTTACCCCGATTATCTTTCCGTCTTCTACCAAAATATCCGTCACCATGCCCTGTATGGACTCCAGGTTTTCAGTATTCTCTATAGTTTTTTTCATTTCCATATGGTAGAGCTTCTTGTCGGCCTGTGCTCTTAACGATCTTACAGCAGGCCCCTTTTTTGTGTTCAGAACTCTTATCTGTATAAATGTTTTATCTATATTCCTGCCCATCTCTCCGCCTATGGCGTCTATCTCCCTTACTAGGTGGCTTTTTGCCGGCCCACCTATGGATGGATTACAAGACATCACACCTATATTATCCAAAGTTATTGTAAATATAGCTGTCCTCATTCCCATTCTGGCGCTTGCAAGAGCCGCCTCACAGCCGGCATGACCTGCACCGACCACTATAACATCAAAGTTATGCATTATTACCTCCATCTATATGTGAAATTCTATTTTAAATTTTCAAGACTGTGTGCCGTCTTAGCATCTGTTACAACTATCAGCACATCGCCGGATCTTACCACGGTATTTGCACTAGGATTTGCGTTTAGCGTGCCGTCTTCTCTTTTTATTCCAACAACGTTGACGTTGTAATTGTTCCTTATGTTCAGTTCCAAAAGACTCTTATTCTCGAAAATAGCCGGCGCCTTTATCTCCACCAGCAAAAAATCCTTAGAAAACCTGATATGCTCAATAACGTTGGGTTCCATAGCTGCAAGAGCTATTCTTCTTCCCATATATTCCTCCGGGTATATAACTTCATCGGCACCTATTTTTCTGAGCACCTTCCCGTGAGATTTTTTTATGGCTTTACATATTAGCTTAGGTATACCCATCTCTTTTAATAGCAGGGTTATAATTATACTGGCCTGTATATTAGACCCCATACAGACAAAAGCCACATCAAAGTGCTCTACTCCTAGCTGAGCCATAGCCTTTTCGTCAGTGGCGTCTAGGGCCACCGCATTATCTACTATATCATTGTTTATAGCATCTTGTACTATATCTTCATCCATATCTATCGCCAGGACGTCTTCGTCGGCCTCATAAAGTGTCTTAGCTATGCTGCTTCCAAACCTTCCCAACCCAACAACAAGATATTGCTTCATTTTTCCCCCTTTTCAGTAAGGATCAAAACCCTACAATAGTTAGTCGAAAATTTCATTATTTTAGTCATTAAATATTTTACCCGACAAGGATATTTTCCTTTGGGTATCTGTAAGATTTTACTTTTAGCTTTTCTCCAAAAGCAAGTGCAAATGTAAGCGGACCCACCCTTCCTATCAACATGGTAATTATTATTAATATCCTAGAGAACGTATTCAGAGAACTAGTTATCCCCATGGAAAGCCCCACCGTACCAAATGCAGATACCACTTCAAAAATGACCTTCTCAAAATCAAGGTTGCTGGTCATAAGTATAAGGAGGATTATAAGACTTATATAGGCAAAGGATATTACCAGTATAGCCACGGCTCTGTTCAGTATCTCCCACGTTATCCTCCTATTTGTCACCTCAACATCCTTGTTACCGCGGATTATGGCTACAACATAGAAAATTATAACCCCGAAAGTTGTGGTCTTTATTCCGCCTCCTGTAGATCCAGGGGAAGCTCCTATAAACATCAATAGCAAAAATATAAAAACGGTAGCCGGCTCTAATTTTTCCACGGCAACTGTGTTGAACCCTGCGGTTCTTGTGGTTACACTTTGAAAAAAAGAAGCCAATACCTTTTCGTGAAACTTCAATGCCCCTATGGTTTCAGCATTCCCATGCTCCATAAGGAAAAAGGCTATCATTCCAAATATTGTCAAAAATACAGATATTATTATTGCCAACTTTGAAGTAAGGTTAAACCTCACTACCTTGGTTTTGAAAAATGATAAGGATGAGTTTATAACCGCAAAACCTATCCCTCCAAATATTATGAGCAAGCTTATGGTTAGGTTTATCAGATAGTTCCCCTTAAACCCAACTAGGCTATCCGAAAAAAGTGAAAATCCGGCATTACAAAATGCCGATACCGAATGGAATACACCAAAATAAAATGCCCTTTTCAAAGGCATTTCCTTTAAAAAACCTATTGTCAAAAACACTACTCCGACGAGTTCTATCGATACTACTATCCTTATAAGCTTCCTTATAAATTTTAGTACGTCCCCGGTATTCTCCCAGTTTACATCCTCTTTAAGTATTTTCATCTCATGATAGGTTATTTTTTTTCCTATTGCCATCATAAGTATAGATGAAAAAGTCATTATCCCCAGCCCGCCTAGCTGTATCAAAACTAGTATCACGGCTTTCCCAAAAGGGCTAAATGTCTTGCTTACATCCACAACTGACAGTCCAGTTACAGACACCGCAGAGGTCGCGGTAAACAGAGCTGTTAGCACGCTTATCCTTTCAGCAGGCATAGCTGCCATGGGAAGGCTTAATAAAAATGTGCCTATGCTGATCATTATAATGAATGAAGACACTAGTATTCTAGATGGACTAAGCCTTCTAAAAGATAGCTTTTTCATGGTTTATAGTCCTCCAACTTTAGTTGATTGATCGAAACTAAATCCTGTATATTATACCTTATTTTTATACCTCTTGCAAGAAATATAAAATGCTGTCTCGCTACTATGCAAATTGTGGTAAAATATTTCATTTTTTTGAATACAGGTTTAATTATATAGTTCTAAGTTTGGCATAAAGTTATATAAAAACGGCTCTTATAGTTTAGCTAACCAATTAAAAACAGTTAACAGAATTTTTTCTACTGTATATACTTTTAAAAATACTCACTGTAATCTAAGTTGCTAGTTAAAATTTTCATATTAAAAAACCTTATTTTTTGTCACGAATCTTCACATATCACACGAATTATTCAAAAAATTTAAGAAAGCCTTTCTCGTGCCTACAGTCTTCTTCATCACTCTTTGCAGCTCTGTGTCTAAAATTATTTTTATATAATCTTTTCATTCATGTAATTCGTGGCTAAAACAAAGGTTTTCTATTTCTATGACTTTAAATAAATTCAATAATTTAAATATAGACGGCAACTTAGATAATATGATAAAAAGTCTCCGCAAAAGCGGAGACTTTAATCTTTTATATAACTTTTAAGAGCTTTCGATAGTTGATCTGGACAAGATGTTGTCCTAGACCCGCATCTAATCCCATTTACTTTAGAGATTACCTCTTCTACTTTCATCCCCTTTATAAGGGCGTTTATACCTTGAAGGCTTCCGTTGCAGCCACCTAAAAATATAACATCTTCTACTACGTCACCATTTACCTTTACATCTATTGCTTTTGAGCATACACCCTCTGTTAAATATCTTTTCAAACCGCTCACTCCTTGTTTGAATTTTTAAAATACACATGTTATTTTATCATAAAAAGACTTTTTTTTCAACAGAGTGTATTTCTTAATATTTTTTTTATCTTTTTTTCAAGGCTATCGTAGTGGCTGCCTTTCCAGTAAATTTTACCGCACTTTTGGCACCTATAAAATTCGTGGAAATATTCTCTTGTTTTTGGCTGTAGATTTTCCCATACATCTTTTTTCTCCACACTTACCACAGCCCCATTACACTCCGAACAACGGGAAAACAACTTTTCTTTGCCCATAAGACCATATACCTTGAGCACCTCTTCTAATTGCTTCAATGGATTAATTTCCCTTACAAGATATCCATGTTCTACAATTCTCATCTTTAGGATACCCCTGTCTTTAGTGAGGATTATCCTTTTTTCCGCTACCGCAACCTGAACTATCTCGCTGTCAGAATAATCATTTCTGTAGAGGGTATCAAATCCAAAAAACCTCAGATATTTAGATAGTGTACCTAAATGCACATCACATATAAATTTTGCCTCCCCGCTGATAGGCCGTGGTACGGGTTCTGGGTACACATCTATACGGCAATCAAAGTTCACCTTGAAGCTTGCATCTGACTTTACACCGTCAACCCTCACCTCGCCAAACTCTGTGTGTGGCAACCCTGTACTCTCTACTATACCCTTTAATGTGTTAGCATCTTTGAAACTTAGAAGGCCAGAAAACTCCCCAACCACCTCTGTTAACTCGCCGTGGAGTTTAAGCTCTACTAGATACATAGTCTCCCCTCATCATCCCTTAAATTCTACATCATCATGGGTACCGTCGCAAAACGGTTTATTCTTTGACTTGCCGCACCTGCAAAGGGTGTAGTGTTCCTTGCATTCCGGCACAGAACCAATATCATCTATAAGTTTTATCCCTCCCTGAACCTCTAGGGGGCCGTTCTTCCTTATTTTTATTTTTGGTGGTCTGCTGTAAAAGTCTTGGTACCTTTTTTCCCCAATGGTAAAACTAAGAGCCCCAGACGGACATCTTTCCACAGTCTTAATTATATCCTCTATACTTGCCGCTTTAGCAACTATCCACGGCCTTTCGCTGCTCCTGAAAACAGACGGCAGGTACTTTGCACAAGATCCGTCATGGCTGCACACACCTCTGTTATCATTTATGGTTATGCCCTCGCCAGAATAATCCTTTACTCTATCCTTTATTCTGCCATCCTCTTTTTCACCCACAAATCCTGCTTTTCCATGAGTCCCGTCGCAGTAGGGTTTGGCTTTGGACTCACCGCACCTGCAAAAATTTGTTACCCTTTCCATTTTTACGTTTTTCCCGTCGCTTCCGACTACACCCTCCACGTCTACCATTGTGAAAGGACTATACTTTGTAGTAATTATCATAGGTTTTTTTTCTTCCATAAACTCCCCCTTGAATTCAAACAATAAAGTCGATACCTTCAATTGAATATATACTATTTTATAAAATATTTTCCTACTAATCCAAATCTTTTGTAGTAAACTTATATAGTATAAGATTAAATTTCTGGGGGAGAGCTTATGATAGTTTTTGCACATAGAGGTGCCAGTACCTATGAAATAGAAAACACCCTTGCTGCTGTAAAAATGGCTGTGGATATGGGAGCTAAAGCTATAGAATTTGATATACAAATGACAAAAGACAGAAAGCTTGTTTTACACCATGATTTCAACATAAAGAACTCTAAGCTCGCCATAAGAGACTTAAATTTTAAAGATCTACCTGCTGCTACAAAGGGGGCTTATAGAGTGGATAGTTTAGAAGCGGTGCTTGCTGTAATACCAAAAAGCATTCTTGTGAATATAGAGATAAAAAGTCTGCAGGACTACAGTCAAAAATTTGAAGTAGAGCTGCTAGCAATTCTTGAAAAATACGGTAGGTTTGAAAATACAATTATTTCTTCCTTCGACCACAACTGCATAAAACGAATTTATGAACTAAATAAAAACGTCAGTTTAGGGCTTTTATTCTCTTTCTGTCCATTAGACATTGGAAGCTACATAAAAAATCTTGGTATAACACCATATTGCTTGAATTTCTCTCTAAAACTTGTGAATAAAGATTTGGTGGAAAAAGTCCACAGTTACGACTCTAAGATATTCGTCTACACTGTAAACCGTGTATCCACAGCTAACGAACTGTTGGCTATAGGAGTAGATGGAATATTTTCTGATTATCCAGATCTTCTTAAATAAAAAATGGTCAGTACAATCTGACCCTAACTTATTATATGTATTTCTTCTCTTTCTGCTTTGGCCACCATTTTTTCTCTGTGTTCTTTAAAAAAGTTTTCTATGCTGTAGCCTTTTTTCTGCAGAGTTAAAATGGCCCTTAAGGTCCTGCTTATGTATAAGCTTATGAGCTTGTCTAAAATGTCAAACCTGTCAAATCCATCTATAAGATTATTGTAAGCAACCTCAAAATCCTGTATCGCATTTTGCAAAGTTTTATATTTAGCCTTCATCAGTATTTGTTTAACATTTATCTTTATGGCTAGCTCATTTTTATATGCTATAGTGAACGCTATCTGGATGCAATCACAAAGTTCTGCACCTAATTTTTTATATTCCTTTAACTCAAACTCGGATTTAACCTCGTCTTTTTCTTCGATTATTTTTAAAAGAAGTTTTTCATAATCTTCTGATATGTATTCTTTGACTTTTGGAAAATAGTAACTGATGTCCATAACAGTACCTCGCTTTCAACGGAACTATTTTTTTCATTTATAATATTATAGCTCCTAAATATGAAATATGGAAATTTTATGTTAAATTTATTCCTGTTTTTTACTGCCATTTAATAGAAAAAAAGCAGGCCTCAGCCTACTTCTCCTCTATCAATCCTATATTAGCCACCCTGTTGAATATCACATCAAGCGATTTCAGCAGGCTTAGCCTATTTTCTTTCACGTTTTCATCTTTTACCATTACCATTACGTTATCAAAAAATTTATTTATTATCTCTTTTCCTTTTAATATATCCATAAAGAATTTTTTGTAGTCGTTTTCTTCTATGCTAACCGTTGTCTCGTTCTTTAGCTCGATAAAAAATTCATACAACCCTTTTTCTTCTTCTTTCTCGAAAAGCTCAGGGTTAATCGTACCCTCGTTTGAAAAATCTTTGGAGATATTTCCAACACGCTTAAGAAGAAGCACAAGATCATTGAAATCTTGCTCTTTTGAAAATTCTTCCAGGGTATCAATTTTGGCCACCGTATCTAGCAGGTTGTCAAAATCTACCTCCACCACAGAAGCAGTTATATCCCTTCTATAACCTTTTTCACCAAGTACATTGATTACCCTCTGCTTAAAGAACTCTTTAACGTCTTGTACAACTTCAGCCCTGTCCCTTTTTAGTATACCTTTGCTCTCAAAAATCTGAGCAGAGTAGTCTACTAGTTCAAAAAGAGATATGTCCAGTCTAGAGTTTAGAATTATGTTTACTATCCCCAAGCTCGCCCTTCTAAGTGCAAATGGATCTTTAGATCCGCTAGGAATAAGCCCTATCCCAAAGCATCCCACAAGAGTATCTAGCCTGTCGCATATACCTGTAATTATACCCTCTAATGTTTCAGGTAGTTTGTCTCCAGAGTATCTCGGATAATAGTGCTCCTCTATCCCCTTGGAAACTGACTCTTTCTCCCCGGCTTTAAGTGCATATTCAGCACCCATGAAACCTTGAAGTTTTGTGAACTCTTTTTCCCCTATCATATTAGACACAAGGTCCGCTTTTGAAAGGTGTACAGTCCTCAAAATATCCTCAGATTTATCCTCTATCCCTAGGTCTTTTATAAGTTTTTTCGCAATGGTCTTGCTTCTTTCAATTTTCTCATAGATTGTTCCTAGATCTTTTTGGAAAACTACTGTTTTAAGATTTTCAACGAAAGTTTCCAAATCTTTCTTCAGATCCTCATAGTAAAAGAACCTGGCATCAGAAAGCCTCGCACTAAGTACTTTTTCATTCCCTTTTTTCACTGCATCTGAATCAGAAATACCGTTTCTTATAACTACGAATTTAGGAAGAAGTTTCCCATTTTCATCTAAGATGGGAAAATATCTTTGATGAACCTGCATTGATATTATAAGTACATCCTGTGGCACCTCTAAAAATTCCGAATTAAAAGTTCCAACTATAGGGTATGGGTGCTCAATCAGGTTTGTAACCTCGTCTAAAAGCTCCTCCTCTATCAATACCTTTTCCCCAGCCTTTGTACATTTTTGATTTATCATATCAACTATCAGCTGTTTTCTTTCTTCTATATCATAGATTACATTGTTTTCCTTAAGCTTTTGAAAATACTGCTCTATATTTTTAACCTCAAACTCTTTTTCCCCAAAGAATCTATGTCCTGTTGACTTAAGTGAGCTTTCTAAACCATCGATGTTGATTTCTATAAGCTCCTCGTCAGCCATTGCCAGCAACCACTGTATAGGTCTTGCGAATCTCATTTTCTTATTTGACCATCTCATAGATTTAGGGAACGAAAGGCTTAGAATAAGCTCTTTTAAAATATCCGGCAGAAGCTTCTTAGTCTCTTCTCCCTCTATGTATTTTTTTACCGCCACATACTCCCCTTTTGAAGTTTCCACTATCTCTAGGTCTGTAGCCTCTACTCCTTGTGACTTGGCAAACCCTAAGCCAGCTTTTGTAAGTCCTCCATTTGGATCGAAAGCTATATGTTTGGCCGGACCTGTATTTATCTCGGTAAGGTCTTCCTGTTTTTCAGAGATTCCCTTTACGCTCAATATAAGCCTTCTTGGTGTACCGTAAGTATTTACTTCTCCAAACTCTATTCTCTTTTCAGCAAACACGTTTTTTATATACTTCTCTATATCATTTAAGGCAGGTTTCAAAAACCTAGCTGGTATCTCTTCCATACCTATTTCTAATAAGATTTCCACTTTAGTTCTCTCCCTCCAATTTTCTATTTATGTTGAGGATCTCCCCAGAAAAAAACAGTATTTTTTCTAAGCTTCAGCTTTTTTAAGCAGAGGGTATCCTAGGTCTTTTCTGTTTTGTACAAAGACTTCGGCGCACCTTTTTGCCAAGTTTCTAACTCTCAATATGTACGACTGTCTTTCAGTTACAGAGATAGCACCTCTAGCATCTAGTACGTTGAAAGTATGCGAACACTTTAATACATAGTCATATGCAGGCAGCACAAGTCCGGCATCCAGCACTCTGTTTGCCTCCTCTTCGTACATGTCAAACCACTTAAAGTGCATGTCTAGATCAGCAAGCTCAAATGCATATTTTGAGTTCTCAAACTCATATTGAACCCTCATGTCACCGTATTTTACCCCTTCTGACCACTCCAGATCATAGACGCTTTCCTTCCCCTGTATATAGAGTGCCAGCCTCTCTAGTCCATAAGTTATCTCAACCGGCACAATTTCCAGCTCAAGACCTCCAACTTGTTGGAAGTAGGTAAACTGGGTTATCTCCATTCCGTCAAGCCATACTTCCCAACCTAGTCCCCATGCACCTAAAGTCGGCGACTCCCAGTCGTCCTCAACAAATCTTATGTCGTGCTCTTCTGGGATTACACCTATAATCCTCAAGCTTTCCAGGTAGAGTTCCTGTATATCTTGCGGCGAAGGTTTCATTATAACTTGAAATTGATGGTGCTGATAAACCCTGTTTGGATTCTCACCGTATCTGCCATCTTTAGGCCTCCTTGATGGTTCAACATAAGCAACATTCCAAGGTTCAGGTCCAAGTGACATTAAAAAAGTACTCGGGTTGAATGTCCCCGCACCCGTCTCTATGTCGTAAGGATTCGTAACTATACATCCTTTAGAATTCCAATATTTTTGAAGCGCCAATATCATCTCTTGAAAAGTCATTACTTTTCCTCCCTCTTTCTATCTTCTATCGCATATTGAATCAGCAAAAATACGACCCCCACATTTATCCACACATCTGCGATGTTAAATACAAAGGTCCATATCCCCCTGAAGTCTATAAAATCCACTACATATCCCCTGTATATTCTGTCCAATATATTCCCTATAGCTCCACTCATAATAAATATATAGGCGATCCTTGCTATCCACTCCTCTTTTTTTACGCTTTGGAAGACATAGTATCCTATAATGCCCACAGCGGCAACCCCTACAAAGGTTATTAAAAAGAGTTTGTTCTGAAGGATTCCAAAAGCAACCCCTCTGTTCTTAACATATGTAAAATGAAAAAAATTACCTATAATTGGCAGGCTTTCACCTTCTACAAAGTTTTTCACCACATAGAATTTACTGGCCTGGTCTATAGATATCAAAATCAAGATTGCCAGAATCGAAATTATCATAAATTCCCCTTCCTTAGACTTATTCAATACAAAGTGACGAGCTTAACACACTCGTCACCGTAGTATTATTCAGATATAACCCCTGTACATCTTGGACAGATAGAAGGGTGTTCTTTGTTTGTACCAAGCTCTGTTGAATACTTCCAGCATCTCTCACATTTTTCTCCTTCTGCATGAAGAACTTTTATCTCAAGATCTTCTATCAGGTCAGATTTTACAGACCCATCTAAAGAACCTCCCAAGCTCACTTTAGATACGATTAATATATCTTCTAAAAGAGCCTCATTTGTTTTTAAGAATTCCATATATTCGTCATTTTTTGAATTCAGATATACGTATGCATTTAGCGAATGTCCTATAACTTTATCCTGCCTAGCTTTTTCAAGTACCCTGTTTACCTCACCTCTAAGCTCAACTAATTTTTCCCACTTATCAGCTAGCTCTTGGTTTATATACTCAGGATTTTCAGTATACCATGAGGTTAGCACAACTGATTCAGCATCTTTGGAAACCTCAGGAAGGCTAGACCATATTTCTTCAGCAGTAAATGATAGCACAGGGGCGATCATTTTTGTCATGGCCATAAGTACTTCGTACATAACTGTCTGTGCTGATCTTCTTTCCACAGAGTCACCTTTCTCAGTGTACAATCTGTCTTTTATTATATCCAGATAGAATGCTGACATGTCTATCCCCGCGAAGTAATGTATATCATGGAAAAGATTGTAGAATTCATACTTGTCATAGTTATTGTTTACCATCTGCTTCAATGACTCCAGTTTATGAAGTGCCCATCTATCAATTTCAGGCATTTTGCTGTATTCGACCTTGTCTTTTGCAGGATCAAAGTCGGAAATGTTACCCAATATATATCTTGCAGTGTTTCTTATTCTTCTGTAGGCTTCTGCCATCTGTTTTAATATATTTTCAGAAATTTTCACATCTTCCCTATAGTCAACAGATGCACACCAAAGTCTTAAAATGTCTGCCCCGTAAGTCTTTATAACTTCATCTGGAGAGATAACGTTCCCAAGTGATTTCGACATTTTTCTTCCGTCACCATCATTAACGAATCCGTGCGTCAAAACTTTTTTATAAGGTGCGTCATGAGTAGAACCTATTGAAGTCAATAGTGAAGTTTGGAACCATCCTCTATGTTGGTCAGATCCTTCCAAGTAAAGGTCGGCAGGTCTATGTAGACCCTCTCTTGTTTCAAGCACACTTCTATGTGAAACACCTGAGTCAAACCAAACATCCATTATATTTGTCTCTTTTCTAAGCTCTATACCATCCAGGTTATATTTTTTAAGAAGTTCTTCTCCTATTATTTCTTCAGCAGTGTATTTTACCCATGCAGCAGACCCCTGTTTTGCTACTATACCTATTACTCTATCTAGTATCTCTCTGTGGAAAATCTCTTCGCCAGTTTGTTCATTATAGAATATCGGGATAGGAACTCCCCATACCCTTTGTCTAGATATGCACCAATCCGGCCTTGATTCCACCATAGAAGTTATCCTGTTTCTACCCCATCCAGGTACAAACTCCACATCTTTAAGGGCATCTAAAGCTTTCTGTCTGATATCTGATCCCTCTACCCTAACAAACCATTGTTCAGTAGCCCTGAATATAACAGGTGTTTTAGATCTCCAGTCATGCGGATACGAATGCTCTATTTCTTGAAGCTTCAAAAGGTGCCCTGTCTCTGTAAGGTAAGTACAGATCTCTTTGTTGGCTTTCTTGTAAAATAGTCCAGCAAACTGTCCTGCCTCCTCTGTTAGATGACCTTTATTGTTTACAGGAGATATTACAGGCAGTCCGTATTTTGTCCCCACAACATAGTCATCTTGACCGTGTCCAGGAGCAGTATGTACACACCCTGTCCCGGCTTCTAGGGTTACATGCTCTCCCAAAATTATAGTACCTATTCTATCTAAAAAAGGATGGTTATAAGTCAATCTTTCAAGTTGCGCACCTTTAAATTCAGCTACTAGCTTGACATCTTCGATTCCCATATCAGCAAAGGCTTTTTCTGCAAGTGCTGTCGCAAGAATCAAATTACCTTTTTCAGTTTTGTACACGCCATAGCTATATTCTTCGTTTAGACAGATTGCTACGTTCGCAGGAAGGGTCCAAGGAGTAGTTGTCCATATTACAAAAGATGCTTCATCCAGGCCTAACGCTTCAAGGGTATCCTCCCTTGCCTCCATTTTAACATAGATTGAAGGCGATACGTGGTTATGGTATTCTATCTCTGCTTCAGCCAAGGCAGTTTCAGTAGCAGGAGACCAGTATATTGGCTTTAGTCCTTTAAAAATATAGCCGTTTTCATATAGTTCCCCAAATACCTCTAGCTGCTTAGCTTCATATTCAGGCATAAGTGTAAGATACGGATTCTCCCATTCACCTAAGACTCCCAACCTAATGAAATCTTCCTTCTGTTTTTTCACCCACTTCTGAGCATACTTTGTGCACTCTTTTCTAATCTCTTCAGCGCTCATATCCTTTACTTTTTCCCCTAGCTGCTCAGTTACTTTTAACTCTATTGGAAGTCCATGGGTATCCCAGCCTGGGACATATGGGGCATAAAACCCTTGCAATCTTTTGTATTTCAAAATAATATCTTTTAATATTTTGTTTAGGGCATGTCCTATATGTATTCCGCCATTTGCATACGGAGGGCCATCGTGTAATATGAAATGCTCCTCTTTATTCTGCAAGCTTTTTTTATAAATATCATTTTTATTCCATGTTTTTAGGATTTCAGGCTCTTTTGTAGGTAAGTTTGCCCTCATTTTAAAGTTCGTCTTGGGAAGATTAAGTGTTGCACCATAATCTTTTTCCATTTCTGCCATTTATTTTTCCTCCTTATATGCATTTAAAGTTATTTTAACCTCTGTTCCTTCTCCTGGCTTAGACTCTATTTTTATTCTTCCGCCATGCTCTTTTATTACCTTATGAGCTATAGGCAGGCCTAAACCCGAATTGCCTTTTTTGTAGCTTACAAATGGATCGAAAATATCCTGGAGTTGATCCTCACTGATACCTATCCCGTTGTCTATTATGTCTACGTGTATTTTTTCATTTTCACGGTATAACAGTATATTGATTTTTCCATACTCTTTTTCTATAGCCTCAACTGAGTTTTCTACTATGATTCTGAATACTTTTTGAATTTCTAGTTTGTCTCCTAGCACAAGCCCCCTATATTTTGAAAATATGGATATGTTAATTCTTCTGCTCTCTAGCTTTTCTTCAAGTTGATCCAATACATCACGTATTACCATATTCAAATCTAACTTTTGAAAATTATACTCTTTTCTATCTGAAAAATCAAATAAAATTAGATTAGACTTGTTAAGCCTCTTGATCCCATCCTCTAGTGCCAATACTTTATCCCTCAAGTTATTGTTGCCTTGTTTCGCGTAATCGATTAGGTCCCAAAATTGATCTAGGTAATCCTTCCTGTCCTCTACAATTTGCTGTGCCAGTTTTCCTATAGTAACGGTTTTTTGAGTATCTATCTTTTCCTTTACCAAATTCTTGTTTTGGAAATATATTCCTAAATTCAATATCAAAAGGTTTAAAAGCTCTACCTCTTGATGGTCTATCTTCCTGTCTATAAAGTAGTTATCTATAAGTATACACCCATAGATCTTATTTTCACTGTATAGGGGTAGTATCATGAAGTTATTTATACCTAAACTTGCCAAGAGCTCGTTACCTAGATTGTACTTGTATCCCCTGTCGTTATAATATATTATCTTTTTTTCCAGCACCGATTTAGACAGTATGTTGTCATGCATCGGGATTTTTAAAAGAGGAAGTATGCTGTATATACTGTCCTTTTGAAAAGAAAACCCTTTCATAGTCTCCTTCAGATTACCCTTAATTTCTAGGCTTTTTTTAACGGAAGCCATCTCAGCCTGTAGATGCTCTTCAAATTCATCATATCTAAAAAAAATAGCCCTGCCATAACTCAGACCTATATCAGATGTAAAGGCACTCAGCACTATATCTATTGTTTTCTTAAATTCATCCTCACTGTGTATAGCCAGAAGTAGTTTTTCAATGGTGGTTATCCTGTCTATATTATTTTGCAGCCTTTCATTCTGTTTCCTTAGATCTTCGTCACTCTGCTTTATCTTTTCAAGCATGTTTTTATATGACTTAAGGAGTGTCCTTATCTCTCCACTCCCTCTTACCTTAAGCTTTATATCATAATTCCCTTCGGATATTTTCTCCGAAACTTGAGCCAACTCCACCAAAGGGGCAATCAAAGTTTGAAAAAGGGCACCAAATATAGTACTGCTAACAAGGATTAAGATAAAAGTCCCCGTTATTATCAATATAAAGGCAAAGGATTTTATCCCTATTAGCTCAGATTTTGAAACTGCTACTCCCAAAAATCCATTTATTGTGTCATTCTCCCCTAAAAGTGGGATATAGCCTATGTAGTATGCCTCTTTTTCTATGTTCTTGTCTTCAAAATAGAAATCTGGTTGCTTTTCCAAAAATTTAGTATAAAGTTTATCTGAAATAAATTTTTCATCTTTTTTTAAATCTAATTGGCCAAAAGTATAATTCTGTTTTGTCAATAGAAAAATCTTGCTGGATTCCTTCGAATGTACAGTATTTTTTAAAAAGTTTATAAACTGCTCCCCTAATACCTTGCTCACCACTATGCCCCTGATTTTAGAGTTGGGAAACATCCCTTCTCCTACAGTCATCCCGAGCCTTAAAACCAAGTTATTTCCTTCATTTACTACATATTCATTGTACTTGAAACTATATTTTTCAAAGTCGCTTACTCTTCTCGAGTTGAAATAATCAGAATTTTTCAGATAATAATCTTTAGAAATCTTTGGGTTAAAGCTTTCCCCCAGCACTTCACCATTTTCTCCAATTACAGATACTATCTCGTCCCCAAATTCATCGGACTCATACAACCCAAAATACAGCATGGTTGCCAGGACCTCATAGGGATTAACAGGTTCCATAACTTGAACTGCGTTCTCACTAAGGCGCTCAATGTAATTGCCGTAATAGCCCTCTTTTTTCAGCCACTCATTCAAAGATATATCCGTTTCGATTTCCAAATTCGCAATTTTAACTACTCTTTTTTGAGCATCTAAAATTTGTAAAAGTTTTTGCTCCAGCAGGTCAACCTGTAGCTCATAACCGTTTTTTAGAGTCGATACTTCTTCCTTTGTTTCTTGAGGTATCTTCTCATCCAACACCCTAAAAGTAAAAAAAGTAAGTATAGAAACTATAGTAAGAGAGGTGATCACTATAGCTATGTCATTGAAAAATATTATTTTCAACAATAACGAGTCTCTTTTTACTTTCATAAGTTTAAATCCCCTTCTTGGTCAAAGCTACCCTGCCTCTTTTTAAATCAATAGATTTAACCTTTAGTTTCAAAATTTCTCCCACAGCAAGCTCTTTTGATATATCTTGTACCCTTTTATCAAATTCAGAAATATGCAAAAGGGCGTCATTTTTAAGCCCTATATCTATAAAAGCTCCAAAGTTAACAACGTTTCTTACTACACCTTCAAGTTCCATTCCCTCTTTGAGGTCTTCTATTTTCAATATATCACTTTTTAAAAGAGGCTTTGATATACTGTCTCTCGGGTCCCTTCTCCCTTTTAAAAGGGCTTCATATATGTCTAAAGTTGTCTCTTTCCCTACCCCTTCTTTAGAAATAAATCCTTCTACGTCAAAGCCCTCGAGTTTTTCCCTTACTTTCCCCAGGTCTCCACCCAAGTCTACTAAACCTAGGCCGGCGCTTTGCAGCACCCTTTCAGCTATGTGGTAGGATTCCGGATGTACTATGGTGTTATCTAGATGATTGCCGCTTTCAGGAACGAGTACGAATCCCGCCATCTGTTCATAAGCTTTAGCTCCAAGCCCCTTTACTTTTAGCAGTTCCTTCCTGTTTTTAAAGTTTCCATTCTCTTTCCTATAGTCCACTATATTCTTAGCAACATTTTTTTTCATACCGGAAACGTAACTTAGAAGTGCCCAAGAAGCAGTATTCACGTTTACCCCCACACTGTTTACAACGCTTTCTATGACTTCCTGAAGTGAGTCATCCAGCTTTTTCTGGTTTATGTCGTGCTGGTACATCCCCACACCAATAGACTTAGGATCTATTTTTACAAGTTCTGCAAGCGGATCCTGTATCCTTCTGGCTATGGATATCGCCCCCCTAGCTGTAACGTCTAATTCAGGGAACTCCTCCTTCGCTATTTTAGAAGCCGAGTAAACGGACGCCCCTGCTTCATTTACAATCAAGTAATACACTTTTTTCTTTACTTCTTTTAGTGTGTCAGCTACAAATGCCTCTGTTTCCCTAGAAGCAGTACCATTTCCTACTGCTATAATGTCTATGTCATATTTCTCTATAAGTTCTTTCACTTGTTTTCTTGCTTTATCTATATTATTCCCTGACATAGCTACATAAATCACCGTATTAGTTTCGTAAAATCCATATTTATTTATAACAACTACCTTGCAACCAGTCCTATATCCAGGATCCAATCCAAGTACGTTTTTTTCCTTGAGCGGCGGTTGCATAAGCAAGTTTTTCAAGTTTTCTTTGAAAACTTTTATGGCATCCATCTCAGACTTTTCTGTCAAAATGTTTCTTATTTCCCTTTCTATGGATGGCAGTATAAGTCTAGAAAGTGCATCTTTTATTATTTCAAGATAGAATTCCCTTAATCCTGAATTTTGATAATCCTTAAGGGCTTCTCTCTCTACAAACTCCATAGTTTTTTCATCTAAAGAGACCTTGACTCTGAGTATTTTCTCTTTCTCTCCTCTGTTGATGGCCATAACCCTGTGGGAAGGTATTTTATCTACCTTCTCACTGTGGTCGTAGTAATCTTCATAGACTCCTTTTTCATCAAGTGCTTTATTTTTATCTATGATGCTAGAGATTAAAACCCCATACTTCAGCATCCTCTCTCTCAAGGATTCACGAAATTTTACATTTTCAGAAAGGTTTTGAGACAAAATGAACTTAGCTCCAGAAATAGCATCTTCCACACTCGGAACTTCCTCGCTGAGGTAGCTTTCCGCCTTTTTTAGAATTTCATCTATAGAAACACCTTTTTTTATCATAAATTCTGATAGCGGCTCAAGCCCCATCTCTTTGGCTATGTCGGCCTTTGTTTTTTTCCTTTTTTTGTAAGGCAGGTACAAATCCTCCACGGCCTGTAGCTTGGTTGCACTCAATATCTGCTTTTTTAGTTCCTCAGTTAAACTTCCTTGCTCCTCTATCGAGCTTATTACCTCTTCTTTTCTTTTCTCGAGGTTTCTTAAGTAGTTTATTCTATCTAAAATATCTCTTATCTGCTCTTCATTCAGGCTTCCAGTCACTTCTTTTCTGTACCTAGATATAAAAGGTACTGTCGCCCCTTCATCTAACAACTTAACCGTATTCTCAATCTGACTCAGCCTAATACCTAGTTCTTTACTTAAAATTTCATTTAAATTTAACATAAAGCCCCCTAATCCACTAGAATTGCAACGTCAAATATTATAACATAAAGAAAATCATTTGTCTAACAAATTAGGTACTTCCAGGCCGTTACTGTTTTAGAAGATCTCTCTCCCCCAGATCCTTTAAGATCTCTTTAAACATCTCCTCACTGTCCACCTCTATTGTATGCAAATGTTCTCCACCGGTAAGGGTTGACAGGGCTTCCGCCCGATTTTCTTTTACCTGCTCTATAAAGCGTTTGATATCTTTTCTATTCGATATCATCAAATTAGCCTTTATATCTCCGTAAATAGGATGCTCCACTGTCACATCCAGAACCTTCCCGCCGTTATCGACTATTATTTCAAGTTCTTCCAACATACTTTCAATGCTTTTATGAACTGAGTTAATAACCTTTAGCATCCTGTTTTCTTTTTTATTTACCTCATATCCCTTCAAACTACCAATAATTTCGTGTCCTTCTGCCCGCAGTATTGCTATATCGTGCACAATCACCTGTCTGCTCACCCCATAGCATTTTGCAAGCTGTGTTCCCTTCACAGGTTTACTCGCCTCTTTTAGATCTTTTAAAATATTTTTCCTTCTATCATCAGCGTTCATCTGTCCCTCCTTACAAAAAAAGTAACATACTCTAAATAAAGCATGCTACTTCATATGAATCTATTGCCTAATCATCTAATAATTTGGGAATTTCGTTTTTTAGGTACTCTTGCAGTTCATATTTTATCTCAGAATGTCTCAACCCAAACTCTATATTTGCTTTAAGCAACCCGAATTTATTGCCTATATCATACCTTTTCCCTTCGAAATCATAGGCTAGCACCTTGTCCCCTGCCTTTATCATCTCTAGTATGGAGTCGGTGAGCTGTATTTCCCCACCTTGGCCCGGCTTCGCATTTTCAAGGTAATGGAATATCTGAGGTTCAAGTATATACCTACCTAAGCAGGCATATTTAGAAGGTGCTTCTTGCACCTCTGGCTTTTCTACAAAGTCATTCATTACAACTGTTCTATCATCAAGTCTCTTGCCAGGTGATATTATGCCGTATTTCGACACAGCATTTTCAGGAACTTCTTGCACCCCGATTATACTTCCACCCCTATATTTCTCCCTTGTTTGAAGCATCTGCTTTACAACCGGCACCTCGCTGTGCACTATGTCGTCTCCTAAAACAACTACAAAAGGTTCATCCCCTATATGGTGTTTGGCCGCAAGTATGGCATGCCCCAAACCAAGAGGCTCTTTCTGCCTTATAAAATATATATTTGCCATCTCCGAGATATCTTTCACCAATTTAAGCATTTCCATTTTACCTTTTTTTTCCAAGGTGTCTTCCAACTCGTAAGAATAGTCAAAGTGATCCTCCAGCGAATACTTGTTCCTCCCAGTTATTATTGTTATATTATCTATACCAGATTTTACAAGCTCTTCCACCACATACTGAATTGAAGGTTTATCCACAACAGTAAGCATCTCCTTTGGCTGGGCCTTTGTCGCAGGCAAAACCCTTGTTCCCATCCCTGCAGCTGGTATTATAGCTTTTTTTATCTTCAATTTTCCACCTCCTACTTGACTTGAGTTCCCAATTTAATGCTTCCGTCTATCTCTATCAGCTTAAATCTCTTTTTCTCAGCTGTTGTCAAAAGCATCCCTTGTGAAAGTTCGCCTCTCAGTTTAACTGGTTTTAAGTTAGTCACAGCAAGAACCTTCTTTCCAACAAGAGCTTGGGGCTCTTTATAGTACTTAGCTATCCCAGAAACTATCTGCCTTATCTCTGTTCCGGTATTGACTTTAAACTTAAGAAGTTTATCCGCTCCTTCCACACCTGAAGCCTCGAGTATCTCCACAACCTTTACCTCTACCTTGTCGAAATCTTCTATGGAGATAGGGTTTTCCACCACTAGATCTTCTTTGACTTCATTTTCTGTTTTTTCTTCCTCTTTTGGCATCTCTATTCTAGGGAATATAGGATGGGCTTCTCCTAATTTGTGCCCGGCTTTAACACTCCCCCACTCTCTTATCTCATCAAGTTTTGCTTGGGCTATATCATTTTCTACACCCAGTTGCTCCCACATTTTGGCTGCGGCCTCAGGCATGTAAGGGTAGATCATTACAGCTATCTTATACAGTGCCTCCACAAGATTTTGCATAACAACTGCAAGCCTGGGCTTTTTCTCTTCGCTCTTTGCAAGTACCCAAGGCATAGTCTCATCTATATACTTATTCATTCTGGATATAAACTTCCATATATTCTCCAGCGCCTTTGAAAACTCTACCTTTTCCATTGCTGCTGCAACTTCCTCCAAAGTGTCTGCCCAAAGCTCTTTTATCTGGTCATCATATACTTCGTGTCCTTCACCCTGCACTATCTCAGAGTTGAAGTATTTCTTGCACATACCGAGAGTCCTGTTCAAAAGGTTTCCTAGATCGTTCGCCAGGTCTGCATTTATTTTTGACACCATAGATTTAGTTGAGTAGTCTCCGTCATTCCCAAAGTGAACTTCCTTCATAAGGAAATATCTGAAAGCATCTCTTCCGTAAATCTCCACCTCTGTTTTAGGGTCCACTACGTTTCCTTTGGATTTTGACATTTTTTCCCCTTCTACAGTCCACCATCCATGTGCCACTATTTTATCAGGCAGCTTTTCTTCTGCAGCTATCAGCATACAAGGCCAGATTATGGCGTGAAATCTAAGTATATCCTTCCCTATAAGGTGTACAACCTCTCCGTTGGTCCAAAATTTTTCAAACATCTCCGGATTGTTTTCATATCCAACTGCAGTTAGGTAGTTTGTCAATGCATCAAACCAAACATAGGTAACATGTCCTTCCTCAAACTCCAGAGGTATCCCCCACGTAAAGGTATTTCTAGAAATTGAAAGATCTTGCAACCCCTGTTTTATGAATGAAACTACCTCATTTTTTCTGCTTTCAGGCAGTATAAATCCTGGATTTTTTTCTATATAATCCAAGAGATCATCTTGGTATTTTGACATCCTAAAAAAATATGATTCCTCTTTTACTATCCTCAACTCTTTGCCGCAGTCAGGGCAGTATTTTTCATCTACAGCTTGATTTTTAGGCACAAAGGTCTCGCATGAAACACAGTATAAACCTTCATATTCGCCTTTGTATATATCCCCTTTATCATAAACTTTTTTAAGGATTTTTTTTACAGCACTTTTATGTCTTTCTTCGGTTGTTCTTATGAAATCATTGTTGTCTATATTTAAAATTTCCCACATTTCCTTGAATCTAGGAGCCATCTTATCTGTCCACTCTTGAGGTGTATATCCCATTTCCCTGGCTTTTTCCTCGACTTTTTGACCGTGCTCATCTGTACCGGTAAGAAAATAAACTTCATACCCTGCTGTTTTTTTGTACCTAGCCAGTACATCCGCAGCTATTGTGGTGTAGGCACTCCCTACATGCGGATCGCCATTAACATAATATATAGGGGTGGTTACATAAAAATTCTTGCTCAATTTATTTCTCCTTTCTGATACTGTCTATAGGTTAATTCTTAAGTTACAATTAGAAAAATATAAAAAAATAGCCACCGCTCACCTTGTGGCTACTATTTTTAATTTTAATCCTTTCGGCTACAATTGTCAATTAAATTTTGATCGTTCCCCCATTGAGTACCCCTCGGTTTTCCAGATTTATAATGGCCATCTTCACCGCTTCAAAAAGACTCCCTTCGTCTGCAACTCCTTTTCCGGCTATCTCAAAAGCCGTCCCGTGGTCCACAGATGTCCTCACAAAAGGAAGACCTATGGTTATATTGACCCCCATCCCAAAACTCTCCATCTTCATAGGGATAAGCCCCTGGTCATGGTACATTACCACACTTATGGCGTACTCGCCCTTTAATACCTTTACAAACAGAGTGTCTGGTACTACCGGCCCGACAACTTCTATGCCAAGCCTTTTGGCCTCTTCTATTGCAGGGCCTATCTCTTCCATCTCCTCTGTTCCAAAAAGTCCATTCTCCCCATTATGCGGGTTCAACCCTGCTACTGCTATGGGCCCCACAAGTCCCAGCTCATCCTTTGCCCTCTGTGCTATTACTATTTTTTTTAGTATATGGTCTTTTTTTACCCTCTTGACGGCATCTAATATGGATAGATGTGTGGTATTAAGCAGCACCACTACCTTTTTTCCTTTGAGAACCATGGCGAAATCCATTGTTCCGGTTGAGTGCGCCAGGAAGGTAGTGTGTCCGCTGTACTTATACCCGGCAAGATTTATGGCATCCTTGCTTATAGGCGCAGTCACCATACCATCGAAAACCCCATTTTTACATAGCTCAACAGCTTTCTCTAGGTAAAGCATGCTTAACTTACCGGACTCTTCAGACACCTTCCCAATAATTACCTCTTCCCTTGTGTCTATGTCTATAACTGGGATAACCCCATCTTTGTGCACATAATTCTCTGCTTCTTCCAGACTCTCTATTTTCTGGATTTCCATATCCATATTGAACCTGTCTATGTACTCTTTGAGTATCCTAGCAGTCCCCACGGTCACGAGCAGTGCTCTGCCTCTGTCCAACTCTTTTTTCCTACTATAGAATTTCAATACTATTTCTGGTCCTATTCCAGAAGGATCACCCATAGTTATGAGTAGTTTCTTCACTGCACATCACCGTTTCCCATTCAAAATTTTTTCAGCCCGAGCATCCATCTGAGCTATCTTCACTTTTATGATTTTAGCATACTCTTCTACATTTCTTCCCTTCTCTATCTCTACAGGATCGCCCAGCACGCATACCAGTTTAGAAAAAGGTTTCGGAAATTCAAACCTATCCCATGCCTTTTCAAAAACCCATTTCCTTGAAAAAGCTCCGCCTACCGGCACTACCTTGGTCCCAGACTTTTGTGCCAGGTAGAGCATCCCGGGCTTCACCTCATATATAGGCCCCTTTGGCCCGTCAACTGGCGTCCCTATATTGTATCCACTTTTTATCCTCTTCAAAAGACCTACCAGTCCCTTTACAGCCTGATTATCTGATGAACCCCTGATGACCTCGTACCCGTATTTCTCAAGTACGGTGCTCACTATTTCGCCGTCTTTTGAAGGGCTTGCCAGTACAGCTGTATTCCCCAGCTTATCTAAAAATATGCTGGCAATAAGAAGCTTGTTGTGCCAGAATACATATACATAATTTTCGTCTTCTGCCACTTTATCACTTTTTTCAAGCTCAAATTTGAAAGTTTTAGAAAAAATTTTAAGTACCCAGTACGCCAATAAACCGTACCTTTTATACTTTTTGTACTCTCTATCCATAATCTACCCCTATATAAGAATTTTTAAAAAATTATAGCATAATTCAAATCTCAAATCAATAAAATAAGGAAGGTTGCCCTTCCTAAACTAAACCTGGTATACTCATTCCTCCAGTTACAGATTCCATCTCTTTTTCAGCAACTTCCTCAGCTTGTCTCATAGCCTCTTTTACTGCTGAAACTATAAGGTCTTCCAACATCTCTTTGTCGTTATCTTCCGCTGCTTCCTTCACTATATCGTCAGATAATTTTATTCCTAAAAGCTCTTTTTGGGCATTTACCCTAGCGGTAACCGCTCCTCCGCCAACTGATATCTCCAATTCTTTTTCTTTTAATCCCTCTTGTATCTCAAGCATTTTTTTCTGCATCTCTTGAGCTTGTTTTAGTATGTCATTTTGTCCTTTACCAGACTTTGTTTTTAGCTTTCTAACCACAATTTAGCCTCCTTACCTTATTTAAAGTACTAAGCTTAGTATAACATATGAAATTCTATTTTTCAACAATTTTTCTCAGCAAAACCCTAGTGTTTCCAGGGTGCGACAGTTCCAGGTAAGTCTCATAAAACTTCTCGTACCCCTTTTGTTTTACAAGGCCGTTTCTGTAATTTATTGCATCATTTATCACTAAACGCCCGTTTAAAACCTCTACTTTTCTCTGCACGCCGAACACTTTGCCGCGATACTTTAGGGGTTCTGGCATCAATAGAAACTGGTAATTTTCTGGAATCCTTATCTCGTACCGCCTTCTAAATGTGAGATCCTCTGTGCTTTCAAAAGCAAACTCCCTTTCTCCTGGATCAAGCTCTAAAACGTATGGCGCCAAAGATGCATCCAGGTCGAAATACATGAATTCACCGTCTGTAGAGGCGTAATTGTCTTGTATGTATTCATAGGAGATAGCGGTGTCTTCTCCTAATTCTATTTTCAAATCACTTGTCGGTCTTGCAAAAATAGATATCGCGCTCATAAGCTTTTCATAGTCCTTTTTCAGCTCGTATTCAGTCATATACTTGTATTTTGACCTTATAAGGCTTGCCATGCCGCCGTTGTAATTATTTTCTTTATGCACTGCGGCGTTTCCGTTTTGGTCTATTTTAACTAAATAGACGATATTCCTGGTATTTTTTGTTCTGCAGTTTATATTTTCAAAACGTACCTTTTCCCCAAGCATCATACCTATTTTTTTATCAAACTCGCTCTCATCTATATTATAAAACTCATTTAATATATCCACGTAGTAAACCTTTCCTCCGAGACTTATCCTAGAAATCAAATAGGAAAATGGAACTATGTTGCCGTTTTTCAAGTCCCTTTTAAAGTTGTGCTCTTCATCTCCTGCCACCACGATGCTGTTCTCTATACCTAGCCTTTTCATCAACCCATCAAATATCATGTACGCTTCAACAGGGGTCCCGTACCCGCTGCCTATTATCTCAGAAAAATCCCTCGGCTGGAACTTGAATATGTCGTCCTGTGGCATATACAGGAACTCCTCAGAAAAATAGCGTTTTATACGGCTTAAACTCTCCAGTTCATTCTTAGACCCCTCCAGGAGTTCGTCCCCCAGCTTAGCTATAGCCTGGTGCTCTGAATCTGTACTTTTAAAGTATTTGGAGTATATAGCTTCGCCGTATTTTTCTACCCCTTTATAGGTACTTACATATACTGTTGGAAATATCCTTTCAGGAAGGGGCATGCTTTGCTCCGGCTTGTAGGGTAATACCCCCTTGCTGCTGTAAATCAGCCTCAGCATATCCCCTGACTTTTCCTTTGTTTTTTTTAACTTTTTGCCAACATTGTTCTCGGATACCTTTAGCTCCATGCCTTTGGAGTATTCTATTTCATAAGTTTTTTCCACTGCCTTTTCTGTGCCCGCAAAAACATATGAATCGAAAATATCCCTTCCACTATTGTTTTCCTTTATAAATTCTAGGTGTACAGTATCTCCTACCTCCACTCCAAGGAAAGGTATAAGGAGCATTTTAGTCACTGCAAACTCCATCATACCACTTTCATAAGGGGAGTCCAATTCCTTTATTACGTTTTTCCCAGTTCTCATTATACTGCCATCAGGTTTTTCTGTATATGCCTCCACTATGCTCACTTTTTCATATCTGCTGTCATAAAAAACCTTAAATTCTGACAGTTCTTTCTTCCCATTGTAGCTAAGTATCTTTTTTTCCACAAGGACTCTCTTGCTGTAGGTTTTGTCCGGCTTTATTCTAAGTCCTACAAACTCTTTAGTCGTTAGATAATCTGCAGTATCACCTGCAAAAACATAGATGCACAAGATAATCTGCATTACTAAAATTCTAATAACATATCTCAACTCAATCACCGCTTTTTCACTATTATATATTTTTTATCGTAATTTTCAACGTCTCCCAATACAGCTCTTACGGAGTAATAGTCCTCTGTGCTGTACTCTAATTTCTTCAGACTAAGATTTTTTCGAAAACTCAATCCCTCTTTTGATGCTTCATATGAAGCTATAAAGTCAAACGAATCACTGTTTCTGCTCACATTAGGCGGTAAATTTAAGAATTCCACTCCGTCCATTGCAACGTCCACCTCTTCCTTAACTGAAACTGTTGAATCCACTATCAGCGGATAGTTTCTCTCTGCAAGGCTGAACTCCGAAAGAATCCAGTTGTGCATCCCAAATATATCTGAAAGTTGTGGCACTCTAAACATTTTATACTCTTCCCCCACCACAAAATCCTCGATACGGTATTGTAAGTCTATTTCCATGTTGTCATTTTCGAACAGGTTTTTGGGATTTATATTAAAAGATATCAGCTCTGTATTTGCACTCAAACTCTTAAGTAGACTTTTGAAAAATTTCTCTCTTTCATCATTTTTCAAGCCTATCAAATATTTCCTATATGCATTGTCGTTTATGCCCTGGAAAATAAGCCTGCTTCTAACCATAAATTCTCCGTTGCTGTAATTAACCTTACTTTTTATAAGCAGTTCGTTTGACGAGGGTTTTGAAATGGAGTTGAACTTCAAGGTATCTCCATTTTTTTTTGCAATTAGATAAGGCTTCCCGTCAAGGTACTCTGGCATGAGGGTTTTGGTGGTCTCATCCGTCGGGTCCATTAATATAAGTTTGTCTTCGAACTCTACGCTTGCAATAGCGTGGTTGAAAAAGTTGTTTGGGAAATCTACCTCCATCTGCCTGCTGGCGTTCATCAACACCATGTTGGAATTATAGCCCAAACTCCTCAGCATGGTTACAATAAGCGCAGCCTTGTCCCTGCACACGCCGGTCATGGTCTCTAGAGTGTAGTCGGAGTTGTGCGGTTCAAGCCCCGGCCTGTTCTCCTCCTGGTTGATTCCCATATATCTCACATTCCTGGACACCCAAAAAAATACAGCCTTGATCTTATCCATATCCTCTTGTAGACCTCTAACTATAAGTTCCGCCGCCTTGCTTACACTGTCGTTCACTATTATCTTGGGCTCTGAGAGCTCATAATACCACTTGGATATCTGTTCCCAGGTAGGTGATGTGCCCACAGCCCATCTCATCGCCACGTTTATCATACTCGGCATTTGTGGCTCAGCGTTTATCTGTGGTACCTCAAAAACTGTAAACTTATGCCACTCCTTCTTTCCAATACTGCCATTTTCCAAGGTGTAAGACCCCTGTATGCCGTTGTAAACCTTTGAAGTTCGCAATGGGTTGCTTGCTGGTCCTGTTACTGTAGTACTTGAATAAAGTATGGGATAAAATTCCTGCCCGCCTATATAGTCCGTATAGTTTCCAGGCATCCTTGTCTTTTTTGAACTCTCGTACTCCTTTATATAAACTATGTCGCCTACCTTAATATCTGGTATGTTTATTACAATAAGCTTTTTGTTTTCATCATAGATGTTGCTCTCCTGGTCGGAGGGATTATCCTGAATCTGCATGCTGCTCCTGAAGTCAAAGTCTAGCTCCTTCCCAGCCCTTATTATTTTTACATCCACAAATTCTTTATCCGTATACTCACTGTTATATGATTCATACAGCAGTTTACTGTTGTCCCTCCCAAACTGGTCTAATATCTTAAAGTACTCCTCACTGTTCTTCTGGTAGTTTCCATCACTAAAGTACTCTATCTCCTCAACTCTTTTAACTAGAACCCTATGGGCGTTTGGAAAATTGTTTTTTGTGGCTTTTTCCATCAATTCTTTAAAGTTATCTCCGAGAGAAAAAACCGTGATGAAATTCATTAAAAAGGTCAAAACAACCAAAAACTTTTTCATAGTTCCCCACCATCTTCCATAGCCTTCATCCTACTCCTTAGTTCAATGTTTTCTCCCTCTAAATTTTTAACCCTCATTTTAAGCCTACTATTTTCCTCTGACAGATTCTTGAGTTCTGCTCCCCTTTTTCTGAGCTCATCCTGCAGCATCTGTATTTTATCTTTTTGCTCCCCCTCTTTTCCCGAGAGGCTTTTAAGCTTTCTGGCAATTTTCTTATTCTTTTTTTTCTGTCTCTTGTAGCCTTCATAGGTTACCTTTTTATCTACCTTGAATAAAAATTCAAAGGGCAGTTTTAATAGTTTCAATATAATTGAAACAAGCCAGTTTTTTTTCAATTTACTCACCTCACAAAAAAAGGCAGCCTTGTGAGCTACCCCTATTTTAAAAGTTCATAGATGTTTACATCCCCAGGTTTTGAATACATTTCCTCCATAAGAGGGATATATTTTTTGAAATGCTGTGTTTCGAAATGTTCCGAGAGATCTTCGTTGTTTTCCCACTCTTCTATAAAGGTGAATATAGTCTCATCTTCTACATCCCTGTACAGTTCATACTTTACATATTTGGCTTCTTTTCTAGTTTCTTCCACCATTATAGAAGCGTACTCCATAAATTTCTCTACTTCCGACTTCTTTACATAGCATTTTGCGACTACTGTTATCATTTTAGCCTCCTGTTTTAATCTGATTTTAAACCAACTACTTTTCATTTGATTACAAAGCAGTAAAGGCTCTCAATAAGTTTATTAAAAGTATAGCACTTTCGTTATTTAAACACAAACATATTTTGATTTTATTTAAATATCAAAATATGATATAATTTAACTAGGTGATATAGATGACTAAAAGCCAATTTTTAGACTTTTTAAATGTAAAAAAAGTTTTTAAAAAAGAAATAGAAAATTTAAAGTTCGCCATTCCACATCTCACTGAAGGAATTTCAGTTCTCCAGGATAAACCTTATGTAGTGGCAAATCCTTTGGTTTACAATGAAAAGTTTGACGAGGTCACCCAAGATTTCAATATAAAGTACATATGGGTTACCGACAATCCAGGCGTCAAAGAATCTCAGCAAAATCGCTACGGTGTGGGTAGTTCTGGAACTGCCGGAAAAAACTTTATGAAAGGCTACGGCTTGGTAGAGGACTTTGACAGGGAAGTGCTCATACTGAACAAAAGCCCAATCCATACCAGGGTAACTGCAGACCTGGCGAAATTTAAAACCATAAACCCTGTTTACAGTGATTGCCAAAAATTAATGGCCAAGCTGTGCTTCGATCTCCATTCTATACTAGACTGCGAGCTCTGGATTTTAGGGACTTCAAACCTCGACAAAATATTCAACCCTTTTAAAACTGAATTCAACAATTTTTACAAGTCAGGAACCATTTTAAATAAAGTGTTCTTATATAATCATTTTTCACAGGGTCAGTTTAAAAAAGCATACAACATTTATAAAAAAGAAAATCCTGACCTTAGCCCTAATGAGTTGTGCAGGTTGATCGGTACTGAAAATCGTAAGAAATTATTTAAGGGGTAGAGCTCATGAAAAAAAAATTGATATTGGGACTTTGTGTCTGTGCTTTGTTACTGGGAGGATTCAATATGGAAAAGACTAACGCTATGAACCAGGAAAATAAAAATATAAAAAGAGAGGATATCGACCAGAAGTACAAGTGGAAGCTCTCCGACCTCTACCAAAATTGGGATGAATGGGAAAAAGATTATAAAAAAATGGATCAGATGATAAGTGAGATTGCCTCCTTCAAGGGCAAACTAAAGGATAACCCAGAAACTTTTGCCAAGGCTGTTCTGCTTAGCGAAGAGTTTGATATTATGTCATACAAGGTTTTCCGTTATCCGCAGTTGATGCTTGACTTAAATTCTAAAGACCAATTTGTGGCTTCTAAATTTCAGAAAGTCCAGATACTTTTCAGCAAATTTTCGATACAAAATTCTTGGATTGCCCCGGAGATCCTTTCCATACCTCAGGAAACTGTAACCGGATGGATTGATGCAAATCCGGCTTTAGAACCACACAGATTTAGCATTATGAACATGTTCAGACTTCAAGAACATGTCTTGAGCGAGGATAAGGAGAAAGTACTTTCATTTTATTCGCAGTTTTCTTCAAGTCCGAAATCTATATATTCTCAGCTTTCAACAGCTGATATAAAATTTAACGAAGTGAAATTGTCTAATGATGAGAGCGTAAAGATAAGTCCTGCAAATTACTCTAGAATATTGGCAACAAACAGAAATCAAGAGGACAGGAAAAAGACCTTCGAGGCTCTCTACTCAGTATACCAGGACTACCAAAATACATATGCTTCCATCTACAATGCCAGTATTCAAAGCGATTGGGCGGCAGCTCAAGCAAGAAACTACAGCTCCTCTCTAGAAGCAGCCTTAGAAGGGGACAACATACCTACAGAGGTTTACAGAAACCTTGTACAGACCGTTGGTGAAAATACAAAACCACTTAAAAGGTATGCAAGGCTCCGTAAAAAGATACTAGGCCTTGAAAAATACCACGTTTATGACAGTTCCATTGCTATCGTGGATTTCGATAAAAAATACAGCTACGATGACGTCACAAAATGGATCTTAGAATCTACTGAGACCCTAGGAATGGAGTACCAGGAAAAACTGAAAAATGTCCTTAATGGTGAATGGATCGATGTATATGAAACAGAAGGCAAAAGAAGCGGAGCGTATTCTGCAGGCGTTTATGGCGTACACCCTTACATGCTTCTAAACTACAACGAGACCCTAGACTCTGTGTTTACCCTTGCACACGAACTTGGGCACACCATGCATACTCTGCTTTCTAGCGAGACACAGCCTTTCGCTACGCATGAATATACTATTTTTATCGCAGAGGTGGCTTCTACTTTTAACGAGAGGTTGCTCTTAGATTACCTTTTAAAAAAGACTAAAGATCCCAAAGAGAGGATAGCCCTGTTGCAGCAAGAGATAAGAAATCTTACAGGTACCTTCTACTTCCAGACACTTTTAGCAGACTTTGAGCTTCAAGTGCATGAACTTGCCGAAAAAGGGGAGGCTATAACTTCTGAGGTGTTAGGAGATACAATGTCAGCAATATATGATAAATATTACGGAGATGCTGTTGAAAAAGAAGATCTGCTTCGTGTGGTATGGGCTAGAGTTCCCCATTTTTTCAACTCACCATTTTACGTTTATCAATACGCTACCTGCTTTGTTTCCTCAGCTGTTTTATACGATAGGATAACCAATCCAGAAAACAGCAAGGCTGAAAGAGAGAAAGCCCTTGAAAAATACATAGCACTTCTAAAATCAGGCGGAAACGACTACCCTATGGAGCAACTTAGAACTGCAGGGGTAGATCTCACTCAAAAAGAAAGCACTCTTGCCCTTGCAAAACAGTTAGACACTATGTTGGACCTTTTGGAAAAAGAGATTGAAAATTTAGAAAAATAGGAGTGTTTTTTATGAAATTTTTTAAAAAAATATGGCTTGTTTTAGCCGTTTTTATTTTGAACTTAAATAATATGGAATAAAAAAAGAGTCGGAAATTTCCGACTCTTTTTTTATTGTTTGCAGCATCTGTCTATCCCAGATTCGGCTTCTATGCCAAACTCCCTTCTGCCCCCTTTATCCAGTAGAACTGGTAAGGCTCTAATACTATCCTTTCGTCTTCTATCTTAATACCGTCCTCGGTGTAAGCATCATGCAGCTCTCCGGATATTCAGCTCCTAGAGAGTATCCCGAAGTCTACACTCTGTTTTTCATCTGAAAAGTTCATCACCACAAGAGTCTTATTCTCCTCTCCCTCAGAAAACTAAACACATGCATGTTGTCAACTCCCATCATCTGGTAGTCATTTTCATTGTGGAATTCAGGCATAGTCTTCCTAACGTCTATCATCCTCTTTATAGATGTGAACACATCTTTTTCTATAGTCCCTTCTTCGTTTCTTTTTTCAGCCTTTTCCCAATCCATTACAGGTCTGTTTAGCCATATATTGTCGCCTTTCTTATCCTCTTCATCCATGTAGCTGTAGTCATTTAGGGTTGCTATTTCGTCACCGTAGTATATTAGAGGTATTCCACCAAAAGACATTATAGCACTGTGCATTAACTTTATCTTTTTTAAGGATTTTTCTTTTTCATGGTGGTTGTCCCATTTAAGGGCCTTCTCAAGTCCCGCAATGGCAGCTAGCGAACCAGTTATCCTGGCATCTCCAGTTTTCGGGTTGTACATGAACTTCTCTCCATTAGCATGGCTCCCCATGTGTCCCTCAGTGAAATACTTTATCAAAAACTCCCTGTGCATTCTAGGGTCGTATCCTACCTGGAAAGCGTCGTGGTCCGAAAAACCTAAACCTATATCGGCATGACACCTTATATAGTTTATCCAGGTTGTCCCCTTTGGAAGCCTTGGCATATTTTCAAGTCCTTTGACCATAAGTTTTGTATTTTTGGTGGCTATCGCATCCCAGAGAAATACCATGAACGAAGCGTTGTATGCTATTTCGCACTCCTTGCCTGCTGCCTCACCCTCGCCGAGGTATTTGACTATCTCTATAAACTGTACTATCGCCTCCGCCTTAAAAACTGCTCCAGGTGCTACGATTTTACCGCAAGCCTTGAAAAGCTGGAGTATAATATGCGCCTCCGCTTCATTTTGGCTATCGGTACCTAGCCTTTTCCAAAGAAAAGCAACAGTGTCAAGTCTAAGTATATCCACTCCCTGATTAGCCAAATTTAACATTATTTTACACATTTCTATGAATACTTCAGGGTTTCTGTAGTTTAAGTCCCACTGGTATCTATTATATACCTTAAATATCCATTTGCCTATCTCTTCCCTATACGTGAAGTTTCCTGGTGCCATCTCCGGCAAAGTCTCCTCAAATTTGTCAGGTATACTCCTGTCGCTGTACATTTAATAATAGTTTTGATATTTTTCGTCACCTGAGAGGGCTTTTTCAGCCCATTCATGCTCATCTGCTGTATGATTTAGCACAAGATCTAGTTCCAATAGCATATTATTTTTTCTGAATTCAGAAGCTATATCCCTTATATCCTTCATCGAACCAAGTCTTCTATCCACACTTTTATAGTCGCTTACTGCACAGCCACCGTCATTTTCCCCCTTCGGGCTTTTAAGCAGGGGCATTAAGTGCACATAATTTACCCCAAGCTCTTTTAAATAGTCTAGCTTACCCTTAAATCCTTTTAAGTTTTTGGCGTACCGTCCACATGCAGCATAGTCCCAACCCATTCCTGGCTCATATACCATCCCGGGTTAGCTTCCCTTTCTACATCGAGTTTTTTAGTTCTTCCGGCCTGTCAGTATAAAGCTTCATAAGCGCTTTCACAAGCATTTTCAGCTGATTTTGAAAGTCCACTCTAACCCCATACAGCCTCTGGAACTTCTTGAATATATCCTCAAAATGCAGCCCCAGCCTTGCATAAAACAAATTAAAATTTAAATTTTTCTTAGCCTTTGACTGTAGCTCAAGTATCAATTCATTTAATAATTTTTGAGTGTTTTGTGAACTCATTCCCCCCCTATTAAATAACTTTTTCCCACCAATCAAACCCAGTTTTAGGGTTATCATAAGGTGTTCAACTAGTTTTTTAGCTATTTTCAAATCAATAAAATCACTTTAAATTATTCTTTATTCAAACTATATATAGTGCTCTACAGCACCTAGGTTAACCGCATAACCCAATGCTTAAAAAATTTATCCTATATAATATATATCCGATTTGAAAATAATCTTTAACACGCTACTATTCAATATCTAAAGCAAGTTAAGCGTTTAATAACACATCTATAAAATACTTCATTTTTACAATTTTGTCAAACTATTTTAATTTTTTTGCCAGCATTTCTCCGGTGCCCGTAAGCTGTTGTTTAACCACGGCTTAAGTATGTAAAAAACTTATTTGTGCTCTGAGAATTAAAAAAGGCAGGTACATGTATACCTGCCTTTTTTAGCTACTTTAGCTTTATAGAGGAATTGAAGCTACTTATCTCTATATCCAGTTTATCCTCTTTTATTAGCCACCCGATTGCCAAAAGAAGATCTGTTTTTGTAATAGCTGTTTCCTCCATCAAACTTTTAAATGTGTGCTCCTTCTCGCAAAGAGCATGCCAGATTCTCCCTGCATTTTTCCCAATAGTTTCTGTAGTGTACCTCATAACTCTCCCCCCATTTTTAAATTATAATATATTTTTAACTAAAATTTAGAAAGTTAGCTGTCTTAATCTGAGCCGTTTAAGCAAATTTTTTCCCCCTATAGTTACTATGAAAGTAATTGCCATAACAAATATTATCGTGGCTCCGGAAGGCAGTTCCATCCAGTAGGAAACTAAAAGTCCCAGCATACATGAAAAAAACGATATAAGCACTGACATAATCATTATACCTCTAAAATTTTGAGAAAACAAGCCTGCTATTGCCTGGGGTATAGTAAAAAGCGATATTACTAGCATTACCCCCACAACCCTGAGGTTTATAACAATGGTCAAGGCTATTAGAACAATAAGGCCAAACTTTATCTGCTTTACTGGAAGTAGTTTTGTCTTGGCGTACTCTTCGTCAAAGCTTATATATAAAATCTCTTTAAAAAAAATACCAAAATAAAGTAGTACTGCAGCCACCAGTATCCACATTATATTTATGTCTACGCCGGAAACCGTCAATATACTCCCAAACAGGTAGGCATTTAGGTCAGGTACATAGCCGGGTGTCAAAAATATAAAGATTATTCCTATGGCCATCCCAAGAGACCATATAATCCCTATTATAGAATCCTCTCTTACTTCCTCTTTCTGTGATAGGTATTCCACGGCAAGCGCTGCTGCAACAGCAAACACAGAAGCCCCCAGTACTGGGTTTATCCCAAGATAATACCCTATACCTATACCTCCGAAGGATGCGTGGGTTATGCCTCCGCTTATAAATGTCATTCTTTTGGATGCAACATACGTGCCTATTATACCACATGAAATACTTGTTAGTACAGAGGCTAACATGGCATTTATAAAAAATTTATATGAAAACAACTCAATTATCTCATTCATCTTTGTCACCCTCATGCTGCTCCAGATGCCTTACAGGGATATCGTGGCTAACCATGTCCACAGGGTAATTATACGTTTTCAACACGTCATCCGTTATCTTGTTTGAATCGTGATAATAAAGGTACCTGTTCACGCAAGCTATGCTTTTAATATAGTGTGGTATCATCCCCAGATCGTGGGTAACCAATATTATTGCCATATCTCTGTTGAGCTCCTTTAACGTGGTGTAAAAACTTTTTTCAAAATTTTTATCCACAAACGTATTGGGTTCATCGAGCAACAGTAGCTTAGGCGAAGACACCAGGGCGCGGCACAAAAAAACCTTTTGCATCTCACCTCCGCTTAGATTGCCTATGTTTTTTTTCTTAAGGTGCTGTATGCTGAATTTTTCTAACAGGTTGTCCACCTTTTTTTTCTCGTTTTTATTGAATTTTCTAAACATGTCGCTGCCGGAAACCATCCCAGACAGTACCACGTCAAAAACTGAAATGGGGAATTTCCTGTCTATCTCCTTTATCTGAGGGAGATACCCGATTTTTCCCTTTATGCCTTCATGATACTCTATTTCCCCTAAAACCGGCTCGACTATTCCAACAATAGATTTAAGCAACGTGCTCTTCCCCCCGCCGTTTGGACCTATTATAGCCAAAAAATCGCGTTCTTTTATCTCCAAGTTTACGTTTTTCAAAACTACTATGTCATCGTATGTTACTGTTAAGTTCTTGATTTCCACATATTTTTTCACACATACCACCTTGTTTTCAACATATTTTAATGAACTACACTACGTATATTACCAGGACTGCTGATATTTTCCTCTTTTTTGACGTGTGCATCGGACTTTTTTACCTTAAATTCTAAAATTCAGGGTAGGATATTTTTATCAAATTGCATCCCATGTAAAAATTTTAATTGTACAGTATTTTTAAATAAATAATTGAATTCTAATATAAAAAAGGCTATACTAAATTAGTTAAGGAGGGGATTTTTTATGTTTACTTTTTTTAAATACCTATGGAAAGCTTTGCTTTTCGTGCTAAGGGAAATAGTTAAATTTTTTATATTCATAGCACTTCTGTTGGTTCTAGTACTCATTATTCTAAATAACACCAAGGAGATTAAGGGAAAGAAAATTGCTCCAGACAAGCACTCCTACCTTGAGTTGAGCTTCGAAAGCGAACTGCGTGAAAGCAGCGAAATAAACCCCTTTTCGTTTAGAATGGGAAACATCAACTTTTACCGTGTGATAAGCTTAATTGAAAATACTAAAAATGACTCAAAGATAGACGGTATAATAATCGACCTTGACAACATGAACATCTCAAGAAACCATATGGAAGAAATTTCAAAAGCTCTGCAGGATTTTAAAAAATCCGGAAAATCAGTTTATGCTTTTGGTAGCAGTATAGACAACTCCAATTATTTCATCGGCTCAATGGCTGACAAAGTGATAATGCCGCCGTCCCACTCCACCAATCTCGGACTAAGCGGCTACTACAGGGAGTTCCCTTACTTCAAAAGACTAGGGGACAGGCTGGGTATAAAGTATAACGTGGTGCACGTAGGAGAGTATAAAACTTACGGCGAAAACTACACCAGGGATACCATGTCTGATGAGTTCCGTTCTGATGTATCAAGGATCTACGACAAGGTTTTCAGTGAGTTTATAAGTGAGGTGTCCAAAAACAGAAACTTCAATGACAACCTGTTTCAAACTCGTGTTCTAGAAGGCAGTCTGGTATCTAAGGACTCGTTTGATGCTCTGAAAAACAAGCTGGTGGATGAACTTCTGTACCGAGATGAATTCTTGGAAAAATATGGTATAAGCAATACAGTGAACTTAGAGGATTACAGCAATTACATGTCTTCGATGCAAGCCTCCAAGTCAAAAAATAAAATAGCAATAGTCTACGCTGAGGGACCTATATATTTTAACGGGATCAGCAGCCCAAAAGAAGGGGCTGTGAGGAAAGATGAGATCATTCGCCAGCTAGAGGAAGCCGAAAACAACAATGATGTAAAGGGAGTTGTACTGAGGGTAAATTCTCCAGGGGGGTCAGCACTTGCTTCCGAACTCATAAATTACAAGATAAGAACTTATAGAAAACCAGTATACGTATCCCTCGGCGGGGTAGCGGCGTCCGGCGGTTACTATATTGCAACCGCAGGTCAAAAAATCTTTGCCGACAAATCTACTATAACCGGCTCTATAGGTGTGGTATCCCTTGTTCCAAGCTTCGAGGGGCTCATAGACAAAGCGTACATCGACTTAGAAAAGGTGGAGAAAGGTAAGCACAGCGGCCTATACTCCATGAGCAAGGAATTGACAGAGGAGGAGGCCGGTCTTCTAAGGGACAACAGCCTGAAGATATATGATGAGTTTAAAACAAGAGTAAGCGAGGGCAGAAAGCTGCCTTTGGACAAAGTGGAAGATATAGCCCAAGGAAAAATCTGGTTGGGCGAAGAGGCGCTGTCAATATCACTTATAGACGGCATAGCCTCCCTAAAAGAGGTCATCAACATAGCTGCAAATGAGCTAAACCTAGAATCTTTCTCGGTTATAGAGTTGAAAAAAGAAATACAGCTCAAGGATTTCTTCGAAAAGGGTTACATAATTTTCAACAGCTTCTTCAACTTTGAAAAAAGCCTCTACAATTTTTTAGACAAAAACGAGATCTTTAAGAGGCCGGTGACGCTTTTCCCATATACTATTTGTATTTAGTAGAAAAATAAACTATACTTATCTTAAGAATCCTTTTTATGGAGGGGTGCACATGCTAAAACTAGAGGAAGCTTGGGATTATGAAGATTACATAGGTTCAGCACTACACGAACACTACAAAACAGCTCAACATAAGATGTTTGAGAAACTCTCGCTGACAAAAGAGGTTGAGGATGACCTATCCAAAATAGACACCCTCACAAACATATTTGTCTTCGGTGAGGTAAGCTCTCCAGACTGCAGGGTAATCATACCCATTCTAGAAAAAATGAGGAGGACGAACCAAAACATAAACCTCTATATTTTCCCTAGAAAGGGCAACGAAAAATTCCTTTCATTAAATACAGAGGAAGACAAAATCCCTAGTGTGATGGTAGAGGACGTCGGAAATGAAGACTTGCTAAGCGAGGGATTGATACTTATATTAGAAGAGTTTCCCGAAACGCTGAAACTGGACCTTTCCGGTAAAGGCAGCGAGGAAAAACAAGAACTGATAAGTTCCTTTAGAAATGGAGAGCTTAGCGAAATCGTGCAAAAGGAGTTAATGAATAAAATCCTGAAAATAATCAAAAAGAGGTAGAGCCTACATACCTATCAAGCTAAGAAATTTTAGGAACCTAACTTTTATATAGTTAGGTTCCTATTTTAATTTTAAAGCTAAATTTTCAAACTACAAAAAACCACTTGCAAAAATGGCTAAAAAAGTTTATTCTATTATCAGTGGTGTTCTCGGTGATTATTTGCTGGGAACTTTTTTTATTTTAGAATCAATAATTTTTTTTAATTTTGAAGTCAAGCGCATGAAACGCTTTTTAGATTTCAAAGTTTCCATGAAATCAGTCAAAACCCCCAACGAACTTTTTATTACTCGCCTTATACTCATTTCTTTTGAGTATCCTCCATTGATACCCTTTGTAATCTCCATTAAAAGAAGCATTCTAATTAAAGTGGCATATATGTGAGTCTCTATTCTTTCTACTTTCAAGTCTTTTAGTTTATCTAGTTTAAAATCAGACTTAAAAATTTTAAACAGCAATTCAATTTGCCATCTCAATTTATATATTTCGATGATTTCAGAAGGATTGAATCCCCAAAGATTAGTAATATATCCAGTAATTTCAGCAGAACTTCTTGCGTGCTTTGCGCAGTACTCATTCCTTCTTTCTCTTTCTTCTATCTTTTGTACTTTTTTTATTAGAAGTCTCTTTGTCCAATTTAGTTAGGATTACCCTAAAAGGCCTCTTGTCGTCATGGCTTCCGACTAGAAATTCATATTCTTGAGTCTCTCCTGCTTTTAGTTCTTTTCGCAACTCTCCAGCATTTGTTACCAAATACTTCGTCTTTTTTAGTAGTTTTCCCTTTGGTGAGTACTGAGGATTAGGGTTTAAAGCAAATAACCTTGTTCCGGCTTTCAAACGAGAAACAAAAGAGCTGTTTCTGCTTTCAATCTCATTGAAGTCATCAAATTTAAAGTACCCTAAATCTTTTAAAACTAAGGAATCTGTAACTAATTTATCGTAGACATATTTAGAAAAATTTTGCTCATTTTTAGTTCCCGTAGATAAAACAGTGTTCTTAAAAGAATAATCTAATAATTCAAGGAGAAGATTTATTTTTAAAACAGCAGGATTAGATTTGTTTGCACCTTTATACTTATTTTTTAATTTATTTGGCAATTTTATTTCAGTAGAGTCCATTAAAAAGATATTGCTGAAGCCATAATTTTTAAAGGCTTTAGACTTATTGGATATTTGTGTTTTACAAAGAGATAAGAAAATATTTTTAAGAAATTCTACAGAAGCCTCGCTAAACCTCTGATCAAGCGCTTGAGGAGAAATATTAATATTCTGCTTTAATAGAAGTTCAGCGCTTAATTCTTCCAAGGATGAAGTGCATAAATTATTGGAGCTGAAACAAGTTAAAGATATGAAGTTAAGAGGAGAGATTTTGCCGCTATTCCTAATTTTGAATTTAGAATACCTGGCAATTTGTTCAATATTTTTTTCCGAAAAGTAATTTAAAAATTTTGTTCTGATTTGTCTGTTTCCCAAAAGAAAAACCTCCTTCAAGTAGTCCTTGAAGAAGGTTTTAGCACAAATTCTATTAAATTCAAAGCTTAGCTTGATAGGTATGGGTAGAGCCTACCTCTTTTTTTATTGCTGTTTAAAATAAAACCTTTGAAAAAAGGAAATCTAAATTTTCCTAGAAAACTAATAAAAAACAGTTGGAGGGGGCACTCATGGTTTTCTATACATTTTTGATATTGGGAATAATATTAATCGGTCTCGAGATAATGACGCCAGGTACATTTATATTTTTCAATATAGGCATAGCCTCCATAATAGTAGCGTTCTTGTCATATTTTTCACAGAACCTGCCTTTCCTGATAATAAGTATGGTTGCAATTTCTTTTGCACTTTACTTTTTTATGAAAAAATTTAGCCTATTCAAGGTAGAAAATTTTAAAACCAATGCAGAAAACTACATAGGTAAGGAGGCTGTAGTGCTTAAAGTGCTTGGGGATGGGAAGTATCGAGTCAAGGTATTCTCTGAAGAGTGGAATGCTGTATCCGACGACAACTTAAACGCAGGGGACAAGGTTACTATATTAAAAATAGAAGGTACCAATTTAAAGGTTTCGAAAGAGGTGAAGTAAATGAAAATAGATTTTAATGTGTCTAAAGGCAAGCCAATTTTAGGAGTTACTTTGGATAAGGACGGAGCAAATTTCTCCATATTTTCAAGGAATGGAAAAAAAGCGATACTAGAGCTATATGAGAATCACACCGACATAAAGCCTGCGTGGGTCCATATGTTAGACCCCAAGGAAAACAAAACCGGGGATATTTGGCATGTATACGTGTCCGGCGTCAAACCAAATACCCTCTATGGATGGAGAATAGACGGCCCGTACAAGCCGGACGAAGGACATAGGTTTGACATAACAAAACTACTAATAGACCCTTATGCAAAGGCCGTATCAGGGACCTACGACTTCAGCAAAAGCTGCCTTTACACCCATAAACTTAAAGAGCTCGAAGAACTTTCCGATAAAGATTTCACTTCGGTCTGCAAGTCAATTATAATAGATGATTCTTCTTATGACTGGGAGGATGACACTCATCCTAGAGTCCCCCTAAGGGACACCGTAATATACGAGATGCACGTTGGTCTATTCACAATGAACAAAAATTCCATGGTACAGCACAGAGGAACTTACAAAGGAGTTCTTGAGAAGGTCGCCCACCTGAAAGAGCTTGGAGTTACAGCGGTAGAGCTCCTTCCTATATTTGAGTTCAACAAAAATTCCATTATAAATACCAATCCGAGGTCAGGCGAACTACTGAAAGATGTGTGGGGATACAACCCCATAGCCTTTTTTGCACCTACCTCCAACTACTCGTGCGGGTTAAACATAGGGGATCAGGTTTTCGAGTTCAAGGACTTCGTAAAAGAGCTGCATAAAGAGGGGATAGAAGTTATATTAGACGTGGTATATAACCATACCGGGGAGGGGAACCAGGCTGGACCTACTCTTTCATTCAAAGGTTTCGACAACTCCGTATACTATTTTCTAGAAAAAAATAAAATGCATTACTGCAATTACTCCGGTACTGGAAATACGCTAAATTGCAGCCATACAGTAGTCAAAGAGCTTATAATAGACAGTCTCCGCTATTGGGTCACAGAGATGCACGTGGATGGGTTTAGATTTGATCTTGCAGCAATACTTGGAAGAGATTCCAAGGGTAACTGGATAGGGGATCTGTCTCTCTTAAAAGATATCGCTGATGATCCTATACTTTCTGGAAGCAAACTTATAGCCGAAGGATGGGATGCTGCAGGTGGATACTACGTCGGGGAATTCCCCGTTGGTTGGGCTGAGTGGAACGGAAAATTCCGAGATACAGTTAGAAAATTTGTGAAGGGGGATCCAGGACAAGTACAAGACCTCGCAACCAGGATAGTCGGCAGCCCGGACCTCTTTAGAAAGTTTGGCAGAAAGCCATACCATAGTATAAACTTCATAACGGCGCATGACGGCTTTACAATGTGGGATCTGGTTTCCTACAACAGAAAGCACAACTACGTAAACGGCGAGGAAAACAGGGACGGTGCCAATGATAACCACTCCTGGAATCACGGGACAGAGGGTGAAACCCGCGATCGTAAAATAACCGATTTGAGAAAAAGGCAGATGAAAAACTTTATAACCATAATGATGCTTTCTCAGGGAGTTCCTATGCTCCTGATGGGTGATGAGATGGCTAAGACCCAGCGTGGGAATAACAACTCCTACTGTCAGGACAATGAGTCAAACTGGTTGGACTGGTCTAGAATGCAGGACTTCAAAGAAATATTTACCTTTACCAAAAATATGATAGGTTTTAGGCAAAAACACCACTCATTGAAAAGAAACCATTTCTTCTTAGACAAGGATTTAAGCGGTGACGGCATACCAGACATTACCTGGCACGGGATAGAGGCCTATAAACCGGATTGGGACTCAGACTCTAGGAGCGTTGCCTTTATGATAAGCGGCCAGGATTTTGTGGACAAAAATACGCCTAAAGATAATGATATCTACGTAGCCTTAAACTCTTATTGGGAACCTCTTTGGTTCGAACTACCTAAGCTGCCAAACAAGAAATGGTATAGAGTTGTTGACACATACAGGGATAAGGGAGAAGCTGAGTTCAAAGAAATGGAGGTAAAATCAAGCAAATATCTAGTTATGGATAGGAGCTCGGTGATACTAATCTCTAAGTAATATTTCTGGCAATACTAAAAAATCTCCATCCCCTATGCCTTATAGTAAACTATATAGTTTACTATAAAAAATTTTCATGAATTTAGTTATCTATTAAAAATTTGTTAAAGAAAGTTTTAATATAAGGTAATACTATATAAGTAGGGTATCTTACTTGACTTACACCTAAGTTATTTCAAATCAATATGCTTAACCTAAAAAGGGGGAAGGCTCAATGAATATTATGTGCATTATGAGTAGAAGAGAAGTTGACGATATCATGGATTCTCTGAAAAAAGAGCAGAAAAAAACAAAAAAAGACAAAGAAAAAGAGAAAAAAGCACCTAAAAAAGATAAGAAAGAAAAGTAGCATAATTTTTTAAGCTGCACCATCCTAAAAATACATTAATTAAAATAAAAAGGGGCTCTAAATTTAGATCCCCTTTTTATTTTAAAAACTAAATAATGATTTTTGGTTTGTATCACTCAAACCTTCTACAGCATTTACCTCTTTGAGTTTTTCAACTATGGTCTGAGAGGTCTTGGTTCTTCTTTTAAGGTCTTCATAAGAAAGAAATCTCCCTACTTCCCTTTCGTTGATTATGTTCTCTACAACTGCTCCTCCGAGGCCGTTAAGGGCTATTAGCGGAACCCTTATTTTGCCATCTTCTATGACAAACTTAAACCCGTCGGACTTATATATGTCTATCCCCAAGAACTCAAATCCCCTGGCATTCATCTCTATTATTATCTCGCTAAGTGCCAGCTGAGTCTTCTGCCTCACGTCAAGCCTCATCTCATTTTTTAGCTCCTCCATCTTGGCCTTAACGTTCTCTAGGCTAAGCATGAAATCAGAGTCAAAATCCTCGGCCTTTCTGCTCAGGTAGGCGGCGTAAAAGGCTAGCGGATAGTGCACCTTGAAGTATGCTATCCTCATTGCCATCATCACGTATGCTACGGCATGTCCCTTAGGGAACATGTATTTTATCCGCCTGCACGATTCTATATACCAATCCGGAACTTTATGCTCCTTCATGAGCTCAGAGTAGTCCGACCATTGATCAGGGTTTTTAGAAGGCATCCCCTTTCTGACAAACTCCATTATCTTAAATGCCGTCCCCTTCTCTATTCCACTGTCTATAAGGTAGTTCATTATGTCATCCCTTACAGATATGACTTCTGCCAGTGTGGCCTGACCCTGTCTTACGAAATCCTGGGCGTTATTAAGCCACACATCGGTTCCATGCGACAGGCCGGATATCCGCACAAGTTCAGCAAAGGTTGTTGGAAGTGTGTCTACTAGCATCTGTCTTACAAACTGGGTACCGAATTCCGGCACACCGTAGGTACCTATTACGGATCCTATTTGATCCGGTGTTACACCCAGTGCTTCAGTGCCAGAGAATATTTTAAGCGTGTCAGGGTCGGCTAGTGGAACATCATAGATGTCTACACCTGTATAATCCTGAAGAAGCTTTATAGTGGTTGGGTCATCATGTCCTAATATGTCCAGCTTTACAAGCTGTTCATCCATTACATGGTAGTCGTAATGCGTTGTGATGGAGTCAGATTTCTGGTCATTTGCAGGCCTCTGCACAGGACAGAACTCATATATGCTGTGCCCCTGCGGCACTACTATCATACCACCTGGATGCTGACCGGTGGTTTTCTTTACACCTTCACAGCCCATTGCAAGCCTCTCAATCTCAGCACTCCTTATATCCTTTCCAGTCTCCTCAGCGTATTTCTTCACGTAACCGTAAGCATTCTTTTCTGCAAGTGTAGATATAGTGCCTGCCTTAAATACATTTTCTTTTCCGAAAAGCCTCTCGGTGTACCTGTGTATTTCCGACTGATACTCTCCTGAGAAGTTTAAGTCTATATCCGGTACCTTATCCCCATTGAATCCCATGAACACCTCAAACGGTATCGAGTGACCGTCCTTTTTCAGCATTTTGCCACATTTAGGGCAGGTTTTGTCTGGGAGGTCGACTCCACTTCCTTCTCTTTCCATAAACTCTGAATATTTGCAATCCTCATCCTCACATATGTAGTGTGGGTATAGGGCATTTACCTCAGTTATCCCCATCATAAAGGCGACTATAGAAGATCCAACCGACCCCCTAGATCCAACAAGATAGCCATTATCCAGCGATTCTTTTACCAGCTTTTGCGCCGAAAGATACAATACAGAAAATCCGTTACCTATAATCGCATTGAGCTCCCTTTCGATCCTCTGTTCCAATACTTCCGGAAGAGGGTTTCCGTATATTCTGTACGCCTTTTCATAAGTCATACTTCTTACTTCCTCTTCAGAATTGTCCAGTTTAGGCGGGTAGAAGCCGCTTGGAACAGGCTGAAGTTTTTCAATAGTTTCAGATATCTTATTCGGGTTTTCTATTACAACTTCCCTGGCTTCCTGTGCACCCAGGTATGAAAATTCCTCCAGCATGTCTTTTGTGGTCCTGAAATATAGTCCACTATCTCTGCCATAGTCTTTGAACCCCTTACCATATAAAAGTACACTCCTGTATATGTTATCCTCCGGATTTAAATAATGTACATCTCCTGTTGCAACAATCAATTTATCCAGTTTTTTACCTAATTTGTATATATACCTGTTCATTTCGTCTAGGTCTGCAGTTGATTTTACCGAACCATTGTCAAGCATAAACGAGTTGTTTGAGTGGGGTTGTATCTCCAAGTAATCGTAAAATCTAGCTATCTCTTCTACCTCAGCCTCAGGCTTTCCTCTAAGATAAGCCTGAAGAACCTCCCCTGCTTCACAGGCAGACCCTAATATAAGCCCCTCCCTGCACTCTTTTAGAAGTGATTTAGGAATTCTAGGCCTTCTATAAAAATAATTTAAGTGCGCTTCAGATATCAGTTTATACAGGTTTTTGAGCCCCACTTGGTTTTTAACCAAAATTATTATGTGGTATGTCGAGGCATTTTTTATATCTGTTTTAAACACCTGATCCACTTCGTTAAGATAATAGGCGTTTTCTTTTATTACTATATTTATAAACCTTTTAAAGATTTCAGCAGTAGCTTCTGCATCATCCACTGCCCTGTGGTGGTTTTCAAGGCTTATCCCGTAATCATTGCATATATTCTTTAATCCATGTTTTGTTTTATCTTTTCTTATATTTCTGCTCCACTGCAATGTATCTATTATCGTTGGATTAATCTCTATCCCCAGATTATGCGCCTTCTGACTTATAAAGCCTACATCGAAGTTTGCGTTGTGAGCAACCACAGTGCTATCTCCTATAAACTCTATGAATTCAAGGAGCACCTTATCTATAAGCGGTGCATCTTTTACAGTGTCGTCATTTATACCGGTCAGGTCTTCTATTACCTTTGGTATCGGGATCTGAGGGTTTATGAAACTGGAGTACCTTTCTACAACCTTGCTCCCCTTCATTTTCACTGCACCTATCTCGATTATCTTATCCTTGTAAGGGTCAAACCCCGTTGTCTCTATATCAAATACAACGTAGGTCTCCTCCTCTATAGCCAAAGGTTTGGGATTTTTAACCATCTGTATCTCGTCGTCTACAAGGTAACCCTCACACCCAAATATTATTTTAAAATCTTCCTGCTTTTTGGCAGCCTTGTAGGCAAACGGGAATGAGTGTACCACGCCGTGATCCGTTATGGCTATGGCCTTGTGCCCCCAGTCTATGGCCTGCTTCACTAAGTCCGCAGCATCTACAACGCTGTCCATATCAGACATTTTTGTGTGTGCGTGTAGCTCAATCCTTTTTTCCTCGGCATCGTCTTTTCTATCTATACGTTTAGATTGTATTTTGTTTATGCTGTTTGCAAAAAGTACATCCTCGTTGTTATTGAATTTATCAACCTGTTTTTTACCCTTTATCTTTACCCAAATTCCAGTTTTTATAGGTATTTCGTCGTCCTCTTTGGCAAACATTTTTACCGTAATGGAATCTTTGTAATTTGTTATATTAAATGATATAAGCTGCTTTCCTGTTTTGGTGAACCTCTTTTCCAGTTTGAACACTTCGCCCTCAACAACGCAGGTATCGCCCATATACAGTTCATCAAATTCTTTGAACTGCACCGCTCCGTCTTTTATATCCCTCCCGCAAATGATATTGTCGTTTGCGGTTTCTGTTTTTTTGTTTGCCTGCTTTGGTTCAGGTTTTACACTCTCCCTTACCTCTGTGGCCTTTTCTTGAAGCTTCTTGTCTATCTCTATCAGTTCGGCATCCAGCTGCTCTATTTCCTGGGAAAAATCTCCCACCCTAAGCTTTATATTAAATTTATTAACGCCGTATTTTTTCAAAATTTGATTCAGCTTTATATCAACCTCTGAGTTTATCATGCTGTCTAATGCTGTGTCACTTTTCAACTCTACAAATATATTGTCATCTTCTACAAACACCCTGTAAAAGTATAGAAATGACCTGGATATGGCGTTATACTTTTTGAGATCCTTTATTACTCTGTCCACTATTAATTTTAGACTGTGTAAAGACATCTCTTTTGCAGCAAACTCCACCCTCATACCGACACTTATCTCACTCCCGAACTTTTGCTTTATGCCGTTTTCTATGGTATCTAGCTCGTCCAGATGCTCTGGAGATTTTACATAAGTCAAAAGCTCCATCCTTTTTTGCTTCTCGTATATGTAAATCTCTCTTATAAATGCATTTTTTACACCGTGCATCTCGAAAATATTCTTTCTTGGTTTTATTTTGACAAAATTCCTACCCATCTCTCCTCCAAAGTTTAAACTTTTATTGGAACTAAAATATATTATATCATTTTTCATAAAATTTTAGAAGGATATGGAGAGGTAAATTTTTGAAATAAAAAAAACCCTTTAAAGGGTTTTTAAGCTGCTTTTTTAATTCTTCCCATGACATTTTTCATATGTTCTGCGAAGTCCAGTACATCCTCTTCAGTTATATCAAAAGAAGTAACCCATCTGACTTCAGAGCGAACCGAATCCCAAACATAAAAGAAATACTTCTCCTGAAGGGCAGGTATCACATCTTTAGGTAATATGGCATACACCGTATTGGCTTCAACTTCATTTGTTATATGGACACCTGGAATACCACCAACACTCTCCACGAGGAGCTTAGCCATAGAGTTGGACTGCCTTGCATTTTCAAACCCTAGCCCATCCTCTAAAAGTGCTATAAATTGTGCCGCTATATAACGCATCTTTGAATTAAGTTGAGTACACTGTTTTTTCCTGTACCCAAAGTTTCTTGCGAGCTCTGTATTGAAAAAAACAACTGCCTCCCCAAACATCATTCCATTTTTCGTACCTCCAAATGAAAGTACATCTACACCAAGGTCCTTTGTCATCTCCTTTAGACCTACACCCAGGCTATCAGCCGCATTAAATATCCTAGCCCCATCCATGTGCAGTAACAGGCCATTTTCGTGTGCAAAATCAGATATCTCCGCTATCTCTTCAAGTGTGTATACAGCTCCTATCTCAGTTGGCTGGGTTATGGAGATTACCCTCGGCTGTGAATGGTGCATACTCCCCATAGATATTTCAAGATAATCTCTTACTCTTTCTACTTTCAACTTGCCGCCTACATCAGAAGCCTTTATAGAGATCAATGGACACCCGGTAAATTTTGTAGGAGCTCCCACCTCATATGTATTTATATGCGCCTGCTCCGGGCAGATCACCGCCTGAAACGACTCTGTCATGGCATCCAGAGCCACTGTATTCGCCCCTGTACCGTTATATACAAAGTCTACGAAAATATCTTTACCAAATATATTTTTAAATTTTGCTATAGCTTTTTCTGTGTACTTGTCCTCACCGTAAGCCTTTGCATGCCCGACGTTGCATTCCATAAGAGCACCCATTATTTTATTATGTACCCCGCTATAGTTGTCACTTGCAAAACTTTTCTTCACCTTTACCGTCCCTCCGTAATCTACAATAAATTTTTAAAATTAAAATAAATAGGGTTATGGCCGTGATTTGCGGCAATAACCCCTGAAGTTGAGATTGATCATAATTTTTTGGAAGGCAAACAGAGCATACACATATGCTCCCCTTCCTCTGTCCTTTTACCTGAGAGTTTTGTACAGCCTGTTATAAGGCTGATTTTGCTCCTTCGGTGCCCGTTTCGGGTCTCTCCAGAGGCTCGTCCAGTAAGGGTCCTCATCTGCTTGTGCAGAAACCTGAAAGATTTACTTCTTCGGTGGCTTAAACCTATGCTCTCTCCCCATACCTTCGTCCGATTTTATTATTTGATTTTTATAATTTCAACTGGCAGACCAGTGGAAATTATATATAAAAAGGGCTATTTTTAATTAAAAATAGCCCCTGAAATTACATGTGAAAAGTTGCACTTATTTGCCGAAAAACAAATAAGTACTTCTTTTCCTCTGTCCTTTTACCTGAGAGTTTTGTACAGCCTGTTATAAGGCTGATTTTGCTCCTTCGGTGCCCGTTTCGGGTCTCTCCAGAGGCTCGTCCAGTAAGAGTCCTCATCTGCTTGCGCAGAAACCTGAAAGATTTACTTCTTCGGTGGCTTAAACCTGTGCTCTCTCCCCATACCTTCGTCCGATTTTATTATTCGATTTTTAAGAAAATAATAATAAATATTTTAATTTTTGTCAATACCTTAATTAAAAAAAATTATGAAAATTTGTGCTAACTCTTATTTTCTACCGAGCATGTCAGTAAGCAATTCTTTTTAGCAGCTGGATTCGATATCAAAATATTATTTTTAATTCAGGTTATTCCTACAGCAGCAATTACTAAGTTGATTGCTGTTCGCCTCTAATCTTCACCTCAAACCAAAACTTAACACCATCTTCTAAATTAACAACCCCATGCTCACTCCCATGTTTTTCAAGTATCCCCTTGCTTATAGCAAGACCTAGTCCAGTGCCACAATACTTTCTGTTTCTAGACTCATCCACCTTATAAAAAGGCTCCCATATATAATCGATGTAATTCTCAGAAATTTTCGGACCGCTGTTTATCACCTCTACTAAGACCCTCTCCTGTTTTTTATAGATATTTACCCTTATTTTTCCTCCGTTTTCCACATATGACACTGCATTGCTCAAAAAATTATTTACCACTTGGCTCAACCTGAATTTGTCCCCAGTCACCCATACTTCTTCCATCCCTTTAGAATCTAAAATGACCCCTACCTTCTTTTCGTCCAGATCAAGTCTGTACTTTCTAAGATTAATTTTTATAAATTCTAATATGTCAAACTTTTCCGAATTAAGGTCCACGCTGTTATTCTCAAGCTTAATAAGTCCTATTAAGTTGTCCAGCAACTTCGAAATGTTTTTCCCCTCTTCCACTATCACCTCAGTGTAGTTTTTCTTCTCCCCATCACAGCTGTCACCCAGCACCTCAGCATAGGAATTCGTTATCGTTACCGGAGTCTTTATTTCATGTGCTACATTGGATATAAATTTTTTTCTAAGTTCATCGATTTTTTTTCCTGTCTATCTCAACCTTAAGCTTTTCATTGGCTGCATTCAGTTCACTTATATTTTTTTCGAGCTCATTTGACAATAAGTTTATGCTTGCCGCCACCTCCGCAAACTCATCATTTGTTTTTACCTTTACAGTTTCTGAGAAGTCCATTTGAGAGATTTTTTTTATTATCCTATTTATACTTACTAGACTTGTGCAAAAAATAAAAAGTAGATCAAATCTCAATATACAGGTATAATTAAGCACCACACAAAACATACCGAAGGAGATTCGATCTACGATGCTTATTATACCTAATTTAAATGAAATTGTAAACTTCAATATGGCTCTTGATCTTAATTTTTCAAAGCCTCAAATGCAACATATGAACAGTATAGTTTCTGGTATCATCGGCGTACAAGGAAAAAAGAATATTTCAAATTTAAATAGATTTACTCTTAATTCTAAGGACAGGAGCTGTACAACTCGTTTCCTCAATAACTCACCTTGGGATGAAGAAAAACTCAGAAACTCTTTGAAAAATTTTGTATATGATGTCATAAAATCGGAAACACATAAAAATTCAGAACCAATTTTCATCTCTATAGATGACACTCTTATTACAAAATCTTCAAACTCTAAAAAAATTGAAGGTATGGGATTTATTCGCTCACATGTAACCCAAAAAAGCGAGTGGGCTCACTGTATTGTAAGTGCCTTCATTAAAAATGGCGGTATTTCTTATCCGCTTGATTTTGATGTTTATCTGAAAGAAGAATTATGCGATGGCGAACAAAACATGTTCAAAACTAAGCACGAAATAGCCATATCTCTTCTTGAAGACAATACACTACAATTAGAAAAACCAACGTATGTATTGGCGGATTCTTGGTATATTTCAGACAAATTCATAAATCAACTCCAATCAAAAGGGTATCAAGTAATAGGAGCTCTAAGATCTAATAGAATTATTTATTCACAAGGAATCCGTATAAAACTATCTGATTTCAGAGCGCAGATAAACCCCAAACATCTAAAAACTTTCAAGGTTAATGGTCGCAGATTCTATACTTACAGGTATGAAGGACCTATAAAGGGTATAGAAAATTGTGTAGTTGTGCTTAGCTGGATAGATGAGTTCAATCCAGAAAAATCACCTAAACACATAATATCAACAGATGTTTCCCTTTCAGATAAAGAAATCATTTCTTACTATGGAAACCGTTGGGAGATAGAGACAAACTACAGGAACCAAAAAGAAAATCTTGGATTGGATCACTGTGAAATGAGGTCTCTTAAAGGTATCAAAAGATTTTGGCGGTTAGTATATACAGCTTATGTGTTCTTATGTAATATTAAATTTAAAGCCAAATTAAAATTAGATACATTAGGTGATACAATAAAGTATTTCATAAAAATCAGCAACACAAAATTGGTAAAATTAATTATTGAATTACACGAAGAGACCCATTCAGAGGAAAAAGTCCTTGATTATTTAGGGTTCTCAGTTTGAATTCGCCAAAAATTAGATATTGAACAATTTAGATTTAAAAATTTGCACAAGTCGAGTATTTAATTTAAAAGGAGCTCCAGATGGGGCTCCCACTAATGGCTAGGAATCTAATTTACACGTAATTTGGGAAAGACCCGGAAATTTCAAAATACATGGCATTTATAAAGGAGTTAGAATTATAAAAATAATGAAGAGTTTAAATAAAAAAAAGGGCATATGCCCTTTTTTTTATTTAAACTTTGTTTTAAGTTATGCGACATGTTTTTGATAGATTGAATTTTTTAATGATAAGATTTCATCAAGTATCAGTTATCTTTAATCAATACAATGCTACTTTCTATAAACTGTTTAACATTTATTTTCCCGGATTGTTTTGATTCTCCGGTTATATTTTTCATTTCTTTTCTCATTTCAGTAAAATCAAACAATTGGCTGGCATATTCCTCAAATAGTGGATTCATAGAGTCTTCTACTCCTAAACTAGCCATAGATTTAAACGCTTTTGTAATAACTCTTCCAATACGCTTCTTTACAGCGTCTATCTGCTGGCCGTCCCCATTCCCATCAATTAATGCCTCATACATATCCGATAGCGCATAGTCATGTTTTTGTGATTTAGCCCATATGACCGCTTTAATTAAGTCATCACAGCCACTAGAACCAACTATCCCAAGTTTACTGTATAGTTTTTTTAATTTTTCTTCATAATTAATAACTGGTTGTATTTCTGAGCCTAAGTTAATTTTTAAGACATTCAATGCGTCTTCAAATTTACTCAATACCCCTTTTATTTTCAGATGCTCAATAACTTTTTTAATTACCGAGATAACCTCAACCACATTAATTGGCTTTGATATAAAAAACTCTATATTTTCTCTGTAGGCTTTTGCAATCATTTGTTTGTCTGATACCTGAGAAATCATAATGATTCCTTGATCATACTCTTCTCTTATGGACTTTATGACCTGAAGCCCATCTTTATCCGGCAACAAAAAGTCTAACAAGACTATATCGGGCTTAAGCGCTTTTATCTCTTTAATCGCATCTGCACCATTAGATGCAGTACCAATTAGTGCCCCTTCAAAATATTTATTAACAATATCTTTTAAAATATTAACAATGCTCAGATCATCATCTACTATATAGATTGTCATCATTAGTTTCAGCCCCTTTTATTAGCATCTCTTTTGGAATCCTGACAGTTATTTTAGTTCCCTTTTTCATTTCAGACTCAACATTAATATTTCCATTAAAATATTCTGTAACAATATTATGAATGTGTGCAAGTCCTAACCCGGTGGACATTTTACCAGTTTGAGAATCATATTTTGTTGTATAGCCGGGTTTAAAAATAACCTCCATTTTATCTCCCGGTATTCCTTCTCCTGTATCTGTAACAATAAACTCTATCTCATCATCTTTAAAAACTGTTTCAATAGCTATTTTCCCATAGGATTTAATCGAATCAATACTATTGATTGTTAGATTGTTTAAAATAGATATAATTGAATAAAATTCATCGGTCAAAAACATTTGATCGTAATGCACAGATAGTATGATGTTTTTGTTCTTACTTTTGATTAACTTCAAAACATTATCGTCAACAATGTTTAAAATATCTTTATTACTCATATATTTTATGTTTGTATCAGAATTAAAGACAGAGTTCATTCCTGTACTGACCCTCAAATAGTCCTTTTTTATCTCATGAATATCTTTGGCAATCTTTAATAGAGGAGTTTTTACTTTTTCATCATTTGCGGCTTCATAGTGGTGATGTGTATAGGCTACCAATTCTTCTATATTATCTCTAGACTTTTTCAAAAAAAATAGCTCTGTTTTTAATTTAGATATAAGCATAATACTTTCACGATAATATTTATCTCGTTCAGACTCTTGGAATTTGTTAAGATAGTATTTTATCCAGTAGTAAATAGCCAGTATAGCTGTAGTTCTAAGAGCGCCGATAAAAATAACTTGATTTATTACAGTATTAAAATCGAAAATGTTCCAAACGCGTCTGATAGAAGCCTCGATAATATTAGAGACGGAATCGACCACCCATAAATTTAAAAATGCAATTAACGGATAATTTAAAATCTCTCTTATTTTTAATATTTTGAAAAATATCCCATAGAAAAAATAATAAGCTAAAATAGGCATAAATTGAAGAATAGCTTTATAAAATTCCACATCATGTCTCAAATAAAATATCATAGAACGAAATAAACAAGTTGATAATCCTACTGACATACAGATAAGCAAAATATTGTAATTATTAAAATAAATAAGAAAAAGCGATAAAAAAAATACCACTAGTGCAAATCGAAAATCAGTATTAAAAGGATTTATATAAAATTGGCCCATTAAAGTGGAAACCATACTAATAATAAATATATTTCGAATTTGCATACCATTATTTTTTGTAGTCACTACGCACCAACCTTCTTATTTTAAGTTTCAATACTTTTTTAATATTTTACAATAAATTTTATATAATTAAAAGCATTAATACAGCCATTTACTACCTTATTAATATCTAAATTCTTATCTGTAATAAATCTCTAGAATATATGTAGGGAAAAATCTTCAATAGTAAATTTTATATTGTTTTTGTATAAAATATAGGAAAAAACTACTGCAGTTAAAATAAATATGCAGCATTATAGTATTTATATATGAAATATATAGTTTGATCTTGAATATTAAACATAATTAGTATATAATTGGAGAGTATTAATTTGCTTATATTTTAGCTTTATAGGGAGTGAGAAACTTGGATTTGCACTATCTAAGAATATTTTATGAGGTTGCCAAAGAGGGAAGTTTTACAAAAGCAGCACACAAGCTTTTTATAAACCAATCGGCAGTTTCTATTCAGGTTAAAAAGTTTGAAGAGATCTTGGACACCAAGCTTTTTGACAGAAGTTCAAAAAAGATAAAATTAACATATTCCGGCAAAGTTTTGTATAAAATGGCAGAGGAGATATTTCAAAAGGTAAAGAGGGCTGAAAAAGAGATAGCCAGAATAGTGGAGAGCAAAAAAGCTAAGGTGGTTATAGGAGCTACGCATATTATAGGTGAGCCGCTATTGCCTAAACTTATGAAAAACTTTTCAGCCATCCACTCTGAGATTGAGTATGACATACACCTGAGGGAAAAGGAGTACATCCTGAAGATGCTCAGGGAGGGAGAAATCGACATAGCAGTAATAGATGAAACCCATATAACCGACCAAAACTTAAAGGTTATAAGGCTAACCGACTACCCATTTGTATTCGTGTCCAACATGGAGTACGAGGATGTACGAGAAGTAACGGAGAGACCGCTTATAATAAGGGATAATATACCAAAGCAGACCCATGCTATAGAGCTTATGGAAGAAAAGTACAACATGAGCTTTGAGAAAAAAATAGGAGTGAAGGGCAGCCTGCAGGCCATAAAGGACATGGTCAGTGAGGGTGTGGGGAACGTGTTTTTGCCGTACTATGCCGCCTACAAGGAGGTAGAGAGCGGAGAGTTTAAGGTGATAGACAAGATACCAAATGTATCGGACGCATATCAGGTGGTAATAACGTTGGACAAGGAGAACCTGCTTGAAATACAAAAGTTTATAAGTTACGTAAAAGACTTTAAAATCATTTAGGGGGAGAAATGGACATAATAAAAAAGAGAATAGAAGAGAGCATAGCGAGCAAACAGGCACTGCTAAACGATACTGAGGTTTTAGACTCTGTAAAGTCTACATGCGACGCCATCATAGACTCGTATAGAAACAGTGGATGTATATTTTTTGCAGGGAATGGCGGGAGTGCAGCAGATGCACAGCACTTAGCCGCGGAACTTGTGGTTAGATTTTACCTGAATAGGAGAGGTCTGGCAGCACATGCCCTGACAGTGGATACTTCTATTTTGACCGCCTGCTCAAATGACTTTTCATTTGATGATGTGTTCGCGAGACAGCTTGAGGCAAATGCAAAATTAGGGGATGTTTTCGTAGGGATATCTACCAGTGGAAATTCGGAAAATGTGATAAGGGCGGTAAGGAAATGCAACGAACTGGGTGTAAAAACCGTCATATTCACAGGTTCTAAAAAGGGTAAACTGGACGAGATGGGGGATATTGTTATAAAGGTGCCATCGGAAGATACGCCTAGAATCCAGGAGATGCACATACTCTTGGGACACATAATTTGTGAGGTAGTGGAAAAAGAGATGGCCGATATATAGGCATATAAAAAGAGGAGGGCTTAAGAGCACCCTCCTCTTTTTTCGTATTCATCATCATCTTCATTTATTTTGCATATTTTTATCTTTTTATTGAGTATCTGCTTACCCTTGCTTTTGTCATAGAAAAACAGCAGCACAAAAGAGAAAAACATGGAAACAAAGCTCGACAAAATCCTTTTTCCTTCACTCAACCCTAACTTGCTAGAAAGAATATACCCCAAGAAAAGAAAGATAACAGGGAGTATATAGACAAGAAAAGCAAGGTTTAAAACCACTTTATCTTCTATCTCAAAAGAAATAGAATCCCCCTTATTAACATTTCCTTCAGCTTCGAATTCAAACTCCCCCTGGAAACGGTCGCTACAGCTGCTGCAGTGGCTACACGCACTATCTTTATAAACTAAAATTTTCAAGTTTTTCCCATCTACTTCTTGAACTATGCCTTTGTTTAACATAGGAGACCTCCATTTCGATATAAAATAAATATTATGAATGTTTATTCTGGCCACGATCAAACTAAACTCCCAAAAACTTTTTCTAAGCACAGAGCCTAGCAGAACTTTTAAATATGAGACGTACAGAGAAAATACAAACTCAGTATATAGATGATTGAACATAGAAAAAAATCAGAAACTCTTTATACATATGAAAACTTTCCTTCAATCCATATATTTTATCGCAAGCCGCTAAAAAAATCAATTATAATTTGACGCTCTGCGTAAAACCAGGCATGCACTCCGGCTTGCTCCGAAACTACTCTGAACTTTTCGAATAGAGTCTCGCCGATTTCGCTAGCAATCCTTACTACCTAAGCTCCCGTCGCTTTTTGTGAAAAACCAAAGGTGACTCACGGTTTCACAATTTCCTATATCCACAAACTGGGTCAGATACGCATTTTCGACCACGGAAAAAAATTGAGATTCTAACTGACGCCATTTCCTACACGAAGATAGGGTTTAAGCCTTATGGAGTTCAGCCGAGAAAGCCAAGTTAAACAAGAGGATTACCACAGCCAATATTAAAATCTTTCCCACAGGGAAATCTCCTGATTTTATAATATAAGTACATTATAACATAAAAAAATACAAGTTGTAAACTTTAGCCAAAATAGTTCCAGAATACCTTAAACCTCCTTGAAAAATGGGGTATATTGTGATAGAATTAAGAGTAAAGTTTTCGTGGAGGCGGGTGGCGTGATGAACAAAAGGATCTACAGGGTTTTATTCAAATTTATGGTGGCAAGCGTCTTCATTTTAGCCGAGTTAATCTCTCCTAGAATGGAAAACTTTGTGAGCGAGAAATTAGGCGTGTTTTCTTTTATGTTGCCGCTGTATTTTATACTGAGCGCGGTTGTGGACATGCTCAAGGATAAAAAAATGAGGATACTGTATATGACCAGGCTGGCATTCTTCTACCTTTCGGCATTTGTACTGACAAACCTCCTGGTTTTTATAGTGCAAAGCGGTGGGGAGAAGGACAGCTTTATAGATATAGCTCTCAACAAGAACAACTACGGGGAGTACCTGACGACGATTTTCTACTACCTGGACTTTAAACTCGGCCGTGATGCGGTCTTTGCTGTGAGCGGCACAGTACTTTTTCTTTCGATATTTATTTTCTTTGGCAGACTTATGGGAGGTTTCGTCAGGCACACAAGATACTGCCTCAGTAAGGTTGGTAGAGAAGAACGTAGGGAAAAAAAACTTAAAAAGCTGAGGGCCAAAAAAATAAAAAAATCCCTTAGGGAAAAACATAGGGAGATGAAAAAACTTTCTAAAGTTAAAAGCAGGGCTGCAAGCCAGAAGCCAGAGTCGTTAAGCAGTATAGGGGCTCAAGAGAAAGCAGAGTCAGCTGTTGTTGTTAACGAAGATATTATTGAAGCCCCAGAGGCAACGGTGCAAACCCAAGCAGAGGATATAAACTTAGACCTTATAGAGGCTAGCCGTGTTGAAAGCACTTACATTTTAAGTGAGAAAGAGGAAAATCTTGACGAGTCCGTGGGGATAGAAGAGAAAGAAGTTCAAAAAAAGGTTGGAAAAGTAAGCTACGAGGATGAACTTGACAGTATAATCGATGATCTAGAAAACTCCGGTGAAAAGCCGGCACTAAAAGAGAGTCCAGAAAAGATAGCCAAGGATAAGTTCTTATCAGGCAAGGACGAGTGCTATGCGATGGCCTATGAGATAATCGAAAAAGACAGGAAGATCTCTGTCGTAAAGCTGCAGGGAAAACTAAAAGTAGGCTATCAGAAGGCGAAACAGATATATATAGAAATTAGCGAGGAGTTAGGCAGCAATGATACTAGCATCTAAATCACCTAGAAGAAAAGAGATATTGGAAAAGCTGGGGATGGAACTAAATATAAAAGTAAGCGATGTAGACGAGTACAGCGAAAAAGAGGGGTTAATAAAGAAGATAGAAGACATCTCCTACAAGAAGTGTGTGGCGGTGGCCCAGAAAAACACGAAGGAATACGTGCTGGCAGCAGACACGGTGGTTGTGATAGACGACGTGATTCTGGGAAAACCAGAGGGCGAGTACGAAGCCAAAGAGATGCTCAGGTCACTATCTGGCAGGCAGCACCAGGTTGTTACTGCATACACCCTTTTAAATGTGGAGAAAGGGTTTTTGCTCAAAGACCATGACACCACGCAGGTATACTTCAAGGAGCTAGACGCTGACGAGATAGATTGGTATATATCCACCGGAGAGCCTTTTGATAAAGCCGGTGCCTATGGCATACAGGGCAAGGGGAGCATTTTCGTCGAAAGGATAGAGGGGGATTTTTTTAATGTCATGGGGTTTCCCGTTTCTAAGTTTTATGAAGGCCTTAAAAAAAACGGCTTTAATATGAGCAGAATAAAAAAATTATAAAGAGGTGGCATAATGTTTGAATTTTTTAATAAGGCTATGGGAATGTTTTCTGAAGACTTGGGGATAGATTTAGGTACAGCCAACACCCTGGTTTGCGTAAAAAACAAAGGGGTTGTACTAAACGAACCGTCGGTGGTGGCGGTAAACAACAGGACGAAGGATATACATGAAGTTGGAGAAAAGGCAAAAAAGATGATAGGGAAGACACCTGCCTTTATAAGCGCCGTAAGGCCTCTTAAAAACGGAGTGATAGCAGACTACGAAATAACAGAAAAGATGCTAAGGGAGTTCTATAAAAAAGTTCACAAGAGAAAGTTTTTGACCAGCCCGAGAGTAGTAATATGCGTTCCGGCCGGGGTAACCCAGGTTGAGAAAAGAGCAGTTGTGGACGTTACCAGGGAAGCCGGAGCCCGAGAGGCGTATCTTATAGAGGAGCCCATGGCTGCAGCCATAGGAGCCGGGCTAAATATATTTGAGCCAGAAGGGAATCTGATAGTAGATATAGGCGGAGGGACAACAGAGGTCGCTGTGATATCGCTTGGAGGAATAGTTAAATCCACTTCACTTAGGGTTGCCGGGGACAAATTCGATGAGGCTATCATGCAGTATGTTAGGCAAAAGCACAACCTACTCATAGGGGATAAAACGGCAGAAGATATAAAGATAAATATAGCTACTGTTTTCGATAGCGACAAGGTGCTTAAGTATGAGATAAGGGGAAGGAATATGCTAAACGGTCTCCCTAGAAATGTCGAGATACATTCAAGCGAGATAAGGGAAGCCATGGAAGAACTGGTGAACCAGATAATAGAAGAAATTAAGGTTACCCTTGAAAAGACTCCGCCTGAGCTTGCCGCAGACATATACCAAAAAGGTATAGTCTTGGCTGGTGGAGGAGCCCTTATAAGAGATTTGGATAAGAAAATAGAAAAGAATCTGCAGATACCGGTTACCATAGCGGAGAACCCTTTGAACTGTGTGGTAAACGGGATAGAGGTTCTACTCCAGAATTTTGACGAATACAAAGGTGTTATAATATCACCTGAAACTGACTATTAATAGAGTTCGAAAGGAGGAAAAATGAAAAAAATAATGTTTTTGTTTTTTCTCTCATTCAAACTGGTATTTTGTACGGAGACCCTCACCACCGGGAACGGTCTGCTTGCAGCAGAGGTGGTGAAAAGCAGCGGAGGGCTAAGGGTAAAGAGTAAATTGAAGTCGGCAGATTTTGCCGTAGATAGCCTGGATATAGCAGTTGCAATAGATGGAGTTATACATCCAATTAAAAACTCTTTGAAAAGTGTGTCTTATGTAGATGGGACCGGCATGGTAAAGGTTGTTGCATCTGAAGAAAAATTCGACCTGAACCTCTATTACGTTCCGTCCATGCTCCAGAAAGAGCTATTTTACATATTCGTCGAAGTGGATCCCAAACTTAGCACGGGGGAGTTTGAACTTTTGTACTACATTAATCCTGGGCAGGATATAGGCGTCTTAAACTACTATCCTGGAGGCTTTGTATACGGTGAGACCAGGTTTACATACGGGGAAGGCAAAAAACTTTTTTTCAGTGACGATAATGATATATTTGTACCCAAAATGAAAATGGTCGAAGGCAGGAGTAAAAAATATACAGAAGACAGGTTCTTGATATTGGACAAACTTTCCTTAAAAGAGAGAACTGTTACCTCTACACTTGTCTTGGACTTCTCAAATGGTGCAGCTAAGGTTGAAAAATGGTCTACAGAAGACGAGGTATCCTACTGGACAAACTGGCTTGGTGTCACCGAGTACCGGTCAAACGAAAATATACTAAAGCAGCAGCTGATTTTTTTAAAGACCATGCAGTTGGAGAACGGAGAGGTAGCTTCAAACCATGTGAAAAATTCACTGGAAACAGTGGAGAGCACGCTGTTTGCAGCCAAGGCGTTTATGAGGTACTCATTTTACGAGGAGGCCAAAAAAGGGCTCTCCTTTGTGCTAGAGAAGGCTGGGAAAAAAGAGCTCAGCAGTTATGAGGAGGCTCTTTTGGCTTACGTAGTCTCTGACTATATGGTAGACACTGGCGACCTGGAGTTTTTTTACAACAACAGGGAAGCTATAACTGGTACATGGGCATTTTCTAGGATGGCAGACTTAGCGTCCGGGAAAATCTCTATAGAGGGGACCGGAGAGATAGGAACTGACTACTACTTGTACGTGGCAATGGAAAATCTGTACAGCCTGGGGATAGAGGAATTTCAAAACTACAGGCTTCCACTACTAGATCTCAGGGTGGACTTCAACTTGAGGTATCTGCAAGGGGATGAAGTGGTGAGCCAGCCAGCTGACACTACGGCAACAGAATATAACCTTTTATATATAGGATTATTGCCATCCAAAAAGCGGGATGAACTGATAAAAAAACAGATGGAGGCTTACAGAGGAGACGTAATTTCCTGGACAAGTGAAGCTACAATAGACCTTTTGGGGCAGATATATGGCAACCGTTTTTTTGGCTACAGGGATGAAAACTTGCTTGTAGTCTTGAATAAACTAATAATTAAAAATGATTTTATAATTTCAGAGTATTTAAATAAAAGCGGGTATATAGATTCACGCATCGCCAGTAAATATCTTCTAATGATGCACGACAGGGGGATTTAGATGGACATTTTGAAGCACTTAGAGGCGATACTTTTTTTAGCAAACGAGGAGCTAGACATAGCGAATCTGTGTAGATTTTTTAATATTTCTAAGGGAGATATGCTCGATGTATTGAAGCAGTTAAAAGAGGTGAAAAAGGATACTGGAATAAATATCTGTATAGAAGGGGAAAAAGTTTATATGGCCAGCAACCCGGCGTATGGAAAGATAGTGTATGAATTTTTCAACCCAGAATCCAAGCCTAAAAAACTTTCGAAAGCTGCACTTGAGACCCTATCCATAATAGCCTACAGGCAGCCCATAACCAAAGCCGAAATAGAAGGGATAAGGGGTGTCGGGGCCGACGGAGTCCTGCACAGCTTGGAGGGCAAAAAACTGGTGAGGGTTTGTGGGAAGTTGGACAGCATAGGCAGGCCGAACCTATACGAAATAACAGAAAATTTTCTGAAGTATATGGGCATAGAAAGAGTGGAAGAGCTTCCAAACTACGAAGAGGTGAAAAGCGGATTTGGAAAAGTTGAGGATAAATAAGTATCTCTCCTCAAAGGGGGTAGCCTCGAGGAGAGAGGTCGACAAAATGATAGAGGACGGGAGGATACTGGTCAACGGAAAGCAGCCGTCTCCTGGTGAAAAGGTATCCGACCAAGATGAGATAATGATAGACGGCGGGTTGCTAAACTCCGACGAAGAAAAACTGTACTTCCTGCTGAACAAGCCTGTAAGAGTAATAAGCAGTGCAAAGGATGACAGGGGTAGAAAGACTGTGGTGGATCTTGTGAAAACAGATGCTAGGGTATACCCTGTTGGCAGATTGGACTACGACACTGAGGGGCTTATAATACTTACAAATGACGGCGAGCTTTTTAACAGGGTTATACACCCAAGGGCAAAGGTGTATAAAACATACACGGTTAAGCTCAAGGGGCGCATGGGCAGTGGAGACCTCGCAAAGCTCAGGGATGGCGTGGAGCTAGAAGACGGCATGACCCTGCCGGCAAAGGTGGAAATTTTGAGATTTGACGGGTTGGATAGTTGGGTAGAAATATCCATACGTGAGGGCAGAAACAGGCAAATAAGAAGGATGTGCAAAGCTATAGGGTATCCGGTATTATACCTTAGAAGAGATAAGATAGGAAACATAGGTTTGGGGAATTTGAGTATAGGCGAGTACAGAAAACTCACCAAAGAAGAGGTCGCTTATTTAAAGGGGCTCTAATTTTTAGGAGTAGGCGTATGAAAAAAATATTTTTGATAGATTTTGATAAAACAATAAGCTTTAAAGATTCTACTGATACTCTTATGGAGGCACACAACTACGAGCTTTTGATGGACTACCAAAGACTCTTTAGAGCGGAAAAGCTAAGGGTACGGGAGTACCTAAAAGGGCTTTTGGAAAGCCTCGACATGGACGAGGCGACCTATATGGAGGAGGTCAGCAAAAATCTGCCTCTAGACCCGTACTTCAAGGAATTTGTTGGGCTTGGGTATGACTTCAGGATAGTAAGTGCAGGTACCTATTTTAATATTATACCGAACTTAAAAAAAGAGGGAATACTTGTACCCAGGGAGCATATATACAGCAACGATATCGCCTTTAAGAGCGACGGAAGTCTGGAAGTTTTTTTCCCACATGAAAATGGAGATTCTCGCGATGGCATCTGCAAAAGGTCTGTGGTGGAGAAGTACAAAAAAACATACGACCAGGTCATATTTATAGGCGACGGGGTTTCCGACTTCGACTGCGCAGACGTAGCGGATTTTGTTTTTGCAAAGGTAGGGCTAAGGCTGGCTAACTACTGCGAAGAAAACAGTATACCGTATATTCCGTATGAGAGCTTCAAGGATATAAACGAGTACATTCTTACAAACAAGATTTGAAATATAAGGAGGAAGATATGGCTTTAAGCAGAGAGGAAGTTTTGAAAATAGCAAATCTCGCTAGATTGGAATTTAAGGATGAGGAAATAGAAAAATTCCAGCACGAGTTGAATGATATACTAAAGTATATAGATATTCTAAATGAAGTGGATACAAGCGATGTTTCGCCTCTTTTCCATACAAATGAGATGCAGAATATTTTGAGAGATGATAAAGTAAAGGAATCTTTATCACAGGAGCTTGCAACTAAAAATGCTCCTCAGAGTGAATCAGGTACGTTTATAGTGCCTAAAGTTGTTGGATAAAAATGATGGGAGGAAATTGCTAAATGGAACTTTACAAGCTAACGGCATATGAAATAGCTGAAAAACTTAGAAGTAGGGAGATAAGCGCCACAGACTTGATTGAAAGTATATTTAACAGGATAGAAGAAGTAGACAGCAAGGTGGGAAGTTTTGTATCTCTTAGGAAAGAAAAGGCTTTGGCTGAAGCAAAAAAGGTGGATGAAAAAATAGCAAACGGAGTGGACTTAAAGCCTTTTGAGGGGATACCAGTGGCCATAAAAGATAATATGGTATCACTCGGGGACCCATCTACAGCGGCCTCTAAGATACTTTGCAACTACGAAGGCATCTACGATGCCACTGTGGTGAAAAAGCTAAAGGAGCAAGGTGCTATAATAATAGGTAAGACAAACATGGACGAGTTCGCCATGGGGTCTACCACAAAGACCTCTTATGTAAAAGAGACAAAGAACCCTTGGAGCCTAGACAGGGTACCTGGCGGCAGCTCTGGCGGGGCGGCAGCCTCTGTAGCGGCAGGTGAGGCGATCGTATCTCTTGGATCAGACACAGGGGGAAGCATCAGACAGCCGGCATCATTTTGCGGTGTAGTCGGTCTGAAGCCAACATACGGGAGGGTGTCTAGATACGGGCTTATGGCTTTCGGGTCTTCCCTGGATCAGATAGGGCCTATAACAAGAACGGTAAGAGACGCAGCCATGACTCTTAACGTTATCTCAGGAATGGACGACATGGATTCTACACTTGTAGATATAGAGGTGCCTGATTATACAGAGTACCTTACAGGCGACATAAAGGGGATGAAAATAGGAGTTCCCAAGGAGTACTTTATAGATGGGATAGACCCTGAGGTCAAAAAGGTAATAGAAGAGTCTATAGAAAAGTTTAAAAAATTGGGTGCAGAAATCATAGAGATAAGTCTGCCTCACACAAAGTATGCAGTGGCGACCTATTATGTCCTGGCTCCTGCTGAGGCTAGTTCAAACCTTGCCAGGTATGACGGAGTGAGGTACGGACACAGATCTGAAAACTCAGAAAATATAGCGGACCTCTACATAAAATCTAGAAGTGAAGGATTTGGGGACGAAGTAAAGAGAAGGATAATGATAGGGACCTACGTGTTAAGTGCTGGTTTCTACGACGCATACTACAAAAAAGCACAGCAGGTGAGAAGGCTTATAAAAGAAGACTTCGATAAGGCCTTTGCAGAAGTGGATATTGTGATGACCCCTACGTCCCCTAGCATAGCCTTTCAGCTTGACGAGGAAAAAGATCCAGTACAGATGTATCTTTCTGATATATTCACACTTTCGGCAAACTTGGCAGGGATTCCCGGGCTTTCAATTCCTGCGGGATCTGCATACGGTATGCCGGTTGGACTTCAGCTTCTCGGTAAGTCTTTCGGAGAAGGAGAGCTTCTAAAAGCTGGAGATGCCTTTGAAAGGGCATCGGGAACGGTAGAATTACCAGAAATAAAATAAAGCAGAAAATAGATGGAGGTTTAATATAGATGGCTAGAGAATGGGAAGCTGTAATAGGACTAGAGGTTCACTGCCAGCTTAAAACTGGTACAAAAGTGTGGTGTGGCTGTAGTGCTGACTACGATAATTCCGATCCAAATACACACACATGCCCAATTTGTTTAGGGCACCCTGGAGCCCTTCCTAAACTTAACAAAAAAGTTGTGGAATATGCTATAAAGGCGGGACTCGCCTTAAACTGCAAAATAAATAAGGAAAGTAAGTTCGATAGAAAAAACTATTTTTATCCAGATACACCTAAAAACTACCAGATAACTCAATTTGATATGCCGTACGCAGAATGCGGTCACATAGATATAGAGCTTAACTCGGGCAGGGAGAAAAAAATAGGGGTAACCAGAATCCACATAGAGGAGGATGCGGGGAAATCCGTCCATGCAGACGAAGAATCCTTCATAAACTTCAATAGAGCATCCATACCGCTAATAGAAATAGTATCTGAGCCAGACATAAGCAGTAGCGAAGAAGCCTATGAATACCTAAATACGCTGAAAACCGCCATTAAATATACCGGAGTGAGCGATGTCAGCATGGAGCTCGGATCCCTCAGGTGCGACGCCAACGTTTCAGTGAGGCCAAAGGGAGAAGAAACTTTTGGAACCAGGACTGAGACCAAAAACCTCAACTCCTTTAAAGCCGTTGCGAAAGCCATCGACTATGAAATAGCCAGGCAGATAGAGCTAATAGAGGCCGGCGGAAAGGTAGTTCAGGAAACCAGGCTTTGGGATGAGGAGGCTGGAGTTACGAGGACTATGAGATCTAAAGAGGAGGCAATGGACTATAGATATTTCCCTGAACCGGATCTGGTAAAACTGGTTATAAGCGACGAGCAGCTTGAAGGGATAAGGTCCGAGATGCCGGAGTCAAAAGTTGAAAAGATAAATAGGTTTATAAAAGATTATTCTATACCAGAATACGATGCTACAGTACTGTGCTCAGAGGTGGAACTCGCGGATTACTTCGAAGTGGCCGCAAAAGACTCTGGAAACAGCAAGATGACGGCTAACTGGATAATGACAGAGGTACTCAGAGTTCTAAAAGATGAGCAGAAGGTGATAGAGGAGTTCAGCATATCGCCAGAGCATCTCGGTAAAATAGTAGGCCTTATAGAGAAGGGTGTAATATCCAGCAAAATAGCCAAAGACCTGTTTGAGAAAAAGCTAAAAGACGACAGGGATCCTGAAGAGATAGTAAAGGAAGATGGGATGTCCCAGGTTGCCGATACAGGGGTTATAGAAAACATGGTTTCTGAGGTCTTGGAGAAAAACCCTAAATTGGTAGAAGACTACAGGAATGCTGACGAGGGAAGGAAGCCTAGGGTAATGAAGGGTCTCATGGGTCAAGTTATGAAGCTTTCAAAAGGAAAGGCAAACCCTCAGCTAGTAACAGATATACTAATAAAAAAACTTTCCGATTAAAAAGGAAAGTTCGAAGATAATTCAAAAAATAAAAGGGAGGGGAACTCCCTTTTTATTTTGATGGGGTGGTAGTATGAACTTTGAGCATATATTTTTAGTCACCATGTTTCTGAATATGATATTTATAACAACTATAGTGTTTTTCGAGAGAAGGAGCCCTAGCTCAACAATAGCCTGGATACTGGTGTTAGCCTTTACACCATATGTGGGTTTTTTTCTGTACCTCATGTTTGGGCTAAGTTTCAGGAAGAGAGTGCTCATTAAAAAGAAAAAGTATGTAGACCTTCAGCGGAAAGCCTATTTAAAAAGGATAAGCATGAACAAAAATGACTTAGATGAGTACGCCATAAGTCATTACGGCGACTCTTTAGTAAAATACCTGGAAAATTACGGTGAAGCCCTCTACTTCACAAACAACAATGTGGAGATATTTACTGATGGTAGAAAGCTTTTCGACGATATGATAAGTGAAATTAAAAATGCCAAAAAATACATATATATGGAGTATTATATAATAAAGGCGGATTCTCTGGGGAGTGTAATTTTCGACATATTAATGGAGAAAGCCCAGAATGGAATAGACGTAAAAATACTTTACGATGGCGTAGGAAGTTTAGGCTTTCCAAGAAAGAGAATAAGGGAGCTCAAAAAAAGCGGAGCTAAGATAGTGAGCTTTTTTCCACCTTTTCTACCGGATATGAATTTCAGGTTGAACTACAGAAATCACAGAAAAATACTCGCTATTGATGGTGTGATGGCTTATACCGGCGGATTTAATATAGGCGATGAATATATAGGCGAAAACAAAAGGTTTGGGTACTGGAGGGATACCCATTTGAAGATAAGGGGCGACGCCGTACTGGAAGTGCAAAAGCAGTTTGTATTTGATTGGGAGTTTACAACAAAAGAAAGTGTAGAGATAAATGAAAAAGAGATTTTAGGCAGACCAAATACAGGAACAACCTCCATGCAGATAGTGGCCAACGGTCCTGACTGGGAGTACCCAGTAGTTAAAAACGGCATAATAAAAATGATAAGTAACGCAAAAAAAAGTGTATACATCCAAAGCCCTTATTTCGTACCAGATGACAGCATGCTGGAGGTGCTGAAGATAGCTGTCATGTCTGGGATAGACGTAAACATAATGCTGCCGAATAAACCGGACCACCCGTTTATATACTGGGCATCCCTGTCATATGTCAGCGAACTTCTGAAATTAGGAGCGAACTGCTATATATATGAGGGAGGGTTCATGCATAGCAAATTTGTTGTGGTGGACGACAAGGTGGCCACAGTTGGAACCACTAATATAGATATAAGAAGTTTTTACTTGAACTTTGAGTTAAACGCTTTTATTTATGATGAGGTAGTAGTGAACAAAATAAAAGAAAGCTTTAAGGAGGACCTTAAGGATAGTCATCTTCTAAGTCAGGAAGAGTACGACAAGAGAAAGCTTGTAGTTAAATTCAAAGAATCAGTGGCTAGACTTTTGACCCCCTTGCTATAAGGAGGGATACTATGTTGGAATATTTCGAAATATCGGATTTTTTTGAAAAGTATATAAAATGGGAAAAGGAGAGAAGCCGCATATATAAAAATTTTTACATGGATTTTCACTTACATACCCACGTCTCAGATGGATTAAATGACGTCAGATTTTTAGAGGAATTCTTGGAGGACAAGACCCACCTGCTTAGCATTACAGACCATAATGAGATAGCCAGCAACATATTGGCCCACGAAAGAGGGAACCTCAATATAGTTCCCGGCATAGAGCTGGGGTGCAAGGACGGATTTGAGATACTGGTGTATTTTAAGAAACCGGAGGATTTAGAGGAGTTCTATAAAAAAAGCGTCGAGCAGTACAGGAATAAGTACAGGATGATAAAGACCAGCAGAGGTGTGGGGGAATATTTTGAGGATTTAAAGGCCTATGAATCGTTTATATCCATACCGCATATAAACGGTCTGGCCCACAAAAACTACTTGAAGTACATCCCGTATGTAGAGGATATCCTTGAAAGGGTAGACGCTATTGAGAGCTACAATCACACCTTACCTAAAAAAAGAAACCTTGTAGCAAAAAAAATCAGAAAAAAATATGACCTCTTCGCTACCTTCGGGAGCGACGGGCACACCAACGGCGAGATAAAATCATTTTACAAGTTCCAAAATGAAGATTCTACCGAGTATAAAAGTGGGAGAAATTTTATGACAAGCTCCTTTTCAGCTATGGCCATATTTTCAAAACACTGCCAACATATTTGGAAGAAATCCATGGGCAAATAGGGCTTGTAATCTATGATAAGATAATATATAATAAACTGAAGAGGACTTTGTCCTCTTTAATTTTTTATTTAAGAAGGTAGGGAAATGCTGTATTTAAACGGTAAATTTTACGACGAGGATACTAGTTCAAAACACTATCAATATGGGATGGCGTGCTTTGAGACCATTATGGGGCTTTCTGGGAAACCGGTTTTTTTTCACGAGCACATAGAAAGGCTTGTGAAAAGCCTAGAAATACTGGGTATAAACAGAAAAATAGACTATAAAAGCATAGTTGAAGAAACCATAAAGAGGAGCGGTCTGGAAATAGAACAGGAATTTTTAATAAAAATGCTCGTAAGCGATAGAGATGTATATGTCAAGGTGGAAAAAATACAGCACCGGTATGAGGAAAAAGGGGTAAAACTAGGTTGGATAAATGGATACTACCAGAATGAGCTGGGTTTTTTGAAAAGCTCCAACTATCTGGCAAATGTACTCGCAAGAGAGGAAACCAGTAAAAACGGTCTCTATGAGGGGATATTTACCAACAGAATGGGTGAGGTAACTGAAGGCAGCATAAGTAATATATTTTTTGTGAAAGATGGTGTGTTTAAAACCCCGTCGCTGGACCTTAATATTTTAAACGGGGTGACGAGGGGCAAGATAATAGAGATACTGGGAAAAGTGGGTTGCTCTTTTCAGGAAGGGCACTTTAAAAAAGAGGAATTAGAACATGCAGATGGTATTTTTATCACAAACTCTCTCATGAAAAAAGGTTTGCTGTGGGCGAATTCGTTCGAAGGTAGAAAACTGGATAAATTAGAAATTTTTCACATCATAGAAAAAGAGTATTTAAAATTGGTTGGAAGTATGATATAATCAGTAGGGAGGAATAATGTGAAAAAACTCGGATTTAGGAGATTGCTGGTTTATTCGATTTGCATTTTTTTTATCTATAAATTGGGAAAATTTTTCTTTGACAGGGGGATATTTCCAATTTTTGTCATTCTAGCAGTTTTACTTATACTGGAATTAAACTTTATCAAGAAGTTAAAAGATTACAGTTTTTTCAAAAGACGGGTGATAATTTTCTCAAACATTGCCAATGTTTGTTTTCTGATTGCCATAGCCCAGATTTTCAGGATACAGGTGGTCAATTATGAAAAATTTAAAGAGATGGCAGAAAAACAGAGTCAGGGTGTAGTATACGAAAAGGGGATAAGGGGGAAAATAGTAGCATCCACCGGTGAGGACCTTTCGTATGAGATTAATATATACGACCTTGCAATCGACCCGGTAAGATTTGTAAAGCTAGAAAAAAGCGACGAGATTTTAAGGGCAATATATGGAGTAAACAATATAAATTTGCAGGAAGTAAAAAAAAGGATAGCTTCCCTCGCCTTGAGCGGTAAACGTTATTTTAGAATAGCAAAGGGGATAAGCGAGGACCAGAAGGAAAAAATAGAAGAAATCAAAAAAACTTACAATATAAATTACAACGAGGTCTTTTTTAGGAGATTTGGGAAAAGGAACTACGCAAACGAGGAGTATTTCAGGCATATACTAGGATATACTGCACTGGGTAAAAATGGAGAGGAGTCTGGGGTATACGGTATAGAGAAAGTATACGACAGCTACTTAAAAGGCAAAATATTAGAGAATAAAGCCTACTATACAGGCGCTAGGGGACTGAAACTGCCTATATTCAACCATATGAATCCTATGGATTACAAGGATGGGAAGAATGTCGAGCTCACGATAGACTATAATATACAGTACATCTTGAACGAAGAGTTGAAAAAACAGTTTATACAGACGGAAGCAAAGAGTGCTAGCGGTGTAGTTATGGATCCTCAGACTGGTAAAATACTGGCTATGGCATCATTTCCGTACAGTAACCTGGCTAATACAAGGAATAACTTAATACACAATCAGTATGAGCCTGGATCTATAATGAAACCAGTGATAGTCGCATCTGAACTAGATGACGGGGTTATAAGTCCGAGCACCAACTTTTACAACGAAGGGCAGATAATTAAGCACCGCAAGGTGATAAGAGACAGCCATAAATATATAGGGAACATGACAACAGAGGATATAGTACTTAATTCGAGTAATATAGGGATGGTAATGATATCCGATCTGGTGGACAATGCCAGATTTGAAACATACTTGAGGAATTTTGGGTTTTACGACAGAACCGAAATAGACCTTTCCGGGGAGCTGAAGCCGAGACAACTGCCGCATGAAAAATGGAGCGGGCTGAAGAAATCAACCATGTCATTCGGGCAGGGGATAGCGGTTACGCCACTTCAGATGGCTACAGCTTTTGCAGCGGTTATAAACGGTGGGAAAATTTACAGGCCTTATATAGTAAACAGAGTAGAAGATTCCACCGGAGTCACGGTACGAAAAAATATACCTGTAGAAAAAGGCAGGGTGATTTCCGAAGAAACCTCAAACAAGATGAAAACCATACTCGAAAATGTAGTTTTGGAAGGTACAGGTAAGAGTGCCGGAATAGAGGGATATAGAATCGGAGGGAAAACCGGTACCGCACAGATAAGCGGCAAGGGTGGATACCTAGCCAGAGAGTACCTCGCTTCGTTCATAGGTTTTTTCCCGGTATCTGATCCCCAATATCTTATACTTATAATGGTTGAGCAGCCACAGGCTAAATATACCTATTTAAAATATGGAGGATGGGTCGCGGCCCCGGTTTTCAGAGAAGTCGCAAAAAGGATAATAGCTTATAAGAACTTACTCCCGGGAAAAGTAGGGGAGTTAGCTGATATAAACATAGAAGAGATACAGGGAGAGAACAAAACCTATTATGGGGAGTACATGCCAAACCTGAGAGGCAAGAGCCTAAAAGAAGCCTTGCAGCTACTGGGTAAAATGGATATAGAGATAGAAATTTCAGGGCAAGGGGTAATAGTCAGCCAGTATCCAGAAGTTGGAAAAGGCATGGAAAATGTCAAAAAAATAAAATTGAAATTAGGGGAGAAACAGTGAAGAAGTTTATAGTTCGGGGAGACTTTTCAATAGTTGATTTTTACAAAACCAACATGGATAAATTCGCTGAAGAGTTTATAATATTTGACTCTCCAGGCAGTTCTAAGCTTGAGAATTATTCATATATAGTTTCCCATTTTTCAAAAAAGGTGAGGCTTAAGAACGGCGTGACCACGTTAAACGGGAATCCGTCGGAGATAAATGCTGAGGACCTGATAAGAGAAATTTTAAACAAGGACCGTTATGGTGATTACGAAAGTGGAGATTTTTTCTCCGGTGGCCTTGTTGGCCTTGTTTCGTATGACTATAACCGCTATATAGAAAGGTTGCCGAATATTGCGAGAGATGACCTGGGATTAGAAGATCTTTATTTTGTATTGCCGCAGCTCATAGTGGTAAAGGATGAAAGCAGCAACGAATTTCATGAGATAAACAACCTCGGTAAAGAGATAGGATGGAACCTAGAAATTTTGGGAGAAGAGCCGAATATAGAGAATAGCGATATAGAGTGGCACGACTTGGAAAATTTCAGCTCAAACATCACCGAGGAGAGGTTTAAAGAGATAGTGGAGTGTGCCAAGCACTACATAAAAGAGGGGGACGTTTTTCAGGTAAACCTCAGCCAGAGATTTTCAGCTCCAATAAACAGGGATGAGTCATTTAGGCTGTATGAGATACTCAGAAAGATAAACCCATCCCCGTTCGCATCCTATGTGTGCCTGGAGGAGTTTAAGCTAATAAGCCAGTCTCCGGAAAGACTTATAAAACTCCATGGAAGAACCGCCGAGACAAGACCTATAGCTGGAACCAGGAGGATCAAAAAGGGCGATACAGACAACAACCTAAAGCTGGAAAAAGAACTGGTGTTAGACGAAAAAGAGCAGGCAGAGCACGTCATGCTCGTGGACTTGGAGAGGAATGACCTTGGAAAGGTGTGCGAGTTTGGAAGCGTAAAAGTAGACGAATTTATGGTTATAGAAAGGTATTCCCACGTTATGCATATAGTGTCTAACGTGGTCGGAAAATTGAAGCCAGACTGTGACGGGTTTGAACTTTTAAAGGCTATGTTCCCAGGCGGGACCATAACCGGTGCACCCAAAATAAGGACTATGGAGATAATAGAAGAGCTGGAGCCGACCAAAAGGGGTTACTACACTGGCAGTATAGGATACATCGATTTTGATGGAAACCTGGACTTCAACATAATAATAAGGTCGTTCGTGCAGAAAGGTGAAAAAGTGTACTTTCAGGTTGGAGCCGGGATTGTCTATGACTCAATTCCTGAAAGGGAATACAGAGAGACAGTTAACAAGGCCAGGGCCATGATATTAGCATACAAAAATCTAGTAAAAAATTAGGTGGAAACATGAGGTATTACACACTTTCATTAAAGGGTGCAGGTGACAAGTTCTACACGTATATAGATGAAAAAGAGGAGTACTACCCGGGAGAACAGGTTGTAGTCCCTTTTGGCCGTGGAGAGAGAACCGCCCTCATAATATCCGAGGAAAAGCAGAGAAAGTATGAGTTCGATTTGAAACCAATAAAAAGAAGAGTCGAAGGAAGTATCAGGTTTCCGGAATCGCTCATAAAACTATTCCTTTGGATACAAAGGTACTATCTTTGCAGTTTTGAGGAAATACTGAGTGTGGCTTACCCACAAAATCTTAAAACGGCCTATTCGCACAGGTACATATTTAAAGCTAGCACTATCCCCCTGGATGACCAAGAAAGAGATTTCTTAAAATATATTTCAAAAAAACGCGAGATAGGGAAAGATACCCTGGTAAAACGATATGGTAAGGAACTCGTAGGGAAGTTTTTATCCAAGGGAGTTATAGAAGAGAAAAAAGTTATTAAAGAGAAGGAGTACACTGTAGGTTGTCAAGAGCTAGAGCATGAGGAAATAGATTACAAAAAAGTCCTCACACCTGAACAAGAAGTTGTAAGAGACGAAATTGTAAACGGCAAAGACAAGTTTTACTTATTAAAAGGCGTTACAGGCTCCGGTAAAACGGAGATTTATATAGACGTTATAAAGGACGCGCTTAAAAACGGAGGAGGAGTTATATTTCTGGTTCCGGAGATATCGCTAACCCCTCAAATGATAAAAAAGTTCAGACTTGAATTTGCAGATAGGGTGGCTCTGCTCCACAGCAGGCTGACTGCAAAGGAGAGAGCCGATGAGTGGCACAGTATATACAGAGGGGACAAAAATATAGTACTCGGAGTAAGATCAGCAATTTTTGCTCCGGTACAAAACTTAAAATACATAATAATAGATGAGGAGCACGAGACTACCTATAAGCAGGATAGCAGTCCTAGGTACAATGCAAAGTATGTGGCGATAAAACGGGCTGAGCTGGAAGGATTGAAGGTTCTTATGGGATCGGCCACCCCTTCAGTGGAGTCGTATTACCATGCCGAAACAGGAGTTTTTAAGCTCTTGGAGCTGAAAATTAGGTATAACGAAGCTAGACTCCCGAGCTTGAAGCTGGTGGATATGAAAAATGAGAGCGACCAGTATTTTAGTAAGGAGCTGCTAAAAGAGATATCCAACAGGCTCAGGAGAAAAGAGCAGATTCTGCTACTCTTAAACAGGAAGTCATATGCGACTTACATACAGTGTAAAGATTGCGGCCATGTGGAAATGTGCCCGAACTGTTCAATAACAATGAATTACTATAGGAGTGACGGGAATTACAAATGCAATTACTGTGGATACTCCAAAACTTATTCAAAAACATGCAGCTCATGTGGGAGTGAAAACCTAAGCTATTCCGGAAAGGGAACCGAAAGAATAGAAGAGGAGGTAAAGAAGCATTTTCCACATTCTCGGGTTATCAGAGTGGATTCCGAGAGCGTGAAAGCGCGGGACAGCTATGACAGGATATATAATGACTTTTTAGATAAAAAATACGACATAATGCTAGGCACCCAAGTCATTTCAAAAGGGTTGCATTTTCCAGACTTGACCCTTGTGGGGATAATATCCGCCGATACTATATTGAGTTTTCCAGACTTTAGGGCTGGTGAGAAGACGTTTCAGCTCGTATCGCAGGCCTCAGGCAGGGCCGGTAGGGAAGAAAAAGAGGGAGAGGTATTGGTGCAGAGCTACCAACCTGATAACTACGCAATAAAAAAAATCATAGAAGACGACTATGAAGGCTTTTACAGGGATGAGATCGAGAATAGAAAAATACTAAAATACCCGCCATTTTCTAGAATAATAAACATAATAATTTCGAGCCTGGATGAATCCGGACTTGAAGAAGTAGCTTTTAAATATTATGAAGAGATAAAAAATCCTAAGCTTGAAATCTACGGGCCCATAAAAGCGCCAATCTATAGGGTTAAGGAGCGCTACAGATATCAGATTTTTATAAAAGGTAACAGGTCGGAGATAAACAAGGCCAAAAAAACAATTTACGAAAAAAGTCTGATTTATAAAGGGAGCAGTGTTAGGATAATAATAGATGTAGACCCTATAAATTTGATGTAAAAGAGGTGAATTAATTATGATACATAAAATAAGAAAATATGGAGACCCTGTTTTGAGAAAAGAGTGCGATAGGGTCGAAAAAATAGATGACGAAATACTAGAACTTTTAGACGATATGGTGGAGACTATGCATGAGGCAAATGGTATAGGACTAGCGGCACCGCAAATTGGTGTAAACAAAAAAATATTTGTTTTAGATTTGGGGGACGGCCACATAAGGAAAGCTATAAATCCTGAATTTTTGGAGTTTTCGGATGAAACAGAGGAAAACGAAGAGGGGTGCTTGAGTGTACCTGGAATCTACAAAAAAGTAAAAAGGTCATCTAAAGTAAAGATAAAATATATGAACGAAAAATGGGAAGAGGTAACCGAGGAAGCTGAAGGACTTTTGTCAAGGGCTCTACAGCATGAGAACGATCACTTGGATGCGGTTCTTTTTGTAGACAAGATAGCACCAGTTGCTAAGAGAATTGTGAGTGGCAAACTCCAAAAATTAAAAAAAGAAACTCTGAAGGAGCTGGATTAATCTAAGCAGTAGGTTTATAAGTATAGAGTATCTCTAGGACAAATATTTTCGGAGGTGAATTTTTTTGAGAATACTTTTTATGGGAACGCCTGAATTTGCAGTTCCCTCATTGGAAATAATCCATAAAAGGCATGATGTGGTGGGTGTTTTTACAAAGGTGGACAAACCAAATCTAAGAGGGAAAAAGATAAAGTTTAGCCAGGTAAAGGAGTTCGCTCTTAAAAACGATATTCCCGTATATCAGCCTAATTCGGTTAAGGTAGCTGAAACCCTAGATACGGTAAAGGAATTAAATCCAGATCTAATAATAGTCGTGGCATACGGAAAAATACTTCCGAAAGAGCTTATAGATATACCACGGTACGGGGTGATAAATGTACACTCATCTCTTTTGCCAAAATATAGGGGGGCGGCACCTATACATGCTGCTATAATAAACGGGGAAGATGAAACAGGGGTCACCATAATGTATATAGCAGAAGAGTTAGATGCAGGCGACATAATACTCCAGAAAAAGACTCCTATATACGAGGAAGATACTTTGGAGACGCTTCATAACAGGCTGGCACATATAGGGAGCAAGGCGTTGATGGAGGCCGTGGACCTCATAGAAAAAGGCGTGGCTCCGAGAACTCCTCAAGATCACAATAAGGCGACTTTCGTAAAGCCAATTCAAAAAGAGGAGTGCCTTGTGGACTGGAGGGACACAAAGGAAAATATATACAATTTTATCAGGGGACTGAATCCATTTCCGTCAGCATACAGCTATTTAGATGGGAAAATATTTAAGATATATGAAGTGGAAAAAGTGGACAAAGAGTATAGCGGAAACTTGGGCGAGGTAGTGGATATAGTGAAAAATATCGGCCCTGTAGTCAAAGCCAAAAACGGAGGCCTGCTTATAAAATCAGCAAAACCTGAAAACAAGAAAAAAATATTAGGCAGCGATCTTATAAATGGGAATCTTGTAAAAATTGGAGACAGGTTTAAAGAGAACTAAATAGAATTGGAGCATGTTGAGGAGGCTATTGAAAATGAAGGAAATTAAAATTTCACCAAAGGTAATAGAAAGGCTTACTAAGTATTTGAGATGTCTGGAAAATCTAACTCCTGAGGATTATATCTCATCAGAAGAGTTGGCTGATAAAATGGGTTTTACAGCAGCTCAAGTAAGAAAAGACCTATCTAACTTTGGAGAATTTGGGGTAAGAGGTAAGGGATACCAGATAAGAACTCTGCACAGTGACATCGAAAAAATATTAGGGGTACACAAAACAAACAACATAGTAATAATAGGACTTGGAAGGCTAGGGAGTGCCCTTATATCCGAATCTGAATTTACAAAAGAGAGCTTTAACATAGTCGGGGTATTCGACAATTCACCTGATAAAATAGGTACGGAAGTTAGGGGGCTAAAAGTAAGGGATATTAAAGAGATACCATACTTTTTAAAAAGCAAAGAGAAGGTAGAGATAGCTATAGTGACTGTTCCTAAACATGCTGCACAAGAGGTTACAAATTTTATTATTAAGTCTGGAATAAAGGCTATTTTAAACTTTACGCCTGTTAACCTTGAAGCACCTGATAGCGTTGCTATTCAAAATATAGACCTGTACGCAAAACTTCAGGAATTAAACTATTGGAAAGAAAGAATACTTGTTAAGGGGGAATAAATTTTGAATCTAATCGATGGGAAAAAGATATCAAATGAAATAAAAGAGGAAATAAAACAAGAGATAGAGGTTATAAAAAAAGTTGACGGGAAGGTGCCGGGGCTTGCCGTGGTGCTTGTAGGAGAAAATCCTGCTTCTAAAGTTTATGTTGGTTCAAAGGAAAAAACTTGCAACGCCCTTGGAATGCACTCAGAAAAGTATGTATTACCTGAGACTACTTCTGAAAAAGAACTTTTGGAACTTATAGAAACCTTGAATAATAAGGATGAGATAAACGGCATCCTGGTTCAGCTGCCGCTTCCAAAGCATATAGATGAAAAAAAGGTAATACACGCCATAACACCTGAAAAGGATGTTGATGGTTTCCATCCAGAGAATGTTGGAAAACTACTTATAGGGGATGACACCTTTAAGTCCTGTACTCCATACGGCGTTGTGGAACTTTTAAAGAGAACTGGCGTAGAACTTTCTGGTAAAGATATCGTGATAGTAGGTAGGAGTAACATAGTAGGTAAACCTCTAGCTGCTCTACTTATAAATGAAAGTGCCACAGTTACAGTTTGCCACAGTAGAACAAAGGAATTAAAAGAGGTTATAAAAAGAGCTGAGATAGTAGTAGTTGCAGTTGGAAGGGAAAGGTTCCTCAAAGAGGATATGGTGAAAGAGGGAGCCATTGTAATAGATGTAGGAATAAACAGGGATAGCGACGGGAAGCTTTGTGGAGACGTAGATTTTGAGAACGTCAGCAAGAAAACGTCTTACATAACTCCTGTACCAGGTGGTGTAGGTCCCATGACTATAGCTATGCTTATGAAAAACACTTTAAAAGCTTACAAAATGTCTAAAGACTAGACTTTGGAAAAGATAAAAAACTTGAATTATCCTTTGAAAAATGATACTATAAATTTTGATGAATTATTTTTATAGAGGGTGATTAAAATAGATCATAAAAAGGTTAAGAGGGAGTACTACATAGTAGACAAGGAAATTTTACCTACTTCCATTCAAAAAGTTATAGCGGTCAATGATCTTGTCCAAAGTGAAAAAATATCAAAGTATGAAGCCATAAAAAGGATTGGTATCAGTAGAAGTACTTATTATAAATATAAAGATTATATAAGGCCTTTTTTCGAAAGTGGAAGGGACACGGTATTTAGCCTCTACCTATCCATGTACGACAAACCAGGAGTTCTTTCTAGCATACTAGATATAATAGCTGATTCTGAGATGAATATTTTGACAATTATCCAGAATATACCAATAGATGGGATGTCTATGGCTACTCTTTCTGTACAGACGACTGAGGACTCACTGAGAAAAATCGAGAGCACCTTAGAAAAAATAAGGCAACTCAGCGGCATAAAGGACTTAAGAATAATAGGAAATAATTAGGAGGATAAATGAAAATAGATACTAAGTTGATAAAAGAACTTGCAGGTGATATAGAAAAGTACAACTTAGAGGAGATAACCCTAGAGAGTGAGGGGACTAAGGTAACTTTGAAACGAGAAACGGTTTCTTTGGCACCTTCAGTTATTCAGCCGAACATGGTTTCCATGGCAGCTCCTGCGGCACCAGTTAGAGCTGCTGCTACAAAATCTATAGATGCAAAACAGGAAGATGTATCGGCTACCGAAACTTACCCTTCAGTTGATTCTCCAATGATAGGAACTTTTTACAAGTCTCCTGCACCAGGAGCGGCCCCATTTATAAAAGAGGGTGACATGGTAAGCGCAGGTGATACACTTTGTATAGTTGAGGCTATGAAGCTTATGAATGAAGTAAAAACTGACAAAAGCGGTAAGGTTGTAAAGATTTTAGTCCAAGACGGCAAGCCGGTTAAAAAAGGAGAAAAACTAATTCTTATAGACACCAATGCATAAAAACACCACAAGGTGTTTTTTGTTTTTTGAAGGAATTTATTTGTGGTTTTGTAAATTGTATTATGTGTAGTATAATATAATTAAAATTGCTAACAAAAACTGACAAAAGGGGGCTATTAATGGAGAAAAGCTTTGTCATGATCAAACCTGGAGCCGTTCAAAGGGAGCTTGTAGGGGAGATTATATCTAGGATAGAAAAAAAGGGCATCAAAATAGTCGGGATGAAGCTCATGCAGATAAGCGAGGAGTTAGCAAAAAAACACTACTCAGAACATCAGGGTAAGCCGTTTTTTCAGGAACTTATAAAGGGAATAACAGCAGGACCGGTGGTGGCCATGGCGATAGAGGGGGAAAATATTATAAAAATAATGAGAGGCATGGCCGGGGCAACAAGACCAGAAGAAGCCCTTCCTGGAACTATTAGAGGTGACTATGTATTGGATACAGGTAAAAACGTAATACATACATCTGACTCCTCGGATAGCGCCAAAAGAGAGGTCGAACTCTTTTTTAAAAAAGAGGAGATTTTGGACTATGAATTAGCTACCAAAAATTGGATATATACGCTGCCGGATTACATAAAATAGGCGTTGTATTATAAGGTGGTTTATGATAAAATTACAGTAATTTAGGAGGGGCATATGAAGAAAATATCGGACATCATGAACACTAATTTAATAACTATAGATAAAGAAACCAATTTGAAAGAAATTTTAAAGATAATGCAGGAAAAAGGAATAGGGAGGCTGCCTGTAATAGAGAATAACATGCTTATAGGTGTGGTCACAAGAGACGATATCCTAGTAAAGCAGGAAAAAGCCCCAGTTCCGATTACAGTTGCATTTTGGGACTTGTTCATAACCCTGCCTCACAGCAAGCATTTTCAGGAAAGACTGAAAAAATTGACGGCTTATAAAGCTGAGGAAATAATGAATACAGACTACCTTTTGGTTGAAAAGGAATCCGATCTAGAAGAGGTAGTGACTAAGATTGTAGAAGAGGACTATAAATACGCTCTTATAGGAAACAAAAGCCATTTGGAAGGGATAATAACTAAAACAGACCTTATAAACAAGTGTTTTTAAATAATTATTACAAAAACATAGTCACACTATGTTTTTGTAATTTTAAATTATAATTTTATGAATAAGGAAGGTGCACGAAGACTTGGATACATATGAGCAGAGTATTATTTTAGTTGTATTAATACTTCTTTCAGGAATTTTTTCGGCTTCAGAGACAGCTTTGACAGCATTTAAAAGGATTAAGCTTTCTGTGGTCGAAAAGGAAAATATAAAAGCAGCAGAACTTTTAAAAAGATGGTTAAAAAGACCTAACGAGATACTGACTGCAATTCTTTTGGGGAACAATATAGTGAACATACTGGCCTCTTCAATTGCAACTGTTTTAGCGATTCAGATAATAGGGGAAGACAGCGAGGGCAACGCCGTGGCGTTAGCCACTCTGGTGATGACTTTTGTAATTCTAGTTTTCGGGGAGATAACGCCTAAGATTGTGGCTAAAAGTTACTCTGATACTGTATCTAGGATAGTAATCCTGCCTATATACTATTTTTCTATTATACTTTATCCGCTTATTATAGTACTTATGTTTATCTCCAAGACTATCAGCAAAATATTTGGAATAAGAATAGACAATGAAAATTTGATGATAACCGAAGATGATATAAAGTCATTTGTAAATGTAGGGGAAGCAGAAGGTATCATAGAAGAAGAAGAAAAAGAGATGATACACTCTATATTTGAATTTGGAGACACCGCCGTTAAGGAGGTTTTTGTGCCTAGGACATCCATGTTCGCCCTAGAGGGGGCCCAGACCATAGACGAAGTTTGGGATGAGATAGTGAACAAGGGGTTTTCCAGGATACCGGTGTATGAGGAGAGGATAGACAATATAATAGGGATACTTTACATAAAGGATCTATTAAATGTGGTAAAAGAGGGGCAAACATCAAAAGAGATAAGGAACTTTGTGAGGGACGCGTATTTCGTTCCCGAGACAAAACCGCTTTTCGAGCTCCTAGATGAATTTAGGAAGAAACAGGTGCACATAGCTATAGCCCTAGACGAGTATGGGGGGACTGTGGGCATGCTTACCATAGAAGACCTCTTAGAGGAGATAGTCGGCGAGATAAAAGATGAATATGACGAAGAGGAAGATGATATCAGAAAGCTCGGCGACTATAAGTATAAGGTAGACGCTATGATAGACGTGGAGACGCTGAACAAAAAATTGCAGACAGACATCCCTGAATCAGAAAACTATGAGACCTTGGGTGGGTTCATACAGACAACCTTAGGTAGGGTTGCCGAAAAGGACGACATACTTGAAAGCGACAATATAAAGATAAGGATATTAAAAACAGAGAAGCACAGGATTGATCAGGTCTTAATCGAAATTTTGAATAAGGAGGAAGAATGAAAAAACTGAAAACATACTTTTTAACTGGATTGGTTTCATCTCTTCCACTTATAATAACGCTTTATCTGTTTTCAGGAATATGGGATTTTTTACTTACAAAGATAGAAAAAACTATCCCGGTAAGTACCATAGTAGAATATTTGGTGAAAAATTATTTTAAGGACGACTACGTAGCAAAATTAATAGTTAAGTGGAGTGTTTATCTGACAGTCTTTGTAATTTTGTTTTTTATAATAGTTTTGGTCGGTGTAACATTGAGAAATGTAATGGGACACAAAATAGCGAAATACTTCGACAGCATATTTTTTAAAATCCCGATAATAAAGCAGGTTTATGCTACCCTAAAGCAGATAAGCGATATGATTCTTTCGGGCTCTAGCAAGGCGTACCAGAAGGTCGTATTGGTAGAGTACCCTAGGAAAGGCATTTACAGTCTTGGTTTTTTGACGAATTATAAAAATGAGTATTTTGAAAATATATCCGGCGAGGAGAGGCTTGTGAATATATTTATCCCAACATCTCCTAACCCCACTTCAGGAATGTTTATAATGATGAGCACTAGGGAAGTGATAGAGCTTGATCTAAAGGTAGATGAAGCTGTGAAACTAATAATATCTGGAGGAGCCATATTACCAAATAATTTCAAAAAAAAATAGGGGGCTAATCTATGAAAAAATCTCACTTAGCGATATTAATATTAGCTTTTATATTGGTAGGATGCACAAACGCCGGCAAGAGGAGCAAAACAGAGTACCTGGTTATAAAGGGGATCAATTTGTCGCAGGAAGGTAATTATACTCAAGCTTTAAAAGAATTTGAATCGGCGTACAAAAAAGACAAGAAAAACCTCATTGTATTGAGGCAGATGGCATATATATACAGCAATTTTGGCGATTATAATAAGGCAAAGAGATATTACAATGAAGTACTGCTCATAGAGGAGAATGACCCGTTTGCAGTCTCCAACCTGGCTATACTCTACTATAAAACTGGGGATTATGAGAAATCACTGGCTGAAATACAAAAATTATCACCGGATTCCATAACGGCGAAGATACAAAAGGTAAGGGCTTTTAACTACTATCAAATGGGAGATTATGATAAAGCTCTGTATTATTTTGAAAATATGCTGAGTACAACCGACTATATAGATGCAGAATTTACTCAAAAGTATGTGGATACGCTCAAGAAAAAAGGGAACAGCAACAAGGGGTATATGTACTTGTATGAAGTCTATAATAAGTACAATAGGGCTCTTGACGTATCACTGCTATACAGTGAATATGTATACAGTGAATTTAATGATGTAAATTCTGCTATAGACGTTTTAGAGAAGTATACACTCAATGTAGACAGAAATGAAGCAGTATTCTTCAAATTGGCTAATTATTATTATTTAGCTGAGAACTATAAAAAATCCAAACTATATCTAAACCTTCTTTCTGACAAGTACAAGTACCACCTGGATACCCTCAATCTGAAGATTCAGGTAGCTGAAAAACTTGGAGAAAAAGAGGAGGTCGGAAGGCTTCAAAAAACAATAAGTAATATAAAAGGGCAGGAAAAATAGGATGAAAGAGTGGAAAATAAGTTTATTCTATAAGCTGGTTATTTTTTTTATTTTTGCGATTCTACCGAATTTCATAATAAATTATATAAAAATATTTACGCTGGATATACAAAAGTACATAATATTATATTCATTTGAGATAATACTTTTAGTATGTCTATATGTAATTTTTGGAATAAGGCTTAGGCTCTATTCTGGAAAGCTTATAGATAAGGTAAAGAGGATAAATCAAAGATACGGCATAGAAAATACCTATTCAAAACCTATAATGGGTGTAGAAACATTCATAGATTTTGAATACTATTTTAACGAAGAGATAAACAAGCTTGCTAGATGTATAGACGACCAGAAAAAAGAGGTGGAGAAACTGAGGAAGGAAAACCTTACGAGGTTCCAACTGAAGGAGTATCAGTTAAAAAGCGTAATAGAGGAGGTCAATAACCTTAATGAGAGCCTTTTAAACAAGGAGAGGGTATTGGACTCCTTTATGAATATTTTCAAGGACCTCATAGACACCAAGCTAAATTACTCCATGTTTTTCGAGGAATTGCTCTACCTGCTTGAAAAAAACTTCAGCATAGAAGACCTAGTTATACTCAGGCCCGTCGGAGAGGAGTACAAACAGTATGTGAAACTTTCTAGGAGTGTGGCATTCAACGAGAAGGTATACCAGGAGCTTAAAAAACTTACTTCCGGAGTTTATTTTAACCACAGTATAAACCAGATAAGCGGATACAAACTGATTATAAATTTGGAAAATCCACTTAGAAAACACGGGTATATATTTTTGAATGGAGAAAATATCGACAAGTACACCACGAACAGCACCCTAATGAAGATAATAGAGGTAATAGCCCACGAGACCACGAACTTGGCTGAAAATATATATCAAACCGACCTACTTAGGGAAAAGATCTCCATATGCGAGTATGAGAAGGACGACTTAAAGCATAAACTGGTTCAAAAGGATGAAGAGCTAGAGGAGAGGCTGATAGAACTAAACGACAGGTACGACGAAGTGACTCTTTTTTACGATATGATGAAGAAAGTGCAAGGGGAATTCGATCAAAAAAATTTCGAAAAGACCTATTTAAAAGCGCTTACTGAAAAGTTAAATGTCAGTGCAGGCTTGATATACTATTATGACAAGAACACTGTCAACATATCCAACTTTTACAGCTCTGATAAAAAGCTCAGCAAAATAAATTTTGTTTTCTTGAAAAGATTAGAAAACATTATTTTTTCTAAAAACGAAACCGACCAAAGTTTTTACGTAAATGACCTAAAAGATTTAAATAACTACCACCTGCTACCGGTAGAGATCAGAAAAAATATAAAAAACTTAATGAAAATTCCTATCTATCAAAAAGGCGAGACAATAGGGGCTCTGCTGCTGATGAACAAAAACAGAGACTTCACAATGCCTGAAATCAGGTTCACCCTTTCTTTAAACGAAATACTTGCGATAATATTGGAAAATTCTAAAAATTTACAGGTCAAAATAGATGTAGAAGCTACAAAAAAAGAGAAGGATATTTACGAAAATATACAAAAAAGGCTGCTTGTCACGGAAAACAAGACAAACAAGTATTTTGATATATCCTTTAGGAACAAAAAAAATACAGCCCTTAAAAATTCTCACTTTAAAGTACGCGAAATAGCATCTGGAAAAATCTTCACCAGCTTTATAAATACGAACTATAAAAAATTTGACTCACTATTCATCTTAGAAAAAATAGATGGTCTCATCGAGGGGATGCTTTACTCAAAGGAGGACATATCTTTAGAAGAAACGGTAAAGGAGATAAATAGGGTACTCTATGCAGAAAGGGTAAAGGACGTGTCGCTTACACTAACTTTGTACGATGTAAAAAATAAGGAGTTCAGGTTTATAAATATAGGCGAAAATCTGCCGCTGATGTGTGTGGTGGAAGAAACTAAGTTTAGGAAATTTGATACAACAAGGGAGAAGCTTGGCAACAACAAGAAAATGGAAGTAAGAGAGATAAAAACTGAGCTCGCCGGCGGCGATCTGTTCATAACGATACACCCTTATATATCCAACGTCAACCTGACTTTGGACAAGATCAGGGATGTATTGCTGAAAAATCATAAATACCCGGCTACATACATAGCAAAAAAAATATACAGCGATCTTAAGAAGACTGAGAATAGATATTTTTTAAACGCTACATCAATTTCTATTTTTAAAACCACTTAGAGGTAAGCGGGAGGGGATATGAAGCAGATAAGAGTCAGAGTGGCAGGGGTGTTAGAAAACAATGGAGAAATTCTGATGATAGCCCATCAGAAAAACGGGAGAAAGTACTGGCTTTTGCCTGGAGGCGGAGTGGACTATGGGGAAACTTTTCAGGAGGCTCTAAAAAGAGAATTTAAAGAAGAAGTGAATCTGAATATAGGTGTAAAGAGCCTGCTTTTCATATCGGAGTCAATAGCTCCGGACAGTTCGAGGCACATAGTTAACATATTTTTCGAAGTTGAGCATGAAAATGGCGAGATAAAATTGGGCGAAGAGGGGATATTAAGCGATGTTGCATATATCCCCATAGACAGAATAGACGAGTATACTGTCTACCCTAATATAAAGAAGGAATTAAAGGAGTATTTCACCTCTCATGAAAGGTGTATACAGTATTTGGGGAACAGATGGGAGTAGGGTATGTCACGTATAATAAGAAAAAGACTGGGAGACCTCCTGGTAGAAGAGGAGGTAATAGACAATAGGCAGCTGCAGATAGCACTGGCAAAGCAGAAAAAATTGGGGAAAAGGCTCGGGGAAATACTGGTTGAGCTTGGATACTGCGACAGAGAGGACATAATAAAGGTATTGGGAGATCAGTTGGGGATAGCCTATGTAGAGCTTGAGAGGATAGTAATCACATCGGAGGTCTTGTCCATAGTACCAAAAGACCTAGCGGTAAAATACAAGCTGATACCATTTATGAAAAACGGGACCCTCCTGCACGTGGCGATGGAGGACCCCTTAGATATATACGCCCTGGATGAGCTAGAAGCAAAAACTGGCCTGGAGATACATCCGGCTATATCCAGCATGGACGACATCATAAAATCTATAGCTAAAAACTATAGGGAAGAAATAGGAGTAGACGATGAGAACGCCCTTGAAAGCTACCTCAAGGAAGAGATAATTCTCAGAGAGGAGCTCGAGGACTCGTCTGTAGTGGAGATAGTTGAGATGATACTAAAGCGTTCTATCAGGGAACGGGCCAGTGACGTACACATAGAAAGTGAACAAAATGAGGTTCGGGTAAGATTTAGGGTAGACGGTATACTTTTTGAGGCAATGAAACTTCCAAAGGAACTTGAGCTATCCGTAGTATCCAGGTTAAAGATAATGGCTAAAATGGATATATCTGAAAGGCGTATCCCGCAGGACGGCAGGATAGAGTTTCAAATTGACAGGCGGGATATAGACCTCAGGGTATCCACGCTTCCCACAATATTTGGGGAGAAGATAGTCATAAGGATACTAGATAAGTCCAGCGTCACTAAAAACCTGGATATGCTCGGTTTTTCAAAAGGGCACCTGGAAGATTTGAGAAAGCTCATAAAGAAGCCAACCGGCATGATATTCGTAACCGGCCCAACAGGAAGCGGTAAGACATCCACACTTTATGCAGCATTGAATGAGATAAACAGCATGGACAAAAACATAATAACCCTGGAAGATCCGGTGGAGTATCAGCTAAAGATAATAAACCAGGTACAGGTTAACACAGGTGTGGGACTAAGCTTCGCCAGGGGGCTGCGTTCTGTATTGAGGCAGGACCCAGACGTAATAATGATAGGGGAGATAAGGGACAAGGAGACAGCGGATATAGCCATAGAAGCGGCTATGACAGGGCATCTGGTTTTTTCAACCCTGCACACTAACTCAGCGGCCGGGACTATAAACAGGTTGTTTGATATGGGGATAGAGAATTTCCTGATATCATCATCTCTTCTAGGTATAGTCGCCCAGAGGCTAGTCAGAGAACTCTGCCCACACTGCAAGAAAAAAATTGTTCTCGCAGGTCACGAAGTATCGGAATTTAAACTAGATATCGACAAGGAATATGAGGTCTATAAGGCGGTTGGATGTAAGAAATGCAAGAACAGCGGCTACATGGGCAGAACCGTGATATCCGAGGTAGTCACCATAGATGAAAGCATAAGGGAACTCATAAACAGAAATGAAAGTATATCCGAGATAAAAAAAGTGTTGAAAAATTTGAATATAAAATCTATAATATGTGATGGTATAGAGAAAGTTTTAAAAGGCATAACAAGTATAGAAGAGGTTTTGAGAGTAGCTCAAGACGAACTTTAAAAACTTAATAAATTAGGAGGAAAAAACTTGGCAAGCAAAAATATCGATTTGAAAGCGCTTATAAGAAATGTAGAACACTTTCCGACAGAGGGGATACTTTTTAGGGATATTACGACAGTTCTTAAAGATAGGGAAGCGCTAAAGTACATTATAGACGTTTTCACTGAGAGATATTCAGGGAAAGAGATTGACTATATCTTAGGTGCAGACGCCAGAGGATTTATATTTGGTGCCGCGCTTGCATACAATCTAGGATGCGGATTTGTACCGGTAAGAAAATCCGGGAAACTACCATATAAAACAGTCACTGCAAGTTATGATCTAGAATACGGGTCAAGCGAGATAGAGATGCATATCGATGCCATAGAAAAAGGATCTAAAGTGATAGTTGTAGATGACCTTCTTGCTACAGGAGGAACAGCTGCAGCAATGGTAGACCTGGTTGAAAAGCTTGGCGGAGATATTATCGAGCTAGCATTTTTAATCGAGCTTGAAGCGCTGGAAGGAAGAAAAAAATTAGGGGACCACAGCGTATTTTCAATTGTAAAATATTAGAAGATTTTTTTGGAGCGGCGCCAAGTGTCGCTCCTTTTAAACACAAAACTGGGTAAGTTATTATTTGTGGATAATTTGTCTAGTTTTGCGTTACTAAATTTTAAGATGGATTAGGGAGTAGAATTATTATGGGGTATAAGAGCGAACTTTTACAGGCTATAAAGAAAAGCAACCTAAAAGTGGACGAGAACAAGATTCTATTGGCTTATGAATTTGCAAAGGAATCTCATATAGGGCAGTTTAGAAAATCAGGGGAAGAGTATATAGTACATCCTATAGAAGTGGCCAAAATACTCATAGATATGAGGGTGGATACTGACACAATAGTAGCCGGGATACTGCATGATGTCATAGAGGATACGTATATAACCAAGGCCGATATACAATACAATTTCGGAGAAGTGGTAGCGGATCTTGTGGACGGAGTTACCAAGTTAAGCATACTTCCAGAAGGTACCACGAAACAGCACGAAAACATAAGAAAAATGATAGTGGCCATGGCAAAAGATGTTAGGGTTGTAATAATAAAGCTCGCGGACAGGCTTCACAACATGAGAACCCTAAAGTACATGAAGGCGGAAAAGCAGAAGAAGATAGCACTGGAAACCCTTGAAATATTTGCCCCGTTAGCACATAGACTGGGGATGGCGAGAATAAAATGGGAATTAGAAGACTTAGCCTTATACTACCTTGAGCCTGAAATATACAAGGAAATAGTTAGACTTGTAAGCACCAAAAGAACTGAAAGAGAAAGTTACACAACTGAAGTCATAGAGCTATTGAAAAATGAGCTGAAAAAACAAAACGTTAACGGGGATATATCCGGAAGGCCTAAGCATTTTTACAGTATCTACAAAAAAATGTTTGAAAAGGGCAAAACCTTTGAGGAACTTTATGATTTAATAGCTATAAGGGTAATAGTTGAAAACGAGAGCGATTGCTACCATGTGTTGGGGATACTGCACAACTTCTGGACTCCTGTGCCAGGAAGGTTTAAGGACTATATAGCGGTGCCGAAATCAAATGGCTACCAATCTATACACACCACCGTGGTAGGACCTCTAGGGAAGTTTTTGGAGATACAGATAAGAACCGAAGAGATGCACGAGATAGCGGAAGAGGGTGTGGCAGCCCACTGGACCTACAAAGAGAAAAAGACTTCTGCAAAATCAGACCATGTTTATTCATGGCTGAGGAAGATACTGGAGTGGCAGCAGGAGACTGATAACTCTGAAGAGTTCATAGAAACAGTCACAGGGGACATACTCAGCGAGACCGTTTTTGTTTTTTCTCCAAAAGGGGACGTAATTGAGCTAAGGACTGGGGCAACTCCGTTGGATTTTGCTTTCTATATACACACACAGATAGGGTATAAGTGCATAGGGGCAAAGGTGAATGACAAGATTGTACCCATAGACTACAAACTAAAAAACGGAGACAGAGTGGAGGTAATCACATCCAAGTCAGCTAAGGGACCTGGGAATGATTGGCTTAACATAGTTGTAACACACGGTGCAAAAAGTAAGATAAGGAAGTGGCTGAAGGAGCAAAAGTATGAAGAAAGCATAAAACTTGGCAAGGAAATGATGGAAAAAGAGCTCTCGAAATACAACATTTCCTATAAAGATTTTGAACAGAACGAGATTATACTGGACTACATAAAAAAACACCATCTACCTACTGTCACAGAGCTTTTGTTTCAGGTGGCAGAGGGTAGGCTAAAAGCCGAGAATATAGTCGCCAAGATAAAGCCTTCTGACAAGAAAGACTTGAAGTTAGAAGATATGATAGGTTCGAAGACGACGAGCAAAAAGAAAAAAAATGACTATGGAATAGTGGTAGAAGGAGTGGACAACACCCTGATAAGATTTGCTAAGTGCTGCACTCCACTTCCTGGGGATAACATAGGCGGGTACATAACAAGGGGATCCGGCATAGCGGTACACAGGAACGACTGCCCAAATTACCAGAACATGGTACAAAACGATCCTGATAGGCAGATTGAGGTTAATTGGGATGAGAGTGTTATTGAAAAGAAGGTAAACAAATATGCCTTTACTTTCAGTGTAATCGTTTATGACAGGCCTAATGTACTGATGGAGTTGGTAACTTTAGTAGCTGAGCATAAGATAAATATAGTAGGGGTAAATTCTAGCATTATAAATAGGACCACTAGCAAGGAAAGATGTATAAATATAAAATTTACAATAGAGATATCCGACAAAGAATCGTACAACAGGCTAATATCCCATATGAGCAAGTTAAAGGATGTAGTTGAGATAAAGAGGTAGCTGGCTTTTCAGGCCAGCTTTTTAATTTAGTTAATTATTGGAGTTTATATAAGTTCAACAGTAAAAATACTTGTTTTAGCCTCGAATTGACACGAATAAAAAATAAAATAATATTTTGGGTACATAGCTTCTATAATAGGAATAAATAGTTTCACAGGGAGTAGAAAAAAATTAATTGTTTTCTGCTTCAGTGAAGATTCGTGCAATTTGTGACAAAAAACAGAAGCATGAAAAATATGTGGATTCAGCAAATTAATACCTAGAAAAAGGATGTAAGGAGAACAACATTAATTAATTTAGTATTTGCAATAAAATAAAAAGCAGTTTATAATAGGGTGATATATTTTTAGGAGGTTTGCATTAGATGTTGCCAGTTACATATAAGGTTTTTAATAAGAATGGAAAAGCAAGGGTGGGGAAAATAAAGACCCCGCATGGAGAGATAGAAACGCCAGTATTTATGCCTGTAGGTACACAGGCCACGGTAAAGACAATGACGCCGGAAGAACTTCTAGAGATAGGGTCAGAGGTAATTCTGGGGAATACATATCACCTGTACTTGAGACCAGGAGATGAGCTTGTGGCTGAATTCGGCGGGCTGCACAAGTTTATGAACTGGGGCAAGCCGATACTTACAGACAGCGGAGGGTTCCAGGTTTTCAGCCTTGGTCACATGAGGAAGATAAAAGAAGAGGGAGTTTATTTCAGTTCCCATATAGACGGGTCGAAACACTTTATTTCGCCGGAGAAATCGATACAGATACAAAACAACCTGGGATCGGATATAGTAATGCTTTTTGACGAGTGCCCGCCAGGTCAATCTCCTAGAGATTACCTTATCCCCTCTATAGAAAGGACCACGAGATGGGCCAAAAGATGCATAGAAGCACATAACAGGCCGGACGAACAGGGGCTTTTTGCCATAGTCCAGGGTGGAATATACGAAGATTTGAGGGATAAAAGCTTCGAAGAGCTGTACGAGATGGATGATCATTTTTCAGGCTACGCCATAGGTGGCCTGGCAGTGGGTGAGGAAACTTCAGACATGTACAGGATACTAGACCATATAGTACCAAAACTTCCAGAAAATAAACCGAGATACCTTATGGGTGTAGGTGAGCCACTTGATATGCTGGAGGCAGTTGGAAGTGGGGTAGACATGATGGACTGCGTGCAGCCCACCAGAATAGCAAGGCATGGTACTGTATTTACAAAATACGGGAGGCTTGTTGTAAAAAATGCAAAGTATGCCCACGATAAGAGACCTCTAGACGAGGGGTGCGATTGCTATGTGTGCAGGAACTACACTAGAGGATATATAAGACACCTGTTTAAAGCTCAGGAAATATTGGGGTCTAGGCTTACAAGCTATCACAACCTATATTTCCTTATAAAAATGATGGAGAACGCCAGAAAAGCCATAAAAGAGGAAAGATTTTATGAGTTTAAAGAGGAGTTCAAGAAAAATTATACCACTGGTAAAGAGAGTGAGTGGATAAAGCCTCAAAGTTAGGCCCATGCAGGAAATCGCTTGACGAGGTTCGAAAAGGAGAAATTAATGAATGTAAAGCTGAGGATAATAGAGCTTTTGGAGGAATACGATAAGGGGAAGTACTCCAATATAATTTTAAACGATTACTTCAAAAAGAACAAGCTTAGCCAGGGAGAAAAGGGATTCGTTACCGAGGTTTTTTACGGCGTGATAAGGAACCTTATCTTTATAGATTACCAGATAGGGAAGAGAACCAAAAAAATAAAAAAAACTTGGATAAAGAACCTGTTGAGGCTGTCTATTTACCAGGGTTTTTTCATGGACAGCGACGAAAAGGGAGTTGTCTGGGAAGCCACTGAGCTGGCAAAGAAAAAATACGGGATACAGATCTCGAAGTTCATAAACGGGGTGCTCAGAAACTTCTTTAGGGACGAGGAAACCATTGCGGAGTTGGAGAGCAAAGGCAGATATGACATCATTTATTCTTGCCCGGAGTGGTTTTATGAAAAGCTGAAAAGGGAGTACCCAGAAAACTACCTAGAGGTTATGAAGTCCTACAAGGCAACGCCTAAAATGAGCGTCAGAATAAACAATCTGAAGTACTCTGAGGAGGAATTTAAAGCCCTTGCAGAAAAGCTGGGGATAAATATACTGAAGCAGGTGGGTGAGGTTTTCTATATCGACAGCGGCTCTATACTAGACACCGACGAGTTCAAGGAAGGGAAGCTTATCGTGCAGGACGGGTCCTCTTATCTGGCAGCAAAGTATATAGGAGCCGAGCCGGGAGAGACGGTTTTGGATGCCTGCAGTGCTCCAGGAAGCAAAACTGCAGTTCTTGCAAGCACTATGCAGAACAAAGGGAAGGTATATGCCCTTGACATACACGAGCATAAACTCAGGCTCATAGAAGAAAACATGCAGAAGCTGGGAATACATATAGTGGACGCCAGACTTTTAGACGCCAGAGATGTCTCCAACCTAAAAGTGGAGTTCGACAGGGTACTTGTTGACGCCCCTTGCAGCGGATACGGAGTGCTAAGGAAAAAGCCAGAGGCGATATACAATAAAGACATGTCCAATGTGGAAGAGCTTGTCAGACTGCAGTACAGCATACTAGAAGCAGCAGCCGAGAATCTTAAGCCGGGCGGAGTACTGGTGTACAGTACCTGTACCATATTCAGAGAAGAAAATACCGACAACGTGAAAAGGTTTCTCGAAAACCACGATGAATTCAGCGTTACCAGTATAGAGAAACCGAAAAACGTGGAGGGGCATTTCGACGAGCTAGGCGGGCTGATCATAGACTATAGGGAAACTTATCTTGACGGATTTTATATAGTAAAAATGAAGAAAAAACAGGCGGAGGAAACATGTTAGAGGAATTGAAGCAGGCAAACGAGTATATAGTCTCTAAAATAGTGGAAAATGACCAGCTGATACTCGAAATGGAGGAGTACGCAAGTGAGCACAACGTGCCCATAGTGACCAAAGAGGTAGCCAAATACCTGGAGTTCATGGTGGACATTAACAGGTCTAAAAACATACTGGAGATAGGTACTGCCATAGGGTATTCAGGGATTATAATGGCAAGAGTCGCCGAAAAGTATGGCGGAAAGCTCACAACCATAGAGATAGACGAGACGAGGTACCTTGAGGCCAAGCAAAACTTCGAAAAAGCCGGTCTGGAAAACGTCTGCCAGATACTGGGTGACGGCCTGGAGGAGATAAAAAAGCTGGACCACGGCTACGACTTTATATTCATAGACGCGGCAAAGGGGAAGTACAAGGAGTTTTTCGAGGATTCATACAGGCTTCTAAACGAAGGCGGGGTAATCTTCATAGACAACATAATGTTTCGGGGGTACCTGTACAAGGAGTACCCGAAAAGGTTCAAGACTATAGTGAGAAAGCTGGACGAGTTCATAGACTACCTCTATGAAAACTATCCAGGATTTACTCTCCTGCCTTTCGGAGATGGTATTGGACTTTTAAAAAAATAAATACAATCTGGAATTTTTTATCAATAATATTTTTTAATAATTTTAAATCTATTTAGAAAACAATACCTACATATAAAACTAGAATTATGGTATAATCATTAACTAACCCGACTGCTTGGTTGGGTTTTTATTTTGCGTACTTACTTTAGGAGTGGAAATATGAGAGAAGTAAAAAAATATTTATACGTGATAAACTACCCCACGTTTGAAAAGGAACTCTGCATGATGGAGATGAGGGTGCTGTTTGGCAAGGAACCGGAGGATAAGGTGCTGGTCTCCCGCAGGAAGTTTAACCCTTCCAACAGTACGTTTATAAAGAAAAGGCTGGATGTAATCTATGAAAAAGACAGCCTAGAGGAGATCCTGGCGGAGTTGGAGGCGGACAGGATACATTTAGATGATTTTAAAGCCGAATACCTAAGGCTTCAAAAAGGAAACGTAGAATTCGAAGATAGACTGAAAAGTATAAGGGAGATAGGGCTCAGAATAGTTGGGAATTCTTCTATGACGGCACCTAAAACAATACTCGGCGTCACAAAGTACAACGGGAGATGGCTTCTGGGGATAAACAATAACAACGACTGCAAGTGGCAGCTGCACGAGAACAAGCCGTGCTCCTACTCAAATTCCCTGAGCGTGAGGACCGCAAGGCCGGTGGTAAATATAGCGACCGGAGGAAACCACAAGATAAGGGTAATAGACCCCTGCTGCGGCGTGGGGACGACTCTGGTAGAGGGGCTGTCAATGGGGTACGATATCTCGGGATGCGAGTTGAACCCAAAGATAGTAGAAGATGCAAACGAGAACTTAAAGCACTACAATCTGAAAGCTAAAGTTATAAATAAAGATATGCACGAGATAGAAGAGTATTATGAGGCATCTATAATAGACATCCCCTACGGGTTGTTTAGTCATACAACTGAAAAAGTGCAGCAAGATATAATAAACACGGCTAGAAGAATTTCTAAAAAAATGATAATGGTGGCATTTGAAAATTTAGACCAAATGATATTAAATGCAGGCTTTAAAATAGTGGACAGGTGTACCGTCACTAAGGGGACATTTAAAAGATATATACTAATCTGCGAATGAAAAACTGCTGAAAATTTCGGAAATTAAAAAGCAGAAAAAAATAAAGATGCTTATATTTTTCTATACTATATAAAAATATAAACATTTACTAAGAATAATTATCTTGACTATTTTTAATATGTATGATATTATAATTATAGTAATTCGGAATTAAATTTATTTCTAATTTTCATTCAATGCTTTATAAGTTTTGTAAGAATTTAGTTAAAATTTGTTCTAAATTTCAATACAAAATTTATGGAGGTATTATAATGATTAAAGGAACTGTTAAATGGTTTAATGCAGAAAAAGGGTTTGGATTTATTTCTGGAGAAGATGGAAAAGAGTACTTTGCACACTTTTCTCAAATTCAAAAAGATGGATTTAAAACTTTAGAAGAAGAAGAGCAAGTTACTTTCGAAGTAACTCAAGGACAAAAAGGTCCTCAAGCTTCTAACATTAAATCTTTATAAGCAAGTGACCTAAGCTGCCTATTAGGCAGCTTTTTTTATGTTTAAAATCATGGTAGTATATTGTAAATTAAAGGAGCAGCTTTTGAGCTGCTCCTTTTTTGGTTATTAATTTTTATTGTTTACCCAACTGATGGGAAGTACAAGCAGCGAAGATTATTTTACTGCACGGTATTTAATTAGATAGATTTTTTATGTGTTTAATATTTTCATCCCAGCCAAAAGTATACGAGCGGGACAACTCCATACCAAAGCACATAGGTTAGTGCCAGCAGCATGATATTATTAGTATTCTTCTTTCAGTATGAATTTCCGTATTTTAACAGCGAGGATCGTTCCGTGAAGTATAGACATCAGGATTAAAGTTCTCAATACAAGATTAAGTGTTTTAAAGTCCTTGAATAAAAGATTGGTCGCAGCAGCCAATATGATAAAAGATATGGCTATCAGCGAAGCATTGGGTATTCCAAAGATTATAGCTAGAGATTTCTTTGAGACTGATTCGTCAGTTTCATAATCCGGAATTCCAGCAAGAGTTATAGCCGCAAATATAGCTAAAAAAAGTGGTACGCTAAAAATCCATGGTATGGGATTATAGAAGTTTCCTCCTTGGAAAAAGTAGCCGCATAAAATTACATATGGACTGTGTGTTATAGCGATGACAAGCTCCCCAACCCATTGTAGCAAAATTTCAATGGAGGTGCAGTGTAGCCAATTCCTAAAAATAATCCGATTACAACTAGGAAAAGAACAGATAGTGAAGAACCAGAAAAAATTTGAAAAAACACAAAAGTTGAAATCAAGATCAGGATAAATATAGCTGAAATTCCATACGTTATCTCCTTAAAGCTAAGTTTTTCTTCAACTAATACCCTGGACCCGTCTGTAAAAAAACCAAGATTCAGATTTGATTTATCCGTCTGGTAATCGTAGTATTCATTTGTGAGCATTGTGGTAAGTCCTATTAAAAATATGATTAGGTATCCTAAGAGAAAAACACCCAAATTAAACATTTTTAAGTTTCGATAGGCCGTTATAGTTCCAAGTGTGTAGGCTATAAAAGCCATGGGGTAGAATTGCAGTCTACCATGCCGATATTTTTTTGTAGAAGATTTTGATTCCATTGTATTCCTCCATTAAATGTTTAATTAAATTTAAAGAAAATGCAAATTTTACAAATATAAAGAGACAATTTAATTGTTTAACCTGAGTTGCTATATGTATCTAAACTTTATTTAAAGTATTGAGTTGATTTAAAGTTATAGAAATAGAAAACATTTGTTTTAGTCACGAATCGTACGAATGGACACGAATAAAAAATTATATTTTGGACACAGAGCTGCATGGAGTAACAAAAAAGAGTTTAGACATTAGATCTTTTGAATGATTCGTGTGATACGTGAAGATTCGTGACAAAAAATGTTTTTATTTTAAAATTTTTTCTCTGTGAAGCTTATATTTGCCAGCTCTGTGAAACTCTGTTGCCAAAAAAAAATTAGATAAATTCAGTAATTAATTGCTTATTTAATTAAGTAGCGACTTGAGTTAGTTAGTAAAATAGTAAAAAATATAGGTGTCTTTATAGAATTTGATGGTATATATTATAGTGCGACTAAAATATATTAGGAATAGTAATTGCCCACGGGAAGGAGCCAAACATCTATGAAAAGATACCTTAAGCCTCTGCTAAAGGTGGCAGCAGCATACTTTATTTTTGGAGTAGCCTGGATCAGGTTTTCTGACAAGATACTGATGTTCTACACAAATGATTTAAGCCAGCTAACCAACCTGCAGACATACAAGGGTATAATCTTTGTTAGCATCAGCACAGTTATAATATATATTACCCTTATGAATGAAATGATGAAGATGAAAAAATCCGATTCAGAAAAAATCAAAGCAGATAATTTGGTAAATGCGCTTATAAGTAGCACCGACTCGCTAATAGGAATAAAAAACCTTTCTGGAAAATATATAATGTTAAATAAAAATGCGTCGGAGTTTTGCAGTATAGAGGATACCGACTGCAACAGCAATGAAAAAATAAAAAAAATGTTCTTGGCATCCCAACTCCAAAATTTTAAAGAGCAGGACATGAAAATCTTAGAAACAGGGGAGCATATAAAAACGCAGGTTAGATTAAAAGATAGAAACGGGCAAGATAGAGTTTTTCTCGCCTCTAAATTCCCGATAAGAAATGAACTGGGGGAGATATTTTCAATAGGGGTTGTGGCAAACGATATCACCGAGAAAAATAGATATTATGAAAGGCTGGCCATAGAAGCTGAGGTATTTGAAACTCTGAAACAGGGCATTATATTGATTAATAAGAATCTTAAAATTCTAGAGGTGAACCGATCTGCGTGTAAAATTTTAAAGTGCGAGCAGGAAGAACTGGTAAGAGAAAACATACAGGACATCTTATACTCGAATATTACCATTGAAAGTATATCAAAAGCTCTTAAGGAAAATAATGGATTTTATGAAAAAGAGGCTTTTTTAAAAACGAAAAAGAACTCAGTTTTTCCTGCATGGATTTCTATAAATTCGATAAGATGTTCAGAAAATTTTGAGTACTACGTGATTATAATAGAGGATCTTACTGAGATAAAACAAAAAGAAAACAAGATAACAAAACTTGAAAAAATTGACCCTTTAACCGGATTACGAAACCAAAGTGACTTCAGGAGGTATTTAGAACAGACCATATCATATTCCAAGTCACACAGCAACAGTTTTGCACTAGTGTACATCGACATTAATAATTTGAAATTTATAAACGACTCCCTTGGGAATAGAGCCGGCGACGAGATTATAAAAGTTACAGGGAAAAGGCTGAAGTCTATAAGTGGTAGTTATACTAAGCTGTACAGAATGAATGGTGACGAATTTGCAATAGTCATTTTGAAGAATGAGGATATGACAAACTTAAGGGCTTTGGGACAGAAAATTTTAGACTTGTCTAAGACAGCAGTTAAAGTGGGTGACAAGGAGATAAATATAACTGTTAACATAGGGATAAGTGTCTACCCAGAAGATGGTGCAGATCTGGAAACTATAGTGCAGAGTGCTCAGACTGCTTTGAGGTATTCGAAAGACAAAGAAGTCATGGGACTGGAATTTTTTTCCCGGGATTTTAGAAATGATCTGGACAGTAAATTTGAACTGACAACTTCTCTGGCTAAGGCAATTAAAAAAAATGAATTTTTGGTCCATTATCAGCCCCAGGTAAACACAGTCACCAAAGAGATAGTAGGACTAGAAGCCTTAGTGCGTTGGAAACACCCAAAATACGGGATAATCTCTCCAATGAAATTCATACCGATAGCTGAATCAAATGGCATGATGCACGAGCTGGGGATGCTGGTTCTTGAAAAATCCGGGAGGCAGTTCAAAAAGTGGTTGGACGATGGATATGAGCTGAAAAAACTTTCAATAAATCTTTCGTCCGTTCAGTTTAAAAACGAGGCCATAGTGCGGGATATATTACAAGTTTTAGACAGGATACAACTTCCAACAAAATTTTTGGAAGTGGAGATCACAGAAAGCGCCCTGGTAAGCAACATACTAGAAGTCGAGGACAAACTGCTAAACTTAAAAATGAACGGTATAAGCGCTAGTATTGATGATTTCGGTACCGGGTACTCCTCCCTGGGGTACCTGAAGTCATTTTCCGTTGACAAGCTAAAAATAGACAGGAAATTTGTGATGGACATACCGGATATAGATGATGGGACTATAGCCAAGATGATATGCAATCTTGCCAAAACTCTCAAAATGCAAGTGGTGGCAGAGGGCGTGGAAACCCAAGCTCAGTATGAATTTATGAAGAGCATAGGTGTAGAGATAATCCAGGGTTATTATTTTGGGAAACCAATGTCAGCTGAAGAATTAGAAGGACTGATGCAGGGGAGTACAACAAAATTAACATAGAGTAAGGAGTATGATATATGGGGAATAAAAAGACGATTAACGCTATAGAAGATAATATAGAAATCAATCAAACCACTATAGATATACTGCCAATTCCAATATTTTATAAGAACACTGATGGAGCATATATCGGGTGCAATAAGAAATTTGAAGAGTTTCTAGGGAAAAGTAAGGACGAGATTGTGGGCAAGGGCGTTTTTGAAATATCTGGAGAAGAGCAAGCAGCAGAGTACTTCTCCAAAGACATGGAGCTTTTTAATAATCCAGGGGTACAAATATATGAGTATGAGGTTTTGGATAAGAATGAGGAGAAAAAGAGGGTAAAATTTTATAAGACTATATTTTTGAATGCTGATGGGGAGCTCGCTGGACTTATAGGGGCTATATTTGACATCACTTCTGACCACGAAAAAAAGGAGTTGTTAGAAGAAAGGAACAAACTTCTAGAAATGATATACACCAGGGATAGTTTGACAAATTTGTACAACCATAAAAAAATACTGGATATACTGGAGGCTCAAATAAACATAAATGAGACCTTTTCCATATTTATGTTTGATGTGGACAACTTCAAACAGATAAATGATAATTATGGCCATCAAATGGGCGATAAAGCTTTAATAAAGATAGCGGAGACCATACTTTCCAAAGTAGGGAAAGAAGATTTTGTGGGCAGATATGGTGGTGAAGAATTTTTGATAGTATTCCCAAAGCTAAGCATCAAGGAGGCTGTAAAAATTTCGGAAAAGTTGATGCAGGAAATAGGAAAGATAGACATCATAGAAGGAAGGCAGATAACAGTAAGCGGAGGAGTTGTGGAGTTTACGGATGAAAGTTTGAACTCTCTGATCTCAAAGGCGGATAGCTTTTTGTATAAGGTGAAGAAATCAGGAAAGAACGGAATATATTTTAAAGCTCCAAAATAATCAAAAATAAATTAATCTCAAAGTAAAACCAGTGATTATTCACTGGTTTATTATTTTTCTAATTGAATTGACCAATCATTGATTAAAATAAAATTAACTATCGGAAATCTTAAAATTAATATAAAGTTAAAAAAAATTAACATAACTCTTGTTCAACTGGTAAATGGATGGTAATATATCTAATAGAGATAGAATCAATTTATAAAGGAGAATGTTAGCGTGAGGGATAATTTAAAGGGAAGATATGGTTTTTTCGTCGCCTTTTCAATGGTGGTTGGTGTAGTAATAGGTATAGGTATATTCTTTAAGGCAACCCCGGTACTGAATGCCGCAGGATTAGACCCTAAAATAGCAGTAGCGGCTTGGGTTGTTGGAGGTATAATATCCATTTTTTCAGGACTAACTGCGGCTGAGATAGGCGCGGCGGTACCGGAAACAGGTGGAATTATAGCTTGGATAAGAAGGGTATACGGGGACAGGGCGGCATTTTTAGTTGGCTGGTGCCAAGCGTTTATATACTGCCCTTCAATAGTGGCTTTGATAGCTTATTATTTTGCATATTTTACGACACAGTTTTTAGGTGTGGAGGCAGCTGATGGTTATATGATACCGCTTTCGTTTGGGACGGTAATTTTAATATTCATTGTGAATATTTTTACTGAAAAAGCCGGGGGGATGCTTCAGGTAGCTGCAACCGTGGCCAAGCTTATTCCAATTTTTATGATAAGTATTTTTGGATTTTTTTTTGGAGGAGACGGTTCTGTGGCAGTGCAGGTGTTTCCGGTGGTAGTAAAAGATGGTAGTCCTACAATGCTATTGGGGATGGCTTTGGTGCCGGTTATGTTTGCTTTTGACGGTTGGATTTACGTTGGTACAATTTCAGGTGATCTGAAGAATGTAAGGAGAGATCTGCCCAGGGCGATTATATTCGGCCTCGGGTTTATTACGATAGTTTACACTTTACTGAATATAGCCATTTTAAAAGTGTTTCCAGCAGAAGAGCTTGTAAAGCAGGGAATGTTTGGCGTTGCCCAAGAGCTATTTGGGAATTATGGGGCTAGGCTAGTATTTTTAGGGATAATGGTTTCCGCATTTGGAGGTCTCAATGGATTTATAATTATATCAACCAGGGTGCCATATTCACTGGCCATAGAGGGGCACTTTCCAGCGAAAGTTTATTTTTCAAAAATAAGTGAGAAAAGCAGCCAGCCTATGAGGTCATCGGTTTTCATGCTGGTTATGGTTTTGCTGTATCTAACCGTCATGTTTTTCACAGGAAATCCTGACGTGTTTGGCGACGTCCCGGTGGCAATTTTTTGGTTTTTCTACTCAATGGTATTTTTAGGGGTAATAATTTTGAGGAAACGGGAGCCGGAATTGGAAAGGCCGTATAGAGTCCCGCTTTATCCGCTAATTCCAATTATGGCAATAGTCGGAGGCCTATCCATAGGTATTTACGCCACTATGGCCAACCCGCAGTATATGATAATATCTATAGCAGGGACCTTGCTGGGGATATTTTTTTATAGGAAATAGAGTAATTGTTTCGGTCATGAATTAATTTGAATGGAGTCGTCAAAAGATATATTTGACGCAGTCTTGTACGGAGAGAAATAAGGGGTTTTAAAGAGAAAAAACTTTCAAAAAAATTATTTTTATTGTAAAGGGTTTCTTCTGTGCCAGCTCATATTTAAGCTTTGTGATCAAAATAAGTTTGTAAACAAAGATAAGCGTTAAAGAGTTGGAGTTAATTTGGATATTTTAACTTACAGGAAAAACAGGATTTGCATCATATATATTATTGTATGATGCGGTGTGTCTTGACTTTAGCCGACTATCTGGAGGTGATGCTTTGTGGAAAAAGCTGTATTGGATGTAATTTTGAAGAACCAAAATTTTCCGAGAATGCTCAGTAAAAATGATGGGGCTTCATTAAAAAAATACTTTGAGCTTGATATGGATTTTAGTGGTGGCAACAAAGGTTCCGGAGACCTAGAGTTCAGATACTACTATAGTCAAGGGGAAGATAGGTATGTATTGATAGAAGAATACCTGTTCAGGGAGAATGAGATGGTTTTGGATATATCTAGAGCTATAGGTGTGAATTACTACTTGAATAAGTTGAATTGAAAAAAATGGTGGTCCCTCTAAGGAGGGATTTTTTATTTTTAAGGCACATATCAGTGATGTATTTTTTGTCGAAATTATGGTATAATTTATCCGCGTTATTTTGATAAATTTGCATTAAGAAATCAGCTTTGAAGAACTTGGATGGAATTAAAATTGTCATAAGACTTATCGTGGATTTGCTTGAGCTTGAAATTTCTAAGAGACTTTCCCTATTCAAGTTTTGGTTAGAATATTTTTTGTTCATAAAAAATTATATATAGATGGGGTAGTGTATGTCGAAAAAATCAAAAGTTATTGCAGCAATATTTTTTGTTGCAGCATTAAACATTTTCAATCTTTATGTAAGGAATATTTTTATTACAAAGTACAGTATAAAAAAAGAATTCAGCGTTGAAAAGGGTGAAGTGTTTGATTCTATCTTGAATAAAATAGGGGTGGAAAAGGATCTTGCCTTAAAGGTATATGTTAAATTAAACAGGGCCGACAGGAAATTAAAGGCCGGCTATTATGTACTAGACGGGAGATACAGCAAAAGTGAAATTTTGGGGATATTAAAAAAAGGGTCTTATAGAAAAATAAAAATAACCATTCCGGAGGGTTACACCGTCTATCAAATAAAAAAGAGCTTAGAAGATGAAGGTGTGATGGAGAGCGATGAATTTGAGGCTGCATTAAAGGGGGTAAAAGACTTTCCTTACCCAACTCCAGACGGCAACTTTGAAGGATATTTTTTCCCTGAGACCTATTTTTTCAATGAAGGGGAATCCAGCAAAATGATAGTGGAAACTATTATAGGGGAGTTTTTGAAGAATTATTCGCCGAAAAAATACCCGGACAAGGAAAAGTTTTATAAAGACCTCATAATGGCTTCTATAGTGGAGAGAGAAGCCGGTTTTGACGGAGAGAAGGCGCTGATAGCATCAGTTTTTAAAAACAGGATCGATAAGGGGATGAAGCTTCAGTCCGATGCCACTGTTAACTATGTGTTTAACTACAGCAAAAGGAGAATATTCTATAAGGACTTGGAGATCGATTCACCTTATAATACCTATAGAAATCAAGGACTTCCTCCAGCGCCTATAGGTAATCCAGGTAAAATATCCATCGACGTGAGTATAGCACCGGCTGAAAGTGAGTACTATTACTTTGTAGCCGACGGCACCGGTGGGCATCATTTTAGCAAAACGTACGAGGAGCATCTAGAATTTCAAAACAGTAGATAGATTAGGAAAGGTGGGATAATGAAGGTAGTTCTATTGGGAATAAACAGCAAGTATGTACATACCAACCTAGCGATAAGGTATATAAGGGAGTATCTAAAAAAATACGGAAATATAGAAGCACCTATACTGGAGACATCTATAAACAATGAACTTCCAGAAATATTAAGGGATATATATGAAGCTAAGCCGGATTTTCTAATTATGTCCACCTATATATGGAACAAGGAGTATGTTTTTAAGCTTGTAAAAGAGGTGAAAAAGGTACTGCCTTTTATAAAGATAGCACTTGGAGGGCCTGAAGTTTCCTATAACAGTGAAGAGGTAATGAATGAGTTTTTAGAGATAGATTATATAATATCGGGCGAGGGTGAGGAAAGCACCCTCCAGCTTTTGACCACGGGTATAGAAGATGCCTTTGGGGTATACTACAGGTACGGTGGCAAGATAAAGTACAACGGCTCCCAGGAGAGTATATGCAACCTGGACAAAATACCTTTCCCGTATACAGGTGAAGAGCTTATAGAAAACAGGGACAAAATACTCTATTATGAATCATCTAGGGGGTGTCCTTTTAATTGCACCTACTGCATGTCTTCAATAGACAGGAGTGTCAGGTATTTTTCAGTTGATAGGGTTAAAAAGGATCTGAAAACATTCCTAGACAGAGGAATAAAAATCTTAAAATTTGTAGATAGGACGTACAATTTAAAAAAAGAAAGGTATATGGAAATATGGAAATACCTACTCGATAACTACAACGGGCACACAACATTTCACTTTGAGATAAGCGGCGATCTGTTTGACGAAGAGTCTATAAGCTTTTTAGAAAAAGTCCCTGACGGATATTTTCAATTTGAGGTTGGTGTACAGACTACCAATCCAAGTACCATGGCGCTTATAAACAGAAAGAATGATTTGGGGAAACTAAAGGAAAATGTCCTCAGAATAAAGGGAAACATACATTTACATCTAGACTTGATAGCGGGCTTACCTATGGAAGGATATGAGACGTTTAAAAATTCATTTGACTACGTATATGCGTTGGAACCTGAGATGATTCAGCTTGGATTTTTGAAAATACTTAAAGGAACTCAAATATTACAAGAGGTAGATAAAAATCAGTATAAATACCTGAATTTTCCGCCTTATGAGGTGCTTTCTAGCAGCCACATATCCTATTTGGAACTTTTAAGGCTTAAAAATATTGAGAAAGTTTTGGACTATTACTACAATTCCGGAAAATTCAAAAAAAGCGTGCAGTTTATCCTAGAGAATTTTTACGAGAAAAATTTTAACCTATATGAGGAATTGGCGGATTTTTTTGAAAAAAATACTTATTTTAAAGTGGCGCATAAGCAGACAGCTATTTTCAACTATCTTTATGATTTTTATATGGAAAAGGGATTTGATAAAACGGATGTTTTTTTGGAGTACCTTAAATATGACTATCTGATGCAGGGTAAGCCAGGGTTTTATCCTGAATGGTACAGGAAAGACAAAAACAAAGACGTATACGGTGAGATTGTTAAGAACTTAAATTTCAAAACAAACCGTGAAGCATATAAAAAGACCGAGTATGAGGGATTCGATTACGATATACTTCTGAACAGAGCCGGAAGAAGAGAACTTTTGTTTGTGTATACAAAAAACGGAGTTGAAATCAAGGAGAGTAACTTATGAAGAGCAGAATTTTATTATTGATCTTTATTCTACTCCACTTTTGGAGTTTTTCGGAAGAGGAGTTCATTCAGGAAGACCTCAAAGTAGGTATAGGCAGATTGGACTCTGATGTTATATATGTAAAAGGAGAAAAAGGCGGGATAGTGCTGACCTACACTCAAAATGGAGAACCTCTGGAAGACTACTTTGAGGCAGGCAAAGTAGTCAGACTAATGCATAAGGATAAGAATATATATTATAATGATAAAGTGGTGGAAGAGGTTTACGCTTATAAAGAATCTCCAAGTGCACTGATTTATCTGAGTAAAGACGACAGAACCTACTATCCTTACAGGGGTGACTTTTATTTTACATTTTATTTAAACGACTTATTGCCGGTTAACCTTATACAGTCAGAGGAATACCTATATAGCGTTGTCCCTTCAGAGATAGGATCAAACTTTCCAGATGAGGCTATAAAGGCCCAGGCTGTGGCTGCCAGGACCTACTTATACTATAATCTGGAGAATTCAAAATATGGTGTATTTGACCTTTTAGACGATACATCATCGCAGGTATATCTGGGTTACTCCAAGGAAAACGAAAAGATAAGAAAATTTGTAGACGATACCAAAGGAGAGGTCATAACTTACGACGACATACCTATAAATGCACTGTACCATTCTACGAGCGGTGGGTATACTGCAAACAATGAGGATGTGTGGGGAGGGAAATCTATACCGTATTTAAGAGCGATAGATGACAGCGGTAACGGAAAAGAGTCGCCTAGGGACAGTTGGACATATAAGGTCAGTTTAGAGAAGGTATCTAAAGAGTTTGGGTTTAATGTAAGAGATATAAGGATAGTTCAAAGAAAAAACAACAGAGTGACTAAAGTAGAGATCATAGGCGAGAAAAAACTATTAATATCTGGGAATAACTTGAGAAAACGGCTTGGATATACGAAGATTTTCAGCACAATGTTTGATGTAAGCAAAAGAGAAAACCAACTGGTTTTCATGGGTAGTGGTTCTGGGCATGGAGTAGGGATGTCCCAATGGGGAGCGTATACCCTGTCTAAAAATGGTAAAAAATATCAAGATATATTAAAATATTACTATAGAGGTGTAGAAATAAAATCGTTGAAAAAAAGTGAAAATATGTTATAATTTTTATTGAGAACTGCAAAAAAGAGGAAATATAATGAAAATATTCGAAAAAGTATCAGGGTACTGCCTTGAGAATAAATTGCTTGAAAAAAATGATAAGATAATAGTAGCAATGTCTGGTGGGCCAGATTCTGTATCTTTGTTCCACATCCTGCTTACTTTTAGGGAAAAGTTTGGCTTGACCCTGTACTTGGCACACGTGAACCACATGCTGAGAGGTTCTGAAGCGGAAGCAGATGAGAAGTTCGTGGAAAAACTTGGACAGGAATATGGCTTAGAATGTTTTGTGAAAAGGGTCGACGTTAGAGAGTATGCCAGAGAAAACAAGATAGGTGAAGAAGAAGCCGGGAGAAAGATTAGATACTCCTTTTTTGAGAGTTTGAAAGAGACACTTGGAGCTGATAAGGTAGCACTGGCACATAATTTAGATGACGACGTGGAGACCTTTCTGTTCAGACTGATGAGGGGGACCTCATTAATCGGTCTAGAAGGCATACCAGTTAAGAGGGATTTCTATGTGAGGCCGCTTTTAAACACCTATAAAAGCGAGATATTGGAGTTCTTAGAGGGAAATGGGTATGAATATAGAGTCGACTCTTCTAACTTAGAAGATAAGTATACACGAAACAGTATAAGGCTCAATCTGATACCGCATATAGAGAACAACTACAACCAGAATTTTAAAGAGAAAATATCTGTTCTCATGGAAGAGATAAAGGAAGTCAATTTTATTCTGAAAAAAGATATAGAGAGAATTTCAAAGCAGGACAGTTTCTCTTTAAATGATATAAAAGAGTTTCCCGAATATTTGAAGAAAATGTTTATTAGGGAATACCTTGAAAAGTATGAAATTGAGATATCTAGAAGGAAAATAGGCGACATCTTATCCATACTGTGCTCAGGTGGAAGCAAGGAGATAGATCTCGGTAACGGATATTTTTTTAAAAAAGTATACGACTATTTTAAAGTAGAGACTTCTGAGACTAAAGAAAATGAAAAAAAAACAGAAAAACTTTTGCCTATTCCAGGGAAGGTAAGGTATAATTCATATATAATCACAGCAACAGTTGTAGATAAGGTAGAAGCAGAAGAAAACGCATTTTATATTGACGCTGAGAAGTTTAAAGAATTGCTGGTAAGAACTAGAAATGAAGGGGATTTTTTCGTACCAGTCGGGATGAGGGGCGGCAAAAAATTGAAAAAATTTTTTATCGATATGAAGCTTCCAAAAAAAATCAGGGACGAAGTTCCTATTGTAGTAAGTGAAAACGACATAGTTTGGGTAGCCGGCATTCGAGGCAGCGAAAATTTTAAAGTGACTAAAAGTACTAAAAGCATTGTAAAACTTAAGATAGAGGAGGGCAGCATCAGTGAATGACAACAAGAATTTAAATGAAGAAAATGAAAAACTGAATAAGGAAGAGCAGGAAAAAGAGCTTCAAAATGAAGATAAACAAAAAGAACCACAAGAGGAAAAAGAAGAAGAAAAAGAGATATACAACGAATTGGAAGAGAGAAAAAAAGAACTAAAAGCAGGCCTTAAAAGAGGTATGAGAGGGGCCCAAAACCAAGAACCTGACAATAGCGGCGACAAGAAGCCAGCAAAGGAACCGAAATTTAGCTTTAAAACAATAGTAATGCTGCTGTTTTTGGTGACCCTTATTTTATCTATGCCGAATTTCTTTTCAAAATCAAACGCCTACAAGGCGAATGAGGTAGCATATACTGAGTTTGTAAATATGCTCAAAGAAGGGGAATTCACTGGAATAGAAGAAAAAGATGGATATCTTTACGCCGATAGACTAAGTGACAGTAAAAAAATCAGTGCGAGAATGATTACTAACAGAATTTCTGAGGACAACAATGTGATGCAGATTGTTGCCGAAAAAAACTTAGAGGTTAGATCAAGCGCGGATGCTGAAGTGCCGCTTCTGGTGAGCGTGCTTATATCATGGTTCCCTATGTTACTTTTAATAGGGGTATGGATCTTTATGCTTAATAAGATGAACAAAGGAAGCAGCGGAGGGCCGCAAATATTCAATATGGGGAAATCAAGGGCCAAGGAAAATGGAGACCAGATATCTAACATCACTTTTAAGGACGTAGCTGGGATAGAGGAAGCCAAAGAGGAGTTGGAGGAAGTTGTCAATTTCTTAAAAGAGCCTGAAAAATATAGACGTATAGGGGCTAGGATACCAAAAGGAGTGCTTCTTTTAGGAGATCCAGGTACTGGTAAGACATTACTTGCAAAGGCTGTAGCTGGCGAAGCTGGGGTGCCGTTTTTCAGCATTTCCGGTTCGGAATTTGTTGAGATGTTCGTAGGGGTAGGAGCATCTAGAGTTAGAGACCTATTTAATAAAGCTAGAAAGAGTTCTCCGTGTATAATATTTATAGACGAGATAGATGCAGTTGGTAGAAAAAGGGGTGCCGGACAGGGCGGAGGAAATGATGAAAGAGAGCAGACTTTGAATCAGCTCCTAGTTGAAATGGACGGATTCGGTACTGACGAAACAATTATAGTGCTCGCCGCTACAAACAGACCTGAAATATTAGATAGGGCTCTTATGAGACCTGGAAGGTTCGATAGACAAGTCGTTGTAGACAGACCAGATATTAACGGCAGACTTGAAATACTTAAGGTTCATATAAGAGGGAAAAAGGTAGCAGATGATGTGGATCTAAACACAGTTGCAAAGAAAACAGTAGGTTTTGTAGGGGCGGATTTAGCTAACCTTTTGAATGAAGCGGCTATTTTAGCAGCTAGAGAGGGCAGAGAAGAGATCGCGATGGAAGACCTTGAAGAAGCAGCTGAAAAGGTAACCATAGGTCCAGAGAGAAAATCAAGGGTGACAGTCCAAAAGGAAAGACTTACAGTTGCTTACCATGAGGTAGGGCATGCAATAGTTCAATGGGTACTTCCAAATACAGAAGCAGTGCATAAGGTAACTATAGTTCCAAGGGGAATGGCAGCATTGGGGTATACCATGAGTCTTCCTGCTGAAGATAGATATCTAAAAATGAAAAGTGAATACTTATCAGAGCTTAGAACTCTTCTAGGCGGAAGAGCAGCAGAAGAGATAATATTTGGAGATATAACTACAGGTGCAAGCAATGATATTGAAAGGGCCACAAAAATCGCCCATGTAATGGTAACAAAATTTGGAATGAGTGATAAATTTGGACCGTTACTATTAGATGACTCGCATGAAGGGGATATCTTCAGGCAAAAGATACACAGTGAAGAAACTGGAAAAGAGATAGACGATGAAGTTAGACAGATGATAAATGACGCTTACCAGGATGCTATAGGTTTGCTGAGCGATAACAGAGATAAACTTGATTATATAGCAAAAGTTCTTCTTGAAAGAGAGACTATAACCGGGGAAGAATTGGATAAACTCATGAAAGGTGAAGAACTGGAAGAATTAAAAAAAGCTGCAAAAACAGGTGTGAAAATAGAGAAAGAAATTAAAGAAAATATCGAAAAAACGGGCATTCCGCCACTACCTTTAAATGAAAATGAGCCAAGCAAAGAGGAAGAAGAAGAGAAAGAATAGAAATATATTCAAAAAGCTACTGAGTCCCAGTAGCTTTTTGTTTTTGGTTGTTAAAAAGTTGTTTTTTTGCTATACTTGAGACTAAGTTTATAAATATATGTATATTGTATGGGGGAAAATATGAAATATAAGATGATAGTAACTGATATGGACGACACACTCTTAAATTCAAAAGGGGAACTTTCTAACGAGAATAAGGAGGCTATACTTCAAGCCCAAGAAAATGGGGTGAAGTTTGTCCTCGCTTCAGGCAGGCCTACATTTGCCATGAAAAAAATAGCAGAAGAGTTGAAGCTAAATGACTACGGCAGCTATATTCTCTCCTATAACGGCGCCATAATCACCCAGTGTAACGATTGGAACGAATGGTATAAACAAGCTTTGTCGGAGGAAGAGGCTCACAAGCTGTATGATTTTAGTAGAAAAAATAACGTACATATAATAACTTATCTTAGTGACGAGGTAGTGAGTGAGACAGAAAGCGAATATATAGACGTGGAACTGAACCTCACCGGTATGACTCATAATAAAGTAGGCTGTTTTAAGAGTACCGTTTCAGAGCCGGTTGTAAAGTGTATAATGTTAGAGGAACCGGATTACTTGAAGAGTGTTGAAAAAAAACTGAAACAAGAGATGGGGAACGAATTCAGTATAGCTATATCAAAGCCATTCTTCCTTGAAGTAATGAAAGATGGGATTGACAAGGGGGCAAGTTTGCTTAGGCTAGCCAAACATCTGGATATTAAAGCTGAGGAGATAGTGGCAATAGGCGACAGTTACAATGATCTCACAATGCTGCAGGTAGTTGGGATGCCAGTTGCAGTGGGAAATGCCAAATCCGAAGTAAAAGATGCAGCAAAATATATATCAGTGTCAAATGACGACCACGGAGTAGCCATGGCGATAAAAGAGTTTATTTTTTAAATAGCATAAAAAGCTTTACAAAAAAAACAAATTTTGTTACTATATAAATAATTTGGGCTAGGTTTTTCGCTTTGCCGGCGTAGTACTTGGCTTAGATAATAATATACGAGGAGGAACAAAATAATGGCAATGAGATCAAAAGCAGAAATAATCAAAGACTTCGCTAAATTTGAAGGGGATACTGGTTCTACAGAAGTTCAAGTAGCGCTTTTAACTGAAAAAATAACTCACCTAACAGAGCACTTGAAGGTTCACAAAAAAGACTACCACTCAAGATTAGGACTACTAAAAATGGTAGGTAAAAGAAGAAGGCTATTAAACTACCTTAAAAAAGTTGAATTAGACAGATACAGAACTCTAATCGAAAAACTTGGAATCAGAAAGTAATTTTAAGCAGGTCAAATGACCTGCTTTTTTTATTGCAACTAAAGTAGAACTTGGTATAAAAAAAAGGGGGCCTGGAATAATCCAGACCTTTTAAAATTTGTATTTTATCCCAGTGCCAATTGTGTATATAAGTTCGTCGCTTATCATAGGGGAATCGCTTATCTCTTCACCCAGGTACTCTATCCCCATATAGGTATAGAATGACCAAAACGCATCTAGGGAATACTGAGTTGCAAGGGCGATATTTAAGGTGTAGGCCGTGTCGCATTCGTAAGCTCCACTTATTGCTGGGTTTGACAGAGCTTCATCTGAATCTACCCCGAAATAGTAATCGGAGTAGTGATCATTTAATATATTTAACGTAAATGAAGGCACTACAACAAACTGATTGTCCAGATACATCTCAGGTTTCGAAACTCCTAAAGAGACCTTGTTCCCTTTCTCCCCGAAACCTACAGCGGCATTTAATTTCATATCGTAAAGATAGTAGTAGTCAGGGCTATGCGTAATACGTACACCACCCAAAATTTTACGATTCCGGTCTTCTACTCTGTTGTAATCCTGTGGCAGATCGTTGCCGTCAATACTGTACCCATCCCAAAAATCCAAGAAAAAGGATACCCCTGTTGATTGCCCCTTTAGAGCTGCATAGCCGAGTTCGGTTTTTTTAAAATAAAAATTTTCATATTCCACCTCTACCAGTGGGAAAATGATGGTGTCGTCGCTTGCTCCCCTATATGGCGAATCGAGATTTAGCACGCCGATTCCAAGCGAGACTTCTGGTTCAAACGAAAAAGATTGTAGTGAGAATATGAAAAAAAACAAAAAACAGTTTAAAATTTTTTTCATTAGAATGTGCCCCCTTATGAATTTTATATAAAACCCTACAAGTAAAAGTTTATAATTTTTTTTTGAATTTTACAACTGCCATTTTCAAAAAATATACATTAGACCAAGCATAGTCGGGCTTTCTGAGCAAATAAAACTTTGATTTTTAAGCTAAATAATGATATAATCAAGATTGTTGAAGGATTAGGGATAGGTAAATAATAAGGAAAAAATATAAGAGATCAATTTGTATTTTTTTCCTATTATTTACTATCTTTAAATTTCAATCCTTCAATATAAAGTCATTAAATTCAGGAGGAGTTTATGTTCGAAGAAAAGATATTAGAAATGGAACTTGCAGGCAAAACGCTTAAGGTTTCGAGCGGAAAAATAGCAAGGCAGGCTCACGGTTCTGTTTTGATACAGTATGGAGATACTGTGCTTTTAACAACAGCAACTAGAAGTAAGGCGCCTAGAGAAGGGGCGGATTTTTTCCCTTTGACAGTTGATTTTATCGAAAAATACTATGCTGCAGGTAAGATGCCTGGTGGATTCCACAAAAGGGAGGCAAGACCATCGGTACAGGCTACACTAGCTGCGAGGCTTATAGATAGACCAATAAGACCACTATTCCCAGACGGATTCACATATGACGTACATATAGTTAACACGGTAATGTCTTACGACGGTAAAAATACACCTGACTATTTAGGAATCATAGGATCTTCCATGGCGCTAATGATATCTGACATCCCTTTCAACGGGCCTGTGGCAGGGGTAGTGATAGGATACAAAGACGGCGAGTTCCTAATTAATCCTACTCCGGAAGAGCTTGAGGATGGTGAATTAGATCTTTCAGTTGCTGGGACAAAAGATGCGGTAACTATGGTTGAGGCCGGGGCTAACGAAATACCTGAAGATATAATGCTTAAAGCCATCATACTTGCACATGACCAGATAAAGAAAATATGCGAATTCCAAGAAAAATTCACAGAGATGTTCGGTAAAGAAAAAATGGAGTTCACTAAAAAAGAAGTAATGGAAGCGGTTAAAAGTTTCATAGATGAGAATGGAACGGAAAGACTAAAAGCTGCTGTCCTTACAATAGGAAAGCATGCAAGAGAAGAAGCCGTTGATGGGCTTGAGGATGAACTTCTTGAGAAGTTTACTGAAAAATATATTTCGGAAAACAACCTAGAGGAGCTGCCTTCTGATATAAAGAAAGAGTTCAAAAATTACTACCATGACCTTATGAAAAAACTAGTTAGGGGAGCTATCCTATACAATAAGCACAGGGTTGACGGTAGAAGCACAACAGAAATAAGAGACCTTCACTCTGAAATAGACCTATTGCCACAACCACACGGGTCAGCTCTTTTTACAAGGGGAGAAACACAGGCACTTGTATTCACTACACTGGGGACAAAAGAGGACGAACAGCTTATAGACGGGCTTCACACCGAATACTATAAAAAGTTTTATCTCCACTACAACTTCCCACCGTATTCAGTAGGAGAGACTGGATTTATGAGGGGACCTGGAAGAAGGGAGCTTGGACACGGTTCACTTGCAGAAAGAGCACTTTCTTACGTGATGCCTACTACAGATCAATTCCCTTACACTGTGAGGGTTGTATCTGAAATAACAGAATCAAACGGATCGTCTTCGCAGGCTAGTATCTGTGGAGGATCCCTGTCGCTTATGGCAGCCGGTGTACCTATTAAAGAGCATGTCGCTGGTATAGCAATGGGGCTTATAAAAGAGGGCGACGATTACGTGGTGCTTACTGATATAATGGGATTAGAAGATCACCTTGGCGACATGGACTTTAAAGTAGCTGGAACTAAAAAAGGGATAACAGCCCTTCAAATGGATATAAAAATAGAGGGTATCAGCAAAGAAATAATGGAAATAGCATTAAGACAGGCTTTGGATGCTAGAATGCAGATACTAGACGTGATGAACGCAGCTATCTCTGAACCTAGAGCCGAAATACCAAAAACTGCACCTAGAATACACCAAATGATGATAGATACAGACAAAATAGCTGCTCTTATAGGTCCCGGTGGAAAGAACATCAAGGGAATAATTGAGCAAACAGGTGCTACCATAGATATAGAGGATGACGGAAGGGTAGCAATATTTGCAGAAAATGGAGAGATATTGGAGAAAACAATCAAGCTGGTGGAAAACTATGTTAAAGACGTTAAGGTTGGAGAGGTATACACAGGAAGAGTTGTCAAGGTAGCCAAGTTCGGGGCTTTCATGGAGATACTTCCTGGTAAAGAGGGACTTCTTCACGTGTCTGAAATAGCTAAAGAAAGAATTGCTAAAGTAGAAGACGTATTAAAAGTAGGAGACGAGTTTGAAGTTAAGGTTATCGGAGTTGAGAACGGAAAGATCAATCTTAGCAAAAAAGCACTTTTACAATAATTTTTAGGAAAGCACAGGAAGAGTTCTGTGCTTTTCTAAATTTATAAAATATTCTATAAGATATTTATTTAGAGAAAAACTTGTGATATAATTTTATTAAAAAATAAAGGAGTTATAGATGAAGTTAGCAGTTATAAGTCTTGGATGTAGTAAAAATCTAGTGGACAGTGAGTATTTCATGGGTACACTTGTTAATAAAAGGGGTTTTGAGATAGTAAACGACCTAAATGAAGCGGATATAGCTATAATAAACACCTGCGGGTTTATAGGCGACGCGAAAGAGGAGTCGGTTGAGACTATACTCGAAGTTGGCGAGTTTAAAAAGAACGGAAACTTGAAGAAAATAATCGTGGCAGGCTGCCTGGCTCAGAGGTATGCTGGAGAGCTGTTAGAGGAGCTTCCAGAAGTGGATGCCATAATAGGTACAGGGGATATAGATAAGATAGAGGAAGTAGTGGACGAGATACTCTCGGAAAGAAGAGTTATAAGGAGTGAAAGCCTGGATTTCTTAGGAAACTCTGAAACTGAAAGGATACTAGCCACCTATCCGCACACTGCATATCTGAAAATAGCCGAGGGCTGTGACAGAAAGTGTACCTATTGCATCATACCTCAACTCAGGGGAAAACTTAGAAGCAGAAGTGTAGAGGATATAGTGGAGGAAGCTAAAAAGTTAGCAGAAAACGGCGTAGTAGAGCTAAACCTTTTGGCGCAGGAAACCACAGAATATGGCATAGATTTATATGGCGAGAAGGCTCTTCCAAAACTACTCAGGGCGCTAGTAAAGGTCGAAGGTATAAAATGGATAAGGCTTTACTATATGTATCCACACTCCATAACTGATGAGCTCATACAGGTAATAAAGGAGGAGGAAAAGATCTGCAATTACTTTGACGTGCCTATACAGCATGTGTCGGATGCAATACTCCAGAAAATGGGGAGGGCGAATTCCGGGGAGCAGATGAAAGGCGTACTACATAAGATAAGAAAAGAGATACCTGACGTTACAATAAGGACAAGCCTTATAGTAGGGTTTCCTGGGGAAACAGAGGAAAATTTTGAGGAGTTAAAAGAGTTCGTGGAGGCGTTCAAGTTCGACTATGCTGGGATATTTAAGTACTCAAGAGAGGAAGATACAGTGGCCTATGGCATGGAAAACCAGGTAGACGATGACACTAAGCATAGGAGATGGATAGAGCTCACAAACCTTCAAAACGAAATGGCCGAAATAAACAACAGAAAGTATATAGACAAGGTAGTAGAGGTAATAATAGATGGGGTATCGAGCGAGTCAGAATTCATGCTTGAAGGCAGGACTATGGGGCAGGCACTTGAGATAGATGGTAAGGTATTGACAAACGAAGGCACGGCAAAATCCGGAGAGATAGTAAAAGTTAAGATAGAACAGAACTTTGAGTATGACCTTTTGGGTGCCATCGTAGAAAATGAATAGTGGAGGTTAGAAGTTTGATATGAATATAGCAAACCAGCTTACGATTTTTAGGATTATTTTAATTTTTCCTTTTCTTTATTTTCTTATGAACGCAACCGAGGGGGGAGTTATTTACAGGTTGATAGCTTTTGTCATGTTTGGGGTGGCTTCTTTGACCGATTTTTTAGATGGTTACCTTGCCAGAAAGCATAAACTCGTAACCGACTTTGGGAAGCTTATGGACCCGCTTGCAGATAAAATACTTGTAATGGCGGCACTGACTATTTTTGTAGAATTAAGATATATACCCTCTTGGATGCTGATACTCATACTGGGAAGGGAGTTTTTAGTTACTGGAATAAGAAGTATAGCCGCTTCAAATGGGGAAGTTATACCTGCTGGGCAGCTCGGGAAATGGAAGACCACCACTCAGATGATCGCTATCCTCATAATAATGCTGATAGGGGAAAGTCCTTATAATTTTTATATAATGCTGATACCGGTAGTGCTTACAGTTTGGTCTGGTTGGGATTACGTTTACGGTGGAAGGAAATACTTTAAGAACTTAAAATAACTCTAATTGAATTCAAATAAATTTATTAGAATTTTGAAAAGAATAAAAATGGAGGTAATATAGGAGATGAATATAGGGGTAATAGGATCAGGGAATATGGGCGGAGCCTACATAAGCGCCCTAAGCGATAAGAACCTGTTCTTTTTGGAGTTGAACGACCAGAGGGCGGAAGAAATAGAGGCTAAATACGGCGCAAAACGTGTATCGGGGATAAAGGAGATTTTAGAAAAATCTGATTTTGTTATAATAGCTGTAAAACCAGATGTAGTAGAAAAAGTCTTAAACGAGATGAAAGAGTACGACCTAAGCGATAAGGTAATAATAAGCCTGGTTTTAGGGATAAACATAAAATTTTATGAAAAGGTTCTGGGAGAAGGAGTTAAATTTGTAAGAGTAATGCCGAATACACCTACGCTTATAAAAAAGGGGATCTGCGGCTACTCATTTAATAAAAATATAAGCCAAGTAGAAGAAGAAAAGGTAAAGGAAATATTGAAGAGTACAGGCGAGGCTGTAGAAGTTCCTGAGGACAAGTTAGATATAGTCACTGCTCTTTCAGGAAGTGGACCTGCCTACGTATTTTTGCTAATAAACTCTCTAGCAGAGGGTGGAGTAAAACTTGGAATGACAAAGCAGGATAGCCTGAAGTTTGTCTTGGAAACCTTTATAGGATCAGCTAGCATGATAAAAGAGACTGGGATACACCCTGAGCAGCTAAAAGATATGGTTACATCTCCTGGTGGTTCTACTGCTGCCGGACTTCTAAAAATGGAGCAAAACTCTGTAAGAAAAGCTATGATAGAAACAGTGATTGAAACCTATAATAAAGCAAAAGAGTTCAGTTCGAAAGGAGAATAATTAAGTGTTGTACCAAACTATAAACTTGTTAATACAGATAATCAAAGTTTTGATTTTGATAAGAATAATTATATCGTGGGTTATACCATACAGCAGAAATGAATTTACTCATTTAGTGTATACTTTGACAGAACCCATATTAAGGCCTTTCAGAGTACTTTTGCCAATAGGGCACCTTAGGCTGGATATAGCACCATTACTGGCATATTTTACATTGGACATAATTAGAAAGTTGGTTTTTTCACTTTTATTTTTTTAACATAATCCAAATTTAGATAAATTTGGATCCATTTAAATAATATATTACAGGGGGCGTAAGGGATGGTAGAGTTAAACAAAGAAAAGTTTAAAGATGATATCCAGAAATATCTAAGATCTAGATCAGGAAAAACAGTAGAGGAAGCTAAAAAAGAGGAGCTGTTCGATGCGGTTTCAAAAGCCTGTATGGAGATAGTTCTAGACAACTGGATGGATACAAAAAAAACTTATGAAGGAAATGATGTTAAGCAGGCTTTTTACCTTTCTGCCGAATTTTTAATGGGGAGGGCATTTTCCAACAACTTGGTAAACCTAACAGTGGACAAGGGTGTAAAAGAAGCCTTGGCAAAACTAGGGATAGATTATAACCTCATAGAGGAAGTTGAGCAGGATGCGGGACTTGGAAATGGTGGTTTGGGAAGACTTGCAGCGTGTTTTCTAGATTCCCTTGCAACTCATGAACTTCCTGGACACGGTTACGGAATAAGATATAGATATGGAATGTTCAAACAAAAAATAGAAAACGGCTTTCAAGTTGAGTATCCTGATAACTGGCTGGAAAACGGAGACCCTTGGTCTATAGAAAAAAGGACAGAATCTGTGAAAGTTAAGTTTGGAGGGCACGTAGAGGTCATAACCGATAGAACAGGCAGGCAGCATTTCAAACGGATAAATGCAGAGGTTGTAACAGCCGTACCTTACGATATGCCGGTAGTAGGTTATGACACTAAAACAGTGAACACTCTTAGACTTTGGGAAGCGGAGGCACCGGATGGTTTTGACTTACAGCTTTTTAACGACCAGCATTATGGAAGTGCAGTTAAAAAGCAGAACAGGGCAGAAGATATATCCAGAGTCTTGTATCCGAATGATGCCGGACCTTCCGGTAAAGAGCTAAGACTTAGACAGCAGTTCTTCTTTGTTTCTGCCTCACTACAAGATATTGTTAGAAACTTTAAAGCTAAACACGGGGCTAATTTTGAAATTTTCCCCGAAAAAGTGGCAATGCAATTAAATGATACCCATCCGGTAGTGGCAATACCGGAGTTAATGAGAATACTCATGGACTGGGAAAAACTGGAGTGGGAAAAAGCTTGGGAGATAACTACAAAGGTATGTGCATATACAAACCATACTATACTTGCTGAAGCCTTGGAAAAGTGGCCTATAGATCTTTTTTCCAATCTTTTACCTAGGCAGTACCAGATAATAGAAGAAATAAACAGGAGGTTTTTAAACTTCTTGAGACAGCAGTACCCTAATGATTGGAAAAAGCACAACAAGATGTCCATAATAGGCGACGGCATGGTAAGGATGGCTTGGCTGGCTATTATAGGAAGCCATTCTGTCAATGGAGTTGCAGCACTGCATACGGAGATACTTAAAAATCAAGAACTAAAAGACTGGTATCATATATATCCCGAGAAATTCAACAACAAGACAAACGGAGTCACCCAAAGGAGATGGCTTTTAAAATCTAACCCAGAGCTGTCAGCTCTCATAGATGAGCTCATAGGGGAAGGGTGGAAAAAAGAACTTTCTGAACTTGAGAAGCTTAAAAAATACACGGATGACGATGGAATCCTAAAAAGGTTCTTGGAGATAAAACATAACAACAAGGTCAAATTAGCCGAATACATAAAAGAACACAAGGGGATAGTGATAGACCCGGATTCGATATTTGACATACAGATAAAAAGACTTCATGAGTATAAAAGGCAGCTTTTGAACATACTGCATATAATGGACCTCTACAATAAACTTAAGAAGAACCCGAAGATGGACATGGTTCCTAGGACATTCATATTCGGGGCAAAGGCCGCATCTGGATACAGGAGGGCTAAGACTATAATAAAACTTATAAACTCCATAGCCGAAAAAATAAACAACGATATGGAGATAAACAACAAGATTAAAGTAGTCTTTATAGACAACTACAGGGTATCGATTGCGGAAAAACTTTTCCCAGCAGCAGATCTTTCCGAGCAAATATCAACAGCCGGGAAGGAGGCTTCGGGTACAGGAAACATGAAGTTCATGATAAATGGGGCCCCTACCATAGGAACGATGGATGGAGCTAACGTGGAGATTGTAGAAGAGGCCGGGGAAGCGAATAGCTTTATATTCGGACTTACATCGGATGAAGTGGCGAGGTTGAATGCCGAAAACGGTCACAGCGCCATGGAGCTATACAGTACAGTTGAAGGGCTGCAGGAAGTAATAAACCACCTTGTGGACGGGACCTACTGTGCAGACAGATCGGTATTTACGGAACTTTATAACTCATTACTCTATGGAGTGGATGGTAACAGGCCTGACGAATATTACGTACTGAAGGATTTTTCTGCATACAGAAATGCACAGAAAAAAGTGGACGAGGCGTTTAGGGACAAAATGGGATGGGCCAGAAAAGCCTGGATTAACATAGCTACCAGCGGTAAGTTCAGTTCTGACAGGACTATAAGAGTACGCATCGGAAATATGGGGTATAGAAAAAACTAACATCAAGTAGTATTATCAGTGGGCGGCCATAGGCCGCCTATTTTATTTGTTTGAAGGAAAAATAAGAGTTGTGCGATAAATTAAGTATATATTTTGTTTCTTTGTCTGTACATAAGAAAGATAAAAGCATATTTTGTCATGGAAACTAATAAAACAAACACTAAAGGAGGGGGAAAAGTATGTTTTGGCTTAGTATATTTCTCTTGATTTTTTTAATGGTATTCGTTTCAAAAGGAATTATAATAATAAGGCAGGCTGAAGTAATGGTAATTGAAAGATTGGGTAAATATAACAGAACATTGCAAAGTGGTTTGAACTTCATAATACCGGTGGTCGATAACTCGAGGAGCATAATGTGGAAGTACTCCCAGACAGACGTCAACGGAGCCAACATAGTAGTAAATAAAGTTGTGAAGAGAGTTGACCTCAGGGAAACCGTCTACGACTTCCCAAAGCAAAATGTAATAACAAGTGACAATGTTACAATAGAGATAAACGCACTCCTATATTTCCAGATAATGGACCCCAAAAGGTCCGTATATGAAATAAACAACCTTCCGGATGCCATAGAAAAGTTGACCCAGACTACTCTTAGAAACGTGATAGGCGGACTTTCGCTAGACGAAACGCTTGTGTCGAGGGATGCTATAAATGATAAGCTGAGGAATATACTAGACGAGGCCACTGATAAGTGGGGGGTAAAAGTTAACAGAGTGGAGCTGCAGGATATAATACCTCCTAAAGAGATAAGGCTGGCTATGGAGAAACAGATGAAAGCAGAGAGGGATAAGAGGGCTATGATACTTAATGCAGAAGGGGATAAAAGGTCCAGGATACTCGAGGCAGAAGGGATAAGGATATCTGCTATAGAGAAGGCCGAAGGAGAGAAAAGGGCAAGGGTACTGCAGGCAGAAGGGATATCCGAAGCAAGGATAAAGATAGCTGAAGCTGAAGCCAAAGCCATAAAAATGGTAGCCGAGGCAATAGGAGGAGACGAAAAAGAACCTGTCAACTACCTTATAGCTATGAGATATATAGAAGCTTTCAAAAACATAAGCTCAAGCCAAGGGGATAAGGTGGTATTTATGCCGTTTGAAACCTCATCACTTCTATCTAGCCTTGGGACAATAAAAGAACTCTTTGCAGCCAAAACCAGTAGTGCGACAGAGGTGGTTAGTGCAGTTGTAAGCGAAAATGCCCCTGAGTAATACCTCATTTAACTTGATTTTTTACGAGAAATAGTATACAATATTTTGAATGTCATTGATTAGATTAAATGAGGTGAAGTATGATAGAAAATATTAAAGTCGACTACCACATACCTGTGCTATACGAAGAAACGTTGGAAAATTTGGTTAAAAATTCAGATGGGGTTTACGTGGATTGCACGCTTGGTGGTGGCGGCCATTCTGAAGGGATATTGAAAAGACTTTCAGAAAAAGGTAACTTGATTTCTATCGACCAGGATCAGGAAGCTATAAATTTCGCCGGGAAACGGCTTGAAGAATACAGGAACAAACATCAAATATTCAAAGATAATTTTTTGAATTTGGACACTGTCATATACATGGCAGGATTTGAGAAGGTTGACGGTATACTTATGGATATAGGGGTATCCTCTAAACAGCTTGACGATCCGGACAGGGGATTTTCATATAAGTACGATACTCGCTTAGACATGAGGATGGACAAGAGCAGCCCATTTTCAGCATACGAGCTGCTGAACCAGTATCCGGAAGAGGAAATATCTAGGATAATCTACGAGTACGGCGAGGAGAGGCATGCAAGAAAAATAGCCAGATTCATAGTTGAGGCAAGGTCTCAAAAGCCCATAGAGACAACCGGGGATCTTGTGGCTATAATAAAGAGGGCCATAAAGGGGAAAAGTCAAAAACATCCTGCAAAGAAAACTTTCCAGGCTATAAGGATAGAGGTAAACAGGGAGTTGGATGTACTAAAAAATTCAATAGAAAAAGCGGTTGATTCCCTGAAACCCGGCGGTAGGCTGGTTATAATAACTTTCCACTCTTTAGAAGACAGAATAGTAAAAAACATGTTCAAGGAGATGTCGTTAGAGTGCATATGCCCCCCTGAGTTGTTGATTTGCAAATGCAACCACAAGGCGAAGGTCAAGCTTGTGACAAGAAAACCCATCATACCAAAAAACAATGAGCTGGATTTCAATAACAGGGCACACTCATCCAAGTTGAGGGTAGTGGAAAGGCTGGGATAATATGAAAAAAGACAATTTTTTCAAAATGTTTGCCACAGTATCGATTATACTTGCAGTTTCATTCCTTCATTTGGTTTTCATAACCAGAATAACCTCCTTATTAAAGGATATAAGAAAAGAGGAGCTGGCAAACAAAGAATTAGAGAAAAAGTTGATCTCTAGAAAAATGGAGTTGGAGTCAAAAATTGACCTTAGCAAAATAGAGAGAAGAGCCAGAAACGAACTGCGTATGGAAATAACCCAAGACATTGAATATATTAAGTTAAAGTGAGTTACCTTGCGAGGTAACTCATTTCATAATTGACTTTTCAAGCTTAAAATTATATAATTACTAAATTAAATGTTAAAAAAGAAACCATTTAACAGGAGAAACTATGCTAAAAAAAGGTGAAAAAGTAGTATTAAAAATAGATAAAATAGTTTACGGCGGCGAGGGCCTCGGTTTTTACAATGACCTGGCGGTATTCGTGCCGTTGTCAGTACCAGGGGACGTGCTGGAGGTAGAGGTAATATCCATAAAAAAGAACTACGCCAGGGCCCTTATAAACAGAATAAGAAAACCATCGGAAGACAGAGTAGAAGATCACAGTAAGGTAAGTTTTGAAGACTTTCATGGCTGTGATTTTGCCATGTTAAAATATGAAAAGCAGCTGGCATACAAAAAAAAGATGGTGAGAGAGGTAATAGAAAAGATAGGCAAAACTACGAATTTCATTCTGCATGAAACCATAGGTGCGGAAAATCCTCTCTATTATAGGAACAAGGTTATAGAGCCCTTTGCAAAAAACAAAGGCAGAATAATTTCTGGTTTTTACAAAAGAAGATCTCACGAGGTCTTCGAAGTTTCTGAAAACCACTTGCAGTCAAAATTAGCCAACAAAGTGATAAGGGAGCTAAAAAAAGAGCTAAACAAAACCAGTATAAGCGTGTACAATGAACATACCCACTCCGGGGTTTTGAGACACGTAATGGTGAGAACCAACTCCAGTAATGAGGCCATGCTGGTACTTATTGTAAAGGGGAAGGTAAAAAAAGAGTTAGAAGATGTGATAAAAAAAACAGTGGAAATTTGTCCTGAGATAAAATCAGCATATATATCCATAAACAATAGAAGGACGAACTTCGCCCTCGGGGAAAAGAATATATTGATTTTTGGGGAGCCGACAATAAGTGAGGAAATGTTCGGCATAAGCTTTAATATGTCTCCAAATTCTTTCTTTCAGATAAACCTTGAGCAGACAAAAAAACTTTACGGTAAAAGCATAGAATATTTTGGTGAGATACAGAATAAAAATATAGTAGATGCGTATTCTGGTACAGGGACAATCGCCATGATACTTTCAGAAAAAGCGAAAAAAGTGTATGGAATAGAGCTCGTGGAGGCTGCAACTAGAGACGCCATAAAAACTGCGGAGCAGAACCACATAAAAAATACAGAATTCATAAATGGCAAGGTAGAAGAAAAACTCATAGAGTTAATTGATTCTGGAGAAAAGATAGACGGGATAATCTTCGATCCACCAAGAAAAGGGATAGAAAGTTCAGTTCTCACAAAGATTGCCGAAATAAATTTAAATGAAATAGTGTACATATCTTGCAACCCGTCCACTTTTGCAAGGGATGTCGATATACTTGAAAAACACGGTTACTACTTGAAAGAAGTGCAGCCTGTGGATATGTTCCCGCAGACGAGCCATATTGAGCTTGTGGGTAAAATAGTAAAGAAATAGCAAGGGGAGGAATTAAGGGATGTTTTTTATATTTTTGGTGATCGCCTATCTTTTGGGTTCGATTCCAACTGGTGTAATAATAGGTGTCAAATTCAAGGGAATTGACATAAGGGAGCATGGAAGTAAAAATACTGGAGCTACCAATGCTTACAGAGTATTAGGGAAAAAATATGGACTTTTGGTTTTGCTAGCGGACGTTCTTAAAGGGTTTATACCCGTGATGTTAGCAGATATAGTTGGGGTAAATGGAAATAAACTGTTGATTATAGGGATAGTTACCATAGTTGGGCATACACTATCTATTTTCCTTGATTTTAAGGGTGGAAAGGGTGTGGCTACAAGTTTGGGTGTGTTCTTCTATCTTGTGCCCAATGTGACCCTTATACTAGTCGTGGTATTTATAATTATAACTTCGCTGACTAAATATGTCTCGTTAGGGTCGATAACTTGCGCAGCAATATTCCCTGTGCTAGTGCTATTTATGCCGGTACGTGAAAGTTTGGATAAAAAAGGGATTTTTTTGGTAAGCCTTATCATGTGCATATTTGTCATATATAAGCATAAAACAAATATAAAAAGGCTAATAAAAGGAACTGAGAATAAAATATAAACAAAAAACAGGATAAAGGAGCATTCTAATGGAAAAAGTTGTAGTCATAGGAGCGGGAAGCTGGGGGACAGCTTTAGCAGTACTTTTGGCAGAAAAAGGGTTTCCCGTAACGATGTGGGATCTAAACGAGGAAAAAGCCAAGAAGATACAGGCTGAAAGAGAAAATAAACTTTTTTTAGAGGGAACTAAATTCCCCGACAATTTAAATGTTACTAGCGATATGAATGATCTTTTAAAAAATGCAGGCTATGTTGTGTTTTCCGTTCCCTCCCAAGCGCTCAGGGAAGTGGTTAAGAAGGTATCTGGTCAAATAAGTGAAAATATGGTACTTATAAATACAGCCAAAGGTATAGAACTGTCTACAGGCAAAAGGCTGTCTGAAGTAATGAAAGACGAGGTTTTAGGTAAATACCACGAAAACATAGTTATTTTATCTGGGCCAACTCATGCTGAAGAGGTGGCCAGAGGCGTACCTACGGCCATAGTAGCAGCCGGTAAAAGAGAGCAGTCGAAAAAAGTGCAAGAACTTTTCAACACAGAACGTTTCAGAGTATATATAAATGAAGATATAGTGGGCGTGGAATACGGGGCAGCTCTTAAAAACTGTCTTGCCTTGGGAGCCGGTGTTTGCGATGGTATGGGGTTTGGAGATAATACCAAAGCGGCACTTCTGACAAGGGGACTCGCCGAGATGAGCAGATTTGGAGAGAAATTCGGAGCAAATGCACGTACTTTTTCTGGACTTACAGGCATGGGAGACCTTATAGTTACTTGTACTAGCAAGCACAGCAGAAACAGGCACGTAGGGGAAGAACTCGGTAAGGGAAGAAAGTTAGAGGAGATACTAAATGAGATGCACATGGTGGCGGAAGGTGTTGTAACAGTAAAGGCAGTGCATGAGCTTGCATTGAAAAGCAGCATACAGATGCCGATAGTTGAGGCTATATACAGAGTCCTTTATGAGGGTAGAAGTGTTAAAGATGTGGTGAGAAATCTCATGGGAAGAGATTTGAAAGATGAATTTTATTAAACCAAACTACTTAGATAATATGTGTAAAGCGTATAGGCTGTAAAAATTAAAGAAAGGAAGTAAGTAGTATATGGAAAAAACAAATGATTTAGTATCGCTGTATCTACGGGACATAAGGAGCTACAAGGTTTTAGATAAAGAGGAAGAATTGGACCTACTTATAAGGGCAAAAAAGGACGATGAAGAAGCAAAAGATAAATTGATACTATCCAATCTTAGATTGGTTGTAAATATAGCAAAAAATTATGTAAACAAGGGGCTTGGATTTATAGACCTCATAAGTGAGGGAAATTTTGGGTTAATCCATGCCATAGAAAAATTCGATCCGGATAAGGGGTATAGATTTTCAACCTATGCTGTTTGGTGGATAAAACAATCCATAACAAAAGCTATAATAAGCAAGGGGAGGGAAATAAGAATCCCTTCTTATAAACATGATCTTTTAAATAAGGTTAACAAATACATACTCGAACATGTAATGAAGACCAGCTCTTATCCTAGCTTAGAGGAGATAGCCGGCGGGACAGGGATAACTGAAAGGAAAGTTCAGAAAGTTATGCTTGAGTTCCAGGACCTGATATCACTGAATGCAGCTATAGGTGACGACATTTACCTAGAAGATACTATAAGCGTGGATGATGAGGAGTCACTTGAAAATCAGGTGTTGGGAGAGATAGAGAGAAACGAGATAAATGAGATGTTGAATGTATTAAAACCAAGGGAGAGGGAGATACTAAAACTCAGGTATGGGTTGGATGGATATGAGATACATACCCTTGAAGAGATAGGTCAAAAGTTCAACATAACCAGGGAAAGAGTAAGACAGATAGAGAAGAAGACTCTTCAAAACTTGAAAAACAGATTCAGTGAAGAGCTCAGGATGTATCTGTTAAAATAAATGCTTGACTTAGGAGGAAAATGGCCTTGATTATAAAAGTGAACAGACAGGAGTTTTTAAAGGGTTTAAGAACCGTAGAAAAAGCCATAAGCGAAAACAAGATAAGACCTATCATATCGTGTGCTTATTTAGAAGCAGGTAACGGCGAGATAATTCTCAAGGGGACAAACTTAGAACTTACCATAAGTACTGTTATAAAAGGAGAAGTAGTGCAGGATGGGAGAATAGTCTTTTCATATCAGTTGATAGAGGAGTACCTCAGGGAGATAGGGGACGAGACAATACAGCTTGTAGAAAATGGTGGTAGGTTAGTAATTGAAACTAGTGATTCTGCATCAGAGTTCTCAACGTTTGATCCGGAAGAATTTCCTAAGACAAAGGATATGGCAGGGGAAGAAGCCTTTCTTTTAGATACACAAAATTTTGCGGGGATGCTTGAAAAGACAAAGTTTGCAGCTGCTGCATCCAGTGACAACTTGGCAATAAATTGTGTAAGGCTGGAATTTGACAACGACAAACTAAAAATGATCTCAACCGACACGTACCGCCTTGTATATCTGGAGGAAGAGTTTCAGAATACGGTGAATAAGAGCGTTAGTTTGCCACTCAATACAGTGGATGCAATTATAAAAATCTTTAGAAGCGAAAAAGAGGAAATGTTCTCTTTGAAATTTTTAGAGAACCAGATTTTGTTTGAAATCGGGGAGACTAGAATACTTAGCAGAGTTATTGATTTGAGTTTTCCAGATTATCAGGGTATACTTGAATCAAGTGAATATGACAAGACAGCTGTAGTTGACACAGACGAGTTCATAAAAGTCTTAAAAAGGGTTATAATATTTGTTAAAAATAATGCCGAGTCAAAATACAGTGCTACTTTTGAGTTTAAAAACAGCTTGCTTGAAATAAACGGTATTTCCGAAATAGCTAAAATAAATGAGAAAATTGAGGTAGAAAAAACAGGAGAAGACCTAAAGATCTCGTTGAACGTCAAATTTTTACTGGATTATCTCCAATGCTTAGACAAGGAGAAGTCTACAGTGATAAATCTATTGAGTTCTAGTAGCGCAGTACAGCTAAAAAATGTAGATAATGAAAAATTTTTATATTTAGCAATGCCACTGGCATTGCGTGAAGACTAAACAAGCAATACATTAAATGGGGGGTTGTATGGTGTTGAATACAGACAAGCAAAACGAAGTAAAACCGATCTTATCTAAAGAGGAGATAGCGAGGATAGTAAATTCAGAAGTTGCAGACCCGTTTACTTTTTTGGGAATGCATAAACTTTCAAGTAGTACACTTGTAGTAAGAGCTTTTAATCCTAATGCTAAAGAAGTTATACTTACTTCTCCAAAATTAGAAAAGAATGTAACATTGTCGAAAATTCACGAACATGGGTTATTTGAATGCGTTGTGGGTGGTAGCGAAGTCTTTAATTATGAGTTTATTTTTAAGTATCATGAAGGTGGAGAGTATAGAACAAGAGATTCTTACTCATTTTTACCAGTATTAAGTGAATATGACCTTTATCTTTTTAATGAAGGTAACAATCACAGGGTTTACGAAAAGTTTGGATCTAATCTTATAATACATGACGGTATGGAAGGAGTTCATTTTGCGGTTTGGGCTCCAGAAGCAAAAAGAGTAAGTGTAGTAGGTGGATTCAATAATTGGGATGGAAGAGTACACCAAATGAGAATTTTGGGAGCTTCTGGCGTGTGGGAAATTTTCATACCTGGATTAAAAGAAGGAGATCTCTATAGATTTGAAATAAAGACAAAAAATGAAGATATACTTTTAAAATCGGACCCTTATGCATATTATACTGAAATGAGACCAGCAAATGCATCTGTGGTATATAACGTAGATAAATATACCTGGCAAGATAATGAATGGATGGAAAAAAGAAAGCAGACAAATTGGTTGGAAAAACCGATGTCCACTTACGAGGTCCACTTAGGGTCATGGATGAGAAAAGAGGAAAACAAATTCCTGACATATGAGGAGCTATCAGATAAACTGGTTCAGTATGTTAGAGATAACGGATTTACACACGTAGAGCTTATGCCGGTATCAGAACATCCACTTGACGAATCTTGGGGATACCAAGTGACTGGGTATTTTTCTGCCAACAGCAGATTTGGAAAACCAGAAGGATTAATGTATCTCATAGATAAATTTCACCAAAATGATATAGGTGTTATAGTAGATTGGGTTCCTGGGCATTTTCCGAAAGACGAGCATAGTCTGGGTAGGTTTGATGGGTCAGCTCTTTATGAACACGAGGATCCTAAGCAAGGTGAGCACAGAGACTGGGGTACATATATATTCAACTATGGAAGAAATGAAGTCAAAAACTTCTTGATATCAAACGCACTTTTCTGGATGGATAAATACCATGTAGACGGGTTCAGGGTGGATGCCGTGGCATCTATGCTCTACCTAGATTACTCTAGAAATGACGGGGAATGGATACCTAACAAATATGGAGGCAGAGAAAATCTTGAGGCGATAGAATTTTTAAAATATTTCAACTCTATAAGCCACCACTATTACCCAGGAATACTTACTATAGCTGAGGAATCAACCGCATTCCCTGGAATAACTGTTCCTGCATATCTTGGTGGGATCGGATTTTCCCTTAAATGGAATATGGGATGGATGAACGATTCACTTGAGTACATAGAAAAAGATCCTATCTACAGGAAATACCATCAAGGTAACCTTAGCTTCTCCATGGTTTACGCATTTTCTGAAAACTTCCAGTTGGTATTGTCACACGACGAAGTGGTATACGGGAAAAAATCAATGTTGGATAAAATGCCTGGAGATATGTGGCAAAAATTTGCAAACTTAAGACTGTTCTACTCTTATATGTTTGCACATCCTGGGAAAAAGCTTATGTTTATGGGCGGAGAGTTCGGGCAGTGGCAGGAGTGGAACTGCAGCCAAAGCCTAGACTGGCATCTTTTAGAGTATGACAGTCACGCTAAAATGAAAGATTATGTAAAAAATCTGAATAAAATATACGGCGGAAATAAAGCATTATGGGAGATAGACTTCAAACCAGCTGGCTTTGAATGGATAGACTTCCATGATGCAGACAACAGCATTATGAGTTTTGTAAGAAAGTCTAAAAATGAAGACGAAATAATGGTGTGCGTGTTTAATTTCACTCCGAGTGTTCACAATGACTATAGGATAGGCGTTCCTAAACCAGGGTACTATGAAGAAATACTTAACTCTGATTCAGCAGAGTTTGGTGGATCAAATGTGGGTAATCTTGGCGGAGTACAGTCGGAAAACATAATTGCTCATGGCAGGACAGATTCAATTAATATCAGCATCCCTCCGCTCTCAGGAGTATACTTCAAGCTAAAAAAATAAACCAATAGGCCTGTTTTCACAGGCCTGTTTTTTGTTAAATGAAATTGAATTTTATGTACTATCATGTTATAATTATAACTAAAACATTGTTTGAAAAGGTGTAGGATTATGAAAAGATTGAGTTTGCTATTATTGAAGATAATATACATGCTACTTTACTTTGTGTATATAGTTTCTTCGAGATTTGAAAAAAATAAAAAAATTTCGAAGTTTTTTTTAAAGTTCAATAACTATATTGTAAAAAAAAGGGTCAAAGAAAGAGTGGGAAAAGTATGTGTTCTCTTGCCACACTGTATACAAAATTACGACTGCGTCTATAAGATAACCTCGGTGACTGATAACTGCAGGTCTTGTGGAGGCTGTGGTGTAGGAGATATATTAAAATTGAAAAAAACTCAAGGGGTTGATATAAAAGTTGTCACAGGGGGAACACTTGCCAGAAAACATCTAAAGGAAACTAGGCCTTATTTTGTAGTGGCAGTAGCGTGCGAGAGGGATTTAATCTCTGGCATATACGACGCATTTCCGCTACCGGTCTACGGGCTATTCAACAAAAGACCGAACGGGCCGTGCATTAATACTGAAATGGAAGTAGAAGAGATCGAACACATCTTGAATGAATTTAGAAATGGATGAAAGGTGGTGACAGCTTAGCGAATAGCTAGGTAAATTTATGAAGAAGAAAATACTTGTTTTCTCAATGGTGTTGGCCTTATCTACATCAGCATATCCAAGTGCTTGGGGTGATATGAGGTATATAGACCAACTGGTGCAGAACAAAGAGTATGATATGGCAAAGGAAGAACTCCTGGATTTTCTAAGTAAATATTCTGACTCTAAGAAGTACTACCCGGTGGCTTTGGACCGTCTAGCTAAACTTTATTATCTTGACAAGAATTACGAGGAGGCCAGAAATCATTTTAAAGAGTACCTTAAATCGCAGAATTTAAAAGAGGACGAGAGGCAGGAGGGCATATATAACCTTGTAAGGACAGATATAGAGTTAGAAAACTATGAAGAAGCTAAAAAATATGCTGACTATATAACCTCAAGTAAAAAGTATTTGGCTTTTTTCCAGGTTGCAAAGGCTTTTTATGATAAAGAAAATTATGACGATGCCCAGATTTACTTTAGGAGACTTTTAAAGTTTGATAGCGAGTACTACCAAGAAGGACTGCTTTATCTGTCCCTGACATCATATAAGAAAACTGAATACTTAAAAAGCATAGTTTTCGGGGAGGAATACCTATCAAAAGCTGAAAGCGGAGACAAAAATATTTCCCTTATGAACTTTATATTAGGGAGCTCCCACTTGAAGATAAGCGATTTGCCGGTAGCTGAAAAGTACTTCAAAACTATAGAAAACGAGTATCCTGATAGTGACTACGCAGATGATTCCAAGTATCAGCTCTTTAAACTGTACGCAGAGCAAAAGCGGAACAAAGAATACTTGGAGTACTTTGAAAAGCTGAAGGGGACTGAGTACGAAAATCAAGGGTATCTGGAGATGGCGCAGCTGTACTTTGGGAAAGAAGATTACCTTAAAGCTGAAGAGTATTATGGGGCATTGGTAAAAAAAGAAGGCAAGTCAGAGATAGTATATGGATATGCACAGACGCTTTTTAAACAGGGTAAAAATTCACAGGCACTTACAGAGTTTAAAAAGCTGAAAGGAACCGAGTATGACTCGGAATATTACTACTATAGCTCATATATACTTTACGGCGATAAAAAATACAAAGATGTCTTAGCACTTCTAGGCAATTATGAAAAAAAGGGGATAAAAAAAGAGTATCTGAAGAATATAGAGATATTTATGGGTACCTCGGCTTATGAAACAGGGGCTTATGATACTGCAAAAAAATATTTTGAAAAAGCTTATTCCCAAGAACCAAACAAAGATAATTTGTACAACTTGGCACTAGTAAATTCCAAAATGAAAAATTTGAAGGAACTCAAAGAAAACTTTAGCAAATATATGGAAAAATACCCCAAAGATTTTAAATACAAAAAAAACTTGTATATTTTGTTGGGGAATACATATTTTGAGCTAGGACAGCTTGACGGTGCAGAGAAGCTTTATGAAGCATTCCTGAAAGAAAATTTCGACGAAGAGATACTAAACAACATGATATCAGTTCTGTCTAAACAGGGCAATTACAGCAAGCTTTTAACTTATTTGGAAAAAGCCAGTCCAAGTGTTGAGAATGTGTATTTAAAGGGTATTTCTCATTTAGGTTTGAATCAGTATGAACAGGCAGAAACAGCTTTTTTATGGGTTATAAGCTCAGACAGGGCGACAGCTGATCAAAAAGAAAGAGCAAGCTTTCGCCTAATAAAAGACTACCTATCATGGGAAGAGTACGAAAAGGCAGTAGAGTACAGCGAGAAGTATGTAGAGAAATACAAAAATTATCACTATGAAGTTATGGATATGATGGCTATAGCTTACTTTAAAATGGGGGCTTATAAAAACTCGAGGTCAGTTTACGAGAAATTTTTAAAGGACCAAAAATGGGCTGAATATGGGGAGTTTCAAATAGCGGAGACCTACTACAATGAAGAAAATTACCTTGAGGCAAAAAAACAGTACGAAAAATTGGCTTCCAAAAACGGTAGCTACGCAGAAGATTCACTGTACTGGATAATAAGCATAGATTATTACCAAGGTAACTTTGATCAAGCCTTTAAAAAAATTGAGGAGTTAAAACAAAGATTTCCTAAAAATAAGCATGAGCAGGAAATGTCCTACATAAAAGGTGAAATTTATATTGCAAAAAACCAGGCGGACAAGGCAGTATCGGAGTATGAAAAACTTTACGAAAAAACAAAGGAGTTTAGCCTTGGACAAAAAACTGCAGAAAAGCTAATCGGCATCCATTATAGTGCTGGTGATTACTCAAAGGCGCTTGAATGGAGCTCTAAACTAAAAGATACCAAAAAGGCTGATCTGTGGAAAGCGGCCGTATACCAAAAGCAAGGGAAAACAGATGAGTCCTTGAAAGGTTACGAAAAACTAGCAAAAGACAGCGAGTACGGCGATAAAGCAAATTTTGCCCTTGGTGAGTATTACTTGGAAGCCGGGAACATCCAAAAGGCATTGTCTCACTACGACAAGGTTTTAGAGTTTGAGACAAGTAGTTTAAAAGATAAGGCTCTTTTTAAAATGGGGGACCTGCATCTAGAAAATGGCAACCATATGGAAGCACTCAAGGATTTTATGAAGATAAGAGTACTATACGAAAAAAGCGAACTGAGAGAGGCTGCCATGATAGAAATAGCCAAAATATATGAGGATCAAAAGGATGAGGATAAAAGTTTAAAAACTTATCTAGAGTTATATGATGATTATAGTAACTCTAAAAACTACCCTTATTTTATAAAGAAAATTTTAGTGTTTTACCTAAAACAGAATAAAAACGAAATCGCTAAAAATTACTACTCTGAATTAAGGAAAATAGATGTAAAGGAAGCAGAACAGTTTAAAAAATATTTTCAAAATTAGGGGGAAAAATGAAAAAAATCTGGATAATGTTGGGCGTTATTTTTTTTAGTTTTGCAAGTTTTTCTGCAGAGGAAGCTATGGAAATAAAAAAAGAGGTAACAGGGGTAAACAAAGAGATATACAATGAAAATCAGGAACTAGATGGAGTAAAAGATGGGTTGGGCAATGTAAAGCTGGAACAACTTGAAAATGACATAGGCGTTACTAGCGACAAGGATAAGCTCAAAGAGATGAAGCTTAGCGGGGATGAGCTGGGGGACTTAGATGTCAATGTAGAGGACAATATCGAAAGTGACATCATGTCTGATTTAAACGAGTCGAGGGCAAAAAGCTGGTGGAAATATATATTAATTGGGATACTTGTTGTAGCGGGGGCGTCGGCACTTTAGTAGCCGAGCTCCGCTCATAATAGAGTGGGTGTAGCTTCGAATGACAAGGAGGAAAACATGCTAGAGATATTTAAAAGCGGCGGACCGCTTATGTACATAATACTAGTCCTATCTGTGATGGGAACTGCGGTTATAGTGGAGAGAATGCTTTACTTTTTCATTTCTGAAAAAGGGGATATGAGTGCTATAAAGTATGAAATAGAAGAGTGTATAAAAAATAAGAACAAAGAAGGCGCTATGGAACTTTGTGACTTGTATGAGAATTCAAGCTCTAAGGTTCTCAAGGAATTGATAAATGAAACCGATTTTTCAAACCCGGCGGATTTGGCGTATTTAGAGGAAAAAGCCAGGGAAGTAGCTTTATCACAGCTACCTAGGTTAGAAAAGTTTATGTGGCTGCTTGGCGTGACAGCACATGTAACCCCGCTTGTGGGGCTTCTAGGGACTGTTTCCGGGATGATAAAAGCTTTCAGGGTCATTTCTGAGGTTGGAACCGGGACGCCTGAGCTTTTAGCTGAGGGAATCTCACAGGCATTAATAACTACGGCGGCTGGACTTTCTGTAGCCATACCTGCTTTGATATTTTATAACTATTTCAATAAAAAGATAGACAACATTGTAAATGAGATGGAAAAATCTAGCGTTGAATTTATTAATTTACTTAGAAAGTAGGAAGCTGTCATGAAGACTAGAAAGATAGTAAGAAGGAGAAACAATAATTTGATATTGGAATTGACTCCTTTAATAGACGTCGTCTTCCTCCTGCTTATATTTTTCATGGTTGCAACCACTTTTAAAGATGTCAATAGCGGTCTTAATATCGAGCTTCCTCAGTCGAGTATACAGGAGGAAGCACAGGTTGAAAGCATACAGGTGTTGATGAATCTAGAGGGAGATATCTTTGTAAATTTATACCTGAAAAACCAAGAGAAGAAAAGCGTAAAAACCGATTTTGAAAATTTAAAGTCTGTGCTGGAAACAGGGCTTTTAGACAGCGGGAAAAAAGAGGTAATAATAAGCGCGGATAAAAAATTGGATTACGGGAGCATAGTTAAACTTATGACGCTATCAAAAGAAGCGGGGGCAAATGTTTTAAATATAGATGCAGCTCCAATGGAAGAGTAGGTGGTGTCATGTATAGGGATGAGAAAAAGTTCACCTTTATACTTTTTATCAGTTTGGCAATACATATAGCGCTTATTATTATTCTTCCAGGTTTCAAAGAGGTGCTCATCGAGGAGAAAGAAGAGATCCTGCAGCTAAAAAGTGGGACGATAGTATTCGATATGACTCATTTTGAGAAGCCAAAAAAAGTTGATGCAGAAAAAGAAAATAGTGATAAGAGGGTGGAAGCAGCAGGTACAAATACTGCAAAAAATATAGAAAATATCAAAATAAATGAAATAAAAGAGATAAAAAATGAAAAAGTGGTTGAAAAAAAGGATAAAAACGTGTTAAATTTTAATGAGGGAATAAATATAAGCGAAATAAAAATTGATGAACCTAAGTTTGATTTTTTGGCATCTAATAGTAACAGTCCACTTAAAGTGGCTAAAAAAGACATAAGGGGGATTTATAGGGACGCAAAGATTGATAATTCTACAGAAAAGAACAACATGGCTATAAGCAGGGTAGAAGGAGAATTAAAACAGGTAAAAGAGGTAGTTCCAACTCTAAAAGACGAGGTATTCAAAGGCAATTATAGCGTCAGTACAAAAGTTGGCAACGAAGAATTTAAATGGATCAATTTTAAAGATGAAACTGGAATAAACAATAATTTGCCGGAAGGATTTAAACTCGGCACTTTAGAAGAGGGGCTAGTTCCGGTTTGGTCGAAAAGCAACATGGAGCCTAAATATCCCTTGGAAGCAGAAAAAAATGGGATGAAGGGCAAGGTTACAGCTATTTTAGATGTAGATGAAAGTGGAAGTGTAAGAAAAGTTAGGATAGAAAAAAGTGGGTATTCCGTACTCGATTTAGCGGTATCTGAAGTTGCGAACACATGGAAGATATTTATCTATCAAAATGGGCTGCCGATATCCGGCAAAGTAAGTGTGACATATGATTTTGAACTGATTAGGAAGAAATAGAGGTGATATGATTTGAGTATTTTAGGTGTAATGTTAGAGAAAAAGCTTGAGTTAGAGCTAACAGAATCAACAGGTGGAGAAGTAAGCTTCATAGACAACTTTTCTGATATTTTTGATGAAATAAAAAGAAATAAATACAGTGCTGTTATCTTAGATGGAGACGAGTTAAAGTACGAAAAGCTAATAGAGGTAATAGAAAGAATCTTAAACGTGTACAAGAAAATGATAGTCATAGTAATAGGAGAAAGGGCCGGACTGAATATAATAGCAGGAAGTGTGAAGGCTGGAGCTTACGACTACTTGATGAAACCTGTAGACGGTGAAAGAATCAAAAAAATTATTGAAAAAGCATTGAAAGACCAGAAGTTAAAAGCGGAAAAAGTAGGGACAAAGATAACTGCTGGAGAAGAAAAAATAATAGGTAGTACCCCTGCCATGGTAGATGTGTACAAAATGGTAGGAAAAGTTGCTTCAAGCAATGTCTCAGTCCTTATAACTGGGGAAAAAGGGACAGGTAAGCAGCTTGTAGCTAAGGCGATACATAAGTTTAGTGAAAGGCAAGAGATGCCTTTTATGACGATAAACTGTAGTGCTATGCAAGATATGATTCTTGAAAGAAAAATATTTGGTTATGAACAGGGAGCGTTTAAAGGTGCGGTTATATCTCAAGTAGGTGAACTTGAAAAAGCAAACGGCGGAACACTTTTCTTAGGTAATATTGAGGATTTAAGTTTAGATTCTCAGGTAAAGATACTAAGCGTGCTTCAAGAAGGAGAATTCTTTAGAATAGGCGGAACTACTACAATAAAAGTAGACCTGAGACTTGTAGCTTCTACAAGCCAAAACTTAGAAGAACTCATCGTCGAAGGTAAATTTAGTGAGGAGCTTTACCACAGGCTGAAAGTACTAGATATAGAGATGCCTGCTCTTCGTGAAAGAAAGGACGACATACCGTTCCTTATAGACCATTACATTCAAACATTTAATGACGAGTTCCAAAAAAGTGTAAAAGGTGTATCAAAACCTGCAATAAACAAAATTATGAAATATGACTGGCCTGGTAACGTTAGGGAACTTCAAAATGCTATCAAATCAGCCATGGCTCTATGTAGGGGATCGAGTTTACTAATAGAAGACCTCCCTGCAAATGTAATTGGTGCTAAAATCTCAAAAAGGCATGGAGACATACAGGACTGGGTACTTGCAGACTGGATAGAAGGAGAAATCTCCATCTTAAAGTCTAATAATCAAAAAAACTATTACGGTAATATTATCTCAAGAGTCGAAAGAGAGCTTATAAGACAGGTTCTGGAGATAACAAACGGTAAAAAAGTTGAAACGGCAGAGATACTTGGAATCACAAGAAACACACTTAGAACAAAAATGAACAACTATGGATTAGAATAGTTTAAAATAGGAAAAAGCAAAAAAGCCTCAGGCTTTTTTGCTTTTTAACAAATAAATTTAATTAAGAAGAGGTAGAATTAAAAAATTAATAATTTCCTAAGTTATTTATTTTAAACAGAACGTGTGATTTTTTTAATTTTTTAATTCTATTTCTTTTTGGGAGGAAAACATGCATTTAACCTTGTATAGGAAATACAGACCCATAGACTTTGAGCAGGTTGCGGGGGAAGAGGATATAATCCGTACGATAAAAAATTCGCTTAAAAAGGAGAGGATGGCACATGCTTACCTTTTCACTGGTCCTAGAGGGGTTGGTAAAACAACCACTGCCAGGTTAATAGCTAAAGGTCTAAATTGCATTACAAATGGTATTACTGATACTCCCTGCAATACATGCGAGAATTGTAGGGCTATAAACAATGGTACTTTTATAGACTTAATAGAGATTGATGCTGCTTCTAATAGGGGTATAGACGAGATACGTTCACTGAAGGACAAGATAAATTATCAGCCTGTAAAAGGCAGAAAGAAAGTATATATAATAGATGAAGTTCATATGCTCACCAAGGAAGCCTTTAATGCACTACTGAAAACATTAGAGGAACCACCAGGACATGTGGTATTCATTTTGGCAACGACAGAGCCAGATAAGGTACTAGATACTATAATCTCAAGATGCCAAAGGTATGACTTTAAACCCCTTAATTTTTTAGAAACAAAGTCTAAGCTTTTGGAGATAGCCGAAAAAGAAGAGGTGAGTATAGACGAAGAAAGTTTAAGACTCATATATGAAAGAGCTGGGGGCAGTATGCGGGATGCTATTTCAATATTTGAAAGGCTGGTATCGACATATTTTGGAGAAGAGATAGACGTAGATAAAACAGAAAAAGCGCTGGGGGTTATACCGAAAAGGTTTTTGGAAAAATTCCTTGGAATCTTGGATAAAAGGGATATTGAATCAGGGATGGAATTTCTTGATGAACTGTGGGAAAATTCCATAAATTTAGAAGGATTTTTTAAGGATTTTGCAAAGTATTTGAAGGAGAACTCAAAAGAAATAGGAATCGAGAGGTGTCTTTTTTCTATAGAAAAAATATTCGACGTACTTTCAAAATTTAAATACGAAGAGGATAAACGACTGCTGGGTTATGTCGTACTCTACCATTTGAGCGGCTTGGAAAGTGTCAAAACTGCTGTCAAGACAATGCCAGTTGTTGAAAAAGCTACGATGAAAGAGCCACAGGCAGAGCCGGTTTCTGCAATGAGGGTAAGCGGGGAAGCAACTGTAAATATTCAGGAAGTAAGAGAAAAATGGAATGATGTAGTGAGGGTAGCTAAGAGTAAAAAAATAACTCTCATTGCCCTGCTTAACGGGGCGTCCCCGTTAAGAGTTGAAGGGAATGTACTCTGCATAGGGTTCACATACGAAAATCAATACTCTAAGAGTGCGATGGAAAAGCCACAATACCATGAGGTATTTCTAGAAACCGTAAGGGAAGTACTTTCTCCTGGACTAGATGTCAGATATGAGGTGGTCTCCGAAGGGAGAGCCGTAGAGAAAGGCGCAGAAGGGGATTCGTTTGTAGAAAAAGTGGTTGAGTTTTTCGATGGAGAAATAATGTCTTAAATATAGGTGGGTTGGATTATGAAAAAAGTTTTAATGAACAGGGAAGAGGAGATTTTAAATCATTTTTTAAAAATAAGCAACTTCTCAAAAAATGACATGATACTGAAAGGTAAGTATCTTATGGATATTTTTGTAGAGTATGGAGTCGAGGATACTAAGCTAGACCCTAACGGGAATGTGATTGCAAAAATAAAGGGGAACAGCAGCGAGGCATTGGTTGTAAACTGCAGCTTGGAACAGATAAAGGATTCTAGAAACATCCAGATGAAAATGAAGGAAATATGCAACATAGGACCTGCCGACAATACCTTGGCGCTGTGCGCACTTTTGATTTTAGGCGACCTGATAAAAAACCATTACCTACACGACAACATCTACCTTGTTGCGACTACAGGCGGGAAATCCGATAGTCATGGACTTAGAAACTTTTTGAAAAGTGTGGACGAAAAAGTTAACGGGATTATAAATCTACAAACCATGGAACTTGGCAATATAAGTAAGTCTAATTTTGCAATATCAAGAATGAATATTGAATTTATAGGTAAAGGCGGAGATATATGGCAAGACTATATTGAACCGAATCCAATAGAGACAGCGGCGCTTTTTATAAAGAGGCTTAGAGAAGAGGAGTTTGGAGATTCACTTGTTTTTAATATTTCTAAGTTAACATCCGGGGTATTTTATGATATAATACCTGATAAGGCACATCTTGAATTAGAGATGAGGAGCTTTAACTCCTCGGACATAGCGAAGGCTATAGACACTATAAAGGAGATAGTAGGGGGACTTTCAAAAGAGGAAAACATCGAAATCAAGTTTAAGGAAATACTCAGAAAAAATGAGATGGCCATAGAAGAAAGCCTACTAGAAGAGATATTTATAGAAACACAAGAGGAGTTGAGCATAAAGACCTACAGCGTCATATCCAACAGCGAGGTTTCGGTCGGTATGGAATTTGGCATAGACACGTTAACCGTTGGTCTCGCAAACGGAAAAAATAAGTACAGAAGGAACGAGCAGGTAGAGATAGTCAGCTTTTATAAAGGGATAGAAAATCTTTATAAATCCATTATGAAGCTAGATAAAAAGAATAGAGGAGATATAAGTAATGAATAATAACCTTTTAATGAGTATTATGTTGTTTTTTTCACTAGTCCACTTACCTCTTTTCCTACTTATTGTTTTATACAAGATTAAAATTTTTAGAGGAAAAAGCGTTGCAAAAAAACTAACTTTTGACCTAATTTTACTGGGGTTGATATACTTTTTTAACTACAGTTTAGTACCGTTATATTTAGGGGTGTATTTATCAGCAGAACTTATGTACTATCTATTTTCTAGATACACAAATTTTGAAGTATTAGATCGCATATTGCTTTCAAGTGCTATAGGAACACTTTTTATATATGGTTTTTATTATGCTAACTCAGCAGATCTTTATCAAAGCTTATCTGCAGCTTGGGACAGCTCACAGGAGCAGACAAAAGGTTTTTATCAGACGGCTTTAAAAATGAATGCTGAACAGGGTATGGAATTTATGACAGCTATGACAGCTATGACAGCTACGTTTAATGAGGCACTTCTATACCTGAAGGAAAAGTTCCTATTTATAAGTTTTATAACCTTATTTGTGATAAACTATTCGATCAACTACATGTACAGAAAGCACAGTAGCAAATGGGAGGTATCGTACCTTGGTCTTTTGGTGTACATAATCCCTGTATTGGTAATGAAAATCACTGGAAATAGTAGTTTTTTACTGGAAAACTTGACACTGATAGGCCAATTTATATATATAATTTACGGTATAAAGGCAATTTATAAAGTAATCAGCAAAAAAGTCAATGCAAAAATGTACACAAGGATACTTTCAGTAGCTGCAGCAATTGTTTTTCCAAAAATACTATTCTTAATAGGTGCATTTAAGAGCTTTAATATAAAGATAAAAATAGTCAGGAAATAGGAGGATAGGAATATGGCTAAAATTAAAGTAATACTTACAGAAACAGTAGTTGGACAAGGTAAAAAGGGAGAAGTTATAAGTGTGTCAGAAGGATACGCTAAAAACTTTCTGTTAAAAAATAAAAAAGCGGTTTTGGCAACAGAAGAGGAACTTAAAAAATTGGAAAACAAAAAGAAAAAGGCTGAAAAAGAAGCTGAAGAGGAAAAGGCCAAAGCTGAAGAGGTGAAAAAAGTACTTGAATCTAAAGTTGTGAAAATGACTGTAAAAGCCGGGGCTAACGGGAAGATATTTGGTTCAGTCACTTCGAAAGAGATTGCCGCAGCAATAGAAAAAGAATTTAATATAGAAATCGATAAAAAGAAAATAGATGCGAATATAAAAACACTAGGGGAGCACACGGCAGTTTTAAAGTTGCATAAAGATGTAAAAGCCGAGGTAAAAATAATAACTGAAGCATAAAAAAGGTAACTATATGTTACCTTTTTATATGCTATAAAGGAGATAGTAATGCTAGACATGGAAAAGGTAAAGAAAATTCCGAGTAGTGTGGAAGCTGAAAAATCAGTTTTGGGCGGCATACTGCTAAAACCAGATGTCTTAACTGATATAATAGAAGTTCTAAGAATTGATGACTTCTTTAAAATGGCTCATAGGAACATATACGAAGTTATGTTGGACTCATACAACACAGGTGAAGTAATAGACCCTATAATTTTGATAGACAAGCTAAAGAAAAAAGATAAATTTGAAGAGAGTGGTGGGGAAGAGATAATCTATGAAATAATGGAAGAGGTCCCTACCGCCGCCAATATAATGAATTATGCACGAATAGTTAAGGAAAAGTCTATACTCAGAAAGCTTGTTGACATAGGGACAAACATAGTTGAGATGGCATACGAGGGGTATGAGGATGTGGACACCATACTAGATAAGTCAGAGGGGCTGATATTTAAAATATCAGAATCAAAGGAAACGAAAGACGTGATCCCCCTGAGCGAACTTGTGGTGCAGGAGTTTGACAGGCTGGAGTCCGTATTCCAAAATAAAGGTTCTACCACGGGGATATCTTCTGGATTTAAACATTTTGACGAGATGACCTCCGGATTTCACCCGTCAGATCTTGTTATATTGGCTGCTAGGCCGAGTATGGGTAAGACCGCCTTTGCACTGAACCTTGCACTCACCGCGGCTGTAAAGGAGAGAAAAGGGGTGTTAGTATTCAGCTTGGAAATGTCTAGCTCGCAAATATTCCAGAGGCTACTTTCGGTGGAATCGAAGATACCACTTCAAAAGATAAGAAATGGCTTTATAGACGATTCAGAATGGGGGCAGCTTGGTCTTGCCAGTGGAAGACTCGCCAATTCAAACATCCAGATAGCCGATACTCCCAACATCTCGGTGTTGGAGATAAGGGCCATGGCTAGAAGGGCAAAGGCAGCTGGGAAGCTAGACATGATACTTATAGATTATTTACAGCTTATAAAAGGAAGCGGAAGGAACGAGAGTAGGCAGCAGGAAATATCTGATATATCCAGGTCACTTAAGGGGATAGCTAGGGAATTAAACGTGCCTGTAGTAGCTTTATCCCAGTTATCGCGTGCACCTGAACAGAGGGCCGATAGAAGGCCTATGCTTTCCGATTTGAGGGATTCCGGAGCGATAGAGCAGGATGCGGATATGGTTGTATTCTTATACAGGGACGAGTACTACAACGAGGACAGCGAATACAAAGGAATAGCGGAGGTAATAATAGGAAAACAGAGGAACGGTCCAGTTGGAACAGTTAGCTTAGCGTTCTTTAATGAAATAACAAGATTTGCAGACTATACCAACAAGGTATATTAGCGTGCATTCATAGAATAAATTTGAGGTAAGAAAAGAGGAGTGAGATGAAGAGAGTAGAACTATTAGCACCAGCAGGTAATATGGAGAAAATGAAGATGGCACTTCATTACGGTGCTGATGCAGTTTACCTTGGTGGGAAGCAATTCAATATGAGGTCGTTTTCAGGAAACTTTTCGGAAGAGGAGTTGAAAGAAGCTGCAGATTACGCCCATGGACTTGGGAAAAAGGTATATGTTACCCTAAATATAATACCTCACAATGAGGAGTTGGAAGGGATAATGCCATACGTTAAGTACCTAGAAGAGATAGGTGTAGATGGGGTAATAGTAGCAGATATGGGAGTATTCCAGATAGTAAAAGAAAACACTAGTTTGAACATAAGCATAAGCACCCAGGCAAGCAATACAAACTGGAGGTCCGTTAAAATGTGGAAGGATTTAGGGGCTAAGAGGGTGGTCCTCGCCAGGGAAGTATCACTTGATAACATAAGGGAGATAAGGGAAAAGGTACCCGATATAGAGATAGAGATGTTTGTGCACGGAGCGATGTGCATATCCATATCCGGAAGATGCCTGCTGAGCAACTACATGACCGGAAGGGATGCCAACAGGGGGTCTTGCGCACAGTCCTGCAGATGGGAGTACACTCTTATGGAAGAGAAAAGGCCGGGAGAACATTTCCCTGTATATGAGGACGAGAGGGGAACATACATATTCAACTCCAAGGATATGTGTACCATAGAATTTATAGACAAGATACTGGAGATAGGTGTGGACAGCCTTAAGATAGAAGGAAGAATGAAGGGAATTTACTATGTAGCAAACGTTGTTAAGACGTATAGAGAGGCCATAAACAAATACTATACTGGAGAGTATGAGTACGACCCTAAGTGGCTAGAGGAGCTAGAGACTGTTAGCCATAGGAGGTATACCCCAGGATTTTATTTCGGGACTCCGGATGAAAGCGCACAAAACTACAGAGATAGAAATTCCTACAGTCAAAGCCATCAGTTGGTGGCCAAGGTGGTAGAAAAAACCGGTGAAGATGAGTACTTATTAGCTATAAGGAACAGGGTGGAAGAAGGGGAAAAACTGGAAGTTGTAAAACCTTTTGGAAAGCCTGAAAAACTTGTACTTCCAAAGATACTGCTTATAAGTAAAAAAGGGGATGACGAGGAGGTCGACGTAGCTCATCCGAACTCCTTTGTGAAGATAAAGACGGAATTAAAGCTAGAAGAGATGGATATGATAAGGAGAAGGCTAGTGGGGAAGTAGAAGAGGGGTAATCCCCTCTTTTTTATACGCTTGCTCAATAAATTTGAAGATACATACAGTTAAAGAAAGGTTATAAAAATTTTCTACCTATGATATAATGCGGTCAGAAATAAAAAAATTAGGAGGAAGCAGATGGAAAATATTGTAAGTATGATATCTATGACCATGGGTGCGGCATGGGCAAGTGGGATAAATCTATATGCAACCATCCTTATGCTGGGGATAGGCGGTATGACAGGCAATATAGACCTGCCGACAGGGCTGGATGTTTTGGAGAATCCAATGGTTTTATTTGTGGCTGGGGTCATGTATATAATAGAGTTTTTTGCGGATAAGGTGCCTGGAGTAGACAGTGCCTGGGATACTTTGCATACCTTTATCAGGATACCAGCTGGGGCACTCCTGGCATACAGCGCTGTAGGAGATGTAAGCCCCTCTATGGGCATAGCTGCCGGTATTGTGTGCGGTGGGCTCACTGCTACAATGCATACTGCTAAAGCAGGCACAAGAGCGGTTATAAACACATCACCGGAACCGTTTACAAATATATTTGCCTCTATAGGGGAAGACGTCTTGGTTGTGGCAGGACTTTGGACAGCTTTGAACCATCCATGGATTTTCCTGTTGTTACTAACTTTGTTTATGGCCCTTATGGTATGGCTTCTGCCTAGGATTTGGAAAAGTGTAAAAAAGATATTTTCTTTTATATTTGGCAAAAACAGGGAGGGTGTCTCCGATGCTAAGTTTGGATTTACAGCGACTAATAGGATTCCAGAAGAAGAAAAACTAGAAAAATTAAAAGATCTTTTTGAAAAAGACCTCATATCTAAAAAAGAGTACGAGTCTAGTAAAAAGGAAATATTGGAAAAAATGTAAATAGTGTAAGAAGTAACAGCCCGAATTTTCGGGATGTTACTTCTTATACAAAGCTTTTATTTATAGGGGGGTAAAGATGGACAATAGAGTAAAGATTTTTCTCTCGGCGGTAATTGTCATAATGGTAATGTCGGTGTCGTTTCATTCGGTTGAGGAGATACAATACTTTAAGACCTTTTATCCGAACGAATTTACTGTACAAGAAACATTTTATGCTGCCTTAGTGGAGCTGATAAAGGTTTTTTTAGTAGTTTTTCCAATGATGCTGATATATAAAATAATATTGGAGCTCTATAAAGATTAAGGAAGTACTTTTTAGCAGCTCCGGTGCTAAAAATTTTTATGTAAAAAATAATTAAATATTTTTTATTATTTTTTTCTTGAATTAAATATAAAAACTGATTAAAATAATGGTACTGAAAATTTAAAATAGAAGGCAAAAGGAGAGTTTTATGAAACCAACAAATAAACCTGCAAACAGCTGTTTTTCTTCCGGTCCATGTACTAAATTCAAGGGCTTTACCGTTGACATGCTAGCCGACGCACCTCTTGGGCGTTCACACAGGAGTAAAATAGGTAAAAGCAAACTTAAACAAGCGATAATAAAAACAAAAGAGATACTAAACATACCTGAGAATTACAGAGTTGGAATAGTTCCAGCTTCTGATACAGGTGCATTTGAGATGGCAATGTGGAATGTACTTGGGGCGAGAGGTGTAGACGTGGTAGCGTTTGAATCTTTCGGAAAAGAGTGGGAAAATGACATAGTAAACGAACTTAAGATAGATGATCTTAGAATTTTTGATGCCGAATATGGAGAGCTACCAGATCTCTCTAAGTTAGACTTTGAAAGGGACATCGTATTTACTTGGAATGGAACTACAAGCGGGGTAAAGGTTCCTAATGGAGATTGGATAGCAGACGACAGAAAAGGTATTGTACTATGCGACGCAACATCTGCTGTTTTTGCGATGGAGTTGCCTTGGGAAAAACTTGATATAATCACATTTTCATGGCAAAAAGTTCTTGGCGGAGAGGGTGCCCACGGTATGCTGATACTTTCTCCTAAAGCAGTTGAAAGGCTAGAGAGTTACAATTCAGGAAGACCCCTTCCTAAAATATTTAGGCTGACAAAGGGCAACAATCTTATAGAAGGTATATTCGAAGGATCTACAATAAATACTCCATCTATGCTTTGCAACGAGGACTATCTTGTGGCTTTAGAGTGGGCTGAGTCTATCGGCGGTCTGCAGGGGCTTATCAAAAAAAGCGAGGATAACTTAAACGCTATAGAAAAATTTGTAGAAAAGCATGACTGGATACACTTTTTGGCAAAAGACAAATCTACACGTTCAAACACAGGTGTTTGTTTGACACTAGACCTTGAACCTGAAAAGGTGAACCAGCTGGTAAAACTTTTAGAAGAAGAGAAGGTTGCCTACGATATAGCGTCTTACCGTGATGCTCCAAAAGGGCTTAGGATATGGTGCGGTGCAACTGTGGAAAAAAGCGACGTAGAAGTTCTCTTAGAGTGGGTAGAGTGGGCTTACAACGAGGTAAAGTAGGAGATAATCTTAGGTTTAGAAAGTTTAGAGATACAGCAATGGAAAAGTTTATATAATTTCGAAAAGGAGGTTTGCCTCCTTTTTGTTTTCCACTTTAATTGCAATTTGATTTTGAGTGTGTTAAACTCATATTGTAAGAAGAGGGGGGGTAAAGTATGGAAATCATAGTTAGTCACCTATACGCCGATCTAGACGCCTTGTCGTCCATGGTTTTGGCAAAAAAACTTTATCCGGAAGCCATTTTGGTTTTTCCGGGAAATATAAGCCAAAACGTGAAGCAGTTTGTAAATCTTTATCAGGATTTTCTGAACGTGTACAAGGCCAGCGAGATTGATGAGGAGAATGTAGACAAAATCATAATGGTGGACAACTCCAAAAAGAGCAGAATAGGCAAATTTTCCAAGTGCCTAGACAGGGGCGTCAAAGCGGTAGTCTACGACCACCATCAGGAAACGGAAGATGACGTGCAAGGGCAGTTTGTCTACAGGAAGTATTACGGTTCTAATACAAGCCACCTCTTGGAGATACTTTTGGGAAAAAAGCCAGATCTGAAACTCGAGAAATACGAGGCATCCTTGGCACTAATGGGTATATATGAAGATACCGGAAACCTAACATACACCTATACTAAGCCAATAGACCTTGAGATGGCAGCTTTTCTGTTAAAACAGGGGGCCGACCTCGAGATGGTGCACGAGTATACTACGAAAAACTTAAACCCAATGCTGGTGGATCTTTTTTTGAAATTTGTAGAAAACGGCGAGATACTGGAATTTTCTGTTGAGAGGATATTTATAACAAAATATGAAACAGATAGATTCATAAACGGGATAGACGAAATAATAAACAAGATTAAGGACTTGCAAAACTGCAGTGCTTGCTTTATAATATGCGGTGATTATGAAAGGGCCAACATAATAGCCAGAAGCTCTAGCATAGGTGTGAGGCTGAATGAGATACTTTTAAAATTTGGAGATGTAAGCCATTACAATGCAGCTTCTGTTGTGGTTCGGAATACGCATATAGATGATATATACAAAGAGCTCAAGATAAATATACTGGAAAACATAAAGAGGGGAAAGATAGCTCAGGATATAATGCAGACCCCAGTGAAAAGCATAGACAAGGACACAAAAATAAAAGATGCCTATAAGGTAATGTATAAATTTTCTTACAGCGGACTTCCTGTTGTGGAAGAGGGAGAGGTTTTAGGGATAATAACTAGGCGCGACGTTGACAAGGCTCTAAACCACGGGTTTTCAAATGCACCAGTGAGGGTATACATGTCTACAACAGTTATAAGCGCTGAAAAAGATACCCCAATAGAAACCCTTAAAAAGCTCATTGTAGAAAATGGTGTTGGAAGGATACCCATAATAGAGAATGGGAAGCTAATAGGGATAGTCACCAGGACAGAGATACTGAGGAACCTCTATGAGCAGAGGAAAAAAGTGGACAGGCACGACATGGTCTTGATGGAGAAGATAAAGCTCAAGATAATGGAGAGGGTACCGAAAAGAATATTCACACTTTTAAAGAGCATAGAAGAGGTTTCGAAATCAAGGAAAGAAAAAGCCTATTTAGTTGGGGGAATAGTCCGCGATCTGATACTCGGGATAGAGAATATGGATGTAGATATAGTCATAGAGGGAGACGGCACAGAATTTGCAAGAGAGCTAGAAAAAAAATTGGAAATAAAAAAAATAATAGTCCACGATAAGTTTAAAACTGCAGTTCTAGTGTTTAAGGATGATTTCAAGATAGACATAGCAAGCGCCAGAAAAGAGTACTATGAGTACCCAACCTCACTGCCGAGTGTAGAGTTTGGCAGTATAAGCGAAGACCTTTACAGACGGGATTTCACCATAAATGCTATGGCTGTAGAGATAGACTACGAAAATTTCGGAAAACTAATAGACTATTTCAGAGGGTATAGAGATCTCATGGATGGTAAAATAAGAATTTTGCACAACCTGAGCTTTATAGAAGACCCTACGAGGATAATAAGGGCCTTTAGATTTGTCAGCAGATACAACTTTGATCTGGAAGAAGATACTAGGAGGATGCTTTTAAATGCTATAGAAGACGGGTTTCTGTATAAGATATCGTGGCCGAGGGTAAAAAACGAACTGGAAATCATACTGAGTGACAAAAATCCTGTAGAGGCACTGAAGCTTTTATTTGAATATGGGATCATTGAGACCATACATCCGAATATAAAATACGATGAAACCGTTTTGAACCACCTGAAGGAAATCAGCGGATACAGTGAGGCTTTGAAGAAACTAAATATTAAAAAATGGTTAATATATTTTCTCATACTTTTTGAAAATTTAGACAGTGAGGAACTGGAGCTTGTCTTTAACAAGTTTAACTTTTCCCAGAGGTTTAAGGACAAATATATGTATGGAAAGTGTTTGAGGGGAGAAATCCTAGAAAAACTGGATAAAGCCGAAAAAGATTCTGAAATATATGGTATTTTAAAGGATTTGAATCCTGATATTTTGATTACACTTCTAATATATGCTGGAAACCAAGAATTAAAAAATAAAATTAATAGATTTATAATGGAAATTTCAGATAAGACACCTATAATAGATGGTAAATATCTTGTGGAAAAAGGATATAAACCTGGACCGGAATTCAGGGAAATTCTAGATGAATTTTATGCTATACAGCTTGACAATAACCTGCACACAAAAGATGAAATATTAAAATATAAAAATTTAGGGGGTTTAGATGACGGAAGTTTATAAGGTAAAGAGGGCTCAAAATTTTAACATAGAGGTAGACATACCAGGCTCTAAGTCTGTTACCAACAGGGCTCTTATACTAGCTGCCCTAGCAGAAGGGGAAGTCGTATTAAAAAACGTCCTTTTCAGCGACGATACGGAGTACATGGTGGCTGCACTTCAAAAGCTTGGGAATGAGGTTGAAGTTGACAGGGCAAGTAAGGTGATAAAAGTGAAAGGGAACCAAGAGAGGGACTTTGGTACCCAGGAACTTTTTGTAGGGAACGCAGGAACAGCCATGAGATTTTTGGCAAGCTATGTTTCTTTAGGTAAGGGGGATGTAACCCTTACGGGAATAGAAAGAATGAAGAACAGACCTATAAAAGACTTGGTTGAGGTTCTTAGAACTTTGGGTGTAGAGATAGAGTACCTTGAAAAAGATGGTTATCCCCCTATACTTATAAAGGCAAATGGTATGAGGGGCGGAAAAGTCATTATAGATGCGAGCAAAAGTAGCCAATACTTGAGTTCAGTGCTGTTATCAGCACCTTATGCCAAAAATGAGATTGAAATAAGCATTGAAAAGGGGCTGGTTTCAGTTCCATACGTTAAAATAACTGAAACCATGATGAATGACTTTGGCGTAGACATAGAAAACATAGAAAATAAAATATTTAGAATAAAAGAGGGTAGATATAAGAGGCCTGAATATATTGTTGAAGGGGACTGCTCGTCGGCTTCCTACTTTTTCGCAGCAGCGGCGATAGGCAAAGGTCAGGTTAGGCTAAACAATGTAAAATTAGACTGCATGCAGGGAGACATAGAGCTGGTAAAAATCCTTGAAAAAATGGGTCTGGATATAATTGAAGCCGCAGAAAACCACATAACTGTCAAATGCGACAAAGAACTTACTGGCATAACAGTTGACATGCACCATATCTCTGACGTGGCGCAAACACTTTCCGTTGTGGCGCTCTTCGCAAAGGGAAAAACAGAGATAAAAAATGTATACAATATGAGAATAAAGGAAACTGACAGAATAAGCGCTGTTTGCAATGAAATCAAGAAGATAGGCGGAGAGGTAGAAGAGTACGAAGACGGGCTGACAATAATTCCTAAGAACCTAGAAGATTACAATACGGATGTGGACATAGAGACCTACGATGACCACAGGATGGCCATGAGTTTTACGCTTGCTGGACTTAGGATAGAGGGGATAAATATTTTAGACCCTGGATGCGTATCGAAGACGTTCCCGAACTTTTATGATGAGTTCGAAAAAATATACAAGTAATTTAAGGGGGAAAGGTGAAGAAGAGAATAGCTTTAGTTCTCTTCTCTTTTCTTTTAATTTTTGGAAAGAGTTTCGGTGAGGAGAGAACTTGGAAGAAACAGGTAAAGGGTATTGAGAGTATAGAAAAAGAGATAGAAGAGCTGCAGCTAAGGCTGAAGAGCCTAGAGGATTTGAAAAAGAAAAAATTGGAATCTATGCAGGTAGGAAGGCCTATGATAGGGCTGGCGCTTAGTGGGGGAGGAGCAAAGGGATTTGCCCATATAGGTGTGCTAAAGGTGTTAGAAGAAGAGGGAATCCCTGTAGACTACATAAGTGGTACCAGTATGGGAAGTATAATAGGCGGGCTTTATTCCATGGGGTATTCCGCTGAAGAACTTGAAAAAATAGTTTTAGACATTGATTGGGACAGCTTGTTCGACGATACTCTGGATAGGAAAAACACTCCTATGGAGCAGAAGTTACTCAACGAAAGGTACTTTGCTTCCATTGCGTTTAGAGACGGAGGAATAGAGATTCCAAGCGGACTTTTAAACGGCTATAAAACTTACAGAGAGCTAAAAAAACTCACTTGGGATGCAGAAAACATAAGCAAGTTTAAGGACTTGCCCATACCATTTGTAGCAGTTGCAACAAATCTAACAACCGGAAACGCGGTAAAATTTGAGGGAGGGGACTTGGCTCAAGTTATGAGCGCTAGTATGGCCATACCCAGTATATTCTCTCCTGTAAGAATAGGAGACGACCTGTATGTAGACGGGATGATGTCTAGGAATTTTCCGGTGCAAGATGTAAAAGAGCTTGGGGCAGAAATAGTAATTGGGATAGATGTGGGTGCTGAACTGGATAAGGACAAGCAGTACAATGTGTTTAATATAATAAACCAGGTTTTTGCTTATAGGGGATATGAATCATCACAGGAGCAGAAGAAGATGGTGGACTATCTGATCATACCTGGATTGGAAGAGTACAGCCCTACGGATTTTGATAAGGTAGAAGAAATAATTAGAATAGGCGAGATGGCGGCTCGAAACCAACTAGATCAGCTGGCAGAGCTTTCAGTATACAAACCGGAAAAAATAAATAGAATAGTTGGTAGTCAGAGAAAAATCCACATAGATAGGTTGGAACTTGCTAATGATGAAAGCAGGTTGAGCAGTAAAATAGTTGCTTCACTTCTTAAAAAAACACTTCCAAACGATTTTACCCAGGAAGAGATAAACTCATTTATATCTAAGCTGTATGGGCTAGGTGTATATGAAACTGTTTTTTATAAAGCACATGAGGATGGGACACTTAACATAGCCCTAAATGATAGACCTCAAAACCACGTTAGACTTGGATTCAACTACAATACGGACTATGATTCGTCGGTTCTTTTAAATACAGACTTGAAAAATATAATAGACGACCGGGGAAGTAAGGTGAATTTTGATTTAAGGCTGAGTGAATATCCGAGGATAAAATTGGACGATTTCATATACTACGGGGTTAGGAACAAGGTAGGAGCCATTCTATCAGCAGAGTATAATGAAAAGCCAGTTTTTGTATACGAGAACGGGGACAAGGAAGCTGAATTAAAAACACAGACATTTTCATTAGAGGCGTTTTTGGGGACGGTTTTGGAGCAAAAGAATCTAACTGGGATAGGAGTTAAGCAGGGATTTGTTAATACCAGTTTTGAGATAGGTTCAGATAAATATAAGGATCAGAGCTATGATGATGAATACCGCATGTTTTTTTTCAAGACATTGTTGGATACTTATCCTGAAAAAGTTTATCCAAAAGAAGGGACCTATTCTGAATTTAGGTACTACTATGGCAGTAACAAAATAGGTAACAACGGGATAGACTTCTATGGTCCTGTATACACGCTTCAAAAGAGTTTTAAAATTTCAGACAGCTTTAGTATTTTGGGAGGGTTAAGCGGAGGAGCTATAGACGGAGAAAACATAATCCCTGATCATTACTTTAAGCTAGGGGGGATGAATACATCTCTCGATACAAATGAATTTCAGTTTTATGGTTTGAATGCAATGAGGAAGTCGATGGAGCAGTTCGTATTACTTCAGATGGGGTTACAGTACAGCGTTTTAAAAAATATTTACTTAAAAGCCAGGGTAAATGGCGCTACTTACAAACCTGTATACGCCGAGCTTGATGATACCGAAATTTGGACTAACTATATATTAGGCTATGGGGTAACTTTTGGAGTAAAAACTTTTATAGGACCGATCGAGCTTACAATAATGGAGGATAGCGATAAAGGAGGGGTGCTAGGGCACCTAAATATAGGGTATAGATTTTAAAAGGCCGCTTTTATGCGGCCTTTATTTTTATATTTTTACAGTTATCCCCTTTTCGTGGGTGTATATTACAAAGCCAGGCTTTGCCCCACCTGGTTTTTTCACATATTTTTTTAAGGTGTAGTCAACCAGAACCTTACTTTCATTCTTAAGCTTTGAATTTTTAGCAGCTATAACAGCGGCTTTTTCTATGACCTTATCAGAAAACCCATCCCCATTATTTTTTATAATGACATGACTTCCAGGGGTATCTTTTGCATGCAACCACATATCATCTTTGTCAGCAAGCTTAAATGTCACATACTCATTTTCACGGTTATTTTTTCCGAAATAGATATCATAGTCCTCTTCTGTGCTCTCCATGGCTATGTTTATTTTTTGTTTTTTGGATTTCTTTGATTTTTCGGCATCTCTCATATACCTTCCATCAACTAGCTCTTCTTTTATCTGATTTAAGATATTTAAATCAGTGGCATTTTTCAAAAATGTCCTAACAGAGTCTAAGTATTCCAGTTCTTTCTCAATAAATTCTATCCTGTGGAAGCTGAACTCATACCCTCTTTTAGCCTTGTTGTATTTTTTGTAGTATGATTCTAAGTTTTGTTTTGGAAGTAGTTTCGGGTCAAGCTGTATAAGCACATCTTCATTTTTATAGAAATCGAACAGCAGTGCATTTTCCATTCCAATTTTTATAGAATAAAGATTTGCAGCCAGAATATCACCTAGTTCTTTATAACTGGTAAAATCACTGTTCCTTTCTACGTCCCTTTCCAGCTGTTTTATTATTTTTTTGTTCTTTTTTATCTCCCTGTCAACTGTTTTAACAAGTTTGGTTTTTAGGCTGTTCACCTGTTCTGAAGATATAGTTTTTTCGATATAATAGTTTATCATTGAATTTATGCTTTCGAACTCTAGCTTATTGCAACCTTGAAGTGATGGAAAATAAAAAGTGGAACCGAGCTTTATTTTGCCCCTTTCAAAGTAAACCGCTGGAGAACTTTTTTGTCCAAGAAACTCTAAAAAAGTATCGTAAGAGTCTATAAACTCCGAACTAAGTTTCCCAAAACCCTCTATTTTTTTCATGGCATCTTTCGGTTCAGCGATCTCTTTTTCAAACCATTCCCTAGATGTATCCTCTGGGTTGATTTTTTTTTCTATTGGAGGCAGGGTGTACTCAGCTCCTGGTATAACTATTCTAGACAGGTTTTCATCTAGGGAGGATCTCTTTAAGGCATCCACTATACGCCCTTCTTCGTCAACGAGGAAAATATTACTGTGTTTACCCATCAATTCGAAAACTAGTTTAAACTTTTTATGCTCGCCTAGTTCAGTTATTCTCTCAAAGTAAAAATATAGTATCCTCTCATACCCAAGCTGCTCTATCCTGTACAAATTTGCGTTTAGGAGGTGTTTTCTTAGGTTCAAAGAGAATCCCATGGGAGTGTGAGGAGCCTCCTCTTTTGAATTTGAGAGATATACCACCGGGAGGCTTGGATTAACTGTGAAAAAGAGGTTATTTTTACCAAAAAATAGGGACAAGCTAAACCTGCTGTACTGCGATATTTTGCTTACTCTTTTTCCTACAAGTGCATTTTCTAATTCGCTTTTAAGCCTACTCAGTGAAATTCCGTCTATATAAAGCATCTTTTTCTCCTTTCATAAAAATAACTTACCCGAAGGTAAGTTATAACTCTTTTTTTACCACTATCAAGTTTTTTGCGTCCATGGCGTTTATTTCGAACTCATTTTCATTTACCTCAATCAGCACGCCGCTCATGGTTTTTTTCACTACCTTTACTTCCGAATAGATGGATATCTCCATATCTTTGAAAAAATTTCTTACAGCTGGGCTACCTTTTATGTCTACAATGTTGACAATGGAGCCCTCGCCGCATTCAATTATGGTGCAAGGTTTTATAAAATCAATCTGGGAGTTGAGATTATTTAATATTTTCTCGAAAACGCCCGTAAAGGCTTCTAGTTCCTCTTTTGAAATCCCCTTTGTGATACTTGACATTATCATGTTGTGATAGTTGTCGTGATAATTTAAGGCCTTTGTACCTTTATTAGAAAGAGAAACAAAAACCTTTCTTCTATCGTAATCGGATCTTTTTCTGTCTATAAATCCCTTGTCGGAAAGTTTGTTTACGGCAACAGTAGCTGTACCCATTGTTATCCCAAGCTTTTCTGAAAGTTCATTCATTGAAAGGGACTCTTTTCCTATGGCTTCAATCACATGAAGTTCTGTTGTGGTAAGGCATTTTATTCCCTGTCTCAATGCCAAATTTTCTGTCTCGTAAAAAAGCTTGTAGAAATCTTCTACAACCTGATTGACCCTTCCCAAAATATCATCGACTTTTAACTTTTTATTTCTCTCTAAAAGCATTGCGGCCCCCTTTATATTCTAAGACTGTCAATTTTTTCTTTGTAGTCATCTCCGCCAAAAACGTATGACCCCGCAACAAAAACGTTTGCTCCGGCCTCTATGCAAAGCTTAACTGTATCTGAGTTGATACCCCCGTCCACTTGTATGTCTAGGTCTGGCTTCATTTTTCTAAGCTCCCTTATCTTGTCTAGAGCAGAAAGTATGAACTTTTGCCCGCCAAATCCAGGGTTAACACTCATTAAGAGCACCATGTCTACTTCGTCTAGAACGTATTTTATACTTTCAAGTGGAGTAGCAGGGTTTAATGATACAGCCGCCTTTACGCCGGCAGATTTTATCTGCTGAACGGTTCTGTGAAGGTGCACTGTAGATTCAGCGTGTACAGTTATGAGGTCAGCGCCAGCATCCACGAATTCCTGTATATACCTTTCAGGCTTATCTATCATTAAATGAACATCGAAGCAAATATCGGTCTTGTTCCTTATAGATTTTATAACAACTGGTCCGAAACTTATGTTTGGGACAAAATTACCATCCATCACATCTATGTGAATCATGTCGGCTCCAGCCTTGTCCAAGGCTACTATCTCTTCACCAAGTCTGCTGAAATCTGCAGACAAAATTGATGGAGCGATTTTAATCATATTCTATTCCACCTTTCTGACTTTAAGATATTGTGTACTTTTACATAAAAATTATACCTTAATTGTGATATTTCCCCTTTTTCCACTGCATCCTTAACCTGGCATTTCGGCTCGTTTATGTGTATGCAGTCTGAAAATTTGCACCCTTCATAACGGGAAAATTCCGGGAAGAGGTTTTCCAGCTCATACTTATCAGAAACATTAGGAATCTCGAGTGAAGTAAATCCCGGGGTATCTATTATATATCCGCCGTTTTCAAGATGCAAAAGGGTAGTACCCTTTGTAGTGTGCTTTCCACGTTTTGTCTTCCTGCTGGTTTCCCCTATTTCCAGCTCTTTTTCATTTTGCAGCATATTTATCAGGGACGACTTTCCGACCCCGCTGGGACCGCCAAAAGCAGTTAAATGTCCGCTTATGTAGCTGCTTACCTGCTCTATGTTTATATTCTTGTAAGTGGATACGTAGAACAAATCTATATCAAGAGTTTTTAGAAAACCTAGCTTCTCCTTTAGGGAGTTTTGTTCTTCATCTGTCAAAAGTTCTACCTTGTTTATGACTATGACCGGCTTTATATTGTAGTAGAAAGCATTTAAAAGGAGTATGTTAAAACCGTCGAAGTTAAAGTCTGGGTCCTTTGCTGAAAAAGTAATAACTAGGTAGTCAAGGTTTGCCACTAGCGGCCTGAATATCACATTTTTTCTTTCATAGACCTTTGTTATATAGTTATCTTCGCTGAATTCAACTATGTCGCCTACAATGCAATTCTCTTTTTTGTTCTTTTTTTTAAGGATACCCCTTAACTTACACTCGTAGACTTCCCCATCACTTTCAACATAATAAAATCCCTTTATTTTTGTTGTTACTAAACCTTTGATTCTTAAACCCTCCTTTGTTACCTGCTTATGGTTAGATTGATAACCGTACCTGGCTTGACTCTCTCTCCAGCCTGCACGCTTGCATCAATAACTATATTGCTTTCCAAATCCACATCATCAATATACTCGACCTCACCTAAAACCAGCCTGTAGTTAGACAGAGTCTTTCTGGCTTCCCATAGGTCTACACCCAGAAGCTCAGGCATTATTACAAGGTCTCCATCCTCTGGTAAACTTACCAGAAATGATACTATGTTTGTGTTGAATAGCACCGTACCAGGCGCGGGGTCGCTGGTGATAACCTTGTTGTAAGCTACATCTTTTTTTGTGTAAGAGATGTGTTTTATTATGAGGCCCTGCCTTTCAGCTAGCACCTTTGCATTAAATAGGTCCATTCCGGAAAAATTAGGAACTACAACTTGTTTTCTTCCCTTGCTCACCCATACCCTTATAGTCCTGCCACCTTTTATCTTGCTGCCAGGCTCAGGCATTTGAGAGTATACCTTTCCGGCTGCGAGGGGAGAGAAGTCTTCCCCTGCCTTTTTCAAGACGAGGTTGGCTTTTTTCAGTGCCGAATCGGCCTGTTCAAAGCTGAGACCGCTCAGGTCTGGCGTTTCTATTACAAAACTATTAAAGAAGAATTTGAAAAAAACTGCACCGCCAAAATATATAGACATGCACAGAAATAATACAGTTGCCAAATAAAAGATGTACTTTTTCATTTTTTACCTTCCTAATAATTTGATAAGCAGACAATTCAATATATAATGATATCATATACGGGAAAAAATATCAATAAATTACTTGATAAATCTATGCTTAGATGATAAAATGTCAAGGGAATGTACTTGTATATTCTTAGCATTTTTTAGGAGGGTTACATGTCGAAAAGAGAATGGGATAAGGGTGTAATAAGAAAACTTATCACAGAGGAAGAAATATCTAAGAGGGTAAAGGAGATGGGTGCCCAGATAACAAGAGATTTCAAGGATAAAGACGGGGAACTACTGGTTGTCTGCCTTTTGAAGGGGTCAATTGTTTTTATGGCAGACCTATGCAGGGAGATAAAACTTCCGCTAAAAATGGATTTTATGAGTGTATCTAGCTATGGAAATGAAACAGAGAGTTCTAGGGAGGTCAAGATACTGAAAGACCTAGATGAGAACATAATGGGGAAGGATGTTGTTGTTGTGGAGGACATCATTGATTCTGGACTCACACTCAAAAAAGTCTTGCAAATATTAGGTAATAGAAGTCCTAGATCGATCTCACTGTGCACTCTTTTGAATAAACCTGCAAGAAGGGAAGCTGAAGTTAAGGTTCAGTATGTAGGGTTTGATATTGAAAATGAATTTGTTTTGGGATACGGTTTGGACTTTAGGCAGGAGTACAGAAATCTTCCTTACGTGGGAGTAATGGGTTCTGTAGAGGACTAAACGTTTATAAGGTAAGTTAGACAAGAGGTGTAGAGACCTCTTGTCTAATTTATATTGATGATTTTGAAAGGTTAATTTATGAGATATAAGGTGGAAGTCTTAATCACAAAAGAAGAACTTGAAAATAGGGTAAGGGAACTTGGAATAGAGATAACCGAGTATTTTACTGGTAAAGAAGAGGAGCTGATTGTAGTCGGACTTTTAAGAGGCTCCGTTGTATTTGTTTCTGACCTGATAAGGCAGATAAAACTTCCTGTGAACATAGATTTCATGACAGTAGCCAGTTATGGAGAGTCCATGAAGAACGCCGGGATATTCAAGATATTAAAAGATCTTGAGGAAAATGTCTCTGGTAAAAATATCCTTGTTGTAGAAGACATAATAAATACTGGCATAACGATAGACATGGTAAGCAACATTCTTAAAAAAAGAGGAGCTAAGAGGGTGAAGGTGTGCAGTCTTTTAAACAGGCCAGAAAAAAGAGAAAAAAGTATAGATATTGATTTCTTAGGTTTTGATATAGGGGAAGACTTTGTGGTAGGGTACGGCATGGACTATCTGCAAAAACATAGAAATCTTGATTATATAGGTAAAATTGTAGAGATAAACGATTAGTTTGGAGGAAATATGTCTTTTAAGCACAAGAAAAAATACGGTCAGAATTTTTTGACTGATTCCGAAGAAGTTTTGGACAGAATAATGGATGTGGCCCAAGTGACACCAGAAGAAAGTGTTGTAGAGATCGGCCCAGGTGAGGGCGCTCTTACAAAACTTTTGCTCGAAACCGCAAAGGATGTTACCTGCGTTGAGATAGACAGCGATCTGGAAAAGATCTTGATGAATAAATTTTCAAAAAATCCGAAGTTTAAGCTGGTAATGCAGGATATATTGGAAGTAAATTTTGACGAGGAGATAGGGAAAAAGGTAAAAGTGGTTGCAAACATACCTTATTACATAACCTCGCCTATAATAAACAAGCTAATAGAGAACAGGAAATATGTCGAAGAGATCTACATAATGGTTCAAAAAGAGGTGGCTGAAAGAATTTGCGCAAAATCCGGCAAGGAAAGGAGCATACTCACGCTTGCTGTGGAGTACTTCGCCGATGCAGAATATCTGTTCACCATACCAAAGGAGGCTTTTACTCCGATACCGAAAGTTGACTCGGCTTTCATGTCAATAAAAATAAGGCAGGATAACCCTTATGAAAAGATGCTGGGAGAAAAACTCTTCTTTAAATACGTAAAAGCTGCTTTTGCAAACAAAAGAAAGAACATAGTAAATAACCTCAGTATGATTGGATTTGAAAAGGAAAAGCTCAGAGAAGCCCTAGAGGAAAACGGAGTGAACCCGAAAAAGAGGGCGGAGGCCTTTAGCATAGATGAGTTTATGGAGCTTATAAAAATACTTGAAAGAGTAGGTAGATAGTAATGTTGAGTTATGAATTCTTTATACAAACAGAAAAAAGACACATAGATTTTATAAACAAAGTAATGGAGGCCTACGAGGGGCTGGGTGTAGTAAGGACTCTAGACCCAAAAAATGGGTTAATAAAAATAATATCAATAGATATCTACAAGGAGCTAGTTGAAAGAATACTAGAGGACTTAAACGTAAAGGGAGTCACTTTAAAAATAATAAAACAAGGACCATGGGAAGGAGAGTTATAAATGAAACTTGGAGTAAACATAGATCACGTAGCTACTTTGAGACAGGCCAGACTTGCAAAGGAACCTGACCTTGTGAGGGCTGCTGTCTTGGCAGAAAAAGCAGGTGCTGACGGGATAACAATTCATCTTAGGGAGGACAGGAGGCACATACAGGACAGGGATGTCAGGGTATTAAGGCAAATTATCACAAGCAGATTGAACCTTGAGATGGCAACTTCTGATGACATAGTAGAGATAGCCCTGGAGGTATTACCGGAAATGGTGACGCTTGTTCCTGAAAAAAGAGAGGAGCTTACAACAGAGGGCGGACTTAATATAGCTGACAAGTCGATTAGGGTAAAAACCGAAGAGGTAATAAAAAAACTCAAGGAAGCCGGGATAGAAGTAAGTTTGTTTTTGGATTCTAATCCTGAAATCATGAAGCTGGCAAAGGATATGGGGGCAGACTACATAGAGATACACACAGGTTCTTACGCAGATGCCGAGACTGAAGAAGAGGTAGAAAAGGAATTTTTGGCGATAAAAGCCACCATGGAGGCGGCCATAAAAGCTGGACTAAGGGTGAACGCAGGTCACGGACTAGACTATAAAAATACAGCCAGGATAGCCCAGTTAAAGGGTATAGAGGAGCTAAATATAGGGCACTCCATAGTGGCCAAGTCTATATTCAATGGAATAGAAGAGGCTGTGAAAGAGATGAAGGATATAATTAAAAATGCATAAATTTGTATTGCCACACAGGGTTTACTACAATGAGACTGATCAGATGGGCAGGGTGTATCATTCAAACTTTCTTTTATGGATGGAGCATGCTAGAACAGAGTGGATAAGAAGTACAGGAACTTCGTACAGAGAGATGGAAAATAAGGGGTTCATGCTGCCGGTTTCGGATGTACAGATTGAATATCTGCGTGGTGTTGGTTACGACGCTGTTGTCAATATAAGCGTGGAAATAGCTGAGTTTAGCAGGATAAAAATGGAGTTCTGCTACGAATTTTATGACGAAGAATTTTCAGTGAAGTTTGCTACAGGTCGTACATCCCATGTTTTTACCGATAAAGGTGGGAAACCAAAAAGAATACCGGAAGAATTATTTCAAAAGATTAGGGGAGGGAAATAGTGGAAAAATTAGAAGGACTTTTAAGATACATAATAGGTCAGATAGTAAAAGAGGGCGTAGAGGTAGCAATAGAAAATTCACTGCAGGGGGATACTCTTACTTTCCATGTAAGGGTTTCTGACGGAGAACTCGGAAAGATAATAGGTAAAAACGGTCTGACTGCCAATGCAATCAGGGGAGTAATGCAGGCTGCGGGCGTGAAAGACAAGTTAAACGTCAACGTTGAGTTTTTAGATTAATCGTAGTGCTCTGTGTGAATTAGATACAAGTGTTTTAAGGCAAAATTTTGAAGTTTTCGAGATGCGATTAGAGTATAGAGTAATAGTATGCTCGAAAAGTAGTAGGAGGGAAATTTGAAAGATTTAATAAACATTGCAACCATTTCAGGGACCCACCATTTAAAGGGAGCCTTGAAGGCAAACTCTTTTTTCGAAGAACTAGATATTCTTCCTGGAAACAAGGTCATAGCAGAGGGGAAAAATGGGGTAAAGAAACTATTTACCATTAAGGCGGCAGACAGGCTGAACGAAAAAAAGATTGTTCTGGAATTTGAAGAGATAAAAAATAAGACAGAGGCCCAAGCCTTAAACGGTTTTAAACTGTATCTTAGAAGAGACCTGCTAAGTGACAGAAACGATGACGAGTTTTATCTAAGTGATATAATAGATATGGACGTGGTAACTGTACACGGCGAAAATCTTGGAAAGGTTGCAGACGTTTTTACGACCGCAGCCCATGATATATACGTCGTTTCTGACGGTGAAAATGAGATAATGATACCTGCCGTAGAAGAATTCATAAAAAACCTGGACTTCGAAAAAAACCTGATGACTGTAGAACTCATCGAGGGGTTAAGGGACCTATAAGGAGTATGAAATGAAGATTAACATTCTGACCCTTTTCCCGGCTATGTTTGAAGGATTTAAGGGTGAAAGTATAATTAAAAGGGCTATAGAAGCCGGACAACTTGAGATAAATGTAGTGGACATACGGGAGTACTGTTTTGACAAGCACAAACAGGCCGACGACATGCCTTTCGGCGGGGGAGCGGGCATGGTTATGAAACCTGAGCCACTTTTCAGGGCGCTTAAGGATATAGAGACGACTGGGAAAATCATATATACATCCCCGCAGGGTAGGAGATTAGAGCAAAAGCTTGCTGTGGAGCTGTCGAAGGAGATGGAGATAACCATAATCGCCGGCCACTATGAGGGGATTGACGAGAGGGTAGTAGACGCCTTCGTGGATCTGGAAATCTCAATAGGAGATTATGTGTTGACGGGCGGCGAGCTGCCTGCTATGGTAATAGCAGATGCCGTGGCGAGATTGATACCCGGAGTTATAAAAAAAGAGTCATATGAACAGGACTCATTTTACAACGGACTACTGGACTACCCCCACTACACTAGGCCTGCATCCTATGATGGGATGGAGGTTCCACAAGTATTGCTTTCAGGACACCATAAAAATATAGACACCTGGAGAAAAAAGCAAAGCCTGAAAAGAACTTATGCTAGAAGACCGGATCTACTTGAAAATAGAGAATTGACAAAAGAGGAAAAAAAACTTTTGGAGGAAATAAAAAGGGAGATCGATTTTAGTTCGTAATTTTTAGGAGGCAGAGTTAATGGAGTATAAGAGATTCGGTGACAGGTATGTGGTGAAACTTAGGAGAGGCGAAGAAGTTGTAAGCAAAATAAAGGAGTTCGCTGATGCGGAAAATATAACTTCGGCTAGCATAAGCGGGATAGGCACTGTGAACAATGTAGGTTTGGCACTTTATGATGGGGCAAAGCATCATGAGATCGACATGAATGAGGACTTTGAGATATTGAGCCTTTTGGGGAATATTACGATGTTCAACGAAGAGACGACAATTCATATGAGCATAAGTTTAAGCGACAAGGACTACAACGTAAAAGGAGGGCACCTTACTTATGCTTATGTAAGCGGAACAGTGGAAATTTTTGTGGATCCAATCGTGGGAGAGATAACTAGAGTTTATGATAGCGAGACTGGATTAAAATTAATGGAATTAAGGTAGGTGATAAATTTGGTTTACAGTTTAGGAGACAAAAAACCGAAATTAAAAGGTGACAGGTACTTTATAGCTGACACGGCACGTGTGATAGGGGACGTAACACTGGGTAACAATGTAAGTGTATGGTTTTCTGCAGTTATAAGGGGAGACATGAATAAAATAGAGATAGGGGATAATGTGAGCGTGCAGGATTGCGTGAGCATACACGTTGGAACAGATTATCCCACTAAGGTAGGGAACGACGTTACAATAGGGCACAACGCCATAGTGCACGGGTGTGAAGTCGGTGACAATGTTATAATTGGAATGGGAGCAACAATATTAAACGGAACAAAAGTTCCAAACAACTGCATAATAGGGGCCAACACACTGCTCGGGCCGAAGCTCCACATAGAAGAAGGAGACCTTGTGGTAGGAAACCCTGCAAGGGTAGTCAGAAAGCTTAGCGAAGAAAATATAGCTTATACAAAGCACGCGGTTCAAGAATATGTGAGCTACATAGACGTGTACAATAATGAGTATAAAAAGGAGCAAATTTAATGAGGGGTAAGGTTTATTTGGGGTTGGTCCACTACCCAGTATACAACAAGGGAGGGGAAACTGTGGCGACCTCTGTTACAAACTTTGACATACATGATATATCCAGGACATGCAAGACCTACGATGTGAAGGGATATCACATCATAACTCCGGTGGATGCCCAGATAGAGCTCACCAAGAGAATACTTGGTTACTGGCAGGACGGATTTGGAGGGCAGTACAACAAAGATAGGGAGGAGGCCTTCTCCACAACCTATGTTACCGAGAGTATAGAGGAGACAGTTAAGGGCATAGAAGATATTGAGGGGAAAAAACCTCTTATAATAACTACGTCTGCAAAGACTTATTCAAACTCTATTTCTTATTCTAAACTTTCCGAAAAGATTTTCGAAGACGAAGAAGTTTATCTTCTACTTTTCGGCACTGGATGGGGGCTAATAGATGAAGTTATGAACTCTTCCACATATATACTAGAGCCAATAAGAGGTAGTGCTAGATATAACCACCTTTCTGTGAGATCGGCTGTAGCAATAATATTAGATAGGCTACTAGGGGAGAATTAATCCCCTGTTCTTTATAAAATCCCCCCCTACATGTAGGGGGGGATTTTATAAAGATTTTTTAATTTTTCATAGCCTGTATAGGAGGAGCAACATTCCCACCCCTATTTATCAGTACGGAGCAGTCAAGGTTGTTCACAGACATTATATCCGCTTCACCGAGAAGTCCTCCGAATACAACCCTGTCTCCCACTGTTTTTCCAGGGACAGGTATAACCCTAACAGCTGTAGTTTTGTTGTTTATCATTCCAATAGCCATCTCATCTGCAATTATGCCAGATATAACTGCGGAGCTTGTTTCACCAGGTATAGCTATCATATCCAGACCAACTGAACAGACGCTTGTCATAGCTTCTAGCTTCTCTAAAGTCAGGTATCCCTTGCTTGCCGCTGCTATCATACCCTGGTCCTCACTGACAGGAATAAACGCCCCAGTAAGTCCGCCTACCCTGCTTGCTGCCATAGCACCACCTTTTTTTACAGCGTCATTCAATATGGCAAGGGCAAATGTTGTACCGTATGCTCCCACTGATTCAAGCCCGAACTCCTCCAGTATATTTCCCACGCTGTCTCCTACAGCCGGAGTAGGAGCAAGGGAGAGGTCTACTATACCAAAGTCCAGCCCAAGCTCTTTTGCCACCTCTTTACCAACATGTTCCCCCATCCTGGTTATTTTAAAACTGATTCTTTTTATCTCTTCAGTGATGGCTTCTATGCTGGCTTTTTTATCTATTTTTTCAAGTGCGGCTCTTACCACACCAGGACCACTTATCCCAAGGTTTAGAACCACATCAGCTTCACCAACTCCGTGGAAGGCACCGGCCATAAATGGATTGTCGCTGACAGCATTTGTGAAAACCACGAATTTTGCAGCAGCAAGCCCATCTCTGTCGGCCGAAAGTTCAGCGAGTTTTTTTACGGTTTCCCCCATGAGCTTGACAGCATTTAAGTTTATCCCGGCTTTTGTGGAGCCAACATTAACTGATGAGCAGACCCTTTCTGTTTTGTTAAGTGCATTTGGGATGGAGGCTATTAGTTTTTCGTCACCCGGTGTAAACCCCTTTTCAACAAGTGCCGAGAATCCACCGATAAAGTCGATGCCTATATCCTTTGCGGCTCTATCCATTGCCTCTGCAAAAACTGTATAGTCCTGTGCATCGGTAGAGTTACCTATTATAGATATAGGGGTAACCGATACCCTCTTGTTTACTATAGGCACGCCGTACTTAGAAGATATTTTATCAGCAGTTGCCACCAGATTTTTACCGTGCTTAACTATTTTATTGTAGATGTTTTCAGCTGTTTTTTTATGGTCTCTATCTATACAATCCAACAGGCTTATTCCTAAAGTTACTGTTCTTATATCAAGATTTTGAGAGTTGACCATCTCGATAGTTTCGATTATTTCACTAGCCAATATACGCATAAGATCCCCCTTTATATTTTGTGCATAGCTTTAAATATGTCTTCGTGCTGAACATAGATTTTGACGTTTAGGGCTTCTTCTAGTTTTTTTAGTTCATCTCTGAAATCGTTGAATGAACCCTCCACATTATCAGAATCTATCAGCATTATCATAGCAAAGATCTTCTCTTCAAAGATTGTCTGCGTGATGTCAATGATATTGGCTTTAAGTTCGCTCAATTTTTGAGAAACCCCAGCTACTATTCCAGTCTTGTCCTTACCAATAACTGTAACCACTATTTTACCTTCCATATAATCCCCCTTTATACATAGTATTTGTTGAATAATTTTATCACAAAAAAGGTGGTCTGGATATAGAATTAGTTTTTTTAAATTTTTTTTAACCTTTTTTTAATTTTAAAACTAAAAGATTATTCAGCAGTTAAGAGAGGATAGTTAGGTTGGGATAGTATAATATATTAAGCTAAAATATGTTTTAAGGGGGGAGGGCTATGCTTTATCCTTTAAAATTTAAAAAAGTATTTAAAGAGAAGGTCTGGGGCGGGAGAGCATTGGAGATGGTTATGGGAATAAGGCTGCCTGACGATAAAAAATACGGAGAATCCTGGGAGATTTCCAGTCATAAAAACGGCATGGGGATAGTAGAAAATGGATGGCTGAAAGGCAGAAGTCTGCAGGAACTTTTAGAAGAGTACAAGGAGGAGATAGTCGGAGAAAGTGTATATGAAAAATTTGGGAATAGATTCCCTATTTTGATGAAATACCTGGATGTACATGATAAACTTTCAGTACAGGTACACCCGGATGATGAATACGCAATGAGAAATGAAAATGATCTGGGCAAATCAGAGTGCTGGCATATAATAGAGGCCAGTGAAGACGCCAAAATTATAATGGGACTAAATGAAGGGATAACGCGCGAGTATTTTTTGGAAAAGGTTTCTAGAAAGGAGTTTGACGGCATATTTAATGTGATGAATGTAAGGAAAGGTGATACTATACACTTGAGACCAGGACTTGTTCATGCCACTTTAGAGGGAACCATTCTTATATGTGAATCCCAAGAAAATTCAGATGTTACTTATAGGATATATGATTTCGATAGGGTAGTCGACGGTAAGCACAGGAAGCTAAACATAGATAGGGCATTGGAAGTTATAGATTTTAACGGGAAACCAGAGATAATACACGATCACATGAAAAGGACTTGTCATATGCCGGGGGCCTACAAAGAGGAGTTGGTGAGGGAGGAGCACTTCAACATAGACAAGATAAGGGTATGCGGCGAGTACCGGGATGGGAAAAACAAAAATTTCAGGATTTTTTCTTTTCTAGATGGGGAAGGGTATATAAGTGATTCAAGGATGCGGTATAATGTAAAAAAAGGTGAAAGCTATCTTATACCGGCCGGGTTAGAGATAGATGTTAGCGGGGAACTGGAAATATTAAAAGTGTTTTTATAAAATCTCGGCTTCAAATTGCCGAGATTTTATATTAAAATAGTACTAAGAAAAAAATCAGCGACTATAATATAATAGCGAGCTTATAAGGAGGAAGAATGCCACGTTGTAAAAAAGATAGATGTTGCCGCAGGCTGGATGGAGATAGAATTTTTAAACCGACTGGGGTAAGGATGAAAGAACTAGAGAGTGTAGATATAATATTAGATGAATTCGAAGCCATAAGGTTATGCGACCTGGAGGGTAAAAGCCAGATAGAGGCTAGTGAGGCGATGGGTGTATCCAGGGGAACTATCCAAAGGCTGCTTAATTCTGGGAGGAAAAAGATAGTAGACGCACTGCTGAATTCCAAGGCGATAAACATAAAGGACAGCTATATCGAAGAGAAAAACTGTAAAAATATTAAGTAAAGAATCCTGCAAGATTTGTAAAGGAAAATTTGAAGGTGCCTTTTTCAGGCATAATTTTAAAAATTAGCATTAAGCAGTGGAGGAGATAATATGGCAGAAGTATATAGGAATAACAAGAATAAAAAATTATATGTGGTTTTACATAAAGAGTTGATAAACTGCACAAATGAAGTGGATGGTCAGGGGATGATACTGTACACCCTACTGGGTGACAGCAATAAAAAATTTTGTAGAGAAAAAAATGAATTTTTTGAAAAATTTACCAAGGAAGAATTGGAGTAGACTACTCATCCATAGGCGTGATTTGTGACATGAGAGTAATCTTATAAGTTTATTTTGGGAACAGAGGAGAATCTTCTCTGTTTTTTTAGCTACCATTAAATTTCTTTTATCATGTAGATGATTTTGAAGATTGTATACTATCGTTAGTGAGGGATACATAAAATATAAGAGGCGGTGGTAGCTATGAAAAGTAACCTAGACAAAATAAGCTTGGCCAAAAATATTTACCTTTCTAGAAAACCAGAAACCATGGATAACGAAAAAGTACTGGATATCCAGGAAAAAAGATTCAGAAAATTATTGAAGTATGTGCTTAAAAACTCTGAATTTTATAAGGGGTACTACGGAGATCACGGCATAAACTTGGATAACTATAAAAATGTAAGGATAAAGGATATACCGACTATAGATAAGAGCATGGTGATGAAAAATTATGACAGGTTAGTGTGCAGGGAGGAGCTTAAAAAATCTGAATTGGAAAGCTTCATAGGAGATGCATCAAACAGGGGAAAGTTATATAAGGGAAAGTATCATGTGATACACAGTTCCGGTTCAACAGGTGAAATTGGTATATACGTTTATTCTGAGAGGGAGTGGGCGATACTTCAAAGCATAATAATACGTAGAGTAATAAGGGAAAACTTTAATCTTAAGAGAAAAACTAAATTCCTTTTTATAGGTGCCACAGATGGAAACTATGCTGGAATTTCACTAGTAAGGTCAGCACCTAAATTTCTTTTTGAGATACTTCCTGTGGACATAAATAGTCCAATAGAGGAAATTAATAAAAAGGTTGATAAATTTAAGCCAGATTATATTGGAGGATATTCCTCAGGTATGTATATACTGGCTATGGAGCAGTTGCAGGGGCGCATAAATATATCCCCTAAAAAAGTAATATGTTCTGGAGACCAGCTGACAGAAGACATAAGAAAGCTAGTACGAGATGCTTTCGGCATAAACCCTGTGAACTATTACGCTGCTTCTGAAGCTCCGGTTATGGCTGCTCAATGCAATAGGCATAAGGGACTTCATCTTTTCAACGATTGGCACTATTTTGAAGTTGTAGATGATGGGTATAAGGAAGTTGAAATTGGACAGGAGGGTAGGCTCATACTCACTAATTTATACAATTATACTCAGCCTCTCATAAGGTATGAAATGAGCGATAGATTGATACTGGGTGAAAATAAATGCAGTTGTAGCTGGAAATTTCCCGTAATCGATAAAATATGTGGTAGGCAGGAAGAGTTTATATGGTTCACCAAAGGTGGAGGCGAAGAGGTTTATCTGCACCCCGTTGTCTTGGCTGAATTTTTTGTGCCGTCTTTGGAAAAAATACAGATAGTTCAGAAGAGTAGGAGTAAGTTTTTGATGAAGGTAAAGTTAAATGGCGAGAAGGAGCAGGTCTTAGCAGATATAAAGAAAAGGATGAACGAAATATTGTCGAATAAAGGTTTAATGGATTTTGTAGATTATGAAGTGGAAGTTGTAGAAGATATAAAAAATGATGCTAAAACCGGAAAGTACAAACTGGTGATCCCCTTGAAAAATTAAACAGAAACTCCTAAAACAACTGGAGATGATGGATTTGAATTTAAAAATATGGATTTTGCTTGCCTCCCTGTCGACAATATTTTTGTTTGAAAAATTAAAACCACAGATTATAGAAAAAAAAATTAGCTGGAGGCATGATTGGGTCAATCTTGGAATGGGGTTATTCAATAATAGCGCTCTTGCGTATATTTTTTTTAAGGTGAATTCTATTTACACGGGGATAATTAAACAAAACGACATAGGAATTTTAAATGTGCTAGGAGTAGGCAATACAGCAAGGTTAACCATTTCTTTTTTAGCTTTAGATATAAGCCTCTATACTTGGCATTTACTACTCCATAAATCCGATTTCTTATACAGATTTCACGCAGTACATCACACCGATAGAGAGATGAATGTGACCACGGCTTTCAGATTTCACTTTGGGGAACTTATAATGGGGAATTTTTTCAGATTTTTAATTATAGCTGTTTTTGGCTTATCAATTAAGGAGATAGTTATATATGAAGTGGTTTTGAATATAAATGTTTATATTCATCACAGCAATTTAAAAATATCACCTGTGTTTGACAAGGTAGCTTCAAATATTGTTATAACCCCTTATGTTCACAGGGTGCATCATTCGGTTGTATTTACTGAGAGTAACTCAAATTACGGTTCTGTATTTGTATTTTGGGACAAGTTATTTATGACTTATACGAACCCGAAAGGTAACTCCATAAAAAGATTCGGTGACCCAAACTTTAAAAATGAAAGGTGCCAAAGTTTCTTTTATATGCTGGCTCAGCCTTTTAGGAGCAGAAAAAATATAGGGTTTTAAATAATGCCGTACTATGCCTGAAATTTTATTTTTCACACGCAACTCTATGCTCAAAAAAATATACTGGAACTTGGCTAGGCTAATTTGATTTCTTCACAAAATTTACACAATAGTGGTGTAAAATATATATGTACATGGGAACATGTATGGAAAAGGAGGGAGTTAGATGTTCCTTTGGCCGATATTGATTGTGGCCCTTATAGTATATTTATTTACTGTAAAAGATGAAATTGGTATCCAGAAGAAAGATACCCCCATGGATATACTTAAAAAAAGGTACGCAAGCGGGGAGATAAGCAAAGAAGAGTTCGAAGAGATGAAAAAAGACCTGGAATAAATTATGCGCACAGTTGGACACGAGCATAATAATAAGAGGAGGAAGTAGTATGGGAAGAATAAAAAAAATGTTCCAAAATTTTTTTAAAAAACTAGGGGATTCAAACGAAAAATCTTTTGGTCATAAAAGAATGGACTGCTGTGATTTGAACAAAAAGAAACCGAAAAAATAGATTTTAGAATAACTGATTTAATATGGATTTTTATGTAAAATATCTTTTGAGAGGAGCTGTGAGCTCCTTTTAGTGTTTTTGAATATATTTGGTTTGGGTAGACAAGGGGGGCACGTGAATAAGATACTTATTATAGAAGATGAGGACAGAATAAGAAAGATAGTCATTTAAAAATAAAGGGTTTTATGTGTATGGTGTTCAAGACGGGCAAGAAGGTATAGAAATCTTCTATGACAAAAAGCCTGACCTGGTCGTCTTGGATATAATGCTCCCCGGAATTAGTGGCTGGGAAATAATAATAGAATAAAAGAAGAGTCTGATATTCCAATACTAATGCTCACGGCAAAATCCCAGGATGAAGATGAGATACTAGGTCTTGAGCTTGGTGCCGACGATTATATGAGGAAACCATTTAGCATGAAAATACTTTTGTTTAGGATAAAAAAATTACTTGCCTTAAGTGGGCATTCGCAAAGCAGCATGGAGTTTGAAAAACTCAGGATAGACAGGGTAAGCAGAAAGATTTTCTTGAATGATAAAGAAGTGAGTATGAGCCCGAAAGAGTACGAGCTATTGGTATATATGGCAGAAAACACGGGAATAGCGCTCATCCGGGATAAAATTTTAAACAACGTTTGGGACCTTTATACTGAGAGTGATTTGAGAACGGTTGATACCCACATAAAAAATATCAGGAAGAAGATAGGAGAAGAGTGTATCCAAACGGTTAGGGGATATGGCTATCGATTTGAGGTGAACACATGAGGTTGAAAATTTCGGCCAAGGTATTTTTAGTATCTTTTTTCCTCATAGCGGGGACGGTGTTGGGTGCAGTAGTTCTTAATAAATTGTACCTGGAAAAGTTTTACCTTTATAAAAAGAGGAGTCAGATTGAAGAAGTATCAAAAATAGTTTTGTCTAAAAATATAGATGAAGAGAGCCTATTTGAATTGGAAGAGAGGTACGGTGTACTGATGGATGTCGTGACTTTAGAGGAGCTGAGGCTCACATCAGGGAAATTTTTTACTACTGCTGGCAAAGAGGTGTATAAAGAACTTGTGAAAAAAGGTGATTCAGTTGAAGTGATTCAATATATGGGTATAAAACACATTATGTTTTACAAGCTTTTAGATAAAACTCGCGTTATTAGGATAATGACATCGATACAACCTTTGGAGGAGGCTATAGGTATAGCAAATGAGCTTTATCTGTATACCGGGCTAATAGTCATGGGAATTGGATTTTTTATGAGCCTGATTTTTTCTAAAACTTTAGTCAAACTAATTATAAGTATACTCGACTTGTGCAAATTTTTAAATCTAAATTGTTCAATATCTAATTTTTGGCGAATTCAAACTGAGAACCCTAAATAATCAAGGACTTTTTCCTCTGAATGGGTCTCTTCGTGTAATTCAATAATTAATTTTACCAATTTTGTGTTGCTGATTTTTATGAAATACTTTATTGTATCACCTAATGTATCTAATTTTAATTTGGCTTTAAATTTAATATTACATAAGAACACATAAGCTGTATATACTAACCGCCAAAATCTTTTGATACCTTTAAGAGACCTCATTTCACAGTGATCCAATCCAAGATTTTCTTTTTGGTTCCTGTAGTTTGTCTCTATCTCCCAACGGTTTCCATAGTAAGAAATGATTTCTTTATCTGAAAGGGAAACATCTGTTGATATTATGTGTTTAGGTGATTTTTCTGGATTGAACTCATCTATCCAGCTAAGCACAACTACACAATTTTCTATACCCTTTATAGGTCCTTCATACCTGTAAGTATAGAATCTGCGACCATTAACCTTGAAAGTTTTTAGATGTTTGGGGTTTATCTGCGCTCTGAAATCAGATAGTTTTATACGGATTCCTTGTGAATAAATAATTCTATTAGATCTTAGAGCTCCTATTACTTGATACCCTTTTGATTGGAGTTGATTTATGAATTTGTCTGAAATATACCAAGAATCCGCCAATACATACGTTGGTTTTTCTAATTGTAGTGTATTGTCTTCAAGAAGAGATATGGCTATTTCGTGCTTAGTTTTGAACATGTTTTGTTCGCCATCGCATAATTCTTCTTTCAGATAAACATCAAAATCAAGCGGATAAGAAATACCGCCATTTTTAATGAAGGCACTTACAATACAGTGAGCCCACTCGCTTTTTTGGGTTACATGTGAGCGAATAAATCCCATACCTTCAATTTTTTTAGAGTTTGAAGATTTTGTAATAAGAGTGTCATCTATAGAGATGAAAATTGGTTCTGAATTTTTATGTGTTTCCGATTTTATGACATCATATACAAAATTTTTCAAAGAGTTTCTGAGTTTTTCTTCATCCCAAGGTGAGTTATTGAGGAAACGAGTTGTACAGCTCCTGTCCTTAGAATTAAGAGTAAATCTATTTAAATTTGAAATATTCTTTTTTCCTTGTACGCCGATGATACCAGAAACTATACTGTTCATATGTTGCATTTGAGGCTTTGAAAAATTAAGATCAAGAGCCATATTGAAGTTTACAATTTCATTTAAATTAGGTATAATAAGCATCGTAGATCGAATCTCCTTCGGTATGTTTTGTGTGGTGCTTAATTATACCTGTATATTGAGATTTGATCTACTTTTTATTTTTTGCACAAGTCTAGTTAAATATTTATCCATCTTTTCTGGATAAATTACTACCAGCATTCTCAGTATCTTTTCCCATCCCCTAATTTTCTGAGTCCACTTTTTTAGCATGTTCTTAGATGCCAGATAAAGAACCTTCTGAAGAGAGTCATCTGTCGGAAATACTGACTTAGAGCGACTTACCTTCTTAAATTGACTATTGATACTCTCTATGGTATTCGTAGTATAGATTATCTTCCTGATTTCCTGCGGATACTCAAAAAAGTGACTTAATTCATTCCAGTTATCATACCAGGATTTAAGCGCTGGAGAGTATTCAGGGTACTCCTTATTTAGCCTTTCCAGTGAGCTGAAGCCAGCTTCAGCGTCATGCGCTTTGTAAACATCTTTGAGTTCCTTCGCGAAGATTTTCCTCTCCTTGTAGTTAAGAAACCTTAAAGTATTTCTGATTTGGTGTACGATACACCTCTGTACCTTTGTGTCAGGATAGATAGTCTTAATTGCTTCTTTGAAGCCAGGCAGCCCATCAACAGAAGCAATGAAGATCTCTTCTACTCCTCTTGATCTAAGAGAATCTATTTCTTTTAACCAAAACTTAGAACTTTCATTTTCTCCTACTGTGATGCTCAGTATATCTTTCTTTCCTTCCAGATCAATTCCTACAATTATGTATGCTGCTTTATTGATTACTTTTCCATTGGTTTTGACATTGAAATAAGTTGCATCCAGAAAAATAAAAGGATAGCAGGCTTTTAAAGGTCTTGTTTTCCATTGGTTTGCTTCATCCATTACTTTGTCTGTTATCCTGCTTATCTGAGTTGAGGAAAAGCTCATACCGTAGATTTCTTCGAGATGATCATTAATATCTGTAGTGGACATACCACGTCCATACATGGATATTATCTTGTCTTCAATATCTGAGATGTCACGGGAATATTTAGGTACAACCTGAGGTTCAAAGATTCCCTCGCGGTCACGCGGAATATCAAGCTCAACTTCTCCAAGGCTTGTTTTTACCTTCTTTTGATTATTCCCATTTCTAGAGTTATTCGTATTAGAGTTTCTTTCATATTTAGAATATCCAAGGGTTTCATCCATTTCGGCTTCCAGCATAAGGGAAACCATGTCTTTAAACATATCTTTCATAATGGACTGCGCCTCAGCAATATTTTGGATATCGTTTTCCTGAAAAATCTTTTTAACTAAAGGATTAATATTTTTAACTTTTCTACTCATACAAAAAACCTCCCTAATCAATAGATTATACTTCTAATGACTAGGAAGGTGAAATTAAATTTACACTAAATTCGGGAAACTCCCAAATTTCCGAAGTACTAGTAAAAATTTACAAAAAAAATCAAATTTTATGCTAGACCATACTAAAGCATAATTTATAGCTATAGAATTTTTAAAAACCCTTTTTTAAATCTAATAATACATTTAATCCCATTTGAATAGACCTTTATCTTTTCTAGAAAAGATACATTTTCTGATGCATCAGCGAGCTTCAAGTTGAATCTTAGGTCTTCTAAAGAAACTATATCGTCTATAATTAATTTTGTATGATAATTGTACGCAACAGCTTCCTCTTTTTCTACGAAAATTCCATCTAAATCAATTCCAAATAAGTACTTAAATCTTTTGATATTTTCTTTATTCAAACTGTTATCTACCGAATTCATTCCATTTATTATATCCAAATGAAAACATATTCTTTTTAATACTGTAAGGATATAATTTACTTTTTCTATATCAAGTACAGATTTTTTTAATCTTTTTTCTCTTTTATACTCTTTCAAAAGATTTTCTAGAATATCTATATCTTTTTTAATTTCAAAAAGTTTTATAAAAGATTTTTCATAATATTTTTCAATAAATAAATTTTTTATCTTACGAAATGTGGATCTAACGTGAGTATATATCTGCCATTCATATTTTTCTGGGAAAATTAAATAATTAACAGTCAATGCTATAATTATACCTAAAAGAGTTTCAAATACTCTTTGTAATGAATACTCTATAGGTGAAATTCCAAGTTTTTCTATATTAACCATAATAGCTATAAAAACGATGCAGGCTATATTTATTGACTTTTTCCAGTTTAAGCTATTGCACAAAATAATTATTAAGCTTACACCTACACCTGAAAGAACTGCACTGCTTTGGCCAATTACAGCAAAGAGAACCCCAATTACCGCTCCTAAAAACGTGCCTTTCATTCTGTTTTCCCCGGCTTTGAAAGATGCATACACAGAATTTTGAAATGTCATTACTACAGCTAACGATGAATAAAAGGCTGATTCCGTCAAGCCAATTCTATATAGTAATACACAAAAAAATATTGAAATGCCAATTTTTAAAGCTTTTTTATTCATTTTAATTTACCCCTCTTTTATAATGAATATTATGGTTTTTGAAAATATAAAGGCTGCCTCGAAAAGAAAAAAATATTAAGCGCTTTCAGTGACTCAAAATAGTAAGTTTTTAATATATTAAAAATCTGATCTTAATCTTACTCAACCATTTTTCCAATGTCAATGTATATTCATTTTTTCTATAATTTTGTCCTAAACCTATTCATTAAAAATATTTTGAAAATTCCAATTTTAATGTTATCATTTAACATTTTGCAGTAATAAAGACTCCCTTCCAATTACTTGACTTTTTACACTAGAATTTACTGAAAACAATTTTTAAAATTTTTTTTGTCCTTTTATGTCTCACTCGGTCGCTTTAAGTCTCGAATGCATATAATACATTTATAAGAAATTACTATTCAATTTAAATTTTAAATAAGTTGTTGTTTCCAGCCTTTTTCTTCTTCACTACGTTCCAACTTTTTCTAATCTTGTACACTTTTTATACGAACTAAAAAATATCGCTAAATAAGTTAATAGTATATTTGTTATTATCTTGGATTAATTTAAGTTCGAATCTTTCTGTATAATTTAAAATTTTCCAAGTTTTATTTTGAGTAATTTCTAATTAACACAAGTGTATGCTGATACAGATAAAAATTTTCTATTTATAAATTATCTATCTCTTGATTTTCTTTAATTAACTGTTTGCTATATTATGTTGTTTTAACTCAAATTAAAGTTGATCTTGAAATATCTTTAAAAATATGCCAAGGAGGATGTACCATGTTTAAAAAATTTTCACTCACTACAAAAATATTTATAGGCCTCATCGGAGGACTTGTTTTAGGGCTTATAATCTACCCGTTTAGAGAACTTGCTTTCATCGAAAAATACTTTATAGGATTTTTCCTTCAGCTTACCGGGAAAGTGTTTATAACCTCTATAAAAATGCTTGTTGTACCGCTTGTTTTTATTTCTCTTACTGCTGGTGCCATGTCTATGGAGGATGTAAAAAAACTAGGTAGAGTAGGGTTCAAAACTTTAAGTTTTTACCTAATTACAACTGCAATCGCCATAACTATAGCAATTGCTCTTGGAAACTTTACCAATCCTGGTGCAGGAATTGAAATGGCCAGCATAGATCAAGCTTCATATGCAGTTAGGGAATCTAAACCTTTTATTGATGTAATTGTTGATATGGTCCCTAGGAACCCTTTTGAATCGCTGTCAAGCGGAAATATGCTTCAAATCATAGTCTTTTCATTATTGCTGGGAACAACTCTTACCATAACTGGAGAAAAAACAAAAGGCATAAGAAAATTATTCGAAGAAGCCAATACAGTAATCTTAAAAATGGTTGATCTAGTCATGCAAATTGCACCATTCGGCGTATTTTGTCTGATAACTAAAACAATGGCTACACTTGGTTATAGTGCAATGAAGCCGCTTGCTATGTACATGTTTACTGTCATCGGAGCACTTCTTCTCCATGCGCTAATCACTTATCAGGGGATGCTCGTCGTATTTACAAAAATGAATCCCTTTAATTTTTTCAAAAGATTTTCAAACGCCATTTCTGTAGCTTTTTCAACAGCGAGCAGCAATGCCACTATCCCGGTTACCATGGAAACTGTTCAAGAGAAATTTGGTGTCTCTAAGCAAATAAGCTCATTCACTATACCTCTTGGTGCTACAATAAATATGGACGGTACCGCCATAATGCAGGGAGTTGCCACTGTATTTATAGCGCAAGTTTACGGAATACCTTTGACAGTTACCGATTTTATAACAGTAATTCTAACTGCCACATTAGCTTCCATCGGTACGGCTGGTGTCCCTGGAGTAGGACTTATCACTCTTTCTATGATCCTTACTCAAGTAGGTCTGCCTGTTGAAGGGATCGCACTTATCATGGGGATAGACAGAATCTTAGATATGATAAGAACTGCCGTCAACATAACAGGAGATGCCGTCTGCACATTAATAGTTGCTAAAACAGAGGGGGAAATCTGTGAAATGGAAAATAAAGCTGAATTAGAAGAGATCACAGTATAATTTCTCTTAAGCAGCTATAAGTTGATTTAATTTAAATTCTATATAAAAAATGAATAGGAGGAATATTTATGAAAAAATTATTACTAGGTTTATTCGTATCGTTAGCTTTAGCATTTAGTCTTACAGGATGTAGAGGTTCAGATAAATCTGACTCAGCTGCAAGCGGAAAGAAACAATTCGTTACTATAGGTACAGGCGGAGTAACTGGAGTCTACTATCCTACAGGTGGTGCTATCAGTAAACTTATAAACAGCAAAGAAGAGTACAATATAAAATCTACAGTTGAATCAACAGCAGGTTCTGTATATAACATTAATGCTGTCCTTACAGGAGATCTTGACTTTGGAATTGCACAATCAGATAAACAATATCAAGCATATTTCGGTACATCAGAATGGAAGGACGCTGGATCTCAAAAAGACCTTAGATCAGTATTTTCTATTCATCCTGAATCTATTACATTGGTAGCATCACAGAATTCAGGAATCAATACAGTAAAAGATCTTAAAGGTAAAAGGGTTAATCTTGGGAATGTAGGATCTGGCCAATTACAAAATTCACAGGATATCTTTGAAGTTTTAGGGTTCTCAAAAGAAGATATAGAAGCTGAATATGTAAAAGCAGTTGAATCACCTGGATTGCTACAGGATGAAAGAATCGATGCGTTTTTCTATACCTTAGGGCACCCAAGTGGGGCAATAAAAGAGGCTACATCAGGAAGAATTAAAGTTAAAATCGTTCCTATCACAGGTCCTGAAATAGATGAATTGATAAAAGAAAAACCTTACTATGCAAAATCAATAATAGAAGCTAAAAACTATCCAAATGCAGTAAATACAGAAGATGTGAATACAGTTGGGGTAAAAGCAACATTGATTACATCAGTTAATGTAAACGAGGAGGTGGTTTATGCAATTACAAAAGAGGTTTTCGAAAACTTTGACGAGTTCAAAAAACTTCATCCGGCATACTCTACTTTAACTAAAGAAAGCATGCTACAAGGTTTGTCTGCACCGCTTCATAAAGGGGCTATCAGGTACTATAAAGAAGCTGGGTTAGATAAATTTATTAATCCTGATTTAATAAAATAAAGACCGATTGAATAAATTTAAACTGTTTAATGCAATGACCCCTGGTGCTAATATAAACAGGGGTTATTCTTATTAAAGAGAGGTAAAAGATATCTTTATCAAAAGTTTTATAAACTATATCTTTTACACATATGATGGGAGTGAAAAGAATGTCTGAAAAAGATCAGTTTATAGCAGAGGAACTGCTGTTGGAAGAGACGGGAAAAATAAGGCATGATAGAAAGATAGATAGGTTCTTAATCTCCGGTATATCAATTTTATGGGCACTATTCCAGTTGGCACTACCTAAATTTTTAATATTGGATAGTGTTTCTACCAGGGCGATACATCTTACTTTCGCAGTTGTGTTGGCCTTTCTAAGCATACCCATGATCAAGAAGCCTTTGACAAAACTCAAGTTTTTACATACAGTAGATCATATCCCACTGCTAGATATAATGTTTGCACTGGTATCTATAGGGGTTGTTTTATATATAGTACTGGATAAGGAGGGAATCGCCTCAAGAGCAGGAATGCCTAACCAAATTGATTATATTTTTGGAATAAGTACGGTAGTGTTTGTCCTATTGGCAGCACACAGAATGATTGGGGCAGCCTTACCTATAATAGCCATACTCATATCAACGTATGCCTTTATGGGACCAAACATGCCAGGAATATTTGCATTTAGAGGGGTATCGATTACAAAATATATCAATCAGATATCTTTATCTACTGAAGGGATCTATGGAATCCCTTTGGATGTTTCAGCGAATACAGTATTCCTTTTCGTATTACTTGGAGCATTACTTGACAAAGTTGGGGCTGGGCAATTTTTTAATGATTTATCCTTCTCACTACTTGGTAAGTACAAAGGTGGACCTGCAAAAGCATCAGTTGTTTCAAGTGGTCTGAGCGGACTTATATCTGGATCAAGTATAGCAAACGTAGTTACTACTGGAACATTTACAATTCCTTTAATGAAGAAAGCAGGGTACCCTGCAAAGATAGCTGCAGCAACAGAAGTTGCGGCAAGTACAAACGGCCAATTAATGCCTCCTATAATGGGTGCGGCGGCATTTATCATAGCTGAATACCTTGGAATTTCATATATTGAAGTGATAAAAGCAGCTGCAATACCTGCATTTGTATCGTATTTTGCACTGTTTTACATAACACATTTAGAAGCTTTAAAATTAGGTCTGAAGGGTCTTCCTAAAGCAGATCTACCCAATTTTTTTAAGACTGTTAAATCTGGAGGGCACTACTTAATTCCGCTTGGGATGCTTGTTTTCGAACTTATGGTAATGAGACATTCTCCAAAACTTTCGGCATTTAATGCTATAATGATTTTATTTGTTGTAGCCCTTGTACAAGAAATTTTCAGAGCGTCTAAAAAAGGAGAAGGATTTGTAACAGGATTGAGTAATGGAATAAAAATTATTGTAGATGGACTTATAAGCGGCTCAAGAAACATGGTAGGGGTTGCACTTGCAACAGCTGCTGCAGGGATAGTTGTCGGAGTAGTTTCTATGGGTATAGGTAGTATGGTTGTACAGATAGTTGAAGTTCTTTCTCAGGGAAATATTTTCTTATTATTATTCATAACCGCAGTTGCAAGTTTAATTCTTGGAATGGGGCTTCCTACAACAGCAACTTATATAGTTATGGCTTCAATTACAGTTCCGGTAATTATAAAATTAAGTGTGGTTTATGCATTTAATCCAGTGGCGCCTGTAGCGGCACATCTATTCTGCTTCTATTTTGGAATCTTAGCAGATGATACACCACCAGTAGGATTGGCTGCATATACTGCAGCTGCTATAGCCAAGTCCGATCCTATTTCAACTGGGATTCAAGGATTTATCTATGACCTAAGAACAGCTGTAATACCGTTCATGTTTGTCTTCAACCCGGACTTGGTTCTTGTAGGTATAAACAACTGGCCAGAAGCATTATTGATATTTGCTATGGCATGCCTAGGAGCATTTGCATTTACGAGCTTCGCTCAAGGGTGGTTCCTTGTTAAGAACAAATGGTATGAACTGCCGTTGTTTGGAGTTGTATCATTAATCTTATTTTTCCCTGGAATAATATCAATCATCTTCAAGCTTCCTATGGAGAATAGATATTATTTCTATGGTGTAGGACTTGTATTATACGGAATGCTTTACTTAATGCAGAACTCAAGAAAGAAAAAAGAGCTAGCTAACTCGTGTATAACAAGTTAAAAAACAACAATAAATTTAAAAACCCAGTGTAATAAACTATACCCTATAGAGTAGACAATAAAAAAAGTCTACCCTATAGGGTATTTTCGTTTATAATGAAACAAATAAGATTAGAGGTGAGACATATGAGTAAAAAAATTTTTACTGAGAAAGAAATAGAAGTATTAACTAAGAATCAATATATTAAAAATGTTAGCGCAAAAGGAATCACCTACACTGATGAATTCAAGCAAATTTTTATAGCTGAAAATGAATTGTTAAAAAAAAGCAGAATGACAGAAAGGATGTGTGGAATAAAAAAATAGAGCTATCCTCAGAACAAAAGTTTCTACTTATCTACGAGTTGATTAATAAGTATCAATTTAAAAATATGGTCACTTATTTATGTCATATAGCTGGAATATCCCGTTCTGGATACTACAACTATTTTTCATTAAAATCACAGAAATTAAGGGAACTGCGTGATAATAGAGACGAAGTAGTTAAAGAAATTATTTTAAAAGCATACAAGTTTAAAAGGCATAAAAAGGGAGCTCGACAGATTAAAATGACATTAGAAGAGTCTGTCAAGAAATTGGTGTATCCGTCCAAAATTTTTTCTATGGAATTGGCGAGGGACTAAATACGTCCCTCGAAATAGATGCTTAATTGACCTATAATTTTTGCCCATTCCCGAACTCGAATTTTCCATTTCTTAGTAATATCAATCATTGCTAGATAAAGCATCTTCAACAATGAATCGTCAGATGGGAAAATACTCTTTGACTTTGTTACTTTTCTCAGTTGACGATTGAAGCTTTCAATTGCATTTGTCGTATAGATTAACTTTCGAATTTCTTTAGGATATTTAAACATAACAGCTATCTCGTCCCAATGATCTCGCCATGGCTTTATTGCAATATAGTATTTTTCGCTCCATTTTGCGTCAAGCTTAGCAAGAGCGTCCAACGCTGCCTCTTCATCAATGGCTGTATAAATTGGCTTGAGATCCGTTACAAAAGTTTTTCGGTCTTTGTAAGACAGATAACGAGTAGAATTACGGATCATATGTACAATGCAACGCTGCACCTCTGTTCTAGGGAATGTTGCTTCTATAGCTTCCTTGAAACCATTTAGACCATCAATCGATGCGATAAGGATATCTTCGACACCTCTATGCTGAAGATCACTTAGAACCTTTAACCAAAATTTGCTTGTTTCATTTTCACCGACCCACATTCCTAGGACTTCTTTCATACCATCAAGGTTGATACCAATAATTATGTAAACAGCTTTATTTACGATTTTGCCATCCTGTCTAACTTTGTAATGGATAGCATCCATTACAACATGGGCGTAAATTCTATCCAAAGGACGTTGTTGCCATTCTTTGATGATCGGCATGATTTTATCAGTGATCTGCGAAATCATGGTCGGTGAAATATCGATGCCATAAAGATTATTCAGATGGTCCTGAATATCTCTGACAGTCATACCTTTAGCATACATGCTTATTACTTGGTCGTCAATACTAGAAACATCCCGCTGATTTTTCTTAACGATAATTGGTTCAAATTCCCCGGAACGATCACGTGGAACTTCGATTTCAATTTTGCCGTAGTCGGAGCGAACTTTCTTCGAGCGCTTGCCGTTTCGCGTATTGTTGGTATCTTTATTTTTATAATCATATTTGCTGTAGCCTAACTCATAATCTAATTCAGCTTCAAGCATTTCTTCGATAAGATCCTTGAATTGCTCTTTAAGAAGATTCTGAACATCGGAAACATCCTTTAATTTCCCTTCTTGCATAAGTTCACGTACTTTTTGTTTGTCTAATAACCCTTTGAATGACATGTGAGTGGTACCTCCTTATTGATATTTTATTTTACATCAATTTCGGAGTTTACACCAAATATTTTACACCCTCGTCCTTGACAAAGGGTACAGTTTATAAAACGCTAATTTTTTTATTACTTAGAAAATGCTTTTAAATTTTCTTGAAGTTTTTCCAACTTGTCCGTATACTCTTTTTGTATTTTCTTCTCTCTGTCCACTATGTGATCAGGTGCTTTTGACATAAATTTCTCGTCGTTTAATTTTCTGTTTACCTTCTGAAGTTCCTTGTCTATCTTTTCTATCTGATCCTTTATTTTTTTTACCTCAGCTTCCATGTCCAATAGTCCTTCAAGTGGTATGTAGATTTCGCTGCTGTCTACCACTCTGAATCCGGCGCTACTCGGCTTTTCTATATCGCTTCCATAAGAAACCGATTCAAGATTCGCCAGTTTAGAAAGGAAGTTTTTGTTGCCTTCTATTGTTGAAAGTTCGTCTTGCTCCTTTGTCCTTATTATGGCATTTACCTTTTTAGCAGGCGATATGTTCATTTCCGCCCTTATATTTCTAACTGCGGATATCAGTCCTTTAAGGTACTCCATCTTTTTCTCCACAGCGTCGTCTATTTTTGATTCCTCTAGGATAGGAAAAGGTCTAAGCATGATAGTATCCGCTTCCACTCCAAGTTTCTGCCATATCTCCTCAGTTAGGTAAGGCATGAATGGGTGAAGCATCCTAAGACCGCTTTCTAATATTGTCCACAGCATGTATTGAGCCGTTTTCTTTGTTTTCACATCTTCGTTTCCGTACAGTCTCGGCTTAGCCATCTCTACATACCAATCGCAGAAATCCCCTCTTAAAAACTCGTATACCGATTTTGCTGCCTCATCCAAAACAAAGCTATCTAACTTTTTGTTTACCTCTATTATTGTTTTGTTGAGCTTTGAAAATATCCACTCGTCTACAAGCTCAAACTCCAGATCGTCCTTGTTTACACTTTTAATGTCGAAATCTTCTAAGTTCATAAGTACGAATCTAGATACGTTCCACACTTTATTGGAGAAGTTTCTTCCCATCTCGATTAGCTTTTCGGAAAAGAATACGTCCTGCCCCTGTGATGTGTTGTAAAGCATTGTAAACCTTATTGCATCAGCACCGTACTCGTCTATTAGGTTTATTGGATCCGGGGAGTTTCCTAGAGATTTAGACATTTTTCTTCCAAGGTCGTCCCTTACTATACCGTGAAGATACACTGTCTTAAACGGTATATCCTTCATTTCGTAAAGTCCCATCATTACCATTCTGGCTATCCAGAAGAAAAGTATGTCTGCTCCTGTCACTATTGCCGAGGTAGGATAAAAGGCTTCTAGTTCAGGAGTTTTTTCAGGCCAACCCATGGTGGAAAAAGGCCAAAGCGCGGAACTGAACCAGGTATCCAGTACGTCTGTATCCTGATTTAGCTCTACCTCTTTGCCGTAATGTTCTTTGGCTATTTTCATGGCTTCTTCCGTTGATTTAGCTACGAATACATGTCCGTCAGGCCCGTAGTATGCAGGAATTCTGTGCCCCCACCATATCTGCCTTGAGATACACCAGTCTCTTATATTTTCCAGCCAGTTATAGTATACCTTCTCCCATCTCTTAGGCTTTATCTCTATTTCCCCGCTTCTAACAACTTCCAAAGCTTTTTCGGCAAGCGGCTTCATCTTAACAAACCATTGTTTTGACACCCTAGGTTCTACGATTGTGTCGCATCTGTAGCAGTGCCCTACCGAGTGGTTGTGTGTTTTTGTTTTTACAAGCAGTCCCAGTCCGTCCAGGTCTTCTAATATAGTCTTTCTGGCTTCAAATCTGTCCAGTCCGGCGTATTTCCCCCCGTTTTCATTTATCTTACCGTCATCTGTCATTATGTTTAGCACTTCCAGGCTTTGTCTTTCCCCAACCTCAAAGTCATTCGGGTCGTGTGCAGGCGTCATTTTAACTACCCCTGTACCGAATTCCATATCCACATAATCGTCCGCAACTATAGGTATCTCTCTATTCATAAGAGGTAGGGTCACTGTTTTCCCGACGAGACTTTTGTACCTTTCGTCGTTAGGGTTTACGGCCACACCAGTGTCACCTAGCATTGTCTCCGGTCTTGTTGTGGCTACTACCACGTAGTCCTCTGTCCCGGTTATAGTGTATTTTATCTCCCAAATGTTCCCCTCTTTGTCCATGTGCTCTACTTCATCGTCTGCAAGGGCTGTGGTACATCTAGGGCACCAGTTTACCATGTACTCCCCTTGGTATATAAGTCCGTCATTGTAGAGTTTTACAAATATCTCTCTTACGGCTTCCGAAAGGCCCTCGTCCATTGTAAATCTCTCCCTGTCCCAATCCAGGGAAGCTCCAAGCCTCCTAAGCTGAGTGGTTATGATACCACCGTGCTCCTCTTTCCACTTCCATACTTCCTCTATGAACTTATCCCTTCCAAGGTCCTCTTTTTTTAACCCCTGATCAGCTAGCTTCCTCTCCACCTTGTTTTGGGTGGCGATACCCGCATGGTCTGTCCCTGGCATCCACAGGGTGTTGTAACCGCCCATTCTTTTCCATCTTATAAGTGTATCCTGTATTGTGTTGTTCAATACGTGCCCCATGTGGAGTATCCCTGTTACGTTCGGCGGCGGGATAACTATGGAATAATTAGGCTTCCCCTCTTCTGTTTTAGCGTGAAAATATTTACTGCTCTCCCATTTTTGATACCATTTTTGCTCTATCTCTTTTGGAGAGTAGGTCTTACTTAGTTCCTTCATTTTTTCCCTCCTCATACTTTATCAATATCTTCTAAAATCAAAATAAAAAAACAGCCCCTCTTTAAGCTGCTCTATCTGCTAATATATGGATTTCCGCAATTAAAACAAAGCTATAGCAGTGAAATGGTGACAGCCAATCTTAAATTGTCTTTAACTAGACCTCTATGACAGTTTTGACCACTACTTTTACTAATCTGTTAGCCATGTTTTCGCCCCTCTCGAATTAATCATCTTACACAATACCAAATTTTTATACTTTTGTCAAGGCTTAACCCTTTGGAGAACTTGCCTGTACTACAGGCCTCACAGATTTTTTAGTTTAAATTTTTGGCTAATGCCCTGCCATCATTTCCCTCTGATTGAAAACTTTATTTGCTATGTAGGAAACAAAGAATAAACTAGGTATGTATAAGTATATTTTTCTGATTTTTATGTAGTAAAACGAGTAAAATAAATAAGGGGGCATAAATGAAGAAAAAAATTTTACACAGTTACGGTTCTAAAGTGCTTTTGGCGCTCATTTTGGTGTCCATTATACCACTTACCATCTACCTCAATTCCAACGTTATAATGGTTAAAAAATATTTCTCTATCTTAGAAAATAAAAACATCGAGTCCAACATAGAGCATGCGGAAAAGATAATTCAAAATGAGATAGACTCAGTTGATCTGACAGCCAGGGATTATGCCATATGGGATGACATATACGAGAAAATGCCTCTGGAAGGTCGCGACATCGAGTGGATTAGGAACAATTTTTCCATGTGTATACCTGATAATTTTGGTACAGAATTGATGGTGCTCGCCGGCAATGACATGGAAATTATAGACTACAGCGGCTTAGATGAGAGCATGATCCCGGAATTGCTCGGCAAGGTAGCGGTAATTGATGTGCTCAAGGGAAGCTACGATGAAAGCGATAAGTTTCCCAGCGGGATAACCATCTACGGCGACGAGGCTTACCTTTTTGCTGTTTCTCCAATCTTGAAATCAGATTTCACTGGTCCATCCCGAGGGGCCCTAATACTGGGAAAAAAGGTGTCCCCGGAACTGCTTGACTCCATAAAGGATAAGTTCGGCTATCAAATCTCACTGGGATTAGACAACCAGTTGATTACAGGCCACGACAGTGAGTATTTAGCCGAAAGGTTTTCAAATCTTCTATTGAAAAGTGAGGGCAGTGTCATAGAACTAGATAGTCTCAATATAGTGGGAAAATCGCTGGTAGAAGATATCTCTGGATTCGGCAAAATAAAAATTTTTGTTTTTTCTTCCAGGGATATCTTTGTGTCCACAATGAGTCTAATTAAAAAAAATGCGACGTATATCCTTGTGTTGAGCTTTCTTCTTATAACTTTTATGAGCTTTGAGCTAAAGAACATGATAGTTACTCCCATACTATCTCTGGAAAAACAGCTTGGAAAAATGAATAAGCAAGCTGCACTTGAGTATGTGACCATCAAGGGCTCCGCCGAGATAAAGAATCTTGCTAATTCTTTCAACTCCATGGTTGACAACCTTTTTGAAAAAGAACATGAAAACATACACCTTAAAAAGAAAAGCAATACCGATGAGTTGACTTCACTCTACAACCACAGATATTTCCATCAGGTTTTAAAGCATAGTTCAACTTCAGCCATCGATTCCATGTCCATTATTTTTATAGACGTTGACAAGTTTAAAGTTGTCAACGACATTTATGGTCACCTTGCGGGCGATGACATCCTAAGAATTGTGGGTAGTATTTTAAAAAATTCCCTGCCTGAAAATATAAAGGCTTTCAGATATGGCGGGGAGGAGTTTACGGTAATAGCTCCAGACTACTCTTTGGAAGAGAGTTTCCAGCTGGCAGAAAAAATAAGGTCCGCTGTGATAAAATCTGAATTCCTGCAAAATCAATGCGATGGCTTCCCGATAACCGTCAGCCTAGGTTTGGCCTCTTACCCTCATCATTCAAAGTCCCCTTTAGACCTGTTAAACAAGGCTGACAGGGCTATGTATTTTGCAAAACAAAACGGTAGGAACCAGACCTATATCTACAACGAAAAGATAGAGAGTTTTCTCGCAACTAACAACGAAAGTTTTATGAAGAAAGAAGTACTCCTAGATTCAGCTCTGGCCTTTGCCGCAGCAATAGATGCCAAGGATAAGTATACTGGAAAACATTCTGAGATGGTCACCAAATACTCTCTGCTGCTCGCCGAGAAACTTCATCTCTCCGAAGAGGATAAGTACTCCATAAGGATAGGTGCCCTCCTTCACGATTGCGGCAAGATAGGCATCCCGGACAGTATAATAGGTAAAAACGGCAGGCTTTCCCAAGAGGAATTCAAAGTCATAAAAGAACACACCAATCTCGGCAACACAATACTGAAATATATTATAGAAAATGACTCAATTATGTCCTGCGTTAGAAACCATCATGAAAAGTGGGACGGCTCAGGTTATCCGGACTCCCTCTCGGGAGACTCCATACACCTGCACGCCAGAATAGTGAGCATATCCGATGCCTTCCACGCCATGGTTTCAGACAGGCCGTACAGGGAAGCTCTGACGGAAGAACAGGCCATCCAAGAGCTCAGAAAAAATAGCGGTACTCAGTTCGACCCTTCTTTGGTGGAATCCTTCATCCAGGCCCTTCAGGAGTCCCATGAAGCCTGAAATTAACACATAAAGAAAGCCGGCACTAGCCGGCTTTTTTATTACTTTATTAAAATTCCCCTTGCAGGGCTTTATCCACATAGTCCAATAAGTCTTCTTTACCCGTACCATTTAAAGATGAATAGAACAACACATCCTCATTGTCGAAGACCAATTTCTTTCTTATCTCCTTCAGCTGCCTAAACTTCTCATTATTGGACAGTTTATCCACCTTTGTAAAAATTATCTTAAATGGTACTTCGTAATGATCTAACCATCTAAGCATCTCGATGTCTTCTTGCGAAGGCACTCTTCTTATATCCAAAAGTACGAAAACAAGTTTTGCCCTATCCGACGACAAGTACTCCCCTATTATATGTCCCCAGTTGTCCTTGATTCTTTTTGGAACTTTTGCAAACCCATACCCAGGAAGATCCACAAAATAAAACCCGTTATTCACTATAAAATAGTTTACGAGCTGTGTCCTACCAGGTGTCTTACTTGTCTTTGCAAGTTTTCTCCTATTCGTAAGGCTGTTTATCAGTGAAGATTTCCCCACGTTTGATTTGCCTACAAAGGCAAATTCTATGTTTGCCTTAATGTCGGGATAGTCTACCGATTTAACTGCAGACTTTACATATTCTGCTTGCTTTATATCCATTTTCATACCTCTTTTTTCATTGCTTCTACTATTTCTCCTACGTAGAGATAGTGATAATCGTGATCTTGATAAAACTCCACCAGGCTTTTGTCCACCAGACACTCTTCTAAGAGCTTCTGTGAGTACAGTTTTCTGCATTTCAATACAAGTTTTGCCTCTTCAAAATACACAAATTCGTCTTCTGTTTTTTTTGTCAGCGACGAATTTTCTATCTTATCCTCGTCTCTCCCAGACACCTTGCCCATGTATTGCAGGTCTTCTCTTTTGTCTTCATTAAAAAAACTGAGCGTGAAGTACGGTGACGAGTCCAAAAATTCTTTGGTGTATCTTTCAGGCCTTACGAATATAAATGCTACTTTTTTATGCCAAAGCACCCCTAACCCGCCCCAAGAAGCAGTCATAGTGTTGGCTTTTTCGCCGTCTTTAGCACTTATAAGCATCCAGTCTCCGTTTATTAGTTTAAAAGTATTTTCGTTCATACTAAGAACATCTAGTTTTTCAAAATTCATAAACAACTCCTTTTTGTAACAATGGGGGGGCTTGCCCCCCTATTTTTCAAATACAAGTTTTTCTACTTCTTCATAGTTTTTGACAAAGTAGAACTTCATATCCTTAGAGATTTCTGAAGGTAGTTCATCTACGTCAGACTCATTGTCTGCCGGCAAAATTACCTCTCTTATCCCTACTCTGTGTGCACCTATTACCTTCTCTTTGATCCCTCCTACAGCCAGGACTTCTCCGGTTATTGTCACCTCTCCCGTCATTGCTATGTCCTGTCTGACGTTTTTACCGGCCAAGACAGAGATGAGTGCTGTAGTTATTGTGATCCCTGCAGAAGGTCCGTCTTTAGGTACGGCTCCTTCTGGAAAATGCAGGTGTATATCATATTTTTCGTTGAACTTATCCTCTATCTCATATCTTTCCCTTTTCGATCTCACATATGAGTAGGCAACCTGTGCGGACTCCTTCATTACTTCGCCAAGCTTACCTGTGAGGGCCAGTTTTCCTTTCCCCTCCATGGATACCGCTTGCACTTCAAGTGCTGTACCGCCAACTGCTGTCCAGGCAAGTCCAGTGACTATTCCAAGTTTAGGGCTTTTTTCCCTCTGCTTGTCTGGCCTGTACTTAGGTTTACCCATGTATTTCTCAAGGTTTTTTACGTTTATTCTTATGGAAGCTTTTTGGTTTTTTACAAACTCTCTGGCGATTCTTCTATAGAGTTTGCTTATCTCTCTTTTCAGGGTTCTGACTCCCGGCTCCCTTGTGTACTCGTTTATCATCCTCATAAGGGCTTCGTCCGATATCTTTACCTCGCACTTTCTAAGCCCGTTTTCTATCTGCGCTTCCTCCAAAAGGTACCTTTTGGCTATGTGGAGCTTTTCAAACTCTGTATAGGAGTTTATCTTTATAAGCTCCATTCTGTCTCTTAGCGGGCCAGGTACTCCAGACAGGTCGTTTGCAGTGGCTATGAAGAACACCTTAGACAGGTCAAAAGGCATATCCAAGTAGTGGTCTTCAAAATGCATGTTTTGCTCTGGGTCTAGTACCTCCAGCATTGCTGAAGCCGGGTCCCCTTTAAAGTCGCTGGCCATTTTATCTAGCTCGTCAAGAAGGACCACAGGATTTTTGCTTTTCGCCTGCTTTATACCCTTTATTATTCTACCCGGCATAGATCCTATGTAGGTTCTCCTATGCCCTCTTATCTCTGCTTCGTCCCTTACCCCTCCAAGTGATATTCTCACGAATTTTCTACCCATTGAGTCGGCTATAGAGCGTGCAAGGGAGGTCTTCCCAACTCCTGGAGGCCCAACCAAGCAAAGTATAGACCCTTTCATTTCAGGATTAAGCTTTTTAACCGCCAAAAATTCAAGTATCCTCTCTTTCACATCTTTCAGGCCGTAATGGTCGGCTTCTAAAGTTTTAGATGCCTTTTCTATATCCAAGATATCCTTTGTCATCTTTGTCCAAGGGATTTCCAGTACAATCTCTATATAAGACCTTACGACTGTAGCTTCCGCCGAAAAAGGCCCCATTTTATATAGTCTTTTCAACTCTTTTTCAAGCTTTGCCTTTACCTCTTTTGGAAGTTTTTGTGATTCTATGCTGTTTTTTAGTTCTTCCAGGTCATCGTCAGACGAAGCTGAGTCTCCCAGTTCCTCTCTAAGAGCGTTTATCTTCTCTCTTAAATAGTAGGATTTTTGAGCGGCATTTAGCTTATCTTTTACTTTTGAGTCTATTGTTTTTTCTATGTTTACTATATCGATTTCCTTTGTCAAGATCTCTATGAGCTTGTACGCTCTTTTCTCAAGATCGAAGACCTCTAATATCTCCTGTTTTGTCTCATTTGGAATAGGGAGATTAGATGACATAATGTCGAAGACCTTCCCCAAGTCCTCTATCCCTCTCAGATTGGCAATTAGATCAGGCAGAATTTTTGTGCTTAGTTTTGCGTATTTTTCAAATATATTCATTACCTTTCTTCTAAGCGCCACATCAAGAGACTCTGTTAGCCCTTCTATTTTTACATCTTCGTACTCTGCATAGTAGACCCCCTCTTCTTCGCTGGCGTCATGCAAGAGTATCCTGTTTTTCCCTTCTACAAGGACTTTTATCGTCCCGTTAGGCATCTTAACTGTCTGAAGAATATTTACTACTACCCCAATTTTGTGTATATCTTCTGGAAGCTTCGGCTCCTCTTCATTGAAATCCTTTTGCATACAAAGGATCATTCTGTTGTCGTCTAGCATCGCTTTTTCAAGCGTACTTATGCTCGTTTCTCTCCCTATGAACAGAGGTGTGATTATTCCAGGAAATATAATCAAGTCTCTAGTCGGTATAAATGCTTTTTTCCCCATAATGTCACTTCCTTCCTAGCTTTAAAATTAGGCTGATTTTATCACCACAGCTTTTTTATTATCAAGAACAGCTTCTTCTGTGATTACTATTTTTTCTACCTCAGAATTCGATGGTATTTCAAACATCAGCTCAAGCATTACCCCTTCCATTATAGCTCTCAGACCCCTAGCACCTATCTTTCTTTTCAGCGCTAACTTTGCTATCTCTATAAGGGCATTTTTCTCGAATTCCAACTCTACTCCTTCTAATTCGAAGAACTTTTTGTACTGCTTAACAAGTGAGTTTTTCGGTTCGCTAAGGATATTTACAAGAGCTTGTTCATCTAAGCTTTCTAGTGTAGCTATAACAGGTAGCCTTCCTATAAGTTCCGGGATTAGTCCTGATTTAACCAGATCTTCCGGAAGAACTCTTTTGAAGATTTCGCCCTCGTTTTCGCTTGTTTGGCTGCTAACTTCAGCTCCAAAACCTAGGACCTTCTTGTTTGTTCTCTCTTTTATTATTTTTTGTAATCCCTCGAATGCCCCTCCAACTATGAACAAGATATTCTTTGTGTTTATCTCTATCATAGGTTGGTGCGGATGCTTTCTTCCACCTTGCGGTGGCACATTTGAGACCGTACCTTCAATTATTTTTAAAAGGGCTTGCTGCACTCCTTCTCCGGATACATCCCTTGTTATGGAGACATTCTCAGATTTTCTGGATATTTTATCTATTTCGTCTATATAGATTATACCCCTTTCCGCAGCTTCCACATCCATATTGGCAGCCTGTAGCAGTCTGACAAGGACATTCTCCACGTCGTCCCCCACATACCCGGCTTCTGTTAATGTGGTAGCATCGGCTATTGCGAATGGCACATTTAGTATTTTTGCAAGGGTCTCTGCAAGCAGGGTTTTACCGCTACCTGTAGGTCCTATAAGTAGTACGTTGGATTTTTGAAGTTCCACATCCTGGCTTTTCCCAACATTGTGTTGTATTCTTTTATAGTGGTTGTATACAGATACTGCTAGTACCTTTTTTGCCTCTATCTGACCTATTACATAATCATCTAGTTTTTGTTTTATTTCTATAGGTTTTAAAAGGTTTACCTCACCAAATTCTTCCTCAGCCTCAGGTGAATAGCTGAGCATTTCGGCACAAGCTTCTACGCATTCGTCACATATAAATGCTTCCGGTCCCGAAATCAGTTTACTTACTTCAGATTCTTTCTTACCGCAAAATGAGCAGTGTGCTTCATGGTTCTTCATTATTCATTCTCACCTCTCAAACTATAAAAAACCTTATCTATAATACCATAATCTTTGGCTTCTTCTGAGCTCATAAAGTAGTCCCTTTCCGTATCCCTTACTATTCTTTCTTCTGATTGTCCGGTGTTTTTAGAAAGGATCTTTGTTGTCAGCTCCTTCATTCTCAGTATCTCTCTTGCTTGTATCTCTATATCAGTTGCTTGGCCCCTGGCTCCGCCAAGAGGCTGGTGTATCATTATTCTAGAGTTCTCCAGGGCGTATCTTTTTCCTTTTTTACCCGCTGAGAGTAGCAGTGATCCCATGCTGGCCGCCTGACCTATGCATACAGTAGATACATCTGGTTTTATGTAGTTCATGGTGTCGTATATAGCCATACCTGATGTTATAACCCCACCAGGACTGTTTATATACATTATTATATCTTTTTCAGGGTCTTCTGCCTCTAAAAAAAGTAGTTGTGCCACTATTGAGTTGGCTACTTGATCATTTATCTCTGTTCCCAAAAAAATAATCCTATCCTTCAAAAGTCTAGAATATATGTCGTACATTCTTTCCCCTCTGCCTGTGTTCTCTACTACTGTCGGATTAAACATAGTCCCCCCTAAATAATTTATTTAGTATTTAATGTTGAATTAAATTGTTCCACATTAAGTACAAAACATCAAACATAAGTAGCTTTAGGGACAGAAATATCTGCCCCTAAACCACTCTATTTTGATTTGTAAACCTCTCAGTTACTTCTACTTATTTTGCAGCTTCCACTATTAGATCAACTGTTTTTTGCATTGTAGTTTCTACTTTAACGTTTTCTAAGAAGTTGTCTAGGCTTCCTGCTTTTGTTAGCTCTTCTTTTAATTTATCTGATTCCATGTTATACATTTTAGCAACATCTGCTACTTTACCTTCTAATTCTTCGTCAGATACTTCAACATTTTCAGATTTAGCTATTTCACCTAGGATTATGTCCATTTTCACTTTTGCTGCAGCCATTGGAGAAATTTGGATTTCCATAAGGTCTTGAGTCATACCAGTCATTTTCAAGTACATATCCAAGTTAGCTCCTTGCATTTTTAACTGTTGCTCCATCTCAGATATTCTAGCTTTTATCTCTCTTTGAATCATTGAATTAGGTATTTCTACCTCTGTATTTTCAGAGATTTTTTGAAGTAGCGAGTTTTTATATGCATTTTCTATCCTTGCTGCTTCTCTTTCTTTAATTTCTTCAGCTTTTTTAGCTTTTAGGTCTTCCACAGAATCGTACCCATTATCTTTAGCGAACTCGTCGTTTAGCTCAGGTTTTTCAACTACTTTTATAGCGTTTACTTTTACTTTAAAAGTAGCTGGTTTACCAGCAAGATTTTCTGCGTGGTAAGTCTCAGGGAATGATACGTTTACTTCCCCTTCTTGACCAACTTCATATCCTACTAATTGATCTTCGAATGTATCGATGAATGTTTTAGATCCAAGTTTTATTTCGTGCCCTTCAGCTTTACCGCCGTCAAAAGCCTCTCCTTCGATGAATCCTTCGAAGTTTATATCAAGGGTGTCTCCCATTTGTGCTTTGTAACCTTCAGAAGCCTCTTTTAATTTCGATTGGGCCTCTAGCATTGTGTTTATCTCTTGCTCTAGAAGTTCATCTGTAATTTCGAAGTTTTCTTTTTCAACTTCTAAACCTTTGTACTCTCCTAGTTTAACTTCTGGGTAAACTTCTACAGTAAAAGTTCCTTGGAATTTATCCTCTTCTAAATTAGCCTCTACAGATTTTATGAAATCAACTGGCTTGATATTTGCATCTTTTATTACTTGCTCGTAGTAAGCTTGAAGTAATTTGTCAGTTACTTCCTCTTTTATAACGTCTGCAAATTGAGCTTCTATAGTAGAAAGCGGTGCCTTCCCTTTTCTAAATCCAGGGATATCAGCCTTTGCTTGTATGTTTTTTAGAACTCCGCTTTTAATATTTTTTACTTCGTCTCCCTCAACTTTTAAAACTATTTCTACTGTTGAATTCTCAAGTTTCTTTAATTCGTAAGTCATCTGTTCCTCCTTGTTATTTTTATCTATAATTTTTAAAATTGTTTACTTTGTGAAAACTTCAAAGAACTCGTCTTTGAAACGAAGGTCTTTTAACCTTATCTGCAATATCTCCTCACCATTGTACTTTACCTTTTCTGGGTAGTACACTATATCGAATTTTTGCAGCGACATCATCTTTTCATCTATCTTATGGGCGAGGTTGAAGGCCACGGCAGAATATATCCTGTCCTTCTTCTTTATATAGGTCTTGAAATGTCTATTTTCAACTCCAAATTTTTTCACCTTTTCGAAGCTCAAGTCCCTATCTAAAAATACCGGCTGCTGGTTCTCTAGCCCGTAAGGCGATAAGATCCTCAGGTCTTCTAGAAATTTATCATCTATTTTTTCAAGTGGAAATTCATAATCTATTCTAAGAACCCTTTTCTCGTCTGCATTGTTAAGTTTTTCAATGTAATCCCCTATTCTGGTTTCTATCTCTTGGAGATTTTCTAGCTTTGCTATGAACCCGGATGCCAAATCGTGCCCCCCGAAACGTACGAACTTCTCCTCCATGCTGGTCAAGAGATTAAATATGTTTACCCCCTCTATACTCCTGCACGAGGCCTTGCCCATGCCGTTTTTTATGGCCACAAGCATGGTGGGCACATTGTATTTAAAGGCCAGCCTAGAAGATACAACACCTATTATTCCAGGATGCCACGACTTTGACTTCAGGAAAAGGTATTTAAAATCCTCGTTTTTCTTCGTTATCTCACTGTCTATCTCATTGAAAATTTTTCTCTCTAGTTTACGCCTCTTTTTATTGGACTTCTTCATCTCCTCGATTATGTTGTATATTAGGAAGTCGTCCTGCTGCAGGAAAAACTCCACACCTACCTTAGAGTTCCCTATCCTCCCAAGTGCGTTCAGGAGCGGGGATATGAAGAAACTTACGTCCGTCGTTGTGAGGTCCTTGTCTTCTAATTTCAGGTATTTCAATAGGTATACCATACCCTTTATCTTTGTGTTTCTTATAACTTCAAGACCTTTTTTTATGATTATTCTGTTCTCGTCTATCATGGGGACAACGTCAGCCACTGTACCTATCATAATTACATCCAGATAGTCGTAAAGCTTCTCCAAATCCTCATCTAGCTTTATGTAGACAGCCTGTGCCAGTTTAAAAGCTACGCCGGCACCTGATAGGTACTTGAACTGGTAATTTTTGCTGAACTTAGGATTTATTATTATTACACCCTCGTCATTTTCATCTTTCACCATTTTATGGTGGTCAGTTATAACTATGTCTATACCGAGTGATCTAGCATACTCTACTTCGGATTTCGAGTTTACCCCTGTGTCCACCGTGATTATCAGCTTTCCATCACTATCATGTATTTTTTTTATTGCCTCTTTGTTAAGTCCATAGCCTTCATCCATTCTGTTTGGGATATAGTAGTCCACATCAATGCCTATCTGTCTAAAAACAATCGTCAAAAAAGCTGCTGCTGTTATTCCATCGACATCGTAATCCCCATATATAAAAAGCTTTTCTCCACTATTTTTGACTTGGATAATTTTAGAGACAACTTCTTCCATTTTCTCAAACTTGAAAGGGTCCCTAAGCCTAGAGATGTCAGGGTTTATATATTCCTCTATCTTTTCTTTTGTCTCTACGCCCCTGTTCAAGAGAAGCTTAATTATATTTTCAGATAGTTGATACTCCTCGGCTTTAGATTTCACCAATTGGTCATCAAACTCACTATATTCCCAATGCATATCCACACCTCTAATCCTGTATATCTTTTAGAAGTTTAGAGATTTTTACAGCATGCTCTATACTGTCGTCTAAGTGTACCCTTATCTCAGGAACATATCTGATATCTATATTTTCAGAAACCACTTTTCTTAAGTACCCCTTTATTTCGTTAAGCCCCCCCAAGACCTCATTGACGTCTAGAGGATTTTCCCCCACGGGCATAATGCTGAAATAAACGTCGGCAAACTTTAAATCGGGGGTTATTCTGACTTTAGTCACAGAGATAAGTCCTTTTATCTTCGGATTTCTTATTTCCCCGTAAAGGGTCTTGGATATGACCCTAGAAAATTCCTTCTCTATTCCCGCCAATCTTTTTTTATTCATTTTATCACTTCTTTCCAACCTTAAATTATTTTAAGTGACTTAAATTATACCAGAAAAGGGAAGCCTTTTCCACTATTTTAAAGTTCTTTGGATCTCTTCTATTGCATAAGCTTCTATAATATCCCCTTCTTTGATATCATTGAAGTTTTGTATACCAAGACCACATTCCTGTCCTGCTACAACCTCTTTGGCATCATCTTGGAATCTCTTTAGGGAAGCGAGCTTACCATCATACACAACTATACCGTTTCTAAGAACCCTTATATTAGCATCCCTGTTAACTTTACCGTCAACAACAACACACCCTGCTACGTTTCCAAGCTTTGTAATTTTGAAAACTTTTTTGATCTCTATTCTTCCAAGATAAGCTTCTCTGTATTCAGGTTCTAGCATTCCTGTAAGTGCCTTTTCGATCTCCTCAGTGATGTGGTAGATTACATTATGTGTTCTTATTTCTACCCCAGTTTTATCAGCCTCTTTCATAGCTTTTGTTGTAGGTCTTACGTTAAATCCTATGATTATCGCATCAGAAGCCTCTGCTAGTTTAACGTCGCCTTCAGAAATAGCCCCTGAAGTCGCCTGGATTATGTTTACTGCAACCTCATCAGTTGAAAGTTTGTAAAGAGATTCTTTAAGGGCTTCAACTGAACCTTTAGAATCCGCTCTTATTATCAACTTAAGCTCTTTTATCTTGTCTTCTTCTAGCTGCTGAGAAAGCATCTCAAGAGATACATGTTTTTTCCTGTTTTGTTCTCTTAACTTTCTTTCTTTCGTCATTTCCTCAACTATTCTCTTGGCATGTTTTTCATTTTGAATCACATAAAGTATGTCTCCTGCCTCAGGGACTATGTTAAATCCTACTATTTCTGTAGGCTGAGAAACTTCGATCTGGTCTACCCTTTCTCCACGGTCGTTTAAAAGAGCCCTTACCTTACCAGATGATTCACCTGCTACTATAACGTCCCCAACTTTAAGGGTCCCCTCTTGGATTAAAACGTCAGCTATAGGTCCAACTTTTGGGTCTAGCCTGGATTCTAAAACTATACCTTTAGCTCTTTTGTTTGCATTTGCTTTTAGCTCAAGTATCTCAGAAGTTATTAGAATAGTCTCTAAAAGTTCATCCAAGTTTTCACCGAATTTCGCAGAGATTTCAACAAACTCAACATCTCCACCCCACTCTACAGAGACTACTCCATGTTCCATAAGTTCCTGCTTAACTCTCATAGGATTGGCATCAGGTTTATCTATTTTGTTTACCGCAACTATTATCGGTACGTCTGCTTCTTTTGCATGGGATACAGCTTCTATTGTCTGAGGCATTACCCCGTCATCCGCAGCAACTACAAGTATAGCGATGTCTGTAACCTTCGCCCCCCTTGCCCTCATATCTGTAAAGGCCTCATGTCCAGGAGTATCTATAAATGTTATCCTTTTGCCATTTTTTACTATTTGGTAAGCACCAATTTTTTGGGTGATCCCACCAGCTTCTCCTTCGGCAACACTTGTTTTTCTAAGTGCATCCAGAAGTGAAGTTTTCCCGTGGTCAACGTGACCCATTATAGTGATTACAGGAGCTCTTTCAGCCAAATCAGATTCTCTGTCTGGAATTTCAAGGTCGAACTTATCACCGAATGCAATTTCAACCTCTTTTTCCTCTTCTACTAGCACATCATAAGTCATAGCCAGCTCTTCAGCTAGTGCATAAGATATTGGACTGTTTATTGTAAGCATTTCCCCTTTAAGGAACAGCTTCTTTATTATCTCAGTGGCAGGTACCCCGAGTCTTTCCGCAAACTCAGATACAGTTGTATCGTCTTTTACTTTTATTATTTTAACCCCGTCTTCTTCTATTACTTTTTCTTCTTCGAACTCCTCGTTGCTTCTTACAACGAAATCGTGTCTTCTAGCTTTTTTCTTTCTGCTCTTTTTCTCTTTTTTGTCAGGTTTCTCCTCATCATCAGCAGACTCTTTCACCTTAACTTTTTTCTTTTTCTTTTTCTTCTTATCTTCCTCTTGACCAGTTTCACCAAGATTCTCCTCTATAAACTCGATCTCTTCCTCTGTAAGCCCTGATAAGTGCGACGACACCTCTACCCCCATGTCATGTAGTACTTTTAAAAAATCTTTATTTGAAATTCCGTGTTTTTTTGCTAATTCGTGTACTCTCAAATTTACACCTCCTGTTTACAATAACCCACGCGCTACTTTCTTACTTTTTATTCCCACAGCATTTACCTCTTTTTTGCTAAATATTGCCCCTAGGTTCTGCTTGTCGGAGAAGTAAGCGTAATTTATCTTTTTTTCCTCTAGTATTCTAACTAATTTTACATCATTTTTTTCACTTATGTCGTCCGCTATGATGACGAAATGAATTTTGTCTATTTCTTCAAAAATCATCTTTATCCCAAAAACAAGGTAATCCGAACTCTTCATAGCGCTCAAAATATTAAGATAGTCTTTTTTCTCTTTTTTTAAAGCCGCCATCATTTTGCCAAGCTCTTCAATGCTGATATTGTATTTCTTGTGTTTTGCCAGCCTGTTTATACAATTGGCGTCCTTGCAGACATAAGCTCCACGTGCCTGTATAGCCATATTTTTGTCGAACACAAACTTCCCCTTTTTCTCGGCGAACCTAAAAAGCTCGTCCTTCGACTTTTTACTCCTGCAAATTACGCAGGTCCTCTCGGGATTATTCTGCGACATTTTCACCCTCTTGAATTTTTATATCGACTCTCAAGCCGGTCAACTTGGCAGCAAGCCTTGCATTCTGACCATTTTTACCTATAGCAAGGGAAAGCTGACTAGGTTCAACTACTACTCTTGCAGTTATTTCATCCTCTAGAAGTTCTACTTTTCTCACTTTTGCCGGGCTTAAGGCGGTGGCTACAAACTCCTCACGGTCGTCCTTCCACTCTATTATGTCTATCTTCTCGCCGTTTAATTCATCGACTATATTTCTTATTCTCAGCCCTTTTTGCCCTATACAGGAACCAACGGTGTCTATCTCAGGGTTAGGCGAGTAAACTGCCACCTTAGACCTTGACCCAGCTTCCCTGGCTATACCTTTTATCTCTATAGAGCCGTCACCGATTTCAGGTATCTCTATCTCAAAAAGTTTCTTTAGCAAGCCTTCGCTTTTTCTAGAGATGATGATTTTAGGGAATTTATTAGTCTTCTCTACCTCTACAACGTATATTTTTATCCTGTCTCCTACTCTGTAAAGGTCAGATGCAGATTGCTCAACAACAGGAAGCACAGCCTCCACACCGTCGAACTCTATATACACATTTTTTCTCTCATCGATTCTTCTTATTATGCCGTTTATTATATCGCTTTCTTTTTCTTTGAACTTTTCGTATATATAGTGCCTCTCCGCTTCTCTTACCTTTTGGATAACTATCTGCTTCCCATTCTGGATAGCATTTCTCCTGAACTCCTCGCAGTTAACCTCAACAGTTACCTCGTCACCATAATCGACGTTCTTTTCCACGGCCTGCGCATCTTCCAGCGATATCTCCAGGCTAGGATCATAGACAATCTCCACTACCTCTTTAGTCGCGTAGACCTTTATTTCCCCAGTTCCCCTGTTTATTGTAACCTCTACGTTCTCATCTTCTCCGTAATTCTTCTTATAAGCCGCCAGTAAAGCCTGCTCAACAGTCTCTAGTAGACTCTCTTTGCTGATCCCCTTTTCTTTTTCAAGCTGGTCAAGGGCTTCTAAAAAGATCTCATAATCTTTCTTTTTCATTTTTAACCTCCCTACTATAAATCTTCAAATTCAAATACCAGATTTGCTTTCTTTATCTCAGAAAATGGAATCTCAAGAGTCTTTTCCTCTGTTTTAAGAAGTACTGTACCGTTTTCATATTTCTCGATAACCCCAGTCCAGTTCCTCGAATCGTCCATCTTGTGCTTCAACAACAACTTAGCCTTTTTACCAGTAAACCTCTCATAGTCTCCCTCTTTTTTAAGCGGTCTTTCAAGGCCAGGAGACGATACCTCCAAGAAAAACTTGTCCTGTATCAGCCTGTCGATGTCATCCTCTACCTTAGAGCTCAGTTTAGAGCAGTCTTCTAAGCTTACTTCGTCATCCTCTTTTTCTATATATATCCTCACATACCAGTACCCACCGTCTTGAAGATACTCAACATCTACAAGCTCAAGTCCAAAAGCTTGGGCTGCCGGCATGACTATTTTCTCGATTTTACCAATTATCTCCTCCGTATTTATCCTAGACAAAAAAATCACCTCACTTATCAAAAGAAAAAGCGGGTCAACTGACCCACTTTTTTTGAAAACATTTATAATTTCAACTAATTATATCACAATAACCAATAAAAATCAAATAAATATGGTTACAATTTATTTTCGGATCTTAGCTTTATTAGTATCTTTTACTACCCTGACGCTCTTTTCTCCGATGCCGTCCAGCTTCCGGTTCCCGTTGCAAAATAACAGATCAGAACGAATCATAATTTATCCCCATTGAAATAAAAGGAATTTTATTTTTTATCGGTATCTGATTACAGAGGTGATCTTTATGAAGTTAAACGAATTTTTCCATAAAAACATTTACAAGAGAGCATTCTTTCAGAGTAAATCCAAGTACTTTGACCAAAAGCAGAAGCTGGCTCACCTCCTGAAGCTCTTCCTGCTAGCTGCGGAAAACTACACCAAAACCCGTTCTAATCTTTGGGCGGCAGCTTTAAGCTTCTACTCTCTGCTCTCTATAGTCCCTATTATAGCAATAGCCTTTGGGATAGCCAAAAACTTCGGTGTGGAGGAGCTGGTGAAGCAGCAGATATTGAAAAATTTCCCCTTGCAGGAGCAGATCCTACAGAGGATCTTTATTCTAGCGCAACGGGTTCTCGATGACACCAAGGGCGGAGTTATAGCCGGTACAGGGTTGCTGTTCTTAATCTGGTCAGTCATAAAGATATTCTCTTTAGTGGAAAAGTCCTTCAACGAGATATGGAAAGTAAATAAAGCTAGGACTATTATAAGAAAGTTGACCGACTACCTCTCTATAGTTATATTGCTGCCGATTATAGTCGTAGCCACAAACGTTATCTCAACTTATTTCGAGATACACACAATGAATTTAAACGGCATAGCCTTGTCTTCACTTAAATTTCTGCCGTATCTGTTATTTTGTCTTTTCCTCACCCTCATATATATGATAATACCAAACACGAGGGTAAAACCAGCTTCGGCCTTTATAGGCGGGCTCGTTGCCGGCATACTACTGCAGATACTGCAGACGGTGTATATAAAGCTGCAACTGGGAATACTGAACTACAACAAGATCTACGGGAGTTTTTCCATCTTGCCGATATTCTTTATATGGCAGAGGTTTACCTGGCTTTTTGTACTTTTAGGGGCGCACGTGTCATTTGTAACCCAAAACTCCTACAAGTACACCTCGTTGGTAAAGCTAGAGAATTTAAACTACTCCTCCAAACGCTCCCTGATATTCTTGATGACATACATCTTTGTTAAAAACTACGAGGAGGACAAGCCCATATTGACAACCGAATTAATCGCCGAAAACTTAGGACTCTCCATAAGCCTGGTGCAGGAGATCTTAAATTTGCTAGTAGAGCTTCAAGTTGTTATAGAGGTCTCCACCTCGGAGGAAATAAGGGCTTACCAGATAAACAAAAACATAAACCAGCTCACACTGTCCAAGTTGAACTATATTTTGGAAAAACACGGTTTGACCGAACTGCCGGTTTTAGACGAAAACCTGAAAAGGGTAGAATGTGAGCTAGACAGGTTTATAAAAGAAAATCAACTAGACGTTTTGTTAAAAGAAATTTGATTCATAGTCTTGCCTTTAAAACTATTAAAACAAGGAGGAATTTTCGTGAAAAAAGAATTCTCACTAAGTCGTGGTTCCGCCATGATAAACTTCACCATGAAGTACTGCAACACAGCCGAATCGCTTTTAGACAGCCTGGGGTTTAAAAAGGTGCTCACAGCCTACATAAACAGAATAGAGCATCGGGATGCCCCTGTCTACAGGTATTTTATCGAGAGGGCGGAAAACGACAAGGAGATATTAATAGAGAAGCTGATAAAGGTTTTCAAATTGCTGGTTGTCCTAGATGTGGAGGATATAAAAACATATGCATATTTTTTTGATGAGAAGAACTTTTTTATAGAGCTGATAGAGGGGGTGTACAGCTACTGGAGGAAACTGGAAAGGTATGCGGTAGTTCGAAATGCCCGGAAGGGGGAGGGGCTGCAGAATGTCAGTTTCGTAGAAGCTAGCAACAGCTTTAGCAATCTGGTTATAAGTACATACAGAAAAATAGAAGAAACCGTAATGGGCTACAAACACAGGGTTTATAGACAGCTAAATGCCGGTGCAAATGCCGGCGTTATACTGAATGATATAAAGTGGGACTGCCCGGAAGAGTACTCATTCTTGAAAAAGGTTCCCTTTATAGAGTCAATAATATTAAACCCACCCTTCATCGCTTACCCAAAGAGAAATACTAGAAAAGGAGTCTTTCAGGAGGCCAGTAAAAATCCACTTTATGACTGTCTTATAAACGAAGAGAATTGGTTTTGCTACCCTGCTAAGGTGGGAGAATTTTTGGCCTATGTATACTTCCACAAGGACTTTATGTCACAGGGTGTTTCCCTGTGTAACCTTTTCGAACTAGCAAAGGAAGAGGAGTATTCCAGCAAAAAACCTGATATCATATACGTTTTCGGTGCAAGGGACTACGGGGCTGAGATGAAAACTGTATTCCACATGGATAGGGATAATGATGTTATAGTTGGATATGCAAATTACTGCGAGGACATCGATTATTTCGGCTATATGAAAAAAATGATTTTGACTCTTCACAATGTGAGAATGATAGAGAATGGCAATCTGCCTATGCACGGGGCTATGGTCAATATCACAATGAAAAGTGGCGAGGTTGTGAACATCCTCATAGTCGGCGATAGTGGAGCCGGTAAGTCTGAGAGTCTAGAAGCGTTTCGGATTTTAAGCGAAGAGTATATAAAGGATATGAAAATAATCTTTGATGATATGGGAGTTCTCAAGCTAAACGGTCTCAACAAGCCTTTGGGTTATGGAACGGAAATCGGAGCCTTTGTCCGCCTAGACGACTTAGATGTGGGCTACGCTTATAAAGAGATCGACAGAAGCATATTTATGAACCCCGACAAAGTGAATGCAAGGGTCATAATACCCGTGGCCACCTATGCCGAGATAACCAAAGGTTATCCCGTTGACCTCTTACTATACGCAAACAACTACGAGAACGACGAAAACAAGCTGAGCTTTTTCGAAACCCCTTCAGATGCCGTAAGCGTCTTCAAATCAGGCGCCAGAATGGCAAAGGGTACCACAAACGAAAAGGGCTTGGTTGAGTCTTACTTTGCAAATCCATTCGGACCACTTCAAAGGATGGCCCAGACAGATATGCTCATCGAAAGTTTTTTCGATAGTTTTTTCAAAACCGGAGTAAAGGTCGGACAGATAAAAACTTCTTTAGGAATAAAAGGGCAGGAAAAAGAAGGTCCTAAAAAAGCTGCACACGAACTGTTTGAATACATAAAAAGTATTTGATTCTTAATAGTCTAAAAAAATATAATTTAATTCAAAAACGAACCCGAATATTCGGGTTCGTTTTTGAATTAAATTATATACTTAAAAATTTTCTATATGTATCTAAGTCTGGCTTATATTGCTACATTTATACAAATTAACACCCAACATATGTAATATCAAACTAAAAATCAATCTATCGCCATTATAATTCACCGTAGCCTAATATGATATCAAGCGGCTATGCTAGATAGCATTCGTTGGCTAAAGTATCTTTCTTCCATTTATTATCCTTATCAAAATTACAACTATCGCAATTATTAGAAGAACATGTATAAAACCGCCCATAGTATACGAACTAACTATGCCTAAAAGCCATAAAATTATTAGGATTATAGCAATCGTCTCCAGCATGCTGTCAACCTCCTTTAAAATTTAACATTACTCCATTATGTTTCTTTTTACTCTTTTTTGACCATATTTCCCTTTATTTTAAAAGTGAGTCCCTGTTTATCTGGTCTATCCTGATATCATACTCCTCTTTTGTGATTTTACCATCATTATAATCCTGTTCCACCCTGTCCTTTTCTTTGTTTATATGATATTCATATCCCCCTGCACCTGCAGCGGCTCCACCTGCAGCACCTAACCCCAGGGAAGTCCACCTTTCTGTACACCCCGTCAGTGATAAAGCTAAAAATGACATTACAATAATAGTTTTTTTCATTTCCTCTACCTCCTCGATTTTCTTCTACACATTTCTTTGGCCATCTCTTTCCTGTCGACTTTAACGCTTTAAACTAACAGAACAGCTTCTGTTGTACAATTATTCAAAAAAAATAAAAAAATCCTTCAATCATAAAAAAATTAAGACATTTATTTTTATGAATCAGCCCTGTAAAATATCAGAAAATAGTTTAAAAGTTAATATTATCGTTAAATACCTGGTATTGTATTCCTTATGGAATTATCAAGATTTTTCTCTCTTCATTTATAAATAATTTAAGCTTTATATTTTATCAAATACTTTTGCAAAAGCCTAAAGTTCGTATATATCCATTCCTTTAAAAAAATTTACATCAGGTACCTATACTCTATAACAGATGATAATTTCAAATTCTCTTTTTTGAGAGACGGAGAACGGTAGATTGCACAGTGAAATTTTTTGCATATATTTTTAAAGGAGTATGGTGTCTAATTTTGTAATTCTAAATATGGATTTGACATATAGGAGAAATTTAGATGGGCTTTTAGATCCATATCCTATTTCTCTCACAAGGGGGTGTTTGTTTGATTAGGAAAATATTTAGTATCATTAAGAAAAGTATATGGCTGTATCCGTTTATCTACGGTGTCCTATCTCTATTAGGTGCATTTTTCATTATTTTAATTGACTCAAGGTATCTTTTGGATCTTCAATCACACATGCCAAGTATATTTTTTACGAGTATTGATTTAGCTAAGATGATTTTAGGTATTGTTGCAGCCTCTTTTATTACAATTACTACCTTTACTTTTTCTACTACAATGGTCGTTCTGACGATGTATATGTCTCAATTTTCACCTAGAATAGTTGAAAATTTCTTGACGAATAAGAATACAATGCAAGCATTTGGTATATTTATTGGAGGATTCATTTATTCAATAGTTTCATTATTGTTTATGAGAGATATAATTTCAGAATACTTGGTTATATCCGCAAGTATAGGTGTTATTTACATGATAGTTGGGTTAGTGTTTTTTTTAATTTTTATTAATGGTGTAGCAACACTTATACAAGTAAACAATGTCATCGAAAAACTTTTTGAGGACTCATTAAAAAAAATAGAAAAATATAAGAAATTAATAAAAACAGGAACGATCACTAATAAAATAAAGATTGAAAAGGACAGACAATTAGAAACAGTTTTTTGTCGAAAAAATGGATATATCCAGTACATTCACCATGAGAATATACTGGAGCTTGCTAAAGAAATACAAGCGGTCATTGTCTTTGAAAAAGTAGTGGGTCAGTTTGTAGCAGATGATACAAAACTGATCTCCTTGTACTTAAAAAAAGATACAGAAATAAATGAAACCATAGTAGAAAAACTATTGAGTTGCATTATCATAGGAGAGAGAAAAACTGAAGAACAAGATTTTAGCTTTATGATCCAAAAGATAGTAGAAGTGGCATTAAGAGCCGTATCACCAGGAATCAATGATCCACATACAGCGATTCATTGTATAAGAATAATCGGTATTTTACTTAGGCAACTTTCTGATTTAGAGAATGGATATATTGTTAAGAAAGATGACGAAGATGAAAGTATCATGACTATATTTGAAGCTTTTGATTTTGAGAAAACATTATATTTTACATTTAGTCAATTAATACATTACGCAAAAGACGATGTATTGGTAATTATTTCTATATTTAAAGCTTTAAGATTTGCTATGGAAAAAGCTTCAAACGAAAACAAACTTATCATTATATCATTTAGTGACTATGTTTGGAGAAAAATAGCACCAGAATTAAGTGAAGGTTTGGATTATAAAATTTTAAAGCACGAGAAAGATGAGATATATCTTTTGAAATAAGCATCGGCATTTTATCACTATAGTTTAGGATAGTGGTGTGTCACCAGTTTTGAATAGATAAATTGTTGCTATTTACAATAAAAAAAGCTATTGCAGTCTTGAAAATTATACAATACTTTTGCAACAGCCTAATACACTTTTTAAGTATTAAGTTTAATTGATTTCTTTATTTAGTTCTGATAATGCTCCTTTTACTGAATGGGCTTCTAGTTGTAATTTCTCAGATAATTTAAAAGTGCTGATTATAAAATAAAGTAAAAAAGACCTGATAAACAGGTCTTTTGATCATTTTAATGGCGTGCCTGACGAGATTCGAACTCATGACCTACGCCTTAGGAGGGCGTCGCTCTATCCTGCTGAGCTACAGGCACTTTTAGGTGGAGCGGGAAACGGGATTCGAACCCGCGACCCCAACCTTGGCAAGGTTGTGCTCTACCAACTGAGCCATTCCCGCAAAACAACAATATAAGTTTTACAATATTTTCCTGAAAAAGTCAATATTTTTTTTATAATAACTTAAAAAATCACGTAGCCTTAAAATTATAAACCGGCTTTATCGTATCAACTATCTCGATGCTTTCCTTTACTCTTTCCAATATCTCCTCATAAGGTTTATAAGCAAAAGGGCTTTCGTCTATTGTCTTCATCCCAACAGAAGTAGTATAAATACCCTCCATGCTTTTTTTAAAATCTTCTATGTCGATACTGCCCTTGGCCTTTTTTCTAGACATAAGCCGGCCAGCTCCGTGAGGTGCAGAAAAATTCCACTCAGGATTCCCTTTCCCTATCGCCAATATGCCGCCATCCCTCATGTTGAACGGTATTAAAAGTCTCTCCCCTTTTCTTGCAGAAACAGCTCCCTTCCTTATTATACGGTCCTCAAAATTTATGTAGTTGTGCACAGTTTCAAACCAGTCAGCCATAGGTACCCCTAAAAATTTACATATTTTTTCAGTCATAAGCTTTCTGTTTAAAGAAGCGTATTCCTGAGCTATCCGCATATCATGCAGGTACTCTTCCAAATCCTCCCCCTCCACAAAAGCCAGGCTTTTTTCCACCTCGTACTCGCCCAGTTTGTACTTATACTCCCCGAACAGCCTCTCCCTATCTTTTTTATCCTTGATCTTATCAATTTCCCAGTGCAGTTCTTTTACTATTTTTTCACAGTATCTTACTGCCTTTCTTTGGTGGTATTGCGCTATCTGCAACCCAAAATTTCTGCTACCTGAGTGTATCATAAGCCATTTCACCTCAGTTCCGTCTTCCCCCACCTCTATAAAATGGTTTCCGCTTCCAAGCGACCCCAGGCTAAGCAGGTTTCTTTCGTAGTTTGTCCCGGTTTTTTCAGATAGCTTTTTTATCTCGATTTTTAATTTCTCAGGTATTTCCAAAGGTTTTTTGTTGATTTTAAATCCAGAAGGTATATTATGCCTTATAAAATAATCCAGCTCATCAAAATCTATTTTTATTTTTCCTAATCTAACAGATATAACCCCGCACCCTATGTCCACCCCTATGAGATTTGGTACAACCCTCTCTTTCAATTCGGCAGTAAAGCCTATTACGCAGCCGACGCCCGCATGCACATCTGGCATTATCCTTATTTTTATATCCTTAAATGCTTTTTGGTCACACAGTTTTTTTACCTGGTTTAAGGCTGTTTCTTCTACATCTTCGGTGAAAATAACAGCTTCAGTATATGCTCCCTTCACTTTCATGCTACCACCCCTTAAAAAACCAAATACTACCTACAATTATATTTTACATTATTTTTAAAGGCCTAGATTGTCAAATTAAATGCAACACTCTTGGATTTCACCCCAAAATACTTCATGGGGTATTTTCCAACCTAGACGTTTTCTCGGTCTATGATTAAGTGCTTTCATCACTTTTCTTACCTCTTCTTTTGTTAACTTAAAAAAATTACTTCCCATTAGAAAATATCTTCGAAGTAATTCATTGTAATTCTCATTATATCCTCTTTCCCAAGAATGATAAGGGTTTGCAAAATAACACTCAACATTCAATTCTTTTTCGAGCTCTTTAAATCCTGCAAATTTTTTCCCATTATCAGATGTAAAAGTTTTAATGAACTTACTCGGTATCACTTTAAAAACCTCTATAGTCGCTCGGTTAAATGTACTCGCTTTCTTATCTGTCATCAACTCATCGAAACCATAACCTGACTCTCTATCGACATACGTCATAATTGCGCCTTTTCGCGCAGCACCTATAACAGTATCGCTTTCAAAATGACCTATTTCGCTTCTTTCGTCTGCTTCTCTAGGCCTTTCTGATATATTTTTCTTATCAGGGATAGTTCCCCTTGTTTCCTTAGTCCCTTTAGTTTTTTTCTTTCCTTGGAAGCAGCTCTTTTTCTGTACCTTTAAATTTTCCCTCTTTAATACCTCTGTAGATAGTCTTAAAACATGGTTAATCAATACCTTCAACCTTGGCTCTACCGGCAATTTGTTCAGGAGTCCATCCTTTTTCAAGTTTCTTTTGAATATACTCAACAATCTTTTCATCAGCCAGTTTATCTTTTGCACCGTATCCGCAAGAAGACTTTCTAGACTGATATTGATTTTGAGCGTTAATGGCTCTGTATTCTCCATTAACGCTATTGCGGCTAATTTCCCTTGTGATACTGGATTTGTTTCTGACAAGTTCTTTAGCAATTTGAGAAGGTTTTATTCCCTGCACTAAAGATAAGGCTATCGTTTCTTTTTCGATTATGGTAAAATGTGTATGACTCATAGAAAATCTCCTTTAAATGTTTGTTCGCACTCACATTATACCAAGGAAATATCTATGGGTCATTTTTTGTTGCAATTAATTATACAATTCAAGAGATAAAAAAAGACGCGGATAAAATCCGCGTCTTTTATTTTATTAAGCGCTTGCAATTATTTTTCTTCTGAGAAATCTAGTGCTGCAAGTCTTTTGTATTGTCTCCATTTTCTTTGAGCTTCAGCTTTGTTTCTTGCGAAAAGTTCTGCTGCTCTTTCTGGATTAGATTTAGCAAGAGTTGCGTATCTAACCTCTCCCATTAAGAAGTCGTTGTAAGTATCCCAGCTAGGCTCTTTAGAGTCTAGTTGAAGTGGGTTTTGACCCTCTTTTTCTAATAGTGGGTTGTATCTGAATAGTGGCCAGTAACCAGATTCCGTAGCTAGTTTCATCTCTAGTTGAGATTGCCCCATCCCTTTTCTGATTCCGTGGTTAACACATGGAGCATAAGCGATTACTATTGATGGTCCTGGATAAGCCTCTGCTTCTTTGATAGCTTTTAAGTATTGAGCTTGGTTTGCACCCATCGATACTTGAGCTACATAGATGTATCCGTAAGACATGAATATTCCTGCGATGTCTTTCTTTTGGATTGCTTTTCCTGCTGCAGCAAATTTAGCTACTGCTCCTGTAGGAGATGCTTTTGATGCTTGTCCACCAGTGTTTGAGTATACCTCAGTATCCATAACTAGTATGTTTACGTCGTCTCCTGATGCAAGTACGTGGTCGATACCTCCATAACCGATATCGTTTGCCCATCCGTCTCCACCGAAGATCCATTGTGATTTTTTAACGATGTAGTCTTTTAGCGACTCTATCTCGTTAGCACCTTCGAAATCTTTTCCAGCGATTAGCGGTAATAATTTAGCTCTGATTTCAGCTGTTTTCTCACCGTTAGTTCTGTTAGCTATCCACTCTTTGTATAGTTCAGCTACTTCTGCAGGAACTGCATCCATAGTATTTTCCATTACTGTTTGTATTTTGTCTCTAAGAGCTTCTACACCCACGTGCATTCCATATCCGTACTCAGCATTGTCCTCGAATAGAGAAGATGCCCAAGCTGGCCCTTCGCCGTTAGCATTTTTGCAGTATGGAGTAGATGGTGCAGATCCTCCGTATATTGAAGAACATCCAGTTGCGTTTGCTACCATCATTCTGTCACCGAATAATTGAGTGATTAGCTTGATGTAAGGAGTTTCCCCACATCCAGCGCATGCTCCGTGGAATTCGAATAGTGGTTGTGCGAACTGAGTTCCTTTTACGTTTGTTTTTGGCATGATGTCGTCTTTGTAAGACACTTTGTTGAATAGGTAGTCAGCATACACTTGTTCAGACATTACATCTGCGATTGGCTGCATAACTAGCGCTTTTCCTTTTGGTGCAGGACATACGTTAGCACATGACCCACATCCTGTACAGTCAAGTGGAGATACTTGCAGTCTGTACTCTACACCATCAGCTTTTCCGATTACTTTTAAAGTTATCATATCTTCTGGTGCGTTTGCTTTTTCTTCTTCGTTTATTAAGAATGGTCTGATTACTGCATGTGGACATACGTAAGAACATTGGTTACATTGGATACAGTTTTCAGAAACCCATTTAGGTACGTTAACTGCGATTCCTCTTTTTTCATATGCAGTTGTTCCATTTTCAAATGTACCATCTTCATATCCGTCAAATGCAGATACTGGAAGGTCGTATCCTTTGATTGCGTTAATTGGATCACAGATGTTTTTAACAAATGCTGGTTTGTCTCCGCATCCGCAGTCTTTTGAACCGCAACATTCAGCTGTTTTTTCGTCTTCTAGGTTTGCCCAAGCTGGGTCTACAGGTATCTCAACTAGTTCTCCTGCACCTTTGTCGATTGCATCGTAGTTCATTTTTACGATGTCGTCACCTTTTTTAGCGTACGATTTTTTAGCGTATTCTTTCATGAACTCTTGAGCTTCTTCGAACGGGATAACATCCGCTAGTTTGAAGAATGCTGATTGCATGATTGTGTTTGTTCTGTTTCCAAGTCCGATTTCTGCTCCTAGCTTAGTAGCGTTTAGTGTGTAGAATTTAGCTTCTGCTTTAGCTAGTTGTTTTTTTACTGAGTTAGGTAAGTTAGCTATCACTTCATCTTTGTCCCATACGCAGTTAAGTAGGAAAGTTCCACCTTTTTTAAGTCCACCTAGCATGTCATATTGACCTAGGTAAGAAGGTACAGAACAAGCTACGAAACTTGGAGTGTTGATTAGGTAAGTAGATCTTACTGGATCTTTTCCGAATCTTAAGTGAGATCTAGTAACTCCACCTGATTTTTTAGAGTCATATGCAAAGTAACCTTGTGCATATAGGTCTGTTTTATCCCCGATAATTTTGATTGAGTTTTTGTTTGCCCCTACTGTACCGTCAGATCCTAATCCGTAGAACAGGCATTCTTTTACGTCTTCAGCAACAACAGAAACTTCTTCTCCTACTTTTAATGATAGGTTAGTAACGTCATCTTCGATACCAACTGTAAATCCAGCTTTAGGAGTTTCTGCTTTTAGATTGTCGTATACTGCGATTATTTGAGCAGGAGTTGTGTCTTTAGAAGATAGTCCGTATCTTCCTCCAACTATTACAGGAGCATCTGCTTGTCCGTAGAATAAGTTTCTAACGTCTAAGTATAATGGTTCCCCCATTGCTCCAGGTTCTTTTGTTCTATCTAGTACAGCGATTTTCTTAACTGTTTTAGGTAATACGTTCATGAAGTATTCAGCTGAGAAAGGTCTGTATAGGTGAACTGATAACAATCCAACTTTTTCACCTTTAGCTACTAAGTAGTCTATAGTTTCTTTAATAGTCTCAGTAACTGATCCCATAGCTACTATTATGTTAGTTGCATCTTCTGCACCATAGTAAGTGAATGGTTTGTAGTCTCTTCCTGTTACTTTAGATATTTCTTCCATGTATTCCGCTACTATTGCAGGTACTGCATCGTAGAATTTGTTTTGAGCTTCTCTAGCTTGGAAGTAGATATCATCATTTTGAGCTGTTCCTCTAGTTACAGGATGGTGAGGATTTATCGCTCTATCTCTGAACTCTTGAATTGCTTTTTTGTCTACTAATTTCTCGTATACTTCATAATCCATTACTTCTACTTTTTGAATTTCATGAGAAGTTCTGAATCCATCGAAAAAGTGCATGAAAGGTACTCTTGATTTAAGTGTAGCTAAGTGCGCTACTCCAGCTAAGTCCATTACTTCTTGAACTGATCCTGTTGCTAACATAGCATAACCAGCTTGTCTAGCAGAGTAAACGTCTGAATGATCCCCGAAAATAGATAAAGCTTGAGCTGAAAGTGATCTAGCTGAAACGTGAATTACACTTGGTAATAATTCTCCAGCTATTTTGTACATATTAGGTATTTTTAATAGTAGTCCTTGTGATGCTGTGTAAGTAGTAGTTAAAGCTCCAGCTTGCAATGAACCGTGTACTGTTCCTGCTGCTCCAGCTTCTGATTGCATTTCTACTACTTTTACTGGTGTTCCAAATAAGTTTTTCTTACCTTGAGCCGCCCAAGCATCAGTGTATTCTGCCATTGGCGATGAAGGTGTTATAGGATAGATTCCTGCTACTTCTGTAAAGGCGTATGATGCCCATGCAGCTGCTTGGTTACCATCCATAGTTTGCATTTTTTTTGCCATCGAGATTTCCCTCCTAAAAATTATATATGTCTGTCTAAAACAGTGCACGTAGATAAGTACACCTTATAAGTGTATAATTTCACAACAGTTTACCCTGAGTATACTGCGTTCTTTACAATACTACCTTATTCTATGCTTTATGTCAACCATTATTTTCATCTATACTTAACAATTTTCATCTACATTTTCCAAAGTTTTCTTACAAGGAGCTAGTAGTTGGATATTTTTAGTATTCAACATTCCAAAACACATTATATTTCACAACGTAAAGAGGGTCCTACCTCTTTTTCTTATTTTTTTACTAAACTATAAGTATCTTTTGCGATCATGTATTCTTCATTTGTAGGTATTTTATACACTTTAACTTTAGAGCTTTCTTTTGTTAACTCTTGCACTCCGCCTTTTCTTTTAGAGTTTTCTTCTTTATCAAAATCTATTCCTAAAAATTCTAATCCTTCACAAATAGCCTCTCTTAGAGGTAGAGCATTTTCTCCTATTCCAGCAGTGAAGCATATAGCGTCTACTCCACCCAACTCTGCTGCATAAGCTCCTATGTAGTGTTTGATTCTGTGCACAAACATATCAAACGCCAATTTAGCTTTTTCGTTTCCAGATTCTATCCCTGCTAGTATATCTCTAAAGTCTGAACTATCCCCGAAAATTCCAAGCAAACCAGATTGCTTGTTCATTCTAGCATCCATCTCTTTTGCAGTTAGGCCTCTTTTTTCCATTATGTAAAGTACAGCAGCAGGATCTATATCTCCACATCTAGTCCCCATCATAAGACCTTGTAACGGAGTCAACCCCATAGAAGTATCTATACATTTTCCAGCTTTTACAGCTGAAATAGACGCCCCATTACCTATATGACAAACAATTATTTTTGCATCGTCCTTTTTAAGCAATTTCGCAGCTTCTAAAGAAACATAATTGTGTGAAGTTCCATGGAATCCGTATTTTCTTACTTGAAGTTCTTCATAGTCAGCGTAAGGAAGCGCGTACATAAAAGCTTCTTTAGACATAGTTTGGTGGAAGGCTGTATCGAAAACTGCTACATTAGGTTTCCCAGGCATAAGCTCCATACAAACTTCTATTCCAAGTATGTTAGCTGGATTATGAAGTGGTGCTAAACTGGATAACTCTTTTACAGCTTCTATAACATCGCTTGTTATTAAAATTGATTTGTCAAATTTTTCTCCCCCGTGAACAACCCTGTGTCCTATAGCATCTATCTCATCTACAGATTTCACAACCCCACTGTCTTTGTCTTGAAGGGTTTTAAGCACAAGATCTATAGCTTCTTTATGCGACGGCATATCATGTAGTATCTCTTTTTTGGTACCATTTGCTTTATAAGTCATTACAGAAGCATCCATGCCGATTCTTTCGCAAATTCCTTCGGCAACTGCTTCTTCTGTTGTCATGTCTATTACTTGATATTTCAATGATGAACTACCACTATTTAAAACTAAAACTTTCACCAGATATCTCCTCCTAGATTTTTTATTAGTTACCTAAAACTGCTGTGATTGCTGTTACGTTTACTACATCTTCTACGCTGCATCCCCTTGAAAGGTCGTTAACAGGTTTAGACAGCCCTTGTAGTATAGGTCCGTAAGCTTCTGCATTTCCAAGTCTTTGTACCAATTTATAACCGATGTTTCCTGCCGATAAGTTAGGGAATACCAGTACATTAGCTTTTCCTGCAACTTCAGAACCAGGGGCTTTTTTCTCCCCAACACTAGGAACTAACGCAGCGTCAGCTTGTAATTCTCCGTCAAATTTAAAATCAACTGATCTGTTTTTCAAGATTTTTACAGCTTCTTGAACTTTGTCAACACACTCATGGCTTGCGCTGCCCATAGTAGAAAAAGAAAGTAAGGCTACTTTAGGGTCTAGTCCTATTTGTCTTGCTGAGTAAGCTGCAGAAGTAGCTATATCAGCCATTTGCTCAGAATTTGGATGTGGAACTACACCACAGTCAGAGAATATTAATATTCCGTTATCTCCATAGCCCTTTGCCACTTTCTCGTCAAGTACCATTATAAAACAAGATGAAACTGTTTTAAGTCCTGGCTTAGTTCCTATAACTTGGATTGCCGCTCTAAGCACGTCTGCAGTTGGTGAAGCCGACCCTGCTACCATACCATCAGCATCTCCAAGTCTAACCATCATAGCTCCGAAGTATCTAGGTTCAGTTTTTAAGATTTGTCTAGCCAGTTGCTCAGTCATACCTTTTTTCTTTCTAAGCTCCACTAGTTCTGCCACGTACTCATTTAGCTTTTCAAATTTTTTAGGGTCGATTATTTTAGCGCCTTCTATATTAGCTCCGACACTTTTAGCATCATATTTGATTTTTTCTTCGTCCCCGACCAAAACTACTTTAGCTAGTCCATCTTTTAGTATTGCTTCAGTAGCTAACAAGACTCTTTCGTCTTCTGATTCAGGTAAAACTATTGTTTTCCCCAATTCTTTAGCTTTTTCCTTGATTTGTTCAATAATCATAAATTTCCCTCCCAGTTGAGTTTTATTTAAAATTTATATCTATATTTTTATTTTTCAGATAAATTTTAGCCTTTTTACAAAACATAGTTTTCTTTTTTAGAAGATAAAAGTTTTATTAAGGACATTGTAAAGCCTTACAGTCTAATAATTAAGTATATTTTAACACACTTCATTCTAAAATTACAAGTATTTTCATCAACTAGCCTAAAGTTTATCTAGCTTTTGTGAAATATATCTCTATTCTATCTTTAACTATAAGTTAACAATATCAGGTTTTGTGTTTTTTCTAAAGTTTTAAGTTTCTTTATCTGTTTTAATTGTGAAATCTTTATTGCCCCTTAGCCAGTTTGGACTCTTGCGCGAATTAATATATAATATATTTAAATCAATATTAAGGAGCAAAGAGATGACTAGAAGAAGATACTCTATGGAAGAAAAAGAAAGAATATTAGAAGAAGTTAAACTAGCTAAGAATAGAAGAGCCGTGGCAGCTAAGTATAATCTGGCTGAAAGTACCATCAGAGGGTGGGAAAAAAAGCTTTCTCAGAAAGAATCGGGTCAACATAAGGATTTAAGTAAAATTAATAAAACCCTTGAGGCTGAAAATAAAGCTCTGAAAGAAATTTCTGCTGAAAAAGATCTTGAAATCAAGATTTTGAAGGATATGTTAAAAAAGATGTAACCACTATTTTTAAATATCAAGTAGCAAAATATTGGATTGATGAAGGGAATAAACCTTCCTTAGTCCTGAGGATAGTGGGGTTACCTAAGTCTACTTACTACTATTACAAAGATAAACAGAAAGAATATAAAATAGTAAAACCTAAAAGAGCAGGCGCGAAGCCTAAAGGATATAGCTTTAATTTTAAAAATGAAAAAGTTTCAGATGATAAGATCAAAGAATTTTTAAAAAGTTATGATGAAACAAGAGAATGTGCATATGGATATCGAAAGAGAGCTCATGCAGTTAAAAGAGATTGGGGAATAATTCTTAATCATAAGAAGTCTTATCGGTTATGTAAAGAATTAAAGCTTCTCCGAAAATATCTACCTCAACCAAAAGAAAAAAAGGTTTTAGCTACAAATAAAAAAGTCCAATCATCAAATAAATTATGGGAAATAGATGTGAAATATGGATATATCTATGGAATCGAAAGGGTATTTTATGTTTGTGAAATTATCGATGTTTTTGATAGAAGTATAATTGATTACCATATCGGATTCTCTTGTACTGCAGAAGATGTTTGCAACTCTTTAATTAGAGCTGTGTACAAGAGATCAGAACTCATGCCTGAGAAACTCTATATTAGAAGTGACAACGGGTCCCAGTTTACCAGCAAATTGTTTTCAGAAACTTGCAGAGCTCTAGGAATAAATCATGAAAGAATCCCCAATGCTACCCCTAATAAGAATGCTCATATAGAGTCATTTCATAGTATTTTAGAGCGGGAAGTCTTTGGTTATAAGTATTTTGAAAGTTTTCAAGAAGCCTATGAAGAGATGCAGGAATTTATAGATTTCTATAATACAAAAAGAATTCATGGAAGTTTAAAATATATGACTCCCCAGGAATTCTATGAGAAATATAAAGGAAAAGAATCAGAGGAATTTAAAGTAGCAGCGTAAAACGCGCAAAATAAGGAAATAAGTCCAAGAATTAAGGGGTCAAACCGAAATTATGTACCAAGTAAAAAATAGAGGGATATCCCTCTATTCAAAAATTGCGTTTATATATTCTTCTGCATTAAATTCTCTGAGATCTTCTATTCCTTCTCCAACCCCTATGAATTTAATAGGTTTCTTTAGCTCTTCAGAAATGGAAAAAATTATCCCACCTTTTGCTGTCCCGTCGAGTTTTGTGACAACAAATCCTGTCAAGTCTGTGACCTCATTAAAGACTTTAGCCTGTGTAAGCCCATTTTGACCAGTGGTTCCGTCTATTACTAGTAAACTTTCATAAGCTATTTCTCCAACATGGGATTTTATAATTTTATTTATCTTTTCAAGTTCTTTCATAAGGTTGCCCTTGTTATGAAGTCTTCCGGCAGTATCTATTATTGCTACGTCGGCACCTCTTTTTTCTGCTGCTTTCAACGTGTCAAAGACAACAGCCCCGGGGTCACTCCCTTGAGAATGTTTTATTATGTCTGCCCCGCTTCTATTGGCCCATTCTTCAAGCTGTTCTATGGCTGCAGCCCTAAAAGTATCAGCTGCACCTATTACTACCTGTTTACCCTCTCTTATCAACTTAGCTGCAATTTTACCTATAGTGGTGGTTTTCCCTACTCCATTTACACCAACTATTAAAACTACGTTTAGCCCAGGTTTATTTATATCTAGCATATTCTCTTCTTTTACTAAGAAATTCTTCATCACATCTTTCAGAACTTCATAGACTTCCTGCGGATCTTTTACTCCTCTTGCCCTTACCTCTTTTTCTAGGTTCTCTACTATTTTAAGGGTCATGTCCATTCCTATGTCAGACTGTATTAACAAATCCTCCAAATCCTCGTACATCTCGTCATCTATAATTGTTCTTCCACTAAAAAAGTTTTTTATTTTTCCAAACAGTCCCTCTTTGGATACACTTTTAACCAATTTTTCTTTTAGGCTTGTGAAAAATCTTCTTTTTTCTTGAACAGTTACCTTTGAGGGTTCCTCTTCAGCTTCTATTTTTTCTTGCAAAATGCTGTCTTCTATCTCTTCTTTCAGTTCCTCTATCTCTTCCTTGAGCTCCTCTACTTCTTCTTTAAGTTCTTCTATTAATTCTTTTTCCCCTTTGGCTTCCTCTTTTTTAAATATATTTTTTATCTTTTTAAACACCGTCATCCCCCCAAATATTCTATCTTAAAAATAATACCATATTTAGACCCTATTTTCAAGAACTTGAATTCCATAAAGCATTTCATAGAAATCAAAGCGTTATATATTATTTAAATTACTGAATTTATTTGAAAACCTTCTTTAGACACAGAGTTTCAAAGAGATTTAAAACATGAGGCGCACAGAGAAAACCTTTTAAAAATAATTTTTTGTCACGAATCTTCACAGATCACACGAATCGATTAAAATCTCTAGGCTATGCTTTACTTGCATATCTTTATTTATTTTTTCTCTGCGAAACTCTTTATTCTCCTCTGTGTCACTCTGTGACCTAAATATCTTTTATTAGTGTCCATTCGTGCGATTTGTGACTAAAATAGATATTTTTCATTTCTATGACTTTAGATAAATTCAATAATTTAATCCAAAATAAAAAATCCGCTGAAAAGCGGATTTAAAAATTCAGGTTGAAGTTTATAAGTGGCAAAGCAGGGAAAAGTTCACTATTTTTAGCTATATTCAATATCCCAAGCTGTATTCCTTGAAGCTGTTCAGAATAGTTGAAAAGTCCAATTTGAACCCCTCTAGCTGTTTCGCTTATATTTACCCAAGCAAGCTCTCCTCCATAAAAATTCTTGGCATAGTTGACACCGCCAACTCTTACACCGGTAAAACTGTTGTCAAGGTTTACCAATCCAAGTTGAAACCCAAGCCCATTTCCATCTAATATATTAAGTCCACCGAATTGCGCCCCTAAAAATTCTCCTCCTACCGAGTTAAAAGAAAGTGGTATCGGTAAACTCCAAGGTAACCTTACCCCGGTGAAGTCCCCATCAGTTCTATCATAAAAAGACAAAAGAGACACACCTTTAAAATTTCCTTTTGTTCTTTCTGCTACTAGGTTTACATCTACCCCTGTCACATTCACGTTTTCAGTATAGATAAGCCCCAACCTTACCCCCTCGACGCTTGTTCCTGGACCATTGAGCTGAGTAGGCGAAAGCACCCCTATCTCAATAGGCTCTTGTGCGAAAATAAAGTTAAAAGAAAAAACCGCAAATACTAATAAAATAATCTTTTTCATAGCTTCCTCCGGTTCCTAAGATTTTTTAGCTGCCTTCATTCTTTCTGCCTGTGTCTTGCTGTGGTAAAATGGTTCTAGAATAAAAAGATTCTCAGGCTCCATTTCAAGTGACAGTTCCGCAAGAATGGAAGACTTTACGCAGCTAGAAGAAATTCTGTTAAAATAAGCCCGCTCCCCCATCTTTTCAATTATCTTATCCCTGTAGTTTATACTCCCGTCACCCGTGAAGATCACCTTTCCGCTGTAAGAATCCAAAAGTTCTTCAAGGTGGGCATCTCCATAATCACGCTCCCTTTTAAGCTTTCCTTTGGCATCATATGTATATTCACAATAATACACCCTTTCCTTTCTTGCATCTATAAGGGGTATTATTTTCATATCAGTGTGCGTCACCATAGAAGCAAGGGCATCAAGCTCGTTTACGCCTACTATATCTGCACCTGTAGAGTAAGCAAGACCCTTTGCCGCACCTACTCCGACCCTTATTCCGGTAAACGATCCAGGACCTGTCCCGACAGCTATCCTGTCTATTTCTCTAATATTTGTTTCAGAAAATTTAAAAACAGTATCCACAGCTTTCATCAGCGTGTCTGAATGGTTCAACTTTATATTCAAAGTAAGTTCTGCTAAAACACCTTTCTTCTCGTCAAACACACTTACAGAGCTGGATTTTGTGGAAGTATCAATTGCTAAAATTAACATATTCCAATAACTCCTCTTCGCGTTTTTTATTCCCTATAAAATCAAGCTTAATCCTTCTGCTGAACTCATCGTGATAGTCGAGCTCTAACCTTATGTACTCATCAGGGAGCTCCTCTTCTATGAGGTTTGCCCACTCTATTATGCAGATGCCGTCGTTATAAAGGTAGTCCTCATACCCCACCTCATATATCTCATCCGGTTCCCCTATCCTATATACGTCAAAGTGATACAGCGGATATTTTCCGTCTAAATACTCTATCACATAATTGAAAGTGGGGCTCTTTATATTCGAGCTTATCCCGAGTCTTTTTGCAAAAACCTTCACAAAGGTGGTCTTGCCTGTTCCAAGGTCCCCAACCAATGCTATTACATCATTTTTATCTACAAAGTCAGCCAGTTTTTCGGCCAATACGTCTATCTCTTCAAATTTAAGTAAGCTCTCCATACCTTCCCCTCTAAAGTCTAATTGCTTTCAGATATCTTGTTTACAATATTTGTAGTAGACTTACCTTCTACAAGGCTCAGTATCCTTACTTCCCCGCCGTTTTTCTCCACTACCTCCGTCTCCGGGAGCTCTTCTTTCTTGTAGTCTCCACCTTTTACATGTATGCTAGGCTTAAGTTCTGAGATAAGTTCTACAGGAGTATCTTCGCTGAAGATAACAACATAGTCCACCGGCTTAAGTCCTGCAAGCATCTCCGCCCTATCATTCTCGTTGTTTATAGGCCTTGTCGGACCTTTAAGTCTTTTTACGGAATCGTCCGAGTTTACGCCAACAAATAGGATTTCTCCCTGCTCTTTGGCCTCCTCCAGATACCTTAAGTGCCCCACGTGGAGTATATCAAAACACCCGTTTGTGAATACCACTTTTCTTCCTTCTTTTCTAAGTTTTTCCACCAAATCAGCAGCTGCCTGCCTGCATAGTACTCTTTCCATAGTTTTGCAATAACTCCTTTACCATATATTATATATTATTTCTTACATCATTAGCCTTATGGCACTTATAAATGTAACACCGATCATTACCATCCTGTAAGGTTTTTCAGGTATAAATTTTACCAGTCTGATGCCTACCATAGCCCCTAATACTATCATCGGGAAAAGCATAAGATTGAGGGAAAAGCTATCCCAAGTTATATTGTGCCAAACAAAGGCGTATAACGGTATTTTTATAAGGTTTACCACAAAGAAGAACCAGGCTACTGTACCTATAAAACTGTTTTTGTTCAAATTCATAGATAGAAAATAAACTATCATAATAGGTCCGGCTGCATTTCCTATCATACTGGAAAAACCGCCCAAAAGCCCCATTACAACAGAAAAATACCATTTTTTCCCTATATGCTCATCGTTTAAATCCTTTTTAACCAGTAGCATCACTGCGCAGATAAGCACTATTACAGCCATTATTTTTTTAAACTCGGCGTCTGAAACAGAGTTCCCGACAAAAAGTCCCACTAATATACCTACTATTGCCCAAGGCAAGAGTCTTAAAACAATTATTATTTGCGTATGACGTTTATAATATAACACTGCAAAAATATCCCCCATAACCAAAAGCGGCAACAAAAATCCTGCAGAAACTTTCCCGCCAAGTATCTGTGCCATTATTGGTACCATAATTAGAAAATTAGGTATACCTACCTTCTCCAAACCTATAGATAATCCGGATAGAATCACAACTAACCATTGCACTGCATCAAAGTTGTAATTTCCTAAAATTTCCAACACAATCATCACTCCTAATTAATTTTTTAAAAGTTTCATCGTTTCAATTATAAGGTCAGCAGTTATCCCCCAAATAATCTCGCCATCGTAACTATAAAAATAAACTTTTCTATCCCTGCCCTTCCATATGCCGTGATACCTTGCAGGCAGCCCAAGCTCCTTTGCTGAGAAGAAAAGTTCTTCCCTGGTATCCTTGCAGTAAAAAGCCTTGTTCTCTATCTTTATATAATATGTTTTAGGTTCGTTCTCCATAAAAAATTTCACAGGGACACTTATCAACCTCTCAACCTCATTTTTATTCGGCTTCAGTTCATCTAGGCTGCTTATGTCAAGCTTCCCTATATAAGCTTCTACTATGACCCCGTTTGGTATGACAAGGGTTCCCAACTTGCCTATGACGTCTATCTTCTCTTCCGATATACCGAGCTCCTCTTCAGTCTCCCTTATTGCAGTCCTCTCAAAATCTACATCTTCTAAGTCAAAAGCCCCTCCAGGAAAGCTTATCTCCCCTCCCTGTCTTATGTGCTTAGCCCTTTTTTGAAAAATAAAATGGTAGTCATCTTCAATTTTCATAAGAGTAACCAGTACCGCCGAGTTGAAGTATTTATCCCTCGAAATTAAGTCAGCTTGCAGGCTATTTTTCAATTTTTCCATTACATCCATGATAACCACCCTAGCCTAAAATTTAGATAAAAAATTATATCACAATATATATGATACTTCAATTATATTATTTTTTCCTCTTAATTTACATTTTGATTTATTCTAAAACAACATATTAAAAAAATTACATTTTTTATCCACCCTATACCCTGTTGCTAAAAAATTCTATTATTTGACGTTAAAAAAACACTATTAAACACATATAGCTCAAATTTTATATATTATTTATATATTTTTAATCCGTCCATTTAGAGAAGCAGTTTTTATCGAAAAATATTTTTTAGGATTTTTCCTGCAGCTATTTGGAAAATTATTTATAAGCTCTATTAAAATGCTTGTTGTCCCGCTTGTTTTTGTATCGCTTACTGCAAGAGCTATGTCCATAGAATACATCAAAAAACTGGGTAGAGTAGGTACTAAAACCCAACCTGGTTCCGGATTGCAGAGTTGGACAGTGTAAATTATGCAGTAAAAGAGTCCCAATCAGTGGTGGACGTACTAGTAAACATGGTCCCAACAAACCCTTTTGAATCACTTTCCGGCGGGGTAATGCTTCAAATAATTGTGTTTGTACTATTTTTAGGAACTACTCTCACCATTCTCGGGGAAAGGACAAAACATAGTAAGAAAGCTCTTTGAAGAAGCAAATGTTCTCGTATTAAAAATGGTAGATATCGTTATGCAATTAGCTCCATTTAGTGTGTTCTGCCTTATCACAAAAACCATGGCTACACTTGGATACAGCGCAACGAAGCCTTTGACGCTCTACATGCTTACGGTTATCGGGGCACTTTTATTGCATGCATTTTTTACTTACCAGGGCATGCTCATAGCATTTACAAAAATAAACCCACTGGAATTTTTTAAGAGATTTTCACCTGCTCTTTCGGTTGCCTTTTCAACTGCAAGCAGCAACGCCACAATACCGGTAACAATGGAGACTGTCCAGGATGAATTTGGGGTTTCTAAACAGATAAGTTCATTTACTATCCCACTTTGGGCCACACGGTACAGCCATCATGCAGGGTGTTGCTACCGTTTTCATCTCACAGGTCTATGGCATACTGCTTGCAGTAACCGACTTCATTGCAATGCTACACTTGCTTCTATCGGAACTGCTGGGGTTCCTGGAGTTGGGCTAATCACCCTTTTCATGATACTTACCCAGGTCGGGCTTCCAGTAGAGGGGATCGCTCTTATCATGGGTATTGATAGGATATTGGATTGTGATTCGGACAGCTGTAAACATCACAGGAGATGCTGTCTGCACCCTTATAGTGGCCAAATATACTGGAAACTAAAAGTACAGTTGAACTGCAAGATACTAATGCATAGCTAAAAACCTAAGAGAGGATGCCCCTCTTTTTTTATTTGAAATATTCGCTAGATAATTTAAAGGATTTTAAGAATAAATTAGAAATAAACTATATATTTAAATTTTTTGTTGCAAAATTTCATGATTTCTTTTATAACTTTTTTTTAATATTATAGAAAGATAATCTTTAACTAATACATATGATTTGTAAGCAAAATCTAAAAATTGATCTAATTTCTTAATGAGGGGGCAATTAATGAAAGCAAAAAATTTTACTTTACCTGCCAGCAACGGTGAAAATATATCTTTAAGTGATTTTTCTGGGAAAAATGTTGTGCTTTACTTCTATCCTAAGGACAATACTCCAGGATGTTCAAAGGAGGCGTGCAGCTTCCGGGATTTCAACTCAGAATTCCAAGGCTCAGATACGGTTATACTAGGCGTGAGCAAGGACAGCTTGAAAAAACACAGTAATTTCATAGAAAAATTCAATCTGCCTTTTCTTTTGCTCAGCGATGAAAATGGGGAAGTCTGCGAGCTTTATGGAGTCTGGAAACTCAAAAAAAATTACGGGAAAGAATATATGGGAATAGAAAGGTCAACTTTTATAATAGATAAGAACGGGGAGTTAGTGCAAGAATGGAGGAAAGTAAAGGTAGCGGGTCATGTAGAAGAGGTCCTAGAGTACATAAAAGATAACTTGGATTAATCAATTAGGGGGTAGAAACATGGAGAAAATACTCATCCACTGTCCAAAATTTTTTAACATTCCGGAGGGCTTAATAGAACAACTCAGCAAAAGATACAATGTAATATATACAAAAAATTCTGAAGAGGCAGCAGAAAATATAGTAGATGCCGATATATTGATGGCTATTAAGGTGAAACCTGAAAATATAAAAAATGCTAAGAATTTAAAATGGATACAATCATTTAGTTCTGGGGTGGACAAATTCCCACTTGATTTAATCGGAGAAAAGGGGATAGTTTTAACCAACGCCAGGGGTATACACAGGATACAGATGTCTGAATATATTGTTTTTGCGATGATCTTCCTAGCTAGAAATTTTAAAAAGGTGATGCAAAACCAAAATAATCTGATATGGGATTCGTTAGTAGCTCAGGACGAAATCTACGGCAAAACTGTCGGGATACTAGGCATAGGGAGTATCGGAAAAGAGCTTGCAAAAAGAGCTAAGACTTTGGGTGTGAAAGTAGTTGGAATAAAAAAACATCCTGAAGAAATAGAAGCTGTTGACAAAGTTTACTCTCCGTTTAACATTGAAAAGGTTTTTGCCCAAAGTAACTTTGTGGTAAACCTGTTGCCCAGTACACCAGATACTCGAAATCTTATAGACAGAAATTTGTTTAGCAAGATGAAAGAGGGATCGTATTTCATTAATATGGGTAGAGGTGACACCGTGGTGGAAGAAGATTTGATCTCTGCACTAAAAACCGGCCATATAAAAAGAGCATTTTTGGATGTGTTTGCAACTGAACCTCTTGGTTCTAACAGCCCTTTATGGTGCTTAGAAAACCTTACCATAAGTTCACACCTAGCCGGGTCTTCCCCGATGTATATAAGAAGGCTCTTTGAACTTTTTTCAGAAAATCTCATGAGGTATGAAACAGGGGATAAACTTATAAATATAATAGACAATGAAAAGACTTATTAAAAGTGGAGGCCGGTTATAACCGGCCTCCACTTTTAATAAGTCTTTGACATAATTCACTTAGTGTGAATTTTATTTAGTTCCAAATATCCTATCTCCGCAATCTCCTAATCCAGGGTATATGTAAGATTTTTCATTCAACCCCTGGTCTACTTTAGCCGCGTATATATCCACATCAGGATGCTTCTCTATAACCTTTGCTATCCCCTCTGGAGCCGCGATCAAGCATAAAAACACTATATCCTTTACCCCTTTTTCCTTGAGGTAGTCTATGGCGTATATCGCCGATCCGCCTGTTGCCAGCATAGGGTCAACTAACATTACCTTTCTTTCGGAAATATCACTGGGAAGCTTACAGTAATAGTATACAGGCTCTAAAGTCTCCTCATCTCTGTAGACACCTATATGCCCTACTTTTGCCGTAGGTATAAAAGTCAATATCCCGTCTACCATGCCAAGACCGGCCCTAAGGATAGGAACCACCGCAACTGCCTTTTCAGGAAGTACGTATGACTTCGTCTTCATCAAAGGCGTTTCTACCTCTATCTCCTGAAGTTTCAGGTCTTTTGTAGCCTCATAAGTCATAAGGCCCGCTATCTCATTTAAAGTCTCTCTGAAAGTTTTCGTATCCGTATTTTTGTCTCTCAAGTATGAAAGTTTGTGTTGAATCAATGGATGGTTTATCTCCATTACAGACATCTGTATATTCTCCTCTCTTCTAAGTAACTCGCGTGAAACTCCCATTTTCAACGCTTTAAACTACTAAATATTTATCTTCACAAAAAAAACAGAGCCATATGCCCTGTTTTCTTTATTTAAGCCCGTATTTTTTTCTAAATTTGTCAACTCTTCCAGTTGTATCAACGAATTTAGATTTTCCAGTGTAGAATGGGTGGCATTGAGAGCAAACAGCTACTTTTAATTCGTCGCCTTTTGCGTAAGTAGATCTAGTTGCAAACTTTTCTCCACATGCACACTCTACAGTTATTTCATGGTAATCAGGATGAATTCCACTTTTCATTTATTTTTCACCTCTCTTTAAAAACTCATAACTCGAAAATTATTCTAGCACATTTCCAGAATTTTTTCAAGTTTTTTTTGTAAGTTTGATTTACTTGACACTTTGGCTTAAGGTATTATTGCTCTAATATTGCTCCTGTACAAAAACTATCTTTTTAAATTTTTCAAATATATGATAATATAGTATAGAACTTTACTGTCTGGAGGCTTATTTATGAAACAGCAAAAATTCTACGCTTACGCAATAGGAGATAAAAAAGGTATCTGCACTTCATGGGCAGACTGCGAAAAAATAGTAAAAGGAAAATCAGCAAAATATAAGTCGTTTTTGACAAAACAGGAAGCTCAAAATTGGCTGGATGGCGACTATAAAGCACCTAAAAACAGCAAAAAAGTTTACGCTTACTGGATAGATGGCGAAAAGAATGGAATAGCGGCTTCATGGGATGAGTGTAAAAAACTCATAGCTGGGAAAAAATCCAGATACAAGTCCTTTTCAAATTTATCTGAAGCTAAAAAATGGCTGGACGGTGGGGCGAGATACCAGTCCAAAGATGAGCTCAAAAAAGATTTAGAAGATGGGATATATTTTGATGCAGGTACAGGTAGGGGCATCGGTGTAGAAGTTAGGGTTACCGACAAGTATGGCAACAGTCTTCTTAAAGAGATCCTTTCGGAAGACAAAGTAAACGAGTTCGGAAACTACCTCACAAAAGATGGCAGCACAAATAACTTTGGCGAACTTTTAGGAATTTACATAGCTCTTAAATTTGCTATAAAATATAATAAAATGAAGATTTTTGGAGACAGCAACCTAGTCATACATTTCTGGTCAAAGGGCATAATGAATAAAGACCAGTTAAGTAAAGATACAATAGAGCTAGCGGACATGGTTGTAAAACTTAGAAAAAAATTTGAAGAATTGGGCGGAAAAATAGAGCATATATCTGGCGACATCAATCCTGCAGACTTGGGATTTCATAGATAGGAGAATTTATGGAGACCTTTAAAATTTTTGGAAAAGAACACATTCTCATCATAGTTTTTTATATATTTTTCATTAAATTTGTTATGGATATCCCTAATTTTTCAAAAAAAATAAGCAAAGACTTTTTTGGAAAAGTTATTGGCTACACTTTGATAGCAACAAAATTAATGGAGTATTTTTATAAATATTTTTACATGAACTATCCTTTAAAATATCTACTGCCGTTACATATATGCAACTTCACTCTTTTCTTTGTTGGGGTAATGCTTATAAAAAAAAGTTACAGGATATTTAGGTTTTCATATTTTTGGAGTATCGGGGCCGTAGCAGCTGTATTGACGCCTGATTTAACAGAAAGCTTCCCACACCTGCTAAATATCTCTTTTTTCTTCACACACTTTTTATTAATAGCAGGCGTAATATATTCCATAAAATATTATTGTTTCAGTCCAAAATTTAAAGATATTATCACATCGTTTGGCCTGCTCAATGCAATTATGATTATGATTTTCCCAATTAATTTTATCTTAGACACAAACTTCATGTATTTGAGGGAGCGTCCCCTTGGTGAAGTATTCTGGTTTCTAGGTGGCTGGCCTGTTTACATTATCTGGTTTGACATTATTACTTTTCTCCTATTCATTTTGTTCTATATACCATTTAAAATAACTAAGAAGGACGTCCAATGACGTCCCTCTATATTACTATCACATCTTTTAATTCACTCAGCTCATTTTTCAACTGTTCGGGAGCCTCCAGCCTATATGTCACCCTCTCTCCGTACTCTCTGCTGAAAACCTTTACTCCATCAAGGGTCAACATCTTATCCACTTCAGTTACAATTCCATATGGAAAATCAATTACAAAATTTTTCTTTTCTATATAATCTACTATCCCCGCTTCACCAACAGCAAGCTTAGCCGTCTTAGCGTACGCTCTTATGAGACCGCCGGCACCTAGCTTTATCCCACCAAAGTAACGGGTAGCGACCACTACAAGGTTGTCCACCCCTAGTACATTAAATATTTCGCCCATTGGTTTTCCGGCTGTTCCACTTGGCTCTCCGTCATCATCTACTTTGTAATACTCCTGCCCATCTTCTATAACCTTATAAGCAGAACAGTTATGCACTGCGTCCACATGTTTCCCCTTTATGTAACTTATAAATTCTTCAGCTTCGTTTTTACTCTGAATCGGTTTTATGTACCCTATGAATCTTGATTTTTTTTCTTCAAATTCAATAGAACACTCCTTCTCTACAGTCTTCATCACAAACTCCTTTACATCTTCTTCCCTTTTGGTAGATTCAATCTATATTTTATAGCTAAAAGTCTTATTATAAATATAAAAATTATTATAAAATAGCTCAAATAGTTTTTAGATACTCCGAGTACCTCTATTCCAAGCCAGTAACTAAGTCCTCCTGAAAGGCATAAAACTGCGTATATCTCCTCTTTTAGAATGAACGGGATCTCCATAACCAGTATGTCCCTTATCACCCCTCCTCCGACACCGGTAAGGGTGGCCATTACAGCTGTCCCCAATATTCCCAGCCCATTAGATAGACCTTTCTCAGCCCCTATTACTGTAAAAAGTGCAAGCCCTAAAGCATCTGCTACCTTTACGAAACTGGATATATATGTAAAATTTCCCAGCCTCTTGTGCCCTACAGCATACACTAAAATTCCCAGTGCGATTGCCGTATATATATCTTTATTGTTCTCCAAGGCGTCCACACTCACGTTCAGAACTACATCCCTTGTTATCCCGCCTCCAACTGAAGTTATAACTGCGAGCACCACTATTCCGAAAATATCCAAATGGTGTTTTATCCCCTTTAAGGCCCCTGAAACAGCAAACGCCACCACTCCAACTGCATTTATTATCAAAAATATTAGCATAGGTCACCTCAAAGCTTTATGTACATATTAAGCAGGTTAATAAAAAAATTGAATATAGGTAGTATTATCCCCCACAAACTGCCTGTAAAAACTAATACTAGTATTATTATAAGGCCGTAGTTTTCCATGCTTTCCATGAAATCCTTTACGCCTCTAGACCCCAAGCTCCAAATAATCCTAGACCCGTCAAGCGGTGGGATTGGTATAAGGTTAAAAATAGCCAGGACTAAGTTTATGCGTATAAGATAGTTTACAACAGTGTACATGTACTGGTTTGCATAAACCTTATCCGGGAAAAATTTTATTATGTTAGCACCTATAAATGCTAGCAGGAAGTTTACTGTGATCCCAGCTATAGAAACAAAAAATACTCCATTTTTTTTCTTCCTCAACCTTTCAAATGAAATAGGGACCGGTTTTGCCCAACCTATGATAAATCTAGATCCTGTAAGTATAAGAAATAACGGAAATAGTGTCCCGGCAAAATCCAAGTGTTTTATAGGATTCAAGGTAAGCCTGCCTTGGTTTTTAGCAGTATTATCCCCGAACAGATAAGCTACGTACCCATGAGCCACTTCGTGGAGAACCACCGACATTAGTAATACCGCTATTATAAGTAATACTGCAGGGTTAAAAGCCACAGTCTTAAAGGCGTTTGCTAAAAATAAGCCCCCCAAAATCCATAAAATATATTTCGCAGTCTTAGGCATGTCGTAATTTAAATATTTAAATTCTTCCCAAAATCTTTTCATAATATTTCCCCCGCTATCTCTAGTTTATTATAAAATAACACATTTAAAGCTTTTTTTCAACGTTCCCTATCTACAGCGACTATTCTGCCATCCATATTTTTAAATACATAATCTTTATAAGTAAGTATCTCACCACTTTTTAAGTTTATACTTTGTATAACATCAAAAGTTTTCAGGAACTTATCGTCTATTTCTTTAAGGCTTACCAATACATCTACATTCCTTACGCCGTTGCCTTTCAGTAGCCGTATGTCTTTTTCTTCCAAAGTTTCATTCACTATCAAAATACTCTCACTGTTTCCAATATATCTATTCTCCCTGAATTCAAAACTTTTTGGGGCACTGTTTAGATTAATATTAAAAGCTATAAGCCCAACAACTGCGATGCTAAAAATATTCTTTTTTGTCTTGATCCCATAAAAAATAAGTAATAGAAGGCATATATATAAATACACGAAAAAAATTGGTGATATCTCCTTATAAATTTCCACTGTTAAAATTGGTAATTTTGATGCTGCACCTATAAATGCCATGAGGAGCCTGTAGATAGCATATGTAAGAGGCATTAAGAATTTCCCAAGATAAAAAAAGGATAATGCCAGTGCAAAAAATGATAGCTGTATAAACAGGGTCCCGAGCGGAACGGCTACAACATTCACCAAAAACGATAATAATGGGATACTTTTAAAATAGTATAAAAATATCGGGGTTAAGCTGACCTGTATTGAAAAACTTATAAGCACTAAATCCAATAAAACTTCAAATGCTTTATTTTTGTTTTTCTCAATAATCATAATTTTTGCCTTTAAATTTTCTTTTATTTTCGGAAAAACAAAAATTATGGCGAAAAGTGCCGTATACGAGAGTTCGAATGAAACTGAATTTAAAACAGCTGGATTTATTAATACGGAAATTATAAATGCAAGACACAAAGACTTTTTTAAATCTGTTTCTTCATAAAATATTTTAGAAAAAATATATATGCTGCCCATTATATAGGCCCTTAAGGTGGATGGGCTAAACCCTATTGAAAAACAATAAAAACTCAAAATTATAAAAGTTAATATATATTTTAGCTGATAAGGTGTCCCTAAAAGGTTGAATATCGACATGCAGATAACGGCTATAGTCCCTATATGCAACCCTGAAACTACTATTAAGTGCGCCGTCCCGGTATACGAAAAGCAATCTTTCATCTCATCTTCTATGTCGTCTTTATCTCCTAGCAGTACAGCCTTCATAAATCCCCGCAAATCCTGAGGATAGTCTTTTGTAAGTCTGAGTATATTTTTTAAAAATACCCTCCTGTAACTGTCAAAGCTCCCCCGGTATACCTCTTTAGAATCTATATCGAGATAAAGAAATCCCCTAGAATCTTCTACCCCTACTATTTCACCATAAACCTCGTAATACCCACTCTCAAGTCCATCAGCGTCCAACTTGGCATACACTTTCCCCCCAGGATACCTTCCATCTATTTTTGTGACTTCAGAACTTGACCTAAGCTTATATACGCTAAACCTATGTAGATCCCCACTTAAAAGTTTTCCCTTATACGTGGTCATCTCATGCCTTGCACTCAATAATATAATTGAAACCCAAAAAATTATAAATTTGCTTTTATTCCTAAACTTTTTCCAGCTTAAAAACACTCCCGCAAAGCTTAAAAACGCAAAAAAAGGTAATAGAAAAATTAACGGTATTTTAAATACCGACACCGCTAAAGAAAATAAAAAACTTACAAAGAACAAAAAATATATAGGTTGCAAAAAATATCACCTACCAATTAAACAAAGTGGGGATATCGCTATCCCCTTTACTTTACTCTTTTGTCCAGTTATCAGTATCTGTATAATTATCCTTGGTGGTTGTACTTTTAGGCTTATATGTATTTACCTGCAGATAATCAACGTATGGTCTTGAAATATACAAAGCTACTCTATATAAAGGATCTTCATCATCATTAAAAATATAAATGGAAAAATTCTTATTTAAGTTACCTTTTACAGTTGTGTGAAAAGCTGAATCGGAAGTGCTTGTTATATATGTAAATTTATCGGAAAGCTTCAGCGTTTCTTTTAAGGCTGATGGGGAAGTTGAGCTGTCATATATCTCTAGTTTTGAAGGAAGGGCCATCTGAATGTTATAACTTTTTCCCTCTTCAAAAGATTTTTCAGCTACTGCTCTAAAAAATTCCGGTATTTGCGTTTTCATTCTTATGAATTCATTTTTTTCATATCTTTTAGTCATAGCCAACATAGCCATACCCACCAAAATTGCTATAATGGCCACAACCGTCATCATTTCCACAAGGGTAAAACCTCTTTTTTTTCCACACATATCTATCACCCGCCCATTATTAATCTTTTAATCATCTCCTAATTTATATACAAAAAAATATAATATTTCCTACGAACAAAAAATAGAGTCAATTCAGCTTGACCCTATTTCATAATCTGTATTTTTTTCAAGACATCCTTTACCGCTTCTCCTATATCACGGTATCCGTCTATATCTTCTTTCTTTACTATGGTCGATATATCTTTTTTACTGTATCCTAGGGATTCCAAAGCAAGGTATAGGTCTTCCTCCAGCCTCAGCTTTTCGCCGGCGTCTCCGACATCCACTGCATCAAATATGCTGAGTCCTCCTACCTTGTCCCTCAGGTCAACTATGAGTTTTTCAGCCTTTTTCTTCCCAAGTTTAGGGACCTTTATAAGCAGGTTTATGTCCCCGTTAACAATGGCTTTTTTAAGATCTGACACATCAAAGGCAGACAGGATTGCAAGTGCTAGGCTTATACCTATGCCGTTTACATTTAACAGCAGCTTAAACATATCCCTCTCCCTCTCATCATAAAATCCTATGAGCTTAAAGCTGTCCTCTTTCACATAGGTATATATGTACAGTTTCTCTTGTGCCCCTAGTTTTAATTTATCATATGTCTTCAAGGATATATATACCATATACCCTACTCCATTTACATCTAAGGCTACATATTCTGTTTTTTTTGTTTCCAATGACCCTTTTATATATTCATACACGGCTATTCTCCTTCATACTTTTCGATATCGACCATCTCTACATTTTCAAGAGATGAATTCAAGAAAATCCCCCCTAATTTCTGAAAATCATTCGGAGAGTCACTTACGTAGAACTCTGTCTCACCTTTTTTCTCCTCACCGCCGAGAATATTCAAGTTGCTCAAGGTATACATCACATCGATCGCCGTTTCTTCGGCAGGATTTATCAGATTTATACCGTGACCGTTAAGCACCCTTTTTATAACATTTTTAAGAAGCGGATAGTGGGTACACCCTAGCACAAGTGTATCTATTTCATTTTTTATCTCCAAAAGGTATCTTTCAGCCATTTCTTCGGTTATTATGTCGTTTTCAAGCCCCTCTTCAACCAGTGGGACAAATAGAGGACAGGCTTTCTGCCTTACGACTATTTCAGAATTTAAGCTTCTTATCTCCCTAAGGTAAACTTCGCTTGAAACGGTTTTTTTAGTACCTATTACTCCTACTATATTATTCTTAGTTGCTGTCGCGGCCCTTCTGCTCCCAGCCTTTATTACACCGATAACCGGTATTTCTAGCTCATTTTGAAGTTCTTCTAAGGCAAGAGAGCTTGCGGTGTTGCACGCTACGACTATCATCTTAACATTTTTTGTTAGTAAAAAATTCGATATCTGTCTTGAATACCTTAATATTACTGTCTTTGATTTTGCCCCATAGGGAACCCTAGCAGTATCCCCGAAATAAACTATATTTTCATTTGGCAGTAATTTCCTCAGCTCTTTCACCACTGTCAAGCCGCCGAGCCCAGAATCGAATACTCCTATAGCCCTTTTATCTATCTCAATCACCACTTTCCAAGTTCCTTTTTAATTAATCCGCTTTACTGTTTAAAGCCTTTTTCAAGTAATACCCTGTGTAGGATGCTTTTTCTTTTGCTACCTCTTCAGGCGTTCCCGTAGCTACTACCTGCCCTCCACCATCGCCGCCTTCAGGTCCAATATCTATTATGTAGTCTGCTGTCTTTATCACGTCAAGGTTGTGCTCTATGATAAGTACCGAGTTCCCCTTTTCAACAAGTCTACTAAGCACCTCTAAAAGCTTCCTTATATCCTCGAAGTGCAGCCCTGTAGTAGGCTCGTCTAGGATATATATAGTATGCCCTCTAGACATCTTGGCGAGCTCTGCTGCCAGCTTTATCCTCTGCGCTTCCCCACCTGAAAGGGTGGTGGCTGGCTGGCCAAGCTTTATATAATCTAGACCTACGTCTATGAGAACTTTGAGCTTTCTTTCCAGGGAAGGTATACTGTTGAAAAAGTCATAGGCCTCCCCCACGCTCATATCCAAAACTTCAGAAATATTTTTACCTTTATAGTGTACCTCTAGTGTCTCTTTATTGTACCTTTTTCCCTTGCACACCTCACACTCAACGTAAACATCTGGCAAAAAATTCATCTCAATTTTTATTATACCGGCTCCCTGGCAAGCCTCACATCTTCCACCTTTAACGTTAAAAGAAAACCTTCCCTTTTTATACCCCTTTATTTTGGCTTCCTTGGTTAAAGAAAACAGTTCCCTTATATCGTCAAATATTTTTGTATAGGTAGCAGGGTTCGATCTAGGCGTTCGACCTATAGGACTCTGGTCTATCTCTATAACCTTATCCAGGTTTTCTATCCCTTCAACCCCTTCGTTTTCAAGAGGGTAAAGTTTTCCCTTGTTTAGCTTGTTAAAAAGTATCGGGTGCAGAGTCTGGCTTATCAATGTGGATTTTCCGCTGCCGCTAACACCTGTGACCACAGTTATCACCCCGAGAGGTATCTGGACATCTATGCCCTTTAAGTTATTCCCTTTGGCTCCTTTTAAAGTCAGATATGCAAAGGCCTTCCTCCTAGTTTCTGGTACCTCTATGCTGATCTCGCCTTTAAGAAATTTCCCGGTTAAAGATTCCTTTTTCCTCATAACCTGCTTCGGGGTGCCGAATGCAACTATGTCTCCGCCAAACCTTCCTGCTCCAGGACCGAGATCTAGCAGATAATCCGCTTGCAGCATCGTGTCCTCGTCATGCTCAACCACTATCAGTGTATTCCCTAGTTCCTTCAGTCTCCTGAGGGTAGTAAGTAATTTGTCGTTATCCCTTTGGTGAAGGCCTATACTAGGTTCATCTAGCACATATAATACCCCTGTAAGTCCTGATCCTATCTGCGTTGCCAGTCTTATCCTCTGACTTTCTCCACCTGAAAGAGTTTTTGTCTCCCTAGAAAGGGTCAAGTAATCAAGCCCGACATTTATCATAAAGGTAAGTCTCTCGCGAATCTCCTTCAAAATCTCCTTTGCTATAAATTCCTGTTTCTCAGTAAGCTTTAGTTCATTAAAAAATTTCAAGGCTTCTTTTATGCTGAGAAAACATATTTCCATTATGTTTTTACCGCTTACAGTTATAGACAAAACCTCTGGCTTCAGCCTCCTGCCTTCGCAAACGCTACATACCCTCTCTATCATATATTTATTCTCTATCTCATCTTTTATCGCATCAGAATTGGTCTCATAGTACCTTCTTTCCAGATTTTTTACTATGCCTTCAAAGTCCTTCATCCCGTTATACGAGAAGTCTCTACCCCTGTAATCTACCTTGAATCTCTTCCCACCTGTGCCGTAAAAAATTATCTGCTTCTTGTGCTCCTCTATCTCCCTAAAAGGTACGTCCATATCTATCTCAAAGGCCCTTGCCATAAATTCAAAAATTGTCCAAACATACCCCTTCCTGACACTGCCTCCAGGGATATAGATGGCCCCCTCTCTTATAGATAAGTCTTCATTTATAAGCAGCCTGCTTTCGTCTATCTCCAGCTTTTTACCTATCCCATTACACTCCACACATGCGCCGTAAGGGGCATTAAATGAAAAAAGCCTGGGATTTACATCTGGAAAATCCACGTCATGATCCGGGCAGGCAAAGTTTTCGCTGTATGAGTAGTCTTCCCCGTTTCTGTTTAACATTACCCTTCCTTCCGATAGGATAACAGCACTCTCTACAGACTCTGTAAACCTAGCCTCAAATTCCCGGTCGTCTTTTTTCAATACCAACCTGTCAACTACAACTTCTATATTGTGCTTCTGGTTTTTATTGAGGTTTATCTCATCTTCTAAATAGAGTATCTCCCCATTTACCCTCACCCTTACGAACCCCTTTTTCAAAAGGTTCAAAAAAAGGTTTTTATGCGTACCCTTCTTCCCCCTCACAACTGGCGACAGCACCATAAGCTTGTCTCCGTCATGAAAGCTTTTTAGCACCCCTTCTACTATCTCTTGAGTACTTTGCTTTTCCACCACCCTGCCACATACAGGGCAGTGGGCCGTGCCTATATGCGCAAAAAGCAGCCTCATATAATCGTAGATTTCGGTTATTGTCCCCACTGTAGACCTGGGATTTTTGCTGGTAGTCTTCTGCTCTATGGATATTGCAGGAGAAAGCCCCTCTATACTGTCCACATCCGGTTTATTCATCTGACCTATAAACTGTCTGGCATAGGCGGAAAGGCTCTCTACATAACGCCTCTGACCTTCAGAGTACAGTGTGTCAAACGCAAGGCTGGACTTCCCACTCCCGCTGACACCCGTTATCACTATGAACTTATTTTTAGGAATCTCTATATTAATATTTTTCAGGTTATGCTCCCTGGCACCTTTTATAATTATCTTATCCAACATAATTTCCCCCTGAAACTTTTTACTATATTATACCATAATTAGCTAAAGTTGTTATTTAAAATTATACATGAATTACTGAATTTATTCGAAAACCTTCTTTAGACACAGAGCTTCACAAAGATTTTAAACATGAGGCGCACAGAGAAGACCTTTTAAAAATAATTTTTTGTCACGAATTTTCACAGATCACACGAATCGATTAAAATCTCTAGGCTATGCTTTATTTGCATATCTTTGTTTATTTTTTCTCTGCGAAACTCTTTATTCTCCTCTGTGTCACTCTGTGACCTAAATATCTTTTATTAGTATAAATTAGTGTGATTCGTGACAAAAAATTATTTTTGATCTCTATGAATTTAAATCAATTCAATAGTTTGTTTAAAGTTTAAATACAGTCGCCAACTTAAGTTACTTACAAAACTAAAATGAAAAAAGGCACCCTTGGGTGCCATATTATCTGTATAATGGAAACTTTTCAGAAAGTTTACGTACGTCTTCTTTAACTCTCTTAAGTTCAGCTTCATCCTCTATGTTGTCTATTACTCTTTCTATAAGTGAAGCTATCTCTTTCATTTCAGCCTCTTTCATTCCACGCTGAGTTACAGCAGGAGTACCTATTCTGATACCGCTTGTCACAAAAGGACTTTGTTGGTCAAAAGGAATAGTGTTTTTGTTAACAGTTATTTCAGCTTTTACAAGCGCTTCTTCAGCCTTTTTACCAGTTATCCCTTTTCCACTTAGGTCAACAAGCATCAAGTGGTTGTCCGTTCCTCCACTTACTATTCTTAATCCTTTGTTTGTAAGCTCTTCTGCAAGAACTTTAGCATTTTTAACTATTTGTTTTTGGTATTCTTTATACTCATCAGTCAAAGCCTCTTTAAATGCAACAGCTTTTGCAGCTATAACGTGCATTAATGGTCCACCTTGAATTCCAGGGAAGATACTTTTATCTAATTTTTTAGCTATCTCCTCATCGTTAGTCATGATCATACCACCACGAGGTCCTCTAAGAGTTTTATGGGTTGTAGTAGTAACTATATGAGCATATGGTACTGGACTTGGATGTTCTCCAGCAGCTACTAGACCAGCTATATGAGCCATATCTACCATCAGGTATGCTCCTACTTCGTCAGCTATCTCCTTGAATTTTTTGAAATCTATTATTCTTGGGTACGCGCTTGCCCCTGCTACTATCAGCTTAGGTTTGTGTTCCACTGCAAGCTTTCTAAGTTCTTCATAGTCGATTGTTTCTGTGGCTTTATCCACTCCGTAGAAAACTGCATTATACAATTTACCAGAGAAGTTTATACCGAATCCGTGAGTTAGATGCCCACCATGGTCTAATTTCATACCCAGAATTGTATCTCCTGGTTCAATTACAGCTTGGTATGCACCCATATTTGCTTGTGAACCTGAATGAGCCTGAACATTTACATATTTTACGTCGAATAGTTCTTTTGCTCTTTCGATTGCAAGTTCTTCCACGATGTCAACGTTTTGGCATCCACCGTAATATCTTTTGTGCGGATATCCCTCTGCATACTTGTTTGTCATAACTCCGCCAACAGCTTCCATTACAGCTTTTGTTACAAAGTTCTCAGAGGCTATAAGTTCTATCCCGTACTCTTGTCTGTCTTCTTCTTTTTTTATAGCTTCGTATACCTCTAAGTCAACTTTCTTTAAGTGTTCCTGATTCATTTCATCACCCCAAATTTTAATTCTTTATATAAAATATTTTTACATCCCCAGGCTTCAACAGCTCCTCATAAGCTATAGGAATGGTTCTTTCTAACGAAAAAGGAGATATATCCTTTATTGAGCTGCCCTCTAAAAGTTTGTCTAGGTTTTCCAGACTTACCTTCTCTTCACCATTAAAATTAAGGTTGGCAACTATCAAAGCGCTCTCGTTTTCTGTACTTTTTTTCAATAATAACACGTTTTGATTAGGACAGTTTAAGAAAAAAAGCTCTGTCTCCTCATTGAATATCTGGTATGTTTCTTTTATTCTATTTATTTCTCTTATGTATTCTTCTAAGTGCATCGTATCTTCATCTATATCAAAATCGTAAATCCTTGTATCATCCAACCTTGCAGAACTGCCGTTTTCATATCCGACAGGAACCAAAACCCCTTTGTTTATGTATGCTGCCAACGAATACAGCACCATGGATGCATTTGGATTTTTATCGTATTTATCGGCTATTCTTTCTGTATCATAATTTTCCGGAAAAGATATCAATCCTACATTGTTTTTCAATTTATAATGCTGCTCTAAAAACCAAACATCCTTAAAATTCCACCATTTAAAGCTGGTAAACAAATAATCAAACCCAACTCTTCCCAGATCCAGTATCTCACCAAGGTTTGCCCCGAGATTATCACCTATGAAGATAAAGTTCTCTCTCTTCTGCTTTCCAGTTTTTATTAGTCTATCTATCAGACCTTCAGGAAGGTTGAACGCACAGTGTATCTTGACCCCATCAAAATCAAAGTCCATATAATGGAGTAAAAGTTTCTCCCAGTAAGACCATATTTCTTCCCTTGTAGACATATTCTCTGTGTTGTTATCTATACGGAGAACGTCTACACACTCCGCCCAATCGGTGGAAGTGCTGATGGTATAGTTCTTAAACTGACCGTTTTCTGACTGATACCACTCTGGGTGCTCCAAAACTAAGTCCGAGTCTATTGAGGTATGTGAGCATATCATTTCAAAAATCACACCTATGCCAAGACGGTGTGCCTCGTTTACAAAATCCCTCAGCTGATTTTCGGCACTCTCAGGAGAATTATCGTCGCAAATCTTCTCAGATATCTCGTAGAAGTTTTTAGGAGCATAGAGATTCCGAGAATAACCTGTCTGAAAAAAAGGATTTATATATATGTGATCAAAATTCATGTATTTGATTTTTTTCAATCTTTCTTTCCAATCTGTCATGCTTCCAAGAGCATTTGGAAATAAATTGTATATTCTCATAATCTCCCCTCCTTTCACGACACTTCAAAAAGATTTTAACATATTCTACTTCATTTTACAATTAAATTATACATAAAATATATTAATTAACACGCCAGTATGCTTTACTTTGTAAACCTTTTCCTTTTACTTAAAAGTATCATATCTCTTAGATAATTTTCGTTTTTTGCATCCATCCATTTTTCCTCAAAATCATCCTCTCTTGTCAAGGCCGCAATGGATGCCAAAGTCATTAGGTGAGTTTTTCTTACTCCGCTATTGCTTATAAAAAGGAATACCGCCTTTATCGATTTCTTTTTCTCGTTGAACCTTATCCCTTGTTTACAACGAATAACAACCAGGTTAAACAGTTCTTCCCTATCAAGCACTATATGCGGTATTGCGGTAAACTCAGTAATAGCGGTAGAGCTCTCCCTCTCCCTTTCGTTAAAGAGTTTTATTAGACTGTCTCTAGGTATATTTAAAATGTTTTCTAGCCTTTCCGCTTCTATTTCAAATAGTTCGTCTAAAGTAAGCGGTCCCTGCAAATCAAGGATGACCGCATTTTTGACCAATTTATCAAATTCATCCAACTCCACACTGTCTCTCTCGTGGATTATGTCCCTTAACTCAGACTCCAAGTCATGTTCTAGTTTAAGATTCTCAGTAACTCTTAAGAGTAAATGTAAAAGGGCGTACTCCTGGCTTGCATTTTTCTTTCCGTAGTTGAAATAGATGACTATACTCAAGAAAATTAAAGCCAAGTTGGCTTCTATAGCTGTATACCCCAATTTGTTTATAAAGTAGGTAAAAGTTATAACTATGCAGACCTGAATCCAAGGATAGAAAGGCGCTTTAAATGTGGGCTTATAATTTACCACATTGCTCTCCCTCAAAATTATCACCGATAGATTGGTAAGTATATAAGTCATTAGAATTACTGCAGAAGCAGTCTTAGCCAGTGTCTCCAGCGGCAGTATCAAAGAAAAAGTTATAAATCCGCCTGTAAGAATTATAGAAATTACCGGCGTCTTAAATCTTTTACTCACCTTGCTTACGAATCCCGGCAGCAAGCTGTCCCTACTAAGCGCCAGAGGATACCTTGAAGCAGCCATTATCCCAGCATTTGCAGTAGATACAAATGCCAGCATCGCAGCTATTGTTATAGTAACGTAACCCGGTGTCCCGGCTATATTTCTGGCCGCATCAGCTATGGGCGTAAGGGATGCGGCCAGCTTTTCTCCATCTAAATTCCCTATTGTAACGAAAAGTGCCAAAACATAAAGTACGCTGATGCTGATTATAGAGCTTATAAGCCCGTACACTATATTTATATGTGTGTCCTTTACCTCCTCTGATACGCTGGCAGCCTTTAAAAGCCCCCCGAAAGATACGAATACAAAGGCTGTTGTAGCAACCACAATCCTGAATTCTGACCCAGAAAAACTGACTATTCCTCCCAAACTTTTTGCAACTCCATCTGAAATCTCAAATTCTTGGAAAAAAGGAGAAAAATGCCTTAATTCAACTTTAAAAATCCCTATACCTATATACAAAATCATTAAACTTATTAGGGCTGCTACAATTATTATTTCAAATTTACTGGCTACCTCCACCCCGATTATATTCAAGGCTACAAAAAAAATTGTGATAATCACAGATATCAAAGCTATCTTATTAGGGTCAAAACTGCCGTATAACAATCCAACAATAACCCCAGACATACCGTATATAGCAAAGGCCGCTTTTAGGGAGATGGCAAACCAACTCAAAATACCGGATATAGTCCCAACCAGCGGACCAAGTGTCCTCTCTACAAAGAAATAATCCCCGCCAGCCTTCGGCATTGCCGTGGTGAGTTCTATAATAGACAGTATCCCCAAAAGAGCTATTATGCCTCCCAAAAAATAGGACAAAATTATACTAGGCCCTGCTTTGCTGAAAGCTATCCCAGGCAGAACAAATATCCCCGAGCTTATCATAGCCCCTGAAGCTATACTGTAGACGTCCCAAAACCCAAGTTCTCTTTTCAACTTCATATATATTCACCGCCAATTCAAATAAATCACGTTTATTTAAAATATTCAAAATAAAAGCGGCATATCCTTTAAAACATTTGTACAAAATTTGCCGATACTTTTTTATCTCACTTTATTTTTAGTCCTCTCCATAATAAGTCCCATCTTACTTAAAACATGATTATACCCACTTTCCTTGATATGTGGAAGGAGACATTTTGAGCAATTTTTTACCCCTCTTTCATTATAGGAATAATTCCCCCCACAATCTTTTCCAAGCATGTAAAGCGGACAAAAACAGAATAAACAATTGAACTTTTCCTCATCTCCTATTTCATGGCACGGAAAGTACTCACAAATTCTGTTCTGCACAAACTTATAGTTATCCCCCATTTCAACCTCCATAAAACTATTCTATCTAATCTATGTGTATATGCCTTTCTAAAAGGCTTTTTTCAGCCAATTTTTTTAACTTTTCTATCTGCTCCTCTTTCCCCATAACCAAAAGTTTGCTGCCAGACGTAAGAAGCGTATTTGACATTGGATTTAGCTTGAAATCGTCCTCTTTTTCTACGCCTATAACGACTAGGTTTGTCTTTTGTGGTATCCTAGCCTCCCTGAGAGTGGTATTGTGCAGCTCGCTCCTCTCATTTATCATTATAAACTCCAGCCTGAGACCGTCAAGTTGGGACTTTTTGCTTACTATATCCACGAAACTAACCAGATTGGGCTCTGTTGCGGTTGAAAATATTCTCTCAGCCGCTATATCCAGTGTCGATACAGTAAAATCAGCCCCAGCACGCCTTAACTTGTAGGAATTTCCGCTCTCCATTACCTTGGTTATAACCTTTAATTTGCTATTGAGGTCTTTTGCACTAAGCGTCACAAAAAGGTTGTCCGCATCTGTTGCCAGAACAGATATCAAGGTTTTGGCCTTTTTAATCCCAGCCTGTGCCAACACCTCATCCTTTGTGGCGTCCCCATGTACAAACAGCATGATGTCTCCATACCTTTCCTTGAGCTCGTTTATAACCTCGAACTCCCTCTCTATCACCACAAATTCAAGCTTTCTCTCCATAAACTTTTCGATTATCTTGGCTCCTGTATTTCCGTAGCCGCATATTATGAAGTGCCCGTCAAGTTTGGATATCTCCTTTTTCATTTTTACCCCTTTCAAATACTTTTTAAACTCCCCCTCTATTAAAAAACTGGCTAAAACCCCGAAGCTGTACACAACAACCGTCATACCTGAAAATATGAGAAAAATTGTAAACAGCTTTCCTACATCACTGAGATCCCTTATAACTCCAAATCCCACTGTGGACAGGGTTATAGTTGTCATATAAAAAGAATCTAAAAGGGTATATTTTTCTACATACATGTACCCAAAAACTCCGACTAAAAATATCGCAGTCAGAACTTTTAAAGCTATTATCAGTTTTCTTATCTGTTTATTCATGATTGCCCCCAAAACCTGCTCAAACTGACCTTTTCTCTACCTCTAACAAATGTCTGTAATACACAACTCCACCCTTATATTCTAAAAGAATAGGATATACCTCAACCCCGCTGTCCATGGCTTCATAAAAAAGTTCCGCAAACTTTGGATCGGTCTCCCCCCTAGGCCTAAAAGTTTTTGAAGTCCTGAGTATTAAAAAATATACTGCAGCCCTGTCACCCTTATTTCTTATCTCCATAAGCTCCTTAAGGTGCCTTTGCCCCCTTGTGGTGGGGGCATCAGGAAACATAGCCACGCCATTTTCCGACAGGGATACCCCCTTCACCTCTATCCAGATTTTTTTCCCACTCTTTTCCACAAGATAGTCTATCCTACTGTTACCGTACTTTACCTCTGCTTTTATGGAATCCAGCTCTCCTAGAGGGTTTAAGTTCGGTTTTTTCAAAATCTCTTGCGAAATATATCTGTGGTACATGGAATTTACCAGCACGTCCTCAGAGTCTGCATCTGCACTTATGACATCCCACTTAGTCTTTCTTTCTGTATTTTTTGCTTTTTTAAGCTTTATCCTGTTTCCAGGATACAAAAGTTCCTTCAGCCTTCCAGGGTCGTGTACATGCACCAACTCCGTTTCTCCAGACTCTAGCTCCACCTCCGCCAAGTACCTGTTCAGCCTTTTTAGGAAAATAGCCTCTGCATCTATCTGAATTTCATATAATTTTTCCATAACCCGTTTTCTCCCTCTGCTTTTTCTAATTGGCGTCTTTCCACTCTTTTTCGTGCTCTAGTTCCTCTATCATATCCCCTATCTCAACATCCTCTGGAAATATGAGCCTAAGGGCGTTTAAAATTTTCTCCTCTTCACCGGCTTTTTTCAAAAAATCCTCCATTTCGTATTCACACACAAAATCCTCTTCATCCGTCATTACTCGTTCAAGGTCCTCCCATTCATTTTTCAGGTGCTTTTTGTATCTGTCTTTTAATTTCATAAGCTCCGTTTTTTCCAGCTTCTCTTCTAAAAAAAGTTCTATATCATGCCAAGTTATATGACCCTTTCTGATTCTCCCCATGCTAAACTCATCCCCCTACTTAAGAGGCTTGCCCTTATTTTTAAAAATCATAAAAAATAAAGCAAATATCAGCAGCAACGGCAACAAAAATAAGATTGCCCTGCCCAAAAAGAACAAACCTATAATAAAGAATATAAAGAACATAGATAAAAACAAACCTGAAAAAAGAAATAGTGTCATCAAGAATATCCCCATAAGTATCCCGGAAATTATCACTGCAGCTCCCATAGCTTTTATCCCGCCTGATGTATACACTACCTCCCCACCGTTATGGTTGAATATAAAGGTGCTGCTATAACCCCTGTTTAAATAAACTAATAAAAATACAGTGGCTATTACTATTAAAACTATCAAAATATTTCTTCTCATTAACTGATTTCCACCTCCAGCAATATTCAAAATGAATGCATAAATTAAAAAGGGGCTATCTAGATATGCTATTTTTTCTAAATTACCCCTTTTATAAATTTATAATCTTGTCTACACTTTTCCTCTTTTATACGAGCAAATTTAATCTATTTCTTGCCTGGCCTCTAGGGACTTGGCTATGGTGGCTATATCAGCAAACTCTATATTGCCTCCAATCGGGATACCACTTGCTATTTTGCTTACCTTCACTCCAAAGGGCTTCAAAAGCTTTGCTAGATACATTGCAGTTGTCTCCCCCTCAAGATCAGGGTTTAAAGCTAGAATCACCTCTTTTATATCCTCGTTTGTTACCCTCTGCAAGAGAGACTTTATGTTCAACTTATCCGGACCTATGCCGTTTAGAGGATCTATCTTTCCATGTAACACGTGATAGAGGCCCTTGTAATTTCTAGCCTTTTCCAGTGATATTATATCCTTGCTGTCTTCTACAACGCATATAAGGCTCTTGTCCCTGAATTCGTCGCTGCAGATCTCGCACTCCTCTTTCTCACTCAAGTTCCCGCATACCTTGCACCTCTTAATTTTCTCCTTTACGTCCCTTACAGCCTGTATAAAACTCTCTATTTCAAAATCCCCCATCTCCATAACATGAAACGCAAGCCTTGCTGCAGTCTTCCTGCCTATACCTGGAAATTTATTAAATTCGTCTATCATTTTTTCAAGTGATTTCGTGGCCATTTTATCCCTCCCGTAGATGCTATAGAAATATTTTAAACCATTTGCTGTTTTTTTTCAATACAAGTCGCAGTATAAATAGTTGTATATTTACCGAAACCCATTAAAAAATAGGACCTATGAGTGGCCCTACTCTTCAAACAATTTTTTATATTTGCCATAGCCTTCGACCTCAAGTTCTCGCACCGGTATAAACTTGAGTGCCGCTGAATTCATGCAGTATCTCAAACCTGTAGATGGTGGCCCATCCGGAAAAACATGGCCTAGGTGTGAATTACCTTTTTTACTTCTTACCTCCACTCTTTTTGAAAACAATGCCCAATCTTCCACATACACAAGGTTACTTGGTTCAAGGGGCCTGACGAAGCTAGGCCAGCCTGTCCCCGATTTATACTTATCTAAAGAGCTGAAAAGCGGCTCCCCTGAAACTATGTCCACATATATTCCCGCTTCCTTATTGTCCCAGTATTCATTTTTAAACGCTGCCTCTGTGCCGTTTTCTTGGGTTACCTTATATTGTAACGGAGTAAGCTTTTTCTTGAGTTCCTGTTTTACTTCTCTGCTATTACCCTCTTTGTTTTTCAATATCTCTTCGTTGAGCCATTTTGCCTCAGTTTTATTTGAAAAAATTAATCCGCTTAAAAAAATAAAAATGAGTATTTTAAATACCATCTTCTCCACCTCCACACACCTTCTTAAGTTATTTTATTCCAATCCCCAAACTAGAATCCATTAACTTTTTTTAATAAATAGCCAAAAGCCCTGCTTGTTCTAGCCTTAATAAAACTATTGAATTTATTTAAAATCCACAATAGACTTCATTCGTTCCAGTCGCGAATTAATTCTAGTACAAAATATTAGAGAAAAATATACTGAGCACAGAAATTCTTGATAAAAAATAAAAATATGGAATTCAGAAATTTAAAAATCACTTTGAACTACCCATTAAAATCGTATAATTTAATATAGGAGGGGATTTTATGAGTAAACTTATCTTTATTTTATTGACTTTCTTTTGTGAGTTTTTGTGGGCCGAGACGGCTCTGTATGAAGATTTTTTTACTCTAAACAATTGGAGACCACTAAAATTCAGAAATATATCTGCCCTGTCAAGCTATGAAATCGTAGACGGTGGAGTACTCAGGGCTAGCAGCCGTGGAAGTGCCTCAGCGATAATTTACAGGAAAAACTTTGATGTTTACAACTCCCCTGTGGTTGAGTGGAGGTGGATGGTGGAAAATATCTACGATAAAGGTGATGCCGTATCTAAATCTGGGGAAGATTTCCCCATGAGAGTCTATATAATATTTGAGTATTCACCAGAAAAAAGCACGGTATTGAAAAAACTCAAATACAACTTTATTAAAAAAATCTACGGAGAATACCCTCCACACAGCGCTTTAAACTATGTTTGGGCCAGTAAACTCCAAACTGGCAAAATTATCACAAGTCCCTATTCGGATTCTTCAAAAACCTTTGCGTTGGAGAGTGGGAAGGATAAAATTGGGGTATGGGTTACAGAGAAGAGGAATATCATAGAAGACTATAAGTCTGCCTTTGGAGAATCTCCTCCAAATAATGCCAGCATAGCTATAATGAGTGACTCCGACAATACTATGGAACAAGCCACCGCTTACATAGATTATATTAAAATATCCGATGAATGAATCCGTTAAAAAATATTATTAATGTCAGTATACACATACTAGTCAGTATATGTACTGCTACTGAATTAAGTATAATAGTTATTCATGAATTTCTGTACACAAAAAAATTTTTTTGGGGGGGAATCCCCCAAAAAAAAATTCTTTAAGATCATTTCGATTCCAAAAACTTATTTACCTCCTCTTTTATCTCATCTGCCGTTTCCATTTTCAAAACCCGCTCGACTAGCTTCTCACATTTTCCTTTATCCAACCTCAATATATTGTTTTTTATTTTTGGTATCAAAATAGGTGACATTGAAAATGATTCCAGCCCCATGCCGAGCAGTAAGGCCGTAGCCTTTTCATCTCCGGAAAGCTCTCCGCACATAGAAATCATTATTTTTTGTTTTTTGGCCTCTTTTATAACTGTATTTATGGCCTCTAATACGGCAGGATTATACGGATCGTATAAGTCGAATATGTATTCATTCCCTCTGTCTACAGCCAATATATATTGTGTCAGGTCATTTGTCCCTATTGAAAAAAACTCTACCTCTCTGGCGAAATTTTTAGCCCGCATTACAACAGCAGGCGTTTCAACCAATATGCCCACATTTATATACTCATCAAATGGGACCCCTTCCTGCCTTAATTCGCCCTTACACTCCTCGATTACCTTTTTTGCCTTTCTAACCTCATCCATTGAGATTACCATAGGAAACATTATAAGTACGTTCCCATAGTTTGAAGCTCTTAAGATTGCTCGAACCTGTGTTTTAAAGGTCTTCAAATCTTTTAGAAATATCCTAAGGGCCCTCATCCCTAAAAACGGGTTCTCCTCCTTTGGAAACTCCATGTATTCAGGAAATTTGTCTCCGCCTATGTCCAGGGTCCTTATTATTACCGGCTTTCCTTCCATCCTCTCTACGACTTTTTTATATGAATTGTACTGCTCCTCTTCACTTGGAAAGTACTTTGAATTCATGAATAAAAACTCAGTTCTATACAAACCTATGCCGTCCGCACCATATTTTAACACCAGCTCAATATCATCTGTACTTTCTATATTTGCTAGTATTCTGACTTCAAATTTATCTTTCGATATCGCTTTTTTTCCCTTTAGTTTATCGAGATTCTCCTGTTCTTTTTTGTATTTTTCAATCTTTAAACTATACTTCTTAAGTTCCGACTCATCCGGATCAACTATAACTTTTCCCTCAACGGCATCAAGTATCAAGGTCTCTCCATTTTTCACTTCATCTTTTAGCTCTATTCCCACTATAAATGGTATCCCCAAAGATCTTGCCATTATAGAAGCGTGGCTCATTTTCCCACCATTAAAGCTGACAAATCCGTCTACTTTTTTTAAATCCATTTTAAGAATATCGGAAGGGTCTATGCTATCGCTGACTATTATCGTCCTATTTCGAAGCTCTGGTGTATCCTCTGCCTCTATTTCCAATATATTATTTATCCACCTCTTGCCTATATCTTTAAGGTCTGCTGCCCTTTCTTTGAAAAATTCATCCTCTATTTGTGACAGCAGGTTGCAGTTTTCCTCAATGACGCATTTCAAGGCGTATTCGGCAGAAACCATATCCTTGTCTATATATGAGTGTATTTGATTCAATATATACTCATCTTCTAATAAGGTAACATGGCTGTCAAATATCGCAGCCTCATCCTCCCCCATTATCTCAAGAGTTTTCTCTTTGAATTTTAAGAGTTGTTTTTTTGTCTTCTTCTGGGCATTTATGAGCCTTTCTTTTTCAGTATCCTTGCCGAGCATACTGTTCTTATTTATAGAGATCTCTTTTTTTTCATATATATGAACTTTGGATATAGCCAAGCCTACAGAGGTCACCATTCCCTTGAACACTTTCCCCATATGTACATACCTCCAGCCTAAAAATAATTTTAAAAAATAGAAGATACTTGTGTACCTTCTATTTTTTATTATATAACTCAAGTTGCTACTTAATTAAATAAGCAATTAATTACTGACCCTTATTAGCTTCACAGAGATTTAAAACATGAGGTGCACAGAGAAAACCTTTTACAATTAAAGATATTTTTTGTCACGAATCTTCACGGATCACACGAATCGATTAAAATCTCTAGGCTATGCTTTATTTGCATATCTTTGTTTATTTTTTCTCTGCGAAACTCTTTATTCTCCTCTGTATCACTCTATGACCTAAATATCTTTTATTAGTGCCAATTCGTGCGATTCGTGACTAAAAAAATGTTTTTCATTATCGACTTTAAATCAATTCAATACTTTAAATAAAGTTTAGATACAGGTAGCAACTTAGGTCATATCTTGAAACTTTTTAAAGCATTCTGCTGCCTCTCCTTTCTACGAGTTTAATCTTCAAACCAAATACATGAAAATTCTATCCCTTAGCTGCTTTAGCAGCCGCTACTCTAGCTATCGGCAACCTATAAGGCGAACAGCTCACATAATCAAAGCCTATGTTACTCACAAACTCTATAGATGATGGTTCCCCGCCATGTTCTCCGCATATTCCTATCTCTATTTCCTGATTGATGCCCTTTGCTTTCTCAAATGCAATTTTCATAAGTTGTCCAACTCCATCCCTGTCCAATACCTGAAACGGATCGTTTTTTAGTATTTTCTTTTCTAGGTATATAGGTAAAAACTTATTGGCATCGTCACGAGAATACCCGAAAGTCATCTGAGTGAGATCGTTTGTCCCAAATGAAAAAAATTCAGCATGTTTTGCTATCTCGTCAGCGGTTAATGCTGCTCTAGGTATCTCTATCATTGTACCTATTTTGTACTTTACCCTCACACCCATTTGATCAAATACGTTTTTAATAGTTTTCTCTATGTAGAATTTTTGCATTTTCAGTTCCTCTAGAGTCCCAACCAATGGAACCATTATTTCAGGAAAAACATCTATCCCCTTATTTTGGACATTTATTGCGGCCTCCATTATGGCTTTTGTCTGCATTATGGTGATTTCTGGATAAGTGTTTCCTAGCCTGCACCCCCTATGCCCCAGCATAGGATTTAGTTCTTTCAAGTGCTCTACAGTCTCCCTCACTTTGCTTGCCTTCACGTGAAGCTCTAAAGCCAGCTCCTCCTGCTTTTCCTTTGTATGAGGTAGAAATTCGTGCAGAGGTGGATCCAAAAGTCTTATGGTAACCGGGAGCCCCTTCATCACCTCAAATATCTCTTCAAAATCCTTTCTCTGTAATGGAAGTAATTTTGCCAAGGCTTTTTCCCTTCCTTTTTCATCCGATGCCAATATCATTTCCCTCATAGGTTTTATTTTATCTGGTTCGAAAAACATGTGTTCGGTTCTGCAGAGTCCTATACCTTTAGCCCCAAACTTAAGTGCTAAAGCTGCATCCACAGGAGTATCTGCATTTGCCCTCACTTCAACACGGGCAATTTTATCTGCAAGTTTTAAAACCCTTTCGAAATCTCCACCAATTTGCGGTTCAGTTGTCTCTAGTTTCCCTTCATACACCTCTCCGGTCCTACCATTTAGTGAGACCCACTCACCTTCTTTAAAAACCCTTCCGTCTACTTCAAATATCCTTTTCTTATAATCTACTCTTATCTCACCTGCTCCCGCCACGCAGCATTTACCCATTCCTCTTGCCACAACCGCAGCATGGGATGTCATACCGCCACGCACAGTTAAGAATCCATTTGCAAGTGTCATACCCTTTATGTCTTCAGGAGAGGTTTCCAGTCTCACCAATATCGCCTCATCGTATTTTTCCACCTCGTCTGCAAAAAATACTACGCGCCCCATTGCTGCGCCCGGTGCTGCTGGTAATCCCTTGGTGATAACCTTCGCCTTTTTCAAGGAATCATCAGAAAATACTGGATGCAGCAGTTCCTCTATTTTGTTTATATCTATCCTGTCAAGGACTGTCATCTCGTCTATTATTCCCTCATCTAGAAGGTCCACTGCTATTTTTATCATTGCTTGGCCTGTCCTCTTTCCTGTCCTTGTCTGTAGCAGCCATAGTTTGCCTTCTTGTACTGTAAATTCAAGATCCTGCATATCTTTATAGTGTTGCTCCAGCTTTTCCTGGACTTCGTAAAGTTCTTTATAAACTTCTGGCATTAACTCTTCTAAAGAAGGGTGTTTCTTTATCCTCTCACCCTCTACTATATTGTTCCTCTTAGCCCACTCTATGGAATCTTCCTGTGTTATCTCCTGCGGGGTTCTTATACCTGCTACCACGTCTTCCCCCTGGGCATTTACCAAAAATTCTCCGTTAAACTTATTTTCACCAGTGGCGGCATTTCTTGTAAATGCTACACCGGTTGCAGAATTTTCACCCATGTTTCCAAAAACCATGGCCTGAACGTTTACAGCTGTCCCCCACCAATCCGGTATTTTTTCAAGCTTTCTGTATATTATAGCCCTTTCGTTCATCCAACTGTCAAACACGGCAGCTATGGCTTCCCATAACTGTTCCCACGGATCCTGTGGAAACTCTTTCCCGGTTGCCTTCTTTATGAGAACTTTGAATTTTTTTACCAGGACTTTTAAATCCTCTACCTTGAACTCTATATCATTTTTTATCGCCAAAGCCTCTTTCATGTCCTCTATTATTTTTTCGAAAGGATTCCCGTCATCCTTTGACTCTGGCTTCATGCCAAGCACTACATCCCCGTACATCTGCAAAAATCTTCTATAGGAATCCCATACAAACCTTTCGTTCCCGGTCTTTTCCACAAGCCCCTTAACTATGTCATCGTTTATTCCCAGGTTTAATACTGTATCCATCATACCTGGCATAGATTTCCTGGCGCCGGATCTCACTGAAAAAAGCAGAGGGTTTTCTGTGTTTCCAAATTCCATTCCCACTATTTTTTCAACGAATTCAACAGAATTTTTTATTGTTTTCTCCAGGATTTTTTTTACTTCATCTTTACCTTTTTCGTTATATATAGTACAGATCTCGGTGCTTATAGTAAAACCTGGCGGCACTGGTATCCCTATCCTTGCCATTTCAGCCAAGTTTGCACCCTTTCCGCCTAAAAGTTCTTTCATAGTGGCGTCTCCATCTGATTTGTTTGCTCCGAATAGATAGACATATTTTTTATCCATATTTTTCATCCCCTTAAAAATATTTCTTTTCAAAGTCTATTTATTAATAATTTACATAGTTTTGAATATTTTCCTTTTAATAATTTCTATCAGTACAGTTTAAATGTAACTAATTTTTTTAACTATGATCTTAAAGGAATTACTCTAAATATAGAGTAAAATATTTATAAGGTGAATTTAAGAAGGTGAAGATTATGAATATTATTTTTCTTTTAATTTTGTCCGGCACCTTGGGCCTTACCTTATTTCATTCCGTAAAAGAGTTCGGGATTCCAAAAACAATTTTTTTAGGATTATTTCCAACAGTAGCTTATTACTTTTATCCTGTAATACTTATATCTATACTAATTTACGTATATCGAATATACAAAAGAAACAGAGGCTAGCAAAAGCTAGCCTCTGTTTCTTTTAAAATAACGAGTGTTGTTTTAAACCTAAAAAATCATATTATGTTAACTTTTTTATTGAATGCAAACGATTTATTCTTGTGAAAAAATATTTTTTTGTTTTTTACTTTGATTTAACATCTAAGTTATGGTATATAAAATAATTAGGTTTTAATCTTAAAATATTGTTATTCAATCATATTAACTTATTTCAATTCATTTTTAGTTGAATGATATTTAGTCTTCTTCATAAAATAAAGTAAAAAGGAGGAATTTTTATGGATTTAGGTATCATCGGTATTATTTTATCACTTGTTTTACTAATCTATCTAGCGTATAGGGGGATAGCAGTAATTTTAATTGCTCCACTTCTTGCTCTTCTGGCAGTTCTGTTTTCTAGTGGGACTCCCCTCATGGCGTCCTATACAGAAGTATTTATGAACAACTTTTCGGGTTATGTAAAAGCATACTTCCCTATATTCTTGTTAGGGGCTATCTTTGGTAAAGTAATGGAGGAGTCTGGTTCAGCAAAAACTATCTCACATTTCTTCACAGAAAAAGTTGGAAAGAAAAATGCCATCTTGGCCGTTGTCCTTTCAGTTGCAGTTCTTACTTATGGAGGGGTATCAATGTTTGTTGTGGCATTTGCGGTCTATCCAATTGCAGCCGAACTATTCAGGGAAAACGATATCCCTAAAAGGCTAATACCAGGTTCTATAGCTCTTGGGTCGTTTACTTTTACGATGACTGCTCTTCCTGGTTCACCGCAAATACAAAATACCATCCCTATGCCATTTTTCGGTACCACAGCCTATGCTGCCCCGATACTTGGTCTGATTGGTGGTACAATTATGTTTGTTGGCGGGATGTTATGGTTGAACAGAAGAGAAAAAATTGCCCGTGAAGCTGGAGAAGGATATGGAAGTCATAATGACAAAATTGCACAAATTGATTTTGAAAATCTTCCTTCACTTCCAGCAGCCCTAACTCCTATTTTAATAGTTTTGGTATTAAACTTTATTATAGGAAATGTATTTTATGCTGATTATTCCGCAGACTATCTGAAGGATTACGGGACAACTTTTAGCAAGGTAAAAGGAGCGTGGAGTCTTCTTATATCTCTTACAGTTTCTATAATAGCTGCGGCTATTGTATTTAGAAAACAATTAGGAAATTTAAAAGATACTTTAAACAAAGGTGCCTTCGGTGCGCTGCTTCCTATTATAAATACTGCTTCTGAGGTAGGTTACGGTAACGTAATAAAATCTCTTGCAGCCTTTGCAATAGTAAAAACTGCTATACTTGGAATACCTGGTACACCGTTTATATCGCTTGCTGTATCATCTAGTGTACTGGCAGGTATCACTGGTTCTGCATCAGGTGGTATGAGTATTGCTCTAAGTTCCCTAGGTGACGTCTACCTGCAGAAAGCTCACCTTTTAAACCTGAGCCCTGAAGCTTTCCACAGAATAGCTGCAATGGCGTGTGGCGGATTAGACTCGCTTCCACACAATGGTGCTGTTATCACCCTTCTAGGGATAACAGGATTAACTCACAGGGAATCTTACAAGGATATCGGTATGGTTACTGTTGTTATCCCTATACTCGCAACTGCAGTTGCAATAGTTTTTGCGTCATTTGGAGTTGTATAAAAATAAAAAAACGGCCGTTAACGGCATACCTATCAAGCTAAGCTTTGAATTTAATAGAATTTGTGCTAAAACCTTCTTCAAGGACTACTTGAAGGAGGTTTTTCTTTTGGGAAACAGACAAATCAGAACAAAATTTTTAAATTACTTTTCGGAAAAAAATATTGAACAAATTGCCAGGTATTCTAAATTCAAAATTAGGAATAGCGGCAAAATTTCTCCTCTTAACTTCATATCTTTAACTTGTTTCAGCTCCAATAATTTATGCACTTCATCCTTGGAAAAATTAAGCGCTGAACTTCTATTAAAGCAGAATATTAATATTTCTCCTCAAGCGCTTGATCAGAGGTTTAGCGAGGCTTCTGTAGAATTTCTTAAAAATATTTTCTTATCTCTTTGTAAAACACAAATATCCAATAAGTCTAAAGCCTTTAAAAATTATGGCTTCAGCAATATCTTTTTAATGGACTCTACTGAAATAAAATTGCCAAATAAATTAAAAAATAAGTATAAAGGTGCAAACAAATCTAATCCTGCTGTTTTAAAAATAAATCTTCTCCTTGAATTATTAGATTATTCTTTTAAGAACACTGTTTTATCTACGGGAACTAAAAATGAGCAAAATTTTTCTAAATATGTCTACGATAAATTAGTTACAGATTCCTTAGTTTTAAAAGATTTAGGGTACTTTAAATTTGATGACTTCAATGAGATTGAAAGCAGAAACAGCTCTTTTGTTTCTCGTTTGAAAGCCGGAACAAGGTTATTTGCTTTAAACCCTAATCCTCAGTACTCACCAAAGGGAAAACTACTAAAAAAGACGAAGTATTTGGTAACAAATGCTGGAGAGTTGCGAAAAGAACTAAAAGCAGGAGAGACTCAAGAATATGAATTTCTAGTCGGAAGCCATGACGATAAGAGGCCTTTTAGGGTAATCCTAACTAAATTGGACAAAGAGACTTCTAATAAAAAAGTACAAAAGATAGAAGAAAGAGAAAGAAGGAATGAGCACTGCGCAAAGCACGCAAGAAGTTCTGCTGAAATTACTGGATATATTACTAATCTTTGGGGATTCAATCCTTCTGAAATCATCGAAATATATAAATTGAGATGGCAAATTGAATTGCTGTTTAAAATTTTTAAGTCTGATTTTAAACTAGATAAACTAAAAGACTTGAAAGTAGAAAGAATAGAGACTCACATATATGCCACTTTAATTAGAATGCTTCTTTTAATGGAGATTACAAAGGGTATCAATGGAGGATACTCAAAAGAAATGAGTATAAGGCGAGTAATAAAAAGCTCGTTGGGGGTTTTGACTGATTTCATGGAAACTTTGAAATCTAAAAAGCGTTTCATGCGCTTGACTTCAAAATTAAAAAAAATTATTGATTCTAAAATAAAAAAAGTTCCCAGCAAATAATCACCGAGAACACCACTGATAATAGAATAAACTTTTTTAGCCATTTTTGCAAGTGGTTTTTTGTAGTTTGAAAATTTAGCTTTAAAATTAAAATAGGAACCTAACTATATAAAAGTTAGGTTCCTAAAATTTCTTAGCTTGATAGGTATGCCGTTAACGGCCGTTTTTTTATTGCTTAATATTTTTATTATTTAACAACAGAAACTTTAAAGCTGTTTGTTGTTCCTGGTTTGAATATTCCTTCACCGTAAGAGATTACTACTACGTCTCCAGTTTGAGCAAATCCTTTTTCAACTGCTAGTTTTTCAGCTTTAGCTGTAAACTCTTCAATTGAAAGTTCTGCTTTCTCTACTGCAGTATAAACTCCTTTTGAAAGCATAAGTTGTCTTGCTGTTTGCTCGTTGTTTGTAATAGCTAGAATTTGTGCTGTAGGGAAGTATTTTCTTATAGATCTTGCTGCTCTTCCTGTTTCAGTAGCAACTACGATTAATTTTGCCCCTAAGTTTTCAGCAGATTCTACTGTTCCTTTAGCAACTGCTTCAGTTATTGTAGTAGGTCCGTCAAAGTCCATTGGCATGTACATCATAACAGAATCTGTTTTTTGGCATATTTTAGCCATAGTTTTTACAGCTTGCTCAGGATATTTTCCTTTTGCAGACTCTCCAGAAAGCATTACTGCATCTGTACCGTCTAGGATAGCGTTAGCAACGTCTCCTGCTTCTGCTCTTGTAGGTCTAGGATTTTTGATCATAGAGTCTAACATTTGAGTTGCAGTGATAACCATTTTCCCTGCTTCGTTACATTTCTCTATCATCATTTTTTGAGCGAAAGGAACTTCTTCTACAGGAATTTCTACTCCAAGGTCTCCCCTTGCTACCATGATACCATCAGATAGCTCTAGTATTTCGTCGAAGTTGTCTACCCCTTCTTGGTTCTCTATTTTAGATATGATTTTGATGTTTGTTCCACCATTTTCATCTAATATTTTTCTTACTTCTTTAACGTCTGAAGCTTTTCTGATGAATGAAGCTGCTACAAAGTCTACTCCAACTTCGCATCCGAATTTTAGGTCAGCTATATCTTTTTCTGCTAATGCAGGTAATTGAACAGATACACCTGGCAGGTTAACCCCTTTATTTTCCCCAAGTTCTCCTGAGTTGTTTACAATACATTTTACTTCGTTTCCAGATACTTCTTTTACAGTCATTCCAACTAATCCATCGTCTAGAAGGATAGTGTCTCCTGGTTTAAGGTCTTTTGCTAAACCTTCGTAAGTAACTGCTACTTTAGTTTTATTTCCGATAACTGTTTTGTCAGTAGTGATAGTGAACTCTTGTCCAGCTTCTAGTAAAACGTCATCCCCATTTTCAAGTTTGATAGTTCTGATTTCAGGACCTTTAGTATCCAATAGGATAGCTACTTGATTTCCTGTTTCAGCCATGATCTCTCTTACTGTGTTGATTCTTCCTCCGTGCTCTTCATAGTCACCGTGAGAGAAGTTAAGTCTCATTACGTTCATTCCAGCTGCTACTAATTTCTCCAACATTTCCTTTGATTCGGACTTAGGTCCAATAGTACATACAATCTTAGTTTTTTTCAACATGTAATCTTACCTCCTAGAATTTATTGTAAAAGATTATTTAGTATGTTATTCAGCCAAAGTTTGTGCCAATTCATAGTCTTTTGGCACAGGATGTTTTTTATTCTCCCAAGCGTAAGAAATCGGATGGTTGACAAGTGCATTTTTTTCTAAACCAACCATTTTGCCGCTTTCCCCTTCTGAAAGCAGGTCAACAGCATAAGCAGCTAACTTCGTGGCAAGAATCCTGTCGAAAGCCGACGGAGCCCCTCCTCTTTGTACGTGCCCTAAAACTGTAACCCTCATTTCTGATCTTACTTTTCCTTCAAGTCCTTTGGCTATATCAAATGCCGAACCGACACCTTCAGCTACTAGAATGATGTCGTGAAGTTTCCCTTGATTTCTCCTTGTATTGAGCTGTTCTGCAAGCTCTTCTACCGAAAAATGAACTTCAGGGATCAGCAAGCCGTCCCCTCCACCTGCCATGCAGGCGTAAAGAGCCAAGTCTCCACAAGCTCTTCCCATTACCTCTACAAGATATGTTCTCTCATGAGATGTAGCGGTATCTCTAAGCTTAGTTATGGCATCTAAAATAGTATTTAAAGCTGTATCATAACCTATAGTATAATCTGAACCAGCGATATCATTATCAATGGTCCCAGGAATTCCTATTACTTTTATCCCGTGTTCCTTGTATAAAAGGTCGGCACCATGGAATGATCCGTCCCCTCCTATTACAATAAGGCCTTCTATTCCCCTTTTTTGAAGGTTCTTTACAGCCTCAGCCCTTACTTCTTTTTGCTTAAATTCAAGACACCTTGCAGTTAAAAGATCTGTTCCCCCTCTGTCAACGATCCCACTAACGTTAATCGGCTTCATCTCGAAGACGTCGTCATTTAACATCCCGGCATAACCTCTTTTTATTCCGTATACCTTCATGCCCTTTGAAAATGCGTATTTAGCAGCTGCCCTCACAGCTGTATTCATACCAGGGGCATCCCCACCACTAGTTAAAATAGCTATGTTTTTCATACTACTTCCCCTTTCTTAACAACCCTTTTTATTTTTAAACACCCTTTTTTTAAATGCCATAAGGCATTTTTACAAGAATTATATAATATATACTATTTTTTTTCAACTTTTTTTTGGCTTATTAAGGGAAATTTGTATCAAATTAAAAGTAAATGTGTATTAATTATTTAGTAAAAAAAGGGGGTTTCCCCCCATAAAATCTTGAATAATTCATTTATAGATTAAAAAATCCCATGTTCCTAAATTTCTCATATCTTTGAACCTTCAGTTCCTCAGCTGTAAGGTTCTTAAGCTCAGAAACTGCTTCTAAAACCTTTTCTTTTAGGTTATTTGCCATCTGTTCTGGGGCCCTGTGGGCTCCTCCTACCGGCTCATTTATTATGCCATCTATGACTTTTAGTTCTAGCAAGCTTTGAGCATCTATCTTTAGACTCACGGCTGCTTCAGGCGCCTTTTTTGCATCCTTAAAAAGTATAGCCGCACATCCTTCAGGAGATATTACAGAGTAAACGCTGTTCTCGAGCATGAACACCCTGTTTCCAACTCCAAGCCCTATTGCACCTCCGCTTCCACCTTCTCCTATTACTATGGAGATTATGGGTGTAGCGAGTCCAGCCATCTCAAGAAGGTTTCTTGCTATAGCTTCACCCTGTCCGCGTTCTTCCGCCTCTTTTCCAGGATAAGCCCCCGGTGTATCCATAAGTGTGAGAACAGGTATTTTAAACCTCTCGGCCATCTTCATAAGCCTCAGGGCCTTTCTGTAGCCTTCTGGGTTTGCCATGGCAAAGTTCCTATGAAGATTTTCTTCTAGGTTGTTTCCCTTTTGATGCCCTATTACTACGAACTTTTCGCCCCCTATTTTACAGAGCCCACCAACTATTGCCGGATCGTCTCCAAAAAGTCTGTCACCGTGCAGTTCGACAAAGTCTTCCGCTATATATTTCACATAATCTAGCGTGTGCGGCCTGTTCGGATGCCTCGCAACCTGTGATTTTTCCCAAGGATTCAGATTTTTGTACACCTCTTTTATCTTTAAATTGAGCTCTTTTTCCAATCTATCTATTTCGGATGAAAGGTCTATCTCCTTTTCTTCCGAAAATTTCTTGAGCTCACATATTTTCTTACTCAGAACTTCTAACTCTTTTTCAAACTCCATTTTTCCCCTCCTTAAAAACCTCTCCTCAAAAATTAGGATTACACCAAGTTGCTCAATATTTTATGGATAGTGTTCTTCAGTTCCTCTCTTTTAGCTATCACGTCGACCATACCGTGCTCTAAAAGGAACTCACTTTTTTGAAAGCCTTCTGGGAGCTTTTGTTTGATTGTCTGCTCGATAACTCTAGGCCCTGCAAATGCTATAAGGGTCTTAGGTTCAGAAACTATTACATCCCCTAACATGGCAAATGATGCTGTTACCCCTCCAGATGTAGGGTTTACAGGAACAGCTATATAAGGCAACCCTGCCTCTCTGAGTCTGTCTAATGCCGCTGAAGTTTTAGCCATCTGCATGAGAGAAACAAGTCCCTCCTGCATCCTAGCACCACCTGAAGTGGACACTATTATTACAGGCAGTCTCATCTCTATTCCTCTTTCAACTGCACGTGTCAGTTTTTCCCCAACTACTGATCCCATGCTACCGCCCATAAAGTCAAAATCCATCACAGCTAAACTGACCTTTAGTCCGTTCATATTCCCTATCCCGGATATAACCCCGTCGTTTAGGTTGGTTTTTTGCTTTGAAGACTCCAGCTTTTCAACATATTCCGGAAATTGCAAAAAATCCTTTGAGCTTATATTTTCATCATACTCCACAAAGGTCCCTTCGTCTATTAAAAGAGCTACTCTTTCCTTTGATGACATCCTGAAGTAGTCGTCACAATTTGGACATTTTTGAAGGTTTTCTTCTATATCTTTTCTATATACTATTTCACTGCATCCAGGGCATTTTATCCATAGACCTGAAACCTCATTTTCTTTTTCGGTTTTCACCGGTACAGTTTTTACCTCTACTTTATCCTTGGTACTTACAGTTGCGTATTTCCTTCTCGTTGAAAAAATTTTCAATCTCATCACCCCTTACAACCTCGTATGAGTCATATATAATTATGGATATTTTCTCTATTCTACAAAATTTCACAGAATTATGCAAATAGAAATTGATTTTTAGAACTTTTTAGTATAGAATGATATATTGAGCCTACAGTGAAGTTAGGCCGCCGTAATCTATAAAACGTTGTTCCATCTAGGCCTACAGTTATGTACTTATCGTATTGTCAATTTCCTTGAAAAAACAATCTAAGGGAGTGTGTAGCATGAAACTTTTCAAATTTTCATTTTTCATAACACTTTTATTTTTTAATTTTGCATGCACAAACAGCAAGCTGCCAGGAATAAAATCCAAGCCTGAAAAACAGTTCAAAACCATAGTTGAAATCTCAGTTGACCCGGAAAAAGAGATGTACAGCATAGGAGAGAGTAAAATAGGTGAAAGCGGCATCAAGGTTGCCAGGATGAAGTCTACTGAAACTGCCAACAAAGCTTTAAAAGAAAAGGTACAAAAAGAGTCTTATGAAATATTGGAAGGATTCTTTAAAAGAGCGGCTATATACGAAGGTAGATTCAATAAAAAAATAATGAATAACTTGAGCGAATATGTGTCTGCAAAGGTAATGAAAAACGCAAAAACTAAAAAAGAGTGGGAGTATGATACCGGGGACATTTTTGTTTTGGTAAGCGTGGAGAAATACGATATGATAAAAGAGACGAAAGCAATTTTCATCGAACATATAAATAAGGTCTTGGATGACTTAAAAAAGGTAAAAGAGGAATCCTCACTTTATGAAGAGGGGGAAAAAGGTTCTTCTTCCGGATGGTTAGACGATGAAAGTTCAGGCGGGGTAGAAGATAAAGAATCAAACTTTGATCTATAAAATAAAGCCACTCATTTAGAGTGGCTTTTTCTTTATTTAGTCATAGAAGTTGACAGCAGGTTCTCAACCGTATAGTTTTATACTCTGAACTATCCCAAGCATCATAAAAACAAATATAAATGAACTTCCTCCATAACTCATTAGTAAAAGTGGAAGTCCTGTTACAGGCATGATACCCATTATCATACCTAAATTTACAACTGTATGGAAAAAGATTATCCCGGATATCCCGTATGCCACAAGTTTTCCGTATTCACTGTCTGATTTTTGAGCCACTAGCAAAATGTTATAGATAAGTAATAAATATAGAAATATAAGTATAATCCCTCCTATAAAACCAGTTTCCTCAAGTAAAACTGAACCTATAAAGTCAGTATGAGCTTCAGGAAGAAACTTTAACTTATTTTGAGTGCCCTGCAAAATCCCCTTACCAAAAATTCCGCCCGAACCTATGGCTATTTTAGATTGTATTACATTCCATCCACTTCCGAGCATATCAGCTTCTGGATTCAAAAATGTCTTTATCCGCTGTCTCTGATAGGTTTTTAGCAAGAAAAAATAAGCAAACGGTATAAATGCTAAGCCACTGCCTATAAGTAAGAAAAAAGATTTAATATCTATTCCATAAATAAAAATCAGGAGACAGTATAAAAAAACAAGTACTAGTGAAGTCCCCAAGTCAGGTTGTTTTGCAATCAATAAAAATATCGGTATAAAGTGTAAACTTGTAAAAAATATGGTTTTAATACCGACGAACTTTTCCCTATATTTCACCACAAGTAGAGCTGAAAATGTCAAAACTATAAAAAGTTTTGAAAATTCTGAAGGCTGTATACTAATTGGTCCTAACTTTATCCACCTTTTAGCACCAAGTATGGTGCTACCAAAAGCGTATACAGAAAGTAGCATAAGAACATTAAAAATATACACAATTTTGGAATACTTTAAGTATAGCCTATAGTCTATAAGTGAAAAAATGAAGAATACGACTATTCCTAAAATTATCCATACAATCTCTTTTATGAAAAAAGAGTTGCTTCTTGTATATGTAGCACTGTATACTGTTATCAAACTTATTAAAGAAAGCAGCATTGCGTTTAACACCAAAGGATAGCTGACCTTTCTCAATTTTTTTACCAACATTTTTACATTCCTATTACTTTTCATCTAAAAATTACCCGCCATATTTTATTTTTTTCACAGGAACAGATATCTCTAATCCAATGCTCCTTCTCTCTTCTTTTGCTAAACTGCACTCAAGCCCCTGTCTCTCTATCTCAAGGTATTTTTCAACTACCTTTATTATATCCTGCTTTAATAACTCTAAGACCTCAGAACTCAGATGGGCTCTATCCTGAGCTATTATGACCTTTAGTCTATTTTTTGCAACATTTGCGCTCTTACTTTCACCTGATAATTTCTGAAACAATTCTTTTAACATAACAGACCACCTTCACCTATTTTTTAAACAATTGTTTAAATTTGTCAAAAACACCCTTAGACCTCAACGACATGATAGGTATATCCTCTCCTGCAATCCTTCCGCTTATATTTTGATAAGCTTTTCCAGCTAATGCAGCCGTGTCTTTAACTATAGCTTCCCCTCTATTCGTAGAAATTATTACAGCTTCGTCATCGGGAACAATTCCTAAAAGTTCTATCTCAAGTGATTCTATGATATCATTTATATCCACCATCTCACCCTTCCTAACCATATCAGGCCTTATTCTGTTTATGATAAGTTTAGGAAGCTTTTTTTCATATGAATCCAATATACCTATTATTCTATCAGCATCCCTTATAGCTGAAAGCTCAGGATTTGTAACAATTAAGACTTCGTCAGCACCAGCAACAGAGTTTTTAAACCCTTGCTCAATCCCAGCAGGAGAATCTATAAAAATAAAATCGAACTCCTCTCTGAGCTTATCCGTCAATTTTACCATGTCTTTTGGACTTATTGCATCTTTATCTTTTGTCTGAGATGCTGCTAAAAGCTGAAGATTGTCTTTTAGTTTCTTATCCTTTATCATGGCCTGCCTTACAGTTGCCCTACCCTCTACTACATCTACAAGATCGTAAACTATTCTGTTTTCTAGCCCCATAACTATATCCAGGTTTCTAAGGCCTATGTCGGCATCTATGACAGCCACCCTATAACCTTTTAACGCAAGTCCTGTACTTATATTTGCAGTAGTAGTAGTTTTTCCGACTCCACCTTTTCCGGAAGTCACTACATAAACAATACCCATGAACTTACCTCCCCTTTATTCTGTATTTGTTTTATATGAAAATTTTACTTATCTTCTACATCCCCAAGAACTGTGACAGAATAATATCTGTCATCAAATATATCTTTTGCAACCCTCTTTATGTCCGACATTTTTATATCTTCTATCTTTTTCATTATTTCCTCTATTGGTTTTATTCTTTTAAACATGAGGTAGGAGTTGGCCATACGTGACATTCTTGCCTTGCTAGTTTCAAGACCAAGTATCAGCATGCTTAATAACTGATTTTTTGCCTTAGACAGCTCTTCTGACGTTATCCCATTTCCTTTTATATCATCGAACTCCTGTCTTATGAGCCCTACCACAGTTTCGTAGGATTCCTTGGTTGTCCCAGCGTAAACTGTAAAAAGTCCACCTTCCTCGTATGAAGAAAGATAGGTGTATACAGAATAAGCCAGCCCCCTATCTTCCCTTATCTTTTGGAAAAGCCTAGAACTCATGTTGCCGCCTAAAATATTGGATATTATGGACAGCTCATACCTATCATCACTTAAAAACGACGCTCCTTTTGTATTAACGCAAAGGTGCACCTGGTTTGTTTCCTTGCTAAATTTTTTATTACCACTGTTTATCTCAAATGTAGGATCATAAGGCCTCGCCTTTAGTTGCCTGTTTAAGCCCCCGAACTTTTCATTTAGCAAATTAATTATCCTGGCATTGTCGATTTTTCCGGCTATGGATATCACAATGTTGTCTGTTGTGTACCTTGACTTGAAATACTCAAGCAACATATCCCTTGTTATGCCGGTTACCGTCTCTATAGTCCCTAGTACAGATCTTGAGTGGTTTCCACTTATTGCAAATTCAGAGTTCAAGTCGTGCAGCTGTTCTTCGGGTACATCCTCGTACATCCTTATCTCTTCTATTATCACCTTTTTCTCTTTTTCCAGGTTCTCCTCGGTGAAGGTAGAATTCAAAAACATATCCGAAAATATATCTATCCCAACATCTATGTGCTTGTGCAGCAGGCTAACATAATAGGCCGTTATCTCCTTGCTTGTGTACGCATTTATATGCCCGCCTATATTGTCTATAGTTTCTGAGATCTCTTTTGCACTCCTATTCTCAGTGCCTTTAAACATCATGTGCTCTAACAAATGTGAAATTCCCTCTTCCCCTGGTAACTCATTTTTAGAACCGGTTTTTACGTAGACACCTATGGTGACGGAATCCAAATTTTCTATATCTTCTATTAAAACGGGGATCCCATTTTTTAGTTCTCGCTGAACTGCATACATTGATCATCTCTCCCAACTATGTTTTTTAATATTCTGCCCTCTTCATACTCATAATCCCAAAACAAAAAAATATTATGTTTGGCACCCAAGCGCCTATTATTGGGGGAATCATTCCACCTTGACTCATAGCTTCCAAGCTAGCCTGAACTACGTAATATGAGTAGCCTAAAACTAAACTTAGGGTTATACTTATGGCAGATCCACCCCTTACATATCTGCTCCCCAAAGACAAGCCTAGAAAACTCACTACAAAACAGGCGAAAGGATATGATAACTTCTTGTAAAGTGCTGTTAATATCTCCATGGAGTTCCCGCCTACAGAACCCACAAAATTAGCTGCTTGTCGCATCTCTTTTATGCGTAGTTCTTCAGCCCTGACTTCGTCCACCAAAAAATCTTCCACCTTTTCCTGTAGATAGGGTGCCTTATAGGTGGAAAATTCCTGCTCTTGTCCCTCTTTTATCTTGTTTACTACTCCGTCATAAAATTCCCAGCCAGTTTCTACATAGCTGGCATTTTTTGCAGTTATTACCTCTATGATCTGACTCATATCTTCAGAAAGCTTCACAACCTCTACATTTACCATGGACTCTTTCTGGCCGTTCACCTCTTCTGCATAGTATATATAAGGTCCCTGCCCTTTGAAAAATAAATTTTTCTTACTTTTGGATGTTTTCTCTATTTCTCCACTTTTAAGTGTCCTGGCTCTCTTTTTAGCGACCGGGACCACATTGTCGTTGAACCAGTAAGTAAAAAGAGCCAATACAAAAGATAGGATTATAGGGCCTCTTACTATCCTTGAAAAACTAACTCCAGATGTTTTTAGAGCTATGACTTCGAGACTCTTAGCCATTTTACTGATTGTTATAAGCGAACCCAATAATACCGCAAGAGGCATCATATCAACTATGGCGGCGGCAAGGTCGGTCAAAAGATACAAAAAAGCATCCGAAAGGGTCATTCTTCCTGTAGTTATGTACTTTATAATTTTAAATAACCTGGCTACAACATATATGTTTAAAAACCCAAACAAGCTTAAAAACACAGCTTTAAGGTAATTTTTTACTATATATCTATCTATTTTTTTCATTTACCTACTCCTCGATTTCCTTAAGTACATAATGTAGGTAAGCACTGCCAATACCACATTGGGAAACCATATCCCTAAAGCAGGTGGGATTTTCCCTTTTGAAGACATAACCATACCAATATTTATAAATGCGACGTAAAAAAAGATCACTCCTATACTTATCCCGAAGCTCACTCCTTTTCCAGTCCTGTGATGACCTACAGAAAGTAGAACCCCCAGTATACCTAAAAGTACTGTTGAAAGTGGAACTGCGATCTTTTTATGGAGTTCCACCCTGTAAGCCAGCCATTCTTCGCCGCTTTTACCGGCACTCTCTTTCAGTATCTCTCTAACCGACAAGGCTTCCACGTCGTCTACCTTTGCTTTAATTTTATCTAAAAATGATGCTAGTGGTATAGTCTGCTTTCTAAAGCTTCCACTTACATCTGTTTTCCCATTTTCATCCATCTGATAGAACTCTACATCTTCCATTATCATTTTGGATTTTTCCCATTTAGTCTGTTTTGACAGTGCTACTGTTGGAAATTGACTGTTGTCATTGTCCCTAAACAACACTAAGTTTTTAGCGCTGTTTTCCTCACTTCCTACACTATCTATATAAACGCTATAATCTCCTATCCCCTTTACAAAGGTTTTTCCTTTTAACTGTATTGGAGGGCTTGTGTAGGCTATTTTCTTTGTTAACTGCCCCAGTCTATAAAAAGATCTCGGTATTATCTCTTCTTGCAAAAAAAATACAGAGATTGTTAGTATAACAGCCACCATAAAACTAGGCTTTATCACTTTCTTTAAGCTCATCCCCATAGACACCATCGCGGTAAGTTCACTTGTACTGGTAAGTCCTCCATAAGTTATCATTACCCCTAGAAAAAATCCCATTGGAAGTGTCTGTGAAAGTATCGGTGGTAGGTAGTAGGATAACATCTGCAGTACAGATATTACAGGCAGCTTGTTGACTATTATACTTTCCATCATCTGGATTAGGATATCTATAAGAAATATAAATGTAAAAAGGCTCACCCCGAAACATACCGGGAGCAGCATCTCCTTTATTACATACCTGTCTATTGTTCTCATCATTTCTCCCTGTATAAGATTTTTAAATCTCGTCTAGATACTTTTTAATTCTCTCTTGGTATTTGGACTCTTCTAGCATTTTCTTTATCTCTTGAGGCAATACCCCTTCAAATTTTACTGAATATTCTAAAAAATACTTTCTTATGTAAGAGTCTTCGCTGAATCTCTCTATTTTTTTGCTGTGCTTGCTGAAAAAAAGTATAGATATAAGCATTATAAGTGATATTATTAGTCCTTTAAATAGGCCTATAGCTCCTCCTACCAACTTATCTATAAAGCCCAAAATGCCTCCTTGACTCATTTTTTTTAAAAAATAAGTCAAAATAACTATTGCTAGGTATAGAAGACAGAAAACTATAAAGTATGAAAGAGCATAGTTGAATCTGTCTTCCTTATCCACTGTTATTGAGAAGACCTTAAAAAATTTTGGGGTCAAATTTTTTGTAGCCAACACGGCTACAACTACCCCTACAAATGAAAAAATTTCAAGTAGAAATCCTTTTCTGTAACCAAAAAACATAGTTATTGCTATGATTAGTATCAAAAAAATATCCAAATACATTTTTACCACCCATTTTTTATTTTAGATTACCCTTACCCATAAAGCTTTTAAGTATAGTGTTTCAGGGATATGCAATACCCAAGGGTGATCCGAAGGCTGATAGTTTATTCCTATGACCTCTAAAAGTTTTCCATTTTTAGAAGCTGCCATTCTAGTCACCTCTAGGAGGTCTTGAAGTGAAATATGATAGGCGCATGTTATTACACCTAGTATACCACCTTCATCCAACATTTTAAAACTATCATTGCAAAGTTTATAGAAAAAATCTCTGCCTCTTCTTATATCTGCTTTTTTCTTAATTAGTGATGGCGGATCTAAAGTTATCACATCATACTTTTCTCCACGTTTAGCCATTACCTCAAGCAGCGTGAATGCATCCCCTTCATTTGTATCAAATTTCCCATCGAATCCATTTAACTTATAGTTTTCATGGCAAAGCTTAATGGCATACGGTTCTTTGTCTATAGCAACTACCTTTTGGCACCCTTCTTTTAAAGCTGCTATAGAAAATCCACCACTGGAAGAAAACACATCTAAAAACCTTGTGTTTGTGTCGAGGTATTTTCTAATAAATTTTCTACTTTCCCTCTGGTCTAGAAAAAAACCTGTCTTTTGGCCTTCGGCTATGTTTACTATATATTTTAGCCCGTTGTCTTCCATTATGATCTCTTCCGGTATCTCTCCGTATATCACACCGGTTTTTTGCTCTACTCCTTCAATCGCCCTGTTTTCAACATCAGACCTTTCGTAGATACCCTTAGGCTTTATAAGTTTTTTTAAGGCATTTATTACTTCTTTTCTAAATACTTCTATACCGGAATTTCTAAATTGAACTGACAAATATTTATCAAATTTATCAACTATAAGGCCAGGTAGTCCATCCGCTTCTGAAAAAAATACCCTAACTGAGTTGGTTTCAGCATTAAGATGCGTTCTTTTTTCATATGCCCTTTTTATTTTATCCATTATAAAATTTTTGTCGATAGGCTCATCCTTGGTCGTCAGTACCCTTATATAGGACGATGTGTTTTCAGTTACATAACCTCTCCCTACAAACCCCATCTCGCTATCACAAACGTCCACTATGTCTCCGTTACTTATGCTGCCTATTACCTCTTTTATCTCATCCTTAAACACATTAGGATAAAAATTTCTTATTTTACTATCTTTTCCCCTATTTAAAATTACTCTTGTCATATCTTTCCTTTCTGGCATAATTTTTCAAAAAACAAAATATGGGAATTCCCATATAGATTTTAACATGAAACCATATTTTACCAAAATAATTTTGGCGAATTCCGCTAAATATACACAATTTTTACTTGATGAGCTTGTATTCTTAATGAATTACTGAATTTACTCACTCTTTTCTTCCTTTATTAATTAGGAAAAGTAAAAAATATAAATTCAATAAATCATTAAAACTCACAAACTATTCCGTATTTTAATATTCCCTTGCCTTTCGGCAAGGGAATATATTCTACTTTAGTGAAAATTTTATAGATTTACCAAATCTTTCAGAAAAAAGTTTTTCTTCTTTCATAAGCCAACCTATGGCAAGGAGCAAGTCTTCCTTTTTCAACCCCGTAGTTTTTTCAAGTGATGAAAGCGTTTGAGTAGGTGTACTACTTAAACTTTCCCATATTTTCCCAGCATTTGCTCCAATTTCTTCACAAGTGTACCTCATTACTAAACCTCCGTTACTGATTGTTTCTTTTCTAAGATATTTACAACTGGACTCGCAACAAATATAGAAGAATATGTCCCTACAACAACCCCTATTAACAAAGTAGTTATAAATGTCTTAAGCGAATCTCCACCAAATATTAGGATAGCTATAATAGCTAAAAATGTAGTTAGAGATGTATTAATAGATCTTGTCATAACTTGATTAATACTTATATTTATGGATTCCGCTAATGAGACAACTTTTTTTCTTCTCAGATTTTCTCTTATCCTATCAAAAACTACTATTGTATCATTAATGGAATAGCCTAGTATAGTTAATAAAGCTGCTATAAAAGGAGTGTTCAACTCGTAACCTAAAATTGCTATAAATCCAACTGATATGATTATATCATGGAAAAGTGCAATTATAGCCGCTATTGCAAACTTAAATTCAAATCTAAGTGTTATATACATAACTATTAATATTCCACCTATTATAAGGGCGTATATCGCTGTCCTTTTGAGCTCAGATCCTATAGTTGCCCCTACTTTTTCGCTTTTTTGAAGTTCATATTTAGAATAAGCTTCTACACCATTTAAAAACTCGGTTTTTTGCTCTTCGGACATCTCCAAAGTTCTTATTATTGAAACATTGTCCTCTGAGATTTGAACCTTCCTGCTTCTAGAGTCTAGCTGCGGTATATTCGAAGCTATCCCATCCAGCACGGGATTTAATTTCTGCAGGGACACCTCTTCTTGAAATTTCAGCTGAAACAGATTCCCGCCAGTAAAGTCTATTCCGTAGTTTAAGCCTTTGAAAATAATGCCCAATAACGATATTAATATTAAAACCCCTGAAACACCCAGCCAAATTTTTGTATTTCTTATAATATCTATCTTCACCTTTTAGTTCCCCCTAACACCAAATAGTTGAGGCTTCTCAATCTTAAATAAAATTACGAAACCTTTTAGTAAAAGTCTGGTAAATGTTATAGCCGTAAACATAGAGGCAAGTATACCTATTGTCAATGTTATGGCGAACCCTTTTACGGGACCTGTCCCCATAGTAAAAAGTATAAACGTTATTATAAGAGTCGTAAGATTAGAGTCAAAAATAGCCACAAATGCTTTTTTGAAACCTACTTCTATAGACGATAAAATTGTGTTGCCATACCTTAACTCTTCCTTTATCCTCTCAAATATTATTACATTGGCGTCTACTGCCATACCAAGTGATAGTATTAGTCCTGCTATACCCGGAAGTGTCAGTGTGGCATCTAAAAAGTTTAGCGTTCCAAAAGCTATTAGTCCAAAACTTAATAATGCTAGGTCTGCAACCAAGCCTGGAATTCTATACCATATAAGCATAAATGCTGTTATCAGCATAACGGCAATTACTGCAGCTTTTTTACTTTTGTTTATAGATACGTCTCCCAATGAAGCCCCTACAGAACGCGTTTCAAGTATTTCTGCCTTTACAGGTAAAGCCCCTGCATTAAGCAATGTAGCCATAGCCTTGGCATCTTCTACTGTATAATTTCCAGTTATTACTCCAGATCCACCAGGAATTTCAGTATTTATAACCGGCGCCGTCTGAACTTCTCCATCAAGAGTTATTGCCAGCTTTTTCCCTATATTCTCTCTGGTTATCTTTGCAAATACCTCTGCTCCATCTGTGTTCAATTCAAAAGCTATCTGAGGTCTTCCTAAATTATCATAACTTACATCTGCTTTTACAAGATCTTTTCCTGTCAAAAGAGTTTCTCCTAAGCTCCCGTCATTGTTCACCAGCTTAAATTCCAAAAGAGCTGTTTTACCGATTAATTTTATGGCTTCCTCAGTATCTTCTACACCAGGCAATTCGATTATAACCCTTTTCTCCCCTGATCTTTGTACGACCGATTCCGCAACTCCAAGTCCATTTATTCTTCTGTCAAGAACCTCTGTAAGCCTATCCATGGCCTCGTTGTCTATCTCTTTACCATCTTCAGACTGCGCCTCAAGAACCACGTAAACTCCACCTTTTAGGTCAAGTCCTAATTTTGTTGGCTTTACAAAACTCAGCCACGCGGCACCGCACAAGATAATAAAAATTAGCACAAGCTTGATAACTAGCGATTTTCTCATGATGTCCTCCCTCGTAGAGTTAAAAAACTCTTTTTATTTTCTGCTGTTCATATCAAGGTATGTTTGCAAAATAATTGTCGCAGCTACCTTGTCTACAACTTTTCTTTTTTGTTTTGCATCTTTTTTAGTCATTTCATTTAACATCCTGTCTGCAGAAACAGTTGAAAATCTTTCATCCACCTCAATTATATCGAGGTCTTTTATCACCTTTTTTAGCTTATCGATAAACTCCCTGACTTTTTCAGCCTGCCTTTTTTCAGAACCATCAAGGCTTTTTGGGATCCCTACCACTATATTTTTGGTATTTTCACTCTCGCAAATTTCTTTTATACGCTTTACGGCCTTTGTTTTTCTCCTGTCGATAACCTCGAGAGGCGATGCGAACATCCCGAGTACATCAGATTTCGCTACCCCTATGCGCACATCTCCTATATCAAGTGCCAAGTATTTCTTCATAAAACTTTCTCCCGTATAAAAAGCAAGAAGTGAGCATAACTCACCCTTACTTTATAATTTATCATTCAACAATTTCTTACCAAACTCTACTGCCTCGAGAACTTTAAATCCGTCTTTTCCTCCAGCTTGGGCAAAGTCCGGTCTTCCCCCACCATTTCCTCCGGCTATATTGGAAATCTCCTTTACTAAGTCCCCTGCTCTTACCTTTCCTATAAGGTCTTTGGTGACCCCTACCGAAAACACAGCCTTGCCGTTGTCGGTACCAAGTATTACCACGCAAGATCCAAGTTTATCCTTGGCTTTGTCGACTATCTCCCTAAGTGATCCAGCCTCTTTATCTTTAAATGATTTTACTAGTACTTTTACGCCGTTTATCTCCTCTACGTCATCAAACAGCTGGTTGGCCTCATAAGTAGCCAACTTAGACTTGTATTTATCTAGTTCTTTCTGTGTCTCTTTTAGTTCCTCCATGAGCTTCGCAGCTTTTTCTTCAATGTGTCCAGTGTCTGTTTTAAGTGCATCGGCAACATTTATCATAACTTTTTCCATCTCGTTTACCACTTTAAAACTCATGTAACCAGTGGTTGCCTCTATCCTTCTAGTCCCAGCAGCTATACCGGTTTCAGTTAGTATATTAAAAAGTCCGATTTCTCCTGTTCTATCCACATGAGTCCCGCCGCAAAGTTCCATAGAAAACCCGGGTACATCCACGACCCTCACAAGGTCTCCATACTTGTCCCCGAAAAGCGCCGTTGCACCTTTTTCTTTTGCTTCTTCTATATCCATTAGTTTTACATCTACTTCAAGGTTTTCAAATACAACCTTGTTCACTATTTCTTCAACCTTTTCAATTTGTTCCCTTGTTACCGCCTCATAATGGGTAAAGTCAAACCTCAATCTATCTTCGTCAACAAGTGACCCTGCCTGTTGAACGTGGGCACCCACCACTTCTTTTAAAGCTTTTTGTAGAAGATGTGTTGCAGTATGATTTCTCTTGATCTGATTCCTTCTTGCTTTATCCACAGCTAGGTGCAGCTTTACACCTTTTTTTAGATTTTCTGCTCCCTCTTCTATTTCAACAGTATGCATGTATATCTCTTTTTGCTTTTGCACATCAATTACCATTCCCTTTATGCCTTCCCCGGATATAGTTCCGTGGTCTGCAGCCTGTCCTCCAGACTCCGCATAAAAAGGTGTTCTGTCAAATATAACAAGGTATTTTCCGTTAGGAAGTTCTTTTGAATGGTATACTACTCCTTCCGTCTCGAAGTTTTCATAACCGTCGAATATGCTCTTGCCATATTTGTCATAAAACTCTTCTATGAACTTATCTTGTCCTTTTTCTTTAACTATCTCTCTTGCGCTCCTAGCCCTCTCTTTTTGCTCCTCCATTTTTTCTTTGAACTCGTCAAAGCTTATTTTTATAGAGTGCTCATTACAGATCTCTTCTGTAAGCTCATAAGGGAACCCGTATGTGTCGTAAAGTTTGAATACTGTTTCGGCATCCAGTTTATCGATACCTTCCGACTTTAGCTTGTCTAAATCGTCGTTTACCATCTGTATACCTTGGTCTAAGGTGTGGGAGAATTTCTCCTCCTCTATTTTTATAACTTTCTTTATGTGTTCTTTATTTCCTATAATGTCAGGGTAAGCTCCACCCATTATATCTACTACAACATCAACCAGTTTGTAAAGGAAAATTTCTTGTTTTCCTAGAAGTCTTCCGTGTCTTGCAGCCCTTCTAAGTATCCTTCTTAGGACATATCCTCTCCCTTCATTTGACGGAAGTACGCCGTCGTTTACAAGGAAAGTTATCGCCCTGGTGTGGTCTGTTATAACTTTTAGGGAAAAATCCTTGTTCCCGCTTTCTTTGTACGCCACTCCGCACTCTTTAGCTGCAGCTTCAAGGATTGAGAATAAAAGGTCTGACTCGAAGTTGTTTTCTTTCCCCTGAACTATAGCCGCTATTCTTTCAAGTCCTGCTCCAGTATCTATATTTTTCTTAGGAAGAGGTGCTAGTGACCCGTCTTCCAGCCTGTTCCACTCTGTGAACACTAGGTTCCATATCTCTAAGTACCTATCGCTGTCGCATTCACAGCCGAGCTTACAATCAGGCCCGCACCCGAAATGCTCCCCTTGGTCATAATGTATTTCAGAACAAGGTCCGCATGATCCTGTAGGACCTGCTGCCCACCAGTTGTCGTCTTCCCCTAGCCTTACTACCCTATCCTTTGGAACGCCTATTTTTTCAATCCAAATTTTTTCACTCTCGTCATCATCGTTGTAAACTGATATCCAAAGCTTGCTTTTATCTAGTTTTAGAACCTCAGTCACGAATTCCCATGACCACTCGATAGACTCCTCTTTAAAGTAGTCTCCAAAAGAAAAGTTTCCAAGCATCTCGAAAAAAGTATGGTGTCTTGCTGTTTTCCCCACGTTTTCAAGGTCATTTGTCCTGATGCACTTTTGATATGTTGTCACCCTTTTATTAGGAGCTTCTTTTTGCCCCAAAAAAAACGGTTTAAACGGAACCATTCCTGCTACCGTTAAAAGCAGGGTAGGGTCGTCCGGTATAAGTGATGCACTTTCATAGTGCTTATGATCTTTTTCTTTAAAAAATTCTATAAACTTGCTTCTTATTTCGTTTCCTGAAAGCATTTTGTTCTCCTTCCTTAACGCCTATTTTCCAAAGATATAATATAAGATTTAAAATTAATTGTCAAATTAATTTATTTGATGGCAAAACAAGAGAACAAGGAAATCAATCCAATTTGAACCCCTGACCTAGGTATACTCTTCTTGCTGTATCATCATTTGAAATCTCTTCAGGGGTACCGCTTATCAGCACCTTTCCTTCGGCCATTATATAGGCCCTTTCTGTTATACTCAGGGTTTCCCTTACACTGTGGTCAGTAATCAGTATCCCCAACCCCTTTTCTTTGAGGTATCTCACTATATTCTGTATATCCTCCACTGCTATGGGGTCCACCCCTGCAAAAGGTTCATCCAAAAGTATGAAATCGGGATCGTTTGCTATTGTCCTTGCTATTTCGACCCTTCTCCTCTCCCCGCCAGATAGGGAGTATCCCAGAGATTTTGAGACGTGGGTGAGCTTAAACTCATCCAGCAGATTCTCCATCCTCTCAATCCTGTCTTTCTTTTCTATATTCCTCATCTCCAGTATGGAGAGTATGTTTTCCTCAACGGTAAGATTTCTAAAAACAGACGGTTCTTGAGCCAGATACCCTATGCCAAGTCTTGCCCTCTTATACATCGGGTACCCAGTTATGTCCACCTCATTCAAGAATACACTACCTGTTTCCGGCTTGACTATTCCAGTTATCATATAAAAGGTGGTTGTTTTCCCGGCACCGTTTGGACCGAGAAGCCCCACTATCTCGCCCTTATTTATCTCAAGGCTCACTCCGTTTACAACTCTTCTTTTCTTATACGACTTGCACAGGTCCTGGGCTATAATTGATTTCATAAGTTTAGCTCCTTTATAGTTTTATTCGGCAACAAATCTGAGTTCTCTGTTTTTTATAACTGCAGAAAAGATCTTCTGAGAACGTTTGTCCTCCAACCTGAATAAAGCTTTTAATACAGGCCCGTTTTTCGGTTTCCCGACTATCTTCCCGTTAGAATCTATAAATCCGCCTAATGATTGCCACTCTAACTTAATATCGGAAATATTTTTAGGTAATTCTACCGCTACTGCTCCTTCAGGGTAGACTCCCAGTTCAAACTTGGAAAGCTCTCTGCTTAAGTATTTTTCTTTTACTTCCTTCTCAACCTTTACATAGTAATCTTTTTTCCTGCTTACGCCATCCATAGTGAAGGTTCCGGTTAATTTTACCAGTGAATCCCCAGCAAGGTATCCAGGGTGGTTCACTTTACCGTTTTTCCCGATAGTTTTCACATCACTGGAATCCCAATCTATCAAGACTTCTCCATGAGAAACCGGGAGATCCAGCTTGGACACAGAGTTTCTAACTAGGCTTTGAATCCCTACCTTGTCCATAGCAGTTTGTATATTTTTCAGAACACTCTGCCTCTTTTTTTCCTCTTTTTTTCTGTCGCTTTCTACTTCGCTTAAATGTTCTACAAAAACGTTCCCCTTGCCTTTTACCTGTTCTTTTCGCATATCGTAGTAACCCTCGTCGGACCACATTGTAGTTCCACCCTTCTGTAATACCACATTCCCTATGAACTCACTTCTCCTGTTAACATCGTCGTACTTGGCGTAGTCCGAGCTTACACGCACTTCCCCCGAATCCTTCAAAATGCTTTTCATACTAACATTACCTTCAGCTACTGCGACTTTTGTGTTTGAGTTAAATCTGAGCTTATCAGAAGAAATTTCACTGCCGTCCGATTTCTGAAGCTTAGAGTTTCCGTTTGATACCGCTTCCCTAGAAAAGTGGTCCAACTCAAGTTTTTGGGTAAAGATACGGTAATCTCCATAGTTTAGGTCAGCGTTGTTTCTAAGCTCACTTTTGTATACGGAGTAACTCCCGCCATCTTTTCTCAATAACAGCTTAAGCAAATCGCCTTTGAAATAAAGTTTTTCTTCGCCTGCACTGAACTTTATATCTTTGTCTCCCTTTGCCACAAGTACTCCGCTTACCTTTCCACTAACTTCCATCACGTTGTTTTTAAAATCCGCAAAGTACCCGTCTCCAGAGACACTCTCCCCAGAGCTATCTCGAAAAGTAACGTCTCCTCCCTCTGCCGTGTCTGCGTCCATATCCACTTGGGCCCATTTGGAATCCAAATTTATGCCACCATATTTAATACTCACGTCTTTTTCAGATACCGCATAAGAAGTAGGGATGTAGTAAGTTATCCCCTGTGACATCGCTTCCATCTCAGCATCCTTTACCGTAACATCCCCTGAAAGCCTTAGGACTTTTTCCTCTGAACTGTAATGTCCATTTTTCCCTTTTAGTTCCCTCCCCTGTGAAACTGCATAGAAGCTTCTCCCGGTAAAGCTCTTTTTCTGCAGGTCGTAATACCCTTCGTACATCCTGCCTTTTATACCACTTCCAGAAAACTCTATTTCTCCGGGAAGGTATATGAGCTCTTTTGTTTTATCATAGTCAGCCTTTTTAGAGGATATTGTGTAGCCATCTATCTTCATCTCTACGTTTCCAGTTAATTTAATAAAACTATCTTTCTTGTATATCGCCTCTTCCGCCCTGAGTTCATGTCCTTTATCCAAATCTTTTGCAAATATATTTCCATTAAAATTAGCTTCATCAGTGTCCAGGTCGTACTCTGCACTTCTGCTATCAATGGAGTATTCAGAGTTTAGCACTTTCGCATTTTTTGTGACTTCAGCTTTTTTAATCCTGTCTGAATAATAGCCGCTATCACCTGATATCTCAAGCTTCTTTTTTGGCTGTATTATTTTAAAATAGCTGTCAAAACTTATTTTTTCTGAGGCCTCATCCACAACTGCACTTTTAGAGCTTATTATATAATCTCCGTATGTGGCAGATACCTTCCCTTTGAAAGTGTGCTTTAACTGCGAAAAGTCAACATTGGTTTCAGTAGCCGTTAAACGGTTTTTCCCGTCTTCTACCCTCGCATTTTTCAGCACCCCTTTCTTGGTATCTGTGTTGTACAGTATGCTGTCACCGGTACTAGTGTATTTTTCACCTCTATAGGTGTAGCCATTGGCAGCAGACAGCTCTTTTGTCTTCAGGTTGTAGTTAAAATTTTTGCTAGACAGCCTCTCCTTGGCGGACACATACTCCACTTTGCCCCTGCTGGGTGCTAAAAATACAGCTTCTCCCGTGGCTGTATTGTACTCTACAAGCTCTGCTATAAGCTTGTCTCCTTTTTGCCCAAACACAGATACATCATCGCTTATTTTCAGTATTTTTCTATCAGGATAATACACACCGCTGTTTGCAGAAAAGCTGTACCCCTCGCTCTTACCGATTATTTCTCCATAAAGGTCCATTTCTCTCTTGGAATTATTGTAATATATTTTTTTTAACCCTAAGTCTACTCCATCACCAGTAACCTTTAAGTTTTCTAGGACTTCAAAATCCCCGCTGTTTTCGTAGTAGACGAACTCTCTTCCACTCATTTTCATGCCATCGTAATCCGCCACAAGGTTGCCATGCCCCCTTGCAATTTTCTTCTTGCCGTCATACTCCAAGCTGTCAAATCTACCTGTTATCGGAGTGCCGCCATCTTTGGAAACAACTGAGAATTCTATCCCGCCGTCCATGTCGAGCATCTCGGTAGTGTCGCTGTAATGAGCTTTCTCCCCATTCAAGCTAAGGCTTTCTGTTCTTACAGTTATATTGCCAGATAGTACCATGTCGTCCATGCTCTTATCGCTTTCAAAGCGGTCTCCAAATATGGAGATTTTTTTCTCCTCGTTATACGCAGTTACCCCTTCTTCAGAATAGAGTTTTTCCATTTCTGCAAAATAGCTGGCACTCTTTGCGTTTATCTTCCAACCATTCTTGCCGACTCCATCTATGTTACCGGACAGCACCAGGTTTTTAAGTGCATCTATAAAAGCACTATCTGAACTTATACTCATATTCTTAAAAATGGCCTTTGCATTCTTAAAAGATGTTTCTTTTTTCTCTATGTCATCTATTTGTGTTTCAGCCCTGAGTTTGTAGTCTTTTGACTTGTACACAACCCCCCTGGTTTCTATTATGTCTGTAAGGTCGAACTTCAGAGGGGATTCCTCTTTGAAGTAGTTAAAATATACAAACAAAACGAATAGAAGGGCTGCCAATATATAAAGAATTTTTTTTAACATTAATTCCTCCTGAGCTTATAGCTCCTCTCTCAACTTCTTTTTGAGTTCATTTAGCTTGAAAAGAGCATCCAATGGTGTAGTGTTGTTTAAATCCATAGCTTCCAACTCCTCCAAAACAAGCTTTTTCCCCTCACTTAAAATTTCCTTTGGCTCTTCTTCATCCTCGATGGCAGGTGCAACATTTTGAGCTCCGAAAAGCAGTAGCTGCTCCCCTTTTATCTTTTTCTCTATTATGGCTCTCTTTTCTTCCAGCAGTTTCAGTGTGTGTTTGGACTTTTTCAATATTTCCTTTGGCAGACCGGCAAGCCTAGCTACCTCTATACCATACGACTTGTCTGCTCCTCCCCTGACTATCTCTCTGAGAAATATCACGCTTTCCTGGGTTTCCTTTACCTCTATCCTGAAGTTCACCATTTTTTCGTAATTATTTTCAAGCTCTGTCAGTTCGTGGTAGTGAGTAGCAAAAATAGTCTTGGCTCCTATTTTATCGTGTATGTACTCGGTTATGGAGCTGGCTATGGATATACCATCAAAAGTTGAAGTCCCCCTTCCGACTTCGTCTAAAATAACAAACGAATTTTCTGTCGAGTTATTCACTATATTGGCTACCTCGCTCATTTCCACCATAAAGGTAGACTGCCCACTGACTAAATCGTCGCTAGCCCCTACTCTTGTGAATATCTTGTCCACTACACCTATCTTGGCATAGGATGCCGGCACATAAGAGCCTATCTGTGCCATTAGTATTATAAGTGCGTTCTGCTTCATATATGTAGATTTACCTGCCATGTTTGGCCCGGTTAATATTATTATTCTCTCTTCTTCATCCATTTTTATGCTGTTTTTTACAAATTTTTCTTCCCCTATAAGCTTTTCCACTATTGGATGCCTGCCGTCTTTTATCTCCAGGCCATAACCCGCGCTTATTTCAGGGCGCACATAGTTATTTTTCGTGGCCACATCCGATAAAGATACTGTTACGTCCAGGTATGAAACCCCGTAAGACAGCTCCTTTATCAGCAGTTTGCTATCCTTTATCCTAGCTGATACTCTTTTGAAAAGTTCGTACTCAAGCGCTTCTATCTTCTCTTTGGCATTTAGTATCTTAGACTCGTACTCCTTAAGTTCAGACGTTATATACCTTTCAGAATTCGAAAGTGTCTGCTTCCTTATGTAATCTTGCGGAACCAGGTGTATGTTGGATTTTGTTACCTCCAAAAAGTATCCGAACACCTTGTTGTACTTTATCTTCAAATTCTTTATACCGCTTTTTTCTTTCTCCTTTGTTTCTATTGCTATTAGGTAGTCTTTGCCCGATTTAGAGATTTGGTGCAACTCGTCTAGGTAGCTGTCATGCCCCCTTTTTATTATATCCCCTTCTCTCACAGAAAAAGGCGGTTCATCACATATAGACTCCTCTATTAGGTTATATATGCCTATAAGCTCTTCTATATTTGTTTGAAACAGCTGTTTCTCGCCCAAAACCTTTATTATTTCCAGTACGGCTTTTATGGATTTCTTCATGGCTATTAGGTCCCTAGCGTTTTCAGTCCCCAGGATTATTTTTCCCATGAGCCTCTCCAGGTCGTATACCTCTTTCAGTTTTTCCTTTATCTCTTCGCGCACCAGCACCTCTTCTATAAAATAACCAATATCTCCCTGCCTTTCCCTTATTTTTTCAGGATTCATAAGGGGATTTTTTATGAACTTTTTCAAAAGTCTGGTTCCCATGGAGGTTTTACACCTATCCAAGACCCAAAGCAGGGTTCCGTGGCTGGTTTTTTCGTTCTGGTTTCGCGTCAGCTCCAGATTTCTTTGCGTGGTTAAGTTAAGCTCCATGTACTCTTCCACGCTGTCGTATGATATCCTGTCTATGGGAAGTTCGGCATGTTTTTGAAGCTCAAGCACATAATTCAAAGTCATACCGCACGCAAGGATGCTTACTTCTTTTTGGGACAAACCGTAGCTTTCCAAGGATACTACATTAAAGTAATCTTTCAATAGTTCCTCACAGTTTTTTGGCCCTTTTACCCTGTTTACTACAACCTCACTCAAGGAGGCGTAGTTATCGAGTTCCTGTTTATATTTATTGTACACCGCCTCGTTCACCACTATCTCGTTTGGTGCAACCTTATGCACTTCATTCAATACCTTGAGTATCAGGTTTTCGCCGCTTACTTCTGTAACCCTGAACTCACCGGTTGTGATGTCCACGTATGCCAGTGCTGCGACCTCGCCTTCGGCTTCTATCCCCAATAGGTAGTTGTTGCTTTTTTCGTCAAGGTACTCGGTATCTATCACCGTTCCCGGTGTTATTACCTTTATTACCTCTCTTTTCACTATCCCCTTGGCTTCTTTAGGGTCTTCCACCTGCTCGCATATAGCCACTTTATATCCCTTGGCAACGAGCTTGCTTATGTAGGATGCCGCCGAGTGGAACGGGACCCCCGCCAACGGGATTTCCTGATCTTTCTCCTTGTTTCTGCTGGTAAGGGTTATGCCGAGTTCTTTCGAGCTAGTCACAGCATCATCGAAAAACATCTCGTAAAAATCCCCCAACCTGAAGAAAAGTATGGAGTCCTCGTACTGGGACTTTATCTCCTTGTATTGTTTCATAAGCGGTGTTTCTTTAACCATGTTTATCCTACACCTCGCATTTTTTGTTTATTTCTCTCAGCTTCTCCAAAATCTCTATAAGTTCTTCGTAGTTTTGAGACCTGTTTATCAGGTTTTTCACCTGACTCGAATGCTTGAGCCCCTTTATGTACCAGCAAAGATGTTTTCTTATTTCAAAGTAGAAATCCCTGTCAGGGACATCCTCCATTACATAACCAATATGTTTTATCGCCATATCTATCTTATCATCAGCAGTCACCTGGGTTTTCACTTCCCCGGTTTCCATTATCTCCCTGATCTGCCTTATGAGCCAAGGGTTCCCAAAAATACCCCTAGCCAGCATAACTCCGTCTACTCCCGCCATTTTTGCCCTCTCAAGGGCATCTTCTGCAGTAAACAAATCCCCGTTGCCTATAACAGGTATGGACACCTCTTCCTTCACTCGCTTTATTGCCTCCCAATTCGCTTCACCGCTGTACATTTGTTCCCTTGTCCTACCGTGAATAGTTATATGGCTTAAGCCTAGATCTTGGGCTATCTCCGCCATCTCAAGAGGGTTTTTATGCTGTTTATACCCTATCCTTATCTTCATGGAAAGTGTGGTGTCGTCACTTAAGGATTCCCTTAACTCATACATCATCTTTTTCACATGTTCCGGGTCGGCTAACAGTGCCGATCCGTATCCGTTCTTTACTATCTTTGGCATGGGGCAACCAAGGTTTACGTCTATTTTTTTTGCCCCGGCACCCTCAGAAAATTTAGCACTATCCTTCATGTACTCTATGTCCCTGCCGAATATTTGTACCCCATCCCCAGGGTTAAGCCTCAAAAGCTGCCCAACGGTTTTTTCGTTGGCCATCATCACTGCGTTGGAGCTGACCATTTCTGTAAACACCAAGTCAGGATCAAACTCATTTAGTATCCTCCTGTAGCTGTAATCGGTTACTCCTGCTATGGGCGCCACATATATTTTAAAATCGTTGTTCATATCCTTACTCCTCTTTTATAAATCCTTCCCCATTCTTATATCCCTGTGCCAGCCACCAAAGGCATAGGTGCCCATCTCATTTACGTCTACCTCTCTGTATCCTAATTCATGATAAAGAGAAAGCGCCCTTTCATTGAACGAAAATACGCTAAGCTCAGCTCTTTTTACTCCAACTCCAGACATCATTCCCTCAATTTCTGAGAGAGCTGTTTTTTCCAAGCACAGATCCCAGTAATTTTTCTCCCCTATTACCATTTGCACCAAAGCATGCCTTTTGCTGTTTTCGGAAAAGCAGCCCACTGCAGTGTCGCAACAGACATAACCCACAGTTTCACCCTGGAATTCAACCATATAGACAGTCTTGCTATACTTGCCTATACGCTTGATAACTTCATGTTTCCCGATACGCTCAAAATCATCTTCCACTTTAAAATTTGGAAAAAAATATGGCCTTATCTCAAGGTCATTCTCCCATTTCTCAATAAGGCCTAAATCATCTAAGTTTTTTACCTTTCTCAAAACGATACCGCTCTTCATTCATCCACCTTTTATAATAAATATTAATCAAAGAATTAAACCCTCTGTAACTTAAGAATTATATCATATCTATCCTATTTTTTCAAACATTTGGAAAATAAAAAAGACCTTGTTATACGAGGTCTTTTGCGATATCCACTCTTACTATAAGTCACTTAAGAATGCCGGCCTACACATACACTATAGTTATATCATCAAGTTCTTCATCAAGTTCTTCCACAGCCTTTATTATCTTGGAAAATTCTCTTTTTTTAGCCGACCTTTCTATATCGTCTCCTAGTTTATATATCTCATAAAACCCATAATCATCAGCTATATCTTTCATTGTACAGGCTATTTTTTCCACAGTTTCAAAATCCCCTTCATAAGCAGATTCGCTCAATAACAATACTTCCATTTTTCGATTTTTAAGGAAATCAGGTATTTTTTCTTTCAAATCTCTTGATATAAAAACAGCATCTTCCATATCTACCCCCCCTAAACAAATCCGATATTATACTACTTACAATATCCACATGAAAATCCTCTTAAAAAATTAAAAAGGCGCGAATCGCGCCTTAATCTCTTGACCTTCCAAATATTCTCAAAAGATATACGAAAAGGTTTATAAAATCCAAATATAACTTTAGGGCCCCGAATATTGAGTACTTAGCCAACAGCTCCTCATCGCCATCCGATATCTCCATAAGCATGTATTTTATTCTATTGACGTCATAGCCTATAAGAGCTATAAAAAGTATTACACCAAAATACGAAATCATCATGTAAAACATAGGCCCTTTTATAAGGAACATGTTTAAAAGTGAGGCCACCACCAAAATTATAAGCCCTACAGTCAGAAGCGATGTGTACTTACTGAGGTCCTCCTTCGTCACATATCCGTAAATGGCCATTACGGCAAACAGGACAGTTGTTAAAGCCAATACCAAAGTTATAGACCCCGCAGAAAACACCATTCCAAGTACGGAAAAAGTAACCCCCGTAAGCGCCGCATAGAGGTAGAACAAAATTTTTGCCGTAGCTGCTGATATCTTATTTATCATAAAAGAAAAAAACATAACGACTCCAAACTGCATAATTACCACAGGCATATAACTCCTTAAAACCGCCTGGTAAAGGTTCGGATTAGAAAAAATATAAGCCGCCGTGATAAAAGTCACCAGAAGAGCCGAGAACATCCACAAAAACACCTTGTTGATCGCCTTTGACACCTGTTTTTCGTCTAAATTATAAGTCATTCTTCTACCGTGCATTTTTTATCTCCCCCTAAATAATATTTATAATCAGTTTAAAAATTAAAGACAGAAGATTACTCCTGTCTTTAATATACTACTTATTCCCTAGCTTGTCCATATCAAATTTTATTCTAGTCTCTTCCTTTATCGCAGTTACAAATTCAGAAAGAGCTTGTGTAAATTGGTCCTTCGAACCAAACCTTCTTATATTCACTTCTCTGTTTTCTACCTCGGACTTACCGATAATAAGCTGTACAGGTATTTTATACTTACCGTTTGCTTCCCTTATTTTATAACCTATCTTTTCTGCTCTGCTGTCTAGCTCTACTCTTACACCCTCAGATTCCAGGATAGAAGCGACCTCCTTCGCATAAGGTATTACATCGTCGTTTATAGTCAGTATCTTTACCTGGGTAGGTGCAAGCCATAGAGGGAAGGCTCCTGCGTAGTGCTCTATCAGTATACCGATAAATCTCTCGATACTTCCGTATATTACCCTGTGCACCATTACCGGCCTGTGCTTGTCATTGTCCTCGCCTATGTAGGAAATGTCGAACCTTTCAGGCAGGTTGAAATCTAGCTGTATAGTCCCGCATTGCCATTCCCTTCCTATACAGTCCTTTATCTTGAAGTCAAGCTTAGGCCCGTAGAATGCCCCGTCACCAGGATTTATCTTGTAAGCTTTCCCCAGTTTTTTCATGGCGTTTTCAAGGGCGGTTTCCGCCTTGTCCCATATAGCGGCGTCGCCAATGGCTTTTTCAGGTTTTGTAGATAGCTCTATTCTGTATTCAAATCCGAAAAGTCCGCTGTAAAACTTGTCTATAAGCTCTATTACACCTATGATCTCTTGTTCTATCTGTTCCGGAGTCATGAATATATGGGCATCGTCCTGGGTGAAGTTCCTTACCCTCATCAGACCATGAAGCGCCCCAGAAAATTCATGCCTGTGAACAAGTCCGAGTTCTCCCATTCTTATAGGTAGGTCTTTGTAAGAATGCATCCCATGTTTATAAGCCAGCACCCCTCCAGGACAGTTCATTGGCTTTATGGCGAAGACAGTCTCGTCTATTTCAGAAGTATACATATTTTCCCTGTAGTTGTACCAGTGCCCAGAAGTTTCCCAAAGCTCTTTGTTTAGCATAATAGGGGTCTTTACTTCTTGATATCCTGCTTTCGTATGTTCTTTTCTCCAGAGGTCCTCCAGTACATTTCTTATTACCATACCCTTTGGAAGGAAAAACGGGAATCCAGGTCCGTACTCCGACATAAAGAAAAGGTCAAGTTCTTTTCCTAGCTTTCTGTGGTCCCTTTTCTCAGCCTCTTCCAGGAACTTTAAGTGATCCTTTAGCTCTTTGTCGCTCGAGAAGGCGAATCCGTATATTCTTTGAAGCATCTTGTTGTCCGAGCTACCTCTCCAGTAAGCGCCCGCAAGAGATCTCAATTTAAACGCCTTCAGATATCTCGTCGACGGTACATGCGGCCCCCTACACAGGTCCACAAAATCCCCCTGTTTGTAGAAGCTAAGCATCTCGCCTTTGGCTATATCTCTTATTATCTCAACCTTGTACTCTTCTCCTAAGTCCTCGAAATACTTTATTGCATCTTCCCTAGACATCTCAAATCTCTCTATCTGCACATCCTCTTTTATTATCCTTCTCATTTCGTCTTCTATCTTTTCCAGATCAGTTTCTGTAAACTGCTCCTTTGGATCGAAGTCATAGTAGAATCCGTACTCTATCGAAGGACCTATGGCAACCTTAGTACCAGGAAAGAGCCTGATTACCGCTTGAGCCATCAAGTGAGCGGTACTGTGTCTTATAACATCTACCCCGTCCTCAGTTTCAGGCACTATAAGCTCCACGCTGGCGTCCTTTTCAAGTACGTATCCCATATCCACCGCTTGTCCATCCACTTTTGCAGCAAGGGCCTTTTTCGCCAACGAATTACTTATACTTTTTGCGATTTCAAACATGTTAACCGAACCTTCAAACTGCTTTATATCGCCGCTAGGCAAACTTACATTTATCATATTTCCTCCTCATCTATGTTAATCCTTGATTTTCCACCATGCAACTACAGGATATTATAATGTATATTAGCTATTTTTTCAAGTTTTAAAAGGCACAGCATATAAAAACAGGCCATCCAGGCGTTTGCCCAAATGGCCTCAATCAATAAATCCAAAACTTCAACCACAGGTACAAACTCAAAAAACGTGAACCGGGTTTGTTCCTTTAGAGGGGCAAACCCTATATTGTGGTTTTAGTTGTTGAACTAAAATATTCTAACATATATATTCTCCCGATTGAAATGGTATTCCAAACATTAAAACATTTTTATACTTATATGTCAAGGTATAATTGTTAGTCTACGTAGCTGTCCACATCCACGCCGCCGTCCAAGAAAAGAGGTCTAACACCTGAATCATATGATTTTTCAGCCCCGAATATAGGCATATTAGGGAAGGTCAGCAGGGCTACTTCAAACGAAACGCTCCATTCATAATCCTCAGTAGTCTTATCCCATTCGTTTTTAAACGCCACAGAAAGTTCATAAAAATCCCTCTCTTTCCCGAGCTCCACACCGTATTCATCGAAGAGTTTGCCGTTGTCATCTTTGGCAGAATCCTCATCTAGCCTGGTGAAAAGCTTCAGCCTCCACGAATTGCTCGGTTCACCTAGCTTGGCCTGCATCGCTATCTCGTGCTCCCTCTCTGTCTCGGTTTTGACCCACTCTCCGGAGCTGTATTGGAAATCCGCGGTTTGGTCAAAAGCGTACGCCAGCTTTAATCTGTTGTAGCCGGTTTCCAACCTTATCTCGCTCTCCTTTAAGCTAGCAAAAAAGTCGCCGGTCTGGTCGTAGTACTCCTTGTGCCTTCTACCCAAAAGTGAAACAGCGAAAAAGTTTTTGTAGTCGATTGGCTCCGCCACCTCTTCCCTTATGCTAGTGAGGTCCATTCTAGATTCTTCTCCGCCTTTTTTATCCCCTTTGTTCCTGTACTCATATCTCAACGCTATGAGGTCCTCTTTATAGCTTTGGTCACCGTCCAGGTAATCATTTTCACGTTTGTCATAAGACTCATAGCTGACATTGTAGAAGTTTTCCACAGTCCCACCGTCTAAATAGGATACCGAGTAGCCTTGATTTTTAGTATCCAGGTCCACTACATCTTGGGTCTGGTTGTACCTATCATCCTCACCCAACTTATACTCAAAGTTCCACTTGTTTTCCCCACGGGACAGCTCATACCCGTATGTGTTCTCCAGAAGGTTTTCATCCACATCGTCCACTCCGGCATCATTTTTATCAGTCAGGGTGTAGTCTAGCTTTTCGCCTTTGTAGTAAAGTTTGTTGCCTTTGAAAGCGTACTCCATCGAGTATTTGTTATCGTCCAATCCTATATCGTAAATTTCATTGTTTATATTCTCGTAATCTTTTTTGTCGGTTTTTTCCAGACTGCTCTCAAATGCCAAGTAATGTTCTTCACCTAGGTCAAGCCTGAACTTATTCCCGAGAACATCCCCTTCTTTGTCGTCGCTAGTCGGATCGTAGATCTCTTTGTAGTCAAACGTATACTGGGCTCCATTTTCTCCTAACTTAAAGTCTACTGTATCCGTGTATTGGTTGAAATCCTCCCTGTTTTTAAACCTGGATTTCTCGTACTCTTCAACTTCTCCCGACTCCCTGCCACCTAAAGTGTACTGATTCTGTGAACTGGCGTACCTAAAGGTATTTCCAAGGCTGGCATCCTCACCTACACTGAAGCTCTTTTGGTGCAAAACGTAAAATTCATGTTTCTCAGCTTCATCGCCCTCGTCATACTCGTCCATTCTGAGTGTGTACCCTGCTCCCAGGTTGCCAAAAACCCAAAGAGGAAGTTTTTGCTCGTCGAGTTTTATCTCAACAAAATCAGAGTTGTTCTCGTATACTTGATAGGCATCCCCAGCTTGGAAATCTGTATAGGAGTAAACTCCTTCCCTATCCCACAATTCTTCCTGGGTATTACCTGCACTTACTTTCAAACTCAAAGTATCATAGAAGATGGATGTGCCAAACTTCTCTTCCTCTAATTCCTGGTATACGAAATTTTCAAACCTGTTGTACTGGCTATCCCTTTTATTTGAAGTATCAGAGATGTAACCCTCTCTGAACGCATCATTATCCGTGTTCAAGTCCTTTTCAGAGTAGTCGTAGCTGTATTCAAAGCCAAGTTTTAGGTTGGTATCAAATAAGTTATAATCTCCAAACTTCAGCCCATACCTTTTGGCACTGGCCACATCATAAAGTGGCACCGTCCAAGGTACATAATTTATACCCAATACCTCTTTTAGGTTTGGGTCCCTCTCCCAGTACCTGAGGCTCCTATACTCGTCGCCGTTCTCCTCGCTGTAGCTTGCACCGAACTTGTAGTCTTTCAGTCCTAAGACGAAGCCGAAGTCCTCCCTCTTAGACTGCATATCCTCTGGTCTAGACCCAGCATCTAGGTCATCCAGGTAGTGATAGTTTGAAGATATAAGATAGCTTTCATTTTCTTTCTTAAAATCCAAATCGGTGTATAAGTCATGGTCTATTCCGCTATAATAGCTGGCGTTGTTAAGCTCATCGTCCACAACTTCCTGCAAAATTTCTTTTTTATCCACCAGGTACATATCCCCATAAAAATCTATATCCTTATTCGCCCCGGCTCCCTTCACATCAGATTTAAGGGAGTAAAACTGCATATTTTCAGAGTCGCTAGGCCTAGGATCTGCCTCAGTGTATTCGGCATCGTCTTCCTTTTCGTCCCTCAACTTCTGAAGCTCCTGCCAGTTGTTGGCTGTGACGTTTCTATATCCAAATTCGATATCTCCTCCATCGGTTTTATAGACGTGGGTATAATTCAAATCCCATCTGTCATCTATGCTGCTATCTTTTTTGTAAATAAGTGTATCAGTTAAATTTATCTGTCCCCAAGTCTTATCAGTGGGTTGCCATCTGTTCTCGAACCTTCCTATCAAGAACCCCAGCTGATCTGCAAATTTGGGAGCTATTCCTCCCTTGAAAAACCTGCTGTTTTTCCCATATATAATACCCCAGCTCGTGTAGAATCCGTAATCTTCATCAGATCCCACAATCGGAAAAAGCGGCACTTCCGATCCAGGCCTCAAGTTTATTGCATACCAAGGAAGCCACACGACAGGGGTCTCCTGCACGTAAAGCTTGTTGTTGTGGAAGCTCGCCTTCTCACTCGGCTCCACCACTATCTCGGCAGATGATACATGGTATTGAGCATCTTTGGGGTCTTCTACTTCCAAAACCTTCCTGGTAGTCGTCATCCAGGCATCCTTGATAACTACCTTAGTTTCTGTCCCCTCTCCCTGTCTGCCTCCAAAATATATCCTGTCATCAGGGGCTTCTGCTCCTGTATCTACCTTTAACCTTCCGATCCCGTCCTGGAAGTAAAATTTCTTTTCATCCAGGTCCAATTTAAGTGCCCCTGTTTCAAATTTCAAATCAACATTGTCGTCTTCTATCTGGGCTATCACATCTTTCTTTGCTTCAACTATGTTATCTTCAGCATTTCTCTCTATCTCATAGGCTTTCAACCTTATATTATCGAATTTAAAGTTTACTCCGCCCTCTGCAGTTATTCTCTCATCTTTCAAATCTATGATAACCTCATCACTAGACGAGCTTTGTCCTATATTTTCCTGAGAAAAAGTTATAGAGGCCAGCAGAAAAAGAAAACCAAAATTCAACTTTTTATACATATCGACACCACTCTCTCTAAGTATATTTAAGTGCTCCAGAGCATAAGAACTCTATTTTAGAGTATACCACAATTTAATTCCATGTTAAAGTTTTTTGTTCCATGGCGCAGAACGCCCTTCCCGTGATCAAATCCTCCAGAACTAGAGAGGAAATTTCTGCCGGAACTCGTATTAAATATATAGAAAAACAGACATAAAACAAAAGAGGGGGATTCTATGAAACTGCAAAAAAAGTTAAAGTTCATCGACGTGTTCTGCATCGCTTCCGGGGCAATGATAAGTTCCGGTATTTTTATTCTCCCAGGCATAGCCTACGAAAAAGCAGGGGCTTCAGTTATCTTCTCTTATTTTCTTGGAGGCGTTTTGGCTTTTTTGGGTATTTTAAGCATCATAGAACTTTCTACGGCCATGCCTAAAGCCGGCGGTGACTATTTCTTTATAAATAGAAGCCTGGGTCCACTGGCCGGTACAATTTCTGGTATACTCAGCTGGTTTGCCCTATCTTTAAAAAGCGCTTTTGCCATATACGGGCTTTCAGAACTTCTGCGTATCAGCTTCAATATCAAGCCAACTTTTTCCTACATATCATTTGCAGTCGTATTTATAATTCTAAATATAGTCGGCGTCGAGCTTGCAAGTAAGTTCGAAAACGTAATCGTCATATCTCTTCTTGTAATACTTGGGATTTTTATATTTTCCGGAACGTCATCTTTAAACACCGAAAATTACTTCCCCTTTTTCAAAACCGGGATAAATTCATCCATCTCAACGGCTTCTTTCATCTTCGTGTCGTTTGGCGGGCTTATCAACGTAGCCAGCATATCCGAAGAGGTTATAGCTCCAAAAAAGAATATATCCCACGGAATAATAGCCTCAATCGTATTGGTAACCATACTGTACACCGCTATCCTTTTTATAACAGTAGGCACCTTAGGTGAATCTATGTCGGGAAACCTCACCCCGCTTGCTGATAGTGCCAATATAATTTTTGGAAGCAAGGGGTATATAATGATGTCCATAGGTGCCATACTGGCCTTCTTATCAACAGCTAATGCCGGGATAATGGCAGCTTCTAGATATCCGCTGGCCCTCGCAAAGGACAGCCTTATCCCCTCATTTGTAAGCAAGGTCAGCCATAGGTTCAAAACCCCTTCAAACTCCATACTGGTTACTGGCGCCTTTATAATTTCAGCCGGTTTCCTCAAGTTGGAAATACTTGTAAAAATGGCCTCGTCAGTTATACTTTTGACTTATATACTTACAAACATATCAGTGATTATATTAAGGGAGAGCAAACTAGAAACTTACCGTCCCTCATTTAAAACAAAACTTTACCCATTCCTACAAATAATCAGTGTAGCGATATACATTATACTGATTGTGGATATGGGGATAGCTTCTGTGGAAATAGCCCTTTTCTTCTTGGCGCTTACCTTGGGGGTATATTTTTTCTACGGGAGGAAAAATTACAGCGGGCAGTTCGCTATAGGGTTGATCCTGGAAAGAATCATAGACAAAAAAATTTCAAATCGCCATCTGGAAAAAGAGTTGAGAGAGATTGTTCTCAACAGGGACGAGATAGAGTTAGATCGATTTGATGACTTGGTACTAAACTCCACCGTATTTGACTTTTATAAAACTTTAAATCTGGATGAAATTTTCAAAATTTGTATTTCAGAACTGCACAAAGAGTATGGTGTGGACAGCAAGACCGTAGAAAAGGAATTTTTTTCAAGGAAGGGCATCGAGCATACCGCCATAAACGAATTTTTAGCTATACCACATATAGTAGTAAACGAGAAACTCTTAAAGCTTTTTATAGTTAGGAATAAAGCAGGCATACGTTTCAGCGAAAAATCAGACTCTATAAAGTGTATGTTTATTCTGATAGGAACCAAAAACGATAAAAAGTTTCACCTGCAGACTTTAGCTGCAATTGCGAAAATATCCCTGGAGGAAGGCTTCGAAGAAAATTGGCTAAGAATAAAAAGTGAAAGCATAAAGGAGTTTATAATCCTCTCCGAAAGAAAAAGATTTTAGCAAAAATCAGAAATTTAAAAGGAGCCGTTTGGCCATATCTATCAAGCTAAGTTTTGAATTTAATAGAATTTGTGATAAAACCTTCTTCAAGGACTACTTGAAGGAGTTTTTTCTTTTGGGAAACAGACAAATTAGAAAAAAATTTTTAAATTACTTTTCAGAACAAAATATTGAGAGTTTTGCAAGATCGTCTAAATTTAAAATCAGAAATAGTGGGAAAATTTCTCCTCTTAATTTCATATCTTTAACTTGTTTCAGCTCCAATAATTTAGCACTTCAACCTTAGAAAAATTAAACGCTGAGCTTCTATTAAAGCAGAATATTAATATTTCTCCTCAAGCTCTTGACCAGAGGTTTAGCGAGGCTTCTGTAGAATTTCTTAAATATATTTTTTTATCTCTTTGTAAAACCCAAATATCCAATAAGTCTAAGGCCTTTAAAAATTATGGCTTTAGCAATATCTTTTTAATGGCCTCTACTGAAATCAAATTGCCAAATAAATTAAAAAATAGATATAAAGGTACAAACAAATCTAATCCTGCTGTTTTAAAAATGAATATTCTCATAGAATTGTTGGATTATTCGTTTAAGAATACTGTTCTATCTGCGGGAAATAAAATTGAGCAAAATTTTTCTAAATATGTCTATGATAAATTAGTTACAGATTCCTTAGTTTTAAAAGATTTAGGGTACTTTAAATTTGATGACTTCAATGAGATTGAAAGCAGAAACAGCTTTTTTGTTTCTCGTTTGAGAGCCGGAACAAGGTTATTTGCTTTAAACCCCAATCCTCGGTACTCACCAAAGGGGAAACTACTAAAAAAGACGAAATATTTGGTAACAAATGTCGGTGAGTTGGGGGAAAAACTAAAAGCAGGAGAAACTCAAGAATATGAATTTCTAGTTGGAAGCCCTGAAGATAAAAGACCTTTTAGGGTAATCCTCACTAAATTGGATGAAGAGAGTTCTAGTAAAAAAATAGAAAGAATAGAAACCCACATATATGCCACTTTAATTAAAATGTTTCTTTTAATGGAAATTACAAAAGGGATCAATGGAGTATACTCAAAAGAAATCAGCATAAGACGAGTAATAAAAAATTCGTTGGGGTTTTGGATAATTTCATGGAAACTTTGAAATTTGAAAAGCGTTTTATGCGCTTGACCTCAAAATTAAAAAAGATTATTGATTCTAAAATAAAAAAAGTTCCCAGCAAATAATCAACGAGAACACCACTGACAATAAAATAAACCTTTTCAGCCATTTTTGCAAGTGGTTTTTTTGTAGTTTAAAAATTTAAATTTGAAATTAAAAAAGGGACCTAACTTTTGTATAGTTAGGTCCCTAAAAGTTCTTAGCTTGATAGATATGGCCGTTTGGCTCCTTTTAAATTATTTCAGCTTCTATTTTTGAATATTTTTTAGAGATCTTATCCACTATTAGCGCTATAGCTCCATCGCCAGTTACATTTGTAGCTGTACCAAAACTGTCTTGAGAAAAATGAAGTGCTATCATAAGCGCCTGCTGAGAAGCACCAAACGAAAGCATGTTTTCAAGAAGTCCCAAAGCAGCCATCACTCCTCCACCGGGGATACCTGGTGCTGCAACCATGGTTACACCTAGCATAAGTATAAACGGGAACATCATGGCAATGGTAGGCTCTATACCCATACCAAGCATGAACCCCATACTCCCTAAAACTAGTGCAATGGTGTCTCCGGCCAAGTGTATAGTTGCGCATAACGGCACCACAAAATCCACCACGTCTTCTTCTACACCATTTTTTCTAGAACACTCCAAACTAACAGGTATTGTAGCTGCAGACGATTGCGTCCCCACGGCTGTAAAATATGCCGGAAGCATGTTTTTAAGTGCATCAGCAAGTGGTTTACCTGTATATACATTCGCGGCTATGTACTGGATTATTATGTAAACTGCTTGCATCGCCAGTATAAGTGCAAAAATTGAAGAAAATGCCTTTATGGTAGCCAAAAGCTTCCCTTCTGCAGTAATTCTTGAAAATATACCCGCAATGTGAACCGGAATAAGTGGAATTACGACTTTAGATATTACTTTGCTCACTATTTTTTGTAGGTCCGACACAGCTTTAAAAAGGTTTTTTTCTTTCAGGTTTGCCATGCCTAGCCCGAGCAAAAACGCCAGCACCAGAGCAGACATTACACCTATGACAGCTGGCATCTCAATTGTAAAGTAAGGTGAAATACTCATGCCACTTTGTTCTCCAAATCCGCCCAATTTATTTACCAGTTTTGGCAGTACTGCCTTTCCGGCAAAAAAAGCTAAAAGACCTGCTATTATAGTTGAAGTATACGCAATGGCAACAGTAGAAATAAATATGTTGTTTGCTTTTTTCCCAAGATCAGCTATCCCAGGAGCAACAAACCCAACTATTATAAGCGGTATCATGAATCCCAAAAAATTCCCGAACACAGCATTAAAAGTAGCCAATATCTTCACAAGCGGAAGTACACCTGTGGAACCTAAAACTATTCCTGCCAATATAGCAACAAAAAGTCTTGGCAGTAATCCTAATTTCTTCATTATTGTTTCCTCCTGTAATCTTTATAACCTCTAGCGTCTAAAAACTTAGCATTAGTGTAACAAATTTAAAGAAATAGTTCAAGTTTTTTTATTAATCATAATTTAATTTTGTTCCAAAACTCTAAAAAAATCAATTTTAACAATCTCTAATACTCTTCCAGTGTGTAAAGGGTTTAACGTTTGTACAATTTTCAAATACAAGATATGACACAATTATATAACTTTAATTTTAAAAAAATATAGATTAAATAACTTTAATGAAACTCGGTAGATAGATTAAAAATTGTTGTTTTTTAATCTTTGTGTAAAAAAATTCATAAATATACACTGCCATATTCCTCTAAAAAGAACTCTTTTTTTCTGGACTCTACTTTCTCGCCTTCCTTTTCAGGAAGTTTGTCTTTATCCAGTTCCAGTTCAAGCCTATATGCAAAAAAGCGAGCGTTATAAAAAGGTATCCTAATTTTGGGTGTATAGTATAGAATATCTCAGGATCCAAAATTCTTCTAAGCACAACTATCAAAACTATCCCAATAAAGCTAAGGGCCAAAAACATATTAACCAACTTCAATGCCATACTTTTTTTCATACACTCTACCGTCCTTACATAAAAATTATAAATTGATCTAAATCATAATTTTTTTCATTATTTCGACAATGCTATTTACATTTTATATATTTTTCGGGATAATAGAGGAATAGTAGTATATCCTTCTTATAGGACAACTACCAACACTGACAGCAAAAACCTCTAAAAAATAAAACTCAATAGGAGGAACACATGAAAAAAAGGACAAATCAGCTGATTATGGTGATCAGCCTGCTAATAGTCTCAGGTTTTTTAATCACAAGCTTAGCCAGCTATTTCACATCACTGTCATCACTTCGTTCTCAAATAAAGAAAAACGAACTCCCAATGACTAGCGACAACATATATTCCGAGATACAAAGGGACCTTCTAAGACCTATTTTTATATCCTCACTTATGGCATCAGATACCTTTCTCAGAGACTGGATACTAGACGGTGAAAAAGACGAGGAAAAAATAAGGAAATACCTTAAAACTATACAACTAAGATATGGCACCTTTACCAGTTTCCTTGTATCAGAAAATACGAAGACATACTACCATTTAAACGGGATACTTAAAACTGTAAGCCCCGACGAACCCAGGGATCAATGGTATTTCCGCGTGAGAAATATAACCCAAGACTATGAAATAAACGTCGACCCTGACATGGCAAACAAAGACGCTATGACAGTCTTCATAAACTACAAGGTGCACGACTATGAAAACAACTATATCGGTGCCACCGGAGTGGGCCTTACAGTAAACGCTGTCAAACAACTTATTGAGAAGTACCAAAACAACTACGGCTGTCAAATATACTTTTTAGACAGACAGGGAAACATAACTCTTCACGGATCATCCTTTAATAAAAAAGCCAGCAACATAAAAAGTATGAATGGAATGTCTTCAATAAGCGATAAAGTTCTAGGTTTAGACAATACCTCAAGTAGCTACAGGCAAAACGGCGAGTTAATACACCTAAACAGCCGTTACATTCCAGAATTGGAATGGTACCTTATAGTAGAGCAAAACGAAAAAACTATAACAAAAGGGATTTTGCACGCTCTTTTCTTAAATCTAAACATCTGCTTCCTTGTTACTGTTGTGGTTCTAGTTTTGATAAATTTCACCGTTATCCCATATCAAAAAACGCTTGAAAAAATGGCCACTACAGATAAACTCACCGGCATCTACAACAGGCAGTCGTTTGATAGTGTCACCTCAAAAATACTCCAAGAAACAAAAGACAAGAAATCTACTTTTTCTATCATCTTGTTCGACATAGATAATTTCAAGCAGATAAACGATAAATACGGTCATTTTGCAGGTGACAAAGTTATAAAAACCGTTTCTAGTTTTGTCTACAACCAACTGGAAAACCCGGAACTCTTTTTCAGATGGGGCGGTGAAGAGTTCATAGCACTACTTAGAGAAAACGATATAACACAGGCCAGAAGCGTAGCTGAAGAAATCAGATCCACCATAAAAAAATCCGCTACCTTTTACCAGGACGAAAAAATTTCCGTTACCGTGAGTCTAGGTATAGCAGAATACGTTTATCCAGAAGGGATAGATTCGTTGGTAAAAAGGGCTGATAAAGCTCTGCTAAACGCAAAAGAAAAAGGCAAAGATAGGTCTGTTATAGGATAGCCACTCCTAACAAGTAAATAGCTATCTTCAAAATTAAACTAATATAAAGTTAAAGGCAGGGTATACCCCATACCTATCAAGCTAAGCTTTGAATTTAATAGAATTTGTGCTAAAACCTTCTTCAAGGACTACTTGAAGGAGGTTTTTCTTTTGGGAAACAGACAAATCAGAACAAAATTTTTAAATTACTTTTCGGAAAAAAATATTGAACAAATTGCCAGGTATTCTAAATTCAAAATTAGGAATAGCGGCAAAATTTCTCCTCTTAACTTCATATCTTTAACTTGTTTCAGCTCCAATAATTTATGCACTTCATCCTTGGAAAAATTAAGCGCTGAACTTCTATTAAAGCAGAATATTAATATTTCTCCTCAAGCGCTTGATCAGAGGTTTAGCGAGGCTTCTGTAGAATTTCTTAAAAATATTTTCTTATCTCTTTGTAAAACACAAATATCCAATAAGTCTAAAGCCTTTAAAAATTATGGCTTCAGCAATATCTTTTTAATGGACTCTACTGAAATAAAATTGCCAAATAAATTAAAAAATAAGTATAAAGGTGCAAACAAATCTAATCCTGCTGTTTTAAAAATAAATCTTCTCCTTGAATTATTAGATTATTCTTTTAAGAACACTGTTTTATCTACGGGAACTAAAAATGAGCAAAATTTTTCTAAATATGTCTACGATAAATTAGTTACAGATTCCTTAGTTTTAAAAGATTTAGGGTACTTTAAATTTGATGACTTCAATGAGATTGAAAGCAGAAACAGCTCTTTTGTTTCTCGTTTAAAAGCCGGAACAAGGTTATTTGCTTTAAACCCTAATCCTCAGTACTCACCAAAGGGAAAACTACTAAAAAAGACGAAGTATTTGGTAACAAATGCTGGAGAGTTGGGAAAAGAACTAAAAGCAGGAGAGACTCAAGAATATGAATTTCTAGTCGGAAGCCATGACGACAAGAGGCCTTTTAGGGTAATCCTAACTAAATTGGACAAAGAGACTTCTAATAAAAAAAGTACAAAAGATAGAAGAAAGAGAAAGAAGGAATGAGCACTGCGCAAAGCACGCAAGAAGTTCTGCTGAAATTACTGGATATATTACTAATCTTTGGGGATTCAATCCTTCTGAAATCATCGAAATATATAAATTGAGATGGCAAATTGAATTGCTGTTTAAAATTTTTAAGTCTGATTTTAAACTAGATAAACTAAAAGACTTGAAAGTAGAAAGAATAGAGACTCACATATATGCCACTTTAATTAGAATGCTTCTTTTAATGGAGATTACAAAGGGTATCAATGGAGGATACTCAAAAGAAATGAGTATAAGGCGAGTAATAAAAAGCTCGTTGGGGGTTTTGACTGATTTCATGGAAACTTTGAAATCTAAAAAGCGTTTCATGCGCTTGACTTCAAAATTAAAAAAAATTATTGATTCTAAAATAAAAAAAGTTCCCAGCAAATAATCACCGAGAACACCACTGATAATAGAATAAACTTTTTTAGCCATTTTTGCAAGTGGTTTTTTGTAGTTTGAAAATTTAGCTTTAAAATTAAAATAGGAACCTAACTATATAAAAGTTAGGTTCCTAAAATTTCTTAGCTTGATAGGTATGGGGTATACCCTGCCTTTAACTTTCCCTGCCCTTTGCTTTTCTATTTTTAAACTCTTTTCTGAAAAACCCCATAAAAACAAGCATTACCCCACACCTTAAACTATCTCAAAAAAACTCCTCCTTTATTTTCGGCCAAAAATCAAAAACGTTTTATCTATTTTAAATATTTTTCGAAATTTATCCCCATAACATGTCACCATATGACGAAATATGTGGTATATTACTAAAGTAAAGATCGCCTGTTTTGTTTTATAAAAATCCAAATAAGGCAATAACACAAAAAAATGTTCATATTAAACCGCTTAATCATCATATGAAAATTTAAAATTTATTCTAACGACACTTTTACTTTGTATAAAAGTGAATTTATTCCAAAAAGGGAGATGATATTGTGAACGACGCAAAAACGAATTACCAAAATCTAGCCGACCAAGAAAAAGGACTGGAGTTTCAAAAATTTTCCGCAGAAGACGCTCTTGCCGTGGGGTTGCTATTAAATAAAAAGGCAAAAAAATACCCGGATCCGCTAGCCATCGAAATCACCGTAAATGGTCTTGTTGTATTTCGCTACTTTGCAGAGGGCACCATAAAAGATAGTGAATTTTGGCTGGAACGTAAGAAAAACTCAGTAAACCTCATGAATATGTCATCGCTTCGTTTTATGTACTGGCTTGAAATGATTGGCGAAACTGTAGCAGATAGAAAACTCGACCCCAACGACTACGCAGCAGGAGGTGGAGGCTTCCCTATAAGGCTAAGCGGTACAGGGGTTGTTGGATCTATCTGCGTATCCGGTCTACCTAATCACTTCGATGACCATCAACTTGTTGTGGATGCACTGACAGAGTTTTTAAAATAGCTCATCCTGTTTCAACCTTAATTTAAGTCTAAAAACTAAAAGGCGCGTCAAAAGACACGCCTTTTTTTCTTGCTCATATAAATTAAATCAAACTCCAACAACTCTAATCGTATCTTTGACTATCCAAACCTTTTTCAGATCTTAAATCCCAAAAATACATTCAATAATTAAGTATATATTATATGTTTGCATACTGATACAGCCAAACTACAAAATTTTTATTTTTCTATTTCAGAAATTTTTACAGGTCTTCCTTCTTCTAGAGATTTTTTAGCCGCGATACCTATAAGTACAGGTTTTAATCCGTCTACACCACTTACAGGGGTAGCTTTATCTTCAGCTATAGCATCGAAGAACTCTTTCATTTCGTCTACGAAAGATTGCATATATCTTTCAAGGAAGAAGAACTTAGGTTTTTCAGAGACTACTCCGCCGTTTGTAGACACAACTGCAGTAGAGTCGGTGTCGTTTGCTACAGCAACCATACCTTTTGATCCAAACACTTCTGCTCTTTGGTCATAACCGTATGCTGCCTCCCTACTGTTGTCGATTACGGCTATAGCACCATTTGCAAGCTTAAGCGTGATTACAGCTGTATCTATATCTCCAGCTTTTCCTATTTCTGGATTTACCATTGATCCACCAGCTGCGTATACCTCTTCAACTTCACTTCCTGAAAGGTATCTTACCATATCGAAGTCATGTATGGTCATGTCAACAAACATCCCTCCAGAAACTTTTACATACTCTACAGGCGGAGCTTGAGGGTCTCTAGATGTAACTTTTATGATATGTGTATCTCCTATTTTACCTGCAGCAACAGCCTCTTTTACAGCTTTAAAGTTGTGGTCAAATCTTCTATTAAAACCTATTTGAAGTTTAACCCCTGTTTCTTTTTCAGTTTCTAGCACTTCAGCTATTCTATCTAAATCAAAATCAATAGGTTTTTCACAGAATACATGCTTCCCAGCTTTCATGGCCTCGATAGAGATTTGAGAATGAGTATTTGTAGAAGAACAAACTAAAACAGCATCTATTTCAGGATCGTTCAGGATCTGTTTGTAATCGTTATACACTTCTTTGATTCCAAGATTTTCAGCAAACTCTTTTACCCCTTCTAGTCTAACATCAGACATAGCTTTTACTTCAGCATTTGCTACATGGTAAGTTATACTTTGTGCATGCACCCTACCTATTCTTCCAGAACCTATGATACCTACTTTAAATTTTTTCATTTTTACCTCCCTTTTAATTTCCTGACTCTTTTTATATTCAAAGCCTCCTGCAAGATTTTCTTTCCACCAGCGTTGGCTTTACAAACTTTTTATATGGTTCAAATTCTTCAAGTTTTTCATTTTCATACTTATTTTTTACGAATTTTATCAACTGCTTTGTTGCAATAGAGGATATTTCCTTCCTCGGCTGATGTATAGTTGTAAGCGCAGGAACCGTATACATCCCTAGAGGGTTGTCATCATAACCTATCAAAGTTATGTCTTCTGGGACTCTATAGCCAAGTTCGCATATTCCTTTCAAAACTCCCATTGCCATAAAATCACTACACAGCACACAAACCGCAGTAACACCTTTCAACATCTTCCTATTCTCGATTATAAACTTATAGCCATACTCAGCGGAACTCTCTCCCTTTACCACTAAGTTTTCATCCACATGTATCCCGGCACTTCTAAAATAACTCATGTAGCCTTCTAGCCTCTCTACATACTCGATATTTTTCAACATATCCGCAAAGCAAAGAATGTTTTTATGGCCTAAACTTACGAGGTACTCTGCCGCTATCCGCCCTCCATAAAAGTTGTCTGTAGAAACAAAGGAAGCTTGGTTTAATATATCTATATTTGGTTTATAATGTAAAAATACCACAGGAAAATTATTCTTCTTTATGTAGTCCCAATCTTCTTGAACTATGTCCGAGCATATTATTAAAAGTCCGTCTACCTTTTTTCTGCTTATAAGTTTTTTTATGTTGCTCTCTCCAGTAAAACGGTTTCTAGGAAAAGTAACTATTGTATCAAAACCTTCTTTTTCAAAAATAGACCTTACATCACTCAAAAGCGATATGTGGTAAACTCCCTCTTCGAACTGCTCTATCTCCCCGGGATATATTATAGCTATGGTATCTGTACGCTTTGTGTTTAAGGATCTCGCACTCGCATTAAACTCAAAATTTAGATCCTCCGCAATTTTTTTTATCCTCATTTTAGTTTCTTCAGCCACAAGGTGACTGTCATTTAAACTTCTGGAAACTGTAGATTTATTAACTCCAGCTATACTCGCTATATCACTTATAGTCACACCCACTCAAATCACTTCCTTACCTAATTTTCTATAATTTACATACTGTGCTAAAATTATACCAAAAGTAAGTAAATGACTCAATTAAAACTTAATGCAACCAGTTGTTTATAACATAAGCATACTCTATTTCTTCTTTTTTGTAAAGTTATTTTTCCCGATTTTTAAAAAAAATTATTAAGTAATAAGTGTTAATCTTTAATTCTCAATATTTTAAAATCTCTCCTCATAAAAATATACATATTTTCAGCAACCGGTTGTTTGGAGCGTTGCCACATCTTTCTCAATAAAATAAAGTCTTATGGCGGTAGTCTTTATAGTTCAATATGAAATGGCAAAAAACTTTATGAATTCTATAAAAAATATTAAATCGATTCCTTTAAGACTATATATTAAATCTTTTCTACTCACTAAATAATTGGATCAGTTAGCAGAGAATAGTTTTTTAAACCCTGAATTGTATAATTAATTGCAACAAAAAAAGACCCATAGATATTTCCTTGCTATAATGTAGGTCCTACCAAACATTTAAAAGGAGTATCTATGAGTCATAAACATTTTACCATCTTATAAAGAGAAAGTATATTTGAAGTTTTAACACTTGGATTTTCCGAAGCTGAAATAGCAAGAAGAATAGGAAAACACAGGTCTAGTATCGGGAGAGAAACAAAAAAAAATACCATAAACGGAAAACATAGTCCCTCTGAGTATGTAATGACTTTTACTTCAGATAATGGCAAAGAATTTTCAGGATTTAAAGAGCTTGAAGAAAAACTTAAAGTTGGCACTTACTTTGCTAATCCCTATCATTCTTGGGAGAGGGGAACAAATGAAAATACCACTGGATTATTAAAAAGGTATTTTCCAAAAGGCACCGATTTTAGAAATTTAACAAAAGAAGAAGTAAAACAAGCGGCTTATGCAATAAATAATAGCCCAAGGAAATGTTTAAATTGGAAAACGCCTCAAGAAATATTCTGGAGCGAGATATATTGTTGCATTTAATTTGACAATCTAGGAGTTATATACTTTTCTAGTATATAAAATAAGCCGGCACATGCCGGCTTACACTTCAAACTCTACCTTTATTTTCCCATTTTCTTTAACGGTATGGAACATCGAATTACATTCATCACAAATGAAATATTTTGTGTTTTTTTCAAGTTCAATCTCTCCAGCTAAAATACCGCAATGTGGACATTTAATTTTTTCCATAATCTTTCCCCCTGTATGTATCATTTGTTAATACTTATAGTATAACGGGTTAATCTTTATATGTAAATAATTGTTATGTTTTTCCTAATTTCATAATTTGTATCCTTTCACAAAGTATATATTTTTTATTAGTAATTCTTATTTTTAAAGCGCTATATTGATACTTTTTTATTTATGTATTAAAAAAAATATACCTTAGTTACTTTTTACACATAATTTTCATAGCATTTGATCTATTTCAAATTAGAATAATCTTTAAGTTTAAGCAGATAAAGAAATCCTACCTATTATTTTTATATCTCCAAATTTTTTCATATAATTCAGCTTATTCTAAGTCCTATATTATTAAATTGAGCATTATTTAACTTGTAAATAACGGCAAAATAAAAATGGACAAATAGTCACAAAAGCATCTAATTCCATTTTTTTACTAGTTATTTTTTTAGTGCAGTTTTGTTGACAAATATTTTCTTTTATGATATTATTGTTCCTGTTCTTAAAAAACACTAGAGGACAATATGCCTGTAGTTCAGCAGGATAATGGGACTCCCGCTAAGGTGTAGACCAGGAGTTCGACTCTCTTGAGGCACTCCATTTATACGGATCCATAGCTCAGTTGGTTAGAGCACTCGGCTCATAACCGAGTGGTCGCTGGTTCGACTCCAGCTGGATCCACCACTCAATATATTCGTCCATTTATAGGGACTCATGATTTTCATCCGTGAAACAAAAGTTCAATCCTGATGATTAACTTGATTATAATTTTAGGCAAAGTCAAAGACTTTGCTTTTTTTATTTTACGGCATATAAAAAAAAGAGGCTTTCGCCTCTCCTATATCTTAGTATGCTGACAATTTTTCCTTCAAAGAATCTTTCTGCATAAGCCCAACAAGTTGGTCCACAGGCTTACCGTCTTTGAATATTATCATAGTAGGAATACTTCTTATACCATACTCCCTAGCTAGAGTGTCAACCTCGTCTACGTTTACCTTACATATTTTTGTATTAATCTCTTCAGAAAGTTCGTCTAAGATAGGCCCCAGCATTTTGCACGGACCACACCAGCTGGCCCAAAAATCTACAAGTACCAATCCATTTTCCTCTAAAACTTCCTTGGAGAAGCTGTTCTCGTCTAGGTGCAAAACTTTACTCATAATTATACCTCCTACTCATCGGTTCACATGTTAAAATACTACCATATGATTACTTATTTGTCAATAATGGTTAATTTTATTAAATTATCAACTATTTTTGTTAAATAAATTCATCACACAATACCAGAGTCCAAAACACCCAATTTATAAAAGCTACTAGCATAACCTATAGAGATTCTCTACTTTTATATTGAAGTTTTTTTGCAAAAATTATATAATCTATAAAATCTTTATCGTGTGAGTAAATTTTCAAGGAGTTGTATATGCAGTTTCAAAGACAGGTTCTCTTGATAGGACAGGAAAATTATGAAAAATTAAACAATGCTTCGGTTATAGTTTTCGGCGTTGGCGGAGTAGGGGGCTTTGCAGTAGAAGCTCTTGTGCGTGCAGGTGTAGGAAAGCTTTCTGTGGTAGATTTCGACACTGTGGACATTACCAACTTAAACAGGCAGATAATCGCCACCCACCACTCAATTGGAAGAGCTAAGGTAGAACTTGTTAGGGAGAGGGCGCTCGCCATAAATCCAGAATTAGATATAAGCATCTACAGAGAAAAATTTTCACAAGAGACTCAAGACATGTTTTTTAAAGAGCAAAATTACAATTATATAGTGGACGCTATAGATCTGGTTTCATGCAAACTCTCGCTCATAGAGAGGGCTAAAAAAGACGGTATTCCAATAATATCTTCTATGGGTACCGGCAACAAGCTAGACCCTACCAGGTTCGAGGTAGCTGACATAAGCAAAACCTCGGTGTGCCCCCTTGCTAAGGTAATGAGAAAAGAACTAAAAAACAGGGGCATAAAAAAGGTAAAAGTGGTATACTCTAAAGAGGAGCCTATAAAACCCGAAAACGAGGATGGAAGCAGGGCTAAAAACATAAACGTTGGCAGCATCTCATTCGTGCCTTCTGTTGCCGGGCTTATAATAGCAGGTGAAGTTATAAAAGATATTTGCGACATAAGGGGGTAATACTATGAAAAAAATAGGAGTATTTTACGGATCTACCGGCGGAACCACAAAGGGGGTCGTTGACGAGATAGAGTTTAACTTAGAAGATGCGGATATATACGACGTAAAAGACGGAATAGAATCCATGGAGGGTTATGAGAACCTAATCCTTGCCGTGCCAACTTACGGTGTAGGAGAGTTGCAGGAAGACTGGGAAAAGGTTTTCGATCAGTTCAGAAATATGGAGTTCAAGGATAAAGTGGTGGCACTTGTAGGTGTGGGCAACCAAAAGACTTTTGGAGAGTCTTTTGTCGGCGCACTGAAGCTTCTCTACGATGTACTCGTTGAAAAGGGGGCAAATTTGATAGGTTTCACCTCTACAGAGGGGTACAGCTTCGAAGAATGTGAGGCCATAGTTGAAGGGGAGTTCATGGGGCTTGTTATAGACGAGGCTAATCAGGATGACGAAACTCCTGACAGGGTATACGATTGGATAGAAGAGATAAAACCTCTTTTTAAATAAAAAAGCTGCCGGAATTCCGGCAGCTTTTTTATTTATTCTCAGATATCCATTTTTCCACAAATTCCAGCACCTTGTCTATTTCAACATCAAAAGCTTCGCCGGTTTTTCTAATCTTTACCTCTATTTTGCCTTCAGATATACCTTTACCCACAACTACTTTTAGCGGGAATCCAATAAGGTCGGCATCTTTAAACTTGAACCCAGGTCTTTCATCTCTGTCGTCTATTACAGCCTCTATACCCTTCTCAAGCATTTTTTTATAAATATCCTCTGCAAGAGCAACCTGATCAACGTTTTTCATGTTGGCAGGTATAATGTCAACTATATAAGGAGCTATGGATACAGGCCATATTATCCCATACTCATCGTTGTTTTGCTCTATGGCAGCAGCAGCTGTCCTAGATACTCCTATGCCATAACACCCCATTGTCATAGTCTGAGTCTTCCCATTTTGGTCTAAGAAAGTGGCATTTAAGGCATCAGCATACTTTTTCCCAAGCTGGAATATATGCCCCGTTTCTATACCTCTTGCAACATCTAAGGTCCCCTCACAGTGTGTACAAGACTCACCGGTTTTAACCATTCTTATATCTGCAAATTTATGTACAGTAAGGTCTCTCTCCAAGTTTGCATTCATATAATGTTTATCGATCTCGTTGGCACCTACAACGGCATTTTTTATATCCTTTACAGTTTCGTCAGCTATCACCGTTATGTTGTCGCTAAGTTCTCCTATGGCCCCGCAGAACCCCTTAGCCAAACCTAGATTTTCAAACTCAGTCTCAGAAATAAGCTCTAACTCATAAGGTGAACCCGTTGCATTTTTGAGTTTTACCTCGTTTACCTCATAGTCACCTCTTATAAGGGCCATGAAGTATTTGGTGTGCTCCTCTTTTAGACCCGATTTAAACACCATGGCCTTTACGGTTTTCTCCACAGGAACACCTAAAAACTCTGCCACATCCTCTATGGCAGAAGCGTCCGGTGTGTCCACAAGTGCTAGTTCTTTTAACTCTTCAGCAGATTCCACTGTGTTTATTTTACTAACAGCTTTTTCCGAGTTTGCTGCGTAACTACAAGTATTGCAGTAGTATATGTCATCCTCACCAGAATCAGCTAAAACCATGAATTCGTGAGTTGTGCTACCTCCTATATTTCCGGCATCAGCCTCTACGGCTCTGAATTCAAGTCCGCACCTTTCAAATATTCTGGTATAAGCCTGCCTCATATTTTCATACTCTTCAGCAAGGCTTTCATCTGTTGCATGGAAAGAGTAGGCATCCTTCATCAAAAACTCTCTTCCCCTCATAAGTCCGAATCTTGGTCTTCTTTCATCCCTGAATTTAGTCTGTATCTGATATATATTTAGCGGTAGATTTTTGTATGACGATACATCATTTCTTATTATATCGGTAATTACCTCTTCGTGGGTAGGTCCTAACACAAAGTCTCTTTGGTGTCTGTCTTTTATTCTCATCATTTCAGGCCCCATGGTATCCCATCTGCCTGATTCCTGCCAAAGTTCTGCAGGTTGAAGAACTGGCATCAAAACCTCTTGAGCTCCGGCTCTATCCATCTCTTCTCTTACTATGTTCTCCACCTTTTTAAGAACCTTGTATCCAAGCGGAAGGTATGTATATATACCGCTGGCAAGTTTTTTTATCATTCCAGCCCTCATCATGAGCTTATGGCTTATAACCTCTGCTTCTTTTGGAGTTTCTTTAAGGGTTTTAACGTAAAGTTTGCTAAATCTCATTTTTTCAAATTCCTCCTGATAAAATCTTTCTTAAACTAAGCCATTATACACGATTTGACTATACTTGTCGATATTTTCTAATACATAGAGTTGAAAAAATCTGCTGAAGAGGACAGGCTTATGCCGTTTTTGAGAAATTCTATGTTTTTTTTAACTGTAGCATATTCAAGTGCAGTTTCATAGTCTATTAAGCCGGCCATATAGAGATCCCTTATATTTTGGTCAAAACTTTGTGACTTGTATATCTCCCTTCCCTCTTCTATGTACTTAGGTATCTGTACTACCCCCTCGTTAGTCTGCATAAGTTCCTTTATAGTAGATGTATTTATCATAATTTCCAAGGCAGCCACCCTTCCACCATCTTTTTTCGGAAGCAGCCTCTGCGAAACTACCCCCCTTATATTTTCAGACAGCTGAAACTTTATCTGCTTTTGCTTTTCCTGAGGAAAAAAGTCCACTATCCTGCTTATGGTCTGGCTGGCATTTATTGTATGTAGGGTTGAAATGACAAGGTGCCCTGTCTCAGATGCCTTAAGTGCAGCCTCAACGGTCTCCTTGTCCCTCAACTCACCTATGAATATTAAATCAGGATCCTGCCTAAGAACGTATCTTAAAGCTGACGTAAAATCCAGTATATCGTTGGGGATCTCTTTTTGCGACACTATGGACTTCTCGTCTTTATATAAAAATTCTATCGGATCTTCGAAAGTGATTATATTTTTCCTGAAGTTTTTATTTACGTAGTTTATCATGGAGGCTACAGTTGTCGATTTCCCGCTACCTGTTGCCCCCGTAACTAATATAAGCCCGTTTCTCTCCTTGACCACTTCTTTTAACACAGGAGGAAGTTTCAGGTTATCAATATCAGGTATGTTGCTTGGGATAACCCTGGCTACCAGCATATAGGTCCCCCTCTGGGTGGAAAGGTTCATCCTAAACCTAGACAAACCTGGCATAGAATAGGAAAAATCTGCACCCAGCTTTTCCTGCAAATCCTTTTTTACAGTATCGTTCATCAGCGGTTTTATTAGTTCCTCCATGTCAGCAGTTCTCAGCTTCTCTCTACCTTCCACCTTAAATAGTTCCCCATCTTTTCTTATAATAGGATAGTTTCCAACTTTCATATGCAGGTCCGAACCTCCGTTTTTAACAAGGAACTTCAAGTAGTCTTCTATTCTCAATTTTATACCCCCTGTGCTATATTTTTTCTTTAAACTTCTCCTCTATATCCATTTTTAAATAAGGGTTTTCTATCTTCCCGTTGTTTTTTTTCAGGTACTCTACAGCTATATCCCTAGCCAGTTTCACGGTTTTTACGTCATGCACTATGTCAACCAGTTTCAGGTCGGATATCCCACTCTGCCTTGTCCCGAATATTTCACCGGACTTTCTTAGGCGGAGGTCCTCCTCGGCTATCTTGAAACCGTCCGTGGTGGTCTCCATCACCCTGAGTCTTGATTTTGATACATCGTTTTCAGTTTCAGATATCAAAAAACAGTATGAGGCGTGCTCCCCACGCCCTACCCTACCCCTTAGCTGGTGGAGTGCACTGAGCCCGAATCTATGGGCGTCGCTCACTATCATTATAGAGGCATTGGGTATATTCACCCCCACCTCTATTACCGTGGTAGAAACCAATATATCTATGCCGCCTTTTTTAAATTTCCTCATTATCTCTTCTTTTTCGGTGTTCTTCATCCTGCCGTGCAGCAGCCCAATATTAAAACTGCTGAAAGCCCTGGAAACTTCCTGATAGAGCTCCACGGCAGACTTGGCGTTCAAGGCCTCGCTCTCTTCTATTAAGGGGGCCACAAAATAAGCCTGCCTTCCCTCTGAAAGCTTCTTCTCTATGAAATCATAGGTCAATTTTTTATCCACGCTACTTTTTATCCATTTAGTCTTTATAGGTTTCCTTCCAGGAGGCAGTTCATCTATTATAGACACGTCCAAGTCCCCGTATATACTTAGGGCCAGGGACCTTGGTATAGGCGTAGCCGACATGACTATGAGGTTTGAAAGCACCCCTTTGTCCCTTAACTTTTTCCTCTGAACCACTCCAAACCTGTGCTGTTCATCTATTACTATAAGCCCCAGGCTTTTAAACTCCACACTATCTTCTATCAGTGCATGGGTCCCAACGACTATATCCACGATACCCTCTCTTATTTCCGCTAGGAGCTTCTCCCTTTTTTTCCCCTTCACACTACCAGTTAGTATCTCCACTCTTACACCAAGTGCATTTAGCACATCCACAACCGCCAAATAATGCTGCACGGCCAGGATCTCTGTCGGCGCCATGATTACCCCCTGATAGGAATTTTCCACCATGTAGAGCAGCAGGATTATGGCCACCACGGTTTTACCGGAACCTACGTCGCCCTGTATCAGCCTGTTGACCATCTTCCCGCCCACCAGCTCCTTGTATATCTCCGTAACAACCTTCTTCTGGGCCTTTGTCAGGCCAAAACCTAGCTCGTCTAAAAAGTTTTTTACCAGTTCTTTTTTGTCTTCCAGCTCGTATTTTCTGCTCTCTTTAAACTCATTTTCAAACCTCTTTGAGAGTATGCCGAACTCCAGTATCAACAGTTCCTCCACGGCAAATCTTCTCTTCGCTTCCTCCAGCGCCCTGTTGGATTTGGGAAAGTGTATCGCCCTAAGCGCCTCTCTCCTACCTATAAGCTTATATTCGCCAAGTATATCTTCCGGGATGTTTTCATACAGCTCTTCGCTGTACTTTTCAATCCCCTTATACATAAGCTTTCTCATCCAGTTCTGATTCATCCCTTTGGCAATGGAATATACCGGCAGTATGGACCCGTCTACAGTTTTATCATGTTCTATTTCCCTGTATTCGGCGTTTACTATCTGAAAGGTGTACGCCCTCTTTACCTTGCCTATAAACACATATTCCTTACCAACTTCTAACACCTTTTTTAGGTAGGGCATTTGGAACCATACCAGGTCTAAAAACCCGGTATCGTCTCCAACTCTTGCACGAAACATTGTCTTCCTGGTTCTGGTACGTATGTTTTCCATCTTGAAAATCTTGGCCCTTACCAGCACGTACTCCCCTTCCCTAAGGTCCCTTATTTTTTTAATGTTTGTCCTGTCTTCATAGGTCCTGGGAAAGTTATACAGTACGTCAAAAATGGTATCCAACCCCAGGCTTTTAAACCTTTTTAGGTTTTTCTCCCCCAGTCCATAAATATTTGCTTTTTCTATCTCCTCGTACAGACTGTCGTAACTCATAGCGCCACTTCCTCCAAAATAGAATTTAAAAAAAGGCGTTTTTCCATAACAGGTTAAACGCCTTAAAAAAACTATTCCATTATTTCTTCCATTAACTCATCAGAGATATCGAAGTTGGAGTACACCTCTTGAACATCCTCAAGGTCCTCCAAGGCTTCATAAAGCCCCATGATTTTTTTAGCCATATCAGCATCTGTGATTTCCACCTTATTTTCAGGTATAAATGTTATCTCGGCTTCCTCGTATTTATATCCAGCTTCAGTTAGTTGGTCTACCACGGATTGAAAATCATTTGGCTCAGATATGACGTTGAAGGCTTCACCTTCAAGTTTTACATCTTCTGCACCGGCTTCAAGGGCTGTCATCATTAGTTCGTCTTCATCTACCCCCTCTGCCACTATGGATATTAACCCCTTTCTGTTAAACATCCAGGCAACTGCACCGTCAGCTCCTAGGTTTCCTCCTCTTTTTGAGAAAGTAGACCTTACATCCGAAGCCGACCTGTTCTTGTTGTCAGTTACGACATCAACTATGAAAGCCACCCCAGACGGACCGTAGCCTTCGTATCTGATCTCTAGATATTCTACACCCTCCAGTTCACCTGTACCTTTTTTAATGGCTCTTTCTATATTATCCTTAGGCATGTTTCCAGCTTTAGCCTTGTCAAGCGCAAGTCTTAATCTAGGATTGAAGTTCGGGTCCCCCCCGCCTTCTCTGGCTGCAATTGTAAGCTCTTTACCCAGTTTGGTGAAAAGTTTTGCCCTTAGTTTATCCTGTCTCCCTTTTCTGTGTTTTATATTAGCCCACTTACTGTGTCCTGCCACAACTATACCTCCTAAGTTCTTATATGAATATTATTCTTAATTTTATCATATGAAATATTTTTTTTCAACAGCTTATCCCTTGAAAAAAGGTCTCATCCCTATCTTACAACAAAAATTTTATCGACTTTTTCATCATGTCCTTCAGCTTCTATGCACTCCACTATCTGAAACGGATAGACTACTGCAACCCGCTTTGCACTGCATCCCTTTAAAAAACGGTCGTAGTACCCCTTTCCAAAACCTATACGGTTGCCTGATTTATCAAAAGCCACCCCGGGTACCACTACGAGGTCTATTCCTTCTTTTGGATAAACCACGCCTTCCAAAACCTCAGGTATGCTGTATTTATTGTCATCTACAAGCTGAATCCCTAACTCTAGCTCCACGGATTCCACTTCGTCCCTGTCATTTATTCTGGGTATGAGCAGCGTCTTGCCGTCCTCAAGCACCCTGGCATTTATGTCGGTGGTATCCACCTCATTTTTTATGCTCATGTACGACATCACCACATGGCTTTCTATGTATTCGTTGCTTTTCAAGAGTAGTTCCGATACCTGATGTGAATACTCTTTTACATACTCCCGTGTCAGAGCTTCTCTCTCCTGCCTCACCTTTCTCCTTAATTCTTTTTTATCCATTTGCATTGCCGCCTAGAGCATCCAGCTCTCTCTTGATGTTTTCCATATCCTTCCAGGTGAACCATCTAGGGCTCTTCTTTTCCCTGCTAGTCTCCCTTAGAAGATAAGCAGGATCATGTATGACCATTAGCTTTACATTTCCGTCCCAATTGTATATCTTGCCCCTAATATCGGTTATCTTCACTCCCTCGTCCCTCAACAGGAACTTGGACGTCTCCTGCCCCATTGCCACAACTATTTTTGGTTTTATAAGGGCAATCTGCATATCCAAGTATTCTCTAAACTTTTCCCTGTCTTTTTCCTGGAGATCGTTTAATTTACACTTGCACTTGGCAAGGTTGGTGACATATATATCCTCTTTTTTTAAGTAGACAAGCTTGCATAATTTATAAAAAAACTCCCCGGAGCTCCCTGGGAGAGTTGTCCCGTGTTCATCCTCATAAAGGTTAGGATCGTCACCTATAAAAATGATGTCGCTCTGTCTGCTTCCGGCTCCGAGTACGACCTTATCTTTTTTATTATCAAGCACCTCAACTTTATACGTGTCTACCTCAAATTTCAGTTCTTCCCACAAATCATCTATGTTCATATTCCCCCCTATTTTCAATCATTTTTATAAAGTTCGAAAAGCGAGCTTATCTTCTCCTGCTCCACTAGTTCTAGGTCCACACATATCTCATTTCTGGCAAGTTCCTCACTTACAGTTTTATGGGCAAGTTCATAAGAGTTGCTGTCCTGGCTTATGTGCACCAAAAAAACTTTTTTCAGTTCATCGTGGTATATTTCCCTTATAAACTTTGCCGCCTCATTATTGGACAGATGCCCGTTTCTCCCCTTGACCCTTGCCTTTAGATCCCATGGATACGAGCAGTCCATAAGCATCTGGTAGTCGTAGTTGCTCTCTAGGATAACCACGTGTGCTCCCTTGAAGTTTTCCCTTACTATGTTTGTCACGTACCCTATATCGGTTGATACAGCCAATTTATGACCTCTGCTGTTCTGCAGAGTGTAGCCCACAGTTCTCACAGCATCATGCATTACCTCAAACTGGGTTACTTTCACGCTTTCACCCAGTATAAACTTGACTTCATCCAGAAAAACAAGGTTTTTCCCCTCTATCTTCCCCAACTTCCCGTTTGAGGCCTCATAACTCTCACGGGATATAAATATGGGTATATCATGTTTCCTAGACAGTATCCCGGCTCCTTTTATATGGTCCATATGCTCATGCGTCACCAGTATGGCCCCTATATTCTCAGGTTTTTCGCCTATCTCATATAGTTTCTGAGCTATCCTCTTCCCGCTGTACCCAGCATCTATCAAAAGTTTAAAATTGTCTATCTCTATAAAAATGGAATTTCCAGCACTACCGCTTCCTAAAATAGATACCCTCATCCATTCCCCTTTCCTTGTTCAAAAAATAAAAAAGTAAGCAGTTTTCACTACTTACTATATAGGAATATGGAGATTTTGTCAATTTTTCACTGACTGCTAAACCTTATCTTAAATCCGAGAATTCTTCTAATCCAAGCCATGCCCGCTCCCCCTAAACACGCCCTATATACCTTTTTTCATAAGCTTCGTTGAGTTTTCTAAAGGTATATTCAAGGTCATCTGTCCTCATTACTAAATTTTTATCGTTATTTTCTAAACTGATGTAGTAATACCCGTCTACCTTTTCAATTTCGCACTCTAACTGCCAAAATTTAAAACCCACGACCCATTTACCTTTTCTGAACGAAAATTTCATAAGCGCCCCTCCTCAAAACTTATCTATAATTATATATAGTTAATTATAGCGCCTGTTTTTTAATTTTGTCAAGATTTAATTGAATTTTTTATTTTTTCAGGCTATAATTAATCTATATGAATAGATAAGGAGTTTTTGCCATGGATGATTTTAAAAATTTCATAAAGAGTAAAAGAAAAAAACTCGGATATAGCCAAAACCAGCTAGCCAAGCTGATAGGAATAACCCAGTCATACTTCAACGGTATAGAAAGAGGGGAGGTAAAAAACCCACCAAGTGAAACTGTACTAGATAAGATTTCTGAAGCCCTCCAACTCACTGAAGAGGAGTCTAAAAATATGAAGTATATGGCGGCCCTGGAAAGGACCCCAGAGATAATAAGAAGGGAATTATACGATATTGAAAAGAAACTTAAATTTCTAGAGAGCTCCCGCCAAGAAAAAAACGCCCCTATGCTCTCTGAGTACAAGATCCCTGTATATGAAAGAATCAGCGCAGGACCTGGGGCTATTAACTACGGTGAGGTAGAAGATTTTTTGACCATACCGGGCTTCAACCCTCGCGGTGAGGTTTTTGCCATAAACGTAAGGGGGGACTCCATGGAACCCACCATAAAAAATTCCGCCGTAATAATAGTCAAAAAAAACGTCGAGGTGAAAAATGGCGAGATAGGCGCTTTTTTGATGAATGATGAAGCTTACGTAAAAAGGCTCAAGGTCACAGATTCATATGTGGCTCTTATAAGTGACAATCCGAATTACGCCCCAATCTATATAGGACCTGGCGAGGAGCTGCACGCTGTTGGAAAAGTAATAAAGGTGCTAAACGACATATAAAAATTCTAACTAACTAAAAAACGGCCAAAGCTCTGCTTAGCTGCAGGTTTTGGCCGTTTATTTTATTGAAATATTTATTCTAACTAAAAATTATAATCATCGATATAAAAGTTTTCATAATAATGACTTGCATTAGTTATATTATACTTTTAAATTTTATGTGTGATGATTTCTGCCTATAGTTATAATTACATAAATGCCAGATCACAAACTTTTTATTCTTTAAAATGGTCTTATTTCTCTTATACTACAACAAGTAAAGGATTTTTTGAAAATTTGTATAAAGTTACTTTATAGAGAGGAGAGGATTGTATGAAAAAAATAATACTGGTTTTTATGATTTTATTTTCGTCCGTATACACGATGCCACTTACAGGTAAAAGGGTAGAAGTAAGCGAGCCTGTGGAAGGGAGTCTGATATCCGCTTCTGAGAGGCTTGTTGTTAATGAAAAGGTGGAAAAATCCATCATATCTGCCTCTAGGTTTCTAGAGGTTAACAAAAGTTCAAAAAATATCGTGGCTGCATCTAGGGATATAACAGTTTCAGGAGATGTGAAAAACATCCTGGTATCCGCTTCAAAGACGCTTTCCATTAACGGGAATGTCGGAGATTCTATAGTAGCTGCGTGTGAATTTTTCAATCTGACAGGCAATTCTGGAGATGTAGTTGTGGCGGCTAAAGAAGTAGATATAAACGGGGAAATAGACAACCTTTTTGTAGCAGCTGAGTCCGTATACATAAGCGGAACTGTAAAGGGAGATGTCTATGCTAGCACCAACAGGGTTGAGCTTGTAGGAGATGGAAAGATTTTGGGAAACATCTACTACCCGGAAGAAAAACCCAGGGTTCACGGAAGAGAGCTTGCTAAAAAAGGTTTAATATTTATCCGGATCATCTCCCTGGTACACTCACTGCTAGGAATCTTAATATTGAGTGCACTGCTTAAAAAGTCATCTCCAAGGATGACAGAAAAACTATCTGAAAACCTGTTTAAAAAAGGTATGGTTTCATTTTTCATAGGGCTTCTTTTTATGATTATAGCTCCAATATTTATATTTGTAACTATCCCAATTTTCGGTATGTACAGCTTTGGACTTATGTTCGGCTACTTTTTTATAATGATTTTGTCAAAGGTATTCTTGGTGCTGGCAGCTTCTACCCGCTACAACTACCTGGCCTCAATTGTAGTGGTGGTAGCTCTTAGCTTTTTCTACCCTATAAGCTTTCTTTTCTCGATAATAGGACTTGGACTCTTTGTAATATTCATAAAAGATCTACTTGTAAAAAATCCAGAATTAACACCGTAGGTAAATTCAGAAACTTTTCTGCAGAATATATTTTGTAGAAAAGTTTCTTTTTTGGTATATAAATTTTAATATATTCAAATGTACTTTCCGCCATTTATATGTTAGAATGTACGATACATAAAGAGGATAATTTTTTCACTGTTTTATAAACTGTCCTAATTTTTAACTAAAAATAAAATGATTTAATAAACCCATACTTAAATTTTCATCAAAACATGATATAATATTCAAGTTCAAAACAACTAAGTTTTATCAGCTTTTCAAGATAGTTAACTTAAAAATTAATAAATAAATCTAGAAAGGAGCATTTTAAAAAGTGAAAACACACAAAATAGCTGTAATAGCAGGAGATGGAATCGGTCCAGAAGTATTAGACGAGGGGATTAAGGTATTAAATAAAGTTGCAGAGCTAAAAGGAGATGTAAAGTTTGAATTCGTTCATTTCCCATGGGGTTGCGAATACTACCTAAAACATGGAAAAATGATGGATGACGATGGTATGGACAAACTAAAAGAGTTTGACGCTATATTCTTGGGAGCAGTTGGCTTCCCTGGGGTTCCTGACCATATATCTCTTTGGGATCTACTTCTTAGAATAAGAAAAGGATTTGACCAATATTTAAACTTAAGACCTGTTCAACTCCTAGAAGGCGCTCCATGTCCTTTAAAAGATGTTAAAAAAGAGGACATCGACATGATTGTTGTAAGGGAAAACAGCGAAGGAGAGTATGCTGGAGCTGGAGACTGGCTGTTTAAAGGAAAACCTGAAGAGGTTGTATTGCAGACAGGAGTGTTCTCTAGAAAAGGTACAGAGAGAATAATAAGACATGCTTATGAGCTTGCCAGAAAAGAGAAAAAGACTCTTACAAGTATCAGTAAGGCCAACGCTCTTAACTACTCAATGGTATTCTGGGATGAGGTATTTGAAGAGGTTGGTAAAGAATACCCTGACGTAAAAACTTACTCTTATCTTGTTGATGCAGCAGCGATGTTCTTCGTAAAAGAGCCTCAAAGATTCCAAATTGTAGTTACTTCAAACCTATTTGGTGATATAATAACAGACCTTGGTGCAGCAATAGCTGGAGGTATGGGTCTAGCAGCAGGGGCAAACATAAATCCTGAAAGAGAATACCCTTCTATGTTCGAGCCTATCCACGGATCAGCTCCAGACATAGCTGGAAAAGGGATTGCAAATCCATTGGCTTCAGTATGGTCGGTAAGTCAAATGCTTGACTTCTTCGGATATGAAGACTGGGGGAAAAAGGTGTTAGATGCCATAGAAGCTGTATTGGTAGAAGCTAAAACTTTAACTCCTGATTTGGGCGGAACTGCAAAAACTAATGAAGTAGGAGATGCTGTAGTAGCAAAACTGCAATAAATCTCGTTAGCGCAAAATTTATATCTTCTATATAAAAAATAGTGTGGCTTAGCCACACTATTTTAATTTATCAGAGACAAGGTCCCCGCACTTTGCTATTCTTGTTTTCATCCCGCATCCTGCACAAGTTTCACGGCAGTCAGGCGTAAGTGCCTCTATTTCAGCTTTTTCCAACTCTCTTAAAAAAAACTCCTTTGTTACACCCACATTCACTATTTCCCATGGTAGCTTGTCATCAAAGCTCCTCTGCCCAAGGTATTCTTTAGGGTCGATGCCTAGTTCCTCCATGCATCTCATCCAAACGTCAAATTTAAAGTATTTTTTCCAGCCGTCAAACTTTGCACCGTTTTCATATGCAAGCTTTATAAGTTTACCTATTTTTTCATCTCCTCTAGAGATTATCCCTTCCAGATAAGATGTCTTCATATCGTGTATCTTAAGGGTGGTATACTTAGTTTTTTGAAATATTTCACGAAGCAGAGTATGCTTCCTTCTCATTTCCTCGAAATCCATCTGGGCTTCCCATTGGAAAGGAGTATGCGGTTTCGGCACAAAATTTGAGACACTTACTGTTATATTAAGTCTTTTAGTATGTTTTCTGCAAGCATTGACAACATTTACAACTAGGTCGCGTATTCCCTTTATATCTTCATCAGTTTCAAATGGCAGCCCGATCATAAAATAAAATTTCAGGTTTTGCCAGCCTGCAACTATCGCCGCTTCCGCTGTTTCTATTATTTCTTCTTCGTTTACACCCTTGTTTATTACATCCCTCAGTCTCTGGCTTCCTGCTTCAGGAGCAAATGTGAAGCCAGTCTTTCTCCCAGACTGTATGCTCTCAGCTACCTTTACCGATTGCGGGTTCATCCTGAGTGATGGCAAGGATACCCCTATAAAATAATCACTATATTTCTCCTGCAAGGTCTCTAAAAGCTCCCCAATTTTTGTATAATCACTGCTGCTCAGTGATGAAATTGAAATTTCTGAGTACCCCGTGGAGTTCATAGTTTCTTCTATTAACTTAAGATTATTCTCAAGAGTTCTCTCTCTTACCGGTCTATAGATTATCCCCGCCTGACAGAATCTGCACCCCCTGGTGCATCCCCTCTGTATCTCTGCTACCGCCCTGTCGTGCACTATATCTATATATGGCACCAGCTGCTCCGAATAAAACTCAGTCTTATTCAGGTCTTCTACCACAGCCTTTTTCACCCTTCCTTCTTTATGAAGGCTAGGGATATACACTCCATCTATATCCTTTATCAATTCAAGCTTTTCAGCCTTGCTCTTGGAAGAGTTCTCTACAAATATTCTGGCTATCTCTGGCATCACATCTTCCCCGTCTCCTATGACGAAAAAATCCAAAAAATCCTGCATGGGCGCCGGGTTCATGGTGCATGTCCCTCCTGCCATAACAAGCGGGTGCGACTCATCCCTTTCCTCCCTTAATATAGGTATTTTAGCCAACTCCAACACGTTCAGAACATTTGTATAGCTCAGCTCGTATGACAGAGAAAACCCCACAATATCAAACTCAGAAAGCGGTGTTTTAGACTCCAGCGAAAAAATTGGAATGTCCTTTTCCCTAAGAAGTTGCTCCATATCCTCCATGGGACAAAATGCCCTTTCAAGGGAGAAATCCTCAACCCTGTTAATTATATTATAGAGTATTCTAAGACCTACACTAGACATCCCTATTTCATATAGGTCCGGGAATACCAGGCACATCCTGGCTCTGAATTTATCCTTGTGGACGCTGTTCAGCTCATTTCCAAGATACTGAGCCGGCCTCTCTACAGATAAAAGATGGTTCTTGATATTTACCATTTTTCCCTCCCCGATTTAGTTTTTGCTATCTATTTTTTGAAACTCTCTGAGTTTCATATTGTCTGTACTTTTGTTGTGGTGTTCCTTTGCAAGCTCTGCAAGGTCCATGTCTATGTCTTTAAGCAATTCAAAAGCATCTCCATGGTGCTTGCTAAGTGTATCACTGCTGCCATAGATTACATACTTAGCTCTCTCGATAAAGCCTATATCGTTTTTCCCACAGTCGTGCAGCAATGCCAGTTTCCTGTATGTAAGGTTGTTTTTCAGGATCTCATTTTGCATTACTTCTTTGAGAACATTTATAGAATGAAATTTATCGTACTTGCTCATGCAGTTAAATATTTCATACTCCTTATTGTTCAAGGTAGTTTTCACCAGCTCGATATCCTTGTCTTCTATCTTTGGGAAAAAATAGTTTATCCCCTGTTTTATCCTACTCAACATTCCATCTCCTTAGTCTATTGTTCTAACGACGATATCCCCATACTCTTTTCTGAGTTTTTTTATATTCTTGCCTCTTTTCCCTATAAACTCACCTTTTTTCCCTTTTAGAACATAGAATATGCTTATATCTCCCACTTTCTCTATCTTGACCACGTTTTCAACGTCTATACCGGAAATCCTTTCAAATATCGAGTTCTCCAGTTCATCTGTCAAAACTAACTTGTGCAGTACCAGGTATTTTGCTGGAAAAATCTTTTTTTCTCCGCTGAATATATACCCGGACATTATCCTCACCTGTTTCGGCATAAAAGAGTTTCCTTTAAAAATAAGCTTTTCTCCGTCATATCTGATGTCTACGCTTCTTACCCTTTCCTTCAAATCCTTCCCCTTAAAATCCGTGAACTCGCTCACGTCATAAGTCCCGCTTATATCCGTGCAAACCTGCTCAATCTCATCTTTGCTCCTATTTATCTTGCTTTTAGGGTAAAAATAGTGGTATTCACGTCCCTTTATCAGGTCGGGTATTACCAAATCACTCAATGTTTTCTCTATTTTTAATACCTTAACTCCTTGAGAAACCTTGTTAAAATCGTCCCTTAGTTTTTCAATATCCTCGTTAAAGTTGCTGCTTATATAAAATATGTTCTCGTCTGCACTTACGCCGGCATCGGTTCTTCCAGCCTGCTGTATACCCTTGCTCCAAGTCACTCCAAGTCCTAAAAGGACCTCCTTAAAGCTTCCCTTAACACTTCTTTTCCCCTTCATCTCGTCAAAGCAGTCAAAACTTTTCCCAGCATAGGATATTAAAAATAGGTAGCCAAATTTTTTGCTTTTTTCTAGGCTCCTTATGTCCATAGCTTCTCCTCTCTAGTCTGCACTCATGTTTAATGTGAGTGGCTCTACCCTTATAGTTTTATCCTGATTATTCATATTAGGTGACACATTTTTTAGAACTATCTCTAGGTACTCCCAGTCGTTGCTGGTCTTATTGTCTTCGTTGTCATATTCTTCCAAACTTCCGTCTTCAACAGCCTTGAATCCTCCATATTTGTTGAATTCAATTTTTCCTACATTGATGTTGCCGTTTTTATAATATACAACAACGCTAATAAGTTTCACATTTTTAAAGTTTTTTTCATCTATACTGCTCATAAATTGGTATTCCATATCTTTCCTATCGAACGGGTCTTTAAGTATCACGCCGTCTCCACCATAACATGTATAGCCGCCTCCATCCACATCAAACTCTATATAAGGCCGGCTACCTCCCCCATCGTTTATGGCCATATTCTGAAGGTAGCCTATATCCGTCATAATCTTTGCACAGGCATTCTCAAACCTCATCTCCTCAAGATAGGATGAGTTGTACTTAAAAAGCATGAATAAAAGAGATATTATTGCTACTGTTATAATAAGTTCTATAACCGTATAGGCAGACCTCTTCATTCTACTCCCCTTTATAATCAAAATAATCCAAGATAGTTACACCGCTAAATCTAGCTATGGCATCTGCGTTTTCTTTTAAAAAATCTTCATCCTTTATGTTATCCCTATTGTTCAAGATTATTCCATTTATCCTTATGCCGTTTTTTTCAAGGGCATACACAGTCAGCAAAGTATGGTTTATAGTACCCAAAGTGTTGTTGGACACTATTATAGCTTCGCAAGTTTCCCTGTATTCCAACAACAGGTCTAAATAGGTGTAGTCATCCGTGTATGGAACCATAAGGCCACCGGCACCCTCTATGTAGACCACATCATTTTCTTCTAACAGCTCTTCTATCCTCTCTTTTACCTTCTCTACTTCAACTACCTTCCCGTCTACCCTTGCGGCAACGTGCGGTGAAAGTGGCTTGGTAAAAAAGTATATATTTACCTGGTCAACACTTTTTTCCATAAGTTCGGCATATGAGTGGGAGTCCGATCCCACCAGGTTTTCTCCGAAAGTTTCCGATCCGGTCTCCACAGGTTTGAGAATAGCCACCTTTGTACCCATGGCAAGCTCTTTTTTCAGGAGCTCCTTTGTAACGTAAGTTTTCCCAACCTCTGTATCGGTGCCAACTATGAAATAAAGTCTCCCTTTTTTAACCTGTTTCCTGCTTACCGAGTGGCACCTCCTGCACCTCGGCTCATAGTCCTCATCGGCCCCCACCAGCACTAGTGGGTCGTCTTCTGCCGCAGGATTTCCGTTGACTAACCTTTGAGACCTAGATGCCGGATTGCCGCACACCACACAGATGGCGTTAAATTTGTCCACGTGTTCCGCTTTTGACATGAGCACGTCCATAGGTTTAAAAGGCTCGCCCTTGAAGTCCTGGTCAAGTCCGGCGATTATTACCCTTTTACCCATATCGGCAAGCTTATCCACAAATCCTACCAGGGATTTACCGAAAAACTGAGCCTCGTCTATGCCTACCACCTTGCTATCCCCATAAAGTTCAAAAAATATACTCTCCATCTCTTCTACGCTAGAAGCCGGTATCCCCTCTATAAAGTTCCTGCTGTGTGAAGCCAGCCTGCTCTCAGCATATCTATTATCACTGGAATGCTTAAACGCAACGACAGTTTGATTTGCATACTTAGCCCTTCTGAGCCTCCTTATGAGTTCCTCACTTTTCCCGGAAAACATACCCCCAGTCACTACCTCTATCCAACCTGTTCCCTCTGTGACAAACAAGTGCATCCATACCACCTCTTAATTTTTTCAATTTTAAATTATATCACAGCTTAAGATTAATTTCAATCTTTATACAGGCTGAGAAAAGCCTACCTATTTTTTACAAGAACTTTATTCCCGTTAAACAGTTAGGGCTTAAAATAGGTATGTAGCAAGCTTAATAGGGGGTGAAAAAATAATGCAAAGAATAAACAACGTTGCTGCTGAGCAACTGCTCAAATGGGAACACCTGCTCCAAGATGGTTTTATGGACATATTAATAGAGGCCCTTGATTTTATCTTCTAATAAAATTCAAGGGCCTCTATTTTTTCAAGCTATAAAAATAGGTTTTCCTGCCTTTTCTATCAAAGTTATCCCCGTCTTTTTGGTTATCTTCTCGTATATAAGCGAATGTTTCAGATTCCCCATTACAAGTAAATCTCTAGACTTCAAGGCCTTTAGTATCTCATCAGGAATTTCACCCAGGCTGCTCGTGTAAGTAAAATTTCCACCGACCTTGTCTGTATATTTTTTTAGCTCTAGGTCAGCATCTCTGTTTACCGTGAGTATCTCGTATTCCTTAACTTTTTCAAAAATATTCATAAACCTGAAAAAACTCTTATTAGATATTAAGTCCATGTCATTCGCAAAAAGTACTCTTTCAAATTTGTACTCTTCTAATTTCGGGATAAGCAGTATCGGTTTGTTGTGCTTTTTCAGTATCTCCTTAAATCCGCTGTCTAGCATCTCTTTTTTATCCAGAATCAGGAGGTCGAAATACTTTAACTTCTCTAGTAACCTCTCAACCCCACCCTCTTCAGAATAAAACTCCACTTCTCCAAACTTCTCAACAAATTTTTCTTTTATCTTTTTAGACAAGGCTTCAGTCTCTGCTATCTCCTGCTCTACTATCTCCGATACTTCTGTGCCTATAGCCAGTTCTCCGTCAATTATAGTTGGAATTATTGCAGGCTTTAGATGCATCCCTGCCAGCTCAACATCATATGATCCTTTGAGCAGTTTCCCAAAGCTCAAAAGGTGCTCCACATCCTCTTCCTCTTTAAAATATATCAAAATCCTTCTAAGCATATGCACCCCTCCTATTTAAAAACTACTAAATTTATTTACAAAAGCTTTTTTGAACACAGAGTTTCACAGAGCTGGCAAACATGAACCACCCAGAGAAATCCTTTTATAATTAAAGATATTTTTTGTAACGAATCTTCACGGATTGATTAAAACCCTTATACAATGCTTTATTTCTGCATATTTATAAATTTTCTTACTCTGTGAAACTATCTCTTTTTCTCTGTGCAGTTCTGTGCTCGAAATATTTTATCTTTCCATTAGTTCCAATTCGTGTGATCCGTGACTAAAAAAATGTTTTCTATTAACATCTTCAGATCACTTCCATGCTTTATCCCAAATTTAAAAAACAGCAGTACATCTATATTAGTATTTTCTGATTTTCACCAAAAATACCTCTATCTTTCATAAAAATTATCCTCCTGTACATTGCTCAAAAAATTAAAAAGCAGGCCCGAGAGCCTGCCATACAAATTCTATTTTATTACATAATTAATTTTATTGAATATATCTGTATTTTCATAATACCCGTTGGACATTTCCTGCCCAATACCCATAGCATAGGTTGGTACTGGTACACCTGTATGCGAATAAGTTGTCCATCCAAGTTCTGCCTTGGAACTCAAAATCCTTGCAAGTGCTGTAGTAAGCGGCTCATACCCACCATACAAAAGGTAATTTTGAGCACTGTTTTCCCTTAATGATTTTTCCGTTTTACTTTCTTGTAAAACTTTTTTTAGGAAGGCAGTGTCTCCAGTTTTAAAAATTTTATCTAACTTCAACTTCCCTATCAAATTATTTACAGCACTCAGCTTTTCACCTCGAAATTTGCCTTTCAGTACCTCTACGTCTAAGGCCTGCTCCCCTACGCTTACTACCCCCATAGACTTAACCTCGTATCCACAGCGGTTATTCTTACCTTTGCCATTATGCTGTTCTTCGAACTCTCTGCTAATTTTTGTCCAAATTCTGTAGGAAGAAAAACAAGCACTATGTCTATTAGAATCAAAACTGCTACAACAACAAGCTCCCGCCTATACTTTTTCAACCAAACCCACCCCCATTGCTTACACAAAAACAAAATACCACCCTGTTATAAAATAGCTGTACATTTTTTGTAAATCATGGGTAAAAAAAAGATAGGCATTTGCCTATCCTACGAATAAAAGTGCCGCTGCACCGTATATACCTGCATCGTTTCCAAGTTTTGCCGGAACTATCTCCATACCTTCTAAAACCTCTTCCAGAGCATATTTTTTGATTTTTTTCATAAGCGGCTCAAAAAGTATATCCCCTGCCATTGCTATACCACCACCTATAACTACAACCTCCGGGTTAAGTATATTCAATAAATTCGCTATTCCCAGGGCAAGATATTTTACCTCGAAGTCCACTAGATCCATGGAGAACTTGTCCCCACTCTTAGCAGCGTCAAATATATGCTTGGCCTCGAGCTTCTCTAGATCCCCCTCTATAAGCTCCCACAAGAGGTTGTTCTTGTTCACCGTAAGCCTGGATTTGGCTTCCCTCATAAGCCCGGTTGCAGATGCGTATGTCTCCCAACACCCTTTTTTCCCACAGCCGCATAAGTTACCATTTTCAACTACTTTCATGTGCCCGATTTCTCCAGCAGCACCGGTAATTCCAGACAAGAGCTTGCCTTCTATTATTATTCCCCCACCTATACCCGTTCCCAAGGCTATCCCAAGAACATTTCTCTTGTATCCCTTGGCGGCACCCTGCCACGCCTCACCTAATGTTATGACATTCACGTCGTTCCCTATTCTTGTCGGCACTCCAAGCCTTTCCTCCAAAATTTTCCCAATATCTAGGTTCTCCCATCCTATTAAATTAGGGCAGCTTTTCACAATCCCGGTGTTGGTATCGGTAGGTCCAGGCACACCCATTCCTATACCTATAAAGTCCGATTTGGATATTTTATTTTCATCTAAGAGTCTCTCCACCTCTTCTACTACCCTCTTGATTACATCATGAGCCCCTCTATCAGCCCTTGTCTTTATGGAATTTACTCCGACTAGCTCGCCCAGTTCCGTCAAGATTCCTATCTTTGTATTTGTTCCACCCAAGTCAACCCCGACTACATATTTGCTCATTTTTTCCTCCTTGCTATCCACGATCCCACACAATCAGAATCCGTAATCATCCTAATGTATTATATCGAATACCCCGCCCTCTTTATCAGAGTGCACAGTTTCCCCGCTGGATATGTGTTTCCTGCCTTTAAAGTCACTTTCAGAAACCCGCGACATTATCCTGCAGTTCCTCTCTATTATCACAGATGAAGGTATGTGTGCGAATTTAGCTATAAGGTTTAACCCTGAGAAAAGCTTTTCCGGTTCCTCCTTATTTGGCGTATAATCCCTCCCCACACCTATTATGCAGTTTTCTCCCACAACAACCTTTTTATCGATTATAGCCCTATCGATTACACTGCCCTTTTTTATAATTGTGTCGTTGAATATGATGGAGTTTTTAACCACTGCACCGTCTTCTATTACTACCCCAGGCGATATCACCGAATTTTCCACCACACCCTTTATTGTACATCCATTCGAAACAAGAGAGTCCTTGGCGCTTCCTGCATTTCTAAACTTTACTGGAGGTAGGGACTCGCTTTTTGTATATATCTTAAAGTTTTCCTCGTGCATATCTGCCGGGGGATTTTCCAGTGTGAGTTCTATGTTGGACTTCCAGTACTCATCCAAGGTCCCAACGTCCCTCCAGTATCCGTCAAATTTATATGCGTACACGTTAGACTTACCTATAAGCTTAGGTATTATGTCATTTCCAAAATCAGAATCTCCCTGTGGCCCGCAGTTTTCTATAAGTATATCTTTTAAAAACTCCGTCTTGAATATATAGATCCCCATAGAAGCAAGGTTGCTTTTTGGATTTTGTGGTTTCTCCTCAAAATCTACTATCTCATTTTTGTCATTTACCGACAGTATCCCAAAGTTGTGAGCTATTGAATAGTCCACCTCTTTTACAGCTATTGTCACATCTGCATTATTTTTTTCATGTTCAAGTATCATATAACGATAGTTCATCTTATATATATGATCCCCCGCCAATACAAGTACGTAGTCGGAATTCTGATCCACGACATAGCTTAGGTTTTGGTATACTGCATTAGCTGTACCTTTGTACCAGCCGGTTTCCCCCCTTTGATAAGGCGGAAGCATAGTCAAACCACCACGTCCCCTGTCCAAATCCCAAGGCCTACCTATACCTATATGGTCGCTCAGAGACCTAGGCAGATACTGGGTGAGTATCCCTGTAGTGTATATCCCGGAATTTACGCAGTTACTCAGAACAAAATCTATTATTCTGTACTTTCCAGCGAATGGAACCGCCGGTTTTGCCCGGTGCTTAGAGAGTATATCTAGCCTGGTACCAGCACCACCAGCTAAAATCAAAGCTATTGTTTTTTTTGCCATTCGTTGCACCTTCTCTTTCTATGATTCCCCCATAAGTTTATTTATATCTAGTATTCTAATAATACCCTCATTTACAGCTACCTGTCCAGTCAAATAATTATCTAAGTAGTCGCCGCTCTCTACTTCTTTCACATCGTCATCCTTTATCCCATAAAGGCCCTTCACTTCATCTGTCGTTATTCCAAACTGTGTATCTGCTACCTCGACTACAACTATTACGCTGAACTTATTGTATTCCACAGGATCTAGATTGAGCCTTAGCCTAGTATCTATTATCTGCACTATATCTCCCCTTAGGTTTATCACCCCTTTTATATAGTTGGGAACATTAGGGATCTTTGTTATAGACTGCATTCTTATTATTTCTTTTATGTTTGACACCAACAAGGCATAGTTTTTTTTATCCAAGGTAAACACCAGGTACTGCTTCCCCTCTTTTACTATACCAAGGACGTCCTCCATAAAATCGTCTTTTTTCTCTTTCATCTAACCCCACCTATCTGCCTTCGAAATAATCTATCATCTCTAAAAATCTCCCGGTCTCTTTAAATAATTGGTTTACAAGCTTGGAATTGCTCTCTGCAATCTGCACTGTTAACCTGCTCACTTTTTCTATCTCATCTATAGAATTTTTTATACGCTCTACCTCTACGTCCTGGTCACTAGACTTGTTTTTCATGGCCTCGATTATCTCTTCCACATTTTTTATGCCCAATACCATATCTTCAAGCTTTATAAGGGTGTCGTTTAGTGCATCTCTCTCCTGTTGTATCACTTCTATATTATAGTCAATCTGAGATTTTATCTCTCTAGAAGCCTCGCTACTCTTAACTGCTAAGTTTCGTATTTCTGATGCTACAACAGCAAACCCCTTGCTCTGTTGTCCGGACTTAGCTGCTTCCACAGTGGCGTTCAGCGACAACAAGTTGGTCTGGAAGGCTATTTCGTCGATTACATCTAAGATGGTGTTTATCTTTTTAGAGCTCGAGCTTATTCCATCAATTGTGTTTTTCAATCCGTGCGACATAGTTTCTATTTCATTTATCATGTCGCCGGCGTTTTTAGTAATCTCCCTCAACTTACCTATCTTTTCCGTATTAACTTTGGTTATACCTTTTATTCCCTCGCTTATCCTATAGGCATTTCTTATGGCGTTGGATTGTTCCAAAGTCTTACTTTCAAATTTTTTGTTGGAAAAGAGTATGTCCCTGGAAAAATCCGATATGTAGTTGGTGGTATTTTTTATATTGTTCAATGTCTCCTCAAATTTTTCCAAGAATTTGTTTAGGTTGGTTGCCAGCCCCCTCACATCAGGGCTACCTTTCACCTGAGTCCTTATTCTGAGGTTTCCCTTAGCCACACCCTCTAAATCTTCAACTATTTCAGATACCGGCTGTACCACCTCGTGCGCCACAGAAAAAGAAACTGTTATCAAAAACAGCACTATAACTATGAGCACTATCCCAAGAATTATGACTGCCCTGTTAAGCAAAGTTAAAAATTTGTATGTGTCCAAAATCCCTACTATAACCCAGCCATTTCTTAGCTTGTGTATTATCATCCTTCCCTCATCACCGTAAAACTGGTAGTTTTCTACAATGTGCGAGTCCCCTGGTGCTATTTCTCTGATAGTTCTAATTAAAAGCGGGTCTTCCAAATCCAAGAAGTATTGTCCGCCTTCACTCCTCGACATATATATGTACTCATAATCTTGGTTTAGCAGAAATATTCTTCCTTCTTTGTAAAAACTCTGATTTTCCAAATCATTCCTTAGCCTTTCAAAGTCAAATGCTATCCCATATGCTCCTACAAGCTCGTCTTCGATGTATATTTTTTCTAAACAGTATATTACAGACCTGTTCAAAATCTCTATATACTCTGGTTTTGTCCAGTAATTTATGGTTTTTATCGTAGGGTCATTTAAAAACTTTTTTACCAGAGTATCAGTTCTATCTCCACCACCAAGCCTGGAATAAACCCCCAAACTCTTTTCATAGTTGAAGACGTACTCCTTGCCGAAATACTCTGGCTTTAAGTAGAGGTATGAGGCTTCTAAGTTATACTCCTTGGTCAGCAACTCTAGTTTATTTTTTATTAATGTCTCGCCCTCGGATATATCCCTGTCAAGGTCAAATTTCAAGAGCATATTAAGCGCATCTAAATAATTTTGGATTCCCTGTATATCTTTCTCTATAGTATTTGAATAGTATTCAATAGAACTCAACACCTTCTCATTCATTGCAGTATTCAAATTATCCTTTGTAGTTCTAAACGAAATCAAAACCAGTATTATCAAGGATATCACCGATACCCCTAAGAATCCAAACAATATCTTATAAGATACTTTTTTCATGAACTCCAACTCCTAACCTATTTTTCAGGATTCCTTTTTTCCGTTATCTTAAAGTAACTCACCATTTTCAAGAAGCTTTTTATCCTCTTATACAGTAGATGCATCGATGCAGATGTTTCTTCGGCTATGCTAGCATTTATCTGTGTTACTTCCTCTAAATCATTTACATTTTGATTGATTTGAGATATGCTCTTTTTCTGTGCCTCGGCACTTGCATTTATATCGTAAACAACGTTGTTTATCCTCTCTATATCCTCAAATATTATCTCTAGATACCTTATGGTGTCTTCTACCCTTCTTCTACCGTCCTCTATATTGGAAACACTGTCCCTTATGAGGTTTTTTATCTCCTTAGAAGATCTGCTACTTATCCTAGAGAGCTTCCTTATCTCCCCGGCAACTACGGCAAACCCTTTCCCCTTTTCACCGGCTCTGGCTGCTTCAACCGCAGCGTTTATCGCCAGCAGATTTGTTTGGAAAGCTATCCCGTCAATTATGTCTATTACTGTTTTTATCCTACTAGAATCGGTTATTATAGAATCTATGGACAGCCTAAGTTCATTTGAGTACTTCGCTATGTTCTGTGCATTTCTCATGGTAGCCTTGACCATCTCTTTAGCTTCTTCAGTCTTGGCGGCGTTTTCGGTCACAGCTAGGTTCATATCTCTCATGCTTTCCGAAGTTTCCTCCAGCGAAGCTGCCTGGAAACTGGTCTTTTTGGCAAGGTTCTGATTGGAGCTGTTTATCTCCTCTGCCGCAACCTCCATATTCCTTGCTCCCTTTTCTATTTCAGATATCAGCTCCTCTAGCCTCAACATAAACTTATTAAAGCTATTTCCCAGTACCATCATCTCATCCTTGCTCCTTACATCCGCTCTGATTCTGAGGTCCCCTTCAGCAGCATGCTTAAGTTTATCTACGAAATCATTTATCGGCCTAGCTATGGATACCGCTACTATATTTGAAACAAAAATCGTTAATACTATCATAAAAAGAATGATAAGCAGTATATCCAACTGCAGGTTTCCCACTTTTTTGCTTATGTCCCATTTTGTTGATATACCGAAAAGCATCCATCCGTTCCCCAGCTTGTAGTATACCAGATTCTGGTCTTTCTCCGGCTTCAAAACATCGGATTTAATGGAGTTTTTTATAATATTGTTAAAGTAGTCCGCATCCCCATCCTGCACATCCTTCATATTTTCAGAAATATAAAAAGCATTGGGATGGTAAAGATAAAAGAGCTTTGAATCTATAAGGCTTATATACGAGTCCTCACCCAAATTTATAGCATCGAGCCTGTTTTTAAGCCTACTGTAGTCGATGTCACCACCTATAACCCCTAAAAAATTCCCTTTTTTATCAAATAGGCTCCTTGAGTATGTTACTATTTTTTCTCCGAAATTTGGAGAATATACAGGTTCTGACCAGTATTCCCCAGATTTTTCGGCATTTCCCCACCAATTTTGATATTTTATATCCTTGAGATTTATGCTCAAATATTCCTTTCTATCCTTTGAGTAATAATAGCTGAATCCATTCGTATCTTTAGTGTCAAAATACACAAAAATATTGAAAATATCTCCGTCATCAGCCAGTTTTATAGCTATGCCCGAAAGTTCTTCCAAATAGGAAGAGATCCCACTCTCGTTTTTCAAGTCTTCTGCACTGACTTTTTCCTCTATCATTTTTTTCAAAAATCTCAGTTTCGCTTCTACGCCTTTAATATTTTCTTCCATGCTTTCCCCCTCGCTGGAAACCATGGAAAACATTTTTTCCCTATACTCCTTTTCTATTGCCTGCCCGCTTTTCAAAAATAACAAAAAACCAACTAGCAGAGAAACCAGCAAAGAACTTATGATTATTCCGTAGCTTATCTTATAAGATATCTTTTTCATTGTGCCTCCCTAGCTTTTAAAGCTCTCCAAAAGTTGTACCCCATATATATCACTGTTTTTAAAGTTGTCTATGATCTTGTACTCTTTGACAACGTCTCTTATCTCAAAAAGCTCTTGATAAACCTCTCTTACATTCTCCCTGTGTATCTCTAAATTTATGTAAAATTCGTTCATCACCTCATGCTGTCCTTCACTAGAAACCCCCTTTAGGGTGAAATAGGGTATGCTTATGTTGGAGAAAAGGTTCAATATCTCATCCTTGCTTAGTTTGGAAGAGTAGTTTAATATAATTCTACCATCTTTTTCCAAAAATTCCACCTTTCCACTTAACTCTAATACCTTAAGGACCTTGTCCTTGGCCTTCAAGTTGTAAAACTCAAAGTCGTAGTTGTTCTCCATGACCTTTTCTAGCTCCATTTGTAGCTCTACTAGTACCCTGCCCTTCTCCTGCAGCTCTTCACTGTTGTCATCTTCTATATCCAAGCCATCTTCGTACTTCCCCTTTTGAATTTTCAGGTACTTTTCTATGGTGTCCAGGGCTTTAACTGTTTTCTCCCTGAGCTTATCGTTTATCTCCATACCTTTGTTGTTTACGTCTATAAAGATATCTTTTATCCCCATGACAAAGTCAGAGTTGGACTTTATGCCCAGCATTGAGCTGGCCACCTCTAGGTTCTTCAGCTTTTTTATAAACTCGTACAGTTCATTTCCGGCTCCGCTTATCTTTCCAAACAAGGAGTGGGCTTCAGCTATCTCTTTTATTGTATCCTCAAAGTAAAGTTCTAAAAGTTCATTTTGCATAGTGCTCCCCCTTTTCCCTGTTCGACTAAGTACTCATAGAGCTTCCTCGGATCCATTATAAACGCTATGTCACCGTTACCCAAGATTGTTGCACCTATGAATCTTCTTGCCTCCTCATAGCTCAGGTCCATTTTCTTTATTACAACCTGTTCTATGTCCACTATCTCATCTATCAATATGCCAAACTCGATACCTGCAGCCTGCACTATTACAGTTATCGCTTTAAATGGATCCTCAACAGCGTTTTCCACATTGAATATTTCATGCAGTCTGACTAAGGGATAATGCTCCCCCCTGTGTACTATATACTCGTCTTTGTGACTGAGCAGCAGGTTTTCCCTCTCTAGCTGCATGGTCTCAGACACAGATAGTATGGGCAGCACGTACATGTACGACCCAACCTTTACCGTGAGCCCGTCTAGTATGGATATGGTAAGGGGCATTATCAGCTTTATGGAGGTGTAGCTGTCCTTTTCGCTTTTTATCTCTATCCTTCCAGAAAGGTCCTGAACCTGCTTGCTGACTATATCTAAGCCTACACCTCTACCGGAAACTTCAGTGGCCTCTTCCTTGGTACTAAATCCCATGCTGAATATATAGGAAAAAAGCTCCTCCTCGCTCAGTATCTGCCAGTCCTCCACCAGATTTTCGTTCTTTATCTTCTGCAGTATCTTTTCGGTATCTATACCCTTGCCGTCGTCGTATACCTCGATCACCACTTCCCCCTCATCATAGTAAGCTGAGATGCTTATTTTACCCTTCTCGCTCTTACCTTTGCTTCTTCTCTCTTCAGGGTCCTCTATCCCGTGGTCTATTGAGTTTCTTATCATGTGACTTATCGGGTCCATTAGTTTTTCTAATATAGATTTATCTATCTCAGTCTTTTCTCCCCTTATCTCAAAATCTACTTTTTTCCCCAAATTTCTGCTGACGTTTCTAACCAGTCTTTCAAATTGAAAAAACATGGCATTTACAGGCAGCATCCTTATTGAGAATATATCTGTTTGCAGCTTCTTTATTACTTTTTGAAGCTGCCCAACCAGCTCTTCGAAATCATCCTGCCTGTCTTGCGAGAGTTCATTTTTAAAAAACTTAAGGCTCGAATGAGTGCTTATAAGCTCCCCTATGTTGCCGAGCAGGCTGTCTAGCTTCTTGGTCTTTACCTTTATGCTCTCTAAGCCTTTGAATTCAACGTCAGCTTGTGGCTTTTTTTGGCTTTCGGCCTCCTTCTCCCCCGCGGCTTTAAGTTCAAAATATTTGCTAGGAAGGTAGTTTTCTATATTCTTTTCAAATTCTGCCCTGTCGCTTATCTCAATTAAAAAACTGAGTTTTATTGAGAGGCTTTCAGGCTCTAGGTCATTGAAATCCGGAATGTATAAAAACTCCTGTCCTTTTACTTTTGAAAGCATGGACAGAGCCTGTTTAAACTCCTCTAGGTCCATAGACGCACTGGTACTGTTTTTAAAGTCCACAAGCAGCTCAAACACCTTTGGGGGGGCAGCCTTTTCAGCAATCGGCTGAAAAAGGTTGTCCTCGTTAATGTTTTCCACCACTTCCAGTATTTCCGATATCAAGGATAGCTTGTCTGCCTCGTTTAGCCACCTCTGCTCTAGAGAATGGAAAAGCTCTGATTTATCCTTCATGTTGTACGTTAAAAAATCCCCCTTTAGAGTGTGGAGGTATCTTTTGATATTTTTTTCCAGCTCATCATTCTGTTTCTTTTCGTAACTTATGAGCTCCACTTCCAGTTTATTTTTTATCTCCTTTACCTCTTCGATAAAAATCTCTCTGAATTCACTTTTATTTATATCCATATGCCTGCTTCTCCTTATAACAGTCTATACTTCATGTTCCTATTTAATTTATACCCATAGCCCCTTTTTTTCCTCTTAGGTTGTTGTAAAATTAAACATTTAATGATAAAATGAATAAAACTTTACTTGGAGGGGAAAAAATAATGAAAAGAAGCTTATCGGGAATTCAACCGAGCGGTATTTTACATCTGGGCAACTATTTCGGTGCTATAAAACAGTTCATAGAAACTCAACACGAATTTGAAGGATTCTATTTTATTGCCGATTATCATTCCCTTACATCTTCACCAAATCCTGAAGATCTGAAAAAAAATTCATATAATATAGTTTTGGACTATCTGGCCCTGGGCCTCGACCCAGAAAAATCAACCATATTTTTACAGTCGAACGTTCCTGAACACACCGAGTTAGCTTGGATTTTAATGAACGTAACTCCCGTGGCTCTACTTGAAAGAGCTCATTCCTACAAAGACAAAGTGGCCAAAGGTATTGCACCTAACCAAGGGCTCTTTACCTATCCCGTGTTAATGGCCGCCGACATCCTCATGTACGATGCCGATGTAGTGCCTGTGGGAAAAGACCAAAAGCAGCATCTCGAAATGACTAGAGACATCGCTATAAAATTCAACCAAACTTACGGAAAAGAGTTCTTTAAGCTGCCTGACCCAGTAATAAGAGAGTCCCTCGCAGTTGTGCCTGGTACCGATGGACAAAAGATGAGCAAGTCGTATAACAACACAATTGAGATGTTCGCTTCTAAGAAAATTTTGAAAAAACAGGTTATGAGCGTAGTTACAGACTCGACTCCTCTTGAGGAGCCAAAGGACCCGAACAACAATGTAATGCAGCTTTACAAACTCTTTGCTTCTGCTGAAAAGGCGGAAGAGATGAGGCAAAACTTCCTAAACGGCGGATATGGATACGGCCACGCAAAAAAGGAACTGCTGGAGACCATTCTAGAGTACTTTGCCGAAGCCAGAGCAAAAAGAGAAGAGCTGGAAAAACATCCTGAATACGTTGAAAAAATATTAAAGCAAGGTGCCGAAAAGGCTAGGTCGATCGCCATTGAAAAAATGAAGGAGATCAAAAAAGCAGTGGGTCTTTTGGGCGATATATATTAAATTAACCTTCGGGGGGCATAGGCTCCCCGATTATTTTTTATCAAAGTAAATTTTATGTCGGTTTCACTCATAACCGTGCACTCTCGGTTAAATGTAAACCTCCACACTACCTATTATATACTTTTTCACCAGATATTCAACCTCCAATAAAAAATTTCACCATATTCCCCCTATATTTTTTCAAATTTTAGCCCAAAATTTCAAAAAGCTGCCATTTTTTGGCAGCTTTTTATCAGTCAAAATTTACTTCTACGAGTTCATCCGAATATATAAAATCATAAGGAAGTATCAAAGGTCCCCCGTCTGAATCCAAATCAAGTTTTTTCCCAAGCTCTTGGGCGGTTCTGTAAAAACTATACCAGACAAACTGTGAACAGTAAAGGTGTTCCTCATTTTTCTTATTCAAACTAACAAGATATTTTTTCCATTTTAGCTCATCCATGTTTTTCAAAAATGCATCCTCAAAATTTTTGTCGAACCCCTTGTACCTCAACACCATTATGTTTCTCTCTTCAGCCAGCCAGTATTTCGTACCCACCTCATAATATCCCACTCCTATTTTTGGATAGTCCCCTATCACACCGTCTTCTACAACAAGAGCCGCATGCCCAAACCAGGCCCTGACGTCATTGAACATTTTATCTTTTACAACTATATCTCCGACTCTAAGTTTATCTAGGTTTTTCACTACCACTTCGACACTGTACCACTTTCTGTTTGAAGGAAGTTTTGTGCACCCCATAAACAGTACAACCAAAAAAACCGCTATGAAATTTATTTTCCTATTTAAAATAGATAAATGCTCCATTTCTTCCCGCATCCTTTCCTTGTCTTCTATAGGAATAAAATCCGCCGCTGCAGTAAGTACAGAGGCCGGACCTAGTTATGTTTTCTCTCTTTATCCCCGCTTCTAATAAAAGCAGATAATTGAACTTCTCATTGTCATAATATATCTTTCCGTCTCTTCTTTCAAAAACCTTTTTTGCTATACTGGGATACCTGCCCTGGTACTCCCTGTAAAACTCCTCCTGAACCTCATAACAACACGCACCTATACCTATACCGAGGGCCACTATTATGTCCTCCTTCAGGCTGCCGTAATTTTTTTTCATGAGTTCCAGTACCTTAAGCTGTATTCCGTCAAAACTCCCCCTCCATCCGGCGTGGCAACATCCTATCACACTTTTCTTCGTATCATAATAGTATACTGGCAGGCAGTCGGCGTACTGGGTGAAGATGACAATGTCTCTTCTACTGCTTATAAAGCCATCCACCCCTTCGTAAAAGTAGGTGTCTTCATCATTTGAGATGTCCACTAAATTGGTAGAATGGGTTTGCCTAGAATGCACAAGATGCCTATCGCTTATCCCCATCTTTTTTAGAAACTTTTGCCTGTTCTTTTTAGCAGTCTCCCCGTTAAGCACGAACTCTGACATGTTTCCTAGCCCTTCTCCGGTAAACAAAGCAGCTACGCCATACCCTCCAAATTCTTCAATCTCATAATAATATTTTTTTTTAACAAACATATCAAGCCCCCCTTAAATAAATAATATCGCTTAGTCAAAAGATTGTCAATTTTACTTTGTAAATTTTATGATTTTACGATATAATTAGAATAAAAAAATAAACAATAACGAATAAGGAGGAGAGATGGGCTTATTGAGTTTTCTCAAGGGTAACAAAGAGAATGTGGAGGAGTATCTGCCCTATAACTTAAAAATAGGTTCTTCACTGGAATTTGACCCAATTTTATTTTCTAAGCTTAGTAGCGAGAGTAGGTTCAGCTACAGAAACACCATCAGCGTGGTGAAAAAAATAGGTATCTACGACGTGGACGACACTAAGTACGCGAACATTTACCTGGAATCTGTAGGGAATTTGAAATCCTATGTACAGGTCGGTCTAAAAGAGGACGACATTGTTGAATGCAGGCTGTTTTTGCAATATGATGAGGTTTTCCCAGAAAAAAAAGAGGAGTGGAAAATGTGGGTAGGCAATCACTCTGCAGAGGGAATAATAGGAAAGGATACCTTTGTCATAGAAGAGGACTCCCTTGAAAAGATAAAGGAGATTCTGATAAACATAAGCAAAACAAGCTATCCAGACTTCAAAAAATTCGGCAAGCTAAATTTTTCAATTACCGAATGCACTTTTAAAACCAACATAATGAAGTCTATATCAAATTCAACTGGACTTTCTCATATTGAAGTTCTAGAAAATTTTGAGAAAAAATTGCAAAACGAAAAGTGGCTGGAAGAAATTAAAATTGAGGGTGACAGCGAGCTTCTCATCCTTAACGAAGATTTCTTAGGCGACCTCATAAGCACAGTCTACAGAAATGAGCTCGACCTCACAAAATTTTTAGATATAAGTGAAAAAATTTATAGCAACAACTCTTTTTTCAAACCTGACTCCGTCCTCAAGAAGAGATACTCGGTATACTCCAGAAAAATAAGAGATGAATTCTATAAAAAAGAGTTTTTGGAACTGAGCTTCATAAAAAATGAAAAGACCCCGCACATATCTATAGACATAGGCATAGACATCCCGGTTTCGCAGCTGAACAAAATTCAATTAATATAAAGAAGACACCCTAGGGTGTCTTCTTTATATTTTGGATAAAAAAATAGAGGAAGTAAAACTTCCTCTTTTCATTATGCTCCTGCTGATATTGCAGTTACTGGACAAGTTCCTTCACAAGCTCCACAGTCTACACATGAATCTTTGATTTCGAATTTCCCTGTTCCATCTTCTACGATTGCAGATACTGGACATGCTCCTGCGCAAGCTCCACATCCGATACAAGTTTCTTTATCAATTACGTACATTCTAAAATTACCTCCTTTTATATTTTTGCTTATTTGATTGCTTAACTAGCCTAACATAAGTTTAAAATTTAAAAATTACAAACAGATTTGATCTAATATAAATCTATCTGAACTTATAAAAAACAAATGCGCAAATTTTATAGCATTTTATTTGCAAGCATTACAATAATAATATACCGTCTTTGATATATTTTGTCAAGAATTTTTTAACAAAGATTAACATAGTTTGACTCAGTTAAACTTAGATAATCAAATTTTATAAAATTTAAAGTTTTTTTGCTACCTTAATTCACTCGTGTTTTCCGCCTCAATCCTCCTCGTAAAAAATTATGGAGTTGTAGTCCACCACCTCATTTGAAGGGTAAACCTCGCCAGAGTTTCCTCGCCTTAACACCTCAGCCTTGATCTCTCCTTTAAGCAGTTTCGAATACTCAATAAGAGTCATTATCGGACCGTATCCACATACAGATATGTTATAGTTTCTTATCTTGTTGTACAGTTCTTTAGAATCAAAAGTAAGGATGTTATGTATAACGAGGTCGTCCAAATTCTTACCCAATTCTGGATCGACATAGTGAGAGAAATCCGAGGACGCTATTATGAGTATCTTTCTCCCTAGTTTTTTTGAAGCCTGATATATTTTTTTTGCCAGCTGTACTGCATTTTCATAGTTTTGGTCTAAGAAACAAATGGGTACTATCTTATAATCGTAATCAAAAAAATACTTAAGGAACGGTATCATCACCTCTCCAGAGTGCTCCTGGCTCTGCGCTATTGGAGACACCGGTATATCCAAAGCCTCTACCATTTCCTTGTCCAGTTCCAGATTGCCCAGCGGACTTGACCAATATCTGTGGCTGTCAACCTCCACAGATTTACCCATACCGGTATGGTTTGGGTTGACTATAACAACAGTATCATACCTTCGCTCTTTTGCTATCTCAAAAAAATGTACGGCCTCATAGCCTGAAAAAATATAACCTGCGTGCGGTACAACCCCACCAATTATATTTTTTTCAGATAATTTATACCTTATTCCCTTCTTTTCTTTAGCCAGAAGCTCTCCTATCAACTTTTCCAGCTCTCTCTTGCTGTCTGGATAAAATCTTCCCTCTGCGTTGTTTTTCCTGACATCAAAACTTGCATACTTCATAACCCTCTCCTTACAATATACACAGTTGCCGATACTATTGAGTCCTTTCACATTCACTTCACGATTTTCTCTTTTAAGCGATTCCCCCTTGCAGTTTGGGCAGTAGGTGTTCTCTATCCCCTCTATACCACCGACGTTTCCAACGTACACGTAGTCTAGATATTTTTTTGCGGTTTCGTAAAATTTCACCAGGAGTTTAACATCTGTCGTCGGTTCGTTAAACTTGTATGCAGGATAGTACCTGTTTATATGTAGTGGTGTATCTCGTCCTACCTCATCCCTTATCCAGAGGAGCATTTTTTTAAAATCCTCCATATTGTCATTTTTAGTCGGTATGACTAAAAAATCCAGTTCTATATGTTTCCCCCTTTTCTTCAGGAATTTTATGTTTCTAAGAACCGGCTCCAAATTTGCAGCTGTCATATCCTTGTAAAACTCCTGAGTGAACCCCTTCAGGTCTATACTAAAAGCATCTATATAAGGCATAAGCTTTTCCAGGGGCTCCTCCTCTATGTAAAGATTGGTCACCATGACATTCTTCAGGTTGTGCTCTCTTGCCTCCTTGGCTATATCCAGCATATACTCATACCATATAGACGGCTCATTGTATGTGTAGGCTATCCCTATATTTCCCTTAACTTTAAGCTCTAAAGCCGTTTTAACTATCTCCTCCGGGCTGGCCTCGCTGAGAAACTTAAACTCATCAACAGAAAATTGTGATATCTCCCAATTCTGGCAAAATTTACACCTCATATTACAGCCCACAGTGCCCACAGACAGGATCTTAGACCCCGGAAAAAAATTGAAAAGCGGCTTCTTCTCAGTAGCATCTAGGTGCATAGAAGACACCTTCCCGTAGACCTCAGAGTAAAGCTCCCCCCCTATATTTTTTCTGACCCTGCAAAATCCCCTGGCTTTCTCTGCTATTAAGCAGTGAAACGGGCAAAGATTACATTTAACCCGATTATCAGGGAGTTTTTCATAAAAAAGTGCCCTCTTCATACCCCTCACCTCAATAATGTCTCTCTACTTGAAACCTATATATGACAAACTTCTCTTCCTCTCCTATTCCACCCTTCATCTTTGCAATCTTTACCTGCTCTTCCACACTGTCTACCCCTTCAAGGTCCGGAAGCAATACCCCTCTCTTATACGCTCCTGCTTCCACCAAGACCCCGTATTTTTTTTGGTCTAGCTGTTCATATCCATCCACTTTTTCGAGTTCTGAAAGTACGTCCACTGATATCTTCAGATGTTCTAGTTCCAACTTGTTTATCGGTGAAAAGCGGGGGTCTCTGGTAGCGGCAGATATGGCGTTATTTATTATTTCCTCGCATAAATTTTCCTGCACCGGGAGTATAGTCCCTATGCAGCCCCTTAGGTCACCGTTTAGAAGATGTATTGACACAAAACAAGCTTTTTTTCTTTCCAGTTCATCAGTCAATTTGCAGCAACTTATCTTTTTTCCGTCAACCAAATACTCCTCTATGGCCTTTTTGGCTAATTTAACGTATACTGACTCCATTTTCACACCTCCATTTTCTAATTCTATACAATTTTATACAACTCCATTTCAGCTTTCCTTTAATTAAAAATGGGAGCCCAGTAGCTCCCGTTTAACCAACTTTCATCTTCAAATACCTTTCACACTGCTTCTTCCTGTCATATCCCAACATTATCCCCAAGATAAAGTCCTCTTCTGGGCTGTAGTCCACCAGACTCTTTTTATTAATTTTCTTTATCACATCTACACACTCATCAGCTCCAAAAAATACATTTATTTTTTTATCATCCACACTGTAAATTACGTATTCTATACCCTCTCTGCTCAACCTGCTCTCAACAATATCCATCTTAGACTTTTCCAGTGTGTGCAGGATAAGATTTCTTACCCCTTTTTTATACTCATAAATATGATGACAAAATACCTGCATTTTACCCCCCTTAATAAAATCAATCTACCCATTCTTAAGTTCTAGCACGGCCTCTTTCAACTTATTTAAACTGCTTGAGTGTACTCTTATGAATTTTATGTCATTTTTCTTACAGATCTTTAAACTCTCCTTAGACAACTTGTGACTTACAGTATTAGTAAATATTATACATGCATCGCAATTTTTTATTTTTTTATCAAACTGTGGGCATTTAGTATTGAAAACTTTACATTTCAAATCTTCACTTATAAAGACCTCTTTATACTCCCTTTCTATACCTTTTACCCCACCTACCAAAGCTACTTGCATACTGCGCCTCATTTCTATTTCTTAATTCATCCGACTGAATTTTTTACACCAGTAAAATTATGTGAGTAAAAAAAAACTACATTTGCTTTTAAATGCTTTTATTTTGAAAATCAAAGTAAAAGGTTCAAATATATGCAGTAGCATAGCTACTGCATACAACAACTATTTTTTTAATTTTTTATCAGAACAACAGCTTTTATCAGAATGGTCATGATCTCCACCACAAGATCCAGAGCAACTGCAACCGCCTTCTCCCTTAAATGACTTTATAACGCTTCTTATGGAAAGTACTGCAATAACTGCAACAATCAATATAACTATTATAGTTTTCATATTTCATCCCTCATTATATAAAAATTTAATAAAATAACAAACTTCCTAACTGATAAACTAAAGTAGACACTATATAGGGAACTATGGTCATAACCGCTATTACAAAAAACATAAACCTAGTCCCAAACTCATGCTGTATAGATGCCAGTGTTACCACACACGGAACCACTAAAAGTATAAATATCATGAACGAAAACGCCTTCAAGCTGGCTTTGGGGTCCCCTTCCCAAAGTTTTGCTGTTGCTGCAACGACTCCTCCAGCCTGTTCTTCTAATTCTTCCTCACTAGGCGGTGTAAACAAACCTGCCATATTAAAGCTTAGCATCTCGTAGACGGAATCTTTAACGGCTACCCCAAAACCTTTTATTTGATCCAGTGTATCGTCCATAAAAGTAGTTTTCTCCTCTTCAGCTGTTTCAATTTCCTCAGCTTCATCCACAAGAACTTGCCCCATAAACCCTACTACAACTTCTTTTGCAACTATACTCGGCGGTATGGCTGCTACAGTTTCCCATCTATCTCCAAAACCTGTGGGTTTCATTATAGGTTGTATCACTTTTGCTACTTTTCCTAAGTAAGAAGCTTTCGTATCGCCGTTATTCGGGAAATACATAAGCCCCCAAAGTATTATCATTACTCCCATTATTATAGTCACAGCTTTTTTTATGTATCCAGAAGTTCTTTCCCACATGGAATGCCATATCATTTTCATAGTCGGTATTCTATAAGGAGGTAGTTCTATAAGCAGAGCCCTTTCATCGATCTTGAAGTTAGGGAATCTTTTTAAAATAAGTGCTAAAAGTATAGCGACTACTATGCCTGTCATGTAAAGGCTCAATACAACTAAGCCCGCTGTTCTGCTGAAAAAAGCAGCTGTAAACAGTGCATACACAGGAAGTCTTGCGCCGCAAGACATAAAAGGGGCCATTACAGCTGTAAGCTTCCTAGACTTGTCATCTTCCAATGTCCTGGTGGCGTATATAGCTGGAACTGAGCACCCAAACCCCAGTACCATAGGTACAAAAGCCTTTCCATTGAGCCCTAGGTTTTTCATTATCCTATCCATCAAGAATGCAACTCTTGACATGTAGCCGCTTTCTTCTAAAATTGCAAGGAAAAAATACAAGAAAAGCAGTAGCGGTACAAACACCAGCACTCCACCAACCCCGGCTATTATCCCGTCCATTACAAGCGAGTGCAGCCAGTCCGGCGTACCCTCCATAAATATCCCAACGTATTTTCCTATATAGTCCGCTATAAATCCATCAACCCAGTCTATTAGAGGTCCACTGCCATTAAATGTAAACATAAAAACTAAGCTCATCATCCCGAAAAATGCAAAAAGTCCTAAATACTTATTCAAAAGAAATTTGTCGACCTTATCGGTGAACTCCAGCCTGGTCTTCATAGAAGTTTTCAAAGTACGGGCTAGAACACCTTTTACAGCTCCGTATCTGGCTTCTGCGAATATAGTCTCTGCATCTTCATCGAATTTATCCTCTAAAACTTTTATCCCCTTCTGTGCAAAATCTTCTGCATCTATAGAGTATTCGTTCTGAAGTTTTTCTAAAAAATAAGAATCCTGTTCCAACAGTTTGATGGTTATAAAATCCTGTGAATATTTTTGTCTTACCTTTTCAAATCGAGGTTCTGCTTTTACTTTTTCTTTTATTTTATTTATCTCTTCTTCTACATACTTATCAAATCTAAGCTCATACTTCAAATGTGTCTGCTCTTTATGCCTTTTGGCAACCTCTATGGCCTTTTCTAAAAGCTCCTGTATTCCTTTGTTTTTAATGGCACTTGTAGGAATTGCGTCCATCTCCAAGTGTTTTTCAAAGTTTAACCTATCCAGTGTATAATTAAGTTTTTCAAATTCATCTAAAAAATTAAGAGCCATTATCATTGGTTTACCCAATTCCTTTAAAAGCATGGTCAGGTATAGGTTTCTCTCTAAGTTTGTTGAGTCAACCACATTTATTATAACATCAGGGTTCTCTTCTATTATAAAATCTCTGGTAACCTTCTCCTCAATTGTATAAGGACTCAAACTGTATACGCCTGGAAGATCTACTAAGTTTACCTTCTCCCCTTTAAATTCGAATTCAGCTTCCTTTTTTTCAACTGTAACGCCTGGCCAGTTTCCTACTTTTAGCTTAGAGCCGGCTATGGCATTTATTAGTGCTGTTTTCCCCACATTAGGGTTTCCTGCAAATGCAATCTTTATCACTGTTCTTACTCCCTCCAACTAGTTGTTTTTTTCTATATTCTCAATCTCTATATTTTGGGCATCATGCTTTCTTATAGCTACTCCAGTCCCTTTCACTATATACTGCTGCGGATCCCCAAGTGGAGCATTCCTTTCAAACTTTATCTCTTCTCCTGCAGTTACCCCCATGGCAACCAATCTTTTTTTTAATTCTCCTACTTTACCTATTTTTACGATTTTAGCTTTTTCTCCTCTTTTCAGATCTGTTAGCTTCATAACATCCCCCTGTAAAATGTTTGATAAAAAATTTGAGTATTCCTATAAAATATTTTGTTAGTCAAAGTTTATTTTTAAACAAAACTACAATCCAAAATAGATTGTAGTTTTTTACTAAATCTCTTTTACTATTATTTTGCTTGCAAGTCCAAATCCAAGAACAAATCTGCTGCTGTCTGTCTTTATCAAAAGATTTGAATCTCCATCCCTTAATATGCATACGTGGCTCCCTATACAAAAGCCTCTCTCTATCAACTTTTTCTTGACTCCCGTTCCACCTCTTATATCTTCTATAACGAGGTCTCGATTCTTATCAGCATAAACTATTGGTTGAGTCACAAAAATCACCTTCCAAATTTATATTATGGTAGATATTACCTAATAAATTCTATACTAATAATATAACAGACATAACAATAATTGTCAAGAAATAAACTTTGATTGTTAAAGTTTTTTTTTATAAAAATATACCTAAATCTTCATTACTGTAAACTTGAATTCGCTTCCTTCGCCCTCTTCGGAGATTAGATCTATCTCCCCTCCGCACAACTTCACCAATTCATATACTATAGATAGCCCTAGTCCTGTACCGGCTACATTACTGGTCCTTGCCTTGTCCACCCTATAAAAACGGTTGAAAATATTTTTCTGTTCCTCTACGGGTATACCCAATCCATTGTCTTTTACGCTTATCTCGTATTTATCATCTTTTTCTACAAAACCGATAGTTATTATAGGGGTCTCCTTATCGTTATATATTATGGCGTTTTCAACCAGGTTTTTAAGTATGCTGCTCAGCTTCTCAAAATCAACGTTTATGTACTCCTCTTTATTTTGTAAGCTTACGTTGTATCTTAGTTCTGCATTTTTCTTTTCAATCTTGCTGTTTAATATTTTTTCAAGCTCCTCTTTCAACTTATTAAACTGTACATAGTCTACGTTTAGAAGTTTTGTACTCTCTATCTTGGATATATTTAAAAAATCCATTATTATGTTTTCAAGTTTTTCAATATTGTTGTGAACTATCTTGAAAAACTGTTTTTTCATAAACTCATCTTTTTCACCTTCTATGGCTATCAGATACCCTTTCACATTGGAAAGTGGAGTCTTTAATTCATGGCTTACGTTGCTTATGAAGTTTCTCTGTATTTCCATTATTTCCCTGCTCTTACTCACGTCTTTTAATGTCACAAGATAGTGCTCTCTTAGGCTGAGGTACTTCCCCTCCATGATATAGTGCTTGTTAATTTTATTGAAATACACTTCTTCTTTTAGGGCAGTCTTTTTTTCCAGAAGCTTGTCTATAAAGTGTATAAGCTCTATATATTTTATCTTGTTGTAATAGTGCCTATCCTCTCCCTCGCTAGACATCAGGCCCAACATGCTGTTATTGAGTATTATCTCTTTTCTCTTGTTTATAACAAGTATCCCCATGTCCACTATGGATATTATCTCCCTTAGTTTCTGCTTCTCATTTTCCAGCTTCACCATGTTTTTAAGGTTTTTATTTTGCCAATTTTTTATGACATCCCAAAACTCCTTTAAGAACTTGTCCCCCTCGACATCCACCCCAGTGGGTTTTACCTCCTTGATTAGTATCTTCTTTATCTGCTCCAGCCTCTTGTAGAGGTAGTTCTTTAAATAAAACCTATAGCTTATTACTACGAAACTGTTCAACACAACAAAAAAGACTATGTATATAAGTATGAGTTTGTAAAGTTCTCTATCCACATATGCATACTCTGTGGCCACCCGTATTATGAACTCTTTATTGTATGGCACAGCGTAGTATGCCAGCTTCCTGCCTACGGACTCGCTCATCCTGATGTCGAAGCCCTCCTCACCAGCGTAGGCGGCCCGCACTTCCTCCCTGTATTTGTGAGTTGCCAGTTCCTCTTCGAATCCCCTTTTTTCACTGTCGTATAGCACATCACCGTTTTTAGCTATCAAGGTGAATCTTCTTTGTACATTTTCCGCCACTATTTGAAAGTTTTCAGTTCCGTTTTCATCTATTACATTTCTTATTAAAAGGGCGTCTCCCTTCAATCCCTGCTTCACCAGTTGTGCGTTTAGATTTGATATTTTATTAATGTTCCCGTAGATAAAAAGATACTCTAAAACGAGTATCAAGATCAAAATAACTATTTCTTTTCTTCTAATCTATACCCAACTCCTTTTACAGTCCGGATATCCTTCGCTATAGTTTTCAGCTTTTCTCTAAGCTTTGCTATATAGATGTCAACAGACCTGTCTCCAGAATAATAATTAGACTGCCACACTAAGTCTAGTATCCTCTCCCTCGTCATAACGAGCCCCTCGTTTTTCATTAGGCACTTCAAGAGGTCATACTCTTTTTTGGATAGTTCTATTTCCTTCCCGTCTTCGTGTACCTCGTGCTTGCTGTCGTCTAATACTACTGATTTGAATTTGTACTTTTTAGACTTATTTGTGTTTGTCTCCAAAAGCTTTTTCGAGCGTAGTACCAGCTCTCTTGGGTCAAAAGGTTTTCTGATATAATCGTTTGCCCCTAAAGAAAGTCCATCTAGCACATCGTCTATTTCCGTTTTTGCTGTGAGCATCACTATTTTGGGTTCACCGTACTGTTGAGGCATATCCCTTATTATTTTAGTGAAATTTTTGCCGTCAAGGCTCGGAAGCATTATATCTAGGACAATCAGCTCCGGCTTTAGGTTCTTCACCTTTTTAAGGCCGTCAAGGCCGTCAGAGGCAGTATAAACTTCGTATCCCTCTTTTTGAAAAAAATATACGATTAACTGCTGTATTTCCAGATCATCTTCTACCACCAGTATTTTCAAAACTTATCCCCCTTTAAAAATAGGAGCAGTGAAACACTGCTCTTATAATTAGCTTATTACATTTTTCTTCTGTTTACAAGTACCGCGACTATTTTTTAACAGACACTACCTCTTTTTGCCTCATATTTTCGCCCTTGTATATATACACAAGTGATTTTGCAAGGTTCATTATTTTATCCGATATCCTTTCAACCTTATATGAGATGAGTAGTATCTCCACAGCTAAGTCTAGGTAACTTTCGTCTTGTCTTATTTTTTCTTTTACCTCTTCGATTATCCTGACCCTATATTCGTCTATCTCTTCGTCTAGCCCGAACAGCATGTAAACAGAACTCAAGTCCCTGCTACTGAAAGCGTTTAGGTAGATGTTGTATATGGAGTATACCTTGTCCGACATGGCTATTACAGATTTTATGTTGCTGTCTAATTTTATGTGTTGTGTATAGATTCTCTTTAAAAGCTTCAGGTTCCCCTTTAAAAGGTCGGCTATCCTTTCCAAAAATTTTGCTATATCCATGAATCCTACAAGGGATCTTAGGTCTGAGGCAGCAGGCTGGAACATCGCTATAGTCTGGATGCACTCCTCTCTTATCTCTACTTCAAGCAGGTTTATCTCCTCCTCGATAACCATGGTCTCTCCGTAAAGCTTGGTGTCGAACTCATCTTTTTCGTAGATCTCCTTGCTTATTCTCATGACTCTTTCTATGCTTTTAGACATATCCATAGTCTTTTTATCTATGTTCTCTAAATGTTCCCTCAGGTTTTTCATTTTTTCCCCCTATCTGAAATTTTATCCAAATTTACCAGTTATGTAGTCCTCTGTCTTCTTGTTGTTTGGCTTGGTGAATATAGTCTCGGTCTTGTCAAACTCTTCTACTACTCCTTGGTAGAAGAAAGCTGTGTAGTCTGATATCCTAGCCGCCTGCTGCATGTTATGCGTAACTATTAATATAGTATAGTCTTTTTCCAGTTCCCTTATAAGTTCCTCTATTTTTGCAGTAGAGATAGGGTCGAGTGCCGAGGTCGGCTCATCCATCAAAAGTATCTCTGGTTCTACAGCTATAGCCCTTGCTATACAGAGCCTCTGCTGCTGCCCCCCTGAAAGTCCCAGTGCAGATTGATGCAGTTTATCTTTTACCTCATCCCAAAGGGCAACGGCCTTAAGCGAATTTTCCACTATTTCCATCAGGCTGTTTTTATCTTTTTCACCGTGCAGCTTAGGCCCGTATACTATATTTTCATATATTGTTTTAGGAAATGGGTTAGGTCTTTGAAAAACCATCCCTATTTTTTTTCTTAACTCAACTATATCATATTTTTTATCAAATATATTCTTTCCATCCAGCCTTATGTTTCCTTCGTACACAGAGGTATCTATAAGGTCGTTCATCCTGTTTATAGACCTTAAAAATGTTGACTTACCGCAGCCAGATGGCCCAATTAACGCTGTGACCTTATTTTTTTCTATTCCCATATTTATATTTTTCAAAGCTTGAAATTTTCCGTAATAAAAACTGAAGTTATCAATCTCTAACCTTATATTGTTATTTTCCATTATATCCTCCCAAAATTTTATCTGTTCTTGCTGAACTTATTCCTTATAAACGCCCCGACCAAGTTAAATCCTACTGTTATACTTACCAAGACCAAAACCGTCCCATTCATGTATTCAACAGGCATATTAGGTACCTGGGTTGCTATTACATAAAGGTGGTAAGGTAGTGCCATTACCTGGTCCCATATTCCTTCAGGAAGGAATGGCAGGTAAAATGCCGCTACTGTGAACAGTATCGGTGCCGTCTCTCCGGCGGCTCTGCTTATACTCAGGATTATTCCTGTAAGTATCCCAGGTAAGGCTGCAGGGAGTACCACTCTCCATGTAGTTTCCCATCTCGTAGCACCAAGGGCAAGAGATGCCTGTCTTAGGTCTTTTGGTATAGCAAGCAGAGCCTCTCTTGTAGCTGTTATTATTACAGGCAGACACATTATTCCAAGTGTTAGTGACCCGGACACTATAGATGACCCCAATCCTAGGAATATTACGAATAAGGCAAGTCCGAACAAACCGTAAACTATACTAGGTATCCCCGCAAGGTTCACTATGGTAAGGTTTATTATTCTCCTAAACAAATTATCTTTAGAGTATTCCACCAGGTAGACGCCTGTGAGTACCCCAAACGGCACAGCCACAAATATCGTTCCAATTGTCAATATAAGTGTTCCTACTATTGTAGGAAATATTCCCCCAGCCCTCATCCCGTCTTCTGGCATTTTGGTTAAAAATTCCCAGGATATAGCCGGCAAGCCTTTTATCAAAATATAGGAAAGTATAAACACTACAGGTAGTATTGCAAGCAAGCCTATAGTTTTTATAAGGCCCTCTATTATCTTTTCTCCATTTCCTTTAAGTATGCTAAATGGTTTTTTCTTCTTAGCTGTTTCATTTTTTTCTTCTATTTTCATTTCCACTCTTTCCACCAACTCTTTCATTTTTAACCCTACCCCTTTGCAACTTTTCTGGATCTGTGTATAAAGTAGTCCGCCAAAGTATTCGTCAAGAAACTTATTGCAAACAACACAAGTCCGATAGCGAAAAGTGAGTAATAATGTGGGCTTCCTTGCACAACTTCTCCCATCTCCGCAGCTATGGTAGCCGTCATTGTCCTAACTGGTGTCAAAGGTCCAGACTTAAATATAGGAGCGTTTCCAGTAACCATAAGCACCGTCATAGTTTCACCCATTATCCTTCCAAAACCAAGCATTATCCCTGCAAATATACCAGGAAAAGCTGCCGGCAAGATAACATTGACTACAGTCTCCAGTTTATTTGCACCAAGTGCCAATGAGGCCTGTTTATATGATTTATCGAGAGCCCTTATGGCGTCATCTGAGATGCTGACCATTGTAGGTATAGACATGAAAGCTAGCATTATTCCTCCTGTAAGTGCCGTAAGTCCGGTATCCAGTCCAAAAATCTGCTTTATCGGACCTGATAGCACATAAAGTCCTATATATCCTAGTACAACTGAAGGAAGGGCTGCCATTACCTCGATTATTACTTTTAAAGTCTCCCTTATTTTCGGGTTTGCATATTCTGCGATGTAAACTGCCGTTATCAAACTAAGAGGCACTGATATCAAAAGGGCTATTATAGTCACCCATATGCTCCCCATAAGTAAAGGTAGTAAGCCGAATATTTCAGAAAGAGATATCCAAGATTTCCCAAAGAAAAATTCGATTCCAGAATGATGGCCAAAAAACTTCATGCTGTTTGTAAAGACAAACATAAATATCAGAAACACCATTAAAATGTTGAAACTCGCTATCCCAAATATGGTATGCCTCATAAAATTATCCTTTAGTTTTCTAATATCCATACCTTAACTCCTTTTGACATTTTTTATACTAATATTTTACAGTTTCAATTATATCTGCCTTTTGTTTACTCGTTATTTATTCTATGTAAAAATTGTGTAAAATTCTAAATGAGCTTAAATATCAAAGGGACCGCCGCGGCGGTCCCTTTGATTGAGATAGGATATTATTTATTTAAAGGACGTTTGTGAATTACTTTACAGGTACGAATCCTTCTTTTGCAACTATAGCTTGTCCGCTGTCTGAAAGCATGAATTCAACTAGTTCTTTTACTGTTCCTTCAAGGTTTGTATCAGTGTACCAGTAAACCCCTCTTGCAATCGGGTAACTTTTGTTTGCTACATTTTCAGGCGTTGCCGCTATTCCATCTACAGAAACTGATTTTACTGTGTCGTCCATATAACCCATACCGATATAAGCTATTGCTCCAGCTGATGATTTGATCTCTTGCTTTAAAGCTTCGTTTGAAGGTAGGTATAGAGTTCCTTCTCCGTACTCTTCAGTCCCTTTTGAGTTGCCTTTTCTAAGTACGTCTTCTTTGAAGTAAGCGTGTGTTCCAGAAGATGAATCCCTAGATAAAACTACGATTTTTTCGTCGTTTCCTCCAAGCTCTTTCCAGTTTGTAGTTTTCCCCATAAAGATGTCTCTTAACTGGTCTTTTGAGAGGTTTGCCACTGGGTTTTCAGAGTTTACAGCTATTGTTATCCCGTCGAATCCTATTGTTATCTCTTGTATATCAAGCCCTTCTTCTTTTGCCTTATCCCACTCTTTAGCCTTCATCTCTCTAGACGCCATAGCTATATCCACCGTTTTGTTTAGTTTCCCCGCTATCCCTGTACCAGAACCTCCTCCAGTTACTGCTACTCTGGCTCCTTTGTTTTGCTTCATGAACTCTTCAGCCACTGCTTGAGATACGTTTAGTATTGTATCTGAACCTTTTAGTTGAACTACCTTGCTCTCTTTTTTAGGTCCACCGCAAGCCATTAAAAATGCCGATATAACTACTGCCAATAAAATCTTTTTCACTCGTACTCCTCCTTATAATATCTTCTAATATTCTGCTTTCAAATAAGTTTGCTGTATTTAAGGTTTTACCAATCCCCTCTTGTATCTTATCAGTATAATCTTTACTTCGTTTTTACCGTTCTTACAAAGTTATTATATAAACTCTCTGTTTACTCGCTATTTATTTTGTGTAAAAGTATTGTAAAATTCTAAATGAGCTTAAGTATCAAAGGGACCGCTGCGGCGGTCCCTTTGATTGAGATAGGATATTATTTATTTAAAGGAAGTTTGTGAATTACTTTACAGGTACGAATCCTTCTTTTGCAACTATAGCTTGTCCGTCTTTTGAAAGCATGAATTCAACTAGTTCTTTTACAGTTCCTTCAAGGTTTGTATCAGTATACCAGTAAACTCCTCTTGCAATCGGGTAACTTTTGTTTGCTACGTTTTCAGGTGTTGCCGCTATTCCATTTACAGAAACTGATTTTACTGTGTCGTCCATGTATCCCATACCGATGTAAGCTATTGCACCTTTAGAAGATTTCACTTCTTGCTTTAAAGCTTCGTTTGAAGGTAGGTATAATGCATTCGGGCTATATTCTTCAGTACCTTTTTTATCACCTTTTCTAAGCACGTCTTCTTTGAAGTAAGCATGTGTCCCAGAAGATGAATCCCTAGATAAAACTATGATTTTCTCGTCATTTCCTCCAAAATCTTTCCAGTTTGTAGCTTCCCCGATGAATATTTTTCTTAACTGGTCTTTTGAAAGGTTTTTAACAGGATTTTCTTTGTTTACAACTACTGTTATTCCGTCGAATCCTATTGTTATCTCCTGAACGTCAAGTCCTATTTCTTTTGCTTTGCCCCACTCTTTAGACTTCATCTGTCTAGATGCCATAGCTATGTCCACTGTTTTGTTTAGTTTAGCCGCTATTCCTGTACCAGAACCTCCTCCAGTTACAGCCACTCTAGCTCCCTTGTTTTGCTTCATGAAATTTTCAGCTACAGCTTGTGATACGTTTAATATTGTGTCTGATCCTTTTAACTGTATTACTTCTGTCTTTTTCTTACCGAATAGGTTTTTAAGAGAAAAAGCTGAAGCTTCCTGAGTCGAGATAGCAAACCCAGCTGCTAAAACCAATGCTGTTGCCAATACTTTTTTAAATTTCGTTTTTAACATAGTACTTGATTCCTCCTTGTTTTCTTTTTGTTTACAAGGAGATTATACAGAATACTTGTTAATCAGATATTTAGAGCTGGTAAAAAAAGGGTAAATTAATCCAGTAGGTCTTTTATACTCTTAAAAATTATGCTCCTGATATCTGGATTTTCTTCGGCAAGCTCCTTTACCAAGTTCTTTACCTTGAGTCTTCTAGAGTTCTTATCTGTTTCATATGGACAGCTAGACTTAAGTATCGGCAGCCTAAGTTTTCTTGAGTATCTGATTATGGTATCCTCTTCTACGTAAGCAAGCGGCCTTATGATCTTCAAGTTGTAGTCGTCTGAATGGTATGATGGCTTCATTACATTTCTGTTCCCCTGGTAAAACAAATTCATAAGAAAGGTTTCCACTATGTCATCCTTGTGGTGCCCAAGGGCAAGTTTATTTATGTTTTTTTCCTTCATAATCCTGTATAGTACGCCCCTTCTCATTCTGGCGCACATAAAGCAAGGGTTCTTTGCCTTTTTCTCCTCAAACACTACCTCTTCTATGTTGGTCTCTTCTACATAAAGTTCAAGCCCAAGCCTTTTTACATATTCCCTTACATGCTCCAGCTCTCCCTCCAATTTTTTATAGTGTACATGTACCGGGATTATATCGAAATCAAAGTTCACTATGTTTTTTATTCTCACCAGGGAGTTCAGAGTGCTCAGACTGTCCTTGCCGCCGGATATCCCCACAGCTATCCTATCACCGGGCTCTACCATGTTATAAGCATGCATAGCCTTCCCTATAGGGTTCCACAGTGACTTGTTAAACCCCTTACTCTCTATATAGGAGAGAACCTCCCTCTTGTCCATATTTTTGAACTCCACTCTTATTCCAGTGAGTTTTTCTATACTTTTCGCGATTTTCAGCCTCTTGCTGCTGCCAATCTCAAAGCTTATTTCAAATCCTTCTTTTTTGTTGCTTATCTTTAGACTATCGCCTTCTACAATAAAAGAGTACCATTCCGACTCTTTTCCATCTAATTCATAAATATCTTCTATGTCAAAAACCATCTCAACTATCCCCTGTCTTTATCGTTTTTATTTCCCCTGGTATACCCTAAAACGTAATCCAGATTTATGTTTTTCATCGAGTTGAATATACTCTGCTTTATGTTCGGATTTTTCTCTTCTAGATCCTTCAAAAGAAGCTTTATCTCTTTTCTTTTGGAGTCAGTCTTATTCCCTTCCACCGGGCATCCACAGTTCATCGGCTCTATACCGTTGTTCTTGGTGTAGTTTATTATATCACTCTCTTTGATATACACAAGTGGCCTTATCAATTCTAGCTGCCCGCTGGTAGACCCAACTTTGGGCTTCATGGTCTTCACTGTTCCTGCGTAAAACATGTTTATAAGCACAGTTTCCACAATATCGTCGAAATGATGCCCTAGGGCGAGTTTATTGCAACCTAGCTCTTCAACCTTCTTATAAAGCACTCCCCTTCTCATCTTAGCACATAAAAAACAAGGGCTATCCGGGTCCTCATTGAAGGCTATCTCCCACACATTGGAGTCGAACACCTCACACGGTATCTCCAAATCCTCCAAATTTTTTTTGAACTGATCCAGGTCTGTATCGTCAAACCCTGGGTTCATTGATATAAAAACCAGCTCAAAATTCCTAGTTTTGTCCCTTTTCAGTTCTTGAAAAAGTTTGCACAAAAGAAGGCTGTCCTTGCCGCCGGATACCCCAACTGCTATCTTGTCCCCGCCCTGCACCAGGTCAAAATCCTTGACCGCTTTCACAAATTTTGTCCATATTTTTTTTCTATATGTTGTCCTAAGGCTCTCCTGGACCTGTTCTCCCTTTTTTTTCTCAATATTTTCCATAAATACGCTACCTCCAATATACTTATAAAAATCATATAATTTTATCATATAATTATAAAAATACAAAGCATTTTTTATCTTACAACTCAAGAATCTTTTCAAGCTATCTCTTGACCTTTTGTCGATTAAGAGATAATATTAATAGGAACCTAAATTTACTCGATTTAATGGCATCAGTATCTATTCATGTTGAATATCAACTGAATAAGCAAGGGTATAAAATTAAAAAAATCGTCAAGTTTTATGGCAAAAAATAAATTAACCTAATTTTCTGGTTGCATTTAAAATCATAGAGAACAAAAATATTTGTTTTTATCACGAATAAACACGAATAAAAAATAAAATTATATTTTGGACACAGAGCTGCACGGAGTAAAATAAAGAGTTTCACATAGAAGTGAAATTAATAGGGATACATAAAAAAAGCGTTGCTCAAAGATTTTAATCGATTCGTGTGATCCGTGAAGATTCGTGACAAAAAATTATTTTTAAAAGGTTTCCTCCGTTCGCCTCATGTTTTAAATCTCTGCGAAGCTCTATGTCTAAAAAAGGTTTTCGAATAAATTAAGTAATCTTTAAATAAAAAATTTAAATATAACAAGAGGGGGTTTCAGTGAATAAAATTGAACAAAAAGTGCTAGAGCTCATTTTAAATTCCGACGTTTTGAGCGAGGATATGATAATAGATGAACTTGGAATAGATGAAGAAACACTAGAACTGGCATTCCAGGGGCTAGAAGACAAAGGGTATTTGAGAACCGACAACCAGTACTTTGAAAACACCTGTGATGTGTGTCAAAAAGATGGTACTTGCGAGAGCCCACAATATCATCCAGATAAGAAAGTTAAAAAGATAAGAGTACTAACATTAAAAGCCATGGAGGAATTTAAAAACTAGTCTAGCAGGATTTTTACCTATACAGAGTAAATCTTAGATATGAAATTTTGGAGGATTTAGAATGACTAAAAAATTGCTGCTATTTTTTCTTATTTCCCTAAGCGTGTTATCTGCTCCATATAAAATACTCCATGTATCCTCATACAGTAGAGAATATTCCTGGGTAAGGGAGATAGAAGAGGGCATCCACCAGGGGTTCTCCTCAAAAAAGCTAGACTACGATTATAGTATCTTTCAGATGGACACCAAGAGGAACAGCTCAAAGGATAGTGTCCTGGCAGCCGCTAAGCTGGCAAAAGAGGCTGTTTTAAGCTTAGACCCTGACCTGATAATAGTTTCAGACGACAACGCCACCAGGTACGTGGCATCTGAGATTTTGGATACAAAATACAATTTTGTGTTCTGCGGTGTAAATAATGACCCCTCTGAATATGACCTCCCGAAAAAAAATATAACCGGTGTGTTGGAGAGACCGCATTTCAAAAGCTCGATAAATCTGATGAAGTTAATCAATAAAAATATCAAGGATATAATAATCTTGTCCGACGACTCTGTGACCTCAAATATAATAATCCCACAGATTTTAGGACTGGCTGATAAAAATATCAACATCCTGGGCACCTTCAAAACAAACTCCTTTTCTGAATGGAAGTACATAGTCAGACGATACCAGGATAAAGCTGACGCGATATTCATACTCACCTACTCCACAATAAAGCAGTCAGACGGGAAAATAGTCCCAGAAGCTGAGGTCATGAGGTGGACTACTGAAAATTCAAAACTCCCAGAATTTGGTGGTTGGGAGTTTTTTGTAGAAGACGGTGGTCTGATGAGCGTAGCAATAAACGGACATGAACAAGGGAGGCTAGCTGCTGAAAAAGCTGTAGAAATACTCCGTGGTAAGAGCCCCACAGAAATACCAGTAGAACAAACCCAAAACGGGGATTTGTACTTAAATGCAAAAAGGGCATTTGAACTAGATCTCTCTATCCCTTTGTCCATATTAAAAATGTCTAAGATTATAGAATAAGGCGGTGCAATTCATGAAGCTCAAAAATAAATTTGCGATTATCATGGTTTTCAACATAATAATTCCTCTTTTTCTATTAGGGACCATCTCGATAATCATGTTTTCTAAAAATCTGCTTGAACAAAACAAGAACGTGGTTAAGATGATAAACTTCAATTTCTACCGGCAATTTTTGGAGTTTGAAAAGAATTCCGAAACGATACTGCGTTCCTTTTCAGAATCTAAAACGTTGGAGTCCTCGATGGACGGTGGCGGTTATCTTGGCAAAATCTCTTTAGAGGCCGTAAAAAATGATGCTATAGACATCATGAATAATTACCCACATATAAAAAACGTGGTGGTAGAAAACGACCAAGGTGAAATTCTGTTAAACTCCTTTGCGAACCTAAACAAAAGCGTGCTGGACTTGGATTACTTTTATCACTCCAATACAGAAACCTATTTAAGGCTTCTGAAAAGCAGCTTTAAAGGTGGCAGGGTTATATTTTTCTTAGATATCAGCTCTTTCGTGAACGACACCCTTGTAGACCTCCAGCTAAACGAAGGTACCCACCTCTTTATAGTGGATACCGAATCCAAAAACATCGTACTGCACAATAAGTTTGTAAAAGTCAGAGCAGACGAACTTAAAAACGAACCTTTTTTTGCTGACATGCTTAGCTTAAAAACCGGATTTTTAGAATACGACTATAAAAATGAACCAAGGATAGCTTATGTAAAAGAGTACAACGGACAACTGTTCGGCGTGTCCCTGTCCAAGGTACACATATTCTCGGTAATTCAGAATATAAAAAATATCATATGGGCCTTTATAGTTATATTCTCGATAATAGCCATAATAATCTCGTTTTCATTTTCAAAATACCTGACAACACCTATGCTGAAATTCAGCAATAACCTGAAAAAGCTAAGCGAGGGGATCGTCTCGGAAAATCTGTATATAGATACAAAAGATGAGATAGAAGATATCGCCAGAAACTACAATAAATTTATAGACAAGTTCAAGGACATGATAAGGGAGATAAAAGATGGCGCCACAATGATAGCCACATCTACAAACAATATGAAGGGGGCCCATAAAAAACTGGTTGCAAAGAGCTCAGATCAGACCACAGAAATAAAGCACACAACTGAAAATATAAGGGAGATAAGCTCCATCGTATTACACAATACTGAAAAAACAATGGAAGCAAGTAAAATAACTGAATCTACAAAAAAAAGAACCGAAAAGGTCGGGGATATGTCTGTAAATCTTAAGATGTCCATAGACAAAATCAATGAAAGTTCTAAAAAAATAGAAAAGATAGTCGAAGTTATAGATGAGATATCCTTTCAGACGAATCTCTTGGCACTGAATGCAGCTGTGGAAGCTGCAAACACAGGGGAAGAGGGAAGAGGTTTTGCAGTTGTAGCCACCGAAGTAAGAAATCTATCCAAAAGAAGTAGCAAAGCAGCCAATGAGATAAAAAGCCTCATAAAAGAAAACGTTAATCTGGTTTCCGATGGTTCTCAGATTGTCGAAACAACCATACATGAAATACATGATATAGTGGATGATGTAAAAAAAGTCAATGAGGTTATATCCAATCTAGCTAATTCGGTTAAAGACCAACAGGAGGGTATAGAGCATATAAATAACACAATAGAGAAGCTTAACGAGGTTACAAGAATGAATGCCTGGATAGCCGAGGAAACCTCGACTTCAACAGATATTTTGTATGAAAAATCAAACAAATTTTTAAATCTCGTAAATTTTTTCCAAGTTTCAAAATAATAAAAACAGGCAGCTTATAAGCTGCCTGTTTTTATTATATTTGGTATTCTTTTATTTTTTCGTTTAATTTTTCCTCATTTACAGTGTCAATTTCTTCTATAACTCCATTTACAAGCATTTTTACAGGTACCTTCCCCTTTTCCCTAGAATATCTAGAAAAAAGCTCCATGGCAAACTTCCTATCTTCATCACTTAATTCTCCGTACCCAAGTATAGCTGGGCCAGGAACTCCAGCTCCCTTTATGTGTACAGTGCCAATGTCTGCATATTCTGATATTCTATAGTTCGTTTCCTCTTCTCTACCAACGAAAAGATATTTCCCTTCCCCTAGTCTGAAAAAACGGCCATATCTTATAAGATAAAAAAGATCAGAGTACTTTTCGTCCAGGTAACCGTCCTCTTCAAGAACTCTCAATCTGCTGGAATAATTAGGCTCAGTAAGCATACACCCACCGCCAGGGCTAGGGTACTCCTCAATGCCGTACTCCTCCGCCAGCTCCATCTGTCTTTTCCTGCTTCTCCCCTGTATATCTAAAAGCTTCTCCCTGTCTACCCAGCCTTCCCTTTCGGCCTTACTAGGCTGCAACAGTTTAGCAGAAAGCGGTCTCACAATAAGGTCCTCTATGCCAGAAAGTTTCTTTACCCTATCCAACGCGTTCTTATTTTGTGACATAGGCCTCTGCCCCAGAACTTCCCCGCTTATTATAAATTGAGCATCATACTTTTCCAACAAATTCTCTGCGATATATCTAAACATAAGTGCATGACAATCTATACACGGATTCATATTTTTACCCCTGCCGCTTGGAGGATTTTTGACTATCTCCATGTGCACTGCTTTAAAATCGATATACTCTACCCTAACTCCCAGCTGCTCGGCCATTTTTTCGATTTTCTCATTTTTTCCCCCAAAAAAGTGCGATACGAAATTCAGCGCTATTACCTCTATCCCCTGTTGCTGAATTACTTTAATGGCAAGCAAACTGTCCAAACCTCCAGAAAAAAGTGCTAATGCTTTCAATACTTTCACCTTCCTTAATTAAAAATGTTAGGGGGCCATCTGTCATACTCTACAGCTGTCCCCCACAGTTCAAAAAAATATTATATCATTTAGTCTGTAAAAATTCCAGTAGAAAGATATCTTTCCCCTGTATCAGGCAGTATAACAACTATCCTCTTACCTGCATTTTCAGGTTTTTTAGCTACCTCAAAAGCTGCTGCAAGGGCAGCACCTGATGAGATGCCAGCAAGTATACCCTCCTCTTTCGCAAGTCTTCTCACCATCTCAAAGGCCTCTTCATTTCCCACCTTAACTACCTCATCTATAACCTCAGTTTTCAAAACCTTAGGTATAAATCCAGCACCTATACCTTGTATTTTATGAGGTCCAGGTTTCTCCCCAGACATAACCGCTGAATCCTTAGGCTCAACCGCCACAATCTTTATGCCAGGTATTTTTTCCTTCAGCACCTCTCCTGTTCCAGTCAGTGTCCCTCCAGTCCCTACTCCAGAAACAAATATGTCTACTTCGCCATTGGTATCATTATATATCTCTATGGCAGTGTACTTTCTGTGGGCATCAGGGTTTGAAAAATTTTCAAACTGTTGAAGTATTATAGCGTTATCGTTTTCCTGCACAATCTCATTGGCCTTATCTATGGCACCTTTCATACCAAGTGAACCCTCCGTTAAAACAAGCTGTGCCCCATAAGCCTGCAGTATAGACCTTCTCTCCATGCTCATGGTCTCAGGCATAACCAACACCACCTTATACCCCTTTGCAGCGGCAACCATAGCTATCCCTATACCGGTATTCCCACTCGTCGGTTCAACTAAAATGGAGTCCTTATTTATCAAATTATTTTTTTCTGCATTTTCTATCATATTTTTAGCAATCCTGTCTTTTACACTTCCGCCAGGATTAAATGATTCCAGTTTTACCAGAATCTCAGCCCCCGTATTGTTCAATTTCCCCAACCTAACCATAGGGGTATTTCCAATTAGTTCTAACACACTGTTTTTTATGGACATTTCTACATACCTCCAAACTTTTTTATTTATTTTTAGGTTATAGTTATATATAATACATATTTACATTTCTTTCATAATACTTGTTTCTGAGTTTGTCTAGGGTGATTCCCCCTAGCACCTCTTCTATCTTCTCTTCCACCTTATCCCAGACTTCTTTTTGGATTACAAAATTCAAATTTTGATTATCATATTTATCGATTATGGGGTTTTCTTTATCTTCTACAGCTTTCAATATATCCCCCACAGTTATCTTGCTGTCATTTCTAGCCAGGGTGTAGCCTCCATTTGGCCCTTTTTTGCTTTTTACCAGACCGGATTTTTTCAAAGAAAAAAATATCTGTTCCAGGTACCTGCTGGATAATTCCTCATCTTTCGCCACCTCTTTTACTGATACCAGATGGTTGCTGCAAGCTATGTAAAGCATAGCCCTCACTGCATATTTACCTTTATTAGTTATTCTCATAAAATCACCCCAATAACCTAATTAACACGTAGGAATATGGTATTATTAAACTAATAATACCACACCAGGCTACGTCAGTCAAGATTTTTTATCTTTTTTGTCAACAATAGTTTAAAAAAAATTGGGCAATTGCATGCCCAATTATTCCCCAAGTCCTAAGCTGAGGCTTATATCTTCATTTGTATCGCTAGCCTTGCTGCCCTCTACCAATACGTTTATCTTTTTAGGTATAGAAACATATATCCTCTTGCTTACCTCTACAAACTGCGCCTCTTTAACGCTCATCGCCCCGCTTAAAAAATCTATTATTCTTTGGGCAATCACATTATTTACATCTTCTAGGTTCACAGTTACTATTTTGTTTTGGTTTATGTAGTTTGCCACTTTCTTGCTTTCTTCAAATCTAGTGGGTTTAACAAAAATAGTCTGATAGTTCATAAGGCTCTCTATCCTTTTTTTGTCCTCTTCATCTTCTACCACGCTTTTTTTTATAGTCCCAAAATCTAGAATTTTATCCTCGGTTTTGATCTTATCCACAGTTACGAAATCCGCCTTTATAGGGGATTCTTCAATTTTATTCTCCAACTCATCCAATATCTCATCTGTATCTTGATCCATAAAATCTTCATCTTCTAAGCTAAAAACCTCTTTTATGGTACTTATTTTATTTAACAAACTTTTCATACATACCCCCCTTTCCTATGAAAAAACCTTACTGCCTACTCTTATTATGGTTGCACCTTCTTCCAGGGCTATTTTATAGTCATTTGTCATCCCCATGGAAAGCTCTGTCAATTTACCATCAAAATATTCCTCATTCAATCTGTCTTTTAATTTTCTAAGGTTCTTAAAACACTCCCTTACGACTTCCTCGTCCTCTGTAAATGGAGCCATAGTCATGAGCCCCTTTATATTCAAGTTACCCATTTTTTTAAGGTCGTCTAGTTCGGCCAAAAGTTCCGGAACAGTATACCCTTCCTTGCTCTCTTCCCCTGCGACATTAATCTCAAGAAGTACGTCTACCACTCTGCCAGCAGCAGCGGCCCTCTTGTTTATCTCTTTTGCAAGAGAAAGTTTATTCACAGAGTGTATCATATCTATGTAGTCAATTATGTATTTAACCTTGTTTTTTTGAAGGTTCCCTATAAAATGCCAAGAAACCCCATTATACTTTTCTTCCAAAGACAGATTTTCCTTTTTTTCTTTCAAAGATTGTATACGGTTTTCTCCCATTATCTTCTGCCCGGCATCAAAAATTTTTTTTATCCCCTCGCTGTCCACATATTTGCTAGCCACAACAAGCTTTACCTCTTCTGGTTTTTTGGAGTATTTTTCTATATCTTCCTGTATTTCAGTCAAATTTTTTGCAATATTTTCCAGGTTCATATTTTCCTCCTAATCTATAAATTGTTCAAAAACATCATTTGCAAAAAACAGGCCTTTTCTACTTAAAACGTATTCCCCGCCTGGTTTTTTTTCCAAATACCCCTGTTCTGCAAGTTCAGCACACTTCTCCAGCTGCTTTTTCTCTTGGGGTATTATTCCTGTATTGAGGAGCCTAAGCCCAAGAATACAGCTATACTCTGCTATCATTTTCTCGTCCAAGTATTCTCTTTCCATTATCGGGGTTTCGCCTGAATCTATTTTACTATAGTAGGCCTCCAGCCCATCAAAATTTCTGTACCTAACCCCGTCAATATATCCAGAAGCACCCAATCCCACACCTACGTACTCTTCATTAAGCCAATACTTGGAATTATGCTTTGACTCCATTCCTGGCTTTGAAAAATTAGAAACTTCATAATGTACATATCCAAAATCATTTAACTTTTCTATTATATGAGTGTACATCTTTTCTTCCAGTTCTTCATCGCATATACTTAATTTTCTGTCTTCCAGCAGGTCCCAAAATTTAGTCCCCTCTTCCCATATCAAGGAATATACAGAGATATGCTCAGGTGAAAGCTCTTTCAAAGTTTGTAAATCCATATCAAGCTCATCCATGGTCTGGCCAGGTGTGGCGAAAATAAGGTCTAAACTTATATTATCAAAGCCAGCCAGCCTTGCATCCATGAATGTCTGAATTGCCTCAAGTCTGCTATGGACTCTGCCCAAAACTTCAAGCCTTCTGTCATCAAAACTCTGCACGCCGATACTCAATCTGTTTACGCCAGCTTCCCTCAATGAGTGCAGCTTTTTGTAATCGACTGTTGCAGGATTTACTTCCACTGTTACCTCTGCGCCTTTAGAGAGCTTTACACTCCCTAGTATACTATAAAAATGTTCCACTTTCAAAATAGAAGGGGTCCCACCGCCAAAGTAAACCGTATCATACTCTATGTCAGGATACAAATTAATCTCCATTTTTAAGTACTCAACATATTTCCCAATCTCTTCTTCACTTTTGCCTGTAAAAGACAAAAAATCACAATATCCACATTTTTTCCTGCAAAATGGAACATGGATATAAAGAGCGTCTGCCATGGATTCCCCCTTTTGTAAAAAAAAGCATGGCAACAACAGCCATACAGTTAAATGCAAAACACCAAAATGCCTTAATAATCGCAACTGGCTGCCATTTAAAAGGCCCTCTAGCTTTGCGTCCTAGCGTTTCCGCTAGTTTGCCTATTATTTCAAAATTTATAAAAAAAGCCATAGACTGAGGTCTATGGCAACATTATAAATTATTTTTGTATTTTTTACAAGTGATTGTAACTTTATTTTTACACAAAGAACCCTAAGATAGTAGGTTTAAAAACTCTTGCATTGTTTGCTCTAATTTTGCATCTACTTCATCTTTTTCGTTCCCGTTTACTCCGAAGTAGTATTTTATTTTCGGCTCAGTCCCAGAAGGCCTAGCAGTTATATGCGTTCCATCTTCTAATACAAGCTGCAGAACATTTGACACAGGAAGGTCAATGGCCTTAACTTCACCAGTCACTTTATTGGTTTCAACTTGGTTTTGGTAATCTCTTACATAAACTACCTTTTTCCCCATCATTGTTTCAGGTGCGTTTTCTCTTAAATCAGCCATAATTGATTTTATTTTTTCAGCACCTTCCATGCCGCTCATAGTTACCGACTTTATTCCCTCTTTATAGTAACCGTATTTTTTATACATCTTTTCTATCTCTTCTTCTATAGAAGAACCTTTTTCCTCATAATAAGCAGCCATCTCAGCTATAAGCATTGTAGAAACAACTGCATCCTTGTCTCTCGCATGTGTCCCTATGAGGTAGCCGTAAGATTCCTCAAATCCGAATATGTAGCTTCCGTCTATATCCCCTTGCTCAAACTCTCTTATTTTTTCTCCGATGTATTTAAACCCTGTTAGAGTCCTCATAATATTTACGTTATGCGCCTTTGCTACGGCATCTAACATAGGTGTTGAAACTATTGTTGATATTACTGCACCGTTGCTAGGTATGTCTTTTCTGTTCTCTAGGATATAGTTCATTAAAAGTAGCCCCACTTGGTTCCCATTTGGATATATCCAAGCTCCTGTTTTACTTTTTACAGCTATTCCTATTCTGTCAGCGTCAGGATCATTTGCCATTACTAGCTTTGCGCCTTTTTCTTCAGCAAGCTTTACACCCAGTGCAAAAGCTGCTGGTTCTTCAGGGTTTGCGTAGTTTACAGTTGGGAAAGTTCCGTCTGGCATCTCTTGTTCAGAAACAGTGTATACATTTGTAAACCCTATCTCACTTAGTATTCTCTGAACCGGTCTTTTCCCAGTTCCGTGAAGTGGTGTATAAACAATTTTTATATCCTTCTTCACATCAGTATTTAGCTGCTGTTTTTTTACCTCTTCTATATACTTGTCGTCAATTTCTCCACCTATAATCTCTAAAAGCCCTTTTTCTTTAGCCTCGACTTCATCCATTATCTTGATTTGTGAGAAATCAGTTATAGCGTTTACTTCCCCGATAATTCCAGTATCATGAGGAGATACAACCTGAGCTCCGTCTTCCCAGTAAACCTTATACCCGTTGTATTCCACAGGGTTGTGCGAAGCTGTTACAACTATCCCGGCCTGAGTCCCAAGCTCCCTCACCGCAAAAGAAAGCTCCGGCGTTGACCTCAAAGATTCAAAAAGATATGCCTTTATACCGTTTGCTGCAAGTACTAGCGAAGCATTCAGAGAATATTCCGTAGAACCTATCCTGCAATCGTAAGCTATAGCCACTCCTTTTTTAGGGTCCCCATTTTTCAAGATATAATTTGCAAGTCCTTGTGTTGCCTTTCTTATAACATATTTATTTATCCTGTTTGTCCCTATTCCCCTTATTCCTCTAAGTCCACCTGTTCCGAACTCTAAGTCTGTATAAAATCTTTCTGCTATCTCTTTTTCATCATATTTTATTCCTTTTAATTCTTTTCTATCCTCAGCATCTATATAAGGTGATTTCAACCAATCTTCATATTTTTGCTTAACTACAGTTTCCATATTTTACCCCCCATTTATTTTATTGAAATTTAACTCAACAGTGTATATATTAGTTTATTTAATAAAAAAAATCAAGGCTTCTAGCCCAATATTATTAGGAACTTGGAATTTTTAATTAACTTCTAATTTTTTGACAGTAATCTAAAATATTAAAGGCGGAGTACTTCCCGCCTGCTTTAATCCCTTTATATAGAACTATTTATTTACTATAACTGCTCTTTCCATAAGCTCTTCTGGTATAAGTATACCCAACTTTTCCGCAACACTTTTATTTATAATCAAACCGGTCTCTTTTGCAAGCTCCATTCCCATATCACTTATTTTTTCGCCTTTTAGGTACCTTACTACCATCTCACCAGTCTGAACTCCTATTTTATACTGGTCTATCCCCTCTGTTGCAAGAGCACCTTGAGTGACATAGTCTCCTACTCCTCCTATTATAGGCACCCCTAACTTTTCTGCCCTTTGCACCACAACAGGATATGTGGAAGCAATCAGATTGTCTACATGCGTATAAAGAACATCTACCTCATCTAATATTGAGTCTAACGCAGTTGGTACCTCGTTTACATTTGTTACCGAAACAACTTTTAATTCAAACCCCATGGCTTCTGCAATTTCCATCGCTTTTTTGACCTGTACCTCAGAGTTCTGCTCACTGGAATTATATACCATCCCTACCGTCTCTGCTTTAGGCATCAATTTTTTCAGCAATTCAAACTGCTGCTTTATAGGCGTCATGTCGCTTATCCCGGCTATGTTGTCACCTTCAAGTCCTGCAGCTGCAGGGTCGGTTACAGCTGAATATACTATAGGTATGCTGTTTGTAGCATTCAAGGCAGCTTGTGCACTTGGAGTTGTTATAGCTATAATCAAGTCTTTTTTATCGTCCACAAAAGAGTTGGCTATAATCTGTGCATTAGACATCTCCCCCTGGGCATTCTGAAAGTCTATTTCTACGTTTTCTCCATCTAAGTACCCATTCGACTCCAGAGTATCCAAAATTCCCTTTCTTATTTGATCTAAAGATGGGTGCTGAACTATTTGGGTAAGTCCTATCTTTATCTTTTCCTCTTTTTTACTGCTGCAAGCTGCTAAAAACGCCATAGTTAATAGCATTAAAATTATCTTTTTCATGATTTCCCTCCCGTTATTGTATTTTTATATGCAAGACTTTCTCTAAAGACTACAGCAAAAAAAACTAAAAAATAAAGAAAAGGCCTGCATTTCATAATCAGGCCTTCAAGTATCTTAAATATAAAGCCTGCCCAAAATTATTTTGAACAGGCTTTAAGATTATTTTTTATAATTTATAGTACCGGGTCAAGCGGACAAACCTGATTCGCATATAGAATTTTTTTCAGTATCAAATCTATTTTGCCACCATGCGAATACCATCTTTTTACTATCCCCTTTCTAAAAATCAAATTAAATTTTTAATACATACTACCATAAGTAAACATAAATTACAATAAATTTTAGATTAAATTTATATTAAGGCATCTATACTTTTTCTGTATGCACGTGCGCTGCTATCCTTATAGTTAAGCTGGCTATCATGATACCTAGTAAACATATCCCAATTAGTGGATAAAAGATATATTGGTAAGATCCAAACAGCTCTTTTACACTTCCAGAGATTATCCCCTGTAGAAATGCACCTGCACCGTATGCGGTAAATAGCACACCGTAGTTCTCGGCATAATTTTTAGGCCCAAAAATATTCGAAGTCGAAGCTGGGGCTATAGAAAGCCACCCACCTAGGTTCATCCAGATAACTGAAAACGATATTACGAATACAACTATGTTGCTTGGGAAAATTATACTTAAAAGCGACCCTGATATTATGGATGTATAAGATAACATTATAGCTTTTTTTGTACCAAACTTATCTGTAAACGCCCCGAATATCGGTCTCCCTATCCCATTGAATATGGCAAAAAATGAGGTGAAAAATGCAGCCTTGGTCGGGCTTAGCCCCATTACCTCTTGAGCATAGGTACTAGACACACCTATTATCATAAGACCTGACATGGTTCCTATTGTATAAGTTGTCCACAATCCGTAGAATTCCTTTGTTTTCAACATTTCTCTCATAGAGAGCCCCCACTCACTGTCACCCTTAGAATCTGCGCTTATTTCAGGAAACTTAAGTGTTAGTGAAAGCAGGCAAAGAATAATTAGGAATACAAAACCTAAAATTTTAAATGTTTTGAACACACCGAACGCCATGATAAGTTTGTTTGATATAGGGGCTGTTATAAAAGGGGATAAACCGAAACCTAAAAGTGTCAGTCCTACTGCAAGCCCCTTCTTTTCAGGATACCATTTTGCAGCAACTGCAAGGGGAACCCCATATATAATTCCTACACCTACGCCACCTAGCACTCCATATGTAAACGCTAAAACCTGCATGCTTTGTGCAAAACTAGATACCATCCAAGCTGCTGCCACAAGCAGAGATCCAATAATAGATATAACTTTTGGGTTAAACCTTGCTATCAGCCTTCCTGCAAAAGGCATTGATATCGCATAAGATAACAAGAAAAACATGTACGGCATATTTGCTGTTGTAGAACTTACCTCAACCCCATTCTTTAAAAATTCTGCGATCAAAGGCTTTTGAAATACACTCCAAGAGTATATGCTCCCCAAACATAAAAACATTAATATACCGCTTACAATATGCAGATACCTTTTTTTCATAACCATCTCCTCTCCTTTTTTAAAACATCTATGTTTTTTTTTAGAACACTTTAAAAAATAAAAATGAGACCCCTAGGTCTCATTTTAAAAAATATTGTACTTTTCTACTGTTTGTTTTACCCTTTTAAGGGTTCTGTCTCGTCCTATCACAGAGATTACATTGTAAAGGTCTGCTCCTCTAGCTTGGCCTGTCAAAACAACCCTCAGTGGCATCAGAACTTTTCCAGGCCCCTCACCAATCTCTTCCATAACAGAGTTCAAAGTTTCTTTTGCTTCATCCTCAGTTATTTTTTCGGATAAAGCCTCTATTTTATTCTCAAATAATTTTATAGCTTTTTTTCCAACTTCATCTTCTATAGCCGAGAAGACCCTCTCAACAGACTTCCTCTCTTTTTTATTCATATCCTCAGTGGCTGCTGGAAGTTCGAAATCGTCTTTAAAGAATATTTCCGACTGCCTAGGCAGGTCTCTCAAAGTAACTGCCGGTTCCCTCGCTATCTCCACTATCTTTTTAAAACTCTCGAACTCATCCTCTGATAACTCCTCAGATTTTAAGAATCCAGCTTCAACATAGTATGGCACTGACATTTTTGTCAACTCCACTATATCTTTTTGCCTCATATACATATTATTCAGCCATCCAAGCTTCTGAAGGTCAAAAACAGGCCCACCTAGGGAAACTTTCGTAATATCAAAAGTTTCAATAAACTCCTCTAAAGTGAATATTTCCCTTGCGTCACCTATAGAATACCCCATCAGTCCTAAGAAGTTTATCATAGCCTCTTTCAGATAACCTTCCTCCCTGTAGTAGTTAAGAGACACAGGATTTTTCCTCTTTGATATCTTTGTTTTATCGCTGTTTCTTAGAAGCGGCATATGTATAAATTCTGGCTCATCCCAGCCAAAAGCTCTGTAAAGCTGTATGTGCTTTGGAGTAGAGGCTATCCACTCTTCAGCCCTTATGACATGTGTTACTCCCATCAGGTAATCATCCACTACGTTTGCAAGGTGATATGTAGGAAATCCGTCAGCTTTCAATAGGATTTGGTCGTCTATCTTGTTGTTCTCGAACCTAACTTCTCCCCTTAAGACGTCCCTTATCACTGTTTCACCGTCATAAGGCATTTTAAGCCTTATAACATAAGGAACACCCGCATCAAGATTAGCTTGTATCTCTTCCGGAGAAAGCGCCCTGCAATGTCCGTCATATCCTGGGGCTTTTTTCATGGCTTTTTGTCTTTCCCTCAATTTGTCAAGCCTCTCCACAGTACAGAAACAGTAGTAAGCATGACCTGTTTCCACCAGCTTTCTTGCGTATTCTCCGTAAATGTGGAATCTCTCAGACTGTCTGTAAGGTCCGTAGTCTCCACCGATATCCGGCCCTTCATCATAGTCTAGCCCCAGCCATCTTAGAGTGTCAAAAATTTGCTGTTCTGATTCTTTTGTCGACCTGGTTTGGTCGGTGTCTTCTATTCTCAAAAAGAAATCTCCACCATTTTTTTTCGCAAAAGCAAGGTTAAACAAAGCAATGTAAGCCGTCCCAACATGTGGATCTCCTGTCGGAGAAGGGGCTATTCTAGTTCTCACTCTCTTTTTCATGTTTCCTCCTCTATCTAATTAATATCTTATCATCCTTAAATACAATTCTTGTTAATTTTAAACCTATATCGAGTTCATCTATTTTGAAAAAAGGATTTAGCTTTTCTTTAAAGTTATTTATTATGAGCTTCGGTACTCTGAATATCCCGACTTTAGCCTTTCTAATATCGTAATATACATTGTTTCCGTTTATGCTAAACACTCCTTCTAACGCCACATCAAAGGTCCCGCCAAGCACATCGACCTCACCCTTTGCCACCAGGCTGTCCTCAGTGACAGTTATTGCTATTGTTCTTATATCTTTGTTTTTTTTCAAAAATGCATCCTCAAGGTCAGAAATCAGCATTACCACTTCATCCTTACCCTCATAGTTGCTTTTTACGTATATCGAGTCCAATCTCACACGGTTGTAGACAAGCCCTTTTACAAGTACCCCTTCTCCTCTAGGAGAAATGCTTTCCAGACTCTCAACGTCTTCATTCGAAACAAGCTTATTGTGATAGTATTCTACCAGCTCACCCTCAGCAAAGCAAAAATTTATAGCCATCAAAAAGATAAGCAGTGTAAATAGTTTTTTCATAGTCCAACGACCTCCTCTAAATTTATTGATTCATAACATTAGACTACAAAAAACACTTAGTTTTCCATAATTTTTATTCTTTTATTGTTTCATCCACTTCAAATAAGCATTTATAAATGGGTCTATATTACCATCCATAACCGAATCCACGCTCCCAACCTCAATATTTGTTCTGTGATCCTTCACCATTGTATAAGGCTGGAAAACATAGGAACGTATCTGATTACCCCATGATATTTCTGACTGCTCACCCTGTATTTTTTTCAGTTCTTCCTCTTTTTTCTTAAGCTCAAGCTCGAATAGTTTAGATCTTAAGATTTTCATTGCTGTATCCCTGTTTTTCAGCTGGGATCTTTCTTTTTGACAGGTGACCACTATACCTGTAGGTGTGTGGGTTATTCTAACAGCAGAATCCGTCATGTTAACGTGCTGCCCTCCAGCTCCACTGGCCCTGTAGGTATCTATCTTTAAATCGTTTGGATTTATATCTATTTCTATCGTGTTATCGACCTCTGGTACTACGTCTACTGAAGCAAATGAGGTATGCCTTCTCTTGTTGGAATCAAACGGAGATATCCTCACCAATCTATGGATTCCCTTCTCACTTTTGAGATACCCGTAAGACTGCTTACCTTCCACTAAAAAAGTCACAGACTTTATCCCGGCTTCATCTCCGGCTAAACTGTCTAAAACCTCTATTTTATACTCCTTAACATTGCACCACCTGGTGTACATTCTAAAAAGCATCTCTGCCCAATCACAAGCCTCCGTTCCTCCGGCCCCGGAGTGAACTGTAACTATAGCATTATTGTTGTCATACTCACCGTCTAAGAGTAGTTTTGTATTGAAGGAATCAATGTCTTTCTTAAACTTTGCAAATTTCTCCTCAAGTTCAATTTTAAAATCATCTTCTCCGGCTTCTACAAACTCCACCAGCATTTCTAGATCCTCATCTAGCAACTCCAATTTTTTATATTCACCTACTACATCCTTTAAGTCATTCATCTCTTTTATGGTATTCTGGCTTTCTTTTTTATCATTCCAGAATCCTTCTTCCATGGTTTTAGCTTCTAGAGACTTTATTGCCTCCTCTTTAGCATCCAGGTCAAAGATGCCCCCTGATCTCAGCCAGTTTCTCTTTTAAGGCTTTTAGTTCTCTCTTTATATCCAAAATTTCCATGTGATTATCACCTTTCCACTACCTCTATTTTATTCTTATAGAACCTCACAAGTTCATTCCCAAAATTCAAACTGCTCAAGTCCACTTTCTTGTACTTGGGATTCTCATATTTACCATTTTTTATGGCAAAGGCCAAGTCTGCACTATCTGTCAATGCAAAAATATTGTCTTCCAGCTTTAAAAAGTATTTCTTCACTCCGATAATAGGAAGTTCTACAAAGCTGTACCCATCTTTTGAAGAAATCTCAAGGTTCCTATAGAAAAACAACGAAGAATAGAGTTCTTTTAATACTTCCTTTAGCATCGCTACCCCTTTTGTATACACTAGGAGGTAGGTCCCACCATCAAAACTAACCCAGTAGCTAGCCACCGGTTTCAGTTCCTGCAGTTTCGTTTTTAAAAATTCAGGCTCTACCTCTAGACCAGCCAGCCCTCCAAATAAAACTTTTTTCAAGAGTTCATACCCGGCCATACTCTCGACTTTTGCACGTTTTGGTATGTATCCTGAGAGGTCTATTTCCTCTTTAAGCGTTTCTTTTTTCTTCAAATAGTAGTAAGTCCTCTTCTCATCTCTGGTCTTAAATAAAGACCTCCTGTAGTACTCTTTTCCGTAAAACTCACCAACTATATTTTCATATGTAAAGTATTCGTACTCTCCCTTTTCAGGCGGTTCCAGATTCCAGTTTTTATCAAAGCTTCCCACCTGGCTCAAAAAATTTCCAAAATCATTGCTTACTATGAGTCTTCCTCCGCCCATTAATATGAATCCTTTCCCAAGGTCATACCACATGGCGTACTCTTTACCATCTATTTGCAAGGCGTCTTTTTTTAAATTTTCTCCTGAAAAATGCGGCATGTTCCCATTTAGGTAAATTACCAGATAATTTTCTCCGGAGTCGAATACTCCAAAAACAACATCTTTGCCTTCACTTATCCTAAAAAAATCTACCCCAAAATCTTTAGTATAGTTTTTTACTATCTCGGTGAGAGGTTTTGTGTACTCGCTGCCTTGAAAAAAATCTGTATTCTTCACCCCAGCATAATAAGCCAACCCGTTTGCAGGGCTTAAGGGTAGAGAGAAAACTCCGCTATGCCAGCAAAAAAACATTAGACAGAAAAAAACTTTTAATCTGAGGACATATTTTTGTACCATTCCACCACCCCAAGATAAAAGTCTCTAAAAATTTACAAAGAAAATTATAACACAGCTACATATTTTTTTCAATAATATTTCCCCAGGCGATACAGAGTTTTTACGGCTTTTCAACTACAACAGTGGCAACAGCGTATTCCCGAGTGTGTGATATACTTAGGTGAAATTTGCTACTGCCATATTTTTCATGCAACTGTCCTTTTAAAAAAAATATTGGTCTGCCAGATTCATCATTTATTATTTCTATATCCGTTAAGTTAAACCCCCTGACACCTGTACCAATGGCTTTTGAAAACGCCTCTTTTGCTGCAAATCTGCCTGCGTATGAGGGGTACTTGTCCCTTTTGCGCTCTATGTAATTTATCTCATTCTCTGTAAACACCCTTTTTTTAAAATTTTCACTTTTTTCTATAGCTTTTTTTATCCTGCTTACTTCTATAATGTCATTTCCTATACCAGTAATCATAACTACCCCTTTTTAGCATAAAGGCTTATTTTCACATCCACAGTGAGCCCTTCTAAAACGTCTAATTTTTCTAAGTTCGCCACTCTTTCCTTTTTTGCTTTGTAGTAGTAAGGGGTCATTCTGACAAGGTTCATGATTTCTTGCTTACTTTCCAGATTTATCTTATATGCAAGTTCCTCTGCTCCAATCAGGTCAAACTGTTCCCCTGTTTCTGCCTCAAGGTCTACCTCGTCCACCCAAACATCATCGTACAGAAGTTCTCTCAATTCCAAAAGGTGGTGCTTGCCGCTGCTTACTACCAAAAGTTGTCCTCCATCCTTTAGCACCCTACTGTACTCTTTGCTGAATATCTTGCTAAACATGCACAGCACGGATTCAAAGCTCCCGGATTCAAACGGAAGATTAACCCCGGTCCCCACCAAAAACTGTACTTTTTTATTTTTTTTAGCAGCTATCTTTATTGCTTCTTTGCTTATATCCACTCCGAATATCTCAGCATTTGTAGCATTCTGCAACCTATTTGTATAGTAACCTTCACCGCATCCTACGTCCAAGATGCTTGCTCTACCCTCTAGACTAGAGTTTACCTTTTCTGATATATTTTCATAAAACCCGGAATTTAGAAAATTTTGCCTGGCTTTAACCATCTCCTTGTCATCTCCTGGGTTCTTGCTGTTCTTTTTTACAAGCAGGTTTACATAACCCTGTTTTGCCACGTCGAATACGTGTCCCCTGATACATCTATATGTTTTATCGGCTTTTTCCAATTTTTCTCCGCAAACCGGACAGATTATCTCTATCAATTTCCCCTCCTAGTTGATAAACAGATTCCTTATCCTGTCTATCTAATTTTATATGCTCGTCTTGTATTTTCATTAGTGACCCTAACAACTTCCTCCAAAGACACACCTTTTATGTCCGCGATCTCCTGAGCTACATATTTTACGTAACCGGGCTCATTTCTCTTACCTCTAAACGGAACTGGTGTTAAATAAGGAGAGTCGGTTTCTATTATAATCTTTTCAAGTGGTAGTTTATAAACAACCTCTTTAGTTTTTACATTATTTTTAAATGTCAAAACTCCGTTTATCCCGAAATAATACCTGTCCATCACTCTTTTAGCAGATTCGTAAGAACCAGGATAGCTGTGTATTATTCCCATGACATCCATATACTCATCTAATATCTCAAGAGTGTCTGCCATAGCTTCTCTTGAGTGTATGACCACCGGCTTGCCAACCCTCCTAGCTATCTCCATCTGACTCCTGAAAAACTCTTTCTGCACTTCTTTCGGGGAAGTCATCCAGTGGTAGTCCAGCCCTATCTCGCCTATGGCCACTACCCTTTCATCCCCAGCCAGCTCTTCCAGCTGTCTTTCCGTTTCCTCGTTGTATCCTTTTAAATCTGCTGGGTGAACCCCAACAGTTGCATATATGAAATCATATTTTTTAGCAAGCTCAAGGCTCTCTACAGAACTGCATAGATCATATCCTATATTTACAGCAAATTCCAGCTCTTCGCCTATTCTTTTTATTACATCCTCCCTATCATCATCATACCTGTCGCTGTCTATGTGACAATGTGAGTCTATTAGCTTCATCAAACCACCTCTTTTGACTTTATCGCCCTTTCATTATACTATAATTTGAATTTTTTAACAATAAACATAAAAAAAGGGCCTAAGCCCTTTTATTCTCCCAACTCTTTTTCCAATAATTCTACAACGTTTTTGAAAACCTCTTTATTTTCATCGCTTAAATCCATTAATGTTTTGTGAACTTCCAATATGTGCTGCGCTTTTTTCCTTTTGTCTTGGAAATCTTTTTTTTCAAGTTCTTCCATCTTTACCGCCGCCTCGTCTTCTACGCTGACAACTTCAAGCAGCTTATATACCCCTGTGGACTTTAAACTCATCTGTATCATATTTGGTATTTTAATTGCAAATATTTTTTTATTCCAAAGTTTTTTCATATTTATTGCGGTTTTAGCTATTAGCCCAAGTATTGTACTATCCATATAGTTACATTCTTCAAAATCCATAATCAGGTCTACAGGTTCTCCCGCAAACACGTTGTCAAAATAATCGTCAAGGGTTTTGCTGTTTTTCATAGTTGAATTTCCAACAAATTTTACAAACCTTTTATCCTCGTAAGCCCCGACTAAGTATTTATCCTCTTTTATGTCCATCAATACCCCTCCTTATAAACCTTTCACTTATAATATAACACATAAAATTAAAAAATAAAAGTTTATGCCTAATAAATATTTTACGAATGGATAGAATCTATCCTAGGTATAAAAAAACCGAGATCCATTTTTGACCTTTCTAATAAAAAATAGTGATTTTACTCTATAATAATTTGAGATCCATTTTCTTTATTTGAGTTTTTTATTCAATCTTGTTCGTATTATTTTGGGCTGAAACAGATAGTTTCCATAATCCAATTAAAATAAGGAGCTTCCGCTCCCTATTTTAATACATCAGAAAAATCCTCTCTTCTAAACTCATATTTTGTCCTACAAAAATGACACTCGGTTTCTACCTTGCCCTCTCTTGAGAAGAGATCTTCTAGCTGCTCTTTCCCCAAAGTTATGAGCCCACGGTAGAACTTATCTTTGTTACAATTGCAACTATATTTAGGCTCTTTTTCGTCCAGAATTTTATAATCTTCTACTAATTTTTCGTATGTTTCGTCTTCTATATCTTCGTAAAGGAGTTTTACTATCCTTTGTACGTCCATTCCCCCTTCAAGAAGCTCCGTAACAGGCCTAATAGACTTTATCTTTTCCTCAAGCTTGTCTATAAACCAGTCCTCCGCATCAGGAAGTAGCTGAACCATATAACCGCCCGCAGCCTTAACACTTAAGTCATCATTTATAGAAACTCCCAGGGCTATCACTGTAGGTATCTGCTCGGATGTATAGTAGTAATAAGCTAGATCCTCTGCTATTTCACCTGTCTGTAGCGTGGATAATCCCACATAAGGCTCTTTAAGGCCCATGTCTTTTATTATCCTAAGAGCGCCCTTTCCAATAAGTGATGATACATCTGGATGTCCATTGGCCTTAGGCGCCGTGTCGGCTAAAGGATTAGAAAGGTACCCTTTTACATCTCCTTTAGGGTCTGCTGTAACTATAATTTGTGAAAGCGGTCCATCTGAATCTATCCTTATTGTAAGCAGGTCATTTCCCTTTAAGTCAGCTCCCATCATAAGGCTCACTGTCAAGAGCCTACCAAAAGCAGCTATGGCTGTAGGGCTGCATCCATGTATCTCCTGTGCTTTTTGAACTATATCTTTTGAGTCAACAACATAAAATCTTGCATTTTTACTTGTCCCTCTTATTAACTTTCCCATTTTACCTCCCAGTTTTTATTTTTTTCATACTGTCTATTTTAGCATAAATCCACTCTTAATACAAACCGCTTTGATCCACTTATTCTCATGCCGTTTTCTTCTTAAAAGCCTATTATTTCAGGTGGTGCCGCCAATACAAGCAGGTCTCCTATGAAAGATACCATCATCAAGCTATACACGTGTACTTGTCAAAAATATAGCAATCCAAAATTCACTTATAATACGAAGTGATGATATAGGCACCCTCTCCTACTTCAGAAGTTTCCCTATGTTTATGCCAGAGTACACAGTGAAACTCTTGAATTAGATATAACTTTAAGATAGACTTTTGCATCTTAGCTTAAAACTATCTAAAAATAAGGGGCCTAGGCCCCTTATTGAAATTCGAAGTTTATATATGGAAGTTCTGTTTCCAAGGAATTATATAGGTTTATTCCCGTAAGGTCAAAATATACCGCATGTACCCTTCCTAAGAACAGATGCACTTTTGTCTCGTCAACTGTATCTAGCTTTATCTTAGCCTTCTCTTCATCAGAATATAGAACTTCTACTTCAAAATTCTCTTTTTCAAGTTCCGCTTTTATAACCTGCAGTTTTTCTTTACCAGTCATGTTTCCCTCCTATTTTCAAAAATCAGTTTATTGTACATATATAATAACATATATATATCATTTTAGAAATATTTGTATCTTGAATTGTATAATTAATTGCAACAAAAAATGACCCATAGATATTTCCTTGGTATAATGTGAGTGCGAAAAAACATTTAAAGGAGATTTTCTATGAGTCATACATATTTTAGCATAAATGAAAGAGAAAAAATAGCGTTATCTTTAGCAAAAGGGATGAAACCCCTTCATATCGCAAAAATACTAGGCAGAAACAGATCCAGTATTGGAAGAGAAATCAAGCGGAATAGCATTGATGGCGAATACAGAGGGTTGAACGCTCAAGAGGCATACAATTCTAGAAAGTCTTCATGTGGATGTGGAGCCAAGGAGAAGCTTGAAGATGAAAAGATTGTCGACTATATTCAAATGAGACTTGAAGATGGTTGGACTCCCGAACAAATTGCTGGTAGAGCTAAAATTAAAGGTGTTGACTGTCCTTGTTTTAAGACTATCTACAGAGGTATTAAAGAGGGGAAATTTAAGGGTACAGAAAAGGAACTCCTTCCGAGACAGGGTAAGAAAAAATCTAACGGCATTAAGGAAACAAGAGGAAGTATTCCAGATAAGAAAAACATATCAGAAAGGCCTAAAGAAGCAGATGAAAGAAGTGAAATAGGACATTTTGAGAGTGATACTGTAGTAAGTTCAGGAAAACAGGGAGCTATGATGACGTATGTTGATAGAAAGTCAGGATATGGACTTGTAGAGCTAATGGATAACAGAAAGGCTGCAACATTTAATCAAGTGACTTTAGAGGCTTTTAAAGTGATACCGAGTAAGTTCATTAAAACTTTTACATCTGATAATGGGAAAGAATTTGCAGGATTTAAAGAGCTCGAAAAAGAATTGAATGTTGAGTGTTATTTTGCAAACCCTTATCATTCTTGGGAAAGAGGATGTAATGAGAATTACAACGGATTACTCCGAAGATATTTTCCAAAGGGAAGCAATTTTTTTAAGTTAACAAAAGAAGAGGTAAGAAAAGTGATGGAAGCACTTAATCATAGACCGAGAAAACGTCTAGGTTGGAAAACACCCCATGAAGTATTTTGGGGTGAAATCCAAGAGTGTTGCATTTAATTTGACAATCTAGGTATTAAAAAAATACTTGAAAAACAAAAAACCAGACCTCAGTCTGGAAACTATAAAATATGGCGGAGAGAGAGGGATTCGAACCCTCGGTAGGTTACCCTACACACGCGTTCCAGGCGAGCCCGTTCAACCGCTCCGGCATCTCTCCATTTTTCCGTTCCTATTATAGCGTTTTTAACTCTTTAAATCAAGCTATTTTTTTATTAAGCACGCACTTTATATTGCTACCATTATACCCAAGCATTTTTTCCAACATTTATTCGAATTCCCCTAGCTGTCCATAAAATGGGTCCCCTTTTAAATTCAGATAAGAGTTCCCCTTCGAAAAACTCCTTTTCATCCATAAAATCCCACTTTCTTTAATACCAGCAAAAAATCACTCCACGCAAATCATATCAAACAGACTATGCTGTTCACAATGCTTTCCCTCCTTTTAACTCTTTATAGCTTTAAGAAGTTAGGAAACTATTTTTTCATACACACTAAATAAAACGTCTATTATTTTGAAATATTAAGTGAATTCTTTTTTTGAATCCATATGAACTCAAAGCGAGCTTAGGAAGTTTAAAATTCCCACCTTTTACAGCAGCAACTGAAAAGAAGACCCCAACAATGGAGATAAGTGCAGCTGAAATTGGGCCTTGTACGTTAAATATTCTATTTAAAAACCCAGAAATATATGAACAGAAAATTACTCCGAGCGAACCAGAAAGAATAAGTAAGGTCATAACTTCCGGATCAACCTTTTTTCTACCCTGTGTGCCATATGAAATTATTGATGGATAAAGAGCTGATGAGAACATTCCTGACAATCCAACAAAGAAAAACATTAAAAATACTTTATGTACAAGCAACAGTCCCAATAACGAGAAACCGGCTAAAACCGAAGAAACTTTTATATAGCTCTCAAGTTTTACATACTTAATTATAAAAGTAACCGCTACTCTGCCGAATAATACGAATCCCCAAAATAAAGAGAGACCCAGTTTAGAAAAGTTAGAGGATACTCCGGACACAACAAAGTACTCTACTATCCAATAGTTCATTGTAGCTTCAAAAAAACTATAAAGAAAAAGAGCTGTGGAGCAGAGATAGATTTTTCTATCAAAATTTTCAGTAATTTTTTTATTCTCCTTATTTTTCCACTCTTGACTCGGTGAAATATCTGAAAAGTCGCTTTTAAAAGTTAAAATAATGCTTATAAAAACCAAAATTAAAAATATCCTATACACAACAGCCCACGAAACCCCTTTTCCAATCAAAAAAGCTGCAACCGCCGGAGTCAAAACTGCACAAACAGAGTAACAAGCATTTAAAGTCACAAGTTTACTGGACCTTTCTTCATCGTATATATTTACTATAATAAAATTGGCAAACGAAAGATAAAATCCTACCCCGAATCCTATAAAAGTAATATACACAGAAAATAAAATTATATTTTGTACTGTAGTTATCCCAACTGTTCCTAAAACCATTAAAAAGCCAGTGAATATAAGGTTAGTTTTTATTGAAAATTTTTGCAGAAATAGCTTGCTGATCATCATGCTTAACGTTACTGCGGCAGAAAACATAGTAAATAGATACTGTAATTTCGATGTTTCAATGCCTAAATATTTTGCTAACTCGAGTTTCATAGCACCGAGAGAAACCAAAGCAACAGCTGTATAAGAAAAAATAATATATGAAATAGCTGTACCCATATTTTTATTACTAGTTTTAGATTTCAAATTATCTCCATAAATATTGCTTAACACAAAACTCCTCCTCAATTAAACTTTTTTGAAAATTCCATAACTTAAATGAAACTCTTACTCCTTAAAATATTTTTATACGCCTTCAATAAAACGTCTATAGCTTTTCAACCATTTTGATATATAAGTAAAATTCTTTAAGGATATAAGTTTTTCTAAAATATTTAAGTACGCTTTTTCTGTTTTTTTATCTTCCTTACAAACCATATCTAAGTAGTTTTTTATAAACGCCACCTTTTCATCATGGCTTTCTTGATAATCCACGTCATATAAAAGGTCATCAAACATGCTATTTGCAGATAATACCCCGCAATCCAAGAATTCACATAATTCAGTATAACACTCTTCACAAAGGGTCACAACATCAGCAAGTTTTTCACATCCAAGTCTTTGGTCATTCGTATGATAAACGTCTATATTTTTATTGCCTCCGCATAGGACACAACTGCACCTATCAACCTCCAGCCTAAACTTTTTCACCAAATTCCAGTAATCGCTTTTTAAATATTTTTCATCTATTTGTTTTCTCATAAAAAACTCATCCCCTTAAAAACAATTACTTTTTTTATGCTCGAGCAAACATTTCATATGATACTTTACTACTTATGAATATATTCAGCCATAAATGCCAATGCAACCAATATCGCTACTCCTAAAAATACTGTCATATTTCCCACCTCCTTTTGAAAAATTTTTCATAGAAATTTCTTGTTTTTGAATGCTCGAGCACTTAAGCTGTATAATAATTTACTCATGAACGTATTCAGCTGTGAACGCCAACACTATCAATGTTAATATACCCAGAAATGTTGCCATGCTTTCCACCTGCCTTTCTAAATTCAAGAATAGCTCCTATTTTTCGTGCTCGAGCACTTAAAACGTATGATAATTTACTCATGAACGTATTCAGCTGTGAACGCCAACACTATCAATGTTAATATACCTAGAAATGTTGCCATGCTTTCCACCTACCTTTCTAAATTCAAGAATAGCTCCTATTTTTCGTGCTCGAGCACTTGAGGCTTGAAATATAAAAACAGTAACAATATGCTGTCAGAAGCTTTTGTTCTGTTTTACTATTATACCCTACAAAAGAATACTTCGTCAATGGAAAATATCCTGCAAAAAATATAAAATATTTTATAGTATTTTTATGCTGTTCTCTATATAATTTTTTTCGTTTTCCGGCAACTCTTTAAATACTATATAGTCGTAGATAGCCTTCGTAGCCTTATAGCCAATTATTTCAGGATGAGAATCAAGTACAAAATCTATATAGTCTTCTTTAAGGCATTCCCTATAAAAACTGTCTTCATATCCAGCTGACACCACAGATATCCTCTCTTTAATTTTTAGTTTCTCTACCACATCATGCAAGGCTTCTGCATCTCCAGTTGACATAAATACGGCATTTATACCTCTATCTTTTTTCAAAACCTCTTCTATTTTTTTATAGGAGTTTTCGTACTCCTCATCACTGTATATAAATTCATTTATCCTGTAATCTGCATTTTTGTCCTTTAAATATTTTTCAAAAGAACTCAACCTATCAGAAAATATTGTAAATTTAGGGTTCCCTATGATAATCAAAAAATTCATTTTATCTTTCATAGTTTTTAGGAATAATCTCGCCACTATCTTCCCGCTGAGAATAGAGTCTTCACCAAAAAATCCAAGCCTTTTGCACTTCACATCTGTAACCAGTGTTATAATCGGGATGCCTGCATCTACTATTTCATCCATTTTTGAAGCTATCTCTTCCGAGTGCATAAAAGCAGTTAAAATACCGTCCACTCTCTTCTTTTTAAAATAATCCAACTTATCTAAAATAGCTTCTGAATCAAAGTTATCTATGGACACTATTTCAATTTTCAGCTTTGAATTTTCGGTTTCCTCTTGAGCTTTTTTTATGCCACTTATAACTCTTTCAAAATAAATCTTAGATTTTTTTGACATTATAGCACCTATGACTTTTTCCTCTTCAAGCGCCTTAAGTTTTTTTGCATTTTTATTGGGCACGTAGTTGTGCTCTTTTGCTATATCCAATATTCTATTTTTTAAATCCGGGTTTATCCCTTCACGGTCATTCAGAGCCCTGTCCACGGTTCCCCTTGAAACTCCTGCTATCTTTGCTATATCTTTTATTGTTATCACTAGCTAACCCCACCTCTTACACACTTTCTCCGCATAAATCAAATTCTTTTCACTTTCTAGTACAAGATTAAACTTTTTTTTTAGTTTTGTCAATGTTTGGGTACCTACACTCTATATTTAAGCTTTAATTAAAATATTGAATTGATTTAAAATCATAGAAATAGAAAAACATTTTTTTAGTCACGAATCGCACGGATGTATGCGAATAAAAAATCAAATAAAATGATATTTTGGACACAGAGCTGCACGGAGTAAAATAAAGAGTTTCACAGAGTAAGAAAAAAAGTCTATGTATAAGAGAGGCTTGCTTAGATCTTTTGAATAATTCGTGTGATCCGTGAAGATTCGTGACAAAAAATTATTTTTAAAAGGTCTTCTCTGTGCGCCTCATGTTTAAAATCTCTGTGAAGCTCTGTGTCTAAAGAAGGTTTTCGAATAAATTCAGTAATTTATTAATAATTTAAAATAGTAAATTGGGCTATACATATTAAATTCTGCATTTAGTGAAGGAGTTTTTTTATCGCCTGGAATATATAATGCATAAGGCTGGTGGTTTAAAATGAAGAGGATGGAAAAAGATAGTCGGAGTATTCTACTCTGCGAATGCCATGTAGCGGGGACAGCTTACCAACATCTATCTGAAACAGGAGAAAACTTAAGTATAGGAGACGAACTACTTCTTAAAAGGGAACATCATAACAAATATGACTACTTTGCAATCGCCGTATGGGATACCGAAAATAATAAAATAGGATTTATTCCAAAAAATCAAAATATAATTTTAGCACGCCTAATGGATGCCGGTAAAATTCTTCAAACTTTTATAATCGAAAACAAACGTAAAAACAACTACATATATTTAAGAATAAGGATATTTCTTTTAGATTAAAGGAGCTGACGAAAAAAACCGCCTTCATAATTAAACTAGCTCAAGCTTAAACTATTTTGGGTGTAAAACCGACAAAAAATGAGGTATAATTTTATAGTGAAATATTTTCAGAAACTTGCTAAAATATAAGTGTGATTTAAAAGAAATCAGCACTTTATTACTGCCGCATTTGTGGCTGTTCATATATTGCTAGGGGGAAACACATGAAGAAAATTTTACTCGTTGCATTTTTATCGATGCTAGCCGTTTCGGGATGTAGTTCATTAGAGGTCGAAACAGGTAATATCAAAAAACTCAATATAAAAATTTCCGAACTGGAGGAGTACAATTCGGATATAGACGACAAAATAAAAGCTTATAGAAACAGGGTTGAAACCCTAAAAGAGGAAATATCTTCTGCCGAAAACAACATTTACTCCATAAAAAAATTGGCTGGACAATATGCTACAGTGGAGACTTTTTCAAATGAACTGCCACTCAGTATTTCCTACGAAAAACAATATCTAGGCGAACTCCCTTCTCAAATATCCTATGTATTTGTCAAGGGACAGGAGATAAACCTCAGGGAAGGACCAACCACCCTCAGCAAAATAGTCTCAAAAGCCGTATACTTCGACAAGCTTACTCTCATAGAAGAGGTTATAAACAGGAGTGGGCAGAGATGGTATAAAGTCTTGGACAAAAAAGGACAGGAAGTTTTTGTATACTCAAAAATAGTTGAAAAAAGGGGCTTCCAATTCGATGAGATGTTATACAAACTAAATGAAATGGATACCTTTATCTCCGAAGAGATAAACAGCGGAAATAAGATAGCTTCCATACATGCATACATACCCAATCCAAACAATGAAGATTTGAAAAGGGAAGAAGACAAATATGGAAATGTCGAGGACCAAAGTGCAGTCGCCATTCATGAATCAGGATACATCTATATCCCCGATAGAACTATAATTTCGGTTATAGCTAAAGGTGAAGAAAAGTCGGAAATAAGAGTTCCAACTGTCTCGGAGGAACCTTTATTCGTAAAAAATGAGTTCATAGTCTACACACCACATATACAGAGGCCTCCCGACAAAGTAGTCGTTGTGGATGCGGAAAATCAAAATCTGGGAGTTTTTCAAAGAATAAATGACAAATGGACCCTCATCTCCTACACCTATTCCAAAACAGGGGTACTGAAACAATTAGGCTTCAAAACCCCAAAGGGATTCTTTATAGTCCCCAACGCATTAAAGACAATGCTATACAAGGACGAAGATGGAGAAAAGCAGGGTTATGCAAACTACGCCATTAGATTTTCAGGGGGCGGTTACATACACGGCACGCCTTTCAACTTCGATAAAGAGGAAGTGAAGCAGCGCTACTGGAGTGAATACTCCCTCGGGACTTATCGCGGTACCAGAAAATGCGTTAGAAATAATATAGACCATGCAGAATTCTTGTTTAACTGGGTTTTAGACAACAAGATCACAGATGAAAATTTTCAGGGTGTAAGAAGCAATACTGCAGTTATAGTTATGTAAGTTTCTACAGCCGACAAGGGGGATAATGCCAATGAAGAAATTTTTAATATTTATCTGCACACTGCTTTTATTGGGAGGGTGCTATTCTGATAAGATAGTCGACATAAACAACAACATAAACACTCTCGAGAAAAGGCTCTCCGAAACAGAAAAAAGTTCAGCTGAATTAGAAGATGAGCTTAGTTCTCTTAAAAATGAAACGTCTAGTTTAGAAGAAAATTTAGGGGCGCTAAATTCGGAATTAGAGAGAATAAAAAAATCTCTATCTCAATAATTGAATTTTATATATAATATTTAGCTGTGGGGAACCACAGCTTCAGGCTGTAGACAAAGAAATTTGTCTACAGCTCTTTTTTTTGCCTTAAATTTCTGATAAAATTTAACTGACTAGGAGGCGATTCAATTATGATGGGAGTTAAAAACACTGAAGAAAGAGAAATTTTAAAACGAGTTAGTTTAAATGATATAGTTCCAAAAAATCATATAATCAGAAAAATAGATAGAGCTGTCGATTTAAGCTTTATTCATGATAAAGTTAAAGATTTGTACAGCCCTTACGGAGTCGAAAGTATCGATCCGATTGTACTTTTCAAAATAGTCGTGATCCAATATATTTTCGGAATACGTTCCATGCGGCAAACAATAAAAGAAATTGAAGTTAATATGGCCTACAGATGGTATATCGGGTACGGACTAGACGAACAGATCCCACATTTTTCCACTTTCGGGAAAAATTACAAAAGGAGATTTGAAGGAACAGAAATTTTTGAAGATATTTTCAAACATATAGTTCAAGAAATAATTAAATGCAAATTTGTTGATGAGGAAAATATCTTTATTGACGGGACACATATAAAAGCAAGCGCTAACAACAAAAAAAGTATGAGTAAGTTAATAGAAGTCAGCGCAAAATTCTATGAAGAAGCTCTGCATCAAGAGATTTCCAAAGATAGGAAAATCCATAAAAAAAAACTTTAAATTTTGAGTGCGAATCTCAACTAAAGATGATAAAGGCAAGTACAACTGATCCAGAATGCGGTGTATTTCATAAAGGAGAACATAAAAAAGTATTCGCATACAGCGCCAATACTGCATGCGATAAGAATAACTTCATATTAGATTTTGTTCTATCTCCCGGTAACAACCATGACTCAACTTCATTTCCGGAGCTTTATAAAAAATTAACACATTCCTATACAAATATAAAAAGAATAGTTGTCGATTCGGGATATAAAACTCCAGCTATTGCAAAACTGATACTTGATGATGGCAGAATTCCCATCATGCCGTATAAAAGACCTATGACCAAAGATGGATTTTTCAAAAAACATGAGTTTGTTTATGATGGGCATTACGACTGCTATCTATGCCCAAATGACGAGATATTGAAATATAGTACAACAAACAGAGAAGGTTACAAAGAATATAGGAGCAATTCAAAGATATGCGCTAATTGTGAATTTTTAAGTAAATGTACCGAAAGCAAGAACACCACCAAAATCGTCACCAGACATGTTTGGGAGGAATATATGGAGCGCGTGGAAGAGATCAGGCATTCGGAAGGAAGCAAGGAAATATATGCACTTCGTAGCCAGACTATAGAAAGAGTATTTGCTGATGCAAAAGAACTCCACGGAATGAGGTATACACAATATAGAGGGTTGCTGAAAGTGAAAATGGAGCTGACCCTCAAATTTGCGTGCATGAATTTAAAAAAATTAGCACTTTGGAAGGCAAGGAATGGATTTTATTCCTTATTTCCGAAGCAAATCTATGCATTTTTATCAAATTTATCAAAAATAAAGGAAAGCGACTATCAAATATTTCTATTCGATAGTCGCTTGTCTACAATCTGTAGCTGTGGGGAACCACAGCTTTTTTATAATGACGCAACCCGACATTTCAGCTTATGCCCAAGAAAAATTTTCTTTAAATGACTGAAGCTACTTTTGAGTCTACAAAATAATTTTCTAAGCAAGCTCACTCCTGAAAAAAATTATAATCCTTTTTTAACTTTAAGTTAATATACAGATACTATATTACTTTTAGTAAAATAATTGGTTTTCACAAAATTGAATAAAATGTGCTGAGTGAATAAAATATTCATGCCATGACTTTTTATTTTTCCCATGCCTAACATCAAAATCTTTTGAAAAAATAGAAATAATCACCAAAGCAAAAACTATCTATGATTTAAACTTTATAGACTTTTTCCACGACTAAAGTATGTATCACCTGTAAAATCTTCTTCATATCAAACACAAAAACTCCTCGAGCCCTTACGAGGAGTTTTTGCTTTTTAAGCCCCTATTATTGTCTGTTTTGTTAAGTTCCACCAATTCTAAAAACACAAGCCCTAAAAACTGTTTTTAAATTTGATTACAAGAGATACTTTATGAAAACCTCCTGTTTCCTGCTTAATTTGGGATAAAATTTATTAAAGGATTTTTCCTGTATCCTGAGAAGTGAAGATATAGATTCACACTATATATCCTGTTATACAAATTCTTAATCCGGTTTTATCAAATAAAAATGGAGGATAGTACATGCTTAAGTTTATATTCGGTTTGCTTTTGATAATAGCCCTAAGCTTTTTTATGCACCTTTACGTTTTTTTTAAGTTTTCTTTGTTTTTTAATATAAAAAAAGGGGTATTATTTTACATTTTAGCCTTTTTTACCTCTGCCATGATAATACTGGCTACTATTTTTATTAGTAGATGGAATAACCTCTTCACACAATTATTTTATAAGTTATCTGGATTTTTTCTAGGTGTTTTTTTTCTAACATTTATTTCTCTTTTGTTTTTTGAAATGGTAAAAGCAGTTTACCTCATTCCAGAAAAAACATTTAAAATGGCTGCTTTAAGTGTATCAATTATACTAATCCTCTACTCCTCACTAAACGCAAGAATTACAAGCATAAAAACTGTAAAAATTGACGATTTCGGGGTAAAACTCAAACTAGTTCAAATAAGCGATCTACACCTGAGTTCACCATCCCCCTTCAATAAGCTTTCCAAAATAGTTGAAAAAATAAACTCTATAAATCCTGAAATGGTAGTTATAACAGGGGATATAGTCTCACAAGACACTCCTCTAAGCAAGGAAACTTTTGCCCCTTTGAAAAGACTTCGTGCAAAATCATATTTTATAACGGGCAACCATGAGCATTACGTTGGAAAAGATATAGTTTCCAAGCTCATAGAAGATACTGGCGTAAAATTTCTCAAAGATGAGGTAGATTTTTTTAACGGGGTACAGGTTGTCGGGCTAAAGTATGACCCAAATACAGATAGAGCCCGTACTACCCTATCCAAGCTAAGAATAGATGAAAATAAACCAACTTTGCTTTTAAACCACTTTCCAATAGATCCCGAAGACAAAAGAATCAAAATAACAATTAGTGGGCATACCCACTATGGCCAAATAGTCCCATTTAATTTCATGGTCCGGTTGGCCACAAAATACTTAAAAGGACTCTATAAACTTGAAGTTGGATATCTATATGTTTCTCCAGGAACAGGAACTTGGGGTCCACCTATGAGATTAGGATCTAAAAACGAAATTACAGTATTTGATTTAAGATAGTCGGCTACCCATATTGAGCAATTGAATAGTCTACATCTGAGGAGGATAGTTATGAAAAAAAGAATCCTTAAAATTTTTAGTTTTTTTATAAGCATAACATTATTTATGTTTGCAATAATTTTCATCCACAAAGAGCTCTCAAACTACAGTTACAGAGATCTTAAAAATGCTATCGCAGAGATACCGAAAATAATGATTCTTTTTTCTATATTGCTGTCTATGTCAAGTTACGCCCTCTTGATTATTTTAGACTCCCTTGCCATTAGATATGCAAATTTAGAATTTGATTACTCCAAAACTATTTTTGTTTCTTTTGTAAGCCGCGCCTTTGGAAACAATTTAGGAGTGCCTGCACTTAGTTCTTCTGCTATACGGTTTAGATTTTTTTCCCTATGGGGAGCCCCGTACAATAAAATAATAAAAATAATCACCTTTTGTTACGCCACATATTGGATAGGCCTTATTGCCACTGGCAGCCTTATTTTTACATACTGGCCTATAAATATTCCCACTAAACTTAATTTTAAATTTAACTTCAGTAGAGGTATTGGAATAATTTTTATGATTTTAACCATAGCTTACCTGATTTTTTCATTTACATCCAGGTACATGAGGTGGAATTTTGACTTCCCTCCATTTAACTTGTCAATTATCCAAGTGATTTTATCAACTTTTGAGTGGATAGTGGCAGGTGCTGTACTCTATGTATTGTTGGGTGACTTTTCATCAATACAGTTTTTTACGTTTTTGTCTGTATTCTTAACTGCACAAATAATAGGAATTATAAGTAACCTTCCTGGAGGTATAGGTGCTTTTGAATTTATTATAATATCGTTTTTGTCTCCACTTCTACCTGTACACACCATTTTAAGTGGGCTTATACTCTACAGGTTGATTTATTATCTTTTGCCCCTAGGTTTTGCAGTAATTTTACTCGTAATTTATGAAATAGCAACCAAAAAAAAGTGGTTTTCTGGACTTAACAAATTTTTCGTAAGTTTTATTGCCCCATTTGTCCCGATAATTTTGTCTTTCAGTATGTTTTTTGGTGGTTTCATAATGCTAATGTCTGGTGCAACTCCTTCAATTTTGGCTAGGGTAGATTGGCTAACAGATTTTTTACCGCTTCCCGCATTAGAGATTTCTCACTTCCTAGGAAGTATTACCGGTTTTTTACTTTTAATTTTAGCAACAGGCATAAAACGAAGATTAAACAGTGCTTATTTTATGTCAATATTTCTGCTTATTGCAGGAATTGTTTTTTCTTTACTTAAAGGCGGAGATTATGAAGAGGCATTTATACTTTTTGTAATCCTGATTCTGCTTATCCCTTCAAAAAAATACTTTTACAGGAAGGCTTCTACACTCACTAGCTATCTCAGTGTAAACGGAGCTTTAATTATATCTTTTGCTATCATTTCCACCATATGGATAGGTTTATTTTCTTATAAGCACCTGGAATATTCCAAGGAATTGTGGTGGCAATTTGAACTTCAAAAAAATGCACCCAGATTTTTACGTTCCACTCTAGGAATAGCTTTAGCGACTCTATTTTTCACCTTAGCTAAAGTACTAAAACCTGTGACAGCTTACTCTGTTGAGAATAAAGGTTCTGGGATTGAAGAAGCCAAAACGATATTGATGCATTCTGAAAAAACCTATTCCAATTTGGTCCTCACAGGAGATAAGTCAATTATATTTGATAAAGATAAGGACTCATTCATAATGTACGGTATCAGTGGCAAGAGCATGATTTCCATGGGCGATCCTGTGGGGAATGCTGAAGGTATCTCTGAATTGATATGGTATTTCTATGAAATGGCACTGAAAAACGAAAAAAAAGTTGTGTTTTATGAAATTGGTAGAGAGTACTTAAACTTCTATCTCGATATTGGATTGAACGTACTTAAGATTGGAGAGGAAGCCCTTGTAAATTTAGATGAATTTTCTCTTGAAGGAAGTAAGAATAAAGGGTTGAGGCATACTTTTAATAAACTTCAAAAAGAAGGATGTACCTTTAGTATAATTCCTAAAAATCAGGTGGATTCTATAATTCATGAGTTGAAAAATATTTCCGATGCTTGGTTAGACTTGAAAAAAGGAACAGAAAAAAAATTCTCCCTTGGTTATTTTGACTCAGAATACATAAAAAACTTTCAAATAGGAACTATAGAAAAGGATGGAAGAATAATAGCTTTTTGCAATATTTGGGAAACAGCTAGCAAAAATGAACTTTCAGTTGATTTAATGAGATATCACCCTGATTCTCCTGATTCAGTAATGGAATTTTTATTTATAAACCTTATGTTCTGGGGAAAAGAAAATGGCTATAAGTGGTTTAACCTGGGGATGGCTCCTCTATCAGGAATAGAAGGAAATGAACTATCCACATTTTGGAACCGTTTGGGTAATTTCATCTTTAATATCGGTGGGCATTTCTATAATTTCAAAGGTCTGAGACAATATAAAGAAAAATTTTCTCCTGTATGGGAACCAAAATACATAGCTTTTTCTGGTAATTTGTCGCTCCCGAATATTTTAAAAGATATCCTTATTTTAGTTTCGGGTGGTCTGAAAGACATTATAAAAAAATAATTTATTAAACTTTTTCAACTAGTTAAGCAACTAAAAAATATAAAACACACCTCTTGTAAATGAATATATAAAAATACCTCATAGTTGACTAGGGGGTGTTTTTGTTTTTTGGTCATTCTTGTCTATATATAATATACTAGACTTGTGCAAAAAATAAAAAGTAGATCAAATCTCAATATACAGGTATAATTAAGCACCACACAAAACATACCGAAGGAGATTCGATCTACGATGCTTATTATACCTAATTTAAATGAAATTGTAAACTTCAATATGGCTCTTGATCTTAATTTTTCAAAGCCTCAAATGCAACATATGAACAGTATAGTTTCTGGTATCATCGGCGTACAAGGAAAAAAGAATATTTCAAATTTAAATAGATTTACTCTTAATTCTAAGGACAGGAGCTGTACAACTCGTTTCCTCAATAACTCACCTTGGGATGAAGAAAAACTCAGAAACTCTTTGAAAAATTTTGTATATGATGTCATAAAATCGGAAACACATAAAAATTCAGAACCAATTTTCATCTCTATAGATGACACTCTTATTACAAAATCTTCAAACTCTAAAAAAATTGAAGGTATGGGATTTATTCGCTCACATGTAACCCAAAAAAGCGAGTGGGCTCACTGTATTGTAAGTGCCTTCATTAAAAATGGCGGTATTTCTTATCCGCTTGATTTTGATGTTTATCTGAAAGAAGAATTATGCGATGGCGAACAAAACATGTTCAAAACTAAGCACGAAATAGCCATATCTCTTCTTGAAGACAATACACTACAATTAGAAAAACCAACGTATGTATTGGCGGATTCTTGGTATATTTCAGACAAATTCATAAATCAACTCCAATCAAAAGGGTATCAAGTAATAGGAGCTCTAAGATCTAATAGAATTATTTATCCACAAGGAATCCGTATAAAACTATCTGATTTCAGAGCGCAGATAAACCCCAAACATCTAAAAACTTTCAAGGTTAATGGTCGCAGATTCTATACTTACAGGTATGAAGGACCTATAAAGGGTATAGAAAATTGTGTAGTTGTGCTTAGCTGGATAGATGAGTTCAATCCAGAAAAATCACCTAAACACATAATATCAACAGATGTTTCCCTTTCAGATAAAGAAATCATTTCTTACTATGGAAACCGTTGGGAGATAGAGACAAACTACAGGAACCAAAAAGAAAATCTTGGATTGGATCACTGTGAAATGAGGTCTCTTAAAGGTATCAAAAGATTTTGGCGGTTAGTATATACAGCTTATGTGTTCTTATGTAATATTAAATTTAAAGCCAAATTAAAATTAGATACATTAGGTGATACAATAAAGTATTTCATAAAAATCAGCAACACAAAATTGGTAAAATTAATTATTGAATTACACGAAGAGACCCATTCAGAGGAAAAAGTCCTTGATTATTTAGGGTTCTCAGTTTGAATTCGCCAAAAATTAGATATTGAACAATTTAGATTTAAAAATTTGCACAAGTCGAGTAATATAATTTTATTGCTCTAAAAATATAGCTATTCTCAAGATTTCATTTTAATAAGCTCTACGTAAGATTAGCTATATTTTATTTATAGTTTCCTATAATCTAAAATTTAAAAAAAAGCAAAAAATAAAAAAATCAGCAAAATATTTAGAACCTTTAGCTTTTATCACGATTAGATAGAAGGTCTTATGGGATTTTTCATTGTATTATTTTGCTAATATATATGGGACAAATTGTTGAAAGAACCCAAGGATATAAAGGAAGAGAAAAAGAAACAATAAAATAAATTTGGGCCAATACTGGCCAAATTTTTATCTTATACTACTTACAGGTTAATTATAATAAATAAGAAGAAGAAAGTGAATTAACTCAACTACATACTACAGAAAGCCAGATACTTTTAAAAATCACTTCGGAAAAACCCGCAACTGTACAGATACCCCATTTGGATCATAAACATAGAAATAGCGAGTTTGAACGTCAGGCTTCTGGATGTCAGAAGGATTAAGACCTCTATCCTGTGCAAGCTTATGCATTGCATCCATTTTATCTGTCTCAAAGCAAATGAGCATACCCGTGCCTTCAAATTTCTGCCCTTGTGGCATGCAGATAATTTCAATCTCAGTTTTCCCATCGCCATTTATCACAAATGCAACTTCTCCAGATTCTTCTTTAAAGCGGCGGGAAACACTTAGTTCTGTTATAGAAAATCCCCGTAGCAATTTACGGGGATTTTCTATTTCTGTTATTTAATAAAATATGTTCCATTATCTTTCTAACTGTTTTTTAAAAGCCCTTAAGTAATTTTCTGGAATTTCAGGGTATTCTACTCCATATTTTTCAATTATCTTCTCATATTCAGCCTTTGCCAAAAGTTCATCTTCCATTGAATAAGTTAAGGCTTCTTCTACACTAAAAAATTCTAGCTTATCTACTCTAGCGGCTCCAACACTGGAAAAAATAGTAACTGAAACTACCATTATCCCCAATAAAATAATTTTTACTTTCACTAATCTCTTCTCCTATTCTAATTGCATCACTCCCAAGTTATTTTATAAATAATTTCTTTAAGGTGTCCTTCTTTACATTTTGGACATTTTAAGCTATTAAAGTTCTCTTCTCCTTGTAAAATTTTTGACGCAATTTCGTTCACAATATCAGTTATATCTTCAAGAGTTTCCCTACACTTACTACACTTAAACTTTTCAAGTCCTTTACAAAATTTACCCCAACTTTTATTGTATATCTCTAAGCATTCTGGGCATCGATAAATTCTGTTTTCATGAAAAAAACATCTTCCTGTTAATAGTTCTATTGAGTAATCACATTTATTACATTTAAAAACATATCCTCCCATTTAGATCACCCTTTCAAAAGGGAATTCAATAAAATTGTCCTTCCTACATTTCAAACCTATAATTTTATTTACTCCTCCTACTCCTACTATTCTTGATTTTTTTAAAACTTCCTGTTAGTTAAATAATTTAATCTACTGAACATTTGGGACATGCCTGGCAATCTAGTCTATTAGATTCAAGTTTTACCTCTATAAAACTACGCCAATTGGTATCTGGAAAGCATATAAAAAAGCGACATCCTTAATGAGAGTGCCACTTTAAAAATTTATTCACGTATCTTACTTTTCCCTGATTTTCCTTGAAAGCTTTCTTATAAATTTAAAACTCTTTTATTCGTATGATTTTTTTAAAACTTTGACTTTTTCTTTCCTAGATTGTCAAATTATATTAAGTCACCTTCTAGTAAGCTAACTTTTACCAGAAATTTCAGGAAAAAAGAATTGCATACAAATTTCTTTACCTACAGCCCGAAACTTTAAGTAGGCTTAAAACCTTATTTTCTATCCAAAACAGATTAAGACATAGCTAAAAAACTAGCTAAGTATCTTAAGAAGTTCTTTTTCAGTTTTTGCTTTTCTAATTTTATCATGATTTTCTTTATTCATAAATATCCGCACAATTTCAGGCAACACCTCTTCTATATCTAGATCTTTGCTTTTCACAGCCATTGTTATTAAAATATCTACAGGTTTCATATCGTATCCATGGAAGTCTACAGGTTCTTTTAAAGTAATAAAGCTAAAACTATTTTTTATAATCCCATCTTCAGATTTTGTATGTGGCATTGCAACTCCTGGAGCTATTATATAATAAGGTCCTAATTTCTCCGTAATTTCTATAATATCATAGTAGTACTTCTCTTCAACAGTTCCAGCTTGAACAAGTAGTTCTGTACCGGCTTTAACAGCTTCTTTCCAGTCCTTTGCTTCAACTCCTAAGCGTATAGCTTTATTTTTTTTGAGTAAATCCTTTAATTTCATACGTTCCTCCCTAAACACAGATAAAGATAAAAATCTATATAATAGTGGTTCTATAAATATTTTTCTTAAATTACTGAAAAAACCTTTAAATTTTTTTCACTATCAATACTTTTTAAAGCAAAAAAGAGAAGGAAACTCCTTCTCTTCATCTTAAAAGCTAAATAGTTATTTTTGGCTTATGTCATTCATACCAGCTATAACACTTACATTTTTTAATTTTTCTACATCAATCTCGGAACTGAATCGCGAATATGGCATGGCGACAGCGGTTATTTATAAATTGATAAAAGCCATTATCGCCAAAGAGTATCAAACTATAAAAAATGTATCATACAATTTGAAATGAAAAACAAAATATTAAAAAAATCTAGTTGTAGCTTACATTATTTATGCATTATTTTTTACTATTTCAACTATGTTTTCTGCACTTAGTCCATAAACTTTCATAAGCTCCGCTCCATCACCACTTTGACCAAATTGGTCATTTATACCTATTTTTATAATTTTTGTTGGGTAAACTTCTGAAAGATATTCAGATACAGCACTTCCAAGTCCTCCTATAACTGAATGCTCTTCTGCAGTTACTATAAATTTAGTTTCCCTTGCTGCTTTTAAAATAGAATCTTTATCAAGCGGTTTTATGGTCCCTACATTTAAAACCCTTGTGGAAATTCCTTCCTTTTCAAGTTTTTTTGCAGCTTTTACTGCCTCTGCAACAAGCATACCTGTTGCGGCTATTGTCACATCGCCTCCTTCTTTCACCGTATTTATTTTCCCTATCTGAAAATCATATAAGTCATCGAAAAGCACTGGGGTATCTAGTCTTCCAAATCTAATATATACAGGTCCCTTGTGCTCGGTTGCTGCAAATACCATTTTCTCTGCCTCTGTTGCATCTGCAGGTGACAAAACTGTCATACCTGGTATTGATCTCATAAGAGCAAGATCTTCTATAGACTGGTGAGATCCCCCATCCTCACCAACGGTTATTCCAGCATGGGTTGCACACACCTTTACATTTAGGTTGGCATAAGCCACTGTGTTTCTTATCTGCTCGAATGCCCTTCCTGCAGCGAATACTGCAAATGTCGAAACAAAAGCTATCTTTCCTGTTGTAGCAAGACCTGCAGCTGTACCCATGAGGTCAGCTTCTGAGATACCTACATTTATATGTCTTTCTGGAAACTCTTTTTGAAATATAGCGGTCTTTGTGGATTTTGAAAGGTCCGCATCCAACACCACTACATCTTTATTCTTTTGCCCAAGTTTGGCCAAAGCTTCACCGTAGGCTTGTCTTGTAGCTTTTTTCATAATATATTGACCTCCGTTATTTTTTATAACTTTATCTGTTCAACTAGCTCAAGTTCAGCTATCGCTTTTTGAGTTTCTTCCTCAGTAGGTGCCACCCCGTGGAATTCGCATACATTTTCCATAAAGGATACGCCCTTACCTTTGGTTGTTTTGGCGATAATCATCGTAGGTTTACCTTTTGTAAGCTTTGCCTTTGCCAACGCTTCTATGAGCTCCTCGAAGCTGTGCCCGTCTACTTTTATTACATTCCATCCGAAACTTTCCCACTTTTTGTCAAGAGGTTCTATCCCCATTATATCCTCGACATTACCATCTATCTGGAGATCGTTGGCATCCACAAAAGCCACAAGATTGTCGAGCTTATAATGTGCAGCTGTCATTGCTGCTTCCCATACCTGACCTTCTTGAAGCTCTCCATCACCCATAAGCACATAGGTTCTATAGTTTTTCCCATATATTTTTGCAGACAGCGCCATACCGTTTGCAACTGAAAGTCCTTGTCCGAGTGATCCACTTGAGATCTCTACTCCTGGAACTTTTTTCATATCAGGGTGCCCTTGCAGCATAGCTCCAAATTTTCTAAGCTTCCAAAGCTCCTCCCTATCAAAATAACCTCTTTCAGAAAGAGTGGCATAAAGAAGTGGAGCCACATGACCCTTACTTAATATAAACCTATCTCTTCCTTCCATACGAGGATTTTTTGGATCGATATTCATCTCATGAAAATATAGTGTAGTCACTATATCAGCAGACGAAAGGGACCCTCCTGGATGCCCTGATTTTGAAGCGCATATCATTTGCACTATATCTTTTCTTATTGCATTAGCTTTTTTTTCTAAACTATTTATCTTTATCATTAAATTCTAGCCTCCAAGTACAAAATATAGGGGCCAGGATATCCTGGCCCCAAAACTTATTTTTTCGCATTTTCCCAGTCTTTTAGGAACCTTTCTATGCCGGCATCTGTAAGATGATGTTGTGCCATTTTTTCTATAACTGCATAAGGAACTGTCCCTACATGTGCCCCCGCTTTTGCCGCCTCTTTTGCATGTTGAGGGTTTCTTATGCTGGCTGCTATTATCTCGGTAGAAATATTGTGTTTATTGAATATCTCTACTATATCCTCGATTAGTTCTATGCTGTTAACACCTATATCATCAAGCCTTCCTAAAAACGGACTTACATATGTAGCTCCTGCTCTTGCCGCTAACAAAGCTTGGGTTGCTGTGAATATTAATGTCACATTAGTCTTTACACCTTTTTTACTTAAAACACTACATGCTTTCAATCCCTCAGGAGTCAGAGGCAATTTAATAACCACATTCTTATGAATTTTAACCAGTTCCATAGCTTCTTCTAGCATCCCTTGAGCTTCTAGAGAGATAACTTCCGCACTAATCGGCCCATCCACTATCCCCGTTATTTCTTCTACCACTTCTTTGAAATCTCTTCCCTCTTTTACAATTAAAGAAGGATTTGTTGTTACCCCACAAATAACTCCCATATCATGAGCTTTTTTGATATCATCTACATTTGCTGTATCTATAAATAGCTTCATACTTCCTCCTAATTTTAATCTGTTAAGCTTCTATTTTTTCTTCAGTTTCAACCTCTAGTTGACCCTTAACCAAAGTTATTAAGAACGGTAGTGCAAATAATCCTAATACTAAACTGTATAATAGTATTGGACTAACTTTAGCAACGCTTCCTAAAGCAATCCCAACTACTCCAAAATCGGCATCTCCAAAAGTTGTTCCTTCAAATCCTAAGTTTCCAAGTAACGGTAATAAGAGAGCTGGCAATACACTAATTATAAGGCCGTGTACAAATGAACCAATTATCGCTCCTCTTCTACCACCTGTAGCATTACCATATACGCCTGCTGTGGCTCCACAAAAGAAGTGAGGAATCAAGCCAGGAACTATAATACTTAATCCCATTAGTGGTAGTATAAAAATTGATATAAGTCCTGCAACAAAACTTGATAAGAATCCAATAATTACAGCATTTGGAGCAAACGGGAACACCGCTGGACAGTCTAGTGCTGGTTTTGCATTTGGCACAACTTTATCTGCAATCCCTTTAAATGCAGGAACTATTTCAGAAATAAGCATTCTAACTCCAGCTAGTACAATGTATACACCTGCAGCAAATTCAATTGCCTTTAAGAATGAAAAAACAAGGTAATTCGATCCACCTGAAAGGCTGGCTTCAATAAATCCTTTACCTGAAAATAGAGCAACTACAAAATACAGCACTGTCATGGTTAAAGATATTGATACGGAAGTATCTCTTAAAAATGCAAGTTTTTTAGGAACATTTATAGTTTCAGTTGAATGTGACTTGTTCCCAACTATTCTACCTACAGTTCCTGCCACCAAATAACCAAAAGATCCAAAATGTCCTAGGGCTAAATCATCAGTTCCAGTAACTTCTTTTGTAAATTTTTGCATCATAGCAGGCGAAAGAACCATAAGACTTCCTAGGGTAGCTCCTCCTGCAACAACTAAACCTGCGCCACTTAGTCCACCAACAGCTAAAATTGCCGAAATCAAGCACGCCATAAATAAAGTATGGTGACCTGTTAAAAATATATATTTGAATCTAGTGAATTTAGCTATGAATATGTTCACCAGCATTCCAACTACCATAATAAGTGCAGTTTCTCTTCCTAGAGTTTTTTGTGCCAAGGCAACGATAGATTCATTGTTTGGTATTATCCCTTTTATACCAAACGCATGATCAAACATTTGTCCAAATATACTCAAAGAACCTACTATAACTCCTGCTCCTGCTCCCAAGATAACAAATCCCATTATAGTTTTTAAAGTTCCTGAAATCACTTCACTGCTCTCTTTTTTCTGCATAAGAAGTCCAGTAAGAGCAAACAAACCAATTAATATTGCCGGAGTTCCTAAAATATCTTTCATAATAACATTTAACAACATATATATTTCCCTCCTTAAAGTTATTGCTTTACAATTATAAAAATTCTTGCTAAAATCTAATCACAACTTATATCAATTTTAAGCATCCCTCTGTCAATTTTTTTGGGGGTGCTTTTAATTTAAAATAGTTTTTACAGATAAGGAGATATTTTCTGTTTGATTTCATTTAAATCCATTATATTTTCCAATCCTACAATATTTGCTCCGTCTTTTTTGAAATTATTCATAATATCTTTAGCCCCTAAATAGATATCAGCGTTCATTGATTTTCCAGTACTTAAATCAGTGTGATCAACATCTGCACTCACCCCCAACTCTTTTATTGCTTTTTTAACATTCAATTCCATCATAAAGCTACTACCTAGTCCATTCCCACACATAACTAAAATTTTCATAATTTTACCTCCCTGTTTTTATATTTTCTATACTAAAGAAAAAATTTCATCCACAGATTTTGCTTTTATTAAGTTGTCGACATTTTCCTCTTCCTCGAGCAAATCGGTTAATTGGACAATAAGATCTACATGAGAGTTGCTATCCTTTGCTCCCAAAATAAATATAAGGTTAACATCCTCTTTTTCGGCTGAAAACGAAACTCCATTATCCAGTTTCAACAATGAAATACAGTTTTCTATCACTCCATGCTCTGGCCTTGAATGCGGCATAGCCACTCTTGGCATCAGCACTACATATGGACCTAGTTCTTTTATATTGTTTATCATCTCTTCTATATATCTTTCTTCTATTTTCTGTTTTTCCAGAAGAGGCTCTGAGGCTATTCTTATTGCTTCTTCCCAGTTTGGAACACTTTCTAAAATTTGTACACTATCTTCTAATTCTTTTCTTAACATAACTACTCCCTCCTAAGTTTTCTTGTTGCTTTAATTCTATCGTACAGCCATTATTTTTTAAAGATGTTTATTTTTTCATTTTTTTCGAACAACTTTTACCTCTTTTGTTTACTGCTTAATATTTTCCTTTATTTAAACCGATTCTTTATATTGAAAAAAGAATTTCTTTTATCGAGTTAGCCCTTATCAGATTTTTAATCCTTTCTTCATCTAACAAAATTTCAGTTAATTGAGCAATTAGTTCACTGTGAGAATCTCCATCCTTTGCTCCCAAAATAAATATAAGGTTAACATCCTCTTTTTCGGCTGAAAACGAAACTCCATTATCCAGTTTCAACAATGAAATACAGTTTTCTATCACTCCATGCTTTTGTCTTGAATGCGGCATAGCCACTCTTGGCATCAGCACTACATACGGACCTAGTCTCTTTATATTGTTTATCATCTCTTCTATATATCTTTCTTCTATTTTCTGTTTTTCCAGAAGAGGCTCTGAGGCTATTCGTATTGCTTCTTCCCAGTTAGGAGCTCTTTCTAAAATTTGTATGTTATCTTTTAATTCTTTTCTTAAACTTTTATTTTTTGGATTTTTCTTAAACATTATTCTCACCTCCCAATTGCTTCTGTTTATATAATTCTATCGTACAGCCATCATTTTTTAAAGATGTTTATTTTTTCATTTTTTTCGAACAACTTTTAACCGTTCAAAGTCAAAATCGCTAAGGAATAAGTCTGAGTTAGACAAAAACAAAGGAAGGTATCTCACCCCATACCTATCAAGCTAAGAAATTTTAGGAACCTAACTTTTATATAGTTAGGTTCCTATTTTAATTTTAAAGCTAAATTTTCAAACTACAAAAAACCACTTGCAAAAATGGCTAAAAAAGTTTATTCTATTATCAGTGGTGTTCTCGGTGATTATTTGCTGGGAACTTTTTTTATTTTAGAATCAATAATTTTTTTTAATTTTGAAGTCAAGCGCATGAAACGCTTTTTAGATTTCAAAGTTTCCATGAAATCAGTCAAAACCCCCAACGAGCTTTTTATTACTCGCCTTATACTCATTTCTTTTGAGTATCCTCCATTGATACCCTTTGTAATCTCCATTAAAAGAAGCATTCTAATTAAAGTGGCATATATGTGAGTCTCTATTCTTTCTACTTTCAAGTCTTTTAGTTTATCTAGTTTAAAATCAGACTTAAAAATTTTAAACAGCAATTCAATTTGCCATCTCAATTTATATATTTCGATGATTTCAGAAGGATTGAATCCCCAAAGATTAGTAATATATCCAGTAATTTCAGCAGAACTTCTTGCGTGCTTTGCGCAGTGCTCATTCCTTCTTTCTCTTTCTTCTATCTTTTGTACTTTTTTATTAGAAGTCTCTTTGTCCAATTTAGTTAGGATTACCCTAAAAGGCCTCTTGTCGTCATGGCTTCCGACTAGAAATTCATATTCTTGAGTCTCTCCTGCTTTTAGTTCTTTTCCCAACTCTCCAGCATTTGTTACCAAATACTTCGTCTTTTTTAGTAGTTTTCCCTTTGGTGAGTACTGAGGATTAGGGTTTAAAGCAAATAACCTTGTTCCGGCTTTCAAATGAGAAACAAAAGAGCTGTTTCTGCTTTCAATCTCATTGAAGTCATCAAATTTAAAGTACCCTAAATCTTTTAAAACTAAGGAATCTGTAACTAATTTATCGTAGACATATTTAGAAAAATTTTGCTCATTTTTAGTTCCCGTAGATAAAACAGTGTTCTTAAAAGAATAATCTAATAATTCAAGGAGAAGATTTATTTTTAAAACAGCAGGATTAGATTTGTTTGCACCTTTATACTTATTTTTTAATTTATTTGGCAATTTTATTTCAGTAGAGTCCATTAAAAAGATATTGCTGAAGCCATAATTTTTAAAGGCTTTAGACTTATTGGATATTTGTGTTTTACAAAGAGATAAGAAAATATTTTTAAGAAATTCTACAGAAGCCTCGCTAAACCTCTGATCAAGCGCTTGAGGAGAAATATTAATATTCTGCTTTAATAGAAGTTCAGCGCTTAATTCTTCCAAGGATGAAGTGCATAAATTATTGGAGCTGAAACAAGTTAAAGATATGAAGTTAAGAGGAGAAATTTTGCCGCTATTCCTAATTTTGAATTTAGAATACCTGGCAATTTGTTCAATATTTTTTTCCGAAAAGTAATTTAAAAATTTTGTTCTGATTTGTCTGTTTCCCAAAAGAAAAACCTCCTTCAAGTAGTCCTTGAAGAAGGTTTTAGCACAAATTCTATTAAATTCAAAGCTTAGCTTGATAGGTATGGTATCTCACCCTTCCTTTGTTCTTTCAGCTTTATTTTCATACATCGAATCAAACTGATTTAGTTTTTTGGTTTATTTTTACTTAGTAAAGTAAATACAAATGGTATTGCAGCTAATAATCCTATCACTACGTATAATATTATTCTATTAATTTTAACTGCGCTTCCTAAAGTAATTCCTACTATCCCAAAATCTGAATCTCCAAAAGTTGTCTGTTGAAATCCTAGATTTCCTAATAAAGGCAGTAAAAGAGAAGGTAGGATGCTAATTATAAGTCCATTTATAAATGAACCAATTATCGCTCCTCTTCTACCTCCTGTAGCATTACCATATACCCCTGCTGTAGCACCCGTAAAAAAATGAGGAACCAAACCTGGAACTATGACACTTAATTTGAGTATTGGTAGAATTAAAATTGCGATAACGCCCGCAGAAAAACTAGATAAAAATCCAATAATTACGGCATTTTCAGCAAATGGAAAAACAGCCGGGCAATCTAATGCCGGTTTTGCATTTGGCACAACTTTATCTGCAATCCCTTTAAATGCAGGAACTATTTCAGAAATAAGCATTCTAACACCAGCTAATACAATGTATATCCCTGCAGCAAATTCAATTGCCTTTAAGAATGAAAAAACAAGGTAATTCGATCCACCTGAAAGGCTAGCTTCAATAAATTCTTTACCTGAAAATAGGGCAACTACAAAATAAAGTATTGTCATGGTTAAAGATATTGATACGGAAGTATCTCTTAAAAATGCAAGTTTTTTAGGGACATTTATAGTTTCAGTTGAGCGTGATTTATCTCCAACTAATCTACCTACACTTCCTGCTACCAGATAACCAAAAGAGCCAAAATGTCCTAGAGCTAAATCATCCGTTCCTGTAATCTCTCTAGTAAAATTTTGAAGAAGAGCTGGTGAAAGTACCATAAGATTACCCAAAGTAAGCCCACCTGCCAATACCAATCCTAGTCCGCTCAATCCTCCGGCAGATAAGATCGCCGAAATCAAACATGCCATAAAAAAAGTATGATGACCTGTTAAAAATATATATTTAAACCTAGTGAACTTAGCTACAAATATATTCACCAGCATTCCTACTACCATAATAAGTGCAGTTTCTCTTCCCAAAGTTTTTTGCGCCAAAGCAACAATTGCTTCATTATTTGGTACTACCCCTTTTATACCAAAAGCATAAACAAACATTTGTCCAAATATCCCTAAAGAACCTACTATAACTCCTGCTCCAGCTCCCAAGATAACAAATCCCATTATAGTTTTTAAAGTTCCCGAAATTACTTCTCCGCTCTCTTTTTTCTGCATCAAAAGTCCTATTAGAGCAAACAAACCAATTAATATTGCCGGAGTTCCTAAAATATCCTTCATAATTATTTTGAATGGCATGCACTTTTCACCTCTTTAAATTTATTCAAATATATTTAAAATGATTTTAAGTGTTTAAAGCAGGACTCATCCCTTATTAAAGTAAGGGACTATTTTCCTCTTAATTTCTTTTACATCAATAATATTTTCCAATCCTACAATATTTGCTCCATCTTTTTTGAAATTATTCATAATATCTTTAGCTCCTAAATAGATATCAGCGTCCATTGATTTTCCGGTAGTTAGATCAGTATGATCCACTTTTGCTTCTATTCCAAGTTCTTTTAAGGCTATTTTCACGCTGACTTCCATCATTAAACTAGTTCCCAAACCGTTTGCGCACATAATTAAAATTTTCATAGTTTATCCCTCCCTAATACTATATTTTTCTTGCCCTAAATATAAATTCCTACATTTTTTTTATTTAGCTTAAGTTCCTAAGAATAAAAAAAGTTGTTTACATTTTGTAAACAACCTTTAATCCAGCTTATACTTGTATATGAGTTTTAAAACCTCTTTAGAGTTCTTCATTTTTTTTAAACTATCTTTAAGCTGATAATCCTTTATCAAATTCATAAGGTCAACCAAAGAATTAAGGTGCTCTTTGTCATCTAGTGATGAAAAAGCAATTAAGACCTCTACTTCCTTTCCATCTGGGAATTTGACCGGTTTTGTTAAGGTGATCAAACTCATTCCGGTTTTATGGACATTCTTTCCTCCTCTTGCATGAGGCATAGCTATCCCCTTTGATACAACTATGTAGGAGCCATATTCTTTTATAATATCTATCATATTTTTTACGTATTCATTCTGTACATAGCCTCTCTCTACTAGGATATCCCCTGCTTTCTGTATTGCCTCCTCTAAGTTATCGGCCTCTATATTTAATTTAATGTTTTCCAATTGCAGAAGATCGGTTATATCCAGCTCTTTTTCATTTAAATCGTTTATCAACCTGTCATCTAGTAGACGCTGCAATCTTTTTAAAAGCTCTTCTTTTTTTTCTATTGCAGTAGTTTCCTCTATAATCTTCATGACATCGGATAAAAGAACTTTTTTCCGGTACTTTGGCAGTCCGTATTTATCCAATTTATGAATATCTTCTTTGCCTAGAATTGGGTTTACTTTTATTATTGGAACATTTAAAGTTTCTTGGCTAAGGCCAGATATGTCAATAGTCGTTATTATGAGCTCGACTTCAGGTTTATCCAGATATTTCTCTAAAAAATGATAGGGTATTATATCGACTATATCTATACTATAGGTATCTTTTATCTGTTGGGCAAGAAGTTTCGAACTACCATATCCCAGCCCACATACAAGCAGCACTTTTTTTATATCCTTCATTCTATGCCTGTTTCTATCTATAGCTGCCTTAAAATGTATAACCAGAAAAGCAATCTCATCTTTTGAAAATTTTTCACCAATAAATTCCTCAAGTTCCTCTACAACCTCAGAAGTTATATTAAATAATTGAGGGTAGCTATCAACAACTTCCTCATAAATAGAGTTTTGAAGCTCTATACTATTCTTTATTCTATAGACAGTAGGTTTTATGTGATTTATTAATCCGTCTAATAACACATCGTCTTTAGAAATATTCACCTCTATTTTTTCATTGAATTTTTCTATCAACTTCTTAACCAATATCTCTACCTCAACCCAGTTTTCATAATATGAGTAGTCAAAATTATAAGTGTGGCTACCTAAAAAATAATCTGTCATCTTCAATATCTCAACTTCACTTAAATTTATCTCGTAATTAGCTTCCAATATACCTATGCCCCTCTTTATTGTGCTGTATTCTTGAGTGCTTTTTAAAAAATTTTCATTCTGAACTTTTTCCAAAAATTTACCTTTTCTAATTCTAAAAACTAGTATAATCAAATATGAAGTTATTATTTCATAGGCCTCATCAGAAATAATTTTATTCATTAGCTTTTGGATATAGTTTATAAACGTCTTAATATCTTCTATAAGAATATCACCTATGTACTCATCCAAAGTTTCTATTATAAACATATCTTTTAAAGAATGGGCGACTTCGTCCTTTTTATAAACCTCATATTTTCTAAAATATTTCATTAAAATTTTTAACTTTAATTTTCTAATATCCTCCTCTTTTCCTAAAAGAATCAAACCAGTTTTATGTTTTAAGCTCAATTCTAAATTATACCTGTCCAAAACTTCTTTAACATTTTTCAAATCTGTTTTAACAGTGCTCCTGCTGATATCCAAATCTTCCGAAGTTTTATTTAAGTTGATAAACTCATTAAATAAAATTTCAATCAACATATACATTACCCTGTCCTCTGGAGCTAACAAATATTGATTGTAATTTTTATAAAGGTATTCTTCAATTTTAAATATTTCATTTAGTTCGAGACTTCCTTTAGAAAGTTTTTCTACTTCTGGAAAGCCTTTCTCTTTTAAATAATAATTAATGTTGTCCACATCGTATCTAATAGCCCTTTCACTAATATCATTTAGTTCAGCCAGATCTTTTATATTACCTTTCCCATTATTCTTTATTAGATTTTGCAATATTACTAAATTCCTCTTTGTTAACATATTCAATATCCTTCCCCTTATAATTAACGATATCTTATTAAATTATACTATATCTGAAATAAATTTCTTCTAGACTTTTTTATTCATTTTAATTTAACAAGATCTAACCTCTAACATAATTTATACACTGTTTTGAAAAGAAAAAGGCAATAAACATCTAGCCTAAATTTAGGCCCTTTGGTTTAATCTATTTTACTCCTAAGACATTTTACACACATCGTTTGAACTAATCAAAATAATAATTTCAATGCTTTTAAAAAACAAATCAGACACTAATATGGTATAAAAATTATTATTTACACTTCCCCATTTATCGATATAAATTTAATTCTTCTATCCTCAAATATACTTAAATATTTTTGTCCCAGTGAAAACAATAACTCGTAGGCTTCTTTTACGTAGGATCCTATATGTTCTGCTCTATGGGCATCTGAGCCGAAACATACAATTTCGCCACCAAGTTCAAAATACCTTTTCAGTATTTCTCGACTAGGATGAAACTCATTTTTCCCCATTCTTCTGTATGAACTATTCATTTCAATCCCCTTCCCTTTTGAAATAAGAATTTTAAAAATCTCATCAAGTATGTCGCTCAACTCAAAGTACTTAAATCCATTTTCATTAAAATTCCCATATCTTATCACGTAATCTAAATGCCCCCAGCAGTCAAAATCATCAAACTTTTTTACACTTTCAAGCATATATTCATAATATTTAAGATAGGCATCTATTTTTTTTATTCCTTCAAAATATTTGGGAAAAGTGGGACTTATATTGTCAACTCTATGAGTCGATGCAAGCACATAATCAAACGGGAACTTCCTGACTACCTCAGAAAATTCAGGTAATTTTTGATTTGAAATTCCCAGCTCAATTCCTAGTCGAAGTTTTATTTTTTCCCCAAAAGTTTTTTTTATTTTCTGATACTCCACTATATATTCTGAATAATCAAATGGCTCTACATCTGGCCAAAGGTCAAAGTGATCTGTTAGACAGACCTCTTTAATGTCTTTTTCTATAGCTTTTTTTACCATTTCTTCCATACTATTTTTCCCATCAGATGACCAGTTTGTATGGAGATGATAATCCACTAGATACATAATGCCCCCTTTCTTCAAAATTTAAATATGAAATGAAAAAGGGAGTGAGCCTATAGAACCACTCCCTTTTTATAGTAAAAAAGATAAATTAAATCTTTAGTTGTTCATTTCTTAATTTACATGTTTTTATGATTTTTTCCCCTGTTTCTAACATTTGTAAAACTAAATCCGCTTCCACTCTTTTTTCCATAACTCTCTGAACATTTTTTTTGTCAGTTCTGTTATAAAATTCAAGAGCTTCTTGATTTGTTAAACCACCTTTCATTTTCCGTGTTACTAATCTGTCCTTTAAAAGTTCTTCTTCCGCTTCAATAAAAATACTATAATCGCAAAATGATTTCAAATCCTTCCATCCTTGCTCATCTAAAAGCAGCCAATTCCCCTCTATGATTATAATTTCAGCTTCCACATCAATTTGATCCATCACAGGGTTATGAAGATTTCGGTCATAAATTGGCCATTTTATATTTTTATCCTGTACTTCTTGAAGGTACTTTTTAAAACTTTCTAAATCAAATGTTTCCGGCATTCCCTTTATCTCATACAAAGAATGCGTCTTGTCCCCTAAAGCAATTTGATTACTCTTAAGATATTCATTAGGGTAATGAAATCCGTCCAAAGAAAGATTCTGGACAGGAGTTATGCCCTTTGTAGTTTCAGAAAGTTTTTCTAAAAAAAGTGCTAAAGTTGATTTCCCTACAGCCGGAGGTGCTGCTAAAAAAACAATGACTCTCTTACCTTTTTCTTCCCTAATTTTTTCTAATTTATTTAGAAGAGGAAGGTATACTTCATCAATTTCCCTCTGAGTGAAAAAAGCATCATATTTGAATCCATTAATTTCTAACTCAATCTTCATTTATTCCTCCATATCTAAATCAAATAGTACATATACCGCTTTCTTTACGTTTCTATAAATATTCTGATAAAAATTTTATATATTATTTTTTACTGTTTCAACTATATTTTCTGCACTTAATCCGTAAACTTTCATAAGTTCTGCGCCATCACCACTTTGACCAAATTGGTCGTTTATACCTATTTTTATCACTTTTATTGGGTAAGCTTCCGAAAGGTAGTCAGACACAGCGCTTCCAAGCCCTCCAATAACTGAATGTTCTTCTGCAGTAACTATAAATTTAGTTTCTTTTGCCGCTTTCAATATTGCATCCTTATCAAGTGGTTTTATTGTCCCCACATTTAAAACCCTCGCAGAGATACCATTCTCTTCAAGATTTTTTGCTGCCTCAAGTGCCTCTGCAACCAGCATGCCTGTTGCGGTTATTGTCACGTCACTTCCATCTTTAACCGTCTTTATCTTCCCAATTTCAAACTCATAAGACTCATCAAAAATCACATGGGTATCCAATCTTCCAAACCTGATATATACAGGTCCTTTATACTCAGCTGCAGCAAACACCATTTTCTCTGCCTCTGTTGCATCAGCTGGAGACATAACTGTCATACCCGGTATTGATCTCATAAGAGCAACATCCTCTACAGACTGGTGGGATCCTCCGTCCTCACCAACTGTAATTCCAGCATGGGTTGCGCACACCTTTACATTTAGGTTCGCATACGCCACTGTATTTCTTATCTGCTCAAATGCCCTACCTGCAGCAAACACAGCAAACGTTGAAGCAAAGGCTATCTTTCCTGTTGTAGCAAATCCCGCCGCTGTACCTATGAGGTCCGCTTCTGAGATTCCTACGTTTATATGTCTTTCAGGGAATTCTTTTTCAAATAAAGCGGTCTTTGTAGATTTTGAAAGGTCCGCATCTAAAACAACTACATCCTTGTTTTCTTTCCCTAACTTAGCAAGGGCCTCTCCATAAGCTTGTCTTGTTGCTTTTTTCATCTATATTAACCTCCAATTATTTTTTCTTAGTCGTCAATTTGCTCGATTAATTCAAGCTCTTTTATTGCCTTTTCAGTCTCTTCTTCAGTCGGTGCCACCCCGTGGAATTCACATACATTTTCCATAAAAGATACACCCTTACCTTTAGTTGTTTTAGCCAGTATCATAGTTGGCTTACCTTTTGTTTCTCTAGATTTATCAAGGGCAGCTATAATCTCTTCAAAGTTATGTCCGTCAATTTTTATCACGTTCCAGCCAAAGCTTTCCCATTTTTTATCTAATGGTTCTATCCCCATTACATCCTGGATATTTCCGTCTATCTGAAGTCCATTTGCATCTACAAAAGCTACAAGGTTATCTAGTTTGTAATGTGCGGATGTCATTGCAGCTTCCCAAACTTGACCTTCTTGAAGTTCTCCATCTCCCATGAGTACATAGGTTCTGTAGTCTTTCCCATAGATTTTTGCAGATAGTGCCATACCGTTGGCTACTGAAAGCCCCTGTCCAAGCGATCCACTTGAAATTTCTACTCCCGGTACTTTTTTCATATCGGGATGTCCTTGTAGCATTGCCCCTAGCTGTCTAAGCTTCCAAAGCTCTTCCCTGTCAAAATAACCTCTTTCAGCAAGTGTTGCATATAGAAGTGGCGCTACGTGCCCTTTACTCAAAACAAATCTGTCTCTGTCCTCCATTTTAGGATTTTCTGGATCAATGTTCATTTCATGAAAATATAATGTTGTCACTATATCTGCTGATGAAAGTGATCCTCCAGGATGCCCTGATTTTGAAGTACAAATCATCTGTAAAATATCTTTTCTTATTGCATTTGCTTTACCCGTTAAGCTACTTATATTTACCATTAAATTTTAACCTCCAAACAAAAATAAAAGAACTGGATCTACCAATCCTAAAATTTATTTTTTTATATTATAAAATCCTCCTAGTGATTTACTTATGTCCACATTTACCAATTGAAATTTTATACACAGCTTTTTTAATCATAGATATAAATGTTAGCTCAAAATTAACTTTAGCTATATTAAAAGTTTTCATAATAATGACTTGCATTATTTATATTATACTTTTAAATTTTATGTGTGATGATTTCTGCCTATAATTATAATCTATATTTTTATAGACTATTTGATAAGATTTATAACCATAGCACACTCACTTATATGAATAATTATATATAAACTTAGATACTACCACGCTAAAAAGGCATTAAAATATCTAGTTTTATTATTCATCCGATATTTTATGTGTGGTGTTAACAAGGTATTTTTTATTATTTATTCCGTCTATGACCAACGTTTCTGTTAGCATTTCATTTCCTATTTTTTTTATCCCTTCTAATAAATCTCCCTTTGTAATACCAGTAGCAGAAAAAATAACTTTATCACTTTTTACCAGCTCATCCAAAGTATAAATCTTTTCTATGTCCACATTCATCTTTTTGCATCTAGAAAGTTCCACACATTCTAACTTGATATTTTCTTCACTAGAGCCCTTAGCAATTGTTCTTTTTACAAGACGGGCATTCATGTCTCCACCTAATGCTTTTACTGCACAAGCGCTTAATACCCCCTCAGGAGCTCCGCCAATCGTGTACATCAAATCTATCTCATTAGACGCATCACACGTCAATATGCTTGCTGCAACATCTCCATCTGGTATAGAATAAACCTTTGCACCCATTTTTTGAAGACATTTGACGATGTTATCATGTCTAGGTTTTGCTAATGTAACAATTGTTAAATCTTCAACTTTTTTCCCCAGAGCTTTCGCAACCCTTACAATATTTTCTTCAAAAGGCAAAGATAGGTCAATCGCCTCTTTCCCTTTAGAACCCACAATTAATTTTTCCATATACATATCTGGTGCATGAAATAGGGAATCTTTTTCAGCAAATGCTATTGTTGCCAATGCATTATTTTGTCCCATAGCCACCATTCTTGTTCCCTCAATAGGATCCACAGCTATGTCTATTTTATCTGTTCCACAGCCAACCTGTTCTCCTATATAAAGCATAGGGGCTTCATCTATTTCCCCTTCACCTATAACTATCTCCCCAGAAATGTCCATTTCATTTAAAGTTTTTCTCATTGCTTTAACAGCTGCATCATCAACTTCATTTTTATCTCCTCTGCCTAGATAATTAGAAGCAGCTAAGGCTGCAGCTTCAGTTACTTTTAATATATCAAATACTAATCTTCCGTTCAAAGTTACACCTTCTTTTTTTCATGATACTCTAAAAGATATTCTTCTGCCTTTTGACACCATACTCCGTTAATTTCCTCAACAATTTCTGCCAAAGTTTTGAATAAAGGGTCATTTTTTCCAAGCTCTTTAAAATCACTGATTGCAGTTAGCTCCATTTCAATATGAGGATAAATTAACTTCTTTCCTCCTGGAATTTCTGGGAGATTCAAAATTGTTTCAGGAGCTGCATTTAATCCTCCAATATGAGTTACCATATATGATGGATTAATCAATCCTTTAGTAGAACGCTCTAATGATTCGATCATATCTCCAGTACTTCCTCCGCTAGTCCCTACCACATGAGTAGATTTGTAATGAACATTATAAAAATTCATAGGAACTTTAAATTCTGTATCAGTTGGACCTGCGAAGAAATTTAAGCATCCATTTTTCCCCAAAATTTCATCAGCCAATTCTACAACTTCTTTAATTGCTGCAAATACAAATACATCATCAAAACCTTTGTCATTGCTTACTTTCAAAAGTTCTTCTTTAGGATTTTTCATGTCTTTAGTATTTATATATTTTAATGTAATCCCTTTTTCTTCGGCTACTGATTCTGGAATCAATTTTTTAGCTGTTTCTAGTCTCGCATCATCAATATCTGTCACTACAATAAGTTTTGGCTTTTTTGGTCCATTTATAGCATAATCAATAGCACCTAGCCCCATTGGACCAGCACTTGCTAACAATGCTACATTTCCACCTTCAACAATACCCATATTGTGCTCATATATGTAGTCTATAGTGTGATAGTTTGCATTAAATGCACCTATTATACAGCACATTGGTTCTGCTAAAGAGGCATTTGCAAAATAATCACCCTCATAATTTAAAAGGCAACCTAACTCTATTGCTACGTTTGGAATAATACTATAAGTAGCATTCCCACCAAAAAATTCGTAACTATACCCAGCAGAGTAGCCTGAAGGTAACCCCATTGCCGGTTGCAGCACAAACTTTTGCCCAACTTTATATTGATCTTTCCATTTTTTTCCAATCTCAACTATAACTCCGGCAAATTCATGTCCTGTAATAATGGGATTTGTTCCTATCGTTTCAGGAACTCTCATATGATCTTCACCTAATTTTGCTGCCTTATAAGTAGATAAACAAATTCCATTTGAAATTACTTTTACTAAAATTTCATCTTCTTTAATTTTTGGTAATTCAAATTCACGGATACGTACATCATTTTTACCATACAAAACTGCTGCTTTTGTTTGCATAAAACTTCTTCTCCTTAATTAATTATTTTTTGTGTTTTTTAAATTATACTTCTATTTTAATTTTTTAAACAACTTTACCAATTTTAAAGAAAATAACATTAAAATTTTTTTTGCAGTATGCTAGTATTGGAGCAATCCCTTAATTTAAGTAGAACTAAGGAATTGCTCTTCACTATTTGTTATTCCTATTGATTAGTAAGCCTGTCTAATAAAACTTTAAGTTGTGGATCACCAATAAAGCTACCGATTGTTACGATTTCTTTACCTGGTGCAAATGCTTTTGCTCTATCGAACAGATCTTTATGACAAACAATAATATCTACTTCTTCAGGAACATCTTCAATTGCAAAATTCTTTACATTAATGTTCAATCCTGCATTTTTAAGTTGTTTTCTAAATGAAGAAGCTCCCATTGCACTCGAACCCATTCCTGCATCACAGGCAAAAGCTATGAATTTAACATGCTCAGCTATTGGAGCAGTACTTGCTGCCATTTTTTGGTTTAAAAGGTCTTTTCCCTCTTGCTTTAGATTCTTAACTTTGCTTTGAGATTCTTCAAATTCATCCAACTCAGCATCTCTTTTTTTGTCAAGCTTAAGTAAAAAGCTAGATACTACGAAAGATACAGCTGTTCCAACTGCTACTCCAGCTATTGTTGCGAAAAATCCTCCTTTTGGAGTCATGGCTAAAAAGGCGAAAATACTTCCAGGAGATGGGAATGCAACTAACCCCGCTCCTAACGCTTGGAAGGTAACAATCCCACTCATTCCACCTAAAATCATTGGAATAATCATGATTGGCTTCATTAAAACATACGGGAAATATAGTTCATGTATTCCACCTAAGAAATGAATAATAATAGCAGTAGGTGCAGATTTTTTACTCATACCTTTCCCGAATAAAGCATACGCAAGTAGTAAACCTAGACCTGGACCAGGTGAAGAAGCAACCATAAAGAAGATTGATTTTCCTGCATCCATTGCAGCTTGAACTCCTAAAGGAGCATAGATACCTTGGTCAATGGCGTTGTTTAAGAATAGTACTTTAGCAGGTTCATTAAAAATAGATAATAATGGCAGTAAATTAGCATTTACTAGTGCTTCTATTCCTATTTTAACTACATTATTGGCCGCTAAAATAGCAGGACCTATAGCCTTATAAGCTACTAAGCATAGTCCCATACCTAAAATACCGATTGAGAAGTTATTTACAATCATTTCAAATCCAGAAGGAATTTTTCCATCAATAGCTTTATCGAATTTCTTAATAATGTAGCCGCCAACTGGCCCAATAATCATAGCACCTATAAACATAGGAATGTCAGATCCAACAATAACACCCATCGTACCGATAACTCCCATTACCGCTCCACGTTTTCCGGCAATAGCACCTCCACCGGTGTATGCAATTAATAGTGGTAACAAGTAAATAATCATAGGACCAACTAATTTTCCTAAAGATTCATTAGGCATCCAACCTGTTGGAATAAACAAAGCCGTAATTAGTCCCCAAGCAATAAACGCTCCGATATTCGGCAATACCATCCCTGTTAAAAATCCACCGAAAGCTTGAATCTTAGCTCTCATAGAATTCTTTGAATCTGATTTCATTGCAATTCCATCCATTATCCTTTAACCTCCTTATTGTTTATATTGAAAAAGCCTCATACAGCTTTTCAACATCATTAAGCCCGCTTAAATACTTTACCCTTTCTTCCTCTTCGATAACGTCAGCTAAGTTAGAGATAATTTCAATATGCTCATCATTTTTCCCAGCAATACCTATTAAGAAATAGGCTATATTTTGATCGCCAAATTCTATCCCATCTGGATACTGTAACACCACGACTCCAGGAGTTATGACTTCATGTTTTGATTTACCTGTACCGTGCGGTATTGCAACATAATTCCCTATATATGTTGTCGATATTTTCTCTCTTTCCAGCATGTAATTTACATAATCTTTTTTTACATATCCTAATTTAAAAAGTTTTTCCCCGGCCGCTTTTATAGCATCCTCTTTAGAGACACTTTTTAACCCTAGAAATATCCCTTCTCTTGTCAAAATTTCCTTTTTAGACATCTTCCCTCCTCAATCCAATAAAACTTCGATCAAATCATAACCAATCTAAAGTTTTCTTTTTTGTTTCTGATAAATTTTTAATCTTGATTCTTGTAAAAATTATACACCAGAAACTTCTGATTAAAAATAAAGCATGTTTAGAAAATTTGTGTTCTTTTTGTGTTCTTTTTTTGAGTTTTTTATATTTTTATATTTTTTTTGGTTTTTTATATTTTTTTTTAGTTTATTTTTTATCTCCTTTCATAATTAAAATTAATATACTAAAATATATAATGTAGTATTTTATATAGAACTTTTTATAGGAGGTTTTTAATGAAAATTTCTTTTAAAACAATTTTCTTTTTTTTATTCTTAATTATTGTTTTCTCGATTATTTCATTTAGACTACTTGAAATAGAGAGTAAAAAGATTAATCAAACTGCTTTAAGTAAAGCTAAAATAAAAGTATACTTAAATCAACACCCTTATTCAGAAGCTATAATAAGAGAAATACCCTTATTTGAAAAGAAAACCGGTATAAAAGTGGAGTATACAGTAAGTGAGGAAGATATTTATCGAGACAAACTATACCATATTCTAAAGAACAAGCAGCAAGATCTAGATGTGTTTATGGCTGGCCCGTACTCTATATGGAAATATTCTTATGAAGGTCTCTTGGAAGATTTAGATGAATATATTAATGATAATACTTTTACTGATGAAAATTATGATTTAGAAGATTTCTTACCTGTAACTTTAAAAACTCTTAGATGGAATCTAAACCCTGGTGATCGGTATGGTAGCGGACCACTCTTTGGAATTCCACTTGGCTTTGAACTTACATCTATTCCCTACAATAAGAAATTAGTCAATGAAAAGGATTTAGATTCTTTAAAAACAATAGATGACCTAATAAATCTTTGCAATAAATTAAAAAATAAACATCCTAATATAAACCCAATTGGGCTTCGAGGTAAAAACCATTGGTCTAGCATTTCAGGGGGATATATCAATTTGTACTATAGCTCAGGGCTCTCTGATTTTAAAAAAATAAACCAAATTTTGGTCCCGGATGTGAATTCAAAACCATCTGTTGAATTTAATAAAAAATACATGAAAATGATAAAAAGATATATAGGAAAAGATTGGGAAAACTATTCTTGGTATAATATTGGTTCTAAACTTGGAAGTGGAAAAATAGCTTTTTTAGTTGATGCTGATAATAACGGCTATCTCCAAAATCTTTCGGAACTTTCATCAGAAAAAGGCAATATATCGGTTTATCCTATTTCTAAGTTTAAATTAAATAATAAAAAGACAAATATATGGGTATGGGGACTTTCAATGAATCGTTTTTCAGAAGAGAAAGAAGCTTCTTGGGAATTTATTAGATATTTCACTGCAAAAGAATTTTTAAAAAAAGCTATTAAGCAACAAACATATCTAAATGTCCCGAGAAAATCTATCCTGTTTTCAAAAGAATTCTCAGAAAATAATCCACACATAGATTTTTTAAAAAAAGAAATTGAAAATGTAGAGCTTCTTATGACACCTAATCCGTATGCTGTCGATATAATGAATGACTGGATGAATATTTTAAACCGAATGTATAAAGATGAATTGAGTGTAGAAACAGGGCTAGATGAATTAAGTTTAAAAATGGAAGAATATTTAAAAAAAATAGAAATTAAAAGGAGTTTTAATGAAGAAAGTGCTTATAGTAGATGATGAAATGATTGTTAGGCTTGGACTTAAATCAATGATCGACTGGCAAAAAAATGGCTTTGCAATAGTAGGAGAAGCTAAAAGCGGGAGTGAAGCTTTAAAAATAATCAAAGACTCCGATGTAGATTTGGTTATAACTGACATCTCCATGCCTGAGATGGATGGTTTTGAGTTAGTTAAACTTTCCAAAAAAATAAATCCTAATTTGAAATTCATAATACTCACTCACTATGACGATTTTGATTTTGCAAGAAAAGCAATTGACCTAAAAGTTGAAAACTATATTCTAAAATCAGAACTAGATGCGAATTCACTTATAGAGACTTTGAATAAACTCACCTCAGAAAACAAAGTAGAAATTAGAAATGTTGAAAAAACTGGAGAATTAAATGCTCTTTTAAAAAAACTCTTACTCAGCGATACCATCGATATAGGTGATGAATACTTAAAAAATATAGACATATGCTCTTTAGCTTACGGAATTATATTAGATGAACTCTATGAGTATAGTGAAGAAATTTTAAAAAGAAATCAAATTATACAGGATATTTTTAGAGAAACTTTTAAAACAGTAAACTGGAATTTTAATATTTTTATAAATAAAAATGAAGTATTAATACTTTCTTTTACAACTAAAGATAACCATTCAGAGGAAAAAATTAAAGACTTATTTTCTGTATTCCTAGACAATCTTAAAAGTATCATGGATTTAAACATGCTTTTAAAAACTTCATTTTCTACAAAAATTCAAAAAATAGAATCCTGCTTAAAAACTTTGAAAGAGGAAATACTCTATGATTATTTTGGAGAAAAACAAAGTTTTTCAGAAAGTTTATTTACATATAGAATAGATTTTGAATACTTAAGCGAAATAGTTAATACAGGTAATTTAGAAGATTCCTTGAAATATCTCGAAACAATATTTAACTATTTAAAAGAAAAAAGAAATATAGATTATTGTTTTAAAATATTTTATAAAATTTTCAAAATATTTATAGATGCTTCTCATAACAGTATAGAAGAAAGTTTTCAAGAGGATTCGGTTAGAAATCTTAATATTCTAGAGCTTAAAAAAGCCAACACTTTTGAATCTCAGGAAAACTTTATATTCCATGTATGTAGGAGATTTTTTTCCGAAAAATCTAAAAAAGAATCTTATAGCCTTATAACAATAAAAGCTTTGAAAATAATTGAAAAAAATTTTTCAGATAATATATCTCTCTCTAAAATTGCAGAATGCCTAGATATAAATAAGAGCTATTTAAGTACTACTTTTAAAAATGACACAGGAAAAAATTTATCAAATTATATATTGGAATTTAGGATTGAAAGAGCTAAAGACTTATTGGTCAATTCTGAAATGAAAATATATGAAATAGCAGAAGAAGTAGGTTTCTCGAATGTTTACTATTTTTCAAAGGTATTTAAAGATATCGTAGGAATAACCTGTAAAGAATACAGAAAAATGCATGTTTATAAAAATATAAATTAATCTAAGGAAGAGGTCTATATGAATAAATACATTATTCAAAAAAAAATTTTTTTTGGTCTCATATTTATGATAATATTTTTCATTTTCATATTGTCAGTTTTAGAATTTTCAGTAATAATAAATACATTACAAAATAAAGAAATTGAAAATATGATTTTCTCATCTAATCTCGCGCAAAAGAATATTGAAAATTCTTTGAAACAAATAAGTGAATTTGATGAGATATTCTATACAAATAACGAAATATTTGAAACTATAGAGCAAGAAAACCCTCCTAATTCTGAAGTAGAATCTTTTTTGAATACTGTAAAAAACACACATAATTTTATCGAAAATATTTATATTGAAAAAAAGGAAAAAACTATATTCTCTACAAATCTAAATATTGAAACTAAAGAAATTGAAAATATCATATCAATGAAATCTAAAAGTTTTTTTTCATACAAGAACCAACTATTTTATAGAATTCAGCTTTATAACCTTGATACCGGCAACGTTGTAGGGAGCCTGATAATAGAGATAAACAAAAGGGGCCTTAATGAAATATTCATAAATTCCTCCATCGGAGGAGATGAAACTGTTTTGATACTAGATGAAAAGAATAATATTATATTTCAGTATCCTTACAACATAGACCTAAGTAATAGGATTATTGAATTTTTAAACAATCCTCCCCAAAAAATAATTGACAGTAAATTATTTCTAAAAAATGAAATGAAATATAGCTCATGGATAAATATAAGAATTATTCCTTTAGATGTAATTTACAAAAAATTTAAAGCAATATTTATTCAAATGATTCTTTTTGTATTTATTCTTTCTCTAATGGTATTATTTTTAGTATATAAATTTATACTTTCCTTTACAAAACCAATATTATATTTATGTGATAAATTTAAGGAATTAGAAAATGGAAATTTCGATGTGGTTATAAATTTCAACAGGAAAGATGAGATAGGAGAACTTGGAGATTCATTTAACAACATGGCATTTAGAATAAAAAAACTTCTTGAAGAAAAATTGGAAATTCAGGAAAAAAAGAGCAAGTTAGAATTTCAAGCCTTACAGGCCCAAATGAATCCCCATTTCTTGTATAATATACTTGATTCAGTAAAATGGATGGCTATTCTACATAATGTACCAATTATTTCAAATATGATAAATAATATTATAAGACTTCTTAAATATAATATATCATTTGTAGACCCTATAGTTTCTTTAGACGATGAAATAAAAAATGTGAAAAACTACGTAGAAATACAAAAATATAGGTATGGAAATTGCTTTAAAGTTGAGTACTCAATTGATGAAAATTGTTTAAATTCCAAGATACTCAAACTTACTCTCCAACCTATAGTAGAAAATGCATTTCATCACGCATTTAATTTAGAAGATGAATTGAATCTTATAACCTTAAAAGCTACGATAGAATCTGATAATTTAATCATCGAAATACAGGATAATGGAAAGGGAATCGACCTAGAAAAAGATAAGAATAGAAGTAAAGGTTCAACAGGTATCGGGTTGGAAAATATAGATGAAAGAATAAAGCTCTATTTCGGAGAAAAATATGGCATTTTCTTTGAAAAAAATAAAGGTACTATAGTCAGAATAATATTACCTTATGTAACTATAGTTAATCCTTAAAAAAATGGCAGGAAATCCCATAAAATTTTTAAATATTATTATGGGTGATGTTTTATGAAACAAATATTATATCTCGAGGAATTAAAAAAACTAATTTCTATTGAAAAGGATTTAAAAGTTAAACTTAAATTCATGGCTATTAATACTGCTGCGAAGCAATCTTCAATTCCAAAAGTAGCTGAACTTTTGGATATTCCAGAAAGAACTCTATATAGATGGGTTGATAATTGGAATCTATACAAGCGTGAAGGTTTGGTTTCACACTATTATAAATCCGGTAGAAAATCTATTCTATCTGAATCAGAGATGGAACAACTTAAAGAGATACTTTCTAATAAAGGAGCTTTTACCACTGAAGGAGCTCGAAGTATTATTTACTGTGAATTTAAAAAATCAATCTCTTCAAAAAGACTTAGAGTGATTTTAAAAGAAAAGCTAAAATTTAAGTAGAAAAACATATAGAGAAATGGAAAAATAACACCGTAGGTTTCTATGCATTGAGAGGTAATAGCTGTCTTTCATTTATGAACTCATCAAAGAAAGAGGAAATAGGAAAATTTCTCCAAAAGATCCGAGCTATAAATTCTGAATTTAAAAGAATTATACTCATCTTGGACAATTTTAAAAGCCATCACAGTAAATACATATTAGATTATGCTGAAAAACATTACATAATCTTAATTTTTCTACCTCCCTACTCACCAGATCTAAACCCAATAGAGTTCATATGGAAGAGTATTAAACGCGAAATTTCTAAAATTTTTTTTTTACATTGATTGATATTAAGAAATTGATATATGCTAGTTTTGTCGAATTTTCTAGTTCTTTAAGTTTCGCCAAATCATGGATGTATAAATTCTTACCAAATTTTTTGTCAAATATTTAGAGACTAACTATAATCTCTACTTTTGTCCAAGCCATCCCTACGGAAACATTTAAAAATGGGTTTACTTCCTCTTTGGGCTAAATTGATAGTTTATACCCGCCATAACATCTATTGATATAGACTCTAAATAATCAATACTACTAATCTCTCCTTCTAACCTAGAATATTCAAAATTTAAAAAAGTATCAACATTTGGATTAAACGGATTATTAAATCTACCACTTAGAAAAAAAATCGAATTTTCAACCGTTGTTTTTAAGTATTTTAGCACTGTTTTTTACACTCCAAAAGGTTTAATTGTTCATACTGATAGAGGCTCTCAGTACACTAGTAAAAAATTTCAAAGGATATGGTGCTAATTTCTACTGGGAATCCATATGATAATTCTTTAATGGAGTCATTTTATAAATCTTTAAAATCAGAACTTTTGGTAAACGGTAGATTTGAAACCATAGAAAAATCAAAGAATGCAATCTCCGAGTATATAGAATAGATGCTTAATTGACCTATAATTTTTGCCCATTCCCGAACTCGAATTTTCCATTTCTTAGTAATATCAATCATTGCTAGATAAAGCATCTTCAACAATGAATCGTCAGTTGGGAAAATACTCTTGGACTTTGTTACTTTTCTTAGTTGACGGTTGAAGCTCTCAATTGCATTTGTCGTATAGATTAATTTTCTAATTTCTTTAGGATATTTAAACATAACAGCTATCTCGTCCCAATGATCTCGCCATGGCTTTATTGCAATATAGTATTTTTCGCTCCATTTTGCGTCAAGCTTAGCAAGAGCGTCCAACGCTGCCTCTTCATCAATGGCTGTATAAATTGGCTTGAGATCCGTTACAAAAGTTTTTCGGTCTTTGTAAGACAGATAACGAGTAGAATTACGGATCATATGTACAATGCAACGCTGCACCTCTGTTCTAGGGAATGTTGCTTCTATAGCTTCCTTGAAACCATTTAGACCATCAATCGATGCGATAAGAATATCTTCGACACCTCTATGCTGAAGATCACTTAGAACCTTTAACCAAAATTTGCTTGTTTCATTTTCACCGACCCACATTCCTAGGACTTCTTTCATACCATCAAGGTTGATACCAATAATTATGTAAACAGCTTTATTTACGATTTTGCCATCCTGTCTAACTTTGTAATGGATAGCATCCATTACAACATGGGCGTAAATTCTATCCAAAGGACGTTGTTGCCATTCTTTGATGATCGGCATGATTTTATCAGTGATCTGCGAAATCATGGTCGGTGAAATATCGATGCCATAAAGATTATTCAGATGGTCCTGAATATCTCTGACAGTCATACCTTTAGCATACATGCTTATTACTTGGTCGTCAATACTAGAAACATCCCGCTGATTTTTCTTAACGATAATTGGTTCAAATTCCCCGGAACGCTCACGTGGAACTTCGATTTCAATTTTGCCGTAGTCGGAGCGAACTTTCTTCGAGCGCTTGCCGTTTCGCGTATTGTTGGTATCTTTATTTTTATAATCATATTTGCTGTAGCCTAACTCATAATCTAATTCAGCTTCAAGCATTTCTTCGATAAGATCCTTGAATTGCTCTTTAAGAAGATTCTGAACATCGGAAACATCCTTTAATTTCCCTTCTTGCATAAGTTCACGTACTTTTTGTTTGTCTAATAACCCTTTGAATGACATGTGAGTGGTACCTCCTTATTGATATTTTATTTTACATCAATTTCGGAGTTTACACCAAATATTTTACACCCTCACATGTTAAAAAGGTTCTTAACTGTCTAGAACCTTTAACTTCATTTTTTTGGTACCGAGATGCAGTTTCGTAGTCATGCACACAAAGTTTGACGCCATTTTTTCCATTTCACTCAATTAAAATATAGTGGCTCTACTTTGACCTTTTTATGCAATCAAGCTAACTATGACAAACACCCATCATTACATTAACACCAGAGACCTTATAAATTCAACTGTGTAAATTATCTCTAAAACACATACTAAAACTAAAGTATCGACTTATCAATATCTTCCTTACATCTAAAACCGACACATCAATTTTTATAGTTCAGCTTGCCTATCACACTCTCCAGGCCATTTTTCCTAACTTCACTCTCGTTATACCTTTTCATCATATCAATAGCACTTAAGTCGACTATTTTATCAAACAACTCCGTCTTCTTTATTTTTTCAACGCCCCATTTTTCATCACATGCAACTAGACCCATGTATTCCATATATCTTTGAAATGTTCTTAAAAAATTGATTCTTCCTAAAATCCCTTTTTTAGTCTCATACTCCATTCTCACAACTACCGTCTCTAATGCCATGGGGAAAGCTTCCAACAATTTATCTAAATAAAAAGAATAGTTTTCTTTGGTTTTTCCATATTTCCCAACCAGATAGTAGTTGTACGAGACTATCTCTGCAAGATTTATATCCTGTTCAGAGCTATCTAGGTATCCCCAGTTATACCCTGTAGTAAATACCCGTACAACCTTTTCAAACATCCCAGCCTCATCATTTAGGGCATCCTTTCCTGCCTTTGTCAGCGACAGTTTATTTTTCCTGATTTTAGTGTACTTGCACAGCTCAGCCAAAACCCTTGCCAGCTCTACTCCCTTGCTATCCCTTTCATTTCTCAGCTTGTAGCCTGCTTCTTCTATAAGATACTCCTTTATCTCGTTATTTTTATATATTTCCTTTACATATTTTGGGGGAAGGTTTCCTACCTTGGTTAAGCAGATTTCTTGCTCTCTTTCTAAAATTCTCATATAGTCCTTTATGGATTTAAAGATAGGAACCTGTTCCCTGACTTCCACAGGTATATTAGCTTTCAGTCTCACCATGCTGTCTGGTTCAAATATACTGCTTAGCATCATCTTTATTATATTTGCTCCGAGTCCATCATATTCTTCTACGGGTACCACATCATAATCAAACCCCTTTTTCTCTTTGAATAACAAATTATATCCCCCCTTTACTCCACCATCTAACAAGCTCTTTTCCTTCTTTCATTCTCCTCTGGTTTTCAAGTATCTGATCCAAGACTTCTCTATCCAAGGTATCCTCGTCATAAAAGAATGTAGCAGTTTTTACCGTTTCATCCATAAGCCACTCCCTAAACTCTTTTTCCTCCCCTTGAAGATACAGAGTATAGGCTAAGAATTCACAAGGGGAATGATGATAAGTTGAAATTGCGAGCAGTTCCTCAAACTTCTCCCGAGCCTCCCTTAGCTTCCCGGCTACCAGCAGCTTTCTTCCTTCTTCCTCAAGAATATAATCCCTGTCATCTCCTACATCTGTACACGGTTTGCTCATAGAATATTTATTTCTGAGCTTTGTTATGTATACCGACTTTTCTCTTTCCTTCTGCAATTGCTCTCCTCTATCTTTCAGAGGCTTAACAATTGAAGTTCTATTTTTTTTAACTTTTAGTTTCCTAACCATTTCTCCTCCTTTTATGCGGTTTCAAACATCTTCCTTCCAAAATATAAACTCTATCCCAAATTTCATTGAGTTTCTCTCCTTATCACTGCGTCATCCTTCACAGGAACCCCTATAGTCTCTGCGGAAGCCTATACTTGTTCTACTTGGTATATTTTTGGAATAACGCTTAGTTTTTATTCTTTCAGATTTTTTATACCGCTTGTATTAAGATTTATTCTCTCTTCAATATCGTGCAGTAGAGAGTTAATCTACTTATCTACCATATACTCTCCCTTTAGTGGTTAAATCCAGTATTCGCTTTCGCTCACTTATTTCTGAGCAGTATAAAATTTACGCTAATCATTAAAAGTGGTATTGGTATTACATTAATAATAACGCAAATAAATCAAATTGCCAAGGCCAAAAAATAAAAAAAGGCCCAAACAGTCATCAACTGTCTAGAACCTTGGTTTTTTATAGAAATGGTACCGAGAGTGGGACTTGAACCCACAAGGACACAAGGTCCGTCAGATTTTGAGTCTGATGCGTCTACCAATTCCGCCATCCCGGCACAACAAAATGATTATATTACATTTTCTTCACCAAGTCAAGAGTTTAATAAACTTTTTTAAGATTTATAGCTTCTACAGTTGTAATCATAAGGTCTATCTAAAATAGAACTACTTTTTTCTTTTATTGATTTTAAAATTAAACCTCTTAATTTTACCCTATTTTTAACCCAAAAAATAACCATCAGATTTTGAAAAATTTTTATTTTCTTCGGAGTTCTCCGCCAGATTACCCTTTTTTGAGATTTTTGAAAATACTCTATTAACAAGGTGGAATTTTTGTCCCAACCTTTTAAGTTTAATATATATAATTATATTCTGTGGTTGGGACATTTTAAAAATTAAAAATAGTTGGGACTTTAGTCCCAACTATTTATTTATAATTTACATGTTTATCACACTCTGGAGCTATCTCTAACTTTTATTTATACAGTTCTGATACTTTTAAATAAAAATCCCCTAAATGAGACCAATCCTTTTTAAGCATTTCTAAAATAATTTTACTAATATTTATTTTACCCAATTCATTTTCTAATTGATATTCCTTAGTTAGTAAAACACCAAATTTAAATTTATTTCTGAGTTTGATATCGTTTCTCTTAAACTCCTCTTTATAAACATCTATCAATTTAATAACTTCTTCTGATATTCCATCAAATTTTGCAGGAAGACTAAACTGAATATAAAACGATGTCATTTCTTTCTTTGAAGCATTTTTTTCTAGGTCTTCAAAATACAAATCAAAAAAACGCATATGATTTAATTTTAATGGTCTAATAAATTTATATGCTCTATCGTTGTTCCCCTTATCAACTTCCCATAGTTCAAAATCTAAAAAATTACACTCTGATAAATCATTTACAACTAAATCTAGTTCATTATTTATATGATTTTTAAATTCTTCTTTTAATTTTATTAATTCTTCAATTTTTATTCTATTTTCTAAAAATAAACTTAGTTTTTCATTCATTGTAATATTCCCTTCAGATAAATTTTTCATATTTTTAATGAATTCTTTTAAAAAAATCTCATATTTAATAGCTGCATTTAAATAATAATTTTTCATTTCATTTTCTATTTCAAGAAAAAAATCCCTATACGTTATAGATTGAAAAATATTAGTTTTTTCTTTTCTAATTCCAAGAACAAGAAAACTATATTGACTTTCAGGAAACATTTTAATAATAGAATTCTTATATAATTCCAAATCATTATTAAGAATATGTTGTACTTTATTTTCTATAGCTAAAATATACTCATTGTTATTTACATTAATTAATAAATCAATCCTTTTTTCTTCTTCTAAAACAACTTCACGAAAAATTTCAACATTTTCAATTACAACATCATCTATATTAGACATTCTAAATAATGTGTTTAAGAATAAATCTTTATATCCATGTTCTTCTACAGGGTCTATGAAAAATGCCAAAATATTTGAAGCAACATTTTCATAATGAGGGTACTTCATAATTTCAAAAATGTTTTTTTCTTCTTTAGGTAATAATTTTAATTTATAATATATTTCATTTATAAACGACTTCATAAAAGCTCCTTTTAAAATAGATATAATAATGTTTTGAAAATCTAACTTGCTCACAACTTGTCTATACAAAATTATTATTCTAATTATCTTTTTTTGATTATAGTCATTTTCTACATTAACATATTACCCCATACTCAGAAAAAAAGAAAGTAAAGATTATGAATTTGTCCCAACCTTTAAATTATATTATATATATTTATTTCTCCAAGTTGGGACACTTTTAGTGGATAGGCTACAATAAATTGGACAGTTTTCTTAAGGTCATATAAAATAAATAAAAAGATTATGCGGAGGTATTTTCATGACTAAGAAAACCAAGTCTAGACGTAGTTTTAATGAAGAATTTAAAACTCAAATTGTTCAACTTTATCTCAATGGAAAAAGAAAGTGTTAAATCATCAGAGAATATGACCTTTCTCCTTCTACTCTTAATAATTGGATAAAACAGTTTGATAATACAGGCTCTTTTAAAACAGAAGATAATATTGATCCCTTAGAAAAAGAACTTCGTGCTCTTAAAAAGAGAAACAAACAGCTTGAAATGGAGAATGATATTTTAAAGCAGGTGGCGCTGATCTTGAGATGTGATTAAAGCTAATTCTCACAAATACTCTGTATCAGCAATGTGCCAAGTCCTTGGAATTTCCAGAAGTATCTATTATTACAAATACAAAATCAAAAATGACAACTCTTTTTTAATCGAATTAATTGAAGAAATTTTTGAAAACAGCAGAAAAAACTATGGGACTAGAAGATTCTAAACTTGGGCATAAAGTTTCTAGAAGGCGTATAAGCTCCACCATGAAACGAAAAGGTCTAGTCTCCAAATATACAATTGCAAAATTTAAACCACATCACGACAAAGTCAATGAAGAAAAATTGGCTAACTTAGTTGAGCGTAATTTTAATAAAAAAGACCATCTGCAAGTTGTAGTTAGCGATTTAACCTATGTAAGGGTGGGTAAAACAATTATATATGTGTCTTAATAGATCTGTTTAATAGAGAAATTATAGGTTACAGCGCTGGAAAAAACAAAGATGCCAAATTAGTAGCAAAGGCTTTCGCAGAGGTAAAAGGAAACCTTCAAAATATTAAAATTTTTCATACGGACCGTGGGAATGAATTTAAAAATCAGCTAATAAAAAGAACGTTAGATGCCTTTAATATCAAGCGTTCTTTAAGTATGAAAGGCTGTCCGTATAATAATGCGGTGGCAGAAGCCACCTTTAAAACCATAAAGACAGAATTTACCAAGGGTAACTACTTTAATTCTCTGGAAGATTTAAAGTACGAATTACTAGATTATGTGAATTGGTTTAATAACCACAGGATTCATTCTTCTCTTGGTTATCAAACACCGGTAGAGTACAAAATGAATAACCTTAAAAAAGTTGTCTAAAAAAGTGTTGCCATTCCAAAACCACTCTCTCTTATATATAAATATTATTGACACCTCATCTTCTATGGGGTGTTTTTACTTTTAATTACTAAAAATAATTTAGACTTTATCAGATATTTATCCGACTAATAAGTGTCATTAAAGTTACTTCTTTATAAAATACATATGAGAACACCTCGCCCCCAAAATGAGGTGTTTTTGTATTTTTTGATAAAACCCCTTTTCATTCTCTCTGCAAAAACACTCAAATTGATGTATGGAAAGTCTCACATATAAAAAATAACACCCTTTACAGGGTGTCACCTTAGAAATCTATCCATATACCCTAACTCCTCGAAATCTTTGTTTTCAATTTTAAAAGCTCTTTTTTAAAAGCAAATCTATACCCTAATGTTTTTTCTACTGGACAAGTTTCTAAACATTTAAAACAATTTATACACTGGAGATTTCTTACGTTATTTGATTTTGAGACTGGAATATTCATCGGACAGGCTGTATCACACTTTTTACATTCTACACATGTTTTTTCATTTCTAGTAATAGTCATTAACCTAGTTATACTTCTTATAGAAAATTTATATGCCTCGGGACAAAAATAGTTGCAAAACGGCCTCTCAAATACCATTGAAATAACAAGGAAACTTAACGTAATAAAAACGGGTATAGATAAATAAATATTAGGTAAGTCCCCTACTAACTTAAAGAAAGACTTATATCCATCAAAATATGAAAAAATATCCTTAACAACACTTACTGATAAAGAAAAGTATAAAATGTATCTAGAAAATTGCAAATACTTTTGAATACTACGAGGCATTTTGTACTGCCTATTGAAGATCTTTTTGCCTATTCTAGAAAATATCTCTTGAACTGTTCCAAAAGGACAAATCCACCCACAGAAATAATTTCCAGCTAAAAATGATAATAAAACAATATACTTAAAGTAACTCCTCGCACTTCTGTAAAAACCTAAAATCAAGATTATTAAAAATAAACTTTGAATAAAAAATCTTATGTACTGTACCCTTTTACTCATCACGACCTCCTAATTTTTTTACAATTTAAAATTATTATATAAGGTACTTGTGACATTTTTGTGACATTTTTACAATATTTTAAAATCTAAAAATCAATTTATTCATTAAAACAAACTTTAAGAATTATATAAAAAGGTGACACCTTTACGGTATCACCTCAAAAATTTATCTATATACCCTACCTTCTTATGGTGTTCCTTGAGGGTTTTATTCTCCATACTAACATATTTCTTCGTCATTTCTATGGTTGAGTGACCCATTATCCTTTGAAGGGTAAAAGCGTTACCACCATTCTTTATAAAGTTAGTGGCAAAGGTATGTCTCCATGAGTGAATACCCTTACTCTCAAGTCCAGCTTCTTTGTAACACTTCTGGAAGTCTCTAATCACTTGGTCTAAAGCAATCTTCTTTATCAAAATTTATTTTGGTATAAAAAAAGTGCGATACAAAAGTATCGCACAAGCGTTGAAGTCACTCGGTACTTCAACTTAAAGACAGGCTAACGTCTCAAAAATATTATATCATTTTAAATGAAATATAACAAGTAGGGATTTATTTTAAATTAACTGGTAGATTCATTTTCCTGTTAAAAATTTTTATCAATCATCTCACCTGTTTTGTAGTTGAAACATTCAATTTTCAAATCAGGGTATTTCTTTAAAAAATCACCATAAACTTCTAGTGCTTCTTCCTCTGTTTTAACAGCACTTTTCTCTTTGATAAAAGTTCCCTCTTCAGTTATTTTTTCAATAACCCGAATAACATAACTGTTAATATTGTTCCTAGACATATACATGATAGACCTCGCTTTCTTAATATCATATTATATCATGAATTCTGGAATATTTTCCTAAATTATAAAAAAGTTTTTCAATTTAAATTGATTTTTAGAGTTGTTCCCTTAAAAACATTAGCAAAAATGACACCTTAATTAAAGGTGTCACCTTAAAAATCTATCCACATACCCAACCCTCTTGTGATGTTCCTTGAGGGTCTTGTTTTCCATTATATAGAAATAGTAGCCTTTTTTACAGTTAATATTTTCCAAACTAGATTATGTAAAAGCCTCTTTTCTAATGTCTTTTAAAATCTATTACCACTTAATTTTTTTTCTATATCTTTTCTTAATTTTAAAGTTTTTAAGAGCCTTTTTCCTGCATTTTCCACTTGTTCTATTGCTCTGTTGTCACCATCAGCTTTACCCTTTTCAAACAGTCCCAGTATTTTTACTATATTTAATACTCTATAACCTAGTGCTTCTAGTGGTTTTGCCATGGCCTCACCTGTATATCCCATGTCTTCTGCTGAATGTTGTTCACATACAGCAATGACAGCAGCATATCGTCCTCCCAAGACTTCATTTATTCCCATCCATACAGAACGGTCATCTTTTGACATCACTTCAAAGCAATAGCATCTATCAATAAAGGCTTTTACATCAGCAGTAACATTATAAAAATACGTAGGAGAACCTAAAATTATACCGTCTGCTTCTAATAGAAGTGGGTATATTTTCTGCATATCATCATTTATTACACATTTATATGTGTCTCTACACCCTTCACATCCAGTACATCCCTTTATAGAATAATCTCCTAGAAATATTACATCTGTTTCCACTCCATCACCTTTTGCACTTTCCAATGCTTTTAAAACAAGAGAGGATGTATTTCCTTTTTTTCTCTTACTTCCTACTATACCTAAAATTTTCATCTTAAATTTCCTCCTTAATTTTAGCCATAACCCTATATAACTTTGACTATTTTTTTATTCTCTAACTCTTTATAAGACCTATAGATTTCCAATATAACCAATAAGAAATCGGCTATAAATATAGAATGGGGTCTAAAAATATATCTTATATCCTATCACGAATAACAACAATTATCAATTTTACTTGTAACCACTAGAAATAAAAACCAATAAAATCAAAGGTTCCAGACTATCGATGAGAAATAAGCACTCTCCACAACACATGATTTAAAAAATTAAAACTAATTTTAAAAGGGTGGAAAACCCACCCTATATCTGCCAAAATTCTATTATAGTCCTAGACGAAAATGAGGCTCTTTTCTAGAGAGAGTAACCAGTACATCCAGAGAAAACTTATCTATCTGTTATAGAAAGTCTGATATAAACTCTGATGTCATTTTAAAAACCTATCTATACTACCAGCCTTCCTGTGGTGTTCTTTCAAAGTCTTGTTCTCCATACTCACATACTTTTTTGTCATTTCCATAGTAGAATGACCCATTATCCTCTGTAACGTAAATGCGTTCCCTCCATTCTTTATGAAGTTAGTGGCAAATGTATGTCTAAAAGAGTGTACCCCTTTACTTTCCAAGCCTGCCAACTTGTAGCACTTCTGGAAGTCCCTAATAACTTGGTCAGCCGAAACCTTTCCACCATCATACGAGTTTAGGAACACATACTCCTCACCATTTAATTTGGATATCTCTATCAACTGTTTCAACAAAACCTTGGTCTTGCTACTGATGGGTAACTCCCTGTACTTTCTGGACTTGGCTTCAGTACCCCTTATGGTAACTACTAATCCCTCCCTGAGATTAACGTCTTCCACTTTTATACTCACAGTCTCAGAAACCCTTGGGCCACAATCCAACATTAAAACCATTATAGTAAAAGTTCTCAACCCCTTATAAGTGGTCTTGTCAGGGGTTTTCAACATCTTCCTTACTTCTCTGTCAGAAAGGGTACGAACTTTTTCGTCCTGTACCTTCATGAGTTTCAACCTTTTGGAGAGGTTGTGCTCGAGTTTCCCCTCATTGTAAAGCCAGTTCAAGTAAGCCTTCATAGACCTGAGCCGGATATTTATGGTCGTGTTCTTCAACTTCTTCTCGTTAGCCATATAGTACATATAAGACCTGAACAAGTCCAAATCCACCAAACGCCGGTCTCCCCTAGTCTGGCGTTTTTCTTCCAAGAAGTAGGTGAAGTACTTCATGTTCCACTTGTAGTCATCAATCGTCCTAAATGCGAGTCCTTCCAGCTCTTTGATGTTTATGTAGGAGTCGAAATTTACAAGAAGCTCCTCTATAGTCATATCACTAAAAAACTGGTCAGACTTAACCGCAGTATCCACGTCTAGCGTCTTTGGTAGTTTAATCCCTTTTCTTATCATGCTTTCCACCTCCTAGTAGTTAGGAAGTACGGCGCCGAATTCCTCTATGTTTAGATGATAACGCAAATAAGACGAGTTGCCAAGGCTTGAGTCGAAATTAATTTTGGAAATCGACACTAACTTATGTGTATGGAAAGCCTCCACAGATTCTACAAAAAATAAAAGTGGTGCAAATCGAAGAGTAATTAGGTATAATAGAAATATTGAAACACTGTGAATTTACATTAGATAACTGATTTTTTCCATATTAAGGAGTTGGATATGAAATTGAAAAAGTTGGCATTTCTATTAATGAATATTGTTTTGGCAATAATCACTATAGTTACTTTAGGTGCAATAAACTATAGAATCCATTTCGGAACCAACCTTGAACTTAAAATACTCTCGGGTCCCGTTTTCATAGGAATCATATTTGGAACGATTATTGGAATTCTATCCATAAAGAGGACTGAGTACCTAGAGAAGAGGATAAAAGAAAAAACAAAGGAGCTCGAACACTATTTATCGAAACTTGAGCCCTTTGCATCTATGGATGATATGACCAATATCTATAATAGAAGAATAGGATTGGAAATGCTGGAAAATCATTTCAACCTCTCAAAGAGACATAAAAACAGCTTATCGATATGTTTCGTAGATATCAATAGACTAAAATATGTGAATGACAATTTCGGTCATGCTACTGGGGACAAACTTATAAAAGATATTTCTGATATGATTAAGTCAAGTATAAGGGAATCGGATATAGTCTCTAGAATGGGGGGAGATGAATTTCTAATAATTTTTCCTGAGTGCGACGCAGATGGTGCAAGTAAGGTTATGAAAAGATTAACAGAGAAGATAAGGGAATATAACGAGAGTTCCCAAAGAAATTATATGGCATCAGTGAGTTTTGGGATTTCAGAATTTTCTGGATGCAATGATAGGACTATGGAAGAACTACTAGTAGAAGCAGATAATAAGATGTATGCTATGAAGAAATGCATGAAATCATAGCCGATGAAAACTGCATTGCCCAAAAGGATTCAAAGGAAAGAGATTCCAGCTCCAATTTTACAAAAAATAAAAAAGATAGGATTAACCCCTCCAACATATCAATTCACTAATAAAACCTGTGTTTTCTTCAATTGACCCTAAACTTAGCATAAAAACACTTATTCCAAATTTTGTATAAATTCGAGTATTATACAGCTTATAAATGATAATAAAAAAAAGCTACCCATTAGGTAGCTTAAATCATCTAGACTATAAAGATTTAACGTTCGCAGCTTGAGGACCTTTTTGCCCTTGAGTTACTTCAAAAGTAACTTCTTCCCCATCTTCTAAAGTTTTGAATCCATCTTTTTGAATTTCAGAAAAGTGTACAAAGTACTCTTTTTCATCTTCACCAGTAATAAATCCAAATCCTTTTTCTCCATTAAACCATTTAACAGTTCCTTTAATCATTATAATACCTCCATAAATTTTGTATTGAAATTTAGAACAAACTTTAACTAAAATCTTACAAAACTTATAAAGTATTGAATGAAAATTAGAAATAGATTTAATCCTTAATTACTAGATTAGTATAACATAAATGTTAAGAATAGTCAATGTGTCGTCGCTAGCGTACACTTATCTTGGGGTATCATAAAATAAAAAAAAGTCCTAAACAGATAAAAACTGTTTAAGACGAATATTCTATAACCCTTGATTTAATTAGTCTGAAGCGCTAATTTTTGAGTCTGATGCGTCTACCAATTCCGCCATCTCGGCATAGATAAATAATTATATTATTTTTTCTTTACCAAGTCAAGAGTTTAATGAACTTTTTCAAGTTTCACTCCCAAACACTTGTAATCAAAGGGGTATATGAAATAAAGACTCCTTTGTCTTCTACAGATTTTAGAATCATGTACTCACACTACACCCTAAAAAGATACCCATCAGATTTTGAGAAATTTTTATCTTCTTTGAATTTGTACGCCAAATTACCCCTTTTTTAGGTTTTTGGAAATAGGTACACCTCTATAATAAGATGTACCTAATTAACTTTATACAAAATATATCATTTATACCTTTTCTATCATTTCTCTGAAACCTTTATTTTATAAGGGTTAAATAGTTTTTAAGTTATCTGATTAGCACATGCTCTGTTGTTTGGTCTAACTTCCAGATTTAAATATATTTGTTATCTTCCTAGGTTAGGACATTAATTAAACTTCTATACTTTTATAAGTGATACATTACGTTTTTTATTACTAGATTTCCCTAATAATATATAGAAATAATTATTTATAATATAGATTAATGGAATCAATAGTAGTATTTGAAGAAAACTATATACAGAAGCACTTTTTACCGAAAAACCGTTGAATGGTATTTTTAATAACAAGATTTGAATTCCTTTAATAAAAGTCATAGCTAATCCATGAAATATTCCTGAATTGTATAATTAAATCAGAAAAAAATAGCATATGCAATATAATTTGTCAACCAAAACACCTAAAAGGAGATATCATATATGCTACAACAACATATTACCATAGAACAACTGATTTCCATACAAATTTATCAAAAGTTTGAAATTAATGCTTTTCAATGTTCTAATATGATGGGTATTGGCAAAGATAAAGCTTATCGATATTACAAACTTTTTAAGGAAGGGCTTAGCGCTCTTGAAATCTACCAACAATATAAAAAGAATAAATCGAAATGTGGAAGAAAAAAGATCCTTCTCTCTGAAGAAAAATTGGAAAATATTGATAAACTACTTGATAATGATTGGTCTTTAGATTCTATATCTGGAAGAGATCAGCTTTTAAAGGCTGTTGAAAGATGCTCCACTAAAACTTTGTACAGAATGGTAAAAGATAAAGTGATTGATGCTTCTAAGCTAAGAAGAAAAGGGAAGAAAAAGCCAAATAATCATCAAGAAACGCGTGGTAAAATTAATAACTGCAAAACTATTCATGAACGTAATAAAAAATTTCCTGATGCGCCTAAAAGTAAAGAATATGGACACTTTGAAGGAGATACAATAATAGGAGAAAAAAGAAGAACTGCTATAGTAACCTTAGTAGAAAAGACTTCAAAGTACATTGTATTGCTTAAGGCCAGCAGAAAAAGTCAAGAGGTTTTAGAGGCTATGAATAAATGGTTTACTAGTATTTAAAGTGGATATGTAAAAACAATAACTTTTGATAGAGGGAAAGAATTTTCAAGATGGCAAGATATGAAAACTTGAGTCTGTCAAGAAATTGGTGTATCCGTCCAAAATTTTTTCTATGGAATTGGCGAGGGACTAAATACGTCCCTCGAAATAGATGCTTAATTGACCTATAATTTTTGCCCATTCCCGAACTCGAATTTTCCATTTCTTAGTAATATCAATCATTGCTAGATAAAGCATCTTCAACAATGAATCGTCAGATGGGAAAATACTCTTTGACTTTGTTACTTTTCTCAGTTGACGATTGAAGCTTTCAATTGCATTTGTCGTATAGATTAACTTTCGAATTTCTTTAGGATATTTAAACATAACAGCTATCTCGTCCCAATGATCTCGCCATGGCTTTATTGCAATATAGTATTTTTCGCTCCATTTTGCGTCAAGCTTAGCAAGAGCGTCCAACGCTGCCTCTTCATCAATGGCTGTATAAATTGGCTTGAGATCCGTTACAAAAGTTTTTCGGTCTTTGTAAGACAGATAACGAGTAGAATTACGGATCATATGTACAATGCAACGCTGCACCTCTGTTCTAGGGAATGTTGCTTCTATAGCTTCCTTGAAACCATTTAGACCATCAATCGATGCGATAAGAATATCTTCGACACCTCTATGCTGAAGATCACTTAGAACCTTTAACCAAAATTTGCTTGTTTCATTTTCACCGACCCACATTCCTAGGACTTCTTTCATACCATCAAGGTTGATACCAATAATTATGTAAACAGCTTTATTTACGATTTTGCCATCCTGTCTAACTTTGTAATGGATAGCATCCATTACAACATGGGCGTAAATTCTATCCAAAGGACGTTGTTGCCATTCTTTGATGATCGGCATGATTTTATCAGTGATCTGCGAAATCATGGTCGGTGAAATATCGATGCCATAAAGATTATTCAGATGGTCCTGAATATCTCTGACAGTCATACCTTTAGCATACATGCTTATTACTTGGTCGTCAATACTAGAAACATCCCGCTGATTTTTCTTAACGATAATTGGTTCAAACTCCCCGGAACGATCACGTGGAACTTCGATTTCAATTTTGCCGTAGTCGGAGCGAACTTTCTTCGAGCGCTTGCCGTTTCGCGTATTGTTGGTATCTTTATTTTTATAATCATATTTGCTGTAGCCTAACTCATAATCTAATTCAGCTTCAAGCATTTCTTCGATAAGATCCTTGAATTGCTCTTTAAGAAGATTCTGAACATCGGAAACATCCTTTAATTTCCCTTCTTGCATAAGTTCACGTACTTTTTGTTTGTCTAATAACCCTTTGAATGACATGTGAGTGGTACCTCCTTATTGATATTTTATTTTACATCAATTTCGGAGTTTACACCAAATATTTTACACCCTCGGCTGGGACTAAAATCTCGGCCTCCTATCTTGTCCCAACTAAAACAAAATATATATAATTATCATCTTCAATTTCTTTAAACTTTATAGACCACTAAAACGACTAAAAGATATATATAAAAATCCTCCTTTATACTTAATACAAGAAAACTCCGTAGAAACTTACGGAGTTTTCTCATTTTTTTGATTACACCCATCTTTTTGTAAATTTTGAATAATTGTATTCGTCTATTCTTTTTAAAATATTTTTTTGGGGTGTATCAAGTTTTCCTTCTAACATACCTACCAATTTTTTATTCAAATAACAAAATTTTAGATACTCCTCTTCTGGATTATTTTCATAATTAAACTTGTATCCCTCTGCTATTTTTTTGTTCCACAAAGGAAAAAAATCAGGTGCAAACAAGTTCAGTATTCTCGAAACAGCGGCAGGACTTCTTTTTATTCTTCCCTCTGTAATAAGGTTTCTCAAAACTTGGTAAAAATCCAGAAATAACTTCTTTATTTCTTCATCATCCTTAGAATCTAAGGAGCTGATATTCCTTTCTCTAAACTTTTCTATTAGCATAAAGTTTCTTTCTATACAATTTTCTAAATCATCAAAATCAACCTTTCCTTCTATATAAAGAGATTTATTCCAAGTCATTAATAAAATCCCTAACCCAATAGACATTTCATCATATTTCCCCCAAAATTCATCGACTATATGAGTAGCTAACTTATATATTTGGTCTCTCGGAATATGCTTTTTATACTCTAAAATACCTTTTTTTATCTCTTCTACACTAGGAAATCCCATAAATTCCTCCTTTAAATATAACCACACTAAACATAATTAACATCACCATTATTATTATTCTTGATTTTTTAAAAACTTCCTGTTCGTTAATGAAAGCTTTACTCTATTATTTAAAAATATCCTATGTAAATATTATATTATATGGGATATTTTTAAATAAACACTATCTCTATATACTTAACTCAAATTGCTACTTAATTAAATACGCAATCAATTACTAGCTCTATTTAAAACCTTTTTGTCCACAGAGATTTTAAAGATGAGCTGCACAGAGAAAACAACCTAAAATAAAAATAATTTTTGTCACGAATCTTCACGGATCACACGAATCGATTAAAATCTTTGAGCAACGCTTTATTTGCGTCTCTTTGTTTATTTTTTCTCTGTGAAACTCTTTATTTTACTCTGTGTCACTCTGTGACCAAAATATCATTTTATTTTTTATTCGTACGATTCGTGACAAAAAATGCTTTTCACTATCGACTTTAGATAAATTCAATACTTTAAACAAAGTTTAGATACAGGTAGCAACTTAGGTTACTTGCTAAAAGTTTAAGCACACTTTTTAAACTTTCAAGAATTTAAAATTGGAGATGGAGTAGCTGAAGTTTATAATTATAATGCTGGAGAAGATTATAAGGTTATTGGAATTGCTGTTGATTTTTTTTACGAAATTGAAAACAATCTAGAGCTTGGCAATTGAAATAGACTTCTTTTTTGGTCTTGCATTTGGAATAGAAATTGAAAGAATGAATATAGAATTAGGGTTTGAAGCAGCAGACTTTAAATACAGTTACCTGGAATATGATGGATATACTTATTTGTCAGATGAAGAAGACGGATCCTATAACGTTTTTTACCTAAGTTTTGGGTATAGATTTTAAAAGATTAAATAAAAAAGATGTACTTTTTGCCATCATAGTATTATTTACGATCTCACTTACTATAGAATTTGCAAAATAAAAATCATTATACTATAGTTATTTTTTTAAACTTTATAGAATGTAATTACGACTAAAAAGTATAGTCAAATACTACATACCTCTTTCTTATATTCTGTTATAAAACCTCTCCATAGCCCCCTATGGAGAGGCTTTATTTTTTGACTTATTCTCTACTACTCATCTAAAAAATAAAGCTTCTGTCATAATTATTTACAATTATCAAAAATAAAAAAGTCCCAAACATTCAAGTAAGTGCTGGGAACATATTAATTCATCTACCCTATAGAATTATTTTAAAAAAATTTTAGTTTGTCAAAACAGAAAAACAATCTTTTAAACGTCACTAATCATAGTCATTATATTTGACTAGACTTTTATACTTATCGTATCTTTCAACCCCCAAGATTTCCCTGAGTTCGATATTTGAGTACACCTGACTATTTTTACTTTTCCAATCCTCTATCCTCTTTCTCTCACTTTTGGTAAAACCGTAATATTTCAAAGTTTTAGTGTCCGCCTTATTGATGTTAAATGGGTTTCTTTTCCCGCCCTCTCTGACTTCTATGAATTCACCTAATTTTTCCAGAGTTTTTTTACCTATTCCACTTACCCTCTCCAAGTCGGAAATATGCTCTATACAACCGACTATATCCCTATATTCCAAAATTTTTTCTGCTATACCGAGGCTTATCCCTTTCCTAAGTAACATCTCTTCAGTAGCCTTATTGATATCCAACAGCTCCCCCGGATTTTCACCTCTGAAATCTTCAAACTCAAGTTTAAGAGCGGCGGTAACTCTACTCCTCCTGTCTGTCTGAAGCTTTCGCTGATAAACATAGTAGCTAAAAAAAATCAAAACAATAGCAGTAGAATAGGCTAAAAATTTTTTATTTTGGTTCATATACACATCACTAATTCCAAAATTATAAACGATACTTACCTGCTTGCCTATTTTTTCCTAAAAAGTTCTAACTTTTTAGCAAGTCTTTCTTCCAACTCTTCTACATACCTTATCGGGTCTTTTGGATTGACCACCCTTGTTATCTTATCCCTTATATCAGTTTCTGCCTCTATCAGTTTCGTTATTGCACCACCGCCAAGACCTATTGTACTCTGATTCTCTTCTATCATTTCGATGTTGAATATGGACTCTGTGCCATCCTTAGCATAGCCTATGTTTTCTCCCCAATCTATACTGTTTTTTTGCCTGTACATGTAGTATGGGTTTAGCCCTTTATCAGCTGTTATTTTGGCTATCTTTTCCTCTATCATCCTTGCGTCCAGCTCTTCCCTTTCAATCTCGTCTTTATAAAGGTCAGATGCTTTTTTCAATGCCAGTACGTGTACTGTTAGGTTGTCCATGTCATATTCCTCTATATCATTCAGGGTTTTTAGTATATCCCCAGTTGTTTCCCCTGGAAGTCCTATGATGAGATCCATGTTTATGATAAATCCAAGTTCTTTTGACTTTTGGAACATATAGTCAAATTTTTTCCTGTCAAATTTCCTGTTAAGACTTTGCAGGGTATCCTCGTTAAAAGTCTGGGGATTCAAGCTTATTCTATCTACGCAATACTTTTTCATTATTTCCAATTTGTCGTCACTCAAGGTGTCCACCCTGCCAGCTTCCAATGTAAACTCCTTTACACTGGAAAGGTCCACATGTTCCCCAACTGCAAAAAGAACCCTTTCCAAGTCACTTTCCGAAAGTATGCTCGGGGTTCCCCCGCCAATATATAGCGATTCCAGCCTGTAGCCGTTTTCCCTCAGGGTCCTGCCTGTTATTTTTATCTCTTCTATCAGCGCATCCACAAACCTATCGTAATACTCCCCCATCTTCCCTTTCAACTCATAGGAAGCGAAAGAACAGTATCTGCACTTCGTTGGGCAGTATGGGATGCCTATATACATATTTATGTAGTCCCTGTTAAGATACTCCATTTCCTTTCTTACTACGCTTATTAAAAGCTCCCTTTTTTCTGACGAAACCAGGTACAGTTTTTCCAAAATATACCCTATCTCAAAGTAGTCAAATCCAGATGCCAGTAGTTTCCTCACTAGCTTGGTAGGCCTTACACCTGTAAGCGCTCCCCAAGGGTAGTATTTTTCATAAAGTTTTAAAATTCCGGATTTTGTCATAACTATCTTTTGGTCATCCAGCCTGTCTATGTGGTTTTCAAACTCCACTTTTACAGATTTGCCTTCCATCTCCAAAAGCAACTCGATGCTTTCATCTTCCTTCAGCGTCGTTATTTTGACATCTTGCCCCCTGGCCTCAGGAGCTAATATTCTAGTAAATTCATCTATACTATTTTGTGTTATATAAAAATCAGCCTTGATTATTTTAACCGCCACCTTCTACAACAATTTTAACCTCTCATGACCTTTACCATATCAAACATTGGCGTCATAACTGAAAGAACTATGCCACCGATAACAAGCCCCAACACCATTATCAAGATGGGCTCCACGGTAGATGTAACTGCTTTTATTTCCGACTCCAGCTCTGAGTCATAGAAATCAGAAACTTTAAAAAGCATTTTGTCCAACGAACCTGTACTCTCCCCAACTGCAATCATACGCGATACCATGAGAGGAAAAAACTCGCTTTTTTCTACCTCTTCGTGTATCTCTCCACCTCTTATTACCGTTTCTCTTATCCCGTCTACAGTTTCGGCTATAATCTGGTTGCCCACAGCACTCCTAAGTGTATCCAAGGCATAAAGCATGGGCACGGAACTCCTCATTAATATGCCAAAGGTCCTGCAAAACCTAGATATTATACTCTTCCTTATAATAGGCCCGAAAATTGGTATCCTCAATTTAAACAAATCGAAATAGTAACTCCCGAGTTTTGTCAAAATCACCGCTCTAAGGCCAGCTGCTAAGCTTATTAATAAAAAAATTACAACATACCATTTTTCCCTAATAAAAACTGAAGTACCCAAAAGAATCCTTGTTCCTACAGGGAGCATGGCCTGGTTTCCGTCAAAAATCTCTACAAATTTTGGGAGTACGAAAGTTACTAAAAATGCAACTGTCAGCACCGAAAATCCAGCCATAATCCCAGGATACACAAGTGCCGACCTTAGCTTTTCTCTATTATTTTCAGAAACCTCGAGATATTTCCCAAGATTGACTAATACCTCATCAAGTTCCCCTGAGGCTTCTCCGCTTTTCACGAGTCCAACGTATAGTCCAGAAAATACCTCAGGTTGCTCTTCTAAAGATTCAGACAGGCTTTTCCCTTCGTTCAAGGAGAGCTTTATCCTAGTTATACACTTCCTAAGCTTTCCAGTCCTCACCTGGGTTTCCAGTATCTCAATAGCTCCCAATATGGAGATCCCCGAGTTTATAAGTGTAGAAAGCTGAACTGAAAATTGCACCAATTCCTTTGAACTGATCTTTCTAAATATCGAAAATATATCATTATTTAGAAATACGCTGCCACTATCTGCGGAAATTAATATATATTCTATTTCATCCAATTTGGACTCTAAATTTTTTTTATTCAAAGCCTCCAACTCGCCCTCTATTAGGCGTCCGTTGTAGTCCCTAGCCTTATACCTATATATAGGCATTTTGCCTCCTCAACTAAAATGTAAATTGACTGTTTCTAGCTCTTTTTTTATACTCATCCATGCTTATGTACCCACTATCCAAAAGCTTTTTAAGTGAACTGTCCATGCTAGACATTCCGTATCTTGCCCCAGTTTCTATCACAGAGTAAATTTGATGCGTTTTTGCTTCCCTTATAAGGTTAGAAACAGCAGGGGTTCCTATCAAGACCTCGCAAGCAAGCTTCCTACCTTTGCCATCTTTTGTAGGTATTAGCTGTTGTGCTACAATCCCCCTTAGTGAGGTGGAAAGTTGGAGCCTTATTTGGGCTTGCTGGTGTGTAGGGAACACGTCTATTATCCTGTCTATGGTCTGCGCCGCATCGTTTGTATGTAGAGTTGCGAACACAAGATGGCCTGTCTCTGCTGCTGTTATTGCTGCTGTTATAGTTTCTAGGTCCCTCATCTCACCAACCAGTATTACATCTGGATCCTGCCTCAAAATATACTTCAGTGCCGAAACAAAGCTGACTGTATCGCTAGCAATCTCCCTTTGTTCTACCACAGCCCTTTTGTGAGGATGGAGGTACTCAATAGGGTCTTCTATTGTTATTATGTGGCAATCCTTTTCCATGTTTATCTTGTCTATAAGTGAAGCTAGAGTTGTCGATTTTCCGCTCCCTGTTGGGCCGGTCACGAGCACCAATCCATTTTGGTGTTCCGACAGCCCGACTACACTCTTAGGCAGTCCAAGCGCCTCCAGCGGAGGTACATTTGCACTTAAAGCTCTCAAAGCCACTCCTATGGTTCCCCTCTGCTTGTGCACATTTACCCTGAATCTTCCTATGTTGGAGATACCAAATGAAAAGTCAAGTTCATTGTCTTTTTCAAATTTTTTCTGTTGTTCCTCGTTTAATATAGAGTATGTAAGCTGCCTTACTTTGTCTGGACCAAGTGGTTCGTAGTCGCCGTCCTCTATAAGGCCTCCATTTATCCTGTAAACAGGCGGTTTACCCACAACTAGGTGTATGTCTGAGGCATTTCTTTCTACTGATTTTTCTAATATCTTCGATATACTCATTCTATTACCCCCCCCTAAAATTAATGTAAATCAAAAAACTCCAGAAAAATGCTAGCTTAACATCATCAATACTGCAACTCCCAATACAATTCTATATACTCCGAAAAACTTAAAATCCTTCGATTTAATGTAGTTCATAAATACCTTTATAACAAAGAGCGCCACTGCAAATGCCACTATAAATCCCGTGGATATAATTTGCCACTCTAAGTAAGAAAAATCAACTCCTAATTTGAGTATTTTCAAAAGGCTGGCACCAAACATCGTTGGAATGGCCAGAAAAAATGAAAATTCAGCTGCTACAGCACGGCTAAACCCGAATATCATTCCTCCTATTATTGTAGATGCAGACCTGGAGGTCCCAGGCACCATAGCTAGGCACTGGAACAAACCTATTACCAACGCTTTGTGATATGTCATTTTGCTTACACTGGTCAACCTGTCTTTATTTCTTGAAAAATTTTCTACAAATATAAGAACTACCCCATAAAATATAAGCGCTATCGATACAGTCCTGTAGTTAAAAAGCTTTTCACTTATGTAGTCATCAAAAAGATAGCCCAACACTGCTGCCGGCAGTACTGCAACAAAAATCTCAGAAAGCAGCTTCCACTTTTTTTTAGAATCTTCCCTGTCGCTTATAAACGGGTTGAGGTCATTAAAGAACAATACCACTACCGAAAGAATTGCCCCAAGCTGTATTATTACCTGGAATGACTCGATAAAACCAGCAGTAAAATTATGTCCGCTGCCCATATTTAAAAAAGAATCCACTATTATCATATGTCCCGTACTGCTCACCGGTATAAACTCGGTAAGACCCTCTACTAGTCCTATTATCAAAACCTTTATAAATAGCAATAAATCCATAATTTTTCTCCTATCCCAGCTCTACCTTACAGGTAAGGGTCCTCCTGCATTAAATAGTTTTCAACGTAATCTTCAACGCCATCTTCTAAAGAATAAAACTTCTCAGCATAACCGGCTTTTTTTAATTTTTCCATTTCAGCTTTTGTGAAATATTGGTACCTACCCCTTAAATCTTCAGGCATAGGGACGAATTTTATAACATCTTTTGACTTTACGTCTTTTCCTTTTTCAGCTGACTTTATGGTACTAAAAGTTAGGTCGTAAAAAGCCCTTTCTTTGCCTGTCCCCAGGTTATATATTCCTGATTTTCCATCAGAATCCAAGAAAAACTTCATTACTTTCACTACATCCTTTACATATACAAAATCCCTAAGCTGCATCCCGTCTTCATACCCATCTTTATGGGATTTAAACAGCTTTACGTATCCGTTTTCCTTGTACTGATTAAAAGAGTGGAACACCATAGAAGCCATCCTATCTTTGTGATATTCTTGCGGCCCGTAAACATTGAAAAATTTTATACCCACCCACTGCTTTGGAGTTTTCTCCTGTTTTAAAGCCCACACGTCGAATATCTTCTTTGAATATCCATACTTGTTTAGCGGCCTCAAGTTTTTATGTCCTTCGAGATCTATCTCGTCGTTATAACCCTGTTCTCCCATACCATAAGTTGCTGCCGAAGACGCGTAGATAAAGTTTATCTGTCTTTGAGTTGAGAACTCCCAGAGTTTTTTTGTGTACTCATAGTTGTTCTTCATAAGGAAATCCCCATCTTTTTCAGTCGTTGCAGAGCAGGCCCCCATGTGGACTATGGCTTTTATTTTGCTAGCATTTCCCTCTACAGACAGCCACTGAAACAATTCCTCTCTGTCTACCCAGTCGTAGTAATCCCTCTTTGCTATATTTTTCCATTTTTCCTTTGTCTGCAGTTTATCAGAGATTATTATGTCATTTATCCCGCTTTCATTCAAGTGCCATACAAAAGCACTTCCTATAAATCCTGCAGCTCCAGTTACTAATATCATTTATATCCCCCTCTGTATTTAAATTAGATATCAAAATTTTACGAGATACTATATCCAATTTGAATTATTCCTACTATTTTTTATTAATAAACTAATAAATCCAACTAAATTTTTGTCATATATTGAAACTGATTTTCACAAATCTTTTTCTGATCACAGAATTACTGTATTAAAAAAGCTCTTAATTTAAAAAACAACCTCAAATATTTTAACACTTTTTTCATAAACTTTCAATTGATGTTTTTCTCTGGCAAAATCTCTCCATCAAGTCTTCATAAACCTCAAACGGTACATTCATATCTCCTATCTGTACCCCTTCGCGGTTAAGGCCATGGTAATCAGATCCCCCGGTTCTTAAAAGCCCCTTTTCCTTGCAGGTATCTTCATAAAACTTTATATCTTCATTGCTATACCCTGGGTAATAGGTCTCCAAAGCATCCAAGCCATCTCCTATCAACTCGTCTATAAGCCTCAATACCTTCTCCCTACCCATTCCTATTAGTTTTGGATGGGCAATAGCGGCTATACCGCCATTTCTTCTTATAAGTCTTACAGCTTCATTTGGGCTTATTATGGTTTTCGGCACATAGGCTGACCCGCCTTCCCCTATATACTGCCTAAAAGCCTCCGTTCTGGTGTATACATACCCTTTTTTCATCATAGCGTTGGCTATGTGGGTCCTACTAACCACTGGTCCGGTAACCTCCATGAATACCTCCTCCATTGTGAGCGAGAGCCCCCTGTCACAAAGTTTTTTCAGTATTTTTACAGTTCTGTTCCCTCTTTCCACTTTTAACTCCTCGAGTTTTCCCAAAAAAACCTCATCGGTCAGGTCCAAAAAATAGCCCAGTATATGTACCTCTTTCCCAAAGTAATTTGTTGAAAATTCTATACCGTTCACAAGTATTACCCCTTGTTTTTCTGCTTCCTTACCTGCCCTCTCTAAACCATCTACACTATCGTGGTCCGTAAGGGCTATTACCCGTACTCCCCTTTTCTTTGCTAACTGCACCAACTCTTCCGGTTCAAGGGTCCCGTCAGAACATTTGGAATGCATGTGTAGGTCTACCATCTCAACCTCCAATAATTTTATTATCTAAAAAGAAAAGCCCACAAGTAGTGGACTATTTCCATTTTTCTAAATTTGAAAAATAATCGCTGTAAGCCTCATAAAGAGCCCTCGCATTCAAATTTTTAAGTTCTTTTCTGCTGAGTTTTTCCTTTTTTGAAATTTCTGCAAGTTCGATCACACTTTGAGAAACCTTCCTGTTATACCAGGCGTTTTCATTGAAAAACGTCCTTCTTCCAATAAGGGAATTAAGCAACTTTCTCAGTTTTTTCACCTGCTTTTCATTTAGGTCTTCCATCTTACTGTAAGAGATCATTAGATCTCTCTCTTTGTTGCTGAGTACCCTGTTCATTATGTGTGAAGAAGGTGTCTCTATCCTTAGGTAGGACTCTTTTACCAGCTTATCTACAAACCCTTTAGGATCTTTTATGTTTTCAACCCTGAGCTTATATTTTTCTAATACAACTTCCTGCTCGCCCTTTTCTTTTAAGCCAAACCTGCCCTCCCCAACTGTTATTCCAGAACAAGCAGTTAATATAAATATGAAAAGTCCCGTTAATACAATTTTATACGCTTTCATCATTTCAACTCCTTAATTATGCTCTCCCGCAACACTTTTTATATTTTTTCCCGCTTCCACAAGGACAAAGGTCGTTTCTACCTATTTTATGAGTACTCCTCTGCTTGCTGCTTTCATCTTCACTTTCGTCACCATGTGAGTAGACTACCCTTTCAGTAGGTTTTCTTTTTACCTCAAGTTCCTCCTCGGATCTTTCCCTAATTTTTATCTTGAACAGATAAGATGATACTTCCTGTTTTATAGTGGCAAGCATCTTGTTGTACAGCTCACCGCTAAGCACTTTGTACTCAACTATGGGATCTTTTTGCCCGTAAGATCTGAGGTATATTCCTTCTTTCAGGGAATCCAGAGTTTTCAGGTTTTCTCTCCACCTTGCATCTACAACCTCAAGAAGTATGTACTTTTCAAGCCTTCTCATTATGTGGCTTGTAACCTCTTCCTCTTTAGCATTGTAAATATCAATGAGTCTTCCACAAAGTTTGTCTGCATAGGCTTCCCTATTCATTGACAAGTATTCATTCTTATCGGCTATCTCGTGCCCATAAAGTTCCAATATCTTTTCTGCAAATCCATCTATATCCCAGTCCTCTTTCATTTCACCAACTAGATTTTCATAGGCCACATCATAGACAGTATCTCTTAGCATAGTTATAACCGTTTCTTTTAGGTTTTCCCTAGCAAGAGCCTCGTTTCTGCTTGAATACACTACCTCTCTTTGCTTATTCATTACGTCGTCAAACTCAAGTAGAGACTTTCTTATTCCAAAGTTTCTGGATTCTACTTTTTTCTGGGCATTTTCTATGGCTCTTGTTATAACCTTATGAGTTATAGGTTCTCCTTCAGGGAATCCAAGCCTGTCCATTACGTTTGCTACCCTTTCAGAACCAAAAAGCCTCATGAGTTCGTCCTCCAAGGATAGATAAAACTCACTTGCACCAGGGTCACCCTGCCTTCCAGAACGCCCCCTTAGCTGGTTGTCTATACGCCTACTTTCATGCCTTTCAGTCCCCAGTATAAAGAGTCCTCCTAAATCAAGAACTTCACTTTTTTCGGCATCGCATTGGAATTTATATTTTTCAAGCATCTCTTTATAACCTTCGGCATCCCTGCTACCCAGCTCACCGATAGCCATAAATTCAGGGTTACCACCAAGCATTATATCTGTTCCCCTACCTGCCATGTTGGTAGCTATGGTTACAGCGCTCTTTCTTCCTGCCTGTGCCACTATTTCCGCCTCTTTAGCATGGTATTTTGCATTCAAGACGTTATGCTTTACTCCCCTTCTTTTTAGATGTGTAGAAAGCATCTCCGAATTTGCAATAGATATAGTTCCTACGAGCACCGGCTGCCCTTTTTCATTTAGCTCAGTGATCCTGTCTAATATAGCGTTTACCTTTTCTGAATGGGTCTTATACACAAGATCTGGAAGATCCTCTCTTATCACAGGCTTATTTGTAGGTATCACTATTACCTCTAACTTGTAGGTGTGTGCAAACTCCGTAGCCTCTGTTTCTGCAGTTCCTGTCATCCCGGAAAGTTTTTCGTACATTCTAAAGTAGTTTTGCAGGGTTATGCTTGCAAGTGTTTGATTCTCACCGGCTATATTTACGTTTTCCTTAGCCTCTATCGCTTGGTGCAGACCATCAGAATATCTTCTACCCTCCATGGCCCTTCCTGTAAACTCGTCTATTATTATTACTTCTCCCTCTCTAATTAGGTAATCTCTGTCCAGTTGGAAAAGTTCTTTTGCTTTTAATGCCTGGTTCAGGTAGTGGGTAAGCTCTATATTTTCAGGTGCATAAAGGTTCTCAATTTGGAGTGCACTTTCGACTTTCTTTATCCCCTTCTCGGTTAAGACGATTGTGCTAGCTTTTTCGTCTACCTCATAATCTCCCCATTTTTCGTCAGGGATCTCCCCAGATCTTTTCAGTTTAGGATCCTTTATCTTTTCAGTTTCATAACTTCTCACAAGCTGGCTTGCTACCTGGTAGAATATCTTGTACCATTTTGTAGTGTCCTCTGCTGGCCCTGAAATTATAAGAGGGGTCCTGGCCTCATCTATCAAAATAGAATCCACCTCATCCACTATACAGTAGTGTAACGCTTTCTGTACCTTGTCCTCTAAGCTTGTAACCATGTTGTCCCTTAGGTAGTCGAATCCGAACTCACTGTTTGTACCGTAAACTATATCACACTCATACGCCTGCTTTCTCTCATCCATCGGCATATTGTTGTATATTACTCCAACTGTTAGGCCCAAAAATCTATATACCCTACCCATTAGGTCGCTATCACGTTTTGCCAGGTAATCATTTACCGTCACCACGTGAACACCTTTTCCTGTTAAGGCGTTTAAATATACTGAGCAAGTAGCCACAAGGGTCTTCCCTTCACCGGTTTTCATTTCAGCTATTTTACCCTCGTGCAACACAACTCCACCTACAAGCTGCACGTCAAAGTGTCTCATGCCAAGGGTTCTCCTAGCCGCCTCTCTCACAACAGCAAAAGCTTCTACTAATATGTCATCGATGGCTTCTCCCTTTTCAATCCTTTGTCTGAACTCCACTGTTTTTTCCCTAAGCTGTTCATCCTTTAGCTTTTCAACATCGGGTTCAAGTTTGTTTATCTCATCTACAATTTTCATGATTCTTTTTATCTCTCTGTCGTTTCTAGTACCGAAAATCTTTTTCATAACTGTGTTGATCATTGATTAGTTCTCCTCTCGTTTCCTACTTTATCTAGCCTATACTATTTTATCACATATAAACACGCCCAGTCAATTGATGCAACCAATCTTTTACCTTTAACACCCCCGCTTTTTTGACGCAAAAATTACAAAAAGGGACTTAAGTCCCTTTAAGAAATCATATCCATAAACTCTTCCTCAGTCAATATGGTCACACTGCCTAGCTCCTGTGCCTTTTTTAACTTAGACCCAGCTTTTTCTCCAACTATTAGATAGTCCAGCTTTTTGTTTACTCCGCTCAGGTTTTCACCCCCAAGTTTTTCTATCAGCTCTTTTATCCCGCTCCTTGTATAATGATTCAATTTACCCGTAGCCAAGAAAGTTTTTCCTTGAAATTTTAGGCTATCTTCTCCTTTTGCCACTTCCTTAGCAGAAAAGTTTACTCCATAATTTTTTAGCCTCTCTATGGTAACCAGGTTTTCCTCATCCTTAAAAAACTGGCAGACTGACTGTGCCACCTTTTGTCCTACACCTTCTATCTCCAGCAGCTCCTCTTCCCCCATCTCCATGAGTAGGTCTATGTTCTTACTCTCATTTGCCAAGACGTTTGCCAGATACTTACCTACAAAAGGGATTCCCAAGGCATAAAGTGTCTTGGAGTACTCTCTTTTCTTGCTCTCTTCTATGGACTTCACCAGATTGTCTACACTCTTTTTCCCCATTTTATCCAAATTCTCCAGCTCTTCTCTATACAAATGGAGGTCATATACGTCTGCGACATCCCTTAGTCTGCCTATCTCTATGAACCGCTCCACTATCTTGCTGCCTAGCCCATCTATGTTCATGGCATCCCTTGAAACAAAGTACTCTATCCTTCTCTGAAGCTTTGCCGGGCACCTTTCATTGAGACATTTAAGGGCGACCTCTCCAGACTTTCTCTCAAGGGTGCTGCCGCAAACCGGGCAGTTTTCGGGCTCTACTATCTCCCTCTCCTCTCCGGTCCTCGCCTCTTTTACCACCTTGACCACCTGCGGTATTATCTCGGCAGCTTTTTCTATAAACACTCTGTCTCCTATCCTTATATCCTTCCTTTTTATCTCGTCAAAATTATGAAGGCTTGCCCTTCTCACTACGCTCCCAGAGACTTCCACAGGCTCAAGTTCAGCCACAGGTGTCACTGTGCCCATTCTGCCAACTTGGTAACTAACATCAAGAAGTGTTGTGCTTACCTGCTTTGCCGGAAACTTATAGGCTATTGCCCATCTCGGGCTCTTGGTGGTGTACCCCAAGCTTTCATACAATCCTATCTCGTCCACCTTTATAACCATCCCGTCGGTCTCGTAGTCTAAATTTCCCCTGTGGCTCTCCCAGTACCCTATTCTTGCCTCAAGCTCTTCTATGCTTCCGCACACATCGTAGATGCCGGTGGTCTTAAACCCCAAGTTTTCTATATACTTCAGGCTCTCATTGTGCCTATGTATCCCGTGTTTTTCGCTGTCTGCCAGGTAGTAAAAATAACAATCCAAGTTTCTACTCTTCACGATTTCAGGATCCAGCTGCCTGAGGGTGCCACTGGCGGCATTTCTAGGGTTTGCAAACGGCTCTTCACCATTTTCCTCCCTCTGCTGGTTTAGTTTGATGAATTCACTTAGCGGGAGGACTATCTCGCCCCTTACCTCTAGATCCACTTCCTCCCTAAGAAATTTAGGTATACTCTCTATTTGCATTATGTTTTCTGTTACATCTTCCCCCACTACTCCATCTCCACGGGTGAGCCCCTGTACCAGGGCGCCGCTCTCATAGTGAAGGCTGATGCTAAGTCCATCCAGTTTCAACTCCAGAACATAGTCCACATTTTCATCTGACTTCAATATTTTTTTTACCCTGGAGTTAAAATCCTCCACATCCTTTATATTATAGGTATTTGAAAGGCTAAGCATCGGTTTTTTATGGGCTACTTTTGTAAACTTACTGTCCTTCAGGCTAGAGCCAACAATTTGACTTGGAGAGCTGGCATCCTTAAGCTCTGGGTACCTCTCTTCGTATTCCTCCAACTCCTGCACCAGCTTGTCATATTCATAATCCGATATTATGCTGTTATTTTTAGCATAGTAAAAATAATTGTACCTTTCTATCCTCTTTCTTAGTTCTCTTACTCTCTCTATAATATTTTCGTCCAAGTTTCAACCTCCTAATCTTTATTTCCAAAATGTATTATACCACATATATTTTGAGAATATAAAACCATTAATTAGCCTAATTTGCTACCTGGATTTAAATTATTGAATTGATCTAAATTTATAGAGATCAAAACTATCTGTTTTTGTCACGAATTTACACTAATAAAAAATCAAATAAACTGATATTTTGTACACATAGCTGCACGGAGTAAAATAGAGAGTTCCTCAGAGGAGTCAAGGCAGCTAATAGATGACAGAGTACAGATAATAACTAAAAAGGAATTAAAGGTTTTCTCCGTGCGCCTTATGTTTTAAATCTCTGTGAAGCTCTGTGTCTAAAGAAGGTTTTCGAATAAATTCAATGATTCACCGATAATCTTAGGTGACAACTTGAATTAAGTTATTGAATTTTTTTAAGAAAATATCACTTATATCCTCCCAAAATATCCCTATTAAGATTTCTACAATCCAATAAAGAAAGACAGGACTTGCCGGAAAGTCCTGTCTTTCTTTATTGGATTATTTTTAAAAACTTATCTCCTACACACCTCTATTTTTTATCTTTTTCCTCTCGTTAAGGCTCCCCATCATATTTTTTATTTTTTCCTTTTCCATACGGCGGTGCCCCATCACTCTTTTATTTTCTATAATTTTTAGCTCTTTTTGAAGTTTTTTGTAATTTTCAAGTCTTTTCCTTGATATTTTTCCTGTTTCAACAGCCTGTCTTACAGCACATCCTGGCTCATTCTCATGTGCGCAATCCCTAAAATGGCACCGGATTGCCAGCTCCTCTATGTCTTGGAAACTATTTCCAAGATCAGCTTCCCATATTTGAAGCTCCCTCATGCCGGGCGTATCTATTATGACCCCCCTATCTAAAAAAAACATCTCTCTGGTAGTGGTGGCGTGCTTGCCTCTGTCATCTTTCTCCCTTATTTCCTTGGTGTACTGCATATCTTTGCCTAATAATTTGTTTATAAGCGTAGACTTACCTACTCCAGAAGAACCTACAAGAGCTATGGTATTTTCGCTTTTAAAATATTGCCTCAGCTCTTCTATCGTTTCATTTTCAAATATGTTAACTACATGGATCGGTGCTCCAAAAGCTATCCCTTCTAGCTCCAAAACCTTCTTCTGTATCTCTTCGCCTATATCCGATTTGGTCAATACAAATACAGGCATGGCGCCGCTTTCATAAACAATGCTTAGATACCTTTCAAGCCTTGAGAGGTTAAATTCTTTGTTTAGGGAGGTAACTATGAAAATATAGTCAATGTTTGCAGCCACCACCTGCTCCACTACCTCTTTTCCAGCTACTTTTCTGGAAAGCTTTGTTTTCCTCTCTAAGATATCTACTATCGCTTCTTTTTTGTCGTCGAGCACTACCCAATCCCCTACAACCGGAAACATATTATTATATCTCATTTTTCCCGTTATCTCTAAAATTAATCTCTCTTCCCCTATATATACTTTATACTTATTTCTAAAAACTGATGCTACCCTTGCTAAATTCATTTTTACCTCCAATATATTTTTTTAGTCTAACTGGAGGGTTAAGTTCTATGAATTAAACTTTTTTACACCTCCGAAAACTATGAAAAACAAACATCAACATCACTCCTTTCAAATAATAATCTACAGAATCTAATTTTATATATAAATATTTAGCTAGAAAAGTCTTTTGTATTAAGTACGGCTAAACTATATCTTTTCCCCGTTTTGTGTATTTTGTGTGCAATAGGTGGTGGCTTTTACCGGCACAAGGGCCGTCAGGCAAGAACTTGTCATAAATTTCAGCAATAGCCGGGTTTTGATAAGATTTCCTGATTTTTGCACTTCTGTCTTCGTCGTATATAGCCTTCGCTCTCTTCTTTCTTATCTCAGCATTGGTCGGTATAGGTTGTCCACCTCCGCCTAGGCAACCTCCAGGACAGGCCATGAACTCTATGAAATGGCATTCGCTGAATTCTCCGCCGTTTTTTATATTCTCAAGCACCCTCTTTGCATTGGATGTCCCATGGCACACAGCTACCTTTAGTGTTGCACCCTCTAAAAATTTCAGGTCACCAAACTGCTTTCTCAATAGTTCAGGCACGTCATCCCTTACCTTTTCTATCTTTAACTCCCCGTACTTTATCTCCTCAAACCCCCTCACTACCTTCACTTCACCCTTTTCAAATACAGATTCTATCTCCTCTCCGGTGGCCAACTCGTACAAGGTCCTTATGGCTGATTCCATAACTCCGCCTGTTGCACCAAAAATAACCCCAGAGCCGCTGCCACCGCCGAAAGGGTCGTCAAAACCGCTTTTATCGAGTTTCGGAAGCTCTATCCCTATCTCCTTAAACATTTTGGCCATCTCCCTGGTGGTTATACCATAGTCCACATCTTGATACCCGGATTGGCACATCTCCGGTCTGTTGGCTTCAAATTTTTTAGCAGTACACGGCATAAGTGCCACTGTGACTATGTCCTTCGGGTCCACCCCGTACTTTTCTGCGTAATATGTCTTTATAATTGTCCCAAACATCTGCTGTGGACTTTTAGCGCTGGACAAGTTCTCCAGCATCTCCGGGTAAAAATGCTCTATATACTTTACCCACCCGGGGGAACACGAGGTGAAAACAGGCAAATGCGACTTGCCCCCACCCAAGGCATCTTTTATCCTCAGCAAAAGTTCTGTACCCTCCTCTATTATGGTAAGGTCAGCTGCAAAAGTGGTGTCAAAAACCTTGTCGAAACCGCAATATTTTAAAGCGGTGTTCATCTCAAGTGTAAGGGGGGTCCCAGGTTCTAGTCCAAACTCCTCTCCTATTCCAGCCCTTGGAGCCGGAGCAGTCTGGATGACCACGTGTTTTTTCGGGTTCTCTATTGCCTTCCATACCTCTCCTGTATCATCTTTTTCGTGCAATGCACCTGTAGGGCACCTGTTTACGCACTGGCCGCAGTTTATGCATATTATCTCGCTCATGGGTTTCCCGCCAAATGTGGCCACTTTAGATTCTACTCCCCTGTTGTTAACGGTGTATACCCCTACCTCCTGCAGGTCTATGCAGCTTCTAACACATCTCCTACACAGTATACATTTGTCCATATCCCTCACTATGGAGTGGCTGGACTGGTCCACCCCGTGCTTTCTCTCGTTTGGGTGTCCAAAGCTGTATTCGGTTATCCCATACTCCATAGCGAGCTGCTGAAGCTCGCAGTTGTTGTTTCTAATGCAGGAGTAGCACTCCCCTACATGACTGCTGAGCAAGAGATCCAAAACATTTCTCCTTGCACGTCTTATATTTGGCGTATGAGTTTTTACACGTATGGGAGATTGAATAGAATACGAGCAGGCTGCCTCTAGGTTGTTACTCCCCTCAACCTCCACAACACATATCCTGCATATCCCTGCCACGCAAAGGTCCTCGTGGTAACAAAGTGTGGGAATCTTTATCCCGATGCTCTTCGCTGCATCAAGTATTGTGGTTCCCTTGTTCACCTCCAGCTTTTTCCCGTCTATCTCTACCTCTATGGGTTCAAGTTTGCACTCTGGCTCCTGCCCCTCGCAAGCTTCCCTGAGTTTTTCCGTTTTTGGCGCCCTACACGAGTCCGAACTACACGGTTTCATATGATCCCTCCTTTGGCAAACGTCCAAGCACCTCATCCTGGAAGTTATTTACAATAGATAAAAATGCCTTCATGCTAAGCTGCCCCAGCCCGCACTTGGATGCTGTCTCTACAGTTTTTGCCAGTTCCTTAAGTTTATTAAGGTAGGCAATGGAGCATTTCCCCTGTTTTAAAATTTTTATCCCTTCTAGTATCTTTGTGGTGCCCTCTCTGCAAGGAGTGCATTGACCGCAGGATTCGTCCACGAAAAACTCCATGAAGTTCTGGGCGATATCCAGCATGTCCCTTTTATCGTTAAAAATTATTATAGAGCCCCCTGTGGGTATAGCTTCATATGCTATTATCTTATCGAAATCCCTGCTTGGTATGCACACTCCGGCTGCCCCGCCTACCTGTACAGCCTTTGCATCATGACATCCAACCTCTTTCATGAGCTGTGCTATGGTTATTCCGAAGGGCAGCTCATATATTCCGGCTTTTTCTATGTCGCCTGATACACTAAAGAACTTTGTTCCCGTAGACCTTGAGGTACCGTATTCCTTGAAGAATTCCACTCCTTTTTCGCATATAAGGGTCACGTTTAAAAATGTCTCAACATTGTTTACTATTGTGGGATTGTTCATAAACCCCGTGTCCACAGGATAAGGGGGTCTGTTTCTAGGCTCGCCCCTTTTCCCTTCGAGTGATTCTATAAGGGCGGTTTCTTCTCCGCATATATACGCTCCGGCTCCCATCCTTATATCTATCTCAAAATCAAACCCTTCCATTCCACCTATTTTGTCTCCAAGTAGCCCTTTTTCTTTCCTACCAATTATCGCATCTTCTATCATATCTTTAAGGTATGAGTATTCTCCCCTTAAGTATATATATCCCTTATTTGCTCCTATGCACCTGGCAGCTATTGTCATACCCTCTATGACCCTATGCACTTCCGTGTGCAGTATATACCGGTCTTTAAAAGTCCCGGGCTCCCCTTCGTCTGCATTGCATATAACAAACTTTTGAGGACTTTCCTCCTTTGCGGCCAGTTTCCACTTAAGTCCGGTGGAAAATCCGGCTCCGCCCCTTCCACGCAGCTCGGATTTTTCTATCATTTCCAAAATCTCCTCGGAAGTTTTCCCCAGAGAATCCACTATTACCTTTCCAGGATAAAATTCTTCTGTCAATAGGGGCCCTTTCTTAACTACGTTGGAAACTATGGTGGTATTAAACTCCTGGTTTAAGGCTCCCCTCCTGCAGCTGTCTATTATGGCCGGCACATGTGCTGGCTTTACCTTTGGTATGAGGCAGCCATCCACCATGATGGCAGGCCCTTGGTCGCACATTCCCAGGCAATTGCAGTACTCCAATGTAAACATACCATCGCTTGTTGTCTCCCCAAACTTTATCCCCAGCTCATTTTCAAATTGTTTTGCTATCCTCTCTTTCCCCTTTAGCTCACAAGATATTGTTCTGCATAGTCTCACTATATACTTACCGTATTTCCCCTCGGTTTTTAAAAAGCTATAAAAACTAGCAGTACCTTGAATTTCAGCCGGGTGTACGTTATAGGCGTGCGCCACCTCTTGAAGTACAACCTGGGATAACCCCCTGTACTCCTCTTGCAAATCTATCAAAGTCTGAAGTATCGCCGAATTATTGCCACCGTATTTTTCCTTCAACCGAAATATTTTACTGTGCAAATCTTCTAATTCAATCTTTTTCATTCCCCTACCCCTCTCTTGAATAGTCGTCTTTTTAATTTTTAGCAAGATCTTATGAAATTCCTTTTTTATATACAAATTCCTTGCATATAAGCTTTTATAAAGAGTTGCCGGTTCCTCCATACTGACTCCAGATTAAAAAACACTGCATGCCGAATGGCAATAAGCCCGTTATAAAAAACTTAACTTTTGAAAAAACTTATGATATACTTGAATTCAATTTTAGATCTAATATGATAATGTAAATCAATTAAAAAATTAATCATACAACATATCTTGTTTTAGGAGGAGAAAATGAACGATAAAATTCTAGTTTTCGGACACAAAAACCCGGATACAGATTCCATCTGCTCTGCAATAGCCTATGCAGAATTGAAAAAATCCCAGGGCACGAATGCTCACGCAGTTAGACTAGGTGACATAAGCAAGGAAACCGAGTTTGCTTTAAAATACTTCCAGACAAAGTTCCCACAGCTAATCGAAACTGTGCGTCCTGAGATAGGCGACCTCAAATCAATACAAAATGAGATGGTAAAGCACAGCGATTCTCTGCAAAAAGCCTTGGATGTAATGCTAGAAAAGAACCTTTCCAGTATCCCAGTAGTAGATGATAAAGGCTACCTAGAGGGCATGATCTCCATATCCGAGATTGCCAGCACCTACCTGGAGCTAAACCAGGAGGATATCCTTTACAGGTTCAAGGCTACCTTCGAAAACCTTAAGGAGGTTTTGGAAGGGGAAATAATAAGCGGTACATACCCAGGTGGACCTATAACCGGTCATATAAAGACGGTTTCTGACATAGATAAGATCTCTCAAGGGGATATACTTATAACTACAACAGACTTCAATATAGACAAAGCCATACAAGCCGGGGCAAGATGCATAATCGTCTGCACAGATTCTGACGACGAGGTCATCCCTAGAGCCGGGAAAGAATGCGCTATAATGAAGGTAAATAAGTCGTACTTCAAAACCCTTAAGCTTATAACTAAATCAATATCGATCTCTGGGATACTAAAAAACAAAACCTTCTACCAGTTCAAACTAAATGATTTCATTGACGAGATACAGGACATCATGAAGGAAGCTGACCAGACTCACTTCCCTGTTGTGGACCTTTCAGGAAAGGTTATCGGTTCTATTCACTCCAAAAACCTTATCAGCTACAATAGAAAAAAGGTGATTCTGGTAGACCACAACGAGAGAAGCCAGTCAGTTGACGGGGTAGACAAAGCCCAAATTATGGAGATAGTAGACCACCATAAATTCGGTAACTTCGCTACAAACGAGCCTCTTATGATAAGGGCTGATTCTGTGGGATGTTCCTCTACAATAGTGTACAACCTGTACAAGGACGCCGGCATTGTCCCTTCCAAAAAAATGGCTGGCCTTATGCTAAGCGCTATCTTATCCGACACCCTCCTTTTCAAGTCACCTACGTGCACTGAAAAAGATATCGAGGCTGCAAAAGAACTTGCAGAGATAGCTGACGTGGACTACAAAAAATACGGTATGGATATGCTTATAGCCGGTACATCGCTTGGGGATAAGACACCTATGGAAATTATCACCCTAGACATGAAAGAGTTTAAAATGGGGGAGCTTCTGGTATCTGTTGCCCAGGTAAACACAGTTGACGTTCAGGGGCTTTTAAGCAAGAAATCTGAACTCATGGGGGTTATGACCGAGAGGATGTCTGAAAATTCCTACAGCGCTTCCCTGCTGCTAATAACAGATATAATAAACAACGGGTCCATGGTTATATCGATAGGGGAAAATGCAGATATAGTGGAGAAAGCTTTTAGGGTTAAATTAGAAGATAATATGGCTTGGCTTGAAAATGTTGTCTCTAGAAAAAAACAAGTGGTGCCATTTTTAATGACCGCAAGTCAGATGTAAATAAAAAAGATGTTAGCCGATTGGCTAACATCTTTTTTTAATATCTCGTTACAATTTTTTTATTTTCTAAGTACTCCCTTACCTTTACTATCCTCTGGTTTTTCGATCCCCTATAGTAGAGTTCCGGGTCGTACAGCTCTTTATAAAATTTCCCGTCCACCAAGACGTCTATGTATTCCAAGCATTCCCACATAGCCGAGTAGAGTTCGTCCTTTTGCCTGTTTTCATCTATTTCTTCTATGGTAAACCCCGTATAGCACCATATATTTTTCCCTGTTCCCAGCTTCAACTCTTTCAAAACTGGCAAAAGCTCTATTGCAGAAAACATAGGGTCCCCGCCGCTTAGAGTTATCCCGTCTAGCATAGGATTATCATTTATCTCTTCTATGATTTTTCCAATCCCCTCTTTGGTCACCTCTACCCCGTTTTCAAAATCCCAGGAATGCTTATTATGACAGTCAGCACACCCGTGCAGGCAGCCAGAAAAATATATAGAATACCTGAATCCCGGACCGTCTGCAGTTGTTTCTCTATATATCTCTAGTATCCTCATATCCTATACCTTTCAAGTGCTTTTTTTATTTCATAATTTTTTTGATCACAGAGTTTTACAGAGCTGGCAAACATGAAGCGCGCAGAGAAATTCTTTTACAATTAAAGATATTTTTTGTCACGAATTTTCACGGATCACAAGAATTTATTAAAATCTCTAAGCCATGCTTTATTTTCGTCTCTTTATTTATTTTTTCTCTGTGAAACTCTTTATTTTCCTCTGTGTCACTCTGTGACCAAAATATATTTTATTAGTGCCAATTAGTGCGATTCGTGACTAAAAAAATGCTTTTCTATTTCTATTACCTTAAACCAACTCAATACTTATGCTAAAAAATACACATAAAATGCCAGCTTTTAGCCTACACCGAGTGTTTCACCCTGTCTCTTTCTTCAGCTTGCTTGTATGAATTCCAGTTTTCCAGACCACCCACAAGATATCCGGTTATCCTCCTGGTTCTGCTTATGTTGTCATCACTACATTTAGGGCAGACTTCGTGTATTATCCCCATGTATCCACAGCTTCTACACCTGTCCACAGGGTGGTTTATAGATCCGTACCCTACTCCCTGCCTGGACATCTCCCTTACTATTTTCATTACAGCTACAAGGTTTTTCTTGGCTTCGGAGTCAAGCTCTATGTAAGTTATGTGCCCACCAAGTGTTAGATTGTGATAAGGGGCCTCCTTCTTTATTTTCTCAAAAGAGTTCACCTTATAGTGCACAGGTATGTGGTTAGAGTTGGTATAGTACTCCCTGTCTGTTACCCCTTCTATGACACCGAATCTTTTTCTGTCTATCATAGTGAAACGCCCGCTTAGCCCTTCTGCAGGAGTACCTAAAACCGCATAATTAAGTCTGTATTTCTCTTTATAGCTGCTTGAAATTCTGTTCATTATTTTCACAGTGTTGAGCCCTATTTCTTGTGCTCTGTCGCTTTCGCCGTGGTGCTCCCCTATAAGCATTTTCAAGGCTTCTGCAAGTCCTATGAATCCTATTCCTAGGGTCCCCTGCTTTAATATATCCTCCAGTCTGTCACCTAAGCCGAGCTCCTTTCCGCCCTTCCAAATATTGTTTGTAAGCATGAAAGGGAACTGCTTTACTATGGCGGTTCTTTGGAAAAGATATCTCTCGTACAGCTGCTCGGCGACAAGTTCCGCTGTCTCTTCTACACTTGAGTAGAACTTATCCACTGCGTAGCTTTCCCTGTCCTCTGTACTCTGGAACCTCTCCTCGGCCTCTTTTTTAGCCAGTATCGCCAATCTAGGAAGGTTCATCGAAGTAAACGACAGGTTCCCCCTACCTATGCTGCTTTTTTCGCCGTTTAAGTTGTCGAATACCCTGGTTCTACAACCCATGGTGGCCACTTCGTACTTCCACCTCTCAGGATCGCTTGGGTCCCACTTCTCGTGTTTATTGAACTCAGCATCCATGAATAGAAAATTCGGGAAGAGCCTCTTAGAGGTCACTTCGCAAGATCTTACAAACAGGTCGAAGTTAGGCGCCTCATACTCCAGTTTACCATTCACAGCGTCTTCTATGTTTTCAATAGCTTTCTCAAAATCACTATCGCTATATGTTATTCCCTCTTTTACTTTAAGTATCTGTATAGGGAAAATAGGGGTTTCCCCTTCCCCTAGGCCTCTTTCTGTCGCATCCAGTATCCCCTTGACCACAAGCTTTCCTTCAGGCGAACTGTCCGTCCCGTAATTTACCGAACTAAATACCACCTGGTTCCCACCTCTGGAATGCTGGGTGTTTAGGTTGTGCACAAAGCCTTCCATTGCCTGGTAGGTTTCCTTTTTGGTGTCCTCATGTGCCATTTTAGCGGCTTTTGTCACTATTTTCCTACTCAGCTCGGCTTCACCTACCCTGTCAGCTACAAAGCCGCTCAATAGCTCTAACTCCTCATGGCAGGTTTCTATTGAGTGTACATTTTCATCTATATATTTTTTTACAACAGCACTGTCGAGCTCTTTGTCCATTGCAAAATCTATGCTCCTAACTATGGACTTTGCCAGGTATTTCCTGTAAGACTTCAATACCCCCGGTGCCAGAAAAAAGTCCAGTGCAGGTACTGCCTGGCCACCGTGCATCTCATTTTGGTTGGTCTGAAAAATTATAGCCGCAAGCTCGGCGTAAGTCGATATAGACTGCGGCTCTCTCATATGCCCGTTTCTGGTGTCAAATCCGTTTTCAAATATCTCTTCTAAGTCGTACTGCACACAGGTAAGCGTCTTACTTGGCATGTAGTCCAAGTCATGTATATGTATCAGCCCCTCTTTGTGTGCCCTTGAAAACTCCTCCTTTAGCAGGAACTTGTGTGTGTAGTCCTTTGCGACCTCACTGGCAAACTTCATCATCTGACCAGCAGGGGTGTTGCCGTTCATATTGGCGTTTTCATTCTTTATATCATTATCCTCTATGTTAACTATCTCGTTGTACGTTCTAACGAGTTTAGATTTTTTCTCCCTCTCTATAGTTCTTTTTTCCCTATATAATATGTATTTTTTGGCAACCTCAGGGTACGACTTCATAAGGTACTTTTCCACCATATTTTGTATTTCTTCCACATGGATTTTTTCCCCATCCAGCTTCTCTATGTTTTCAGCTATCTCTTTTTTAAATTCAGCCGGCACCTTTACACTCGTCACATTCTCCGCAAGAGTTATGGCATTTATTATCCTCTCGACATTGAATTCAACTTGCTTACCATCTCTTTTTACTACCCTCATCTGTTCTCCTTCTCTATACTTTATTATATATTCTCCCCATAAAAAAGAGTGGCGTTTACCACTCTACTTCCCAGTATGGCCAAAGCCACCGGAGTTTCTTTCAGTTTCATTCAATTCTTTCACTTCCACTAGCTCCGCCTGGGCCACCTTGTTCACAACCAACTGGGCTATTCTCTCTCCAGGGCTCACTGTGTACTCCACGTTGCTTAGATTCACCAGTATTACCCCTATGTCCCCTCTGTAGTCGCTGTCAACCGTACCGGGCGTATTCAGTACAGTGAGCCCGTGCTTTAGTGCAAGACCGCTCCTAGGCCTTACCTGCACCTCATATCCCTCCGGTATCTCCATCCTTATACCGCTTGGTATAAGTTTTCTTTCAAGCGGTTTAAGGGTCACGCCATCTTCTATGTGCGCCCTTATATCCATTCCGGCAGATCCGCTTGTCATATATTTAGGGAGTTCAACTCCATTTTCTATTACAACTTTTACTTTTACTTTATCCATTATTTCTCTATTCCTCCTAGTCGCATTTCGAGTAACCGCAGCTTCTGCAAGAGTAGCAGCCTCCGGAGATTTCTAGCTCCTCGCCGCACTCCGGGCAGATCACTTTGTTTTGTTGCCTTGCTTCTTCCACAAGTTTGAACCTTTCAGCTCTTACATAGTCGTTTAGACCCTTATCTACTTCAAACTCTCTTAAGGCATATAGTATAGAAGATGCGCAAGTGGTACCCTTAGACACGTTTTCACCCCTGCCCCTAGACATGGCGAAAGAGTTGCATGCACTTATACCCTCAATGGCTTTTTCAAGCATGAATATGTTCCCTCCGAGCCTCAGCATACCTGACATATAGATAGCAGTGGACTGGATGTTTTTCTCACATCCGCCTTGACCGCTTCTAATAGCGTATATGTCCTGTATCCTTTTCTCTTCGTCAGAGTATCCTATCATAAGTTTTAATTTTCCACAACCTATTCTAAGCGCCTTAGGGTAGTATACCGTATCGTCTGCTATCGGTTTTAACTCTCCCCTGTTTAGCTCAATCTGCTCCTCAGGCGCATCGTCTAGTGTAAGTATTCCTTCCCTAGCACAACCTGACCTGTATACAGTGAGGCCCTTCAATCCGTTTTTCCAGGCTTCCATGTACACTTTTTCCACCTCTTCCACGGTGGTCTCATTAACCAGGTTTACAGTAGAAGATATACTCGCATCTATCCTTTTCTGCCATATACCCTGCATTTTGACTCTCTCAATAGGGTCTAAATTTTGCGCAGTTACAAAAAAGTCCGGCAACTCATCTTCACTCTCTATTCCGTGTTTTTCCATGTAGTTCTTAGCTATAGGCACATACACCTTGTAATAGACATCCTCCCCGTGCAGGCTCTCAGTTTTCCTAGTATAAGAAAATGCAAAGTTGGGCTCTATCCCGGTTGACATTTGAAGCATGGTTCCTATGCTTCCAGTGGGAGCTATGGTAAGCAGTTGAGAGTTTCTAAGCCCATATTCCTCTACGGCCTTTATAGTCTCTTCGCTTGCATTTTCCCTCAAGAAAGGTGAGCTCAATACCTTGTCTTTTTTAAATTTAGGATACGCCCCCTTTTCCTTTGCAAGCATACAACTCTCTAATATAGCTGTATCTATTATGGTCTTGGACACCTCATTACAAAATTCAAGCGATTCCTGGGAACCGTATCTTATACCCAAGTGTATCAGCATATCCCCCACGCCTAGTATGCCAAGCCCGATCTGCCTCCAGTCCTTCACAGATTCCTGCTGCTCGTTTAGAGGGTGTAGAGGCAGGCCTTCATCCAATACGTCGTTTAAAGCTTTTACAGCGTTCTTCACAGCTTCTCTCAGCTTTTCAAAGTCGAATACTCCGTTTCTTACAAAGCTAGGTAGTATTAGGCTGCCTAAAAGGCAACTCCCGCCTGCTGGAAGAGGCTCTTCTGCACACGGGTTTACCCCATCATATTCGAACTCATGATCCTCGCTGAGCAGGTTCCAGTTTGATATGTTATCCCAAAAAAGCACCCCTGGCTCTGCGTAGTTCCAGTTTTGATATGCGAGCTCTTTAAAAAGCTCCTTAGGATTTACCTCGTTTTCTATAGTCTCACCCGTATCCCTTACTATAAACTGGGTCTTGTAGTTTTTGTTATCCTCCACTGCCCTCATAAATTTATCGTTAACCCTTACGGAAATATTTGCTTTTTTTATTTTATTTAGGTCGGATTTTACCTTTATGAACTCACTTACGTCCGGGTGGTTGATGTCCATGGAGAGCATAAGCGCCCCTCTTCTACCATTCTGACCTATTATGTCAGTAGTAAGGTTATACAGGTCCATAAACGAAACTGCTCCGGTCGTTGCCCTGGCAGCATTCTTCACCTGCGCCCCCTTAGGCCTAAGGTTTGATATATCTACCCCGCATCCCCCGCCATAGGAAAATGTTCTGGCAAGTTTTTTCGCAGTATCAAATATAGACTCTAAGTTGTCTTCAGGTTTTTTTATAACATAACAGTTGGAATAAGTTATCTTTCTACCCTCTATATTATTCAGGCCCCTGTTGGCGAGTATCCTCCCTCCGAATATGAACTCCTTATTCACTATCATGTTCTTTAGGGTATCGTCCCCTGCAGACACCCTGTCTAGCCACTCCTCAAAAGTTTCGCCGTCGTTTTGGTACTTATTTTCCCATATATCGTACCCCAATTTATTATCTTTTCCCAACCAGTCCTGTAAAATCAAACTCTTCACCCCACTATATATAGTCATTTTCCAAAGCAACAACACATTATGTTGTGCTCTCCCTCATTAATAACAATATAAATTATATCCCATTTTTACCTTTTTGTAAAAGAAAATATTTCTTCATTTACGGGTGCAGCCTATTTTTTATGGCCTAAAGCTAAGTATTGTTTCTATATATCTAATAAATTGAAAATATATATTTTTATGTTTATCTTAACAAAAAAAGGCTTATGAAAAAGCCTCGACAATTATTAGCAAAAATTTATACCTTATATAATTAATTATGATTTTCATATGTTTAACATTTTAAATGCTAAATTCTGAGTAAATTATTGAATTTATCTAAGGTCGATAATGAAAAACACTTTTTTAGTCACGAATCCCACGAATGGACACGAATAAAAATAAAATGATATTTTGGTCACAGAGTGACACAGAGGAAAATAAAGAGTTTCACAGAGAAGTGAAATTAATAGGGCTATATAAAGAAAGCGTTGCTCAAAGATTTTATTCGATTCGTGTGATCCGTGAAGATTCGTGACTAAAATTATTTTTATTTTAGGTTGTTTTCTCTGTGAAACTCTGTGGCTGAAAAAGTTTTTATAGATAAATTCAATAATTTATTGATAATCTTTAGGTAGAGCTTTTCAGCTATTGTATCCACACCTATTCATTATCAGAGTAAATATTTCCGTGCATAAAAAAAGGGCCGGTTTTACCGGCCCGGTTGTTAACCCTTATTATTTTGAGTAAGAGAATCCAAGGTAAACTTTTCCGTCTCCGTCTTTTTTCGAATAAGTATTATCAATAGCTCCATCTGATTTAAGGCTTACTGCTTCATAAACTGCACCAGTGAAGAAGCTAGTTTCTTCGTTGATTGCGTAAGTGTATTTTATTTGAGGCGCTAGGTAAAGTTCTGCAGTTTTTGTATCTCCAGACTCAAACTGAGGAGCTTCGTAACCAAGCTCTGTGTTGAACGTGAATCCCATACCAAGGTCGTAGTTGTAGTTTAGGTAAGCGTTTAATTCTGTGTTAGTTTCATCGTCACCTGAAGCATCTGGAGCGAAGCTATTTAAGTATTCAAGTGATGCGCTGAAAGGCCCAAACCCTTTTCCAAGGTATAAGTTTGCTTCGTAGTTGTCTTTGTCTTCAGTTACTCCGCCTACTAACTCTAAACTTGTAGATACTCCTGCTAAGTCAGTTGAAGTTACGTATACTAATTTAGTAGTATCGCTGTCTTCTCCGTCTTCTCCTTCTGAAGCTATGTCTGACACTTCATATTTTAATGAAACCTCGTTTGAGAAAACTTTTCCCATCATTTCTGTTGACGGCAGTCTGTAAGATAACCCTAGTTCATTGTCGAAAGACTCTTTGTCAGATAACTCCTCAAAGTATTTGTCGATGTCGAATGTGAAAGTTAGGTTGTCTCCTAATGCCATGTAACCTGATACTACTTCCCACTCGATTTCGTGAGCGTCATTTCCTGCGTCGTTTTTGAAGTTAACTTGTGTTGTTGCTGAGTAGTCTGCTGCGCTTGCTACTGCTCCAACAAGTAATAATCCTGCTACTAAAGTTGCTAATTTTTTCATTAAAAATCCACCTCTCCCTGTTTTTTTAAGTATACTCAATTAAAAGTTTTCATAACTCTCCCTAGGAAATGAAAAACTATGCAGGTTAGAAAATAACCACCCTATAAACGGTCACTTCCTCCTCTACACCTACATAATATCACTTCAAGACAAGTTTAGCCCATAAACAACCGTAAACATAATTTATATTTTCAATCTACATATATATTTCATGAATAGGTTTTATCTGCTGGTACATTTTGGACCAGGCTTTGGGCAAAAATCCTATTTTTTTGATACTATCCCAAAATCACAGTTTGTCAAAAAGTTTAAACTTTAATTTTTTTTCATATTATATTTATTTTTTTTTAACTTTATTTGGGGTTGTATTTTTAAAAATAAATTCTAATAATTCGTTTTTTATGATATAATGTGTGGTAAATCTGTTTATATAAGGTGGTTTTTATGTTTTTACCTACAACCCGGGAAGAGATGGATAAAATCGGCTGGAGAGAGCTTGATGTTATCCTGATTTCCGGAGATACATATATAGATACCTCCTACAACGGCTCCGCAGTTATAGGAAAGTTTCTCGTAAAAAACGGATACAGGGTCGGCATAATAGCCCAGCCGGACACAAACTCCCCCACTGATATCACAAGGCTCGGGGAGCCAAAGCTGTTTTGGGCAGTTTCAGCCGGAGCCGTGGACTCCATGGTTGCAAATTACACCGCCACCAAAAAAAAGAGGAAGAATGACGACTTTACCCCAGGAGGCCTCAACGACAGGAGGCCTGACAGGGCTTGCATAGTTTATACCAACCTTATAAAAAAACACTTCAAAGACGGGCCCCCAATAGTCTTAGGCGGAATCGAGGCCAGCCTCAGAAGGATTGTGCACTATGATTTTTGGTCCAACAAGCTTAGGAAATCATTGCTTTTCGATGCCAAGGCGGACATACTCTCGTATGGCATGGGGGAAAAGTCCATGCTCGAGCTTGCCAGGGCATTTCAGTCAGGAGATGACTGGAGAGGTATAAGGGGGATCTGCTACATATCAAAGGAAAAAGAGAAAGCTTATCTGGAGCTGCCGTCCTACGAAGATTGCGTTTCCGATAAATTTAAGTTTATCGAAGCCTTTGAAAAGTTTTACGCCAACAATGACCCCGTCACAGCAAACGGCTTATGCCAAAAGCAGGATACCAGGTATTTGGTGCAAAACCCTCCTTCAAAACGTCTTACACGGGACGAGATAGACGAAATCTACAATATGGATTTTGAGAGGAAAGTCCATCCTTATTATAGAGCCCAGGGCGAGGTCAGAGCCCTTGACACAATAAAAAACTCCATAACCACTCACAGGGGCTGCTACGGGGAGTGCAATTTCTGCTCCATAGCCGTCCATCAGGGCAGGACGGTAGTTGAGAGAAGCGAGGCCTCTATAGTAGCTGAGGCTGAAAACATAGTGCAGGACATAAGCTTTAAGGGATATATCTCCGATTTGGGAGGTCCCACGGCAAACATGTACGGCATAGAGTGCGGCAAAAAACTCCAAAAGGGTGCTTGCCAAGACAAGAGGTGTCTTTACCCACATCCCTGCCCAGCTCTTAAAGTCAACCACAAAAAACAGCTCAGGCTTTTGAAAAGCATCAAAAGTATAAAAGGGGTTAAAAAGGTATTTATCGCTTCAGGTTTGAGGTACGACTTGATCCTAAACGACAACGCCTGTGGGAACCTTTACCTGGAGGAACTCGTAAAAGACCATGTCTCCGGTCAGATGAAAATTGCACCGGAGCATACGGAGGACCGCATCCTTTCTCATATGGGAAAACCCGGGAAATCCGTTCTGAAAGATTTTAAAGACAGCTTTTACGAATTAAATAAAAAGTTCGATAAAAAGCAGTTTCTCACATATTACCTTATCGCTGCTCATCCGGGATGTACAGAAGTGGATATGAAAAAGCTAAAAGATTTTGCCAGCAGCGAGCTCAAGATAAATCCGGAGCAGGTGCAGATATTTACACCTACGCCTTCCACCTATTCCACACTTATGTACTACACAGAGGTGGACCCTTTTACTGGCAGAAAGATCTTTGTAGAAAAAGATATAAATAAAAAGTACAAACAAAAAGAGGCAGTTACTAGAAACTTTAAAAACATCAAAAAATACGGAAATAAAAAATAAATTATTATATAAATTGGGGGTTAAAAATGAAACCTATTGTTGCAATAGTAGGGAGGCCAAATGTTGGGAAATCTACCCTGTTTAACAAGCTTATCGGTGAAAGGTTATCAATAGTAGATAATCAGCCGGGTGTGACCAGGGATAGACTTTACAGAGAAACAGAGTGGTGCGGTACAGAGTTCGTGCTGGTAGACACCGGAGGTTTGGAGCCTAGAAACAACGACTTTATGATGTCTAAGATAAAGCAGCAGGCCGAGGTGGCCATGAATGAGGCAGACGTCATACTCTTTATAGTTGACGGTAAAGCCGGGGTGACATCTTTAGATGAGGAGATAGCATACGTACTGAGAAAGAAAAACAAGCATGTTATACTTATAGTAAACAAGGTAGACAACTATCTCGACCAACAAGACAGCGTGTACGAGTTTTGGGGATTAGGATTTGATTCGCTTATACCTATATCGGCAGAACACAAGACAAACCTGGGAGACATGCTGGATGAGATTACGGACAAAATAAACAAAATAGAGCTTCCAGAGGAAGAAGAGGGCCTAAAAATAGCCATAATCGGTAGGCCAAATGCGGGGAAATCCTCTCTTGTAAACAGGCTTATGGGGGAAGAAAGAACTATAGTCAGTGATATAGCGGGGACTACAAGGGATGCCATAGATACCTCTTTTAGCTATAATGATAAAAAATATGTCCTAATCGATACGGCTGGGATTAGAAGAAAATCAAAAGTAGAAGAATCCCTGGAGTACTATTCGGTGCTTCGTGCTATAAAAGCTATAAAGAGAGCCGACGTGTGCTTTTTAATGCTAGACGGAAAAGAAGGTCTCACAGACCAGGACAAAAGAATTGCAGGTATAGCCCACGAGGAGCAAAAACCTATAATAATAGTCATAAACAAGTGGGATATAGTGGAAAAAGAAACGAACACCATGAAAAATTATGTGGATCTGTTGAGAGTGGACCTTCCATTCTTAAGCTACGCACCTATAGAGTTCGTATCAGCCCTTACCGGGCAAAGGACTCTAAAACTGCTCGAGCTTGCAAATTTCGTGTCAGAGGAGTATACAAAAAGGATTTCTACAGGTCTTCTTAATACTATTTTAAACGAAGCTACAATATTAAATGCACCGCCTACTAGAAAAGGAAGAGTTGTAAAAATAAACTACGCTACACAAGCAACAGCGGCTCCACCGAAATTCATAATTTTCTGTAACCACCCGGATCTGCTGCACTTCTCATATTTAAGATATTTAGAGAACAAATTCAGGGAGGCCTTTGGTTTTGATGGGTGCCCTATACAGTTCATAGTGAAGAAAAAAGGCGAAAAATAATAAAAGAGCTGCCCTCGGGCAGCTCTTTTTTTAACTAGATTAATTTTTTGTATATAGCGATTAGATCTTCTTTTGTAGGTTGTTTCATTGTGTTGTTAGGGCTTCCGCTAGCTAATGCATCTGATGCCATTTTATCCAATGACGCTTCATATTTAGCAACGTCAACACCTAGTTCAGATACTTTTGAAGGAATTTGAACATCGCTGCATAGTTTAGCTACAGCTTCCACACCTTTTTTAGCTGCTTCTATGTCAGAAAGTCCTCTAGTATCTACTCCCATAGCTTCTGCTACTTTAGCAAATCTTTCAGGGCATCCTTCCATTGCAAACTCCAAGCAAGCAGGAAGTAATATAGCGTTTGATACTCCATGCGGAACATGGAAAATAGCTCCTATTGGTCTTGACATTCCGTGAACTATAGTTACAGAAGAATTGTTGAATGCCATTCCAGCTTCTAAAGAAGCCAACATCATTTCACTTCTAGCTTCTACGTCTTTCCCGTTCTCAACAACCTTTCTCAAGTTATCTGCGATTCTTTTGATAGCAGCAAGAGAATATGTGTCAGTTAAAGGTTGGTTTTTCAAAGAAGTATATGCTTCAATTGCATGAGTTAAAGCATCTATTCCAGTTGCTGCAGTTACTTTTGGAGGAACAGACATAGTCAATAATGGGTCGTCGATTGCTATATCAGGTATTACATTTGGCCCTTTTAATAGCATTTTTACATCGTTTTTAGTATCTGCTACGATTGTAAACTGAGTAGCTTCCGATCCTGTTCCTGCAGTTGTAGGTATAGCAACCATTTTAGGAGTTTCGTTAGGTATTACTTTCCCCATGTAATCAGTTATTTTCCCTGGGTTAGTTACCATTGCCGCTATAGCTTTCATTGTATCAATTGGGCTTCCCCCACCTAATGCAATTAAAAACTGGCAGTCTTCTTTTTTGTAGATTTCTAATCCTTCATCTACGAAAACGTCTTGAGTCTCTGCGTTAGCTCCATCGTAAATAGCGTACTCTACTCCATTTGCGTCTAATACCTTTGTTAAATTTGAAATATAGCCAAGTTGAACCATCATCTTGTCTGTTACTATTAAAGCTTTCTTACCAAGGGTTGCAAGTTTCTCCCCTGCTAATTCAAGTGCATTTTCACCATAAAAAATTTGTGGTGGACATAAAAATTGTTTTGCTTCCATAACCCCTCTCCTTTCAAATTATACTTTATGAATTAAATTCAAAATAGTGTAAATAATAACAATTTATACTATTTTAACACACAGTTCTTGCATTTTGCAAACACTTTTTATGTTTTTTAAATATCTTTCACCCCAAGATATTATCTTTAAAATTTTTAACATTTTTTTCTAAAACAATTAATTTAACTTTATATGAACTATATGCCAATAATCTCAAAACTTGCAGAGCTAAACTTCAAACTAAAACAAGCAACTTAAATCTTCTACCCAGATTCAATCCTTTATTATTTTTTTTATAGAGTTTGTTTTTTAGTTCTATTTTAACAATATATGTTACACATATTCAAGACTACATTTTTAAGTATACTCCACCATATCAATATATCAAACTATTTTTATATTCATTAATTTTTAAATAATTCCAAACACACATTCATAAGCAAAAACTACCATCTTGACAATAACCCACACTGTCAACAACAAGCCGCTCCTCAGCAGATACTTTAAAGCCCCAATAGGATGCAAAGCTCCTCTTCTCTGAAATTTGATAAAAAATCCTAAAAAAATAGAGGGTGACAGCTGTCATTCCTCTACTTTTTTAGGATTTTTTTCGTGGTTAGGATTCCCACAATATATAACTGTGTTGCTTATTTAGGACTATTTTAGTTGAGCAAGCACACTTCTAAAAAGTTGCACTTACAGAAAAACATTTATATTTAAAATTAGACTATTATCACTTTAAGCAATGTTTATGCATACGTGTGCAAAAATGCTATTTTTTATACCCCACACTACTTCTTCTTACTTGTAGATTCTCTGATTACCAGAGTAGGCTTAACAAACTTATACACAGGAGTTTCAATATAAACCGACTTTTTGTTAAGTACCTCTATAAGGTATTCGCAGGCAATTTTCGAAAGCTCTTCCCTTGGCTGGTGCACAGTTGTCAGTTTAGGTTTAAAGTACATGCCCATTTCAGAATCATCATATCCAATCACAGAGATGTCTTCAGGTACGCTGAATCCTATCTCGTTTAGCCCTCTGATAACACCTAATGCCATCAGATCATTTTGAGCAAATACTGCGGTTACACTTTCAAATAAGTTTTTGTTTTCCAACACTATTTTATAAGCTGACTCAAAAGTAAAGTTGCCATCTATTATAAGTTTTTCGTCAACTTCTACCCCTTTTTCTACAAGGGCACTTCTATACCCCTCTGTTCTCTGCAAAAATTCCTGCCCACCAATAGAATAATCAGCAGTAAGGCAAAGTATCTTCCGATGCCCAAGCTCCAATAGGTGCTCCGCAGCTATCTTTCCTCCAAAATAATGGTCGGTCGCTATAAGCTCTATCTTGTCTTCTGCGTCCAGCGTAGGTATGTAGTGCAGGAAAATATGTGGGATTCCAGCTTCTTTTATAAATTCTAGCTCTTCTTTGCTTATATCGGCATAAATTATAATGAGTCCGTCTATTTTCTTTTGATTTATAAGTTTTTTTATGTTGCTCTCTTTAGTAAACCTGTTTCGGGGAAAAGTAACAATGCTGTCTAAATTTCCCCTTTCAAGGCTGTACCTTATATCACTCAGCAAACTGCTGTGGTATAGGTTCACACGAAATTCTTCCATTTGCTCTGGATAAATTATGCCTATTGTTCCAGTTTTTTTTGTATTAAGACTTCTGGCATTTGCATTAAACTGAAAATCCAGGTCTTTAGCAATCTGCTTTATCCTATTTTTAGTTTTCTCCGAAATAAGTGGGCTGTCGTTAAGACTCCTAGAGACTGTAGAATGGCTTACTCCAGCTATCTTAGCGATATCCTTTATTGTTACAGACATAACTCTTCATCCTTTGCATACGTGTGCATTATTTCTATTATTATAAAATATTTTTCAATTTTTGTAAATACAAAACTTTATTTTTCGATGTTTTTTTTAAGAGAAAAATGTTTCGTTTAAGGAACTTCTCGTTTTTTAAAACACATATATATCGATTTAGTCTGGTTTTTGACTCCTGATGTTAAAAAATATTAACACAACTGGCTGACTATTCTTTTTTATGCAAAGTTTTTTTATGCTATACTTATATTGAAAAGAAATTTTAACAATCTACAACGTAGATTCATTAAGGCAAGAGAGGTGAAAATCATGATTTCAAAACCAATTCTTAAGGAAAAGTATTTAGAAATTTTAAGCATCTCTGTATTTTTGAGCATTATGGCTATTATGGTCTTTTCAGCATCTGTTATGACAACAAGCATAAGCCTGAGAAACAATCTGTTAATTTTCAACGGATTAATCGCGCTGACTACAATAAGTTTATTTCACAACGATTTGAGATTTTTGCTAAATGAGTGTATTGAAGGGAATTTGCTGTTAGACGAATTGGAAACAGTGCACTTTTTCCATATCATAGTTATCTGCTTCAATGTAGTCTTCAACATATTCAACGATATAACCATAGAAAAGGCTACAATGTTCCTTATAGTTTTTTCACTGTATATAATCTCTATTTTTTCACTGATGCATCTAGGAACTCGCCTGAAAAAATTCAACATAAAGTCTCTTAACATATACTCAGATCTTTTGGTAGTTTTCGGAGTTTTGTCGCTAACTATTTACCTTGCACCGCTAGCGAATCTAGTAATTAACTTTGCTTATCCTTTCCTAGCGCTTACATTCCATTATCTAGAGGATAAAATTTAGGGATATACCTTTTAGGTATATCCCTTTTTTTATTGCTTATTTTCCGTACTCTATATCAACTAGTTTTCCCGTCTCGAATGATTCTTTAAGTGCATAAGCAACCTCTGTTACCTTGGTACCGTCATATACAGTCACATTAGGTTTCCTTCCCTCAACTATACAGTTTACAAACTCTTGCAGCTCATCTACATAAGCCTGCTCGAATCTCTCTAGGAAGTTTTGCGAACACTCTTTCCTCACTCCAGTAGTATCTAGTATCTCAACCAAATTCTTTTGAGGTACATTTGCAATCCTCAAAATACCTTCAGTCCCTATAATTTCAGTTTCTACATTATACCCGTGCGGAGCTGTTCTGCCGGCGAATAAAAACGCCATTGCATCGTTGTCAAATTTCATCAACGCCGATACGTTGTCTCCGTCTTTGTATTGGCCAAACTCAGGATGTGCGTAGCATCCTCCGATTGCCCAACCTTGTTTAGGTTCAGCATCCAGTAGCCATCTGGCTAAATCGATATCATGAACCGCCATGTCGATGAATTGCCCACCTGAATGAGCTGCAAATCTAATAGCTCCCTCTATGGCATGCTCAGGGTCTTGGCTGTAACCTCTAAATAAGAAAGGTTTACCGATCTTCCCATCCTCTATCATCTTTTTAGCATACGCATATGAAGGATCGTATCTCCTCATAAACCCTAGCATGAAAACTAATTCAGGGTGTCTCTCTACAGCTTTTTCTGCAATTTTACACTCCTCTAGATTAGTCCCTAGAGGTTTCTCAGAAAATACGTGCAATCCAGCTTCTAAGGCTTTCTCAATTTGTTCACAGTGTAGGTGAGACGGCGAGCATAAGAAAACTGCATCCAGTTCCTCGTTTTTTATCATCTCATCGAAGCTAGTGTACCCATAAGGCACCCCCCACTTTGCTTGTACATCTTTCACTTGAGCCTCGTCAACAGCACAAACCGCCGCTAATTCTGCTTGCGGAATTTTAAAAGCGATGTTTTCAGCATGCTGAATACCTAACCTACCGAGTCCAACCATTCCAAATTTGATTTTTTTCATTCATTTCCTCCTAAATAAGTATTTTTACAGTTATATATTTTTAACATTCTTAGAGGTCTCCTACCACCTCTAAAAACAAATGCTAAATTAATTTATTTTCCACAGTTTTAAAATTCCCGGAGGTCTCCTACCACCTCCGGGAACAAATGCTGAATTAAATTATTTTCCTAATCCTAAAAGTAACATTTTTTCTTTAGCAGCTTTTTTCACTGCTTCCATAGGTTCTTTGAAGAACTTGATTCTGTCAAATTCTTTTGGGTTAGCCTCGATAGTTTCTCTCAATTTATACCCAAAAACCATTCTTAAAGCAGTTCCTATGTTGATTTTTGCGACTCTATATTTTACAAGTTTTTGCAGATCGTCGTCTGTTATACCTGTAGACCCATGTATTACGATAGGAACATTTGTAAGTTCTTGGATTTTTTCCAATCTATCGTATTGAATCTTAGCTGCTTGAGTCTCCATTCTGTGAAGAGTTCCGATTGCCACAGCAAGGGCATCTACACCAGTTTCTTCGGCGAACTTTTTAGCTTCTTCAGGTTCAGTATAGATAGTTTTAGCTTGTATAGTAGGATCGCTGTATCCAACTGATCCTATTTCAGCCTCAACCGTTACACCGACAGCATGAGCCATCCTTACTATTTCTTTTGTGTTCTTTATATTTTCTTCTAACGGAAGCTGAGATCCGTCATACATAACAGATGTGTATCCAGCTTTAATAGCTTTAACTGCTTCCTCGAAAGTTTTCCCATGATCTAAGTGTACACATACAGGTACTTTAGCATCTGCTGCTATTCCTCTTAGTATGCCTCCCAATATATCAAACGGCATATGAGCAACAGCATCTCTATTCGTCATCAATATAACAGGACAATTCAATTCTTCTGCAGCTGCTACAATAGCTGCCGCATCTTCATAACCGAACACATTAAAGCCCGGTACTGCATACTCAGCTTTAGCTGCATCTTCAACAATTTTTTTCATGTTAACTAACATAAAAGTCTTCCTCCCAATAATAGCTGCAACACGCTAAACTATACTCTTGCTATTCTATCGCCGTATTCTTCTTTCTTTTGTCTTATGAATTCTTTTAGTTCTTCAACTGTAGGCATGTCATCAGAGCAGCTGTGGCTCGATACTAGCATTGCCGCTGAAGCACTTCCTAGCTCTAGAGCGTCGATGATATCTTCTCCTTCTAGCAATCCGAATAAGAATGCTGAACCGTAAGCGTCTCCACCACCGAAAGATTTAAGAAGTTTTACTGGGAATACTTTAATGTGGAAATCTTCTCCGTCATTAGTATATGCAGTAGATCCTTCCCCACCGTGTTTGATAACTACTAGTTGAGTTCCGAACCCAAACCATCTTTCTGCAACTTCTTTATCTGTTCTATCTAATGTTCCAGTTAATTTTTCCATGAAGTCAAACTCTTCTCTAGACCCCATGATTATGTCTGATTTTTCTGCAACTAGAGTGTAGTACATTCCAGTTTCTACTTCATTATTCCAAGAGTAAGGTCTGTAATCGATATCGAATACTACAACTACTCCATTGTTTTTTGCGTACTCAACAGCTAAAAGAGTAGCTTCTCTAGAAGGACTTTTCGAAAGAGCTGTTCCAGAAATAACAATCATTTTAGCTTGTTTAATGTAGTCTTCTCTTACATCTTCTACGCTGATGTTAAGATCCGCTACTCCGTCTCTGTACATAACGATGCTGCTCTCTGTAGGACTTTTGATTTCAGTAAAAGCAAGTCCAAGCTTAGCACCAGTTGTGTCTATAGCGATGTTAGAAGTATCGATGCCTTCTTTATTGAAGTAATTACATACGTATTTACCGAATTGGTCGTCAGATACTTTACCTATAAATCCAACTTTTTTCCCTAGTCTAGCCATACCAACAGCGATGTTTGCAGGAGACCCTCCTACGTATCTTGTAAAAGTTTCAGTCTCTTCAAGAGGAACGTAGATTTCGTTTGTGTTCAAGTCTATCCCTATTCTACCCATAGGGATTACGTCTAATGGTTTTGTCTTATCGAATTTTAAATTATTCATAACACTCTCCCTTTCTCTCAGAATTAATATCTATCTTTTTTAAATAAAATAAAAACTTTAATTATATCGGTTTTAAGCATAAATTTGATAAATCTATGCTTAAAACCGTTATATTCAACATTCATTAAAGCTTTCAACTTCTTCCCACTTAATTATCAAAACATTTGTACCGTATTAAGTATCTATTGTATTATTTTATTACAATAGATTTTACTCTATTTTTTTATTTTTGTCAACACGCTATTGCTATGTTTTTTAGTTTTTTTAATCAAAGTTTGTTTTTAATCAGCAATTTTTGAACTTTATTCTTATTTTGTTTTTTATTAAAAAATAAACGAGGCGGATAAACCATCCGCCTCAAAACAGTTATACCAAATTCTATATATACATACTTAAATGAACCCTTACGGCTTTTACGATGCTAGACCAACCGGAGAGAATACTAAGTATATTCCAGTCATAATTAGGAAAACTATAACTGCTGCCAATTTAGCATGTTTCCATGGTGTGATGTCTACAGCTCCATTGTGCACGTGGATAAATTCCTCTTCCCTAGGTTTGAATCTTGAGATGAAAAGCATTCCCAAAACTTCTATAGGAAGTAGCAAACCTAAAATATGTAGGAAGTTTGTTTCTATGTTTGACAAATTGTATGCCGAATATAGCACCACGTGGAATAGCATAGCAAACTTAGCCGAGAATGCTGATGTCCTTTTAGTGAAGAAACCTACGATTATTATCACTAGTAAAGGTACACTGTAGAACCCGTTCATTTGTTGCAAGAAGCCGAATAGTCCACCTTTAGCATACATGATAAAAGGCGCCACACACATCGATACAACAGCTAGTAGAGTCCCAAGTTTTTTACCGAAAGACACCAATTCGTGGTCTGTCGCCTCAGGTTTGAATATTGGTCTGTATAGATTTAACGAAAACAGCGTTACTGTACTGTTTAGAGCTGAGTTAAATGAGCTCAGTATCGCTCCGAAAAGAACAGCTCCAAAGAATCCTACAAGTGGTCTAGGCAGTACGTCGTTTATAAGTGTAGGGTAAGCCATATCCGCAGCAGGTAAGTTAGGGTATAAATTAAAAGCTATAACCCCAGGTATTACCAAGAAAAATGGACCTAGTAGTTTTAAGAACCCTGCATAAAGCACACCTTTTTGACCTTCTTCTAGGTTTTTAGCCGCAAAAGCTCTTTGAACTATTGATTGGTTTGTACACCAGTAGTAAAGGTTGTTGAAAAGCATACCTGTAAACATTACTGCAAAAGGTACCGATGAATCTGGCGCACCTATACCGTTTAGTTTTTCCGGATGTAGTGTTGTCATCATGTGGTAACCTTCAGCAACACTTCCACCGCCAAGCTTAGCTAGCGCCAAGAAAGGTATCATAAGTCCACCCACAAGTAGTCCGACACCGTTTATCGTATCCGATACTGCAACCGCTTTCAACCCACCAAATATAGCGTAGATAGATCCTATGATCCCTACAGCCCACACAGTAATCCACAAAGCAGAGAATTCGCTTACTCCAAGCATTTCAGGCACATGGAACAGTCCATTTAGAACTAGAGAACCAGAGTAAAGCACTGTTGGCAGATAAGTTAAAACGTAACTTAAGATAAACATTATAGTCACTATCTGTCTAGTGGCTGTATCATATCTCTCCTCCAAGAAGTCAGGTATAGTTGTTATACCGCTTTTTAAGTATCTAGGCAGGAAAACCAATCCCATCATGATAAGCGCTACAGCTGCACCAGCTTCCCAGGCCATTACAGCCATAGATTCGCTGTACCCTTGTCCGTTTAGACCTACCAGCTGTTCTGTAGAAAGGTTTGTAAGCATCAAAGAACCAGCTATAACAGGTCCAGTCAAACTTCTCCCACCTAAGAAATAACCGTCCTGAGTATCAAGGTCCTCATCTCTGGTCATACGCCAAGATACAACAGCTACAAGAGCTGTAAAAAATAAAAACGACACTACTGAAAATAAATCCAAGTTAACTCCTCCTCCTATAAATTCAAACTTTTCTCCGGCTTAACCGGGTAATTTAACAGAACTTCAAGTTCTGTTTTCAACCAACTTGTCACTATTTTATACTACAACTGGTTGTTTGTCAATAGTTTTACACTTTTTTTTGTCACTAAATGACCTTTTTCTACGCTTTCTTCGTCTGCAAGCTAATAAAAAAGCCATTTTTTGATAAAAAAACAAAAAAAACCGGTTACAATATAACCGGTTTTTTCACTAGACAACTTATTAATATATGAATTTTTTGTTTTTTTAAAGATATCTTAAATATAGATATATGGTTGCAAGCAGTAAGGTCTGAAAGCTTATAAGTATTCCAAATTTTAAAAATTTAACAAAGCTTATCTTTAATCCAGCTTTTCCCGCAGCTCCTACGGCTACCACGTTGGTGGCAGATGCCAGTATGGTTGCATTTCCGCCCAGACAAGACCCCAAAGATAGCGCCCACCAAAATGCCTTTACATTTCCCAAATGTCTAAATGTAGGTTCCATAACATGTATTATCTTCGAAAATGTTGCCGCATTGGCTACATTCCCGATAACAGAGGTTAATATGGCCGAGGCCCACAGGACTACTATGGCCGCTAAATTAAAGTTGCCTTCCGTCAAATGAGATATCTTATCTCCTAATATATCTATGAAATGTATCTCCTCTACACCCTTTATAAGCATGAATAGGCCTATGAAGAAAAATAGGGTGTCCCATTCCACATGTTTAAAAATTTCTTCCGGTTTCCTCTTAGCCATAATTATGAGGATTACCGCTCCACTCAAAGCTATTATTGCAAGACCTCTTTCTATCACACTGTTTAGCACGAACCCTAGTATTATAACTGTGAATACCGCCAGTGCCTGTTTTAAAAGGGTCATATTTTTCAATGTTCTGCTAGGGTCTAAATCCATTATTTTAGCCTTTAAATCCCTAGACACTTTAAGTTGTTTTCCATATATGATATATACAGTTATTATAAGTGATATTAAAGCTATTATTGAAAGCGGGGCTGTATTAAACAAAAATTCATTGAAAGTAAGATCGCCTTCATTCCCTATGATAAGCTGAGTAGGGTCTCCGATAAGAGTAGCCGAACCGCCGATGTTGGCAGACATGACTTCAGATATCAAAAAAGGAAATGAATCCAGCTGTAATTGATTGGCCAATAAGATAGATACAGGTGCCATGAGTAGTATGGTGGTTACGTTATCTAAAAATGCCGAACATACTGCCGTTATCAAAGATAAGAGCACTATAAGGGCGAAAGGTTCCCCTTTTACAAGTTGCGCCACCTTTATTGCAAACCATTGGAAAATCCCGGTCTCCGATATAAGATGCACCACTATCATCATACCTATCAAAAGAAACAGTATTTCAAGCCTGGAAGCTACCGCCTCTAAAGCCTCCTCCTCGTTCAATATCCCCAACAGAGCCATGAGCAAACCTCCCAAAAGGGTGGCAAGAGCACTCGGTATTTTTTCTGTTATTATGAGGTAAAAAGTCGCTAAAAATATCAAAATTCCTAATACAAACTGCATTATTCCCTCCTCAACATCTGAAAAACATTATGGTTTTAAATATGTAGAACTTTTTGAATTAAATAAGATCTAACAATCATGCCGTAATACTTACCTTTTTCAACTACATATATCCTGGTATTACCCTTTGTCACCATCAAAAAACCTATTTCCATTATAGACGCTTTTCTGTCTACAGAAATTGGGTTTCTCCTGTATAACTCCTCAACCGTCACAGTTTTTTCATTTTTAAAGTACTCCTCAAAGGGTTCCCCAACCGTCATAAAGCTTAGGTCAGAAAGAAGAGATGTGTATTTAGGCATTCCATACTCTATCAATTCTCTTTCTGTTATCTCCCCCAAAAAGTTTCCTCTTTCGTCTACAACAGGAAAACCAGTAACGTTTTCTATAGTCAACCTTTTAGCTACCTCTTCCAAGGTATCGGATGTCTTTACCGGAACTATATCTGCATTCATTATATCTTCCGCAGTTACTCTATCCTGTATATCTATATCGGAAGACTTTATTATATGGTAAATATCCCAAGAGTTAGGAGCATTTCTTATTTCCTCAAGAAGATGTGGCTTTCTCAGGGCTATTTTAGTTATTCCAGACATCAGCTTAAGCATTACCTTGTTTTTAAGGCTTGCGGCAACTATAAGTACAAATATGTCCACGTCGTCTTCATTGTTAAATGTGGCAACTTTACTTTTGACGGGTTTTTTCAAGGTAGCCATCGCCACCACCACATCGTCATAATCCTCCACCCTTGCATGCGGTATGGCTATCCCCATTCCTATGGCAGTAGGGATCTCTTCCTCCCTATCCATAACCGCTTTCTTTATATTATTTTTAGCCTTGGCGAATTTTTTGTCGTTTTCTGATATTCTATCTATCATTTGTTTTATTACTTCTTCTTTTGTATCAGCAACAATATCTGTAAATAAAAATTTTGCGTCTAAATAACTTGATAGCTTCATTTTGCCGCCCCCTTATTATTGACTATGATTTATTTTATTACTTTAAGCTTATTTTGTAAAGAATAAAAAATGAACATTGTGTACGGGTTAATATTTACTCTTAATATACCCCATTACTACAAAAGCATATAGGTAATTCCTCTTAAACTAAAAAATGAGTTTTGAAAAAAATTTGGCAGTTTTATATAAAACTGCCAAAAACTAATTTATTTTAGGAAAAATCGCAAATCCATATATAGGCCCAGAATGCGCTCCAATTATCGGGCCAATCTCAAATCTTCCCCTATAATCCAACCTCTTATATTTAGATGCGTATAGCCATAACTTATCAGCGTTTTCTAGTTGTTCTTTTGTGCCTCCCCACCCTGCATACATTACTACAGAACCCTTCTTAACTTCACTTTTTATCAATTTTTGCATATACTTCATTGCTCCGGAGTCTCCTATGGCCTTTTTTTCCATATATACTTCCCCATTTTCTATCTTCAAGACCGGTTTTAGCTTAAGCACCCCACCTATCACCGAGGAACTCTTGCTTATTCTTCCGCCCTGCTCCAAATACCCTAGGTCTTCCACCACAAAAAACACTTTAGCTTTATTCTGAGCCTCATCTATCCATTCATTTATTTTTTCAAATGGCTCCCCTTGCTTCACAAGTTTAGCAGCTTCTAACACAAGGTGCCCTGCACCCAGCCATACATTTTTACTGTCTATTATAGAGATTTCATCTTCTTTACCCAGCATATTTCTAGCTACTTTTGCAGCCTGCTGTGTTCCGCTTAGTTTTCCAGATATATGTACGGAAATTATTTTTTTATAACCCTTATCAAATAACTTTCTGTAAAATTCTTCAAACTCTGCCGGTGACGGCTGCGATGTTTTCGGCGTATAATCCTCTTCTACTATCCTATTCCAAAACTCTTTGTTATTTACATCAATGCCTTGTTTCAGGTATTCTCCGCCTCTAAATTTTATCTTAAGTGGTATAATACTTACGTCGTACCCTTCAATTAATTCCGCTGTGAGGTCGGTTGTAGAGTCAGTTACTATGGCTATTTCCGGCAGTTCCGGGTTTTTATTTTCTATGTATATACTGTAATTTTCCTGGCTACTAACTAGCTCTTTATAAACTATTCCCTTAGGCCGAAGAAGTTCATCTATCTCGTTAGCAGTTTCCCGTCCCTTTATAACAAACACCCTTAGAGTGTTTTGGGACACCATCTTTCCGTATACCTCTGTAATAAGTTTTTCTAAACTGTATGATTTATACTTTATCTCACCTTCTACTAAAGCTATAAACTCTCCTTTAGCAACCTCTTTATCTTCGTATTTCTCATCCCCTGCCGCTACGTTTATTTCTACAGAATGGTTCCTGCTCATATCCTTCAACACATTTTCGAGGTTTTCATTTCTGTTTTTCAACACATAATAACCCTCTAGAACCGACTTTGTATCCAAAACCAAAATCTCTTTGCTAGATCTTGTAGCGGCCTGCTTTGCTATGGAAATTATGTTTTTACTATTTGGTAGGATAATTAGCTTGCTGCAATCCACTCTGGCTATCGTCTCTTCTATATCCGACACGCTAGGGTTCTTTCCAGCCCCGACTATTATCACACCAGCCGCACCCTGCTTTATGAAAAACTGAGCCATCTCATTGGTGTCTGCAACAGCCAAATAAGCCTTCTCCCAAACATTTTCATTGTTTATGACTATATTAGTCGTTCTAAGCGATAAATGCTGCTCGTGGTCTGATATAACCAGGTTTCTGTGCTGCTCGTCCATATTTTCAATCTTTATGCTGTTCAAGTCTCCGAGCTTGCAGGCTATCTCCAAGATTGAACCTGGATTGTTGGTGTGTATATGGGTTTTTGTCTTTTTAAAGGTCTGGGCACATATCATGGAGTCCCCATAATGGCCTATATCATTTTTATATTTGTCGAAGTCAAAGTTCACATTCTCCAGTATAAACTCCGTGCAGTACTTATATTTTCTATCCTCATGAGGGTAGGAGTGCTCTAGCTTCTGTCCCCTGGTAGCCTGGCTTCGAACTATCCTTTCCAAATCGTTTAGCATCTCAGGATCTGTTACAGACTTTTCAAACCCTTCAAGTATATAGTATATCCCCTTACCTCCGGCATCGACAACACCGGACTCCTTCAACTTAGGCAATAGTTCCGGGGTGCTTTCCACCGCTTCGTTGGCAATCTTTTTAAGGTATGCCAGATAATCTATAAAGTCGTCCTCTGTCCTGTTGTATTTTTGGGCTTCCTCAGCGACCCTTCTTATAACGGTGAGCATAGTGCCCTCTACAGGATTACTCACAGACATATAGGCTTTTTCCTTGGCTACTAAAAAAGCATAGGATATATCTTCTATGCTTATCTCCTCTTTCCCGTTTATTCCCACCAGAAGCCCTTGTATTATCTGGGAAAGTATTGTCCCGGAGTTACCCCTTGCTCCAAGCAGAATAGACTCGCTGACTATATCTGCCAGCTCTGCCATGTTAACCTCCCTGTTTAGCTTGAGAAGGTCATTTTCAACGGACTGCAGAGTCATAGACATATTGGTCCCGGTATCCCCATCAGGTATAGGATAAACATTCAGGTCATTTAATACATCAGCATATTTAGAAAGCCACCTGCTGGCAGCTATCAGTAGTTTTGTTATTCTGGTAGCATTTAAAACCCTTACCTCTATCTTACCCATATCTTCCTCCGAAAAGTTTTATAAAGTTTTATTTGGACATATTTTGATATGTTTCTACTATTTTATCCCATATTCCCTGTTCTCTCAAAATATATTCTACAAATTCTCTTACTGCACCCTTGCCGCCTGCGTAGACGGATTTAAAGTCTACTATGCTGAAGACCTCTTGCACTGCATCTGAAGGTGCCCCTGTAAACCCTGATTTTATAATGGCTGGAAGATCGTTTATGTCGTCCCCCATATACGCCACTTCTTCGTATGTGATGCCGTACTTATGCAGTATTTCATCCATTTTAGCAATCTTATTTTTTACTCCTTGGTAGACTTCATCTATACCGAGTTCAGCCGCACGCTTTTTTACAATCTGGGACATCCTGCCTGTTATTATAGCAAATTTCATGTCGTATTTTATCCCTTCGGCAATGGCGAATCCATCCTTCACGTTAAAAGTCTTGGTTTCCAAACCACCATTTTCTATCTCGATTCCACCGTCAGTTAAAGTCCCATCAACATCCAAAATTATGAGTTTTATTTTTCCAGCTTTTCTGTTCATTAATTTGCCCACCGCCCGGATTAGAATGTAGGTGGAGTAACCACCCATAGCGCTTTTACAGGTTTATCCGATTCATTTCTAAATCTGTGCTTCTGTGTAGATTTAAAATAGAGGCTATCCCCCTCATAAAGGGTGTGCTTTTTATCGTTTATGTACACGTCAAGCGTCCCCTCTATTATAAAGACGAATTCTTCACCCTTGTGGTGGAAGTAATTTCTACCACTCTCTCCACCTGGACCTATCTCATAATATATAGGCTCCATGTTTTTTTCTATATCTGAAGATGTCAAAAGCGATATTCTAGTATTAGAATCCACACTTTCCACAACAGACCTTTCATGCTTTCTTGTAACATCCGTATTCTTTTTTACCTCTTCGTCTTCTATTAGGTAGCTTACTCTAACATCTAGAGCAGTGGCTATTTTTTTCAAATTTTCAATTGAAGGAGATGCCTTCCCCTGCTCTATCTGAGAAAGAAAGCTAGCTGAAAGGTCCACCTGTGCAGCCAAATCCCTAAGAGAAAGTCCTTTTTCTGTCCTGTTTTTTTTGATTCTGTCACCTAATCCCACTTTTTACCTCCCTTTAACTATTCAATAATTTTTGTAGCTCAAATAACGCTGTCAAAGCAGATTTTGTCCTTATCTTGTTTCTATCACCTTTAAACTGATACCTGTTTACAAAGTATTTGCCCTCAATTTTTATGCCTATATACACAGTCCCCACAGGTTTTTCTGCAGTTCCTCCGCTAGGACCAGCTATTCCCGTAATGGATATGCCAACATCTGTACTGAGCCCTTTTAGCATCTCAACTGCGGTTTCTTCACTTACTGCACCGAAGCTCTCCAAGGTAATCCTTCGAACCCCTAGTCTAGACATCTTAGCCTCATTGCTATAAGTCACAACTCCCTCCTTAAACACACTGGACACTCCGCTTACCTCGGTAAGGAAGGCGCTTAGCATGCCACCTGTACAGGATTCCGCTGTGGATAGAGTGTATTTTTTTTTGATGAGTTCTTCCAGCACAATCTCTTCTAGTCTTTGTTTATCCTCACCGTATATGTTTTCGCCTATTCTGTCATATATCCTTTGTTTTATAACGTCTACTTTATCTTTTTTATCTAAACTGGTAAGCAACCTAACTATTATTCCATAACTTTTTACCAAAAATTCATAAAATATACCCTCTTCTGTAAGAAGGTCTACTATTGTCTCTTCTAAAAGCGATTCAGGCATACCCCACACTAAGATATCCTTTATATATATTTCATTATCCAGTTTCTTCTCTTCCCTATAGTAGTCTAAAAATTTAGGAAAGAGGTGGAAAAGTTCTGATGGCACCCCTGGAAACGCCACTATACTGTCCACATATATGGCCGGAGCTATTCCTACGCCATTGTCTATTACATAGCTCCCTGTAGGCAGCATGACCTGTCTCTTATTTCTTTCCAGGAGTTGCTCCGATATATTCCTATCCCTGAATTTCTCTTTTAGTCTTTCAAACTGCTCCTCGTGTAGTAAAAGCTCCCTGCCAGTATATTTTGCGATGGCATCTTTTGTTAGATCATCTATGGTGGGCCCGAGACCGCCTGATATTATCACAAGGTCAGAGCCACTCTTGGCGTAGGCTATGGCCCTGTATATCTCATCTATATCGTCGCCAACACTCATTTTAGAACTAATCTCTATGCCATATTTGTTTAACTCTTCCGCCATGTAGACGCTGTTGGTATCCACCATCATCCCATTCAAAAGTTCGGTGCCAACAAGTATGATAAATGCTTTCATTTAAAAACCGCCTTAAAATATCAGATTCATCACAGCTACGAGTAAAAAATTCGCCATAACGCCAGCCAAAAAATCATCTGCAACTACCCCGACACCAGCACCTATAAATTGCGACTTGTAAATCGGTCCTGGCTTCCATATATCAAAAGTTCTAAAAAACACAAACCCTAAAACCACTGCTACCAAAAGCTCGGATAGGCTTTTCGGGTTCACTAGAAATAAAGTCGTTACGTATCCCAGTACCTCATCTATCACGACTTTTTGCGGATCCTTTTCACCGTATATCTCCTTTTCGCTGTAGTCGCACACGTATACGCAAAATAGAAAAAATACAGCTAAAAATAAGAAATAAAATGAGTTATACATACTCTCGCTTGAAAATAGTGGCTTCAAGGCGTAAAGCAATAAGAATAACGGTATCCCGCCGAGGGTCCCAAAAGTTCCGGGTGCCTTTGGTAGATCTCCTAGGCCAAAACAGGTTGCAAGTTTTTCAATAGTCTTTTTTCTCATTTTTCACCCCCTAATATACCCCCCGATCAAAATTATACGGATTGTACTCTCCTCCTCTATTTTCTAAACTTTTTAACACTTCAAGAGTTTCATCGTAAGATTCCCATGTGAAATCAAGCCTTAGCTCGTCCACGCCGAGCTTTAATATCTTGTCTAAAACCGGTATTAGGTTCATAGGCTTTTCGAAATAAACCTCGGTATTTCCAAGGTAGTTCTTCACTAACCGTAGTTCATCTCCACTTTCACTTACTACTTTACAGTCTTCCCCCACAATGGATGGATCTATATACATGACCCTTAGTCTTCCATAAACTACAAGACCTTTTTCAACTTTAGCCCCTTTTATCTCCGAGAAGCTTTCTAGATCGAGTTCCGGTGACAGATAGACCAAGCCAACCTTGTCCATTCCAGAAAAATAGTCCAGTGTATACGAGTTCCCTATGTTTTGATTCCAGTCGACTGCTACTGTGCTGTTTTTATTTTCAAGCAGCTGGTATAGGTTGCTGGCCAATTCGGAGCCAAGATCTATTTTGTGAAGCTGACTTTCCATTGCCACATCAATACCCTTTTTATATATTTTGTCTACTCCAAACTTTCGAGCTGCCCTTTCCTGGTCAAGATTAAAAACACATACAGCTATTCGCGGGCGTGGGTTAAAGCTGTTTTTCAATTCACAAGTTATCATCTCTTCGCCGGCTTTTTCCCGCCTATATGAACATAAGAGCTTTTCCCTAAGTTCTTCTACTGCCGCCCTTTTCATGGCTTTCAGAGTTTTAAAAGGCAGAAATGCACCCAGTTCGCCTACAAAATCAAATTTTTCAAGAAAAAATGTGGTCTCGCCGAGCTCTCCAACCTTTTCCTCCAACTTTTCAAGAGACAATGGGGAACTCTTGGCCATCTCCAAGGTCTCGCCACTGTAAACCAGGGCACACACCTCTTCCCCGTACAGGTTTGTTGCAAACACTTCAAGGCTTGCTTCGTCTCCGACAATTGCCGTTAACTTTGCCCTTATAGGTATCCTTTTCTCGGACCCCTTCATCTCTCTTGACACCAAATCCATGATATCTTTGGAGTAAGTTTTGTATATATAGGCAGTCCCTTTAGGCAGCTTGCCTAGCCAGACTAGCTCACCTTTGACCGCCTTTTCTTTTTTGTCTTTTTCTTTACTTATCTTGTTTACGTAAGTCCCGCCAAGTTTTTGGTAATTTTTAGAGATATAGGCTATCCCGTCACCTAGTGATAGAGAATCTTCTAGGATCACTTCACCCGAACCTGACACCCTCCCAACCCTGTAACCAAAATCAGCGGAATACTCTGGATTCATTATGTCGAGGTTATTGTAAAAATAACCTTTTCCATAGCCCCTGTTGAATATCTTAAGTGTGTTAAGCTCTCTGGAAACCCCTTTTATAAGCCCATTGTAGTAACTCACCGTTTCGTATACATATTCTTCGCTTTTCATTCTGCCTTCGATTTTTATGGAATCTATACCTATTTCTTTGAGTTTTTCTATTTCCTCTTTTTCAAAAATCTGGTCTTTAGGACTCAGCAAATACGATTTTTCACTTTTTTTAGTAAGATACTGCCTCCTGCACGGTTGTGCGCAAAGCCCTCTGTTTCCGCTCCTGCCGCCTATGAAACTGCTTAGGTAGCAGTTCCCGGAGTATGATATGCAGAGTGCTCCGGACACGAATATTTCAAGTTCTATCTCAGTCTTTTCCCTTATGTTTTTTATTTCTTCAAAGCTAAGTTCACGGGCTAAGACCACCCTTTTAAAGCCAATTGCCTTCAAGTAGTTTGCTTCTACGTGGTTTGCAACTGTCATCTGAGTGCTACCATGTACTTCCAAATCTGGAAAATTATCTTTAAGAAACTTAAATACTCCGAAATCCTGCACTATCACAGCATCCAGCCCTGCCTCGTAAACTGTTTTTAGGTTGGTGTACACCGCTGCAAGCTCCCTTGACTTCATCATGGTATTTAGCGTGAGGAACACCCTCGTCCCCCTGGAGTGGCTGTAATCTATAGCCTCCATAAGCTCTTTCACATTGAAGTTTTCGGCATTTCTCCTGGCACCAAATCCCTTGAGCCCCAAGTATACCTCCCCTGCTCCAGCACTCACTGCAGCCTTAAGCCTTGACATACTTCCTGCAGGCGCTACTATTTCCATAATCTTCATCTTCCTAACCTTTATTATCTAATACATCGCAGGCTATGCTTTCAGCCTCAAGTATAGCTTTTTTCACCATGTCAAAATTAACCGTATATGGTAGGTTCCACATGGTGTCCCCTTTATAAAGTGACCTGTTCACTATTTTTGTGAGTTCAGATTCGTCCAGCCCGTCCATATTTAAGTCTTTTAATTTTACAGGAGCACCTAATTCCGAGTAGAGCTCGGCCAATTTTTTGGCTTCAACTCTGTCCCCGTCAAGAAGCTTCTGAACCAAATTCCCAAATCCAACTACCTCTCCGTGGAGGTTTTTCCTGTTCCTTTCAAACATAACTGTAAACGCATTGTTTATAGCATGCGACGCCACAGCACGGCAAGCTTCTCCGCCTACGCCGCCTACCAGTCCTGCACTCAATATGGTGTGCTCTATCATCTTATCCACTTCTTTAGAGTAAACTCCGTTCTTTATGTCTTCTACTGCTTTCGTACCGTACTCAAAAATTTCATCATATATTTTTTTAGCTATATATATAGCTATTTCAAGTTCCGCATTTTTTTCGGTTATGCCGTTTGTAAACGCCTTAGTTTCAACCCATTTTGCAAGGGAATCTACCATTCCAGATACAAGGTATCTAACCGGAGCGGAACTTATGATTTTTTTGTCCATAAATAAAAGGTCAGGGTTCTTATGTATGTCGTAGTATTCATAAGCTATCCCCTGCTCGGTGTAAACTGCAGAATGAGACGACCAAGCTGCACAAGTAGCGGCTATAGTCGGTACTGTAACAATCTTCGCACCGCCTTTATATCCAGCAGCCTTTGTAGTGTCTAGGAGCTTTCCTCCACCAATACCTACTATCACTTCTAGATTTCCAGACTTTATTATATCTGCGATCCTATCTATCTCTTCGTGGCAGCACTCCCCTTGGAAAACTACCTGCTCTGAAGCGACGCTTTCCTTTACAGACGACAGTCCTTCCTTTATCACCTGCAATATGTTTTCATCTACAAGGACAAGAGCTCTGCTGCCTAACTTTTTTACCTCTTTCCCCAACTCTTTAATGTTATCGTAGCCCGATATATACCTCCCAGGAGATATAAGTAAATTAAGCATTCAAAAATTCCCCCCCATATATACATATAAAATTATTATAAACCGTCAAATACAATGAATATGTAAATCTATATCCTAGCTATTCATGTATCTCCAAAAACTTATCGGCAGTGTATTTTATCCCTATCGCACCTAGCGGAGCGGTTATGATTATACTGAGTACAGCCATGGCCAGGATAAGTTCTCCAGAAGGCACTCCCATAGATAGCGGTATCGCACCTATGGCAGCTTGCACGGTCGCCTTGGGTACATATGCCACCACGCAAAATGCTATCTCTTTTTTGCTGAGCTCTGACCCAACCAGTGATAGCCACACCCCAATGCTTCTTCCAACAAGCCCTATGGATATTATCGCTATCCCTACAACCCCTGCGTCAAGAACAACTGAAACATTGACAGCCGCACCGATTAGTACGAACAGCAGTATTTCGGCCAGCACCCATATCTTGTTAAATTTTGATGCAAGCCTTTTTGCCAGCTCTTCGTTTTTTTCGAGTATCACAAAACCCATGGCCATTATGCCCAATAGGCTTGCCATAGGGATCAAGTTCATAGATTCTAAGTGGTTAAAGAGTATCGCCACTATCATAAAGATTATTACCTTTTTGCTGTCCCTCATATGACGCTTTTCGTAAAACTTCAGCAAAAAGAACCCAAACAGCACCCCCAGGATTATCCCGTCTGCTATGCTTATGGGTATCTTCATAAAAAGCTTTAGTATATCTTCCTTTTGGCCAATTGCCATGCTCAAAAAAGCCCCGAATATAGTTATGGCAAAAACGTCGTCAACAGACGCGCCTGCAAGTATGAGAGTCGGGATCTCTTTTTTTTTGCCGTAGCCCCTGGATTTGAGCTCCAGCATTTGCGGCACTATAACCGCAGGAGAAACCGCTGCTATTATAAATGCAAGTACACCTGATTCCACAAAAGAAAGATTTAGCAGTTTGTGCCCCATAAAAACAAGTGTAATCCCTTCAAGAATTCCTGGGATAAAGGACATTTTAACCGCCTGTTTGCCTATCTTATTTAGGGTCTTTTTATTTATGCCCAGACCAGCCCTTATAAGTATTATAATAAGCGCCGCCGTCCTTAGCTCAGACGACAGTTTTAAAAGATCATCCGAGATAAATATACTGTCCAATAACTCGGGGCTTAGGTTCGATTCAAAAATTTGCCTGCTGTAAGGACCCAATATAATCCCGGCAGCTATCATCCCAAGCAAAGGAGGCAACTTCACCTTCTCAAATACATGGGCTAAAAACATCGCGATCAATACTACTATGGCCAGATTAAACAGCATAATTACACCCCGTTTCAAATAAAATAGTACATTGTTCAATACATTTTAACACAGTATAATTTAGCAGTCAATTTAATATATCATTAATTATGAAATTTATTTCAAAATTTTATGGTAAAACTTCTCTACATTCTTACGTAGTTCCTCCAGGTTTCCGTTGTTCTCTATACAGTAATCGGCAAGGCTCTTTTTCTGCGCCAAAGGCATCTGTTTGTCTACCACCATCCTGGCCTCCACTTCTGAACAATGGTCCCTCTGCACTAGCCTATTTATCTGGGTTTTTTCATCTACATACACAAGTAGTACCCTTTCACACAAATAGTCTAATTTTGTCTCATATAGCAGGGGTATATCCAGCACCAATAGTTTTTCTCGGCTGTTCTTTTCAATCTCCTCTTCTATCCCCATTATTATCTTAGGGTGCATTATTGCATTCAGCTTATCCAAGTTCTCTCTATTTTGAAAAACCAGGTTTCTCAGCTTCCTCCTGTCAAGTACTCCTTCATGGATTATCCCTTCCCCGAATTCACCAGCCAGCTCTTGCAAGACCTCCTGACAATTCGCCACCCTCCTGCTTATTTCGTCGGCATCTATCACCTTTATCCCCATTTCTATAAATATTTTAGAAACTGTGGACTTACCGCTGGCTATCCCCCCAGTCAAACCTAATACCATCGCTCTCCTCCTTTTTTCATTATTTTACAATAAGTTTTGTATAATTTAAAGAAATTTATCTTCTATATTCCTTAAAAATGGTGTACAATTACTTTAATTTTTAGATTAATGGGCTGCTTTTATGGAAAACGTCAAAAAAACGAGCTGAGTTCCATCTATGCTATGGCGTCATTTTTCATCTAGGAGCTTTTTTCATTTACTGGAAACTTCTCCAGGCTGTGTAGTCTGCGGGTTTATTTGATAAAGATAAGGTATGAACATTATGCGGTTCATCAGACTTCTTAAAAATCTCCGGACTTCGAATAATTTTTTTAACTCTATAAAATATCGTGTAATTTCACAAGAATTGGAGGCAATATCTATATGGAAAACATCAAAAGTGCAAAGGAAAATCGAATGGGGATACTTTACGCGTTCGTGGCTTTTTCCTGGTGGGGGCTTTTTCCCCTTTACTGGAAACTATTAAAAGGGGTTTCTTCTGTGGAAATACTGGCAAGTAGGATTATATGGTCATTTGTTTTGACATTTTTAATAATATTTTTCAGGGGCGACTTGAGTAAGTTCATCTCAATGCTAAAAGATAGGGGAACCGTCCTTCGTCTTTTCATGGCTTCGGCCTTTATGAGTTTGAATTGGGGCTCATACATTTTTGCCGTCAACTCCGGCAAGATTTTAGAAGCTAGTCTGGGGCAGTACCTGATCCCTCTCATGATGGTCATACTCGGTGTAGTCGTATTCAAGGAAAAGCTAGGACCTATCCAAATTATCTCTATTTCTTTGGCTTCTGCTGGAGTTCTACTACTTACCTTGAAATACGGAAAATTCCCCTGGATTTCGATGATAATAGCAATAACTTTCTCGCTTTACAGCGTCTTCAAGAAAAAAGTAAAAACTGGGGTTCTAATGGGACTTGTATTGGAAACTGCCATAATCGCACCCTTCGCCCTACTATACATCACAAGCGTTTCTATGCATGGTTCAGTGGCTTTTGGGAGAAACTTCTCGACCTCTCTGCTCTTGATCGGCACAGGCGCAGTAACAACGCTCCCTTTGTTTTTATTCGCTAAGAGCGCTCAAAAAATAGACCTAAGCGTCATAGCATTTTTCCAGTACTTCACTCCTACAATATCTCTTTTTTTAGGGGTATTCTTGTACAAAGAACCTTTCAGCAGTACTCATCTCATGAGTTTTTCCCTTATATGGGCGGCCATACTTGTGTACTCTGTGGGACTCGTAAAAGAGCTGTCAAAAAAAAGCTGATTTTTCAAAAAATTCAAATAGAACATTAAAGCGGCCCAGTGAATAAATCTTTGAGTCGCTTCATTATTTTTAAAAATCCCAACTATACCAAGTCAACCCCAAGTTACTGCTTAATTTTTTTTAATTAATGAATTACTGAATTTATATACAATTTTTTTTAGGCCACAGAGCTGCACAGAGGAAAAGTTTTACAATTAAAGATATTTTTTGTCACGAATCTTCACGGATCACACGAATCGATTAAAATCTCTAGGCTATGCTTTACTTACATATCTTTGTTTATTTTTTCTCTGCGAAACTCTTTATTCTCCTCCGTGTCACTCTGTGACCTAAATATCTTTTATTAGTGTCCATTCGTGACTAAAACAGATATTTTTCATTTCTATGACTTTAGATAAATTATTGAATTTATCTATATGTATTAATTTAAAAATAAAAAGGAAATCACGGGATTTCGTTAAAAAATCATATATCCCAATCTACTATTCAAAAAAACTCTTATGGAGGTTTATATGAACATAGCAAATATCGATCAGATAAAGCATTTAGACAAAACCGCAATGGAGCTCTACAAGATTCCTCAAGATATTCTCATGGAAAATGCTAGCATATCAGCCTATGAGGTCATCAAAAAAGAATTTGATATACACCGGGACACCTTCGCTGTTTTTTGCGGCCCGGGAAACAACGGTGGAGACGGTATGGCCCTTGCAAGAAAACTACATTCCAGAAATGCAGACGTCATTGTTGTGCTGCTCGGAAAAGGGGACAAGTATGCTGGCAGCTCCGCCACAAACTACTCCATACTCCAAAGTATAGACATTCCGATTTATTCGGCAGAGGATATCGGCGACCTAGATACCTTTATAGCCACACGTTCGGTTTTAGTTGATGCCATTCTGGGGGTAGGCCTTGACAGAGAAGTCAGCGGAATCTACAGGGGTGCTATAGCCGCTGTAAACTCATCCGACAAAAAAGTACTGTCTCTAGACATCCCTTCCGGCATAAATGGAAACACAGGTGAAATTATGGGCTCTGCTGTAATAGCTGATTTTACAATTAGCTTTGGGGTGCCCAAACTCGGAAATCTGCTTTACCCAGGCTATAAACATAACGGAGTACTCTACGTCTCAAAAATTTCATTCCCATCCAAACTTTACTCAAGTTTAAAGACAAAAGTAAACACCCCCACAGAACTCCCAAAAAGAATGCCAGATTCCCACAAAGGAAGCTACGGAAGAGTACTTTTTATAGGGGGCGGTGGCCAGTATTATGGAGCTCCGTTTTTTAACTCCATGGGGTTTTTAAAGGCTGGAGGTGGTTACTCCAGACTCGCCTGCCCTAAAGCTATCGTTCCCGTGCTTGCCTCCCGTGGCAGCGAGATAGTTTTCCACCCAATGGAGGTTACGGAAAATGGAAACTTAAGCAAAAAATGCAAAGAAGAGATACTTGAGTTGTCCAGTTCTATGCGTCTCGTAGTTCTCGGCGGAGGAATGTCTACGGAAGAGGATACCCAGGAACTAATTAAGTCGATGGTAAGCGATGTCCAACTCCCTATTATAATAGATGCAGACGGTATAAGAGCCATCTCCAAAAATTTACAGCTACTACTAGACAGAAAACATCCAACAATCCTTACCCCACACCTCGGAGAACTCTCCTCTCTTTTAGGCATGGAAATAGAAGAAATAAAGAAAAACCAAGTAGAGCTCTGCAGGGAATTCTGTTGTAAATTCGGAGTCATTTTAGTGGTCAAAGGTGCCCACAGCCAAGTTTACTGCCCCGATGGGTCGGTATATATAAATATGAGCGGCTGCTCTGCACTGGCAACAGCCGGCAGCGGAGATGTCCTCTGCGGTGTAATAGCAGCGCAATACGCCCTCGGAATGAATATAGAGACTTCAGCTAGAAATGGAGTTTTTTTGCATGGTTTTTGCAGTGAACTTATATCCAAAAAAAAAGGAGAAGACGGAGTAGTGGCAAGTGACCTCTTAGAATTTTTACCGAAAACTATGAAGCTCTTCAGAGAAAACTACGAAGACATTAAAAAATACTACTCTATATGCGAGATATGAAAAAGAGGAGACCTTGGAGTCTCCCCTTTTTTTACATATATCTTTCGACTATCTTTACTTTCGTAAGAGCCTCTTGCAGAGTTTTCTCCATAGAAACTATATCTTTTTCTTCTTTTAATTTTAAAAGTTTTTGTTTTGCAATTTCAGCGTCTCTTTTAGCCCTTTCAACATCAAGGTTTTCAAGACTTATAGCTTCATCTGCAAGCACAAGGGTTTTTTCTCTGGAAACTTCTAAAAATCCCCCTGAAACATAATATATTTCATCTTTGCCTTCAGACTTAATCTTCATCTCACCAATGGCAAGTTCTGCAACAAGCGGGATATGGTTTGCCAATATACCCATATCTCCCTCAGTTGTCCTTAAGACAACCATCTCAACCTCTGTATCTAGTATAGTCTCTTGAGGAGTTACTATTCGAAGCCTGAAAGTTGCTGCCATAGCCTATTCAGCTCCTTTCATTAGTTCCCTTGCTTTTGCTACTACTTCATCAATTGATCCTACATATAGGAATGCTTGCTCAGGAAGACCATCATGTTTTCCTTCCAATATTTCTTTAAATCCTCTTATAGTTTCTTTAACAGGTACATATTTACCCGACATGCCTGTAAATTGTTCTGCTACCGAGAACGGCTGAGAGAAGAATCTTTCAATTTTTCTTGCTCTGTTAACCGTAATTTTATCTTCATCAGATAGTTCGTCCATACCAAGTATCGCTATTATATCTTGAAGTTCTTTATATCTTTGAAGTACCTTTTGTACCTCCCTAGCCACGTTGTAGTGCTCATGCCCCACAATTTGAGGATCAAGTATTCTAGATGTTGAATCTAGCGGGTCAACCGCCGGGTAAATCCCTAGTGAAGCGATTCTTCTAGAAAGTACTGTTGTGGCATCCAAATGCGCAAACGTAGTCGCTGGCGCCGGATCCGTTAAGTCATCGGCAGGTACGTATACAGCTTGTACCGACGTGATCGATCCAGTTTTAGTCGACGTGATCCTCTCTTGAAGTGTACCCATCTCAGTTGCAAGGTTTGGCTGATATCCAACTGCAGAAGGCATCCTTCCAAGAAGTGCAGAAACCTCAGACCCTGCTTGAGTAAACCTGAATATATTGTCTATGAAAAGTAGTACATCTTGTCCCTCTTGATCCCTAAAATACTCAGCAATAGTTAGACCAGTAAGCGCTACCCTCTGTCTTGCGCCAGGCGGTTCGTTCATCTGACCATACACAAGTGAAGTCTTATCTAGTACTCCACTTTCTGTCATTTCATCGAAAAGGTCCCTTCCTTCCCTTGTTCTTTCTCCAACACCTGCAAAAACCGAAAGTCCCCCGTGTCCTTTTGCGATGTTGTTTATAAGCTCCATTATAAGTACTGTTTTACCTACCCCGGCTCCTCCGAAAAGTCCGATTTTCCCACCTTTTAGGTATGGCGCTAGCAGGTCAACTACTTTTATTCCTGTTTCAAGCATTTCTGTTTCTGTTCCTTGCTCCTCAAAACTTGGGGCTTCCCTGTGGATCGGGTGGTATTCTTCCGCTTTAACTTCTCCAGCTTCGTCAACAGGTTCTCCTAGTACATTTAAGATTCTTCCAAGAACTGTTTTTCCTACTGGAACCGAGATAGCAGCTCCCGTATCTAAAACCTCTATCCCTCTTTGCAGTCCATCTGTTCCGTCCATGGCTACCGCTCTAACCACGTTATTACCTAAGTGTTGTTGTACTTCCGCAACTAAGTATTTGTCATCCCCTAAAGAGATTTTTAGCGCGTTGTATATCTTAGGCAATTCTTTTTCAAATCTAACGTCGACAACTGGACCTATAATTTGAATCAGTGTTCCTTTATTTTCCACCAAATTGCCTCCTTTACTTTAGAGTTTTGGCTACGGTTTTATCCGTGTGGCCATCTTATTTTAGAGCTGATGCTCCTCCTACAATCTCAGAAATTTCTTGAGTAATTGCAGCCTGTCTTTCCCTGTTATATTGAAGAGTTAAGTCCGCCATCATTTCTTCAGCATTATCAGTGGCACTCTTCATAGCCTGTTTTCTGGCAGCATGCTCACTTGCTGTAGTTTCCAATATAGACTGATAAAGCTTTATGTTAAGGTATTTAGGGAGTAGCCCTGTTAGTATACTTTCAACTGATGGTTCAAATATATAGGTATCCTCCTTAACCTTAACCTCTTCTCTCTGAATTGGAACTATTTTTTTGCTTATAACTTCTGAACTAACAGCAGATAGGTATTTAGAGTAAACTAAATATACCTCATCAAATATGTCATTCATGTAGAATTCCACAATGTCCTCACCAATTTCTTTGGCTTTTTCAAACATTATTTCAGGGATTAGCTGAATATACTCCGACTTTATATCATAATCTCTCTTTTTGCAATAGTCTCTAACTTTTTTCCCTATTGCTATAAGAGAGACCTCCTTATCGGGGTTCTCTTTTATGATTTTTTCCATTTCTTTCAGGATATTATTGTTGAAACTCCCACAAAGCCCTCTGTCAGATGCCATAACAACAAGTCCAATTCTCTTTACATCCTGCTTGCCATCGAAAAGTGGATGTTTCTCTCCTCTTATTCCGGCAGAAATATTATCCAATATCCCATTTAACATTTCAGCATAAGGTCTGGTCTTTTGCACAAGGCCTACAAATTTCTTGTACTTTGTGGATGAAACTATATCCATTGCTTTTGTAATCTGATGGGTAGACTTCACCCCTTTGATCCTGTTTTTTATTTCTCTACTTTTTCCGCCTGCCATATAGTTTCACCTCGCTATTTATAGCTTGCTTTAAACTCTTTAATTGCAGCCTCTAATTTAGCTTCTAACTCTTTATCTAAAGCTTTCTTATCAAGTATCTGTTCTAGTATATCTGTATTTGTTTTAAGTTCTGTTAAAACTTGCTTTTCGAAGCTGCCTATTTCGTCAACGGCAACGTCGTCTAACAGACCTTTTGTCACCATAAAGAAAGAGACTACTTGCTCTTCCACAGGATATGGATTGTACTGAGCCTGCTTAAGGATCTCCATTATTCTGTGACCTCTTTCAAGCTGGGCTTTAGTTGCTTTATCCAAGTCAGAGCCAAACTGTGCAAAAGCCAACAACTCTCTGTATTGAGCCAGTTCCAATTTTACCTTGGCAGCTACCTGTTTCATAGCTTTTATTTGTGCAGCTCCCCCTACCCTAGATACTGAGATACCTGGGTTTATAGCTGGTCTGAAACCTGCATTGAAAAGTTCAGATTCAAGGAATATCTGTCCGTCAGTAATGGAAATTACGTTTGTAGGTATGTAGGCAGATACGTCACCCGCCTGAGTTTCTATTATTGGCAAAGCTGTAATAGAACCAGCACCTAAATCATCTGAAAGTTTTGCTGCCCTCTCAAGAAGTCTTGAGTGAAGGTAGAAAACGTCCCCTGGGTACGCTTCCCTTCCTGGAGGTCTTTTAAGCAGAAGCGACATCTCCCTGTAGGCTACTGCATGTTTACTAAGGTCATCGTATATTATAAGTACGTGCTCCCCTTTATCCATGAAATACTCTCCCATGGCAACCCCTGCATACGGTGCAAGGTATTGAAGTGGAGCAGATTCAGAAGCCGTAGCCGCTACAACTATTGTGTACTCCATAGCTCCAGCTTCTTCTAATTTCTTAACAACTTGTGCTACTGTGGATCTTTTTTGACCTATTGCAACGTAGACACACTTTACATTTTCTGATTTTTGATTGATTATAGCATCGATAGCTACAGCTGTTTTTCCTGTCTGTCTATCTCCTATGATAAGCTCCCTTTGCCCTCTACCGATCGGAACCATCCCATCAATAGATTTTACTCCTGTTTGAAGAGGTTCATGCACAGGTTTTCTTGCTATTATCCCAGATGCTTTTCTTTCGATGTGCATCATCTTTTCAGCTTTTAAGTCACCTTTACCATCAATAGGCTCCCCAAGTGGATTTACTACCCTTCCAAGAAGCGCCTCCCCCGCAGGGACGCTAGCTACCTCACCAGTTGCTTTTACTTCGTCACCCTCTCCTACTCCAGAAGGATCTCCAAAAATAACCGCACCTACATTGTTTTCCTCTAGGTTTAGAACCATTCCTTTAATCCCGTTGGGAAATTCTAAAAGTTCACCAGCTTTTGCATTGCTAAGACCGTAAATCCTAGCTATACCGTCACCGACCTCTACTACAGAACCAGAGGTTTTTATATCCAAAGTTTTCTTATAACTCTCTATCTCAGCCTTTATTATGCTGCTAATTTCTTCCGGCCTGATCTTCAAAAGGTTGCACCTCCTACCTTACAATTTAGAAATTTTACTTATTTCACTATTAGTTTATCAAGTTGAGTCTTCAAGCTTCCATCAATTATCTCGTCGCCGATTTTGATTATACCTCCGGCTATGATTTCTTTATCTACCTTTATTGTAAGATTAACTTTCTTCTTCGTCTTGGCCTCTAAGGTTTTAGTAAGCTTTTCGACTTGGGCTTTGCTTGGTTCCACTGCAAATATAGCTTCTACGTCCACAATCTGGTTTTTCTCGTAGTATATTTTTAGGTACTCTGTAACAATTCCCCTTATATTAGAAAGTCTCCCTTTATCCACAAGATACCTCAATATGTTCAAGGTAAACTCATCGAAATCTTTAAACACTTTGCATACTAATACTTTCTTCTCCTCTTTTTTAACAAGAGGATGGTCCACAAAGTTTTTAAACTCCTTGTCCTTGATGTAGCTTTCCATAACCAAGCTAAGGCTGTCATAGAGTTCCTTTACATTTTTATTTTCCTCAGCCAATTCATATATGGCCTTGGAATATCTTTTTCCTATCAAGGCTTCTATCATTGCACTTCCCCTACCTCATCTATAAACTGGTCAAGTAGGTTTGATTCTAGTTTTGAGCTCATCTTTTCTTTGATCATCTCTTCTGCTAGAATAACAGCAAGTTTTGTTACTTCAGTTTGAAGTTCTTTTCTCGCCTGCTCTTTCATCTTTGTCATTTCAAGCTCTGCGGATTTTATCATTTTTTCCCTGGTTAAATTTGCTTCTTTAAGTATTTGTTCTTTTCTATCATCCGCAAGTTTTTCTGCCTTAGTTATTATTTGCTGAGCTTCTTTTCTAGCGGTTTTTAAGTATCCTTCAGCTTTTTCATTCGTAGCTGCTGCCGCTTCTCTATCAGCTTTTGCCTGGACCAAATCGTTAGTTATATGCTCTTTCCTTTTTTCGAGAAACCCATTTATCGGCTTGTAAAAATATTTTTTGAATACAAACATCAATATAATAAAGTTTATTATCTGCCAAAACAGGTTAATGTCAATGGAAACAGCAGGCATAAATTCCTGTGACAAGTTTTCTACCTCCTCCCTAGACAGGGTCTATCTGTGCTCTAAAAAAGTTATTCTCACCTGGCTGTGGGCGCGCCACAACTCCGTCGCTGGATATTATCCTAATAATTTAAGTAGCGGATTCGCATAAAGTAGGATTAACGCAATAACTAGTGAGTAGATACCTGTTGATTCTGAGATCGCTTGTCCCATTACCATTGTAGAGATTATGTCTGGTTTTGTTTCTGGTTGTCTAGCGATTGATTCTAGGGCTTTACCTGCCGCATAACCCTCTCCTATACCTGGCCCTAATCCTGCAATCATTGCTAAACCTGCTCCTAACGCTGAACATGCTAAAACTACAGTTTTTGCTGTTAATAAATCCATTTATAATACCTCCTAGTCTTAATTTTGTTTTTTATCTTAAAAAAATCTACCCTTTAAATTAATATTCAGGCTCTTCATCCCCAAGGGACCCCTGAATGTAAACCATTGTCAACATAGTGAATACGAAACTTTGTACCAACCCACTGAACAGGTCAAAATAAAGGTGAAGCGGTGCTGGAATAAGCGCTGGCACAGCTTTGTATAAAAGCCCCATTATAACCATTCCTGCAAACATATTTCCGAATAGCCTCATTGAAATATTTGTTGGTTTCGCAAGCTCTCCTATAAGGTTGAGCGGCAGCATTACAGGTGTTGGCTCAGCCAAACTTTTTAAATATCCAAAAATTCCTTGCGTTTTAATACCTGCTGATAAAAACATGAAAGTTGTTATTAGAGCTAGCCCAAGCGTGGTATTTATATCCGCAGTAGGGGTTCTAAGTAGCGGTTCAACAACCAAAACACCGTCTCGCACTGAAAAACCTGGGATTGGAAAAAAAGAAACAATATTAGATATAAGTATAAAGCTTATAAGTGTAGAAATGTACACATAATATTGCTTCTTCCACTTTCCTAAAACCTGACTCACTAAAAAGTCGTAAGCCCCGTAAAGCAACTCCATAAAAGTCTGCTTTTTACTCGGGAACATCTCTAAATTTCTTACCCCTAGCCTAAACAGTATTGCGAATAGAGCCATTATAACCCACGTTGTCGCAACTGTTATGGTTACTGGAAGTCCAAATTTTCCATCGCCTAGGTCCATCGCAAACGGAAAGTTGTGCGGGGACGGCACGAAAAAAAGTATCTTCGGACCTTGAACAAGGGGTGGAGTAATAAATTCTATCGGTCCTAATCTCATTTGTTAACCTCCCTTCTATTTTTAAATTTTAGAAATTTTGCCTCTAAGTTTATTAATATATTTTACTACCTCGTTTAGCAAAAGATTAACCTTCACATTTAAGAGCCCCAAAACTCCTCCAAAAAACAAATTATGGCCGAAATACATAAGAGCTGCCAAAAATAGTCCATATACCAAATACCTTTTAAGATACCCCCCGATGCTAATCCTTATGGGATTACCGCTGTTTAAAACGGTTTCCACATCCCACTTTATCATGTATAAACTAAATATCGAAATGAGGCTGCCTAAAAAAGCACCTATATAAACTACTTTTTCTCTTATAATCAAGCCATAAATTAAAATTATTATCGACGTCTTTATAGATCTTCTAATCAACAACTTAAGGTCTTCCACAAAAATCCCCACCTATGTTAAAAAAGTATTTATCATAAAAACTTTTGACATTTGTTCCAAATATCGAACAGTTCACCTTATTTACCCTCAAAACAAAGGGTTAAACACTCACAATCGAAATTATAACACCTTACAAAATTAAAGTCAATTACAAATCGTGAAATTAGTATCTTTCGGTTTGCGACCACTAACCTATCGTTCCGTTTAATTTCATTTTGCAGCTTCCTATTCCGTTTGTTTGTGATAAAATTTGATGTTTTGTACGAATACCGTTTTCTACAGGTACCCATATATTTTTTCACAAACCCCTTAGGCTGTCTTTGTGTAATTTTTGATTCTGTATCTACAAAAAGTCTCCGTTTTTCTTCTTTTCTTCTATAAAAATTGTTTAATTTTCATATCAAAGTGTGCTCAATAAATGCTCTTTGTTCACATATTTCAAGTATATCATATTTTCCTCAATTTTCAAAAAAAATTTAATCTTTCTTTACAAATATAAAATAAGGTTTAAAAATCAACTCAGAAACTCCTTTGTTTCTTAACTACCTAAATATAAAATCTATAAAACCACAACGATTAGGTCAAAAAATTCATTTCTTTTTTATAAGTATACGATAAGCGTTGTAAAATGCGAAAAAAACACCACATATCAGCAGCGCAGCCAAGAGGAGTACGCTTTCCCCAAATCTTTTAGCTATGAACCTATAGATAAATAGAAAAATCAATATGTTAAACGCCATCACAAATCCCAAGTAACCCAATAGGGAAAAGTAGTAAAAAAAATCGTTGTACTTACCCATTTGCTCCACCACCTTTTATTTTAAATATTTTAAAAAATACGAACTCATACAAGGCGCTAGTTAAAAATACCAAGAAAATTGCAAAAACCCCCAAATACATGGTAAAGTCCATACCATAGTTGTGCTTAACAAACGCAGTCACAGGTGAAACCGATATAGAGCCCAATGACCCGCTAAAGATAAGAAGCATCATAAGAAAAGAGCTCACAGCCTCCTTTCCTGAAGTCCCAATGGATACTATGGCCGCGTACAATCCGGAATAAAAGAAACCCATCAAAACCACTAAAACGAAAGTTATCGAAATATTTTTTGTATTGACCAATAAAAAATATGCTAAAAGACCTGCTAGAGATCCCCAAATTACCCGCCTGATTTCACTCATTTTAGCCGCCACCCTAGAATTGTAAAACCTTCCCACGGCTATCGCCACCCAAAATGTAGAAATAGCAAGCTTGGACAACTCTTTGTCATTGCCATTTTTTACGAGATACTCCACTATCCAATAATTAAACACCATCTCAGAAAACACGTAACCGAAAAGACAGATTACGGCCAAGCATGTGGCGGCAGGCCACCCCCCGTAAAGCCCCCCAGGACTCTCTGTCCCTTTGCCCCACAGCTCCCCAAAATCTGTTTTTACAGAGATTACTATTACAAGCACCGGCAAAGAGCTCGCCACAGCATAGAAGGTCCTCCAAGACAACCCCGCCTTTATAAACCCAGCAGCAAAAACAGGTGTGATTACGGATGCCACAGCGTAGCAAAAGTGGAGAAAGTTCAGGTTTTCAACCCTTTTCTTCAAATGCATGTTGACAACCATATAATTGGATACGGAGAAGTAGATCCCGGTACCAATAGCCATGGTGCACAGGGAAATGGAAAAAGAGGTTTCCCCCTTCGAAAAGATAAGCCCAACAGACCCAACAGTTGAAAGCAGGCTAGAAAAAACAACCTCACGTTTGAGTTTTACTTTGTCCAAAAGATATTTGTTGAGCAAAATCCCTAACATGTTAAATATTGAAAAAAATCCAAAAATATACTGAAGGCTGAAAGTTTCCATACCTAAGCTCTCAGCCATCTCTATTTTAAATACACCCAGGGATATAAAGATCATCCCCACGTATGAAAACATGGCATAGGGGATGCTCCCGAAATTATTTTTTCCAGTCATAGAAGATTCCATTTCTCCACCTCAGTTTATTTTTTGAGTACGTAGAATATTCTAGCCCCTGCCAATATATCATTCTCCTCCATCTTTTCAACCGAAAACCCAGTCTTCTCCGCATAAAGAATTATCTCGTCGTGAGTGAATATTTTTTTTGAGTACTCCTCATAAATTCTGTCATACCTGCCGTCTTCACCCTCAACAAAAAAGTTGGTGTAAACATAGTCTAATCCATCGTCATCTATCTCATGCTCCCATACTATAAACATGTCTTCCCTCTCATCAACGAAACTACCGCCTGAAAACATTTCGTCCATGAGCTGCCTTGTAACCACATCAAATATGTATATCCCGCCTTTTTTCAAGTTCTTGTGCACCGATGAAAAGGTTTTTTCAAGGTCTGAGTTTGATCTGAGGTGATTAACCGTATCGAACAGCGAGATTACAACATCATACTCTTTACCTGTACGCAGTTGCCTCATATCCTGTTTATACAGCTCAAGCTCTTTACCTGCATCCTCAACTTTTTTCGCAGCAACAGACAGCATATCAGAAGACAGATCAACTCCGGTGACACTATAACTTTCAGATAGCCTGATAAGGACCTCCCCAGTCCCGCATCCCAGGTCCAATACCTCCTCCGCCTTTGTGCAATATTTTTTTATATACTTCTCCACACACCCTGTCCAGAGGTCATAATCAGCGTACTCCATAAGACGGTCATAAACTTTAGAAAAACCCTCATACATTAATTTTTCAGCTCCTCATAAAAATTTATCTCACAGGGCGAGCCCTGTGAGATATACTAAGATAATTCTTTTTCCACCACTAACGCTATTTCTTCTGCTACTTTATTTACAGTGGCAAGGTCTTTCCCTTCCACCATAACCCTTACAAGAGGCTCAGTCCCAGAAGTCCTTACAAGAACCCTACCACTTCCCGACATCTCTTCCTCTTTTATTCTTATAAGCTCCACTATAGTTTCGTTGTCTTTCCACGTGTCCTTCTTTCCTTCGGACACCTTGACGTTTACAAGTCTTTGAGGCCACTGGGATATGTTAGACACCAGTTCTTCTATGTTCTTCCCGGACTTTTTCACAGCCTGCACAAGCTGAAGAGCCGTCAACAGCCCGTCCCCAGTGGTGTTGTAATCCAATAATATTATGTGCCCTGACTGCTCCCCACCCAGGTTTAACCCGTGCTTTTTCATTTTTTCCAAGACATACCTGTCTCCTACATTGGCCCTTATTAGGTTTATCCCTTTTTTATCCAGGTAGCTTTCAAACCCCATATTGCTCATAACTGTGGTTACAATCTGATTATTGTTCAGACGGTTCTCCTCTTTCATGGATTCCCCTATAACCGCAATTATTTTATCACCGTCTATTTCATTCCCATTGGAGTCAACGGCTAGAAGCCTGTCGGCGTCCCCGTCAAAGGCAAGCCCAAAGGCCGCCTCATAACCCTGTACTACCTTCTGTAGTATACTCATATCCGTCGAGCCACATTTTACATTTATATTTGTCCCGTTCGGGTTGTTATTTATAACTACAAGTTCCGCCCCTAGTTCGTTAAACACCCTCTGAGCTATCCTGTAAGCTGCACCATTTGCCACATCCAAGACTATTTTCATTCCCTTGAAGTCCACATCCACTGTAGACAGCAGGAACTCACTGTAGTAATAGAACTCGTCTTCCCTATATTTGAACTTTCCTAGCTGGTCCCCTGGTACAACCTCTTTTTTTACCATTTCCACATTGTCCATTAGTTTTTCCAGCTCAAGTTCGACTTCATCAGGCAGTTTATATCCGTTTGAAGCAAATATCTTTATCCCGTTGTCCTTTGCCGGGTTGTGAGATGCTGATATCATTATCCCGGCATCGGCGTTCAGCTTTCTTGTAAGGTACGCGACCCCAGGCGTCGGCAGTACTCCGACGAAATCCACGTCCACTCCCAAGGCATTTAGACCAGCAAATAGAGCTGATCTTATCATGTACCCAGATATCCTCGTATCTGTACCGAGCACCACTCTTATATTTTTCTTTTTTGGGTTATTCTTTTTTAAATAGTACCCAAGAGCAAACCCCAGCCTTGTCACTAAGTCTACGCTCAAGTCTTTGTTTGCTTCACCTCTTATTCCGTCAGTTCCAAAATATTTTCTCTTCAACCACTTACACTCCTTATTTTCGATTTTAAATTGCCATTGTATATTTCATTCTAGCCCAAGCTGCTACCTGCCCGTGGGGCCACACTTCTTATCTTTAATTTTTCAGCCAAAACCCCTATTGCCGCCCCGGAAAAAAATCCGATTGCCAAAAATATGGCCACAAATATGAGCACCGCCCTAGAGTACAGCTCTATCCCCCTAAAAAAGAATATGTACACCAGGGAAAGCTGGCTTATATTGTGAGAAACAGCTGCTGCCGAACTTATAGCCACCAAAGAAAGATGTCTATTAAACCTGTACAGAAAACACATCAAAGAAGTGCTTATAAATCCAGCGCCTAGGCTCACAAAAAATCCAGGTGTGAAAAGTGTCCCCAGCATGAGCCCCTGTATAAATATCCTATAAAAAAGGACTTTATACGCCATTCTGCTGCCAAACTTCTGCATAGCGAGTATCCCCGCCAAGTTGGCCAATCCCAGCTTCATCCATGGAAAAGGTTTCGGGATGAGGTTCTCCAGCAGCGAAAAATAAAGCGCCATCAGTATGAAACTTATAAGATATGCTTCTTGTTTTTTATTTTTATAATCCTCTTTTCTCTCCATGGTATCTATTTTAATTTAAAAGGGCGGAATTTTCAAACTAAATTTTTAGTTTTACTAGTCCCGCCTTAAAATTTAAATTAAACTCTTAAGCTTGCTTCCATTCCGATTAAGTTTTTATATTTTTCAACGATAGGTTTTACCTCTGTATTTACAAACTCCTCAGTCTGTTCAGCAGAAAATCCAACAAAGTTTTTAGGATTTAGCAGCTCCATCAGTCTATCCTTATCTAGATTAAAATAATCGTCAGCAACTATTCTCTCTATCAAATCGTTGTCTTTTCCTTCTAATTTAACCACTTTACCAGCTTCCATAGAGTGAACTCTGATTCTCTCATGAAGCTCTTGTCTGTCCCCACCATTTTTTACACATTCCATTATTATGTACTCAGTAGCCATAAAAGGAAGTTCAGACATAATACGTTTTTCTATCATTTTAGGGTATACAACTAAGCCGTCCATTATATTTTTCCATATAACAAGTATAGAATCAACCGCTAAGAAGGCTTGAGGTATCGACAATCTTTTATTTGCAGAGTCATCTAGAGTTCTCTCAAACCACTGTGTAGCCGCCGTCATGGCTGTACTTTGGTACATTGCAACAACGAACTTTGCAAGCGATGATATCCTTTCACTTCTCATAGGATTTCTTTTGTAGGCCATTGCAGACGAACCTATCTGTTTTTTCTCAAACGGCTCCTCTATCTCTTTTAGGTTTTGAAGGAGTCTAAGGTCATTTGTGAATTTGTGTGCAGATTGGGCGATTTGAGACAGCAGCCCCAGCACTTCACTGTCCACCTTTCTGTCGTAAGTCTGACCTGTAACTAGGAAGCTTTTCTCAAATCCCATCTTTTTAGCTATCGTTTCATCTAGTTTTTTAACTTTAGAGAAATCTCCATTAAAAAGCTCCAGGTAGCTCGCTTGGGTACCAGTGGTCCCCTTTACACCCCTAAATCTAAGGGTTTCTTCCCTAAATTCAAGCTCTTCAAAATCCAAAACCAAACTTTGAAGCCATAGTGTAGACCTCTTTCCAACTGTAGTTAATTGGGCTGGCTGGAAATGAGTGAATCCTAAGGTAGGCATATCCTTATACTCTAAGCAAAACTGAGCCATTGCATCCATCACGTTTACAAGTTTCTTTTTAATTATACTTAACCCATCTTTTATCTGGATAAGATCAGTGTTATCCCCTACGTATGCACTCGTAGCACCTAGATGGATAATAGGTTTAGCTGACTTAGCCTGCTCACCAAAAGCGTGTACATGAGCCATTACGTCATGCCTAAATTCAAGCTCTTTTTGCGCTGCAACGTCATAGTTGATGTCGTCAACGTACTTCTTCATCTCTTCTATCTGTTCGTCTGTTATATCAAGCCCCAACTCTTTTTCACTTTCAGCGAGAGCTATCCAAAGTTTTCTCCAAGTAGAGAATTTTTTGTCTGGAGAAAAATTTTCCAGCATATCTTTAGAACCGTATCTCTCAACAAGTGGATTGGAATAAACATTACTTTGCAAATTGCTTCACCCTTTCATTTTCATCTTTAAATTTACGTCAAACAAAAACATATTATCACATTTGTAGTTTTATTTCAATTCAGTTTTAGCCGTTATGCTTATTTTTGGTGTATAAACATGGGATGCAAAAGACTTAGTTATGTGAATTTTATCTTTATTGTTACAAAAAATAGAAGCCTACAAAACAAAAAAAATTCTTTCGGGCCAGGAAATAACAACCCCACGTCATAAAAATTGAAAATTCATATACCGAAGCTTCAACCTATTCTCACCCTTTTTGAAACTTAATGTAGAAAATGCTGCCTTTTTCGTACTCAGACTCAAACCATATCTGTCCTCCGTTTATATCAACCAGCCTTTTAGAGAGCGATAGCCCCAATCCTGTACCCTTTTCCCTGGTTCCTTTTGCCCTGCCATATTCTTTAAACACGTTCGCTTTGCTTTCTTCTTTGAGCCCTATCCCTGTGTCCTCTACACTAATAGTTACGTGTTCCTCATCCTCAGCTACATCTATTATTATATTTCCGTAGTCCTTGTTGTACTTTATGGAATTACTCAATATGTTATTCAGCACCTGATATATCATAGACGAGTCGGCCAATATATATACTTCCTCTTCCACATTATTCTTCAGCTTTATGTTTTTAAGTTCCATAAGCATTTCATTGTTGGTCAAAACCTCTTCCAAGAGGCCTTTTACTCCAACTTTTTCTTTAAATACCTCCATCTTACCGGCATTTAGTTTATTGAAGTCTAGCAGGTTGTCCACTAACTCTTTCAACCTCACACTGTTGCTGTAGACTTTTTTTATCATTCCAAAGATTTTCTCATCAAGACTCTCATTATTTATTATGATATTTTCTACAAATCCTATTATGGCAGTTATAGGGGTTCTTATCTCATGAGATACAACTGAAATAGCCATCTCAGTCTTTAGATTTTCACTCTCTAATTTCTGATTTTTAGAAACTAACTCTTTTTCCTTTTGGTAGAAGTCGCTTATATCTACCCCTATCCCGTAGAAAAACTCCTCACTGTTTATTTTTACCCTTGTCACTGTTTCGCGTATCATTTTATCCTCACCGTTAACCGAATACCCCTGGTCAAAAGAAAAATTTTCACTACCTTTTGATATCTCTTTTAAAAAACAGCTCTGTCCGTCATCCACGATTTCCAATAAAAAATCACCGTTTTCCAGCAGCCTATCGCGGTTTATCCCAAAGATTTTTTCAAACCCATTACTTATGTATCTATATCCGACATCCTTCTTGTACACATAAGAAAACGCCGCTAAAGAGTCGTTTAAGACTTCCAGAGAATTTTCAAAGCTGAATTCATTTTCTAGCAGAAACAGGTAGAGGTTCCCCGTCGGGTTAGCTATCTTGTTTATTCTTATATTTACAAATTTACCCTTGTTCTTTTTTAAAGGCAAGCCGATTTCATACTCATCCTTTTCCATAGCAGAATGCAGAGCCTCTTCATTCATAACATCGAAAATCGACATTATACTTTTATTTTTTATTTCTTTTTCTTCGTTCACTTCCAGTATCTCTAGCGCAGTTTTGTTGAATTCTTTCACATAAAGGTCAGATACAAAAAGTAAACCTTTCTTATTTAGGTAGAATAACTTTTCTATCCTGTCCCTGTAGCTAGATTCAACCCACATTATCTCGTCATCTATCTCACGGTTAAGGTAAAGTATTATCTCGAAAATCGAGATTAAATAAGCAGATGCAGTGAAAAGGAAAAACAATCCATTTCCCTGCACCACATACCCTATAAACATCAATTCGGAAAGAGTTTTAAACAAAAAAGAGCGTATAAAGTAGTTTATTTTTTCTTTCTTTATACACCGGTACATCAAAAGAAGCTCACAATATAGCAAAAGCGTTATGTGCTGTGTCCAGTAGTTGTTTAGCAAAAGTATCACTATTACAAGGTTCAAAAAAACACTTGCTACAAATATGGCGACTATCTTTTTATAATTTTCCTTTTCATAAAATAAAAATATCGCAAAAAAGTATATAAAGGCTTCAAATATTTTCAACAGGTAGAAAGTGTAGTCTCTGAAGCTGAGGATAGAAAACCGCATCCCGGCAGCTATAGCCCCCAACAACAAGAGCAAGGAGTACCCGACCATGAGGTAGATGTACTCTCTTTTTGGGAATATTTTATTCGCTTTGTATGCCATAGCTATTATTACTGAGTAGAGTATTATGCAACAAATCTCAAAAAAATAAAAGAGCTGTGATACCTCTAACCCTGGAAAATATAGTCCGAAAAATATATAGGCTACAAAAAACAGCCCCGCAACAATCAAGTAATTTGTCTTCTGCATTTCATCCACCTCTTTTTATGAGATTTAACAATTTCTTAAGCTCCTCAAACTTTTTACTTATACATCCCCTAGCAAACTGCAGATCTTCTTCTGAACCTATCAATAACTCAATTTTATAGCTGTCACCTTCAAAGTTTTCAGGAGTATCTATCTTAACTCTCTTATCCCTCAATTTACTTAGTGTTTTTTTTAAAGAATACATACTCTTAATCATAGCCGGGCTTTTATATGCTTTTAAGTACTTCAAAAATTTACTGGGGTTCTGCTTTTTGTTTGATCCGTACTCGAGGTCCACGCCCTCCAAGAACACCAATACCCTTCGCGCCTCCAGTTCACGAAAAAATTCCAGCATCTCTTTGGCGCTAGCATATGTAAGGTGCACGTTCTTTTCCGCATATTTTAAAAGTTTCTCTGCCCCATCTATACTACTACTTAATATAAGCTCCTTTTTATCCACAAAATCACCTATTTCTCCAACATCATAACAATGGCGTCCTCGCCAGTGTCACCATAATAAGCTTTTCTTTTCCCAACTATTTGGAATCCGAAATTCAAGTATAGGCTTATTGCCGGGGTGTTGCCCTCCCTAACTTCTAAAAATATGCTCTTTCCGATTTTTTCCAGCATATCTTCCATGAGCAGTTTAGAGTAGCCCTGTCCCCTATATTTTTTCGAGACTGCTATTCTGGCCAATTCATACACGTCAAAGCTGTCCACGAGTATATAGTAAGCCACCATCTCTTCCCCTAAAAATAGCCCCACCAGCCTGTACAGCCTGCTTTGCAAAACCGACTGTAGCTCCTTTATACTCCAGGGAGTTATAAAATTTTCTTCCTCTAACCGGCTTAACTGTGCGAGCTCTTTCTTGTCTATCTCTTTCAAACTAAGCAAGCCGACCACCGCTACTTCAAGATTTCTATTCTGTTAATAGGCCAAAATCTAAAAAACGCTCTGCCCCTTATCCTATCTTCAGAAACGAAGCCCCACCATCTAGAGTCATAGCTGCCGTTGGTATTATCACCCAATGCAAAATAGTAGTCCTCCATAATTTCAGACTCGACCTTTTCTCCACTGATAAGTTTATCTATATTTTCTTTGTTATGTATAAAATCTAGCACCATCCCGGTTTTCTCCCCATTTACATAAAAATCTAGCTTAGGGAGTATCTCTGAAACTGCTCCAGGGTTCTTTAGTAGGTAGTCCTGCACTTCAGATATATTTATATTTCTCATCTTAAAATCATCATTATAGTTTCTATCAGGTACTATTTCCAGTTTGTCCCCTTTTTTAGGCACAACCCATTCCTGCCCCTGTATTTCGCCTAACTCGGTGTACTCCCTGTCAAATTTCACACCTGTAAGTCTTTCTCCGTTTATGTATAAGACACCTGCTTTTATATCTACCTTTTCTCCTGGGAGCCCCATAAGCCTCTTTGTATACAGTACCTTATTTTGTATCGGTTCTTTGAATACTATTATATCTCCCCTTTCAGGCTTTGAAAATTTGTATACAACCATGTTTCCAAAAAGTCTGTCTTTTGGCATTATAGTTGGTATCATCGAACCTGTAGGCACAAGAAAATTCCCAAGATAAAATTTTTGAATTACCAATACAAGTATTATCGCAGTCCCCACAGTCTCAACAAAATTCACAGACTTGATAACCGCTTTTTTCGAGAACCCTCTTTTTAACTTTAATCCAGATATAAGAGCCTCCGAAAACCTATCTCTGTAAATTCTTATCCTCCTAGCTAGCTCCTTTTCTTTTATCCATATGAATATTAAAAACGATGTCAATACAAGGTAAAATATCCCGTTCAATATCAGTTTTGAAGTTTCCATAGCATGCTCCTTTCGCTCCGAGTTAATTGTCTAACAATTTATTATATAATATATAGCTAAATTTTTCTATAATTATGGTCTAAAAAATTGAAAAACATCTATATACAGACTTTTACGCAAAGAAAAAACCAGGCAAAAGCCTGGTTCCTCTTGTTATGCTTATTTTCTGATCTCTTTGATTCTTGCTTTTTTCCCAGAAAGTCCTCTCAAGTAGTAAAGTCTTGCTCTTCTTACTCTTCCGATTCTCTTAACTTCGATTTTGTCAATCATAGGAGAGTTAACAGGAATAATTCTTTCTACTCCTACACCAGAAGAAACTTTTCTTACTGTAAAAGTTTTTGCAATTCCTCCACCGTTTACTCTGATTACTACACCTTCAAAAATCTGGATTCTTTCTTTATTACCTTCTTGCACCTTGTAGTGAACTGCAATTGTATCCCCACCTTTGAATTCAGGGATGTCAGTTCTTAGGTAATCTTGTTCCACTAATTGGATTAGTTTTTCTTTCATTGCTCCTCCTTGATACTCTAGATATTCATTTAATCACTATCTATTAAAGCGGAATATCCGTGATTTAACTTAAGCATTATATCATATCTCCTATGTTCAGTCAAGCTAACAAAAAATAAAAAAACCGGGAAAATTCCCGGAATTATTTGCCAAAATATCTTTTAAGCAGACCATTAAAAGCTTGTCCGTGTCTAGCCTCATCTTTGCACATCTCATGAACTGTATCGTGTATAGCATCCAACCCAAGCTGCTTGGCTTTTGTAGCTAGACCTTTTTTACCCATACATGCCCCATGCTCGGCATTCACCCTCATTTGCAGGTTTTTTTCAGTCGAGTCTGTGACAACCTCTCCCAATAATTCCGCAAATTTAGCCGCATGCTCAGCCTCTTCAAACGCTATCCTTTTGTACGCTTCGGCCACTTCAGGGTACCCTTCCCTGTCAGCTTGTCTGCTCATGGCCAGGTACATACCGACCTCTGTACACTCACCCATAAAGTTTGCTTTTAGTCCCTCTAAAATCTCAGAATCCACACCTTGAGCTACCCCTATTTTATGCTCATCTGCCCAAGCTAGACTTTCCCCTTCAGTAACCGGAACAAATTTATCTGCCCCAGCTTTGCATACAGGGCATACCTCCACGCCTGTTTCTAATATTTCACCACATACCGTACATCTCATTTTTGCCATTTCTGCCTCCTCGTAAATTTTTATTTTGTCTTCATTATAATTTTGTTATCGTTACAAATTTATTTTATACCAACCTTTCTCTTTTGTCAATAATTTTTTCATATTTTTTTGAATACCGCTACAGTCTCTACAATATCAGAACTTTAAATTTAAAGAGCTCGTTCTCTTAGGCACTTTTTAGGAGAACGTTTTAATAAAAGTTTACTTTTTCAATGTTTTTTTAAATAATTTCTTGCTTTTTTTCAAAAATATACTATACTTGTAATGAAGGTTTTCGGGATATTTTTAACCGTTTTAGTTTTATATGTAGTAAAAAAATGCTCGTTTTCAATGTTTTTTTAAATAATTTCTTGCTTTTTTTCAAAAATATACTATACTTGTAATGAAGGTTTTCGGGATATTTTTAACCGTTTTAGTTTTGTATACAGTAAAAAATTGCTCGTTAATGTTTTTTATATTAATATTAACTTTCTTGTTAAAAAATATATACTAAAATTAATACCTAAGGCCTCATACAAAGCGAAAAAAATTACAACTGGTTGTAGTTTTTTATAAAAGAACCCTTTATGAACTTTGCTCTAATCAGGTAACAACTCAATGTACAATCAACATATCCAGACAAGCTTACAAACGACTTCCAGGAACATACCATAATAAACAGTTGTGTTTTTTTACATTTCTTATCCAAAAAATAAGAAATGTTACTATAATATAGTGCTCAAAGCACTAAAAAGAAGGAGGAGTTAGATTTGAAAAAAAATATTTGGCTGATTTTCATTATGACGGTTTTATTGGCATTTGTAGGGTGTGGAAAGAAAGAAGGGGCGTCTGAAAAAGTAAAAGTTGGGGTTGCTATTTCAAACTTCGACGACCAATTCTTGATCTCAATGGTTGACAAGATGAAAAGTTTCGCTGCAGAAACTTACGGTGACGAAATGGAAATTACTTTCGTTGACGCAAAAGATGACCCTGCTAAACAGCTTGGTCAAGTAGAAAACTTTGTAACTCAAGGTATGGACAAAATAATTGTAGTTCCAGTTGATTCAGATTCTAGTGACACTATGTCAAAACTGGCTGTTGACAACGGTATCGACATCATCTACTGTAACAGACCACCTAAATCAGTTTTTGACGGCGTTTACGCGGTTGTTTCGCCACAAAAAGATGCAGGTATAATGCAAATGGAATACCTAGCTGAAAAAGCAGGACATAAAGGAAACGTTGTCGTACTAATGGGTGAGCTTGGACAAGATGCTCAAATAAAAAGAACTGAAGGATTTGAAGAAGTGGTTGCAAAATATCCTGATATGAAAATCATAAAAGAGCAAACAGGTAAATGGAGCAGAGCTCTTGGACTTCAAGTTATGGAAAACTGGCTAAACTCAGGTGACAAAATCGACATCGTAGCATCTAACAACGACGAGATGGCTATAGGTGCAATCAGTGCTATAGAATCTGCTGGAAAACTTGACAGTATCTTAATTGGTGGAGTTGACGGTACAGCAGATGGTATAGATATGATCTCTAAAGGAAAACTTGATGTTTCTATATTCCAAGACGGTCAAGGTCAAGGAGCTGGAGCTGTAGAAGTTGCTTACAAATTATGGAAAGGGGAACCTGTAGAGCAAGTTACTCAAGTTCCGTTCAAACTTATAACTCCAGAAAACTATAAAGAGTTCATGAACTAAAATAAAACTCACAGCTGGCCTAGTAGCCAGCTGTTTCTATTATAAATTGCACTCAATTAAAAACTTAACCATTTTAATAATATGACATCAAATACTAAAAGGCTCTCAGAATAAATATTCTGAGAGCCTTTTAGTATTTGATGTCCTAGATTGTCAAATTAAATGCAACACTCTTGGATTTCACCCCAAAATACTTCATGGGGTGTTTTCCAACCTAGACGTTTTCTCGGTCTATGATTAAGTGCTTCCATCACTTTTCTTACCTCTTCTTTTGTTAACTTAAAAAAATTGCTTCCTTTTGGAAAATATCTTCGGAGTAATCCGTTGTAATTCTCATTACATCCTCTTTCCCAAGAATGATAAGGGTTTGCAAAATAACACTCAACATTCAATTCTTTTTCGAGCTCTTTAAATCCTGCAAATTCTTTCCCATTATCAGATGTAAAAGTTTTAATGAACTTACCTGGTATCACTTTAAAAGCCTCTAAAGTCACTTGATTAAATGTTGCAGCCTTTCTGTTATCCATTAGCTCTACAAGTCCATATCCTGACTTTCTATCAACATACGTCATCATAGCTCCCTGTTTTCCTGAACTTACTACAGTATCATTCTCAAAATGTCCTATTTCACTTCTTTCATCTGCTTCTTTAGGCCTTTCTGATATGTTTTTCTTATCTGGAATAGTTCCTCTTGTTTCCTTAATGCCGTTAGATTTTTTCTTACCCTGTCTCGGAAGGAGTTCCTTTTCTGTACCCTTAAATTTCCCCTCTTTAATACCTCTGTAGATAGTCTTAAAACAAGGACAGTCAACACCTTTAATTTTAGCTCTACCAGCAATTTGTTCGGGAGTCCAACCATCTTCAAGTCTCATTTGAATATAGTCGACAATCTTTTCATCTTCAAGCTTCTCCTTGGCTCCACATCCACATGAAGACTTTCTAGAATTGTATGCCTCTTGAGCGTTCAACCCTCTGTATTCGCCATCAATGCTATTCCGCTTGATTTCTCTTCCAATACTGGATCTGTTTCTGCCTAGTATTTTTGCGATATGAAGGGGTTTCATCCCTTTTGCTAAAGATAACGCTATTGTTTCTCTTTCATTTATGCTAAAATATGTATGACTCATAGAAAATCTCCTTTAAATGTTTGTTCACACTCACATTATACCAAGGAAATATCTATGGGTCATTTTTTGTTGCAATTATAGTTAATCCTTAAAAAAATGGCAGGAAATCCCATAAAATTTTTAAATATTATTATGGGTGATGTTTTATGAAACAAATATTATATCTCGAGGAATTAAAAAAACTAATTTCTATTGAAAAGGATTTAAAAGTTAAACTTAAATTCATAGCTATTAATACTGCTGCGAAGCAATCTTCAATTCCAAAAGTAGCTGAACTTTTGGATATTCCAGAAAGAACTCTATATAGATGGGTTGATAATTGGAATCTATACAAGCGTGAAGGTTTGGTTTCACACTATTATAAATCCGGTAGAAAATCTATTCTATCTGAATCAGAGATGGAACAACTTAAAAAGATACTTTCTAATAAAGGAGCTTTTACCACCGAAGAAGCTCGAAGTATTATTTACTGTGAATTTAAAAAATCAATCTCTTCAAAAAGACTTAGAGTGATTTTAAAAGAAAAGCTAAAATTTAATTTGTCCAAACCTTATGTTAAAAGTAATAAGCGTCCGGATAATGCAGAAGAAATACTTTCTAAAAAATTAAAAAACATAGCGGATGATCTTAAGAAAAAAGATGTCCCTTTAAAAGGTGTTTGTCTTGGTTTCTTAGATGAAACTACACCACAGTCTAATTCTAATACTGTGCGCTTCTGGCATAAAGAGCCAAAACTTACAGTAGAAAAACATATAGAGAAATGGAAAAATAACACCGTAGGTTTCTATGCATTGAGAGGTAATAGCTGTCTTTCGTTTATGAACTCATCAAAGAAAGAGGAAATAGGAAAATTTCTCCAAAAGATCCGAGCTATAAATTCTGAATTTAAAAGAATTATAATCATCTTGGACAATTTTAAAAGCCATCACAGTAAATACATATTAGATTATGCTGAAAAACATGACATAATCTTAATTTTTCTACCTCCCTACTCACCAGATCTAAACCCAATAGAGTTCATATGGAAGAGTATTAAACGCGAAATTTCTAAAATTTTTTTTGACATTGATTGATATTAAGAAATTGATATATGCTAGTTTTGTCGAATTTGAGTCTGTCAAGAAATTGGTGTATCCATCCAAAATTTTTTGTCAAATATTTAGAAACTAACTATAATTATACAATTCAAGTATATATAAATCCATTCTGCAGTCCTAACATAGCTTTGTCAGCTACTTCACCTATTCATTTTAGAACTCAATCAAAGATTTGATAAAGCCTTCGCCCCTTGCAACAGATTCCTCCATAGCCTTTTCTATATCGTCGAATTTATACCTATGTGTAATAAGTTTTTCCTGACTTACTTTACCACTCGCCATCAATAAATCTGACCCTTCATATGATCTAAGTGGTCTTTCGTTAGCTGTTATCGGCGGAGAAACATTTAATATTTTTGTTCCCTTATAATGCCATGTGCTAGTGTCGACTGTTCTCGGATCATGATGCCATGCATAGAGTCCAATACTTCCACCATTTTTGTGCAACTTCGTGCACCACTCAAGTGCAGATTTTGCACCAGAAGCTTCATAAGCGATATCAAAATAGTCCTTTAACTCTTCTAAACGAGCATCAGCTCCTACATCTGTTATATTTATAACTTCAGTAGCACCGTATTCTTTTGCTAACTCCAGGTTTTCAGCTTTCGCATCTACCACAACAAGCGAATGAAGCGGGGCATGTCCAAGCAGTTGTATAAGGAGTAGTCCCATATATCCGGCACCAAAAACTATAACTTTGTCTCCTGGATAAACATCAGTGTAGGCATAAGCATTAACCGCACATGAAAGAGGCTCGACCAAGTGAACAGCTGCAGTAGATGCATCACAAGACAGTTTTATTCCTTGGGTAGCATCTATATTGGAGTATTCACTCCACTGGTTGGTTGATACGTAGTCCCCCTCTTTTATCCAAGTTACATCTTTTCCAACTTTAGTTACTACCCCTACTCCCTCGTGTCCAGGTATTTCATTCCTATCAAATTCTCCACTGATATATTTCCATACCTCGAACATACATATACCGTTTACTATGGATTTTACCTGAACCTGGTTGGGACCTGGATCTGGTAAGTCAATTTCTCTTATTTCTAATTTTTTTATATCCGTAAAGAATACTGCCCTTGTTTTCATGAAATCCCCACCTTTTTCAATATACTTAATGCTGTCCATCTAAGAAATCTTAACTTTTTAATTTAATAGTTACTTTTCAATATCATATTTTTAAAAAATAACTACTCGTCCCCGACTATTTTTTCTAAATATTTGGTAAGCAGCAATGCATCCTCTTTAGTTACCTCTGCTTTTGCCTCTCCACGGATAGCCTTTGCCAATTGAGTATAATACATCAAGTAGTTACCCTTTATTACACGTTTTTTCTCCATAGTACCGTCAGGCTTGTGGTAATCATACAGTGAATTGTCTCCATAGTCCGGATCCGATGGCTTCATCCCTTGAAGTAGTTGCGGCTCCTGTTCCCCCATTTCGTGGAACTGGTAAACTCCCTTATCTGTATGTATGGTATACCTAGGTTCAGGAAATATAGATGCACAGCTTGATTTTATTCTTGCCACAAAATCGCCATAGTCAAAGAGAACCTCAAACCAGTCTATTACTTTAGATCCCTTTCTAACTTTTTTTGTTATAGAGTAGAGGTCCTCCGGTTCACCGAATAACTGAAGTGCCTGGTCAATAAAATGAGCCCCTAAATCAAAGGCAAAGTTCACACCTTTATGCCCCTCCTCACGCCATTTTTCATCTTTTACAGGATAATCAAAATCCCACGTCATACTTAATTCGTATATTTTATCCAAAGCACCCTGCTCTTTAAGCTCTGATATAGTTAAAAAGTCCCCGTCATAACGTCTATTCTGATAAGCCGCAATGAACAAGCCCTTTTCGTCTGCGATTCTATTTAATTCAAGAGCCTCTTCATAGCTTGAAACGTAAGGTTTTTCAACTAAAACATTTTTATTTTTTTCCAACGCCATCTTAGCCTGCTCAAAATGCAGATGTGTAGGCGTAGTTATAACCACTAATTCAATTTCATCATCATTTAAAAGTTCTTGATAATCTCTTACAAGATTAATATAAGGATAATCTTGTAGCGCCTTGTCACCCTTACGTTGGACTATACTTTTAAGTTTGAAATCCTCATGAGCATGAATAAACGGACAATGAAAAACAGTTCCTGAAAAGCCATAACCTAGCACTCCTGTTACAATTGGTTTCATTATTTCCCTCCTTATATTTAATATATATCCGTATTTATAAAAAACAATATATAATTTTTCTATTTCTTACTCTCAAAATAAAACTAAACAGTTATGTACTAGAGAATAAAATGTCTATTTAAAGCTAAGTATAGATCAAGAACCATACAGCGTTAACGCTAACATAAAAACATAAAAAATTTTATAACTCGTCAATCAATTAATAAAAGTATACCTTAGTATTTTGTTTTTTTCAATTTTTTTGCTCACTATTTCAAATAAAAAAGATCTATAATGGTGCAAACACTCTATTTTGCGGACAATCATTTCTCTGTGAAAAAATGATTTTATTTTTTATCACTTAACTTTTCATGTATGGCGGCAGCAGCCTTTTTCCCTGCTCCCATTGCAAGTATTACAGTTGCGGCTCCGCTTACTACGTCTCCTCCTGCATACACATCCTCTTTTGTGGTCTCCATAGTCTCTTCGTTTACCACTATCCCACCCCATTTGTGGGTATCCATATCTGAGGTTGTCTGCTTTATCAGCGGGTTAGGGGTCTGGCCTATAGACATGATAACAGTGTCCACGTCTATCAGGTATTCGCTTCCCTCTTTCACAACCGGCCTTCTTCTACCTGAAGCATCAGGCTCACCTAGCTCCATTTCAACGCATTTCAAGCTATCCACCCAGCCTTCTTTCCCAACTATCTCAACAGGGTTTGTAAGAAGTTTGAACTGTATCCCCTCTTCTTTTGCGTGGTGCACCTCTTCCAGCCTTGCAGGAAGCTCGCTTTCACTTCTCCTGTAGACGATGTACACATTCTCAGCCCCAAGCCTAAGCGCCGTCCTAGCAGCATCCATTGCCACGTTTCCGCCGCCCACTACAGCCACGTTTTTCCCTACAGATACAGGGGTCACTGCATTTTCCTTATAGGCCTTCATCAGGTTTACCCTTGTAAGGAACTCGTTTGCCGAGTATACCCCGTTTAGGTTTTCACCAGGTATCTCCATGAACTTAGGCAGCCCTGCACCGCTTCCTATGAATATAGCGTCGAACTCTTCCTTCAGCTCGTCTACAGTTATGGATTTACCCACAATTACGTTCGTTTTTAGTTCCACACCGAGTTTTTTTATCTTTTCTATCTCGAACTGAACTATATCTTTCGGAAGACGGAATTCAGGTATACCGTAAGTAAGCACCCCCCCGGATTTGTGAAGGGCTTCAAATATGCTTACTTCATAACCCAATTTAGCCAGCTCTCCAGCGCAGCTTAGCCCTGCAGGTCCGCTCCCTATAACAGCAACTTTTTTGCCGTTTTTCTCTATCTCTACCTCTTTTTCTGTCTTGTTTTCCCTCATATAGTCGGCTACAAACCTCTCAAGTCTACCTATGGCGACAGCCTCACCCTTAAGGGCCCTTACGCACACGCTTTCGCATTGGCTCTCTTGAGGACAGACCCTACCGCATATAGCAGGAAGGTTGTTTGAATCCATTATCACATCATAAGCCTTTTCGAAGTTCCCCTCTGCAACCTCTTTTATGAACTCAGGTATGTTAACCCCAACAGGGCACTTAACCACACATTTAGGATTTTTACACTGGAGGCATCTTTTAGCCTCCTCCATAGCCTGCTCTTTTGTATACCCCGTGGCCACCTCTTTGAAGTTTTTTCCTCTTTCCTTAGGGTCCCTCTCAGGCATCTTTACTTTTTCAGTACTCATATTAAATTTGCTCATTATTCTCCCCCTAAAAACCACTTTCTTAATTATTACCTAAAATTCCTGTCTATTAAATTACTTCATTATTTTTTTATCTGTTGGTCCAGCCTGCAGATATGCTCTTCTTCTTTCTTCTTGTACATCCCCTGTCTAGCTATCAGCTCGTCGAAATCCATCAGGAACCCGTCAAAGTCAGGTCCGTCAACACAGGCGAACTTGGTCTCGTCACCGTAAGTGAGCCTGCACCCTCCACACATACCGGTACCATCTATCATTATAGGGTTCAGGGAAAACGATGTACTTATGTTGTGCTCCTTTGTTATATCCACTACGGCCTTCATCATTCTAAGAGGCCCGATAGAGATAACCTCGTCTATCTTGTCATCTTGAGCTATGAGTTCCTTCAGCATATCAGTAACGAAACCTTTTCTACCTAAAGAACCATCATCAGTACATATGTAGAAGTTGTCCACAACTTTTTCCAGCTCTTCTTTTAAGATTATATAGTCTTTGTTTCTTGCACCGAGTATAAGGTCAACTTGGAACCCTAGCTCCTTGTACTCTTTAAGTTGAGGGTATATAGGCGCTGCCCCTACTCCTCCGGCGACTCCAACTATCCTCTTACCTTTTATATGCTTTATAGCTTTCCCAAGCGGTCCGGCAACAGCAAAGATGCTGTCTCCTACTTTTTTCTGACCCAAAAGCTTGGTCGAGTACCCTACTTTTTGATATATAATAGTAATGCTCTCTTTTTCCCTATCGTAATCAGCTATGGTCAAAGGGACTCTTTCTCCATCTTCGTCCACCATTATAATTATGAACTGTCCAGCCCTGCATTTTTTTGCAATGAAGGGAGCGTGTATCTCCATTTTTTCTACGTCGTTATTCAAAATCTCTTTATCAAGTATCCTATACATCCAAAACCTCCGCTAGTTTATACTTACTCAATAATACAACCTCCTCTATACTTGACCCCCGTATAATATGCCTCAAGTTTTCGCCATACGACGTAGTTTTAACGATTAAAATACAAAATCCTAAACTCTAAAAACTATCCGGCAATAATCAAACTTAATGTATCTTATATAGGGTCAAATATTGTATAGCGAGCACTATTTTCTAAATAAAAACGTGAATAATCTAAATATTAAAATGCAAGCATTAGATTATTCACGTACTAAAAATGGTGAAGATAGGCCTCTTTAAAATATTTTCAACTATATTTCCAACAGTACTGCTAAATTAATTATAGTTTTACAACGTGTTTTTCTCTGTATGATTTAGTCATTGCAAAAGCTACTTCTGTTGATTTTGTACCGTCTACAGCACCTAACTCAGGTTTCTTGTTTTCTAGCACACAGTTTACAAAGTTCTGTACTTCTAGAAGGTAAGCTTGTTCAAATCTTTCAAGGAAATCTTTAACTGTATGTTTAACCAATCCATTGCTATTGAATATATCCACTTGATTTTTTTCAGGTTCATTACCTATTCTAAGCGTTCCTTTAGTTCCAATGATTTCTGTTTCTATATGGTGTCCATGCATAGCTGTTCTTCCTGCATAGATAGTGGCCATGGTCCCGTTTTTAAACTTCAAAGTACTTATAGCATTATCAGCATCTTGGTATTTCTCAAAGCCTTTATGCACATAGCACCCTCCGATACTGTATACTTCGTCTACTTCAGATCCCAGTATCCATCTAGCCAAGTCTACGTCGTGTGTGTTGAAGTCCAAGAACAGTCCGCCGCTTGTAGCTGTGAATTGAAGTGCAAACTCAGCTGTATCATCTGTGTCTATTGTAACGGATCTAACCATTATTGGCTGTCCTATCTCACCTGCATCTATTAATTTTTTAGCGTAGGCGTAAGACGGGTCAAACCTTCTCATAAACCCTATAGTGAAAATCTTGTCTGGGTGTTTTTTAACTTCTTCTTCTACCAACAAGCACTCCTCCACATTCACCCCAAGAGGTTTTTCTGTGAACACGTGGAATCCAGCTTTAAGTGCTTTTATTATCTGCTCAGCATGAGCAGCTGAAGCTGATGATATGAATATTGCTTCCATCTCTTTATCTTTAAGCATTTCATCAAAGTCTGTGTATCCCGCCGAAACGCCCCAGTTTTTCATTACGTCGTCTACTTCTTCCTTCTTTATGCTGCAAACTGCAACAAGCTCTGCATTGGGTATTCTAAAACAGATATTTTCAGCATGTTGTCTTCCAAGTCTTCCAAGTCCAACTATTCCCATTTTTAATTTTTTCATTATCTTCACCTCATATTTTTATTTTTTATATCTGGATATTATAGTAAACTTTACATATTTGTTAACTTTGCTATATAAGCTCTGGCTTTTTTCGCATATTCAAAAGGGTTTGCATGTTTAGGATTTTGCTCTGCTTCCACTACCATCCATCCCTGATAATAATTTTTTTCTAAGATATCCATAAGTGTTTCAAAATCCACGTCTCCATCACCAGGAACTGTAAAAACTCCCACTTTAACTGCGCTTCTAAAATCTAAACCGTGCTTGTTAACCTGTTCCAAAATATCCTTTCTAACATCCTTTAAATGAACATATTTTACTCTGTCTATAAACTCTTCAAGATAATTTACTACGTCAACTCCACAGAAATATAAGTGGCCTGTGTCGAACAATAAGTGTACCTTGTCGTGATCTGTAGAGTCCATTAGTCTTTTTACCTGCTTATGATTTTCTATAACTGTTCCGGCGTGTACGTGATAAACCAAAGCCATCCCGTGCTGGTTGCAAAAATCCCCAGCCCTGTTTAAACCTTCTGCAAGAAGACTCCACTCCTCATCGTTCATTTCTTTGACTCCCTCTTTTGTCCTGTCACCCCGAGGATCCCAGTGTTGAGAATTTCCAAGTTCGCAGGTTACCACATATCTAGAACCCATCTCTTTTAAAAAAAGGACATGTTTTTTATAGTCTTCAAAAAATTCCTCTGAATGCTCCTTAGATATAAAACAGGTACTCCCCCATCCTGAAGACAACACCAAGTTTCTTTTCTTAAGCTCATCTTTCAACACTTTTGGGTCACTTGGAAATTTGTTAACCTTTTCGCATCCTTGAAAACCAGCCTCATGTATCTCGTCCATAACTTTTGAAAAATGTACGTCCTTTCCCCATTCTGGCAGGTCATCATTTACCCAGTTTATTGGTTGGATTCCAAAATTAACATTGTAAAATTTTCTCACTTCTAACTCCTCCTTCATAAAAAAATCACATTTTGCGTTAACGTTAACGTTGACTGGAAAAAAAATAAATAATACAAGATTTTTTTTAATTTTTAAGTACTTTAAAAATGTTGCCAAGTTTTGCGTTAACGTTAACGCTTGGTATCTTGATACAAATATACTATACTTTATTTTTTTTGTCAAATTATTTTTGAGTTGATTTTGTTTTTTTTTGTTACAATATTAACCAAAATATTTCAGTTATAACCGATATTGGTATTAAAATTTTTACGAAATTAATAGCACATATTTTTTTTAAATTTAAGTACTCCTTTTTTCATTAAGACTAACGTATTTATTTTTTCCTACTGCTACTCTTTACTTTTCTTGTAAAACTCCCTTTAATTTAATTTTTGATTTTTTTTGGCTAATATTGTAAACTATTCCTATAAACTGTCATAATAAGGAGTAAATTTGTGGAAGATAAAATCGTAACAATAAAAGATATAGCAGCTGTTTTAAATACATCCATCGGTACCGTAGACAGAGCTCTGCACAACAGAAAAGGCATCAGCTCAGAAACCAGAAAAAAGATCTTAAAAAAAGCGGATGAGATGGGGTATAAGGTAAACAAAGTTGCCCAGTCACTTTCCAGAAAAGAGCTTGTATTTGGCTGCCTTTTCCCAAGTGAAAACTTCAGCTACTTTTATGGAGAAATCGAAGAAGGTATAAGAGCTGCTGCAGAAAAATTAAAGGATTATAAGATAAAGGTTATCCTTAAAAAACTAGAAACACTTGATTATCAAAAGGAGATTGAGATTTTAGACGAACTTACGCTGGAAGGCATCGATGCTCTTGCAATATGTCCAGCTCATACAGAATTTGTAAACGACAAAATAAATCAACTCATAGCACTTGGAAAGCCGGTTGTTACAATAGCTACAGATGCTCCAAAAAGCAACAGGGTCACCTGCGTGGCAACTGACTCTTTTAACAACGGGCAGATAGTTGGGGGATTAATGGAACTTTTTGTCCCTGAAAACTCTAAAGTTGCCGTTATTACGGGATTTAAAAGCATTTCAGACCACCAAGAAAAAACATCTGGATTTTCCGATGTAATCCTAAATTCCAGAAAAAATATAGAGATAGTCGGAGTGTATGAATCTTTTGAGATCCCTGAAATCGTATATGAAAAAGTAAAAGAGGTTATCTCAAAACATGACATACAGGGTATATATTTCAACTCTGCAAACAGCTGGGCCGGTTGTCAGGCTATAGAAGAACTCGGGAAAGAAAAAGATATATATGTTATAAGCACCGATCTCTCCCCTAAACAGGTAAAATATATAGAAAACGGCTTAATAAAGGCCTCAATACATCAGAACCCATTTTTACAAGGATATAATGCATTGAATATACTTTTCGATATCTTATCTGAAAATAAAAAATATCCTGAAAATAGCTATACCAGGCCGGATATAATAACAAAATATAATCTTAGATATTTTCTTGAAAATAAAGATATTTAAAAACAGCTGGCCATATAGCCAGCTGTTTTTATTTAACTATTATTTAAATAATCATAAAAATTTTCCAAAAAATAAAAAAAATGGCTCCCCGAGCCGGACTCGAACCAGCGACAACGCGGTTAACAGCCGCGCGCTCTACCAACTGAGCTATCAGGGAACTTGTATATAAAGCTTGGCGAATACCTATCCTTCCGGGGCGTTGCCACCCGAGTACTTTCGGCGTTTAAGGGCTTAACTTCTGGGTTCGGTATGTGACCAGGTGTACCCCCTTAGCTATCTTCACCAAGCTATGGTTTACTTATTCTTTTCGTGTCTTAGAACACTCAAAACTGTATAGTAGAAAGATTTGTTTCTAGGTTAAGATTTCGTCATATTAGTACTGGTCAGCTAAACACCTTGCAGCGCTTACACACCCAGCCTATCTACCTCCTAGTCTCGAAGGTGACTTATTGTCTTACGACAGAGAGTACTTATCTTGAAGTGGGCTTCCCGCTTAGATGCTTTCAGCGGTTATCCTTTCCAAACGTGACTACCCTGCTATGCCTCTGGCGAGACAACAGGTACATCAGAGGTTTGTCCATCCCGGTCCTCTCGTACTAAGGACAGATCTTCTCAATACTCTTACGCCTACAGTGGATAGGGACCGAACTGTCTCACGACGTTCTGAACCCAGCTCACGTACCGCTTTAATGGGCGAACAGCCCAACCCTTGGGACCTTCTCCAGCCCCAGGATGCGATGAGCCGACATCGAGGTGCCAAACTTTGCCGTCGATATGGACTCTCGGGCAAAATCAGCCTGTTATCCCCAGAGTAGCTTTTATCCGTTGAGCGACGACCCTTCCATTCGGAATCGCCGGATCACTATGTCCTGCTTTCGCACCTGCTCGACCCGTCAGTCTCGCAGTCAAGCTCCCTTCTGCCATTGCACTCTTCGGTTGATTTCCATCCAACCTGAGGGAACCTTTGAACGCCTCCGTTACTCTTTCGGAGGCGACCGCCCCAGTCAAACTGCCCACCTAGCACTGTCTCCAGGAATCCACTTCCCAGATTAGAATTCCGAGGTTACATGGTTGGTATTCCACCAGCGACTCCGCTGCAGCTAGCGCCACAGCATCCCTGTCTCCCAACTATCCTATACACATAACATCAAAACCCAATACCAAGCTACAGTAAAGCTTCATGGGGTCTTTCCGTCCTACTGCAGGTAACCGGTATCTTCACCGGTAATACAATTTCACCAGGCCTCCCGCCAAGACAGCATTCGAGTCATTACACCATTCGTGCAGGTCGGAACTTACCCGACAAGGAATTTCGCTACCTTAGGACCGTTATAGTTACGGCCGCCGTTCACTGGGGCTTCAATTTGGAGCTCTCACTCCTCCTCTTAACCTTCCAGCACTGGGCAGGTGTCAGCCCATATACATCGCCTTTCAGCTTAGCATAGACCTGTGTTTTTGCTAAACAGTTGCTCGAATCTCTTCACTGCGGCCGCCAAGCGCTCAAGTTCGCGTGTAACTATCACCCTTAGCGGCACCCCTTCTCCCGAAGTTACGGGGCTATTTTGCAGAGTTCCTTAGCGAGAGTTAGCCTGTCCGCCTTAGATTTCTCATCCTGACCACCTGTGTCGGTTTACAGTACGGGCACTTAAATTCTCAGTAGAAGCTTTTCTCGGCAGTGTAGGATTTGCACCTTCGCGCTTGCGCGCTCCACATCACACCTCAGATATAACCCTACGGATTTTCCTATAGGGTCATCCTACATGCTTGTACAGGGACAACCGTCGCCCTGCGCACATACCTTCCTGCGTCCCTCCATCCCTCAAACAAATTTAAGTGGCACAGAAATATTAATCTGTTTTCCATTCGCCTACGCAAATCGCCTCGGCTTAGGTCCCGGCTTACCCAGAGAAGACAAACTTTACTCTGGAAACCTTGGTCTTCCGGCGAGCGGGATTCTCACCCGCTTTCTCGCTACTCATTCCTGCATTCTCACTTCTGATACCTCCAGTACTCCTTACGGTATACCTTCTACGGCCTACAGAACGCTCTCCTACCAATGTACTATGTACATTCCACAGCTTCGGTTTATATCTTAGCCCCGTTACATTGTCGGCGCAGAGACTCTCGACCAGTGAGCTATTACGCACTCTTTAAAGGTATGGCTGCTTCTAAGCCAACCTCCTGGTTGTTTCCGAATCTCCACCTCCTTTCCCACTTAGATATAATTAGGGACCTTAGCTGGTGGTCTGGGTTGTTTCCCTCTCGACAATGGATCTTAGTACCCATAGTCTCACTCCCAATTTCTAAATCTACGGTATTCGGAGTTTGATTGACTTCGGTAAGCTATACGCCCCCTAGGCCATTCAGTGCTCTACCCCCGCAGATAAACAATTGAGGCTGCACCTAAATGCATTTCGGAGAGAACGAGCTATCTCCTGGTTCGATTGGCTTTTCACCCCTAAACCTACCTCATCCCCCGGCTTTTCAACGACGGTGGGTTCGGACCTCCACTGTGTCTTACCACAGCTTCATCCTGGACAGGCTTAGATCACCAGGTTTCGCGTCTACGACATACGACTAATTCGCCCTATTCAGACTCGGTTTCCCTTCGGCTCCGGTTTCCTTAACCTTGCCGCATATCGCAACTCGCAGGATCATTCTCCAAAAGGCACGCCGTCACACATATAAAGTGCTCCGACCGCTTGTAAGCGCACGGTTTCAGGTTCTATTTCACTCCCCTCCCGGGGTTCTTTTCACCTTTCCCTCACGGTACTATTCGCTATCGGTCAGTAAGAGTATTTAGCCTTACGTGATATGGTCCACGCGGATTCACACCAGGTTTCACGTGCCCGGTGCTACTCGGGATACGGTGCACTGTTTAGCTCAAGTTTTCATGTACAGGACTTTCACCTTCTGTGGTCGGCCTTTCCAAACCGTTCCACTAACTTGACTAAATCAGCTGGATATCTTGCAGTTCTCCAAGCTCCATTCCCACTACCCCGATACTGCAACGGCTGCATCCTTGACACAGCATCGGTTTAGGCTCTTCCCCGTTCGCTCGCCGCTACTTAGGGAATCGTTTTTACTTTCTCTTCCTCGGGTTACTTAGATGTTTCAGTTCACCCGGTACCCTTTTTCATGCCAGTTCTCCAAACTGGCAGGTTGCCCCATTCGGAAATTCCAGGATCAAAGCTCGTTTGCAGCTCCTCTGGACTTTTCGCAGCTTACCACGTCCTTCATCGGCTCTTACTACCAAGGCATTCTCCGTACGCCCTTAATTTCTTAACCTAAAACAGACTTTTCAGTCTAACTCTTTTTTTATCTACTATACAGTTTTCAATGTCCTAATGTAATATTTTTCAATTAAATAGGCGCCCTAGAGCACCTCTATCGAAGAACATCACAACAAAATAGAGAAAGTAAGCTTTTATCTCCTTAGAAAGGAGGTGATCCATCCGCACCTTCCGGTACGGATACCTTGTTACGACTTCACCCCAATCGCTTACCACACCTTAGGAAACTCCCTCCCCGAAGGGTTAGGCCGTTTACTTCAGGTGCAACAAACTCTCGTGGTGTGACGGGCGGTGTGTACAAGACCCGAGAACGTATTCACCGCGACATTGCTGATTCGCGATTACTAGCGATTCCAACTTCACGAAGTCGAGTTGCAGACTTCGATCCGAACTAAGAACAGCTTTCTGAGATTCGCTCCATGTCACCATATTGCTTCTCTCTGTACTGCCCATTGTAGCACGTGTGTAGCCCAGGTCATAAGGGGCATGATGACTTGACGTCATCCCCACCTTCCTCCTGCTCGTCGCAGGCAGTCTCGCTAGAGTCCCCAACTTAATGCTGGCAACTAACGATAGGGGTTGCGCTCGTTGCGGGACTTAACCCAACATCTCACGACACGAGCTGACGACAGCCATGCACCACCTGTCACTGCATTCCCCCGAAGGGGCACCAAACCATCTCTGGTAAGTTTGCAGGATGTCAAGACCTGGTAAGGTTCCTCGCGTTGCGTCGAATTAAACCACATGCTCCACCGCTTGTGCGGGTCCCCGTCAATTCCTTTGAGTTTCATTCTTGCGAACGTACTCCCCAGGCGGATCACTTATCGCATTAGCTTCGGCACGGAGGTTCGACCCCCCACACCCAGTGATCATCGTTTACAGCGTGGACTACCAGGGTATCTAATCCTGTTTGCTCCCCACGCTTTCGCACTTTAGCGTCAGTATCTGTCCAGTGAGCTGGCTTCCCTATCGGCATTCCTACAAATATCTACGAATTTCACCTCTACACTTGTAGTTCCGCCCACCTCTCCAGTACTCTAGCCAACCAGTTTCCAACGCAATACGGGGTTGAGCCCCGCATTTTAACATCAGACTTAATCGGCCGCCTAGATGCCCTTTATGCCCAATAATTCCGGATAACGCTTGCGACATACGTATTACCGCGGCTGCTGGCACGTATTTAGCCGTCGCTTCTTCTGCAGGTACCGTCACTTGCTTCTTCCCTGCTGAAAGCACTTTACAATCCGAAGACCTTCATCGTGCACACAGAATTGCTGGATCAGACTTTTGGTCCATTGTCCAATATTCCCCACTGCTGCCTCCCGTAGGAGTAAGGGCCGTGTCTCAGTCCCCTTGTGGCCGTTCACCCTCTCAGGCCGGCTACCCATCGTAGCCTTGGTAGGCCGTTACCCTACCAACTAGCTAATGGGACGCAAAGCTCTCCCCTAGCGCATATAGCTTTCATACACCGGCGATGCCGCCAGCGCATAATATCCGGTATTAGCTGTCGTTTCCAACAGTTGTCCCGGGCTAAGGGGCAAGTTCTTTACGCGTTACTCACCCGTCCGCCACCGTACTAATGCCCGAAGGCAAATTCCAGTCGACTTGCATGTGTTAAGCATTCTGTCAGCGTTCATCCTGAGCCAGGATCAAACTCTTCATTCAATATATTCTATCCTCTTAACGAGGTATTCACCATCATCTTTAGCGCTTAACTTTCTCTATTTAGTTCTCAATGTCCTTGTTTTTTGCTGCGCCCTGTTCTGAGGCACAGGGATAATATTATCATAGTCCACTTTCTTTGTCAACGGTTTTTTTGTAAAAATATAAAAAATAAATCTAAGCTAAAAAAAATCCAAAAAATAAATATAAAGATAGGTAGCTTATAACACGTTTCCTAATCTTTATATTTATTTCCTCGATTCAATTTTTAAAAAATCTAGCTTTATTTACTGTATAAACTTGTTGTAATTTTCTGGAGTAACAAGTTCAAATGGTATCCATGTATTTTGAGGTACTGCTTGATTGTTAACTACTTTAACCGCTACATCTAATGCGCCATATCCCTGGGCTTTTGAGTTCTGGAATACAGTTGCTTTTAGATTCCCTGCTTTCATTTCTTCTACAGCATCTCTTGTAGCGTCTATCCCCACAACTATAACATCATCTAACTTTCCATATTTTTCAAGTGTTCTTATAGCTCCAATAGCCATTTCGTCATTATTAGAAGCAACGGCATCGAATTTTTTACCTGAAACAATCCAATTTTCTACAACACTTGAGGCAAGCGGAGTTATCCATTTAGCAGACTGTTTCCCCACTATATTTATATTAGGATACTGGTTCGCTACTTTTTCTACCCCCTCTGTCCTCAGCAGAGCTCCGTTGTCACCAAGTTCCCCCATAAGTATCACAACATCGCCTTTTCCTTTTAAAATCTTGGCTAGATACTCCATCTGCATAACTCCCGAGGTCCTCTCGTCTGATCCAACATAGTAGATCCCTTCTGGCTGCCCCATTTTTATAAACTCGTCCGGGTATCTGTTCAGATATATTCCTGGTATCTTAGCTTTGATAAGCATCTTGGTGATTTCACTTGTATATCCTGTATCAACTGGCAATACAATAACAGCATCCATTTCCTGTTCTATAAAATACCTTACCTGTTCTTTCTGTTTTTCGTCGTCTTCTTTAGCGTCTAAATATACCACTTCTATTTTATCTCCATAGATTTTTTGCTGTTCTTTCATTTCTGACAATATGTAACTCAAGAATTTATCTTCAAAGTTTGATATTGTAACTCCTATCTTTATAGTTTTATCTTCTCTTTTTTTAGAACAACCATTTATAAGTATACTTATAAATGTAATCTGGATAAGAGCATAAATAAAAATAGTTCTCCTAAGCTTTTTCTTCATAATTCTATCCTCCTAAAGTAAATCTTATAGTTAATTTACCAAAATATTAGGAAGTATCCTTTTAATAAAATAAAACATATTTTAACTATTTCATAAAACTAAAAATACTAAAGTTCTTCCAAAATTTTGTCCATGTCTTTAAAGATATTCATGTAATCTAAATTGGGCCTTTTTAAGACCAAAATTTTTATGCCCGTATCTTTGCAAGCTTCTACCTTCTCAAGTTCTCCCCCTTCTTTGCCGCTTTCCTTCGTTATCATATACCTTATGCCATAATTTCTCATTATGTCCTTGTTAAACTGCTTTGAAAATGGCCCCTGCAGGGCTATTATACGACTTGCATGGTAACCTAAGTTTTCTGCAATTTCTATGGAGGCCTTCACCGGAAGTATCCTCACGTAAAGTTTGTCCAACATTTCTAGCTTTTTAAGTTTGTGCAGGCTGTTCACCCCGAGGGTGCTGAGTATGTTCCCACCAGAATAATTAGAGTTTAGATAGGTCACTATAGCATCAATATCTTCAAATCTAATGAACCCTTCATATGAGAGCATCTCTCTTTCAAACCTAAGATATTTCAGTCCGTGCTTTCTTGCTACTTCCATTGCATTTTTAGAAACATTTTGTGCGTACGGGTGGCTGGCATCTACTATAACTTTTACTTCTCTTGCCAGGACAAATTTTTCCATCTCGCTTATATCCATTTTTTTGTCAACTACCTCTGAACCTATGTCCTCAACTAGTTTCTTCCCATATTTAGAGCTTGTGCTTATAATAAGCTTGTTTGTATTTTTAGCTATCCTGCTCGCCAGTTCTCTAGAGTCTTTAGTGCCGCCTATGAGCCATATAATTTTCATTCTTATATTCCTTCTGTTATCCATTTGGCAAGGTCTTTAGCAAAGTAAGTAATTATTACTGTAGCCCCCGCTCTTTTTATCCCATATATCTTTTCAAGTACTATATCTTTTTCATCTACCCATCCGTTCTGTGAACAGGCTTTTACCATGGCATACTCTGCGCTTACATTATAAGCTGCTATTGGTGCATTTAAGTTATCCTTTAAACGGCTGATGACATCTAGATAGGCTAATGCCGGCTTAACTATTAAAATATCCGCACCTTGATCTAAATCCTCCCTGGCCTCGTCTAGGGCCTGCCAGCTAGATCTGTAATCCATCTGATAGGTCTTTCTGTCGCCAAAGCTAGGAGCAGAGTCCGCTGCATCTCTAAAAGGCCCATAAAAAGCCGACGAATATTTAACCGAGTACGACATTATAGGTATATTTTTGTATCCATTTTCATCCAAGGCTTCCCTAATAGTCTTCACTCTGCCATCCATCATGTCGGAAGGGGCTACTATATCTGCTCCGGCTTTTGCGTGGGATACAGCTATCTCCCCTAGCAGTTCTAAGGTTTCGTCATTCTTTACATATCCATTTTTATCCAAGACGCCGCAATGCCCGTGTGAGGTGTACTCACACATACATACATCCGTGACAACTAGCATCTCCGGATATAGTCTTTTTATATACCTCACGGCTTCCTGTACTATGCCGCTGTCGTTATAGGCCTCTTTCCCGACCTCATCCTTCTCTTTTGGTATCCCAAATATCAATAACGACCTTATCCCAAGATTCCATACCTCGTCTAGCTCCTCTTCTACTCTGTCTATAGAGTACCTGTATATACCTGGCATAGAAGCTATCTCTTTCCTTATATCTGCACCCTCTTCTATGAATATAGGATACACAAAATCAGCTACATCTAGGTATACGTCTTTTACAAGGTTTCTTATATTTTTGCTATTTCTAAGTCTTCTATGTCTTTTAAACAACCTAATATCCCCCTTAAATTAACTAAAAATCACTGTATTCAATTATTCTGTACGTAGAGTTCTCCATAATCTCGTTTTCACTGAATTTTTCAACACTATTTCCCTCAACGTAATTGAAAAAAAGATTTAAAACTGTCCCATGGGAAACCACCAGGATATTCCCGCTATTATGCAGACTCTTTATCTTTTCTATGCCGTCTAAAAAGCGTTCCAAAGCCTCAATTAAACTCTCGGCATTTATAAGCCTGGCATCGTACTCGGCTGGATTTTTAAAAAATTTTTCCGCTTCCTTCGGGTATTTTAAATATATGTCTTTAAACCGCATACCTTCCCAGACGCCGAAGTTCTTTTCGTTTAACTGCTCCAGTTTTTTAACCTCTATATCCCTGCCACTTTTTAAAATGTTCGCTGTTTTATAAGCTCTCCCAAGTTCGCTAGAATACACCGCTTCAAAGTCAATGTTTTCAAACTGTTCTGACAAGTTCTCCGCCTGAAGGACACCTTTTTCAGTCAATTCAGAATCTAGCCTTCCTTGCATTATCCCCTTAGTATTCCATACAGTTTCGCCGTGCCTTACGAAATAAATATTAAGCATACACTCCTCCTATACTTCCGGGTACAACCTTATATCCCTTGCTATGTTGCTCGCAGCTTCTACTATAGGAAACATCAAAATAGCCCCGCTACCTTCTCCAAGCTTCATATTCATGAAAAGCATTGGTTCTAATTCCATATTTTTCATAATCCACTTTATTCCTGACTCCTCCCCAATGTGTGAAGGGAGCATGTAATCTTTTATTTTAGGGTTTATTAAGCTTGCAAGTAGCGCTGAAACACCGGATATCAATCCATCTATTATTACAGGAACTCTATTTTTAGCTGCCCCAAGATACGCCCCCACCATGGCGGCAATATCAAGTCCGCCCAGTTTATGGAGTACCTCTATAGGATCACTCGCATCTGGAGAATTAACCGTTATGGCATCCCTTATAACCTGTTTTTTCAATTCCAACTTTTCATCGCAAATACCGCTACCCTTGCCAACTATATCATTCAAAGGCAACCCTGTTAAAACTCTTAGTATAGCACTGCTGGTAGTTGTATTCCCTATTCCCATCTCTCCAATTGCAAAAAGATTATATCCATCAGCTACAAGTCTGTCTACAGTTTCTATTCCGGCCTCCATCGCCATTATAGCTTCCTCTCTAGTCATGGCTTCCCCGGTTCTTATGTTTTTTGTTCCGTTTCTCATTATTTTTCTATCTATTATACCTAGAAATTCTTTGTCACTGTCTATGCCCAAATCCACAACAAAAACATCGCTCCCAAAGGTTTTTGCCAGGGAACTTATTGAAGCCTCTTTTTTCAACATGGCTTCGACAACATACTGGGTTATAACCCTTTTAGAAGCACTTACACCTTCAGCTTCAACTCCGTTATCCGCAGCCATTACAACCACAGCCTTTTTATTAACCCTGTAATCTGAATCTATCCCAGATAACTGAAAGGAAATGTGCTCTAACTTCCCTAACCCATCCGGGGTTTTTAGTAGAGAATTCATGTGTTTTTTTCTATTTTCTATATCTGCCTTATTTAACCCAGTTATACTTTCTAAAGTTTCGTTTAGCAACCTCATAACAAATCACCTATTTTATCTCTTATTTTAACTGCTAACTTCGGGTTTTTACCCTTTCCAGATACCGCGACAACAAATTCTTCTCTTTCTAGAACAGCAGCAAACCTTGCATTGCATCTACTACCACTGCTTATGTTGTTAACCAGGATATTTTTGGACTCTGCTTCTTCATATATTTTTTCATTTGTACCTGCACTATCGGTGGCTGCTACCACAAAAAAATAACCATCTAAATCACCATGTCGAAGCTCCCTTATATGCACATTCTGGACTAGTTCCCTAATTTCTTCTATTTTTATTTCCGTTGTCACAACATCTATAAGCGCACCATAGTTTGAGAGAGTTCTTATCTTTCTAAAGGCGATATTCCCTCCGCCTACCACAAGACACCTCTTCCCCTTGAAATTTATGAAAAGCGGAAAAAAGTTTTCCTCCATACTATCGACTTACCTTTTTAGAGATGTTTTCAAAAGCCTTCTCAATGGCTGCTAGTATCTTAGCCATATCCTCCGTGCTGTGGGCTGCTGAAATGAAATGTGCTTCATATTTTGCCGGAGGGACTATTATCCCCTCTTCAAGCATCGTTGAAAAGTACTCCACATACATATCATCATTTGTATCAATTGCATCCTCTAAATTTTTAACCTCTTTTTTCGAAAAGAATATGGTAAAAAGACTCCCGATCTGGTTCACTGTCACAGGAATAGTGTATTTTCTGGCGATTTCCCTTGTATCTTGAGCCAATTTAGCTGTCTTGGCTTCTAAATTTTCATAAAGGCCTTCACTATTTTTTAATATTTTTAGGGTCTCTATGCCTGCCCTTACGGAAACCGGGTTCCCCGATAGGGTCCCAGCATGATAGACGTTCCCAATCGGCGCTACCATATCCATTATTTCTTTTTTACCTCCAAAAGCTCCAACCGGGTAACCGCCACCTACTATTTTCCCCAATGTGGTCAAGTCAGGGTTTATCCCGTATATTTTTTGAGCTCCACCAATTGAAAGTCTAAATCCACTTATAACCTCGTCAAAAATAAGTATTACTCCGTGTTCGTCACAAAGTTCCCTCAACCCTTTTAAAAACTTTTCATCTGGAATCACAAGACCCATGTTTGCAGGTACCGGCTCAACTATTATACAGGCCATGTCATCTTCGCTTTCAAAAAGCCTTCTCACCCTGTTCAAATCCCCAAACGGAAGAGTCAGAGTGTCCTGCATCACCCCAGTAGTTATCCCGTTGCTGTCCTGATGCCCCGATGTTAATAGCCCAGATCCTGCCTTTACCATAAGTGAATCTGAATGGCCGTGATAACACCCCTCAAACTTTAATATCTTATTCTTCTTCGTGTATGCTCTTGCCAGCCTAACAGCAGCCATTGTAGCTTCTGTCCCAGAAGTCGTGAGTCTTATCTTTTCAATAGACGGAAAACACTCCTTCACCAGTTCTGCAAGCTCCACCTCCTTTTTAGTAGGAAGTCCAAATGAGCTGCCATTTTCTACCTCTTTTTTTACAGCTTTCACCACCCTCTCATCGTTGTGGCCAAGTATCATCGGCCCCCAAGAACAGATGCAGTCCAAGTACTCATTACCGTCCTCATCATAAATCTTGCTTCCTTTCCCTCTGTTTATAAATATTGGATAGGCTTTTTTTACCGACTGAAACGCCCTAACAGGGCTATTAACCCCACCAGGTATAGAGTCTTTTGCTCTCTCAAATATTTCCATTGAATTTTTATGTATCATCACTTCAACTCCCAACACTTTACAATTTTTTTAGTTCTTCTATTATCCCGTTCACGGTATACTCTCTGGCTTCTATGTCCACTTTTATCCCTGCTTCTCTTATTGCCCTGCTGGTCATAGGCCCTATGGAAACTATAATTTTACCTTCTAGCAAACTCTTGTCCTCTTCTATGCTTTCCCAAAACGCCTCGAAGGTTGAGCTACTTAAAAAACTTACTATGTCCGTTTCTTTCAGATACCTCTCCACTTCCGACTTCTCTCTTTTTATCTTTCTTGTTTCGTATGCCACCAGTTTTTCAAATTTTCTTGAGTACTCTTGTGAGTAGATATTTTCCTGAACCGGCGAGATATCCGAGGTAACTATGAGTACCTTATCCCCTTCTCTTGTGTAAGCCGCCGACTCCTTGGCCAGTATATCCACCCTATATTCTTCAGGCATAAAATCTGGGATTATCCTGTTTTTTACAAGCTCTTCATAGGTCTTTATGCCTACAGCGCCAACTTTTACATTTCCCAGCTTCCTTACATCATCCAGTTTTCTAAAAAATCCCCTCACGGCGTTGGCGCTGTTAAAAAGCACCGCACTGTATTCTGCTAAATCCGGGAATATGAACTCCCTGTAAACAATATCTATAAAAGGCAGCTCAAAAGATTCTCCGCCTAATTCTCTTATCTTTTCAGAAAAGTTCCCTGCCTGCTCAACGTTTCTGGTCACCAAAATGTTTTTTCCAAAAAACTCCTTTTTTTCAAACCATTTCAGTTTTTCCCTTAAACTAACAACCTCTCCCACAACTATTACTGCAGGTGGGACGACTTTTTTTTCTTCAGAAATCTCCACTATATTATCTAATACACCTGTTATTGTCCTCTGTTTTGTGGTACTACCACTCTCTATTATCGCAATTGGGGTTTCAACACTTTTACCGTTGCCCACAAGACCTTGGACTATTTGAGATAAATTTTTTACCCCCATCAAAAAAACAAGAGTACCATCTAGTTTCGATACGGTTTCGAAATCTATCCAGTCACCGTCTTTTTTCGTATGCCCTGTAAAAATATGAAAGGAGGTATTTATCCCCCTGTGACTTACTGGTATTCCCGCATAAGCAGGTACTGATATAGACGATGTTATCCCTGGAACTATCTCAAAATCTAACCCCTCCTCTTCTAAAGCCAAAGCCTCTTCCCCGCCTCTTCCGAATACAAACGGGTGTCCCCCTTTTAGCCTGAGGACTTTTTTCCCTTCCTTGGCTTTTTCCACCAATACCCTGTTTATTGCATCCTGTATAAGTCCCCCTTCAGTGTTCTCTTTACCCAAATAGATGAGCTCGGCATCTTTTCTAGCCAAGTTCAACATATTCTCATTTATCAGACGGTCATACACTATGCAATCTGCAGTTTTTAAAAGTTTTTCTAACTTTACTGTCATTAGATCATAATCTCCACAACCTGCTCCTGCAATATAAACTATCCTTCTATTCATCTATCTTCCCCCTGATTATGCCGGCTAAATCTTGGGCTACCTTTTCTGGAGATTCTGTACTCCCGCTGTTTTTGCCAAAGTACACCCTATCCCCACTGTAGTACATCCCCTTAAGCTCTATCATATCACCGTTTATTTCAGCCGAGCATCCCATCGGTGTGTGGCACCCGCCATCGAAAATTCTTGAAAATTCTCTTTCTGCAAGGCAGATTAGTCTAGTCTTTTCGTCATCTACTCTTTTGAGTTCATCTAATATGAACTCGTCCCCTTCCCTGCATTGTATACAAAGTATTCCTTGTGCTGGAGCAGGAACTATCTCCTCTGTTTCAAAATACTGGCTTACTTCCCGTTCCATATCGACTCTTTTTAGCCCTGCCGCAGCAAGTATTATGGCATCGCAATATCCTTCCCTCAATTTTTTAAGACGGGTATGTATATTCCCTCTTATGGGAACTACCTCCAGGTCTGGCCTCAAGTTCAGCAAGCTCATCTTCCTCCTGAGGCTGCTTGTTCCAACTTTTGCACCTTCTGGCAGTTCCTCCAGATTCAGGTTACCATTAGATACAAGTACATCTCTATTGTCCTCCCTTTGAGGAAAGCACCCATTTACCAAACCTTTTGGAGTGACTGCCGGCATATCCTTCATGGAATGTACCGCTATGTCCACCCCTCCATCTAGGAGTTCTCTTTCTATCTCCTTTACAAAAAGGCTTTTCAGTGATGCGTCCCCCCAGTTTGTCCTCTGGTCTTTATCCCCGCTAGTGATTATCTTTTTCAGCTCTATATCTAAGCCTGGATTTTTTTCTTGGAGTATTTTTTTTACAAACTCTGCCTGGGCAACGGCAAGTATGCTCGCCCTAGTCCCTATAACAACCTTTTGTTTAAGCATTTTCACCAACTATTCCCTTCCTGTAATCAAACCACTTTTTTGTCTTCTCCATTTGCTCATCTATAAGATAGCTGTATTTTTCAGATAAATTTTCCCTATTCTCTAGATTACTATTGTATACTTTCCATACATCTTCCAAATGATACAGGGTCACATTGTTATACTCTGAAATTTTTGGGTCTATATCCCTGGGTACAGCCAAATCCAGAAAAAACCTCTCTCTGCCATCCTGTAAAATCTTTTCAAGCTTCTCCAGTTTTATGACTAAATGCGGGGCGGATGTTGCACTTATTACTATGTCGCTGTCTTTTATCTCTTCATACTTATCAGAAAAATCTACAAGTTTAATATCTTTATATTTGTGCTGCACTTCCAAAGATTTATGATGGCTTCTGTTTGTTACGGCGATCTCCCTCACCCCAACCTTGTGCAGCAAAACTAGTATTGATTGGCTTAACTCACCAATACCTATTATAAAAACTTTTTTCTGAGAAAAATCTTTAAATTTCTCCCTTATAAATTTTACCGATATGGCGTCCAAAGAAAGGTTCTGAGTATTTATTTTGCTGACGGTTCTGAATTTTTTACCTGTCTGTATGGCTTTGTTAAATATGGTGTTTAGTATCTTTGAAGTCTTCCTGTTTTTTAAATTCTCTGCATAGCTTTTTTTAAGCTGGGAAAGTATCTGATCTTCCCCCTTTATCACAGACTCCAGCCCGCACGATACGTTCATAAGGTACTCCAAGGCCTTGTTCCCTTGGAAAATTTTGGCATTTTTTTCTAGCCCCATCTCTTCCAAAAATTCCTCCATGGAAAAATTTTTAGAATTTTCAAAATATACCTCTATACGTAGGCAGGTCTCCAATACCACATATCCTTTTATGTGAGACTTCAAAAAATATTCCTCTACACTTTTCTTATAGTCTCTTTTTAAAAAATTTTCCCTTTCATCCAAGGTGAAATCTTTATAATTTATACTCAGCACATTGAAATTTTTAAGTCCCATACTCACTCACGCCACCTCTTAAAAAAACTTTTCCAATATATCTCCAAGGGTTTCTATCACCCTTTTGTTATTCTCCCTGTCTTTTATTGCTAGACGGATAAAAGAACTATCCAAATACTTAAAATTTGACGCATCTCTTACCAGGATACCCCTCTCTAAAAAAAGTTTTCCAAGCGACTTAGAATCCCCCTTCAAGAGCTTTACAAGTATAAAGTTTGTCTCCGTTTTATACGTCTTAACGCCAGGCAATTTTTCCAAACTGCTGTACATATACACTTTTTCTCGTCTTATCCACTCTTCCGAATTTTTAATGTATTCACAGTCATCCAGTACAACTAGGCCTGCAAGTTCAGCGAAACCATTTACTGTCCAGGGCTCCCTCTCCATCTCTATACTTTCTCTTATCTCTCTATTATAGCATATCCCATACCCAAGTCTAAGCCCGGGTATAGCAAAAAATTTAGTAAGTGCCCTGAGTACAAAGAGATTTTTCTTATCCACAGTTTCTTTTATTATGCTGTTTTTATGCCCTCCTTCTGTAAACTCTATAAAGGCCTCGTCTAAAAACATATGGGTCCCATACTTATTGCAGCACCCAAGGATAGTTGCCAGTTTGGAGCAGCCAATCCTTTTGCCTGTGGGGTTGTTCGGGTTGCATATAACCAGAAGATCATATTTTCCCTTTAGCCTTTCTTCTAATCTAGGAAGGTCTAGTTCAAACTCATCCTCTTCTAACAGTTGGAAGTATTCTATTCCCCCGCCGCTAACCTTTATAGCCCTCTCGTATTCTGCAAATGTCGGTGATACTACGAGAGTTTTTTTAGGGTTCAAAGCCTTCATGTACAAAAATATGAGTTCGGTGGCCCCGTTTCCAACCAGTATATTTTCTAATTCTACGCCATTGAAACTGGCAAATTTATTTTTCAGCTGAAAATAGTCCGGGTCCGGGTACCTGGTTATGAGGTCGAAATTCTCTATAACGCTGTTTTTTAAGCTTTCAGGCACCCCAAAAGGGTTTATATTGGAGCTGTAGTCCAAGAGCTCATCTAAGTTTTTCTCACGAAATATTTTGTATACATTTCCGCCGTGCAGATCCATAATTATCCCCTCTTCTATCCTAAAAAATTATCTCCTATATCTAGTCATTTTCACTATAAAATTACAAAATACACTGCTCCGAAAAACAGGAGCCCAAATAAACTGCTCGCATACATTATCTTTATATTTTTATCAATATCCCCCACTTCAAACTCCTTGATCCTGTCTCCTATGGTAGGTTTCTCATGCACAGTGCCAAAATATGAGGTCCTGCCGCCAAACTGTACCCCGATTGCCCCGGCTATACTAGATTCAGGATGAGCGGAGTTTGGGCTTGCGTGGTTTAGTCTATCTCTAAAAAATACCCTTAAAGAACTCTTAAAGTCATACCCGCAAAAAAATGACGAAACCGGTATTAATAGGGCCCCAGTTATCCTGGCAGGCAAGAAATTCACGACGTCATCCAGCTTAGCTGAAAACCACCCGAAATCCTTATACTTCTCATTTTTATACCCCAGCATAGAGTCCATAGTGTTAACGGCTTTATAAGCCATGGCAAGTGGCATACCACCTAAAAACATAAAAAACATAGGTGCTATTATCCCGTCAACTATATTTTCTGATATGGTCTCCATGGTACTCCTTATTATATCCCTTGCTTCCATGCTCTGGGTATCCCTGCTTACAAGATAGGAAAGCTCCCTTCGAGCCCTGCCCAAGTCACCGGATTTCAATATACCGCAAACTTTTTTCCCTTCATTGGCCAGACACCTTGTGGAAAAAATAGTATACATAAGATAGATTTCTACGAAAATATTTTTACCTAAAAAATAAGATACCATGTATGTAGCTGCTAATACAATATTATTTAAAAGGGCTCCAGCAAACCTTTTGTTTTTGTGCCTGATAAACTTTTTTTCCAAGCTACTAACTAATTTTCCTATAAACTGCACCGGATGTGGTATCCTGTAAGGATCCCCGAAAATCAAATCCAAGCAATAGGCTATTATTATTTTCTCTGCTAAGTTCAAGCTCTATTCACCGTCCATTATCCCGTATATCTTATCCATATCCAGGGAACCCCTTATAAGCTTCGCAAGTTTGTCGTACTCAAGCTCTTTTTGCTCTCTGAAATCTATTCCACTTTCGTAGCTGCCCAGCCCTTTTATTTCCCTTATCTTATTTAAAAACCTGTTAGTGAATTCGCCGTTGTCAAAGATGCCGTGTATATAGGTCCCTACTATATTCCCTCTGACAACGCCTTTTATGCAGTTTTCCCCTTTTAAAATAGCTGTTTCGTCTCCGTTTGTAATCCCCTGATGTATCTCATACCCAACTACCTGTACGCCGTCCATGTCTGCTAGTATACCGCTGGTGCTGCTCAAGGCACCGCTATACTGAATGGTGGTTTTTTCAGGAAGCATCACAGTCTCAAGGTCTAATATGCCGAGGCCGGGTATTTCGCTTATATCTGACTCTATCGCATGCGGGTCTACTACTTTTTGTCCAAGCATTTGGTAGCCGCCGCAGATACCGAATATAGCGGTACCCTTCTTAGATAACCTTATTATTTTTTCTGCTATTCCCTTTTCATTCAGGTCCTTCAGGTCCTCTATGGTATTTTTAGACCCAGGTATTATTATTATGTCCTCATTCCCTAGCTCAGATGCCCTGCTGACATATTTCACGCTCACATCGCTGTAGCTTCCCAAGGCGTCTAGGTCTGTAAAGTTTGACAGGTGTTTTAACTTGATAACAGATACCTTTATCTCTCCAGGACCTCTCTTTTTATAAAATTTTTCGCTGAGGCTGTCCTCGTCTTCTATGTTGAGCTCTGCATGCGGTACCACCCCTAAAACAGGTATCCCCACGAGGTCTTCAAGCATTTTTATCCCTGGTTTCAATATATTAAGGTCTCCACGGAACTTGTTTATCACTATCCCCTTGACCCTCTTCCTTTCATTTTCTTCAAGCAGTGCAACGGTTCCATATACTGAAGCGAACACTCCGCCCCTGTCTATGTCCCCGACAAGTATCACCGGGGCATCCGCCATCTCGGCCATGCCTGTGTTTACTATATCGTCATGCTTCAGGTTTATCTCCGCCGGACTCCCGGCACCCTCTAGCACCGAAACATCGTAGTTCTCTCTTATATATCCGTATGCCTTGAGTATCTCAGACTTTAACCTGTACTTAAATTTAAAATAATCTTTTGCACTCATATTCTCGAGTACTTTTCCGTTTACTATAACTTGAGATTTTTTATCGGTTGTGGGTTTCAATAAGATTGGGTTCATGTATGCCATGGGTTCTATGCCAGCTGCTTCTGCCTGCACCACCTGCGCCCTACCCATCTCTTTTCCGTCCTTTGTTATATAGGAGTTTAACGCCATATTCTGCGATTTAAAAGGGCACACACTGTAGCCGTCTTGCTTAAAAACCCGGCACAGTCCGGCTGTTATCAGGCTTTTACCCACGTTTGAAGCCGTACCCAAAACCATTATATTTTTGTGTTTCATAATTCCTCCCCAGTTCATGCACTACTTTAGTTTTACAGAAAGCCCCGAAACAAGTAGGTATGCTTCATCAGATTCCTGGGCCACCCTTTGATTTGCTCTTCCAGCTATATCTCTAAAGTGCCTTCCAAGCGGATAGCTTGGAACTATCCCCATCCCGAGTTCATTGGATACCACTATCACTGTGCCGGAAAATCTCTTAGAAAACCTGATTAGCTTTTCAAGTTCTGTCATGACTTCCATCTCTATCTCTGCCACTTTTTCTGTGGAAACCTTGTCCCAATCCAAATCTCTGTCTTCAAGCATCAGGTTTGCCACCATATTTGTAAGGCAGTCCACCAATATCAAATCCTTGCCTACAGCGCTCTTTCCCAACGTTTCGTCCAAGCAGCTGTGGGCTTCTACAGTTGTCCACTCTTTTCCTCTTTGCTCACGGTGTTTTCTTACCCTTTCTCTCATCTCTTCGTCGTAGATTTTTGCGGTGGCTAAGTACACCCTCTCTTTTCCTTTTTCTGCAAGCGCCTCTGCAAAACTGCTTTTCCCGCTTCTGGCACCGCCGGTTACATAAACTATCCCCATGCTACACCTCTAATATTTATACCCTCTCGGGGTTATCATCTTGCCGTTTTTAACAAAAGTTTTAGAATTGCCAACTATAACTACTGTAAGCATGTCTATCTCAGTTTCCAACATTTTTTCCAAACTTGTTATGACAAAAGACTCGTCATCCCTCTTTGCGTTTCTAACTACGGCTACAGGGGTTTTTGCCGGTTTATACTTTAGCATTATTTCCCTGGCTTCAACTATCTGAGATGTACGCCCGTGGCTTTTAGGGTTGTACAAACTTATAACAAAATCCCCTTGGCTTGCAAGCTCCACCCTTTTTTTTATAAGCTCCCAATCCGTTAAGAGATCGCTTAGGCTTATGCTGGCGTGGTCATGCATTATTGGCGCTCCGACTATAGATGCCGCAGCTGTCGATGCAGTTACACCAGGTACAACCTCAACTTCTAAACCCTCTGGAGCCAGCTCTAGCATTATCCCAGCCATGCCGTATACACCTGCGTCCCCACTACTTATAAGGCTTACACTTTTGTCGGAACTGCATATATCCAGCACCTCCATGCACCTGTCTACCTCTTTTTTCATGGCGGAGCTTATAAGTTCCTTGTGCGAAAACTCCTCTTTTACAAGTTCTATGTATGTTTTATAGCCGATTATGACATCACTTTTTTCAAGCGCATCATAGGCCTTGAAGGTCATGTTTTCCTTGTTTCCAGGTCCCAACCCAACTACGTATATTTTACTCATAGCCAAACTCCTCTTCATATATTGATACGGTTATCCCGTTATGTTTTATCTTTCTTGCTATAAAGCCCCCATTTTTATATGAAGCCAGATATGCACATGGTTCTGAAACTGCCCCTACGCCTATCTTCTCCCTCACAAATTCAGACTCTTGGGATAACCCATCTACACCCTCTAGCTCCTCTTTTTCAAAAAACAGCACCTTCTTGCCTAGCTCATTTGCCGCTTCAAGGAGGCCGAGTTCTTCCCTTTTTATCCAGGCGCTGGCCAATATCCTTATGCTGTCTACCCTCAAGTTGTACCTATCCATGGAAATCTCTACCGCCTCTAGTACCTGCTCTTTTGTAACGTCCTTTCTGCACCCTATGCCAAGCACTATATTTTGCGGAATTAGCTGCGATATCTCCAGTTTTTTCCTGTTAGATACCACAATTGCTCCTGACACAGCCTCTGTACCGGTAACCAGGTTATCAGGAAGGCTTAAAAGCACTCTTTCCCCGTTCACCATCATAGAAGTAACCCGTTTTGCACTCTCCAGGCAGTCCAATTTAGTCTTCAACTTTTGAGAAAGTGTATCTACAGCAAGGCTTCCGCCTATGTCGGAAGCAGTTGTAACTACCGGTATCGCCCCAATAAACTTAGCAATTTTTTCGCATTGTTCATTGGCCCCGCCGAGGTGTCCAGATAGTAGGGAGATTACAAAATTCCCACCTTCGTCTACTACTAGTACTGCTGGGTCCACATCCTTTGTTTTTATAAGTCCGGCTAGCATTCTCACAGCTATACCTGTGGCCATGACAAAAATATTAACCTCATACAAATTAAAGTATCTATTCACAGTGTTTTTTAGCCCTCCCTGCATAACAATGCAGTCGCCTTCGGCATATTTTTCAATAGCATATATATCCGCTTCTAAAACTGCCTCTTTCAGCTCTTTTGCCTTTTTAAGGCCGTTTTTGCTTACACTGTATATGGCGTACCTCATTTTTTTACGCCCTCCCTGTATTCATGCGTAAAATATTTATCGTATAATTTAGATTTTGAATATTTATCCCCCATAAACCATCCGACAAGTATCTGGGCAGTTTTTGTTATTTTTTCCACTTTCACCTTTTCAGCTATGTCTCCAAGGGTCCCCTCCACTATTTTCTGGTCCGGCCAACTCGCCCTCTGAACAACTGCAACAGGGGTATCCATAGGATAGTGTCTCGCAAGTTTTTCTACTACCTTTTCTATCATCTGCACCGATAAGAAGATTGCCATAGAAGCTTTATGCGATGCGAGTTTATCGAGGCTTTCCTCCTCAGGAACAGGGGTTCTTCCCTCTATTCTGGTGCATATTACAGTTTGAGTAACATCCGGCAAGGTAAATTCTTTTTTTATTGCCGCTGCTGATGCCAAAAATGAACTTACCCCGGGTACCACTTCATACTGTATATCATGTAAGTCCAATATATCCATTTGCTCCCTGTGAGCACCATAAATAGAAGGGTCCCCGGTATGGACTCTTGCGACTGTCTTCCCATTTTCTACAGCTTTAACTGTTACTTCCATAACTTCTTCCAGCGTCATACTTGCACTGTTGTATATCTCTGCTCCCTCTTTATGGCATTCTATAACTTCTTTAGGAACCAGCGAGCCCGCATAAATTATGACGTCTGCCGAGGATACAAGACGTTGACCTTTTACGGTTATTAGCTCAGGATCTCCTGGCCCAGCTCCTATAAAATAAACTTTACCCATGTTTGACCCCGCCTTTTTTTAGAATCAGTGTTGAAAAATAAGGTACTTTCTCTATCTCGTCTAAGTTAGTGTGTATCTCCTCGTCTTCTTTCCCACAGTTTGAAACCAGTATTACATTTTCTGAGTTGCCGGTTTCTTTAATCGCCGCCCTCAATTTATCAAAATACCTGCTTATCTTCATAAAAACTATATTGTCGTTGCCTTCTATCTCTTTTTTCAGTTTTGTGGCACTGCTAAGTGATATAATTTTCAAGTCCTCATCCCCTATCACAAGCGGCACATTCACCCTTGAAGCTATACTATTGAATGAAGTTATCCCTGGAACTGTCTCAACCTCAAATTCACTCCCCAGGTAATCCAAGATATACGTGTAGGTGCTGTAGGTCATCGGGTCTCCTATTGTCAAAAAAGCCATGTTTTTCCCGTTTTCTAGCAGCTGCTCTATTTTTTTTGCATTGTTTCTCCTTATCTCTTTTTTCTTCTCCTCATCGCTTATCATTGGAAACTCCAAAAACAACTTCTGGGCATTTTCGGCTATGTAATCTTTTGCTATATCAAATGCTGTGCTACCCTCAGTTTTTTTTGCTTCAGGTAGTACTATTATGTCAACATTTTTCAAGAGTTTCACAGCCTTCATCGTTATAAGCTCCGGGTCTCCTACCCCTACCCCTATTCCATAAAACTTACCTCTCATAAGCCCCTACCTTTCTGCCGCAACAATGTATATCGGATTTTCTGCCACCATCATGTTGAGCTCTTTAATGCTCCTGTTCTTACTAACCGATACCAAACTTATATCTATATCTTTAAAATTGTACTTTTTTAAAAGTTCCAATGTTTTCATCAAGTTTTCCAAAATTATAAAGTTCAGTACGAGCTTCCCGCCTATCCTTAAATTTTTAAAGGCATACAGGAATATCTGGTCTAGCTTCCCCTTTGATCCCCCCACAAAAATTCTGTCAAAGGGCATATCCTGTATGTCTTCGGGTGCTTTACCTTTTATGACTTCTATGTTTTCCACAGAGAACTTTTTCATATTTTCTCCTATGAGCTTCACTGCATCACTGTTTACCTCCACGGCATACACCTTCCCGTTTTTGGCAAATTTAGCCATCTCTATACTTACAGATCCAGTCCCAGCACCTATGTCCAGGCAGTTATCCCCATCTTCTACTCCAAGCTTAGCCAGGCTAATAGCCCTTACTTCCTCTTTTGTCATAGGGACGTTTCCCCTTATAAATTCACTGTCCTTTATATGGTACATAAGCTTTCCTCTCCTATGAAAGATCTTCCAATTTCACGACAACCACGTTTATACCGAACTCTCCCTCATACTCCGACAAATCCTCTGCAATGAAAAAATGTATCCTCTCATCACAGTAAGAGAGGTTTTCCCCCACCCAAATTCTTGCTCTACCATACCCTCTATTTTTCAAGGTTATTGCGATATTTTTCGGAGAGTTCTCTTTATCTGTAAGTAGCCCTATCTTCCTGTATTTTTCAAGTTTTTTCACATAATCTATCTTTTTGCCGTGAACGCTACCTATATAAGCATCTGCCCACATCTCGCCTATCCTAGAAAACATATACTGCATAGAGGATATCCCAGGTAGTACTTGAAGTTCCTCCGACTTAAAGTTTTTTTTCATATACCCTAAAAAGCTGTAGAAGCCAGGGTCACCAGAAACCACCACTGCTATCCTCTGCTCTCTGTTTTCCATGATGTACCAAACAAGTTTATCCAGGCCACTGTCTATATATCTGACCTCTTTGTCGACTAAAAGATGTGATATGCTTTGGATGTTCCTCTTTCCCCCGATTACTATATCGGCTTCCACTATAGCGTTTTTTACAATAGGTGTTATATATTCAGGATTCCCAGGCCCCAGCCCTAATACAAATATCTTCTCCATATTTATCCTCACTGTTAAAAATTTTCACTCCTGGCCAGCTCACCCATGTTGTTTGAAAATATCAGGGTGGCGACCTCTATTTTTTTCCCGCTTCTTTCTGCAAGCTCCTGGCATCTTGTACTCGCCTTTTTTGCCAAAAGCTGGAATACCTCTGGATTTTCAACATATCCCACGGCCTCTTCAGTTGTATTTGAACCCAAAATCTTGAGTATATTCTCGTGTTTTTCCCCGCAAAGCACTGCATTTGATGCTAGTATTTCAAGCCTTGCGTCGGATACCCTGCTGTGGGTGTGGAATATCCCGCCGGCCACCTTCACGAGTTTGCCTATATTGCCCACAAAGAATATCTTTTCCACTCCGGCTTCGCAGGCCTTTTCTATCATAAAGCCCACGAAGTTGCTTATTACCACTATCCTTTTCTCATCCATCCTAAGCTTTTCCACTGCATAATTTTTCCCGTAATTCCCAAATGTAAATACCAAGTTTTTTGAGCCGCTTTCCCTTAGAGCTACATTAAGCTCCAATGCCAGAGAATCTTTGAAGGCTTCTTCGGACATGGGTTTAACCAAGCCGCTGGTTCCCAGTATCGATATCCCGCCTATTATACCCAATTTTGGATTCAGAGTATTTTTGGATATCTCCTCTCCGCGTGGAACGAATATCTCAACATCTACTCCGAACTCCCCCTGTCCTACTAGCTTTTTAACCTCTTGCAGTATCATCTTCATAGGAATCGGGTTTATAGCTGCCTCCCCCACCTGCACAGGAAGTCCATTTTTAGTCACCCTGCCGATGCCTTGTCCACCATATATCATAATTTTGCAGTCACTTCTTCTACTAACCTTAGCACATATCTCTATGCCGTTTGTTATGTCGGGATCATCTCCACCGTCTTTTACTACTGTCCCAACAGCAAAATTTTCGTCCCCGCATATATCGACCGGCAGTTCAATTTCCTCTCCTATCGGAATGCTTATAGCCACCTTTTTTATTTGTTCTTTTTTTAATAAAAACTGTGTTGCAGCCTTTGCTGCCGCAGCTGCGCAAGATCCGGTTGTGTATCCATACCTAAGTTTTTTCCCTTGATAGAGTACATATTTATCCATCAAAACCTACCCTGTTAAACATCTGGTACAATATGCCGTGAAGTATAGAAACCGCAACCGTACTTCCGCCCTTTCTTCCCTTTATTCTGATATATGGTATATCGAATTTTGCCAGCTCCTCTTTGGATTCCGCTGCGCCTACAAACCCCACCGGTACCCCCACCACAAGGGCAGGTTTAAGATTTTCTTTATCCACCCTTTCCAGCAGTGTGAAAAGCGCTGTTGGGGCATTGCCTATTAAAAATATTTTTGTATCCGGATCTTCCAAAGCCTTTTCTATTCCGACTATAGACCTGGTCACCTCTCTTTTTTTTGCCTCCTCAGCCACCTTCGCATCAGAAACCAGGGAATATGCTGAACACCCAAATTTTTCCAGGGTTTTCTTACTGAGACCATTAAGTATCATCTTTGTGTCACAGTAAATCCTGCAGCCATTTCTAAGTGCTTCCATGGCAGATTCAATGGCGTAATTTTCAAACTCTATCAGGTCCGCATACTCAAAATCCGCTGTTGTATGTACTACTCTTTTTACTATTGGTTTTTCTCTTTCACTGAATTTTTCTATTTTTTCTCCTAATTCTTCCCCTATTATTTCGAAGCTTCTAGCCTCTATGTCCATAGGTTTTCTTATATATGACATAAATTTTTCCCCTTTCGGAATCGTTTATAATTTCAGTCAAGAATATGCTTAATTTTTTTGTCTTAGAAAAAATCCCCTCAAAAAACTCTAAATTTGAGTAGAAATTTATATGTGGGTACCCAGCAATTACGTTTTTTTTGACAAGTCCGCAGTTCCAAGTCCTGCCGTCACGCTTTCTCACCTTGAAATAATAAGCCTGTTCATTGTTCTCATATATATCTGAATAGTGGAACTCATGTCCCCTGAGCTTTATTCCATCCGCCGTCTCTATATTCACATACCCAAACCTGTTCATATTAAGGCGGTTTTTCATCTCTATTTTCATATCCAGAACCCCGCAAAACTCATAAAACTCATCTTCTAAAAGCTTTATCCCGTTAGTAAGGTAGATAAATCCTCCGCATTCTGCATATACAGGAACTCCTCTTTTACAAGCCTCTTTTACACTGGCTATCATAGAGGTGTTTGCAGCTAGCTCTTTGGCATAGTTTTCTGGGTATCCGCCCCCAAGGTATATGAACTCGGCTCCTTCTGGAATCTCAGCATCCATTACCGGACTAAACTCCATAAGTTTTGCCCCGGCATACTTTAAAAGATCTAAATTTGCGTTATAGTAGAATGAAAAAGCCCTGTCTTTTGCCACGGCTACATTAAGTCCTGCCAAACTTCCCTTTAATTTTTCACCTGGATTAAAATTCTTTGTCTCCCAGTTTTTCTCCGCAAGCTCCTTTATCCGCTCTAAGTCTATGTATTTTTCTGCAAGTTTTTTCAACATCTGCACTTTCTCACCCATGTCCTCAAGCTCAGCTGCCTGTTTTAAACCCAGATGTCTGCTTTCAAGTGCAATCTTTTCATTCTTCGGAAAGTAGCCCACACACTCAACACCGGTATAACTTTCAACAGCCTCTTTTAAACTGAGATACATCTTCTCGCTTGAAACATTGTTTAGTATTACCCCGCATATATCGACTTCCTTGTCAAAATACTTGTAACCTAAAACCTCGGCTGCTATGCTGGTAGAAACCCCTTTGGCATCTACTACTAGGATAACCGGTATGTCCAGTATTTTTGCCACATGGGCACTACTGAAGTTATCCCTGCCGTTACCTAGTCCGTCATAAAGCCCCATGACCCCCTCTACAACTGAAATGTCTTTACCAAAAGAAGCTGTGCAAAATAAGTATTTCAGAGTCTCTTCCGGGAGCATAAAGGCGTCTAAATTGTATGAGCAGTTACCCGTTACATATTCGTGGAATCTCGGGTCTATGTAGTCCGGCCCTACCTTAAACGGTGCTACATTTTTTAAAGCCGCCATTATAGCGCTGCTTACCGTGGTCTTTCCCGCCCCGCTTTTTGTTCCTGCTATCATGATTCTTCTCATGTTCAATAGCTCTCCTCTAAATATTTCATATATCCCTCTAAAAATTCATCCTTTGATAGGCCGTTTTTCTCCCCAATATACCTGTACATCTTCAAAACCGTAGGTTCTTCTAGGTTTACCTTTTTCAAAAATTTCCTATCCATAAAGATAGCATCCTTTTTACCCTCTTTCACTATCTCCCCGTCTTTTAAAACGAATATATAGTCAGCAAAATCATAGGCGAAATCCACGTCGTGCGTGGATACAACTACGGTTTTTTGTTTTTCCACCTGTTCTTCTAATATCTCTAGTACCTTATTTCTGTTTTTTGTATCCAGCCAGACAAGGGGTTCGTCCAAAACCAAAACCTGTGGTTCCATGGCAAGTATAGAAGCTATAGAAAGCCTTTTCTTTTGACCATAACTGAGGTTGTGGCATAGTTTATCCTTCAAACTGTACATATTTACAGCTTTCAAGTTTTTCTCTACTATCTCTTCCAGCTGTTTATCCGAGTACCCGAGATTTTTTGGTCCGAATCCCACCTCCTGGAAAACAAGTGGGGCAAATATCTGCACTTCCGGATCTTGAAATACCACTCCTACTTTTCTCCTTACAGAGTTTAAACTATCCTTTTTATAGTTGATTTTTTCTCCCTCGCAGTATATACACCCGTTGCCTGCTTTGAGGACGCTGTTCATAAGCAGAAAAAGCGTCGATTTCCCCGAACCGTTTTCTCCCAAGAAGACTATTCTTCTTCCACTGCCAAGATTAAAGTTTATATTTTTTAAAACTCTTTCTTTCCCATCATATGAGAAGCTTACATTCTCAAATCTAAGCACCGTATACCTCCACTAAAATATTCACTATAAAAAATAACCCCATCAAAAACCAAAATTTATTTGAGATTCTATAATTCTTGTTTTGAAATAAAAATTTATCCCCCAATCTGCTTTCCATGGCCTTTGCGGAATTATAGCTATAATAGTAAGTTTTTTTAAAAATTGATGTCACCAACATCGAGAAGGAGTTTAATGAAATCTTATAATTCCTGTAGCCAAGCCTGCTCTCCTGCGCCATGACTATTTTATTTTTATTGTCCAAAAGAGCAAATATATACTTATATATCAATAAAAACAGCTCCCTAAAAATTAATGGGGCTCTCATTTTTTGGAATACGTAGTCTATGTCAGTGACTGGGGTCGAACATATAAAAAAATAAATAGAAGAAATTGAGCAGATCGTCCTTACTACAAAAAATCTCCAATCTGCACCGCTTAAAACCAAGACAAAACTTGAAGAAAGGGTGAAAAAAACTGGTATACTGTATAACTTCATAAGTTCTAACGGCTTAACTTTTACTTTAAAAAGCAACAAATAGTTAAACACAAACAAGTTAAAAAAATATACATAGTAATTTTCTGAAAATAAAAGTATCACTATAGCCCCTATGGACAATACAAATTTTTGTGCCGGATTTACATGGCTTAAAGCATTAGAATTTGAAATCCTATCAATTATCATCTTCTACCCCTTCAATATTTTAATATAGGTTTACCTCGCAACAAATCACACGAACTTTACCTATAAAGGATCCCTGCCCCCGTTAGATATCCTTTATAGATTTAAAGAAATTTTCTAGGAAATTTTAACTCATGTGATCCATAACTAGTAAAACTATTGTTTCTCGCTCACTAAGCCCTCTCTTTTGCTCGTTTCCCCTTAAAATATCCTAAAACATAGCCCACAAGACCTGCTCCTGCAGCTGCCTGTAATGCAAACAAAAGGCTCTCTGTCTCCCCTCCAGGAGGGCTCATAGGGCTTTCTGCCCAAGGCTTATAGTCTGGCGCTATGCTGCTTATTATCTCTTCCGCCTTACCGTCTGCACCTCCAAACTCACAGTCCTTAATTGTTAGGAGAGGGAAAACTCCTATAACCACTACAAATGCCAAGAGTATAAGATTTTTTTTTGCTGTCGTCATTTAAACTTTCACTCCTTCCCCTATATTGTATTCTGATATCTGATTCATAACTATGTTGGTTAAAAAGCCTTCAATCACAGCTAGCGGTATTTGGGTAACGGCAAATATCATCAAAAACTTTGTAAGGGAAGCTGCTACACCCCCATCTGGAGAAGGATAAGCCACAGCCAGCTGCACCGATGTTACCACATATGTGGATAAGTTCCCCAAGGCTGCCGCCAGAAAGATTGCCAATGATTTGCTTTTCCTTTCTAAAACCTTATATATAACCCAAGATACTATAGGTCCGAATATAGCCATAGAAAAGGCATTTGCTCCAAGGGTTGTGAATCCTCCGTGTGCCAAAAGTCCTGCTTGGAATATCAGCACTATAGTACCAAGTATTGAAGTTACATAGGGCCCAAAAAGTATTGCGGATAGTCCTACTCCTGTAGGGTGGGATGAGCTTCCTGTAACTGACGGGATTTTAAGCGCTGAAAGTACAAATATAAAGGCTCCTGCAAGTGCGAGAGTTAGCTTTTTCTCCATTTTTTCTCCAACAAGTTTTTTTATCCTAAAAATCCCCACTATCCAAAAGGGTATACATATTGCGAACCAAGAAACTGCCCACTTCACAGGCAAAAACCCCTCCATTATATGCATGGAATAGGAGTTTGTATAAATTGCTAAAAAAATAAACAAACTTAAAAAAGGTAATTTTCTCTTCATAATCCCCTCCTATAGTATCTCTTCGACTCTTTTAACCAATATTTCGGCTAACATCGGGTCTGCACCTATTGGTTTCCCAAATTTAAAAATAACATCTGGATATTTTTTTTCTAGCCCTTCTATTTTTTCAGGTATATCCTCCCTTATGTGTATCCCTTCAAATAAAAAGAAAGGCACAACTGCTATCTCTTTGATTCTTGGATTTTCAGCTATCATTCTCTCAACAGTATTCTCTATAGTCGGTTCTGAAAGCTCCATACTTGCTCCGTATACCATTACATCCTTTTTTTTCTCTCTTACCATGTCCACAACTTTTTCAAAGTCATCTTGAAACTTTTTAGAACGGCTGCCATGCCCAATAATCAGTACTGCATTCATAAACATCTCTCCTCCTATAACGATTAAGTAGTTCAAAAAAAAACTCCGACTAGAGGTCGGAGTTTAATATACTGCTGTAGAACAAATATAAAAACTACCATGCTTAATACAATTTTTTAAGTTTCTTTAGATGTATATATGAAAAAATCAAATAATAAGCATATTATATTTATTCACTTTAGTATACCAAATCTTCCCTTCCCAGAAAATTTAAATATAAATGTTTAGGCAAGTCTCCTGACTAGCATCGTCCTACTTGTGTTAATCCCTTCCCATTTTTCAACAGTGGTTATAACACCTTCGTCCGCATCACAGTAGTGGGGGCTGTATCGGATTCTCACCGATTTCCTTATTAAGTTAAAAACGCCTAAACATTTTCACATAATTATACCATACGATAAAAATAATTTCTAGCTACTCAAAAATTATTCTAGATGATTTTAACCTGATTATTGTACATAGCTTTAATAGTTTTCAACTAGTCTTTTAGCCATTTTACTCCATTCCACTAATACTTGTGGATTTTTCCCAAGTGTATGGTTATCCTTCATCATAAGCTCAACTCTATTTTTATTTGCTTTAGTTATTTCAAATTTTGCCTTAAGTTCTTTTTCTACTCTTTCTAAGTCTAATTTGCCTGTAGCCAGGTCGCTAGGTGTAGGCTTATGAGAGAATACATAATCTCCCTTAAGGAGTTCTGCCATTTTTTCGAAGTTTGCCCAGTTTGAGACAGATACCCTCCTCAAGCTTTTAACCTCTTTTATTATGTCAAATCTTGGGTCTAAAGGTTCACAGCACCCATAACAGTTTAATCCAAATTTCTCCATCAATTTTTTCTGATATGGGAATATGAATTCTGCAAACATATCAGGAGAAACACTTGTAGTCATTTGACTTTCTGCAAACCCCCACATATGTTTCATCAATACTTTTCCAGGTTCATCTATAGGTAGTTGAGTTGTTAATCCTATCCCACCAGATCCTACGTAAGTGAAGTCTGCATTCGGGCTGAAGAGTCCGTTTGCTTCCAAGAAATCAAGCTTTCTCTCCATCCCCTCCATAAGTCTTTTCATAAGCGCATGCACTTCGTCAGGGTAGTCGAAAAAGTCAAACATGAGATTTTCCATTCCACGAAGTTGAACAAACTCGTCTGTAAGTCCAAATCCCCAGTACCAAATAGTTTTGTTCCTCACCTCAAGTATTCCGTCAAAGACTTTTTTGGCAAGTTCAAGAACTTCATCTGTTTTCTCATAGTCAACAGTTATGGTAGGTTCAACTATTTTATCCAGATCGTTATAGTCTTCTAGAACGACTTTTAGTTCATAAGCCCCACCATCGTGATCGTAAGTGTGATGCTTGCTATTGTCTAACCCTTCTAGTGTCCATATAGTTTCCTTGTATACATGTGGGACATCAAAAATAGCTTCTACGATGAAATCATCATGTAGCTCTTCTCCCCAGAATATTTGTTTTCTTAACATAACCTCCCAGTGTCTTGCGAGGTCATTTTTACACTCTAGTTGGTCATCTGTTATTATTTCATTCCATCCGTGTTCAGGATCACAAAGTATAAGAGGTCTCACACTTAGATCAAGATCATTATGTCTTGTCCAAAGTTCTCTCTTCTCTTTCATGTCCGGCCTTTGAGAAAGCTCCGCCACTTTACTTGCAAGCCTTCTTAGTATATCAATATCTGCTTGCGGTATAGCTAGGTCGCTGTAATCCGCAAAATAATTATTTACTCTTATATTTAAATGCTCAAACATCAAATTACCTCCCACATTTTATAAATTTATTTTTTTAAGCTACAAGCTCCTTGGCTTTAGTCGCACAAGTTGCAGCATCGCCAGTGTATACATCTGCTTTTATCTCGTCAGCAAAAGCTTGAGTTATCGGAGCTCCACCAACCATTACTTTATAATTATTTCTTATTCCCCTTTTTTCTAATTCATCTATAACCTCTTTCATGTAAGGCATAGTAGTTGTTAAAAGTGCTGACATTACCAATATGTCTGCATGCTTTTCCTCCATAGCTTGTATAAATTTTTCCTTGTCGCAGTTTATCCCTAAGTCTATCACTTCAAATCCTGCACCCTTAAGCATCATCGCAACAATGTTTTTCCCTATGTCATGAAGGTCCCCTTTAACTGTTCCTATAACCGCTTTCCCTATAGGTTCCACGCCTGCTTCAAGCAGGGCTTTTTCAAGTATTTTAGTCCCCTCATTCATGGCTCTTGCAGCTACTAATACTTCCGGGACAAACGCTTCGTTTCTTTTGAATCTTTCTCCTATTGCCTCCATACCAGATAGTAATCCTTCGTTTAATATTTTTTTCGCTTCTATCCCATCTTCTAACGCCTTCTCTGTTAACTCCTTAACTTTTGGGGCACGCCCTTTTTGAACAAACTCAGAAATTTCTTTTAATATCTCCATTTTGATCCTCCTTTTATATTATTCTATAGGGTATATTTTCAATCCACTTAAAGAATTAAGTACTATATTTATTTGTACATATTCATTAATATTTTTTCCTGAAATATATAAAATTCTTTATTTTCTTCATACAATCCGCTATCTAAAACCATCACAAAATATGATTAATTTCAATAGTATACAGGGTTAAAACTTTCCGGTATTTTTATCTCTACTTGTATATAGTTTTTATCTGTTGTGGGCGTATCCTTAAATACTATATGGTTATACATCATCTCAAAGGCCTTGTATCCTATATCTTCCGGCTTAGTGTCAATTATAAAATCCATACAACCAGTTTTTATCTTTTTGTCGAAAAAAGATATCTGGCATCCTACAACAGACAATTTATCAGTAAGATCTAAATCTTTCATCACTGCCGACAGGGCTTCATAATCGTTTGATGACAAGTATACAGAATTTATATCCGCATCTTTTTCCAAAGCCATCTTTATTTTTTCATAAGAACTCTTATATTTTTCTTCGCTTAATATAATATTTCGAATATCGTAATTTATACCGTAGAGCTTCATAAACTCTTTAATTCCAGCCAATCTTTTCTCGTGTACTGTAAATTTAGGATTCCCCACAACCACTAACAGCTTTACATCTTTTTTCAACATCTTGGTAAATAAGCTCGCGGATAGCCTCCCAACCTGTACTGCATTCTCACCAAAAAAACAGATTCTTTTACATTCAACGTCAGTAACTAAGGTTATTACAGGAATCCCCGAATCTATTATTTCATTCATTTTCCCCGCTATTTTGTCGGTGTTCATTACAGCTGCCACTATGCCGGCTACTTTTTTCTCTTTAAATATTTCAAGCCCTTTCAATATGCTTTCTTCGTCAAAATTATCCACAAAAACCGGTTTTATTTTTAGCTTAGTGTCTCCTATGTCGTTTTTGGCCATGATTAATCCGTCCATTATCCTTTTATAATAAAGTTCGGCTCTTTTAGACATCAACACCCCTATGATTTTCTCCTCGCCGAAGCTTTTTAACTTTTTGGCGTTTCTATTTACAACGTAATTATGCTCTTTGGCTATTTTAAGTATCTTTTCCCTAGATTTCTGGCTTATACCCGGCCTGTCATTAAGGGCCCTGTCAACTGTTCCTTTAGATACCTCCGCCAACTCCGCTATTTCCTTTATCGTTATCACTGTTATACCCCTCAATATAAATCTAAGTTTTTCTCTCTACGGCGCAAATTATCTTTTCGTTATCATAAATCCCTGCTACAGAGTGCCCAGGCGGTACCACCAGGTAATCCTCTTCTGAAAATTGCCCCCGCAAAAGATTTTTCAATATACTATAACCCCCATCCAACTCCACTATCTCGACACCTTTTTTAGCTGCCTCTTTTTCTACTTTAATCAGGTTATAGTCGTCTTTTTCATGTCCGGTTTTTATAAAAAAAATTTCAGATTTCTCACTTTGTCCATGTATAGTTTCATATATATACTTGGCGTTATCTTCTCCGTACTCTTCCACAAGCTTTTCATACTCAAGTCCGAAGTACCAGTGTTCTTTCTTAAAATTTTCTGAATCCCTCTGTTTTTCAAACTCCTCTAGGTAATCGGATGAATACCACTCACTGCTCTGCTTGCCTTCAAAGTTTTCTAAAAACTTTTTCCTGGATTCTAAAAATAGTGTACAGCAGTCATGGGCACGCGGAATTATGATTGGGATCTCTCTTGCGGTCAACCCCAATACACTGTTGCCGCATAAACCGTACAGCAGCAGTATGGCTTGGTAACCTTTCCCTGCTTTGTCTATTTCATCCTGTAGTTCTTTATTTAATTTTTCCGGATTTAGATGCATCCCCATGGGTATAAACATTGCATCTATAGGTAGCATGTTTTCAGATATAAAATTTTCAACAAAATTTTTAAATACGCTGCATGATATCAATTTATATCTTTTCATAAATCCACCTAGTTTCTTTCAAAATACATATACAGCATAAAATAGTTATTGAATTCTGGGCTTTCACCCAGATTTATGTCCCTTGTTTTTGACTTTATCCCAGACATTTTTTCTTCTACACTTTTATCTAATAGATACCTAACCGCCCCCGCCAGGGAGCTGTTCCCTATCACAATTGCCTTTTTAAAAAGCACCTCTGGCAAGAGTCCTATATCCACCAAACTTTCCAAATTAACTTTCGTACCAAATCCTCCGGCTACATATACTTTTTCTACATCCTCAAAGGTGCATCCGTACTCTTCAACCAAACAGGAAAGTCCAGCCCTTATAGCAGATTTCGCCAGCTGCAACTCCCTCATATCCTTTTGATACACGCCTACCCCTTCGCCTATTTCAAAATATTCTCCCTGTGAGAAATAACCTGTATAGTCCATTAGTTCGCTTTTTACCAAGGATGCCGCAGCGTCTATAAGACCGGTACCACAAAGTCCTTTTGCTTTTTCCCCGCCTATAGTCTCATATACAAATCTGCCATCCAAGTACTCGACCCTGGATATGGCACCAGCCACACTCCCTATGCCGCACTTTATGTTGCCGCCTTCAAATGCAGGTCCTGCAGCAGTTGCAGTGGTAACTATGCCATTTCTAGACCCAACTACCATCTCGCCGTTGGTTCCCAAATCTATAAGTATACAGGGTTTATCTGAAAAAATCATGTCATATGCATAAACGCCAGACAGTATATCCGCTCCTACATAAGCTGATATCGATGGGATTATATGCACGTTGCACTCCAACATACTACTTTCGAATATCTCCCTAAATTCAAACATATGTTTTTCCAATGTGATGGAGGTAAAAGGTATCACCCCTATACTCCTACAGGATATCCCCATAAGTAGGTGGAGCATTACGGTATTCCCAGACACAGACATTTCATATATCTCGCTTTTATCCAAGTCCCCGGTATTTAAAATCTCTTTTATACCGGATAATACGGAGTTGATAGCAGCTTTTTTCAAGCCTAAAATGCCGTTTTCGTTGGAATACACTATCCTGGATATTACATCTGCTCCGTATTTTCTCTGCTCGTTTATCATCCGTGCACTGGCTATCTCTGCACCACTCTCCAAATCTATCACTTTCATGGCTATTGTTGTTGTGCCCAGGTCTACAGCCAGGCCGAGAACTCTCTCCGTCTTTTCTGATACCCTTACGAGCTTTTCATTTTTCATAACAAAGTAAAGTTCTTTTTCGCTCTTATTCTTGTGCTCCATTATCTTGGATAGATCCTTTAGGGCTTCAAGGGAAAACTCTATTTTTCTCCCAAAAATTTTCTCGATATTTCTACAAAAGCTTCCTCCGTCATTTAGACTCTCTAAATTAACGGACTTCTTCACTTCTACAATTGGCTCTATCTCGAAGTCAAAGACCTTATAATCTTTCAAAGACTCCATTTTTTCTTCCCCGCTATCCGGTATTTCGACAAAACAGCTATCTTCAGGGTAGAAACAGCAGGCCAACCTATACCCAGCGTCCAGTTGGGATTGGTTTAAAAACTCCTTGTCCTGTTCAGTCACGTTAGCTTTGCCTTCCAAAATTTTCACAACACATTTCCCGCATTTCCCAATCCCGCTACAAGGTGCATTTATATATACCCCAGCTTCCCTTATATGCTCTAGAAGAGACTTTCCTCTGTGCAAAGGTACTTCTATGCTGCTTTCTCCTTCGATCCTTACAAACCTATCCATAGGAATCACTCCACCACTATTTTTGTATCCGATAGTTTACACCACTCTTCTACAAGAATTTCTTTAAGAGGATTTTCAAGGGGACTTAAAATTACCACAAAGGATTCCTTATTCTCTTTTCTCGGCAAAAACTTTATATCTTCTCCTACCCCATCCAGATAAAACCATCCCTCTTTCAGTTTTAAAAATCCTTTTATTCTGTATATTTTTCTTTTAAAAGATTCTACCCATTTCTCAACTTTCTCTTTCTCGGCGTCTTCTGGTAGTCTCACCAGTACATTATGTGCAATTGTAAATTGATTTTCAAATATTTGACTGTCATTTTTATGTAAAACCCCTTCAATTATGCTGTCTGGAACCTCTGCAAAAGAGGTCTCATAAATAAGTACCTTGTCATTGTACCGTCTTATGGCATTCAGGCTTTTTTCTTTTTCTTTGTCAGTTGCTATGTCGCATTTATTAAGTATCAACAAGTCGCTTATTGCTATTTGCTGCTTTAATATTTGAACCGTCTGTACCAATTTGTAAATATTCGTGGCATCCATTATGCCTAATATCTCAATTTTCTCTATATCTTTGCCTTTTTTATCTTTTATTATATCCAGTATTTTTGGTAGTGTAGACGGGTTTGCCAACCCGCTACTTTCAACCAATATGGTCTCCACATCTTCTTTAATTACTTCCATCATAGCCTTTATAAACTGATCAGATTTGCAAGAGCAAAATATAGAACCGCTGTTTATCTCTGCCATTTTGATGCCGCCACTATCTATAAGGTCTACGTCAACGCCAATTTTCCCAAAATCATTCATTATTACCCCTATTTTTTTGTCAGAATATTTTTCTAGGAGTTTTTTTAAAAATGTAGTTTTCCCAGATCCTAAAAATCCAGTTAATATAATTATTTTTACACCCATCTTTAATGCCTCTTTCAGTATATGAAATATTCAAAATAATTTACACCAAAGGGAGCATTCCTAATGCCCCCATTTTTTTGACTATAGTTATTCCTCTTCTATGCATTTTTTATGGCATCTATAAGCTCTTTTTTGCTAGGTATTATAGATGAATACTTGAGCTCCCCGTTGATATACATAGAAGGTAGGTTTTTAACTCCCATCTTCATGCATCTAGCTATATTCTCTTTTTCTGTAAATTTATACTCCACTACGTCTATTTTATCCCCAAACTCTTTCCATGCATCGTTTACGGCAACCATCATGTACCCGCAAGCAGCACAAGTTGCTGAATCCAGCGTAAACACCTCTACAAGTGGCTTCTCAAGCTTGTCGTAGTCTGGAAGATCTACTTCGATATCCTCAAATGAAGTTGCTTCATAGTTTTCCAACATTTTTTTAGCCATTTCTGGATCTTTCGCAGCTTCTTGAACAGCTATTGAGTTAGCTATAGGTACATCATATGGCATATCGCATCCAGGGGCTATGATCAGGTTTTTAGTAGATACGCTTTCTAATATATCTATTACCACTTTCATGTTATCTTGTTGTGTTCCGTGCAGCATAACTGTTGTAAGAGGTATGTTCCCTCCAAGGGTTACATTGTATTTATCAGTAACCGCCTTTGCAGTAACTATACTAATATTTTCATCTATCGAGATAGAGTCAGGTTTTGTTTCACACATAACTTCTAAATTTTTAGTCGCGTCTCCACAGACAAAGAAAGATGAAAATACCCCAGCATTTCTAATGTGCTCGAAAAAATCTGTATAGGCTTCAGATAAAAATTCTTCAAAATGATCCGAAGAAATTTGAGAAACCAGTGGATCTACGGAAGCTATCACATCCATGCCAGCTTCTATATAGTAGTCTGCAAGCTTCTTAATTACCTCATTTGAATACTTTACGAGATTTATTACATATTCAGGGTCGTCAAACATATCCATAAAAATCATGTTTCCACGAAGGTGCGAAGCCAAAGTAAACGGGCCGCATACAAGGCCGTAAAGGGCAGTTGTATCCCCAACCTCTTTTTTCATTCTTTTCATAACATCTAATATCATAGGAAGACGCCCATCAGACTTCTCAATCATTTTTGTAGGGATCTCTTTTTCCATCTCAAGAGGGTGGCTTACAACTGATGGTGGCGCATCCTTTGCCCACATAAGTTCACAACCAAGTATTTCTGCTTCTATTTGAAGGTCAAATATTACAGGCTGCCCGTCTGGACGGTACAACTTATTTACCTCAATAAGTGACTTGAAAAGCTTATCCCCATCGGTGAGCACCTCTTCAGCATTATAACCAACAAGTTTACCTGCATGCACCCCTGCAAAAGGAACCCACGGTGCTCTATCTACCTCATCGTGCCTAAGAGTTTTAAACAAAAGATCTTTTCCCATTAAAAAATACCTCCTCAATGATATAATTTTCATTTTTTATGATCATGATATATAAAATAACGTTTTCATTCCTACCCAAAGTTAAACTTCTTTTTTTGTGTTCGTACACGAAAACCTTTAAAAATAAAAAATACCCCTGTATTTTAAACACAACTTTTCCATACTTTTCAAAAATAAAATTTTATTTCGCCACCAATTGTTAAAAATATCCAAAATTATTGATAATTATTAATCAATTTAAGCCCCGTATTTTCAAAGAAATAACGCTTAAAAGTATTTAACATCTTAAAGAATCCGCTTATTTAATTACAAAAAAACGCTTTTGTGTTCGTACACGAAAACCTTTGAAAATAAAAAATGCCTCTACATTTTAAATACAATATTTTTAGTTCTACGTCAACATTTTTTTAAAATAAAATTTTATTTCAATACAAATTGTTAAAAAAACATCCAAACTCTTGACAAAATTCGACATTTGTATTATTATAGAGTAAACTGATTTAAAATTAAACTGTTTTCTCAACAAAAGTGAACAATTCATCACAGCATATTGGCAAACATTATTTTAAAACCATACTAAACGCATTTATATAATTAATAATTTTAATTAATGATTTGGAGGTGACTCACATGGCAGCAGCAGATAAAAAAATGGCAATGTTAGCAGCTGGACTTCTAGCTCTAGAAATAGCTTTCTTAGCACTTGGTCTATAATCCAAACAGAATCTTTTAAACTAAACTTTCAATACAAAAGCGCGGCTGAGCTGCGCTTTTGTATTTTTTGTATTTCAGAATTAAATAAAAAGCAAAATCACATACATAGCAGCTTAACTCACGAATTATTTAAAAAGACTTTTTTCATTAATTTTGCGAAACTCTTTGTTTTACTCTGTGTCCGAAATATAATTTTATTTGATTTTTTATTCGTGTCAATTTGTGTGATTCATGACTAAAACAGGTGTTTTTTATTTTTATGATTTAAAATCAATTCAATCCTTTAGATATAGGTAGCAATTTAAGCTATCTATCCTACTCTGTAAAGTTTCAGAAAAAATAATAAATTTTCAAATGCTGAATTTTTCAAGTTTTTGAGAGATATTTTGTCAAAAAAAAATATTTTTTGCATTATTTTTGAATTTTTCTATTGCTTTTTGAAAAAAATATACTATAATTATAACATGAACATTTTGGAAATAATTTGATCGTTTCATCGTGTTGATTGGTTATAAATTAACCCGCACTTAACAATCGCAGGTTTTTACTTCTTATTACAAGTTTATATTTATCGAAATTATATTTTTTACAAACATTTGGAAACGTTTTCAGAGGTTGCAGGTAGATCTGTTTTTACAGCTGGAAATCCCGAATCGCTACTATAATTCCAATCCTGCAAAATAATTTTCCCCAAAACATGGTAGCAGTACTTAGCAAATATTTCAATATCGCTAAGTATAAACTTCCAGGAACACACCATAATTAACAGTTGCGTTATTTGATGCTTCTTATCCTAAAAAATAAGAAACGTTAATATAATATAGTGCTGAGAGCACTAAAAAGAAGGAGGAGTTAGATTTGAAAAAAAATATTTGGCTGATTTTCATTATGACGGTTTTATTTGCATTTGTAGGGTGTGGAAAAAAAGAAGAAAGTAACAAAGTAAAAGTTGGGGTTGCTATATCAAACTTTGACGACCAATTCTTGATCTCAATGGTTGACAAGATGAAAAGCTTCGCTGCAGAAAATTACGGAGACGAAATGGAAGTTACTTTCGTTGACGGAAAAGATGACCCTGCTAAACAGCTTGGTCAAATTGAAAATTTCGTAACTCAAGGTATGGACAAAATAATCGTGGTTCCCGTGGATTCGGATTCTAGTGATACTATGTCAAAACTAGCTACTGACAACGGTATCGACATAATCTACTGTAACAGACCACCTAAATCACTTGCAGACGGCGTTTACGCAGTTGTATCAGAGCAAAAATTATCTGGTATAATGCAAATGGAGTACCTAGCTGAAAAAGCAGGTGGAAAAGGAAACGTTGTTATACTAATGGGTGAACTTGGACATGATGCTCAAATTAAAAGAACTGATGGTTTTAAAGAAGTTATTGCAAAATACCCTGATATGAAAATCATAAAAGAGCAAACAGGTAAATGGAGCAGAGCTCTTGGACTTCAAGTTATGGAAAACTGGCTAAACTCAGGTGACCAAATCGATATCGTAGCATCTAATAACGATGAGATGGCTATAGGTGCAATCAGCGCAATAGAATCTGCTGGAAAAGGTGGACAAATCCTAGTAGGAGGAGTTGACGGTACTGCAGACGCTATCGATATGATCGCTAAAGGGAAACAGACTGTTTCTGTATTCCAAGACGGTCAAGGTCAAGGAGCTGGAGCTGTAGAGGTTGCTTATAAATTATGGAAAGGTGAACCTGTAGAGCAAGTTACTAATGTTCCATTCCAACTTATAACTCCAGATAACTACCAAGATTTCATAAAATAAGATTCAATCAAATATTAAAAAATCTGCCACGAGATAAGGGTAATTTCTCTCATCTCGTGGTATTTTTATTACCGGATTTCCAATTCTACATATAGAAACAATTCATAAAAACATCCTTTTTTATATTTTATGCGCATTCCTAAAGAAATAGTTTCCAACTCGAATAAATGACTATAGTATAATATATATACAGCAGTTATTCTTAAGTACTTTTATAAAGTGTACAAAGTTAAAGCTATCCAAGAGGAGGCATTTCAACGAAACTTTGTTTTAACCGAGCAATAATATTGTTTAAAGTTTCTTGTTTTTTAATTAGGAAACGTTTCTACAAAACAGTGCTTTGAGCACTAAAAAGGAGGCGTTAGATTTGAAAAAAAATATTTGGCTGATTTTTACAATGATGCTTTTATTTACCTTTGTTGGTTGTGGAAAAAAAGAAGAAGACGGAAAGTTAAGAATAGGGGTTGCTATTTCAAGCTTTGGAGACCAGTTCATTGTATTAATGGTTGATAAGATGAGAAATTACAGCTTAGAAAAATACGGAGACGAACTGGAACTTACTTTCGTCGATGCAAAAAATGACCCAGGGAAACAGTTAAATCAAGTAGAAAACTTCATAACTCAAGGCGTGGATGCCATAATCTGTCTCCCTGTTGATTCTGATTCTACTGATGGTTTGTCACAACGTGCCATAGACGCTGGCATCCCTATAATTTACACTAACAGACCGCCTAAAACTCTTGAAGATGGTGTTTGGTCTGTTGGTTCTGACCAAAAAATAGCTGGTGTAATGCAAATGGAATACTTAGCTGAAAAAATGGGTGGAAAAGGAAACGTTGCTATACTACTAGGTACTCTCGGACATGACGCTACAACAAAAAGAACTGCCGGGGTTGAGGAAGTTGTTGCAAAATACCCTGACATAAAAATAATAAAACAGCAAACCGGGCTATATCAAAGACCTGAAGGTCTGCAAGTTATGGAAAACTGGCTAAGCTCAGGAGACCAAATAGACGCCGTAGCGGCTAATAATGACGAAATGGCTATAGGTGCAATCAGCGCCATCGACGCCTATGGAAAAGGTGGACAAATCCTAGTAGGAGGAGTGGACGGTACCCCAGATGCTCTGGATATGATGAGTAAAGGTAAATTGGCGGTTACTATATTCCAAGACGGACAAGGTCAAGGAGCAGGTGCTATAGACGTAGCATACAAAGTACTAAAAGGCGAAACTGTAGATCAAGTAACTAATGTTCCGTTCAAGCTTATCACTGAAGAAAACTACAAAGAATTTATGAAATAAGATTCAATTAAATATTAAAAAAACACCACGAGACGAGGAGTCTAGCCTTTTCTCGTGGTATTTTTATGGACGGATTTTCAATTAATATGCAAAAACCCAACTCTTTTTAGCCTATTTAACCTACATAAAAACAACTCATAAAAAAAACATATTATTTTTTAGAATATTTTGTTATGAAAAAATATTTTTGACTTATTTTTGAATTCAACTATTGATTTAAAAAAAATATATACTATAATCATAATAAGGGAAAGCTTCGAGAACATTTTAATCGCTTTTGTTTCAAAGTTGGTTAAAATCGTTTCGACGCCGAGCAGTTGAGTTTTTCAGACTTTGGTCACAATAAAAACTCCGTCGTTTGACATACGGGAATTTTACTGGTTATTATTCTTAGAAATTTCTGCATATTTTACGCGTATTCCTAAAAAAATAGTTTCTAAATTGAATAAATAACTGTAATAGTATGTATGGCAGCTATTCTTTAATAATTTTATAAAGTGTAAGAAGTTACAATTATCCAAGAGGAGGCATTTCAATGAATCTTTGTTTTAACCAGACAACAACTTTAGAAAATTCTAACCTGATAATATCTCTCTGTTCCTGATGGGGCGGAATGGTAAATACATCCCCAGGAATTAGTGGTAACGAAATGTTTTTATGTTGATGAATAGGTACTGAATTCATGGTTTTAAAGACTTCAATATTAATTGCGCTATTGTCTTGTGGTTTGTAATCAAAATATGGTATCACTGCTAATCACCCTTTCTATCGGTTAGCATAAACATAAAAATAATACATAGATTGTATAGGAGGTATTGTAATATGAAATTAGGATTTAATGAAGGTTGTGACCGTTTTTGTAAGGATCATTCAGTTTTAAAAGATCTTGATTATTGCGAAAAAGCTGGATTCGATTATATCGACATCCAATCAGAGTGTTTAAACCGAGACTTAGAAGCAGGCAAGTACACACTTGAAGAATTAGGTGAATGGTTTAAGACTCATAACCTTAAAATGTCATCTTACAACGCTTTGATTTTCTTCAACATGAAAGAAACTCAAGCTGAAAAAGACGCTGTTATGGCTGAGTTAGACGAGATCATCAGACGTTGTCAAATTCTAGACTGTCCAATGATCGTTGTAGTACCTAGCATGGATATTAAAAAGCCTGCTACTCTCGACGAAATCAAAGAAGACGCTGTAGAAGTATTAAATCAAATGGTTGAAAAATGCGAGCCTTACGGCATTAAATTATCACTTGAGTTCGTTGCTCATCCATCAATGACAATAAACCGTTTTGATGATGCTTACGAAATCGTTAAAGCTGTTGATTCTCCATTGGTAGGCCTTACTTTAGACCAATATCACTTCCATGCTATGGCTTCAGATTGGGCAAAATTAGAAGAAGCTGATGGCAGCAAGATTTTTGTATGGCATTTAAACGACATGGAAAACATGCCTTGTGGCGCTCCTTACAATACAGATGAAATACGTTTATGGCCTGGAGAACCAGCTGGTTGCCTTGATCACAAACGTTATGCTGATATATTCAAAAAAATCGGTATTGCTGCTGATGCTTGCATCATCGAAGTTTTCCGTCCTGAATATTATGAAATGGATCAAGAAGACAACGTAAAAAAAGCTTATGAAGTAACAAAAGCTCACGTAGCAAAATACTGGGATTAATCTTATAACCAAAAAGCTTTAAGGCTGTGCACATTCTGTAAAAGTGCTTAACGAATTAGCTGACATAGCTGAGCCTTATGGAATCAGACTAGGAATCGAATTCGTTGGTCATCCGTAGTGTACAATAAACGCATTCGGGCAAGCTTACGAAATCGCAGAAGCCGTAAACAGAGACAACGTAGGAGTAGTTCTTGATATCAATGGTTGACAAAATGAAGGCTTTCGCTGAAGAAACTTACGGAGATGAGATGGAGATCACTTTCGTCGATGCTAAAGATGACCCCGCTAAACAGCTTGGTCAAATCGAAAACTTTGTGACTCAAGGTATGGATAAAATAATCGTAGTTCCTGTGGATTCCGATTCTAGTGATACTATGTCAAAACTGGCTAAACTCTGGTGACAAAATCGACATCGTAGCATCTAACAATGACGAGATGGCTATAGGTGCAATAAGCGCTAGAGAAGCTGCTGGAAAAACTGGACAAATCCTAGTAGGAGGAGTTGACGGTACTGTAGACGCTATCGATATGATCACTCAAGGAAAACTTGCTGTTTCTGTATTCCAAGACGGTCAAGGAGCTGGAGCTGGAGAAGTTGCTTACAAATTATGGAAAGGGGAACCAGTAGAGCAAGTTACTAATGTTCCGTTCCAATTTATAACTCCAGACAACTACAAAGATTTCATAAAATAAAATTCAATCAAATGTTAAAAATTCTGCCATGAGACTAAGGAGGCTGCCTTCATCTCGTGGCATTTTTATGACCATATTTTCAGTTATTCATATCAACACTTTTTGAAATGAACAACTGAAAATATGCTATCCTTTTTACTCAAACAAAATACAAGATAAACGTATTCAGTAAATCCCTGTTTTTAACTTTATTTATCGACAACAAAACCAACAGAATACAGAAAGGATGATTTCACCATGCAGTGTTTTGTTAAAAAAAAATTTACATCCACTTTTCAAGACTTGAATTGTATAATTAATTGCAACAAAAAATGACCCATAGATATTTCCTTGGTATAATATGAGTGCGAACAAACATTTAAAGGAGATTTTCTATGAGTCATACATATTTTAGCATAAATGAAAGAGAAACAATAGCGTTATCTTTAGCAAAAGGGATGAAACCCCTTCATATCGCAAAAATACTAGGCAGAAACAGATCCAGTATTGGAAGAGAAATCAAGCGGAATAGCATTGATGGCGAATACAGAGGGTTGAACGCTCAAGAGGCATACAATTCTAGAAAGTCTTCATGTGGATGTGGAGCCAAGGAGAAGCTTGAAGATGAAAAGATTGTCGACTATATTCAAATGAGACTTGAAGATGGTTGGACTCCCGAACAAATTGCTGGTAGAGCTAAAATTAAAGGTGTTGACTGTCCTTGTTTTAAGACTATCTACAGAGGTATTAAAGAGGGGAAATTTAAGGGTACAGAAAAGGAACTCCTTCCGAGACAGGGTAAGAAAAAATCTAACGGCATTAAGGAAACAAGAGGAACTATTCCAGATAAGAAAAACATATCAGAAAGGCCTAAAGAAGCAGATGAAAGAAGTGAAATAGGACATTTTGAGAGTGATACTGTAGTAAGTTCAGGAAAACAGGGAGCTATGATGACGTATGTTGATAGAAAGTCAGGATATGGACTTGTAGAGCTAATGGATAACAGAAAGGCTGCAACATTTAATCAAGTGACTTTAGAGGCTTTTAAAGTGATACCAGGTAAGTTCATTAAAACTTTTACATCTGATAATGGGAAAGAATTTGCAGGATTTAAAGAGCTCGAAAAAGAATTGAATGTTGAGTGTTATTTTGCAAACCCTTATCATTCTTGGGAAAGAGGATGTAATGAGAATTACAACGGATTACTCCGAAGATATTTTCCAAAAGGAAGCAATTTTTTTAAGTTAACAAAAGAAGAGGTAAGAAAAGTGATGGAAGCACTTAATCATAGACCGAGAAAACGTCTAGGTTGGAAAACACCCCATGAAGTATTTTGGGGTGAAATCCAAGAGTGTTGCATTTAATTTGACAATCTAGGAAATAAAAAACTATATTCGCTAAAATAGTAAGATTTTTAAGTTTTTAAAACTTAAGTTTAAACTATGTCCAGAAAAAGGGCTTTTTTTTATCAAAACAAAGTGGAATTTTTAAGGTTATTATTTTTTAAAAATACTATACTTAATTATAGGGTATATATTCAACAAAATACATCCATATAAATAAAGGGGGATTTCACTATGCAATGTTTTGTTAAAAAAAATTTCATATCCACTTTTCAAACTGAAAAAACTCCTAAACTTCTATACGTTTGTGAAGCGGATGCGGATCTTACAAAACTACCCTGTGTTATGCATATGCACGAAGACCGCCTAGAAATTTTGTACATTAGACACGGCAGAGGAATTCACACTATCGGAGGAAAGCAGTACCACACACAAAAAGGAGATATCCTAATCTATAACAGTGGTACTCTGCATGACGAACGCACAAATCCCGATGCTGAAATGAGTGTATACAGCTGTGCTGTCAGCAACCTTAAATTAGAGGGATTAAGAGAAAATTGCTTATTACCAGATAATGCAAATCCCGTTTTAAAAAGCGGCTCGTCCAGTGGAGATGTAGAAAATATTTTTAAGATTATGCATTCTCAAATCAAATCTCAAAATAACGGTGCCGAAGAGATAGGCCACCACCTGTTGCAGTCTCTTATCTCTATAATTTTAAACCAACTGGACAAACCAAGAGTGCAAGAGGAAAGCACCGAACATTTTATAGGAAAGCGTATAAAAAAATATATCGACGACCATTATTCTGAGGAACTGACTTTAGAGAGCATCGGTAGCAAGCTACACATAAGCCCATCCTATTTATGCAGTGTTTTTAAAAAAACTACCGGATATCCACCTATACAATATATTACGAACCGCAGGATTGGAACAGCTCAATCTTTGCTTATCGGCTCAGACTACAACATTACCGATATCGCGTTTATGGTAGGGTATTCCGATTCTAATTACTTCAGCACTATTTTTACAAAAACTGTCGGTATGTCTCCAATGAAATATCGAAAACGCTGGATACATTAATCCAATAAAATTTAAAATATTTTTTAAGCCTCACACCATATGGCGTGAGGCTTTTTTATTGAAACATGTAAAACATTATTTTAAAAATAGTAATATACTCGAGGTTTTTGAGAAAAGTTTTAAAAAAGCTCAAAAAACGGCTGTTTTTTAACCAAAACAAAAGTAAGATACTTAAGGATATTATTTCAAAAAAAATATATACTTATAACATAAAAAATAAAACATCTCAAACTGAAAGAAATCATAAATGATTATTTAAAGTCATGAAATATTAAAAGGGGGGATTTGCAATGACAATAAACGGAGAAAAAATGATTAAAAAACCTTTACGTTGGGCGATGGTAGGAGGTGGCCGTACAGGTCAAGTAGGTTACAAACATAGAATAGGGGCTCTTAGAGACAATACAGCATATGAATTAGTAGCAATCGAATTGCTCTTTAAGAAGATTCTGAACATCGGAAACATCCTTTAGTTTCCCTTCCTGCATAAGTTCAGGGAGTTTCCCGAATTTAGTGTAAATTTAATTTCACCCCTCCTAGTCATTAGAAGTATAATCTATTGATTAGGGAGGTTTTTTGTATGAGTAGAAAAGTTAAAAATATTAATCCTTTAGTTAAAAAGATTTTTCAGGAAAACGATATCCAAAATATTGCTGAGGCGCAGTCCATTATGAAACATATGTTTAAAGACATGGTTTCCCTTATGCTGGAAGCCGAAATGGATGAAACCCTTGGATATTCTAAATATGAAAGAAACTCTAATACGAATAACTCTAGAAATGGGAATAATCAAAAGAAGGTAAAAACAAGCCTTGGAGAAGTTGAGCTTGATATTCCGCGTGACCGCGAGGGAATCTTTGAACCTCAGGTTGTACCTAAATATTCCCGTGACATCTCAGATATTGAAGACAAGATAATATCCATGTAGTGGACGTGGTATGTCCACTACAGATATTAATGATCATCTCGAAGAAATCTACGGTATGAGCTTTTCCTCAACTCAGATAAGCAGGATAACAGACAAAGTAATGGATGAAGCAAACCAATAGAAATCAAGACCTTTAAAAGCCTGCTATCCTTTTATTTTTCTGGATGCAACTTATTTCAATGTCAAAACCAATGGAAAAGTAATCAATAAAGTAGCATACATAATTGTAGGAATTGATCTGGAAGGAAAGAAAGATATACTGAGCATCACAGTAGGAGAAAATGAAAGTTCTAAGTTTTGGTTAAAAGAAATAGATTCTCTTAGATCAAGAGGAGTAGAAGAGATCTTCATTGCTTCTGTTGATGGGCTGCCTGGCTTCAAAGAAGCAATTAAGACTATCTATCCTGACACAAAGGTACAGAGGTGTATCGTACACCAAATCAGAAATACTTTAAGGTTTCTTAACTACAAGGAGAGGAAAATCTTCGCGAAGGAACTCAAAGATGTTTACAAAGCGCATGACGCTGAAACAGGCTTCAGCTCACTGGAAAGGCTAAATAAGGAGTACCCTGAATACTCTCCAGCGCTTAAATCCTGGTATGATAACTGGAATGAATTAAGTCACTTTTTTGAGTATCCGCAGGAAATCAGGAAGATAATCTATACTACGAATACCATAGAGAGTATCAATAGTCAATTTAAGAAGGTAAGTCGCTCTAAGTCAGTATTTCCGACAGATGACTCTCTTCAGAAGGTTCTTTATCTGGCATCTAAGAACATGCTAAAAAAGTGGACTCAGAAAATTAGGGGATGGGAAAAGATACTGAGAATGCTGGTAGTAATTTATCCAGAAAAGATGGATAAATATTTAATTTAAAAGGAGCTCCAGATGGGGCTCCCACTAATGGCTAGGAATCTAATTTACACGTAATTTGGGAAAGACCCTAAGTTCACGTACTTTTTGTTTGTCTAATAACCCTTTGAATGACATGTGAGTGGTACCTCCTTATTGATATTTTATTTTACATCAATTTCGGAGTCTACACCAAATATTTTACACCCTCGGGTAAAAGAAAACTTTTCTTTTACCCCTTATTATTTATAAAGTTGCTAAAGATCTGATTTTTATTAGCTAACCCTAAATATTTCATCCTATAATTTTATATGCAAAACTTCCCATTATATCATTCTTTTAAATCTAAATTTTTTCATATATTTTACCTATTAAAAAACTAGATTCTATAGTATTTCCATATTAAATACACCTAAGATATTTTCTTTAAAATAGAGATATTTAAAAACAGCTAGCCATATAGCCAGCTGTTTTTATTTAACTATTATTTAAATAATCATAAAAATTTTCCAAAAAATAAAAAAAATGGCTCCCCGAGCCGGACTCGAACCAGCGACAACGCGGTTAACAGCCGCGCGCTCTACCAACTGAGCTATCAGGGAATCTGTATATAAAGCTTGGCGAATACCTATCCTTCCGGGGCGTTGCCACCCGAGTACTTTCGGCGTTTAAGGGCTTAACTTCTGGGTTCGGTATGTGACCAGGTGTACCCCCTTAGCTATCTTCACCAAGCTATGGTTTACTTATTCTTTTCGTGTCTTAGAACACTCAAAACTGTATAGTAGAAAGATTTGTTTCTAGGTTAAGATTTCGTCATATTAGTACTGGTCAGCTAAACACCTTGCAGCGCTTACACACCCAGCCTATCTACCTCCTAGTCTCGAAGGTGACTTATTGTCTTACGACAGAGAGTACTTATCTTGAAGTGGGCTTCCCGCTTAGATGCTTTCAGCGGTTATCCTTTCCAAACGTGACTACCCTGCTATGCCTCTGGCGAGACAACAGGTACATCAGAGGTTTGTCCATCCCGGTCCTCTCGTACTAAGGACAGATCTTCTCAATACTCTTACGCCTACAGTGGATAGGGACCGAACTGTCTCACGACGTTCTGAACCCAGCTCACGTACCGCTTTAATGGGCGAACAGCCCAACCCTTGGGACCTTCTCCAGCCCCAGGATGCGATGAGCCGACATCGAGGTGCCAAACTTTGCCGTCGATATGGACTCTCGGGCAAAATCAGCCTGTTATCCCCAGAGTAGCTTTTATCCGTTGAGCGACGACCCTTCCATTCGGAATCGCCGGATCACTATGTCCTGCTTTCGCACCTGCTCGACCCGTCAGTCTCGCAGTCAAGCTCCCTTCTGCCATTGCACTCTTCGGTTGATTTCCATCCAACCTGAGGGAACCTTTGAACGCCTCCGTTACTCTTTCGGAGGCGACCGCCCCAGTCAAACTGCCCACCTAGCACTGTCTCCAGGAATCCACTTCCCAGATTAGAATTCCGAGGTTACATGGTTGGTATTCCACCAGCGACTCCGCTGCAGCTAGCGCCACAGCATCCCTGTCTCCCAACTATCCTATACACATAACATCAAAACCCAATACCAAGCTACAGTAAAGCTTCATGGGGTCTTTCCGTCCTACTGCAGGTAACCGGTATCTTCACCGGTAATACAATTTCACCAGGCCTCCCGCCAAGACAGCATTCGAGTCATTACACCATTCGTGCAGGTCGGAACTTACCCGACAAGGAATTTCGCTACCTTAGGACCGTTATAGTTACGGCCGCCGTTCACTGGGGCTTCAATTTGGAGCTCTCACTCCTCCTCTTAACCTTCCAGCACTGGGCAGGTGTCAGCCCATATACATCGCCTTTCAGCTTAGCATAGACCTGTGTTTTTGCTAAACAGTTGCTCGAATCTCTTCACTGCGGCCGCCAAGCGCTCAAGTTCGCGTGTAACTATCACCCTTAGCGGCACCCCTTCTCCCGAAGTTACGGGGCTATTTTGCAGAGTTCCTTAGCGAGAGTTAGCCTGTCCGCCTTAGATTTCTCATCCTGACCACCTGTGTCGGTTTACAGTACGGGCACTTAAATTCTCAGTAGAAGCTTTTCTCGGCAGTGTAGGATTTGCACCTTCGCGCTTGCGCGCTCCACATCACACCTCAGATATAACCCTACGGATTTTCCTATAGGGTCATCCTACATGCTTGTACAGGGACAACCGTCGCCCTGCGCACATACCTTCCTGCGTCCCTCCATCCCTCAAACAAATTTAAGTGGCACAGAAATATTAATCTGTTTTCCATTCGCCTACGCAAATCGCCTCGGCTTAGGTCCCGGCTTACCCAGAGAAGACAAACTTTACTCTGGAAACCTTGGTCTTCCGGCGAGCGGGATTCTCACCCGCTTTCTCGCTACTCATTCCTGCATTCTCACTTCTGATACCTCCAGTACTCCTTACGGTATACCTTCTACGGCCTACAGAACGCTCTCCTACCAATGTACTATGTACATTCCACAGCTTCGGTTTATATCTTAGCCCCGTTACATTGTCGGCGCAGAGACTCTCGACCAGTGAGCTATTACGCACTCTTTAAAGGTATGGCTGCTTCTAAGCCAACCTCCTGGTTGTTTCCGAATCTCCACCTCCTTTCCCACTTAGATATAATTAGGGACCTTAGCTGGTGGTCTGGGTTGTTTCCCTCTCGACAATGGATCTTAGTACCCATAGTCTCACTCCCAATTTCTAAATCTACGGTATTCGGAGTTTGATTGACTTCGGTAAGCTATACGCCCCCTAGGCCATTCAGTGCTCTACCCCCGCAGATAAACAATTGAGGCTGCACCTAAATGCATTTCGGAGAGAACGAGCTATCTCCTGGTTCGATTGGCTTTTCACCCCTAAACCTACCTCATCCCCCGGCTTTTCAACGACGGTGGGTTCGGACCTCCACTGTGTCTTACCACAGCTTCATCCTGGACAGGCTTAGATCACCAGGTTTCGCGTCTACGACATACGACTAATTCGCCCTATTCAGACTCGGTTTCCCTTCGGCTCCGGTTTCCTTAACCTTGCCGCATATCGCAACTCGCAGGATCATTCTCCAAAAGGCACGCCGTCACACATATAAAGTGCTCCGACCGCTTGTAAGCGCACGGTTTCAGGTTCTATTTCACTCCCCTCCCGGGGTTCTTTTCACCTTTCCCTCACGGTACTATTCGCTATCGGTCAGTAAGAGTATTTAGCCTTACGTGATATGGTCCACGCGGATTCACACCAGGTTTCACGTGCCCGGTGCTACTCGGGATACGGTGCACTGTTTAGCTCAAGTTTTCATGTACAGGACTTTCACCTTCTGTGGTCGGCCTTTCCAAACCGTTCCACTAACTTGACTAAATCAGCTGGATATCTTGCAGTTCTCCAAGCTCCATTCCCACTACCCCGATACTGCAACGGCTGCATCCTTGACACAGCATCGGTTTAGGCTCTTCCCCGTTCGCTCGCCGCTACTTAGGGAATCGTTTTTACTTTCTCTTCCTCGGGTTACTTAGATGTTTCAGTTCACCCGGTACCCTTTTTCATGCCAGTTCTCCAAACTGGCAGGTTGCCCCATTCGGAAATTCCAGGATCAAAGCTCGTTTGCAGCTCCTCTGGACTTTTCGCAGCTTACCACGTCCTTCATCGGCTCTTACTACCAAGGCATTCTCCGTACGCCCTTAATTTCTTAACCTAAAACAGACTTTTCAGTCTAACTCTTTTTTTATCTACTATACAGTTTTCAATGTCCTAATGTAATATTTTTCAATTAAATAGGCGCCCTAGAGCACCTCTATCGAAGAACATCACAACAAAATAGAGAAAGTAAGCTTTTATCTCCTTAGAAAGGAGGTGATCCATCCGCACCTTCCGGTACGGATACCTTGTTACGACTTCACCCCAATCGCTTACCACACCTTAGGAAACTCCCTCCCCGAAGGGTTAGGCCGTTTACTTCAGGTGCAACAAACTCTCGTGGTGTGACGGGCGGTGTGTACAAGACCCGAGAACGTATTCACCGCGACATTGCTGATTCGCGATTACTAGCGATTCCAACTTCACGAAGTCGAGTTGCAGACTTCGATCCGAACTAAGAACAGCTTTCTGAGATTCGCTCCATGTCACCATATTGCTTCTCTCTGTACTGCCCATTGTAGCACGTGTGTAGCCCAGGTCATAAGGGGCATGATGACTTGACGTCATCCCCACCTTCCTCCTGCTCGTCGCAGGCAGTCTCGCTAGAGTCCCCAACTTAATGCTGGCAACTAACGATAGGGGTTGCGCTCGTTGCGGGACTTAACCCAACATCTCACGACACGAGCTGACGACAGCCATGCACCACCTGTCACTGCATTCCCCCGAAGGGGCACCAAACCATCTCTGGTAAGTTTGCAGGATGTCAAGACCTGGTAAGGTTCCTCGCGTTGCGTCGAATTAAACCACATGCTCCACCGCTTGTGCGGGTCCCCGTCAATTCCTTTGAGTTTCATTCTTGCGAACGTACTCCCCAGGCGGATCACTTATCGCATTAGCTTCGGCACGGAGGTTCGACCCCCCACACCCAGTGATCATCGTTTACAGCGTGGACTACCAGGGTATCTAATCCTGTTTGCTCCCCACGCTTTCGCACTTTAGCGTCAGTATCTGTCCAGTGAGCTGGCTTCCCTATCGGCATTCCTACAAATATCTACGAATTTCACCTCTACACTTGTAGTTCCACCCACCTCTCCAGTACTCTAGCCAACCAGTTTCCAACGCAATACGGGGTTGAGCCCCGCATTTTAACATCAGACTTAATCGGCCGCCTAGATGCCCTTTATGCCCAATAATTCCGGATAACGCTTGCGACATACGTATTACCGCGGCTGCTGGCACGTATTTAGCCGTCGCTTCTTCTGCAGGTACCGTCACTTGCTTCTTCCCTGCTGAAAGCACTTTACAATCCGAAGACCTTCATCGTGCACACAGAATTGCTGGATCAGACTTTTGGTCCATTGTCCAATATTCCCCACTGCTGCCTCCCGTAGGAGTAAGGGCCGTGTCTCAGTCCCCTTGTGGCCGTTCACCCTCTCAGGCCGGCTACCCATCGTAGCCTTGGTAGGCCGTTACCCTACCAACTAGCTAATGGGACGCAAAGCTCTCCCCTAGCGCATATAGCTTTCATACACCGGCGATGCCGCCAGCGCATAATATCCGGTATTAGCTGTCGTTTCCAACAGTTGTCCCGGGCTAAGGGGCAAGTTCTTTACGCGTTACTCACCCGTCCGCCACCGTACTAATGCCCGAAGGCAAATTCCAGTCGACTTGCATGTGTTAAGCATTCTGTCAGCGTTCATCCTGAGCCAGGATCAAACTCTTCATTCAATATATTCTATCCTCTTAACGAGGTATTCACCATAATCTTTAGCGCTTAACTTTCTCTATTTAGTTCTCAATGTCCTTGTTTTTTGCTGCGCCCTGTTCTGAGGCACAGGGATAATATTATCATAGTCCACTTTCTTTGTCAACGGTTTTTTTGTAAAAATATAAAAAAATAGAGATCGCTATGCGCTATCTCTATTTTTATTGTTTCCGGCTATTTCAAACTCTTCTTTAAATTGATTTTTTCTTTCATACTTTATCTTTTCTATAAATTCATATCTTCTATAGAACTTCTCTACGAGAGTCACGACCTCTTTGTCTCTCTCTTTTTCATCTGGTGCACCTAAAACTACAACGATAATCCTCTTATTTCCCCTCTTGGCACTAATAGATATATTATAGCCAGCACTGTCATGATGACCAGTCTTCAAACCATCAATACCCTGAATGCTCCCTATAAGCTTATTCCTATTAGGCATCTCTGCTCTGCCGTTCCTTATATATGATTTTTTCACATTTACCATTTTAAGGTAAGCTGGGTGCTTTAATACTTCGGTAGATAGCTTCACTATATCCCTGGCTGTACTTACATCCATTTCCTTTCCAGTCATATTAGTCGGCAGACCTGTCGGAGTGTTATACACGGTGTTGTCCATGCCTAGATCTTTTGCCCTTTTCCTCATGATTTTTACAAATCCATCCACACTTCCGCCCACATGCTCAGCTAAAGCATACGCCTATACTATCGTGGATTTAAGAAGGTCTTCTACACTCATATACTCGCCCTGCTTCAAGTATATCCTGCTGCCCCCGATTCTGCATGCTCCTTCTGATATTTTTACTCTGTCCGTTAAACTTAACTCCCCATTTTCGATTTTTTCAAAAACTATAAGAGCTGTCATCATTTTAGTGACAGAGGCCAGTGGATGTACCTTATCTATGTTTTTAGACACTATAGGGTTTCCATTTTCATCCGCCACAAGTTCTGCTATATTTATAGGATCGGCCAAAGAAGTAAGACATAGCAAAAAGAAAATAAAAGTTAAAACCAATCTTTTCAAAATAAACCAACTCCCGAACCAGAGAAAAAGTGAGGATCTCTCCTCACCTATTTTTTCTTTGAAATATAATCTTCTATAGCCGCCTTTATAGCCTCTTCAGCAAGAACCGAACAGTGCATTTTTGCTGGTGGAAGACCGTCCAATGCTTCCGCAACAGCTTTATTTGTAAGCTTCAAAGCTTCATCTACAGTTTTCCCCAATATCATCTCAGTTGATATAGAAGAAGTAGCAATCGCTGAAGCGCATCCAAAAGTTCTAAACTTAGCGTCTTTTATTACATCGTCTTCTATCTTTAAAAATATCTCCATTATATCCCCACACGAAGCGTTCCCTATCTTACCATACCCATCAGCATCTTCAATTACTCCTACATTTCTAGGATTCATGAAGTGGTCCTTTACTTTTTCAGAATATTCCATATATAACAACTCCTTTTCGTTTTTAAACTGTTTTATACTCATTCCAGAGCGGTGACATCATTCTCAGTCTTTCTATTACTTTTGGTAATTCCTCTATAACATAATCTATCTCATCCTTCGTATTGAATCTTCCAAGGCTAAACCTGATTGTTCCGTGTGCAAACTCTGGCTGTATACCCATAGCCAACAAAACATGTGATGCCTGCAGGTCGTCCGAAGAACAGGCTGACCCCGAGCTTACTGCAATCCCTTTGAAATCAAGGCTAAGCAGTATCGACTCCCCCTCTAAGTATTTAAAAGTTATACTCGACGTCCCAGGAAGTCTAGGTGCGCCTTTTCCGTTTATCATGATTTCAGGGATTTTTTTAAGAACTTCTTCTTCAAAATAGTCCCTAAGTCCTTCTTCTCTTTTATACTCTTCTTCCATATTGCTGTATGCCAGTTCAAGAGCCTTTGCCATACCTATTATAGCAGGTACATTTAATGTCCCTGGTCTTCTTTTATTTTCTTGACTTCCACCGGTTATCACCTTGGCAAGTCTTGTGCCTTTTTTTATAAAAAGTCCCCCAATACCCTTAGGACCATAGAATTTATGCCCTGAAAAAGAGAAAAGGTCTATTCCTATTTCTTTGGGTTTAAATGGAAGTTTCCCGACAGTTTGTACCGCATCCACGTGGAAAATTACTTTGTTTTCATTTGCAATTTTCGCAATCTCTTCGATCGGCTGAACTGTTCCTACTTCATTGTTTGCATGCATAACTGTAATAAGTATAGTTTCTCTTTTAATTGAACTTTTTAAAACTTCTAAGTCCACTGCCCCTCTTTCATCTACCGGGAGATAGGTTATTTCATACCCTTCTTTTTCAAGAGCCTCACAGGTATTTTTTACAGAAGGATGTTCTACAGAACTTGTAATAATATGATTTCCCCTTCTCCTATAGGCCTTAGCTATACCTCTTATGGCAAGGTTGTTGGACTCAGTCCCAGAAGCTGTGAACACAAGTTCGTTGTCTTCTATACCTAACAACCTACAGATAAGGTTTCTGGCTTCATCCACAGGACGATTGGCTTCCTGCCCAAATCTATGCATGCTTGATGGATTAGCGTATACATCAGTAAAATATGGAAGCATTGCTTCCAATACTTTTGGATCCATTTGAGTTGTTGCATTATTATCTAAATATACTCTTTTCATAACTATATCACCTCAAATATTGATACAATCTAAAATAGCATTGTTTACTTATTTTGTCAAGAATTGTTTGTGAGATTTTTTTGAATTTAATTTGTTTTTATCCAATAAAACTGCACTAAATTTTAATATGGTTAAATTATATCATACATTTCAACCATTTTCAAGGATTTAGATTATCAAAATATATTACAGTTTTAATTTCTAAAAAGTTTGATTTATAAGTTTCTTGTGTGGTAAAATTTAAAAAAAAATTTGGAGGTAGGTCATGGTTTTTCGGTTATTTGCGACCTTTTTTAAGATAGGGCTTTTTACTTTTGGCGGTGGATATGCCATGATTCCGCTTATAGAAAATGAAATCATACATGAGAAGAAGTGGATTGATGAAGATGAGCTTTTAGAAATTGTTTCGATAGCACAGATGACTCCTGGAACTATAGCTGTTAATTCTGCTACGTTCGTGGGTTATAGAATAGCTGGAGTGCCTGGTTCTCTCGCAGCATCTCTAGGGGTTATCCTGCCATCTTTTTTTATAATTACTATTATAGTAATATTTTTGGCGCCATATTTCAAGACCCAAATTATAAAATCTGCATTTATGGGTGTTAAGTCTTGCGTAATATCCTTGATTTTATTTGCAGTGGTGAAAATATTCAAAAAAAGTGTTAAAAATAAAATTACGTTGTGTATTTTCGTAGCTTCTTTTTTAACTCTGTTTTTCTCGCTGCTCAGCCCAATAAAGATAATAATAGCTGGAGCTGTTTTCGGGATTCTTTTCTACACCTTATTCCCACTGAAGATGTCGGGCTATTTTGAAAAGGAGAATGAAAAATGATATACATTAAACTATTTTCAGTTTTTTTTAAAATAGGGATATTTAGCTTTGGTGGAGGGCTGTCCATGTTACCTCTTATTAAAAATGAGATAGAGAAGAACGCTTGGGTAAGTTCGCAGGAGTTTTTAGATATTGTTTCCCTGTCACAGATGACGCCAGGTCCTATTGCCATAAATTCAGCAACCTACATAGGCTTAAAAGTAGGAGGCATTCCTGGGGCAATAGCAGCTACTTTGGGCACAGCCCTGCCGTCTATAATAGTCATCTTGATACTCTCAAATTTTATCTTAAAGTTAAAAGAAAGTGGGTATAAAAAAGCCTTCTTTTTTGCAATAAGACCCATAACTACAGCAATGATACTATATGCCGGTGTAATAATATCCAGGTCCACTTTTTTTATGGAAAAAACCAGCTCCATAAACTTTAAAAGTGTGGTCTTGTCGACTGTAATCTATTTTTTACTGTACAGATACAAGCTAAATCCCACTACCCTTATATTTTGCAGCGCAATTTTAGGGATTTTGATCTTCTAATAAATACCCTAGTCGTGTTTGCTTTTTAAAATTTTTTTCCCATACTTACAGATATCGTTTATTTCACAGTCCTGACAAAGGGGTTTCCTAGCCTTGCAAGTACTCCTGCCGTGGAGTATCAAAAAATGCGAGTAGTCTATCCAGTCTTCTACTGGCACTATTTTCATGAGCTCCCTCTCTATGATGTTGGGATTGTCATTTTTCACCAGTCCTATCCTGTTAGACAGCCTTTTCACATGCGTATCCACGACAACTCCGTCAGCGAGCCCCCATATTTCAGCCCTGACAACGTTGGCAGTCTTCCTTCCAACTCCTGGAAGTGACACCAGTTCATCTATGGACATAGGCACAGCCCCGCTGTACACATCCAGTATTTTTTCGCTGGTTTCCTTTATATTCTTGGCCTTGTTCTTATAAAACCCGGTTGAGCGTACCAACTCCTCTATCTCAACCACAGGAAGGTTGGCAAAGTCCTCCGGTTTATTGTACTTTTTAAAAAGTTCCCGTGTAACTAGGTTCACCCTTACATCTGTGCATTGGGCAGAGAGTATCACGGCCACTAAAAGTTCAAAAGGCGTGCCATAGTCAAGGGCGCATCTCGGCTTGCCGTACTTCTCCCTGAACACACTTATTATTCTCTTTACCTTCTCTTTCTTCCTCATATTGCCTCCGAGTTTTATTTCCATTATACCATAAAAAATCCCCTTATTTGCACATAAAAACCCCAGTTTTTATAACGATAAACTACTATACCGCCCGGAGTTTATCTCCAAATAGTGCAATTTACAGTAAAATAGAATATACTAAAATAAACAGTCTAAGCTACTAGCTATATTTATACTTTAAGAAAACACCTGTTTTACTCACGAATAGGCTCAAATAGTTCTTAGGACATAAAGCTGCACTGAATAAAATAAAATATTTAACAAAACAACATGAAAATTTTAAGTAAAATTAACCTTTGCTTAAATGTTTTAAATATTCGTGGGATTCGTGATAAAAAATGATTTTTATTTTAATATGTTTTCTCTGTGCTCAAAAAAATTCTATAAATAAATTTAATGTTTAAGTAGCAATTTGGGTTAAATAGGTAGTTTTAAAAAATTTCTGAGGAGAGTTTTAGGATGGAAAAAAAATTCTATATAGAGGTATCCAGTGGAAAAAAAATATTTGTTCACAGTTGGGAAGCAGAGTCCCCGGTTGCAGTAGTACATGTAATTCACGGTATGGCTGAGCACAGTGCTCGATACGTGAAACTAGCCAATTTTTTAAACAGAAACAGAGTCTCACTTTATGCTTCAGACCACAGGGGGCACGGCAAGAGTATTCCAGGTCCGGCCTACAAGGGCTTGCTCGGTAAAAATGGATTGGAGCTTGTAGCGGACGACCAGACTATTTTAAACAATCTCATAAAAAGAAAAAACCAAGGTGTGCCCATCTTTATCCTGGGACACAGTATGGGGTCGTTCATATCGCAAAGGCTACTTGAAAAAAATCCAAATTTCGAAATAAGCGGCCTGATCCTCTCGGGATCAAACGGTAGCTTCGGCTTGGAGTTGCTTATGGGAAAATTTTTGGCAAAGTTTATCACGATTTTAAAAAAAGACCGCCCCAGCCCGCTTCTAGATTTTTTAACGTTTCTATTGTACAATAAAAAAACTGAAAAACACAGCAAATATGACTGGCTATGCAGCGATGAAACAGTGGTTTCCGAGTACATAAAAGACCCCCTTTGCGGAGGCGTGCTTCCGGCCAGCTTTTATTATTCGTTGTTTTCTCTTATAAGGGAAACTTTAAAAGAAAAAAATTTCCAGAAAATCCCAAACACTCTCCCTGTTTTAATTATTTCCGGTAAAGAGGATCCCTTTGGGAGGTACGGAAAGGGGGCAGTGGCTTTGTATCGGAGATACCAGTCGCTGGGATTCGAAGACCTAGACATAAAACTTTACGAAAATTCCAGACACGAAATTTTAAACGAAAAGAACAAAATAAAGGTCTATAGCGATCTCCTATTATGGATAAAAAAACACATCCCCCATTAAATCATCCTATACCTTTCTTCCGGATCGATATATGTCAGACCTATAGACTCGTATAGGTCTTTTTCATCCTCAACCATTTTATCAAGCTCTTTATTTTTGTCCATATACATATTTTCAATAAGCTTTACATGGGGTTTTGGCCCTGTAGAATGCCATAGTGTATATGTGTACTCTGCTTCCACTTCAGCTATTATATGTATGGATATTCCACTTTCAAGCATGTACTCATACCGATTTATCTGGTGCCCTATCTTAGGGTATTTTGCTATATACTCCAAAATTATTTTTTCATCACCCATAACAACAACATCTATATCTCCTATATCCGCTTTTTTCCTACGCAAGCTGCCGCTTACATCATGCCTAAACCCGCCCTTTCCCAGGTAGGCACTTAACTTTTTATACTCTTTCATGGCAAATTCATAAGAAAATCTCTTTCCCATTTTATCCCCCAGTAATCTTTAAAGAAAAATAGGCGCCCTGCACCTATTTTACGATTTTTACAATTTTTTTCTTTCCTGCCCTTACAATCATACCATCTTCTATGCTTATCACAGCTGCCACATCGGTTACAGCCTCATCGTTTATTTTGAATCCCCCTTGCTGTATTAGCCTTCTAGCCTCTGAATTAGACTTAAAAAAACCAAGCTGCTTCACCAGAAGTTCTATTGCATCGGCCTCGTCCACATCTATCTTTACCTCAGGAAGATCTACAGATAGGTCTTTCTTGGAGAATACATTTTCAAACCATTCTCTTGCCTTTTTCCCCTCTTCATCTCCGTGGTAGGATTTTACTATCTCATACCCCAGCCTTTTCTTAGCTTCCATCGGGTGGAAAGTTCCATTTTCAACACCTTTTTTCATATCGGTTACTTCATCCATAGGGACGTCTGTGGCCATCTCATAGTAAGTCCACATAAGCTCGTCAGAAATCGACATAGCCTTACCAAACATGTCGTTAGGGATCTCTGTTATACCTATATAGTTGTTGAGGGATTTAGACATTTTCTCCACACCGTCAAGTCCCACAAGTATAGGCATCATCATGCAAATTTGCTGTTCTTGCCCGGCATTCTTTTGAAGGTCTCTACCTCTAAGAATATTGAATTTTTGTTCAGTGGCTCCTAGCTCAACGTCAGCTTTAATAGCCACCGAATCGTATCCTTGTAATATAGGGTACATGAACTCCACCAGCGAAACCGGCTTGTTCTCTTTCAGCCTTTTGGCAAAATCTTCTCTAGACACCATCTGCGCCACGGTGAATTGTGATAATAGTTTCAGCACATCTTCTAGGCTGAGCTTTTCTAGCCAATCCCCGTTGTATACTATCTCTGTTTTTTCCATATCCAAAATAAGTTTAAGCTGGTCTAGGTAGGTTTTTATGTTTTCTTGTATTTCTTCTGCAGATAGCATTTTTCTTGTTTCAGATTTCCCGGTTGGATCCCCTATCCTAGCTGTAAATGTTCCTATTAAAAATATAACTTTATGCCCTAGATCTTGAAACTGTTTTAGTTTTCTAAGTGGCACTGCATGCCCTATATGCAGATCACTTCCCGTCGGATCTATACCGAGTTTGACCTTTAATGGTTCGCCTGTTTCCAGAGATTTCTTTATTTTTTTCTCCAGCTCCTCCTCGGAGATTATCTCCTCTACACCTCTTTTTAATATCTCCATCTGCCTTTTTACTTCTGCTTCAATATTCATAAATTCCCCTTTCGACTTATTTTTTCAATAAAAAAGCCCGCAGCCTATATCTGCGAGCATACTATTTACAGATACAAACCCAGAAGCTTTACTATATTATAACAAAACCAGGGGTACCTCTGCGTTTTTACAGTTGCACATCCCTCTATAAATAATAATAGTAATAATAATTTCTTCTAAGTTTTTCTATCATTATTATCTCCTAGTAAGTTTTTTTAGATTATATCACAATTTTAACCCCGTTACAAGTGTTACAATGTGCCTCTTATGCCTATCACAAGTCCTCTATTTTTTTCAGATACCTTACTACACCCTCTTTGCTTTTACCGCTCTCTAAAAAACCCAAACTTTTAAAAGCTTTTCTTGAGGCAGCATTCTCTTCAAGGATATCGGCCTCAATCGTTTTTACACCTGGGGCATCCGTACTAAATTTGATCATGCTCTTTTTTATCACTTTTTTCGCCAACCCGTTTCCCCTTATATCTTCTGACAGGGCTAGAAATATTAATCCAATTTCTCCAATCAGCTCAAATCTGACATGTCCCAGAAAATTTCCGTTGACGTCGCAAACCGTATAGACAAAGTTTTTAGGAGATTTTATTAAAAACCTGTACCAATCTCTGTGTCTCTCCCATTCCTCACTCATATTCCGTTTAGAGTACTTTTCTATATATTTCCTATTTACCAGATTATATATATCACAAATGTCCTCGTCTTTACTTTTCCTCAGAAAAAATTCCATATATCTCTCCAAAACATAACATTTTTTCCAGGATATTATATCATAAAAATCTAAATTTTAAAAAGATTAATTCTAGTAGTAAAAATACCCTTTTATTTTTTTTGCCATCCAAGGACCGCTTAAAAACATGGCTGTTTTTTCGGTTTCAAAAGAGTTTTCAGCAGCGGAAAGAGGGACTATTTCATCTTCCACAAGTTTTTTTATGAAATCTAGAGTCTGAGCAACTTCCCTTGAATCAAAGTACTCCCTTACACGTTTTCCATCTTTCGAAATCAAAGCTCCTCCATTTGCCCAAACCATCGGGGTCAAAGTATAGGTAGTAAACTCCCCGGATTCTAGAGATAGCTGTAACCCATAAACCCCGTTTTTACTTAATTTCTTTGCATTTTTATACAGTTCATATCATGTCCAGGCCTCCTCTATTTTTTCAGGAGACTTTATGCCAGCCTCTCTAAACATCCTTTTGTTGTAGTAGATCTCCACACTAGACTCCATAGACCTTACATGACAAAGTTCCCCTCCATATGTACTCTGTTCTATTATAGATGGCAAAAAATTTCCAAAATCAATCTGTGTAAAATATTTTTCTACAGGAATAATAAACCCTTTTTCTGCATAATAGGGTATATACGGCCCTTAAACGGTTATGATATCAGGTAGACGTCCCTCAGCAAAAGCAATGTTTAACTTGTCTTCATAATCTTTGCCGGGAATAGATGTGAGTTCCACTCTTACATTTTTATTTAATTTGTTGAATTCTTCAACTATTTTTTTATAAAATTTCCCTTCTTGAGTGTCTACCTCGTGTACCCACATGCTTATCTTGACAGGTTCTCCAAAAGTACATAAGCTTATAATTATATTTAAAAAAAATACTATTAATAATTTATTCATAAAAATTTTACCTCCGTTGCTACTGCTATTAAATTTTTAATCCGAGTCAAAGTTCATTACCATTGCTTTCTCTAAATTTATATTTTTTCTTCTATTTTAAGCGTACAGCTTTCTAAATAAAATTTCATGCTTTTAATTTAAATAGAATTTATATCTCAAACTCCAAAAATAAAGTGGTAAAATTTGATCCGCCTCTTACACCTTCTATCGTTCCTTGAATTCCTGATCTGTGAGATATCCCTATCCCTGTATAACAATTTTTAAGCTCATATTTTTTTAGGACATCTCCTAAATTAAAAGAAAGCGATATATCCATATAATTTAAAAGTCGGCTTCTCGCTTCCTTTCCCTCTTTGTTGAAATTCTGAGTTTCTATATCCAGATATTCACCCACATAGGATAGTCCGTTTCCGACTCCGAACCTAGTCTTTACTTTATCACTCCATGGAAACTTTTTGTAGTAAACCTTTATTGCAAAATTTATCTGGTAGGTATCTTCGCCGTTTAATTCCATTGGCTGTGTGTACATGCCGTCTGGTTCTCTTATATCCTGTTTATGGTAAAACAGACTCCCCAGAAAAGTGAAATCTATTGGCAGCTCCCTATAATCTTTTGACAAAAATTTTTCAACCTGTAGCCCAACAAAATATGCCCCCTGTTCATCCCAATCATCCGCTTCATGAAACGTTCTCCTGAGTTTTGAATAGTTTGCCCTGCCATAAACTGACCTTAGTATATAGCCTGTATCTTTTATTATCTCTTCTTCAGATTCCCCCATTACAATTATTGAAAAAGTCATAAAAATTACTAAGAGAAGATAATTCCTTTTCATAAGTTAACACCCACTCATAAAACTGTTTACTCCTCTCTACCGTGACCTTATTTTATATCCTTTTATTTAAAAAATAAAAAAGAGCCCTCTTGCTAGAGGGCTCCTGATATTAAAACTTATTTTTTTATGTTGTAGAATGCATCCATTCCAGCGTATACAGCTGTTTCACCAAGTTCTTCTTCGATTCTAAGAAGTTGGTTGTACTTAGCCATTCTGTCTGATCTTGAAGCCGATCCAGTTTTGATTTGACCAGCGTTAGTAGCCACTGCTACGTCTGCGATAGTCGCATCTTCTGTTTCTCCAGATCTGTGTGATACTACTGCTGTGTATCCTGCTTTTTTAGCCATTTCGATAGCTTCTAAAGTTTCAGTTAGAGTTCCGATTTGGTTAAGTTTGATTAGGATTGAGTTAGCTGACTTCTTCTTGATTCCCATAGCAAGGTACTCTGTGTTAGTTACGAATAAATCGTCTCCAACGATTTGAGTTGTGTTTCCTACTCTTGCAGTAAGCTTTGCGAATCCAGCCCAGTCGTTTTCGTCAAGACCGTCTTCGATTGAAGTGATAGGGTACTTTTCTACAAGACCTGCATACCATTCGATCATTTCGTCAGTTGTTCTTTTTACTCCGCCTTCTCTTTTGAAGTGGTAAGTCTTGTTTCCATCTTCTCCCTCTTTAGTACAGAACTCAGATGCTGCTGCGTCTAGTGCAAGAGTGATGTCTTTTCCTGGCTCATATCCAGCTGCTTTGATAGCTTCTATGATAATGTCAAGAGCACCTTCAGTACCTTCGATCTTCGCTGGAGCATATCCTCCTTCGTTTCCTACGTTTGTAGAGTCTCCATTTGCTTTAAGAAGTTTTCCAAGGTGGTGGAATACTTCAGTTCCCATTCTTAGTCCTTCAGCAAAAGTTTTTGCTCCTACTGGCTGAACCATGAACTCTTGTACGTCTACCGCTGAGTCAGCATGCGATCCACCGTTTAGTATGTTCATCATTGGAAGAGGTAATTCTTTAGCGTTAGTTCCTCCAAGATATTTGAATAAAGATTGACCTAGTGCGTCCGCTGCTGCTTTTGCAGTTGCAAGAGATACTCCTAGTATAGCATTAGCCCCTAGTCTTGATTTTGTTTTAGTTCCATCAAGAGCGATCATTACTTTATCGATAGCAACTTGCTCAGTAGCGTCCATCCCTAGGATAGCCTCTTTGATTTCAGTGTTTACATTGTTTACTGCAGTAAGACAACCTTTCCCAAGGTATCTTGATTTATCTCCATCTCTAAGCTCTACTGCTTCTCTTTCTCCAGTAGATGCTCCTGAAGGAACTGCAGCTCTTCCCATAGCTCCACATTCCAATTTCACGTCAACTTCTACAGTTGGATTACCTCTAGAGTCCAAAATTTCTCTAGCTATAACGTCTACGATTCTTGTCATTAAACTTTCCCCTCCATCTGAAATTTTATTTTAAACTAGCAAGTTAATTTTAGCACATTTAATTTTTTCTGTAAAGTTTTTTTGCTCCATAATTTTACATTTTTATACCTATTCCCACCTATTATCAGTCTCTGTAATAACGTTGCAGCGCCAGGTATCACTGGGCAACGAAACTATTGTTCGCATTCAGCATCCCTGTATGTGAAAAAAATCCTGTTGGACAGGATTTTTTCTAAATATCTTCTATTCAAACATAGCTTTAAGTTTTGCGTCTGCCATCTCTAAGGATAGGTCGTGTTTCACCCTGTCCTTTGCAGATTCATAGCTGGCTTTCTTAAAAGGAGTGTATTCGGTTTTTTCGAATATATATATCCCCTCTTTGGTTTTCACTAATTTTTTCTCATTAATCCCAGAGTCAAATATAGCCTCGTTCAGTTCAAGGTCATAGCCTACTTCAGGTACGTAAGTTCCTCTTTTTATACCGCTGACTTCGTACTTGCCTGCCATACTTGATTTTTCTTTTGAAAGTTTTTCAAAATCTGTTTCTCCATTTTTAAGCTTCTGCAACTCACTTTGAGCATCTTCATATATCTGTTTTATTGTAGCTTCGCCGGCTTTTGCCCTAACCAGTATATGGCTTGCTCTAGCTTCCTGTTTTTCATCATTTCTTTCGGACACATAAATTATATGGTATCCGAACTGAGTTTTTACAACTTCCGGATAGATCTCTCCGATATTGCCGGCGAATACAGCATCAGAAAATTCTTTAACCATCATAGATTTAGCAAACCAGCCTACATCTCCGCCTTTTACAGCTGTAGGCCCTTCAGAATGCTCCTTGGCCATGTCAGCAAAGTTGTCTATTGTTGTCTTCTTAAGGATATCGTTGGCTTTTGCCAGCGCCTCTTCCTCATCCCTTTCCGCGGCTTCAAGCCTGAAAGAAACTATATTTATTATCGCTTCCTCTTGAGTGTCATACTTACTGCTGTTTTCTGAAAAATATTTCTTTAGCTGGGCTTCTAAAGGTTCAGCAGTTTCTACTAAATGCCATCTAAGCTTGTTTATCAAATCGTCTATTTGATCTACCACACTAAGTGATGTATTTTTTTCAAGCCCTTTATCCAATGCGTCTTTCGCTATCTTTATCTCCTTTTTTATACCTTCTAAAGCATTTGTCCTGGCTTTCTCATCGTCCTCTTCACCATAAAGCTTTTGTATTAGGAGTCTATTTGCTATGTCTAGGTTGCTTATCTCAAACCCATCTTCAGTAAACTCGGTTTTCTCCAGATACTGCTCATAGTTTGGATCCAACACCTTTATATCTGCCTCTTTTTTCTGTTCTGCAACAAATCCTCTAAAGTGCCTTATCTGCCCCAAAGATGTTAATTTCTCTTCTATTTCACCCTTTACCTCATCAAACTCCTTACCCAGGTACTCCCCATACTTATTTCTGTTGTATTCTCTAAGAGCATCTCCTTCACCTAGTGCATACTCTTCTTGTATTTTTTCTCTGACTTTTTCTGCAATAAGTGAGGTCTCTATATACTTTTTAAAAGACTTCGTCGTAAACCCGATAGCAAGAAGCCTCTTTCTTATCTCTTCCTTATTTTTTATATTACCTATAGCTTTTTTGTAGACTTCGTCTACCTCTTTTCTAGATACTTTTATCTTGAGCTTTTTTGCCAGGGACAAAAGTATATTCTGTTCCACTACATCATTAACTGCTATTGTTCTTATTGTCTCCTGCGGCATTGCCTTGGAGTAATATCCCGAATAGAGCTCCACCCTGTTGTTATAGGCCCTCTCTATATCGCTGGCATCGACTTTCATCCCGTTTATGGCGAATACATTATTTTTGCTTTTACCAAGCATTCTAACATTTGCCACTACAACAGCAAGTATAGAAATAAAAAATGCTATCGTAAAAACCCATATCAAAGGTTTCATCTGTTTCCTCAATTTTCTAATTGCCACTGCATTCCCTCCCTAATTTTTTTTGCTACTCAATTATACCAACTAATTTATGAACTTACAAGTTTTTCACTAAAAAAGGGCATGAATTTATTCTAATCCATGCCCATAAAATTATTTTAAATCTAAAAAATTCTTAATAAGCTTTTTCCCGGCAGAGGTGTACACTGATTCCGGATGAAACTGAAGCCCGTACACGGGGTACTCCTTGTGGCTTATTGCCATTATCTCTCCGTCGTCTGTTCTTGCATTTACTGTGAACTCATCGGAAAGGGTTCCATCTAGTATAGCCAAAGAATGGTATCTTGCAACCTTTGTCGGGCTTTCTATCCCCGCGAATATGCCGCTCCCGTCGTGTTCTATTGTGGAACGCTTGCCGTGGTACAGGACTTTCGCATATGATACAGTGGCTCCAAAAGCCTCCCCTATCGCCTGATGACCCAAGCAGATCCCCAAGATAGGAATCGTTTTATAAAACCTTCTAATTAGCTCCACGCAGATCCCGGCATCCTTTGGTGCTTTTGGCCCAGGAGACAGGACTATCTTTTCCGGAGCAAGCCTCTCTATCTCTTCTATACTTATCTCGTCATTTCTCACAACTAGGATGTCTGGATTTATCTCCCCCATGTACTGATAGAGGTTGTATACGAATGAGTCATAATTATCTACCAAAAGTATCATCGAATACTCTCCTAAGACTTTTTATCCAGTTTGTATTTTCTTATTTTCTCATACAGGGTGGTTCTACCTATACCAAGTAGTTTTGCAGTCTCCTGCTTGTTCCACCTTGTTTTTTGGAGTGCGCTTGCTATTACTATCCTCTCCACGTCTGCTAGTTCATAAACCTCTTTCTCCAATATCTCTTTCAGAGGCCCCAATCCTGTGATGGTCTTGTTTTCCAAAGTGTCAGACTTCATTTTTATCTCCAGAGGCAGATCTTCTATCCCAATAACCTTATCGGTTGAAAGAAGTACCATTCTCTCTATTATATTTTTAAGTTCCCTTATATTTCCAGGGAATGAATACTCTATAAGATATTTCATAGCTTCACCTGAAATTACGTGTAGCTCTTTATGAAGGTCTAATATTATTTTATTCAAGAAGTAGTTCGCAAGGATAGGGATATCTTCTTTTCTATCCCTTAATGGCGGCACCTCTATTGTAAATACAGTTAGCCTATGGTAAAGGTCTTTTCTGAATTTACCTTTTTTAACTTCTTCCTCTAAATTTCTATTTGTAGCGACTACAAACCTGACATCAACTTTTCTAGGTCTGTTTCCGCCTACTCTTCTAAGCTCACCGTACTCTATAACTCTTAGAAGCTTTGCCTGGCTTTTTAGATCTAGTTTACTTATCTCATCTAGAAAAATAGTTCCCCCGTCAGCGTCTTCCAAAAGCCCTTTTTTATTACCAGTTACACCGTGCAATGCCCCCTTTTCAACCCCGAAAAGCTCTACCTCTAGGTTTTCTGGTGCTATAGAAGCACATTTTACAGACACAAAGTTTCCTTTTTTTCTTTGGCTTTTTTTATAGATTTCCCTACCTATAAGTTCCTTACCGACACCATTTTCCCCGGTAACTAGTACTGTTAGCTCACTGTCGGCAACTCTTTCTATCAGGCTTTTTACCTCTTTTATCCTACTGCTTTGCCCTATTATCTCATAAGCTTCCTCGGACTCAGATAGTTTTTTCTCTAGCTTAGCCTTCTCTTTTAAGACATTTAGTTGACTTAAGGCCGGAATTAGCACCCTCATCACACTGCTTCTAGTAAATGGCTGCACTGCGTAGTGAGATATATCCGCCTTTTTCAGTTCCTCCAAAACAAGCTCATTCTCTTCCTGCAAAAGGGCTACAGGAACTATTTCCTTGCCTATCCCTTTAAGCTTTCTCATTGCCTCTGTAAAAGTAAACCAAGTTAAATTCTGGTCTAAAAATAATATATCAAAATCACTTTCTCTTAACATGTCTAATCCATCTAAAAAGTTATTGAATGTAATGACTTCAAAGTCCTCTGAAAGCTCTTTTCTAAGTTGTTTTAAAAGCTCTTTTCTTTCGGAAATAGCCAAAATAGATTTTTGGTTCATCTAACCCCTCCTTGTTCAAAAAAAAAACATTCCTCTAATCATCGTATTATATCAGATAAAGTGTAAATTTTCAATACTATTGGCTCTATTTTTTTTCAAAATAAACATTAGTTACCGCATTATTACACTATATATTTTTCAACTGCTGTAACAATTATGGTAAAAGTGATCTCGTAATTAATTTTTCCCCGTAGCTCAATGTACCTTTTCAGTATTTTTTCAGCTGTTTCCCCTTCTAAAATTAATAAGAGTATATCGTCCGTTCCTGGCCATACATGGTCGTTTAGATGTTTTCTCTGTTTCCCCCACGAGCCTCTTACTTTAGTGATTATGAGGTATTTCTCTATCTCAAACTCTTTTAATATCTCCATTATCTCCCTTTCGAGAGTAGCGTCATATATTATCTTTATCTCCTTGTACTCTTCCATTGCCTTCCCCCCTATATAATAAAAAAGACAGGTTTCCCTGTCTCTTTTATATGCTTTTACTCTCTAAAACCTCTTTACTTTTTTCTTTTTTCTTTTTCAGCATTATGCTAAGTCTTATTTTTCCATCCTCTACCAAGGAATAGAGTATAGGTATTATAATCAGTGTAAGGATAGTAGACATGGATAATCCAAAAATTACTGCTGTCGCCATTCCCTTATACATCTCTGCTCCCTCTCCGTTACTTATTGCAAGCGGCACCATACCGAAAACTGTAGTAAGAGTAGTCATAAGTATCGGCCTTAACCTGGTCTTGCCGGCTTCTCTTATGGCCGCATGCCTCTCTACACCCCTGGCTTTTAATATATTGATATAGTCTATCAATACAATGGCGTTGTTCACCACTATTCCTGCAAGCATTATTATACCAACCATAACCATTACATTGAATTTTATGCCGGTTATGAGCAACCCGTAAAATACACCTATAACAGCAAGTGGTATAGATCCTATAATTATAAATGGCAGTGCAAAAGATTCAAACTGTGCCGCCAATATGAAGTATATTATGAAAATGGCAAGCATAAATGCAAAACCTAGGTCTGACATTGTTTCCGCCATCTGCTCCCCTTCCCCGCCGAACTCATATTTTAAGCCGGAAGGAATATTCGCATCCTGTAATGCTGCTAATATATTTTTTTGGGCTGTTCTTATGTCCAAGCCCCCAGTTGTATTGGCGCTTACTGTTATCTGCCTTATTTTATCCTCTTTGCTGATTTCAGATGCACCTTCCCCTATCTCCAGGTGTGCCACATCTCTCAATTTTATGTAATTGCCGCTTGAGAGTTTTATCTGGGTATCCATTAATTTATCAGTGGATCTCCTATACTCTTCAGCTAGCTGTACGTTTATATCTACCTCGTCGTTATCTGTTTTTATGGTTACCTGATCCCTACTTCCTAATATCTGGTAGCTCACCATTTGAGCTATCTCTGTGACCCTTACCCCATAGTACTGGGCTTTGTCCCTGTCTATAACTATCTTGGCCTCAGGGTTTCCTCCCTCGTCAGACGACTTTATATCTACTAAACCTGGCATTTGCGACATTTTCTCCTGTACTATTTGGGAGAACTGCTGCAGTTGAGAAAAGTTATTTGAATTTAAGTTGAGCTGTATGTCTCTTCCCTGTTCAGGCCCCCTACCGTACTGGTAGACTATGTTCAAGTTTACGTCCGGTATCCCCTTTATTTTCTCCCTCATGCCGTCTGCTATTTCAAATATAGTTACATCCCTCTCATATTTTTTAGGAGTATCCACATTCACTACGACACTTTCAGCTTCTGCACTGACACTGTATTTCACAGTGTACTCGTCATTTTTAACTATCTCTTCCAATTTTTTAGCAACTTGGTCTGAGAGTCCTACTTCGACACCACTGGGCATCTCTGCTACTATGGTATATTGACCTTCATCCCTAGTCGGCATAAACTCCCCGCCCAGCTTTCCGGCTATAATAAGCGAACTCACAAAAACTAAAACCGTCACAATAAGTGTTTTTATTCTGTGTCTCATGGTTACATCTAAAAACTTCAAGTAAACCTTTTTTATAAATATCAATACTTTTCCTTCTGAGTGCAAAGATTTTTCAACCTTTAGCACCTTGCTCGATACCATAGGTACAAATGTTAGAGCGATTATAAGGGATGCCAACAGTGAAAATGCTATGGAATATGACATGTCATGGAATATCTCTTTTGCTAATCCCTCTTTAAATATTATCGGCAAAAACACTGCGATAGTTGTAGCAGTTGAAGCTAGTATAGGCAGTGCCATCTCGCTAGCCCCGTCTCTAGCAGCTTCCTGAGAAGGCTTCCTGTGCTCACTCATATGTCTGAATATGTTGTCTAATACCACAACTGAGTTATCCACAAGCATCCCCACTCCGAGAGAAAGCCCCATTAGAGATATCAAGTTTAGTGATATCCCCTTTATCGAAAGTAGTCCAAAAGTAAATATTATAGATGTAGGTATTGCCATAGCTATTACAGAAGTGGCCCTTATATCCTTCAGGAATACGAAAAGGATTATGGATGCCAAGACCAGTCCAGTAAGGGCATTGTTTTTTACTGTATTCAATGAATTTTTTATAAATTCTGAGGAATCAAATCCTATATTAACCTCTGTCCCTGCAGGTAAATAGGATTTCAGGTCTTCTATTTCCGATTTAACCTTATCGGCTATCTCCACTGCGTTACCGTCATCAGACTTGCTTACATTAAGCGCTAGTGCTTCCTTTCCGTTTACCCTGTTATAGGAGTCCACATCTTTAGTTGTCAGACTTACATTGGCCACGTCTCTAAGTCTGAGTATTTTCCCATCGCTGTTTCTGATGATTACGTTCTTGACTTGCTCAAGGGTTCCCAATTCTCCCTCTACCTTAACTATATACTCCTTGTTACCCTCACGTATATTACCTGCTGGCAGATTTACTGTTGACTGCCCCAGCACACTTACTATATCTGAAACTCCCAGGTCGTAATTTACAAGTTTTTCGGGATTCAATTCTACAAGTATCTCCCTTTCGAGACCCCCGAATATATCCACTGCACCTACTCCTTCTATCCTCTGGAATCTAGGTTTTACAAGTGTCTCTGCCATGCTCCTTAGCTCTATCAGGTCATCACCTGAAAGTTCGACAGAGACCACCGATTCAGCCCCCGCAGATGCCTTTGAAATAATCGGTGTGTTGGCATCGGTAGGAAGATCGTTTACTATTTTGGTTACCTCCCTTTGCACCTCGTCTACCTTGTCGTCCGCGTCTATACCGTAATCAAACTCAATTACCACTATGGAACTGTTCAAACTCGAAGTAGATGTGTATTTCTTTACCCCTTCTATATTAGGCACTATATCTTCTATTTCTCTGGTTATAAGCTTGTCTACGTCTTCAGGCGAAGCCCCTACCCAGCTAGTGCTTATTACCACTACTGGGATGTTAAAGTTTGGAAGGAGTGCCATTGGTAAGTTAAATATAGAGAGCAGCCCGAAACCGACCATCGATATAATTATCATGGTGGTAGCCACAGGCCTTTTTATTGAAAATTCAGATAATGAAGCCATCTAATTCACCTCTTCTACCAAATCATCATTTGACAATAGATACTGACCTTCTACAACTACTCTGTCCCCTTCTTTAAGTTCGTTGCTGATTACCTCCTGATTGCTACCGTTTTCTACCCCAAGTTCCACTTTAAGAAGCCTTGCCCTTCCGTCTTTATTAAGTGCCACGTAGGTAAACAGGTCTCTTACTACTATAGCGTCTTTAGGCACAAGATAACCACTTTTTACCCCTGTTTCTACAACGGCTTTTGCATACATACCTTTTTTGATCTCGCCGTTTTTATTTTCAAGATAGATTTTCGTCCCAAATTTCTTTGTATCCTTATCCGCAACAGGGTTTATTTCATAGACTGTACCTTGGTACTCTTTCCCCAGGTCTTCTACATAAATTTTAGCCTTGCTCCCCTTTTCTAGTCCGTTTATATCTTTTCCGGATATGCCGACCTCTATTTTCATTCTTTCCTGTGATAACACTGTGAAAAGTTCTTGATCCTCCCCTACCTTCTCGTATAGATTAAGCTCTAAGTCAGTCACAACACCGTCTATCTTAGCATTTACAAAGAGCTTATCATAACCATCCTTTGTAGTAAGGTATTGCGATTTAGCCTGTAGGTAGCTGGCTTTTGCATTTTCTATATCATATTCCCAAGTTTTCCCGTCCACATAACTTTTGTATAAATTATAATTTTTTTCAGCCTGACCCAAGCTTCCCTTAGCAGAAGTCTCGTAGACAGCCTTTGCACTCTTATATTTTGTCTCATAACTTAAATAGTCTGTCTCAGAGATGAGCTCCTGCTCAAAAAGTTTCTTGTATTTTTCGTAGTTCAGCTTCGCCTCTTCATACGAGTTTTTATTTGCTTCCAGGCTTTCCCTTACACTAACAAGTGTTGCACTTGCACTCTCCAACTTATTTTTCGACTCAGCTTCTGCAAACTTTTTGACTCTTTCATAATTAGCTTTTGAAGCTATATAGTTTGCCTCAGAAGATATATAGGCTGCCCTTATCTCCTCGTTGTCTAATACCAAAACTACATCCCCAACTTTTACCCTGTCACCATTTTTAAAGTTTATTTTAGACACCACACAGTTTTTAGACTCAGAAATTTCTGTTACTTCATTTATTGGTTGAATCTCTGCGTTTGTAACTACTGTCTTTTTTATGCTTTGCGTTTCAAGCAGAATGGTTTTTATAGTTTTGGCGCTTTCTTTTGGTTTTTCAGCCTCACCTTTATTATCAGCCTTTCCGCAAGCTGCAAGTGTAATTACTGCTAATAAAAAAACTATACATTTTCTCACCTTTTCATTCCTCCGTAATCTCTATATATAACTCCGATACTTTTTGAATATCGTTTTTTACGTTAGTATTCTGAGAATATTTTTTGAAATCGATATCCTCTAAAGCCTCTGATTTTATCTCACACTTATCCATGACAATTAATAATCCGAATGATTTGTCGCTTGAATTTTGGACTTTTTGCGATGTCCCTGTACAAGCGAATAAAAATAAAAGCGATATCATGATTAAACTTTTATGCATTTTTATCACCTTAATCGATTAAACTCAGGTATGTCTCATAGGCTACATAATAGTCTAAAACCGTCCCTGAATAGTCTACCTCCGCCTGCCTTAAATTTGTTTCAGCTTCTAAATAGTCCACTGTATTTATTATGCTGTTTTCATACCTCAATTTCTCATACTTGAAGTTCTCTTGTTCACTCTCTAGGGCTTTTTCCCTTACCTTTATTAGTTTGCTAAGATTTTCAATGTCTGCATAAGCTGTTCTTATGGAGACTTCCAAGTTGTCTAAGCTGTCCAATTCCTGGTAAGTGGCTATTTCGGTATCATTTTTAGCCCTCTTATAAGCATCTAAATCTTTTCCCCAGTTGAATATGTTCCAGGTAAAGTTAACTCCGGCTGTCCATTGCCAATCTCCGTCTATTGAGTCAGAAAATGAGGTTACCGGCGCTGTTTCTTGGTCATATGTCGAATACGACATCTGGAAGTTTATTTTTGGCATAAGTTCCGACCTTGCTAGAACTTCGCTGGCTTTTGTTAACTGGGTGTTATATTTGCTCAATTTAGCCGATATACTCTCATCAAGAGCCCTCTCTATGTCGCCTGATAAGTCTATTGACTCCAGGGAGTACACAGTAGCATCAAGTTTTTTAAGGCTTATCTCGGTTTTAGAGTCCATGCCGATATCTTTTTTTAGCCTTATTTTTGCCACGTTTATCCTGTTTTCTGTGTCTATTATATTCGCTTCTGCCTCGCTAAGGGAAGCTTCCAGCTTAAGTACCTCTGTTTTAGGCACCATTTTGAGTTCAAAGAGTTTTTTTATTCTTCTGTAGCTCTCCTGTCTTTCGCCCAATGATTTTTTATACACGCTTAGTTGATCTTCTAATCTCAGTATATTTGCATAACTTTCCACTATTCCCAGTCTGGTGTCATTCTGTGTGCCTTTATACTTGTTTTCATACAAATTTTCATATATTTTAGCGCTTTTTATTGCCGTCCTAACCGTTCCACCTGTATATATCGGTTGGCTCAAGGTTACAGATGAACTGAATCCAAAATCCTCACTTTCTGTGCCGTCACTCTCCTCACCGCTGTAGGCTGAGTTCAAATCGAGCACTGGCAGCGCCTCTTTATAAGCCTCCCTTATGCTTAACTTGCTGTTTTCAAGCTCTTTTTCAGATTGCTTGATACCGTAGTTATACTCATATGCTTTTTGCACTGCGTTTTCTATCTCAATATCCATAGAAAAACTGTACATGGACATTAATAGAAAACTTAATACTGACAATCTTTTCATTACTCTTCCCCCTTCAATATTCCCCTTATATAAATAGAGCTTAAAAGTTCTGCTTCCTCTTTTATGTTGATTTTTTCGAGAAAATTTTCCAGCTCCTCTATTTTAAACTCCTTTTCTGCATCTCTAGCCTCAAGGTATCTGTCTATCTTCACCATTACAAAGCCAAAGGTGTAACTAGCTAAAAGGTCCACAAGAACAAAAATTTTACTCCTGTATTCCTCCCGTATCTCCTCTATATGCTTTTGGAAAAGCTTCTCACTTATGCCATATATCTTAGCTTCCTTCACGTCTTTTAGCTGTTCCCTTACTATAAACAAAGGTTTTTCGCTTACTCTCAATCGTTTTAACTCCATAATTGTCATGAAAAATGCCGGACTTTGACTAATCATAGCTAACTCTATACCTATCATCTTCTTGAGTTTTTCTCTAAGGGTAGTTTCCTCCGCTACAATTTCATTTAAAACATTTATATATTTTTCTAAGCTCTCTTTCAAAAAGGTTGATATCAGTTCCTCTTTAGAGTTGAAGTAGTTGTAAAAGGTGCCCTTGGCAACACCGCTCGCCTTGGTTATATCTTCTACCCTAGTTTTATGGTACCCTTTTTCAGCTATCAGCCTCTGTGCATTTTCTATCAAATTTTCTCTTATATTTTTCTCCATCCCCAACTCCTTTTGAAAATCCGACGCCTTTTATGACCAGCCAGTCACACGTTTTTTAAAAAATTGACCTTACGGTCAAGTTGTATTAAAAAAATGACCTTCAAGTCAAGAGTATAGTACTACTTCCTGACCCAAAAGTCAAATATTTTTTAAGATGTTTTTATTACTCCCTTACAGTAAAGAGTGTATAAAAATTCTACCTCGTCTTCTATATCTATTTTAGAAATTTTTTCCTTAAAATTTTCCTCATCCCTAACGTTTAAGTCCTCTATTAATGGAAAGTCCTCCACAATTAAATGGTAGATATGCTTTTGAAGTGTGTTATAAAATATAAGTGCTATATCGGAGACCCTGTCTTTCACCTCATCTGAAAGCTCGTCTCGCTTGCTCAAAAATATCTCTTCAACTATCTTAATCCTGGTGTACAAAATATTGTGTCTAAATGCCTTAAGTTCAGTTGTCTCATTCTCCTGTTTCAAATTGAGAAACTTCATTTTTATCAAGAAAAACTGCGGATTTTCTAAAGCATTTATAAGAGTCTCTTTTATTATATACTTTATTTTTTTCTCCAGCGGCATATCAAAATCCCTTATTCTCTTTATCTGATTCTGAACTTCCAATAGTTTTCTATTCAAAAAATAAACTAAAATATCTTCTTTTGCCTTGAAATATGTATAAAAAGTGCCTTTGGCAACACCACTTGCCTTGGTTATATCCTCAACGGTTGTATTGTAAAATCCGTTCTCGTTAAACAATCTTTCTGCATTTTCCAAAAGAAGCTCTTTTTTTGTCATATATGCACCTCCTTCCGTCTGTTTTAAAATTTAATTTCCACTAACTTATTACTGCATATCAGGCTATTTCCTTTAACGATTTTAATTTAAATAAATAAATATTCATAAATGGTCAGAAAATTATGGTCACAAATATGCATATGTAGCAATTGTCAAAATCCTGCCAAACTTATATCAACTTTTAAACAAAACTTTACCTACATTATAAAGTTTTTTTTGTTTTTTTCAAACTATTTTTTCGTTATAAATGAATTAATTTTTTTTAATCATATTGCATCTCGATTTTCAAATGTTTTATCCGCTATATTTATGATAGCTCCCCTAGCTTAAAAACCACTCTTTCATGACTTCGATGACTTTACTGAGCTCCCCCTCTTTTATTACATAGGGAGGCATTGTGTAGAGGTAGTTCCCAAACGGCCTCAGCCATACGCCCCTTTCGTAGGCGAACTCCTGGAATCCTTTTAAAAAATTTGCTTCCTTTACCTCGATTACCCCGGTGACACCAAACACCCTCACACTCTCTATTTTGTCAGAATTAATTGAGCCGAGCTCAGCTTCAAGAATTTTTTGTATTTTATCTATCTTTTCCAGATAGTTTTCCCTTTGAAATATCTCGAGACTTTTTAGCGAGGCTGCACATGCCAATGCGTTCCCCATAAAAGTAGGCCCATGCATAAAGGCCAACTCATAGCTATCTCCGTAAAATGCCTCAAACACTCTGCTTGTAGTTATAGTAGCAGCATGCCCTATATACCCCCCGGTAAGTGCCTTACCCAATACTAGTATGTCAGGGATGATCTCTGTGTGCGACATGGCAAAGAGTTTTCCTGTCCTACCAAATCCAGTCGCCACCTCATCGAATATAAATAGGATGTCGTACTTATCGCAAAGCTTTCTAGCCTCGTTTAGATATTTAGGGCTGTAAAAGTTAAAACCACCCGCAGCCTGTATGAGCGGCTCAACTATAAAAGCAGCCACCTCTTGGTGGTGCTTTTCAAACGCATGCTCCAGTTTTTTTACGTCCTCCATAACGGCACTTTCCGTAGCATCGTATCCAGATCTAGGAGCAGTCACATGTATGGCATCCCTGAATATATTCATAAATGCCCCATGGAAATCGTCGTCGTCGCCAACTTCCATAGCTTTAAAAGTATCCCCATGGTAAGAATTCTCCAGGGACATAAACTTTGTTTTTTCACCCATTCCCTTGTTGGCAAAATACTGTATTGACATCTTGAGCGCTACCTCTACCCCCACCGATCCACTGTCAGAAAAAAACACGTGGTTCAATCCTTCCGGGGTTATCTCTACCAACCTTTCTGCGAGAAGCTTTGCCGGCTTGTGCGTCAAACCACCCAGCATTACGTGGGAAAACTTTTTCATCTGGTCAATCATGGCTTGGTTTATCTCTTCATTGTTGTATCCGTGAACTGCGCACCACCACGACGACACCCCATCTATCAGCTTTTTCCCGTCTTTCGTATTTATATAGACTCCATTGGCGCTCTCCACCTCGTACGGCTCCTTCATAGTTTTCATCTGAGCGTATGGATACCACAAGTGCTTTTCCTTTATCATTTTTTATCTCCCCTCAGGTTTTTAGAAGAATTTTTTCAAGTCATTGAATGTTATCAGGATTATCAAAAATATGAGGAGCAGCATTCCTATGGCATGAAACTTTTCCTCCAACTTCTTATTAACCTTCACTCCGAAAATTTCAAGTATTACAAATATTATTCTCCCGCCGTCTAAAGCTGGGAACGGCAGCAGATTAAATATACCAATATTTACAGAAAGTAGTGCCGTCAGCCAGACGAGCACAAGTACCCCACCTTTTGAAATCTGCCCTACTATTTTTATCATCCCAACAGGTCCAGATATCTCCTCAGCCTTTACTTTTCCAGAAAAAATCATTTTTATCCCTTCAATTGTTTGGCTAAAAAGTTTTATAAAGGTTTCAAAAGATACTGAGAGCCCTTTAAAAAAAGTATATTTTTCAACTTCATAAACCGGAAGTATTCCTATAACATAAAACTTCCTAGTTTCATCATAGCTCAGCTTCAGATTCAAATCCAAAATCTCTTCTCCACGCTTTATCTTGGCGCTTACCTTTTCGCTAGTGTTTTCACCCACAATGAGGCTGATATCTGACCAACTTTGTACCTGTTGACCTTTTAGCTCCAAAAACCTGTCCCCTTCTTTTAGCAATTTGTAGGACGCAGACGTATCCAGGACTTTTCCTACTACAGGTTCCTCACTCTGCTCTACATTCCCAGCCGCCATTATCATAGTAAACACTATAACAAATGCCAGTAAAAAGTTCATGAATACTCCGGCAAAAAGCACTACAAACCTTTGGAATGGACTTTTGGTGTTAAAACCATCCTCCACCTTACTATCCACTTCCATACCCTCAATGTTTACGAATCCACCTATAGGTATAGCCCTAATTGAATAGGCTGTTCCCCCCTTCTCTATGGAAAACAGCCTAGGTCCCATGCCTATAGCAAATTCTGACACCGGCATTTTAAAATACTTAGCCGTCAAAAAATGCCCTAACTCATGGATAAATATAATTATGCCTAAAATCAATACAGTAATTAATATGCTCATGATGCCCCCTCAGATAGTTTTTTCATGTCTATGCCCTACACAATATTATCTTTCCCATATATCTTCAAGCTCTAACTCTTTTTCACCGTTTATTCTAAGTTCATCTACATTGTATTCAAAACTTTCGTCAAACTCCCTGTATTTCCTACTTATCCTTTCAAGTTCTTCTGTATTCGATGTGTCTCTGTATACATCACCTGGAGTTTCCTCTATGTAAAGTCCTGTACAAGAAACTGCCATTATCATCAATAAAAATATAATATACCTCATTTAAACCGCCTCCCCCTTAGGGATCAAACGAGTTTACTCAGCCTTGCGTATACTTCCAGTGCTATATCATCTATACTCCTAAGCTCTCCGTTTTCTACACAGCTGATCTCTTCCCATCCATATCTACTTGCTACTGTGCAGGCATTCCGGTGCGATTTATTCATATAATCGTTGTCCTCTTCATGTATGTCCTTTTTGTCCTGTCCGGTAAACTTATTTTTTCTCTGGCTCATCAGTCTGCTAGCAACCTCTGTCGGCATATTCAGAAACATAACTAAATCCGGTTTTGGTATGCCTAGCTTTTCGAATTCCAAATCCTCCAGCCACTCCAGATAGACTTCTTTTTCTGCATCGTCATCTATCTTCGATGCTTGGTGTATCATGTTTGAAGTAGTGTACCTGTCGGCTATTACTATCCCACCGCTTTTATAGAAATCTCCCCATACTGTTTTAAAAGAAGCATACCTGTCTACTGCATACATAACAGATGACGCGTATGGGTTTACGTCACCGGGGTTTTTCCCAAACTCACCGCTTAGGTACATCTTTATCGGTGCCGACGAAGGGCTCTCATAATTTGGGAATGATACCTTCATTACCATTTTGCCTTCTTCTTTAAGCCTTTCATACAGTTTTTCAGCTTGAGTTTGTTTGCCGCTAGAATCTGTTCCTTCTATCACTATGAGCTTTCCCATTACATTTTTCTCCTACCTATGTATATTTTATTACCTTTTCATTAAATTTAGGTGTATTTTTTAATTATTCTTTTTCTAATTTCAAGGTCAAGTTGTAATATAGTTTCAAGGTCGAATAACTCCACCGAACTGTGACCTTCCATAGCCTCGTGTATAACTCTGTAAATATCTAGAAAATTTATTCTTTTATTCAAAAAAAGCGCCACCGCTACTTCATTTGCCGCATTGTACACAAGTGGCATTGATTTCCCTTCCCTACCTGCGTAAAAGGCATACTCCACCCCTTTAAACACATCTCCGTCAAGTTTTTCAAATGTCAATTCCGAAAACTTCAAAAGGTCAAGCCCTTCTAATATAGGGTTAGACTCCCGCCTGGGATAGGTGAAAGCATATTGTATCGGTATCTTCATGTCAGGTATCCCCATCTGGGCTATAACAGATCTGTCCCTAAACTCTACCATGGAGTGGATTACACTTTGCGGGTGTATCAAAACCTCTATATTGTCATAAGGTATCCCGAATAACTGGTGCGCCTCTATGACCTCTAATCCCTTGTTTACAAGAGTTGATGAATCTATGGTTATTTTTTTCCCCATGGACCAGTTGGGGTGCTTCAAGGCGTCTTCAACACTTACCTTTTCAAGTTCATGATTTTTTTTGCCCCTAAACGTTCCTCCGCTTGCCGTTATCATAAACTTGGACACCTCGTCAATGTTGCCGCTGAGAAGAGCCTGAAATATAGCAGAGTGCTCGCTGTCCACCGGGATTATCTCGGCGCTGTGTTCGTCCAAAAGCCTGTTTATTAGGTCTCCGGCAGCAACCATGGTTTCCTTGTTTGCCAGGGCTATCCGCTTTCCTTTTTTAACCGCTTCTATAGTTGCCTCTATGCCTACAGAACCGCTCACAGCAGTGAGTATTATATCTGTTTCATCTAGCCCTCCGAGTATTTTCAAACCTTCATTCCCAACATATATCTCTAGATCAGGATAAGCCCCTTTTATCTCCTTGTAGCCTTCATTTGTGCCTATGGACACATACTTCGGGCCGAACTTTTCTATCTGCTGGATTAAAAGCTTATGATTTCTGTGTGCACTTAGTGCCACTACACTGTAATCCTGGCTGTTCTCTATGATTTCCAGCGCATTCTTACCTATACTTCCAGTAGAACCTAGGATACAGATATTCTTCATGTCTCCTCCTAAAAAAATTAAAATTTAAATATAAAAAACTTGAGAAAGTAGTACAGAACCGGTAATACAAAGATCATGCTGTCAAACCTATCCAGTATGCCTCCGTGTCCCATTAGTATTGTACCAGAATCTTTTACGTCAAACTCCCTTTTAAAAAGAGACTCCCCTAAATCCCCTATCTGGGCAGTTATACCTACAAGTACACCAAGCAAAATAAGTGGCGCTACGCCTATTCCTATCCCCTGAAATCCTAGTATATAATATGAAAAAAACACCGCAAAAACAGATGCCAAAACACCGCCTATGGCTCCTTCAACTGATTTTTTCGGGCTTACCTTGGAAAATCCCTTCTTAAAAAACTTCCTTCCAAGGGATATCCCTGCAAAATAAGCCATCGAATCACAAGCCCATACCATAAGCTGCGCAGTTAATATCCACTGGTTCCCCTGAGGTAAATTCTTTATGGCTATCATATGTGAAAATAAAAAAGATATGTAAAGTACTCCAAAAATAGTGTAACTTATATCCCTTGTTGAGTTTTCCACCTGATTTTTTACAACCCTCATGACTATAAAAGCTATTATAACAAAAACCAATGCGGGAGCTATATAAGTTGTCACCTGTATAGAGTTGTAATGCAGGTAAAATAAATTTGGAATAAGCAGCCCCAAAACTAAGCCCGCGCTCCTATACACCTTTATTCCCTTATTTTCCATCATCTTATAGAACTCATAAAGCGCCCCTGCAATTACTATGTTTGTAAACAATAAAAGTAGCATATCCCCTTTTAGTAAAATATATATCAAAAGAGGTATGAATATCAAGGCAACTATTAGCCTACTTCTCATTCTTAACTCCTCCAAATCTTCTGTCTCTTTTTTGGTATGCCTCTATCGCTTTCTCCAAATCATATTCACTGAAATCCGGCCATAAAACATCCGTGACGTATATCTCTGAGTATGCTATCTGCCACAGCAAGAAGTTTGATATTCTCAGTTCCCCGCTAGTTCTTATCAAAAGTTCAGGATCAGGAATCTGGTTGTAAAGGTATTCCGCAAATTTCTCCTCACTCATCTCAACTTCTCCAGCTTGCATAGCCCTATTGATCGCGTCTACTATCTCGGCTCTGCCACCGTAGTTAAATGCAATATTCAGTGTTATATTCTCGCACCCCTTCGTCATCTCAACCGTTTGATCTATAACATCAAGCAGCTCTTGGGGTACTCTTTCCCTTCTACCGCTAATTAGAAGTGTCACTCCGTTTTTAATGAAATTTTCCCTTTCCTTTATAAGGTATTCACTGAAAAGTTTCATTAAGCCGCTTACTTCATCCTCGCTCCTCTTCCAATTCTCCGTAGAAAAAGCGTACGCAGTTATATACTTCACCCCTAGCTCAGCCGCATACTTTACTATCTTTAGTAGTGTATTAGCACCTGCCCGGTGTCCCATGTTTCTTGGAAGAAACCTTTTTTTAGCCCACCTGCCGTTGCCATCCATTATAATCGCTATATGTTCTGGAACTATCTGTTTGTTCATAGCTTCCCCTCTTTACAAAAAAGACTTTTACCTCATTTTAACATATAGAGCCCCATTTTTCCAGGAATATTTTGTATGTCAAAAATCGGTCCCGTCCATAATTAAAATAAAATTTATTCTAAAAATAAAAGAGAAAGCCTAAGCTTTCTCCTATACAGTTGTTATCTCTTTTTCTTTTTTAACGAACAAGTCTTCTACTGTTTTTATATAATCGTCTGTTAATTTTTGAGTTTTATCTTCTGAAGCTTTAAGGTCATCTTGAGTTATGTCTCCGTCCTTTTCAAGCTTTCTGAGCTTATTGTTTATATCTTTTCTTATATTTCTAATAGCCACTTTTCCAGCTTCAGCTTCAGTTTTTGCAAGTTTAACGTACTCTTTTCTTCTGTCTGCAGTCAATTCAGGAATTTGAAGTCTTATAACTCTTCCATCATTATTTGGATTAAGCCCTAAGTTAGAAGACAGGATGGCTTTTTCTATAACCGGTATAACCGTTTTGTCCCATGGGTCTATTACTAAAAGTCTGGCCTCAGGAGCAGATATATTTCCTACCTGGTTCAAAGGCATCTCTGACCCGTACTGCTCGACTTTTATTCCATCAAGCATAGATACGTTAGCTCTTCCGGCTCTAATAGATGCAAATTTGTGCTTAGTAGCTTCTACAGCCTTCTCCATTTTTTCTTCTGCTTCGTTCAACAACTGATCTACCATTTCTCTTCCTCCTGTTTTATTTATGTGGTTTCCCCATACAATAGTACAACTTTAATCGATTTTTTTCAAGCGTCCTAAGCTTCTATAACTTTAGTTCCTATGCTCTCACCTAAAACCATCTTCTTTATATTCCCCTCTGTGAGAGAATCGAAAACAATTATAGGAAAGTTATTTTCACGGCAAAGAGAAATTGCCGTCGCGTCCATAACTTTTAGGTTCTTGTGAAGCACTTCATTGTAGGTAACCTCTTCATACTTTTCAGCATCCGAGTATTTAACTGGATCTTTATCATATATACCATCAACCTTGGTCGCTTTTGCTACAACGTCTGCATTTATCTCAATAGCTCTCAATGCCGCCGCAGTATCGGTTGTAAAATAAGGGTTTCCGGTACCTGCGCCGAATATTACTACTCTTCCCTTTTCAAGGTGTCTTTGGGCCCTTCTTTTTATAAAAGGCTCAGCTATTTTAGGCATATCTATAGCTGTTTGGACCCTCGTAGGTATCCCTTGTTTCTCTATTGCATTTTGAAGTGCAAGGGAGTTTATTACCGTGGCTAGCATCCCCATGTGGTCCCCTGTTACTCTGTCCACGCCCTGGTCCTCACCAGAAAGTCCTCTGAAAATGTTTCCACCGCCGATAACTATGGCGACCTCCACACCCAACTCCACTATTTCCTTTATCTGACTTGCATAAGAAGTAATAACTTCAGAAGATATCCCGAACTCTTGGTTCCCCATTAGGGCTTCCCCGCTTAATTTTAATAAAATCCTTTTGTATACAGGCTTCATTATAACCTCCCTCTCCTAAAAAAAAGAGGACGCAAAAGTCGCATCCCCTCTATTTTGTAATTAACCTTTAAGTTGTGCTGCAACTTCTGCTGCGAAATCTACCTCTTCTTTAGCTATTCCTTCTCCAACTTTATATCTGCTGAATGATAGGACTTTAACGTCTCCAGCATATTGCTCAACTGTCATTTTATCGTCTTTAACGAATTTTTGCTTAACTAGGCAGCTTTCTTCGTAGAACTTTCTCATTTTTCCTTCTAGGATTTTTTCGATTATGTTAGCAGGTTTTCCTTCTTCTTCTAATTGCTTTCTAGCAATTTCTTTTTCCCTGTCTAAATCGTCAGTTGTCACTTCGTCCGGAGTTAGGTATTTAGGGTCCATTGCAGCTACGTGCATAGCTATGTCTTTAGCTTTAGCTACGTTCTCGTCTGTAGCTTCACCAGTCATCTCGATGATAACTCCTAATTTTCCACCTAAGTGGTTGTAAGTTGTAACGAATCCTTCTGTTGCAACTTTTTTGATTCTTCTAAGGTCCATGTTTTCGCCGATTTTAGCTATTAGAGCTGTTAAAGCTGTCTCAACTTTTTCTCCGTTGACTTCAGCCGCTTTTACATCTTCAATAGTTTGGATAGCTTCGTTATCTAATGCAAGGTTAACTAAAGCTGCTCCGAAATTTTTGAACTCGTCATTTTTTGCAACGAAGTCAGTTTCAGAGTTGAATTCTAAGATTACAGCTGTTTTTGCATCAGCTGAAACTCCATCGAAAACTAACCCTTCTGCCGCTGTTCTACCAGCTTTTTTAGCTGCTTTAGCAATACCTTTTTCTCTTAGGTAATCTATTGCTTTTTCTATATCTGCATCTGTTTCTGCTAGAGCTTTTTTACAATCTAGCATCCCAGCACCAGTTCTATCTCTTAATTCTTTTACCATTTTAGCTGTGATTTCTGCCATCTTTGAATTTCCTCCCTATATCTTTTTTCCTATTTACTATATTTTTATAACACAAGGAATTGAGTACAAAGTACTCAATTCCGTTAATTTAAATATTATTGAGCCGATCCAGTTTCTACTACAGAAACTTCTTCAGTTGTTTGTTCTTCTGCACCTTGATTTCCTTCAACGATTGCGTTTGCAATGATAGTTGAGATCAACTTAACAGATCTTATAGCATCGTCATTTGCAGGAATTGGGTAAGTTACAGGATCTGGGTCTACGTTCGAGTCAACCATAGCTATTACAGGTATACCAAGTTTTACAGCTTCTGTTATAGCAAGGGCTTCTTTTTTTACGTCTACAACAAAGATAGCTACAGGTAGTTCTTGCATATCTTTGATTCCACCTAGGTTTTTGTCTAGTTTAACAAGTTCTTTTCTAAGGTTAGCTGCTTCTTTTTTAGTATAAACTTGATCAAGAGTTCCGTCAGCATCCATTTTTTCTAATTTTTTTAGTCTTTCAACTCTTTTTTTGATAGTTTCGAAGTTTGTAAGCATTCCTCCTAACCATCTGTTGTTGATGTAGAAAGCTCCAGCTCTTGTAGCTTGCTCTCTTACTGATTCTTGAGCTTGTTTTTTAGTTCCTACAAATAAAACTTTTCCACCGTCAGCAGAAAGTCCTCTTACTACTCCGTAAGCCTCTTCAATTTTCTTTAAAGATTTGTGTAGATCGATTACGTGGATCCCGTTTCTTTCAGTAAAGATAAACTTCGCCATTTTAGGATTCCATCTTTTAGCTTGGTGTCCGAAATGCACCCCAGCTTCCAATAATTGCTTCATAGTTACTACTGCCATTTTTTTCCTCCTTGATTATTTTGGTTTTTCTCTTCCACCCGGCTCAAAACTAGGAAGACCATCTCTGGCCACCCAACCTAGAAATACCCGATGTGTAGAATAATAACGATGTATTTTATCATTTTATCCCTAATATGTCAAGTATAAAGGCCTAAAATAGTGGAACAAGTACTTTTAAAATATAGTATAATGTATAAGTAAACTCCTTAAGAATTTTCTGTAAAAATTTCGTTGTCTTTGTAAAAAAACACTTTTTTATGCTAAACATTTTTTATATTAATAAACTACTGAATTTATTTGAAAACCTTCTTTAGACACAGAGTTTCAGAGAGATTTAAAACATGAGGCGCACAGAGAAAACCTTTTAAAAATAATTTTTTGTCACGAATCTTCACGGATCACACGAATTTATTAAAATCTCTAGGCTATGCTTTACTTACATATCTTTGTTTATTTTTTCTCTGCGAAACTCTTTATTCTCCTCTGTGTCACTCTGTGACCTAAATATCTTTTATTAGTGTCCATTCGTGCGATTCGTGACTAAAACAGATATTTTTCATTTCTATGACTTTAGATAAATTCAATAATTTATTTTAGAATCTAAACCAAAATTAAATTCACTAAATATTTATCGATATTTTCAAGGAGGGATTTTTATGAAAAGGGCTTTTTTGGTCATTGATATCCAAAATGATTTTTGCGAAGGTGGCAGCCTGGCGGTACCCGGGGCTTCTGAAATAATACCTATTGTGAACAATTTGATCAAAAAATTTAAAGCTAGTGGCGGTCTGATTGTGGCTACAAAGGACTGGCATCCCCAAACTCACAAGAGTTTTGCTTCAAATTCCGGCGGGGCAGTTGGAGAAATCGGAGAACTGAATGGTCTGCCTCAAATTTGGTGGCCAGACCACTGCGTTCAAAACACCGCTGGGAGCGACTTCCATCCAAAATTACAGAAGGATTACATAGATGTAATCGTGTATAAGGGGACGAATCCAGAGGTGGATTCTTACAGTTCATTTTTCGACAACGCAAAATTGGAAAAGACTAATTTAGATGTCATCCTCAAAGAGAAAGGAATCAACACCATATACATAGTTGGTCTTGCCACAGATTACTGCGTGAAATTCAGCGCCCTTGACGGTATAGACATTGGGTATGATGTTTATGTAGTAGAAGATGGGTGTAGGGGGGTGAATCTATCCCCGGACGATTCCAGAAATGCTATTGAAGAGATGAAATTAAAAGGTGCAAAAATAATCAAGAGTAGTGATATTAAGTAAAAAAAGCCGAAAAACAATTTCTACGGCCTTTTTTATCTTTTTAGACTTTTTTACTAAGCAGGTGTTGGAAATATCTGTTATTTCCACAAAAATCCTGCAACCCTCTTTCCCATAACATTACTGTCGAATACCACTTTTGCCTTCGGTGTCTCTTCACTGGATGCTCCGTAGCAGACATGCAGTGGCAGTAAGTGATCCTCTCGTGGATGACAGAACCTTGCGCTCGGGGCTTCGTCCCACCTGTTCAACCTTGCCTCACATTCATCTTTTGAGATATCGCTGCTCACAAGGGTCTCTATCAGCCAGTCAGTGAATTTTTCGTTTTTTTCATCCCTAATACCGCTTCCAGAAGAAAAAAATTCTCTAAGGTTGTGAAAAGACATTCCCGAGCCTATAATCAATACATTTTCTCTTCTTAATATTGATAGTGCCCTCCCGAGTTCGATATGTTTTTTAGGATTCAGATTATGAAGTAAGGACAGTTGCACGCATGGAATATCTGCTTTTGGGTACATCAGCTTGAGCGGTATAAACATACCATGATCAAATCCTCTTTTTTCATCTAACCCTGCTTCTATCCCACTTGTTTTTAGCAGCTCGCATACTCTTTTTGCCATCTTTGGATATCCTGGAGCAGGATACTGTATTTTATAAGATTCTTCTGGAAAACCATAATAGTCGTAGATAAGCTCCGGGCGTTCTCCGCTGCTTATTGTAGCCTTCTCCTCTTCCCAATGGGCGCTTATCAATAAAATAGCGGAAGGATTGCCCAGTTCTTTGCTTATGTTTTCTAAAAAATTAACCATTTCATTATGTCTTGCATCCCCTAAAAGCGGTAGTGGACCGCCGCCATGTGGAAGATACAGAACTGGTGAAAGTATCTTTGATGATTTTTCTTGCATTCAAACTCCTTTCTATAAAAATCTACCCAACACTATACAGCTATTAATCTGAGGGTGTAAAATATTTGGTGTAAACTCCGAAATTGATGTAAAATAAAATATCAATAAGGAGGTACCACTCACATGTCATTCAAAGGGTTATTAGACAAACAAAAAGTACGTGAACTTATGCAAGAAGGGAAATTAAAGGATGTTTCCGATGTTCAGAATCTTCTTAAAGAGCAATTCAAGGATCTTATCGAAGAAATGCTTGAAGCTGAATTAGATTATGAGTTAGGCTACAGCAAATATGATTATAAAAATAAAGATACCAACAATACGCGAAACGGCAAGCGCTCGAAGAAAGTTCTCTCCGACTACGGCAAAATTGAAATCGAAGTTCCACGTGATCGTTCCGGGGAGTTTGAACCAATTATCGTTAAGAAAAATCAGCGGGATGTTTCTAGTATTGACGACCAAGTAATAAGCATGTATGCTAAAGGTATGACTGTCAGAGATATTCAGGACCATCTGAATAATCTTTATGGCATCGATATTTCACCGACCATGATTTCGCAGATCACTGATAAAATCATGCCGATCATCAAAGAATGGCAACAACGTCCTTTGGATAGAATTTACGCCCATGTTGTAATGGATGCTATCCATTACAAAGTTAGACAGGATGGCAAAATCGTAAATAAAGCTGTTTACATAATTATTGGTATCAACCTTGATGGTATGAAAGAAGTCCTAGGAATGTGGGTCGGTGAAAATGAAACAAGCAAATTTTGGTTAAAGGTTCTAAGTGATCTTCAGCATAGAGGTGTCGAAGATATTCTTATCGCATCGATTGATGGTCTAAATGGTTTCAAGGAAGCTATAGAAGCAACATTCCCTAGAACAGAGGTGCAGCGTTGCATTGTACATATGATCCGTAATTCTACTCGTTATCTGTCTTACAAAGACCGAAAAACTTTTGTAACGGATCTCAAGCCAATTTATACAGCCATTGATGAAGAGGCAGCGTTGGACGCTCTTGCTAAGCTTGACGCAAAATGGAGCGAAAAATACTATATTGCAATAAAGCCATGGCGAGATCATTGGGACGAGATAGCTGTTATGTTTAAATATCCTAAAGAAATTCGAAAGTTAATCTATACGACAAATGCAATTGAAAGCTTCAACCGTCAACTGAGAAAAGTAACAAAGTCAAAGAGTATTTTCCCATCTGACGATTCATTGTTGAAGATGCTTTATCTAGCAATGATTGATATTACTAAGAAATGGAAAATTCGAGTTCGGGAATGGGCAAAAATTATAGGTCAATTAAGCATCTATTTCGAGGGACGTATTTAGTCCCTCGCCAATTCCATAGAAAAAATTTTGGACGGATACACCAATTTCTTGACAGACTCATTAATCTTAAAAAAATCCTTAAAATATATTTAAAAAAACTCGGAAAAATCCTTTTATATTTTTCATCCAAAAAATTTAATAATAAAGCACTAAATGTATATTTATGGTTTGGATATAGTATACCTATACAACTTTAAATCCACTTATCACTCTCCAAGTTTTTATAAATAGATTTTATTGAATTTATTTCACTGTAAATAAAAAGATCTGTGATTTACCAGCTTAAAAACTCGCTGTGTGTCACAGATCTTTTATTCCTAATCGTTTCGTGTCCAAGTTAAAAATCACCTCTCCTAGCATTTTTTATAAATTTCTGCTATTTTTTTATGTATCCTGCCAATAGTGTTAATGCTGTTAGTGATACTGTTCCTAATACTTCTGCCATCTTCTACACCTCCATCTTTTCCTTATATTTGGTTTTTACATTTTACTTATTTTTTTATGTATCCTGCCAATAGTGTTAATGCTGTTAGTGATACTGTTCCTAATACTTCTGCCATCTTTTACACCTCCATCTTTTCCTTATATTTGGTTTTTATATTTTACTTATTTTTTTATGTATCCTGCCAATAGTGTTAATGCTGTTAGTGATACTGTTCCTAATACTTCTGCCATCTTCTACACCTCCATCTTTTCCTTATATTTGGTTTTTATATTTTACTTATTTTTTTATGTATCCTGCCAATAGTGTTAATGCTGTTAGTGATACTGTTCCTAATACTTCTGCCATCTTTTACACCTCCATCTTTTCCTTATATTTGGTTTTTATATTTTACTTATTTTTTTATGTATCCTGCCAATAGTGTTAATGCTGTTAGTGATACTGTTCCTAATACTTCTGCCATCTTTTACACCTCCATCTTTTCCTTATATTTGGTTTTTATATTTTACTTATTTTTTTATGTATCCTGCCAATAGTGTTAATGCTGTTAGTGATACTGTTCCTAATACTTCTGCCATCTTCTACACCTCCATCTTTTCCTTATATTTGGTTTTTATATTTTACTTATTTTTTTATGTATCCTGCCAATAGTGTTAATGCTGTTAGTGATACTGTTCCTAATACTTCTGCCATCTTTTACACCTCCATCTTTTCCTTATATTTGGTTTTTATATTTTACTTATTTTTTTATGTATCCTGCCAATAGTGTTAATGCTGTTAGTGATACTGTTCCTAAGATTTCTGTCATCTTTTACACCTCCAAAATACTTTATATTTATCTCTCTTTTCAATCCTATTATATCCGTTAAAGCCAGTAAAGTCAACGGGTCTGGACGATCAAACTTTATCTAGCAAAAAGTTGCTTTATTGATCAATTTTAGTTTTTTTTATTTTGAAGACTCTTTTTTGAGTTGAAATTTGATAATATTTTTGATATATTTTGTCACTATGATGCCGCTGTACTAAATTAGGTGTCTTTTTTTTTAGAAATGTACTAAAATTGACTCTGAACGAACTTTATATTTACAGAGATTTTTTTTTTAATTTTTCTATATATTTCATATACGTTCTCGTTAACGCACTATTTAGCTAAGGTTTTAAAGGAATTCTTATTTAAAAAAATTTTTTTGAAGAAACATATGGGTAAAATATTATTCAAAAAAATAAAAAAGAGGCATTTAAGCCTCTTTTGTTGTTATACTAATTCGATGATAGCTAGTTCTGCTGAGTCACCTTTTCTAACACCAGTTTTTAATATTCTAGTGTATCCACCGTTTCTCTCAGTGTATTTAGGTGCGATTTCACCAAACAGTTTTGCAACTGTTGCTTCATCTCTTAGGAAAGCAAACGCTCTTCTTCTAGCAGCGATATCGCCTTTTTTTCCTAAAGTAACCATTCTTTCAGCAAATTTTCTAAGCTCTTTTGCTCTAGTAACAGTTGTTTCGATTCTATCTTCTTTTAATAAAGATATAGTTAGGTTCATAAGCATCGCTTTTCTATGCTCGCTTCTTCTACCTAATTTTCTATATGATTTATTGTGATTCATTATTAGGCTTCCTCCTTATATTAATTATGCATCTGAAGAGTTTTGCGTTAAATCAAATCCCAATTCTTTCATTTTTTCTAGGATCTCATCCAGTGATTTCCTTCCTAGATTTTTGATTTTTAGAAGCTCGTTTAGACCAAGTCTTGACAGCTGACCAACCTCTTCTATGCCAGCTTTTTTAAGACAATTGAATGATCTAACAGTTAAGTCTAACTCTTCAATTTTCATATTCAGAACATCTCTTTCAGGTGAAGCAGCTTCTGCAGCTTCCTCCTCCTCTTCTTCTGCTCCAGTCCTTAAATGATCCATTCTATTCCCTAAGTCCAAGAACGGTTCCAGGTGGAATTTCAAAAGTTCTACTGCATATGAAATTGCATCTCTAATATTTACGCTTCCGTCTGTTTCTACATTTAGGATTAATTTATCAAAGTTTGTTATCCTACCAACCATGGTATCCTCTACTTTGTAAGACACCTTTTTAATAGGAGTGTAGATTGCGTCAACAGCAATAAAGTCAACTGGCCAATCCTCTTTTTCTAAATCTTCAACTACTACAAATCCTTCACCAGTATCCACTAAAAACTCCATATCTACTTCTCTGTCTGTAGTTACAGTGCAGATAACCTGTTCAGGATTAACTATCTCTATTTCTGGGTCAGGAACTATATCAGCTGCTGTTATTTCCTTTGGTCCTTTTACGGAAAGGGTCATTTTCTTCTCTCCAGGGACATCAGTTTTAACAACAATTTCTTTTATGTTTAAAACAATGTCTGTTACAGCTTCTTTAATTCCTTCCACAACAGAAAATTCATTCAATACCCCCTCTATTCTCACAGCTTTTATTGCAGCTCCAGGAATAGAGGAAAGCAAAACTCTCCTCAAAGCATTTCCTATAGTGTTTCCATACCCTCTATAAAGAGGCTCCACTATATATTGACCTTTGAATTCACTTTCCTTCATCTCGGATATATTTATATTTCTAGCTATTTTTTCGATTTTCAACATATGCTCAACCCCTTATAATAAGGTTTCATTATCTAGAGTAGAACTCTACGATTAGCGCCTCATTTAATTCAAAATCCAGGTCGTCTTTTGTTGGATTTTGTAACACTTTACCAGCAAAATTAGCTTTATCTAGTTCTAACCATGCAGGCGCAGTTGCTTCTTCAATAGCCTCCTTGATTAATGGAACATTTTTAGATTCTTCTTTAATAGAGAGTACGTCTCCCGCTTTTACTCTGTATGAAGCAATATCTACTTTTTTACCATTTACTAAGATATGTCCGTGAGCAACAATTTGTCTAGATTGTCTTCTTGTTTTAACAAAACCTAATCTGTAAACAACGTTGTCCAATCTTGACTCTAGGTATTGAATTAAGTTGTATCCAGTTACCCCGTCTTTTTTATTTGCTTCTTCATATAGTTTTCTAAATTGCTTTTCCATTACTCCGTATATAAATTTAGCTTTTTGTTTCTCTCTCAACTGAATCGCGTACTCAGTTAATTTAGTGTTTGCGTTAGGTCTTGGACCTCTGTTTGATTTTTTATTTATCCCTAAGACAGCTGGATCTATTCCAAGCGCCCTACATCTCTTTAAAACAGGCTGTTTATTAATTGCCATTTTACTCTGATTCCTCCTTTTTAAGTTTTAAAAACCGGTATGTTCTCAAAAATTAGCTACTACACTCTTCTTCTTTTTGGCGGTCTACATCCGTTATGCGGAACTGGTGTTACATCAGTGATTTTTGTAACTTCTAAACCAGCAGCTTGTAGAGATCTGATAGTAGCCTCTCTTCCAGAACCAGGTCCTTTAACTTTTACTTCTACCTTTTTCATCCCGTTTTCAATTGCAACTTGTGCTGCTTGCTCTGCTGCGATTTGAGCAGCAAAAGGAGTCCCCTTTTTAGTTCCTTTAAATCCTGAAGTACCACCTGATTTCCAAGTAACTACTTTTCCATCATTATCGGTAATTGAAACGATTGTGTTGTTAAAAGTCGAATATATATGAGCAACCCCAACTGGGATATTTTTTAATTTTTTCTTTTTAGTACTAGCTACTCTTTTTTTAGCCAAGTCCAGCTACCTCCTTACATTTATATGATTTTAGACATTATTTTTTTATAGGTCTTTTAGGTCCTTTAACAGTTCTAGCGTTTGTTTTAGATTTTTGACCTCTTACAGGTAGGTTCATTTTGTGTCTTAGACCTCTGTAGCATCTTATATCCATAAGTCTTTTTATGTTAAGTCTTACTTCTTTTTTAAGATCCCCTTCTACCTTTAATTTGCCAACAATTCCTCTAATTGCCGCTACTTCATCTTCCGTTAAATCTTTTACTCTTGTGTCAAAGTCAACCCCTGCTTCTTTCAATATATCTTGAGCAGTTGGTCTTCCAATTCCATAAATGTAAGTTAATGCAATTTCTACTCTTTTATTTCTTGGAATGTCTACTCCTGCTATTCTTGCCAACTTAGATTTCCTCCTTATACGTTATATATATCGCTTGGTATAGTAACCAGCTAAACACTTTCCTCGATATGCCCTTTTTTCAAAAGGAATCGGCCCTACGGCACAACATATCTTTACAGCAAACTTATCCTTGAACTTGTTTGTGTTTTGGGTTATCACAGATCACTCTGATTTTCCCATGTCTTTTGATTACTTTGCATTTGTCGCAAATTGGTTTAACAGATGCTCTGACCTTCATTCTTCCTCCCTCCTTTTCTTATTTCTTTCTGTAAACTATTCTTCCTCTTGAAAGATCATAAGGCGACACTTGTACAATTACCTTATCACCAGGAAGTATTTTAATGTAGTTCATTCTCATTTTACCAGAAATATGTCCTAATACTACGTGTCCATTTTCTAGTTCAACTCTGAACATTGCATTTGGTAAAGCTTCTAAAATAGTACCTTCTAATTCTATTACATCTTTTTTTGCCATAGTTCCCCCTCGAACCGCACAAAATAACTTATTAAGTCTATCACTTTTTTCACAAAAAGTCTAGTTTTTTTTGCCGAAAACACCAACACTGAATCTATAAAATTATTCGCCGTTACTAAGTATAACGGGCTTTCCATCTATAACTGCAACCGAGTGCTCAAAATGGGCCGATCTCTTTCCGTCTTTGGTAACGGCAGTCCATCCGTCAGCTAGCACTTTTACCTTGTAGCTGCCTTCATTTACCATGGGTTCTATAGCCAGTACCATGCCGTCTTCTATCCTAAACCCTCTGCCCTTTCTCCCAAAATTAGGAACCATCGGATCTTCGTGCATCGCCTTCCCAACACCGTGGCCGCAAAAATCCCTCACAACTGTAAATCCATTGGATTCAACGTATTTTTGTATTGCGTATCCCACATCTCCCAGTCTGTTGCCAACTCTGCACTCCTCTATCCCTATATCTCTAGCTTTTTTAGTTACCTCTAATAGTCTCTTCGCATTTTCATCTATATTTCCTACAGGATATGTTATGGCCGAATCTCCAAAATATCCGTTTAGGTTGGTGACCACGTCTATGCTGACAATGTCACCATCATTGAGTATTATCTCCTTGCTGGGTATTCCGTGCACCACTCCGTCGTTTACAGAGATACATGATGCTGCCGGATACGGGTTCCCGTATTCCGCACCCACGCCTATAGTGGCTGGTATAGCGCCCTTACTTCTTATATAGTCTTCTATTATCTTGTCTATTTCCAAAGTAGATATTCCCGGTTTGATATATCCAGGTAGGACGTCGCTATAGAGGTCGAAGATTATCTTATTTGCCTTCCTTATTCTCTCTATTTCCGCCTTTGTTTTATATATTATCATATCGGCCTTCCTTCTTCTGAAACTAACCTAACACTTTGATGATATCTTTGGTAACTTCTTCTACTTCCTTAGTGCCGTCTAAATCTACCATGATCCCCTTTTCGCTGTAAAACTTGAAAAGTGGTGCGGTTTGAGCATGGTAAGCTTCTAGCCTTTTCACAACAGTTTCGGCTGTGTCGTCTTTTCTTGTAATAAGTTCTCCACCACAGAAGTCACATTTCCCTTCCTCTTTAGCCGGGTTGAACTCCACATGGAAAGATGCTCCGCACTCTTTGCATACCCTTCTACCTGTGATTCTTCCGACGATAAGTTCGTCAGGTACATTTAGAGAGATTACCTTGTCTAAAGATATTCCCATCTCTTTCATCATCTCTTCCAAAGCCTCTGCCTGCGCTATAGTTCTTGGAAATCCGTCAAGTATGAATCCTTTTTTGCAGTCGTCTTTTTGAAGTCTATCTTTTATTATACCTATGATTGTGCTGTCTGGAACTAGTTTCCCATCATCCATATATTTTTTGGCTTCTAAGCCCATTTCGGTTCCGTCTACGATTGCTGCTCTCAGTATGTCCCCTGTAGAAATTTGAGGTATAGCATATCTCTCAATTAAAAATTTTGCTTGAGTTCCTTTTCCAGCTCCTGGAGCACCAAATAGCATTATGTTCATCTAGCTCATCTCCTTAAAAATTAATTAAATAATTAAAGTTTAAAACGCAGACTTACAAAAGTAGATCTGCGCCATCCTCACTCTATAACTTTAAGATCTGGAGCTTAGAAGCTTAAGCTCCAAACCCTAAATTTATAACTTAGATAAAACCCTTGTAATCTTTCATAACAAGGTGAGCATTTATCTGCTGTACAGTATCTAATGCTACCCCAACAACTATTATGACACCTGTTCCTCCGAAAAATATAGGAAGATTAAAGGTGCTAAAAATAATTATCGGCAATACTGCAATGGCAGCTAAGAAAACAGCGCCACCCCAAGTTATTCTCATTATTACTTTTTCTAAATATTCAACAGTCTCTCTACCAGGTCTGATTCCAGGAACTGTCCCTCCGCCTTGTTTCAGGTTTTCGGCAACCTTTTCAGGATCAAACATTATTGCAGTGTAGAAGAACGAGAAAAATACTATCAAAGCAGCATAGAGCGCTAAATAAACAGGATGCGTTCTCTGAAACATTCTGTTTATTATTACGTACCCCGGCATGTCTGAAGGTAGTACATTTATTATAAGTGATGGGAGCATCATGAGTACAGATGCAAAGATTACAGGCATTACTCCAGAAGCATTGATTTTAATTGGCAAATAAGTGTTTTGAGCAACACTGTTTTTACCACTAAAACCTCTACCTACATAATGAACTGGGATCTTTCTTTGTCCCAACTGAAATATAACTATTCCAGCTACTGTCATCAATGCAAAAAAGCCAACTATAACTAATACTGGCAGTAAAAATTTATTACCTGACATCTTCTGCATAGTTTGAACAACTGTTGAAGGCATTCTAGCTATTATATTTAAAAATATAATAAGCGAGATTCCGTTTCCAATACCTTTAACAGATATTTGTTCCCCTACCCACATTAAAAATACTGTACCAGCCGTTAGGGTTGTTACAGTTGTCATAACAAACATAAAACCAGGGGTTGTAACTAAACCAACACTCTGAAGCCACATACAAACACCGAAGCCTTGTATGCACCCAATTGCTATCGTCAAATACCTAGTCCATTGTGTTATCTTATTCCTACCAGATTCCCCTTCTTTTTGAATCTCTTCCAATTTAGGTATTATTACTGCAAGCAAGCTCATCACTATCGACGCATTTATGTAAGGCATAACCCCTAGCGCAAATATAGATACTCTTGTAAATGCTCCCCCGGAAAACATATTTATGAATCCCAAAAGGTCATTTCCAGCTACCATACTTGAAAGTCTTTCAATGTCTACGCCAGGGGCAGGAATATGTGTCCCAACCCTAGCGATTAAAAACATCAAAAGTGTAAAAACAATCTTTTTTTTGAGATCTGGTAGTTTACCAATGGCTTGAATCTTAGAATTAAAATTTTCCAATATAGCCAACAGGATCACCCCAAATTAGTGTTTTACATAGTTTCAACGCAGTTTTATATTACTTATTTTGCGTTTCCAGCTACGTCAGCAAAAGTTTTAACTTCAATAATTTCTACTGATCCACCAGCAGCTTCTATTTTAGCTTTTGCCGCTTCAGAAACTTTATGTGCAGAGATTGCTAACTTTTTAGTTATCTCTCCGTTTGCTAAAATCTTAATGCCATCTTTTAATTTTTTAACAACTCCAGCTTCCATCAAAGATTCAGGAGTTACAGTAGCTCCATCCTCAAATCTAGCTTCTAAAGTATCTAAATTTATAACTACATACTCTTTTTTAAATAAAGAGTTAGAAAATCCTCTTTTTGGAACTCTTCTAATTAGAGGCATTTGTCCACCTTCGAACCCTACGTGAACGTAAGAGCCTGATCTAGACTTTTGTCCATTGCTTCCTTTTCCAGCTGTTTTCCCTAGACCAGAAGACTCTCCTCTTCCTACTCTTTTTCTAGCTTTCTTAGGAACAACTGGTGATAATTCGTTTAAATTCACAGACTATACCTCCTTTACCTCTAATAGATAAGAAACTAACTGCACTTTACCTAATATATCAGGTGTAGCTTCTTGTTCTACTACGTCATTTAATTTTTTAAGACCCAAAGATTTTACTGTAGCTACGTGGTTAGGTTTTCTACCTATAGTGCTTTTTACAAGCTTTATGCTAAGCTTAGCCATTTGCTTTACCTCCCTAGCTTAAAATATCCTTAACTTCTTTCCCTCTAAGTCTTGCAACTTCATCTGCATTTCTTAGTTCTTTTAATCCTTCAATAGTAGCTCTTGCTACGTTCATTTTATTTTTAGACCCTCTTACTTTGGTTAAGATGTCGTGTACTCCTACCAACTCTAAGATTTCCCTTGCAGAAGAACCAGCTATTACTCCAGTACCTTCAGTTGCAGGTTTCATCCACACTTGAGTTGCTCCCCATCTACCAATTTGTTCGTGAGGAATAGTTACTCCTTTAAGAGAAACTTTTACCATGTTTTTCTTTGCAGCAGCAATTGCTTTTCTGATAGCATCAGGTACACCGTTAGCTTTTCCAAGCCCTAATCCGATTGAACCATTTTCATCTCCTACAGCTGCTAGCACAGAGAAAGATATTCTTCTTCCTCCTTTAACAGTTTTTGAAACCCTGTTAATTCTTAATATTTTTTCACTAAATTGATTATCTTTATCGTTGAACTTTGCCAAGAATTGTCCTCCTCTCTTGTCTAAAATTTAAGTCCAGCTTCTCTAGCAGCATCTGCTAGTGCTTGGATTCTTCCAGTGTATTTATATCCCGCTCTATCAAAAACTACAGTCTCTATACCTTTAGCCGCAGCTCTTTCAGCAAGCTTTTTCCCCACCATTTTAGCAGATTCAACATTTCCACCGTGTTTAACTTCAGCTTTTAGTTCTTTATCTATAGTTGAAGCAGATGCCAAAGTTACAGCATTAACATCGTCAATTAATTGCGCAAAGATGTTGTTATTTGATCTGTAAACAGCTAGTCTCGGTTTTTCCGCTGTACCAGAAATTTTACTTCTGATTGATGCGTGTTTTCTATTTTTCACAGCTTTTCTGTCAACTTTTTTAAACAACTCCGTTAACCTCCTTTACCTTAAGCTACCTTACGATTTCTTTCCTTCTTTTCTTCTAACAACCTCGTCAGAGTACTTAACCCCTTTTCCTTTGTAAGGTTCAGGAGCTCTTTTAGCTCTGATATCAGCAGCTACTTGGCCTACAACTTCTCTCTCGATTCCGTCTACGTGAACTTTTGTGTTACCTTCTACTGTGAAAGTAATTCCAGAAACCTCGTTGATAACTACCGGATGCGAGTATCCTAGTGAAAGCTCTAGCCCTTTTCCAGCAGCTTTAGCTCTGTATCCAACCCCTACTAGTTCTAGGCTTTTTCTAAACCCTTGAGATACTCCAACTACCATATTATTGATAAGGGCTCTTGCAGTTCCGTGCAAAGCTCTTACGTTTGGAAGGTCGTTTGGTCTCTCTACTATAATTTGATTGTCTTCTTGTTTTATAGTCAATTCTTCATAGAATTTTTTACTTAAAGTTCCCTTAGGTCCTTTTACAGTTACTTCAGTTGCATTGATAGTAACTTCTACACCAGCAGGTATTACAACAGGCTTTTTACCTACTCTTGACATCTAATTACACCTCCACTCTAGATATTACCATACGAAGCAAAGAACTTCTCCGCCGACTTTTTCTGCTCTACAAGTTCTGTCAGTTACTACTCCCTTTGGTGTTGAAACAATTGCGATTCCTAGTCCAGATAGTACTCTAGGCATTTCTTCTACTGAAGAGTAAACCCTTCTTCCAGGTTTAGATATTCTTTTCAACCCTTTGATTACTCTTTCTTTACCGTCATATTTTAGATAAACTCTGATGTTTTTCTTATTTCCATCAGTTATCACTTTATAGTTTAAAATGTATCCTTCTTCTTTTAAGATGTTAGCTACCGCTTCTTTCATTTTAGAAAAAGGCACATCCACTTTTTCATGCATTGCTGAGTTTGCGTTTCTAACCCTTGTTAGCATATCTGCAATTGGATCTGTTAAATACATCTACACTTATCCTCCTTCCTATTATCTATATCTCTTACCAGCTTGATTTCTTTACCCCAGGGATTACTCCCGCTCCAGCTAATTGTCTGAACTGTACTCTCGAGATTCCGAACTCTCTCATGTAACCTCTAGGTCTTCCGTTGATTTCACATCTATTTCTAAGCCTTGTAGGAGATGCGTTTCTAGGTAGTTTAGATAATGCTTCTACTGCTTCTAAATCTCCTTTTTTAGCTTTCGCTTTTAATTCAGCTCTTTTTGCAGCGTATTTATCTACTAATTTTTCTCTTTTGATTTCACGCTGAACCATTGCTTTTTTAGCCATTAGAGTTTACCTCCTTAATTATTTTTTGAAAGGCATTCCGAAAGCTTTTAACAAAGCTCTCCCCTCTTCGTCGTTTTTAGCCGAAGAAACGATAGTGATTGACATACCGAAAAGTTTTTCAACTTTATCGTATTCGATTTCAGGGAAAACTAACTGATCAACTAATCCTAAAGAGTAGTTTCCTCTTCCGTCAAATGCTTTAGCCGAAATTCCTTCGAAGTCTCTTACCCTTGGTAATACCACACTTACTAATCTATCTAAAAAGTCATACATTCTTTCTTTTCTTAATGTAACTTTTGCACCGATAGGCATTCCTTCTCTTAGTTTGAATCCTGCTTCTGATTTCTTAGCTTTTCTAACAACAGGTTTTTGACCAGTTATGATAGTTAAGTCACCTATAGCAGCATCTATTAGCTTAACGTTTTGAGTAGCCTCTCCAACTCCCATATTTACTACTATCTTCTCTAGTTTAGGAGCTTCCATTACGTTTTTAAGCCCTAACTCAGACATAAGAGCTGGTACGATTTCTTCATTATATTTAGTTTGTAATCTAGAAACGTATTTAGACACTTACGTTATCCTCCCTTCTTATAGAACTTCTCCAGATACTTTTGAGTATCTTACTTTTTTCCCGTCAACGACTTTATAACCGATTCTTGTTGGTTTTCCAGCTTTTTCATCATACACCATAACTTTAGATGAGAAAATTGGAGCAGGCTTTGTAACAACTCCGCCTTGTGGGTTCATTTGAGTTGGTTTTAAATGTTTAGTTACTACATTTATGCCTTCAACTACGATTTTTCCTTTTTTAGGGAATACTTTTACGATTTTTCCAGTTTTTCCTTTATCTTTACCAGAGATTACGTATACTGTATCTCCAGATTTTACATGAATTTTATCAGGAACGAACTTTATTTTAGGTTTAGCCACAATTACTGCCTCCTCTCTTATATTACTTCAGGTGCAAGAGATACTATTTTCATGAAACCTTTTGCCCTTAATTCTCTTGCTACTGGTCCGAAAATCCTTGTTCCTCTAGCTTCTAAGTTTGCCGTAAGAACAACTCCTGCGTTGTCGTCAAATTTTATGTATGAACCGTCTTCTCTTCTAGTCTCTTTTTTAGTTCTAACCACAACAGCCTTAACAACATCCCCTTTTTTTACGTTTCCGCCAGGGATAGCCTCTTTAACTGATGCTACAACTACATCTCCGATTCTACCGAATCTTCTTTTAGATCCACCTAGTACTCTAATAACCATAAGCTTTTTAGCTCCAGAGTTATCAGCAACATTAAGGATTGTTTGTTGTTGTACCATTAAGTTATCCTCCTCTCAAATAGCTTAATTATTACTTCGCTTTTTCTAATATTTCAACGACTCTCCATCTTTTATCTTTTGATAATGGTCTAGTCTCCATGATTTTTACTTTGTCTCCACTTTTGCAAACGTTGTTCTCGTCATGAGCTTTATATTTAACAGATTTTTTAACACTTTTTTTATAAAGTGGGTGGAACGCCATTACTTCTTCCATGACAACTACAGTTTTGTCCATTTTGTCAGAAACAACGATACCCTCTCTTACTTTTCTCTCGTTACGCAAGTTTTCAACCTCCTTACATAAATATGTTTATCCGAACTATTCTATCCTTATCTTTCGGTTAAGACAGTTTTTATTCTAGCTATGTCTCTTCTTACTTCTCTAATTTTAGCAGTATTAGTTAGTTGACCTAATGAAAGTTGGAATTTCAGGTTGAACAATTCTTCCTTTAGCTCCTTACATTTTGCAACTAAATCTTCCGTTGCTAGTGCTCTTATTTCCTTAGCTTTCATTAATTATCACCACCGTTCTCTCTTTTTACGATTTTACATGCGATAGGTAGTTTCATCGATGCTTTTCTCAAAGCAGCAACTGCTTTCTCTTCAGTAACTCCGCCAACTTCGAACATGATTCTTCCAGGTTTCACTACGCATACCCAACCTTCAACGTTACCTTTACCTTTACCCATCCTTACTCCGGCTGGTCTTGCTGTGATAGGTTTGTCAGGGAATATTCTTATGTAAGTGTCCCCTTCCCTTCTGAAAGTTCTGTTTATAGCTACCCTACATGCTTCGATTTGTCTATTTGTAATCCAGTGTGCTTCTAGAGCTTGTAATCCGAAGTCACCGAAAGCTACTGTGTTTCCTCTTTGAGCTTTCCCTTTCATTCTACCTCTGAAGCTTTTTCTGTGTTTTGTTCTTTTAGGCATCAACATGATTACTCTTCGCCCCCTTCCCTTTTAGTTGGAAGAACTTCACCGTGGTATATCCATACTTTTATTCCGATGGCTCCATAAGTTGTACGTGCTGTCGCTGTTGCGTATTCTATGTCAGCTCTTAATGTATGTAGAGGTACCTTTCCTGATACTGACCATTCCGATCTTGCGATCTCAGCTCCGTTTAATCTTCCAGAAACCATTACTTTTATTCCTAAGGCTCCTGCTCTTTCAGCTCTCATGATAGCTTGGTTTACTGCTCTTTTGTAAGCTACCCTTCTTTCGATAGATGTTGCGATGTTTTCAGCAACAAGTACCGCGTCTTTGTTGAACTGTTTTACTTCTTGCACTTTTATAGTAGCTTTTTTACCAGTTAGTAGTTCTAACTTGGCTTTTAAAGACTCTATTTCTGAACCTTTTCTACCGATAACAATACCAGCTTTTGCTGTATGAATAATCACAACAACATGTGAAGGTGATGTTCTCTCAATGTTAATTTTCGCGATTCCAGCATGGTAGTAAGTTTTTTTGATCAATTCTTTGATCTCGATATCTTCATGAAAGTATTTAGCATACTCTTTTTTGTCTGCATACCAGCTAGAATCCCAAGTTCTTGTAATTCCAAGTCTTAGTCCTCTAGGATCTACCTTTTGTCCCACTCTTCATACCTCCTTATTACTTTTCGCTTACCGCTACAATAATGTGAGCTGTTGGTTTTCTTATGATGTCCGCTCTTCCCATTGCTCTCGGACTGATTCTTTTTAAAACCGGTCCTTGGTTAACCATTATAGTTGAAACGTATAATTTTTCTTCGTCCATATCAAAATTGTTTGTCGCATTAGCAATTGCCGATGACAATGTTTTCTTGATTATTTTTGCCGCTTTTTTATTTGTGAACTGTAATATATCTAAAGCTTGTACAGCTGATTTTCCTCTTACTAAGTCAGCCACTAATCTAGCTTTTGTTGGAGATAGTCTCACAAAACGTGTTACTGCTTTAGCTTCCACTATTAAAGCCTCCTCTCATAAATCTATCTATTTAATAATAGGAATCAATTTTTATTTTTTCTTACCTTTTTTAGCGTCTTTTCCGTGTCCGTGATAAGTTCTTGTTGGTGCGAACTCACCTAATTTATGTCCAACCATATGTTCTGTTACGTGAACAGGTATATGTTTTTTCCCGTTGTATACTCCGAAAGTTAGCCCAACGAATTCAGGGAAAATAGTTGATCTTCTAGACCAAGTTTTGATTATTGCTTTTACATTACCACTCTCTACTGCTTCTAATACTTTTTTCTTTAAGTGGTGGTCAATGAAAGGTCCTTTTTTTAACGAACGAGCCATTTAAGTATTGCCTCCTCTCAGAAATTATTTAGATTTTCTTCTTCTTACGATAAATTTATCTGATGATTTTTTACCTCTAGTCTTAACACCAAGTGTAGGTTTACCCCATGGAGTAACTGGAGATTTTCTTCCGATAGGAGTTCTTCCTTCCCCTCCTCCGTGTGGGTGATCAACTGGGTTCATTGCAGATCCTCTTACATGAGGTCTTCTTCCCATGTTTCTGTTTCTTCCTGCTTTACCAATTGATACTAGTCCGTGCTCAGAGTTTCCTACTTCACCGATTGTAGCCATACAGTCTTTGTGGATTAATCTTAGTTCTCCAGAAGGCATCTCAACGTGACAGTAAGTTCCTTCTTTAGCTACTAATCTTGCAGCAGTTCCTGCAGATCTAGCGATTTGTCCACCTCTTCCAGGTTGTAATTCGATGTTGTGGATTTGAGTTCCCACTGGTAGGTCTTTTAGTTTTAGTGCGTTTCCTGGTTTGAACTCAGCATTTGCACCAGTCATTACCGTATCGCCTTTTTTTAGGCCTTTAGGTGCTAGTATATATCTTTTTTCTCCATCTACATAGTGTAGTAACGCGATGTTAGATGTTCTGTTTGGATCATACTCGATTGAAGCAACTTTCGCTGGTACGTCCATTTTGTTTCTTTTGAAATCGATTATTCTGTATAATCTTTTGTGACCTTTTTGTCTATTTCTACCTGTTCTGTGCCCAAAGTTATCTCTACCGTAAGCAGATTTTAGTGGCACTGTCAAAGATTTCTCAGGTCTTACGCTATCTATATCTTCACTAACAAGAAGCGACATATGTCTAGTTCCGTTAGTGATAGCTTTTAACTTCTTGATCGCCATAAGCTTCTTTACCTCCATTTGAAAATTTTAGACCTATAATCATCTGTCAAACTCATGCCTTACACAGTTTCAAAATAAGTTATTTTGTCCCCTTCTTTTACTTTCACTATTGCTTTTTTCTTAGCTTGAGTTTTGTATAGTTTCATCCCGTGTCTTTTAGTTACAGATTTGATGCTTAAAGTAGCTACCCCTTCCACTTTAACGTTGAAGATCGCCTCAACGGCTTTTCCGATCTCAATTTTGTTGGCTTTAGGGTTCACCTCGAAAGTGTATCTATTAGACTCTCTTCTTAAAATCTCAGATTTTTCTGTGACGATTGGTTTTTTTATTATATCGTAAGCAGTCATTATGCTAGCACCTCCTCAATAGCCTTAAGTGCTTCTTTTGTTACGATTACTTTATCTTGTTTTAGTAACCAGTAAACACCTAGTTCGCTTGGTTGTAATACAACAGCATTTTCTAAGTTTCTAGCCGACAGGTATAGGTTGAAGTCAGCATCAGTTGCTAAGTTGCTTACTACGAACATCTGTTTGTTGTTCGCTTCCAAGGCTTTTGTTAAAGCAACTATAGTTTTAGTTTTAGGAGTTTCGATAGTTCCTTCAATAATAACTACGTTACCTTCTCTTACTTTTTCAGAAAGCGCTGATTTGATAGCTAGCTTTCTTACTTTTTTATTTACTTTTTTCTCGTATGATCTTGGTTGAGGTCCGAAAGTTACTCCCCCTCCAACCATGTGAGGTGCTCTTATGGATCCTTGTCTAGCTCTTCCAGTCCCTTTTTGTCTGAAAGGCTTCCTTCCTCCACCTCTTACCATTGCTCTTGTTTTTGTAGCTGCAGTTCCTTGTCTAGCCGCTGCTAGCTCCGCAGTCAACACTTCGTGTAATACAGCTTTATTAGGCTCAATTCCAAAAACTGCGTCCATAGCTTCTACAGTTCCTGTTTTCTCACCTGATAGATTGTATATATCTAATAAAACTGGCATTATTCTCCTCCTTCCTCTAAGTCAAACTACTTCTTATTAGCTGGTTTGATTACTAGGTATCCGTTTTTCGATCCTGGAACGGCACCTTTTATCAACATTACATTGTTCTCCGCATCAACTTTAACAACTTTTAGGTTTTGCACAGTCACTGCTGCGTTCCCTAATCTTCCAGCCATTTTCAATCCTCTTAATACTTTTGAAGGGAATGACGATTGTCCGATTGATCCTCCAAGTCTGTGGTTTCTAGAAACCCCGTGAGTAGCTCTGTTTCCACCGAAGTTATGTCTTTTCATAACCCCTGCAGTACCTTTACCTTTAGAAGTTCCTGTTATGTCCACATACTCGACACCTTCAAACGAATCAACTTTGATTTCTTGCCCTAACTCATAACCTTCAACAGAGTCAACTCTAAGCTCTTTAACGAATCTTAACGGTTTCACTCCCGCTTTTTTAAAGATCCCCATCATAGGCTTAGTTGTGTTTTTTTCTTTCTTCTCATCGAAACCTATTTGAAGTGCTGTGTATCCTTCTTTTTCAGAAGTTTTCTTTTGTAGCACGTAGTTAGGTCCCGCTTCTACTACTGTAACTGGAACAAATTTTCCATTTTCGAAAATTTGTGTCATTCCAATTTTTTTTCCTAAAATTCCTGACATTTTTTTACCTCCATCAAATAATATATTGGTTGACAACTGTTCCTCGTGGTTCTACTTGCCAACTTGTATTATTATGTAAGCTATATCTATATTAAACTGAATAATACCGAAAGTTCTACCTACAAAATAATAAAATCAAACAAATTAAGCTTGTTTAATTTCGATTCCTACCCCTGAAGGTAAGTTAACAGAAGTTAACGCTTTGATAGTCCCTTGGTTTGAGTTTTTGATCTCAACCACTCTTTTATGAACTCTCATCTCGAATTGTTCTCTTGAATCTTTGTTCACATGAACTGATCTAAGTACTGTGTACTTTTTAATTTTTGTTGGCAGCGGCATAGGTCCCGCAATCTCAGCACCTGATTTTTTAGCTACCTCGGCTATCTTTTTCGCAGATTGATCTAATAATTTATGATCGTAAGCTTTTAAATAAATTCTTAATTTGTTTGAAGCCATTTAAAGTCTTGCACCTCCTATACAATTTTCAAAGTCCGCTATTGTTATTATTTTTCATTAGAATGGCGAGGGCATCAGCCTTCGCCATTCCATCAGTTTTAACATTATATCACAATTTGAAAAATATGAAAAGCTTTTTGTTTCTTTTACAAAAGTAAAATTTGCAACAAATAACTTAACTATTTAACTATTGTTGAAACAACTCCAGATGCTACTGTTCTTCCACCTTCTCTTATCGCGAATCTTAGTCCTTCTTCCATCGCAATTGGGTGAATTAATTGTACTGTCATTTCGATGTTATCCCCAGGCATTACCATTTCTACACCTTCTGGTAGGTTTACTGATCCTGTGATGTCTGTTGTTCTGAAGTAGAATTGTGGTCTGTATCCTGTGAAGAACGGAGTATGTCTTCCTCCCTCTTCTTTAGTTAGTACGTATACTTCTGACGTGAAGTCTGTATGAGGAGTGATTGATCCTGGTTTCGCTAGTACTTGTCCTCTTTCTACGTCATCTTTCTTGATTCCTCTTAATAGAGCTCCGATGTTGTCTCCTGCTTCTCCTTGGTCAAGAAGTTTTCTGAACATCTCTACTCCTGTACAAGTAGTTGTTTGAGTATCTCTGATACCTATGATCTCTATAGTTTCTCCTACTTTAACTACTCCTCTTTCTACTCTTCCTGTAACAACTGTTCCCCTTCCAGTGATTGTGAATACGTCCTCTACCGGCATTAGGAATGGTTGATCTACTGGTCTTGCTGGAGTTGGGATGTAAGAATCTACTGCACCCATAAGCTCCATTATTTTTTCTTCCCACTCAGCTTCTCCGTTAAGAGCTCCTAGTGAAGATCCCATTATTACTGGTACGTCGTCCCCTGGGAATCCATACTCAGATAATAGTTCTCTTACTTCCATTTCTACTAATTCTAGCAGTTCTTCGTCGTCTACCATGTCACATTTGTTTAGGTATACTACGATGTAAGGTACACCAACCTGTCTAGAAAGTAGGATGTGCTCTCTTGTTTGAGGCATTGGTCCGTCTGCCGCTGATACTACTAGGATAGCTCCATCCATTTGAGCTGCTCCAGTGATCATGTTTTTTACATAGTCAGCATGGCCTGGACAGTCTACGTGAGCGTAGTGTCTAGCTTCTGTTTCGTACTCGATGTGTGCTGTGTTGATTGTGATTCCTCTTTCTCTTTCTTCTGGCGCTTGGTCGATGTTGTCAAAATCAACTTTTTGAGCTAGCCCTCTGTCAGATAGTACTTTTGAGATAGCTGCTGTAGTTGTAGTTTTACCGTGGTCTACGTGTCCGATTGTCCCTACGTTAACGTGAGGTTTTGTTCTTTCAAACTTTTGTTTAGCCATTTTTTTCCTCCTATATGTCTAAGTTTTATTTAATAATTTTGTTGGTGCCCCTGCTGGAGCACCTCTTAATCAAATTTAATTACTTCATTCTTTCTTCAATAATTTGCTTTTGGATCCCAGATGGAACTTGTGTATATTCTGAGAATTCCATTGCGTAAGTAGCTCTTCCTTGAGATTTAGATCTTAAGTCAGTAGCATACCCAAACATTTCAGATAATGGAACTTTAGCATTGATTATCTTAGCTCCGGCTCTATCAGTCATTCCAGATACCATACCCCTTCTAGAGTTAAGGTCACCTATAAGGTCTCCCATGTACTCTTCTGGAGTAGTTACTTCTACTTTAAATACAGGTTCTAGGATTACAGGTGCCGCTTCTTTTGCAGCTTTTTTCATAGCCATAGATCCTGCGATTTTAAATGCCATCTCAGATGAGTCAACTTCATGGAATGACCCGTCGTAAAGAGTTACTTTAACGTCTTCCATTGGGTATCCTGCGATAACTCCACCTTCAAGGGCTTCTTGGATCCCTTTGTCAACAGGTTGTATATACTCTCTTGGAATAGCCCCTCCAGTGATTTTGTTAATGAATTCGTAACCTTTTCCTGGGTTAGGCTCAACTTGGATTTTAACGTGTCCGTATTGTCCTCTACCACCAGATTGTTTTGCGTATTTAACTTCTGTATCACTGTTTCCAGTTATTGTTTCTCTGTAAGCAACTTGTGGTTTACCTACGTTAGATTCAACTTTGAACTCTCTTTTCATTCTGTCTACAAGAATTTCAAGGTGAAGTTCTCCCATTCCAGAGATGATAGTTTGACCAGTTTCTTCATCAGTTTTAACTCTGAATGTAGGGTCTTCCTCTGCAAGTTTTGCAAGGGCTATACCCATTTTTTCTTGGTCAGCTTTTGTTTTAGGTTCAACAGCAACCGAGATAACTGGTTCAGGGAATTCCATTTTCTCAAGTATGATAGGGTTGTCCATATCACATAGAGTGTCTCCAGTTACAGTATCTTTAAGTCCTACTGCCGCTGCGATATCTCCACAGTAAACTGTTTCGATTTCTTCTCTTTTGTTAGCATGCATTTGTAGGATTCTTCCCATTCTTTCTTTCTTGCCTTTAGTAGAGTTCATTACGTAAGATCCTTTTTCAAGAACTCCTGAGTAAACCCTGAAGAAAGCAAGTTTTCCTACGAATGGGTCAGTCATGATTTTAAATGCTAAAGCTGAGAACGATTCTTCGTCAGCAGGTTGTCTTTCTAGTGCTTTTTCTGAATCTTTAACGTCAGTTCCTTTTACAGCTCCTATATCTAACGGAGACGGCATAAAGTCAACTACTGCGTCAAGTAGAGGTTGTACCCCTTTATTTTTGAAAGCTGTCCCGCAAGTTACTGGAACTATCGCATTTGCTATAGTAGCTTTTCTAAGAGCCACTTTCAGTTCTTCTTCAGAGATTTCTTCTCCTCCAAAAAATTTTTCCATAAGAACATCGTCAGTTTCAACGATAGACTCTATCATTTTTTCTCTGTACTCTTCAGCTTTATCAGCTAGGTCAGCTCTTATTTCTCTTACATCATAAGCAGCCCCCATTTCGTCCCCTGTCCAGATTAATTCTTTCATCTGGATAAGGTCGATTACACCCTCGAAGTCATCCTCTGCTCCGATAGGAAGTTGGATAGGTACCGGGTTAGATCCAAGCTTTTCTCTGATGTCGTTTACACACATCTCGAAGTCTGCTCCTACCCTGTCCATTTTGTTAAAGAAAGCCATTCTCGGTACTCCGTACTTGTCAGCCTGTCTCCATACAGTTTCAGACTGTGGTTGTACTCCGTCAACCGCTGAGAATACAGCAACTGATCCATCTAGCACCCTTAATGATCTTTCAACTTCAACTGTAAAGTCCACGTGTCCTGGTGTGTCTATTATATTTATCCTGTGTTCTTTCCAGAAACATGTTGTCGCAGCAGAAGTTATTGTTATACCTCTTTCTTGCTCTTGTTCCATCCAGTCCATTGTAGCCGCACCATCATGAACTTCTCCGATTTTATGCTCTACTCCTGTATAGAATAGTATTCTTTCAGTTGTAGTAGTTTTACCGGCGTCGATGTGGGCCATGATACCAATGTTTCTTGTTTTTTGTAAAGAAACTTTTCTCGCCATTTGAGATTTTCCTCCTTGATAAATTTTAAGGTGTCCCTAGTCTACATAACAACCGCTGAATTACCATTTATAGTGCGCGAATGCTCTGTTTGCCTCTGCCATTTTATAAGTATCTTCTTTTTTCTTGATAGAAGCTCCCTCGTTGTTCGCTGCAGCCATTAGCTCAGCCGCTAATTTCTCTATCATGCTGTATTCTTTTCTTTGTCTAGTGTAAGTAATAAGCCATCTAATACATAGCGCTTGTTGTCTTTCAACTCTTACTTCAACCGGAACTTGGTAAGTAGCTCCTCCGATTCTTCTAGATCTAACTTCTAATTGAGGTCTCACGTTTTCCATAGCTTGTCTGAATACCTCTATTCCTGCTTGACCAGTTTTCTCTTCAATTTTATCCATTGCGCTGTAGAATATATTCTCAGCTAATGATTTTTTACCATCTAACATTATTGCATTAATGAACTTAGTTACCACTACGTCTCCGTATCTTGAATCAGGTAACACAGCTCTTTTTACCGCTGCTCTTCTTCTTGACATTTTTTACTGTTCACCTCCCGATATTATCCTTTTTTCGCTCCGTATTTAGATCTTCCTTGTTTTCTGTTAGCCACACCAGCTGCGTCCAGTGCACCTCTTATAACTTTATATCTTACCCCTGGTAAATCTTTTGTTCTTCCACCTTTTACAAGTACGATCGAGTGTTCTTGTAAGTTGTGCCCGATTCCTGGGATATAAGCAGTTACTTCTATTCCGTTAGTAAGCTTTACCCTTGCAACTTTTCTAAGAGCTGAGTTTGGTTTTTTAGGTGTACTTGTGTATACCCTTACACAAACCCCTCTTCTTTGTGGGTTAGCTTGTAATGCTGGTGATTTTTTCTTTTCTTCTAGTGTTTTTCTTCCTTTTCTTACTAATTGGTTTATAGTAGGCATTTTACCCTCCTTCCTGAATTTTTCAATGTTTACTTTACATCATAACTTGAGTATTATACTCTATCACTTGCAAAAAGTCAAGCGACAAAAAACAGCCTTGCGGGCCGATATTCTGTATGAATTTTAACTCTACATATCCCAGTATATCAGCTCCGGCAACGCTCTTGTATTTTTATATATCTGCTTCCAGTTCGACGAGCTCTAGCTCTGTTTCTTCCCAATTTTCCATGCTTTTCATTATATCTTCATCTATTTTTTCAATCTCGGTTTGAAGTTCTATCAGCTTATCTAGATCGTTGTTTTTCCCGGCTTTTTCATATACGGCATCCATTTCAGCCTTTTTTAACTCTAGGCTTTCAATCTGACCTTCGAGTTCATTTAATTTTTTTTTCAGAGAATTAATCCTATTTTTTTTCTTTTTCTGATCCTCGTAGTCTGAATTTATAGCCTTGTCTTCTTTTGAATTCTCACTGTACTTTTTATATGAATCGTAATCACCTTTGAATTCCGTGCTTCCGTCTTTTTTTATTTCGTAGATTTTATTTACTACACTTTCTAAAAAATGTCTATCGTGGGAAACAACTATAAGGGTTCCATCATACTGTTCCAGCGCTTCCTCTAAAACTTCCCTAGAGTATATGTCTAGGTGATTGGTTGGCTCATCTAATATAATGAAGTTTGGCTTGTCCAATATCATTTTCATCAGTACAACTCTTGCCCGTTCGCCTCCACTAAGGTCTCCTATGCACTTCATGGCATCCTCATCTGAAAACAAAAATCCCCCTGCTATGCTTCTGGCTTCCTCTTCTGAGAGTGGGTAGTTCATTCTGAGTTCATCTAGGATTGTATTCTCGTAGTTTAGCCCCTCGTGGTTTTGGTCATAATAGCCTACCTTTAGTTTTTCTCCGTACTCTAGTTCTCCTCCGTCTTTTTGTACAAAACCGTTCACTATCCTTAAAATAGTGGACTTGCCCACACCATTTTTACCTATTAGACCTACTCTGTCTCCCCTGTAAAGCTCCAGGTTTACATTTTCAAATATGCTCTCTCCGCCAAAAGATTTTGCAAGGCCTCTTATCTTTAAAACCCGGTCTGTACTTGGATTCTCAACTTCAAACTTAAGCTTCATTTTTCTTATTTTGGTAATGGGGTTATCCATTTTTTCCATTCTATCGAGTAGCTTTTCTCTTCCCCTGGCTTGCTTTGATTTTATACCTGCCTTATATTTTCTTATAAAATCCTCGGTTTGTTTTATCTTTTCCTGCTCTTTTTCGTACGCTTTTATGAGACCCTTAAGTATAAGCTCCTTTTGTATTAAATAGTCACTAAAGTTGCCGTTGTAAGTCTTTAACCCTTTGTTTTCTATTTCAAATATCCTGTTTGTTACGCTGTCTAAAAAATATCTGTCATGGGATATTATAAAGACAGCTTTATTATAATTTTTCAAAAACTTTTCCAGCCATTCAGTTGCATTCAAATCAAGGTGGTTCGTAGGCTCATCCAGAATTAAAAGCTCTGGTTCTTCTAAGAGTATCTTACCCAGGGCAACTCTTGATTTTTGTCCCCCGCTTAGACTTTTGATGTTCAGTCCCCATTTCTCCTCTGGGAAGTTTAGCCCGTTTAGTACCTGTTTTACTCTGTACTCTACGGCGTATCCTTCTTCCTGCTCGTATCTAGCCGTGAGTTTGGAGAGCTCCTCCATTATTGCGTCAAAGTTTTCCAAGTCATATGCAAGCCTGGAGTTGAGCCCCTGTATTTTTTTGTAGTCCTCTTTCTGCTGAGAGAAAACTTCCATAAGTTCATCAAAAACGCTATTTTCCTCACATAGCTCGAAATGCTGCGACAGATAACCTATCTTCAGACCGTTTTTTTTACTGACAGTCCCAGATTTTTGATTGCTTGGGTTCTGATCATGCTCCTCTTCACCCAAGATTATCTTTACTAGGGTGGTTTTCCCGGCACCGTTTAACCCTATAAGTCCTATTTTATCTTTTTCATCTATGGAAAAGCTTATATCATTTAACAGGTACTCCCCTGAAAAGCTTTTACATATATTATTCACTTGTAAAATCGCCATTGCCTATCCCCTTTTCAAAACTTAAACTATTATATGCCTTATACATTTTTACAAAATATAAACTACTGAATTTATTCAAAACCCTTCTTTAGACACAGAGCTTTAAAACATCAGGCGCACAGAGAAAATACTCTAGAATAAAGATATTTTTTATCGTGAATCTTCACGGATCACATAAACAAATTAAAGTCTTCAAACAAGCCCCGATTATGTCTAAAGTCTTTTTATTACTCTGTGAAACTCTTTATTTTCCTATGTGTCACTCTGCAGCCAAAATATCTTTTATTAGTGTAAATTCGTGCGATTCGTGACTAAAAAAATGTTTTCTATTATCGACTTTAGATCAATTCAATAATCTACCATGAACTAACTATATACCATAGAATAAATACTAGCCTCTTTAAAAAATCCACAGATAGACATCTGTGGAAATTCACTCTTATATTCTCTCGAGAAGCAGCACAGCATATGATTTTACACCGCTACCATCACCAGTAAACCCCAACTTTTCCTCTGTGGTGGCCTTTATGCTTACCCTGTCTTCAGATATTCTTAGCACCTCAGCTATATTTTCTATCATTTTTTCTATGTGTGTCCTAAGCTTAGGCTTCTGCATAACAACTATAGAATCTAGATTAGATACCCTGTAACCCTTTTCCCTAACTATATCATTCACCGCTTCCAACAGTTTCAGACTAGAGATCCCCTCATACTTCATGTCATCGTCCGGAAAGTGGCTTCCTATGTCGCCTAAGGCTAATGCTCCTACCATGGCATCCATTATAGCATGTACCAACACATCTGCATCTGAGTGCCCTAAGAGTCCCTTTTCAAAGGGTATGTCTACCCCTCCAAGTATGAGCTTTCTACCTTCTACGAGTTTATGAACATCATAACCATTACCTATCCTAAGCATCCTATTTTCTCCTATATCTCTTTTTCTTCTACTTTAACCGAATGTGCACCGTTGTAAAGTTCTTCGTAGAAGTCGATTATCTCCTCTTTCGTTACAGTTGAGGTCCCCACTCTTCCCACAACTATCCCCGCTGCTGTATTTGCTATTTTCGCCGCTTCCTCATAAGATGCCCCCGCAGCTGCGGCAAGTGTATAAACAGATATTACTGTATCCCCAGCTCCAGTCACGTCATAAACCTCTTTTGCAAATGTAGGTATATGATCTATTTCGTGCTCTTGAAACAAAGACATCCCCTTTTCGCTTCTTGTCATAAGGAGGTTTTTCAGGTCTAGGGTCTCTCTTATTTTTTTACCGAGCTCAATTACCCCGTCCTCTGTTTCTGGTATCTCCATACCGAGGCATTCCACAGACTCTTTCATATTAGGTGTCATAGATGTGGCGCCTTTATAATTTAAAGAATTTTTTGGTTTCGGATCTACAACTACTATTTTCCCGTATTCATTGGATATTTTTATTACCTCTTTGGCCAGTCTTGGAGTCAAAACTCCTTTATCATAGTCGGAGAGTATAACCCCGTCTATCCTGTCTATATTTTTCTTTAACTCGGAAATAATCTGATCTTCTATTCCGTTGCTTATATCTCTTCTTTTCTCCCAGTCCAACCTTAAAAGTTGCTGGTTATGTGCGATTACCCTTTTTTTTATGATGGTCGGCCTGTCCTCACACTCGATTATCCCAAAAATATCGACATTTTTATCTGAAAACTCTTTTATCAGCTTCTTGGCGTTTTCATCTTGTCCAACCACTCCAAAGGAGATAGTTTTCGCACCTAGGCTGGATAGGTTGTTTACCACATTGGCCGCCCCTCCCAAAACAAACCTCTCTTTTACTACATTTACCACAGGTACCGGAGCTTCGGGCGATATCCTCGATACGTTACCGAAAATATACTCATCTATCATCATATCTCCGATAACAGCTATAGTTCTATTTTTAAATGAATTTAGTATTTCATTTAGCCTTAGTTTGCTTACCATACTATAATTCCTCCAACAATTTTATTGCTTATTATACCACAACAGCAATGATGTTGCAAAAACAAAAATTTAAAAACTGTATCTCACATATTATAAATTCTTACCTCAAATTCATACCTTTGGTATCCATACAAATTACTGAATTTATTCAAAACCCTTCTTTAGACACAGAACTTCACAGAGATATAAAACATGAGGCGCACAGAGAAAACCTCTTACAATTAAAGATATTTTTTGTCACGAATTTTCACGGATCACACGAGTCGATTAAAATCTTTGAGCAACGCTTTCTTTATGTATCCCTATTAATTTCACTTCTCTGTGAAACTCTCTCTTTTTCTCTGTGTTACTCTGTGACCAAAATATCTTTTATTAGTGTAAATTCTTGTGATTCGTGACTAAAAAAATGTTTTCTATTATCGACTTTGAATCAATTCAATAAGGCAAATAAAAACAAGCCCAATGGGCTTGTTTTTATTTGCCTATTTTATATATGTCCGCTCCTGGCATAGCAATTGGGTTTGCTCTGAAGTTTTGAACCGGTATATCTGCGTTTTTGTTTTCTTCAGTAACTATTTCCGCTGTTATCTGTATGTATATCTCTCTGATGTTATTTGTATTGGAAACGTCTTTGAAGAGCCATCCTATTAAAGGTAAGTCTCCTAATATAGGTATTTTAGAAACAACTTTTGAAGATGTTCCTTTTTTAAGCCCACCTATAAATATGCTGTCCCCGTCGTTTACCCTTATTTTGGTTGCGATATTGTTTTTTATTTGCGCCCCTTCATTTTCATCAAAACCTGAGGTCAATTTAAAATTACTTACCTCTGTATCTATATCTAGCAGTATAGAGTCAGGTTCGTCTATGCCGTCCCTTATAGTAGGAGTAACTTTGAATATGACACCGGCCTCTTTAAACAGTGGCTGTTTTACAGAGTTACCGTCGTCATCCTCTTCTTCTATTGTTCCTACTATTACCTCTTCAGTTACCCTGAAGTCGGCAGGTTCTCCGTTTATTGTAACAATTGATGGTATGGCGTTTACGTTTGCATCCTCTGTTTGGTGCAGCATGTTTATTGTAGCGTTTATTAGGTCTTCTTTGCTATTGAATATATTTATGAATTCCAAATTAAACGCATTTGTGAATCCGGCAAAGACTTCATTTCCAACTGCATAAGCAAGACTGCCGCCTAAATCTTCTAGCTCACTGTCAGTAAGATCGTTTGTATTGGTACTCTTAGTTGTAGCTGTTCCATCTTGTATGTGTTTATACGTCCAATCTACCCCCAATTCTTTCAAGAGGTTATCTGTTACATCAAGCACCTGAGCTGTTATTCTAACCTGTTTTACAGGCTGGTCTATCTCTTTTATCAGGTTTCTTGCTGTTTTTAGATTGGTTTCATTACCTTTTAGAACAAGCATGTTCATTTTTTCAAGTGCAGTTACCTCTACACCATCTGTAACTGATGTAACTACCTGCTTAACCTCGTTTGCAAATGCATGTTTCAAAATTATTTTTTCAGTTTGCTTTTGTTCACCGTCTTTATCTGTTACCTTCCCTATCTGTTTGTAGGCTATCTCTTTATTTTCCGCTTCCATTCCCTTTTTAGCCACTGCTTTTTTGTCTTGCAGCATCACCTCTAGGCTAAGGGTTTGACCGGATTTCACCTCTACTATTTCGCCTTTTTCATCGAAATCAGGGTGTCTTACCCTCATTATATAGGTTCCTGGGGCCAAATCGTTAAATATAAACGCTCCACCTATTTTTGTAGTCTCTGATCCTTTTCCGCTGTCTAGTAGTGTAACCTCTGCGCCTTCAACTCCATATAGGTTGTCCTTTTGCAGAACTTTACCTATTATCCTGGTGGCAGCCTCGGCAATGTCGTCTCCTGTTTTTTTGCTTAGTATAACCGTGTTGTTTACTATCCTTATTTTTAACCCATGTGTGGCACTGAATGTCTCTAAGATACTCCTTAAAGTCTGCCCTTTGGTCATGTACAGGTCTATTTCTAGATCTGCTATACTAGATTCTGGAACTATAGACACATTACTTGTCTTAGAGATATTGCTGAGTACATCCGAAAGTGGCACCTTTTTAAGGTCCAGTTCGTACGGGTATCTTATTCTGCCCAATCTACTGTAAAAATCTTCTTGTGCCGCTGCACTGTTTCCAACTCCAAAGAAAAATATCGATAGGATGAAAATATAAAAAATCTTCTTCATATCACCAGTCACCTTCTTTTTATTAAAAGTTTTTCTTCCACGCCGCTTAATCTATCCCTTACTATCAACCCATCTTTGAATGCCCTTACAAAGTATGAGTTTTCGCCCGACCTTACCACAACCGTACTTGACACTGTCTTTCTTTGCAGTCTCTCCTCATCCTTAAAGTAAAAGGTCGTGTACCAGTTGTTGTCTTTTCTGGTCACTAGTTTTACGTCAGGGAATGCATTGTGTATTCTTTCTTTTGCTGATAGAATTGCCTGATTAATGTCGTCTCTAGCCACTATTTTCTTTTCAAATATATCTTTGCTGCCTGAAAATTTTTCATTTCCGCCTGCATAAACTTCGTTGCTCACATAGTTTTTAAGCGGGTTTTGGACTATCTCAGAAAAGGCAAGGATACTTATGATAAAAAATAGGGATAGGCATATAACTTTTCTATTCAAAGTCCATTTCACCACCTTTATCAATAAAGTACGATCCCACTTTAAACTTGACTTCCACGTCATTTTCGTCCGTATTCTGAACCTGCTTCATCTCAAGGGAGCTTCCCCTCAATGTTATTAAGTAATTTGAGTTTTCCAGGAAGTAGAAGAACTTGGCCACCATATTAGCATCTCCAGCTATCTTATAAGGTGTGTAAATTTTTACATAGCCGCTTTCATCCTTTGCCAACTCTGGCGCACCTATCTCCAAGACTATTATCTTTAGATGGTCTAGTATCTCCTGTACCATTTTCTTTAAGCTTGCGTTGTCTTGTAGACTTGAGTTCTCAAACTTTGTTTCCAAGAAATCCAGCCTGTCACTCTGTCTTTCATACTCTGCGAGCAGCGATTCATATCTGCCTTTTTCTTTTTCCATCTCAGTTCTAGCCACTGCTTTTTGCTGTTCAGCCGCCACTAGTTCCTGTTTTTTTACCTTCAATTTTAGGGATGGCTTTACTATCATCGGGATGCTTATTAATACTGTAAGAACGACTACCCCCAAAATTGTAACTAGCTTTTGTTGCTTTTCGCTTAGTTCCATGTCTATTCTCAGTTCTTTTCCAAAGAGCTCCAATCCTCTCACCCCCCTATTCCTTCAGCACTAAGTTCATCTCAAACACATCTATCTTATTCCCGTCAGCCTGTTCTAGCTTTATGAAGTCTACCTTTATGTCGTCGTATTTCCCGCTATCGTTCAGGTTGGACTCTAGGAAATATATATTTTTTTCCGAACTTAGGTTTAATAAAGGATTGTAGTATGATACCCCTTTTAAATTTACACTGGCATTGTCGTACCTCAATCCTGTGAACCAGATATTATGCGGAGTCCTTTCATTTATACTGTAGAGTATCTCCGAAAATCTTAAGTTTTGCTGTGCAAAGATATCTTCTATTATCTGGATTTTGCTGGTAAGGTCTGGCAGTGCTTGTGATTTCGCTATATACTCTTCCTTAGACTTGTTGAAGCCCCCTGTCTGCACCTTTTCAGCCGCTATCTTGTTTTCAACGTTTTTTATAATTCCATTAAATATCATGAATCCCGAAAACTCAAGCAGGAAAACCACAAGAAACAGAGTCATTATATTCTTGGTGAGTTTTTCCAGTTTTAGCTTCATCTGGTATTCCGGGGTCAAAAAATTAACATCGAGCATCTACCTCACCTCTTTTACTATATTGCCCAACAGGTTGGCAAACTGCGGTATCTGTATATCCGTCAATTTCTCCAAATTTAGAGGGTCCACGTCGAGGTATTTATAGTCTAAGAAATCTGTCTCGATTTCCACCAGCTTTTCTATATGCTCTTTAAACCCCTTCAGCATGCTGCCTCCGCCCATTAAGTAGAGTTTGTCTATACCCAGCTGGTTTTCCTGCATTTTGTAGAAATCTATGGAGATTTGTATCTGCTTTTCCAGCTCCTCCACCAGGTCCCCTAGCTCTTCGAACATTTCCTTTTCCTCATCTGCAACTTCCCCTATAGTCCTATCTCTTAGTTCAAGGCTGACCTTAAACTCTTCAGCCTTTTTGCTATCCAAGTTGTTGTATCTTTGGATTGCCTCACTAAAATCATTTCCGCCTATAGGTGAGATTCTCTGCATTCTTATCATACCGTTTTTCTCTATGAATATTTTAGTCGCTTCAGCTCCTATGTCCACCACCATCACGTTTTCGTGTGGCTCTATCTCAAGTTTCCCTTCCTTAAGCATCTCCATGAAATTAAATGTAGATACGAAATCAGGCACTATCTTTACCACCTTGACCTTCAGCTCTTTTAAGAGTTCCAGTATCTCCTCTATTTTTTCTCTCAGGATGGTTATAGCCATCACTCTCTCTTTTTCCATATCACTTTCCAATACAACGTACTCTGTTATGAATTCGTCCGGATCATAGTTCGGGATTAAGTCTCCCAGTTCTTCGTCCACCAGACCTTTTCTCAGACTTTCATCCTCGGATGCTATTTCGAAAAACTTCACGAAAAAATCTTGGGCCGGTATGGAAACCGCTATTTTTTTGCCCTTTAGGTTAAGTTGGGTTACAACACTTTTAAGTGCTTCTAAAAAAGTGCCGCTGTCTTCTATCTCGCCGCTCACAAACACGCCCTTTCCAAGGCTCTGAAACACTACTTGTTCTATGAGCCCTTTTTTCAAACTTAGACCCTTTATGGCGCCAGAGCCTATGTCTATGCTCCCTCTTATCTCTTCCTTAAACATAATTTACACGCCCCCTGCCTAGTTCATCTTCTCCACGATTATCTGGTCGCCGTTGTCAGAATTTATTCTGCTTATAGCGGATCCCGATACTGTAAAATTCACATCTTCCTCATATGTGATACTATATTGGCCGGCTTCTATGCCCCCGCTCGAAGGCACAGTCAACTCCTTTTTGTAATATACTGTTAGACTATGGTCGCCGCTCCCTGCTGCTATCATTTTGCTCTCCAATTTTTCCCCTGAAGAAAGCGCCGTCGCAACCCCGTCTATGAGTGGGTTCTTGCTGTCGTCTATTCTGTAGCCTCCCACGCTCATTTTATCTCCGTCTGAGCTGAATTCCCAAAGACGCTTCACCTTGCCGTCTGGAGGATCAAGCCAGTTTCGGCTTACAACCTTCATGTCATCCACTTTTTCAGATACCAGCAGTGCATCCCCCGCCACTCCGCTGTCCCAAAGGCTCGCAAAGTACTCGTTATAGTTGTTTAAAAATATGCCTGCAAGTGTAGCTGTTATCTGCGGTGAGCTCTCTTCCGATAGCTGGGTGTACCTGTCTGCATTGCTTGTAGGGTCGCTGTAGCTGTATGTGTCATTGTCATAACCGTTGGCAGATACCGCCGGGTTGTCTTTGTCTAGAAAAAAACCGTTTGATACGTACTGATCCGCTAAAAACAGTTCGTAGTACCCCAGGCTGGAACCCCTGTCTATCTCTCCGGTTACCTCTACACCCCTGGCTTTAGCTGCGGCTTTTTGACCTTTTTTCTTTGTTAGGTAGTACATGTTGAGCGAGAGCGCCATGAAAAAAGCCAGCATTAGTATAGCTAACACTATGGCAGATGCATTTTCCTTCTTTTTCAAAGCCTCCACCCCCTATATGTCAAAATTTATCCTGGTTACCGCAGAGTCCCTTACCTCTATGGTGTTGGAACTGCTTTCAGCTTCACCCGGATTTGCCACGCTGACCTTAAAATACATGGTGAGTATGCCGTTGTCTGAGTTGTAAGCGAACTTGCTTACCTGGGTTCCCCCGTCCTCCACGACTACATTTGGTATCAGTAGGTATTCGCTTCCGAAACTGAGGCTTCCCTCAGCAGAACTTACGTAAACCCCGTCGTCTTTTAATTTAAATCTGATATACTCGTCTACGTAATTGTCTCCTGTATCCAGCTTAGGGACATTTACTATCATCACTGATCCGCCGGAGCTTACCTCTATGGCTGAATTTCCGCTTAAAAGACTCGAGGATTTTGATCCCCTGGCGGCTCTTTTTATTATCTCTACCCCCTTGCTCAGGCTTGAATCCGCCTTGTTCATAGCAATCATCCGCCTGTGGTTTTGAACCACCCCGTTGAAGTAAGGGTACACTATGCCGGCCAATATGACCACAAGGGCTGCTGCCAGCATTAGTTCCAGGAGGGTGAATCCCTTTTCTTTTTCCATATACACCCCTCCTATTTCCACTTTTCTAAGGGGCTCATTACGAATTGGTACTTATCGAACGTCCTGCTGTCCCCTTTAGCGTTCTTGTAATCCACCGTTATCCTGCCTATTAAAAATTCGTTTACATTTTCACTGTAATCTATCTGTGGAGAACTTTTGTCCCTCCCTTTGTATATATACCCGTTTGTATCGGTAGTTCCTGTAATTGGATCTACATAATTTTCAGAAAGTTCTACAGGCACCTTGTCCAGTTTAACTGTTATAGTCGCCTTGTTTGCCCCCTCAAATCTGAGAGCCTTGGAGTTTATTATGAACCACTCCCCGTCGTTTCCAAGGTTGAAATAGTCCTCAAACGAGTTGCCTGTTCCGTCTTTTTTCCACACTCCGCTGTCATACTCAAATGTGGCGGTAAACGGCAGGTCGAAGTCCACTGCACCGTTTGTGGTGGCTTTTGTGAGCTTGTCGTATCCCTTAGCTCTTATATAATCGGCCACGTTTATGGCCAGTCTGCTCGATTCCTCCCTTTCGCCGGCTATCCTCTGCATCCTGAATATGGCTCCGTATGAGGAGAGCAGCGGCAGCAGCGCTATGGAAAATATCGCGAAGGCGAGCAGCACTTCAAGTATCGAATATCCCTTTTCCTTCATAGCTCAACACCTCTTTAATAAAATACCAGAACTACTAAAAAGCTGGCAACAGAAAGGAATGGCCCAAATGGTACTATGTCTTCTCTTTTTTTTATTTTTAAGCCTATCAATATCAAGCTTACCACGGCTCCAAGTACAAACGCCGCTGTGAAGAATACGTGCAGGATATAAAAATTTATATACCCTAAAAAAGCTCCTATTCCCGCTGCGAGCTTCACGTCTCCGAAACCCATCACCTCTTTTTTCATGAAAGAGTCGCCGAATCCGTATATGAGCATAAACGGGAAGGCGTATGCGCTTGCCCCCAGAAAAGCCCTTTCCAGGCCGACCCCGTTGAAAAACGACAGTATGAGCCCCAAAAATATAAGGGATAAGCTCAGTCTGTCCGGCAGGTAGTATTTTTTCAGGTCTATCCCCGAGAGCACTATTAATAAGCTGAAAAATATGAAAAAAATCAGTGTCCTGTATGACGCCCCGTGTTTTAAAAAAATTGCTAAATATACCATCCCGGTGAGCAACTCCACAAGGGGGTACTGTATAGATATCTTCTTCTTACAGTTTCTGCATTTTCCTCTTAATAAAAATACATAGGAGAGTATAGGTATGTTTTCATACCATTTTATCTTGTGTCCGCAGTGTGGGCAGTGCGATGGCGGGTATGCCAGGTTCTCCCCGGCGGGTATCCTGTAGATGCATACGTTTAAAAAGCTCCCGATTATGCACCCAAGTACGAAAACATATATAGCCAGTTCAAGTATCATCTCACCCTCCGTTTATCCCTATTTTTCGTTCCACTTTTCCCCTTTTGTATCCACGTAGTCTGTTCCTCCGTTTGTCCCGTCTATGTATAGCTCTCCTTTTACGCTGTCGTAGTAGATTTCCGCAACGTTGCTCTTGCCTGCGAATTCACCGTATCCGCTGCTGGCGACTCCGCCCTTGCCAACGGTGCCCGCAAGTATTTGTATGGAGCTATTTGTTCCGCTTGTTCCATCGGCTATATCGAAATTGGCTTTACTTACTTTCACCTTGCTCCCTATTTCATTTATATTACTTGGTCGTTTACCATTATTGTCTGTCAAATACAAATTATACGCACTTCTATATGTTCCTAGCAAAGCATAAACAATGCCATCTTTCGCTTTTTTTACTTGACTTAAATAAATTGGTATTACAGTCATAGATAGTACAATCAATACCAACATAACTATAGTAAGTTCTATCAAGGTGAAGCCCATATTCTTTTTTGGCATAAAATCACCCCATTTTTTTAAAGGAAAAGGCGGTTTAACCGCCTTTCCTTTTTATTAATATTCTACCCAATAATTACCTTTAGTATCTGTTTCAGTACTAGCACCTAAATATACTTCACCTTCATCGTATGTCATACTTGGCGTAGCAATTGTTGCACCTCCTGAACCAGCAATTGTTATAGCTACTGTTGTTGCTCCACTACTATTAGTTCCGACTTGAAGTGCCCCAGTACTTGCAGTCTCAGTTCCAACAAAAAGTCTCTGAGAACCAGAATCAATCTGAGTTTTAATTGCACCCATTGTTGGATAAACTCCATCTTTATCAGCATAATAAATATTAGTTGCTGATCTAGCCGCTCCTAAAACTGCTATCGCTTTGGCATCCTTAGCCTTTTTGATCTGATCTGCGAACTTAGGTGCCGCAACAGCCGCCAAGATGGCTATAATTGCCACTACGATCATAAGTTCGATCAACGTGAACCCTTTTTCTAGTTTTTTCATTTTTGTTACCTCCCTGTTCATCATTTGTTTGTTCCTCCTTGTACTGTTATAATGTTCACCTTACGGTAAGTTTTGCCCATCGTTTAAACTTTTTTCCAAAATATTTACTCTATTAATTCTGCGCCTTTTTTCATTTTCCTCCTAAAATTTTATAATTTTATTTTTGAAGAGGTGCTCACCATCTGCAAATCTGCTCCGCTGTTTTTGGCCTCAGATTGGACTTGTGTAAAAAATACGTATATAAAAATACATTTTTGTCGCATTTTAATACGACGACAACTCTATAAGTATAGCACTAAATACACTTGGAATTCTACCCTTGATTTTATACTTCTGTCTTTTATAGATTAAAAAAAACTAATTATTCTGTTTAAAATCTTTTTTCCAACAGAGTTTCACATAACTTTTAAACATGAGCTGCGCAGAGAAAGCACTTTAAATTTTTTGTCGCGAATTTTCACAAATCGCACGAATTATTTAAAAGCCTCTCTTATACCCAAACTCTTTTTTCTCACTCTGTGAAACTCTTTATTTCCCTCCGTGCACCTCTGTGTCCAAAATATTATCTGATTTTTATCCGTGCCCCTTCGTCCAATTCGTGACTAAAAAAATGTTTTTCATTATCGACTTTAGATCAAGTCAATACTTTAAATACAGGTTCTAACTTAAAAATTTATTTTTTCTCGCTCTGTGAAACTCTTTATTTCCCTCTGTGCACCTCTGTGTCCAAAATATTATCTGATTTTTATCCGTGCTCATTCGTCCAATTCGTGACTAAAAAAATGTTTTTCATCATCGACTTTAGATCAAGTCAATACTTTAAATACAGGTTTTAACTTAAAAATTTATTTTTTCTCACTCTGTGAAACTCTTTATTTCCCTCTGTGCACCTCTGTGTCCAAAATATTATCTGATTTTTATCCGTGCTCATTCGTCCAATTCGTGACTAAAATATATATTTTCAATTTTCTACTAAATCCTGCCTAATCTAGCTTAAAATTTGTATATTTCCCTAACTTTTCCTTGGCCTTTTCCCTGTAGTGCTCCTCTTTTGAGTCCAAAAGCATAGCCCAATAGCGGATAGCCTCCTCCAAGAATGCCGGGTCCCCGGTACTTTCGTACTTTTTTTCATATATAAAGGCTACCGTATTTATTAGCAGGTCATCCCTGTTCTCTTCTATTATTCCCTCAAAGACTCTTAGTATCTCTTCCACGTCCCCCTTAGAGGCTGCACCTACCCCGGCTATGTACCTCTTTATCGCCAGGCTGTCCGGGTTGTACTCCAGCCCCCTCTTGAATATATCCATGGCGTAGTCGTATCTGTTGTAGGACTTTATAAATGCCAGCACGCTCCCCGACAGGTAGTAGTTGCTCTCGAAATACGGGTCGAGGTATGATATCTCCTCCGAGTTCCCCTTTATCCTGTCCGCAGCCTTTCCTTTATCCTTTTCTCCCAAAAGCTCCCCTATCTCTACCACCTGCCTCACCCATATGAGCGAACTGGAAACTTTCTTCATGCCAAAAATTCTGGCGACTAAAGTATTCTGGTTCTTTCCGGATTTTCCTCTATAATTTTGCTTCACCAGTTCATCGTCCAGCTTTTCCAGCCCTTTGGAGCTCCAGACCAAAAAAACTAGCGAGAATAAAACTAACAGTGAAATTAAAGTTTTTTTCCACATAACTCTACAACCTCTTTTTGCTGAAAATAATGTTTGCTAAAAATAAAACGCATACAGTATAACTGAGTACATACAAAAACATTTGTAATCCGTCAGCCTGCACATGTTTCAAGTGGTCCTTGTAGTTCAAAAGGTTGAATTTCGGCAAGACCGCATACAAAAAATCCAGCATATAGGCATACGCTGTCCCCGTGAGCTTCCCGGCTATGACCTTCAGCTCTGCCACGGCGTGCCCCATGACGTAGGCCGATATGGTGAATATAATCGAGCTTATGAAAGATTCCGATACAACTGAGAAGAGCACCCCAATGCTCACAAGTATGAAAAGTTTATACGCTATGAAAAGTAGTGAGTTTATAAACTCCATGTCAAAAAGGGCTCCCTTTAAGAAAAGTACTCCACCCAAAAGGCTCCCCATTATTATCACATTGAAAAGCACCGAAAGCATTATCCCCAAGGCAGTCCCAGTGAGGTACATCGGTTTGCTCACCGCCTTGGTAAGCACGAGGTATATGGACTTTTCTTTCAAATCCCTCATTACATAGGTCGAAGATGTGTACACCGCTATGAGCAGCACGAAAAACTCTATGAGAAAAAGTCCGCTGTCCTTTATCACTTTTGCCCCTTCATACAGGGCTATCTCGTCCAAGAGCATGGTAAAAAATATAAGCACCGCCCCAAACATCACCACTCCGTTGAATACCTTATTCGATATATTCTCCTTTAGTGTGTATTTTGCTATAGTGAAAACCTTATTCAAAGTTAGCCCCTCCTTCTCCTATGCTCTTTACGAAATGTTCTTTGAGGGAAAACTCGTTTTTTTCTATCCCCCGTATATCTACACCCTGCATTATGAGCTCCTCAAGCCTTTGATTAAGCTTTTCCTTTGGAACCCTCACGAAATACTCCCCATCCTCTTCTATGGCCTCTTCATGCTGCTTGCCTATCTTTATGAAGTACTCGCTTCTGTCCCTCACTTCATCCATATCTATTATCTCTTTCAGGTTTCCGTCGTGTATTATGGCTATCTTGTCCCCTATATTTGCCACGTCGCTCAGTATATGCGTGTTGAAAAATACAGTAGTCCCGTTGTCCCTAAGCCTTTTTATCATCTCTATGACATTTTGCCTTGCTAGCGGGTCCAGCCCCGACATAGGCTCGTCCAAAAACAGTATTTCCGGGTCGTTTATCACCGCCTGCGCAAGGCCGACTTTTTGCAGCATCCCCTTTGAGAAAGCCTCCAGCCTGTCCTTTTTTCTGTGATAAATTTTAAGTTCACTGAGTATGCCCTCTATCTTTTTGTCCTGCTTTTTTTTCGGTATGTTGTACAGTTCGCAGTAGTACCTCATGAGGTCTATTAGCCTCATATTTTTCGGATAATATGAGATTTCAGGAAGATACCCTATCCTTTCAAAGTCCCTGGTCTCCAGTCTGTCCTTGCCAAAAATTTTGACCCTGCCCTTGTCCGGCTTTATGAGCCCCAATATGCACTTCATGGTGCTTGTCTTCCCGGCGCCGTTTAGCCCTATTATGGAGAAGATCTCCCCCCTCTTGACTTGAAAGTTTATATCCCTTATCCCGAATTTTTTCTTCCCATTTTTTAGTCTCTTAAAAATGTCCTTTTCTTTGTATATCACCTCGAGATTTTGTACCTCGATTATTGTATCCATTCTTTAACCCCTCCAAAATTGAATAACCGAATTATAAAAATTACTGAATTTATTTGAAAACCTTCTTTAGATACAGAGTTTCAAAGAGATTTAAAACATGAGGCGCACAGAGAAAACCTTTTAAAAATAATTTTTTGTCACGAATCTTCACGGATCACACGAATCGATTAAAATCTCTAGGCTATGCTTTACTTACATATCTTTGTTTATTTTTTCTCGCTCTGTGAAACTCTTTATTCTCCTCAGTGTCACTCTGTGTCCAAAATATTTTTTAATATTTTTTATTTGTGTCCATTCGTGCGATTCGTGACTAAAACAGATATTTTTCATTTCTATGAATTTAAATCCTAGATTGTCAAATTAAATGCAACACTCTTGGATTTCACCCCAAAATACTTCATGGGGTGTTTTCCAACCTAGACGTTTTCTCGGTCTATGATTAAGTGCTTCCATCACTTTTCTTACATCTTCTTTTGTTAACTTAAAAAAATTGCTTCCCTTTGGATAATATCTTCGGAGTAATCCGTTGTAATTCTCATTACATCCTCTTTCCCAAGAATGATAAGGGTTTGCAAAATAACACTCAACATTCAATTCTTTTTCGAGCTCTTTAAATCCTGCAAATTCTTTCCCATTATCAGATGTAAAAGTTTTAATGAACTTACCTGGTATCACTTTAAAAGCCTCTAAAGTCACTTGATTAAATGTTGCAGCCTTTCTGTTATCCATTAGCTCTACAAGTCCATATCCTGACTTTCTATCAACATACGTCATCATAGCTCCCTGTTTTCCTGAACTTACTACAGTATCATTCTCAAAATGTCCTATTTCACTTCTTTCATCTGCTTCTTTAGGTCTCTCTGATATGTTTTTCTTATCTGGAATAGTTCCTCTTGTTTCCTTAATGCCGTTAGATTTCTTCTTACCCTGTCTCGGAAGGAGTTCCTTTTCTGTACCCTTAAATTTCCCCTCTTTAATACCTCTGTAGATAGTTTTAAAACAAGGACAGTCAACACCTTTAATTTTAGCTCTACCAGCAATTTGTTCGGGAGTCCAACCATCTTCAAGTCTCATTTGAATATAGTCGACAATCTTTTCATCTTCAAGCTTGCCCTTGGCTCCACATCCACATGAAGACTTTCTAGAATTGTATGCCTCTTGAGCGTTCAACCCTCTGTATTCGCCATCAATGCTATTCCGCTTGATTTCTCTTCCAATACTGGATCTGTTTCTGCCTAGTATTTTTGCGATATGAAGGGGTTTCATCCCTTTTGCTAAAGATAACGCTATTGTTTCTCTTTCATTTATGCTAAAATATGTATGACTCATAGAAAATCTCCTTTAAATGTTTGTTCGCACTCACATTATACCAAGGAAATATCTATGGGTCATTTTTTGTTGCAATTAATTATACAATTCAAGAATCAATTCAATAAACTATATAAAAAACAACCCGCTAAATGCCTATAAAGTTTCAATACCTATTTTACTATATATACATATCAAAAACAATTTCAAAATTGTAAATTCAAAATAAAAAGCTTGTAAAAACAAGCTTTTTAACCCGCCACAACGTCACTTAAGCTGAACATTGGAAGGAATAGGGCTATTACTACTATACCTATCATTATAGCCATTATGAGTATAGTGAGAGGTTCCATTGCAGCCAATAGGTTGCTTATCTCCTCTTCTACCTCTCTCTCGTTGTAATTTGCAACTTTTTCCAACATCTCCACCAGGGTACCGCTCTCTTCCCCTATCTCTATCATATTTATAACCATAAGCGGAAACTGCTCACTCTCTTGTAGAGGTCTTGCTATGGTATTACCCTCTTTTATACTGGCCTTTGCTTTCACCACAGCATCCTTCATGATATCATTGCCCACCACATCGGCTACTATGTCAAAGGCGCTCAGTATAGGCACTCCGCTGTCTAAAAGTGTAGCCATGGTTCTTGTAAATTTTGCCACCGCCACTTTCCTGTTTAACTTTCCGAAAAGCGGTAGTTTCAAGGCTATTTGATCTAGCTTTCTTTTTCCTTTTACAGTAGATCTGTACTTTTTAAAACCGTATACAGCACCTAACATGGCCATGATTATAAGCCACCAGTTGGAAACGGTCCAGTCACTTGCCCCGATAACCATCCTGGTTATGAGCGGCAGTGCTATCCCAGAGTCGTTGAACATTTTCACAAACTGGGGTATGACGAAAGTTAATAGCAAAAACTGAATTGTCGTTGCTATCACTAGTACTACGACTGGGTACACCATTGCGTTTTTTACCTTGCCTTTTATTACTTCCGCCTTCTCCATGCTGACTGCAAGCCTTTCCAAAACTAGGTCAAGTGATCCAGAAGCTTCCCCTGCCTTCACCATGTTTACAAAAAGGTCATCAAACTGTTTTGGGAACTTCTTTACAGATTGGGATAGCGCTATCCCTGAGCTCAGGTCAAACTTAACCGTATCCATTATATCCCTCAGCCTGTCGTTCTCAGACTGCCCGGCTATTATGGATATAGACCTTAAAAGTGGGACACCGGATCCAATCATTGTAGCCAGCTGCCTCGTCAGTATAGTTATCTGCTTTGGCTTCACCTTTTTCCCTTTAGCGAAATTAAAAGATTCAAAGAACCCCTTTTTGGTCGCCTTTATCAAAACCAGCTTTTCCCTCTTCAAAAAGCGTTTCAAATCATTTAAGTCTTTTGCGTTTTTTTCGCCGTTAACCTTCTGCCCGTTAGGATTAAGGGCACTATATACATATTTAGCCATAGTCGCCTCCTGTTATTCCATAGTGACTCTTAATATCTCATCTAAAGTAGTTATCCCGTCAATAGCTTTCTGTATGCCGTTTTCCCTAAGGGTTATCATGCCGAGCTCGCGAGCCTTGTTTTTTAAATCATGCGTGCTTCCATTCTTTGCAATAAGATCCCTCAGCTCATCGTCTACATGCAGTATTTCATAGATAACTGTCCTTCCCTTATAACCCGATCCGTTACAGTGATCACAGCCACCTCCTTTGAAAAACTCAACATCCCCGTACTTTTCGTAGTCCAAGCCGAGAGCCAAAAAAACATCCTTACTGTAGTGGTGTTTCTCCTTGCAGTAAGGGCATACCCTCCTCACGAGCCTCTGTGCTTGAACCATTAAAATCGAAGCTGATATCATAAAAGGTTCTATTCCCATATTTATAAGCCTCTGAATCGCACTCGGGGCGTCATTCGTATGCAGTGTAGAAAGTACCAGATGCCCGGTAAGTGCTGCTTTTATTGATATTTCTGCCGTTTCTTGGTCCCTTATCTCCCCGACCATTATTATATCCGGGTCCTGCCTCAAAAAAGTTCTTAGAGCCTTGGCAAAATCAAGTCCTATTTCATTTTTACAGTGGACCTGATTAACTCCGTACATATCGTACTCTACCGGGTCCTCAGCGGTGGATATGTTTACATCGTCTCTATTCAGCCTGTTCAAGGCAGCATAGAGAGTAGTCGACTTCCCGCTTCCAGTTGGTCCGGTTACGAGTATCATTCCGTAAGGACTCTTAAAAACCTTGTTCAAGCCTTCCATGTCACTTTCAGTAAAACCTAAATACCCCAGATCCAGGTTGACGGCTCCCTTGTCCAGTATCCTCATAACAATTTTTTCACCGTATATTGTAGGCATGGTCGACACCCTGAAATCCACAAACCTGGTCCCAAGTTTTATCTTAAACCTTCCGTCCTGTGGAAGCCTTTTTTCAGCTATATCCAGATCGGATATTATTTTTATACGTGATACAAAAGGATTCAGAACAGTTTTAGGGAGCTTTTTGAGTTCAACCAAGACCCCGTCTACCCTGCATCTTACCCTTATCTCTTTTTCATATGGCTCGATATGTATGTCACTGGCACCTATCTTTATAGCCTTACCTATTATAGCATTTACACCTCTTACAACAGGGGCGCTGTCCGTACCCAGACCGCTTTCTATATCTTCAAAGCTGTCTTCGGCTATTTCTATTTCATGTTCCACCATACCGTCTAAATCTTTCAAAGCTGTTTCAACTGCTACTGTGGACTGCTCACTCCTCTTTTTCTCGTATTCATTCAGGCTATCCAAAATATTTTCTTTGAGCGCCAATACCGGCTTTATAACAAGCTTGGTCCTTAGTTGAAGCTCGTCTATCAAAAAAACATTTGTCGGGTTCGCCATTGCCAAGCTTAGCTTATTCCCGGCTTTAGACACTGGTATAACCAGATTTTTCCTCATTACATCTTCAGGAATTAAAGCCAGCAAGTCATTTTTCACAGTATTTATATCTATGGTAACATACTCTACTCCTATATGCTTCGCCAGAACTGGCAGTAGATCTTTAGAGTCTATAAAATCAAACTTTATTAATATCTCACCTAATTTTTCGTTAGTGCTTAATTGTTCCTTCAGCGCCATCTCAAGCTGTTCATTTGTTATTAGGTGTTCTTCTAGCAACCTCTGTCCTAAACTGGACTGCTTTCTCACTATTACCATTTAGACCCCTCCACTAAAAAATCAACACAGCTTATGTATAACTTATCACAAGGAAGAAACCACAATACTCTAACCAGCTAAAGAAAATTCCCAGTATTATAAAAATACTATTTTTTCCACCAATTCCTTTATTTATTTTTCCATTATGTTTTTTTGTTTAAAAGTTTCCGCTTTCTTCTTTTCCCTTATATTTAAGAATATTTAATAACTTTGAGTCTACTCCAATAAAAAAAATTTTATTCAAAAATAAAAAAACATTATCAACAAAAATTAGCTAAAACCAAAAAAAGAGCTCTTATGAGCTCTTTAATTATCTTTCAATATTTGTATAAGGCAGTAAAGCTATATTTCTAGCTCTTTTTATTGCCCTTGTGATTTTTCTTTGTAACTTAGCGTTTGCTCCAGTTACTCTTGCAGGGTTTATTTTCCCCTTATCAGACATAAATCTTTTTAGTAACTCTACATTTTTATAATTAATCTCTTCTTCTTTTACTCTTAGCTTTGATTTTCTTCTTCTTCTTCTTATTTCAGCCAACTCGATTCACCTCCTAAAATTAGAAAGGAAATTCATCATCTTCTTCTTCAAAATCTACATCTGGTTCGCTATATACATCTGGAGCAGATGTCTGATTTTTAGAATAACCACTTTCCGAATAACCTTTTGCTTCAAAATTATTGTCTGAGACCGCATTTCTAGATTCCAAGAATTCTATTTGATCAACCACAACATCGTAAGTTGTTCTTTTTTCCCCATTAATCTCGTATCTATTCATTTGAAGTCTTCCATTAATTCCGGCCCTTCTACCCTTTCTCAGGTATTCACCTATAAGTTCAGCTGTCTTGCCGAAGGCCACACAGTTGATAAAGTCGGCTTCACCCTTTTGAAAGGCTCTGTCTACAGCCACAGAGAATCTGCAGTAAGCTTTTCCGCTTTGGCCATATTTCAATTCCGGGTCTCTAGTAAGTCTCCCGGTTAAAACTACTAGATTCATGATATCACACCCTAACAGAATAAAAAACGAAAACTAGTCTTATTTAACAATGATATATCTCATCATACTTTCATTGATGTTTAACTTAGTTTCTACTTCAGTCAAATTAGTCCCTTCAACTTGGAAACTTGTCAAAACGTAGAATCCAGTTGATTTTTTGTTTATAGGGTAAGCCAATTTTCTGTCCCCCCATTTTTCTGTAACTAACTCTTGCGCTCCAGCAGCTTTTAAAGCGTTGTCAACATAGGCCATAACCTCTGCTTTTTGCTCTTCAGTTGTAACTGGATCAATGATGTACATAATCTCGTATTTTTTCATAAAATAACTACCTCCTCCCTCTGGTTTTTGTCCAAGTCGACTTCGACTCAAACAGGGCAAGTTATTATACTACAAACTTACTTTTTTTTCAAGTATTTTTATCTATTTCTTCTAATCCAACTAGGGACATCCAGGTCAGACTCGTCTATGGCTTTCTTTACATTCTCCACCTTTTCGCTTCTATCCCCTTCCTTGGAGATCTCCACACTCGGTGCCTCAGCTTGTATTTTTTCCTCTATTTTTTCCTGCATACCTGTAAAGCTCGTTGCAACTATTGTTACCTTAATTCCGTCTTCTAAAGAGTCGTCTATAACTGTACCAAACATAACATCATCAGCAGACTTTCCTGCAGCTTCACGTACCTTGTTTGATATCTCGTAAGATTCGTTTAGACCAAGGCCAGCGTTTCCACATATGTTTAATAGTATTTTGCTCGCACCCTCTATAGATTTTTCAAGAAGCGGGCTCGATAAAGCCTGTTCTGTTGCTTTTATGGCCCTGTTTTCTCCGTTTGCATAACCAAAACCTAGCATTGCCATACCAGACCCCTGCATGGTGGTCCTTATATCTGCAAAATCCAGGTTTATAAGTCCAGGCTGTAGGATCAAATCCGCAACACCCGTTATCCCTATTTTCAATACATTGTTTGCTTCTTTAAACGCATTTTGAAGTGTGATGTTTTTATCAGGCAGCTCCGTCAACTTGTCGTTCGGGATTATAACCAGCGTATCTACATACTGTTTTAACTCCTGCACACCTTTTTCAGCATTTTCTTTCCTTTTTCTTCCTTCAAAACCAAAAGGCTTTGTTACTATACCTATTGTAAGTATCCCCATCTCTTTTGCCACCTTGGCAATAATAGGCGCAGCCCCTGTTCCGGTTCCTCCACCCATTCCAGCCGTTATAAAAAGCATGTCAGTATTCTCAAGTATGGAATTTATCTTATCCAGATCCTCTTCTGCCGCTTGTCTTCCCATATCCGGGTTTGCTCCAGCGCCCAACCCTCTTGTTAATTTTTCCCCCAGCTGAAACGCTAAGTCCGCTTTGGATATAGCCAAATCCTGAGCATCAGTATTAGCAGCAATATACTCTACTCCTACCACACCGCTCTCTATCATGTCGTTGATGGCGTTTCCACCAGCTCCGCCAACACCAATTACCTTTATCTTAACTAAAGCTTCGCTACTCATTTTACCCTCCCCTTATTAAAAGCTAAAAAAAGTTTGCTATCCAATCTTTCAAGCCATTACGCTTTTTCACAGTTTTTTCCAATTTGACTTTTGGCTCTTCTAGTTTTTCCTCTACATCTAAAATATCTTGCTTTTTTTCTACTTGAATAATTTTGTCCTGATGGACCTTTTCAAATGATGCCAAAAGTATCCCTATGGCTGTGGACATTTCCGGTTTGAAAAAAGCCTCGGAAATCCCAGGAATTTGCATCGGTTTTCTGACTTCAACACTCATTCCTGTGCTCTCACGCAGCATCTCAGGCAACCCGGTCACCTTAGCTGCACCCCCTGTAATCACTATTCCACTATTTATATAATCTCTAAATCCAGACGCATCTATCACTTCGTTTAAGTATTCAACTATGTCCTTACTCCTAGCATCCATTATATCTTTTATAAAAGATGCTTTGTAAACCTTATTCTCTTCCTCGTTGTTATTCGCATATATAACTATGTTCTCGTCGCTAGACTTTCTATTGACCTCTCTTTTGGCATAATCAGCCATTTCAGGATCTATGTTCAGGACATAGCTTATATCAGTTATATAGTGTTTTCCTCCTAATGGGAGCACTGCTGTGTATATCAATTTGTGATTTTTGAAAATAGCTATATCGGTAGTTCCGTCACCCACATCGACTAATACCGTACCGGATTTAGTTTCTGATGAGCTCAAAACACTTAAAGAAGATGAGTAAGAATTTAAAAATATTCCTTCTGCTTCTATCCCACATTTTTTAGCAACTTTCTGCAGGACTTTGACCTGATCTTTTTCAGCTAATACCAGATGTACGTCTGCCTCTAAAGTGTTCCCCCTTATGCCAATGGGATTTCTAACTATACCGGAATTATCCACCCTGTAGTTGTAAGACATTCTGTGCAAGATATAGTCGTTTTCATCCACTACATTTTCTTCAGCCAGCCTTATCAAGGATTCGAAGTGGTCCTCGCATACCTCCCCGCCCTCTATGGGATATCTTACCTCTCTGATAAAAGAATTTATATCCTTACCAGAAATCCCAAATATAGCCTTTTTTACCTTTATCCCTGAGGAAAACTCAACTTCATCCAAAACTCTTCTCAAGCATATGCTTACACTTTCCGGGTCTTCTATAACCCCTTTTCTTACCCCTTCACAATTTCCAGTCATTTCTGCAATCAGTTTAATTTGATTCTTACCACTTAAAGCTTCCCCCATCAAAACGGTTACCTTAGAGCTCCCAATATCGATGGCTACTTTAATTTTTCTCTCTTCCATGCCCCCACCTCTTTTCATACGCAAATAGTCCTACTTGACAATGTAATCCCTAAACCTTATGTCTATATAGTCAACTTTTTCGTTCTTGCTCTTTAAATTTTTATATAGTTTCCCAGCTATCTCGTATTTACTACTATCAACTGCTTTAGATGTCTTGAATATAGTGCTATCGTCTAGGACGATTCTGACTTCATTTTCAGAAACCTTAAAGATCGAAGATATCTTTTTTTTCAACTCGAAATTCTCGATTTTTTTCATGACTGAAATCAGATCCGGGACCTCCTTTTCATCCTTTATATTTAGGACTACCATATCCCTGTTTTCAACCTCCTGCCAGTAAGCAAACAGGTTGCCCTCATCATCAGCTATATATATTTTGTTTTTGTATACGACATATACGTATGGTTTTTTCTCCATTATTTCTACAAAAATGTTGTGCGGTGGTTTCCTGGTTATTTCAACCGAGGATATTCTCACATCTTTTTTTAAAAATTCGGAGAGTTTTTCTGTGTCTATCTCTCCAATTTTTTTACCCTTTATAATCTTGAGCTTATCTGAGACGTCTTCTTCCACTAGTCCCGAGTCAGACTTTACCTCTATATTTTCCACCAAAAACTCGTCGGAATTTATAAAATTAAGGTACATGTAGTGTATCCCCAATAATATTAAGGCAAAAATAAGTGTTCTCCTAATTATCTTCACTCTTCAGTCCCCTTCTGATATCACTCTTAAATATAGCACTTTTTTATCTATTTTTCAATAATCTCCCCAATTACCTTTTGAACAACGTCCTCAAATGTGTAACCTTTCAATGTAGCTAGTTTTGGTAAAAGGCTGGTTTCGGTCATCCCAGGGCTGGTGTTTACCTCCAGAAAATATAATTTCCCAGCGCTTAGGATAAAGTCAGTTCTTGTTGCCCCTGAAAGCCCGAGTATCTCATGAACCCTCCCTGCGGTTTCCATAGCTTCATTGTAGAGAAATTTAGGTATATTTGCCGGAACTTGGTACTCTGTTTTTCCAACGGTATACTTAGATTCGTAGTCGTACAATCCCGACTTAGGGACTATTTTTACCACACCGAGAGACTCACCGCACAACACACCTGCCGTAAGTTCCTCTCCATGTACAAATTCCTCAATGAGGTATTTTTTATCGGCCAATTTCATAACAGCCTCCTGTACCTCTTGATGGCTGTTGCATATGTACAGTCCTATACTCGATCCTTCTGTAGAAGGTTTTACAACAACCGGGTATCTGTCTACTGCCTCTGGACTCCTGTAAGTTTTAGGTACCAGTATCCCTTCAGACTCAACGACTTTTTTCGTCAAAACCTTGTCCATGGCTATTGAACTACCGGTGAATGCCGAACCAGTATATTTTTTCCCCAGTATATCCAAAACTGCCTGCACCCTGCCATCCTCACCGTATTCGCCGTGTAGGGCAATCATAGCAAGGTCATACTCACTGGCTGTAAGGGCACTTAAAAAATTATCCTGTTTCAAATCTATGCCATATGCATCATACCCTATATTCTTAAGGGCTTTTAGCATTGCATTCCCTGTCTTAAGTGAGATTTCCCTTTCAGAGGATACCCCGCCCATCAAAACAGCTACTTTCATCTATAATCACATCCCCGCTATCTTTCTACTATTATTATCTCTTCCTGAAGTTCTAATCCGGAGTTTTCCTTTACCTTCTCTTTGACTATCTTTATTAAGTTGTTTACGTCGTCAAACGTCGCGTTGCCCCTATTTATTATGAAGTTAGGGTGCTTCTCTGAAATCTGTGCTCCGCCCACAGAGTAACCCTGCATCCCGGCTTCTATGATAAGTTTTGCGGAAAAATGCCCTTCCGGGTTTTTAAAGGTACTCCCAAGATTCGGCATGTCCAGAGGGTGCCTGCTTTCCCTTTTTTCTTTTATCTCATGCACTTTTAACTTGTCAAATCCATGGTCAAACTTGAATAGGGTGCTTATAACTATCCACTTTTTTTCCTGTATCTCAGTCTTTCTATAGGTGAAGTGGATGTCCTCCTTTTTTAGGCGCCTTATTTCTAAGTTTTCATCCAAAACCTCTATTTCCTCTATGCAGTCAAATATCTCAGTTCCGTAGGCTCCGCCGTTCATGTACACCATCCCGCCAACACTCCCAGGGATGCCTGACAAATTTTCAAGCCCGGAATAATCATTTTCTTCCATAAAATCTATCAGCTTGTCAAAACTTAATCCGGCTTCTACTTCCACCAGTCCGTTTCCAAGCTCCTTTATATGTGTAAAGTTTTTTAGACTGACAAATGTTTTGTCAATAGCTGCATCGTTCAAAAGGGTATTGGTCCCATTCCCTATCAAGAATACGTTTTCCCTTTCGCCGATGATATCCTTAAGCTCCTCTTTTTTCTCCACAATAATCAGCTCTTTTGCTATCCCTCCAATTTTCATGTTGGAGTAATCCTTCATATGGTGGTACTTCAATATCTTCATTATGCTTCTCCCTTTATCTCGTCGCTTATCTTATAGGCCATACTGGATATATCCCCGGCTCCCATAAATATAAACACAGAGCCCTTTTCACCATTTTTAACCATGTCTCTCACTTGGTTTGAATCCTCGAATATATCGATCCCGTCCTTGCCTATTTTTTCGGCAAGCTCTCCCAAGGTCACGTTAAACGAGTTCTGTTCACCGGCGCTGTAAACAGGCAGCAGTACTACCCTGTCAGCTTGGTCAAAAACACCCTTAAACTCCTCCAGCAAAAATTTCACTCTGCTGAACCTGTGCGGCTGAAAAATAGCAGTTATACTCCCTGTCTCAACATTTTTAGCAGCCTGCAGGGTAGCCCTTATTTCTGTAGGGTGATGTGCATAGTCGTCAATTATTTTTATGTTGTTGTCATGTATTATATCATATCTTCTTTTGGCGCCCTTGAATTTCTCGAGTTTTTCCTTTAAATTCTCCAACTCCACACCGAACTTCAAGGCTAAATAAATTACTCCAAGACTGTTTGAAACATTGTGTTTACCGGGTATACTCAGCTTAAACTCCCCTAGGTTTTCCCCGTTTAAAACCACCTCATAAACAAACTTTCCGTCTTTAACCTTTATATTTTTAGCGTATATATCTGCATCCTGAGTCTCTGTGCTGTATGTCACTACATTTTGATAAGCAACTGATACGGCAGATAAATTTTGACAATCTTTATTGGCCAATACTAAGTCCTTTGTCTGGTCCATAAATTTTTTAAACGATTCCTTTATGTTGTCGAAGCAGCCATGATTTTCCAAATGGTCCGCCTCAACGTTTGTTATTATCGAGTAGCAAGGCTCAAGATATAAAAAAGAATTGTCGCTTTCGTCCGCTTCTGCTACAAAATACTCGCTCCCGCCAAATTTGGCATTAGAACCTATCTCCGGAACGATGCCTCCTACAACTATGGTCGGATCCAGGTCTAGCATAACCGCCCCTAACATTGAACTGGTGGTTGTTTTTCCGTGGGTTCCAGCCACAGCTATCCCGTTTTTCTCGTTTAGCAACTGTGCCAAAAGCTCTCCCCTTTTGATTATCGGAATATTGTTTGCCAGCGCACTCGAGTATTCGGGATTATCCGGCTTTATTGCACTGGAGCATACCACAATATCTATTCCAGCTATATTGGAAGCCTGGTGGCTGTTAAAAATTTTCGCACCCATACTCTCAAGCTCTAGAGTAGTTTTCTTTACCTGCAGGTCAGATCCAAATACCTTGTATCCTCTGTTTAACATTATTTTTGCGAGGGCGCTCATCCCTATCCCACTTATGCCTATAAAAAATACGTTTTTCATATTATTAATTATTCCCCCATATATTCAATTCATCCACTATTCTCTCAGCTGCATTCCCTTTTTTCAGGAATTTTATCTTAGACCTCATGTCTGCTAATCTTTTTTCGTCCTTTAATAGTTCTAAAGCCTTTTCTATAGCATATTCCGCTTGGTTGTTTTTATATATCAAGGCGCTGTCTTTTTCTTCTAATATCTGGGCGTTATAATATTGACCGACACCCTTTATCTGAAGCGGTACAAGTATCGAAGGTTTTTCCAGCTGCACCAGTTCCGATATAGTCAGAGCTCCTGCCCTACAAATCACCATGTCCGCCACAGACATTACCACACACATATTGTTAAAATAAGGTTTTATCACATCATTTGACTTCATCTTGGATATTTTGTTGTTTATCTCTTCGAAATTATTCTTTCCAGTCGCCCAGTATACCCTTATGTTCTTTTCTTTCAATAGGTCTTCCCATTTTTTTAACATGGCGCAGTTTATAGACTTAGCTCCTAGGCTTCCGCCTGTCACTAAAAGGACTTTTTCGTCCTCTTCTACTTTCAGCCCATCTCTTTCCTCTTCCCTGTTTACCTGATAAAACTCCTCCCTGAGGGGATTGCCGGTTACAAGCAGCCTGTCCTGATATTTTATAGGAAGTTCGTCGAAAGTTTTCTCAAATGCAAGGAAAGTCTTTTTTGCGAATCTGTAAAAAAGCTTGTTCGCCATACCGAGATTCGCATTTTGTTCCTGTAAATAGATGCTTTTTCTCAAAAAAAGTGCCGCCAAAAGCGTCGGAATTGATATGTAGTTCCCAAAACCTATAACCGCGTCAGGATTTTCTTTTCTCAAAATTTTTATGGTTTTAAAGATGGCTTTTATCATTTTATATACGGATTTAATGCTCCTAAGTGGCAGTATATCCATCCCAATAAACCTATACCCCAAATCCGGTATGAGCTCTTTTTCCATCCTATGGATGGTACCTAAGAATAGGACTTCTATCCCTTTTTTCTCCAAGACTTTTGCAACCGCTATTGCCGGGTATATGTGCCCTCCAGTACCGCCTGTAGTGAGTATTATCTTTTTTTTCATGTCCAAGTTCACCCTCACTTTTTAAAAGTTCTTAAAACCATGTCTTTAAAGCATTTCCCTCTCTCTTCAAAATTTTTAAATTGATCAAAACTCGAAGACGCCGGGGAAAATAAAACCGTGTTGCTTTCTTCCGGGTTCAGGCTTGATTCTAAGTTTTTCACCACATTATCAAGCAACTTAAGGTTATGGATCTCCCCAGAATAGCCTATATCCAAAAGAGATTTTTCAAGTTTATCCGATATCTCTCCTATCAAGAAAACCGCCTTACTAGTGGAGGCTATCTTTTCCACAAGCGGACTTAAATCCAAATTTTTGTCCTTACCGCCACAGATAAGGATTATTTTGTCATCGTAACCCTCTAAGGCCTTTATAGTTGAATCTATGTTTGTCCCTTTCGAGTCGTTTATAAACTCCACCTTGCCGAACTGAAAAAACTTCTCCATCCTGTGCTCCAGGGGTTTTGTCATATAGAGAAACTCCCTTACCTTGTTCTCTGAAAGCCCGAGGACATCAGCGGTGGCCAGTATGAAAAGCACATTTTCCTGATTGTGCCTGCCTGTAAGATTTAGTTTAGATGTCTCCAAAACCTTTATACCCCTGCGTTTTATCTGCCCTTCTTCTACATAGTAGTCTGCTCCATCCTTTGCCTCCAATGATACTTTCACCGAACTAACAGGGTACCCCCTAAATCTTTTCATTATTTCCTGACTGTTGCAGTTTAATATAAAGGTATCCATGCTGCCTTGATTTTTCAGAATATTGAATTTCGAATCATAGTATTCATCGAGGCTGCTGTATCTGTTTAAATGATCTGGGGTAAGGTTGATTATCATTGATACGTCAGGCCTAAACTCTTTTATGTTCTCAAGCTGATACGAGCTTAGCTCTAACACCACGAAATCAAAGTTTATCTCCTCACACACAAGTTCCGCAAAAGATTTTCCTATATTTCCGGCGAACTCCGCCCTTTCTCCACAGTACTCAAGCATTTCATATATTTTGGTTGTAGTTGTAGTTTTCCCATTTGTACCAGTCACAGCTACCATCTTGATCTCAGGGTTAGCCCTTTTCAAGTATCTGTAGGCTAGCTCTATCTCATCTACTAGCTCTATCCCCCTAGATAACACTTCTTTGACAAGTTTATTATAGGGTATACCAGGACTCTTTACGAAAATTTCTATATCTCCTAATATTTTCAGTGCATCCTCACTCTTCATAGCTAGGCTGTCGTCCACCAAAAAAACCTCATACCCTATTTTTTCTAGAAGTCTCTTGGCCCCAAGCCCGCTCAAACCAGCTCCATAAACCATAGCTTTTTTCATCCCGCCACCACTTTTCAAAAAATTTTAATGAACTCAAACCCTAAATTTTAATGAACTCAAACCCTCTTCTAAAAAAAGGCTTAAGACCTTTAAAATTGACGAAAATATACGAATAAGTAAGCAGTAATTCCCTGCTTACTTATTCCAAAAATTATTTTAATTTTATTATCACAAATCCAACTATCCCGCATATCAGGGCTAATATCCAAAATCTCATGGTAACCTTTGTCTCTGGCAGTCCCTCTAGCTCAAAATGGTGATGTATAGGCGCCATCCTGAATATCCTCTTTTTCCTGAGTTTATACGAACCTACCTGCAAAATTACAGATATTGCTTCCACTACAAAAACAAAACCTATTATTACCAGCAAAATCTCCTGTTTTAAAAATATAGCCACTAATCCCAGCATTCCACCGAGGGTCAAAGAACCTGTATCCCCCATAAATATCTGGGCTGGATAAAAGTTATACCATAAAAATCCAAGACCTGCACCTATTAGGGCGCACAAAAATACAGTTATCTCACCAGCTCCAGGTACATAGTATAAGTGTAGGTATTCACTCAGTTCAATATGCCCTGTAAAATAAGCAATTGCGGCTAATACCGTAGAGGCTATTATAACGGGCATTATCACAAGGCCATCCAGGCCGTCCGTTATATTCACAGCATTGGATGTTCCTATCAAAACCAGCATTATGAAAACAAGGGATAAAGCTGCGCCAATGTATAAATAGGAATCTGGCCTAAACGGATTTACTATAGAAAAATCAATATGGGTTCCTGTTAACCTATACTTGAGTACAAAACCCCAAGCAATGAAAGATATTATTATCTGGCCTAAAATCTTTTTTTTACCAGACAATCCTTTTTTACTCTTGGTAAATTTTTTAAAGTCATCTATAAACCCTATAAGACTGAAAAGGAAAAGACAAACCAAAATCACCTGAATAAACTTGTTTTTTAAATCTGCTGTAATCAAAGTTGTCAGTACCAGAGAAAACACTATTAAGACTCCACCCATTGTAGGTGTTCCCTTTTTTGAAAAGTGGCTAGCCGGCCCCTCTTCTCTTATGCCCTCCCCTACCTTTTTGCTCTTTAGGTAAGCTATAAATGGTTTCCCAACTTGTAAAACAACTACAAAAGATATCAGAAAAGCTACTGCTGATCTAAGTGTTATCGATTTTATTGCCAATAATCTTCCAAAAGTTTCTGCTAAATAGTAAAGCATTTTACTCCCTTCCTAGTTGTAATTTTTTATTATATCCTCGAGTTTCATCCCTCTTGATCCTTTCAGAAGAACAGCAATTTTCATGTTTTCCCCAAGTTCAAGTATTTTTTTCGAGATTTCATTTTTATCATTGAAATGAAATTTTTTCGGGTGCTTTAACTTCACAAACAAATGCATCATGTCTTGTCCGTACAGGTATACAAAATCAAAGCCACACTTTTCAATTATTTCCGCAAGCTCCTCGTGATATTTTTTGCTTTCATCACCCAACTCAAGCATATCACCCAATACGGCTACCTTACACCTATCCTTATAGAACTTTTCAAACGTTTCTATAGAAGCCCTCATCGAACTTGGACTGGCATTATAGGCATCATTTATATACAAGATGTTGCCATTTTCTATTTTCTGATATCTCATCTTTGTGAGCTCTATTTTCTCTAAAACTTCCCTAGACGACTCTTTAGATATGCCAAATTTTTCAGCTGCAAGTATAGCCAGGGACATATTCTTTACATTGTGCCTTCCCACAAGGTCTGTGCTGAACTCAAATCCGTCCAATCTGAATTTAGTGCAGGAATCAATTTCAACGATATCGGTTATCCTGTGTAGATTTGATTCTTCTATCCCAATCTTAACCACTCCAGGAACTTTTCCGAGGTAGCTGTCGTCCCCGATAACAAATATATCTTCATTTTTGATATGATTCAGCATCTCTGTTTTAGCTTTAAATACGTTTTCCTTAGTTTTCAGATACTCTAGATGGGATTCCCCTATATTAGTTATTATTCCGTAGTCCGGTGCAGAAATTTTACAAAGCAGGTCTATTTCTCCAAACCCGCTCATTCCCATCTCCAGCACTGCGAACTTGTCGTCATCTTCTATACCCAAAATAGTCAGCGGCACACCTATATGATTATTATAGTTACCCTTGGTCCCCTTACCCTTAAAATGTTTTGAGAGTATTTGGCACAGTATATCCTTTGTCGTCGTCTTTCCGTTGCTGCCGGTTATGGCAAATACCTTTACGCCTAATCTTTCCCTGTACTCTTTAGCCAGCTGCTGAATAAATTCAACGCTGTCCTGCACATATACAGCCCTTCTGTCTTCAACTAAAACTACAGGATCGTCGTAAAACACTGCCGCTGCGCCTTTTTTCAAGGCCTCTGCCACAAATTTATTCCCGCCCCTAATAGCTATGAATATATCATCTTTTCCCACTAGACGGCTGTCTATGTGTACATCACCTATATCCTCCACACTTACATGCTCAGATATCAAGCTTTTTAAAATCACTCTATTATTATTCATAAAATTCCCCTTATTATAACATTTTTGGCTTTTTATTTAAATAGATTAAACTGATTTCTGTAAAATATTTTGTTAAATTGAAATTTCTAAATATTTATTTTTGTGATACTTGTTCCATCTAACCTAAAATAATTTCTTTATTCTAAATTTTCAGCAAAGGCTTTTTGCAGTATATTTTTCAGGCTGTAACTGTTATCTACCTATGTTTAGTCGAATTTTAAAAATATTCTACTTTACAAACTTAGATATAAATATCACAATCTTCCCCGGAGTTTATTCTGCTTCTTTTTTCAGTTTTTCGGCAAATTTGTAAAGGGAATCATAAGTTTCAAAATTAAAGTAGCCTTTCTTCTCTTCCTCTAAACCATGTCCTGTTCTGACAAGGACAGGCCTCATCCCGAGCCTTAAGCCGGCCTCCACATCAGACATCTTATCCCCGACTATTATAGAGTTTCTATAGTCTATGTCGAGGTCTTTCCTTGCAAGTTCGAACATCCCAAGCTCAGGCTTCCTGCAAGCACAGTCTTTTAGGTACTCTCTTACTCCCTTAGTAGGGTGGTGTGGGCAGTAATAAAAAGCATCTACCTCTGCTCCGATTTTCTCCAACTCGTCATTTATGTAACTATGCAGATTTTTCACATCATTTTCGCTGTAATAACCTCTGGCAATTCCTGATTGGTTGGTTACTACGACCACCAAATAACCAAGTTCTTTGAATATTTTAATGGCCTCCTTGGCCCCTATTTCAAATTCAAAATCTTCAATTTTATAAAGATACTCCTTTTCGACGTTTATATTACCGTCTCGGTCTAAAAAAATACATTTTTTCAAAAAAATCACTCCCGAAAATAAAAAACTCCTTTACTTGCCTCACTTGAATGTTATGCGCACATCCTAATTATTATATAAGATTTATTGATTATTTTCAACAAGCAATGCGTCGACAATAATATTTTGTTCAAAAAATAAAAAAAGCTTGGCGAATACCTATCCTTCCGGGGCGTTGCCACCCGAGTACTTTCGGCGTTTAAGGGCTTAACTTCTGGGTTCGGTATGTGACCAGGTGTACCCCCTTAGCTATCTTCACCAAGCTATGGTTTACTTATTCTTTTCGTGTCTTAGAACACTCAAAACTGTATAGTAGAAAGATTTGTTTCTAGGTTAAGATTTCGTCATATTAGTACTGGTCAGCTAAACACCTTGCAGCGCTTACACACCCAGCCTATCTACCTCCTAGTCTCGAAGGTGACTTATTGTCTTACGACAGAGAGTACTTATCTTGAAGTGGGCTTCCCGCTTAGATGCTTTCAGCGGTTATCCTTTCCAAACGTGACTACCCTGCTATGCCTCTGGCGAGACAACAGGTACATCAGAGGTTTGTCCATCCCGGTCCTCTCGTACTAAGGACAGATCTTCTCAATACTCTTACGCCTACAGTGGATAGGGACCGAACTGTCTCACGACGTTCTGAACCCAGCTCACGTACCGCTTTAATGGGCGAACAGCCCAACCCTTGGGACCTTCTCCAGCCCCAGGATGCGATGAGCCGACATCGAGGTGCCAAACTTTGCCGTCGATATGGACTCTCGGGCAAAATCAGCCTGTTATCCCCAGAGTAGCTTTTATCCGTTGAGCGACGACCCTTCCATTCGGAATCGCCGGATCACTATGTCCTGCTTTCGCACCTGCTCGACCCGTCAGTCTCGCAGTCAAGCTCCCTTCTGCCATTGCACTCTTCGGTTGATTTCCATCCAACCTGAGGGAACCTTTGAACGCCTCCGTTACTCTTTCGGAGGCGACCGCCCCAGTCAAACTGCCCACCTAGCACTGTCTCCAGGAATCCACTTCCCAGATTAGAATTCCGAGGTTACATGGTTGGTATTCCACCAGCGACTCCGCTGCAGCTAGCGCCACAGCATCCCTGTCTCCCAACTATCCTATACACATAACATCAAAACCCAATACCAAGCTACAGTAAAGCTTCATGGGGTCTTTCCGTCCTACTGCAGGTAACCGGTATCTTCACCGGTAATACAATTTCACCAGGCCTCCCGCCAAGACAGCATTCGAGTCATTACACCATTCGTGCAGGTCGGAACTTACCCGACAAGGAATTTCGCTACCTTAGGACCGTTATAGTTACGGCCGCCGTTCACTGGGGCTTCAATTCGGAGCTCTCACTCCTCCTCTTAACCTTCCAGCACTGGGCAGGTGTCAGCCCATATACATCGCCTTTCAGCTTAGCATAGACCTGTGTTTTTGCTAAACAGTTGCTCGAATCTCTTCACTGCGGCCGCCAAGCGCTCAAGTTCGCGTGTAACTATCACCCTTAGCGGCACCCCTTCTCCCGAAGTTACGGGGCTATTTTGCAGAGTTCCTTAGCGAGAGTTAGCCTGTCCGCCTTAGATTTCTCATCCTGACCACCTGTGTCGGTTTACAGTACGGGCACTTAAATTCTCAGTAGAAGCTTTTCTCGGCAGTGTAGGATTTGCACCTTCGCGCTTGCGCGCTCCACATCACACCTCAGATATAACCCTACGGATTTTCCTATAGGGTCATCCTACATGCTTGTACAGGGACAACCGTCGCCCTGCGCACATACCTTCCTGCGTCCCTCCATCCCTCAAACAAATTTAAGTGGCACAGAAATATTAATCTGTTTTCCATTCGCCTACGCAAATCGCCTCGGCTTAGGTCCCGGCTTACCCAGAGAAGACAAACTTTACTCTGGAAACCTTGGTCTTCCGGCGAGCGGGATTCTCACCCGCTTTCTCGCTACTCATTCCTGCATTCTCACTTCTGATACCTCCAGTACTCCTTACGGTATACCTTCTACGGCCTACAGAACGCTCTCCTACCAATGTACTATGTACATTCCACAGCTTCGGTTTATATCTTAGCCCCGTTACATTGTCGGCGCAGAGACTCTCGACCAGTGAGCTATTACGCACTCTTTAAAGGTATGGCTGCTTCTAAGCCAACCTCCTGGTTGTTTCCGAATCTCCACCTCCTTTCCCACTTAGATATAATTAGGGACCTTAGCTGGTGGTCTGGGTTGTTTCCCTCTCGACAATGGATCTTAGTACCCATAGTCTCACTCCCAATTTCTAAATCTACGGTATTCGGAGTTTGATTGACTTCGGTAAGCTATACGCCCCCTAGGCCATTCAGTGCTCTACCCCCGCAGATAAACAATTGAGGCTGCACCTAAATGCATTTCGGAGAGAACGAGCTATCTCCTGGTTCGATTGGCTTTTCACCCCTAAACCTACCTCATCCCCCGGCTTTTCAACGACGGTGGGTTCGGACCTCCACTGTGTCTTACCACAGCTTCATCCTGGACAGGCTTAGATCACCAGGTTTCGCGTCTACGACATACGACTAATTCGCCCTATTCAGACTCGGTTTCCCTTCGGCTCCGGTTTCCTTAACCTTGCCGCATATCGCAACTCGCAGGATCATTCTCCAAAAGGCACGCCGTCACACATATAAAGTGCTCCGACCGCTTGTAAGCGCACGGTTTCAGGTTCTATTTCACTCCCCTCCCGGGGTTCTTTTCACCTTTCCCTCACGGTACTATTCGCTATCGGTCAGTAAGAGTATTTAGCCTTACGTGATATGGTCCACGCGGATTCACACCAGGTTTCACGTGCCCGGTGCTACTCGGGATACGGTGCACTGTTTAGCTCAAGTTTTCATGTACAGGACTTTCACCTTCTGCGGTCGGCCTTTCCAAACCGTTCCACTAACTTGACTAAATCAGCTGGATATCTTGCAGTTCTCCAAGCTCCATTCCCACTACCCCGATACTGCAACGGCTGCATCCTTGACACAGCATCGGTTTAGGCTCTTCCCCGTTCGCTCGCCGCTACTTAGGGAATCGTTTTTACTTTCTCTTCCTCGGGTTACTTAGATGTTTCAGTTCACCCGGTACCCTTTTTCATGCCAGTTCTCCAAACTGGCAGGTTGCCCCATTCGGAAATTCCAGGATCAAAGCTCGTTTGCAGCTCCTCTGGACTTTTCGCAGCTTACCACGTCCTTCATCGGCTCTTACTACCAAGGCATTCTCCGTACGCCCTTAATTTCTTAACCTAAAACAGACTTTTCAGTCTAACTCTTTTTTTATCTACTATACAGTTTTCAATGTCCTAATGTAATATTTTTCAATTAAATAGGCGCCCTAGAGCACCTCTATCGAAGAACATCACAACAAAATAGAGAAAGTAAGCTTTTATCTCCTTAGAAAGGAGGTGATCCATCCGCACCTTCCGGTACGGATACCTTGTTACGACTTCACCCCAATCGCTTACCACACCTTAGGAAACTCCCTCCCCGAAGGGTTAGGCCGTTTACTTCAGGTGCAACAAACTCTCGTGGTGTGACGGGCGGTGTGTACAAGACCCGAGAACGTATTCACCGCGACATTGCTGATTCGCGATTACTAGCGATTCCAACTTCACGAAGTCGAGTTGCAGACTTCGATCCGAACTAAGAACAGCTTTCTGAGATTCGCTCCATGTCACCATATTGCTTCTCTCTGTACTGCCCATTGTAGCACGTGTGTAGCCCAGGTCATAAGGGGCATGATGACTTGACGTCATCCCCACCTTCCTCCTGCTCGTCGCAGGCAGTCTCGCTAGAGTCCCCAACTTAATGCTGGCAACTAACGATAGGGGTTGCGCTCGTTGCGGGACTTAACCCAACATCTCACGACACGAGCTGACGACAGCCATGCACCACCTGTCACTGCATTCCCCCGAAGGGGCACCAAACCATCTCTGGTAAGTTTGCAGGATGTCAAGACCTGGTAAGGTTCCTCGCGTTGCGTCGAATTAAACCACATGCTCCACCGCTTGTGCGGGTCCCCGTCAATTCCTTTGAGTTTCATTCTTGCGAACGTACTCCCCAGGCGGATCACTTATCGCATTAGCTTCGGCACGGAGGTTCGACCCCCCACACCCAGTGATCATCGTTTACAGCGTGGACTACCAGGGTATCTAATCCTGTTTGCTCCCCACGCTTTCGCACTTTAGCGTCAGTATCTGTCCAGTGAGCTGGCTTCCCTATCGGCATTCCTACAAATATCTACGAATTTCACCTCTACACTTGTAGTTCCGCCCACCTCTCCAGTACTCTAGCCAACCAGTTTCCAACGCAATACGGGGTTGAGCCCCGCATTTTAACATCAGACTTAATCGGCCGCCTAGATGCCCTTTATGCCCAATAATTCCGGATAACGCTTGCGACATACGTATTACCGCGGCTGCTGGCACGTATTTAGCCGTCGCTTCTTCTGCAGGTACCGTCACTTGCTTCTTCCCTGCTGAAAGCACTTTACAATCCGAAGACCTTCATCGTGCACACAGAATTGCTGGATCAGACTTTTGGTCCATTGTCCAATATTCCCCACTGCTGCCTCCCGTAGGAGTAAGGGCCGTGTCTCAGTCCCCTTGTGGCCGTTCACCCTCTCAGGCCGGCTACCCATCGTAGCCTTGGTAGGCCGTTACCCTACCAACTAGCTAATGGGACGCAAAGCTCTCCCCTAGCGCATATAGCTTTCATACACCGGCGATGCCGCCAGCGCATAATATCCGGTATTAGCTGTCGTTTCCAACAGTTGTCCCGGGCTAAGGGGCAAGTTCTTTACGCGTTACTCACCCGTCCGCCACCGTACTAATGCCCGAAGGCAAATTCCAGTCGACTTGCATGTGTTAAGCATTCTGTCAGCGTTCATCCTGAGCCAGGATCAAACTCTTCATTCAATATATTCTATCCTCTTAACGAGGTATTCACCATAATCTTTGGCGCTTAACTTTCTCTATTTAGTTCTCAATGTCCTTGTTTTTTACTGCGCCCTGTTCTGAGGCACAGGGATAATATTATCATAGTCCCCTTTCTTTGTCAACAAGTTTTATTTTATTTTTTCATTTTTTAAGATATCGCGAGTGATTTTTAGATCTGAGAATAGCGCCGTATCCAAAAATCGCTCGCGATATAAACAAACACGACGACTTTTTCTGAAAACAAAACCTATAAAAACTACAGTATAAACAGTTTTATATTCAGAAAAAATACTCTAATTAAAAAAATAAAAAAATTAATCCATTATTTAAAGGATTTTTTTTCTCTCTCTCGAATATTTTTTTACACAATACCTATAATTTCTTAACACGACTTACCCTAAACCCCTGAAGCAAAGAGAGCCCCCCTTTCTCTTTGCTTCTTCTATTTTACTCCTTAAACATTAAGGCTTCCTCATCTATAAGTCTGTAATGGTTCCTTCCAAGCCTCTCAATTATCCCCTCATCCACAAGTACGGCCAACGCTCTAGAAAGGGAAGGTCTTGCCACACCAAAAGTCTCAGACAACTCTTTCAGAGAGCTTTTCAACACTATCTCGTCTCCTTTTAAGTTTTCTAAAATATATGCCCTAAGCTTCTCTATCAAAGTCTTGTTTTTAAAATCAAACCATATCTTTTGAGATAAAAATTGCGTCCTGGTAGATACGTCGTCTAGGTAGTTTTTCAATATTACTCCGTTCAGCTGAAAAAGTTTTATAAGTTCTTCTTTGGATATTTTAAAGACCTTCACGTCGGTCTTACATACCACGTCCACAGGAAAAAAATTCTTTCTTCCAAAAATAAATGCACTTGCCACAACCTGACCCTCTTCAAGATCCTCTATTCTTATATGTTCTCCGGTATCTTTTTGCATCTCCGCAGCAAGAACCCCCTCCAAGACTATAACAAGATCTCTAACCTCATCCCCTCTAAAGGCGACCGTCTCACCTTTTTCATAAACTTCTTCTTTATACCCCACTTTTTTTAAAACTTCCTTAATCTCTTCCTGTTCTAATCCTCTAAAAATAGCCTTATCTTTTAAATTCAAGCTGCACACCCCCAAAAAAAATGCTGTGTATACATATTTTTTTACCAACTTTACTAAATTAGTAATGTATGTTACCAAACTTTAATCTAAATTATACTATAATAAGTGCATCAAACAAATACAGGAAATTTAAAAATCGGTTCGTAACTTAAGTTACCGTAATTTTCACTTCTTTAAGATATAATATAAAAAATGAAACGGAGGAATCAAAATGAGGTATATAGATGAAAACATGAAGTTGAAAGAGATAGTTGAAAAGTACCCTGAAACTTTGGAATTTTTCTCCTCCAAGGGATTTAAAGGGTTAGACAACGGAAATACCAGAAACTTGGCCGGAAATATAAGCTTGAAATTAGCTCTTACAGCGAAAAAAATAAACAGCGACACCTTTATCAAAGCAATGGAAGACTTAATCGATAACACCAGAAACTCAAGCGACTTTACACTTTCCAAAACAGAGAAAAAGGATGGGGCTATAAATGCCACCGGACTGCTTCCTTGCCCGGTTAGGATTCCACTACTGGAGGCGTTTAAAGATTTTGAACAGGAAAGCAGCATGAAGATAAACTACGACCTCAAGGCAGCTTCAAGTGGACTGGACTGGCTAAAGGAGAGTATCGAAGGGGACGGAAACGAAGAGCAGCTTTCTGATATATTTATCTCAGCTGGCTTCGACCTTTTCTTCGAAGATAAACTCATGGGTAAATTCAAAAAAAACAAGGTTTTCAAGGACATAAGCGGACTCAAGGAGTACAACGAGGACTTTGACGAGCTATCACTAAAAGACCCCCAAGGGGACTACTCGATGATAGCCGTCGTACCAGCAGTATTTTTAGTAAACACTGAGGAGCTAGGCGACAGACCTTTTCCCAAAACATGGGAGGACATCCTAAAACCGGAATTTGAAAAATCTGTTAGTCTCCCAGTATCAGATTTTGACCTTTTCAACGCCATACTCCTAAACATCCATAAAAAATTCGGTGAGGACGGAGTTAGAAAACTCGGAAGATCACTACTTCAAAGCCTGCATCCTGCTCAAATGGTAAAATCAAATAAATTAAGAGTCGAAAAGCCAGCAATAACGATAATGCCATACTTCTTCACAAAAATGACAGGACAGGGCGGTCCGATGGTGGCGCAGTGGCCGGAGGACGGAGCTATAATCTCACCTATATTCATGCTGACAAAAAAATCCAAAGAAGAAGAACTAAAAAAGATATCTGAATTCTTCTCCTCCGAAAAAGTAGCAAAGATACTGTCACACCAAGGGTTATTCCCTAGCGTAAACCCTAATATAGACAACAATTTAGAGGGAAAAAAATTCATCTGGCTGGGTTGGGACTACATCTACTCCAACGACATAGGAGAACTTATAGGTAGTTGCGAAAAATTATTCGAAGAGGGGACCAAGGAGGTATAAAGTATGAATTTAGTTACAGTTTCAGGACCACCATCATCAGGGAAAACTTCCCTCATAATAAAAACCATAGAAAACTTAAAAAATAGAGGAATAAAAGTAGGGGTAGTAAAATTTGACTGCCTATATACCGACGACGACATACTTTACAGCAAAATAGGGATACCGGTTAAAAAAGGGCTTTCTGCCTCGGTTTGTCCTGACCACTACTTTGTGAGCAACATAGAGGAAGTTGTCCAATGGGGAAAAAAAGAGGCACTAGACCTTTTGATAACCGAAAGTGCGGGACTCTGCAACAGGTGCTCCCCTTATATACAAAATATAAAAGCCATCTGCGTCATTGATAACTTAAGCGGTATAAACACCCCAAAAAAAATAGGTCCAATGTTAAAAACTGCAGATCTAGTAGTTATCACAAAGGGAGATATAGTTTCCCAGGCAGAAAGGGAAGTTTTCGCCTCCAGGGTTAATTCAGTAAACCCAAAAGCCACAATTATGCACGTTAACGGACTGACAGGGCAGGGAGCTTTCGAATTCTCCACTCTTATTTATGACGAGGAAAAGCACGTAGACAGCTTGAAAGGTAAAAAACTAAGATTTTCAATGCCTTCAGCACTCTGCTCATACTGCCTGGGGGAAACCAGAATAGGGGATGAACATCAAATGGGGAACGTAAGAAAAATTGATTTGGGTGATGAAAAATGATAGATAAAAAAATCTTAGAAATGGAAGAGATAAGGGTACTTTTAGAAAAGTATCCGTTTGTAGAAGATTTTCTAAAGGACAACTTGATAGATATAAGCGGACACGAAAATTCAAAACTCAAGACATTTTTCGAAAACCTTTCAGAAGAACACCTTGAGGAAAGGGCAGTCGATCCAGGCGAACTAATGGAAGGCATGGTTTCATACATAAACCAAATGGTGGAGTTTTTGGGGTTGGAGGACAACTCGATAGACAGACTTACAATCTTTCCCGGGAAAAACAAACTAGGGGAAATTGAGAATTTCGAAGCTTTCGACATCAGCAAGGGGGAGATAATATGCATAGTCGGTCCAACAGGTAGCGGAAAAAGCAGGCTGCTGGCAGACATCGAATGGACTGCCCAGGGAGATACCCCTACAAAACGTACAGTGCATGTAAACGGAAAACCTGCCGATAAAGCAAATCGCTTTTCATCCGGAAACAGGCTTGTGGCCCAACTTTCACAAAACATGAACTTCGTTATGGATCTTACAGTTTTCGAATTCCTACAACTCCACGCACAAAGCAGAATGGTGGAAAATGAAGAAGAGGTAATAGAAAAAATAATAGCAAAATCCAACGAGCTTGCCGGAGAAAAATTCTCCCCGGACACGCCTATAACCAGCCTTAGCGGAGGGCAGTCCAGGGCTCTTATGATCGCTGACACAGCCATTTTGAGCACCTCGCCGATAATTTTGATAGACGAGATAGAGAATGCCGGAATAGACCGAAAAAAGGCTTTGGAGCTTTTAGTCGGAGAAGAAAAAATAGTCCTGATGGCTACCCACGACCCTATACTGGCCCTCATGGGGGACAAAAGGATAGTCATAAAAAACGGTGGGATATCCAAGATAATGGACGTTACACCAGAAGAAAAATCCATACTTTCAAGGTTGGAAGAGATGGATAAAATAATGCAGGGAATGAGACAAAAATTAAGATACGGAGAGACTATCTCTCTAGACAGATTAGATTAGAGGAGGTTAATATGCACGACGGATGTTCAGGGAATTTTTCAAACGGCAAGCAGGTTGTTGCAAAATTAAGAATGATGGGGTTTGACAAGCAGACTATGCCCGTCCCGGCCACTTTTAAATGCGAGTGCGAAAATACAATCACCATGACTACTTTCGAGTACAAGTGTCCGAACTGCGGCATGGTATACGCAGTTACACCATGTCACTCATTCGACCAAAGCAACATAATGACTGCCGGCAAAGACGACTAAGAGAGGGGCGTTTACCCATACCTATCAAGCTAAGCTTTGAATTTAATAGAATTTGTGCTAAAACCTTCTTCAAGAACTACTTGAAGGAGGTTTTTCTTTTGGGAAACAGACAAATCAGAACAAAATTTTTAAATTACTTTTCGGAAAAAAATATTGAACAAATTGCCAGGTATTCTAAATTCAAAATTAGGAATAGCGGCAAAATTTCTCCTCTTAACTTCATATCTTTAACTTGTTTCAGCTCCAATAATTTATGCACTTCATCCTTGGAAGAATTAAGCGCTGAACTTCTATTAAAGCAGAATATTAATATTTCTCCTCAAGCGCTTGATCAGAGGTTTAGCGAGGCTTCTGTAGAATTTCTTAAAAATATTTTCTTATCTCTTTGTAAAACACAAATATCCAATAAGTCTAAAGCCTTTAAAAAATTATGGCTTCAGCAATATCTTTTTAATGGACTCTACTGAAATAAAATTGCCAAATAAATTAAAAAATAAGTATAAAGGTGCAAACAAATCTAATCCTGCTGTTTTAAAAATAAATCTTCTCCTTGAATTATTAGATTATTCTTTTAAGAACACTGTTTTATCTACGGGAACTAAAAATGAGCAAAATTTTTCTAAATATGTCTACGATAAATTAGTTACAGATTCCTTAGTTTTAAAAGATTTAGGGTACTTTAAATTTGATGACTTCAATGAGATTGAAAGCAGAAACAGCTCTTTTGTTTCTCGTTTGAAAGCCGGAACAAGGTTATTTGCTTTAAACCCTAATCCTCAGTACTCACCAAAGGGAAAACTACTAAAAAAGACGAAGTATTTGGTAACAAATGCTGGAGAGTTGGGAAAAGAACTAAAAGCAGGAGAGACTCAAGAATATGAATTTCTAGTCGGAAGCCATGACGACAAGAGGCCTTTTAGGGTAATCCTAACTAAATTGGACAAAGAGACTTCTAATAAAAAAGTACAAAAGATAGAAGAAAGAGAAAGAAGGAATGAGCACTGCGCAAAGCACGCAAGAAGTTCTGCTGAAATTACTGGATATATTACTAATCTTTGGGGATTCAATCCTTCTGAAATCATCGAAATATATAAATTGAGATGGCAAATTGAATTGCTGTTTAAAATTTTTAAGTCTGATTTTAAACTAGATAAACTAAAAGACTTGAAAGTAGAAAGAATAGAGACTCACATATATGCCACTTTAATTAGAATGCTTCTTTTAATGGAGATTACAAAGGGTATCAATGGAGGATACTCAAAAGAAATGAGTATAAGGCGAGTAATAAAAAGCTCGTTGGGGGTTTTGACTGATTTCATGGAAACTTTGAAATCTAAAAAGCGTTTCATGCGCTTGACTTCAAAATTAAAAAAAATTATTGATTCTAAAATAAAAAAAGTTCCCAGCAAATAATCACCGAGAACACCACTGATAATAGAATAAACTTTTTTAGCCATTTTTGCAAGTGGTTTTTTGTAGTTTGAAAATTTAGCTTTAAAATTAAAATAGGAACCTAACTATATAAAAGTTAGGTTCCTAAAATTTCTTAGCTTGATAGGTGTGGGCGTTTACCCCTCTTTTTTATTGACACTTTCTAAAAGTTAGGGTATAATATTCTTATATGCATAGTTTATAAGTAAACTTTTTTTTGCGGAGGTGCCCATGAACGAATTAGATGTCAATGAATTTAAAATTGGGAAAAAGATAGCCCATATCTATAAATTCTTCCAGCTGCTAGCCTCTAAACATTTCGAGGATATAGATATAAAAGTAGCAGAATTCCCCTTCTTGATGACCGCGCTAGAATCTGAAGGAGTATGCCAGGAAGAGTTAGCCTGCGCCGTTATGGTAAATAAATCCGCTGCAACGAAAGCAGTTAAATCCCTTGTAGAAAAGGGATACCTCACCCGAAAAAAAGACGAGATCGACAAAAGATTTTTCAAAGTTTACCCTACACCAAAGGCAAGGGAAGCAAAAGAAAAGATTTGCGAAAAAATACACAGCATGAGAACCCACATGCTAAGCAATTTTTCCGATTCTGAAATAGAGAACCTGTATGCCTTGCTGGAAAAATTAGAGAAAAACATGATAAAAGAGTGCCATGAAATCGATATTTGTAAATGCAAGTGAGCCCATCTTGGGGCTCTTTTTTTACGTGTTTTTTACCAAAATGTGCTTCAACTACAATATTTTCCTTGAATTTACAGGACTTTTTGTCAAAACCACCCAATTCCTACAAAGTTTAAACTGCCCTGAATCTTTTACCACTCGTTTACCCTATTTAAATTACTTTTTAAAACTCTTAGTTTAATATTAGGGTGTATTTAGAATTCATGCACGTTTTTGGAGTTTCAAGATAAAAGCAAAACGTTATTCCTAAATACGAATTTTTTAAAACGACAGATTTTAACAGGGTAATTTTTAGAATTCAAATTTTTTTAATTTTAAAATAACATATAACTTTTTGAAAGGATGGACAGAGGATGAAAAAAATATCATTGGCACTGGCTGCTCTTACTTTAGCGGCTACAGCAAACGCAGCTTCTTTTAACTTAACGCACGAGGCAAAATTAAACGACGAGTCTATTTACAAAGGTACAGAAAAAATCGAGTACACACTTGCTAAAGGGGACTACAAACTAGACAATGGAATGAAATTCAAATTCGACGTGGACAGAGACTTCATAAAAGACGATGGAAAAGGCATCGAAGACCATGAAGGTTGGGATACTATGTTTGGAATTTACGCTCCTGTAGGTAAATTTGACATGCTTGGAAAAACATGGAAAAACCAAATCGGTGCAAAATTCCTTTATGACCAAGAGAGCGCTTACGACACTACAAAAGAATATGAAGAAATTGAATACGGTGTGGAGTTTATTACTTCGACTAACTTAAGCGACATCACAAAATTAGACATTGCGCTTTCAGGTATGTTTGCAGATACAGACAACAAAGGAACTGAATACGATGGGGAATACTACGGAATCGAGACAACTCTAGCTACTAAATGGACTAAAAACTGGAGCTCAAAAACTTACTTCAACCAGTACTTCAGAGGATACACAGACGGTAAATTCACAGGAGACAGCTCTTCTACGGCAGACTACGATTCCGATGCTTACACGTGGGAACTAGACCATGAGACAAGATGGACGCAAAACATCATCGAAATGGACAACATGGCCGTATACATCGGAGCATCATTCAACGCTGAATTATTGAACCAAGGCGACGAGCACAAGGACGCAGGAAAAAGCAAGGAAAAATTCTGGGCACAACCACAAATTGGATTCAAATACGCTGTAAGCGATGCTGTATCTCTACACGGACTAGCTGGTTACAACGTATGGTCTCTAGAAAACAGCGAAGACTCTGTTAAAGTGGATCCTGAAGAATTCGAAGCTACTCTTGGATTCAAAGTAAACATGCAATAAATCAATTAATTAGAGGAGGGGCTCCTCCTCCTCTCTTTTTATTTTTCACCTATTTTTAAAGCAACTTGTTTTAATTTTTTGCTATAGATTATTTTCTGAATTTAGCTACAAAATATTTTTTTGAGCACAGAGTTTCGCAGAAAAAGCAATTTAAAATAAAGATATTTTTTGTTACGAATCACACGAATTGATTAAAATCTTTGAGCAACGCTTTCTTTATATATCCCTATTAACTTCACTTCTCTGTGAAGCTCTCTTTTTTTCTCCGTGCAGCTCTGTGTCCTAAATATCCTTTTATTTGATTTTTCATTCGTGTACTTTCGTGCGATTCGTGACTAGAAAAAAGAGTTTTCATCTATAATTTTAAATCATTTCAAATAATTCAACTAAACTTTCTAGCAAATGGAAATTAAAAAATTCTAGTACTTCAAGGTTTTCCCCAAAAATTCCTTAAGTTCTTCCGTCTGAGGATTTTCGAAGATCTGAACACTATCGCCCTGCTCTACAACTCTGCCGTCTGCTATAAAAATTACATAATCAGCCACATGCTTTGCAAAACCCATTTCATGAGTTACTAATATCAAATTTCTCTTTTCCCTCTTCAACTCCAAGATGGCGTCTAACACCTCTGATGTAAGGGCCGGGTCAAGGGCAGATGTCGGTTCATCAAACAACATAACCTTAGGTTCTATGGCTATAGCCCTCACTATGGCTACCCTTTGCTGCTGGCCGCCGGACAGTTGGTGGGGTTTTTTATGCATATGCTCCGCCAACTGAAACCTTTGAAAAAGCGAGACCGCCTTAGACTGCGCCTCATTTTTAGAGAGTTTGTGGACCTTTGTAAGAGGAAGGGTTATATTCTCCATGGCACTCAAGTGCGGGAAAAGGTTATAAGCCTGAAATACCACTCCAACAGTTTTTCTGTAATTTTCCAATTTTTTTTCTTCAAAACTCAGATATTCACCATTCACGAATATCTCTCCACAGTCCGGAAGCTCCAGACCAGCAATTATCCTAAGCAGTGTTGATTTTCCACCGCCGGACGGACCTATAACCACAAGGGAACTCACATCCCTTAGCTTTATGTTGAGGCTTTTCAAGACCGCCTGGCCAGAATAAATTTTTGTCAAATCTTTTACGTCAAGCTTCATAAGAAAATTTCCTTTCCATTTTTTTCGACAAAAGAGATATTGGATAGGTCAACATAATGTACCCAATAGCCAAAACAAAGTAATTTTCTATAGGGGCAAAAGTCAAGGAGTCCACCTCCTGAACGTTTTTTGTAAACTCATTAACAGCTATTATAGACAAAAGTGAAGAATCCTTTATAAGCGAAGCAAACTGACCCGCAAGGGAAGGCATAATCCTCTTTACAACCTGAGGGAAAATTATATATCTATATTTTTGATATTTACTAAAACCTAAAGCTTTACAGGTCTCTATTTGATTGGCATCTATACTCTCTATGCCAGCCCTTATTATTTCTGCAACATAAGCTCCGGAAAATACCGCCATTATAAGAACCCCCATAACATAACGGTTTCCGATATTGAAGGCTGTCCCTATAACATAAAAAAACAGGTATATCTGCACTATCAAGGGGGTTCCTCTTATGATCTCAATATAAAATTTACTAAAATAATATAGCGGAAGAAACCTTACTCTCTGTCCAAGAGCAAAAAACATCCCTATCAACAGGCTTGCCGCCAGAGAAAAAAAGGATATCAATATAGTCATGCAAAATCCGAATATAAACTTGTACCTGTAGGTTACAACCGTCTCTTTCCACATATAATGATAATTTAATTTAGCAAAAGAAAACTTCAAAAGAAAATATGCTGCCAGTAATATCAGCATACAGTTAAATGCCCTAACCCAGTTATCCACCTCGACTTGACCTGCTCCCCTGAAAAAAAAGCTCCTAACCGATATTTTTCTCGCTTTTTTATTGGGGCATATTGTATTTTTTGCCTCCGTAGGTTTATCCATGGTAACCCCACCTCCAATTTTGAGTAAATACGGTTATAAAGTTCGATATAAAATGCAACGCTTTACATCTAAAAACTTCTTTAACCCTATACCTACACCTAAACTGTTTTCCTTTATTACTATCCTATTTCAGCGCTGTCCACAGTTATCTTAATCACCCGTTTTTACAAAAAAATAAAAAACCCGGCCGGTCTGCACATCACGAAGATGTGCAGAAACTAGCCAGGCTAAAGTTTGAATTAAAGAAGTTCTTTTTTAACTCTTGCTAGGTGCTCAGGAGCTAATTTCGCCATCTTTTCTGGGAATCCGAATAAAGAAACTGACGCTATCGTGTCCTCTTTTTTACCGAAATCCATTTCACGTAGTTTTGCGAACATCGCTTCGAAGTTAACGTCACCTTCACCGATTCCTAAATGTTGGTGCACAGTTACGTCTCTTCTAGCATCAGAACCAGGAGGGTTAACTATGTAACGGCAGTTTAACTCTTGGTTCATTGTATCTGCTATGATAACGTGTTTTAGGTCGTCACCGGCGTAATCAAGCATACCAGGAACGTCCCCTTTTCCTTTATCATAGAAGAAAGTGTGAGCCGCACAGAATAGGTATTTTACGTAGTCGCTACGGAACGACTTAACTATGTCTACAGTCTCATTACCATCTTCGCAGAAATCGTATGGGTGAGATTGGATATCAAGACGGATTCCTTCACGCTCGAAAATAGGAAGCAGTTCTTCCATAGATCTGTAAAGGCTCTCTTCAGACTCCACAGGTCTTTTTATGTCCCCAGCAAGCTCAGTATTCATAACAGGAACTCCTAGGTCTATTGCAATTTCAATAGCACGTTTCCAGTTTGTTACTGCAGCCTGTCTACGGTTTTCTTCTGGATGCGACCAATTGTAAATTGGTATCATCGAAGATATTTGAACTCCGGTTTCTTTTAAAACTTTTTTATACTCATCAATAATCTCTTTACCAGCCTTTGGGTGTTTGTAAAATGGCAGTATTTGAGGGTGCGGAGACTGCTCAATATAATTGAATCCCCACTCTTTAATTTGATGAACCATGTCAGTTATTGACATATACCTTATTACATCTGGATCGAAAGCAATTTTCATTTAGATACCTCCCTATTTTTTTACTTATCTTAAACGTAAAATATTAATTCCAATCTCCAGCAATTCGAGCTCTAACCTAAGTATTCACTGTAGTTACATTCATATAACAAGCTTTACTTTCTTGCCATAATAGAACATTAAATACTCCTATATTAGTTTAGCTCCTTTTTTGGATTCTAGCAAGGACAACCATTAATTTTTCACATATTTATTTTTGTATTTTTAAAAAAACCTAGCTGGTTCTTACATTATCTAAACGACAAGCAGAACACAACTAGGCTAAATTTAAATCAATTTTAAAGAAGTTTTCTCCTTTATTCTTACTTAGCGTAGAACACAGGACACTCTGCCATAACTACCGGAACTATTTCAGTAGTATTTTGAGCCGCTACGCAAGCATCTCCAGCTACTGCAGCTGCATATCCATCCCAAGATGTTGGCCCGTTTGGCGCTCCAGTTTTAGCTATCGAATCAATGAAAGCTTGAAGTTCGATGTCGTAAGACTCAATGAATCTTTTCTTCCAATCCATAAGGATGTCAGTTGAAAGTTTTGCTTCGCTTCTCATAAGCACGCTTTGTGGTTCTGGTAGGTTAGCCGTTCCAGTTTCTCCCACTACTTGACATTGGATGTCATATCCGTATTTACAGTTAACGAATATTTCGATGCTGATCCTGATCCCTTTTTTAGTTTCTAGTAAAACAAGTTGAGGATCTGCTAAGTGGCTTGAAGCCGCAGAAGTCTTTTTAGGGTAAACTACTTGAGCAGTAGTGAAATCGTCATCTAACAACCAACGTAGAACGTCTAGTTCATGGATAGCTGTATCGTGGATAGCCATAGGAGTTGTGTAGCTATCTCCTACTTCTGGGTTTCTGTGAGCACAGTATACTATTAGAGGCTCCCCTACTTTTCCAGTGTCAATTGCATCTTTTAGTGCAACATACCCTTTGTCGTATCTTCTCATGAATCCAACTTGAACTAATTTCTTACCAGCTTTTATTTCAGCATCAACTATTTTTTTACAAGCTTCAGCAGTTGTAGCAAGTGGTTTCTCAACGAAAACATATTTTCCAGCTTCGATTGCAGCTAAAACGTACTCTTCATGAGTAGAGCCTATAGAAGTTATAAGAACTACGTCAACGTCATCAGCTTTGATTAGGTCATGAGGATTTTCATAAACCTTTGCGTCTAATTTTAAATCTTCAACTGCTTTTTGAGCAAACTCAACTTTGTAGTCTGCAGCTGCAACAATCTCTCCACCCGAAAGCAGATATTGAATTCTGTTCATGTGTTCTCTTCCAATAGCACCAGTACCGATAACTCCAAATCTTAGTGACATAAATCAATCTCCTCCTCTTATAGGGTTCAGTCATACAGACCGCCCATTTGTTTAAATATTTTTAGCCTAACAAGACAGAAGAAAAAACATTAATTTTTTTCTTCCTCCATTCAAATATGTTAAATACATCAAGTACATATTTAAAATGTGTATCGGGTATATTTAATATACACTATCAATTTATATTAAATATTCTTGTTTTATATCATTCGGAAAACCAACCAACTTTCCTTCTCGAATTACTTAACCAAAAAATAGAAACGTTTTCATTTTTTGGTTATTTTTACACCCAAAAACTAACTATATTAGTAAAGTGTTTCTACCATATACCATTTGCTAAATTTTAAGATATGGCAGCTTACAACTTCTGTAATTAAAAACGTTTTCATTCTCTTCTTATGAAGTTAATATACACCCAACTTGAATTATTGTCAAGAAAAAAATATCAGTTTTTTGTTTTTTTTCATCCAAAATCTATCCTTTAGTTCTGTATAAGAATTTAACGTTCTGATTTAGGAAATATCTATTTTTATGGTTTGATACAGTTGTATATTTTCAAGTAAATGTAGACCTTTTCCCTCGAAGCAAATTCTAAATATTTTAACCACTAAAATCTCAAAATTGCCCGGGTTTTGATTTAAAACCCGGGCAGAATTTAAAAATACATAATCCATTCGAAATAGCCGCACCCTTATGAGAAAGTTATATATAACCCGTGCCTACATTTATTAAATAAGATTTCACAATTTTAACCCCCTGAACTTGTCAACTTTATATCAGGTGGTTCTAAAAAGTTAAAAGGAACGGGATCCCCATATCTTCAAAAGTTTTCTTCTCCTCTGAAAGGTATTTCTCTGCCAGCCTGTCAAAGCCCCCTTTTGATCGGAACTCCACTATAAAGCTATTTATCTCTTTTCCAAGTTCATCCTCGCCTTTCCTATAGCCTATACCCCAGTACTCCACATTTTTTTGAAACTGGTCAAATACAGGCCTCGTGGTGTAAGGGTTCTTTTTCCAGTTTTTAAATATAGTCAGGGGATCGTATATAAAGGCGTCGGCTTTCCCCTGGGTAACCTCGAGCACACATGCGGTTTCCTTTTCAAATACCAAAATTTTTGCTTTTGGAAAGTATTCTTTAGCCACCACATGCCCAGTCGTTCCTTTTTTAACAGCTATGACTCTGCCTTCAGAATTTAAGTCCATTGGCTTGTACACAGGCGAATCCTTATTCACAAGAAGAGTTAAGTAAGATCTCAGATAGGGGCTTGAAAAATTTATTGATTTTCTTCTCTGCTCCGTTATCGTCATAGAAGATAGTATGATATCTATTTTATTGGTTTTTAAAGCAGGTATCAGTCCTCCAAATGCCATGTTCTCTATTTTCACCTCCCTGCCCATATACTTCCCGAGCTCACGGGCAAAGTCCACGCTAAATCCTTCAGGGTTTCCTTTTTCATCAGTCATCTCAAACGGTGGGTAAGCCAATTCCATTCCCACAACCAGTTTTTCTTTTGCAAAAATTGAAACCGACATTATAATGATCAAAGTAGCTAAAAAAATCTTTTTCAACATAACTCGGTACCTCCTATCCTAAAATAAAATCCAGTTCAACAATATAAGCTCTACAAGGAGTTTTCCAAATTCCTCTAAAATTTTTGGTTGAAATTATACCGGTATAGTCTTATAATTTTAAAAAACTACGGGTTAGGTGGGTTATGGATATAAAGTTTAGAGAAGATCAAAAAAATATATTGAAGTACAGACACGGAAAGATGGCCATACCGGCTGTGCCGGGAGCAGGCAAGACCTTTGTCCTTAGCCATCTTGCAGCTAAATTGGTTCGTCAGGAGTTGAAGGACAATGAAAAGCTACTGATACTGACATATATGAATTCAGCCGTTCAAAATTTCAAAGACAAGATAGACGAACTATTGCCTTCAGAGGTAGACAAAGAGCACTTCGAGGTCATGACCATACACAAGTTCGCATCGGAGATAATAAAAAACAATTTAGATTACCTGAATATACAGGAGGGTTACACACTCATAGAGACTTCAAACCGGGTTTACCTTATGAACTTGGCGGTGAGCAGCTGGAGGCAGGAAAAATGGCAGCAGTTTCAATTTTTTGTGGATGAGTCCGGCAAAAGCAGAAATAAACACAAAGCATGGCAGGACGAACTGGTGAAACTTTCCCTAAACCTCATATCTAAGTGTAAAAATTATGGCATTTCACCCGAGCTCCTACTCTCTAAAACAAAAAAATTCCACAGGGAGAGCATGCTAAAAATAGTAGCCGAGTTTTACGACTCATACCAAAAGCTTTGCAATAAGGAGGGGTATCTCGACTACGATGATCTTCTTGCCAACGCCTACAAACTCTTGAGAGAAAACGAGTCTGTGAGGAATGAAATTTCCAGAAAATACAGGTATGTTTTCGAAGACGAAGCACAGGACAGCAACTACCTGCAGAATAAAATACTTTCTCTTATAGCTGAAGATAATCTAGTAAAAGTAGGGGACGTCAATCAAAGTATACTTGCTAGCTTCACGACCTCTTCACCAGAACTATTTAAAAAGTTTTCAAAAGGTCCAGTGTGCAGACTCGATATGTTTACAGCTGGCAGAAGCTCTAGGGACATTATTGATTTTGCAAACAATTTTGTGTATTTCACAAGAAAAAAGCATCCTATAATGGAAGCTAGAAAGGCTCTGGAAAACCAGATTATAAAACCGGTGCCCAAGGGGGAACTGCCTGAAAATCCGGCTCCTAAATTTTTCGGGATAAAAACATATGTATGCAGCTCCGAAGAGGAAGAATTTTTAGCGATGGCAAATTTTATGAAAAAATACTCTGAAAGCTATCCCGAAAAAACAACTGCAGTACTTTTCCCGCAAAATTATCAAGTGGAGAAAGGTTTCAATCAGCTCAAAAAACTCGGATTGAGATGTGAGATTTTAAGCGATCTTCCAAAATCCATAGCAGATGTAATGGATTTTTTAGGAAGCATACTGGACTATTTGGCCAGGCCTTTTGACAACAGGAAGTTTTTAGACATTGTAGCGAAGTCTATCCCCGACGAGGAGTTTGACGAAAAGGAAGCTTTTCTGGCGTTTCTAAGAGGGTTGGCTTTAGAAAAATTCTTTTTCCACACACACTCCCTGGATATTCCACAAAAGTTCTTGGAAATGCCATATTGGAAAGATTTTAAAGTACTCATAAAAAAAATCAGGGCTCTTTTGGAATACCCTCAAAATTCACTTGAAAGGCTTGTACTTTTCATTGCAGAAATTTTTTCTTTCCAGGGAGAGGCTCTACTTTTTTCAACAAAGGTGTCAGAGGATCTCAAGAGGGTTATAAAACTCAACCCCAAGTGGACCATAAGGGATCTAGCTAACGACTTGAAAAAAACCAGGAACAACCAGTTTTCTTATCTAGCAAAAGCCGTACAGCTGGAAAGCGGGGTAAAGACCACAAGCGGAGAAAAACTCATCCTGTCCACATATCACAAAAGCAAAGGTATGGAGTGGGACATGGTATATCTCTTCGGCGTAAACTCCCATAATTTTCCTGCATACTTAGGGGACAACGAGTACGGCAAGCAGGAGTACCTTAAAAAGGAATTTCAGTACCCACAAAGTTATGCAAACTACGAATTTAAAAAACTATTCATAAAAAAAGACTACGAAAATCACGTCAGCAGTGCAAAAATAGAGAAAATATGCGAGAGTATTCGGCTACTCTATGTGGGCATGACTAGAGCTAAGGAAGCACTTGTCATAAGCGGAAGCAAGGAGAAGGAGCTTTTTTATCTGAGTGAATTTGAAAGGTATATAGAAAGTAAAAAAGGTGATTAATTTGGATATAAGACAGAAAAAAAATTTTTTTTACAGCCAAAATTCTCTAAAAACTTTTTTGGAATGCCCAAAAAAGTTTAAATATAGGTATATAGAGGGTATAAGCTGGAGCAGGTCAGACGAGTTGGTGAAGGAGGCCATAGAAGACGGGGAAACCCTGCACTCTGTGGCCGAAAGGTACTTTCTCGGAATAGAAGATGACTTCTACTACAAAAACAGAGATAAGACTCTGATCTGGATGGAAAATTTAAAAAAAGCTTTCCCGTTGAAAACAGAGGATATCTACAGGTGCGAGTACGATATAAGACAGAGAAAAGAAGGAATCAACCTGATGGCCAGATACGATTTAATCAATTTTAAATTCACTGGAGAAATAGAAATCTTTGACTGGAAAACCAATAAAACCGAGTTCGATAAAAAGGTAATAGAAGACTCCCTACAGACGAAAATATACCTTTTTCTCCTTACTGAAAATTTAAACCTTTTCAATATAAATTACTTTAAATTTAAAAATATATCCATGACATATTGGCAAGTTAAATTTCCAAATTCTCCAATAAAAATAGAATACTCCTCGCAATCCCACAACGATAATAAAGCTTATCTCAAGAACTTAATTGAAACCATAGATTCCTACGATTTCAACAACTATAAAAAAGTTCCTATCAAAAGCTGCAATTTTTGCGAGTTCTCTTCTATATGCGAAGATTAATAAACCACGCACATGGTGTGCGTGGTCTATTTCCATTTTTTTGCCTTTTTTTCTTTTTTCTGATTCTTCTTCAACGATTTCATATACTTGTATGTATTCTTAAACGCAGCATATTTTCCTTTTATAGCACGGGAGAACTCCTTTATTGTGACAAAAAAATCCCTTGCAACTAAAGCTGCTAAAAAATAAACCTTTTTAAGCTTCGTGTATTTATATACCTCACCACAATTCGGACATCTATACTTTGCTACTTTATCAGATATCTTCATTTTTTTTTTACATTTAGGGCACTTCAAAACTATCTTTCTCACAACCTACCTCCTACTTTTCAAGGTACTCTTCTACATCTGCTGCCACACCTTCAAACCCCTTCAGTTCAGAAACTTTGGAGTAGACACCAAAAAGTTTTATCTCTAAATTTCCAACAATGTCCACACTTGGATCTTTACCAATCTTTAGAGCCCTTTTTTGCTCTTTTCCCTCAACTCTTACCGTAAACATACCGCCTTCAAACCCGATTATCTCAACTCGAGAGACGAGATTTTTTAGCTCTTCACCCCTGTCCTTTTCTTTCCTTTTTTCCGAGTTCAGCCTTTTTACCTCTGCCCTTTTTTTATTCTTTTTCTCTTCTAAACACCTGTTCTTTTTTAGTTTAGATTTAACCTTCCCCCTGTCTTTTCCACGGGGTTTTTCCTTTCCTAATCCCTTTTGCATGACCTTCTCCTTTTTTCTTCTTCATTAAGACATTATATCTTAAAAACCTTCCTCGTGCAAAATAATATTTCACATCAGATAAATTCCATTTATTTATCCAACGGCTCTGTTTGCTAATTTTTTTAACTCCTCGATAAATAGCTTAGAAAAATTTTTATTCCAAGGTACAACTTTACTTAAAGATATTAAGTCTAAATAAGGGATTGGCATTCTAAAAACTCTCCACAGCCTCAATAAATATATGTAAAACTTCTCGATAAAATAGTATAATAAAGTATGATATGCGCTAACCCTAAATACAGAAAAAGGAGGATCGCTAACATGCTGATAGACCTTCATAATATGAACTATTACGAGGCCATAAGACATTTTGTCAGAAGATACAACGAACTCTTGAAAAGCGGTAGAATAGAGGTGATCGAAGTCGTTCATGGTTATGGCGCCAGCGGCAAGGGCGGGGTAATCAAGAGAAAGCTGCAGGCTTACCTCAAGGAACACCGAGATTACCTAGATTTCGAGTTCAACTCAAGTTCAAAAGGTATAAATCAGGGCTGCACATTGGTGCTCCCAAAGAGAATTCTACCGGAATTAAAAGATATCTTGGAAAATGATATTTTAGATTTCTGCAGCAACACTCCAAAAACAATGGAAAAAATAACAGGGTACCTTTACAAAAAATATGAAGAAAAAAAAATAAAAGAAACAGTCAGATCTCTTACAAAAAAAGGAGAGTTGTCAGAAGAATTAAAAAAACGCAGCGTGGCTTACGTAAAAAAACGCAACTAGCACAAATTTCGACGAAAAAAAGGGGTGGAATATTGAAAAAAATATTTATTTTATTTATAATAATAGCTTCAAATGCTCTAGCTGCAGGAAGATTCGACAGGCTGAATTGGGGGGATTCCGCTTTTCAAGTTAAGCTTACCTACTCAGCTGCAAAAGAGATAAAATCAGAATCCGGAATCACGGTGTTGTCTTCAGATTATCCGGAGGAAGATGTGGACTGGTACAAGTTCTCTTTCCAAAATGACAAGCTTTACCAAATCGAATTAAAGTACGATAACGACATCAGCTTTGAAGATCTGGAAAGTATATACAGCGACCTGGTCGAGTCTTACGGTATTTCCGAAAGCAAGGAGATAGATTATTCAGAAGGCGGGTTTAATTTTATAGGAAATGAAAAAATTTGGACTCAAGATGACTCGCTTATAATTTTGAGGGGAATAGACAAGTACAATTCAAACGATGACATAGTTGAATCCGAGCTGTATCTTATACACCAGCAGCTACCTGCACTGTCGAACAAAAAATAATAGCACTTTTACAAAATCTCAGCTCAGTCTGGGATTTTTCATTTTCAAAAAAATCAACAAGAATATCATTTTTTACATTTTTAGAACACAGCGTTCTAAAATGCAGAAATTTATGTTGTTTTTTTTTTGAAAAACTCTATTTTTCGACAACTCTTTTATCTTATAAAAATTCATTTTTAAAAAATATTTTTTTTTAAAATGAATCTAAGCTAGCATTTTCAGTGAAAATTCAACACACACTTAAAATTAATAAAAATTAATTTTTGTTTTTTATTTTTTTTACTCAAACTATTCCATTTAAAAAAATAAAATTTCCGCTAACAAAACTCCAGTTTTGCAAAAAAATATAATTTTTGGATACTTTTAATATTGTTTTTAAAGTGATCCTGATTAAAAAAACATTCCATTACAGAAATTCTAAAAAATACAGTATAAAATGCATCCATTACGGATCAATTGTTGATACTTCTGAACCCATTGACTTTGCTGGGCTAACGCTATATACTACTAGTGAAAAGAGAAAAACAAATATTTAAAAGGAGATGAGTTTTATGGAATTCGGTATCATCGCTGGATATATGCTTGGGCTTAAAGTCGTAACTGATATCATTAAAAAAGAACTTCAAAAATAACTTTATCAAAAAAAGGAGATGAGTTTTATGGAATTCGGTATCATTGCTGGATATATGCTTGGGCTTAAAGTCGTAACTGACATCATTAAAAAAGAACTTTAAAAATAACTTTATCAAAAAAAGGAGATGAGTTTTATGGAATTCGGTATCATTGCTGGATATATGCTTGGACTTAAAGTCGTAGCTGACATCGTTAAAAAAGAACTTCAAAAATAACTCTATCAAAAGCAGCGACAGACATCATTTAATTAATCAGATCAAAATAGATTTTCAGAAGGCTTTAAAAGATAAATACTCATAAGTAGTCTACAATTAAATATTGATATTAAGACTACAGGGTGACAGACCCTGTTTTTTATTTTTTTGAAAAAAATCTCGGTAAAAAACCGAGATTACCTAGATATATATTTAGAATGTATAATCAATGACAGGAAAACCATCAGCATCCCAAAAACCGATAAAAAGTCAGGAGATTCATCTGGCAGCATCGCCCAACTCAGGCAGGCTCCCGACACAGGAATTATAAACTTCCACATATTAAGCTCCGACACCTTCACTTCTTCTAATTGAAGCAGACGAAACCAGATTGAAAACGCCACAGCAGAAACCATCGCCAACCAACATAAGCTGGAATAAAACTCAAAAGGCTGAGAAAAATTATAGCTACCCTCAACTACCCTACCCAAAATCAAGAGCATAATCCCACCCCAAAGCATCTGATTGGAGGTCAAAAATTTAGCCCCAATCCCCTTATTCATTTGGGCTACTTTTATATTGGCAAAAGATCCCAGAGCACTATTTAAGAGCAAGAGAACTATCCCAAAAGTTTCTAACTTCCCAACAGCCGTCATAGGCTTAGAGTTTATAACTATAATTGCTATCCCGAAAATCCCTAGAGCTATACTCAACGTTTTTACACGGTTCATTTTGTCATTGTGCATCAAAAAATGTGACATGATTGCAGTTATTAGCGGTCCAGATCCTATTACTATTGCAGCCGTAGCTCCAGAAACGTAGGTCAACGCAACATAGTATATGCCGTAGCCTATAAAGGTGTTTAAAAACACCACATACGCAATAAGCTTCCAATTTCGGATAATGCTACCGATGCTGTTTCTATCCCACGAAAACGGCATGAGGAGAAGTCCAGCCAAAAAAAATCTCATCCCAGCAAACGTGAACGGTGCCGGCATGTAGCTAAGCCCTATTTTTACGCCGACAAAAGCTGTAGACCATAAAAAACAAGCAAAAATAGCCAGAGATATAACTGTAAATTTTTTCATGCTAACATACCCTTTCGATATAAATAAAAAAAGACAAAGTCTTTGACTTTGTCCAACTAACAATTAATGGCGGGAGTGACGAGACTCGAACTCGCGACATCTTGCGTGACAGGCAAGCACTCTAACCAACTGAGCTACACCCCCATATTTGTATGGTGGTCGCAACAGGACTTGAACCTGTGACCCCCTGCTTGTAAGGCAGGTGCTCTCCCAACTGAGCTATGCGACCTTAGTGGTGCCCAGAGGCGGAATCGAACCACCGACACGGGGATTTTCAGTCCCCTGCTCTACCGACTGAGCTATCTGGGCAATAGTGGCGGAGGAACTGGGACTCGAACCCAGACACCTTTCGGTTTCACCGGTTTTCAAGACCGGCCCCTTAGCCAATTCGGACATTCCTCCACTATTTTTATTTGGTAGCCCGTAGGAGAATCGAACTCCTGTTGCATGGATGAAAACCATGAGTCCTGACCACTAGACGAACGGGCCAAATGGTGGATCCAGCTGGAGTCGAACCAGCGACCACTCGGTTATGAGCCGAGTGCTCTAACCAACTGAGCTATGGATCCATGTATAATGGCGTGCCTGAAGAGATTCGAACTCCTGACCCACGCCTTAGAAGGGCGTTGCTCTATCCAGCTGAGCTACAGGCACATACATGGTGCGCCATACAGGATTTGAACCTGTGACAACTCGATTAAAAGTCGAGTGCTCTACCAACTGAGCTAATGGCGCATGGAGCGGGAAACGAGGGTCGAACTCGCGACATTCAGCTTGGAAGGCTGACGCTCTACCAACTGAGCTATTCCCGCATAAGTAATTTGGTGGCGGGGGCAGGATTTGAACCTACGACCTTCGGGTTATGAGCCCGACGAGCTACCAAGCTGCTCTACCCCGCGATATTTAAATGGTGCCTGGGGCGGGAATCGAACCCGCACGACCAAGAAGGTCACAGGATTTTAAGTCCTGTGCGTCTACCTGTTCCGCCACCCAGGCGTTTGGTACTTGCTTTGCCCCTTGAGGACAGGATTAATAATATCACAGAAACATTTCTTTGTCAACAACTTTTTCCAAAGTTTTCCCAATAATTTTATTTTTTCTTAGGACACTAACAGCAGCCTCTTTTCTAGACTTAAAGTCTCAGTTAAATCCATGCTCCCATTGCATTCTTAAACAAAATTTTTATAAACCAACTAAAAAATATTATTCAAGCCAGTAATTTTTATCCTACTTTGTTTGACAAAAATTTAAAAAAATCATAAAATTGTTGCGTAAACAACCATTTCGGAGGTGTACTTTTGGAAAAAGATGATGAAAAAATAATAGGTAAAGAGGTCGGTCAAGTATACAGGCAACTTCAGATTTTAGTGGATACAAAGTTGGAGCCGTTTGAGTTCAGCAGGGGACAGTACTTATATTTTATCCACATAGTTAAGCATCCCGGGATAAACCAGGAGGCTCTGAGTGCCGTGCTGAAGATAGATAAGGGTACTACTGCACGTGCAGTGAAGAAACTCTGTGATAACGGGTACGTAATGAGGAAGAGGAGTATAGAAGATAAAAGGGTATGGGAGCTATATCCGTCTAAAAAATCCATGGATATACTGCCAGAACTAAATGAAGCCTTAACTTTTATCAACAGTAAACTCCTTGAAAACTTTTCGGAAAAAGAAAAAGAGAATATTTTTTTCCTGATGAGAAAGCTGATGGGTAACATAGAAAATATTTTATTGGAGATGATAACCGATGGACAAAAGTAAGCTTGAAACCGAAAGCATTCCAAAACTTTTAATGGAGTTTTCCGTCCCTTCCCTGATAGGTTCCTTAGTCTATATTCTTTATAATATAGTTGATAGGATATTTATAAGTATCGGAATAGGTAGGCTCGCACTTGCTGGGATAAGCGTCACTCTTCCTCTGTTTACCTTTATCCTGGCAACGGGGCTCCTCATAGGTGTGGGTAGCGGCGCTTTGATATCCCTAAATCTTGGGGCGAAAAAAAAGCTTTATGCTGAAAATATCCTAGGTAATGCTGTAGTTCTATTCTTTATAGTTGGCGGTTTGTATACTGTTTTAGGTCTGCTTTTTATTGACGAAATATTGAAGATTTTCGGGGCTAGCGCGGACACCTTGCCGTACGCAAGGGATTATATGTCTATTATTTTTTACGCCCTTTTCTTTCAACTTAGTTTTATTGCTATGAACAATATAGTTCGCGGAGAAGGAAGCCCAAAAGTCGTCATGAGAATGAGTTTTATTGGCTGTGGATTAAATATAGCACTAGACCCTCTTTTCATATTTGTGTTTGATATGGGAATAAAAGGAGCTGCGCTCGCCACTATAATTTCAAGCGCCATTGTGGCTTCTGTTTATTTTTACTACTTTTGCTTCTCAAAGTCTAGCAAATTGAAGCTAAGGTTGAGAAACTTGTCATTAAAAAAGAATATTATTATGGGAATAATAAGTATAGGTGTAGCCCCGTTCATACTACAGGTTTCAAACAGTGTCGTGGTAATATTCATAAACAAACAGCTCAACATATATGGTGGGGACATTTTAATCGCTGCATACGGTATCATAAATAGCTTGGGGGCACTTATATACATGCCTATAATATCTATATACCAAGGCAGCCAGCCCATAATAGGCTTCAATTACGGTGCCGGTAACTATACGAGGGTTAAGACGGTATTTATCCTTGCTATTAAAGTTGCATCCTTTATATCTATTCTGAGCTTTATTGCCGCAGCTTTTTTTCCGGGCGTGCTGATATCCCCTTTTATAAAAAATGATGCTGAACTAATGAATTCAACTGTTAGGGGGCTTCGTTTATTTTTTAGTGCTGTATTCTGCCTTGGGTTTCATGTAATTGTATCCACATATTTTCAGTCGGTTGGAAAAGCTAAAATAACCACCATGATAAACATAACTAAACAACTAGCAATCACGATACCATTACTATTTGTGATGCCAAAATTAATGGGTATAGACGGCATTTGGCTGGCAAACCCTATAGCAGACGCTATAATCTTTTCAGTCTGCGTATACCTGTTTAAAAAAGAAGTCAAAGTTTTAAAACTAAAAGAAAATCTAGCGAGTATAGAAACTGCTTAAAATCAAAAGAGGTTCACCTTGGTGAACCTCTTTTTTTATACTAAAGTGAGGGGATTATATTTATTAACTTTTATCCTAAAAAAGCACTGATGTCCTCATCGACACTGCCTATCCCTGCTATTCCGAAATTCTCAACTAGTACATTGGCAACATTTGGAGACAGGAATGCAGGTAGAGTTGGTCCAAGGTGAATATTTTTAACTCCTAAATGAAGTAGTGCAAGAAGTACAATTACCGCTTTCTGCTCATACCATGCAATATTGTAGGCTATAGGAAGCTCGTTTATGTTATTTAACTGGAATACCTCTTTCAGCTTGAGTGCTACAACTGCAAGGGAGTATGAATCATTACATTGGCCTGCATCCAATACTCTAGGGATTCCACCGATGTCACCTAAAGCTAATTTATTGTATCTGTATTTAGCGCAACCAGCTGTCAGTATCACTGTATCTTTTGGTAGTTTTTCAGCAAACTCCGTATAATAATCTCTAGACTTCATTCTTCCATCGCAACCAGCCATTACGAAAAACTTCTTAATAGCTCCGGATTTCACTGCATCCACGACTTTATCTGCTAAAGCCAGAACTTGGTTGTGGGCAAATCCTCCCACTATTTTCCCCTCTTCTATTCCTTTAGGAGCCTGACTTTTCTTAGCATGCTCTATTACAGCTGAAAAATCTTTTTTCCCATTTTCTTTGACTTCTATGTGAGGGAACCCGTCAAATCCAGCCGCACCTGTGGTGTATACCCTTTCTTGATAGCTTGCATTTGATTTTGGCGGAACAAGGCAGTTTGTTGTAAACAGTATAGGTCCGTTGAATGATTCAAATTCCTCTGTTTGTTTCCACCAAGCGTTACCGTAGTTCCCAACCAGGTGAGAGTATTTTTTCAGCTCAGGATAGTAGTGTGCTGGAAGCATCTCCGAGTGAGTATAGATATCAACACCGCTGTCTTTACTCTGCTCTAATAGCTGTACTAGATCATTTAGATCGTGACCGGAAACCAGTATCCCGGGTCTTGTTCCCACTCCGATATTTACCTCTGTTATTTCAGGGTTGCCAAACGTTGAAGTGTTTGCCTCATCTAAAAGAGCCATAACCTGTACCCCGTAGTTTCCTGTTTCAAGTGCTAAAGCTGTCAAATCTTCGCCTGAAAGAGAGTCGTCTATTGTAGCTAAAAGGGCTTTTTCTAAAAAACTGTAGATATCTTTGTTTTCATAGCCTAGGTTATAGGCGTGTTCTGCATATGCAGCTATACCCTTTAATCCGTAGGTTATTAGCTCTCTAAGCGATCTCACATCTTCATTTTCCGTTCTCAAAATTCCTACGATACTTGCTTTAGTTTCAAAAGTATCCTCCGAACCAACCCATACAGCAGCATCATGGTTCTCAAATTTTGAAGAAAGCCCCTTTTCGTTAAATAATTTTTTCAGATTATCCCTAAGATCTAATCCCTCTTTTATGACTTTCACAAATTTTTCCTTATCGAAGTTTGCATTGGTTATTGTCATGAAAAGTCCATTCATTATATAATGGTCGACCTCTTTTGGATTTGCATTTACAACCCTAAGTTCGTGATTGTATATTGCCACTCCCTTTACCACGTGTATAAGAAGGTCCTGTAGAGTGGCGACATCTGCCGGCTTACCGCAAACCCCTATTTTAGTACAACCGTTCCCTCCTGCTGCTTCCTGACACTGATAACAAAACATTGACATTGTATCAACTCCTCCCTGATTTTTTTGGAAAATATTTTTTAAAAATTTAATCACTTACGATTACCTCCCCGTTTCTTTATGTACCCATTTTACGGATTTTTAATAAAAAAATCGGTAACATACGTTACCGATTCCTGATTAATTTGATAAATTTTTCTAAACTGCTTCCTCCTTGTATGAGATTCTTATCTCATCAATTGTAGGTTCCAACTTTCTGTACTTCACCCCGGCTGCTTCGAACATCTTTTTCGAGGCTGCATTGGACGGTGTGTCGAGATACTTGTCCGAAAGGTACACGACCTCCCTTATGCCGCTTTGTATTATAGCTTTTGCACATTCATGACATGGGAAAAGCCCAACATATATGATACAGTTTTTCAGACTCTTGATGCTGTTTAATATGGCGTTCTGCTCAGCATGGCATACAAAAGGGTACTTTGTGTCTAAGAACTCACCGTCTCTCCCCCAAGGAAAGTCATCGTCTGAACATCCTATAGGCAGACCGTTATAGCCGATCCCAACTACTTTCTTGTCCTCGTTTACTATGCAGGCTCCGACCTGCGTGCTAGGGTCCTTGCTCCTTTTTGCCGACAGGAGGGCCATACCCATAAAATATTCATCCCAACTCAGGTAATCTTTTCTCTTTTCCAATTTATATCCCTCCTAAATTTAAAGCATATATACCTTTATAAAAATATTTTTCTTCAAATTGAAATACATTCTATGCCTTTCTACAAATTACTGAATTTATTCAAAAAACTTCTTTAGACACAGAGCTTCACAGAGATTTTAAAGATGAGTTGCACAGAGAAAACCTTTTAAAAATAATTTTTGTCACGAATTTTCACGGATCACACGAATCCATTAAAATCTTTGAGCAACGCTTTCTTTATGTATCACTATTAATTTCACTTCTCTGTGTCACTCTGTGACCAAAATATCTTTTAATACATTTTTTATTAGTGTAAATTCGTGTGATCCGTGACTAAAGCATATGTTTTTCATTTTTATGACTTTAGATCAATTCAATGATTACTTTAAAACCTCTAAAGCTGTCCTCACAGCACAGTATACCATTTAAAAAAAAAAAATTTAAGATGTTTTTATCCTGCTCTGGTAACCTTTGTAACTGAATAACTATATTTTATATGCTAGAATATTAAAAAAGGAGGGATTTCCATGAAGTTTTACGATGACATCTCGATTTTCTATGAAGATATATTCCCGCTGGGAGCCAAAAAACTTAAATTCATTGAAAAGAGAACAAAAAAAGGAGACAAGCTGCTGGATATAGGCTGCGCCACAGGGGAGCTGTTCTTTAAGCTACAGGGCATTTCAGGATACGGAATAGACCTGGACAAAAAAATGCTGGATTTTGCCAAATCCAGGGATAAGTCCTCCCAATATAGCCTGACAGATATGATGGCCATCGATAAAAAGTTTGATTTTCAGTTCGACAGCATACTCTGTCTGGGCAACACTCTGGTGCACCTAAAAAACAGTGAAGAAGTTTTTACTTTTTTCAAAAAGGTAAAAGGACTTTTAAAACCAGGTGCTAATTTTATAATACAGGTAATAAACTACAGTCACATCTATGAAAACAGTTTAAAAAGTCTTCCTCTTATAGAAAATGGTCTGCTGAGATTTGAACGCTATTATGAAAATCTTGAGAGAGGGAAGTCCGTGGATTTTAAAACCAAACTTTTAATAAAAGAAAACGGCCAGGTTTTTGAAAACGTAATAAAACTGTTCCCAATTGAAAAAACGGAAATAGAAGAGCTTCTTAAAAAATCCGGTTTTGAAGATATTGAATTTTTTTCAGGTTTCGACGAAGCCCCTTGGAATGAGAATTCTTTGAGAACCGTCATATACACAAAATAGAGTACCCTAGGGCACTCTATTTTTTTGGCATTTTTCCAGTTATATGTCCCATAGGGCAGACTTGGCACCAAGCCCTTGGTTTAAAAAACAATCCTAACATTATCGCAAATACAGAAGATACTATTATAAGCCTAAGTACAGCAAAAGCCATCTTGTTTAAGTCGCCGCCTGAAAGGTATAGTGACACCCCGAATACTGTAAACATAAGAATCATAAGGGAGTTTTTGAATTTTTCTCCCCTCATCCATACAGGCAGGCTATTGTCCATACTGATGGGCTTTAAAAACTTCCCAAGAAAAGACCCTCTAGGACAGTAGTGCGAACAATGCACTTTACCCTTGCCCCTCAAAGCTTGGTACAATGGTGCCAGCATGCACACAAGACCAAACAGTGCAAACTTTATATCTATTATTGAGAGTATAAAAAATAAAACCATTAAAATCCATGACCACGACAGATGTGATTTTGGCAATTTATTCATAACTATGCACCTCCAAATGTTATGATATGAATATATCATGTTTTTCATTCTTTGTCAATAAATATGATTTGTATGTTTTTTCTAAACTCAAACGCCTTACCCAATGCCATTAAAAATACTTGAAGAAATGCTGTTTTTATTTTGAATACTTCCATAATAGTAATTTTATTAAAGCTTAGAAAGCAGAAATAAAAGCTATCTATTATATCTTGGTTTTTAATTTGATAACTTTTATAAATAGTTTTGAAAAAAATAGTTTCATCAGCCAGTTGACTAAATGTAGAAAAAATTGTATACTTCGTATGAAAAGTATGATTAGGGTATATGAGGAGGATTTATATGTTAGAATTTAAAGATGGACAGTGTATCTGTGGGACTGTTACTGTTGGTGAGAGGGGGCAGATTGTCATCCCTAAAAAAGCCAGAGATTACTTCGACATCCAGCCTGGAGACCAGCTGGTGGTCTTAGGAGATAAGGATAAAGGGATTACAATATTTAAGGCCGGCGATCTAGAAGAGTTCGCTAACTTTATTTTAAATAACGTAAAAGAAAAATAAACTGGGGGGTATTCCATGAAAATTTTAATAGTTGGAGGAGTAGCTGGTGGTGCATCTGCTGCTGCTAGGTTAAGAAGGCTAAGTGAGGAAAATGAAATACTGATGATTGAAAGAGGCGGATACATATCTTTTGCGAACTGTGGTCTGCCTTATCACATAGGCGGTGTAATAAAGGAGAGGGACAGCCTGCTTGTTGAAACAGTGGAAGGAATGAAAAACCGTTTCAACATAGATATAAGGGTAAACACAGAGGTAACCAAGGTAGACAAGGAAAATAAAACTGTAATGGTGAAAAATCTTGCCACTGGTGAAATATACCAGGAGAAATACGACAAACTGCTGCTATCTCCAGGTGCCGAACCTTTTATCCCACCTATAAAGGGAATAAATTCGAGCAACATATTTTCACTTAGGAACATGCATGATATGGATAAAATAATAGGACATATCGAAAAAAAATCAATTAAAAGAGCCGTGGTTATCGGTGCTGGTTTCATCGGTATAGAAATGGCTGAAAATCTCTTAGAGAGGGATATTGAGGTTTCCATATTGGAAAAAGCAAACCAAGTTTTGACTCCTGTTGATTTTGAGATGGCGGCACAAGTTCATCAAAATATCAAGGAAAAAGATGTGGAGCTGTACCTAATTGACGGTGTTACCGAATTCGAGGATAGAGGGGAAAAAACTATCGTAAAGCTTGAGAGCGGCAAGGAGATAGAAGCCGATCTTGTCATAATGGCCATAGGTGTGAAACCTGAAAACAAACTCGCTAAAGAGGCTGGCCTAGATATCGGAGTAACTGGCGGAATAAAGGTAAACGAATACCTTCAAACTTCTGATGAAAATATTTATGCAGTCGGGGACGCTATAGAGGTAAAACACTATATCAGCAAAAAAGAGGTCTTGATTCCGCTTGCTTGGCCGGCAAATAGACAAGGAAGAATCGTTGCAGACAATATGCTTGGAATAAATCTAAAGCCATACAACGGATCTCTCGGAACCTCTATTATAAAAGCTTTTGATCTTACTGTTGCTGCAACTGGACTCAACGAAAAAACTTTAAAAAGAGACGGAGTCGAGTATATGGTTGCAACCGTAAACCGTAACAGCCATGCCGGATATTATCCAGGTGGTGTACCACTTACATTAAAGCTTATATTTACCAAAGATGGTGAGATACTAGGTGCACAAGCTCTAGGATGCGATGGTGTGGATAAAAGGATAGATGTCATAGCTACCGCCATTAAGGGAAAAATGAAGGTCTGGGATCTCCAGGATTTAGAACTGGCATATGCACCACCATACAATTCTGCAAAAGACCCTGTAAATATAGTTGGGTATGTAGCTGAAAATATGCTAAACGATGAAATTGAGAATATCAGATATTTTGAGCTGGACAACTACCTAAAAGAAAATAATGCTGAACTTCTTGATATCAGGACGAAGGATGAAAATGAGCTTGGGGTAATCCCTGGATCACTGCATATAGACCTAGCTGAACTCAGAGGAAAATTAGATACATTGGATAAAGAAAAGGTATACATAGTTTATTGTCAGGTTGGACTTAGGGGGTACATCGCATACAAGATGCTGGTGCACCACGGGTTTAAAGCTAAAAATTTAGATGGTGGCTACAAACTTTGGTACTACACAACCATCGATCAGAGTAATAGGGATGTATTCAAAAAAGGTAGTGAAGCTACTTTCAAACATAAATCTGATTCGTGCTGCGGCGGCGTAACGCAACTTATAGACGAGGAGAGGGAAATGAAGAAGAACATAGAAGTAGATGCTTGCGGGCTACAGTGTCCAGGACCTATTTTAAAGACTAAAAAGACCATGGAGGAGCTTAGCGAGGGGGATGTCCTTTCTATAAAGGCTACTGACCCAGGATTTAAAAAAGATATAGTAACCTGGTCGGAAAAAACCGGAAATAAGGTAATAGACATCAAACTGGAAAAAGGAATTGTTACAGCTCATGTACAAAAAGTGAAAAAAGTCGAGGTTACAGGAGCGGTTGTTCAGGACAAAGAGATGCAAACCCTAGTTGTATTCAGTGGTGATTTAGACAAGGTTCTTGCTAGCTTTATAATTGCAAACGGTGCACTTGCAATGGGGAAAAAAGTAAGTATGTTTTTCACCTTCTGGGGATTAAATGCACTTAGAAAAGAAAGGTACACTAACAAAAATAAAAATTTCTTGGACAAGATGTTTGGTATGATGATGCCTAAAGGTGTAAATAAATTAAAACTATCCAAAATGAATATGGGTGGAATGGGGACTTCTATGATGAAGTATGTAATGAAGCAGAAAAATGTAGATTCACTAGAAGAACTTATGCAGACATACCTAGAAAACGGCGGTAAGATAACTGCGTGTACAATGTCAATGGACGTAATGGGTATAAGTGAAGAAGAATTACTAGATGGCATTGAATTCGGTGGAGTAGCTGCATATCTTGGGGATGCTCAAGATGCTTACTCAAACCTATTCATTTAAAAAGAGCAGGCGAAAGCCTGCTCTTTAAATATACATCTACCTTATAAATTCTCTCCAATCTATTCTAGACCATTTTGACTTAACTGTAGGGTCCTCAGACATAGCAGGTGGGCTTGATGGCACAAGATGCTTTGCTGGCACTGGAGGTACTGGTGGAATTTCGGGTGTAGGAAGTTTCGGCCCTCCGTATGCTCCTGTTAAAAATGCAACAGCATGCCCACTCTTATCCCTAAAAAATCCATTTTCAAAAATTCCAACATATTTTCCATCATAGGTGAATACCGCTTTGTCTTTTATGAAAGCGATCTCTTCCCCACCTAAATCATATATGACATCTTTACTCAGCCAGGAAACAGTCTTTCCATGTTCATCAAAAATAGGCCTCATACATAACACCCCCTAAAAAATTATAGATTACAGGCTCTAGTATATTTTACAAAACAAAAATAAATATCCTTCCATTAATTTTTATTGTCTGCTCCTATACAAAGTACTCTTTATTCTTTTTTTTTAGCAAATACTTTAGTATAATTATATAGTAAATACAACTTATAAGGGGGAAGACCATGTTAAAACTTTTAAAAAATTATTTTTCCAAAAGGAGAAATAGTGCTCCTATAGAAGCTAAAGAAAAAAAATCACATAACTGCTTTTTTCCGAATATAGATCCTTTTGCCTACTGCATAAGTAATCAATACTTCAAATGCTCCGAGAATTTTTCCAAAATATTCTCTGAATTTGAAACTAGAATCGCTAGCCTTCAAAGATATTTTGAAATCAACAATACGCACATAAAACAGTACATAAATATGAGCAAAAAAGAGTTACAAAAAAGAAAAACTAAAGATTATGACGATCAGGATATAAAGGCTTTTGGAGTGTGTCATTTCGCCGATGTAGAATATTTTTACGAGATGCACTACCTCTCTATCCTGCTTATGTTATTTACACTTTTTGAAACTCTTCTATATGATATGACAAAAGATATCTCAAAGGAACAGGATAAATACATAGATACAGATGAAAAAACTATCCCATATATAAATAAATATGCCCTATTCTTAAAAAACGAATGTGGGTTGAATATCGACATAGCCAAAGACTCATGGAACAAGCTAAACATCATAAGAAAAATAAGAAACAACTATCTTCACAGTTTGGATAAGGATATCCCTGAAAATCTTCAACAAGAATTAACTGAAACCTTGGGCAAACAAAAACACAAGATAACTGTGGATGAAGAGTTCATAAGCATGACTTTCGAAATAATAGGAGAAATAGCACAGGAATTTGAAAAAGCTTACTGGGAATATAAAAAGGAGAAATTTAAAATAAATTAAAATTGAGGCCTTTAGCCCATACCTATCAAGCTAAGAAATTTTAGGAACCTAACTTTTATATAGTTAGGTTCCTATTTTAATTTTAAAGCTAAATTTTCAAACTACAAAAAACCACTTGCAAAAATGGCTAAAAAAGTTTATTCTATTATCAGCGGTGTTCTCGGTGATTATTTGCTGGGAACTTTTTTTATTTTAGAATCAATAATTTTTTTTAATTTTGAAGTCAAGCGCATGAAACGCTTTTTAGATTTCAAAGTTTCCATGAAATCAGTCAAAACCCCCAACGAGCTTTTTATTACTCGCCTTATACTCATTTCTTTTGAGTATCCTCCATTGATACCCTTTGTAATCTCCATTAAAAGAAGCATTCTAATTAAAGTGGCATATATGTGAGTCTCTATTCTTTCTACTTTCAAGTCTTTTAGTTTATCTAGTTTAAAATCAGACTTAAAAATTTTAAACAGCAATTCAATTTGCCATCTCAATTTATATATTTCGATGATTTCAGAAGGATTGAATCCCCAAAGATTAGTAATATATCCAGTAATTTCAGCAGAACTTCTTGCGTGCTTTGCGCAGTGCTCATTCCTTCTTTCTCTTTCTTCTATCTTTTGTACTTTTTTATTAGAAGTCTCTTTGTCCAATTTAGTTAGGATTACCCTAAAAGGCCTCTTGTCGTCATGGCTTCCGACTAGAAATTCATATTCTTGAGTCTCTCCTGCTTTTAGTTCTTTTCCCAACTCTCCAGCATTTGTTACCAAATACTTCGTCTTTTTTAGTAGTTTTCCCTTTGATGAGTACTGAGGATTAGGGTTTAAAGCAAATAACCTTGTTCCGGCTTTCAAACGAGAAACAAAAGAGCTGTTTCTGCTTTCAATCTCATTGAAGTCATCAAATTTAAAGTACCCTAAATCTTTTAAAACTAAGGAATCTGTAACTAATTTATCGTAGACATATTTAGAAAAATTTTGCTCATTTTTAGTTCCCGTAGATAAAACAGTGTTCTTAAAAGAATAATCTAATAATTCAAGGAGAAGATTTATTTTTAAAACAGCAGGATTAGATTTGTTTGCACCTTTATACTTATTTTTTAATTTATTTGGCAATTTTATTTCAGTAGAGTCCATTAAAAAGATATTGCTGAAGCCATAATTTTTAAAGGCTTTAGACTTATTGGATATTTGTGTTTTACAAAGAGATAAGAAAATATTTTTAAGAAATTCTACAGAAGCCTCGCTAAACCTCTGATCAAGCGCTTGAGGAGAAATATTAATATTCTGCTTTAATAGAAGTTCAGCGCTTAATTCTTCCAAGGATGAAGTGCATAAATTATTGGAGCTGAAACAAGTTAAAGATATGAAGTTAAGAGGAGAGATTTTGCCGCTATTCCTAATTTTGAATTTAGAATACCTGGCAATTTGTTCAATATTTTTTTCCGAAAAGTAATTTAAAAATTTTGTTCTGATTTGTCTGTTTCCCAAAAGAAAAACCTCCTTCAAGTAGTCCTTGAAGAAGGTTTTAGCACAAATTCTATTAAATTCAAAGCTTAGCTTGATAGGTATGGGCCTTTAGCCTCAATATTTTTTTCCATATTTTAAGTTTTTATATAAATTTATTGCAAATATAGTTTTAAAATCTATCGTAGTATCTTCTATCTTGTCCACATCTATCCATTCACAGAAAAGCTCCTCACCATCATCTAATTTCTGCTCGCCTGGAATAACTTCCCCATCCTTTACCCTGGCTATATATATCGATAACCTCTCTGTTGTATATCCCGGAGAAAGTATAAGTGGCCTAGGGTATTTGTATACATCCACTAAGTCCTTTTTCCTATAGCCTGTCTCCTCTTCTACCTCTCTGTACATGGTCTCATCATCATTTTCACCAGGATCTATTAGTCCGGCCGGTATCTCAAAAATACGGCTGCCTACCCCGGGTCTATACTGATTTACAAGAAGTACTTTAGAATAATCGTGGTTAAACAGCAGTATCGCTATGGCATCCTGTTTACTTAAAAACTCCAAGTCTATACCTGTAACTGGATGTTTTTCAACTTTAACTTTCAGAAATCTTAAATCGCTTAACTTCAACTTTTATCCCCCTTATGAATTAACTTAAAGTATGGCCTTGAACTTTTCAAATAGTTCCCTATCCCTTGACTTTACTTTTCTGATTGTTTCTAGTATCCAGTTTATCTCATGCTCCTCTAGATTCAACCTGTTCTTTACCTCATTTTTTATTATGTGTTTTTGTTCTTCACTGAACTTGTACTTGTTATCTGAAACAACCTTAGAAGGATTTTCTTTGTCACGCAAAACCCTTAGTATATTTTTCCAATTTTCTTCCAGGGTAAACTTATTCTTTTTTATCACATAATATGCTATTTGCGGTGTGAGTTGCGGTATGCTCTCATAAGAGTTTTCTTTTAGATAATCCCTTATCCTGATATTGTCCTTAGACAGATATAGGAGCTCCCCGGCGTTTTTAACTTGTAGTACTTTCGGACTTCTCATCTCTCTCATGGAAAGAAATTTATTCAATGAGATAAGCATCTGACTAGTAAGTATGTAAAACTCCACTGCAAACTGGTTAAAATCCTTTTCTGGAATTTTATTTTCCAATATGATACCTATATATTCTTCCAATCTGGAATTTATATCTTTCATAAAGCACCCTCCAAAATATTACTAATAAAAATTATAGCACCATTTTATAAATTTGTAAATTTATATAATAAAATAAAATTTAGAATAAAATTCATTGTTTTTTACAATATTTTTTGCTATATTCATTATAAAGGAGGCGTTATGAAGGAACTAATTTTCAGTAATGTAACTACAAATATAAAGAAAAGAGTTGTCTCCACTAAAAATCTTCAGGATTTTAACTATAACATACTGAGTGGATTGAAGTCTGAAAAAACTCTAAAAGACTACTACTTTTACCTTATAGATTTTTTGAAGACAATTTATGATCTTAAGGATGCCAATCCGAAACCCAACGACATTATAGGGATGCTATATAATATAAATGAAGTAGATATCGTAAACTACATCCTAATCTTAAAAAATGAGAGAAACTTGAAACATAGTTCCATAAATAAAATTATATCTGCTTTAAAGCATTTTTTTAAAGAAATTCAAGTAAGAGATAAAAATTTTTTAAACCCAATCAAAAATATTAAAATGCTGAAAAGCGATCCCTATGATCCAGAAAATATACTTAGACTTACAAAAGAAGATATTAAAAAAATGGTAGAAAGCATCAAGGTAGAAAGTGAAAAGGGGCTTAGAAATATACTTATAATGAAGACGCTATACTACACCGGTATGAGGTCTTCTGAGATAAGAAATCTTAAGTATAGAGACATTATAAAAAAAGAAAATCGTTTTTTCATAAAGCTTGAAAAAACAAAATCTCAAAAAATGCAGTACATACCTCTTATGCATGAGCTCGCTATTGAGATAGAAAACTATAAAAGCTTGATAAAAGAGTGCTTTTTATTGCAGGATGTAGAAGATAAACTTGTATTTCCGGCAAGCTACAGTAAAAACAGCGTAATGACTGCAAATGGCTTGAATTTCATGCTAAAAAAAATTGCAAATAAGGCTATACACAAAAATATCTCAGCACACAATTTCAGGCACGCTATAGCAACTGAAATGTTGCTTTCTGAAGAAAATATAAGCATAAGTGATGTACAGGATTTCTTGAGACATTCTGATATAAAAACCACTAAAAAGTATGATGATGCTGTTGAACTAAAGAAACAAAGAATCGTAGAGAAAATACCCAAAATATAAAAAGAGCCCTGGGCTCTTTTTTTAATATTTAAAATAAAAAAGCTTAGCAAGTACCTATCCTTCCGGGGCGTTGCCACCCGAGTACTTTTGGCGTTTAAGGGCTTAACTTCTGGGTTCGGCATGTGACCAGGTGTACCCCCTTAGCTATCCTCACTAAGCTATGGTTTTTAAAAATGGCTCCCCGAGCCGGACTCGAACCAGCGACAACGCGGTTAACAGCCGCGCGCTCTACCAACTGAGCTATCAGGGAACTTGTATATAAAGCTTGGCGAATACCTATCCTTCCGGGGCGTTGCCACCCGAGTACTTTCGGCGTTTAAGGGCTTAACTTCTGGGTTCGGTATGTGACCAGGTGTACCCCCTTAGCTATCTTCACCAAGCTATGGTTTACTTATTCTTTTCGTGTCTTAGAACACTCAAAACTGTATAGTAGAAAGATTTGTTTCTAGGTTAAGATTTCGTCATATTAGTACTGGTCAGCTAAACACCTTGCAGCGCTTACACACCCAGCCTATCTACCTCCTAGTCTCGAAGGTGACTTATTGTCTTACGACAGAGAGTACTTATCTTGAAGTGGGCTTCCCGCTTAGATGCTTTCAGCGGTTATCCTTTCCAAACGTGACTACCCTGCTATGCCTCTGGCGAGACAACAGGTACATCAGAGGTTTGTCCATCCCGGTCCTCTCGTACTAAGGACAGATCTTCTCAATACTCTTACGCCTACAGTGGATAGGGACCGAACTGTCTCACGACGTTCTGAACCCAGCTCACGTACCGCTTTAATGGGCGAACAGCCCAACCCTTGGGACCTTCTCCAGCCCCAGGATGCGATGAGCCGACATCGAGGTGCCAAACTTTGCCGTCGATATGGACTCTCGGGCAAAATCAGCCTGTTATCCCCAGAGTAGCTTTTATCCGTTGAGCGACGACCCTTCCATTCGGAATCGCCGGATCACTATGTCCTGCTTTCGCACCTGCTCGACCCGTCAGTCTCGCAGTCAAGCTCCCTTCTGCCATTGCACTCTTCGGTTGATTTCCATCCAACCTGAGGGAACCTTTGAACGCCTCCGTTACTCTTTCGGAGGCGACCGCCCCAGTCAAACTGCCCACCTAGCACTGTCTCCAGGAATCCACTTCCCAGATTAGAATTCCGAGGTTACATGGTTGGTATTCCACCAGCGACTCCGCTGCAGCTAGCGCCACAGCATCCCTGTCTCCCAACTATCCTATACACATAACATCAAAACCCAATACCAAGCTACAGTAAAGCTTCATGGGGTCTTTCCGTCCTACTGCAGGTAACCGGTATCTTCACCGGTAATACAATTTCACCAGGCCTCCCGCCAAGACAGCATTCGAGTCATTACACCATTCGTGCAGGTCGGAACTTACCCGACAAGGAATTTCGCTACCTTAGGACCGTTATAGTTACGGCCGCCGTTCACTGGGGCTTCAATTCGGAGCTCTCACTCCTCCTCTTAACCTTCCAGCACTGGGCAGGTGTCAGCCCATATACATCGCCTTTCAGCTTAGCATAGACCTGTGTTTTTGCTAAACAGTTGCTCGAATCTCTTCACTGCGGCCGCCAAGCGCTCAAGTTCGCGTGTAACTATCACCCTTAGCGGCACCCCTTCTCCCGAAGTTACGGGGCTATTTTGCAGAGTTCCTTAGCGAGAGTTAGCCTGTCCGCCTTAGATTTCTCATCCTGACCACCTGTGTCGGTTTACAGTACGGGCACTTAAATTCTCAGTAGAAGCTTTTCTCGGCAGTGTAGGATTTGCACCTTCGCGCTTGCGCGCTCCACATCACACCTCAGATATAACCCTACGGATTTTCCTATAGGGTCATCCTACATGCTTGTACAGGGACAACCGTCGCCCTGCGCACATACCTTCCTGCGTCCCTCCATCCCTCAAACAAATTTAAGTGGCACAGAAATATTAATCTGTTTTCCATTCGCCTACGCAAATCGCCTCGGCTTAGGTCCCGGCTTACCCAGAGAAGACAAACTTTACTCTGGAAACCTTGGTCTTCCGGCGAGCGGGATTCTCACCCGCTTTCTCGCTACTCATTCCTGCATTCTCACTTCTGATACCTCCAGTACTCCTTACGGTATACCTTCTACGGCCTACAGAACGCTCTCCTACCAATGTACTATGTACATTCCACAGCTTCGGTTTATATCTTAGCCCCGTTACATTGTCGGCGCAGAGACTCTCGACCAGTGAGCTATTACGCACTCTTTAAAGGTATGGCTGCTTCTAAGCCAACCTCCTGGTTGTTTCCGAATCTCCACCTCCTTTCCCACTTAGATATAATTAGGGACCTTAGCTGGTGGTCTGGGTTGTTTCCCTCTCGACAATGGATCTTAGTACCCATAGTCTCACTCCCAATTTCTAAATCTACGGTATTCGGAGTTTGATTGACTTCGGTAAGCTATACGCCCCCTAGGCCATTCAGTGCTCTACCCCCGCAGATAAACAATTGAGGCTGCACCTAAATGCATTTCGGAGAGAACGAGCTATCTCCTGGTTCGATTGGCTTTTCACCCCTAAACCTACCTCATCCCCCGGCTTTTCAACGACGGTGGGTTCGGACCTCCACTGTGTCTTACCACAGCTTCATCCTGGACAGGCTTAGATCACCAGGTTTCGCGTCTACGACATACGACTAATTCGCCCTATTCAGACTCGGTTTCCCTTCGGCTCCGGTTTCCTTAACCTTGCCGCATATCGCAACTCGCAGGATCATTCTCCAAAAGGCACGCCGTCACACATATAAAGTGCTCCGACCGCTTGTAAGCGCACGGTTTCAGGTTCTATTTCACTCCCCTCCCGGGGTTCTTTTCACCTTTCCCTCACGGTACTATTCGCTATCGGTCAGTAAGAGTATTTAGCCTTACGTGATATGGTCCACGCGGATTCACACCAGGTTTCACGTGCCCGGTGCTACTCGGGATACGGTGCACTGTTTAGCTCAAGTTTTCATGTACAGGACTTTCACCTTCTGTGGTCGGCCTTTCCAAACCGTTCCACTAACTTGACTAAATCAGCTGGATATCTTGCAGTTCTCCAAGCTCCATTCCCACTACCCCGATACTGCAACGGCTGCATCCTTGACACAGCATCGGTTTAGGCTCTTCCCCGTTCGCTCGCCGCTACTTAGGGAATCGTTTTTACTTTCTCTTCCTCGGGTTACTTAGATGTTTCAGTTCACCCGGTACCCTTTTTCATGCCAGTTCTCCAAACTGGCAGGTTGCCCCATTCGGAAATTCCAGGATCAAAGCTCGTTTGCAGCTCCTCTGGACTTTTCGCAGCTTACCACGTCCTTCATCGGCTCTTACTACCAAGGCATTCTCCGTACGCCCTTAATTTCTTAACCTAAAACAGACTTTTCAGTCTAACTCTTTTTTTATCTACTATACAGTTTTCAATGTCCTAATAAATTAAATGGTGGAGATAAGCGGGGTCGAACCGCTGACCTTCGCAGTGCAAGTGCGACGCTCTCCCAACTGAGCTATATCCCCGTATGGTGCGACCGAGTGGACTCGAACCACCGACCTCACGCTTATCAGGCGTGCGCTCTAACCACCTGAGCTACGGTCGCAAACATTATTAAATAGAGAAAGTAAGCTTTTATCTCCTTAGAAAGGAGGTGATCCATCCGCACCTTCCGGTACGGATACCTTGTTACGACTTCACCCCAATCGCTTACCACACCTTAGGAAACTCCCTCCCCGAAGGGTTAGGCCGTTTACTTCAGGTGCAACAAACTCTCGTGGTGTGACGGGCGGTGTGTACAAGACCCGAGAACGTATTCACCGCGACATTGCTGATTCGCGATTACTAGCGATTCCAACTTCACGAAGTCGAGTTGCAGACTTCGATCCGAACTAAGAACAGCTTTCTGAGATTCGCTCCATGTCACCATATTGCTTCTCTCTGTACTGCCCATTGTAGCACGTGTGTAGCCCAGGTCATAAGGGGCATGATGACTTGACGTCATCCCCACCTTCCTCCTGCTCGTCGCAGGCAGTCTCGCTAGAGTCCCCAACTTAATGCTGGCAACTAACGATAGGGGTTGCGCTCGTTGCGGGACTTAACCCAACATCTCACGACACGAGCTGACGACAGCCATGCACCACCTGTCACTGCATTCCCCCGAAGGGGCACCAAACCATCTCTGGTAAGTTTGCAGGATGTCAAGACCTGGTAAGGTTCCTCGCGTTGCGTCGAATTAAACCACATGCTCCACCGCTTGTGCGGGTCCCCGTCAATTCCTTTGAGTTTCATTCTTGCGAACGTACTCCCCAGGCGGATCACTTATCGCATTAGCTTCGGCACGGAGGTTCGACCCCCCACACCCAGTGATCATCGTTTACAGCGTGGACTACCAGGGTATCTAATCCTGTTTGCTCCCCACGCTTTCGCACTTTAGCGTCAGTATCTGTCCAGTGAGCTGGCTTCCCTATCGGCATTCCTACAAATATCTACGAATTTCACCTCTACACTTGTAGTTCCGCCCACCTCTCCAGTACTCTAGCCAACCAGTTTCCAACGCAATACGGGGTTGAGCCCCGCATTTTAACATCAGACTTAATCGGCCGCCTAGATGCCCTTTATGCCCAATAATTCCGGATAACGCTTGCGACATACGTATTACCGCGGCTGCTGGCACGTATTTAGCCGTCGCTTCTTCTGCAGGTACCGTCACTTGCTTCTTCCCTGCTGAAAGCACTTTACAATCCGAAGACCTTCATCGTGCACACAGAATTGCTGGATCAGACTTTTGGTCCATTGTCCAATATTCCCCACTGCTGCCTCCCGTAGGAGTAAGGGCCGTGTCTCAGTCCCCTTGTGGCCGTTCACCCTCTCAGGCCGGCTACCCATCGTAGCCTTGGTAGGCCGTTACCCTACCAACTAGCTAATGGGACGCAAAGCTCTCCCCTAGCGCATATAGCTTTCATACACCGGCGATGCCGCCAGCGCATAATATCCGGTATTAGCTGTCGTTTCCAACAGTTGTCCCGGGCTAAGGGGCAAGTTCTTTACGCGTTACTCACCCGTCCGCCACCGTACTAATGCCCGAAGGCAAATTCCAGTCGACTTGCATGTGTTAAGCATTCTGTCAGCGTTCATCCTGAGCCAGGATCAAACTCTTCATTCAATATATTCTATCCTCTTAACGAGGTATTCACCATAATCTTTAGCGCTTAACTTTCTCTATTTAATTTATAATGTCCTTTTGCCTCCAGAACAAATCGTTCCTTGAGACGAAATATATGATAGCATACGAGTTGTGCTTTGTCAATAAGTTTTTTTGTTTTTTTATCTTCAATTAAACTTTAAACAAAAAATAAAAAAAGCTTGGCGAATACCTATCCTTCCGGGGCGTTGCCACCCGAGTACTTTCGGCGTTTAAGGGCTTAACTTCTGGGTTCGGTATGTGACCAGGTGTACCCCCTTAGCTATCTTCACCAAGCTATGGTTTACTTATTCTTTTCGTGTCTTAGAACACTCAAAACTGTATAGTAGAAAGATTTGTTTCTAGGTTAAGATTTCGTCATATTAGTACTGGTCAGCTAAACACCTTGCAGCGCTTACACACCCAGCCTATCTACCTCCTAGTCTCGAAGGTGACTTATTGTCTTACGACAGAGAGTACTTATCTTGAAGTGGGCTTCCCGCTTAGATGCTTTCAGCGGTTATCCTTTCCAAACGTGACTACCCTGCTATGCCTCTGGCGAGACAACAGGTACATCAGAGGTTTGTCCATCCCGGTCCTCTCGTACTAAGGACAGATCTTCTCAATACTCTTACGCCTACAGTGGATAGGGACCGAACTGTCTCACGACGTTCTGAACCCAGCTCACGTACCGCTTTAATGGGCGAACAGCCCAACCCTTGGGACCTTCTCCAGCCCCAGGATGCGATGAGCCGACATCGAGGTGCCAAACTTTGCCGTCGATATGGACTCTCGGGCAAAATCAGCCTGTTATCCCCAGAGTAGCTTTTATCCGTTGAGCGACGACCCTTCCATTCGGAATCGCCGGATCACTATGTCCTGCTTTCGCACCTGCTCGACCCGTCAGTCTCGCAGTCAAGCTCCCTTCTGCCATTGCACTCTTCGGTTGATTTCCATCCAACCTGAGGGAACCTTTGAACGCCTCCGTTACTCTTTCGGAGGCGACCGCCCCAGTCAAACTGCCCACCTAGCACTGTCTCCAGGAATCCACTTCCCAGATTAGAATTCCGAGGTTACATGGTTGGTATTCCACCAGCGACTCCGCTGCAGCTAGCGCCACAGCATCCCTGTCTCCCAACTATCCTATACACATAACATCAAAACCCAATACCAAGCTACAGTAAAGCTTCATGGGGTCTTTCCGTCCTACTGCAGGTAACCGGTATCTTCACCGGTAATACAATTTCACCAGGCCTCCCGCCAAGACAGCATTCGAGTCATTACACCATTCGTGCAGGTCGGAACTTACCCGACAAGGAATTTCGCTACCTTAGGACCGTTATAGTTACGGCCGCCGTTCACTGGGGCTTCAATTCGGAGCTCTCACTCCTCCTCTTAACCTTCCAGCACTGGGCAGGTGTCAGCCCATATACATCGCCTTTCAGCTTAGCATAGACCTGTGTTTTTGCTAAACAGTTGCTCGAATCTCTTCACTGCGGCCGCCAAGCGCTCAAGTTCGCGTGTAACTATCACCCTTAGCGGCACCCCTTCTCCCGAAGTTACGGGGCTATTTTGCAGAGTTCCTTAGCGAGAGTTAGCCTGTCCGCCTTAGATTTCTCATCCTGACCACCTGTGTCGGTTTACAGTACGGGCACTTAAATTCTCAGTAGAAGCTTTTCTCGGCAGTGTAGGATTTGCACCTTCGCGCTTGCGCGCTCCACATCACACCTCAGATATAACCCTACGGATTTTCCTATAGGGTCATCCTACATGCTTGTACAGGGACAACCGTCGCCCTGCGCACATACCTTCCTGCGTCCCTCCATCCCTCAAACAAATTTAAGTGGCACAGAAATATTAATCTGTTTTCCATTCGCCTACGCAAATCGCCTCGGCTTAGGTCCCGGCTTACCCAGAGAAGACAAACTTTACTCTGGAAACCTTGGTCTTCCGGCGAGCGGGATTCTCACCCGCTTTCTCGCTACTCATTCCTGCATTCTCACTTCTGATACCTCCAGTACTCCTTACGGTATACCTTCTACGGCCTACAGAACGCTCTCCTACCAATGTACTATGTACATTCCACAGCTTCGGTTTATATCTTAGCCCCGTTACATTGTCGGCGCAGAGACTCTCGACCAGTGAGCTATTACGCACTCTTTAAAGGTATGGCTGCTTCTAAGCCAACCTCCTGGTTGTTTCCGAATCTCCACCTCCTTTCCCACTTAGATATAATTAGGGACCTTAGCTGGTGGTCTGGGTTGTTTCCCTCTCGACAATGGATCTTAGTACCCATAGTCTCACTCCCAATTTCTAAATCTACGGTATTCGGAGTTTGATTGACTTCGGTAAGCTATACGCCCCCTAGGCCATTCAGTGCTCTACCCCCGCAGATAAACAATTGAGGCTGCACCTAAATGCATTTCGGAGAGAACGAGCTATCTCCTGGTTCGATTGGCTTTTCACCCCTAAACCTACCTCATCCCCCGGCTTTTCAACGACGGTGGGTTCGGACCTCCACTGTGTCTTACCACAGCTTCATCCTGGACAGGCTTAGATCACCAGGTTTCGCGTCTACGACATACGACTAATTCGCCCTATTCAGACTCGGTTTCCCTTCGGCTCCGGTTTCCTTAACCTTGCCGCATATCGCAACTCGCAGGATCATTCTCCAAAAGGCACGCCGTCACACATATAAAGTGCTCCGACCGCTTGTAAGCGCACGGTTTCAGGTTCTATTTCACTCCCCTCCCGGGGTTCTTTTCACCTTTCCCTCACGGTACTATTCGCTATCGGTCAGTAAGAGTATTTAGCCTTACGTGATATGGTCCACGCGGATTCACACCAGGTTTCACGTGCCCGGTGCTACTCGGGATACGGTGCACTGTTTAGCTCAAGTTTTCATGTACAGGACTTTCACCTTCTGTGGTCGGCCTTTCCAAACCGTTCCACTAACTTGACTAAATCAGCTGGATATCTTGCAGTTCTCCAAGCTCCATTCCCACTACCCCGATACTGCAACGGCTGCATCCTTGACACAGCATCGGTTTAGGCTCTTCCCCGTTCGCTCGCCGCTACTTAGGGAATCGTTTTTACTTTCTCTTCCTCGGGTTACTTAGATGTTTCAGTTCACCCGGTACCCTTTTTCATGCCAGTTCTCCAAACTGGCAGGTTGCCCCATTCGGAAATTCCAGGATCAAAGCTCGTTTGCAGCTCCTCTGGACTTTTCGCAGCTTACCACGTCCTTCATCGGCTCTTACTACCAAGGCATTCTCCGTACGCCCTTAATTTCTTAACCTAAAACAGACTTTTCAGTCTAACTCTTTTTTTATCTACTATACAGTTTTCAATGTCCTAATAAATTAAATGGTGGAGATAAGCGGGGTCGAACCGCTGACCTTCGCAGTGCAAGTGCGACGCTCTCCCAACTGAGCTATATCCCCGTATGGTGCGACCGAGTGGACTCGAACCACCGACCTCACGCTTATCAGGCGTGCGCTCTAACCACCTGAGCTACGGTCGCAAACATTATTAAATAGAGAAAGTAAGCTTTTATCTCCTTAGAAAGGAGGTGATCCATCCGCACCTTCCGGTACGGATACCTTGTTACGACTTCACCCCAATCGCTTACCACACCTTAGGAAACTCCCTCCCCGAAGGGTTAGGCCGTTTACTTCAGGTGCAACAAACTCTCGTGGTGTGACGGGCGGTGTGTACAAGACCCGAGAACGTATTCACCGCGACATTGCTGATTCGCGATTACTAGCGATTCCAACTTCACGAAGTCGAGTTGCAGACTTCGATCCGAACTAAGAACAGCTTTCTGAGATTCGCTCCATGTCACCATATTGCTTCTCTCTGTACTGCCCATTGTAGCACGTGTGTAGCCCAGGTCATAAGGGGCATGATGACTTGACGTCATCCCCACCTTCCTCCTGCTCGTCGCAGGCAGTCTCGCTAGAGTCCCCAACTTAATGCTGGCAACTAACGATAGGGGTTGCGCTCGTTGCGGGACTTAACCCAACATCTCACGACACGAGCTGACGACAGCCATGCACCACCTGTCACTGCATTCCCCCGAAGGGGCACCAAACCATCTCTGGTAAGTTTGCAGGATGTCAAGACCTGGTAAGGTTCCTCGCGTTGCGTCGAATTAAACCACATGCTCCACCGCTTGTGCGGGTCCCCGTCAATTCCTTTGAGTTTCATTCTTGCGAACGTACTCCCCAGGCGGATCACTTATCGCATTAGCTTCGGCACGGAGGTTCGACCCCCCACACCCAGTGATCATCGTTTACAGCGTGGACTACCAGGGTATCTAATCCTGTTTGCTCCCCACGCTTTCGCACTTTAGCGTCAGTATCTGTCCAGTGAGCTGGCTTCCCTATCGGCATTCCTACAAATATCTACGAATTTCACCTCTACACTTGTAGTTCCGCCCACCTCTCCAGTACTCTAGCCAACCAGTTTCCAACGCAATACGGGGTTGAGCCCCGCATTTTAACATCAGACTTAATCGGCCGCCTAGATGCCCTTTATGCCCAATAATTCCGGATAACGCTTGCGACATACGTATTACCGCGGCTGCTGGCACGTATTTAGCCGTCGCTTCTTCTGCAGGTACCGTCACTTGCTTCTTCCCTGCTGAAAGCACTTTACAATCCGAAGACCTTCATCGTGCACACAGAATTGCTGGATCAGACTTTTGGTCCATTGTCCAATATTCCCCACTGCTGCCTCCCGTAGGAGTAAGGGCCGTGTCTCAGTCCCCTTGTGGCCGTTCACCCTCTCAGGCCGGCTACCCATCGTAGCCTTGGTAGGCCGTTACCCTACCAACTAGCTAATGGGACGCAAAGCTCTCCCCTAGCGCATATAGCTTTCATACACCGGCGATGCCGCCAGCGCATAATATCCGGTATTAGCTGTCGTTTCCAACAGTTGTCCCGGGCTAAGGGGCAAGTTCTTTACGCGTTACTCACCCGTCCGCCACCGTACTAATGCCCGAAGGCAAATTCCAGTCGACTTGCATGTGTTAAGCATTCTGTCAGCGTTCATCCTGAGCCAGGATCAAACTCTTCATTCAATATATTCTATCCTCTTAACGAGGTATTCACCATAATCTTTAGCGCTTAACTTTCTCTATTTAATTTATAATGTCCTTTTGCCTCCAGAACAAATCGTTCCTTGAGACGAAATATATGGTATCATACTCTTTCTGCTCTGTCAACATTTTTTTAGTTTTATTTTTTCATACTCTATTTACTCTTAAATAATTTAAATTATTTAAGAAATATATAACATCAAGAGTAGCATTAATCTTTTATTTTTAAACTCTATAGAATATTTTATATGCTTTATATGTCTCATACACATCAAACTTTGATACGAGCTCAAATGGAGAATGCATAGATAAGAGTGCTGGTCCGGCATCAATTGTTAAAATTCCAAAGTGGGCTAAATATTTTGCTACCGTGCCTCCTCCGCCTTCATCAACTTTTCCCAGCATACCTGTTTGCCACTTTATTCCATTTTCATCAAAAACTTTTCTAAGCTCCGCAACATATTCTGCATCTGCATCGTTAGATGTATATTTTCCACCACTACCTGTATATTTTGTAAGAACTATTCCATAACCTAATTTGGCAGCATTTTGAGGATCATGCACACTCTTAAAAATAGGATCAAATCCTACATTTACGTCAGAAGAAAGTGCTTTTGAGTTCCACAAACATTTCCTTAAAAGATAGTCATTATAACCATTCCCTTTTATTTTGTAAATGATGTCTGACATAAAATATTCTAAGTATCTAGATTCCAGTCCTGTCGAACCGGTTGAGCCTATTTCCTCTTTGTCAGCTAAATAGCAAACCACTGTTTTTTCTGGAGTATCCTCTAATTCCAGCAAAGCCATCAGGGAAGTATAGCTGCATACCCTGTCATCATGACCATACCCACCTATTATCCCCCTGTCTATTCCAATATCTTTAGCTTTGTAGGCTGGGACTAACTCCAATTCAGCAGATATGAAATCTTCTTCCTCTATGCCGTAGATCTCATTTAACTTTTCAAGTACTGCATACTTAAACAGTTCCTTTACCTTTTCATCTTTTATACTGCTTGGAATAGAACCAACTAATATGTTTAGCTCCTCCCCTTTTAATACTTCCCCGGCCTTTCTTTCTCTTTGCACGTTTCTGTCGAGGTGGGGAAGCAGATCTGGAATTGTAAATACCGGATCATTTTCATCTTCTCCTATTTTTATTTTAACAGTTTTCCCGCTCTTGAGTACTACCACACCGTGCATGGAGAGAGGGATTGCGGCCCAGTGGTATTTCTTTATTCCTCCGTAATAATGCGTTTTCATTAGCGCATATTCGCTGTCCTCGTACAAAGGTTTTTGCTTTAAGTCTAGCCTAGGAGAGTCTATGTGTGAAACTATAAAGTTTGCTCCCTTTGTTATATCTTCCTTACCTAGCACTGCTAAGACTATATTCTTGTTTCTGTTAACATAGTATATTTTATCCCCAACACCAAATGTATCCAATGTATCACCATTTTTAAAGCCGTTTTCTTCAACAAGTTTAATGGCTTCTTCTACAAATTCTCTCTCGGTTTTAGCCAAATCTAAAAACTTTTTATATCTCTCGCAAAATTGAAATATCTCTTTTTTTTCATCTGAACCGACGGATTTCCACCCTATATCTTTTGAATAAAGCATTTCTAATCCCTCCTCTTTTTAATCACAAAAAGGATGCACAGGCATCCTTTTCACCTTTATTTATTAAGTCTTTTTTCTAGCTCTTTTGCTGCTTCTTCATACCCAGATTTTCCAAGAAGTGCAAACATGTTTCTTTTATAATCTTCTACCCCTGGCTGGTTAAATGGATTTACTCCCAATAGGTAGCCACTTATACCGCATGCCTTTTCGAAAAAGTAGAAAAGGTATCCAAGCTGGTATGGAGTTGCTTCTGGCATTTTTATCTCAAGGTTTGGAACTCCTCCATCTGTATGTGCCAAGATTGTCCCCTCTGCAGCTTTTTTATTTACATAATCCATCGTTTTTCCTGCTATGTAGTTAAGCCCATCGAGATCTGCCTCATCTGCTTCTATCACCATATCCTCTTCAGGTTTTTCTATGCTGATCAAAGTTTCAAAAAGGTTTCTAGTTCCATCTTGTATGAATTGTCCTAAAGAGTGTAAATCAGTTGTGAAGTCAGCCGATGCAGGATAAAGTCCTTTTCCGTCTTTCCCTTCAGACTCTCCAAACAACTGTTTCCACCACTCAGCTATGTAATGAAGTCTTGGTTCGTAGTTTATAAGTAATTCTATGGCTTTTCCTTTTCTATTTAAGATATTTCTAATTGCAGCATATTTGTAGCAGTCATTTTCTGCATACGGAGCTTTGTAGTCATCCCTAGCTTCTGCAGCCCCCCTCATTAATTCATCTATGTCTATTCCAGCTGCTGCAATTGGAAGCAGACCAACAGCTGTTAGAACTGAAAATCTCCCACCTACATCGTCAGGCACTACGAAAGTTTCGTATCCTTCACCTGTTGCTAGTTGTTTTAAAGCCCCTTTTGACTTATCAGTTGTAGCATAAATCCTATCTTTTGCCCCATTCTTACCGTATTTTTCTTCAAGTTTTTTCTTAAAAAATCTAAATGCAATTGCTGGTTCTGTTGTAGTTCCAGATTTTGAGATTACATTAACCGAGAAATCTCTGTCACCTATAAGCTCAAAAAGGTGTGTCATATATGTTCCAGAAATATTTGTACCTAAAAAGTAGATTTCAGGACCCTTCTTTTTATCCTTTGGCATACTGTTATAAAATGAATGTGATAAAAATTCAATTGCAGATTTTGCACCCAAATATGAACCACCTATACCGATAACAACAAGAACTTCAGAATCTGACTTTATTTTTTCTGCCGCCTTTTTTATTCTTGCAAATTCATCTTTGTCATAGTTGATTGGTAGGTCTAACCAACCTAGGAAGTCGTTCCCTGCACCTGTTTTTTCTTCCAGTGTTTTAACCATAGCCATTACTTGATTCTCCATAAAGTCTACTTCATGTTGTGAAATAAACTGGCTTGCCTTTGAGTAGTCAAATGATAATTTTTTCATAAATTGATCCCCCCATATAATTTTATATTTTTATATCAAATCCCAGGGTAATTTTCCCCTTTTCATATCTCCTTATTACCCCGGTATTACCATCGTAATCAAGATCGAGCTTTTCATCGTCTAAATCCAAAGCCCTGTCATCCCACTGTTTTTCTGAATCATTTTTTATGTAAGCAGCATATACCCCTATATTCTCTTTTATCTGGTAACTAAGCTTTAAAAAAGCTGTGCTTATGTTGTCAGTCTCATCCCCTGATGCTAATTCCAGTGTGTTCTCATATACTCTGTACAAATATCCAGCCTTCAGGGTTAGTTTGGGTAAAAAGTTGTACTCTATTTTACCAAATATTTCCTGATAAAAATGGTCATTGGTCTCCTCTTTGTCGAGATTCAATATATCTGATTCCATAAATAAGGATCCTTTGTCTAGCTGTATGTTACCATAACTAAAGTATGTCTTTACCTTGTTTTTTTCAGTTGAATTTTTAAATAGTATCCTATTATTTATGTATGCATCGTTTGGAGTGTCCAGATATTCAAGCCTATACTTTATTTTTCCGGTATCGCCGATTTTGTAATCCAGCTCGGTGTAGTAATTATCGTATATTGAGGTGCTGCTATCCAACTTTTTTTCATACCCAACCCCTATCAGTTTTTTTTCACCGAAAAAACTTTCGAAATTGTAGTACCTGTTTGTGTACTCACTTCTTTCTTTGTTTGCGTAGGCAAGTACGAAGTCCACTTTATCCATATCTAGGTATTTTAAATCCACTTCATAGTCAAAACTATGTTCGTTTCCATTTCTTACAACCAAAGTCTCAAAATACCTATAGTCCATGTTCGCAATAATGTTTGTGGTATTTGCATAGTCTGTAAATGATTTGTCCTGAGGTAGTTCTTCTATCTCATCTAAACTCAGTTCTATGTCGTTTTTTTCAATGTATAGCCCCAGCTTGTTTGAAAAAATACCCACGCCGTAAGAATCAAAATTATCATATCCATTTTCCGGGCTATAGTTGTCGTAGATTATGTTGCTAAAATACGATTTATAAAACCTCTCGTAACCTTTTGTATGAAAATTAAAATTAAGACCATCTATAATTTTTTTTTCATATTGAGCTTCTAAACTCAGCTTGTCATCATCATTCGAATCATCGGAATTATACCCTTTTAAAACTACCTCGTAATTTTTCCTGTAGACGCCGGCTTTCAAGGTGTAAAAACCCTCGTATTCATCCAGCTCCTTTTCAGCTATATCGGTGTCTGAATCAGGAGACTGTCTGTAGCTCACACCGGTATTTATTGCTACTTTTATATCGTCAATATACTTAACTCTCGAGGGGGTATTGCTGTAAAGATAACTTTCATCGTAATAAAAAAAATTATCACTCCTAAGCTTTTCTTCCAGATCCTTTACCCTATTTTCTATAGATTCTACAGCTTCGCTGTTTTGATCAGTTTTTTTCTGAAGCTCTTCTAACTTCTGCTCGTTATCCCTTATTCTGTCCATATAGGTTGCGGAATCAAATCCAAAGTTGTTTAGCTCCTTGGAGAATTCATATACAAGGTTTTCTAAAATTAGAAGGTCTGATTGATTCGCTTTCTCCTCGTCCAATTTATTCAAAACCTTAGAAAGATAGTATGTGAACTCATATCTGTTTACCTCGGAGTTCCCTTCAAATAGATCGTAATCTTTTTTTAGTATACCTTTGTATATCAGATTTTCCACAGCTCTATACGCCCAATGTTCTCTGCTTATATCTTTGTATAAAGATCCCTCTTGGTATGAAGTCTTTTCTTGTGAAAAACTTAGTATACTTGCAATAAAAAAAATAAAAATCAGTTTTTTCATATTCTCACCACTATCACTTTTTTTTAAACACAGTAAGAGTATAGCACAATATTATTCACTAATCAATAATGAGACCCTCTTCAATATGAAATCAAAAAATTATCTAAAAATTCTATATTTTAGCCCACTAATATTCTAGAAAAAATAAAATTTTATGGAATTTTTTATCTAATTTAACATAGTTATTTTTTTCACTTTTATAGGCTTTTTGTCTTTATAATAAAAAAGCTCACCATAAGGTGAGCTAGTATTTTTGAAGATGGCTGGGCTGGCTGGATTCGAACCAGCGCATGACGGAGTCAAAGTCCGTTGCCTTACCGCTTGGCGACAGCCCATCTTTCTTTGCCCGAATATATTATCATAAGGCGATTTATTTGTCAATTTTTTTTTAAAAATAAAATAAGCCGGCTTTCGGCTTATCCTACTTTTGGCTATTCTCCCGCATACTCTTCGATATCCTCAATCTCTTCGTCTGGGGTGTTTCTCAATACTTCGTCATATTTTTCTATAACCGTGTCGGTCACATATTTCCTAAGCTCAGGGGTTATCGGATGGGCTATATCCTTGAATTCACCATTTGGCATTTTTCTAGAAGGCATAGCTACAAACATCCCTTTTTGACCGTCGATAACTTTTAATCCATGAATAACGAAACAATCCTCAAATGTGATGTCCGCATAAGCTTTTAATTTTGCCTCATTCTCATTCTTCACTAACCTCATTCTCACATCTGTTACTTTCACTTTAAGCACCTTCCTTTTCGTTAGTTCTTAGCCTTTAAAAAATTTGTCATATAAACAAAATAATTTTTAAAGTGACTTTTAAGTAGTTTATACAGTTCCATAGACCTATCTTTACTAATTAACATGTAATAGCAACTTCCGCTTCCAGACATAAAAAAATCTTCACCTTGAATCTTAGAGAATTCAGACCTCAAGTTTTGTATTTTTTCATCTCCTAAAAGCAATGCCTGTTCAAGATGATTCTCTATATTTTCTAATACAAGATTTAAATTATTTTCCTTCAAACCTTTTTGGATTTTTTCTAATTTAGAAAATTTTTTTTCAAATAAGTTAGAGAAATCAGAGTAAGCTTTAGCTGTGCTCACACCAAAATTTGGCTTAATGAGTATCAAGTCACACTCTAAGTTATTCTCTATTATTTCTATTTTTTCACCTATGCCCCCTATCCTGGCAGTTTTATTTATCAAAAAAAATGGTATATCCGCACCTATGCTTTTTGAAAATTCTATACATTCTTCCAAAGTTAATGGATTCCCATGATACTTGTTTAATTCCCTTAAGAAAAAGGCTCCGTCAGAACTCCCACCGCCAAGCCCAGCCTGTGAAGGTATATTTTTAAAGAGTTCCACCGTTATTTCATGCTTATCTATACCAGTTTTTTCATAAAACTTCATATATATCTTAGATATTATGTTATTTTCGTCCACCGGTATACCTTTTTCATTTGTCCATATACTAAGCTTACCTCCTTTTCTTCCAAAGTTCAATACTAACTTATCAGAAAGTTTTATAGGAGACATTATCATATCGAGCTCATGATAGCCATTTGGAAGTTTCCCAAGTATATTTAATCCCATATTTATTTTAGCATTGCATTCAACCTCTATTCTCATAGCTCTCCTTATGTACACGGACAATAATATTTTATATTATTTCCTCTCTCTCTATCTTTATATCTTTAACATCGATTATTTTAACCAGATCTTTTGCCTGGTCTTTCCCTACGTTTCCTGAAGGCACTTCCACCACTTCAGCCTTTATAAGTTTTGTAAAATACTCCACCTCGAGTATATCACCTACTTTTATCTCGGTACCGGCTTTTGCAGGTTTACCATTAACCTTCACCTTTTTACTGTCAATAACCTCTTTAGCTACGGGTCTTCTTTTTATTATTCTTGACACCTTTAAAAATTTGTCTAGCCTCACAATATCTCCCTTCGTATTACTGTTTATGTACATTTCTTTCCTTTGTTTTTGCTTCATTCCAAAGCTTATCCATCTCGTCAAGAGAAGCCTCATTGACGTTACACCTTTCCTCTATATACCTAAACCTAGTGTCAAATTTCTTATTAGTGTTAATAAGACTATCCACTATATCTATATCCGCTAATCTAGCCACGTTTACAAGTGAGAATATCAGGTCACCTATTTCCTCTTTGATCTGTTCTTTATCCTCACTTTTAAAGGCATTCCTAAATTCTTCTAGTTCCTCCTCCATTTTATCTATGGCACCATCTACGTTTTCCCAATCAAAGCCAACTTTTGCAGCTTTCCCTTGAAGCTTCACAGCTTTTGCCAGTGGAGGCAGGTGTGCTGGGATACCGTCTAAAACGGATTTTCTATTTTGGTGTTCCTTTTCCTCCGCTTTTATCCTATCCCAGTGTATAATAACTTCCCCACTTGTGTCAGCCTTGATATCAGCAAAAACGTGTGGGTGCCTTCTAACTAGCTTATCATTTAATTTCTTTACTACATCTTCTATGCTAAACTCGCCCTTCTCGGACATTATCTGAGCTTGAAAAACTACCTGTAGCAGCAGGTCCCCTAACTCCCCCTTCAGTTCTTCTCCCCCAATACCCATAGCTTCAATAGTCTCATAGGCCTCCTCTAAAAGATAGGGTTTTAATGTCTCCAATGTCTGTTCTCTGTCCCAAGGGCATCCCCCAGGTGCCCTTAATTTTGCCATTATCTCGATTAATTCATCAAATTCTTTCATAAAACACCTCTTGTCCACTATCAATAATATTTTTAATCCTGAAGGTACTTGCTTTTAAGCTCCTCTACCCAAGAATTATACTCACTTACTTTTTTATTTGAAAGCAATTTTTGTTCAATTTCGCCTTTTACATCCTCAAAAGACAACTTTTCCTCTTCCTGTTTGTCCTCAATATAAATTATATGAAAGCCGAATACAGTCTCAACTATCTCAGGATAAACCTCTCCTTTTTTCCCACTAAACGCTGCTTTTGAAAATTCTGGTATCATCTGCTCCATAGTAAACCATCCAAGCTTGCCTCCATTTTTTGCACTAGGTCCCTCTGAACTTTGTTTTGCCAATTCGTTGAAATTTTGCGGGGTAGCCTTTTTTAAGATTTCTATAGCACGTTGTTTTGCATTATCTTTTTCTTCCTCCGTCATCTCTTCACTGGTTCTTATCAGTATATGGGATGCCCTCACACTTTCCGGAAACACATACTCGCTGCTGTGTTCCTCATAGTATTCTTTCATTTCATCTTCGCTCACAGATACCCTGTCTAATATCTTCTCATTAACCAAAAAACTTACTAAAAGCCTTTCTTTCATTCTGTCTAACTGACTCCTGTACTCTTCGTCCTTGTCTACCCCTTCTTTCAAAGCCTCCTGTTTAAGGATTTTTTGAACAATCAATTCCTCTAATATCTTTTTCTCACCATCTTCTCCAGAGTAATATGCTTTGTATTCTTCAGGTAGTTCCTCCATTTCACGCCTTATCTCTTCCTGGCTTATCTTTTCTTTACCTACAACTTTTACCACGTTTTCTTCTTTCTTCAGGTCTCTGGCGCATGCGGATGTAATCAGTGCTGCTAAAATGACAATCAAGCTAATTTTTTTCATTCACTCTCTCCTTTGTGTAAAAAAATAGGAACTCTTTTATGTCCATGGACAGTAATAATGCATCTTCATTTTGCAGATATCTGGCATCACCACTGTTTATAAGATAGGTTATTCTATCAAAATCCACCTTCTCCTTGCTTATCTTTACTAGATATCCATCGTCAATTTCTTTTATCTTTTCTATCCCTCCTTGTCTAGACAATATCTTTATCTCGAGATATTCAAAAAGCTTTGAAACTTCTAAAGGATATTTACCAAACCTGTCCCTTATTTCATCTTTTAATGAACTTAGCTCCTCTAAGCTTTCGACTAGCAGTAATTTTTTATAGATAGATATTTTTTCATGTTCCTCTATGTAATTATTAGGGATATAACCTGTTGTATTAATGTCTATATACACGTCACCGAGATCATGCTCCTCGTTTTTAAGTTTTTTAATCTCCTCATCCAGCATCTTTAGGTATAGATCATATCCAAAAGTTTCTATGGCTCCGTGCTGTTTTTCCCCAAGTATTTCCCCTGCACCCCTTATCTTCATATCCTCTAAAGATAGCTGAAATCCTGCTCCAAGATCACCAAGAGTTTCAAGGGTTCCCTTTTTCATCTCGCCCTTTTTGCTTGCCTTCCTGCTTTGGGGTAGTATGAGATAGCAATATGCCTTTCTGCTTCCCCTTCCAACTCTTCCCCTCAGCTGATACACCTGTGACAACCCAAGTTTGTCAAAATCCTCTATAAGGATTGTATTGGCGTTTTCTATATCTATCCCATTTTCTATAATTGTTGTGCTCAACAATACGTCGGATTCACGATTTTCAAATTCTCTTATTCTCTTTTTTATCTCCAATGACGGCATCTGGCCGTGCACCTGGGTTACTTTTACATATTTTGGCAGATATTTTTCGAGGTCTCTTAATTTTTGGTTCATCCTTTTCACTGAGTTAAATAAATAAAATACCTGCCCCTCGCGTGAAATCTCATTTAGTATGGCAGACTTTATATCCTCTTTATCGCTTGATATAAAACGAGTCTCTATGGGTAACCTGTTGCTTGGCGGTGTCTGTATTATGGATATATCCCTTATTCCAAGCAATGCCAAATTTAAGGTCCTTGGGATTGGGGTAGCTGTAAGGGTTAGTATATCTACTCCAGATTTCATTTTTTTCAGTTTTTCTTTTGCCTTAACACCAAATTTTTGTTCTTCGTCTATCACTAAAAGACCCAGGTCATTAAACTGTATATCCTCAGACAGTATTCTGTGTGTCCCTATTACCAAGTCAATCGAACCTACTGATAATTTTTTAGATACCTCTTTTTGCTCCTTTTGGGACTTTAGCCTAGAAAGCAGTTCAATCTCTATGGGGAAATTTTTAAACCTCTCCACAAATCTTTCATAGTGCTGGTTTGCCAGTACAGTGGTAGGGGCTAATATAGCCACCTGTTTACCGTCCATTACCGCCTTAAAGCTGGCCCTCATGGCCACCTCTGTTTTGCCGTACCCAACATCTCCGCAGACTATCCTATCCATTACCTTATTTGACTCCATGTCTCCCTTGACATCCATAATAGCTGATGCCTGATCTTTTGTCTCGTCATATGGAAATCCTTCTTCGAACTCCTCTTGCCACACTGTGTCCTTGGAGAATTTAAATCCGTGTGCAGAATTCCTCTTTGCTTGAATTTCTAAAAGCTCTTTTGCAAACTCCATTATATCTTTTCTAAGCCTGTCACGCTTTTTCATGAATCCTTTTCTTCCAAGCTTATATATTTCAGGCACGTTTCCAGGCTCATGAATATATTTTTCCAGCTTCGAAAGACCATCCACCGGCACGTATAGCTTGTCTTCATCGGCATATTTTATAGCCACATAGTCTTTTTCATCTATTACCTCTATACCCAAAAATATACCTACACCGTGTTGCTCGTGGATTATATAGTCCCCTCTTCTTATCTGGTTTATATTGGTAAACTTTACGCCGTCTCTCCTCTTCTCGGCCCTTTTTACCCTTATTCCTTTTAGCTCCCTATCTGTTAATACCAGATTTTCCCCATACATGAATCCCTCATAATGCGGATCTTTCACTATCTTTAATGGATATCCAGAAAATATTTCTCCATATCTTTTACTCTCTTCGGTGAGTATACTTATATTCTTTTCTTTTGATAATTTTTTTATCAGCTCATAGTCCTTGTACTGTTCTATCTCATCATTTGAAAATCTTACTGTATCAATAACAGTAGCCTTCTCATAAATTTTTTCATAGTATTTTCTATAGTAGTCCTCATTATCTCGGTTCCTCAATATATGTTCTTCCAATTTATACTCTAGCAGTTCCCTATTTTCTATATATATGTCAAGATTTTTCATACCTAATTTTGATAGTAACGTCAGTATATCGTACCTGTTGATGCCACCAAGGTTTGAAAATACCTCAACCCTTTCAACTGAGGAAATGGACCTCTGGGTTGATGTCTCAAAATATCTCAAATTCTCTAAAAGTTCACCAAAAAATTCTAGTCTTATTGGATGCTCAAGATTAGGAGGAAATATATCAAGTATATCTCCCCTCATGCTATACTGACCTATTTCTTCTATGAGATAGCTCTTTTGGAAATTGTTTTTTTCCAAAAACTCCAATACCCCCGCCAGGTTGTACTGGTCATCTTTTTTGAACTCCAGGTAATCTGCTTCCAAGAAATATTCTTCAAATAAACTCTGCAAGCTGAAGAGCAGTATAAAGTTTTCACCACCTTGAAGCACGTCCAAAAGCTCGAAGTTTTTATTCCTAAACTCCTCCGGACTGTAGTTGAAGTTTTCAAGCTTAACTATAGGTAGGTCTGAAAAATCCTTTAGCGCAAAATAGTAGTCCTCTATATTTTTATTTGAGGAGCAAACGTACATCTGCTTTTTATTATTGTTCATAAGAAAAAATGGTACTGCTCCCCTATAGAGTTCGCCATCTTTGAGCTGAAAATCTGAAAACATTTTTTTCTCCTTTTATATAAAATAACGCAAATTAATTATACTTTATTTTCAAGCAAGATTCAAATACTCATATTATATGTATATGGTCAATAATAAAAAAGTTAGACTCAATCTAAAATCTAACTTTTTATATGAGCTGACTTTAAAAAATTAACGGCTCCATTTATCTTATTTCAACTCTGAATGCATCTTCTTCTAAGATCTTTTATCTATACATGTTCTTATTGACAATAATAATTCCTATACTGATTTAAGAATTTTTTAAATGATTTGCCTGCATAAAATTTGTTGTGAAGTTTAAGGAAATTATTTAATTGATTTAAAGTCATAGAGATAAAAAACATTTGTTTTAGTCACGAATCACACAAATGAACACGAATAAAAAATCAAATAAAATGATAATAGCTGCACGGAGTAAAATAAAGAGTTTCACAGAGCAACAAAAAAGCGTTTATGCACAAGAGGGGCTTACTTAAATCTTTTGAATAATTCGTGTAATCTGTTAAGATTCGTGACAAAAATTATTTTTAATATGTTTTCTCTGTACAACTCATCTTTTAAAATCTCTGTGAAACTTTGTGACCGAAAAAGATTTTATAGATAAATTCAGTAATTCGTACAGATCATATAGCAATTTTAACCAACTAATAAAAACTATAAACACATATTTTATTAATGATGATGTACACATCTAACTCTTATTTTATTTGATTTATCCACTTTTATACGTTCGAAATTCTCTTATATTCCTGAATCAACATTATAAAATCCAGTTTAAAATTATACTCACTTCTGTTAATAAAATTGAATTCTACTACGATATCTATGTTTCAAAAAGTTTTCAATAAAATATTCCTATCTAGGTACACATATAAAAGAGGTTTTTCTCTGCATAGCTTTTCATTTTTATGAATTTTTATAAATTCCAAAAATCTAGTGTGAGAATATATAAGACCTGGTTTATTTTTGTCCGTATACACATTTTTAGCCTAAATTTAAAAGGACCTTTCGGTCCTTTTACTTGTTTAGTTGAGCTATTAAAAGAGCTATATCGTTTCCTGTAACTCCTGATATTCTGCTTGCTTCGCCTATAGACATCGGCCTTACATTGAATAGTCCGTCCTTTGCTATATTTGACAGGCCTCTAACTGTGTCGTAGTCGAAATTTTCTGGTATTTTTAGGCTCTCTAACTTTTTAAATTTTTCTATCTGAGCTTTTTCCCTATCTATAAATACCTCATATTTTATCTCTATCTCTACCTGTTGCTTCACTAAATCAGGGTACGGCTTTATCCCACAAAAATACCTGAGGTCATCATAAGTTACACCTTTTCTCTGAAGTAGCTCGTTCGCCCTTATGGGTTTTTTCAAAGGCTCAAATCCCATACCTTCCAGCATCAAGTTTACCTCTTCGTCAGGCCTGATTACTTCCTCTTTTAGCCTATATATTTCATGCTCTATTGTATTCTTTATTTTTTTTAGGCATTCTAGCCTTTCCTTTGAAACTATCCCTATTTCTTCAGCCTTTTCCAGCAGCCTTAAAAAAGCGTTATCCTGTCTAAGGGTCAATCTATACTCCGCTCTAGAAGGCAGTACCCTGTATGGTTCAGGCGTTTTTTTATGTATGAGGTCGTCAACTAAAACTCCAAGATAGGCTTCACTTCTGTCTACTATAATCGGTTCCATACACATTAATTTTCTAGCTGCATTCACCCCAGCAAGAAAACCTTGTGCAGCTGCTTCTTCATATCCTGATGTACCATTTATCTGCCCTGCAAAATAAAGATTTTTCAGTTTTTTACTTTCTAAGCTTGGAAAAAGCTGATACGCAGGCGCATAATCGTACTCTACGGCGTACCCATATCTCATTATCTTCGCATCCTCTAATCCTGCTATAGTCCTCATCATCTTTTCTTGAGCAAAAGGTGGCATGGCTGTTGTTAATCCGTTTACATAAAGCTCATTGCTCTCAATACTCTCCTGCTCCAAAAAAATCTGGTGATCTGTCTTTTCTGGGAAATTCAGGACCTTTCTATCCAATGAAGGGCAGTGTCTAGGTCCATGTGTTTCTATTATTCCGGTAACTATCGGCGAGTACTTGAGTAGTTCTTTTGCTACTTCAACTGTATTTGGAGTTGTAAAAGTAAGCCAAGTCGGAAAATTTTTATTTTTGTTCTTATGGGTAAACATAGAGAAGTATTTCGGATTATCCAAACCTTTCAATTCCTGCATTTTTGAGAAATCTACGGTTCTCTTGTCCACCCTTGGAGGGGTTGCTGTTTGGTATCTTTCAAGCTCTATTCCGTTCTCTAGAAGGCTTTCTGAAAGTTTTTCCGAGGACATCTCTCCCTGTCTGCCTGCTTCGTATTTTACATCTCCTATGACTACCCTTCCCTTCAGAAATGTTCCGGTTGCCAGCACAACAGCTTTTGCGCTGTATTCTATCCCCATTGATGACCTTACTCCTACTACACTTTGCCCATTTACAATCAGTTCGTCAACAGTTTCTTGTATTAAATCTAGGTTATCCGTATTCTCAAGTATCTCCTTCATCTTGACCCTGTACCAATACTTGTCCGCCTGTCCTCTTGTAACCCTTGCAGCTATGCCTTTAGTTTCATTTAACGTCTTAAGCTGAAGGTTGTATTTGTCTGTATGCCTGCCTATCTCTCCACCCAATATATCCACCTCGGTTACAAGATGGCTCTTACCAGGTCCGCCTATAGCAGGGTTACAGCTCATCATTGCCACGTTGTCCAGATAAATGGTAAACATTGCAGTTTTCATACCAAGCCTTGCTGATGCAAGTGCCGCCTCGCAGCCAGCATGCCCTGCACCGACAACTATAACATCAAAATTTTTGTTTCTCTCCATAGCAAACTCTCCTAAAAAGATTTTATTATTGTCTATATACACATTAAACATATTAAAAACCGCAGATTACTCTGCGGCATCTTTAAATTATTTACCAACACAAAAATTGCTAAATATATGATCCAACAAGTCTTCAGATGATATCTCGCCTGTAACCTCTGAAAGTGAATCCATTGCCTCTTTTAGGTCTACAGCTATCAAGTCCATCGGAAGGCCTATTTCCAAAGTTTCAAATATATTATCAATGCTGTCCTTTGTTTTTTCAAGAGCAGTCTTATGTCTTACATTTGTTATTACTAAATTCTGTGAACTGTCCTCTACCTGTCCACTGACAATAAAGCTGTATATCATGTCTTCCATATTCTGGATTCCTATGTTTTCTCTTGCTGATATCCCTATCCAGGTGTCTATTTCAGGCAGCTTTGATATGTCAGCCACCCTTTTAAGGTCCGATTTATTCAGGATACCTATTATATTTTTCCCTTTTATCTCGTTGTAAATACTGAGGTCATCCTCTTGGATTTCTTCCGAGCCATCTACAACAAAAAGTATTAGGTCAGCTTTCTTTATCTGCTGTATAGATCTCTCAACACCTATATTTTCTACTATATCATCTGTTTTTCTTATACCTGCTGTATCCACTAATACAAGAGGTATGCCGTTTATATTTATGACTTCCTCTATTACATCCCTGGTTGTACCAGCTATATGCGTTACTATGGCCCTCTCTTCTCTTAAAAGCGAGTTTAACAGGCTAGATTTTCCAACGTTAGGTTTCCCCAGTATAGCTGTTTTCACACCCTCTTTTATCATCTTACCTTTATCATAAGATGCAATCAATTCGTTTGCAGACCTATAAACTTCTTTGAGATTATCTACCAAATTTTCTGGAAGGGGATCATCTATTCCTTCTTCAGGATAATCTAGGACTACATTTACATGTGCTGCAACGTCAAGTAATAAGCCCTTAAATCTTTTGATTTGCTCCCTAAGGTCTCCCCTAAGCTGGTCCAAGGATATTGATATCCCTTTTTCAGTCTTTGAGTGTATGATATCCATAACTGCTTCTGCCTGGGTAAGGTCTATTCTACCATTTATAAAAGCGCGTCTAGTAAACTCCCCTTGCTCAGCATACCTAGCCCCATTTCTCAAAACCAATTCCAATACTTTTTCTGTTATAAGGTAGCCACCATGGCAATTTATTTCAACTATATCCTCTTTGGTATATGTTTTAGGACCCTTCATAATATTAACCAAAACTTCATCAACTATACTTCCAAACTCATCAAAAAGGTTTCCGTAGTTTACGGAAAAATTTTTTAGTTCATCTATCTCCTTGCCGCTGGCAGGTTTAAAAATTTTTGAGAGTATTAAAAGAGCTTCGTCTCCTGAAATTCTAACTATACCAATCCCGCCTTCTCCCCTAGGAGTAGAAATGGCCGCAATAGTGTCAAACATCTTTATCTACCTTACCTTCTTTTTTATGACTATATATCTTTTCGGATCCTTGCCTTCACTATAGGTATCAAGTTCCTCATATTTACTTACAATCTCATGTATTATCTTTCTCTCTCTAGGTGGCATAGCATTTAATTTAACAGTTTTATTTGTTTTTATTACTCTCTCTGCCATTTTTCTAGCAAGATCTCTTAAGGTGTTAGCCCTTTTTTCTTTAAATCCTTCTACGTCAACTTCTACTTTGCATCCCTTTACAAGACTGTTTAATAAGTACTCAAAACTATTTAGCGTTTTCCCTTTTTTTCCTATTATAATACCATTGTCTGGTCCATATAGGTTTATTGATACAAAGTATTCATTTGCTTTTACAACCTCTACATCTAAATCAAGGTTCATCATATCTAAAAGCTCTTTTGCTAACTCTATTACCCTTTTTTCAGTTTTATTTTCTTCAAAGTAAGTTACTTCGTACAAATTTTTTGTGCTAAAAAGACCTAGTATTGATTTCCCTGGAACCAATATTTGCGCCTCAAATTTATACCCCTCTTCAGGCAAAGATTTTTGAGTTTTTAATATATCAATAGCTTCTTTTTCACTTTTTGCTTTAATTTGAACAACTTCCTTCATTATGCTTTTTCCCCCTTACTCATAATGAAATACTGTTGGATTACACCAATTAAACTTGACGTTAACCAATAAATTTGAAGTCCTGAAGGCATTTTATAAGAAATCATAACCATCATTATAGGAAACGTGTACATCATAACTTTTGCTTGCTGTCCACCTGCACCTGTTCCGCTCATAAGTTTTTGCTGTGCATAAGCTACCGCACCATTTAAAACAGGAAGTATAAATCTAGGATCTGGCGTATTCAAAGCTAGACCCAAGAAAGTGGCATCAATAGGAATTACTCCGCCTTCAGCAGGGGTTTTTCTTAATGCTGCAAAAAGACCCCATAATACAGGAAGCTGAACTAAAATAGGTAGACATCCGCTTAACGGGTTTACTTTATGTTGTTGATAAAGCTCCATTGTTTTTTGGTTTAATACTTGTGGGTCGTTTCCATATTTTTCTTTTATTTTTTCTATTTCAGGCTGAATTTTTTTCATCGACTTCATCGACTTATCCTGCTTAAGGGTTAATGGTAGAAGAATTAATTTTATGAGTACAGTTACTCCAATAATGGCCAAACCATAATTCCCTAAAACTTCATACAAAAATTTAATTGCCTGTTCCAATAAGTTAGCAATTGGTGCTATAAGATTTCCCACAATTTTCCTCCTTGAGATTTATATTTTAAGGGACTGGGTCATAACCACCTTTGTTAAAAGGATGACACCTTAACAATCTTTTTAAAGATAATGCCCCTCCTTTGATTATACCATGTTTTTTTAGTGCTGTTATCGCGTAGTTTGAGCAAGTGGGATAAAACCTGCATCTCGGACCTAAAATAGGAGAAATTATTTTTTGATATGTTCTTATAAAAAAAATTAGGATATTTTTCATAATACCCCTGCCTTTTTTAAAATTTTGCGACAATCTTTTTCTATATCAGCGTATTTTAATGTTTTAAATTTTTGACCAGCAGTTCTTTTAGCTATAAAAACATAATCATACCCTTTTTTTAGATGAGCATCATTTAGTCTAAAAAATTCTCTAAAAAGTCTTTTTAATTTTGCTCTACACACTGCATTTCCAGTTTTTTTACTGGCTACAACACCTAAACGGTTATATTCTAAATCATTTTTATTTATATATATAAGTGCATAGTATCCGAAAAATTTGTCACCTTTGTTATATATCTCTTGATATTGAATATTTTTTTTGAGTTTATGCATTTATACACCTTCTAGATTACTTTTAAAAACCCGGTGAGGATTTACACCGGGTTTTATGCTGATAATTCTTTTCTACCTTTTGCTCTTCTTCTTTTTAATACTTGTCTTCCATTTTTAGTTTTCATTCTGCTTCTGAATCCGTGATCCTTTTTTTTCTTTCTGTTATTTGGTTGAAAAGTTCTTTTACTCATATCTATATTCCCTCCTAAAGTTAACTTTTTTTACTATATTTTCAGATAATTATTGTATTAAAAATCTCCATATTTGTCAAGTAAATTTACTTAAATTTATTTAAAGTTGAAAATTTGATAATTTTATAAGGGAAGTTGTTTTTGTTTGTTGTTATATGTAGTGATTGAAATGTGAGATTTTAAGTTTGATGAACTCTTTTGTTTATAGGTATTTGAAAGAATCTAGATAGAGTAAAAATATTATTGTAAATATACATAACACCTTTTAACCTGTTTCCCTAGGTTTTGTAATTGTTTTAGAAGATGGATATTTTAATTTCTTTAAGAAATATAAGGGATTTATCCACATTTATAATATTAATGTTCGTATACACATTTATTTCTCGTTTATTTTATGAGTTTTAAATTAAAAGCTATATATTATCTCTATAAAAACAAGGACCTTGTGTACAGTTTTATTATTAATGTTTATATACACTTTAGAAAAGCTATGTTTTGCAGGAGTTACAGAGTTTTTATAGGTTATCAAATGAAGATACTTAGTTTAATTCAAAGCAATATATGAAGGCCACTTTATTAATGAATGTATACGCATAAAGAAACCAGATTTTATTGAAGTGGCTCTGATTTATAGGTTTATAATTTTGATAAAATTATGGCAGAAAAAACAGTAAAAATATGCTTTATTTCAGATGTAGAGATGTAGTTACTGGAATATTATTGATGATGTACATAAAAAAACTCTCTTTTTTCAAGTATTTTTAAGATCTCTATACTATAAGCTACAGTCCTAGAAATTACGCTTTGCATCAGAAACCTTAAGTTTATCAGTTTGTAAAAAGTTTTATTAGATATTATTGTCCGTATACATATTATTCCCTTATGTTTTTAGGGAAATATTTTAGGTTTCAGATAAAGCATTCGAAGGATTAAATCACTTTTATTTACTAAAAGTGGTATTTAAATTAAATTAAAGCTTCAAAGAAAATAATTATTGCCAAACTCCTAATTTAAATATTTGAAAAAATTTTTTAGTTTAAAGTAAGCCTATCTTCAAGATTTCCTATAATGAGGGCCACTGTAATCATTTTAAAACTAGAAGATTTAGACAATAACGTTGGGTATTATTATTGATGATGTACATATAAAAATAGTATATTTTCCCAATTTTTCAAGAATATTTTTAATGAGTACCAATTTTATATTTAATTTATCTACTTTTTTCATTTGTATAAAACACCTAGGGCATCCTTCCCGTTGGTCAGTCAAAGTACCAAAGAAACAACACCCCTAAGAAATACCTGAAATCCATTTTAAACTAATTTCTTAATTGAATTTTTTAAAGGGTAATTTCGATGTTTTCTAATCTTTATATCCCATTTTGTAAAACAAGCATAAGAAAATAGAAAGTTTTGGATACAGCGAGTTTTATATTTTTAGTAAAATGGATTAGGTGAAAATTTTAATCACCATAAAAAGATCTGGATGATATCAAAAAATTCTATAACTTTAAATAAAAAAAGCAGCGATTTAAATAAAATATTTTTGATGATGTACACATGAAAGGCATGATTTTTAGTCTAAAGTAGAAATGGCGGACACTTAGGTTTTATTTACGGGCTTAACTAGATGTAACTCTAAAGTAGATATTTAGGCTAAATTTTATGTTTAACAGTTTTATGAAATAGATTTTAAAAAAACATGATTATGCTAATAGATACATATTTTCTGTTCATTGAAGAGTTTTCTAAGGACATCTATAAAATTTATTTAAAAAAAATATTAATGACAGTATACATTTGCATGCTTTATTTCTTGACTTTGTACATGGAATTCTAGAAATAAAATGTATTTTTTCATTTTTTATTATTGTTAATATACAAAAAAGATGTTATTATCTATAATTGAGTTCAAAAAAATTTGGAGGAGAAAATGGCAGAAGAATTTGAAAAGTTTGATGAGTTCAATGTAGTGAAAACCGGGTCTCTATTGCAAGATATAGGAAGAATGGAGATGGAACAGAACGAAGTTCCAGAAATAGAGATTAAGGAAATGATAATCAAGGAAACGGGGAACTTCCTTAATTTAAAGGAAAACATAATAAATATCCCGATAGAGATGATAGTTTTCCCTTTCTTTACACCTCAGAAACAAAACAAACGTATCAACTTCAAATACTCCTTTGAGGATCTAGGTGTTACCATGTACTGTACCCTTGTGACAAAGGATAATAGTGATCAGGTATACCAACCGTCTATTTTTGAAGAAAAAATATATACTTACCTTATATCGATGTATGAGCTCAAGAAAGAAACAAACGATACTGATGAGTATATAGAGTTTGAGATATCTGATTTTATAGTGAATTTTCTTGAGAACAAGATGAATAGAAACTACTACTCCAAAGTTGAACAAGCATTGAAAAACCTTAAAAATACGGAATATCAATTTGTTATATCTAACCATACAAAATTCGGTAAGTACAAATTCGAGGATGAAGAGTTCAAGCTTTTGACGTATCAAAAATTAAAAAAAGGGAAGAAGGTTTATTACCGGGTAACCCTGAATAAGAACATACGTAATAAAATTAAAGATAAAAGGTATATAAAATATAATTCTAAAAACTACTTGGAGATATTGGAAAAAGACGTTGTTGCTTCTAGAATATACAGATACATAAGCAAGATCAGGTTTAACAAGATGGAGGATGAGGTGAATGCTAGGACACTTGCAGCTGTCATTCCATTGAAAACCGAGCAAATAGTCACAAGGGAGACCAAGGACGGCGTCAGGACATACGAACTAAGCAGGCTAAAACAGGTTGTGAAGAGGATAGAAAAAGCCTACAAGGTACTCTATGATTTAGGTTACTTGGAGAAGTACAAGACACTCTATAAAAAAGAGGAAGACAACTATTATATGCAATATAAATTTAATGCTGAAAAGGATGGAGAGTGCCATATTTCCACTTATATAGATAAGTCTAACAAGCAGGTAGAATACAAGTGGGACAAGGTGAACGAGAAAAAGAAGCAGAGCAAGGCGACTTTGAACAACAGCGATATAATTGATGCTGAGATAGTAGAGGATTCCAAGATCTCAAAGGAATTTTCCGAAGAGGTGCAGTCTAGGATAAAAAGAGCCAAAAAGAACATATATGTGTCAGGGGCTTGGAATAAAAGAACTGACAACAAGGTAAAGAGAACCATAAGGGAGCATGGCGAAGAGTTTGCAGTCGAGGTGCTTAACAGAATCTACAAAAAACTCAATACACCTGTTAAAACTACCCTTGTTCAGTACATAAATGGAGTAATAAGAAATATGAAGTCCGAGGAAAAGTTGCACAAGAAAAAATACAGTAAAAGCAACCTGACACTTTTCGGTCATCCTAAAACAAACGTAGTGTTTAAGAAAAAGGAAAAGCCAGCTACTAATTTAAAGCTCAACAAGCCTACAATAAAGTCTATAAAGGACATAATGGAGGAAGCCAACTTGAGCGAGGACATAATGGTTACTTTTGAAGGATTAGATGACTTTGAAAAGCTTAAGATAGAGGAAAAGGCGCTAAAATTATGCTCGAAGAAAGAGCATATAGAGGTAAACTTTCTTTTAACCTTAAAGCAGAAATCAAAGGGTATATACATGAATACGATAAAAAAATATATAGCTGAGGTTTTAGCTGAAAGATAGGCGTGAGCCCATACCTATCAAGCTAAGAAATTTTAGGAACCTAACTTTTATATAGTTAGGTTCCTATTTTAATTTTAAAGCTAAATTTTCAAACTACAAAAAACCACTTGCAAAAATGGTTAAAAAAGTTTATTCTATTATCAGTGGTGTTCTCGGTGATTATTTGCTGGGAACTTTTTTTATTTTAGAATCAATAATTTTTTTTAATTTTGAAGTCAAGCGCATGAAACGCTTTTTAGATTTCAAAGTTTCCATGAAATCAGTCAAAACCCCCAACGAGCTTTTTATTACTCGCCTTATACTCATTTCTTTTGAGTATCCTCCATTGATACCCTTTGTAATCTCCATTAAAAGAAGCATTCTAATTAAAGTGGCATATATGTGAGTCTCTATTCTTTCTACTTTCAAGTCTTTTAGTTTATCTAGTTTAAAATCAGACTTAAAAATTTTAAACAGCAATTCAATTTGCCATCTCAATTTATATATTTCGATGATTTCAGAAGGATTGAATCCCCAAAGATTAGTAATATATCCAGTAATTTCAGCAGAACTTCTTGCGTGCTTTGCGCAGTGCTCATTCCTTCTTTCTCTTTCTTCTATCTTTTGTACTTTTTTATTAGAAGTCTCTTTGTCCAACTTAGTTAGGATTACCCTAAAAGGCCTCTTGTCGTCATGGCTTCCGACTAGAAATTCATATTCTTGAGTCTCTCCTGCTTTTAGTTCTTTTCCCAACTCTCCAGCATTTGTTACCAAATACTTCGTCTTTTTTAGTAGTTTTCCCTTTGGTGAGTACTGAGGATTAGGGTTTAAAGCAAATAACCTTGTTCCGGCTTTCAAACGAGAAACAAAAGAGCTGTTTCTGCTTTCAATCTCATTGAAGTCATCAAATTTAAAGTACCTAAATCTTTTAAAACTAAGGAATCTGTAACTAATTTATCGTAGACATATTTAGAAAAATTTTGCTCATTTTTAGTTCCCGTAGATAAAACAGTGTTCTTAAAAGAATAATCTAATAATTCAAGGAGAAGATTTATTTTTAAAACAGCAGGATTAGATTTGTTTGCACCTTTATACTTATTTTTTAATTTATTTGGCAATTTTATTTCAGTAGAGTCCATTAAAAAGATATTGCTGAAGCCATAATTTTTAAAGGCTTTAGACTTATTGGATATTTGTGTTTTACAAAGAGATAAGAAAATATTTTTAAGAAATTCTACAGAAGCCTCGCTAAACCTCTGATCAAGCGCTTGAGGAGAAATATTAATATTCTGTTAATAGAAGTTCAGCGCTTAATTCTTCCAAGGATGAAGTGCATAAATTATTGGAGCTGAAACAAGTTAAAGATATGAAGTTAAGAGGAGAGATTTTGCCGCTATTCCTAATTTTGAATTTAGAATACCTGGCAATTTGTTCAATATTTTTTTCCGAAAAGTAATTTAAAAATTTTGTTCTGATTTGTCTGTTTCCCAAAAGAAAAACCTCCTTCAAGTAGTCCTTGAAGAAGGTTTTAGCACAAATTCTATTAAATTCAAAGCTTAGCTTGATAGGTATGGGCGTGAGCCTATCTTTTCTTTATATATAAGGAAAAATAAACAGTTTAAAATATGTACAAGGACAATAATAAAATTTGATTTTAATAAATCTTTTGCTAGAGAAACTATAGTCTATAGTATTGAATTGGCCTAAAGTCTATAATGGAAAAACTCTGCTTTAATCAAGAATAATACGAATTTAATCAGGTATTAAAATATCAGAAACCAATATATCAGACACAGAGCTGAACGTAAGGAAAAAATTGAGTTTTATATAGAACAATGAAGTAAGTATTTCTTAAACTAGTGACTGTAAACTGAATTAAATGTTTTATCCGTGCAACTCATGTTTAAAAATTCTGTTAAACTCGCAGGCAAAAAAGTTTTTGACATAGAAATCCGTGAAGATTAGGGATAACCCGTGACAAAAAATATAAATATGGAAAGTTCAGAGAATTGTATTATGCAACAAAAAACATGTACATGGACAATAATAATTTAATCTGATGCTTTTTTAATTTGGTAAACTAGATAAATTGCATCAAAGCCTCGATGCGATAAGGCTAAAATAGTTTAAATTGCTAAATTGTAAAATTTATGGTATCATTTATATGTTTAATACTTGATTTGAGAGGTAGATAGAATGCTGCAAGTGAAGATTCAGACTGAATTTATAAAATTAGACCAATTTTTGAAGTGGGTAGATATTGTTAGTAGCGGAGTAGAAGCTAAATTTATAATATCTGACGGTGCTGTAAAGGTGAACGGTGAAGTTGAGACAAGAAGGGGAAGAAAACTTTATCCTGGAGATACAGTTGAGGTTTCTGGAAAGAGGTTTCAAGTTACTGATTAACGGGGTGGTAGCTTGCATATTTTAGATATAAATTATGTGAATTTCAGAAATTTAAAGGATTCTAAATTGAGTTTCGATAAAAAATTTAATTTATTTTTGGGTAAAAACGGTCAGGGTAAGACCAGCATACTAGAGGCTATTTATTTTACCGCAACTGGAAAAAGTTTTAGGACTAAAAAGCAGGAAGAAGTTATAAGTCATGGTAAAAGCGCTCTGGGCACTTTTTTAAATTTTGAGGATAGAATCTCAGATAAAAATCTTTCGGTTAGGGTGGAGGAAAAGTCAAAATATTATCTTTACAATAAAAAAAAGGTGAGATATGACGAATTTTTCGGCAAACTAAACGTGATATCTTTTATTCCAGAAGATATAGAGCTTATAATGGGTGCTCCTAGTATTAGGAGATCTTTTTTTGACTATGAAATTTCCCAGGCGAGTTATGGATATTACGAGGATCTCAAGAGATTTTCAAAAATTTTAAAGGTCAGAAATAAATGTCTTAAAGAAGGACAGGGAGATACTCCTGTTTTCGAAATATACAATAAGGAGTTTTTAGCCAGCTCTGCTAGGATACTGTATAGGAGACTTGATTATGTAAAAAAGCTATCCATACTTTTGAGTTTAAATTACAGGAAACTTTTCGATTCAGAAAGTGAGCTGGTATTAAAGTACAAATCCTTTGTTGGTGACTTAAAGAAAGAAAGTGAATCAGAGATATTGGCTAAGATAGAGGAAAAATACCAGAAGGTAAGGTCTAGAGAAAAGCGTTATGGCTACTCCCTAATCGGCCCGCAAAGGGATGATTTCATATTTTTATTGAGGGGTAAGGATACTAGGTCATATTCATCCCAAGGGGAGAAAAAATCTGTAATATTTGCATTGAAGCTTTCTGAGATAGACATGATAATAAGGGAGAGAAGAGAGACCCCTGTGTTTTTAATAGATGATATATCTTCGTATTTTGATAGTATAAGAAAAGACAGCATAATAAAATATTTCGAGAAAAGAGAGATACAGGTTTTTATAACTTCAACAAGCGAATTGAGTATATCATCAAAAAATTTTTATGTTGATGAAGGTGAAGTGAAATGATGATGGAGCCTAAGGAGTTAAAAGAAATGGTGGAGCTTGCTATTTCTAAGAGTCGGAGGCTAAAAGAGGGCATACTGAGGGCAAAATGGAGAGAGATAGCAGGTGAACTTTCGAAAAAGAGTGAAGTGCTCTATATAAAAAACGGGGTTTTATACGTGATGGCCGAAAACTCTATGTGGATACAACAACTAAACTTTAAGAAGATGGAGCTTTTAAAAAAGTGTAATGAGGTTTTAGGAGATAGGTACATTGTGGACATGTTTTTCAGGTCTGGAAAAGTGAAGCTGGAAAATCACTTCTTGTTTAGCAAGGAAGCTATGGAGGAGTATGACCCATCAAGAATACAGCTTAACCATGAGGAGCTCTCTTCTATAAACATTAGCCTTGAAGGTGTGGAAGATTCTGATATTAGGGAAAAACTTTTTAAATTAAATGTAAACTCCAAGAAAAAAGAGAAATTTTTGCTAGCCCACGGATACAAGGTGTGCACTAATTGTCATACTTTGCATGACTCTCCAGGGGAGCTTTGCATGGTTTGCGAAAACAAGCTTAGACATGGTTTGCAGGAAAAACTTTTTGCGCTGTTCAAGGCGAGGCTCGATGAAGGAAAACCACTTGGGTATAAAGATGCCGTAAAAGATATAGATGACCTTAGCTATGAGGAGTTTGAGCTGGTAAAAAGGAGAAAACTTGATAAAATCTATAAAGAAATGTGGATCAGTTATAAAAAAGGAGATAGAAGCACCCTATTTGATTTCTGTAGAAAATATTTTATTCTAGAGCTAGATACAGAGGACTACAAACTTGTAGACTCTAAGGCGAGGGAGTATATAGAGAGGCTTGAAAGAGGGGAGATTTTGGAGGATTAATGTACGTATATTTAGAAAACAGCTTTTTTGTGCCGCTGAGCGAGATAATCTCCATAGTGAACTTAAGAGAATTTAGAAAAAGTGGCGATGGAAAAAGTTTTTTAGAGCTAAATAAGGGCAAGATAATAGATATATCAAAAGATGAAAAGAACACCCTGGTGATAACTGATAAATATTTATATATAAGTTCTTATATGCCAAGGTCCCTTTATTCTCGTGGAAATGAATTTGAGAATTTGAAAAAGATTGGAAGGGAAAACTTGAGCAAATACATGACGGAGGTTAGTGATGAGTAACAACTATAATGCGGAAGATATTACAATACTGGAAGGTTTGGAAGCTGTAAGAAAAAGGCCAGGAATGTATATAGGTTCGACCTCTGCAAGGGGGCTTCACCACTTGGTTTGGGAAATAGTGGACAATAGTGTGGATGAGGCTTTGGCTGGTCATTGTGATAAAATATTGGTTAATATACTACCGGATAATATAATAGAGGTTGTAGACAACGGTAGAGGAATCCCGGTAGGAAAGCACCCTAAATATGATAAATCAGCACTTGAAATAGTTCTTACTGTGCTGCATGCAGGTGGAAAATTTGAAAATGATAACTACAAGGTCTCAGGAGGACTTCACGGAGTTGGGGTATCGGTTGTTAACGCCCTTTCCGAGTGGACGGATGTTACAGTAAAAAGAGACGGGCATATCTGGTATCAGAAATATGAGAGAGGGGTACCAGTAGAACCTGTAAAAGTAATTGGGGACAGCGACGAAAGAGGAACTACTATAAGGTTTAAAGCGGATCACCTTATTTTTGAGACCCTGGTATATGAGTACCAGATACTACAAAAGAGGTTAAAGGAGCTGGCCTATCTAAATAAGGGGCTAGAGATAATACTTACTGATTTTAGAAAAGAAGAACCTAAAATAGACAACTTTAAGTTTGACGGTGGAATAGTAGACTTCTTAAAGGAATTAGTAAAGGATGAGAATGTCATAATTGAAAATTCTATGTATATGACGGGTGAATCCGAAGGTGTAGTCGTGGAGATAGCCATGGTCTATACAGATAGACAGCAGGAAAATGTATACTCGTTTGTAAACAATATAAATACCCACGAGGGCGGAACGCACGTAAGCGGATTTAGAACGGCTCTCACCAGAATAATAAACGATGTTGCAAAAGACCTAGGGCTTGTAAAAGATAGAGACGGAAAGTTTCAGGGAAGCGATGTCAGAGAGGGACTTACGGCAATAATAAGTGTTAAGGTACCTCAGCCTCAGTTCGAAGGGCAGACAAAAACAAAGTTGGGTAACTCTGAGGTTACAGGTATAGTATCTTCTATAGCTTTGACAAACCTAAAGATGCACCTAGAAGACTACCCGCGTGATACAAAAAATATAGTTGAAAGAATAGTAATGACAAAGAGGGCTAGAGAAGCTGCCAAAAAAGCAAGGGAGCTCGTAATGAGAAAGTCAGCTCTGGAAATAGGTTCACTGCCAGGTAAACTTGCCGACTGTTCGTCAAAGGACCCATCTGGCTGTGAGATATATATAGTCGAGGGAGATTCTGCTGGAGGATCTGCCAAACAGGGTAGAGACAGGAGTTTTCAAGCCATACTTCCGTTAAGAGGTAAGATAATAAACGTTGAAAAATCAGGTCTTCACAGGGCGTTGGAGAATGAAGAGATAAGGGCTCTTATAACCGCTTTTGGAGCAAATATAGGCGACGATATGGACCTTTCTAAGCTTAGATATCACAAAATAATAATAATGACAGATGCCGACGTAGATGGTGCACATATCAGAACTCTGCTATTGACATTTTTTTACAGGTATATGAGGGAACTTATCGACGAAGGGCATATATACATCGCACAGCCACCTCTATACAAGGTAACTATAGGTAGGACGATACAGTATGCTTACACGGACAAACAGCTGAAAGACATAGTTGAAAACCTGGCTGACGACAATAAGAGGTATTCGTTGCAAAGATACAAAGGTCTTGGTGAGATGAATCCAGGTCAGCTTTGGGAAACTACTATGGATCCAGATACTAGAACGCTTTTAAAGATAACTTTAGAGGATGCCATACAGGCAGACGAGATGTTTAGTGTACTTATGGGCGACAAGGTTGAGCCTAGGAGAAAGTTTATAGAGGAGCACGCAGAATTTGTTAGAAACTTAGATATTTAGCCTAGTCAGAAGCTGGGCTTAAGAGGAAAACAGGTATTAGCTCTTTTGAGCTATAGCTTGCCTTAATTTTCATATTGAGGTGAACAACTATATTAATTAGGGAGGCTAGTATGTCGCAGGAAAATTATATATACATAGAAGATGAGATAAAGGAATCTTATCTGGACTATTCCATGAGTGTAATCGTCAGCCGGGCACTTCCTGATGTAAGGGACGGATTGAAGCCCGTTCACAGAAGGATTCTGTTCGCCATGAACGAGATGGGGATGACTCATGACAAGCCGCATAAAAAATCCGCTAGAATAGTCGGGGAAGTACTAGGTAAATACCATCCTCATGGGGATTCAGCTGTTTATAATTCCATGGTAAGGATGGCTCAGGAATTTAACACCAGATATCTTTTGGTAGACGGCCATGGAAACTTCGGGTCTATAGACGGAGACTCTGCAGCGGCCATGAGGTATACTGAAGCTAGGATGTCAAAAATAGCAAGTGAACTCTTGATAGATATAGAGAAGGAAACAATAGATTACAGGAAAAACTTTGATGACTCGTTAGACGAGCCGATAGTTCTTCCAGCTAAGCTTCCAAATCTTCTTTTGAACGGTGCTACCGGGATAGCCGTAGGTATGGCCACCAATATACCGCCGCATAACCTGGGGGAGATAATAGACGGGATACTTGCATTAATAGATGACAGGGACCTGGATTCTCATGATTTGCTTGAATACATAAGCGGACCAGATTTCCCTACAGGCGGTATAATAAATGGCGTTAGGGGTATAAAAGACGCTTACACTACCGGAAGAGGAAGGGTAATAGTACGTGGAAAAGCAACCATTGATGAAATAAAAAAAGGCAAGGACGCTATAATAATAAACGAGCTTCCTTATCAGGTAAACAAAGCAAGGCTTATTGAGAAAATTGCCAACCTTGTGAAAGAAAAAAAACTTGTAGGTATAACAGATCTTAGAGACGAGTCAGATAGAGACGGTATAAGGATTGTAATAGAGATAAAAAGAGGTGAAGAGCCTGAGCTTATCTTAAACAATCTTTACAAGCAAACAGAACTTCAGACTACATTTGGTATAATAATGCTGGCTCTTGTCAATAATATACCTAAAGTTTTGACTCTCAAAGAGATTTTAGACCACTACATAAACCACAGGTTTGAAGTTATCACAAGGAGAACAAAGTTCGAACTTGATAAGGCTGAAAAGAGAGCCCACATATTAGAAGGGTTCAGAATAGCGTTAGATAATATAGATAGGATCATAGAAATTGTAAGGTCTTCAAGGGACGCCAGCGATGCAAGGGAAGTTTTGATGAAGTCATACAGTTTCTCGGAAGCTCAGACTAGGGCTATACTAGATATGAAACTTCAAAGACTTACTGGTCTTGAAAGAGAAAAGATAGAAAATGAGTATGCGGATCTCATAAAGCTTATATCAGATCTTAGAGATATATTAGAAAACGAGGGAAGGGTGTACACCATAATAAAAGAGGAGTGCATCGAACTCAAAGAAAAGTATGCTGACGAGAGAAGAACAGAGATAACTGAATCAAGAGATGAGATAAACATAGAAGACCTGATAAAGGATGAAAAAGTCATAATAACCTTAACAAATAGAGGGTATATAAAGAGGATGTCATTAAGCAAGTATTCCGCTCAAAAGAGGGGAGGGAAAGGTATTTCTACTCAAAATATCATGGAGGACGATTTTGTTGAAAATATGTACACGGCCTCTAGCTTAGACAATCTGCTAATATTTACAAATCAGGGTAGAGTCTACAGTCTGAAGATGTATGAGATACCGGAGGCATCTAGACAGGCAAGAGGTAAACTTGTTGAAAATCTTGTAAACTTACAGCCGGACGAAAAGGTTAGGTCTATTATAAAGGTCAAGGACTTCTCCGAGGACAGGGAACTTATGTTCTTTACCAAAAATGGTATGGTTAAAAAGACGAACTTAAGCCTGTTCCAAAACATAAATAGGTCTGGACTCCGTGCAATAAGTGTAAAAGACGGAGACGATATCATAAATGTCGGACTTATATCAGAAACGGAAAAAGAGGTACTTATAGCTACTAAAGAGGGCTACTCTATAAGATTTGGCCACGATACGGTAAGGCCTATGGGAAGAGCAACCACAGGTGTAAGGGGTATAAAGTTAAGAGAGCGTGACGAAGTAGTATCCGGAGTTATAATAAGGGGAGAAAATCCAACTATACTCACCATAACTGAAAACGGATACGGGAAGAGGACAGATGTAGAGGAATACCCTCTTCAAGCTAGATCCGGAAAAGGTGTTATAAATATAAGATCTACTAAAAAGATAGGAAAAGTAGTACAGATAAAAGTTGTTACAGAAGAAGAAGAGCTTATGGTTATAACCTCAGACGGTATAATAATAAGAACGCCTGTAGATACGATTTCTCTTATAGGGAGAGCTACTCAGGGTGTTAAAATAATGAGTGTAAAAGAGGATGAACAAGTGGTTTCTATAGTTAAGGTAAAGAAAAACCTGGAAGAGATTATAGAAGAAGAGGAAGAAGAAATAGCAGCAGAAATATAAAAAACCCCAGAAGGGGTTTTTTATATTTTAAATAATTTTTATAGGAATTTGGCAGTTTGCAGAGAAAATTGTAGTTGTCGTATGGCAAGGCACTTAAAGGTTTTCAAAATGCATAGCTTATTAAAAAAATCTTCAAAATATTATTTTAATATGTTAAAATGTGGAATAGTAAAGTCTGGTAACGTGTGCTTTATAGGGGGCGGTGACTGTATGTTAAACAGGATCTTGGTTTATTTTGGAAGTGAATCAGAAGCAAAAAGTCTCTTGGATTACGCAGAAGTTTTACAGAGAAAATACGATGTTGAGGTTGATGGGATCTACATTAAGGATGTCAGAAAGTACGAGGTCTTACCGCCGAGCATAGAGGGTTTTTTGGTGGACAACTCTTCCTCTAGCTATTTGCTGCAAGAATGGGAAAAAGCCGAAAAAGACCATATAGACTTTATAGAGAGAAACTTCAAGGAGAGGTTTAAGGGTGAAAATTTTATAGTAGAAGATGGGGAAGTTGACCAGATAATTTTCAAAAAAATGAGGGGGTATGACCTCCTTGTGGCAGGAAAGAGTCAGAGGGTTTCATCTAACCTTAAATTAATACTAAAAAATCATTACAAGCCTGTTTTGATAGTGCCGAAAAACTCAGGATTTGAGTTTGAAAATATACTGGTTTCTGATGACAGAAGCGAAAGGTTGAACAGGTCGCTTTTTTATTTCATGAACATTTTTAGCAACTTGAAGGACTATGATATCCTTTCAGTTAACATAGACGAGGACGACTTGGAGTTAAACAGATATTTTTTAGACACTGAGAAAAACGTAAACTACATAAGACGCCAAGGAGAAGATGAAGTTGGCATTATAGTTGAGGAGTCTAAAAAATACGACTTACTTATAATGGGGGATATGAAGTACCCTTATACGATAGAAAAATTAACGAGGCATATAGGTGTAAAGCTTTTGGAGAATCTAGAGATACCTATATTTATAGCTTAGGAGCTGGTAAATGAAAATATTAGTATTATCGGATAGCCACTTGAATTTGTCCGCACTGATAAGCATATTCGAGGCCGAAAAGCCGGATGTAGTTTTTGGAGCCGGGGACCACAGCAAGGACCTTGAAGAGCTTTCATATGTGAAAGAGGGCGCCTACTATTATATAGTTAGGGGAAATTGCGACTACTTCGACAAAAATAAAGGGGATATCTTGAAATTTGATTTGAAAGGTTATAAATTTATGCTGACACATGGTCATCTTTATGGTGTAAAGAGCGACCTGGATGAATTAAAAGTTAAGGCCAAAGATGGTGGGGTGGATATAGTTATTTTCGGACACACACATATACCTTATCTGGAAAAAGACGGAGGCCTGTATATATTCAACCCTGGGGCAGCTAAGGACGGAAATTACGGTGTAATAGAGATAGAGGGTGAAGATATAAATTTTTATCATAAAAACTTGTTGCAAAATAAAAATTAAAATAGATGCTAGGAGGAATAATGAAAGACAGGATAGAAGCCTTAAAAAATAGGGCGCAGGAGCAGATATCTTATGCAAAAACTTTGAAGGAACTAGATGAATTGAGAATAAAGTTGGTGGGGAAAAAAGGGGAACTAACTGAAATAATGAAAGGAATGAGAAACCTTTCTAAGGAGGACAGGCCGGTTATAGGTCAGCTAGTCAATGAGGTAAGGGATTTTATAAATGATTCCTTAGACCAAAAATTTTCAGATTTGAAAGAAAAAGAAAAAAATGAAAGACTGGCAGAAGAAGTTATAGATATCACCCTTCCTGGCAGAAAGAGCTCTATCGGAAGGCTTCACCCTATTACCGAGACTAGAAATTTCTTAAAAAATATATTCATTGAAATGGGGTTTGATGTGGCGGAAGGTCCAGAAGTAGAAAAGGTTGAGTATAACTTTGATGCCCTGAACATACCTGAGTCGCACCCTTCGAGAGACCTGCAGGATACATTCTATATAGATGAAAACGTGGTGCTTAGAACTCATACATCACCAGTGCAAATAAGATACATGAAACAGAACAAACCGCCATTTAGGATGGTTTGCCCTGGGAAAGTATACAGGTCCGACTATGATGTTTCACATACACCTATGTTCCACCAAATGGAGGGACTCATGATAGGTGAAGATATTTCGTTTGCAAACCTGAAGGCCATACTTACAGAGTTTGTAAAAAAGGTATTTGGGGATACTGAAGTTAGGTTTAGGCCTCACTTTTTCCCGTTCACTGAGCCTTCGGCTGAAATGGACGTACAGTGTGTTTTGTGCAAGGGGAAAGGCTGTAGGTTATGCAAGGACAGCGGATGGCTGGAAATAATGGGTTGTGGTATGGTAGACCCTGAGGTACTGAAAGCTGTGGGCTATGACGCGGAAAAATACGTAGGATTTGCCTTTGGTATGGGGATAGAAAGGATAACTATGCTAAGACACGGCATAGATGACTTAAGGGCGTTTTTTGACAACGACATGAGGTTCTTGAGGCAGTTTAAATAAAAAAAATTTGCTGTCTGTATGATGGCGCACTTTGAAATACAGAGACAGGATATGCCTGTAGCTAATGTTTATTCACTGTAAATTTTAAGGATAAATATTACTGAAATCATAAAACACTTAAAATCTTGGAGGGAAAAATGCTTATATCACTGGATTGGTTAAAGGAATATGTTGATATAAATGAGGATATAAAGGAGCTGGAAAATGCCCTGACCATGATAGGTCAGGAAGTTGAAGCTATAGAGGAGCAAGGGAAGCAGCTAGACAACATAGTTGTGGGTAAGATAGAGGAGTATGGAGAACATCCAGATTCTGATAAACTCTCACTCCTCAAAGTAGACGTGGGGACTGAGGAGAACCTGCAGATAATATGCGGGGCACAGAATCACAAACTTGGGGACAAAGTGGTCGTGGCTAAAATCGGGGCTGAATTGCCTGGAGACTTTAAAATAAAAAAAACTAAGATAAGGGGAGTAGAATCCTACGGGATGCTTTGCTCTGAAAAGGAGCTAGGTATTGGAGATTCCCATGAGGGTATAATCATACTTCCTGAAGACGCACCTTTAGGTCAAGGGATAAAAGAGTATCTAGAGCAAGATGACGTAATCTTTGAGCTGGAAATAACCCCAAATAGACCTGACTGTCTTTCGCATATAGGGATAGCAAGGGAGATAGCCGCTTACTATGGAAGGAATGTAAAATACCCTACCATAGACTTAAACGAGGTAACCGAAACAGTATATGACAATGTCCATGTGGAGATAGAGGACAAGGAAAGGTGTAAGAGATATTCTGCCAAAATAGTCAGGAATGTGAAGGTGGGGGAGTCTCCGGAGTGGCTTAAAAGGAGACTTAAAGCCGTAGGCATAAGGCCTATAAATAACGTAGTGGACATAACCAACTACATAATGATGGAGTACAATCAACCTATGCATGCTTTTGACCTTAAAAAGATTGAAGGCAAAAAAATCATAGTTAGGTCAGCAAGTGAAGGGGAAAAACTTGTTACTCTTGACGGTGTAGAAAGGGAATTAAACGAAAAAGAGCTTGTTATAGCAGACGAAAAAAAGGCTATAGCAATTGCCGGTGTAATGGGTGGAGAAAATACAGAGGTTGACAGCGAAACCACTGACGTTTTACTTGAAGTGGCCTATTTCACTCCTGAGAATATAAGGAAAACATCTAAAGCCATGGGCTTATCTTCAGAATCCTCTTATAGATTTGAAAGGGGAGTAGACAGGGACAATATAGACACAGTTGTAAACAGGGCAGCTTACCTTATGCAGGAGATAGCTGGCGGATCTGTACTTTCTGGTATAGAGAATGTCTATGTTGAAAAACCAGAGAGATGCGAAATAAACTTAAACGTAGATAAACTTAACAAATTCATAGGAAAAAAATTGGACATAGAAGAAGTTGGAAAGATATTCACTAACCTTGAGCTTGAGATAAAAAACTTTGGAGAAAACACTCTAACCGTTATTCCGCCTTCATACAGAGAGGATCTTACAAGGACTGCAGACCTTTATGAAGAGGTTATAAGGATGTACGGTTTTGAAAACATAGAAGATAAGATGCCGGAAGAGAATATAAGGCCAGGACAAAAAGATGACGAGACAATCGCGGTGGATAGCTCAAAAACAGCTTTAGTTGAGCTAGGGCTACAGGAAGTCATAAACTACAGCTTTATCCCTGAAAATTCTCTGGGAAAAGTAAAAATGGAAGCCGATGTATTAAGAATAAAAAATCCAATAAATGAGGACATGGTTGTCATGAGGCCTACCCTAATCTACAGCGTATTAGCTAACATAAGAGACAACTTCAACAGAAATATATTTGATCTTAAAATATTTGAGGTGAGCAGAACCTTTGGAGCTGCCGTAGAGTTGGCAGAAGAGGAAGTAAAGGTTGCGATAGCATTAGGCGGAAAGGCCAACAAAGAACTTTGGAACCCAAAACCGAAATCATATGATTTCTATGACATTAAAGGATATGTAGAATCTTTTCTAGAGTTGATGGGAATGACGAGATATCAGCTCAGCAGAAGTCAAAGTACAACTTTCCATCCTGGAAGGTCTGCTGACATATGTGTCGGAAGAGATGTAATTGGAAGTTTTGGTGAGATACACCCAGATGTATCTGAAGCTATGGAGATAGATAAAGAAAAAGTTTATGTAGCAGAATTAGATCTTTTTAAAATATTAAAATATGCGAAAAACAAGATTAAGTACCAAAAAATTGTAAAGTACCCAGCTGTAACAAGAGACCTTGCAGTTGTTCTAGATACTGAAATTCTTGTGGGGGATATGCTTATGGACATTAATAAGTCATCTGGCATAATTGAAAATGTTGAACTATTTGACATATACCAGGGAGAAAGAGTAGAGTCTGGAAAGAAATCTGTGGCAATGAATATTGTCATGAGGTCGGATAAGGGTACCCTCACTGAGGAAGATGTAAACGAAGCAATAGAAAAAATATTGGGTATAATAAGCAAAAAGTATAGAGGAGAAATAAGACAATAATTTCAGATTCCCCTTAGGTATCCTTAGGGGAATTTTTAATTTGTAGTGTAGCCGGTTAAAATTTTAAAAACTTTAAATTTTATGGTATATTATGGTGTATAAAATTATTCGGAGGTTATTATGAAGCTTGTAGTTGGACTTGGAAATCCAGGTGATAAATATGAAAAGACCAGACATAACATAGGTTTTGAAGTTGTCGAAGCTTTGGCATCTGAGTTAAAAGTGCCGGGTTTTAGGGAAAAATTTCAAGGATTGATAGGGGAAGCATATGTAAAGGATGAGAAGGTATTTTTACTAAAGCCTCAAACTTATATGAACCTTAGTGGAAATTCCATAGCCGAGGTTATAAATTTTTACAAGCTTGACCCTAAAGAGGACCTCATAGTTATCTATGATGACATGGACTTAGACTTGGGGAGGATTAAAATAAAGAAAAAAGGTAGCGCAGGTGGGCATAACGGGATAAAGTCTATAATATCTCACCTAGGTGAGGAGTTTATAAGGGTAAAATGCGGAATAGGCAAGGCAAAGAGTAGGGAGGAAACAGTAAACTTTGTTTTGGGGAAATTTTCAAAAGAAGAGAGAGACCTTGCAGACGAGCTGATAGAAAAAGCAGTAAAGGCATCGGTATCACTCGCAACAGCAAAAAGCATAGACAGGGTAATAGAGAAGTTCAATAGAAAATAGATAAGAAGGTAAAAAAATGCGCTTAATCCACGGTATTATAAATGGATATGCGTATTTTTTTTTAAAAAACTTTAATAATTAGTGAAATAAAAAAGAAAAAAGTAACAAGCAATACCCATATTTAAAGATTTAGTTCAAAAAAAATTGTGTAAAATAAAACTATACACTTCTGTAGTCGTTAGTATTTTTAGGTAAAAATAGCGAAAAATAGACCTACTCTATTATTTCAGAACACTTGTCTATGTTAAAGAAACAAAAAAAACTTATAAAGAACACAAAAATGGTCAAAAAATAATAAAAATAAAAAATTCACACTAAAAAAAACATTGAGTTTACTTGTTTGTTATGTTAGAATATATAATGATTGTAAAAAAGTAATTAACTAATACTTTACAAGGGGTGTTTAAGAATGGAGCTATTTACATTTAAAGGTGGTATTCATCCACCTGAAAACAAAGAGGTGACAGAAGGCAAGTCTATTGAGATTTTTCCAGCACCAACAATGGTATATATTCCAGTGCTACAGCATATAGGTGCGCCTTTAGAGCCTGTTGTTAAAGTTGGAGACAGGGTATTAAAGGGGCAAAAAATTGCTGACAGTGATGCATTTTTGTCTTCTCCAATTCACTCGTCTGTAAGTGGAACTGTAAAAAAAATCGAAGTTATGCCTTATGCAGTTAACGGAAGAGTAACAACTATAGTTATCGAAAATGATTTCCAGGATGAATGGGATCAAGGGGTTTTAGATGAAAAAATCCCAGATTACAAAAATGCAAGCCAAAAAGAGCTACTAGCCATGATAAGGGCTAAGGGTATCGTTGGACAAGGGGGAGCAACATTTCCTACCCACATAAAACTGAACCCCCCTGCAGACAAAAAAATAGATGTACTTCTATTAAACGGTGCAGAGTGCGAGCCTTATCTAAATGCTGACAACAGGTTGATGTTGGAGCAGACTGAAAAAATGGTAGAAGGAATAAAAGTACTACTTGCAGTTTTAGGGATAGAAAAGGCTTTTGTTGGGATAGAAAACAACAAAGTTGAAGCTATCGAAAAAATGAAAAAAGCATGTGAGGGGACAACTATTCAAGTTGCACCTCTTCAGACAAAATATCCTCAAGGTGGGGAAAAACAGCTAATAAAAGCAGTTTTAGACAGAGACGTACCGTCTGGAAAACTTCCAGCAGAAGTAGGAGTTGTGGTTCAAAATACAGCTACAGCACTGTCTGTGTACAATGCAGTTGTTGAAGGAATACCTCTTATCGAAAAGGTATTGACTGTTTCTGGACAAGGGGTAAAAGACCCTAAAAACTTGAAGGTTGTAATAGGAACTCAGTTTAAAGAGATCCTAGAATACGCCGGAGTAGAGAGAAAAAAAATAGAAAAAATAGTTATGGGTGGACCTATGATGGGGTTAAGCCAACATACGGAAGAGGTATCTGTAATAAAAGGTACTTCGGGAATACTTGCCCTGACAAAAGCGGAAACAAAACCATACAAGCCAAAGGCCTGCATAAGCTGTGGAAAATGTGTGGATGCATGTCCTATGGGATTAGTGCCTCTTATGTATGCTAAACTTGCAAAATTTGAGCAGTGGGAAGATATGCCGGAATTTTATCTTATGGACTGTATAGAATGTGGTACATGTGCGTTTATATGTCCTGCCAACAGACCACTAACAGAGGCTATAAAGGTTGGAAAAGCTAAATTAAGATCTATGAAAAAATAGCTAGCTGAAAACTCAAAATGAGACGGAATTCAATAAGGAGGATATTATGTATAAAGTAGGTGCTTCGCCTCATATCAGAACGAGCGAAACAGTTGAAAGAGTAATGTATGATGTAGTAATTGCTCTATTACCAGCCTTAGTAGTTGCTTTCTACGTTTTTGGAATTAGAGCCATAACAGTTACACTGCTTTCGGTTATAGTAGCCATGTTAAGTGAGGCTATATGTCAAAAAATAATGGGAAGAGACCTTGAAATATTTGATGGTAGTGCAGTTATAACCGGGATACTTTTTGCCTTTGTTATACCTACCACAATGCCTTACATATATGTTGCTGTAGGTGCTATGGTTTCTGTAGTTTTAGGGAAAATGCTTTTTGGTGGCCTTGGTCACAACATATTCAACCCTGCTCTTGTAGGAAGAGCGTTCATAACAGCATCTTGGCCGGTAGCTATAACTACTTGGACTGGATATGACGGTACTGCTGGAGCTACAGTACTAGACGCTATGAAAAGAGGTCTAGACACATCGCTTATAGGTCAAGGTAACCCGTATATACAATCTTTAATAGGAAACATGGGTGGATCTCTTGGAGAAACATCTGCGCTTGCGCTCTTAATAGGTGGGGTTTACCTCATAATCAGAAAACAAGTTGATTGGGTAGTTCCAACAGTTATCATCGGTACAGTTTTTGTACTTACAGCAATAGCTGGAGAAAATCCTATACTTCACATACTTTCTGGAGGACTTTTCCTAGGGGCATTCTTCATGGCTACCGATATGGTTACCAGCCCGTATACAAGAAAAGGCAAAATAATATATTCGCTTGGAATAGGTATCTTGGTAGCTGTAATAAGGCTAAAAGGCGGATACCCTGAAGGTGTGGCATACTCTATACTTATAATGAACGGTGTGACGCCGGTAATAAATAGATACACTAAACCGAAAAAATTCGGGGAGGTGAAGGCGTAATGTTTAAAAGACTTATTCACTACGGAAGTGTGCTTTTAATAATAGCTGCTATAGGTGCTGCTGTACTTGCAGGAGCGAATAAACTGACAGCTCCTGTTATAGCAGAGCGTGCAAAAGAAACAGAACTTGAAGCAAGAAATAAAGTTCTTCCGCTGGCGACAACTTATAAAGAAGAGGAAAAAGTTGAAGCTGACGGTCTGGTATTTATTCCAGGCTACGGAGAATCTAATGAAAAAATAGGATACGTTGTTACAGTGGCAAGCCCTGGATACGCCGGAGATATAATTTTTATGCTCGGAATAGATTTAGAAGGTGCTATAACTGGTTTGAGTGTGCTTTCATCACTTGAAACACCTGGACTTGGAGCTAAAATATTAAATCCAGAATGGCAGGCTATTTGGAATGGAAGAGATGCTTCTTATCAATTTGATAAAGCTGTAGATGCCTTTGCAGGTGCTACAATATCTCCTCAAGCTGTATATACTGGGACTATAAAAACTTTAAATGCCTTCAAAACGGGGGTGGCTGAATAATGGAAAAAAACAGATATATGAAAGAGTTAACTAAGGGAATTTTTAAAGAAAACCCTGTACTTGTACTTCTTTTGGGACTTTGCCCAACACTAGGGGTTACAAGTTCCGCCATAAACGGTATGGCAATGGGTCTTGCAACAATGTCGGTTTTGATATTTTCGAATGCAATCGTATCAGCGGTTAAAAAAGGTATACCTGATAAGATAAGGATACCCGCATTTATACTGATAATAGCCAGTTTGGTAACACTTGTTGAAATGATTATGAAGGCTTATTTGCCAGAACTATATAAAGTTTTAGGGCTTTTTATCCCTCTAATCGTAGTAAACTGTATCATACTTGGAAGGGCTGAAAGTTTTGCTTCTAAGAACCATGTTATACTTTCAGTATTTGATGCAATTGGAATAGGACTAGGATTTACTCTTTCTCTTACACTTCTTGGAAGTATAAGGGAGATACTGGGTAACGGATCAATTTTTGGATTGTCTTTATTGCCGGCATCTGCTCAGCCAGCTCTTCTATTCATCCTACCTCCAGGAGCTTTCTTGACTCTTGGCTGTATGATAGCTTTTGTGAATCATCATAAAAGTAAGAAGAAACTTAAGGGGGTGTAGGAATTGGATTTAGGAAATCTTTTTGCGATAATTATTGGTTCGATATTCATAAACAACTTTATATTTGCTAAGTTCTTGGGGATCTGCCCTTTTATGGGGGTTTCAAAAAAAATAGAGTCATCTATAGGTATGGGAATGGCCGTAACCTTCGTTATGACGCTTGCGTCAGCAGTTACGTGGATCATATATTACTACTTATTGGTGCCTTTTAACTTAGAGTACCTTCAAACTATATCGTTTATACTTATCATAGCTTCACTTGTTCAGTTCGTAGAGATGGTTGTTAGAAAGACTTCTCCAAACCTATATAAGGCATTGGGGGTATTCCTGCCACTAATAACTACAAACTGTGCAGTGCTAGGGGTAGCGATACTAAACGTTCAAGAAAAATATAACTTCATAGAAACTACAGTTAATGGATTTGCAGCAGCAGTAGGGTTTACAATGGCTCTAATCCTTCTAGCTGGTGTCAGAGAAAGACTAGAATACGCCGAAGTTCCTAGAGCATTTCAAGGAGTTGCAATTGCATTTATAAGTGCAGGGCTTCTTGCGATGGCATTCATGGGATTCAGTGGAATGAAGATATAGTCAGTTTATAGAGTAGGGTGAATTTTTCACTAAGATTAAAGGGAGGAAAACCATGGAAATATTAATTCCAATTATTGTTCTTGGGGGAATAGGCCTAGTTCTGGGTATGTTCCTAGCCTTTGCCTCTAAAAAATTTGAGGTGGAAGTAAATCCTTACGTTGAGAGGATTATGGAAATACTTCCAGGGGCTAACTGTGGAGCCTGTGGGTATCCAGGTTGTGCCGGATACGCCGAAGCTATAGCTGAATCTGGTGCCGAGATCACGGCGTGTGCTCCAGGAGGGCCGGATGTAGTCAATGCAATAGCCCAAATAATGGGTATGGAAGGCGGAGCAGTTGCCGGAGATAAAATAGTTGCCAGAGTAAGATGTTCTGGAGATAATACAAAAACAAGAAAACTATATGACTACGATGCTGAGCTGAAAACTTGCTCTACGTCATTACTTTACTTTTCAGGAGACAAATCATGCTTCTATGGCTGCCTTGGCTACGGGGACTGTGCTAGAGTTTGTCCTGTAGATGCAATAACTATTACAGACAAAGGGATAGCTGTAATTGACGAGGATAAATGTATATCTTGTGAGAAATGCGTAAAAGCATGTCCTAAACACGTGATAAAAATGACTCCTCAAACACAGCCGGTTACGGTTATGTGCTCATCGAAGGATAAGGGTGCAACTGCAAAGAAAGCCTGCGAAGTAGCCTGCATAGGATGTGGACTTTGCGAGAGGGTATGTCCTGTGGAAGGGAAAGCAGTTCATGTAAATAATAACTTGGCGCTTATAGATTCTGAAACTTGTATTGCCTGCGGTTTATGTGCGATTAAATGCCCGACAAACGCAATTAAAAGCCAAATCAAAGAGGTAAAGAAAGCCAAGATAATAGAGGAAAAATGTATCGGATGTACGGCGTGTGCTAGAGTATGCCCTGTAAATGCAATAGAAGGGGAAGTTAAGCAAAAACATAAAGTTGACCCTGATAAATGCATAGGATGTGGTCTGTGCTACGACAAATGTAAGTTCAGCGCAATTGAAATAGAAGTAATAGAAAGAAAAGATTAGTTTTAAAACCTGCCGAGATAAAACGGCAGGTTTTTTTATGGAGTATATTTAGAATAGGTAAGTAAAATCACTATCTGTATTTAAAGTATTGAATTGATTTAAATTCATAGAGATCAAAAATATCTGTTTTAGTCACAATCGCACGAATGGACACTAATAAAAGATATTTAGGTCACAGAGTGACACAGAGGAGAATAAAGAGTTTCGCAGAGAAAAAATAAACAAAGATATGTAAGTAAAGCATAGCCTAGAGATTTTAATCGATTCGTGTGATCTGTGAAAATTCTTGACAAAAAATTATTTTTAAAAGGTTTTCTCTGTGCGCCTCATGTTTTAAATCTCTGTGAAGCTCTGTGTCTAAAGAAGGTTTTCGAATAAATTCAGTAATTCATTTATAGGGTAGCGATTTGAAATAAGTATAAAACTTTTTCCGTATTCTCATCGTCTAAATTAGTATATAAAAATAAGAAAGGGAAGGGTGTGTTTATGAAAAACAAGATTGTTGCAGGCTTTTTTCTGGCAACAGCGTTGCTTATGGGTTTGAGTACAGAATCGATGGCAAAGTCGGAAAAATCTAAAAGTAAAAAGAAAAAACAAATCATTCAGAGAAGGCAAAAATGAACTGGGGTCAGGAAAAAGGGGAATATGAGACAAAAAACGAGAGGGAAAAGGCAAAGCGTGAAATAAAGTATCAAAGAAAAATAATGCAGATATTTAGGAGTCAGAAGGTAGAAGGCTACGAAAATTATGTCTATGAGTTTATGAAAAATGAGAACGGGGACATAGAGCGGGTTGATATAAAAAACAGTAACGGAGTACTTTTGTACAGCTTTGAAAATCCAAAATACTATAGTGTAGGACCTGCCTCTGATAATAGTCTTTTAGAGGAAAAATTGAACAGGGAATGGGAAAAATATCTGAATTCAATCAATAGGATAGATGAAAAATTTCCAGTAGAAGAGTAAAATAAATAAAAATAGTTTAAAAAGCCTGTGGTTTAGTCTTGACCCTGTCAAGTAGGCAATTAAATAAAAGCTATATTTAAGAGGCTTGTTTCCTGTATTCTACAGGACTCAAGCCTTTTAGTTTTAGTTGTATTCTTTCTCGATTGTAAAACTTTATATATCTAGAACTTCCTTCCTTATAATGATTCGATGGATGTCTTCTCAGTTAAAAAAATGGGGTGATTCAGATTTAAAATGACTGAAAAAACTTTCGATAGGTGCGTTTACCCTTACGCGACATAGACTGTTTAATATTATGTGCTTTCACTTGAGCGCAATATTCTTTCCTAGTATATTGAAATCCTTGATCTGTATGGATTATACAATCTTTTTTTAAAGGCATCTTAAATAGCTTGTTCATGGTATTTTGAACAAGTTCTGTATTATTTCTAAGGCTCAAATCATATGCGATAATTTCGTTGTTCTGAAGATCCCTAGCAGCGTTCATAAACAAAAACTTATTTTTCCCCAAGGTAATATAAGTTATATCCATACAAATTTTTTCTAAAGGTTTGGAAGCGTTAAACTTTCTTTTAAGGTTGCTATCAATAGATTTTCCAGGGATATATTTTCTTACATACTTCTTTTTTCTTATGACGGATCTTATTCCCAGTTCTTTCATCAGTCTATAGACTCTTTTGTGGTTAATTCTTATATTAAGCTTTAAATTAACATAGGCGCATAGTCTCAGCCTACCATAAATCCCTTTTTATTTTTTATGCGCTTCAAGCAATACCTCTTTTACCTATAAATCTTGGACTTTCTTATCGCTTAAAAGTTTTTTTCTATTTTTCCAGTTGTAGTATCCGCTTCTGCTGCCTTTTGATATTTTACACAGTTTATATACTGGATTTAATTTGAAGTATATCAGAAATTTGTGCATATGAATATTCATCGTCCAGATACATTTTAACTGCTTTTGACTTAAATTCTTTTATGTATTTATTATTTTTTCTCAAACAAAAAACCCCTTAAAGCAACACTTTAAAACTATTATACAATAGCTTTTTTTATTGTATCTACTTTAAGGGGATTATACTAGGTTGTGGGTTTTTTATTTTATTTTAATAAAAAATATATTTATTTGTGATACGATGTTACGATAAAAATGATTTTTAAACTGGAGGTAGTTATAGATGAAGAAGACAATAGAAACTAAAAAAGCTCCGGCAGCTTTAGGGCCATACTCTCAAGCTGTTATCGCCGGGGACTTCCTTTTTGTATCCGGGCAGATTCCTTATATTCCAGAAACTATGACATTAATTTCAGAAGATGTTCAGGAGCAGACGAAGCAGGCATTGGAAAATGTCGGAGCAATATTAGAGGAGGCTGGCTGCTCGTTTGATGATGTAGTTAAGGCTTCAGTATTCATAAAAAATATGGATGATTTCGGAAAGATAAACGAAGTGTACGAGAAATATTTCGCTAAGTCGAAACCTGCGAGGGCTTGCGTAGAGGTAGCCAGGCTTCCTAAAGACGTGAAAGTGGAGATAGAGGTAATAGCTTACTTGGGAGAATAAGATAATTTTAAGGTATAATCATCGATATAAATGTTAGCTCAAAATTAACTTTAGCTATATTAAAAGTTTTCGTAAATAATGACTTGCATTAGTTATATTATACTTTTAAATTTTATGTGTGATGATTTCTGCCTATAATTATAAATTAAAATTTTATTAAAATTAATTTCATTTAATAATTATCTCTTTGTGAGTTTAGATTTGACAAAAAAAAATCAATTTGTTAAAATTTACATGTTATGAACAAAGTTTGAAAAAGGGTGAATATGAGGAAGTTTATAATACCTAAAGAGTATAAAGGGTACACAGTTGCCCAGTATTTAAAGGATGTAGAAGGATATTCCGGAAGGAGTATCCGAAATCTGGTATTGATTTTAGACAAGAAAAAGGTAAAGCCGACTAAAAAACTAAGACAGTTTAGCAGGCTGACAGTATACGAGAGTGAAAAAGGCACAAATATAGAACCGATAAATATGGAATTAAAGATAGTTTACGAGGATAACGACCTGCTTATTATCGACAAGGAACCTTTTTTGGTGACTCATCCTACGCTTAAAAAAGTTGATAAAACTTTGGCCCATGGTGTGGTATACCATTTTGAGAAGATTACAGGCAAAAGAAGCGTTCCTAGATTCTACAATAGACTAGATATGAACACCAGTGGTCTTATAGTGGTAGCTAAAAATGCTTTTTCACAAGCCTACCTTCAGGACAGGGTGGATACGAAAAAATATTATATGGCCATAGTAAAGGGGATAGTACAAGAGGATGAGTTCTTTATAGAGTCTCCCATAGGAAGAGTGGGAGAAAGCTTGAGAAGAGAAATTTTGGCGGTAGAAGACGGCGGGCAGGAGGCCAAAACCCATGTCCGTGTATTGAAAAGAGATTTGGAAAAGGATCTTACCCTTCTTGAATTGGAACTTTTTACCGGTAGGACCCACCAGATAAGGATACATCTTGCGTCGATAGGACATCCCATATTAGGAGATGAGCTCTACGGTGGCGGGGATGAAAGGGCGGATAGACAGCTGCTTCATTCATATAAATTTATTTTTGAAAATCCAGGGACCAAAAAGGAACAAACAGTTGAAATTGGCCTACCTGAAGACATGAAGTTTTTTTTTGAGGAGTCTTGAATTCGAGCAAATACATTCAAAAACTGTTGACAAAAAATAAAAATTGAGATATAGTTTAGGTGTGTAAAATGTGAAATTTTTTATTTGCAGAAATCCGAACACGTTTATTTTGTGCAATATATTTTGTGCGATGTATATTTTATATATAAAAAAACTAGGAGGTATTCTTAAATGGCAGTGAAAGTTGCAATTAATGGATTCGGAAGAATCGGAAGATTAGCGTTAAGAAAAATGATGGAAAATTCAGAGTTTGATGTAGTTGCTATCAACGATTTAACAGACGCAAAAATGCTTGCTCATCTATTCAAATATGATACAACTCAAGGAAGATTCAACGGTGAGATCGAAGTTAAAGAGGGAGCTTTCGTAGTAAACGGGAAAGAGATCAAAACTTTCAGCGACAGAGACCCTGCAAACTTACCTTGGGGAGAACTAGGAGTAGACGTTGTACTAGAATGTACAGGTTTCTTCACAGCTAAAGACAAAGCAGAAGCTCACATCACAGCAGGAGCTAAAAAAGTAGTTATCTCTGCACCAGCTACAGGAGACGTTAAAACTGTAGTATACAACGTAAACCACGACATACTTGATGGTACAGAAACAGTTGTTTCAGGGGCTTCTTGTACAACTAACTGTTTAGCACCAATGGCTAAAGTATTAAACGATAAATTCGGAATCGTACAAGGTCTAATGACTACTATCCACGCATACACTGGAGACCAAAACACACTAGATGCTCCACATCCAAAAGGTGATTTCAGAAGAGCAAGAGCTGCTGCAGCAAACATCGTTCCTAACACTACAGGAGCTGCAAAAGCAATCGGATTAGTTATCCCTGAATTAAATGGAAAATTAGACGGAGCTGCTCAAAGGGTACCTGTTCCTACAGGATCTTTAACTGAGTTAGTAACTGTTTTAGAAAAAGAAGTTACAGTAGAAGAAGTTAACGCTGCTATGAAAGCTGCTGCTAACGAATCTTTCGGATACACTGAAGAGCAATTAGTATCAAGCGACATTATCGGTATCGACAATGGATCATTATTCGATGCTACTCAAACAAAAGTAATGACTGTTGATGGAAAACAACTAGTAAAAACTGTTTCTTGGTATGACAACGAAATGTCTTACACTTCTCAATTAGTAAGAACATTAAAATACTTTGTTGAAATCGCAAAATAGTTAATTAAATATAAACAGAATAGCGGAAACCCTGGTTTCCGCTTTTTTTATAAATTTTCACAAATTAGGAGGGTGCCAAATGGCGAAAAAAGTCGTAACAGATTTAAATGTAAAAGGTAAAAAAGTATTGATGAGGGTTGATTTCAACGTTCCTATGAAGGACGGCAAAATAACAAACGATAACAGAATTGTTGCAGCAGTACCAACTATCAAATATGTATTAGAAAACGGTGGAAAAGTAATAGCTTTTTCTCATTTAGGAAGGGTAAAAGCTGAAGAAGATAAAGCTTCAAAATCATTAGCACCAGTTGCAGTTAGACTTGCTGAAGTATTAGGACAAGAGGTTAAATTCGTTCCTGCTACAAGAGGGGAAGAGTTAGAGAAAGCTGTTGCTGAGTTAAAAGATGGGGAAATCATGATGTTCGAAAACACTAGATTCGAGGATATCGATGGTAAAAAAGAGTCTAAAAACGACCCTGAACTAGGAAAATACTGGGCATCTTTAGGGGATGTATTCGTAAATGATGCATTCGGAACTGCTCACAGAGCACACGCTTCTAATGTTGGAATCGCCTCTAACATCGCTGAATCAGCTGCAGGTTTCTTGATGGAAAAAGAGATTAAATTCATCGGTGGAGCTGTTGATAACCCTGAAAGACCGCTAATTGCAATCTTAGGTGGAGCTAAAGTTTCTGATAAAATAGCTGTAATAGAGAATCTAATTGCAAAAGCTGACAAAATCATTGTTGGTGGAGGAATGATGTTTACATTCCTAAAAGCAAAAGGACTTAGCATCGGAAAATCTTTATGCGAAGAAGATAAAATAGAATTAGCTAAAGAATTAATGGAGAAAGCTGGGGACAAATTAGTACTTCCTATAGATACAGTAGCTGCTAAAGAGTTTGCGGCTGACGCTGAACACAGAACAGTTACAGTAGAAAACATGGCTGCTGACGAGATGGGATTAGATATCGGAGCTGCCTCTATAGATCTATTCTCTAAAACACTTGAGGGAGCTAAAACTGTAGTGTGGAACGGACCTATGGGAGTATTTGAAATGGCTGCTTTCGCAAAGGGAACTATCGGAGTTTGTGAGGCTATCGCTAACCTAGAAGGGGCTACAACTATCATAGGTGGAGGAGACTCAGCTACAGCTGCAATCCAACTAGGATTTGCTGATAAATTTACTCATATCTCTACAGGTGGAGGAGCTTCTCTAGAGTATCTAGAAGGGAAAATACTTCCTGGTGTAGACTCTATATCTGAAAAATAAGATCTTTAAAAAGATTATGTGAGAGGGGATAACCCCCATACCTATCAAGCTAAGAAATTTTAGGAACCTAACTTTTATATAGTTAGGTTCCTATTTTAATTTTAAAGCTAAATTTTCAAACTACAAAAAACCACTTGCAAAAATGGTTAAAAAAGTTTATTCTATTATCAGTGGTGTTCTCGGTGATTATTTGCTGGGAACTTTTTTTATTTTAGAATCAATAATTTTTTTTAATTTTGAAGTCAAGCGCATGAAACGCTTTTTAGATTTCAAAGTTTCCATGAAATCAGTCAAAACCCCCAACGAGCTTTTTATTACTCGCCTTATACTCATTTCTTTTGAGTATCCTCCATTGATACCCTTTGTAATCTCCATTAAAAGAAGCATTCTAATTAAAGTGGCATATATGTGAGTCTCTATTCTTTCTACTTTCAAGTCTTTTAGTTTATCTAGTTTAAAATCAGACTTAAAAATTTTAAACAGCAATTCAATTTGCCATCTCAATTTATATATTTCGATGATTTCAGAAGGATTGAATCCCCAAAGATTAGTAATATATCCAGTAATTTCAGCAGAACTTCTTGCGTGCTTTGCGCAGTGCTCATTCCTTCTTTCTCTTTCTTCTATCTTTTGTACTTTTTTATTAGAAGTCTCTTTGTCCAACTTAGTTAGGATTACCCTAAAAGGCCTCTTATCGTCATGGCTTCCGACTAGAAATTCATATTCTTGAGTCTCTCCTGCTTTTAGTTCTTTTCCCAACTCTCCAGCATTTGTTACCAAATACTTCGTCTTTTTTAGTAGTTTTCCCTTTGGTGAGTACTGAGGATTAGGGTTTAAAGCAAATAACCTTGTTCCGGCTTTCAAACGAGAAACAAAAGAGCTGTTTCTGCTTTCAATCTCATTGAAGTCATCAAATTTAAAGTACCCTAAATCTTTTAAAACTAAGGAATCTGTAACTAATTTATCGTAGACATATTTAGAAAAATTTTGCTCATTTTTAGTTCCCGTAGATAAAACAGTGTTCTTAAAAGAATAATCTAATAATTCAAGGAGAAGATTTATTTTTAAAACAGCAGGATTAGATTTGTTTGCACCTTTATACTTATTTTTTAATTTATTTGGCAATTTTATTTCAGTAGAGTCCATTAAAAAGATATTGCTGAAGCCATAATTTTTAAAGGCTTTAGACTTATTGGATATTTGTGTTTTACAAAGAGATAAGAAAATATTTTTAAGAAATTCTACAGAAGCCTCGCTAAACCTCTGATCAAGCGCTTGAGGAGAAATATTAATATTCTGTTAATAGAAGTTCAGCGCTTAATTCTTCCAAGGATGAAGTGCATAAATTATTGGAGCTGAAACAAGTTAAAGATATGAAGTTAAGAGGAGAGATTTTGCCGCTATTCCTAATTTTGAATTTAGAATACCTGGCAATTTGTTCAATATTTTTTTCCGAAAAGTAATTTAAAAATTTTGTTCTGATTTGTCTGTTTCCCAAAAGAAAAACCTCCTTCAAGTAGTCCTTGAAGAAGGTTTTAGCACAAATTCTATTAAATTCAAAGCTTAGCTTGATAGGTATGGAATAACCCCTCTCTTTTTTAATTTAAGGCTAAAGGATGCAGGCAGCTGATTATGATAGACAGCGGAGTGACGAGAGCCTCTAAAAGCTATTTCTAGAGCACTGAGTGTAGTCGTTAGGACTTTATTAAGCTATTAAAAAAACTAGATGTCTTAAAAAACAAATAAAAACTTCATGAGAAGCCTTTTTCTGGAGGGGCAATACGGGATATTGTGCTTATAGATAAATTTAGACTAATATATAGCAGAGCAGGTATTAGGAATAGCGAAATAGTCCTTAGGGTGGTGTGTCATGTCAAGTGCACCACTTTATTTTTTCCCAGAAAATCTCTGTAGCTTTGAAATAACCTAATATTTTTCTTGGCCTGTTCTTAACTCTCGTAACTACTTTTTCTAATTCTTAGTTTGATATTTTGCTGAAATCTGTTTTTTTCGGAAAATACTGTCTTAATATGCCATTAAAATTTTCGTTGCTACCCTTTTCCCGAGGAGAATACGGATTACAGAAATAAACTTTAACTCCTAATTCTTTTTCAATTCCTTTAAATCCAGCAAATTCTTTCCAGTTATCAACTGTAATTGTCTTTAGATATTCTTGAGGGATGCCTCTTAATGCACATTTGAAAGCTTTCAGGATAGAACAGGTGCTTTTATCCTCAACTTTTTCAACAATAGGATAGCGACTATGCCTGTCAACTAGGGTTAATAGCCCACCTTTTCTTCTGCCTCTAAACTTAAGAACTTTTCCTATAGAAATATTAACAACTCCAGAATTAATGCTTCTGTAAAGAGTTGAAGTTGAAAATGTATACAGACCTTCTAGTTTGGCTCTATTAGCAACTTCATCTGGAAGCCATCTGTCGTATTCCAGCTTAAATTCAGCATATTCTTTAGCTTCAGGATTAGTTTGGAATATAGATTTTCTTCCCGTGTTTTTTCTATTACTTACGTATTGAGCTTGAGCCTTAGAAGGGCTGTATTCTTCCTTTAACCTATTTAACTCTCTAATTACAGTGGAATGAGAGCGGTTAATTCTCGTCGAAATTTCTGTTTTAGATAGTCCTTGTGCTTGGGATTTTGCTATATTTTCTCTTTCAATTATGCTAAGATGATTGTACCCTTTCATAGAAGACTCCTTTGCAAATGTTTTTGTGGTGATTACATTCTACAGGATTTTCTATGAAAGGTCTTTTTATTTTAAGTGGTGCACTTGTTTTGATAATACACTTAGAAATTCACAAGTATATTTTTCAGTTTGTCGTATTAGGCAGGTAAAAAATATAAAAAATAAAAAAGTTGTTGACAAAATTTCACAGCCATGGTATTATCTATTTCGTCTTGAGGGACAAGACTTCTGATGAGAAACGGAACATAGCGCAGCCCGGTAGCGCACCTGCCTTGGGAGCAGGGGGTCGCAGGTTCGAATCCTGCTGTTCCGACCATTTGCGGGAATAGCTCAGTTGGTAGAGCGTCAGCCTTCCAAGCTGAATGTCGCGAGTTCGACCCTCGTTTCCCGCTCCAATTGTGCCTGTAGCTCAGCTGGATAGAGCAACGCCCTTCTAAGGCGTGGGTCAGGAGTTCGAATCTCTTCAGGCACGCCACTTTATTTAACTATACATATGGTGACCGTAGTTCAGGGGTAGAGCGCCAGTTTGTGGCACTGGTTGTCGCGGGTTCAAATCCCGTCGGTCACCCCAAAAAAAGCGCCATTAGCTCAGTTGGTAGAGCACTCGACTTTTAATCGAGTTGTCACAGGTTCAAATCCTGTATGGCGCACCACTCGCGGGGGTGGCGGAATTGGCAGACGCGCTAGACTTAGGATCTAGTGTCTTCGACGTGGGAGTTCAAGTCTCCCCCTCCGCACCATCTAAAAAATCTAGCAGTGAGAGCTGCTTTTTTTATTTTTTGTAAAAACAAAACCTTCATTTTTAATCTCGATTAATCCAGTTCGATTCTATCCATTTTTTTCAACGAAAACAGAAGATTATCCTTAATTAATTTTTTTGAATAAACTAAATCTTGGAATAAATTTTAGGAATTTTGAATTTTATCTTGTATAAACTTAAGAGAGAAAAACAGGAAAACTACTCCGGTAGCAGTAAAAATTTGGTGTCGTCTAGAATTTTAGTACAGATGTCTTAAAGTTTTATGCTTGTAATATGCAGTTTTAAATGGTAAAATTTAGTTAAACTTCATTAATATTAAAACAATCGAAAATAAAAAAATTAGAAAGAGAGGGGTACTTAAATGAAAAAACTTAGGTTTTTACTAGCGTTTCTTATTATTTTAGTTCTTTTTTCTGCCTGTAGCGGCAAGAAGTCAGCGGATAAAGAGGTGAAATCGGAGAAGGCTTTAAGAGTTAATATTGCAACTGAGCCTGGAACTCTTGACCCGCAAATTTTAACAGATTCCGTGGCAATTCAAGTAGACGGGAACATTTTCGAAGGACTTACGAGGCAAGACAAGGACGGGAATGTAATACCTGGGGTAGCTGAGTCCTGGGATGTTGATGGAAACGTATGGACTTTTAAACTTAGACAAGATGCCAAATGGTCTAATGGAGAGCCTGTGACTGCCAAGGACTTCGCCTTTGCGTGGAAAAGGGCGCTTGATCCGGAAACAGCAGCAGAGTATTCCTATATGCTTTACTACATCAAGAATGCAGAAGCGTATAACTTAGGGGAAATAAGGGAATTTTCAAAAGTTGGGATAAAGGTTGTAGACGAGTATACACTTAAAGTTGAGTTGGAGAGGCCGGCTGCATATTTCGCATCCCTGCTAAGCTTTCCTACATACTACCCTTTAAATGAAGATTTTTACAGTGAAGTCGGAGACGAATACGCTTTAGAAAAAGACACTATGCTTTTCAACGGACCTTATGTAATCGATTCCTGGGGGCATGATAGCAAAATAGTTTTGAAGAAAAACCCAAACTACTGGAACAGCGACATGTTTAAATTAGAACAAATAGATATGTTTATGGTAATTGACTCCAATACAGCCTTAAACATGTACCTAAACAATGAGTTGGATATAACCAGGATATCTGGTGATCACCTTCCAGATTACAGAGACAGCGATGAGATCAATACATACAGCGATGGTTCTGTATTCTACTTAGAGTTCAATACAAAGGACAAGCTGCTTTCAAACAGAAAGGTGAGGGAGGCCTTAGCACTTGCAATAGACAGAAAAACCCTTGTAGATACAATCAGGAAAGACGGATCACAAGCGGCTACTTCATTTGTACCCGCAGGTTTTCCAGGAAAGGATAAAACCTTCAGGGAGGACTATGGGTTTGAAATTTTTGAAGATGGAAATGTAGAAAAGGCTAAAAAGCTTCTTGCTGAAGGGCTTTCTGAATTGGGGCATAAAGGACCGGTAAAGGTAACTCTTCTATTGGACAACAGTGATGCTGCACAAAAAGAGGGTCAGTACTACCAGGAGCAACTTAGCAAGAAACTCGGAATAGACGTCAGACTTGAGCCGCTTACATTCCAGATAAGGCTTCAAAGGATGACTTCTAAAGATTTCCAAGTGGTGCTGGCAGGATGGGGGCCGGATTATAACGACCCTATGACATATATGGACCTATGGATAACAAAAGGCGGCAACAACCATACAAGTTGGTCAAACTCAGAGTATGACAGGCTGATAGAACTGGCTTACAACAGCTCAGATCAAGCTGAGAGAATGGACGCAATGGCAAAGGCAGAAAAAATCCTGCTTACTGAATTCCCTGTTGTTCCTATATTCTTTAGAAGCAGAAATGCACTCGTTAAACCGAATGTAAAAGGGGCGATATTTAGGGCAGTTGGAACTGAAACTATTTTTGATTATACAGAGATAGAATAGGTAAAATAATTTATTTTGGGGCTACTAATTAATATAGTAGCCCTTTTAAAGTTTTTATGTTCTAAAAAGCTTAAGTTTTTCATAGAGGGGGGAGAAAGATGCTAAAATATATTTTTAAAAAGTTGATATACGGTCTTTTAACCTTGTGGATAATTGCAAGTATAACTTTTTTTTTAATGCATATGTTGCCTGGGGATCCGTTTGCAAGTGAAAAGAAGATACCTCCAAAGGTAAAGGAAAAGCTCTTGGAAAAATATCATCTCGACAAGCCACTGATGGTGCAATATGGATATTATATGAAAGACCTTGCAAAAGGCGACCTCGGGCTTTCCATGAAGATAAGGGGAAGAAGCGTGAACAGTATGATAAAAACCCACTTCCCCAAGTCATTGGTGCTTGGGGTGTTCGCCATTCTTATAGCCTTTGTGGTGGGTGTTAGCATAGGGATAGTTGCAGGTCTGAATAGAGGCAAAAAGCTTGACTCCGCCTCGATGCTTCTGGCCATAGTCGGAGTGTCAGTGCCGAGCTTTATACTTGGAGGGATATTACAGTGGGGAATACTTTTTCTAAAGAAAATAACAGGAGAGAGTATGCTTCCCATAGCAGGTTACGGTGAGTTCAGGCATCTGGTTATGCCCTCTATAGCACTTTCACTCATGCCTCTTGCAATAATAGCTAGGATGATGAGGGCTTCTATGATAGAGGTTTTGTCTCAAGACTATATAAGAATGGCAAAGGCAAAGGGGTTGCCCCAATTTAAAATAATAAGCAGGCATTGCATAAGAAATGCAATAATGCCAGTTGTGACCTACTTAGGTCCGCTTATAGCAGCAATTACAACAGGATCCTTTGTTATTGAAAAAGTATTTGCTATTCCAGGTCTTGGAAGGTATTTTGTGCAGAGTATATCGGACAGGGATTACACAGTGACGCTTGGGATAGTGGTCTTCTACTCATTCTTGCTTATATTCATGATGCTTGTTGTGGATATATTATACGGTGTTTTAGACCCTAGGATCAGGATAGGCAAAGGGGGTGAGTAGTCATGGGCAGTGAAATGGAAAAAGAGTTTCAAATAGTGGACAAGGATATAGAAGAGAGTGAAAAAATATACAGGCCAAGTATGACGTATTGGCAGGATGCCATGAGACGCTTCAAAGGGAATAGGGTAAATATGTTTTTCTTTACGCTTCTGGCAGTACTGTTTTTTTTCTCTATATTTGGGCCGTACCTAAATAAATACGACTACCGAGTGATGAACCCTGAGTATCAATTTAAATTTGGACTGGAAGCTATAAAAAACGGCCACTATTTTGGAACGGATGAATTTGGAAGGGATGTATTCACCAGAACCTGGGAAGGCGGAAGAATCTCCCTTTCCATAGCCCTGGTTGTAGTCATACTAGAGGGGATAATCGGAACCATCTATGGTGGTGTAGCTGGTTTTTTTGGCGGCAAAATTGATTTTGTAATGATGAGGATAGTGGAGATATTCATGGCAATTCCCAGCATGATATATATAATACTTCTGATGGTCGCACTTGGACCTGGAATACACACCATAATTATAGCCATGGGTTTTACAAGGTGGATGATAATGGCCATGATAGTAAGGGGAGAGGTACTTAAGATAAAGGAACAGGAGTATGTAATGGCGTCAATAGTTCTAGGAGGCAGTCCATTTTGGATAATATTAAAACACCTACTACCTAATGCTATGGGTCAGATAATAGTTAGGCTAACAATGGATATACCGGTAGCTATTTTTACGGAAGCTTTCCTCAGTTTTATAGGGATAGGGGTACCAGCTCCGATGGCGTCTTGGGGAAGTCTTGCGAATGATGGGTACAACCTACTAGCTAGGGGGCCGCATCTTTTTGCCGTGCCTGCGATATTAATTTCATTAACAACTCTTTCGTTTAACGTAGTAGGGGATGGACTTAGAGACGCGTTGGATCCTAAACTTAGAACTTAGAAAAGTCGTCTTAAAATATGGGAGGAAGCCTATGGAAAAGCGTAAAAAATTACTTAAGGTAGAAAACCTATACGTATCTTTTGACACCTATGCAGGTGAGGTTCAAGCTATAAGAGGTATAAACTTTGATATAGACAAAGGGGAGGCTTTGGCTATAGTGGGGGAATCTGGGTCTGGTAAGTCAGTAGCGGTTCAGACTATCATGAAGCTTATACCTATGCCACCGGGAAGAATAAAGTCTGGCAGAATAATTTTTCAAGAAGAAAACCTTGTAGAGAAGACAGAAAAAGAGATGCAGAAGATTCGAGGCGGAAAAATAGGGATGATATTTCAGGACCCCATGACTTCCCTAAACCCTACAATGACTGTGGGCAGACAGATAGCAGAGGGAATAATGCACCACCAAAACCTAGGAAAAAAGGAGTCCATGGAAAAAGCTCTTGAAATGCTGAGGCTTGTGAACATTCCAAATCCTGAGGAGAGAATCAAGCAGTACCCGCATGAGTTTTCCGGCGGGATGAGACAGAGGGTAGCTATAGCCATAGCCTTGGCCTGCAACCCAATACTACTTATAGCAGATGAGCCGACAACAGCCCTTGATGTGACCGTACAGGCGCAGATACTCGATCTGCTTAAAGAATTAAAGGATAAACTCAATACATCTATAATACTTATAACTCACGATCTGGGGGTAGTGGCAGATATAGCAGAAAGAGTAATAGTGATGTACGGTGGAGAGATAATGGAGGAAGCAAAAGTCGGAGAAATTTTCTACAGTCCTAAACACCCATATACCTGGGGTCTTATAAAGTCCATTCCAAGGCTGGACATAGATTCTAGGTCTGAGAAGTTAAGTTCAATAGGCGGTACTCCTCCAGACTTGCTCAGCCCACCTGTGGGGTGTCCGTTCGCTCCTAGATGTAATTACACCATGGTAGTTTGCAAAAAAATGAAGCCCGATATGTATGAAGTTGGGATAGGGCACAAGGTGGCTTGCTGGCTTGCTGACAAAAGGGCTCCAAATGTTCAGAATACAGTGGGAACCGAGGTGGAGAGATGATTTCAAAAGAAAAGCTCATCGAGGTAAAGGATTTGAAAAAGTACTTTAACATTGGACACAACCGTGTACTGAAGGCTGTAGATGGAGTTACATTTGACATATACAAGGGTGAGACCCTTGGACTGGTGGGTGAATCCGGCTGCGGTAAAACGACACTTGGGAGGACTCTTACAGTACTCTACCCGAAAACAAGCGGAGAAATAAAGTACAGTGGGAAAAATGTAAATGAGTTCGAAAAAAAAGAGTTTGCAAAAAATACCCAGATGATATTCCAAGATCCTCAGGCATCACTAAACCCTAGGATGACGGTTGGGGATATAATAGCCGAAGGGCTAGATGTACACAGGATGTATAAGAGCAAGGACGAAAGGAACATTATGGTATATGGGTTATTGGAAAAGGTCGGGCTAAACAGGGAGCACGCAAACCGTTTTCCGCACGAGTTTTCAGGGGGGCAGAGGCAAAGGGTAGGTATAGCAAGGGCCCTTGCTATAAACCCGGAATTCATAGTGTGTGACGAGCCGATAGCGGCTCTGGATGTTTCCATACAGGCTCAGGTGGTGAACCTCTTGAAGGAAATACAGAGGGAAAGGGGTCTTACCTTGCTTTTTATAGCTCATGACCTATCCATGGTGAAATATATAAGCGACAGGGTGGCTGTGATGTACCTTGGCGACGTGGTGGAGCTATCTGAAAGTGAGGAGCTGTACATTAATCCGCTGCACCCCTATACCCAGGGGCTACTTTCAGCTGTACCCATAGCTGACCCAGGAGTGGAGGTATCTAAAAATAGGATAAGGATGGAAGGAGAGCTGCCGAGCCCCATAAACCCGCCGGAAGGGTGTAAATTTTCATCAAGATGTTGCTATGTTCAGGATAGGTGCAAAGAGGTGAGGCCTAAGTTGAGGGAGGTTGAGGCCGGACATTACGCCGCCTGCCACTACTCCGAGGATATAAAAACCGGGAAAATGAGATGACTTACTATTTCTAAAACTTTTTGTTTTTAGGGTCTCGGGATTAAAGACAGGATTTTAGGAATTATTTTATATTTAGGCGTTACAATAATGCAGCGACGGTTCAACCATAAGTCAAAAAGACATTGACAAAATCCCAGAAATTTGATATAGTAACTTAAAAGTTGTTCATAAAAATAATTAAAAAACTATTATTTCTTTTTGCAAAGATTAGAAGCGTGAAAATAGCAGTTGTACCTCGGCTAGCTAGAAGTAGTATTTCTATGAGCATAGACGATTAAGGCCTACGGTTTTTAGTCGTAGGCTTTTTTTAAAAAACCTTACTGTATGGTTTTTTGGAGAGATAATGGTTTTCTCCAAAAATAGAGCAGTAAGGTTTTTTGTTTTATAATTTATTTTACTGGCCATAAACTATAAAGACATATAATTAGGCTGGTAGGGAGTTTAGAAGAGCACTGAGGAAATTTTAAACAGGAGGAATTTGATGGCGTATTTAGAGGTGCTGAAGGGAATATTTATTGACGGAAGCAGGTACATGTATATTATAAAAGGTCTAGCCTTCTCGATAAATGTGACTCTTTTTGCAGCGGTTATAGGTCTTGCGGCTGGTATATTACTGGCTTTATTTAGACTTTCACACTTCTACCCGCTTAAAAAAATCAAGAAGTATGAAAATTTCAATCCACTATCTGTATTTGCCATAGCTTATATAGACATAGTGAGGGGAACCCCTGCCGTGGTGCAGCTGATGATATTGGCTAACGTAATATTCGTCGGAGCACTTAGGGACACACCCATACTGATAGTTGCAGGTCTAGCCTTCGGTCTAAACAGCTCAGCTTACGTGGCTGAAATAATCAGGGCCGGCATACAGGGGCTCGACAAAGGTCAAATGGAGGCTGCCAGGGCACTTGGCATGAGTTATTCTATATCTATGCGTGAGATAATAATACCCCAGGCGATAAGGAAAATATTGCCGACGCTTGTAAGCGAGTTCATAACCCTGCTTAAGGAAACTTCCATAGTAGGTTTTATAGGCGGGATGGATCTTTTGCGTTCTGCAAATATAATAACAAGTCAGACTTACAGAGGGGTGGAGCCTCTCATGGCAGTAGGTATAATCTACCTCGTCTTAACCGGGATATTCACAAAAGTTATGAGGAGTGTTGAGGGGAGGATGAGGAAAAGTGATTAGTGTAAAAAATCTCCATAAAAATTACGGAAAGCTTGAAGTGCTGAAGGGGATAGACAAAGAGATAAAAAAAGGTGAGGTAGTCGCTGTAATAGGACCGTCAGGCAGTGGCAAGTCTACCTTCCTGAGATGTATAAATTTATTGGAGAAGCCCACGGCCGGACAGATATTCGTAGATGGTAAGAATATAACAGACAAAAAATCCGATATAAATGCCATAAGGCAGAATGTAGGGATGGTGTTTCAGCATTTTAACCTTTTTCCACACAAAACAGTTATGGAGAACCTAACAATAGCCCAGATAAAGGTAAAGGGAAGGAGCAGGGAGGAAGCCGAAAAAGTGGCTATGGACCTGCTTAGAAAAGTGGGGCTCAGCGACAAGGCGAACTCCTATCCAAGCCAGCTTTCAGGCGGTCAAAAACAGAGAATAGCCATAGCCAGGGCACTTGCAATGAACCCAGAGGTGATCCTTTTTGATGAGCCGACCTCGGCGCTGGATCCTGAGATGATAAACGAGGTTTTAGATGTAATAAGACAGCTGGCTAAAGAGGGAATGACGATGATTGTTGTGACCCATGAAATGGGATTTGCTAGAAACGTGGCTAATAGAGTTTTCTTTATGGATCAGGGGTACGTCCTGGAGGACTCCCATCCAAAGGAGATATTTGAGAAACCAAGACATGAGAGAACAAGGGAGTTTTTAGAAAAAGTATTGAATCACTAATATAACGGAGGAGAAAACATGAAGAATGTTATGAGAATATTTTCAGCAGTACTACTTGTAGTTTCACTTGCTGCATGTGGTGGAAAAGAGGAGAAAAAAGTAGTGTACGTGGGTACAAATGCGGAGTTCCCGCCTTTTGAATATTTAGAGGACGGAAAAGTTGCAGGCTTTGATATGGAGCTTATAAATGAGATAGCTAAGGATCAAGGTTTTGAAATCGAGATCAAGGACATGTCTTTCGACGGGCTGCTACCTGCACTTCAAACAAAAAAGATTGACCTGGTGATAGCGGGCATGACCGCAACGGATGAGAGAAAGAAAAGCGTCAACTTCTCACACCCTTACTATGTTGCCAGTCAGGTAATAATAGTTAGGGAGGACGAACAAGCTGTGACTGGATTCGACAGCTTAAAGGGTAAAAAAGTAGGAGTTGTGTTAGGATTCACAGGAGACTTAGTTGTCTCAGAGATGCAAGGTGTAGAAGCTATGAAATACAATGCAGCTTATGCAGCTATAATGGATCTGAAAAATGATAAGGTGGACGCAGTTGTGCTAGATTCTGAGCCAGCAGTGAATTTTGCCAATGAAAACGAGGGAATAAAAGTGGTAGATGGAGAGGCTGAACAGGAGGAGTACGCCATAGCTGTAAGGAAAGACGATGTGGAGCTTCTAGAGAAGGTAAATGCCGCTTTGGAAAACCTTAAATCAAGTGGAAAATACGATGAGTTAATCAGGAAACATTTTTAGAAGGGGCTATTTTTACGCTAAAAAGTCAAGCGGTAAAGAAAAGTACTAAGTAAATAGTCAAAAAAATATAAAAATACCAAAAGAACGCTCAGGAAAGGAAAAAGAAGATTTTCTTGTAGCTATATAGTTAGGGAAAAAATAAAAAAAGATAAATGGGGGTAGGGAAATTGAAATTATGGGGTGGAAGATTCAATAAAGAGACCAGTTCGATACTTGAAAAATTCAACGCTTCTATAGGTTTTGACAGCAGAATGTATGAAGAGGATATAGCTGGAAGCATTGCTCATTCTAAGATGCTCGCAAAGCAGGAAATAATCTCTCAAGAGGATCAGGAGAAGATAGAGAAGGGTCTATTAAAGATAAAAGAAGAGATTGAAAAGGGAAAGTTTGAATTTAAGATATCCGATGAAGATATACATATGTCCATAGAAAAAAGGCTGATACAGCTAGTAGGAGAAGTGGGAGGAAAGCTCCATACGGCCAGAAGCAGGAACGACCAAGTGGCGTTAGACACCAGGATGTATCTAAAAAAAGAGGTTAAAAATATAAGGGAGCTTCTGATAAAATTAGAGGAATCCATAGTATACATGGCTGAAAAGCACAAAGAGGTCATACTTCCCGGCTACACCCACCTACAAAGGGCTCAGCCTATACTTTTCGCACATCATCTCATGGCATACTACGAGATGTTTAAAAGGGACTTAGAGAGGCTGGACGACTGCTATAAGAGAATAGATGTAATGCCTCTTGGGGCAGGAGCACTTGCAGGGACAACCTACCCAATAGACAGGCACTATGTGGCCGAACTTTTAGGATTCTCCAAGGTGACAGAAAACAGCCTAGACACTGTAAGCGACAGAGACTTTATAATAGAGCTAAACTTTGTAATATCCATGATAGCAATGCATATGTCTAGGTTTTCCGAAGAGATAATAGTGTGGTCTACAAGTGAGTTTTCGTTTGTGACACTTGATGACGCCTATTCAACAGGATCATCTATAATGCCGCAAAAGAAAAACCCCGACATACCTGAACTTGTAAGGGGTAAAACAGGAAGGATCTACGGAAACCTGATAGGGATACTAACCGTTATGAAGGCTCTTCCACTTGCCTACAACAAGGATACCCAGGAAGATAAAGAGGGGGTATTCGATTCCATAGACACAATAAAGATCTCACTTGAAATTTTCGGAGAGATGCTTAAAACTATGAGGATAAACGAAGAAAACATGAAAAAATCCATATATGAAGGGTTTATAAACGCCACAGATGTAGCTGACTACCTAGCCAAAAAAGGGATGCCTTTCAGACAGGCTCACAAAGTAGTTGGGGAATTAGTATCATATTGTGAGGATAAGGGGAAACTCTTAACCGATCTTTTACTAGAAGAATACGTTCAGTTCAGTGAAATGTTTGAAGAGGATATAATAGAGAAGTCACAGATAGAAACCTGCATAAAGGACAGGAAGTCTTATGGGGGAACAGCTCACACAGAAGCTGAAAGACAGATTGAAAACGCAAAAAAATTTTTAAAATTATAAAATCAAGCGAGGGGGAAAGAATATGGAAAAAGTAGTATTAGCATACTCAGGAGGATTGGACACGTCGATAATAATACCTTGGCTAAAGGAAAATTACAGTTTAGATGTAATAGCTGTATGCATAAATGTAGGACAAGAAGATGATATGGAGGAAGTAAAGGTAAAGGCCATTGAATCTGGAGCGAGTAAAATATATGTAGAGAATATGCAGGAGGAGTTCGTAAGGGACTACGCCTTCAGAGCACTAAAAGCAGGAGCTGTATACGAAGAGAAATATCTTTTAGGTACATCATTTGCTAGACCTTTAATGGCAAAAAGGCTTGTGGAGATAGCGCATCAAGAAGGAGCAACTTATATATGCCACGGATGTACTGGAAAAGGAAATGACCAGGTACGTTTTGAAACAGGCGTTGCTTCTGTTGACCCTAGCATAAAAATAATTGCACCTTGGAGAATATGGGATATAAAATCAAGAGAGGATGCAATTGACTACGCAGAGTCAAAAGGGATAAAGCTTAAAGTTACAAAAGAGAAAATATACTCTAGAGACCAAAACCTATGGCACATAAGCCACGAAGGTGGAGACATCGAATTTTTGGCAAACGAGCACAAAGACGAGATATACATGATGGTTACTCCGCCTGAAAAAGCAAAAGATGAGGCTGAGTACGTTGAGGTAGGCTTTGAAAAAGGGTTCCCTGTGAGCCTAAATGGAGAAAAACTAGGTCCTGTGGAGCTCCTTACAAAACTGAACAAGGTAGCCGGAGAAAACGGAGTGGGAGTAATAGATATAGTTGAAAACAGGCTTGTTGGTATGAAGTCTAGAGGAATCTACGAGACACCAGGTGGAACTGTACTTATGGAGGCATTAAAAGAGCTTGAAAGTATCTGCTTAGACAAAGATACGCTTGCCTTTAAAAAGCTTATTTCTCAAAAATACGCCGAAATGACTTACAATGGTCTCTGGTTCACACCACTTAAAGATGCCATGGATGCATTCGTAGACAGCATACACGAAAACGTAAGCGGAACAATCAAGATGAAACTTTATAAAGGCAACATAAAAGTAGCAGCAAGAATTTCTGAAAACGCACTTTATGACGAAGATATATCTTCATTTGGTGCGAGCGACCTTTACGATCACAAAGATGCAGAAGGGTTTATAAAACTGTTCTCACTGCCTAGCAAAATAAGAGCAATGAAAAAAAATAAGTAATATTACGGGAGGTCATTTATGATAAAAGCGGGGATTATAGGTGCAACTGGGTATGCTGGTCAGCAACTGGTTTGGTTTTTAAACATGCACAAAGAGGTTGAGATAAAATTCATGGTATCCAACAGCTATGCAGGGCAGGAGTTCAGTGAAATATACAGGAACTATAAAAAATTTTTAGATGACAAGCTGATAGGAGTTAACGAGATAGAGTCCAGGCTAGATGATATAGATGTATTGTTTATGGCCCTGCCTCACGGGAAGTCGGCTCCTTTTGTAAAACTTGCCATGGACAAGGGGATAAAAGCTATAGACCTAGGTGCAGACTTCAGGCTAGATAGCGAAGAAGTGTATAAAGATTGGTATAAGGTGGACTACCTGCATCCTGAGTTTATAGAAGATGCTGTATACGGTCTTCCTGAGATAAAAAGAGAAGATGTAAAAGGTGCAAATTTGGTTGCAAACCCAGGTTGTTACCCAACCGCCAGCATATTGGCACTTGCTCCTCTTTTGAAAAATGATCTTGTGGAAATAGATTCTGTAATAATAGATGCAAAATCTGGGGTATCCGGGGCAGGCAGATCAGCCAAAATAGACACACTTTTCACTGAGTGCAATGAGTCTATAAAGGCTTACGGTGTTACAAACCACAGGCATACAGCCGAGATAGAGCAGGAACTTTCTAAGATATCTGGGGAAGATATAGTATTGACCTTCACACCGCACCTTGTGCCTATGAATAGGGGTATACTTTCAGTAACTTACTCTAAACTAAAAAAAGACCTATCCCAAGAGGAGCTTTACGATATCTACAATGAGTTTTATAAAGGAGAGTATTTTGTAAGGGTAATAGACGAACTTCCTGAAACCAAACTGGTTAAGGGTACTAATTTTTGTGACGTTGCAGTAAGAGTAGATAAAAGAACTAAAAAGGTAATAGCTATATCTGCCATAGATAACCTTATAAAAGGTGCTGCTGGGCAGGCGGTTCAAAATATGAATCTTATGTTTGGGTTGAAAGAAGAAGAAGGTCTTGAAATCTTGGCTATGAACCCTTAACTTTTGGAGGTAAAAAAATGAGAATATTAGAAGGACAAACCATCACAGATATACCTGGAATAAAAGCCGCTGGTATAGCTGGAGGACTTAAAAAGAGCGGTAAAAAAGATGTATGCGTAATATACAGCGAGGAGAAGGCCGTTTCTGCAGCTGTATTCACTGTAAATAAGGTAAAGGCTGCACCGATACTTTTAAACATGGAAAATATAAAAAATAAAAATACCCAGGCTATAGTCGTGAACAGTGGAAACGCCAATTCTTGTACGGGGCAGGAAGGGTATGACAACGCGGCAAAGACAGCCGAGATAGCAGCTAAATGCCTTGGAATATCTAAAAAAGAGGTACTAGTGCAGTCTACAGGCGTGATAGGGGTGCAGCTTCCTATGGATAAAATGGAGCCGGCTATAGAAGAGGCATGCAGACATATATCTGAAAATGGAGGTCATGAGGCGGCTGAAGCTATCATGACAACCGATACTTTTCCAAAAGAGTTTGCAGTAGAGGTAAAAATAGGGGGTAAACCTGTTAAAATAGCGGGAATAGCAAAAGGTTCCGGCATGATACATCCAAATATGGCAACCATGCTAGCTTTTATCACGACGGACGTAAATATAGAAAAAGATACGCTGGAGAAGGCTTTTAAGGGGAGTGTAGACGATTCTTACAACATGATCTCGGTTGACGGAGACACTAGCACAAACGATATGGCTGCTATACTTGCAAACGGTATGGCAAGAAATAAGGTAATAGACAGGGAAAATGAAGATTTTCACGTGTTTAAAGAGGCTCTGGATTACCTAAACAAAGAGCTCGCTAAAATGATAGCAATAGATGGAGAAGGTGCAACAAAACTTTTGGAAGTTGAAGTTGTGAATGCAAGGGACGTAAAGAGTGCAAAAGAGGCAGCTAAGTCTGTTATAACTTCGAACTTAACCAAGTGTGCTTTTTTTGGAGCTGACGCAAACTGGGGAAGGATTCTCTGTGCAGTAGGGTATTCCGATGCAGATTTTAATCCTGATAAAGTTGACATTTTTCTTATGTCTAAGGATAAATCAATACAGGTAGCAGAAAATGGAAGAGGTTTGGTTTTCGATGAGGATCTAGCCAAGAAAATACTATTGGAAAAAAATATAAGAGTGTTCATAGACTTAAAAGACGGAAGTGCGAAAGCAACTGCTTGGGGATGTGACTTAAGCTACGAATACGTAAGAATAAATGGGGACTACCGTAGCTAATCAGCTTATTATCGATTAAAAGGGAGGATTATAAAGATGTATGGAGCGCTTTACCTAGAAGATGGAACCGTATATGAGGGTAAAGGATTTGGATATGAGGGGACATCTACTGGGGAATTGGTTTTCAATACCTCTATGACGGGTTACCAGGAGATATTGACAGATCCATCATATGCCGGCCAGATAATAACTATGACATATCCTCTAATAGGGAATTACGGTGTTAACCAAGAGTACAATGAGGCCAGGGAGTCTTTCGCCAAAGGTATGGTTGTAAAAGTTATATCCCAAGACCCGAGCAATTTCATGAGTCAAGGGGACTTTGATAAGTTCCTAAAAGATATGAAGATAGTCGGAGTATACGGTGTGGATACCAGGGCAATCACAAAAAAAATAAGAAACAGTGGTGCAATGAAGTGCATAATCTCAACAAAAAAATTAAGCCAGGAAGAGATAGCCCAGGAGTTTTCTAAATGCAAAAAAGAGGACGACTGGATGAGACTGGTAGGTACCAAAGAGAGTTACGAGATACCGGGAGAAGGTATGAGAGTGGCTCTTATAGATTTCGGAGCCAAGGAAAACATAGTGAGAAATTTACAGAGAAGAGGGTGCCACATAACTGTATTCCCTTTCGACGCCAGCAGCGAAGCTATCCTAGCTTCAAATCCTGACGGAGTTTTGCTAAGCAATGGTCCAGGAGACCCTAAATACGCGGTTGAAGCTATAGATACAGTGAGGGAGTTAGTGGGCAGACTACCTATATTTGGGATCTGCCTGGGGCACCAAATACTCTCGCTGGCATGCGGCGGTGATACGTATAAAATGAAGTTTGGACACAGGGGTGGAAACCACGGGGTGCAGGACTTAGATATGGACAAGTCTTTCATAAGCTCTCAAAACCACGGTTATGCCGTTAAAAGGGAGAGCCTGGCTGAAAAAAATATAAGAGTAAACTTTATAAACTTGAACGATGATACAGTTGAAGGGATAGAGCATGAGGAGTATCCTGTATTTTCGGTTCAGTTCCACCCCGAGGGTGCCCCTGGACCGGAGGATACAACCTATCTTTTTGACAAATTTATAAAGTTTATGAAGGAGAATAAAAATGAAGCATAACATAAAAAAAGTTATGATTATAGGCTCTGGACCCATCATAATAGGTCAGGCTGCCGAATTTGACTATTCCGGAACTCAAGCTTGCAAAGCAATAAAAGAAGAGGGGATAGAGATAGTTCTTTTAAACAGCAACCCTGCTACAATTATGACGGATGCCAACATAGCAGACAAGGTGTATATAGAGCCGCTGACAATCGAAGCTGCCGAAAAGATAATTGCAAAAGAGATGCCTGAAGGTATAATGGCAGGTTTTGGAGGACAGACAGCTCTTAACCTGGCAATGGATTTGGAGGACAAGGGGATATTGAAAAAATACGGCGTGAAGCTCCTTGGGATAAACAGCCAAGCCATTAGAAAGGCTGAAGATAGGGAAGAATTTAAAGAGCTGCTACTTAGGATAGATGAGCCTGTGGCCATGAGTAAGATAGCCTCACACATAGATGAATGCTATAGATTTGCGGAAGAGTACGGTTTTCCCATTATAATAAGACCTGCTTATACATTGGGGGGAACTGGCGGGGGCATAGCCCACGATATGGCGGAGTACAAGAATATATGCCAAAGGGGACTAGTGCTAAGCCCTATAGGACAGATACTGTTAGAGCAGAGTGTCGCCGGGTGGAAAGAGATAGAATACGAAGTTATGAGGGACTCCAAGGGGAACTGTATAACGGTATGTAACATGGAGAACTTCGATCCTGTCGGAGTGCATACAGGAGACAGTATAGTAATAGCTCCATCCCAAACACTTACAAACTATGAGTATCAGATGCTTAGAAGGTCATCCCTTAAGATAATAGATGAGCTTAAAATAGAGGGAGGATGCAATGTTCAGTTTGCCCTTGACCCATACTCGCACAATTACGTGGTAATAGAGGTTAATCCTAGGGTTAGCAGATCCTCGGCATTGGCTTCTAAAGCTACAGGTTATCCTATAGCCAAAATAGCCGCCAAAATAGCTCTTGGATACAACCTGGACGAGCTTAAAAACTACGTTACAGGTTATTCGAGCGCCTGTTTTGAGCCTGCCCTGGACTACGTGGTCCTAAAGATACCTAAGTGGCCATTCGACAAGTTCAAGACAGCTTCTAGAAAGCTTGGAACGCAGATGAAGGCTACCGGAGAAGTAATGGCAATAGACAGAACTTTTGAAGCCTCGCTATTAAAGGCAATAACCTGTCTTGAAGGAGGCCTTGCCGGGATAAGGCTGCCTTATCTTGAAGAATTCTCAAAAGAGGAACTCCTGGAAAAAATAGCTGGAAGTGACGACGAGAGGGTATTTGCAATAGCCGAAGCCATGAGAAAGGGCGTGGAGCTAGAAGAGATACACCAAGTGAGCATGGTGGACAGATGGTTTTTGAACGGCATAAAAAATATAGTAAGCCTGGAGAAAGAGCTCGCTGAAAATGAACACAGCGTAGAGATACTTGAAAAAGCTGAAGCCGCGGGATTCACTGATGACGAAATCTACAGAATAAGTGGATGGGACAAGGAATCTGTAGACAGGCTGAGGGAAGAAAATGGGATATACCCGGTGTATAAGATGGTTGATACGTGCAGCGGTGAGTTTGAAGCCGTGACACCTTACTACTATTCATGCTATGAAAAAGAGGATGAGAATATAATATCGGACGAGAAGAAAATAGTTGTTATAGGGTCAGGACCTATTAGGATAGGACAGGGGGTAGAGTTTGACTACTGCTCTGTACACGGGGTGTGGGCCATAAAAGAGGCAGGTTATCAATCGATAATAATAAACAACAACCCAGAAACGGTGAGCACCGATTTTGATACTTCTGATAAGCTTTATTTTGAGTCTCTCTATATAGACGACGTCTTAAATGTCATACGTGAGGAAAACCCTTACGGAGTAATAGTACAGTTTGGTGGGCAGACCTCTATAAACCTGGCTAAGAGACTTGAAGAAGCCGGTGTGAATATACTGGGAACTAAAAATGAGTCTATAGACCTTGCTGAAGACAGGGACAAGTTTAGAAATTTCTTGGAGGAGCTTGGTATAGCCAGCCCTGAAGGCTATGCAGCCAGGACAATAGAGGAAGCGTATGCTGTGGTGGAGAAAATAGGTTACCCAGTGGTTGTTAGGCCATCATATGTAATTGGTGGGCGTGCTATGAGGGTGGTGTATGACAGGGATACTCTTACTCAGTACATGAACAACGCCATAGACATATCCAAAGAAACCACTATATTGATAGATAAATATGTTTCTGGGGTAGAGATAGAGGTGGACGCTATCTGCGATGGCGAAAACATACTCATTCCTGGAATAATGGAACATATAGAAAAAACTGGGGTGCACTCAGGGGACAGTATAACTAGCTATCCTACGATTACACTGAGCGACGATGTCATATCCGAGCTTGTAGAAACCACAGAAAAAGTTGCAATAAAAATAGACACTGTTGGTCTAATAAACATTCAATATGTTTTCGACGGTGAGAAACTTTATATAATAGAGGTAAACCCTAGGGCATCTAGAACAGTTCCTATTTTGAGTAAGGTAACCGGAGTGCCAATGGTGAAGTTAGCCGTTGAGGCTATGCTGGGCAACAAACTAAAGGACTCTGAGTACGGAGTAGGACTTAAGAAGAACAAAAACTTTTACGCCATAAAGCTGCCGGTGTTCTCAACGGAAAAATTGAGCGATGTGGATGTATTTTTAAGTCCTGAGATGAAGTCAACTGGAGAGGTTTTAGGTATGGACAAGGATTTTGATATAGCAGTGTACAAGGGGTTTGCTGCTGCCGGAGTCAAGATACCTGAAAGCGGGAAACTGTACGTGTCTTTAAATGATGTGAGCAAAAAAGAGGGGCTAGATATAATAAGGCTGTACCGCGAGATAGGGTTTGAAATTTTTGCTTCAGGCGGGACAGCTAAGTACCTATTTGAAAATGGGGTTCCTGTGGAATTTTTAGACGGGGACGAACTCGGGGATTATATTTCACAGGGGAAAATGCAAGTTATAATCAATACGCCTACAGTAGGGGACGACAGTAGAAGATACGGCTTCGGAATAAGAAGAAAAGCAGCGGAATATAGGGTTCCTACTTTTACCTCAATAGATACAGCGGCAGCATTTATAAAGGCCATAGAGGTGAAAAAATCTGGAAGGGAGATAGATTATAATCCCCTTTCATATTATTTGAGCTGCTAGAATTACCTTGTAAGATAAGGAGGGAAATATGCAAAAAAACATTGAAAAAGCAGAGATATTAATGGAAGCTATGCCATATATAAAAAAGTTTTCAGGTAAAACCGTAGTCATAAAATATGGTGGGAACGCCATGGTAAACGAAGAGATGAAAGAGCAGGTAATAAAAGACATAGTGCTTATGAAATACGTGGGAATAAACCCGGTTATAATCCACGGAGGTGGGCCGGCTATAAATGAAATGCTTGCTAAAATAGGAAAACAAGCAGAATTCAAGCTGGGAAACAGGGTTACCGACAGCGAGACCATGGAGATAGTGGAGATGGTGCTCACGGGTAAAATAAACAAAGATATAGTATCAAAAATAAATAAAAATGACGGGAAAGCCGTTGGAATAACCGGTAAGGACGCCAATCTCATAGTGGCGGAGAAAAAATATCTTGAAAAAGATGGTGAAAAAATCGATATAGGGTATGTAGGTAAAGTTAAAAAGATAAACCCTAGAATGATAAAAATATTGGAAGAGCAAGGGTACATACCTGTTATATCACCTGTTGGAGTGGACGAAGATGGGAACAGCTACAACATAAACGCCGACTACGTAGCCGGAGAGATAGCTGGGGCTCTTAATGCCGACAAGTTCATCCTGATGACGGATGTACCTGGTATTTTAAGGGATATAAATGACCCTGGGAGCAAAATAAAGTCACTTAAATACAGCCAGGTAAAAGATTTGATAGAAGACGGGACTATAAGCGGGGGTATGTTGCCTAAAATAGACGCGTGCATGACTGCTATAGACAAAGGTGCCGAGAAAGTTCATATAATAGATGGAAGGGTAAAACACTCTATTCTATTGGAGATCTTCACAGATGAAGGTATCGGCAGCATGATAGTGAGAGACTAGCGGAGGTAAAAAATGGCTAAAAATGATATAATGCATACATATGGTAGATTTGAACCTGTGTTTAACAAGGGAAAAGGAATCTATCTTTATGATGAAAATGACAATGAGTACATTGACTTTGTTTCCGGGATAGCAGTTAATACCTTGGGACACTGTCATCCTAAAATAGCGGAGACACTTAAGAATCAGGGGAAAACGCTTATACACCTTTCAAACCTTTACTGGAACGATAAGCAGAACAATCTAGCTGAAAAACTTGTGTCTCTCGGAGAACACGACAGTGTGTTCTTCTGCAACAGCGGGACTGAGGCGAACGAGGCTGCGTTGAAGCTAGCCAGAAAATATGGAAAAAGCATCTCTGCCAACAAAAATAAGATAATCTACATGAAAAATTCATTCCACGGGAGAACTATGGGTGCCCTTTCAGTAACCGGCCAGGGTAAATACCAGGAGCAGTTCAAACCCCTTATAGGCGCAGTTGTTGAGTGCGAATACAACAGCATAGAGGACTTCAACTCCAAAATGGACGGCGAAGTGTGTGCTGTGATAATGGAGGTAATCCAAGGAGAAGGTGGATTAATACAGGTAGAAGAAGAATTTTTGAAAAATGTCAGAAAGCTCTGCGATGAAAAGGAAGCCCTTTTGATATTCGACGAAGTGCAATGTGGAGCAGGTAGGCTAGGGACATTCTTTGCATACCAAAAATTCGGTGTTGTACCAGATGTGGTGACTATGGCAAAAGGACTAGGAGGAGGCTTCCCTATAGGTGCTATGCTAAGCAGGGGAAAAGCGTCTAGAGTCCTTGTTCCGGGAGATCACGGGACAACTTTCGGCGGAAATCCGCTTGCGTGTGCCGTGGCGCTCACGGTCATAGAAGAGGTAGTAGATGGGGGCATCTTAGCCGAAGTTGACAAGAAAAGTGAATACATTCGTTCTAAAATAGAGAAGTTGATGACAAAACATAAGAGTATAGAGAAGATAAACGGGATGGGTTTACTCCTCGGTGTAAAGCTATCCGGCATTGAATCAAAAGATTTTGTAGCAAAGGCCTTTGAGAAAGGGTTTTTAGTGGTAGGAGCAGGCAACAATGTCGTTAGGGTAATCCCTCCTTTAAATGTAACTTATGAGGAATTGGACAAGGGGATTGAGAAGATAGATGAAATTTTAGAGGAGCTTGAAAAGTAGAGGGGGGAAATATGAAGGAGAGAAGCTTTTTAAAATTAGCGGATTTTACATCTGAGGAGATATACTACCTAATAGAGCTTGCAAAAAAGCTGAAAGATGATAAAAAGAACCGTAAAGAGGAAAAAAAGCTGGTTGGGAAAAACATAGCCCTTATATTTGAAAAGGATTCTACAAGGACTAGGTGTGCCTTTGAAGTGGCTGCATACGACCAGGGGGCACATGTAACCTATCTGGGACCAACCGGATCACAAATAGGGAAAAAAGAGTCTATAGCAGACACTGCAAGGGTTTTGGGTAGAATGTACGACGGTATAGAGTACAGGGGGTTTGAGCAAAAGATAGTAGAAGATCTGGCAAAATTCTCAGGGGTTCCTGTTTGGAACGGCCTTACAAATGAATTTCACCCAACGCAAGTATTGGCCGATCTACTTACAATACTTGAGCATAAGGGGCAGCTAAGAGGGATAAAAATAGCGTATTTAGGCGATGGAAGAAATAATATGGCCAACTCGCTTATGATAGGTTCTGCAAAAATGGGTATGGATTTCAGACTGGTGACTCCAAAATCGCTGTTCCCTAACGGAGAATTGGTGGAGGAAGCTCTTGAGGTAGCCAGGGATACTGGTGCTAAGATAACCCTTACTGAGTCAGTGGAAGAAGGAGTTCTAGACGTGGACGTGGTATACACAGATGTATGGCTATCCATGGGGGAACCTGAAGAGGTATGGGAGAAGAGGATAAAACTTTTAAAACCATATCAGGTTAATAAATCTTTGATGCACTACGCTAAGAAGGACGCCATATTCATGCACTGCCTGCCTGCTTTTCACAATACGGAGACAAGTATAGGCACGGAGATATATGAAAAATTCGGCATAGATGCAATGGAGGTAACCGAAGACGTATTTGAAAGCCCTCAATCTGTAGTATTTGACGAATCTGAAAATAGAATGCATACAATAAAAGCTGTAATGGTAGCAACTTTAGGAGAATAGGGAGACAACTCTGTAAAGTAGAACAAGGGATTGAAGATGGTGGAGCATGAAATCACCCAGGAAGAGTATGCCATGGCATTTAGAAAAGATGACGTTGGATCCTTTGGAAAAGGTGAACAAAGCTCTGGATGAGATAGTGGAGAGCCCTAAATATCAGGAGCTTGTAGAAAAATATATAATCGAGAAATAAAAAAGCCTTTAGCGGGCTTTTTTGTTTTTTAAAGCCAAAAAATATGATATACTATCAGTGTATTTTATTTGTTAATTTGGGAAAAATTTGTGTAATACCAACATAAACTTTAAAATTAGTACACTTAGAAAGGCAGCGCATTATATATTTTATTTAGAAGTAACGCTTATTAACTTGGAATAAAAAGACCGGATAAAAATAAGTCTGTAAACAGAATTTTAAGTGAGTTGTGAAACTCTGTGATAAAAAAGTAAATAAATTCAGTAATTTAATTTGATGTATATTGTAAAAAGGAGTAAAAGATGAGAAACATAAAGCTGGTCTACCAGTATGACGGCAGCAATTTTTTTGGTTTTCAGAGACAGCCCAACCAAAGAACGATACAGGGTGAACTAGAAAGAGCGCTTGAGCTGATACTGAAAGAGAAGCCAAATCTTATATCATCCGGGAGAACGGACAGGGGTGTACACGCCATGATGCAGGTGTCGAACTTTTTCACTAGCAGCAGTATACCAGTGGAAAGACTGGAAAGGGCACTAGGGAACGCGGTTGTAGAAGATATAGCACTGCTGAGCTTAGAAGAGGTCTCGCGAGATTTTCATTCTAGGTTCTCTGCAAAAGAGAGGGCTTATATATACTCCCTGAGCCATAATAAGAACATATTCGAAAGAATGTTTGTTACCTGGGTGGAGGAAGAGCTTAATGTAGAAAGATTGCAGTCCATACTAGATCCGCTTGTTGGGGTACATAATTTCGATAGTTTCAGGCAGTCGAATTGTTCCGCTGACAACCCGGTGAGGGAGATAAAGGAGATAAGGGTATATAAAGATGGGCAGAAGGTCCAGGTATATATAAAAGGAAACGCATTTTTAAAGTCTATGATAAGGATAATAATGGGCTCAGCTCTGGCTGTTTATTTTGGGAGACAGCCGGAAAATTACATCTTGGAAAAACTTCAAAATCCTGAAAAAGAGCGCAGAAAAATAGTAGCGCCTCCAAACGGACTTTACCTTTGCGATATAGAATATTAGTGAAGAGAGGTCAATTTAATGGAGTTTTCACAGCTTGATATAGATAACAGAGATGAAGTAGAACAGGTCATAAAACTAGAGGAAGAGTCCTTTGGAAAAGACGGCGGGGTGGACGAATGGCTGTTGAAGCCCCTGGCAAAATACGGAAAGGTCTTTGTAGTGAAGGACGGGAACCGTGTAAGATGTGTAGCGGAATTCATGCAAAAATTCGGTGAAAAGGAAGTCTATCTTTACGGTATCTCCACAGAAAAGAGCAGCAGAGGTCAGGGGATAGCTGAGTACCTGCTACAAAAGAGCATAGAATATTTTTCTGGACGTGGAATGATTTCGGTACACCTCACAGTTTCCGGAGAAAACGAGGCGGCGGTGAGTCTCTATGAAAAATTGGGATTTGAAAAAAAGAAAATCTTAAAAAACGAGTATGGTATCGGTGTGGACAGACTGTACATGCTGAAAAAAATAGATTTATAAAAAGAGGGAAGGTGGCAAAATGTCTATAGAGAAAGAGATAAAAACGGAGCTTGAAAAGAGTCCTATATTGGCTAATATCTTGAACTCACTTCCCTCTATGATAATACTATTTGATAAGAGTGGGAAAGAGATTTTTCTAAATAACGCATTCAAGAGATTTTTCGAGGAAGCGGAACAGTTTGAAAACATAAATGAGGAGACGCACAAGATAGAGCTGAGCAAGGATATCGGCTATGTAAAGGAGCTTGTCCTAGACAGCGGCGGCAGAAAGTTCCCTGTTAACGGGTGCATAGTAAAGGCTATAAGCGATAAGGTCATAAGGAGGAACAGGGAAGGAGTACTAAACGTAATAGTAGACGGTGAAAACAGAGAACTGAATGTACTCATGAACATCCTGCCCTTTGATTTTGAAAACGAAGAGTACGTAATAGTAACCATAAGAAACATAGAGAAGCTGAAAAACTATGAAAAACAGCGTATGGAGTATATGGAAAAGCTGTCTTCTATAGGGGCCATGGCATCGACTATAGTACACGACCTTAGAAACCCCCTTACAGGAATAATGGGCTATCTGGCATTATTGAAAAGAAGAGACAGCGATATAAAAAATGAGAGTTTTTTCGAAGGGATCGAGAGAAGTATCAACAAGATGAACTATATGCTAGAGGACATTTTGAGTCTTGCATCAGGTGACCTTGAGATAAACTTGAATTTGGAAGAGGTCAACCTTAAAAGTTTCTTGGAGAACTTTCTAAACGAGTACAAGTATAGGCATAAAATCATAGTAGACGTGGAAGATGATGTGCATATAAGGGCGGATAAGTTTAGGCTGTACAATATATTTTGGAACCTGATAAAAAACGCCGACGAAGCGACAATAAACCAAGACGAGAAAATAAAAGTGTATGCTGCAAAAGACGAAGAGAAGATATCCGTGTTTGTAGAGGACCACGGCAGGGGGATACCAGAAGATTTTAAGAAGGATATATTCTCTATAGGGAAAACGCAGGGCAAGCAGAATGGAAGGGGCTTTGGGCTTGTGAGTGTGAAAAGGATAGTCGAGGCGCACGGCGGGAATATAAGCTTTGAGAGCAACGAAGGCGTGGGTACAACTTTTAAGATAGAATTTTTGAAAGATAAAAAAGGATAAGCCGGGAAAAACTTGTATATAGACTTTTGACAAATAAATACAAAACATGCGATTGACAAAAGCTTAAAATTGTACTATCATAAAACTGTAATAGTTACAAACTTGCAAAAAAAACAGAAAATGGGGGGGTGTTGGATGAAATTTAATATAGAAGATGTAGGAGAATATTTGAAAAGTCATGAAATAAAGCCATCCTACCAAAGGATGAAGATTTTTGAATATCTTATAGTAAACAGAAACCACCCCACTGTAGACACCATATATCAAGCGTTGGTTAAAGAAATACCCACCCTTTCTAAAACAACGGTTTATAACACCCTGAACCTTTTTGTGGAGAAAAAAATAGCCACGGTGATAGTGATAGAGGAAAATGAAACAAGGTATGATGCGGATATCAACATACACGGTCATTTTAAATGTCAGCAGTGCGGAGAAGTTTATGATATAGAAATAGACATGGACAAGATAGATATTAGTATTTTAGATAAGTTTCAGATAAATGAGCACCACCTATACTTTAAGGGTATTTGCGAAAAATGCCTAAAAAACTTTAAAAAGTAGCATGCTAAGGGGGGATATGAGTGAACAAAATACTGAAAAAAGATGACACTTTGTTGGAAGTAATAATAGGCACCGGCGATGCACAGGGCTATGAGTTGATGGAAGAAAAAACGGCAGACTCCACAGTTGAAAAGCACGTACCTTTCATAGAAGAGATAGAAGGAGGGTACAGGGTGAAAGTGGGGGAGACTACCGAACATCCGATGCTCGAAAGTCATTACATACAGTTTATAGAGATTGTGGCTGGGGACAGGGTGTACAAAAAATACCTTAAGCCAGGAGACAAGCCCCAGGCGGAATTTTTAATGGAGAAAGCAGACAAAGTATATGCAAGGGAGCACTGCAATATACATGGCTTATGGAAAGGCGAAAAATAAAAAATGGGGGGTACATTTATGAAAGAAAGAGTAGCTGAGGCACTAACGAGGCAAGTGAACAAAGAGTTTTATTCTGCTTATCTATACCTTGGGATGTCGGCGTATTTTCAGGAAAAAAATCTTTCCGGATTTGCCAACTTTATGAGAGTTCAAGCTCAAGAAGAGATGACCCACGCAATGAAAATATTCGATTTTTTGATTGAGAGGGGAGAAAAGCCATACCTTGATAAGATCGACGGAATAAAAGCTGATTGGAAAGACGTTGTTGAAATATTTGATGCCAGTTTAAAGCACGAGCGTATGATAACAGACAGCATAAACAATATCTTAGAAATTGCCTTTGATGAGAAGGATTATGCAACTGCGAACATGCTTCAATGGTTCGTATCGGAGCAGGTAGAGGAAGAATCCAACGTGGAAAACATCTTAGAGCAGCTCAAGATGATAGAGGGCAAGGGTCCTGGACTTTTTATGCTTGACAGAGAGCTTCAGAGCAGAGTTTTTGTAGACGCAACTAAAAACGCTTAAAAAAAACTTATAGGGGGGAAGATAATGTCAGTTAGAGGGAGCAAAACAGAAAAAAATCTTTTGAAATCTTTTGCAGGGGAATCGCAGGCAAGGATGAGGTATACTTTATTCGCGGAGAAGGCAGTAGAAGAAGGGTATGAACAGATTGCGGCACTTTTCTTGGAGACTGCTGAAAATGAGAAGTACCATGCGCAAAGATTTTTTTCTTTTTTAGATAGAGGAGAGGGAATCGAGATACAGGCAGCTTATCCTGCAGGGTATGTTGGGACAACGCTTGAAAACCTGAAGATGGCAGCTGAAGGAGAAAATGAAGAGCATACGATGCTTTACCCTGAATTTGCAGCGATTGCACAAGAGGAGGGCTTTCCGAAAGTTGCAGCAGTCTATAGGATGATAGCAAAAGTAGAGGTTGAGCACGAAGCTAGATATAGAAAGCTGATAGAGAACATCGAAAAGGATGAGGTATTTAAAAAGGCCGAAAAATCAAGATGGAAATGCAGAGCCTGTGGATACGTACATGAAGGCGAGAAAGCTTTGGATACTTGTCCAGTTTGCTTGAACCCTTTGGCCTTTTTTGAAATAAAGGAAACAAACTACTAAAATAAATGGGAGGAGCAAAAAATGAAAAGTTATATCTGTCTGGTGTGCAAGTATGTATATGATCCAAAAATAGGGGACAAGGAAGCAGGGATTAAACCAGGAACTGCTTTCGAAGATCTACCTGAAGATTGGGAGTGTCCGCTTTGTGGAGCTGACAAGGATCAATTTGAAACAATAGAAGAATACGAAACTCATATGTAATTCTTAAACCCATATAAAAATAATTAAGGAGGAATGAGATGAAAAAGTACGTTTGCGTAGTATGTGGATATGTATATGACCCAGAAGTAGGGGATGCTGACGGAGGAATAGATGCAGGAACTGCATTTGAAGCTCTACCAGAAGATTGGGTATGCCCACTTTGCGGAGTAGGAAAAGACCAATTTGAAGAAGCTTAATTAAAAGCCCTGCTTAGGGCTTTTTTAGTTTTTTGAGTTGGTAATTTTCATATAAAATATTGAATTTATCTAAAGTCATAGAAATGAAAAATATCTGTTTTAGTCACGAATTGCACGAATGGACACTAATAAAAGATATTTAGGTCACAGAGTGACACAGAGGAGAATAAAGAGTTTCGCAGAGAAAAAATAAACAAAGAGATGTAAGTAAAGCATAGCCTAGAGATTTTAATCGATTCGTGTGATCCGTGAAAATTCGTGACAAAAAATTATTTTTAAAAGGTTTTCTCTGTGCGATTTATGTTTTAAATCTCTTTGAAACTCTGTGTCTAAAGAAGGTTTTCAAATAAATTTAGTAACTTATACAGTATAAAGTGATTTTAAAATATTTGAAAATTTCAAAATGAATTTAAGAGAATATTAAAAAAAGCATAAATTTCAGTAAAAAAAGTATTGACAAAAAATAAAATATAGGGTAAAATATATTTCGTGTCAAATGGCAGGGGATGCTTGAAGATACAGATTCAAAATTATATATCGCGGGGTAGAGCAGCTTGGTAGCTCGTCGGGCTCATAACCCGAAGGTCGTAGGTTCAAATCCTGCCCCCGCCACCAAATGCCTAGATAGCTCAGTTGGCTAGAGCACACGGTTCATACCCGTGCGGTCGATGGTTCGAATCCATTTCTAGGCACCATTTTAACCTAATATGCCATGTAGTACTTATGCCCCCCTTTAAGGCTATATGTTTTATATAGAGAACCTAGATCTTTGGATCTGGGTTTTGTTTTTTTTGAACATTGAAAAAAGGGGGTCAATTTGATATAATTGAATAATATCAAGATTTTTTAAACTGTAAGAAACAGTTTTTTCGGAGTAATAAAAAGTACAAATACATATCTGAAAAATTAATTGTTTGAATATAAATTTTTCCAAAGTATAATTAATTTGGTATGCAAAAAAGTATTTAAAGGGAGAAATTATGGATTTGTCGGTGGGTATAATTACCTTTAATGAAGAGAAAATACTGGGAAAAACCCTTGAAAGCGTAAAGAGCATAGCTGACGAGATAGTTGTAGTAGACAGCTTCAGCACTGATAAGACAGTAGAGATAGCAGAGGGCTACGGTGCCAAAGTTTTTAGTGAAGAGTGGCAGGGGTTTGGACCACAAAAAAATTCCGTTATAGATAGGTGCAGCGGAAAGTGGATACTCCTCATAGATGCCGATGAAGTGCTTAGCGAGGAACTTGTAGGAGCCATAAGAGAAATTTTAGCTGGGAAACATGAGCATGATGTCTATGAGATAAACAGGTGCTCAGTTTGCTTTGGAAAAGAGATAAAGCATGGAGGATGGTCTGGCCAATATGCAACCAGGCTTTTTAAAAGTGGAGCTGTCAGGGTAAGTGACAGCCTGGTACACGAAGAGTTTATTACTGACAGTAAAAAGGGGAAGCTCAAGGAAAAAATATACCACCACACCTACATTACACTGGAGGATTATTTTAAAAGGTTTAATAGATATACGACCTTAGGAGCTCTTGAATACCACAAAAGAGGCAAGAAGGCAAGTTGGGCAAGCATAGTTTTTAACCCGATTTATAAGTTTTTTAGAATGTATTTTCTGAGGCTTGGATTTTTGGACGGTATAGAGGGGCTGCTTCTTGCAGTTGTGAGTGCAAATTACTCTATGGTAAAGTATTTCAAGCTCCGTGAGATATGGAAAAACAATAGCTATATTTCGGATTGATTATAGTTGCTTAGAAATATAGAAGATTGAATTGATTTAAAATTATAAAAATAACTATTTTAGTCGCGAATCAAATGAATTGGCAAGAATAAAAAGATTAATGAAAAGATTTTGGACACAGAGCCACACAGAGGAAAATATTGAGTTTCACAGAGTTAAGAAAAAAGACTAAAGGTATAAGAATAACTTTCTTAAAGACTTTAATTGATTCATATAATCTGTGAAATTTTGTAATCAAAAAAGTTTTTATAAATAAAGTCAGTGATTTATATAATTTTAGAATTAGGCATGCTTAAATATTAAATTTATTTTGGAGAGACGAATGGACGTAAAGAGGATAGTAATAGCCAGAACAGATAAGATAGGGGACTTGGTGCTTTCAATACCAAGTTTTTATATGCTAAGAAAGATGTACCCTGAAGCCGATATAACTGTTTTGGTCAGAAAGTATAATTACGAGATAGTAAAAAACCTGCCCTATGTAAACCGGGTGTTAAAGATAGACGACTACCGGAAAGAGGAGCTCAAGCTGAAAATGAAGTACCTGAAGCCGGACGTATTTGTGGCCCTTTACACTGATGAATTTGTGGGGGATCTAGCCAAGGCCAGCAAGGCAAGGATAAAGGTGGGACCGCTTTCAAAATGGCACTCCTTCTTAACCTATAACAAGGGTGTATTTCAAAAGAGGTCTCATTCTGTAAAAAATGAAGCCCAATATAACCTTGATTTGGTTAGGAAACTTGACCCTAAAAGGTTTGACGAAGTGTTTGAAATAAATACGGGTATCTACTATGAGGAGAAGCACAGAAAAGCTGCCCAAATATTCATTGAAGAAAACAAGATATCCGGTAAGTTGCTTGCGGTAAACCCTTTCATGGGTGGGAGCGCAAAAAATATATCGGATGAGCAGTATATTGAGCTTCTAAAGTGCATATTCCAGGAAATCCCTGACATAAATATCGTACTTACCTGCCACATATCGGAAGATGAGAGGGCCCAGAAAATAGCCGATGCTGTTGGCAACAAAAAACTTTTTGTTTTCTCCAACGGCGGGGACCTGCTAAACCTGGCGGCTATTATTGACAGGGCTGATGTTTATTTCGGCGGTTCCACAGGGCCCACCCACATAGCTGGCAGCCTGAAAAAAAAGGTGGTGGGGTTGTATCCGGCCAAAAAGACCCAGTCTACGACGAGATGGGGTGTCTTTGGAAACGACGGGAACATGGAGTACGTGGTACCTGACGAGGGAAACAGCATAGAAGACTACGGGCATAAAGAGTTTGACTCTTATGTGGAAGGGCACAAGCAGAGGATAGTTAGGCTTATAAATAAGGCTTTAGAGAGCTAGTATAGTAGCGGAAATAAATACTTTTTATAGCGAGTAAGGAGTTTTTTAGTTGAAAATAATAGTTGATCATAGAAGGACAAAAGTTTTTTTCGATGAAGAGAAAGAGCAGTATATAAAAGAATTTCATCCGAAATTTAGCTTTAGAATGAAATATTTTTTCAGGCTTAGAAGGTATCCTGGTTCTAATTTTAAATTTATTGCTCATGAATTGAAAAGGCTTGGGATAAAGACACCAAACATAGTATTTGCGGACAAATACAAGGTTGTAACAGAAAAAATTGAGGGCATTTTATTGTCGGATTACTTAAAAAATAATGAGGATGATATTTTAATTAAATACTTAGACTTGATTGTAAAAGTCTTGAAATCGGATATATATTTTGGTGATTTTCACCCCGGTAATTTTATCGTAAAAAATGGGGATATATATGCTTTAGATTTAGAAGACTATAAAAAAGAGAAGTTTTTCAAGAAAAATTTAGATGAAGTACTTAAACGACTTAAAGATAAATTAAAAAATGAAAAATGGTATAGTTATATCGAAAGCCGGGTTAGGTAGCCTTGCTGAGGGGGCAATAATGCTTAGAAAATGGAATAGAAAATTACAGGATTTTTTTAGACCCATAAGATTAGAATTTGGAAAATTACTATGGGATAGGAAAAAGAATAGAAATACTAATTTTAATATGGGGAATATAAAAAAAGTTTTAATCCTGAGATATGATGGAAAAATAGGAGACATGATTATAACTACCATGATGTTTAGAGAATTAAAAAAAACATATCCAAGTATTAAAATCGGTGTGGTTACAAGGGGAGCTAACAGGCAGGTAATAGAGAATAACCCATATGTGGATGAGATATATGAGTACAATAAAAATACAAAAAATTTGAAAAAGCTTGCTCGTCAAATATCCGAGGAAGACTATGATCTACTGATAGATTTTTCTGAAATACTCCGGGTGAAGCAGATGATGCTTATAAACTTGTGCAAGGCAGAGCAAAACTTGGGCATAAATAAAACCGGTTGGAAACTTTTTGATATATCTGTAGATTACAGTATCAAAGATAAGCATATAACAGACAGATATAAAGAAGTCCTCGAAATATTGGGAGTAGAAGATCCTGATCTCAGTTACGAACTTTATTTTACAGAAGAGCAGGAAAAGGTTGGAAAAGATTTCAGGGATAGCATAAAAGAAAAAAAATTGGTTGTGTTAAACCCTTACGGAGCCAGTAAATACAGAACTTTTAACGAGAATAAAGTCAAAGAAATAGCAGCAAGAGTTTTAGAAGATAAAGAAACAGGACTTACTTTTGTTTTTCCGCCAGACAAGCTTGAAGAATTACAGAAAATATCAGAAGAGTTAAATAGCAAAAAAGTGTACATCAACAAAAATATAAAAAACATTATGGATAGCGCCAGCATAATAAAGCACAGTGATTACTTGATAACACCTGATACATCTATAGTCCATATAGGGGTGGCTCTGGACAAGAATATGACTGCAGTTTACAGGAGCGACGATGGGACCGGAGAATTAAACAGCACAGTGTGGGGGCCTAATTCAGACAAAGCAAAGGTAATTTATTCTAAGCCTAATTTTATAGAAGGCGAGGAAGCCGATATAAATGAATTTGAACTGGAACAAATATAGCTTAAGGGAGCATGAGTTATGAAGAAAATTATTTTCCGAAGCGGGAGTCTCCGTATGGGTGGGCTTGAAAGAATCCTTATAGAAGTTTTGAAAAATATGGATAGGAGCAAATATAAAATACATCTTTTTATAGAAGACGATTGCGGAAAAGAAAATGTATTTGAAAAAGACATCCCAAAAGATGTAGAGTATAAGTTTTTAAAGCCTGAGAAAATCATACGGTTTACAGAAAAAGTGAAACAGAAAAAGAAAAATATAATATACAAATTAATATACAACATTATGATGGTTTATGAAAAAAAAATTGCTTTTAAAAATTTGAAAAAAGGTATTTTAGAAATTAATGGAGCAGAGGCTATAATAGATTTCGATGCCGGACTTTCAAAAAATATCAATAAGATAAAAGATTTAAAAAAAATAGTCTGGATACATAATTCAGTTCCAAAATTAAAGAAAAAAAGGGGTAAAATAGAAAGATTTGGAAAAAGATTAGGTAATTATGACAAAGTAGTTGCAATTTGTGATGACATGAAAGAGGAGCTAATAAAAATTTATCCGTTTCTTAAAGAAAAAGTTGTAAGGATATACAACCCTTTTAATTTCGATAGGATTTTATCACTGGCAGAATCTAAAAAAGAGTTGACAAAGGAAGAATTGCAGTTTTTAGAAGATGACTATATGATTTCGGTCGCCAGATTGGACAATATACAAAAAGATTTCCCGACCCTAATGAAAGCATATAAATCATTAAAAGATAAGGGGATAAAGGAGAAATTATATATAGTGGGGCATGGCCCAAGCAAGGAAGATATAAGCAGTTTAATAAATGAGCTGAATTTAGAAGAAGATGTTAAACTGTTGGGAATGAAAAAAAATCCATATGTTTGGATGAAAAACTCTAAATTATTTGTACACAGCTCAAAATATGAAGGACTTCCAACTGTACTAATAGAAGCTATGATATGTGGCAAAATAGTTGTTTCAAGTGACTGTCCCACAGGACCGAGAGAGATATTACTAGATGGTGAATGTGGTGGTCTGGTAAAGGTTGGAGATGTAGAAGATTTTTCTAATCAGATCTATGAGATATTAAGCAATTCAGATAAGAGAAAAAACCTAGAACTATTAATTGAAAAAAGAGTCAAAGATTTTGAAGCTAGTAAAATAGTTGTAGAAATAGACACCTTGATAGAAAATTTAACTCGATGACGAGAGGTAATGCATATGATAAAAATATTTTTTTATACAAGTGGAATAGGCTTAGGTGGAGTGGAGAGAGTTCTTTTGGAAATCTTAAAAGGGATCGATAAAGAAAAATTTGATGTAAAGCTTGGACTTCAGTATGAAAATGAAAATGCATTTGAAGACGAGATACCTAAAGAGATAAAATACGAGTATATGCTCGAAAAAGATTTTATAAACAGGATACTTGAAGTTCAGAAAAAAAAGAAAAATAATATTTTTTACAAGTTATTTTACAACTTACTCCTAATAAAAGAAAAGAAAATTATCAAAAAAAAATTTATACGCTTTTCGAGGGACAGGGATATCGTTATAGATTTTAAAAGTGGTGATTTTTTAAGATTGATATCCATGCTGAAATATAAAAAGAAGGTTTGCTGGTTCCATACATCAGTTTTTGAAGCTAATGTATATAAGAAAAACAAAAAAAAGCTGAAAAAAAGATTAAAAAGAATGGATAAGATAGTTGTTGTATGCGATGAGATGAAAAAACAGATGATAGTTGAATTTCCAGAGTATGAGGAGAAAATAACTAGAATATATAATCCATTTAATATAGAAGATATAGAAAGAAAAGCAAGGGATAGAGAAGCCTTGAACTTGAGAGAAAAAGAGCTTTTAGAGGATAAGTATATAGTAGCGGTATCTAGGTTAGAAGAAAAGCATAAAGATATTGCAACCTTGATAGAGGCATATGCGAAAATTAAGCATAAGGTAAGAGAAAAACTATATATAGTAGGTGAAGGACCGGATAGAGAAAAGATAGAGTCTTTAATAGAAAAATTGGAATTGAAGGATAGGGTAGTACTGCTCGGATTTCAAAAAAATCCATATATATGGATGAAAAATGCAAGATTATTTGTACACAGCTCAAAATCTGAGGGCTTCGGACTGGTATTGGTAGAAGCTATGATGTGCAACGTCCCGGTAATTTCGAGTGATTGCCCAGTTGGCCCTAAGGAAATACTGGAAGGTGGGAAAAGTGGAGAGCTTTTTGAAATTGGAAACTCTGAACAGCTAGCAGAAAAAATATTGAAAGTTCTAAATAACAAAGAAGTTTATGTAACCTACAAAACAAATGCTTGGAAAAGGAAAGATAATTTTTTAATTGATAAAGTAAAGAAACAAGTGGAGGAGTTTTTTCATGAACTTAGATAAGATAAAGAATTTTTTGGTGTCGTTATATATACTGGACTTGATGACTATAAACAAATTGTGTAATTATCTTTTGGGATTGCTGTTGATAGTATTTTTGATAGAATTGAAAAGAGAAGATTGGAGGAAAGACAAATTCTTAGGGTATCTTTTAGTTTTTTTTTTAGGGATGAGCCTTAGTTTACTGAAAACCTATGATCTGGGTAATAGCATTTCATTTATAAAAAAGATAGCCAAGATATTATTATCATACTTAATTATATCGCAAATTAGACTAGAAAAGAAAAAAGTTATTTTTGTTCTAATACTTCCGCTTGTATACTATGCTTACAGGTATTTTAATCCTATCTACAATTATGGAGGAAGATTTTCAGCATTAAAAATGATTTCCCACTTTAGTTTTTACTGCTATGTAATATACTCAATTTTAATTTCCTATTTGTTTTATGCAGAAACCAAAGTTAAAGAGAAGTTAACACTTGCAGCTTTTCTGATACCCACAATATTTTTTATAACAATCTCACAAACAAGGGGAATTTACCTAGCGCTGCTGATTGTAACTTTTATTAATTTTTTGTTTAAATATCCTAAAAAGGTACTAATAGGTTTAGTGGCCTTTATTTTCTTGTTTTTTATAGGTGGAAAAATAAGTGCAAATTATGCAGATTGTTTATCAGATAATAAATATTACGAAAGATTTAAAAGTTCTTTTGATTTGAAAAAAAATACAAGTAATTTGGCAAGGATCGAAGTCTGGAAGGCGAGCTACAATGAGGTTAAGAATAGACCAATTTTTGGTGTAGGTGCAGGTAATTTTGAAAGTATAGAAAAAAAGCATGAGGATGAGTGGAAATACAATAAAAAATATTACCATACCCACAACATATGGCTTAATCTTTTAGTGGAAACCGGAATTGTAGGATCGTTTACTTACCTTGTGATGTTAGTTGGAATATTCATAAAAGGTTTTCAAGAATTCAAAGCTGGAAATATATATGGAATTTTTACGTTAAATATGGTAATTGGGTTGGAAATTTATGAAATGACAGAGTATCTCTTATGGAAGAAAGAGCCCTATACTTTAGTATTTGTTTTAATGGGAATTTTTTTAAGGTCTAGGTACAAAAAAGGAGCAGAAAATGAAATTGAGCTTAATTGTAACAGTATACAACAGGCTGGAATACTCTAGAAATATCATAAAATGTTTGTTAGATCAGGAAGATCAAGTTGATGAGCTGATATTCGCAGATGATGGTTCAAAAGAAAAATTGAGAGATTATATAGAAGACTTACTTCCAAGATGCAATTTTAAAGTTAAACATGTATATCAAGAAGATATCGGGTTTAGGTTATCAAGATCTAGAAACAACGGTGCAAGAGAAGCAGAAGGTGATTTTCTAATCTATTTGGATCAGGATATAATTTTTCCAAAGAATTTCATTAAAGAAATAAAGGAAAAGGTAAAGAAAAATAGATTTATAATAGGTAAGGCTATAATGTCTGAAGAAGACCAAAAAAATGAAATTCAAAAAATAATTGATACAAGGGGCGTTGACTACAAGGCAATAAATAAGGTTATAAGAAAAGAACAGACAGCAGAGTATATAAAATATAATAAAAAGGATAATTGGAAAAATTTTTTACATGGATTGGGTTTTAAAAAACGTGGTGCTAAAATAGCAGGATTATTTTTCGGAGCATGGAAAGATGATTTTGTTAAGTTAAACGGATTTGATGAAAAATTTAAAGCATGGGGATTTGAAGATGATGATTTTTGCAATAGATTGTATGGATTAGGATTGAAATCAATAGTCTTAGACTTTAAAGAATCTCCTTTAGTGCATATGCACCACCCATATGACCCAACAAAAAAAGAGAGCCCAAATGAAGGGTATTATAGGGAGAGAAAAAAAGAAATTTTAAAAAAGAATAGTTATAGATGTGAAAATGGCTATCTAAACAGTTTGGATTATGACAAGCAAACTGTTACGAGAATAAATTAATAAAGACATGGAGAAATTGTTATGCATAATTTAGCTTTTTATATGGCAGGAGATAAAAATATTGTTAGGAGTGCAATAATCACTTTTAGCTCGATTAGAAAATATAACGGGAACTATCCTTGTTATATTTTTTTGGACAGGGAAAAATTGTCAGACATGGATATGAAACTTTTAGAGAAAAATAATATAATTATTCCTGCGTTTAGTATAGAGCATAATTTTTCAAGTAGTCAAAAATGGCCATCTGAGGTATTTTGGAACTATAAGGCACCTAAAATTCTCTATCAAATGGGTTATGACTTTAGCATAAAACTGGATAATGATATTCTATGTAAAAAAAAATTAGATTTAGAAAAAATACTTCCCTTTAATGATGGATGGGCAGGAATAGATCACGGGGATAGAGTGGATAGTTATATAAATAAAGATAGAGAATTTTATATAAGCGAATTTATGTTCAGTCCAGAGCAGTTAGAGAGAAATTATACAAATGTAGGGATGCTCTCAATAAACAATAAAAGTTATATTGAGAACAATATTTGGGAAAAAATAATAGAATATTATGATAGAATAACCCAAAAAAGGAGTGCCGATATATTTTTTGCAGACCAAGCACTTTTTAGTTTTGTAGAGTGTACAAGTGATGGATTTACCTGGAAAAAAATAGGTGAAGAAAACAACTATATGCTTCATTGGCTCAGTAGATGGGATAAACAGAAAGAATTCGACAATGCGAGTATAGTACACTATACGGGATTAAAACCATGGCAAAGAATAAACAAAAAATGGTTTAGGAGACATCCATATATTTTGAAATACAGGATAGAGTGGCAGGAATTCGTCATTAACAATAAAGATTTCAATTGGGATTTAACTTTAAAAGAGGATAAGAAAGCTAAAAAAAAATCTCAAAAAAATTTGAGATCAGAAAAAATACTTTTGAATTCACCTATTTTTAAAATTTGGGGTAAAATTTGGCAATTTAAGCACAAAAAAAGGGGAAATATCTAATGGATAATGTAATGCTAAGATTGAAAAACAAATTCAAAATTTCAAAAGACACTCAATTGGGCATAAAATCAGAAAAGTTTAGTAAAAATATAGTAGATATCCATGGAGAAAAAAATATAGTTGATTTAAAAGAAAAAAGTTATATAAAAGATAGTCGAATTAAAATAGTGGGTAATAACAATAGATTAATAATATCTGAAAGAGTAAAATTTATAGGTAGCGAACTATATTTTGCTTGTGATAACGGTTTGATAATTATCGGGAAAAACACAACTTCAGAGGGGTCTAGATTTATCTGTGATGAAGATAATCTTAGCATAAAAATAGGTGAAGATTTTATGTTTTCTTACGAAACTGAGATTAGAAATAGTGATGCACATCCTATATTTTTATCAGGAAAAAGGATAAATTTTGGAAAAAGTATTGAGATTGGGAATAAGGTCTGGCTAGGATTTAGGAGCATTATTTTGAAAGGAGTTTCTATAGGAGATAATAGTATTGTGGGTGCTGGAAGTTTAGTGACAAAATCTTTTGGATCTAACTCTTTAATAGGAGGCAATCCTGCAAAGTTAATAAAATGTGATGTAAGTTGGGAGAGATAGGATGAAAATATTAGTAGTCAGATTTAAGCAGATAGGAGATTCGGTGCTAGCCTCTCCTATATGCAATACCTTAAAGAAAACATATCCAGATAGTGAAATAGATTATGTTGTATACGGGCATATAGCCCCCCTTTTTGAAAACCATCCCTCTATAGACAATGTAATAGAAATAACAAAAGAGGAGCAAAAAAACCCTTTCAAATATTTTGCTAAGGTTTGGAAGGTGACAAGAAAAAAATATGACATAGTTATCGATATAATGTCTACCCCTAAAAGTGAAGTTTTTACATTTTTGTCTCCGAGAGCAAAATATAGAATAGGTAGGAAGAAGCCTAAAAGGGGCTTTAGCTATACTCACAAGATAACCGAACCAAGGGATGCAAAGGACAAAGTGGATAAATTTTTGAAAATGTTGAAACCACTTGAAGAAGATGGGATAGAGGTAAAATATGATGCTAACTATACAATTCACATAACAGACGAAGAAAAAAATAGGTTGAGAGAAAGAATGAAAGATGCCGGGGTAGATTTTTCTAAATCGGTTTTCGCCTTCGCCATAAACTCCAGGAGGCCACACAAGATATGGAAAAGAGAATATATGATGGAGGTCATAAGGCACTGCATTGAAAAACATAGCGCGCAGATAATCTTCTACTATTCTCCAGATGAAAAGGCCTATGCAAAAGAGACCCACGAGATGATGGACTGGGACAAATATATTTTCTCAAACATTGAGACAAAGTCCATAAGGGAGCTTGCAATGCTGCTTGCAAACTGTGATATGTTCATCGGTAATGAGGGTGGGCCAAGACACATAGCTCAAGGATTGGATGTACCAAGTTTTGCTGTATTCAGCCCAAGCGCATCAAAAAAAGAGTGGCTTTCAAATTCCAACGAAAGACACCGGGGGATAGAGATCCATGACATAGGGGTTGAGGATTACTTCGATATAAAACCACAGCATGTTATAAAAAAAGTGGATGAGATGGTGGAAAAGTATGTTGGATAGGGAATATTTTTTGGATTATTTCGATGCCGCCAAGTTAAAAGAAAAAAAATGTTTGAGGAACTATAAAAATAGGAGAATGGTATTTTTAGAAGAAATAGACGGCGAAAAATACTATATAAAAAAATATGTTCCACACAGGCAAAGAAAAAGAGCTATAGCATTTGGATTAAAAAAAGACAGGGCAGAACACTACAAATTTATTTCAGAAAAATTGGATGAAATAGGGATACCGCATATAAAACCCGAATTGGTTATTGTAAACAGGAAATCATTTTTCGAAAGGGAATCAATTTTAGTCACAAAGGACGGCGGAATGCCGCTAGAAGAGATTTCTAATTTTGACCAGAAGAGAAAATTGATTGAAAAATTTTTCGATTATTTTATAATTATGTGTAAAAACGGTATATATCCAACTGATTACAATTTTGGCGGGGCATTGGTAGAAGGAGAAAACCTTTATTTGATAGACTTTGACCCATATAGAACAAAATTTTTTATAACGAAAAAGTTTAAACAATATATGATATATAAGCTGGAAAGAAGAATGTATTTAGACACAAAAAAAGAAAAACGATTTGAGGATTTTTTAAGAGATCAGGTTCAAAGAGTATGTAGAGAGTTGGATTGGAACTAAAATATCTGTAGGACTACACAAATTTTTAATTAGAGATAAAAAAAAGGAGAGCAGATGTTTGAAAAAATATCCAGGATGATCAATATATATAAGTCAAAAAAGAAGATAGTTAAAAAAGCAAAAAAAATTGGGAATAATATCATAATAAATGACAAGGTAAAAATAAATAACAACACTTATTTTGGGAGCAACGTATTGTTAAATGGGTTAACCATTAGAGAATCAGGTAAAGTAAGTATTGGGAGTAATATTTCCATAGCAAAAGGTTGCCTGATATTAACAGGTAACCATAATTATCAAGGAGCAAAACTTCCATATGATGAAGGAAATATATACAATGATGTAGTTATAAATGATAATGTTTGGATAGGGCAAAATGTTACTATACTAGGTGGTGTAAGTATCGGAGAAGGTGCTATAATACAGGCCGGGTCAGTGGTAGCAAAAGATATCCCTCCTCTTGCAATAGCAGGAGGGAATCCAGCTAAACCTTTTAAATACAGGGAAGACAAGCATTATTATGATATGAAGTCAAAAAATAGTTTCTTTTTATTTAAACATAAAAAGAAATACATAATTAACCCCTACGAATAAATTTTATCTATACGAAAAGTGTTGGAAGGAAAATATATGTTCAAAGAAAAATATAAAAGTTACAAGCTATTTTTTTATGACGAAAAATACAGAGGACTTATTAAAGCTGTTGCAGATAATAAAATTGTAGTTTTAAAGGAGTACAAGAATACCAAAAGAAACTACGTGGCACTTATAAAATATTTTGAGGAAACTTATGTTTTGAAGTTACCCAGTAATGAGTATAGGATCCCACAAAGGAAATTTTTGACACTGTTTAAAAATGGCGAGGCTGTAACTACACTTAAAAATATAAATGAATTGATGAAGAGACGCTTTGATGATTTTGCAGCCCCAGTTGGAGCAGTTGTAAAAAGAAAATTTGGTATGATATCTGAATCCAGTTTGATATTTGAAGTTGCAGTTGGAGAGAGTGCCACCAAAAATAAGGATATAGCAGTGGAAGCCACAAAAAAAATGCATAGTTACGGCGTATATCACGGCGATTGTAATCCTAGTAATTTTATAATAACAGAAGATGGAGTAAAAATAATCGATACCCAGGCTAAGAAGATGCTATTTGGTAAATATAGGGCTCATTACGACATGATCACAATGAAGATGGATTCGTATCATGACATGGAGTACCCTTACAAAAAGGATTTCTGGTATTTTACGGCACTTTTGGTAAAAAAGTTAAAAAGAAATAAAGTTGTAGAAAAAATAAAAAAGAACAAAAAAATCTTGAGGGACAAGGGATGGAAAATTTAGTTTGAGACGGTGAGATAGATGAATATTCTTATAATACACACGGCCTTCATAGGGGACATAGTCCTCTCCACGCCGCTGATAAAAAAAATAAAGGCAAAGTACCAGGAGAGCAGGGTAACCTATGTCACAACACCAGCAGGAGCCAGCCTATTGAAAAACAACCCCATGCTGGACGAAGTCATCTCCTATGACAAGAGGGGAGAGCACAAAGGGCTTAGGGGGCTTTATTTGTTAGGTAAGAGGCTGAAGTACAAGGGTTATGATATGGCCATAGTCCCCCACAGGTATCTAAGAAGTTCTCTATTGGCCTGGCTAAGCGGTGCAAAGGAGAGAATAGGCTACGAGAACGCAGGAGGAAAGCTGTTCTTGACCAAAAAAATGCCGTACGACAAATCGAAACACGAGGTGGAAAAGCTCCTGGGATTTGTAGATTACGATGGATTTGAAGACAAAAAATTGGAATTGTATCCGGGGAAAACCGAAAAGGAAAAAATAGACAGGGTTTGGGATGAGCATTCCCTTTACGGCAAAAAGGTGGTAACTGTTGCACCAGGCAGCAAGTGGTTCACCAAAATGTGGCCGGTGGAGTACTTCAACGAGCTCATAAAAAGACTATCTCAGCTGGAAGGGGTTGCAGTAGTTCTCATAGGCGGAAAGGATGAGCTAGCCTTAAAGCTGGCCGAAAATGAAAAAACGGTCAACCTTATAAACAAGACTTCTCTTCTGGATGTTGCCGAAATAGCCAGCAGGAGCGATGTAGTGGTTACCAACGACAGCTCTCCAATACACATAGCCTCCGCCTTCGATAAGCCTTATATTTTTGCAATATTCGGGGCAACTGTAAGGGAGCTAGGATTTTACCCATGGAGCAAGAACAGTGAGGTAATAGAGAATGAGGGGCTTTACTGCAGACCTTGTGGATTACACGGAGGAGAAAAGTGCCCAGAAGGGCATTTCAGGTGCATGCTTGAAATAAAGCCTGAGTTTGTATTTGGAAAAGTAAAAGCCAAACTAGAAGAGATAGGATTAAAAACAGTATAGAGAAGTTATGGAAATATAGTTAAATTATTGAATTGATCTAAAGTCGATAATGAAAAGCATTTTTTTAGTCACGAATCGCACGAATTGGCACTAATGGAAAGATAAAATATTTCCGACACAGAGCTGCACGGAGAAAAAAAGAGAGCGTTTTGCAGAGCAAGAAAATTTATAAATATGCAGAAATAAAGCATTGTCTAAATATTTTAATTAATTCATGTGATCCGTGAAGATTTGTGACAAAAAATATTTTTATTTTAAGATTTTTTCTGTGGGTAACTCATATTTATCAGCTCTGTGAAACTCTGTGGCCAAAAAAAAATTTATGCAGCGATTTCTGTTAAGTTACTTAGTATACAAATATTAGAAGGAGCATGCGATGAGAATACTCGTTATAAGGTTTAGTTCCATAGGAGACATAATCCTCACAACCCCTGTACTCAGCGAATTAAAGGGGAAGTATCCAGGGGCGAAAATTGATTTTCTTGTACTAGACAAGTTTAAGGACGCCATAAGCGGAAATAAAAATTTGAATAAACTGATAGTTTTTGATAAAGAAGCTTACAAAGGTATAGTGGGCATAAAGAGATTTGCCGCTGAGCTTCAAAAAAACAAATACGATGTAGTGATCGACCTGCATTCAAAGATAAGATCTAAGGCTTTGACCTACTTTATGGGTGCAAAAACCTACAGATATAAAAAGAGAAAATTTTGGAAGACTATACTGGTAAAACTGAGACTTATAAAGTACAGCGTGGACGACACTATAGTCAAAAATTATTTTGGCGCAGTTGAAAATATGGGTGTGACCTATAAGGGGGAGAATCTCGAATTCGACTTTAGCATGGAAGATATGAAAAAAGTGGAAGAGTATAGAGAGGCGATAGTTTTTGCCCCCGGGGCATCTAAAAATACCAAAAAATGGACTAAGGAAAACTTTGCAAACCTTGCTGTGCTCTTAAAAGAAAGGTATCAAAAAGATATACTACTTATCGGCGGGAAAAATGAGAAAAAGGATTTGGACGAAATAAATCAACTTAGCGGCGGGGCTTGCATAAACTTGGCAGGAAAGCTAAGTTTGAAGGAAAGCGGAGCACTTCTATCAAAATCCTTTCTTTTGGTTACGAATGATTCTGGTCCGTTTCATATAGGGAGGGGAGTGGGCACAAAATGTTTTGTTATATTCGGGCCTACAGACCCAGGTATGTTTGAGTATGGGGAAAAAAGCATCTTAATATATAAAGACGAGAGGTGCTCTCCCTGCTCCCTTCACGGGGATGAAAAATGTTCGAAGGGGCACTTCAAGTGTATGAAAGATTTGAATGCAGAAGATGTATTTAAGGTCATAGAAGAGAGCATGGGCTAGAAATTTAATCAAAAAATCTAAATTTAATGAGGAAACTAAAGTGGGGCACTAGAATTCGGGTGACGAAAAATTGTATAAAAATAAAAAAAGACAGAAGCGTATACTGTCTTTTTTTATTTTTATACAATTTTTACAGCTTACTACTTGCAAATAGCTTTTTGTAGTCTTGGGCTTAGAGTATCAGCGTTATTTTTCAAGATTCTCATAACTTGATCCTCAGAAGCACCTTTTAAAGTTTTTAGCATTTTAGTGCAAACTTTAACCTTCATGGTATTACCCTTTACAAGGATTTTTGTAGATTGTAGATTTGGTTCCCAAGATCTTCCATTAACTCTGTGTGAGTGAGAAATTTGGTTACCGTAAGTTACACCTTTACCTGTGATTTCGCATGCTTTCATTATTTTCACCTCCTAGCCAAAATTCGCATAGTATTCTACCATATTAAAAATCAAAAATCAAGTGTTTTTGATTTTTGAGATGGGTCTGTACGTTGAAAACGCTAGGAAAACATTGATGAATACTGAATTTTACAAGGGTAAAAAGCATAGAAAAAAATGTTATTATATGCTATAATAAAAAGAAAAATTTAATGCTTTAGGGGGGGAAATGAACGAACACAGTTTCAGAGTGCTTGAATTTGATAAATTGAAACAAGAAATTGCAGAGTTTTGTTTTTTAGAAGAAACCCAGGAAAAGATTTTAGAACTAAATCCTTTTAACGATATAAACCTTCTCAAAAGGGAGCTGGAGATAACAAGAGACTTTATAGAGCTGATCAAGTATGACGGTGGCTTAGAGCTGGAGGGCTTAAAAAATATAGGGCTTCTTTTGAAAAAGATAGAGCTTATAGGAACCTACCTGGATCCTGAAGAAGTCTACTATTTAAAAGAAAGCCTAAAGATTTTTAGGAAAGTAAGCACAAAGCTAGAGGAGCTAGTCGTTAAATATAAGGCGCTATACCTTAAATTTAAGAGTATTCCGACTTATAAAGGGATAGAAGAGCTAATTAACAAGGCGGTGGATAAGGATAAAAAAATAAGAGATGACGCCTCCTTGGAGCTCAAGGATATAAGACATCAAAAACTTATCATCTCGTCTAACATAAAGAAAAAGTTTGACGAAATAATGTCAAACCAGGCTTATGCCAACGCCATACAGGAAAAGATAGTAACAGTGAGAGACGGCAGGTCGGTAATCCCTATAAAAGCTGATTTTAAAGGTCAGATAAAGGGGATAGAGCATGACAGGTCTTCTAGCGGTCAGACCGTATTCATAGAGCCCCTCGCTATAGTATCTCTAAACAACAAGATGAGGGAGCTCGAGGTAAGAGAGAGGGAGGAGATAAGAAAGATACTCCTCAGGCTTACCGATTATGTAAGGACTAACCTAGACGGGATACAGCAGGTTGCAGCAGCCCTCCTGGAGCTGGACTTTTTAAACTCAAAAGCTAACTACGCAGTCGATAAAAACTGTACGATACCGGAGATAAACAGCAGGGAGTATATAAGCCTTGTAGAGGCCAGACACCCTTTTATACCAGCGAAAGATGTGGTGCCGCTGACATTTGAAATAGGAAAAACATACAACACGCTGCTTATAACCGGTCCAAATACAGGGGGTAAAACTGTGGCCCTTAAGACAGCCGGGTTGCTCTCCCTTATGGCTCTTTCCGGAGTACCTATCCCTGCCGGGGAAAAGACTAGTGTAGGTTTCTTTACAGGGGTATACGCTGATATAGGGGATGAACAGAGCATAGAGCAGAACCTGTCTTCATTTTCAGCCCACTTAAAAAACGTGCAGAAAATACTGGAGTCTGTGAACAGATCAAGCCTTGTATTGCTGGACGAGCTTGGTTCTGGGACCGACCCTATGGAGGGTTCGGCCTTTGCAATGGCGGTAATAGACTATTTAAAGGATAAAAAGTGCAGGTCTTTTATATCGACTCACTACAGCGAGGTAAAGGCTCACGGATACAACGAAGAGGGGATAGAGACTGCGTCCATGGAGTTCAACTCTGAGACGCTATCTCCTACCTACAGGCTGCTTATGGGCATACCGGGCGAGAGTAACGCCCTCACCATAGCCAAGAGGCTCGGTGTATCTGAGGAGATTGTAGAGAATGCGAAAAAATACATAAGCGAAGAGAATAAAAAAGTAGAAAGCATGATCGGGAACATAAAGGAGAAGTCTGACGAGCTTGAGAAAACAAAAGTCGAGATGGATACCCTTAAGAGAGAAGCGTCAAATCTCAAAGATGAATACGAAGAAAAACTAAGAGTCATGGAGAAAGAGAAGCAGGAGATAATTAAGAAGGCCTACGAGGAAGCGGACAAGCTAGTGAGGGAGGCGCAGTCAAAGGCCAGGGCTCTAGTGGAAAAAATACAAAAAGAGGAGCACAAGAAGCAGGAGGCAAAAGAGATACAGAAAAGCCTCAACATGCTGCGTACCTCTATCATCGAAGAGAAAAGCAAAAAAGTACAGGAAAAGCCTAAGATAATCAGGAAAATAGAGTTTAAAGAGGGTGAAAAGGTATTCGTAAAAAGCCTTAACCAGCACGCCACTATACTCAGGATAGTGGCGGCAAAGGAGAGCGCTCAGGTACAAGCAGGGATATTGAAGCTTGTTGTCTCTTTGGACGACCTGAAAAAAGTGGACGAGGCCACTAAAAAGAAATTTGTAACGGTACACGCGCATAAGAAATCATCGGTAAAATCTGAGATAGACCTAAGAGGCAGAATGCTTGACGAGGCTATACACGAGCTTGAAAGCTACCTGGACAAGGCGGTTCTAAGCGGCTACACCGATGTTTATATAATCCACGGTAAGGGTACCGGGGTGCTGAGAAAAGGCATACAGGAATACCTGAAAAACTGCGGTTACGTAAGAGAATACAGGGATGCCAATCAAAATGAAGGCGGCTTGGGGTGTACAGTTGCTACTTTAAAGTAGCGGTATATTATTTACAAAAAGGAGATTCTATGAAGTATTGTTTTATAGTGGCTGCAGCCGGGATAGGAAGACGGATGGGATTGGACTACCCGAAACAGTTTTTGGAGTACAAAGGTGAACCGATATTTTTAAAAGTGATAAAAAAAATACAGGAGTCGCCGCTTGTAACGGATATAATAATCGCAACAAATAGCGAGTATATCGATACAGTGGAGAGGCTTTGCAAAGATAAAAATATAAGCAAACTTAAAAAGGTGGTAGCTGGGGGGAACGCAAGGCAGGATTCCGTGTACAACGCTCTTTGCCACATAGAAGACATAGAAAATACCATAGTAGGGGTTCAGGACGGAGTTAGGCCGTTTATAAGGGAATCATATATAGAGGAGGCCTATGAGGAGCTCGTCGACAACGAGAAAATAAGCGGGGTTGTAATCGGTGTGGTGGTAAAAGACACTATAAAGATTTTAGATGAGGACGGATGCGTGTTAGAGACCCCAAACAGGGCAAAATTAATCGCTGCACAAACGCCTCAGGTATTCAGAGGCGCAGACATAATGGAAGCGTACAAAAAAGCTAACCTGGAAAATTTTTACGGTACCGACAGTTCTTCTCTTCTTGAAAAAATGGGGAAAAAAGTTAAGGTTATAGAGGGATCTTATGGTAATATAAAAATAACAACATCTGAAGATTTAATATATTTAGAAGGAGAGATGGTATGAGCATAAAAGTTTCATTGGGGCAGATAAAACCTTACTTAGGAAACATAGATAAAAATAAAGAGCTTATTATTTCTTATATTCAGAAAGCCATAGAAGAGGGGTCCGACCTTGTGGTTTTCCCTGAATTGGCACTTACAGGATACTCTGTAAAAGACATGGTGCCAAGTGTAGCCGGGATACCACAGGAGTTCTATGAACTGAGTAAAAAAATAAGTATACTTTTCGGTGGGGTAGAGGAAAGTGAGAAGTACTATTTTTATAATACAGCTTTTTATTTAGAAGATGGAAAGTTGCTTCACAGGCACAGGAAGGTGTACCTGCCTACTTACGGAATGTTCGATGAACACAGATATTTTGCTGAAGGCGACAGATTTAGAGCCTTTGACACAAAGTTTGGAAGGTTTGGGATACTTATATGTGAGGACGCCTGGCACTCCTCTGGGGCCTATATACTGAACCAAGATGGCGCGGACTATATATTTATACTATCCAACAGCCCTGCAAGGGGCATAAACAATGGGAAGAAACTTACAATAACAGAATCTTGGGAAAACATAAGCAGGTTTTATGCAAGCCAATTGAGTTCTTACGTGGTGTTCTCTCAAAGGGTTGGTTATGAAGACGGTCTTAGTTTCTGGGGAGGATCGGAGGTAATAAGTCCGATGGGTGAAATTGAAGCTAAAGCTTCGTATTTTGATGAAGAGCTTGTATCGGTAAAAATGAAGAGGGAAAAAATAAGAAGGGCAAGGATAATAAGTCCTGTTTTGAAAACTGAAAAGCTAGACTTGACTATAAGAGAGCTTGAAAGAATACAGCAGGAAAAATTTAAATAGACTGGAAGTGGTCCCTGTGAAAAGAGTAGTTTCGTCAGTGCTGCTCATAATATCTGGAATATTGATAGGGACTTTGATATACCTATCTGAAAAACCGGATATAAGAGAGTTTATCGTAAAGGAAACAAAGTTTTTATTTTATTCAGACTTCTCCAAAATAGAAGATATAGAAGAGTTCGAAGTGCTTATAGAAGAGTTCGGCTATGATTACGAAGAACTAGGTGAACTTAAGAAGTACAAAAAATATTTGAAGCAGCTTATGGTTTTAGATTTTGGGGAGGATGAGCCACAGGTTCTATTTCTTGATTTCGATAACTACTACATTGGGCTAAGATTTAGGATAGGGAAGTACTTTGAAAAGCAGGGCGAACTGTACAAGTTGAAGCCTAAATATTCGGATGGGATGGAGTTGTATGTGCTGCCGCTAAAAGGCTACTTTGTGGCATCTAGAACAGCCGATGCCCTAAAGGGATACTTGGGGCATTACGGAGGAGAGAATGAAGAGTTCTTAAAGGCCTATGAGGAATCTAAAGCAGATTATCCGTTTTTTTCTCTAGTTGGACTGGAAAAAAACTTGGAGGAATCTAAATTCAACCCGGGAGTGAAGCTGCTTAGATTTACACTGTCATCCTACGACGGACTCATTCGGATAGACGTGGACCATTTTGAAGACCTCCAGATAGCCGAAATGTTTGAGACGTCGGCCTTGAAAAGTAGGAAGCTGGTGCCATACATAGGGAGGAACAGGATGTATTTCTCCAATAACGATATCAAAAATTTGGGGATCTCTTTTAAAAGCGGGTTAAGTCTGCCCATGCAAAGACTGATAGAAAGTATAAAGTTTTTTACCGGTTTGGGATTCGAAGAAATTTTGGAAAATATTGACAATGAACTTTGCATAGACCTGGATAAAAAGGCCATGGTTGCAAGCATAAAAAATCCTGATGGGTACAGCGGGCTTTTCAAATTCTTCAACTCCAAAAAAGGGGAATTTTTTGAGATAAGCGACAATCTGAAAGTTTTAGTAGAAGATGACAGGGTATACTTTAACTCAAAGTTGGAGATTGCGCAGGGAGAGCAACTGGGCGAGAATGAATTCCTTTGCATCAATGTTGATATGAATAAGCTAGACAGGAAGTTTGATCCCTCTACGGATGTGCAGGTGAGGATGGCTTCCGATAACTCCAGGTTCAGGCTTAGCTTTGTTTTAAGCTTGGAAAACTTGAGGAAGATGTATGAAGTGTTGAAAATAGATGGAACTAGGGGGATTGAAAGTGATAAAGTTATATAATACTTTGAGCGGGAAATTAGAGGAGTTTAAGCCCGTAGAAGAGAAAAAGGTCAAAATGTACGTCTGCGGCCCGACTGTTTACAACTATATACATATAGGGAACGCCAGACCGGCAATATTCTTTGATACGGTTAGAAGGTATCTTGAGTATGCAGGTTATGAGGTACTATATGTACAAAACTTCACAGACATAGATGACAAAATGATAAATAGGGCAAACGAAGAAGGGGTAACAGTAAAAGACGTAGCTGAAAAGTACATAAAGGCATATTTTGAGGACACAGCTAAGGTAAACCTGAAAGAGGAAGGGATGCTTAGGCCAAAAGCAACTGAAAATATAGGTGAGATGATAAAACTAGTGAAAGAGCTGGAGAAAAAAGGTTACGCCTATGAAGTGGACGGAGATGTGTATTTTGATATAGAAAAATATAGAGAGCAGTACGGAGAACTTTCGAAGCAAAAAACGGATGATCTAGTGAGTGGTGCAAGGATAGAGGTAAACGATAAGAAAAGGTCGCCGCTGGATTTTACTTTGTGGAAAAAGGCCAAAGAAGGCGAACCTTACTGGGGTTCTCCTTGGAGCCAGGGAAGGCCTGGATGGCACCTTGAGTGTTCTGCGATGTCGCATAAATATCTGGGAGACACCTTCGATATACACGGCGGAGGCCAGGATCTAATATTCCCACACCACGAAAATGAGATAGCACAGTCAAAATGCGCATACAACGGAGAATTTTCGAGGTATTGGATGCACAACGGATACATAAATATAAAAGGCGAAAAGATGTCCAAATCAAAAGGGAATTTTTTTCTTTTGAGGGAGGTCCTGGAAAAATATGAGGGCAGAGTAATAAGGTTTTTCATGCTGAGCTCACACTACAGGAAACCTATTGACTTCTCAGAAGCGGAGCTGGAGCAGGCTAAAAAGGGAGTTGAGAGGATAGAGACCACCCTGATGAGGGCAATGGAGAAGCTCGCAGAGCCGGCAGCGGAGACGGAAAACAAAGAGGCTGTTGTGTCTCTGGATAATTCACTGGAAAACACTATAGCCAAATTTGAGAGCGGTATGAACGATGATTTCAATACTGCCATCGGTATAGGTGCGATATTTGAATTTGTAAAAGAGTTAAACAAGTATCTAGACTCCAATATTCCTTGTGAGGAAGGTAAAAATGTGCTCCAAAGTTCGGTGGACATAATAAGCAGGCTGATGAAAGATGTCCTTGGCGTAGAGGTCAAGCTGGAAAAAAAGGTGGATAACAATCTTACAGAAAAATTGGTGGAGCTACTGCTTGATTTAAGACAACAGGCTAGAAAAGATAAAAATTGGGGACTTTCGGACCAGATAAGGGATGGGCTAGACGAGCTCGGTATCCAGATAAAGGACGGAAAGGACAAGAGTACATGGACGATAAAAAGCTGAAGGAGTACACCCCACTCTCTCTCGCCTATTTAGGAGATGCAGTTTGGGAGTTGTATGTGAGGGAGTATTTCTTCAAAGAAAATCTAAAAGCAGCCGATTTGAATAAAAAAGTGTCTAAGTATGTAAACGCAAAGGCACAAAGCCTGATATTTTCCGGTTTGCTGGATTCTCTAGGTGAGAACGACTTGGAATTCGCAAAAAGGGCTCGGAATACAAAAATAAACTCTTTTCCAAAGACTTGTACTGCGAAAGAGTATAAGAACGCAACGGCTTTTGAGGCTTTGATAGCTTTATACCATTTAAAGGGCGAAAAAGAAAAAATATTCGATATTTTAGAGAAAACAATAGAAAAGGGTGGAGCAAATGAAGCTTAAGTTTAAAATGCCTAATATAAGGGTGCAAAAAAGCATAGGTATAGATTTGGGAACAGCGAATACTCTCGTATACCATAAGCAAAAGGAGAAGATAGTATTAAATGAGCCTTCTGTCGTGGCTTTGGACAAAGAGAGCAGGAAAGTACTGGCTGTTGGTCAGGAAGCCAAGGACATGATCGGGAAGACTCCAGACCATATAATAGCAGTAAGACCTCTTAAAGAGGGAGTTATAGCGGATTATGATATAACTGAAGCAATGATAAAATATTTTATAAAAAAGGTATTTGGACAGTATAATTTTATACTACCGGAAGTAATGATATGCGTTCCTATAGAAGTTACCGGTGTTGAAAAAAGGGCTGTGCTGGAAGCGGCGATATCAGCAGGTGCCAAAAGGGCTTATTTAATTGAGGAAGCAAGGGCTGCTGCGCTTGGATCAGGGATCGACATATCTGCTCCAGAGGGGTCTATGATAATCGATGTTGGCGGCGGATCTACTGACATAGCTGTCATCTCGCTTGGAGGGACTGTTGTTAGCAGCTCTATAAGGGTTGCAGGGAATAACTTCGACGAAGATATAATAAAATACATAAAGAAAAAACATAGTCTTTTAATAGGTGAAAAAACAGCAGAAATAGTTAAGATAAACATAGGTACTGCACTCCCTCTAGACAAAGAGGAAAATATACATATAAAGGGTAGGGACCTCATGACTGGATTACCTAAGACTATTACAATAAACTCTTCTGAGGTACTCGAGGCTATAAATGACTCTCTCATGGAGATAGTAGAGAACGTGAAAAGGGTATTGGAAAAGACCCCGCCTGAATTGGCAGCGGATATAGTGGACAAGGGAATAGTCATGACAGGCGGAGGAGCCCTTATAAGGAACTTCACCAAGCTTGTGGCTAAACACACTCATCTCCCTGTGCATCTTGCAAGCAGCAGCTTGGAAAGCGTTGTTCTTGGTACAGGGATAGCCCTTGACAAACTTAGTGTCCTCAGAAAGATAGAGAGGGCAGAAAGGTAATGTTTGATAGTCTTGTTGGCAACGATGAGGCCAAAATTTTTTTAAAAAATGAGTTAAGGCAGGAGAAAAGTTCAGGAACCTACCTTTTTTACGGGAAAAGGGGGAGCTCACTTATGGAGTTTGCCCTGGCTTTTGCCAAGGCACTAAACTGCCCTGAGTTGGAAGGGGATTTTTGCGACCAGTGCCCCGTGTGCAAAAAGATCTCCTCGCTGAATTATGCTGATCTGGAAGTGATCGGGGAAGATGGCGGAATAAAGATAGACCAGGTGAGGGATTTGATATATAAGGCTTCCAGCTCTAGCTACGAGGGTAGGAAAAAGGTATTCATACTAAAAGACGTAAACAAAATGAGGAAAGAGGCTGCCAACGCCCTGCTGAAAGAGGTGGAGGAGCCCCAGAAAAATACCTTCTTTATCTTGCTATCCAACAGCCTGAACATAATCCCGACAATTATTTCTAGATCCATTGTGGTGGAGATAAAGAAACCCACCCACGATGAGCTGGGGGTAAGCAGGGAAGAGTACGATTTTTTTGTAGGAAATATAGAAGATATAAGAAAATATAAAAACGGGGAGTATACTATAAGTAGGGAACTGAATTATATGGAGGTAGGTGGAAGTATATCTAAATTTTTGGAGACAGGGGACCTGGGTGCCAAGATAGATATATTCTGCTGTGTAGAAGACTTTGTAAAAAACAGCAAGCTCCTAAATGACCTGCAGAAGCTAAAATTTGCCAAGGCGGTTTCTAAATCTGTAAAAAACAGAGTTTTCATAGAAGAATTGCTCTACTATATAATTTTGAAAGTTAGGGATATTAAAAAGACGGAAAAATTACTCGATATAAAAAGCTCCATAGGCTTCAACGTCAACCTCGATTTAGCTCTTAACGTATTTTTTTTAACTATTTAGGGTGTTTAAGAGGAGGGGGGTCCATTGAAATTCAGGGTAAAAATATATACTGAGTTAAACCAAGTTATTTCAGACGAAACTTGGTATGGGACATCTTTGGAAAATGTTAAATATTGGGTAGAAAAGGCTGTTTTGGAATTGAAGGAAACATATAAAGATGTCTACTATGAGATAGTTGATCTCAGAAAAAAGCAGTAATATTTTAATAAAGTTGTAAAACGGAGAAAAATAGGTTTATATAGCTATATAACGTTATATTTCTATTTATACTGGTATAATCTCTTTAAAACTAAATTGAACTTGAACTCCATATAGTATATAATCAACTACGTTGTTATGAAGGTCGCATAGCTCAGTTGGGAGAGCACCTGCCTTACAAGCAGGGGGTCACAGGTTCAAGTCCTGTTGCGACCACCATATAATATGGGGGTGTAGCTCAGTTGGTTAGAGTGCTTGCCTGTCACGCAAGATGTCGCGAGTTCGAGTCTCGTCACTCCCGCCATGTTAGCCCAGATAGCTCAGTCGGTAGAGCAGGGGACTGAAAATCCCCGTGTCGGTGGTTCGATTCCGCCTCTGGGCACCATCAATATAATAAGGCGACGTCGCCAAGTGGTAAGGCAGAGGTCTGCAAAATCTCCATCACCAGTTCGAATCTGGTCGTCGCCTCCAATGATTATAACAGGCTATGCCTGTTTTTTTATTTTTTGATAACCAACGGCATTGCGTTTGCACTGTCGTTGGTTATTTTTTTTAGTCTATATTTTAGTTAACGTATTGAATTTGTGTACCTTTTTTACTTTTCCAAAGCACCTAGGGCATTCCCTCCAGTTGGTCAGTCAAAGTACCAAAGAAAAATACCTAAACTCTTTTTTAAACTAACTTCCAATTGAAATATAGTCGATAAGTCTCCTTGTTTCAGTGGAAGTAAATTTTAAAAGCAGATTTCTTAACGGGATTTTTTTAAGGGTAAATTCAAAGTCTTCTAAGGTTTTGAAACCATTTCCCAGGGCAAGTGTTAAGAAAATAAAATATTTCAGCGATAGCGAGTTTTGCATTTTTAGTAAAATAGATTCTGTTTTAGCTTGGACAAGAGTAGAGCTTGATTTTTCTTGGTACTTTAACTGATAATGGGAAAGAAATGTCCTAAGTGATTTTCGGCAAGGAAAAGAAAAAGAGGAGTAGATCAATTAAATAGTTTATAGATATAAAATTTTTGATCAGCAAGTTAAATTAAAATATGTACGTCTTCAAGAAGACGTACATATTTTAAATTTATTTTGTTAGTTTTTTTGTTATCTTAGCTACATGTTCACCTTGGAAGCGTGCGATTTTCAACTCATTTTCCGATGGTTGGCGACTTCCGTCTCCTCCTGCAAGGGTACTGGCACCGTAAGGAGTCCCACCTGTAATTTCGTCCATATTAAGTAATTCTTGGCAAGTATAGGGAACACCTACAACTATCATTCCTTGATGGAATAGAGTTGAATGGAATGATGTTATAGTGGTTTCTTGACCACCATGCTGTGTACCTGTAGAAGTGAATACACTTCCAACCTTACCAGCAAGTGCACCGCTTACCCAAAACTTTCCAGTCTGATCTAGAAAATTACGCATTTGAGAGCACATGTTTCCAAATCTGGTTGGAGATCCAAATATAATGGCATCGTATTCTTGGAGTTCATCTACAGTTGCAATAGGAGCTTCTTGATTCAGTTTGGCTCCTGCATTTTTCAATATTTCTTCAGGAACTATATCAGGCACCCTTTTGATGGCGACCTCTACGTCTTCTACTTTTCTTATGCCTTCAGCTACAGCTTTTGCCATAGTTTCCACATGCCCATACATGCTATAGTAAAGCACTAAAACTTTAGTCATGCTGTGTTCCTCCTTTGTTTAAATATAATAGAAGTGCAATAACTTGGGATCGATCCAAGTCCGTAGTTTAAATTTTTGTAAATTTATTTAAAACTACTCTTATAGTATTGATTTTTAGAGATTTGATAAATTTGACTTATTTTGCTTGTAATATTGCTATACAAACTATATATTTTTTTCCTTTTTTCCACAGAAGAAACGCCAAACACGTTTATCTATATATTTTTATAGATAAAATTGCTTTTATTTCTTGAAAATTATATGTATATATAGTAGAATTAATAAAATGAGATTTTTTAGAGGGGGTAGAAATGGCTAGAGAAAAAAACGGATTAGATAAAGATAAGGCTCTGGAAATGGCTCTTAAGCAGATAAAAAAAGACTATGGTGACGGAGCTATAATGAAACTCGGAGAAAATACGGCCATGAACATTGAAACTATCTCAACCGGAAGCTTGAACTTGGATATAGCATTAGGTCTTGGAGGAGTACCGAGAGGTAGAATAGTTGAGATATATGGGGCGGAAAGTTCTGGTAAGACAACGGTAGCACTACATACAATAGCAGAAGCCCAAAAAGTCGGTGGGATAGCTGCCTTTATAGATGCGGAACATGCCTTAGACCCGAAATATGCCAAGGTATTAGGAGTAGATGTAGACGAACTTTTAATATCGCAGCCGGATACGGGTGAGCAGGCTCTTGAGATAGCTGATATGTTAGTTAGAAGTGGTGCCGTGGATATAATAGTGATAGACTCCGTTGCAGCCCTTGTGCCGAAGGCTGAGATAGAAGGGGAGATGGGTGACCAACAGATGGGGCTACAGGCAAGGCTTATGTCTAAGGCGCTCAGAAAACTTACAGGTAATCTGAATAAGTCCAAAACAACCATGATATTCATAAACCAAATAAGGGAAAAAATAGGAGGGTTCGGGTTCGGGCCACAAACAACAACCGCAGGCGGAAGGGCCCTTAAGTTCTACTCCAGTGTTAGGATGGAAGTTAAGAAGTTAAGCAGCATTAAGCAGGGAGAAGATGTCATAGGTAGCGATGTAAAAGTGAAGGTTACAAAAAATAAGATAGCGCCACCTTTCAAAGAAGCTGCGTTCGAGATAATGTATGGGAAGGGTATCTCGAGAGTAGGAGAGGTTTTGGATATGGCGATAAAAAATGATATAGTTTCAAAGTCCGGTGCCTGGTTTAGTTATGGAGATGTAAGGCTTGGACAGGGTAGAGAAAATGTAAAAAATAGACTAGACGAAGAGAAGGAGCTGCTTGCAAGCATAGAGTCGGAGCTTAATGTCATTCTATTTCCAAAAGAAGAGGATAAATTAGATGAAAATAAAGAAAATCCAGAGGAATAAGCTTTTTCTGGATACCGGGGAAGTCTTAGACGTAAACCGGGGCATAATTTTGGAGTACTCTCTTTCTCAGGGGATGGAAGTGGATGAATCCCTTTACGAGGAGGTAGTCTTCGGGGCAGCCCTATCCAAAGCGTATTTTTTAATCTCCAGGAGGGATTACTGCCGAAAAGAGATGGAGATCAAGCTCGGGATGAAGTTTTCAAGGAAGGACATAGTGCAGAAGGCGGTAGAAAAGCTGTCCCAACAGGGGTACATAGACGACTATGCCTATGCAAAAAGCTATATACTACATAAGAGGTATGGTAGGAAAAGGATAGAGTATGAGCTGCGTCAAAAGGGAGTGGGCCCTGAAGTCATTTTTAGTGCGTACAAAGAGAGTGATATGGACGAGAAAAACGAGATAAAAAGAACCCTACATAAGATATCTCACAAAGACAGAGAGAAGAAGATAACTTATTTGGCTAGGAGGGGCTTTGACCTAGAAGATATAATTTCGGAGCTTAAAAAATACGATAAAGGGGAGTAGGTTTTTGTAAGGGGATTCCCTTACAAAAACTATTTTTTTTAGAAAACAAATTTTATGGAGGTAGTCATGTTTGCAACAACTTTGTATATGCTTTTACTTATAATTAGTTTGATATTTGTTTTTATATTTCATATACCCTATATAAAAATAAGAGGTAAAGAAAGAGGAGGACGTTCTGCACAGTGGACTGCCAAGAAGTGGGGGAGGTTTTTAATGTGGGCCGCCGGCGCTAAAGTAGATGTGGTATATAATGACGAAGGCACCTACAGCCAGTTGAAAGATGAAGAACCGATAGTAATAGTGGGCAACCATCAGAGTAATATGGACATACCGGCTATTTTAGGTTACTTTCCCAGAGAAGTGGGATTCGTGGCGAAAAAAGAGATGGAGAGCTGGCCTTTTTTCGGTGTTTGGATGAAGTATGGGCAGTGCGTATTCTTGGACAGAAAAAATCCAAGAGAAGGTATGAAAAACATGAAGGATGCCGTTAAAAAGATACAGGAAGGGTTTTCAATTGTTATTTTTCCTGAGGGAACAAGATCAGAAGACGGTAGTATAGGCGAATTTAAAAAAGGGAGTTTTAAATTGGCATCTGACCCAATGGTTAAAATAGTTCCGGTAACACTAAAGGGGACTTTTGATATACAGAGAAAGGGAAGTCTAAGAATAAACAGAGGGAAAAAAGTGAAACTTATAATTAATAAGGTGATAGACCCGAAGACACTTCCGAGGGAGGAAGTCAAAAAATTGAATGAGACGGTAAGGGATGCAATAAGGGAAGCCTATAAAAATATTTAGGAAAAACAACCTATAGCAAAGTTGAAAGTTAAATAAAAATTAAAAAATGTTAAGACGATAAAAACGCGGCTATGAGTGGCGTTTAAACCGTTAAAAAAAACAGGGATTCAAGATTAAAAACAGGTTGCTGAAATAAGAATCAAAACATAATAATAGTAAAATATATTATTGAATAAAATGACTATTTTTGGTACAATAGTTCTACAAAAAAATTTACTCATATATCCTCGGTAATATGGTCTGAGAGTCTCTACGAGTTTGCCGTAAACAAACTTTCTATGGGTGATTATACTGTAACTTGACTTTCCCTATCATAGGGTGAAGTTTGTTATTGTTAAGTATAATTTCACTCAAGTGGGATTATACTTTTTTAAACAGCACAAGGTTTGACACTCTAAACTTTAGAGTTGCGTTTTAAATTTTGGCTTTATTTTTTGATTTTTTTCTGAAACACTAATTATAAATAACTTATTTAATTTTCATAAAGGGAGGATCTAGATGTTTAAAGAGTGGCAAGGTTTTAAAGGCGAGGGTTGGAAAAAAGAAATCAATGTCAGGGATTTTATACAGGAAAACTATGAGCCTTATTACGGAGACGAATCGTTTCTGGAGGGAGCAACTGAGGCATCGACTAAACTTTGGGAAAAGCTTTCAAAGATGTTTAGCGTGGAGAGAGAAAAAGGTATTTATGCTGTAGATACAAAAACACCATCTAAAATAAATGCTTTTGGACCTGGTTATATAGATGAGGATCTGGAGAAAATTGTTGGTGTTCAAACTGACATGCCGCTAAAAAGGGCTATCTTTCCGGACAACGGGCTTAGGATGGCAAAAACAGCTTTAAATGCCTACGGTTTTGATATCGACCCGGAAACAGAAGAGATATTTACCAAGTACAGAAAAAGCCACAATGATGCGGTAATGTCTGTTTATGGTAAGGACATAAGAGCCTGCAGAAGAAATGGTATAATAACTGGACTTCCTGATGCTTATGGTAGAGGGAGAATAATAGGGGACTACAGAAGGATAGCATTATACGGTGTAGACAGGCTGATAGAAGAGAGAGAGAGAGACTTATGCAACATAAACTTTAGCGAGATGACGGAGGAAGTCATCAGAAATAGAGAAGAATTCGTAGATCAAATAAAGGCTCTAAATCAGTTCAAAGATATGTGCGCTACATACAACCTAGATGTCTCTAAGCCTGCAAAAAATGCTCAAGAAGCTATACAGTGGACTTATTTCGGCTACCTTGCAGCAGTAAAAGATCAAAATGGTGCTGCTATGTCTTTGGGAAGAGTATCGAGCTTCTTAGATATCTACATTGAGAGAGACTTGAAAAACGGTGTTATTTCCGAGCTGGAAGCACAAGAGTTAATGGATCACTTTGTTATGAAGCTCAGAATAGTAAGGTTCTTGAGAACGCCTATATATAACGACTTGTTCTCCGGAGACCCTACATGGGTAACTGAGTGCGTAGCAGGTATGGGAGTAGATGGAAGACCGCTTGTAACGAAAAACTCCTTCAGGCTGCTAAATACCCTTTATAACCTAGGGCCTGCACCTGAGCCTAATCTGACTGTACTTTGGTCTAAAAACTTACCTGAAAACTTCAAAAAGTTTTCGAGCAAGGTTTCTATAGACACCTGTGCACTTCAGTACATGAACGACGACCTTATGAGACAAGATCTCGGAGACGACTATGCAATAGCCTGCTGTGTATCACCTATGAGGGTCGGAAAGCAGATGCAGTTTTTTGGAGCGAGGGTTAATCTCCCTAAAGCACTACTGTATGCTATAAACGGTGGGATAGACGAAAAGTCAGGAGAACAAGTTGCGCCTAGATTCGAGCCTATAAGAAGCGAATATCTAGAGTATGAAGAGGTCTCGAAAAAGTTTGATCTGGTAATGGAGTGGCTTGCTGAAAAATACGTTAAGGCGCTTAACATAATACATTATATGCACGATAAGTATGCGTATGAGGCATTCCAATTCGGACTGCATGATCCTGAGATAAAAAGGACTGAGGCCTTTGGAATAGCAGGACTATCTATAATAGCTGACTCGCTTTCGGCTATCAAAAATACAAAGGTAAAGGTTATAAGAGACGAAAACGGACTTGCTGTGGACTATGAAATAGAAGGCGACTACGTACCGTTTGGAAATAACGATGACGATACAGATGGTATAGCAGTTGAAACTGTTAAGAAATTTATGAACCACTTGAGAAAACATAAGATGTACAGGGGAGCTACTGCAACTCAATCTATACTGACAATAACCTCTAACGTTGTTTACGGTAAAAAAACAGGAAGTACCCCAGACGGAAGAGGGGACGGGGAGCCATTCGCACCAGGAGCAAATCCAATGCACGGAAGGGACACTAAAGGGGCATTGGCAGCGATGTCTTCGATCGCAAAGCTTCCATTTGAACATGCAAATGACGGGATATCGTATACATTTGCAATAACTCCTGCCACTCTCGGTAAAGTTGAAGATGAAAGAAAAGCTAATATGAGCGGACTTCTAGACGGATATTTCATGCAGGGAGGACAGCACATCAACGTAAACGTTTTTGACGTTGAACTGCTTAAAGATGCTATGGAACAACCGGAAAAATACCCGCAATTAACAATCAGGGTATCAGGGTACGCAGTAAACTTTGTAAAACTTACAAGAGAGCAGCAGCTAGACGTTATAAAAAGAACAATAGCTGAGAAGATATAATTTTAGTGGGGGGATCCTAGTGGTTTCCCCCTAATTTATTAGGAGGAGTAGTAATGAAAAAATTGACGGGTAAGGTGCACTCTTTTGAGTCTTTCGGCACTGTGGATGGACCGGGCATAAGATTTGTAGTGTTCATGCAGGGGTGCCCGCTTAGGTGCAGGTATTGCCACAATCCCGATACATGGTATTTAAAAGATACCCAATACGAGTTTAGCGTCGACGAGGTAGTTGATGATCTGAAAAAGTATAAAAACTTCTTCAGAAATGGCGGCGGGCTAACAATAAGCGGTGGAGAGCCCTTTATGCAGGCAGATTTCGTAAAGGAGCTGCTCAAAAGAGCTAAGGAGGAAGGGATACATACTGCTGTAGACACTTCTGGCTGTATATTAAACGAGAAGGTCAAGGAGTCGCTGAAATATATAGATTTAATCTTACTTGACATAAAGTGCATGGACGAACATGAGTACCAGGACCTAACTGGTGGTAGTTTGCTGACGACACTTGAGTTTGCAAAATACCTATCGCTAATTAATAAAACTATCTGGTTGAGGCATGTGTTGGTTCCGGGAGTGACGGACAGGGATGAGTTTTTAGAGCACCTGGCGGATTTCGCTAAAGATCTTAAGAATGTGGAGCGGGTGGAGATACTCCCGTTTCATAAGATGGGTGAACACAAGTGGGAATCTCTGGGCAGGGAGTACACTCTTACAAACACTAAAGAACCCACTCGTGAAAGGGTGGAAAATGCCAAGAATATTTTCCGCAGCAGAGGGCTAAATGTCATTTAACCTTGACAAAATCAGAAAAATGTGGTAAAATCTCCTCTAAATTTTAAAAGAAAAATAAGGGGGCAGAATGTTGGGAATTTTCGGTAAGAATATGAATGTAAAAAACGAAGTATTATCCGGTCTTACAGTTGCGCTGGCACTTGTGCCGGAGGCCATAGCGTTTGCTTTTGTTGCGGGAGTAGAACCTTTAGTAGGTCTATATGCCGCTTTTATTATGGGGTTTGTCACATCGATACTCGGCGGGAGGCCTGGTATGATATCCGGGGCTACTGGAGCAATAGCTGTTGTGTATGTAGCTCTTGTAAGGTCGCACGGTGTCGAATATCTTTTTGCCGCTGTTATCTTGATGGGGCTGCTTCAAATCGCAGCTGGTATGTTTAGATTGGGAAAATTTGTTAGGCTGATACCTTATCCTGTTATGCTCGGCTTTGTAAATGGTTTGGCCATAGTTATATTCAGATCGCAGTTGGGTCAGTTTAAAGTTCAGGATTCCAGCGGGAATCTCGTTTGGATGGGCGGAACAATGCTGTATATAATGCTTGCATTGGTGATTTTAACGATGGCAATAATACACTTTTTGCCTAAGCTTACCAAGGCTGTGCCATCCTCACTAGTGGCTATAATAGCTATAACGCTGATATCTATACCGCTTACAAAAGCAGGTTTTGACGTGTTTAATGTTAGGGATTTTGCCAAAGGCGGGATTTCTGGAGGTTTCCCTAGTTTCCACCTACCAAAGGTTCCGTTTAGTCTGACTACACTGAAAGTAATACTTCCTTACTCGATAACAGCGGCCCTGGTTGGACTTATAGAGTCTCTTCTTACCTTGACGCTTATAGACGATATAACCGATACTAGGGGAAGAGGTAACAGAGAGTGCATAGGACAAGGGGTTGCCAACTTTATAAACGGGCTGTTCGGCGGTATGGGTGGCTGCGCTATGATTGGGCAATCCATGATAAACGTTAGCTCCGGCGGTAGGCAGAAACTTTCATCCTTTGTGGCGGCGATATCACTTCTTCTATTTGTAGTGTTTGGTGCCAGATACATAGAGATAATACCACTTGCTGCCCTAGTAGGTGTAATGTTTATGGTTGTTATAGGCACATTCGAGTGGGAATCGCTTAAGCTGGGTAATAAGGTACCGCTAAAAGATATATTTGTAATAATCGTGGTTACAGCAGTGACAGTTGCGCACGATCTAGCCCTTGCCGTGGTAGTGGGTATAATAATTTCAGCCCTTATATTTGCATGGGAAAAAGGGAAGAGGATAAGTGCAGAGGTAAAAGTAGAAGATGAAAACAGGAAACTGTACAAGCTGGAAGGTTCTCTTTTCTTTGCTTCGGTGGCTAGTTTTAAAGATATATTCGACGTAAAAAATGACCCTGATAACGTAACGATAGATTTTAAAAGGTCTAAGGTTTACGATCACTCTGCCATAGAGGCAATAAATTCAATAACTGAGAAATACAATCAGGCAGGAAAGAAGCTACAGCTTAAGCACCTTAGCAAGGATTGCTTTGAGCTTTTAAAAAACGCCGAGCATATAATAGAGGTCAACATAGTGGAGGACCCAAAATATTATATAGCAGACGATGAATTGGCATAGAAGGCCGCAAGACTTTTGTCTTGCGGCTTTGCTTTTAAACGTTGAAATAACTCTTTAGTAATGGTATAATTTTAAGAAGGCAAATTTTTGGTAAGGGAGAGATTGTAGATGTTGATACTTGGTATAGAGACTTCGTGTGATGAAACCTCTGTAGCAGTTGTAAAAGATGGAAAAAAAATATTATCGAATAAAATTTCTTCACAAATAGAGATACATAAAGAATATGGAGGAGTGGTACCAGAGATAGCCTCTAGGCACCATATAAAAAATATAGCCGCAGTAATGCAGGAAAGCCTAGAGGAGGCTGGTGTAGGGCTGGACGATATGGACTACATAGCGGTAACCTATGCACCTGGGCTCATAGGGGCCTTGCTGGTTGGAATATCCTTTGCAAAGGCTATCTCATACGGCAAAAATATACCCCTTGTACCGGTTCACCACCTGAAAGGTCATATATACTCAAATTTTGCGGAGCATGAGATTAAGCTGCCGGCTATATGTCTGATAGTCTCAGGAGGACATACAAACATAGTGCACTTGGATGAGAGGCATAAGTTTGAAAATCTTGGGGGGACTCTAGATGATGCGGTAGGAGAATCCTACGATAAGGTTGCTAGGGTGCTCGGCCTAGGATATCCAGGAGGGCCTATAATAGATAAACTCTCATATAAGGGAAACCCGGATGCAATAAGCATGCCGGAACCAAAGGTTGGCGGGTATGACTTTAGTTTTTCCGGAGTAAAGACAGCTGTAATAAATTATGTGAACAAGATGAAAATGAAGGGTGAAGTTTTTAGCCCGGAAGACCTAGCTGCTTCTTTCCAAGAGAGGGTAGTGGACATACTGTGTAAAAAAACAATAGCAGCCGCCCTGGAAAAAGGCGTGAAGACTATACTCATAGCAGGAGGAGTTGCGGCCAACTCCGCACTACGCAGGGAGCTCAGCGAGAGGGCGAAGGCACATGGGATAGAGGTACACTACCCGTCCATGGAGCTGTGCACCGACAATGCAGCTATGATATCAGTTGCAGCATACTATAAGCTGAATTATGGCAAGGAGGAAGGTAAAATAGCTGATCTTGGCTTGAACGGTGTTGCCAGCATGTCGATAGAGGAGGACTAAAATTGGATTCGCCAAAAAACGGCTTCACCTTGATAGAGGTTTTGATAGCCATATCAATTTTTTCAGTAGCCATAATGGCTTTTTTAGCAGCCATAAACAGCAGCCTGAATTCTGTTATAGAAAACAAAAAAAGGTACGAGGCATTCTACTACTCCAAGGAACTTTACGAGGGGATAAAGGCCGGCGTTTACAATGATACCGGTTATAGCGAGGATAAGGATTCTGGAATAGAGTTCCCTGAGTTTGATGGTAGTCAGAATGAAAACTACTACAGGGTAGCTACTGTGGGTGCTATGGGAGTCTTGGAGGTAAGATGCTATGAGAAAAACGGAAAATTATTGGTTGAAATTCCGAGAGAATAGTAGCAAAAAAGATAGTGGGATGACGCTACCGGAACTAGCGGTAACAGCAGCCATATTTTCTATTTTTATCGCCCTACTTTATCCAGCATTACAGATATCAAGTGATACTTACAGCCTAAATATAAGATTCAACCAGTTCATGAACAAGATGGATGCAGCCATAAAAAGGATAGAGTCCTTAGCAGAGGAGAACAAAGAAATAGATGGCTGGACAAAACCGGATATATCCGGCAAGGTGGACGTTATAAAAATAGGTAGTTATTTATATGGTTTGGACAACAGCAGCTTAGTTAGGTGGGATGGGAATATTAATAACCTAAAAGACCCAAAATTTTTGATAGAGTACGACGGTACAGAAAAAAACCAGTTTGAGATAAAAAAGTTTGACTTCTACCTCTATGACGGAGATGGGGAAGTAATGCTGACGGATAAAGCGGCGGGCATAGACCCGGTCTACATCAGGGTGGATGTAGAGGCAGACAACTTTTCTGTGGAGGGCAACAAAAACCGGCAGATAAAACTCAAATTCAGCAACGGGTTTTCAATTTAGGGGGAAATCATGAACAAGAAAAAAGCTATGGCGCTGCCGATAACCCTTTTCACGCTAGCCATGCTCATGGTGGTGGCGTTCTCCATATCGAGGGTGACTGTACTGCAGGAGGAGAGGCTTACAGCCCTGGAAAATGGGATAACGCCTTTTGGAAGTAGTGACAGTAACAATCTTTTCACGGATAGTGATGGGGTACAGCTTTTAAGTGACTTAGAGAACCCACTTGAACTTCCTGAATTTCAAGAAAGCCAGGATAATGCTTCATTTGAAAAAGATAAAGTATTAGATCTTACTTCATATAGTGAGTATGCAATAAATACACTTGAATTTGACAAAGATTCAACTTTAAAATTAGGAGCAGGTGAATATTGGATAAAAGAGTTGTCAGTGAAAAAAAATTTTAATATAAATGTAGTAGTCGAAGAAGAGGGGACAGCAAAACTTTTCGTTGAAAAATTAACAATGGCAAAAGATAGCCGTTTGAATTATCCAGATAATGCATCAGAATTGGATGCTGGAAAGTTGATTATAATTGTATATGGTGATGTTAGTTTTGATAGTGCCAAAATTTGTGGCGGTATATATTCCAAAGGAGATTTAACACTGGAGGATAGCACGGTTTACGGAGCTGTTGTTGCAAAGACATTTTCACAAGGTGTGGATTATGTAAGGCAGCAGGTAATATATGATGAAGATGTTCTGCAGACTTTACTGGATCTAGACTATTAACTTTCGGGAGAAAACGACATGAATAAGTTCTTAACGGTAGAAGTAACAGAAAATCTGATGAGGTGTGTTGTCTCCCAGAAAAGGGGCAGAGAGCATCTCATCTTGGATTTTTTTGAAGAAAAGCTGCCTGCGAAGGAAAGTGCCGGCGAGAGGAACAGCTATATTGCCAACAGGGTTAGCGAGCTGAAAAGCAAGAGGTTTTTAAACTCATATAAAACCAAACTTTTATACAACACCGGAAATTACAACTTTTTCACGTTGGAGCTGCCTAGGCTACCAGAAGAAGAAGTCGAGGTGGTTTTGGAAAAAAAGATAGAAAAAGAGCAGGAAAATCTGGCGGGTAAGAAGTTCGTCTATGAAAAACTGGGGTATAGCAGGGAGAAGAACAGGGATGTATACTTTATAAAGACCCTGGAAGATGGGAGCATAGAGTGGTTTAAAAACAAGAAACTCAAGGTGGCCGGAATGGACTTCGAAGTGTACTCCCTGGACAGGCTCTACAGAAATTTTTTAGAAGAGGGGAAAAATGTCCTTTTTTTGGATTTGAGGTCGGACAGGACCATACTGATGGTATACAACCAAAAGAGCCTGGAACTTTATAGAAGTATAGGCGTGGGACTGGAGGAGCTCCTAAAGAATATTTCCGAATTTTTAGGAGTTAACTCAGTCAAGGCACAGGAGTATAAGGACAGGTACGGGTTTATAGACAAGGAGATGGCGGAAGTTATGCTGGAAAACGGTGAGGAGTTCGCACCGCAGCTTAACCTGGCTTACGAGATATTCTTAAATAAGATACTCAGGAGAATACTGCAGTCCATAGACTACTTCCATTCGAACAATGGTGGCCAAGAGATCGACTGCATAAAATTTACCGGTGAATACCTAAGGATAGCCAACATAGGGGAGCTACTTTGCGACAAAACCAATATAAAGAGAGCATTACCTTTTAGGCCTCTGGAAGGGTTTAGATTAAAGACGGACATTGATCTAGAAAACAGAGATGTGAATACCATATTAGGGACTTTGAAATCGAAGAGAATGCCGCTTTCTTTTAGGAAAAAAAGAAGGCTTCCTTTTAAGGTGAACAGCCTATATATAAGCGTGTTAAGCTTTTTCTTGGTTCTCATCTCTTTAAACTTCTTCTACTACAAGGTCGAAGAATATAGGTTGAAAAAAACTGAGCAGAGGATACTTAGTACGCTGCAGCCGTTTTTCAAAAAAATAGACGAGTATGATGAACTGCAGAATAAAATCGAGGCTATGGATAAAAAAATAGAAAAACTGGAAAAACGCGGTACTGCCGGCGAGTTTTATAGGGTCTTGTATGATATAACCGAAAGTATTCCTGCGGAGATATATTTCAACAGTTTAAATTTTAATGGGACAAGTGTGAGGCTCAATGGTGTGGCTACTTCGGAGACAGGACATCAGGAGCTCTACATCAAGGGGGTTTCTGATAGACTGTCAAGACTTTACAGAGTAGAAGTTGGCGAGATAAGGGTGCTTCAAAATAACCCGAAAGCTAAAAGCTTTGACCTTGAAATATTCTTGTCTGGCGGTGGTGAATGATGAACAGCAGGATTAGGGATAGACAGATAATACTCCTTTTGACTATACTTTGCCTGACGCTTTATTTTTTTATGAAAAATTATGTTATAAAATCAAGTGTACAAAGGATAAAAATTTACAAGGAAGGCATAGAAAAAATAGAGCAGGACTATGCGAGAAACCTTAAAAAAATAAATTCGCTTGAAAAAAAGTATTCCGAGTACTACTATAAAAAGTCAAAGCTGGACAATTTGAATCAATTAGCTGGGATAAGCGACGAGGGAGAAGAACTCATAGATGTAATAATAAATTCTGGAATAGAAGCCGGGATAGACTTTTCCTCTATAAGATTTTCAAATAGCTTAGAATCGCATAAAGGTGAGCTAAGTTTGGAGTTCACAACAGACTATTTTAGGTTTTTAGAGTTCCTAAAAGACCTTAAAAATTTAAGTCAAGCAGTGGACATAAGCAGAGGTAACATAAACAGAAGTTCTGATAAGATAAATGTGCGGCTCTATATAGACTTAATTTAGAGGGAGGCCTATGAAAAAAAAGAGAATATCTATTTTTGTGGCGGCAGCGTGTGCGCTAATTTTCTTATTTTTGGGCCTGAAAGGCAACGGTAGAGAGCTTATGCTGATAACTGATTTTAAGAAAATAGATCACGAGAAGCTTCAATTAGAGGAAACTGAGAGGTACAGCAGGGAACTTAAAAATTCAGTGCAAGAGGACGAGCTGATTTTTGAAAGAAATATTTTTAAATTTGAAAACAATGATTTTGAATCAGATATTTATGATCCGAGGGGATTACCCTTGTTAAAGGGCATCGTACTGGGGAAAAAAAATGTGGCTTTTTTTTCCAGTGGTGAAGACGCAGTTCAAGGTGAAGAGGTTTTCGGGTATAGAGTAGAGAAGATATACGGGGATAAAGTAGTTCTTCTAGGTGCGGACAAAAATGAGATAATATTGAAATTATGGGAGGAATAGTATGCTTAAAAATAGAAGAAACATTTTATTCCTGATTTATATTTTTCTTGGGATAAATCTTTATCCTGCGACCTATGACGGGATAGAAATAGCTCCAAAAGAAAAAGTAACTTTAAACTATCGCCAGACCCCGTTAATAGACGTGTTAAAAAGTATCTCCAGAGCATATAACCTGAATATAGTACTAAGTGACAAGATAGCTGGGACAGTAACGGTGAACCTGAATAATGTGCCGCTAGATGATGCCTTGGAAGTTATACTTAAAGTCAACGGCTACACTTACATGAATAGAGGGCAGATACTGGAGGTATTGGATATAGACTCAGCAAAACAGAGAATGATCCTAGGTGAAGACGAGAGAAGAAGCTATAAGACATACAAACTCGGCTTGGTTTCGGCGACTGATTTTTCAGAAAAGATAAAAAAGGTGCTAAATGAAGAAGATAAAATACTGGTGGACAAGGATAAAAATCAGCTTATAGTTTTTGCAAGGTCTAGGGAGATGTTGCTTATAGACTCCATATTGGCGGACTATAGGGAGGAGATAAAATCAGACAGAAATGTAGAGCTTATACGCACAATGTTTTTATCCCCTGAAGAGGTAGTGAACATACTTTCTGAGATGGGATACTCCATCTCAGGAGATGTAAGGGTGAGCAATAGCCTTAATGGGATACTGGTTATAGCCGGAAGAGATGAGGTGCAAAAGCTGAAAAATGTAGTGGGTAAAATAGACGTACCAAAACTTCAAGTGACTATAGAGGTCAGGATAGTAGAGATAAATGAAAGTTTCGGGAAAGAAACAGGGGTAAGTGGTTGGACCGTAACCGATCAGGCTGGAGATTCGTCCAATGATGGCTTCATGAAGCTATTAGCGGCAGGGTTTTTGTCTGGGGGGACCCTGAGTGACGGAATATCCTTCGAAGGCGTCTTAGGCGAGGATCAGTTCAACGGAATATATAAGTTTATAATGTCTAACACCAACAGTGACTTGTTGTCAAAGCCAAACGTAACAACAATAAGCGGCAAGGAAGCCTTAGTTGACTTGACAGACGAAGTCCCATACAAGCAGCTTGTCAAAATTGACGAGTCTGGGGATGTATCCACTCAGGAGTATGAGTTTAAGCAGGTAGGAATAAGCCTTAGGGTGACTCCTGTTGTGACAGAAAATGAGTACATAAGCATGAAGGTGAAGCCGGAGATAAGTGAGGTTACAGGTTTTACAGATGACAACATACCCTATACCTCAAGAAGAAGTGTGGAAACAAACGTTATAGTGAAAAACGGAGAGACCCTTGCCATAGGGGGGCTTGTTAGGGAAACGGAGCTAGAGACTGTTACCAAAATACCTCTTTTAGGCGACATACCTCTTTTAGGGCATCTTTTTAGGAGCACTAGCAAGCAAAAGCAGAAAAAGAACCTGGTGGTATTTTTGACACCGAAAATAGTAAAAGTAAGGGAGCTTTCCGAAAATCTTACATTGGTACAAGGAAAAGGAGTTAAGGAAAGAAGGTTTGTAGAGAAAACAAAATCAGGAGTTTCAAAAATTGAAGCTCAGACAAACGCACCCCAAAGTTCCTCTACAGAGGAGGTTTTGGAAAACCTAAGCGACAGCGAGAGGTACGGAATAAAGGAAGAATTACAGAAGATCCAAAAGCAGCAGCTGATAGATGATCTTCTAAAGTAAAGGGTGGTAAATTTGAAAATCTTGTCTGTTACAGTGCTTTATTTTATTTTAATAGCCCAAATTTTCCCTATCGAAAAGTATACGAGGGAGATGTTTCTGGGTAATGAAGTCTACTTTCCCAAGTCTAATACAGAATATATAGAGGACTTAATTGAGTCCGGAGAGACTGAAAATTTACTAGAACTCTCTTACTCATATGCCCAACTGGGAGAAGCTGAGGCATCCAGAATCTATATGGATGAGTATGAAAAAGCAGCGGGTAAAAAAGATTACCTCAAAATCTCTAAAGTATGGCACATACTGGAGGAGTATGCGGAGGAGGTAGCCTGCATTGAAAAGTATGTAGAAACCAATCCAGAAGATACATCTGTTTATTATGACTATATACTAAATTTGATAGAGGAGAAGAAGTTGGACTTGCCCTCTGAAAAATATGAGCTTAGCCGTTTAGACAGAATGTTTCTGTACAGGGAAAACCTGGAGTTATTCATAAGGTCATACTACATGACGGAATGGAGTGAGGGTGAATACAGTGAGATAATGGAGTTTCTTATCTATAAAGGGGTGGACAAAAACCCTAAACTGAAAAAATTTTTTATGAATAACGCATCGAAACTACAGATCGGGGAATACTTATACAAAAGAACAGAAGTTGGAGACGAAAAATCTTATTTTAGCTATTTTAACTATATGGAGAGGAATAATCTAGAAATAATTCCTCGCGATACAATTGAAAAACTATATCTTCTAAAGTATCTAGGCGACAGTGAGGAGTTTTCCAAGATTTACGGTGAGGAATTGAGACAGGCTGTTGAAAAAAAGGAGTTTAATACCCTGTACAGTCTATACCTTTTTAGCGGTGATTTAAAGATACTCTACAACTTGGCGTTTGAAAACGAGGACTATTTATACCGATTCATAGTAGAGGTTTTTAGCAGGGACAGGGACTTGGCTTTAAATCTGGTGGAGGAGTTTAAAAAAAGGCATAAGAGTTCAAAATATAGAACAGAGATAGCCAAACTTGAAATAAAGATGGATGTTAGCAGTGAGAAAAAGCTACAGGTAGTAGACTCCTATCTAGAAAAAGAATTCGATCTAGAGCTCTTCTCGGAAAAGATAGAGATTTTAAAAGAAGAGGGAAGGGTAAAAGAGAGCATCAGACTTATAGAAGAAAAACTGCAATACAGCGACCTAAATGAGGATCTTATAATTTACTATATTGACGTCATGGAAGAGATTGGGGAATTTGATCAGCTTATTGCTACGCTGCACGATATCAAGGAAAAGTCCTACTACTTTGAGGTATGTCTCAAGAATGGATATCCTGTGGATGAAGAATTGAGCGGGGCTTTTTTGGACTACAATTTCGAACATATGAACCTAGAGTATCTTTACAGCCATATGGAAGGGCTTAGGGACTGGCAGTTAGAAAAGCTGGTCGAGAGAGGGAACACCCAATTTTCATCCGAGCTAAATAGGAGAAAAGCTCTGAGTCAAGGTACAGAAAACCCAGGTGATATCGAGTACATGTATTTTGATAGCAAACCCAGATGGGCTAGCTTGGCGGATTTGGAATTTTTGGACAAGAAGACTCCAGCTGAGTACTACTACTTGGCGCAATACTACAGCAGCATGGGCCAATATAAAAAAAGCGAGAAATATCTGGAAAAAATCTACGATAAATATAGCTTGTCTGATAAGTTGAGAGAACTGAGAGAGTATAATTTAAAAAATCTAGGCAGCTGAATGCAGACTGGAATAAAAAAGAACGAGCTAGAAGCTCGTTCTTTTTTATTCCAAAGTCATCTTAATTTTAAAAGGTCTCTTGTCTTCTGGACTGAATTTAAAGATCTTTCTCAAACCGTATTTTGGAATTTCCACCCTTATGTTTTCCTTTTCGGAAAAATTTTTAATCTCGTCTATTATTATTCCGTTTATATCAGTTATGAACTCCTGGCCGTTTATAACAACTAGTTCATTGCTGATCATGTCGCCGCCGGGTTTTGTAAGCTCAAGAATAAACTTTAGGTTGCTGCTGGTTAGTATGAGGTTGAAGTTTTTGACGTTCTCTTTGCCCAGCATCAATTGATCAGAGGAGTATCCCAGGTAGTTCGAATCATCAACTTTTATGTGGTATTCCTTTAGTATGTTTAGGTCTGGAAATTCATAATATCCATTTTTACCGCTTATAGAGCTGGCTATGAACTTATCCCCGCTCTCATATAAAAAAAGCTTTACATTTTTTAGAGGGTTTACCCCATTTGTCAAAAAACCGCTTATGGAACTAAGGTAGGGGTTTAAAGAAAAACTTAAATTGTTCACTGTTGAAAACCGCTGAATCTTCTTTATGGTTCCAAAAGGTCTATAGCCGCTTTTCTCTATTTTTACAAAAGCCACGCCGTATCCTACTTCACCTGAAAAACTACCGTTTTTATCGGTTTGGAAGGCAGTTTCGATATCTTCTACCCTTATGAGCACCTTAGCTTCACTTATAGGCGAGCCGTTTCTGTCTAAAACTACCCCCCTTACTACACTAGGGATCTCATCTAGTTCCAAATCGAGGGAGTAGATTTCGTCATGTTTTGAAAAATCATAGGCGCTGTCATCTGCCACCTTGAGAACATATCCGGGTTTTTCCACCTTGATCCTGTATTTGCCTGGACGGATAGTACCAACAAAATTTCCGGACAGATCGCTTTTGAAAGAGTAGCTGCTGCCGTCTTCACCCGTAAAGATTACGTCCACCCCGCCTATGAGGCTTTCCTTGAAGTGGGTGGAACCGTTTACGAAAGCTTTTAGGGGTTCCATATTCAACAGGATGATTTTTTTGCTGTTTTCGCTTACTACTAAGCCGTCTAACTGTAGGGATTTATACCCAGGTGCAGTCATTTTTAAGTCATATACACCATAATTGAGGTCGGTGAACTCGAAGTTTTTTTTGAAGTTTATCTCCTTAACCGGCAAACCGGCTCTTAAAAATACTAGCTTACAATTTTCGATAGCGGAAGATCCCTCTGGAAATTCATCCAAGAACAGGGCGCCCGGTGATTTTGAATTGTCCGTTACTATGAAGAACTTATCGGCTTTTTTCTCCAACTCGATGTTGAATGTGGTAAAACCGCTTTTTATAGCCGCTATCTCTTTACGGTCTATGTGATTTTCAGAGCTGAAGATGAACTCGTATCTGCCTTCAGGAAGGTCTAGCTTTAGAAAACCCTCTGAAAATTGCAGCTCCTGGACCTCTTCTCCCCCTAGTTCTTTGTACCTCATTCTACCTTGATACACGTTGAAATTAAAGGATACCAGGCTGAGGGAGGTTTTTTTCAAAACGGCCTCTATCTCGCTTTCCCTACGTTTTTTTTCGTTTAGAGAAAACCTTAAGTTGTAGTATTCAGCTTTTTTGACTTCAACTTCTGTGAAATCTCCATCTATTTCAAAACTTGTTTTTCCAAATATATCAGTTAATTTTTCTACTCCATTAACAGTGACAGAGGCACCATCTATGGCATAACCGTTTTCATCTTTAACAACAAAATCAAAGGTTTTGGCAAAACAACTTATGCCTATGAAAAAAATCATAGCAAATAAAATATTTTTTAGCATAAACCCTCCTTTTGCCATTGAAAAAAAATGTGTTATAATGAAGTATAGCACTTTTTATAAACATTAGCAAGCGAGGGAAGGGTATGAAGGGAAGCATTAAAAATAAGTTTTCACTTGTGATAATACTCATGAACCTGTTGGCCTTGGTTCTTACTTATGTTATCTCAAGCGAGATGATATTTAAGAATATAAGAGGCAACTTCAGGGAAAAAGTCGAAGAGGAAACGGTTTTTTTCAAAGAGTTTTTGAGACAGATTGAGATAAGTCTGAATAAAGAGGCGGAAATGGTGTCCTACCACTATGACGTGGAGGATTTACTTGGAACGATGGCTGAGAGCGGAGATACCGGTGAGATAAAATCTGACATGGAGAGTTATTTTTTCGGTATAGAGGCCAGTCTGAAAAAACACCATGATAAATTTGACGATATAAGGTTGACCCTTTACAACATGAAGGGTGAATTTGTGGTGTCTGGAAGAGAGGACAAGGTGCAGAAAACTGTAGATGTAAACCTTGCAAAGTACTTTTATGATACAGGATATGTTTACTATGACTCCGGAGAAGACAAATTTAAAATGGAGTTCTATTCTCCAGTAAAAAGAAGTGGTAATGCGGAAGATATAGGAATAATAAAGCTAGAATGTGTTGTAGGGGAGAAGTTTCTCAACTACTTCAAGAGGTTTTATAGGGTGGACGTAGTTCTACTAGATAGGGATAAGGGAGCTATACTTTCAACCACAGATAAACTAACTATCCTGGCAATGCTAAAAAACGACACCTCGGTGGAGGTAGACAAGACAAACTACTATATAAAGAGGATTAAATACGGGCTAAACAATGCCAGCGTGGAGCTATTGACTCTTTACGAGACTAATTTTTTGTTTGAAAACGTAGTTGAGGTGTCCATATCACTTTTCATAACGCTTTTTTTTGTGTTTGCACTGCTTTACCTGGTCTCAGGGACTATTTTGGGAGTTATAATGGATTCCATAAAGGCCCTAACAATGAAGATAAACTCGCTGAAAGAGGGAAATTTTGACATAAGCTTGGACGATCTGAAGGAAAAGGATGACGAGATAGGTCTATTGGCGCGTGATTTTGAGAAGATGGTAGACATACTTAAAAATAAGATAGATGAACTAGAAAGGGCAGACACTCATAATAAGCTCTATTCCGAGAGGCTGGAGGAGGCCAACAGGGAGCTTAAGGATGCACAGAAAAACCTAAGTGAAAAGAATAAGAATATAGATAGTATAAATAAAATATTAAACAACAGGATATCCGAGATAACCAACATGTACTATTTGATAGTCAATATATCCAGGTTTATGGTAAATGAGAGGTTCTACCAGATTATAGCCAAGGGTATAAGAGAGGGGCTTTCCATATCTAAAGTTGCCATATACGTAAAATTAGGGCCGGAACTAGAGTTGAGGTCTAGCTTGGGTATGGCGGACATCCCAGAAAAAATAAAGGCTGACGAAGGGTTTTTGAACTTCATAAAAAGGAAGGAATTCGTGACTGTAGGGGAGGTTGTGGACTTTTACGACAAGGCCAGGGAAGCCTATGTGTTCCCGCTGATAAACCACAACGACGGTGAGCTTTACGGATTGCTTTTTGTGGACAACAACGGCAAACTGGGGCAGGAGCTTAGAAGGTCTATATTCACCTATGTTAGAACCATAGTTCTTGCTATGGAGAACAGGAAGTTATACCTGAAACTCTTGGATGAAAATACTAAACTGGAAAACGCCATGAAAAGTATCCAAAACTCTGAGAGGATGAAGAATATATTTCTTGCCAACATAAGTCATGAACTTAAAATACCTCTAGTTCCGATAAAGGGCTACACCGAACTCATGCTAGATGGAAAAATGGGTAACATAGCGGTAATGCAGAGAAGAGCTTTAAAGACCACTTTGAATAATATAGAGAGGCTTCAAGAGCTCATAGAAAATTTGCTGTCTTACTCGAAAATAGAGAGTGGCGACTACCACATGGCCTATGAGCAGATAGATTTGGAGGAATTGATAGAGGAAGTGCTTCAGAAGCTGGAGAACCTCATAAACAAAAAGGATGTAGTCATAGAGAAGCAGTACGATAGAAAATCTATGGAAATAGTCGGCGACAGGGAGTCTATAAAGCAGATTTTTTCCAACTTGATATCAAATGCCCTGAAATTTTCAGAGGAGGCAGTTAGCATAACTATAAACGTGAAGGACAAGAAAGACAAGGTAAGAATCTCGATAAGAGATACCGGGATAGGTATGGATGAAAGTAAGATAAATGAGCTGCTAGAGGACTTCAGGCAGCTGGAAGAGGGGGACACAAGAAGGCACAGAGGGCTAGGACTTGGGCTGACCCTTGTTAATAAGATGCTTCACTTCTACAATGAGAGACTTTATCTGAAAAGTAAACTCTATAAGGGTACGGAGGCATATTTCTATCTTCCTAAAAAAAAAATTAAGAGGGGATGAGATGAGACTAGCGGTAATTGCAGATGATTTTACAGGTGCCAATGATGTGGCTTTACAGATAAGAAAGTATGGACTTGAAGTTGTTAGCCTGGTGGACGAAAACCTGGTGACAGCCTCAGAGGTAAATGTCATATCCAGCGAGACGAGAAATTCAGATCCCACTGCAGCAATGAAAAGAGTGGAAGAGATATTTTTAAAGATAAAAGAAAACGGATTTGAAAGGTTTTATAAAAAAATCGACTCAACCCTTCGGGGAAATCTAAGAGAAGAGATAGAGGCTATCCTAGCAAATTTATGTAAAGAAGACAAGGTAATTGTGGTACCCAGCTTCCCTACCTTGGGGAGGATAGTGAAAAACGGCAGACACTATGTAAACGGAGTTCCGCTCAACATGAGTGAGTTTAGCAGAGACCCCATACATCCTATAAAGACAAATTACCTCAGCGAGCTTTTCAAAATGGGAGAAAACGTGTTTTTGCAGGACGTAAGGGAGGGTTTGGAAAAAAGACTTAAAGGGATTGAGGATCGCGTTATAATCTTAGATGCTGAAACTGACAGTGACCTAAAGACTATTTCAGAAGCACTTATAAAACTTGGAATGGACAGGTATGTAGTCGGTTCAGCCGGCATGATGGAATATCTCATGAAGGGATGGGGTTATAGAAGGGAAAGGGTTCTTATCGTTTCCGGATCCTGTAACGACAAGAATATAGAACAGATGGATTATTTATTAGGGTATAAATCCGATGAGTTAAACATTATAGACTTGAACCTAGAGGACAGGGGCAGAAACGTTTATGAAAATTTGAAAAATGATAAGGATATATTCGTAAGAAGCCTTTCTCGGAAAGAGGAAATGTACAGGCTCATTGAAATGGGGTACAGCACGGATGAAATAAGCGACTATATCGGTCAGTTTGCAGCAGAGATTGCCAGTAGTTTTGCGATAACCAAGATATTCATATCCGGCGGCGAAACAACCCTCAAGGTGATGAAAAGCCTAGGAATAAAGGGGCTGAATGTAAAAAAACAGGTGGAGCCTGGCATAGCCTTGTGCCAAAGTTTTGACGGAAGATACGAGGTAATAACCAAGCCGGGGGGCTTCGGTACCATTGATATATTCCAAAAGTGCAGGTCTAGATTTTAGTTGTACAATGTTTTTGAAAAAGAGGATAAATATGATATAATTGAAGTGTTTTCGGGTCGTTGATTGTAGTTTTTTAGAAGAGAGTTGATACGGGTGAAATTCGATGAATTCTTAGATGAAAAGGAAAAAAATAAGCTTGATTTTTTTAGGACTCAGAATGAAAAAAACTTCTATCTGGGTGAGTATAAAGAAAGGGTGGTGGCTGCCCTTCAGAAGGACCAAGTTATAGAGGACGATATTTATCAGGAAATTTTGGATGCCATGAAGGGCAAGGAAGTCCTCATGATAAAAATGAGTAGGGAAATACCATTTGACAGCTTGAAACCGTACATAATGGCGGCAGAAAAGCTTGGTGTAAGATATGAACTTGTGGATGGTTTGGCCTATCGCGGCGACATAGGACTGGTGGTCATATCTAAGCTGCCTCTGGAAAACGACGAGGACGATTTGATCATAAGGGATATGGATCAGGATTTCATAGACGTGGGTCTGGGGGAGATATTTAGCAAAAACAGAGGAAAGAAGATTTGTAAAAAGTGTTACAACGAGCTCAGTGAGAAGCTTCCGGAATATAGGGATAGCTTTAAAAAGATAAGCATCGTAGAAAAATTATTTGGGTATAAATGCCCTATTTGTATGCAGAAGCAGAAAAAGAAAAAGTAGGAGGAATAAATGGTAGAAGCTTTTAGAATAAAAGGTAAGGCGAGCTTGAATGGGGAAGTTAAGATAAGCGGCGCAAAAAATGCAGCGCTCCCAATTTTAATAGCAACCTTAATAGAGAAGGGGACGTATATTTTAAGGAATGTGCCGAATTTGATGGATATAAGGACGCTTATGAATCTTTTGAGAGAGCTGGGCTTGGAAATAGAGAAGATAGATGAGGATTCTTATAGGATAGAAAACACAGGCATCAAAAGGACAGAGGCTCCATATGAACTTGTAAAAAAAATGAGGGCATCGTTTTTGGTGATGGGACCTATGCTCGCACATGAGAAAAAAGCGAGGGTGTCACTTCCGGGTGGATGTGCCATAGGTGCAAGGCCAGTGGATTACCATTTAAAAGGATTCGAAGCCCTTGGAGCTAAAATAGACATAAGCCACGGATATGTGGAAGCGGAAGTGGACGAACTTGTTGGAGCTAATATAATCTTTGACTTCCCGAGTGTTGGCGCCACGGAAAATGTAGTCATGGCAGCGGTCAAGGCTAAGGGGAAAACTGTAATAGAGAATGCCGCCAGTGAGCCGGAGGTGGAAGATCTTTGTAATTTTTTGAACGCCATGGGGGCTAAAATAAAGGGAATAGGTACATCCAGGCTCGATATAGAGGGTGTGGACAAACTTTCTCCTTGTGAGTATTCTATAATTCCTGACAGGATAGAAGCAGGGACTTTTTTGATAGCTTCTATAATGACTGAGGGGGAGATAAGGATAAAGGGTGTGGATTTTTGCCATCTTGAAAGCTTTATAATGAAGCTTCAGGAGATGGGGGTAAAGATAAAGCAGGATGGAGATTATATTTGGACGGATTCTAAAACAAGCGACCTAAAATCTATAAAAGTTCAAACTATGCCTCATCCAGGATTTCCTACAGACCTTCAGGCGCAAATGATGTCACTCATGTCGACGGTTCCCGGAACAGGAGAAGTAAAAGAAACTGTTTTCGAGAACAGGTTTATGCACATACCGGAGTTAAACAGGATGGGTGCTAACATACACGTTGACGGGAATGTAGCTATAATAAACGGTGGGCAAGAATACAGTGGGGCAGAAGTCATGGCCAGTGATTTGAGAGCCGGGGCGAGCTTAGTTTTGGCAGCCTTGGTGGCTGAAGGGGAAACGGTTGTCAACAGGATCTACCACATAGATAGAGGGTATGAAAATCTAGAGGGTAAACTGTCTAAATTGGGAGCTAAAATAGAAAGAATAAAAGTGGAGGTATAGAAGATATTAATGGAGAAAATAATCGGACCTAATCCTGTAATGGAAGCTTTGAAAAATAATAGGAATATAGATAAAATAGAGGTGTTTAAGGGGGGGAGTCAAGACAGGTTAGCTGGACTTTTGGCAGAAGCCAGAAGAAAAGGCGTAAAGATAGCGTATACTGATAAAAGGGTTGAAAACTCACAGGGTGTAGTTGCGTATATGGACGCCTATGATTACTATGTGGATTTTGGAGAATTTTTGGAGAAACTTACTAAAAAGAAAACTGCAACAGTTCTAATATTGGACGGCATACAGGATCCTAGGAACCTAGGAGCCTTGATAAGGAGTGCAGAGATATTTGATGTTTCAGGAATAATAATTCCTGAGAGGAATTCCGTAAGAATAAACGAGACCGTGGTAAAGACCTCTACTGGAGCGATAGAGTATGTGGATATAGTCAAGGTGAAAAATATATCGGAAGCTATAGAACAGCTGAAAAAACTAGATTTTTGGGTTTACGGTGCAGAGGCATCTGGTGAGAAATATTACTACGAGGAAAACTATCCTGAAAAAACTGCCCTTGTATTGGGGAGCGAGGGCTCTGGAATAAGGAAAAAAGTTAAAGAATACTGCGATGTTCTCATAAAGATACCTGTGTTTGGTAAAATAAATTCGTTAAATGTTTCTGTTGCAGGTGGAATATTGCTTTCTGAAATTTCAAAAAATAGGATATAATAATAAAGGGGTATTATTTGGTTATAGGGTAATTCGTGTAGCTTGTGTTTTTTACGGGGGAGAGTGTAAGTATGACGATGGAAAACTTGGTTACAGATGAACTTTTGGATCAGGCAAAGAATGGTGACCAGGAAGCGGTTGGGAAAATATTTGATCAGTATAAAAACTTTGTTTTCCTAAAGGCTAGGAACTATTTTTTAATGGGGGCTGAAAGAGAAGATCTTATCCAGGAGGGAATGATTGGCCTTTTAAAGGCTATAAGGGCGTACGACAAAGATAAAACTGCATCTTTTAAGACGTTCGCCTCTATATGCATAAAAAGACAGCTTATAACGGCTATCAAATCTGCAAATTCTCAAAAAAACATGGCGTTAAACTCAGCTATAGGGATACAGGGAGAAAATGAAGACAACAGAGAAGTAGTTTATGTAAAGGGGCTGGAATCTTACGTTTCTTACAACCCGGAAGAACTCTACCTAACGAAAGAACAGCTATTAGGTCTCAAAGAATACTTGAGTGAAAATTTGAGTACTTTTGAAAATGACGTGTTTACTTACATGGCGTTGGGGTTTAGCTATAAGGATATAGCTAAAAAACTTGAAAAAAAGATAAAATCTGTGGACAATGCCATACAAAGGATAAAGAGAAAAAGCGAGGCGTGGCTCTCGGGCTATAGAAAAGACTAAGGCAACTTTAGGGTTGCTTTTTTCTATGGGATTAAATTTTTTTTAAATAATTTTTTCAATTTAACAGCGTTCAGCCAGGCTTCAAATACTTGTATAAAATATTGAAGTATGTTATATTAGATTGTGCAAATGTAAAAAGACGAAAAGGGAGTGAAATGGGTGAGAGACTATACTTTCAAGGAGATAGAAGCCAAGTGGCAGAAAAAGTGGAAGGAAGAAAATATTTTTAAGACACCTGAGAAGCAGGAGGGTAAAGATAATTATTATGTTTTAGAGATGTTTGCCTACCCGTCCGGAAAACTCCATATGGGACACGTTAGAAACTATACAATAGGAGATGTAATTGCAAGATACAAAAAAATGAAGGGATACAATGTTTTACATCCTTTTGGCTGGGATTCTTTTGGACTTCCTGCGGAAAATGCGGCCATTCAAAATGGAGCTCATCCAGCAAAATGGACTCAATCAAATATAGAAAACATGAAGGAACAGCTAAACCTTTTGGGGATATCTTACGATTGGGACAGGGAGATCTGGACCTATAGAGAAGACTATTATAAATGGAATCAGTGGATATTTAAAAAAATGTACGAGAAGGGTATTGTTTACAGAAAAAAATCTACAGTAAACTGGTGCCCTAAATGTGATACAGTGCTGGCAAATGAACAGGTGGAAAATGGAAAGTGCTGGAGGCACGGCGATACCGATGTAATACAAAAAGATTTGACGCAGTGGTTTTTCAAAATAACAGATTACGCAGATGAGCTTTTAAGCGGCCACGAGGAACTAAAAGATGGATGGCCTGAAAAGGTGCTTGCAATGCAGAAAAACTGGATAGGTAAGTCTTACGGGACTGAGATAGACTTTGTATTAGATGGAACGGATACTAAAATACCGGTTTTTACGACCAGAGTAGACACACTTTTTGGGGTTACCTATGCTGTCTTGGCACCGGAACACCCTTTAGTAGATGAGATTTTGACAGACAATCCTTCTATAAAGACAGAAATTGAAAAAATGAAAAATGCCGACGTAATTGAAAGGTCAGCGGAAGGTAAGGAGAAAAACGGGGTATTTACAGGGAAACACGTAATAAATCCTGTAAATGGCAGCAAGGTACCGCTTTGGATAGGAGATTATGTACTTATGAACTACGGGACAGGGGCTGTTATGGCTGTTCCGGCTCACGATGAGAGGGATTTTGCTTTTGCAAAAAAATATGACTTGCCAATAGTTCCGGTTATATTCCCAGTTGACAAGAAGACAAAAGAGATTGAAGACTTGGATGCCTCTACAATGGAAAACGCCTATACCGGACAGGGGATACTTAAAAATTCAGGAAACTTTGATGGCACTCCTAATAAAAAAGCGCTGACTTCAATAGCTGAATATTTGGAAGAAAACGGTCTGGGTAGCAGGACTGCAAAATATAGATTGAAAGACTGGGGAGTAAGCAGGCAAAGATATTGGGGGACTCCTATACCAGCCCTTTATTGCGAGGAATGCGGGATTGTAATGGAAAAAGATGAAAACCTACCTGTGAAACTTCCTACGGATATAGAGTTTACTGGGAAAGGGAACCCTCTAGAAACTTCGGATGAGTTTAAAAATGCCGTTTGTCCTAAGTGTGGAGGTAAAGCCAAAAGAGAAACCGACACGATGGATACCTTTGTGGACTCGTCTTGGTATTATTTGAGATACTGCGATCCTAAAAACGATAAGCTGCCTTTTGATGGCGAGATAGCAAACTCGTGGTCACCTGTGGACCAATACATAGGCGGGGTAGAGCATGCTGTTATGCACCTGCTATACTCTAGATTTTTCCATAAAGTATTGAGGGATTTAGGGCTTATATCTACCGATGAGCCGTTCAAAAGGTTGCTTACTCAAGGGATGGTGTTAGGACCTTCATATCATTCAAAAAAAGAGAGTAAATACCTTTATGCCAATGAAGTTGAGTTTAAAAACGGGAGCTCATACTCTAAGGAAACTGGCGAAGAACTGAGCGTAAAAATTGAAAAGATGTCTAAGTCGAAAAATAACGGGGTAGACCCAGTTCACATAATAGAAAACTACGGTGCCGATACAGCCAGGTTGTTTACTATGTTTGCTGCACCTCCTGAAAGAGAACTTGAATGGAATGAAAACGGTCTTGCGGGATCTTTTAGGTTCCTGAACAAGGTATGGAGAATGGTAACCGAGAACAAACAGTTTTTCGAGAATGGGAAAGTGGACCTGTTCAAACTTACAAAAGGGGATAAGGCTGTTGTGAGAAAACTTCACCAAACCATAAAGAAGGTGACAGAAGCTATAGAAGATGATTACCATTTTAATACATCCATAGCTGCAGTAATGGAGCTTTTAAATGAACTTCAGGATTATAAGACAAATACTTTGGATAAAGACGAGCTTAGCCCAGAATCTAAAAAAGTATTTACAGAAGTTTTAAGCAATATAGTAGTGCTCTTGTCTCCGTTCGCTCCTCACGTATGTGACGAACTTTGGGAAGAGCTAGGAAAGGCAGGATATCTTTTTGATGTTTCTTGGCCTGAATATGTTGAGGAACTTACTGTGGCAGACGAAATTCAGATAGCTGTACAGGTAAATGGGAAACTTAGAGCTACTATAGATGTAGATAGAAGTATAAGCAAGCAGGATTTGGAAAAATTAGCTTTGGATAGTGAAAATGTAAAAAAACATATTGAAGACAAGCAGGTAGTAAAAGTAATCGTAGTACCTGGGAAAATAGTTAATATAGTTGTAAAATAAAAAAAGCCTGCTCATTTGAGCAGGCTTTAAAAAAAATATAAAAAACTTGTTGACAAAGAGCTGTACCTGTGATAATATTATCCCTGTGCCTCAGAACAGGGCGCAGTAAAAAACAAGGACATTGAGAACTAAATAGAGAAAGTTAAGCGCCAAAGATTATGGTGAATACCTCGTTAAGAGGATAGAATATATTGAATGAAGAGTTTGATCCTGGCTCAGGATGAACGCTGACAGAATGCTTAACACATGCAAGTCGACTGGAATTTGCCTTCGGGCATTAGTACGGTGGCGGACGGGTGAGTAACGCGTAAAGAACTTGCCCCTTAGCCCGGGACAACTGTTGGAAACGACAGCTAATACCGGATATTATGCGCTGGCGGCATCGCCGGTGTATGAAAGCTATATGCGCTAGGGGAGAGCTTTGCGTCCCATTAGCTAGTTGGTAGGGTAACGGCCTACCAAGGCTACGATGGGTAGCCGGCCTGAGAGGGTGAACGGCCACAAGGGGACTGAGACACGGCCCTTACTCCTACGGGAGGCAGCAGTGGGGAATATTGGACAATGGACCAAAAGTCTGATCCAGCAATTCTGTGTGCACGATGAAGGTCTTCGGATTGTAAAGTGCTTTCAGCAGGGAAGAAGCAAGTGACGGTACCTGCAGAAGAAGCGACGGCTAAATACGTGCCAGCAGCCGCGGTAATACGTATGTCGCAAGCGTTATCCGGAATTATTGGGCATAAAGGGCATCTAGGCGGCCGATTAAGTCTGATGTTAAAATGCGGGGCTCAACCCCGTATTGCGTTGGAAACTGGTTGGCTAGAGTACTGGAGAGGTGGGCGGAACTACAAGTGTAGAGGTGAAATTCGTAGATATTTGTAGGAATGCCGATAGGGAAGCCAGCTCACTGGACAGATACTGACGCTAAAGTGCGAAAGCGTGGGGAGCAAACAGGATTAGATACCCTGGTAGTCCACGCTGTAAACGATGATCACTGGGTGTAGGGGGTCGAACCTCCGTGCCGAAGCTAATGCGATAAGTGATCCGCCTGGGGAGTACGTTCGCAAGAATGAAACTCAAAGGAATTGACGGGGACCCGCACAAGCGGTGGAGCATGTGGTTTAATTCGACGCAACGCGAGGAACCTTACCAGGTCTTGACATCCTGCAAACTTACCAGAGATGGTTTGGTGCCCCTTCGGGGGAATGCAGTGACAGGTGGTGCATGGCTGTCGTCAGCTCGTGTCGTGAGATGTTGGGTTAAGTCCCGCAACGAGCGCAACCCCTATCGTTAGTTGCCAGCATTAAGTTGGGGACTCTAGCGAGACTGCCTGCGACGAGCAGGAGGAAGGTGGGGATGACGTCAAGTCATCATGCCCCTTATGACCTGGGCTACACACGTGCTACAATGGGCAGTACAGAGAGAAGCAATATGGTGACATGGAGCGAATCTCAGAAAGCTGTTCTTAGTTCGGATCGAAGTCTGCAACTCGACTTCGTGAAGTTGGAATCGCTAGTAATCGCGAATCAGCAATGTCGCGGTGAATACGTTCTCGGGTCTTGTACACACCGCCCGTCACACCACGAGAGTTTGTTGCACCTGAAGTAAACGGCCTAACCCTTCGGGGAGGGAGTTTCCTAAGGTGTGGTAAGCGATTGGGGTGAAGTCGTAACAAGGTATCCGTACCGGAAGGTGCGGATGGATCACCTCCTTTCTAAGGAGATAAAAGCTTACTTTCTCTATTTTGTTGTGATGTTCTTCGATAGAGGTGCTCTAGGGCGCCTATTTAATTGAAAAATATTACATTAGGACATTGAAAACTGTATAGTAGATAAAAAAAGAGTTAGACTGAAAAGTCTGTTTTAGGTTAAGAAATTAAGGGCGTACGGAGAATGCCTTGGTAGTAAGAGCCGATGAAGGACGTGGTAAGCTGCGAAAAGTCCAGAGGAGCTGCAAACGAGCTTTGATCCTGGAATTTCCGAATGGGGCAACCTGCCAGTTTGGAGAACTGGCATGAAAAAGGGTACCGGGTGAACTGAAACATCTAAGTAACCCGAGGAAGAGAAAGTAAAAACGATTCCCTAAGTAGCGGCGAGCGAACGGGGAAGAGCCTAAACCGATGCTGTGTCAAGGATGCAGCCGTTGCAGTATCGGGGTAGTGGGAATGGAGCTTGGAGAACTGCAAGATATCCAGCTGATTTAGTCAAGTTAGTGGAACGGTTTGGAAAGGCCGACCGCAGAAGGTGAAAGTCCTGTACATGAAAACTTGAGCTAAACAGTGCACCGTATCCCGAGTAGCACCGGGCACGTGAAACCTGGTGTGAATCCGCGTGGACCATATCACGTAAGGCTAAATACTCTTACTGACCGATAGCGAATAGTACCGTGAGGGAAAGGTGAAAAGAACCCCGGGAGGGGAGTGAAATAGAACCTGAAACCGTGCGCTTACAAGCGGTCGGAGCACTTTATATGTGTGACGGCGTGCCTTTTGGAGAATGATCCTGCGAGTTGCGATATGCGGCAAGGTTAAGGAAACCGGAGCCGAAGGGAAACCGAGTCTGAATAGGGCGAATTAGTCGTATGTCGTAGACGCGAAACCTGGTGATCTAAGCCTGTCCAGGATGAAGCTGTGGTAAGACACAGTGGAGGTCCGAACCCACCGTCGTTGAAAAGCCGGGGGATGAGGTAGGTTTAGGGGTGAAAAGCCAATCGAACCAGGAGATAGCTCGTTCTCTCCGAAATGCATTTAGGTGCAGCCTCAATTGTTTATCTGCGGGGGTAGAGCACTGAATGGCCTAGGGGGCGTATAGCTTACCGAAGTCAATCAAACTCCGAATACCGTAGATTTAGAAATTGGGAGTGAGACTATGGGTACTAAGATCCATTGTCGAGAGGGAAACAACCCAGACCACCAGCTAAGGTCCCTAATTATATCTAAGTGGGAAAGGAGGTGGAGATTCGGAAACAACCAGGAGGTTGGCTTAGAAGCAGCCATACCTTTAAAGAGTGCGTAATAGCTCACTGGTCGAGAGTCTCTGCGCCGACAATGTAACGGGGCTAAGATATAAACCGAAGCTGTGGAATGTACATAGTACATTGGTAGGAGAGCGTTCTGTAGGCCGTAGAAGGTATACCGTAAGGAGTACTGGAGGTATCAGAAGTGAGAATGCAGGAATGAGTAGCGAGAAAGCGGGTGAGAATCCCGCTCGCCGGAAGACCAAGGTTTCCAGAGTAAAGTTTGTCTTCTCTGGGTAAGCCGGGACCTAAGCCGAGGCGATTTGCGTAGGCGAATGGAAAACAGATTAATATTTCTGTGCCACTTAAATTTGTTTGAGGGATGGAGGGACGCAGGAAGGTATGTGCGCAGGGCGACGGTTGTCCCTGTACAAGCATGTAGGATGACCCTATAGGAAAATCCGTAGGGTTATATCTGAGGTGTGATGTGGAGCGCGCAAGCGCGAAGGTGCAAATCCTACACTGCCGAGAAAAGCTTCTACTGAGAATTTAAGTGCCCGTACTGTAAACCGACACAGGTGGTCAGGATGAGAAATCTAAGGCGGACAGGCTAACTCTCGCTAAGGAACTCTGCAAAATAGCCCCGTAACTTCGGGAGAAGGGGTGCCGCTAAGGGTGATAGTTACACGCGAACTTGAGCGCTTGGCGGCCGCAGTGAAGAGATTCGAGCAACTGTTTAGCAAAAACACAGGTCTATGCTAAGCTGAAAGGCGATGTATATGGGCTGACACCTGCCCAGTGCTGGAAGGTTAAGAGGAGGAGTGAGAGCTCCGAATTGAAGCCCCAGTGAACGGCGGCCGTAACTATAACGGTCCTAAGGTAGCGAAATTCCTTGTCGGGTAAGTTCCGACCTGCACGAATGGTGTAATGACTCGAATGCTGTCTTGGCGGGAGGCCTGGTGAAATTGTATTACCGGTGAAGATACCGGTTACCTGCAGTAGGACGGAAAGACCCCATGAAGCTTTACTGTAGCTTGGTATTGGGTTTTGATGTTATGTGTATAGGATAGTTGGGAGACAGGGATGCTGTGGCGCTAGCTGCAGCGGAGTCGCTGGTGGAATACCAACCATGTAACCTCGGAATTCTAATCTGGGAAGTGGATTCCTGGAGACAGTGCTAGGTGGGCAGTTTGACTGGGGCGGTCGCCTCCGAAAGAGTAACGGAGGCGTTCAAAGGTTCCCTCAGGTTGGATGGAAATCAACCGAAGAGTGCAATGGCAGAAGGGAGCTTGACTGCGAGACTGACGGGTCGAGCAGGTGCGAAAGCAGGACATAGTGATCCGGCGATTCCGAATGGAAGGGTCGTCGCTCAACGGATAAAAGCTACTCTGGGGATAACAGGCTGATTTTGCCCGAGAGTCCATATCGACGGCAAAGTTTGGCACCTCGATGTCGGCTCATCGCATCCTGGGGCTGGAGAAGGTCCCAAGGGTTGGGCTGTTCGCCCATTAAAGCGGTACGTGAGCTGGGTTCAGAACGTCGTGAGACAGTTCGGTCCCTATCCACTGTAGGCGTAAGAGTATTGAGAAGATCTGTCCTTAGTACGAGAGGACCGGGATGGACAAACCTCTGATGTACCTGTTGTCTCGCCAGAGGCATAGCAGGGTAGTCACGTTTGGAAAGGATAACCGCTGAAAGCATCTAAGCGGGAAGCCCACTTCAAGATAAGTACTCTCTGTCGTAAGACAATAAGTCACCTTCGAGACTAGGAGGTAGATAGGCTGGGTGTGTAAGCGCTGCAAGGTGTTTAGCTGACCAGTACTAATATGACGAAATCTTAACCTAGAAACAAATCTTTCTACTATACAGTTTTGAGTGTTCTAAGACACGAAAAGAATAAGTAAACCATAGCTTGGTGAAGATAGCTAAGGGGGTACACCTGGTCACATACCGAACCCAGAAGTTAAGCCCTTAAACGCCGAAAGTACTCGGGTGGCAACGCCCCGGAAGGATAGGTATTCGCCAAGCTTTTTTATACTGAAAAAGAAAAGACGTCTAAAACACCAGGAAAAAACTTTATAAAATTCCCTTGACAAAGTATTGGAAATATGATAAGATTACTTTCGTCTTGATGAGCGGATTATTGAGACGCTTGTACCACATCTTAAATTAGATATGGGAGGAAAATAACGTATTCCGTTTAGACGAGTGGAGGTGTAGATATTAATGAGAGTAAATGTCTTATTAGAGTGTACTGAATGTAAAAGAAGAAACTACAGTACTAACAAAAACAAAAAAAACACAACTGAAAGATTAGAAATGAACAAATACTGCAAATGGGATAAAAAAGTAACTCTTCACAAAGAAACTAAAAAATAGTACTATATGAAGTTTAGAACAGTTTAAATAACTTACTACGTGCAGGTCAATGGCTCAATTGGTAGAGCATCGGTCTCCAAAACCGAGGGTTGGGGGTTCGAGTCCCTCTTGACCTGCCATTTTTTTATATAGGCGAAAGCTAGGTGGTTGGTGAATGAGACAAAATTTTTTAGAAGAAATAAAAGGTGAGTACAAAAAAGTTTCTTGGCCGAATAAACAGGAAGTTTTGAACGCTACCTTTTTGGTCGCTGCTCTTAGTATTGTGCTAAGTGTATATCTAGGGTTGTTTGACTTGTTGTTCTCGAAGTTTCTGGACTTAGTTATTGCCTTTTTTGGAGGATAATAAATGGAAAAACAACTAGAAAAAAGATGGTACATAATTCATACATATTCTGGGTACGAAAAGAAAGTTAAAGCTGACCTTGAAAAAAGAATAGAAAGCTTGAATCTGGAGGATAGGGTTTTTAGAATCGTAGTCCCTGAAGAGGAAAGTGTAGAAATGAGAAGAGGTAAAAAGAAAACAGTTTCTAGAAAACTGTTTCCAGGGTATGTCATGGTTGAGATGCTGGTGGAAAAAGAAGAAAGTAATGAAGGCATAGGATTTAGAGTAGATTCAGAGGCTTGGTACGTTATAAGAAACACAAATGGAGTAACAGGTTTCGTAGGAGTTGGATCTGAACCTACGCCGTTAGAGGACTCGGAGGTTCGTTCCCTTTTCAGAAAGATAGGGCTTGAAACAGGAGGAGAGGGAGAAAAGGAGCTCAAAATCGAGCTGGATTTCAAAGAAGGTGACCTTGTGGAGCTGCTAGAAGGTGGTTTTGCAGGCAACACAGGTAAGGTTTCGGAAATAGATCATGAGCATAAAAAAGTTAAGGTCATGTTAGAAATGTTCGGAAGAATGACTCCTGTGGAGGTAAGCTTTGATGGAGTTAAAAAAGCTTAGGTTTTCTTCTTGAAGTGGGAGATTTTAATCATTATAACCACAAATTTACGGAGGTGTAACTTAAAAAATGGCAAAAGAAGTAATCGGAAAAATTAAATTACAATTACCAGCAGGGAAGGCTAATCCAGCACCGCCAGTAGGGCCAGCGCTTGGACAACACGGGGTTAACATCATGGAATTCTGTAAGGCTTTCAATGCAAAAACTCAAGATAAAGCTGGATGGATAATACCAGTTGAAATATCTGTTTACAACGACAGAAGCTTCACGTTTATCCTTAAAACTCCACCTGCATCAGATCTACTTAAAAAAGCTGCAGGAATCAAATCAGGAGCGGCTAACTCTAAAAAAGAGGTTGCTGGAAAAGTAACAACTGCTCAATTAAGAGAATTGGCTGAAACAAAAATGCCGGATCTTAATGCTGCTTCAGTAGAAGCTGCAATGAACATAATTGCAGGTTCAGCAAGAAGTATGGGTATAAAAATAACTGACTAATTAATATTAGATGAAGATGTGTGCACTGTTATTTCGGAGTACGGAAATTAGTGGTAGGAAAAATAATCCGCTTAACCACAAAAGGAGGATAGCAGAATAATGGCGAAAAAAAGAGGTAAAAAGTATTTAGAAATAGCTAAACTAGTTGAAACTGGAAAATTATATACAGTACAAGAAGCGCTAGAATTAGTTAAGAAAACAAGAACAGCTAAATTCGTTGAGACTGTAGAGGTAGCGTTGAAATTGGGAGTAGATCCTAGACATGCTGACCAACAAGTGAGAGGTACTGTTGTGCTTCCTCATGGAACAGGTAAAAACGTAAGAATATTAGCGATAACTCAAGGTGAAAACATCGAGAAAGCTTTAGAAGCTGGAGCTGACTATGCTGGTGCAGAAGAGTACATCGCAAAAATCCAAGGTGGATGGTTTGATTTCGACGTAGTTATAGCTACTCCTGACATGATGCCTAAACTTGGTAAACTTGGTAAAATATTAGGAACTAAAGGTTTGATGCCTAACCCTAAATCGGGAACAGTTACTGCAGACATCGCTCAAGCCGTATCTGAGTTCAAAAGAGGTAAGTTGGCTTTCAGAGTAGATAAATTAGGATCTATTCACGTTCCGGTTGGAAAAGTTGATTTTGAAGATGCTAAATTAGAAGAAAACTTCAAAGCTTTCTTGGCTGAGATAGTAAAATTGAAACCATCTGCATCAAAAGGTCAATACCTAAGAACAGTTGCGATTTCACTAACTATGGGGCCAGGAGTTAAGATGGACCCAATCTTAGTTAACAAATATTTAGAAGCATAGTTTACAACATAATATAATTAATAGAACCAAAGACAGTAGGTGGCGTAGTCCTTAAATATCCTACCGAGGTTTATGTGTAGAGTGTAGCGCAAAACCTCACTTGATATACAATACCTCCGTCTTTGTCTTTGGAACGGAGGTTTATTTTTGAATTAAGAGGAGGTGAATAGGGAATGGCAACTGAAGTTAAAAAGCAGGTCGTAGCTGAATTAGTAGAAAAAATTAAAAAAGCAGAATCTATCGTTTTGGTTGATTATAAAGGACTGAAAGTAAACGAAGAAACTGATCTAAGAAAGCAAATGAGAGAAGCTGGAGCAGAATACATTGTTGCTAAAAACAGACTATTCAACATTGCTTTGAAAGAAGCAGGAGTTGAAGATTCTTTTGACGATGTTTTAGAAGGAACAACTTCATTCGCGTTTGGATATGGCGATGCCGTAGCACCTGCTAAGGTAGCTTACGAATTCGGAAAAAATAAAAAAGTATTTAACATTAAAGCTGGATGTCTTGCTGGTAAAAGAGTCGACGCAGCAGAAGTTGAAGCATTGGCAAAACTACCATCAAGAGAACAACTACTTTCTATGGTGTTAAATGGTATGTTAGGACCAATAAGAAAACTTGCATACGGTCTTGTAGCTATAGCTGACAAACAAGAGGCAGCTGAATAATTAAAAATAAAATCTGATTTTAGAAAAAGAAAAATTAAGGAGGAAAAACTAATGGCATTCAATAAAGAACAATTTATAGCTGACTTAGAAGCTATGTCAGTATTAGAACTTAAAGAGTTAGTATCAACATTAGAAGATCACTTTGGAGTAACTGCAGCAGCACCTGTAGCGGTAGCAGCAGCAGAAGCTGGAGCAGCAGCAGAAGAACAAACAGAATTCAACGTAATCCTAATAAGCGGTGGAGCTAAGAAAATAGCTGTAATCAAAGAAGTAAGAGCTATCACTGGATTAGGACTAAAAGAAGCTAAAGACCTAGTAGACAACGGTGGAGCTATAAAAGAAGGAGCTTCTAAAGAAGAAGCTGAAGCGATCAAAGCTAAATTAACTGAAGCTGGAGCTGAAGTAGAAGTTAAGTAATTGAATAAATTGCTTTAAAGAGTAGAGGCACTCTTTGGGAGTGCCTTTTTACTCATTCTAAAAATAGAATTAAAAATTTCTAACAAAACAAACAAGGTTTATAAATGTTAAAATGATTTTAGCATTGATGATTGATGATTGGTATATTCTTTGGATCAATATATCAGCTGTTAATCATTAATGAAATAATGAGGGGTGTGAAGTAATGGGGAAACTTATTGAAAGATTAAGTTTTGGGAGAATTCAGGAAAGAGGTACTATGCCTCATTTTTTAGAATTCCAACTGAACTCTTACGAAGACTTTTTACAGGTGAAAAGGGTTCCTACAGATAGGGAGATCAACGGTCTACAGCAGGCTTTTGGAGAAACATTCCCTATAGAATCATCTGGAGGAGATGTTAGGCTAGAATATTTATGGTATGAACTTCATGAAAGTGAACCTCCTTTAAACGATGAATTAGAGTGTAAAAAAAGGGGTAAAACTTACTCAGCATCTCTTAAAGTAAGGTTAAGATTGGTTAACAAGAAAAGCGGTAACGAGATTCAAGAGTCATTGGTTTACTTCGGAGAGATCCCGTTGATGACAGAAAGAGGGACTTTCATAATAAACGGTGCAGAGAGGGTAGTGGTATCTCAGCTACACAGATCTCCTGGGGTTTCTTTTAACAAAGAGGTCAACATACAAACAGGAAAAGACTTGTTTACTGGAAAAATCATTCCTTACAAAGGGACATGGCTAGAGTTTGAAACAGATAAGAACGACTTCTTAAACGTAAAAATTGACAGGAAGAAAAAAGTTCTTGCAAGTGTATTCTTAAAAGCGGTTGAATTTTTTGAGACAAATAGAGAGATAATGGAGGAGTTTTTTGAATCCAAAGAGCTAGGTCTTTCTAAGTATTATGAGAAGTACAATGATAAAAATGAGCTTTTAACCGTTATAAGGACAAAACTAGAGGGAAGTTTTTTAAAAGAGGATATAATGGACCTCGAAACTGGGGAAATACTTGCAGAGGCTGAAGAAGTTATAAGTGAACAGCTTGTAGAAAGCATCTTAGAAATGAAAATAGAGCAGATTTCTTATTGGGAAGTGAAGCCGGAAGATCAAATTTTGGCTAACGCATTGATAAACGATACTACTTCAAGTTCAGCAGAAGCTGTGATGGAGGTATTTAAAAAACTTAGGCCAGGAGACCTAGTAACGGTGGACAGTGCTAGATCGCTTATTAGGCAGATGTTTTTTAACCCTCAAAGGTACGACTTAGCTCCTGTTGGAAGATACAAGATGAATAAGAGATTGAAGCTGAACCTTCCAGAAGAAGAAGTACAGCTTACAAAAGACGATGTAGTTGCTACAGTTAAGTATGTAAAGAAACTGTACAACGGCGAAGGACATACAGATGACATAGACAACCTTTCTAATAGAAGGGTTAGAGGTGTCGGAGAGCTACTGCTTATGCAAATCAAAAGTGGACTTGCTAAGATGGGGAAAATGGTAAAAGAAAAAATGACAATCCAGGACATCACAAGCTTGACACCGCAGTCGCTTTTAAACACGAGGCCTTTAAATGCACTTATACTAGACTTTTTTGGAAGTGGACAGCTGTCTCAATTCATGGACCAGTCAAACCCGCTTGCGGAACTTACTCACAAGAGGAGAATATCTGCACTTGGACCAGGAGGACTTTCTAGAGAAAGGGCTGGATTCGAGGTTCGTGACGTACATGATTCGCACTATGGAAGAATATGTCCTATAGAGACTCCAGAGGGACCAAACATTGGTCTAATAGGGTCACTAGCTACCTACGCAAAAGTAAATAAATACGGATTTATAGAAACTCCATATATAAAAGTAAAAGATGGTTTTGTAGACTTTGAAAACATAGAGTACCTTGCAGCTGATGATGAAGACGGGCTATTTATAGCACAGGCCGACAGTAAAATAGATGAGAATGGGACGTTTATCGGCGATGTAGTTTGTAGATTTGGGCACGACATAGTACATATTCCTGGTGAAAGGGTAGACTATCTAGATGTTTCGCCAAAGCAGGTTGTATCAGTATCGGCAGCTTTAATACCGTTCTTAGAGCACGATGATGCGAACCGTGCACTGATGGGATCAAACATGCAACGTCAAGCAGTACCTCTATTAAAAGCGGAGGCCCCTTTCGTAGGGACTGGAATGGAGAGGAAGGTGGCTGTAGATTCTGGTGCGGTAATCACAACTAAAGTAAGCGGTACAGTTACAGTTGTAGATGCTAGTAAAATAGTGGTAGAAGACGAGAACGGAAAGCAGCATGTGAACAGGCTACTAAATTTTGAGAGATCCAACCAAGCTATGTGCCTACATCAAAAACCTCTTGTTGATCTAGGGCAAAAAGTCAAGGTAGGAGATATCCTTGCCGACGGACCGGGAACAAAAGGCGGAGACCTTGCTCTTGGAAGAAATATATTAATGGCTTTCATGCCTTGGGAAGGTTATAACTTCGAGGATGCGATTTTGATTTCTGACAGGCTTAGAAAGGACGACGTGTTCACTTCTATACATATCGAGGAATATGAAATCGAAGCTAGGTCTACGAAACTTGGAGACGAAGAGATAACAAGAGAGATACCGAATGTAAGCGAGGAAGCGTTAAGAAACCTAGACGACAAAGGTATAATAAGAATAGGTGCTGAGGTAAATGCTGGGGACATCCTTGTTGGTAAAACAACACCTAAAGGAGAAACAGAACCGCCTGCAGAAGAAAAGCTTTTAAGGGCAATATTTGGTGAAAAAGCAAGAGATGTAAGGGATACATCACTTAGAATGCCTCATGGTTCAAAAGGGACTATAGTTGAAGTTCTGGAGCTTTCCAGAGAAAATGGTGATGAACTAAAAGCTGGGGTAAATAAAACCATAAGAATATATGTGGCTGAAAAAAGAAAGATAACAGTTGGGGATAAAATGTCAGGACGTCACGGAAACAAAGGGGTAGTTTCAAGGGTATTACCTTCAGAAGACATGCCTTTCTTAGAAGACGGTACGCCACTTGACATAGTTATAAACCCATTAGGGGTACCTTCGCGTATGAACATCGGACAGGTACTTGAAGTACACTTAGGACTTGCTATTGGGGATTTAGACGGTGGAACTTATATAGCTACACCTGTATTCGACGGAGCCTCGGAAGAACAGATAAAAGAGTATCTTGAAAGAGCTGGCCGTAGCAGAACTGGTAAAGTTAAGCTTATCGACGGAAGAACAGGGGAAGAGTTTGACAATCCTGTAACTGTTGGAAGAATGTACATGTTAAAACTTCACCATCTTGTAGAGGATAAAATGCATGCTAGGGCAATAGGACCTTATTCACTTGTAACCCAACAACCACTGGGAGGAAAAGCTCAGTTTGGTGGACAAAGATTGGGAGAGATGGAAGTTTGGGCACTAGAAGCTTATGGTGCATCCAACATTCTTCAAGAGATGCTAACTGTAAAATCGGATGACGTCGTTGGAAGAACAAAAACTTATGAAGCCATTGTAAAAGGCGAAGAGATGCCAGAAGCTGACTTACCAGAGTCGTTCAAGGTATTGTTAAAAGAGTTCCAATCACTTGCATTAGACGTAGAACTTTTTGATAAAAAAGGAGATCCGATCGATGTGAGCAGTGAATCTATCAAAGAGGAGACTATAACTGAATTTTCTTTGGCAGATCTTAAAAATTAAAATCCAACAAGTAGATGGGGAAATCCCATTTACTTGTTTTGAATATATCGCTTTTAAAGATCATATTAAGGAGGCTTTGCGATAAGTATGAGTATAAAAGACTTTAATAGGATAAGGATCAAGCTGGCTTCTCCTGAAAAAATTGAACAGTGGTCTTACGGGGAAGTAACCAAACCTGAGACCATAAATTACAGAACGCTTAACCCTGAAATGGATGGACTTTTCTGTGAGAAAATTTTCGGACCAACAAAAGACTGGGAATGTGCTTGTGGTAAGTACAAAAGAATGAGGTACAAAGGCTTGGTGTGTGAAAAATGTGGCGTTGAGGTAACAAGAGCCAAGGTTAGAAGAGAGAGAATGGGTCACATAGCACTAGCTGCACCTGTATCACATATATGGTATTCAAAAGGTACTCCAAATAAGATGTCTTTAATATTGGGGATAAGCCCTAAAGAGCTTGAGTCAGTACTTTATTTTGCGAGATACATAGTAACTGAGCCAGGAGAGACAAACCTTAAAACTGGGAAAATATTAACCGAAAGAGAGTACAAACTTTATAAGCAGCAACACGGAGATAAGTTCGAAGCACTTATGGGAGCTGAAGCTATACTCAGGTTGCTACAAACTCTTGACTTAGATGGCCTACAAAAAGAACTTGAGGAAGAGCTAGAAACAGTAGGTTCTACTCAAAGGAGAAAAAAGGTAGTAAAAAGGCTTAAAATAGTAAGAGATTTCATATCATCTGGAAATCAGCCGGAATGGATGATACTTAAAAAACTACCGATTATACCTGCGGATTTGAGACCTATGGTTCAGCTTGACGGTGGAAGATTTGCAACTTCCGACTTGAACGACCTTTACAGAAGGGTTATAAACAGAAATAACAGGCTTAAAAAGCTATTGGAGATACATGCACCAGACATAGTTGTTAAAAATGAAAAGAGAATGCTTCAAGAAGCTGTTGATGCACTAATAGACAATGGTAGAAGGGGTAAACCTGTTGTAACTCAAAATAACAGAGAACTTAAATCACTTTCAGATATGCTTAAAGGAAAACAAGGAAGGTTCAGACAGAACCTACTTGGGAAAAGGGTGGACTATTCAGCGAGGTCAGTTATAGTTGTAGGACCATCGCTACAGATGAACCAATGCGGTATCCCTAAAAAGATGGCGCTAGAACTGTATAAACCTTTCATCATGAGGGAACTCGTGAAAAGGGAGATAGCTACCAATATAAAAACGGCTAAAAAGCTGGTAGAAGATGGAGACGACAAGGTTTGGGAGATTATAGAGGAAGTAATAAAAGATCATCCTGTACTATTAAACAGGGCTCCTACACTACACAGACTTTCTATACAGGCATTTGAACCTGTACTAATAGAAGGGAAGGCTATAAGGCTTCACCCTCTTGTTTGTTCTGCATTCAATGCGGATTTCGATGGTGACCAAATGGCTGTCCACTTAATGCTTTCACCTGAAGCGATAATGGAAGCAAAACTATTGATGCTGGCGCCTAACAACATAATTTCACCTGCAAACGGTGAACCTATAGCTGTTCCTTCTCAGGATATGGTTATGGGTTGCTATTACATGACTAAAGAGAAACCAGGTGCAAAAGGAGAAGGTAAAGTATTCTCAAATAAAGAGCAGGCTATAACTGCTTACCAAAACAATATTTTAGAAACTCATGCTTTAATAAAAGCCAGAATAGAGAATGAAATTATAGAAACAACTGCCGGAAGAATACTATTCAACGAAATGCTTCCTACTGAAGATAGGATTTACAACGTTACTTTCGGTAAAAAACAACTTAAACAACTAATCTCAAAACTTTATGAAAAACATGGTTTCACAATAGCGGCTGAACTTATAAACGACATCAAAAACTTTGGGTATCACTATGCAACTTTTGCTGGGGTTACTGTTGGTATAGAAGACCTTGAAGTGCCTAAAGAGAAAAAACAGATATTAGAGGATGCCGACAACGAGGTTGCTAGAATAGAACAAGAATATAGAGATGGAAAAATCATAGACGAAGAGAGATATAGAAGAACGGTTGCAATTTGGTCTAAGGCAACTGACGAAGTAACTAAAAAGATGATGTCAGGGCTAGACCAGTTCAACCCGGTTTATATGATGGCGAACTCAGGTGCAAGGGGTAACATATCTCAGATGAGGCAGCTTGGTGGAATGAGGGGTCTGATGGCAGATACGCAGGGTAGGATCATAGAGGTTCCTATCAAAGCTAACTTCCGTGAAGGTCTTACTGTAATGGAGTTCTTCATGTCATCTCATGGAGCTAGAAAAGGACTAGCGGATACGGCGCTACGTACTGCCGATTCAGGGTACCTAACAAGAAGGCTAGTAGATATTTCGCATGAGGTTATAGTAAATGCCGATGACTGCGGGACTATGGGCGGAATAGAAGTTGCAGCACTTGTGGTAGAGGGTGAAGAAATCGAAACTCTAAAAGAAAGAATCAACGGAAGAGTTCTCGCAGAAGATTTACTGCATAACGGTGAAGTTATAGGTAAAAGAAACGTAATTATAAGAGATGAACTTATAAGAAAAATAGAAGAATTCGATATTAAAAAAGTAAAAATAAGATCTCCTCTTACTTGTGATCTTGAAAAAGGTGTTTGTAAAAAATGCTATGGAATGGATCTGGCGAATCATAAGGATATATTACTTGGGGAAGCTGTCGGAGTTATCGCGGCACAATCAATTGGGGAACCTGGAACTCAGCTTACGATGAGAACTTTCCATACAGGTGGAGTAGCTATGGCGACAACTGCCCAATCAAGCATTAGGGCTGAGAATAGCGGTAAACTTGTTTTCAGGGATGTAAGAATTCTTGAAAATGAAGAAACTTCAGAAAAAGTAATTGTGTCTCAGTCAGCTAAACTAATAATAGGAAATTACGATTACGAAATACCTTCCGGTTCTGTGCTTGAAGTAGAAGAGGGACAAATGGTAAATGTGGGGGATACACTAGTTAAGTTTGACCCTTACCATGTACCTATAATTGCCGAAAGAGAAGGAAGAGTAGAATATAGAGAACTTTACGTTAAAGAAAATTATGATGAAAAATATAATGTAACCGAATATATGGCCATAAAGCCAGTCGAAAGCGGGGACATAAACCCTAGAATAGTTATCTTCGATGCAGAGGGGAAAAAGGTGGCAGAGTACCACATCCCATTTGGAGCTTACTTAATGGTAAGAGAAAACGAAGATGTTAGAAAAGGGCAAATTCTTGCAAAAATCATAAAAGCAGGGGAAGGTACAAAGGATATCACAGGTGGTCTTCCTAGGATACAAGAGCTGTTCGAGGCGAGAAATCCAAAAGGTAAGGCAATGCTTACTGAGATAGATGGTAAGGTAGAAGTTACCGGTAAAAAGAAAAAAGGTATGAGGGTAATAATCATAAGGTCAACTGAAGACAGCGACCTGTACAAAGAGTACCTAATACCAGTTGGAGAACATCTAGTAGTAACAGATGGAATGCTTGTAAAAGCCGGAGATAAGTTGACGGAAGGGGTAATTTCACCTCACGACATTCTTGCAATAAAAGGGCTTGTAGAAGCAGAGCAGTACATACTTGAAGCTGTTCAGCAAGTTTACAGGGAACAAGGGGTTACTGTAAACGATAAGCATATAGAGATAATAGTTAAGCAGATGTTTAAAAAAGTTAGAATAAAAAAAGGTGGAGCATCACTTTTCTTAGAAGATGAGGTTGTAGAGAAGAGAGTTGTAGACATTGAGAATGAAAGGCTGGCATCTATAGGTAAAGATGCTATCGATTATGAGCCTATTATACAAGGTATTACGAAAGCCGCGGTTAACACAGGAAGCTTTATCTCCGCTGCATCATTCCAGGAAACAACGAAAGTTCTTTCCAATGCAGCAATAGAAGGTAAAGAAGACTACTTAGAGGGCCTAAAAGAAAACGTAATTATCGGTAAAAAGATACCTGCGGGTACTGGATTTGATGCATATAAAAAAGTTAAGCCAAAGGTAATGGAAAATTAATAAAATAGGCGACATCTGTCGCCTATTTTGATATTATCACCCAATAATAAGGAGAACAAAATTATGAGGAGTATGACCGGGTACTCAAAGTTGAACTTTGAAAACGATGATTTTAAATTAACCATAGAGATAAAGAGTGTAAATAATAAAAATTTAAATTTGAAAATAAGGTTGCCTTATATTTTGAATTTTTTGGAAAACAGGATAAAGACAGAGTTCTCGAATAGGGTTTTTAGAGGATCGGTAGACCTCAGGCTAGACTTTGAAGACAAAAGAGATCAGGATTCCATGTTCGAGTACGATGAGAAGATAGCTGGGGCTTACATGGAAGTTTTAGATAAAATAGAAGATAAATTCCAGGGTGGATTCGACAACAAACTAAACGTTCTGATAAGACAGCCTAATGTGATTAAGAAAAGGGAAACAGAGGTTGACGAAGAGATTTATGCCAAAGTGATCTTGGACAATCTGCACAAGGCAATAGACAGCTTGATAAGCATGAAAAAAGCAGAAGGTGAAAGACTAAAGGAGTACTTTGAAGAGTGCATAGCTGTTATAAGAGAAAAGTTAACTCTCATACTAGAACATAAAGATGAAGTGATAGAATACCACAAAGGTAAGATGCTGGAAAGGCTAAATTCGATAAAAGTAGATGTTGAATTTAACGAAAAGGACATACTCAAAGAAGTTCTAGTATTTACAGATAGATTTGATGTTTCCGAGGAAACATCAAGGCTAGAAAGCCATTTGAAACAATTTTTAATAGAGTTAGACAACGTGAAGGATAGTCTGGGAAAGAAGTTGGACTTCATACTTCAAGAGATGTTCAGAGAACTGAATACCTGTGGAGTAAAGTGCAACTTTTACGAGATTTCCAAGCTGGTTGTGGAATGCAAGACAGAGGTAGAAAAAATAAGAGAACAGGTTATGAACATAGAGTAGGGGTGGAGTATGAGGCCAATAGGTATAGGATTTGGAAATATTGTTATAGATGAGAGAATAATAGGGATAATAAATCCAGACTCTGCATCTAGCAAGAGGCTGAAAGAGGAAGCGAAGCTTCAAAACAAGCTGATAGATGCGACTTATGGTAGAAAGACGCGGGCTCTTATAATAACAGACAGCAACCATGTCATAATGTCAGCCATAAATCCGGAGACAATATCGAGCAGGATAGGAAAGGGAGAGTAGAATGCCAAAGGGGAATTTATTTATTGTTTCAGGCCCTAGTGGTGCAGGAAAATCCACTGTTTGTAAAATAGTAAGACTAAAATTAGGAATAAACCTTGCTGTTTCAGCCACTACCCGGAAACCAAGGATAGGAGAAGTAAACGGCAGAGAGTATCATTTTTTAACAAAAGAGCAGTTTCAAGAAAAAATCGAAAAAGGTGATTTTTTAGAGCATGCCAATGTACACGGAAATTATTATGGGACATTAAAGTCTGAAGTAGATACAAGGCTTGAAAAAGGTGAGGATATAATTCTTGAGATAGATGTGCAAGGCGGAATACAGGTAAAAGAAAAATATCCCGACGCCATGCTCGTATTTTTTAAGACTCCTACCGAGGAAGATTTGGAAAGAAGACTTCGTGGGAGAGGCACAGAGGATGAAGAAACAGTGCAGATAAGGCTTAAAAATTCTCTTAAAGAGCTCCAGTACGAGAAATATTATGATAAAACAGTTGTAAACTATACAATAGAGCAGGCATGTGAAGAACTTATTACAATAATAAAAGAGGAAGAGTTAGAAGGGGGAAATTAAAATGAAAAAAGAGATTATATATGATGATTTATTGAAAAAAATCCCAAATAAATACGAGTTAGCTATAGTTGCAGGGAAAAGAGCAAGAGACCTTGTAAAGGGAGCCGAGCCACTTGTAAAAACTTCTACAAAAGAAACTCTTTATAAGAAAACTTTACTTGAGATTTTAGAAGGTAAAATCGGAATGACAGAATCAGAAGACGAGGAATAAAAATATGAGAAAAATATTTTTATTAATCTTATCTACCTTGTTTCTGCTTTCATGCTCAAAAAGCCCAAAAATGGTGGAGGAAGAAAGATTTGCATTCGGGACCTTGATAAAAATAATAATTTACGACAGTGACGAAAAAAAGGCTAAAAAATCTATTGCAGCTGCCTTCCAAGAGATAGAAAGAATAGACAATAAACTGAATACTCGCAATGAAAACAGCGTTTTCTACATCTTAAACCAAGACCCGCTCAACCCTGTCGAAATAGACGAGGAAGCCCTTTATCTTTTGAAAGAAGTGGGGAAATTTTACAAAATGAGTGGCGGAAAATACGATATAAGCATAGCTCCTTTGATGGAGGTCTGGGGGTTCTCGGATATTAGCAGAGACTCTCTCCCGACTCAAAAAGAACTATCTGATGCAAAAGCACTAGTTAACTATGAGGAGCTTATAGTGGATGGGGGAAAAATCAGGCTGTCTAAGGAAGGACAGAGATTAGACACCGGTTCATTCTTAAAAGGGTATGCCATATCCAAGGCAAAAGAGAAGTTAGAAGACGAAGGCATAAAATCAGCCTTTATTTCATCTATATCCAGTATAGAGACTGTAGGCAAAAAACTTGATTCGCCATGGAGAATAGGGGTTCAAAATCCAGAGAATCCTTCTGAGCTACTGAAAATCTTGGAGATAGATGGGAAGGCAGTCGGAGTTTCAGGTGACTACCAAACCTACATAGAGATAGACGGAAAAAGGTACCACCACATATTGGACAAAACTACAGGATATCCTGTAACAGACAAAAAAATGGTTGTTGTTGTGGCAGAAAATGCATTTTTGGCAGATATGCTATCTACAGCATTTTTTGGCATGGAAATAGAAGACGGTCTAAATTCTGTTGAGAAACTTGCGAATACAGAACTCCTGATAGTTGATGACAAGATGAACTTGCATTATAGTAGCGGCATGAAAAAATACATGGACTTATAAAAAACATAATTACATGGAAAAAATTGTAAAAAAGTTTTAAAAAACTCCAAAATGTTGTATATAGTTATAATAGGACTTTAGATGCCATTAACTAAATTACAATTTTAAAAAGGGGGTTAACAAATTGGAACAGTTAGTTTATGCAGGGATTATCGGGGGTATTTTGGCATTAGCCGCTTCATTTTTCTATGCGAAAAAAGTTGAGAAATATGAAATCAATATCCCGAAGGTAGCGGAAATAACGGAAGCTATAAGGGAAGGAGCTATGGCGTTCTTAACAGCTGAGTACAAAATATTGGTATGGTTTGTACTAGGGGTAGCTATATTGCTGGGTATCTTTTTAAATCCATTTGTTTCACTTACATTTGTTCTAGGAGCTGTAACTTCAGCTATAGCGGGAAATATTGGGATGAGGATAGCAACTAAAGCAAATGGTAGGACGTCTATAGCGGCAAAAGAGGGTGGATTGGCCAAAGCGCTAGACGTTGCTTTCGCTGGAGGAGCCGTTATGGGACTTGCCGTGGTAGGACTAGGACTTATAGGGCTATCTATGCTATCATTAATATTTGACTGGAATATGGAGATCATTACAGGATTTGGAATGGGAGCATCTTCTATAGCTCTATTTGCAAGAGTTGGCGGAGGTATCTACACAAAAGCTGCAGACGTAGGGGCTGACCTTGTAGGTAAGGTTGAAGCTGGTATACCGGAAGACGACCCTAGAAACCCTGCAACAATTGCTGACAATGTAGGAGACAACGTAGGGGACGTAGCAGGAATGGGGGCTGACCTTTTTGAATCATATGTAGGGTCAATTATAGCAACAATGGCTCTTGGGGCAACAATTGGAATGAGCTATATGATAGCTCCGATTCTTATTGCAGCAGCTGGAATAGTTGGTTCGATTATAGCCACAGTAACTGTAAAGACAGACGATCCGAATAAGGTTTACCATAAGCTTGAAAATGGGACCAGAATTGCAGGCATCTTAGCGCTTCTTGCATCTTTTGTAATAATAAAAGGACTCGGACTGCCTGTTGGGACATTTTGGGCTATATTGGCAGGATTAGTAGCTGGATTAGCAATAGCTGCTTACACTGGATATTACACTGACACAGGGAAAAAACCGGTTAATTCCATAGCAGATGCAGCTGAAACTGGACCAGCAACAGCTATAATTCAAGGGTTAGCAGTCGGAATGGAATCTACAGTTGCTCCTATAATAGTAATAGCGATAGCAATTATGGTAGCACATTCATTTGCAGGGCTTTACGGTATAGCAATAGCTGCTGTAGGGATGTTAGCTACAACAGGTATGGTAGTAGCGGTAGATGCATATGGACCTGTAGCAGATAACGCCGGAGGGATAGCTGAGATGGCAGAGCTTCCTCCTGAAGTAAGGGCATGTACAGATAAACTAGATGCAGTTGGTAACTCTACGGCGGCTGTTGGAAAGGGATTTGCGATAGGATCAGCTGCATTGACAGCATTGTCATTATTCGCAGCATATAAATCAGCCATTGAAGTTAAAACAGGAGAAGCTCTAGCGATAGATGTAACTGATCCAAAAGTTATAGTAGGACTATTTCTTGGCGGAATGTTAACCTTCCTGTTTTCAGCATTGACCATGACAGCGGTAGGTAAAGCTGCCATGGAGATGGTTACTGAGGTAAGAAGGCAGTTTAGAGAAATTGTTGGGATAATGGAGAAAAAGGCAAAGCCAGATTATAAAAGATGCGTAGAGATATCTACTAGATCTTCTTTGAGATACATGGTTGTCCCTGGAGTACTTGCAGTATTAGCTCCAGTTGTAATAGGACTTTGGTCAGTGCAAGCTTTAGGTGGCTTGCTAGCAGGAGCTTTGGTTACAGGGATACTAATGGCAATAATGATGGCTAATGCCGGAGGTGCTTGGGACAACGCTAAAAAGCAGATAGAAGCTGGCTATAAAGGGGACGGAAAGGGTTCTGAAAGACATAAAGCTGCGGTTGTTGGGGATACAGTGGGGGATCCATTTAAAGATACATCTGGACCATCGCTTAACATACTTATAAAACTTATGTCAATCGTTTCTTTAGTACTGGTTCCATTGTTTGTATAATAATTACTGGGCGGCTTTGCCGCCCAGTTATCTGAAAAGCAGTCAAAAAGACACTTGAGTGTCTTTTTTTATTCTGATGAGAATGGGATTATATACAAAAGAGTGTTCTGTATAAGAACAATAATGCTGAGTGAGCAGGATACTATAGAATTTAAAATAACTATAAAATGTAAAGATTAAAAACTAAAAAAGCAAGTCCATTTTGAAGATATGAAATATAGCTGTGAGGTTTAGAATTTGTGTATACACATTTGGCCAAAGAGCTTGAATATTGAACGCAAGTTGCATTTTTCAACTTGCATATATGCAAAAAATATACTATAATATAGAATAGGTTTTCAGGAAGTCTTGAAAATAAAAAGGAGCCTATATGAAATACAGGCAGGAAGATTTAGAAAAACTGTTTAATCAGTTGAATATAGTAGATGTTATAGGGGAATATGTAGAATTAAAAAAAACCGGATCAAATTACAAGGGGTTGTGTCCTTTTCATGAAGATAACAACCCTTCTTTTATGGTAAGCCCAACAAAAAATATATATAAGTGTTTTGTTTGTGGAGCCGGCGGAACGGCTGTCAAGTTCTATATGGAGTACAATAAAGTTGATTTTATCAGTGCCGTAACTGAACTGTCTAAAAAATACAGAATTGACATAAAACCTGTGGATTCTAGGGTGAATAGCGAAAATTACGATAGATATTATAGGATACTAGAGGATGCACTGGAACACTTTAAAGAGAACATCTTCAGCAATGATGGCAGACAGGCTCTGGAATACCTTTTAGGCAGGAAGCTAAGCCCGGATTTTATAAAAAATAATGGGATAGGCTACGCTAAAAATTCGTGGGAAGATATGCATGATTATCTCTTGTCCAAAGGTTATGAAGTAGAAGATATAGCACGACTTGGACTTGTAAAAAACGGTGATAAGGGGTATTACGATACTTTTAGGAATAGGGTTGTTTTTCCGATATATTCGCCTTCTGGGAAGGTTGTCGGATTTGGAGGCAGAACCCTAGAAGATAGAAAAGATGTTGCCAAATATATAAACTCTCCTGAAACTCCAGTTTTTACTAAGGGAAATAACCTGTACGGAATAAAGGAAGCTGGCAGAATTTTAAGAAAAAAGTCTTACTCTATATTGATGGAAGGGTATATGGATGTTCTGACTGCGCACTATTATGGTTTCGATGTGGCTGTTGCACCGCTAGGGACAGCTTTTACGGATGAGCAAGCAGAGCTTCTGAAAAGGTATACCTCAAATGTAATAATAGCATTTGACATGGATGACGCCGGAAAAATGGCTGCTGAAAAAGCTGGCTTAATCTTGAAAAAACATGGATTTAACATAAGAGTTATAGAATTCAATGGTGCCAAGGACCCGGATGAATTTTTAAAAAAGTTTGGGAAAGCGGAATTTTTAAAACAGGTAAAAAATTCCAAGGAAATTTTTGATTTTCTGTACTCCAGATATGCAAAGGAGTACGACCTCACAGACCTCATGTCCAAAAGAAATTTTATAAACCGTTTTTCTGATTTCTTTCAGTCCATTGAAAATGATTTGGATAGGAGTCTTTACTTAGACAAATTGAGTGCTCAGCTTGGTTTGGAAAAAAATGTTTTAGATGGGATACTGATTAAAAGTATAAAAAAAATAACTACCAGTAGGAAAGAGGAGTTTTTAGAAGTAAAATTTAATGTAGAGGACATCGACAATTTGGAGCAGGAGACTGTAAAATTTCTGCTTGAAAATCCAGAATATTATGACGTATTGAAGGACAAAGAGATAGAAAATAATTTTCTGAAAAAGATAATGAATTTTTTTCAAGGGCAAAATAAGGAAATAATACCCCAGATAATGAACGATGAATATTTTAGCGAGGAAGAAAAGTCGATGTTTTTAGAACTTATTTCATCCAGCCATGTTTATTCTGATAGCAGGGGAAAAGAAGAAAATTTTAATGAAATATTGAAGTCCTGGATAAATAGGGAGCTCAAGTATAAGCTTGAAATTTGTAAGTTGAATAAAGAGCTAAAGCTTTGGTCAGAGCTAAAAAAACTTGAATTCAAAATGAAAAATGCGTCTCTAAGCTACGTTGAGTTGATGAAAATAAATAAAAGGTTGAAAGAGATGGAGTATTAATTTTTAAGGAGGCACTTGTGAATGAAAGAATTTATAAAAAATGATAAAGTTATAGCTCTGGCAAAAAAAGCCTTAAAAGATAATATGATAACTTTTGAAGAGGTTAATGAGCTATTGAAAGATGATTTTCCTCCTGAAAAAATAGAAGAGCTTTTATCCGGCATGGAGAAGCAAGGGATAAAAATCGTAAAAAAAGAGGAATTGGAAAAGATACTGAAGAAAAAAGAGGCCACTGAAAAAGAGGAAAAAGTCGTTGAAAAAGCTGGGGAAAACGAGGAAGAAACTGAAGAGGAAGGTGAAGAAACAGAGGCTGCTTCAGAGTTTGACTTAGAGTTTGATCCGGAGCTTATTGACGAGATTTCTGAAGAAGAACTTGAAGCCGACCTTTTGAGTGTGTCCAAAAACATCGAGGTTGACGAACCTATAAAGATGTATTTAAGAGAGATAGGGCAAATACCGCTTCTTACACATGAACAAGAACTAAATTTTGCAAGTCGAGCTGATGAAGGTGACAAGTGGGCGGCAAAGCAGCTGGTGGAGGCAAACCTAAGATTGGTTGTGAGTATAGCTAAAAAACATACCAATAGAGGACTTAAGCTGCTGGACCTTATACAAGAAGGGAACATAGGTCTTATGAAGGCCGTAGAGAAATTTGAGTATACCAAGGGTTACAAGTTTTCTACTTATGCAACCTGGTGGATAAGACAGGCCATTACAAGGGCTATAGCCGACCAAGGTAGAACTATAAGAATACCGGTACACATGATAGAGACAATCAACAAGATAAAAAAGGAGAGCAGGATCTACCTGCAAGAAACGGGAAAAGACCCTACTCCTGAGATACTGGCAAAAAGGCTGGATATGGAACCTGAAAAGATAAAGTCTATTCTTGAAATGAATCAAGATCCAATTTCACTTGAAACTCCTGTCGGGAGCGAGGAAGACAGTGAATTAGGGGATTTCGTAGAAGACAACAAGATTTTGAGCCCGTATGAGCAAACCAATAGAAATCTGCTAAAAGAGCAACTAGACCAGGTACTAGGAACTTTGAGTGAAAGAGAAGAAAAGGTATTGAGATTTAGATATGGCCTGGATGACGGATGCCCGAGAACCTTGGAAGAGGTAGGGAAGATATTCAAAGTTACAAGGGAGAGAATAAGACAAATAGAGGTAAAAGCTCTTAGAAAGCTTAGACATCCAAGCAGAAGAAAAAAACTAGAAGACTTTAAGATGTAGGGATAGGAGCTTAGAGCTCCTATTTTTAGTGCAGATTTTAAATTGTTGTTGGGATGCTTTTAACTTGGGATTATTAAGAAAAGAGGGAGAAAATGAAGTTAACTGAGGAAATATTTTTAGAGATAAAAAATAAAATAAAAACTAGAGACTTGAAGCAGTCGGAATTTGAGGATATTCTGTCTGAGTACCACATTACAAATGAACAATTTTCTAAATTCATAACAAAGGCTATGGAGCACAACCTCACTATACAGGAAGAACAGGATTATGAGGACATAGAAGAAGTCCCGACCGATGAGTACTACAGCGACAATATTTTAGAACAATATTTCCATGAGATAACGGTATACAACCTGCTCACAAAAGATGAAGAGGTAGATTGCATCAAAAGGGCAAGAGCGGGAGATATGGAGGCAAGGGAAAAACTGGTCACTTCAAATTTAAGACTTGTAGCAAAAATAGCATTGAAATACTCTAAGTCCGGTATACACTATATGGATCTGATTCAAGACGGTACAATAGGGCTTATAAATTCAATTGAAAAGTTTGACGAAACCAAGGGATACAGATTTTCTACCTATGCTACTTGGTGGATAAAAAAAGAGATAATAGAGTCCCTTAAAAAAAGAATAAATGTGATAAAGATACCCAATTATATCTACTTGCTGCATAAAAAAATAGAACTGTTTGAGCAAGAGTATTATGATAAAAATGACAGAAGACCTTTAGAGGAGGAGATAGCTGAGGAGCTTGATTTGAATTTAGAAGAAGTGAGAAGAGTGAAAAAGGCTCTGGAGATGAATATAATAAATTTAAAAGAAAAAGACAAATCTGGTCTGAGCGACTACTCTACCGTGGATGAAATAGATAAGGATTTAGAGGAGCTCAGCCAAAAGTTGAAAGTATCAAAACTCTTAAAAAAGCTGAGCTACAAAGAAAGAAGAATAATAGAGATGTACTATGGTCTTGGACAGGACGGCAGGTATAATTTCAGGGAGATTGCCAGCGAACTAGACATGACCCCTGAGAGAGTCAAACTCTTAAAGGAAAGAGCAATAGACAAGTTGAAGTACGCAGGGGAAAGGATGTGGGTATTTCAGTGAAGCTGAAAAGCATTTTGGGTAAACTTGAAAAACACTACCCGAAAAACTTAGGCGAGTCATGGGATAATATAGGGCTTTTGCTAGGCGAGGCAGAAAGCGATATAAAAAAAGTACAGTTATCGCTGGACGTGACTGAAAAAACTGTTGAACATGCAATAAAAAGTGGTGCGAGCTTAATAATAAGCCATCATCCAATGATATTTTCTGGCCTTAAAAGCATAACAAGCAGCACAATTATAGGCAGGAAAGTGCTGAAGTTAATAAAAAACAATATAGCTGTGTATTCTATGCACACCAATCTAGACTCTGCATCGGGAGGCTTAAATGAGTACATAGCAAAAAAATTAGGGGCAAAAAACTATAAAATAGTTGACGAAATCTGCTATGACGTGTATAAACTATCAGTATACGTGCCGGAGGAGTATTTCGAGATCGTTTTGAAGAAGATAAACTGCAGTGGTTTGCTGGAGTTTAATGGATATAAAAATGTTTCATATTCATCCGAAAATGAGGAGAGGGTAGAGGGCAGACTAAACGAAAGCAGAAAGGTCGAGATTATAGGAGAAAAAAACATGCTGTATGCAATCCTTGGGGAGGTCAGAAAAGTTCACCCCTATAAAGAACCTGCATATGAGATAATAAAGATAGATAACAAGTATGTAAAGGGCGGCATAGGCAGATATTTTACTCTGGAAAAAGAGTATGAGATGGATGAGTATGTAGAACTCATAAAATCCCAGCTGGGGATAAAGGATTTAAGGGTCGTTTGTGGCGAAAACAAGAAAATAAAAAAGGTTGCAGTGGTAAACGGAAGTGGAGCGAGTTTTTTATCTAAGGTTTTAAAATTGAATGTAGACCTCTTTGTAACAGGAGATCTTAAGTACCATGAAGCTCTTGACGCAAAGGAAGCCGGAATATCTTTGGTAGATATAGGTCACTATGAAAGTGAGGTATTTTTTTCCGACCTTATCAAGGATAAACTGGGTGATGATGTAGAGATAGAGGTATACAATGATGAGCCAGTATTTCAATATAGATAGGAGTTTGAGATGTTTCGAGTTGTACTAATTTTAGCACTAGTGATTTGTAAGCTATCTTTTTCTCAGGTAGACGACAAAGTGGGGGCGCTTAAAAGAGCTGAGATAGAGAAGATCGATAGGTTAATAGAAGAGAGCAGAGAAGAAGCTGGTCTGAATTATAGGATAAATATTATTAATTCCGATACTGAAGTAGGAAAAGATTTGAATAAGTATGAGAAAAGTGTTATAATCAATTTAGTTTTTCAGGAAAACAAAAAATATAAAGTGTCTATCAATCTTTCACAGGATATAGACGTAACCTCTAGTAAAGAGAGTATTGTTGAAGTTTTAGAAAATTCAGAAAAAACTTTAAAAAAAGGAGAATTCTCAAATTTTTTTAAAGATCTAATAATTGAACTGAACGTCTTGCTGAATCCAGAAAAAGAAAAAGTCGAAATTGCACCAGAAGGCAAAAAACTAAATTTTTGGAAATACTTGATAATAATCATACCGATATTATTTTTCAAAAAAATAGTTAAAATTTTTAGAAGAATAAAGAACAAAATAAATAGGTATTAGAGTTAATCGCGGCTACAGTTTGTAGACGAGGAAAGTCCGGACTCCATAGAGCAGAAGGGCAGCTAACGGCTGCTGAGAGAAATCTTAAGGAAAGTGCCACAGAAAACAAACCGCCTTCGGGTAAGGGTGAAAAGGTGGTGTAAGAGACCACCAGTATCTTAGGAGACTAAGATAGCTAGGTAAACCCCCTTCGGAGCAAAACCAAATAGAAAGACAATTAAGAGGGTGGCTCGCTCTCGTCTTCGGGTAGGTTGCTTGAATCACTAAGCGATTAGTGGTCTAGATAAATGATTAACAGAAACATAATCCGGCTTATTCTAATGCCTATAAAAAAACCGGCTACGGCCGGATTTTTTATTTATCTAAAATACAATTTTGTCAAATCTTTTAATCTAATTGCAAGTGAGTCACTTAACTCCCCATCTTTTAACCTCCACTGCCAATTTTCGAATATTGTTCCAGGAGTGTTCATCCTGGCTTCATTACCAAGCTCTAGAAAATCTTGCATAGGCGCTATGGCTATATTCGATACAGATGCCCATGCGGCTTGTATAAATTGCCAAGTGACGCTCTTCTCGGTATTTATTTTCAGATAATTTTTCGCAAAATTTCTACTTTCTTCATACGTAGAATAAAACCATCCCAGGGTAGTTTCGTTGTCATGAGTACCAGTATAAACAACTGTATTTTTAGAATATGTGTGTGGTAAATGAGTACTCTCATTGTGCGGGTCGAAGGCAAATTGCAATATTTTCATACCTGGGAATCCAAAATAATCACGTAATTCATGGACATCGTGAGTTATAATACCCAAATCCTCTGCGATTATAGGCAGAACGCCAAGGTGTTCTCTTATAGTCTCAAAGAGTTCTTTTCCAGGGGCTGGAATCCATTCCCCGTTTATGGCAGTTTTTGCTCCGTAAGGTATGGACCAGTAATTGGAGAATCCCCTAAAGTGGTCCAGCCTTATGATGTCAGATATCTCAAGATTTTTTTCAACCCTTTCCACCCACCATTTGAAGTTTGTTTCCTTCAATACTTCCCAGTTGTAGAGAGGGTTTCCCCAAAGCTGTCCGGTTTCACTAAAGTAATCAGGTGGTACACCTGCAACTGATACCGGTTTTCTATCCTCATCAAAAAGGAATATTTCTGGATTTGCCCAGGCATCTGAACTGTCAAAGGATACAAAAATTGGAATATCTCCTATTATTTTTATCCCATTTTCATTTGCATATGCTTTTACCTCAAGCCATTGCTTGAAAAAAAGGTATTGAGTAAACTTATGAAACTCTATTTTTTCTGAAAGATCCTCGGTGTAGCGCTGGATGGCAGCGGACTCTCTAAGCTTGATATCCTCATCCCAATCCTGCCAAGATTTTCCATCAAAATATTCCATCAGCGACCTAAAAAGCGAGTAATCATCCAACCATGAGGAGTTGTTGGAATAGAAAACTTCAAACTTGCTTTTTTCCAGTACATCGTCCATTATTTTGAAATTTTTAAAAGCTTTGACCAGCAGGGGTTTTTTGAAATTGAAAGCTTTGTCATAGTCAAACTTTGAATTGTCAAAAATCTCAGCTGTTTCTAAATCTTCTACATTAAGATATCCACTTTCCACAAGTTTTTCCAAATCTATTAAAACAGGATTTCCGGCAAATGCAGAAAAACACTGGTAAGGGGACGCCCCGTAACCAGTCGGGCCAAGTGGTAAAATTTGCCAGAGTTTTTGTTTAGACTTTATTAGAAAATCTACAAACTTGTATGCCTCATTACCTAGAGTACCAACACCATATTTTCCGGGTAGAGACGTTGGGTGAAGAAGTATTCCACTGCTTCTTTTAAAACTCATAATAATATACCTCCATTTAATTCCGACAGACGGCTAAATTTAAAAAACTTAAATATATTTTCTAAAGATTTTAAGTATTTCCTTTTGAATTTTCAACAAATTAAATAAAGAGTTTAGGTACAGTCGCTATTAGAGGCTATGCCAGAGATTTTATAGAGAAGATATCCCTGATGCATAAAATAAAAAATAATTATAATTTTATTATAATTCTTGTAAAGTAATTTGAAATTTAGGGCAAAAAAGTGTAGACTAGTAATAATGTTTTGATAGATAATACAATAATTGGAGGTTTATACAATGTTGGTAAAATATTTAATTGCAATTATTTTAAGAATGATACCGGAAAGTATACTTATGGTAAAGGGTGCGCAATTGCTGGCAGACAAAAAAGGGGAAATAAGAAAGGTAATTTACTCTGGAGCCATTTTGGGTACGGCGATTTTTTTTATAAGAAAACTCCCAATAAGTTTTGGAGTGCATACAATTTTATTTTTGTTTCTTTATATATTTATTCTTTTGAGAATATTTAAAGTGGAATTTTTCAAAGGTGTGAGTGTGGCGTTAATATGTATTTTGATATTGGCCTTTTCAGATACTCTAGTAACTATTTTCTATACAAAAGTTTTAAAACTTTCTGTGGAATGGCTTTATGGTGGAAGCGCAGCATCTTTTTTGCTGAGTGATCTTTCTTTAATATTATTTATATCCATTATTTTGCTCATAACAAAATTGAAAAAGAGGGAAATACATGAGGGGAATTGAGGAATTTTCTGAAAAAATGGCAACTATCATAATAAGAGAAGGAAACTTGGATGAGAAAAAAAAGGCTGTCTTGGCATACGGTGTTTTCAGCATAATTCAACCAATATTCTCCTTGGTGCTTACACTGATTTTTGGGATGATTTTCCATGTTTGGATAGAGGCCATCATAATTTCGGTGGCAGCTTCTGTGCTTAGAAAAAATTCAGGGGGTGCTCATGCCAGCTCAGCTGAACGCTGTTTAATAATAGGTGTCTTTATTTTCTTGCTTCTTGCTTGCTTTACAAAGTTTGTTTTGATAAAAATACCAGCCGGGATTTTGGTTTTCATACTGGCTATGTCAATATTTATGAGCTACATTATTATAGTAAAATACAGCCCTGTTGACAGTGCATCAAAACCTATAAAGGAGTCAGACAGGGAAATATTTAGAAAAAAATCTGTAAAAATTTTAAATATATTCAATGTAACAGCAGTAGTGTTTTTTCTGGTTTCTTTTTTTGAGCATTTTTGTTTAAGCCTGTCAGTGTCAATTGTATTGGGAGTGCTTTGGCAGTCGCTTACCTTAGTTAAAATAGGTAAAACTATATTAAATGGTCTGGATATCTTTCTTAATAAGATAAAAATATAAAACCCTTTTTAAGAAAGGTAAATAATATAAAAAGGAGGAATAACCGTGAAAAGAAGAATTTTTGTATTAGCAGCAGCTTTAGCTAGTTTCTTTGCCCTTGCAGTTTCTGCATCAGCATGTCATTGGGGAGCTTACCAGCCCGAGGAGCCAGAAGAATTAAGAGGTTAAGTTGGAGGGTCAGTATTTTCTGGCCCTTTAACTTAGTAATGAAGGTGAAAATATGACTATCTATGAGGAAAATAGAATAAAAAGAATAAACGAGATGAGTGCATTTATAAAATTGCTATCTCTTTTTTTTGCAAGCATCTCTGTATTTAGCTTAACCTCCTTCAGAAAGCTAGGATTAGCTTCTTTATTAGTAATTAAAGAAATGGAGGGTAAGTTTATATTTTTTGCAATGGGCCTCATGTTGCTCTTTGTTTACCAGGGTTGGAGGTTCATTAACAAAGTCGAAGTGAAGTTTGAAAAACCGGATATAGGCGATATTATGGAGATGTTTGTTATGCTCATTTTATTCACCTATCTGGTATATTCGACACATGAACTTACACAGTATAGGTTCCTGTATTTCTTTTTGATCTTATCAACGACTATTCGATTTGGAATGAATTGGGGACTGGGGGTAGCAGGGCTTTGTACTCTGTGCATACTTATAATGGATTTTTCCAAGACGATTCCAGGCAAAGTAAACTATATATTCCAGGCAGATTTTATTTTAGCAGGAGTATTTTTACTAACTGCATGGCTGATTGGGTATTATGCTGAGATAGAAAAAGAACACAGAGAAAAAATGCACGATCTCATTAACATGGATGAACTTACCGGCATATATAACCATAGATATTTTCAAGAATATTTAGCTACTAATTTGGATAGAGCAGGAAAAAATGAGGAGAGCCTTTCTCTTCTTTTTATAGATATAGACAATTTTAAGTACTACAACGATATGTACGGACATAGCTACGGAGACAAAGTTTTGAAGATAATGGGTTCGATATTTCATAAAACTGTTGGAGAACAAGGCATAGCAGCCCGTTACGGCGGAGAGGAATTTGTAGTCGTATTGCCGGATATGGCTGAAAAACAGGCTCTTGGAATAGGGGGAAAAATAAGGAAAAAAGTGGAGGAAACCAGTTTTGAGGGGGAGGAACATCAGCCGGGAGGGAAATTGACCGTTTCAATAGGGATCTCCAGCTATCCTGTCAAGGCAATGACCAAACAGGAGCTCATAGAAACAGCTGACGATGCCTTGTATAGGGCAAAATCTTTTAGCAGAAATAGGGTAGAGCTTTATTTTTCTGTTTTAGAGGAGTTAAAGAAAGATATAGATGGGAAACATGTGGATCTGGTAAGCTCGATAAAGACCCTTATAGGTATAATAAATGCAAAGGACAAGTATACTTACGGACATACAGAAAGGGTGGTTCTTTACTGCTCGAAATTTGCAAAGTTTCTTGGACTCTCAACTGAAGAAAAAAAGATTTTGAGGTATGGAGCCTATTTACATGATATAGGGAAGATAGAGATTCCAGCAGAAACTTTGGTAAAAAGGAGTAAGCTTACAGAGGAGGAGTTCCAAGCCTTGAGAAAGCATCCTGAAAACGGCGCCAATATTATAGAAGGGGTAGAAACTCTAAGTGAAGTTGTCCCTCTTATAAAGCTACATCATGAAAAATACGATGGGACAGGTTACCCGAATGGTTTGATGGGGGAAGACATACCGCGCTTAGTAAGGATAATCACGCTCATGGACAGTTTCGATGCAATGACTACAAACAGATCTTATTGCAGGGGGAAAACCTATGACGAGGCCTTAGAAGAGATGAAAAGGTGTAAGGGGACACACTTTGATCCCGAACTTGTAGAGAGTTTTATTGAGATGCTAGAGAAGAATAAAAATATTTTGAATTCAATGGACGTTTTGAAATAGGGAAGAGTGTGGTGTGTTTGTTAAAATACACCACACTCTTTATTATCTAACCTAAGTTGCTACCTGTATCTAAAATTTATTTAAAGTGTTGAATTGACTTAAAATTATAGAAATAGAAAACTTTTTTTAGTCACGAATCGCACGAATGGACACTAATAAAAGATATTTTTGCCACAGAGTGACACAGAGAAAAAATAAACAAAGAGATGCAAATAAAACATAGCTTAGAGATTTTAATAGATTCGTGTGATACGTGAAAATTAGTGACAAAAAATTATTTTTAAAAGGTTTTCTCTGTGAAACTCTGTGTTTAAAGAAGGCTTTCGAATAAATTCAGTACTTAATTACTTATTTAATTAAGTAGCAACTTGAGTTAACTAATTCGGATATGCTGTAGACGTTTCTTAAAGAGGGGGCATGTTTAAATATGTATGTGGTAGAAGAAAATTCCTTTAATTTAGATTTTTCTTTAATTGATATGTAAAATACTTGGTTTGGAAATAAAGTTTTAATAAAAAAGTAAAAAAAATGTTGACAAAGAAAATGGATTATGATAATATTATCCCTGTGCCTCAGAACAGGGCGCAGCAAAAAACAAGGACATTGAGAACTAAATAGAGAAAGTTAAGCGCCAAAGATTATGGTGAACACCTCGTTAAGAGGATAGAATATATTGAATGAAGAGTTTGATCCTGGCTCAGGATGAACGCTGACAGAATGCTTAACACATGCAAGTCGACTGGAATTTGCCTTCGGGCATTAGTACGGTGGCGGACGGGTGAGTAACGCGTAAAGAACTTGCCCCTTAGCCCGGGACAACTGTTGGAAACGACAGCTAATACCGGATATTATGCGCTGGCGGCATCGCCGGTGTATGAAAGCTGTATGCGCTAGGGGAGAGCTTTGCGTCCCATTAGCTAGTTGGTAGGGTAACGGCCTACCAAGGCTACGATGGGTAGCCGGCCTGAGAGGGTGAACGGCCACAAGGGGACTGAGACACGGCCCTTACTCCTACGGGAGGCAGCAGTGGGGAATATTGGACAATGGACCAAAAGTCTGATCCAGCAATTCTGTGTGCACGATGAAGGTCTTCGGATTGTAAAGTGCTTTCAGCAGGGAAGAAGCAAGTGACGGTACCTGCAGAAGAAGCGACGGCTAAATACGTGCCAGCAGCCGCGGTAATACGTATGTCGCAAGCGTTATCCGGAATTATTGGGCATAAAGGGCATCTAGGCGGCCGATTAAGTCTGATGTTAAAATGCGGGGCTCAACCCCGTATTGCGTTGGAAACTGGTTGGCTAGAGTACTGGAGAGGTGGGCGGAACTACAAGTGTAGAGGTGAAATTCGTAGATATTTGTAGGAATGCCGATAGGGAAGCCAGCTCACTGGACAGATACTGACGCTAAAGTGCGAAAGCGTGGGGAGCAAACAGGATTAGATACCCTGGTAGTCCACGCTGTAAACGATGATCACTGGGTGTGGGGGGTCGAACCTCCGTGCCGAAGCTAATGCGATAAGTGATCCGCCTGGGGAGTACGTTCGCAAGAATGAAACTCAAAGGAATTGACGGGGACCCGCACAAGCGGTGGAGCATGTGGTTTAATTCGACGCAACGCGAGGAACCTTACCAGGTCTTGACATCCTGCAAACTTACCAGAGATGGTTTGGTGCCCCTTCGGGGGAATGCAGTGACAGGTGGTGCATGGCTGTCGTCAGCTCGTGTCGTGAGATGTTGGGTTAAGTCCCGCAACGAGCGCAACCCCTATCGTTAGTTGCCAGCATTAAGTTGGGGACTCTAGCGAGACTGCCTGCGACGAGCAGGAGGAAGGTGGGGATGACGTCAAGTCATCATGCCCCTTATGACCTGGGCTACACACGTGCTACAATGGGCAGTACAGAGAGAAGCAATATGGTGACATGGAGCGAATCTCAGAAAGCTGTTCTTAGTTCGGATCGAAGTCTGCAACTCGACTTCGTGAAGTTGGAATCGCTAGTAATCGCGAATCAGCAATGTCGCGGTGAATACGTTCTCGGGTCTTGTACACACCGCCCGTCACACCACGAGAGTTTGTTGCACCTGAAGTAAACGGCCTAACCCTTCGGGGAGGGAGTTTCCTAAGGTGTGGTAAGCGATTGGGGTGAAGTCGTAACAAGGTATCCGTACCGGAAGGTGCGGATGGATCACCTCCTTTCTAAGGAGATAAAAGCTTACTTTCTCTATTTTGTTGTGATGTTCTTCGATAGAGGTGCTCTAGGGCGCCTATTTAATTGAAAAATATTACATTAGGACATTGAAAACTGTATAGTAGATAAAAAAAGAGTTAGACTGAAAAGTCTGTTTTAGGTTAAGAAATTAAGGGCGTACGGAGAATGCCTTGGTAGTAAGAGCCGATGAAGGACGTGGTAAGCTGCGAAAAGTCCAGAGGAGCTGCAAACGAGCTTTGATCCTGGAATTTCCGAATGGGGCAACCTGCCAGTTTGGAGAACTGGCATGAAAAAGGGTACCGGGTGAACTGAAACATCTAAGTAACCCGAGGAAGAGAAAGTAAAAACGATTCCCTAAGTAGCGGCGAGCGAACGGGGAAGAGCCTAAACCGATGCTGTGTCAAGGATGCAGCCGTTGCAGTATCGGGGTAGTGGGAATGGAGCTTGGAGAACTGCAAGATATCCAGCTGATTTAGTCAAGTTAGTGGAACGGTTTGGAAAGGCCGACCGCAGAAGGTGAAAGTCCTGTACATGAAAACTTGAGCTAAACAGTGCACCGTATCCCGAGTAGCACCGGGCACGTGAAACCTGGTGTGAATCCGCGTGGACCATATCACGTAAGGCTAAATACTCTTACTGACCGATAGCGAATAGTACCGTGAGGGAAAGGTGAAAAGAACCCCGGGAGGGGAGTGAAATAGAACCTGAAACCGTGCGCTTACAAGCGGTCGGAGCACTTTATATGTGTGACGGCGTGCCTTTTGGAGAATGATCCTGCGAGTTGCGATATGCGGCAAGGTTAAGGAAACCGGAGCCGAAGGGAAACCGAGTCTGAATAGGGCGAATTAGTCGTATGTCGTAGACGCGAAACCTGGTGATCTAAGCCTGTCCAGGATGAAGCTGTGGTAAGACACAGTGGAGGTCCGAACCCACCGTCGTTGAAAAGCCGGGGGATGAGGTAGGTTTAGGGGTGAAAAGCCAATCGAACCAGGAGATAGCTCGTTCTCTCCGAAATGCATTTAGGTGCAGCCTCAATTGTTTATCTGCGGGGGTAGAGCACTGAATGGCCTAGGGGGCGTATAGCTTACCGAAGTCAATCAAACTCCGAATACCGTAGATTTAGAAATTGGGAGTGAGACTATGGGTACTAAGATCCATTGTCGAGAGGGAAACAACCCAGACCACCAGCTAAGGTCCCTAATTATATCTAAGTGGGAAAGGAGGTGGAGATTCGGAAACAACCAGGAGGTTGGCTTAGAAGCAGCCATACCTTTAAAGAGTGCGTAATAGCTCACTGGTCGAGAGTCTCTGCGCCGACAATGTAACGGGGCTAAGATATAAACCGAAGCTGTGGAATGTACATAGTACATTGGTAGGAGAGCGTTCTGTAGGCCGTAGAAGGTATACCGTAAGGAGTACTGGAGGTATCAGAAGTGAGAATGCAGGAATGAGTAGCGAGAAAGCGGGTGAGAATCCCGCTCGCCGGAAGACCAAGGTTTCCAGAGTAAAGTTTGTCTTCTCTGGGTAAGCCGGGACCTAAGCCGAGGCGATTTGCGTAGGCGAATGGAAAACAGATTAATATTTCTGTGCCACTTAAATTTGTTTGAGGGATGGAGGGACGCAGGAAGGTATGTGCGCAGGGCGACGGTTGTCCCTGTACAAGCATGTAGGATGACCCTATAGGAAAATCCGTAGGGTTATATCTGAGGTGTGATGTGGAGCGCGCAAGCGCGAAGGTGCAAATCCTACACTGCCGAGAAAAGCTTCTACTGAGAATTTAAGTGCCCGTACTGTAAACCGACACAGGTGGTCAGGATGAGAAATCTAAGGCGGACAGGCTAACTCTCGCTAAGGAACTCTGCAAAATAGCCCCGTAACTTCGGGAGAAGGGGTGCCGCTAAGGGTGATAGTTACACGCGAACTTGAGCGCTTGGCGGCCGCAGTGAAGAGATTCGAGCAACTGTTTAGCAAAAACACAGGTCTATGCTAAGCTGAAAGGCGATGTATATGGGCTGACACCTGCCCAGTGCTGGAAGGTTAAGAGGAGGAGTGAGAGCTCCGAATTGAAGCCCCAGTGAACGGCGGCCGTAACTATAACGGTCCTAAGGTAGCGAAATTCCTTGTCGGGTAAGTTCCGACCTGCACGAATGGTGTAATGACTCGAATGCTGTCTTGGCGGGAGGCCTGGTGAAATTGTATTACCGGTGAAGATACCGGTTACCTGCAGTAGGACGGAAAGACCCCATGAAGCTTTACTGTAGCTTGGTATTGGGTTTTGATGTTATGTGTATAGGATAGTTGGGAGACAGGGATGCTGTGGCGCTAGCTGCAGCGGAGTCGCTGGTGGAATACCAACCATGTAACCTCGGAATTCTAATCTGGGAAGTGGATTCCTGGAGACAGTGCTAGGTGGGCAGTTTGACTGGGGCGGTCGCCTCCGAAAGAGTAACGGAGGCGTTCAAAGGTTCCCTCAGGTTGGATGGAAATCAACCGAAGAGTGCAATGGCAGAAGGGAGCTTGACTGCGAGACTGACGGGTCGAGCAGGTGCGAAAGCAGGACATAGTGATCCGGCGATTCCGAATGGAAGGGTCGTCGCTCAACGGATAAAAGCTACTCTGGGGATAACAGGCTGATTTTGCCCGAGAGTCCATATCGACGGCAAAGTTTGGCACCTCGATGTCGGCTCATCGCATCCTGGGGCTGGAGAAGGTCCCAAGGGTTGGGCTGTTCGCCCATTAAAGCGGTACGTGAGCTGGGTTCAGAACGTCGTGAGACAGTTCGGTCCCTATCCACTGTAGGCGTAAGAGTATTGAGAAGATCTGTCCTTAGTACGAGAGGACCGGGATGGACAAACCTCTGATGTACCTGTTGTCTCGCCAGAGGCATAGCAGGGTAGTCACGTTTGGAAAGGATAACCGCTGAAAGCATCTAAGCGGGAAGCCCACTTCAAGATAAGTACTCTCTGTCGTAAGACAATAAGTCACCTTCGAGACTAGGAGGTAGATAGGCTGGGTGTGTAAGCGCTGCAAGGTGTTTAGCTGACCAGTACTAATATGACGAAATCTTAACCTAGAAACAAATCTTTCTACTATACAGTTTTGAGTGTTCTAAGACACGAAAAGAATAAGTAAACCATAGCTTGGTGAAGATAGCTAAGGGGGTACACCTGGTCACATACCGAACCCAGAAGTTAAGCCCTTAAACGCCGAAAGTACTCGGGTGGCAACGCCCCGGAAGGATAGGTATTCGCCAAGCTTTATATACAAGTTCCCTGATAGCTCAGTTGGTAGAGCGCGCGGCTGTTAACCGCGTTGTCGCTGGTTCGAGTCCGGCTCGGGGAGCCATTTTTTTTATTTTTTGGAAAATTTTCAGATTTTATGCGGACCATTACAACGGCAAAAAAGTTGCTAAGGGAAAAAAAATTGAAAATTTGTCTAAAATGAGCTATAATGTATTTAAAATGCTACTTTTAGTAAAAATGCTTAAAAGGGGATAATTATTATGGACAGGTTGGTTGGCATCTCAGTATTTGAAGGAATAGCTATAGGAGAGCCCTATTTAAGAAAGAGAAAAAAACTTAATATAAAAGTTTATAGAATAGAGCCGGAAGATGTGGCGAATGAATTTAAAAGACTAGATGAAGCTGTTAAATATACAAAGCATGAGATAAAACAGTTAATGGATTCTCTAGTAGGCAGAGTTAACCAAAATGAATTGAAAATTTTAAATGTTCACCTTTCTATGCTAGAAGATCCTGTTTTTTTATCGGAAATAAATAATAAAATAAAAAAAGAACTTCTAAACGTTGAAAAAGTAGTAGAAGATGTAGTAAATAAATATGTAGGGATGTTTAAATCTCTAGATGATCCTGTGTATAGACAGAGGGCTTTCGACGTTCAGGATGTTGGAAGCAAGATTATAAACAACCTTCTTTGCAGCAGCAAAAATATAAGTAGACTAGACAATAAAATACTGGTATGTAAAGAGCTTCTACCGTCAGAGCTGCTAAAATACCATAATGAGAATATGAATATATTAGGAATAGTAACTGAGTTTGGCGGGGAAACTTCTCATGTTGCTATATTGGCAAAAGCTCTGGGCATACCAACTATTATGGGCGTAAAAGATGTAATGAAGAAAGAGTGGAAAGACAGGATAATACTAGATGCCAGGGCAGAGGGTTCGTGCATAATAAGAAATCCGAGTAACGAGGAGATAGTCCACTATGAAAATCAGAAAAAAGAATGGGATGATATAAATAAGGAATTAGAGAGTCTAAAAGGGAAACCTATAATGACAAAGGACGGACAAAGCTTTAACCTGCACGCTAACATTAGCGGAGAAATAGAGCTTCTGGGTATAGACGAAGATGCAGTTGATGGCGTCGGCTTGCTCAGGACGGAGTTCCTTTATATGGAAAATCAGTATTTCCCATCGGAACAAGAACAAGTAGACATATACAGCAAAATATATAGTAGACTAGGAAACAATAAGCCACTTACTATAAGGACTCTTGATATTGGTGCCGATAAAAAAATACCTTATTATGAGATGCCAGATGAGGAGAACCCTTTCTTAGGGGTGAGGGGGATGAGGTTTTCCCTTGCGCACCGGGACATACTGGAAGAGCAGATAAGAGCTATACTCAGGGTAGCTGCAGGGAAAAATATAAAGATGATGTATCCGATGATAACCAATTTGGGAGAGTTGGATATCCTAGAGGATATAGTTGAAAAAGTAAAAAATGACATGGACCAAAAAGGAATTGAATATAAAAAAGATATGGAGATAGGTATGATGGTAGAGGTCCCTTCTACTGTGTTCCTTGCAGATGTTTTTGTAGAGAAGGTAGACTTCTTTAGCATAGGGACTAATGATCTTACCCAATACATACTAGCCTCTGACAGGCTAAATGAAGGGGTGGCCAACATTTATGACGGCTATGATCCTTCAGTACTGCGTGCCATAAGCCATGTTGTGGATGTGGCGATTAAGAATGAAAAAGAGCTTAGCATCTGCGGTGAAATGGCCGGAGAAGCAATGGCTATAGTTGCCTTTCTAAGTTTTGGAGTAAAAAATTTAAGCATGCTGCCGTCCCTGTTGTTGAGGGCTAGGAAAATAATAAGGGATATAGATACAAAAGAGCTCGTGAATATAAAAAATGAGATATTAAGATGTAAAACTGCACAGGAGGTCAGGCTGTGCTTGGGTGATTATGTTAGGAGGGTACAATGAAGACTATAGAAGTAATGATAAAAAACAAGGCTGGCCTGCATGCTAGACCGTCTTCACTTTTTGTTCAAACTGCAACGGAATTTGATTCCGAAATTTTGGTTAAGTGTGACAAAGAGGAAGTAAATGGAAAAAGTATAATGGGGCTGATGCTTTTAGCTGCAGAGCAGGGTAGGACCCTTGTTTTAACTGCAGATGGCCCTGACGAAGACCAGGCTCTAGAAGCTCTGAGAAAACTCATAGAAGTAGACAAGTTTAACGAGGAATAGAGGCCTGCTAAAGGGAGATGTATTCATGGAAATAATAAGGGCAGATAAGATGGGGTTTTGCTTCGGAGTAAAGGAAGCAGTTGAGTTAGCCCATGAGCTTGCCCATGAGAACTCGGGTAAAAGAATATACATGCTAGGCATGCTGGTTCACAATGAGCAGGTAATAGAGGTTTTGAAAAAACTTAACATAAAAACTATAACAGAAAAAGAAGTATTGGAAACTAATGGGGAAACCTTAAAAAAGGATGACATAATTGTGATCAGGGCACACGGCACGACAAAGCAGCTATACGATATCCTTGAGAAAAAAAAGGTCATCATGCACGATGCCGCCTGTATCTTCGTAAAGAAAGCAAGAAAGCTTCTCGTGGAAAAACAGAGAGAGGGCAAAGGTATAATATTTATAGGGGACAAGGATCACCCAGAAGTAAAGGGTATAATTTCATTTGGCAAGGATGTTCAGGTGTTTTTGAATTTTGATGAGTTAAAAAAAGCCAATATTGACAGCAGCAAGAGATATTTCCTGTTGGCACAGACAACTTTAAACAAAAACATCTTTGAAGATATAGAAAAGTATGTTTCTTCGAATCACCCTAATATTGAGATAGGAAATACCATTTGTGGAGCAACTTATGAAAGGCAGAAAGCTGTGGAAAAACTTGCCTGGGAAGTGGATGTGGTGCTTGTTGTTGGAGGGAAAAACAGTTCTAACACAAAAAAGCTCTTTAACATAGCCAGGGAGATTAACCCTAAAAGTTACCTAATACAGACCAAAGATGAAATAGAACTTTCTTGGTTTGAAGGAATAAAGAAAGTGGGAATAACCGCAGGAGCCTCAACTCCGGAAGAAAGTATAATAGAAATAGAAAATAGCATAAGGGAGGAAGTGTTGTAATGATAGGTACTGAGAACTTTGAAGAGTTACTAGAGAATTATCTGCCTGAGGAAGTTGCGAAGGGTAAAGTAATAGAGGGGGAAATTTTAAGAAAAGATAGAGAATATGCCTACCTTGATATCAAATCTAAATTAGAAGGAAGAGTCAGAGCAGAAGAAGTAGAAGAGTTCGAAGAGGGAGAAACAGTAAGAGTAATGGTTCAGGGGGAATCTAGCGACGCCTCTTACATAAAGGCCTCTAGAAGAGCGGTTGAACTTGAAGAGAATTGGGATAAATTAAAAGAAGTTTACAATAATTCAGAAGTAGTAGAAGGTAGAGTATTGAGAAAAGTAAACGGCGGTTACGTAGTGGAGGTTTTAAAATACCACACATACTTGCCAAGCTCACTTTCTGGAATAAGAGACAACGAGTCAGAAAGCTTTATTGACAAAAAGATAAAAGTAGTTGTTAAAGATATAAAAGAAGGAAAAAGGAAGAAAATTTTAGTTTCTAGAAAAGATGTAAAAATGAAACAGGAAAACGAGTATCTTGAGAAGCTAGATGTGGGGAGTACTCTAAAAGTCAGAGTAAAGGATATATTAGACTTTGGGCTTTCAGTTGAAGTTGGACCTACAGTAGGATTTATACATATATCTGAGGTTTCATGGAAAAAAGTGGACGACCTAAACGAGATGTTTAAAGTCGGAGACATGATAGAGGCGAAAATCATCACACTAGATCAAGCTAAAAAGAGCCTTAAACTTTCTATAAAGCAGCTTTCTGCTGATCCTTGGTTAGAAATAGGCGAAAAATACCCGATTGGTGCTGAGATAGATGGTAAAGTAACAAGAGTAGTTAAATTTGGTGCTTTTGTTGAGATTGAAAACGGCATAGAGGGGCTTGTGCATGTGTCTGACTTGACATGGTCTAAAAAAATTAAGAATGTGGACGAGTACATGAAGGTTGGGGACATTGTAAAGGTTAAGGTTATAGAATTAAATCCTAAAGAGAAAAAGCTGAAACTTGGAATAAAGCAGCTTAGTCCTAATCCTTGGGAGATCGTTGAGAAAAAATACGGTGTAGAATCTATTGTAAAAGGTCAAATAGTAGAGGTAAAAGATTTCGGTATTTTCGTGGAAATCGAAGACGGAGTGGACGTTTTCGTGCATGTGTCTGACCTGGCTTGGGTAAAAGAAGAGTTGAAAGATTATAAAATTGGGGATGAAATTGAACTTAAAATACTTGAGGCTGACTTCCAAGACAGAAAGCTTAAAGGTGGAGTAAAGCAGCTTATTCCTAGCCCATGGGAAAGAGTAAAAAACAACTACAAAATCGGAGATGTTATAACAAGAAAAATAACTAGCATAACAGATTTCGGTATTTTTGTAGAGGTTGAAAAAGGTATAGACGGAATGATACACATTTCTGAAGCCTCTAAAGACTTCATTAAAAACTTAGAAGACAGGTTTGAAGTTGGACAGGAAGTGACTTCCGAAATAATAGAGATAAACGACGACAAAGAAAAGCTTAAGCTTTCCATCAAAAAAGTAGAGCTAGAAGAAGCCTTGGAAGAGGAGAAAGAGCTCATAGAAAAATATGGAACTGTAGGTGAAGAATAAGGCGTATTTTACGCCTTATTTATTTTTATATTTACTTACAGCTGTTAAGTTAATTGAAAAAAAACTTATAATGTGATAAAATACAATGAAAAAACTATAAATTGGAGGGTGGCAATGCTGGTAGAATTACTTCTTATGGTTATAGTAGGTTCATTAATTGGATGGATAACGAATTATTTTGCGATAAAGATGCTTTTCAGACCATATAAAGAGGTCAATATACTTGGATTTAAAATACAGGGACTTATTCCTAAAAGGAAAAAAGAGATGGCCCACAGCATAGCTGAAACTATAAACGAAGAACTTATATCAATAAAAGATATAACTCATACCATAAACTCGATGGAAGTTGAAACTGAGATAGACAAAATAGTTGAAAAAATAGTCGAGGAAAAGATAAAAGGGGAAATTTTATCAAAGTTCCCGATGGCGGCGATGTTTTTAAACGATAGTTTGATACTCAAAATTAAAGGGTATGTAAAGGATGTAATAGAGGAGAATAAGGGCGAATTCGTCCAGATAATAATAGAAAAACTTGAAGAAGAAGTTGATTTCAAAGAGATAGTTGCTGAAAAGATAGAAAACTTTTCTCTAGACGAGGTGGAAAAACTTACGTATAGGATAGCTAAAACTGAATTAAGGCACATAGAGATTATAGGTGCTGTTCTAGGAGCTACCATAGGGTTCGCTCAATTTTTAATCAGTTATTTTATATAGACTGGAAGGTGAAGATGGGGGATAGAATTTTATCTGGAGAGGAGTTTAAATTCGATATAGATATACAGAGGAGTTTGAGGCCAAAGAGCTTTTCTGAATACCTGGGTCAGGAGAAGCTAAAGGAAAAACTTGGGATATTCATGGAAGCGGCCCAAAAAAGGGGAGAGGCCATGGATCATATCCTGCTTTACGGACCTCCAGGGCTTGGAAAAACAACCCTTGCAGGGGTAATAGCAAACGAAATGGGCGTAAACCTGAAGATAACTTCTGGACCTATTTTGGACAAGGCGGGGGATTTGGCAGCTATTTTAACATCTTTAGAAGAAAATGACGTACTTTTTATAGATGAGATCCACAGACTGAATACCTCTGTAGAAGAAATACTTTATCCAGCTATGGAGGACAGCGAAATTGACATAATAATAGGAAAAGGTCCATCTGCAAGGTCTATTCGTATAGAGCTTCCCAAGTTTACCCTTATAGGGGCAACTACAAAGGCAGGCTCACTGAGTTCTCCCCTAAGGGACAGATTTGGAGTTGCCCATAGGATGGACTACTACACTCAAGCCGAGTTGGAAAAGATAGTAAAACGCGGAGGAAGGATATTAGGTGTAGATGTTACTGAAAGCGGAGCTAAGGAGATAGCCTTAAGGAGCCGTGGGACCCCTAGGATTGCCAATAGGTTTTTGAAGAGGGTGAGGGATTATGCTGAAATCAAAGAGGATGGAGTGGTAACTGACAGGGTAGCCAAAGAAGCTCTGGCTCTTTTTGGAGTGGACGAGTACGGGCTGGATGAATTGGACAGAGAGATCTTGACAGCTATAATAGAAAATTATAGCGGCGGACCTGTGGGAATAGAGACCATATCACTTATGCTGGGCGAGGATAGGAGAACCTTGGAGGAGGTCTATGAGCCTTATCTGGTAAAAATAGGTTTTTTGAAAAGAACTCAGAGAGGCAGGGTCGTAACTGATATGGGATACAGGCATTTTGAAAACCAGAAATGAATAATTAGGAAATAAAGGAGTCTTATATGAAGATAAGTACGAGAGTTAGATATGGGTTAAGAGCTTTGATCTATATTGCTGAAAAAACATGTAATGAAAACAGGCTTGTTAGAATAAAAGAGATCTCTGAATCGCAGAAGATTTCCATACAGTATTTGGAGCAGATACTTTTCAAACTTAAAAAAGAAGATATAATCGAGGGTAAAAGAGGACCGCATGGAGGATATAAGTTGCTTAAAGACCCTGGGGAGATAAATGTACTTGACTTATACGAAATACTGGACTCTGAGGTAAAGGTAGTAGACTGCAACGAGGATTCACCAACCTGTGTGGCAGACAGTTGTAAGACAAGCTGTCTATGGGGGAAACTTGATGAGACTCTTTCTGAGATGTTGAAAGAGACAACCCTGAAAGATCTAATGAATCAGAATAAGCTAGTTTAGAGGGCGCATTATGGTAAGTATTTTTGTGGAAAAAGAACAAATAACAGGCAGTATTATAACTGTTACGGATAAGAATGACATAAACCATTTAAAGAATTCCTTTAGGATGAAAACCGGAGATGCACTGAGGGTTGTAGACGGAGAAAAGGAGTATTTTTGTAAGGTTGTGTCAGTTGGGAAAAAAGAGATAGAAGCCGAAATAGAGGAAGTTTTTGAGGACAGGTACAGTACTAAGACTCATATAGATATAGCTATGGGAATATTGAAAAAAGACAAGATGGAGTTTGCCATACAAAAGCTCACAGAGATAGGGATTAATAGGATAATTCCTGTACATACAAAAAGAACCATAGTGAAAATAGATGGAAAAAAAGATAAGTGGGATGTCGTTTCCAAGGAAGCCTTGAAACAGTGTCAAGGTGTGAAAAAGGTGGCGATACAATATACCGCTAAATTAGAAGAGATAGATTACTCAAGTTATGATTTGGTTTTAGTACCTTACGAGAAAGAAGAAGAAAAAAAAATATATGAAATTTTGAGGAAAAATGAGAATGTAGAAAACGTTTTATATCTTATAGGACCCGAAGGCGGCTTTGCTCCTGAAGAAATAGAATATCTCACAAGTAGAGGGGCGGAGATAATAACCTTGGGTAAAAGGATTTTAAGGGCAGAGACAGCGGCTATTGTTGTAGGAGGTATTTTAGTAAATGAGTTTCAATAAAAGGGTTGCTTTTTATACCCTAGGTTGCAAGGTTAACCAGTACGAAACAGAGAGTTTGAAAAAACAGTTCTCTGATTCAGGGTATACGGTGTGTGAGTTTGACAGCGAAGCAGATTACTACGTAGTCAATTCTTGTACAGTCACGAGCATAGCTGACCGTAAAACTAGAAATATGCTTAGAAGGACAAAAAAAATGAACAGCAATGCAGTGGTTATAGCCACAGGTTGCTATGCCCAAACAAACGGGGATGAGTTGCAGAAGCTACCAGAAATAGATTATGTAGTAGGTAACACAGACAAGAACGGGATACTGAATCTGGTTAAAGGTCTAGAAGAGAATGGAATTGGAGAAAAGCTGATACTGAGGGATATCTTCTCCCAAGAAAAATATGACGAGATGGAGTTTTCCACCCTCAGAGAGATGAGCAGGGCATACATAAAAATTCAAGACGGCTGCGACAATTTTTGTTCCTACTGCAAGATACCCTTTGCTAGAGGGCACAAGAGGAGCAGGTCGCTTGACAGGATAGTAGAAGAGGTGGAACTTCTGGCGAAAGACGGGTTTAAGGAGGTAATCCTTATAGGAATAAACCTTGGAGCGTACGGAGAGGACCTTAACGGCGAGGCGAACTTAGAAGATGTCATAGAGGCAGTATCTAAGGTCGACAAAATAGAGAGAATAAGGCTGGGGTCTATGTACCCTGATAGGATAAATGATAGGTTCATCAAAGAGCTTAAGTCCAATAAAAAACTGATGCCACATTTGCATATATCTCTGCAATCTTGCGACGATAAAGTCTTGAAGCTGATGAACAGGAAGTATGACAGCAAACTTATAGAGGAGAGACTCACCAGTCTGAAAAAAGAGGTTAATAAATTAGAGTTTACTGCGGATGTCATAGTTGGTTTCCCACAGGAAAGCGACGAAAACTTTGAAAATACATACAACCTTATTGAGAAAATAGGGTTTTCTGATCTGCACATATTCCAATATTCAGACCGTGAAAAAACAGCTGCAAGCAGATATAGTGGAAAGGTAATCCCAGCAGTGAAAAAAGACAGGGCAGACAAACTGAACATGCTCAAGGAAAGGATGTTTTCCGAGTCTAGGGAAAGGTATGCAGGCAAAACCCTAAAGGTTTTTGTTGAGGAGGTCAAAGCTGGGAGCTCCTATGGGTATACCGAAAACTATTTGAGGGTTAGAGTTGAAAATTTTGACGGGGAAATAGGTGAAATAGTAACTGTTCAGATAAAAAAACTTGAAAGGGAGCTGCTTATCGGTGAAGTTAAAAATGACAAGGTATAAGTTGAAATATATGTTTTCTTGGAGTATCCTGATCATTTCCTTGTTTTTTCTTTTGGTAGTTAACTGGAACAAAAATAAGGTAAATGAAATGAACTGGGAACGTTATATGATTATCGGTAAGGAAAATGTATTCGTAGTATATGAAGACAAGCTGGCAATAAGGATACCATTTGAAATAACTCTAGATAAACAAAAAAGTATAGGGGATTATGTGAAGAAGGGCAACTACGAAGAACTTTTAGTAGCCATAAACGAGGTTTTACCTGAAAAGGTAGAAAACTATAAGGTGATTAAAAACGGCAAGGTAAAAGTTAACGTAAAAAATGAAAAGAATATTCCAGAGATAGCTATAGATGACAAGAGATTGGTACTTACATCCAGCCTGACAAAGATGTTCATGGAAGTTTACAATGACCAAATTAAGACAGAGGATGTAGACAGTATCCTGGTGGATATATTAAATGCCAACGGTAAAAGTGGATATGCTAGAAAAACAGGGGAAAACCTGAAGAAAGAGCTATCGTACCGTTACAATGCTGCCAACTACACGCAGCAGGCAGAGTACAGCTACATAATAAAAAAGAACATTTCGGATAAAAACCTAGAGGATATAGTTTTAAACCTAAATGAAAAGTACTTTAAGTTGAAACCTGAAGAAGAGCTAGATGTACCTACCATAGCAAATGTGGTACTTGTGATTGGAAATGAAGAGAAGGGGCTTTTGGAGATAAACCTCTTGAAGAGTGGCATCCTTGACAGGGAATACTATGGAAAACTGAATAAATTGGGGTATAAAAATTTGAATAGGAGTTCTATCAACGCAAGCATAGAAGAGAACTTTATAGAGTACAATGGAGAAGATTACTATACCGCATATAAACTTTCAACACTTTTGAACATACCAAAAAGGGTGGAGAACAATCAATTGAAGGAAGAGATAAATGTATACTTGAAATAGGAGGAGTAGATGAACAAAAAAATTCAGACTATCATAGACGCAGTAGAAGATAAGAAGGGCAAGGATATACTTATTTTGGATTTCCAGGGTAAAAGCTCTATAAGCGACTACGCATTTATCTGTACTGGTAGATCAGATAGAAATATAAAGGCTATAACCGATGAGATAACAAAAAAAATGAGAGAATTGGGAGAGGAAAAATTAGCAATAGAGGGATATGACGAGGCTAAGTGGGTTTTGCTTGACTATGATGATGTAGTTGTGCATGTATTTGACGAGTCAACAAGAGATTACTACAGCTTAGAAACATTGTGGTTGGAAGCAAAGGAAATTTATAGAAGTTAAGATGTTTACTTTTCTTGCTTTTTTAATGATTTTCTTAGAAACTAGCCTGGCAATAGATTATCCCTATAATGTTTTTTCCATAACTTATATCAACTATGTAATGTACGAAAAAAATGAAAAGGGATTTTACCATGCTATTTTGGTCGCCCTTTTGCTATCTCTTTCCAGCAATTCAGTTGAGAAAAAGATCTTTTTCTTTGGGATTTACTCGTTAGTGGTTTACTGTTACTCGAAGTATATTTTGTACGAAAAGCTAAATATACCATTGATAGCTTTAGTGCAGATATGTTTGTACGTGCCATATGTCTATTATTTTGAGTTCCGGTCGTTTAGTCTAGGTATCATGTTAAGAATGTTTGTATTTTATGCAGTGGCTAACTATATATATTTACAAAAAATTACTTTAAGCGGGAGTAAGTAATGAAAGGGAAGAAAACAAGCATAAAACTTGGAAAAGACACGGAAAACAGAATGAAAATATACATGGTAGCTGTAGTTGTGGTTTACTCCCTTTTAATGTTAAGGCTTTTTTATCTTCAAGTTTTTAAAGGAGCATACTATAAAAATCTTTCCGAGAGAAACAGGGTTAAGATGAAGAAAATAGATGCCCCTAGAGGAAAGATATTTGATAGAAACGGGAACCTTTTGGTTACAAATGTTGCCGGGTATAGGCTTGTTTATTTAAATGAGAGGGTTTACGATGACGAAATTTTGGAAGAAATTTCCAAGTTGGTTAATTTAGACACCGATACGGTGGAGAGCCTCATAAAAAACAGCGAAGTCCTAAGCTATACAAGGGAGAATATACTCTTAGACGATCTCAAGGAGGAAGAGGCTCACAGGATAATGGAGAGGCTATCGGATTATCCATATCTTGACGTGCAGGCGTATTCTAAAAGAAAGTATAACTTTGGGGAAATGGCTTCGCATGTGCTGGGGTATGTGAAAAGGATTACTGCAGAAGAGTACCAACAGCTTAAGGATAAGGGTTATACCAAAAGGGATATAGTCGGGAAAAAAGGTATAGAAAAGCAGTATGACACTATGTTGCAGGGAAAAGATGGTTATGAATATATAGAGGTAAACGCATTGAACAAGCTGGTGAGAAAGATACGTCACCAGGAGGCTATTCAGGGGAATGATCTCTATCTTACTTTGGATATAAGGCTTCAGGAATATATGACAAATTATCTCGAGGAGCATAATCTCAAAGCCGCCTTTGTGGCGTTGAACCCTAAAAATGGAGAGGTTATTACAATGGTCAGTACACCGGAATATTCCCTCAATATGTTCAGCTCTAAATTTAGCCAAAGCGAGTGGAACGAAATTTTGCATGACGAGGGGAAGCCGCTTCAGAACAGATTTCTTATGGGAACCTATCCTCCTGGATCGGTTTTTAAAGTCATTTCAGCGCTGACATTTTTAAAAGAGGGTATAAATCCGGACATAAAGTACTACGATCCTGGGTATTATCAGTTGGGAAAATGGAAGTGGCGTACCTGGAAGCGCGGTGGGCACGGTTACGTAAATATGGAGAAATCCCTAGTGGAATCCGTAAACACTTATTATTATGAACTAGGTGATAAAATCGGCTATAAACCCATTGTGAATATTGCTGAAAAGATGGGATTAGGAAAATTAACAGGAATAGATTTGCCTGATGAAAAATCAGGGGTTCTACCGGACAGCGAATGGAAGAGAAAAAATATGAAAGAGGGCTGGTACAGAGGGGACACTATAAACCTATCCATAGGGCAGGGATATGTTCTGGTTACTCCACTTCAAATCGCTATGGTTTATTCTATCATGGCCAATAAAGGATATGCGTATACTCCGCATCTTCTGAAAAAGATTAGAGATGAGACTGAGTACGAAAAAATGATAAGGTACAAAGTGGATCTTCCAGAAGAAGACTTTGACCTGGTGAATAGTGCTTTGGAAAAGGTTGTAACTGAAAAGGATGGAACTGCAAAGGTCCTGAAAACAGATGGACTTCGTATAGCGGCTAAGACTGGTTCTGCCCAAAACAACCAGTATAAGATAACGCATGCTTGGACTGCAGGCTTCTTCCCTGCAGAAGACCCGGAAGTGGTTTTTGTGACCTTCGTAGAAGGAGGCGGCGGCGGCGGCGGAGTAGCTGCTCCAATAGCCAAAATATTTATTGATAAGTATATGGAACTGTATAACTAGGCGGTGACTTATGTTAAAGGGTGTAGCTGAAGGAGTGCTAATCCGCATTGATGATTTTGAAAAAGATATAGAGGAGCTGAAAAAAAGGCTTAAGACCACATCTTTTTTTACAAGGGGTACAGACTTTTTGCTTTTGGCAAAGGATAAAGAATATTATAAAGACATCGAAAAAATTTTAGAGGAATACGGCCATAATCTTTATTTAATTAAAAGGGCTGGTAAAAAAGAGGAAAAAAAGAAAATAAGGGAAACAATTATTTTAAAGGAAAAAATTCATGGCGGACAGAGAATAGAAGTAGAAGGTAACATACTTTTTTTGGGTGATTTAAATCACGGAGCAGAACTTGTGGCAACCGGAGATATATATATAATGGGTAAGGCCAGGGGGAATATACACGCAGGGAGTTCTGGGGATAATTCCAGGGAAATAATAGCTCTTGGCATGGAAGTAAGCCATTTTAAAATAGGAGACTTACTTGCCCAAAACTCGTGCGAAGAGAATATAGAGTCCCTTGCGAGGGCTTATGTGGTGGATAGAAATATCGTAATAGAGGAATTCAAGACAAAAAATAAAATTCAAGGAGAAAATGGTTTTGTGCCAGGGAACAAAAGATCCTTGAAGTCATATTTTAGTCTTTTTAAAAAAACTAAAATATAGGGATTGATGTTATTTTTTGATAAGGAGAGCTTTGAATATATAAACGGAGGTTAAAAAATGTCTAACGAAACCCAGACGAACATTGGGAATACAGCAAATAAAACAGACAAGAAAAACAATAAGTATAAGAAAAAGTGGGTGAAAAAAGAAGAAAAAGCTTACGTTATTCCGCTTGGTGGATTGGATGAGGTCGGTAAAAATATGACACTTGTTCAATATAAAGATGAGATAATAATTATAGATGCAGGACTTACTTTCCCAGATGAGGAACTTTTGGGAATAGACTTAGTTATACCGGATTTTACTTATTTGGAAAAAAACAGGGAAAAAATAAAAGGGCTTCTTATAACTCATGGCCATGAGGATCATATAGGTGGGGTGCCTTATCTGTATCAAAAGATAGACAAGACTGTGCCTATGTACGGTGGAAAGCTTGGTCTTGCCCTTGCAAAATCTAAATTTGACAGGACTAATTCAAGTGACTTTAAACCTATAACCAACGAGATTGAAGGTCGAGAGGTTGTGAAGATAGGGAAGTACTTCAAGGTTGAGTTCATAAGGGTTACCCACTCAATTGCAGACGCCTATGCAGTAGCGATAACAACTCCAGCAGGTGTTATAGTGCACACGGGGGATTTTAAAATCGACCTTACCCCAGTGGACGGCGTGGGAGTGGACTTCCATAGATTTGCTGCATTGGGAGAAAAAGGGGTAGATCTTTTACTTTCAGACAGCACCAATGCTGAAGTCACTGGGTTTACGCCTTCTGAAAGAAGTGTAGGGGAAGCTTTGAAAGTGGAGTTCTCGAAGGCAAAAGGTAGAATAATAGTAGCTGCTTTCGCGTCTCATATACACAGGTTGCAGCAGATAGTGGACGTAGCCTATAATACTGGAAGAAAGATAGCCATAGACGGAAGAAGTATGGTAAAAGTTTTCGAGATAGCAACTCAGTTGGGATACTTAAAAGTACCCGAAGGGGTAATGGTTTCTCTAAAAGACGTTGAAACTCTGAAAGATGAAAATGTAGTTATACTTTGTACAGGAACTCAAGGCGAGCCAATGGCTGTGCTGTCTAGGATAGCTAAAAAAATGCACAAGCACATAAAGATAAAGTCAGGAGATACAGTTATAATCTCAGCTACGCCTATACCAGGAAATGAAAAAGCTGTGTACAATAACATAAACAACCTTTTAAAACACAATGCCGAGGTTGTATTCAAAAAGGTTGCAGGGATTCACGTTTCTGGCCACGGCAGTCAGGATGAACAGAGACTAATGTTGAATTTAGTAAAACCTAAGTACTTTATGCCGGTTCACGGAGAGTACAAGATGCTTAAAGTACACAAAGAGATAGCAATGGAAACTGGAATAAAACCAGAAGACATAATAATAGCAACAAATGGGGATAAAATTGAAGTAACGAAGTCATATGCCAAAATAGTTGGAAAGGTGCCAGCAGGAGTGACCCTTGTAGACGGACTTGGCGTAGGAGATATAGGTAATATAGTACTACGTGACAGGCAGCATCTTGCTCAGGACGGTATAGTTATGGTGGTAATGACCATTTCCAGAGAAAATGGAAGGATCCTTGCCGGGCCAGACATAATAACTAGAGGTTTTGTATACTCAAGGGAATCAGAAGACCTCATAAATGAGGCCACGAATATTATAAAGGAAGAGTTGAGAAAACTTGAGGAAAACAATGTTACAGAGTGGGCAATTATAAAGGGAAGCACGAAAGAGGTTGCGAGCAAATTTTTATATGAAAAAACCAAAAGAAACCCAATAATACTTCCTATAATAATGGAAGTATAACTTAGCAGCATATTGAAAGGGGAAATTAATGAAACTTACAAGTAAACAAAGGGCATTTTTGAAAAAAAAAGCTCACCATTTGGATCCACTGGTTAGGATAGGTAAGGATGGACTTACCGAGAATGTTGTGAGAAGCCTAGAGGAAGTAATCAGCTCTAGGGAACTAGTAAAGGTTAAGATATTACAAAATGCTGAAATAGATAAAAGAGAAGTTGCGTACGAGCTGGCATTAAAAAGCGGGTGCGAACTGGTTGATGTAATAGGGAAAACCTTGATATACTATAAGGAAAACAAGGAAAAACCTAGTATCTCTATCGAGCTAAAAGGAGTGTAATTATGAAGGCGGGTATATTTTTCGGTAACCGAATACTTGATGTAGCATTCATAGCCTGGTTTATAGCCCAAATTTATAAAGTTGTGAGCACACTTATAATAGAGAAAAGAATTAACTGGCGAAGATTTGTCGAAACCGGAGGAATGCCTAGTTCACACTCTTCTACAGTTACTTCTCTTGTTACTAGCATGTACATCCTGCACGGGGCTAAGTCTAGCTATTTTGCACTTACTTTTGTGTTTGCAGGAATAGTTATGTACGATGCTACTGGCATAAGGAGGGCAGCTGGCAGGCAAGCTGGGGTTTTAAATAAGATTGCAGAAATTTTTTCGCATAAATTCAACCATAAAATAGTTGAAGAAAACTTAAAGGAACTTTTGGGACATACCCCTGTTGAGGTAGGAATAGGGGCTATTCTAGGGATTATAGTTGCCCTGGTAATGAAGCCTTACTTATTGGCTTAAACTTTGACAGTAGAGGGATTGCTTATGGATATAAAAAAAATGAGCATAGAGGAGATGCAGCAGTGCGCTGCTGACATTAGAAGCCGTCTGATAGATGTAGTCAGCAAAAACGGCGGACATCTTGCGCCGAACTTGGGTGTAGTGGAACTGACTATGGCCATACACAAGGTGTTTGATTCTCCTAAAGACAAAATATTATTTGACGTAGGCCATCAATCCTATGTGCACAAAATTCTCACCGACAGGGAGGAAAAATTTGATACCATCAGAAAAAAAGGCGGTTTAGGACCGTTTACCGACCCAAATGAAAGTGAACATGACCAGTTTATATCAGGTCATGCAGGCAATACACTATCTGCAGCCTACGGGATAGCGGAAGCCTCTAAAGAAAATAAAGTGATAGCAATAATAGGGGACGCATCTATAGCCAATGGACAAAGTTTGGAAGCTTTGAACAATATAGGCGGCAAGGCAAAAAATCTTGTGATAGTTTTAAATGACAACGAGATGTCTATTGGAAAAAACGTAGGTTCTCTTTCAAATTTTTTTAGCAGAATTCTTGGCAGTAAAATGTATATGGATTTAAAAGTGGAAGTAGAAAGTCTGCTGAGAAAGGCTAAGTTTGGCGGCAGACTGGCGGATATAATAAAAAGAGTGGAAATATCCTTAAAGCACTTTGTATCACCTGTGAGCATATCGGAGGATTTGGGATATAGGTACATAGGTCCTGTAGACGGTCACAACATGGAAGAACTCATAAAGACCTTTGAAAAGATAAAAGAGATCAGAGGACCTGTTTTTCTACATGTTAAAACAAAAAAGGGGAAGGGTTATACTCCAGCCGAGCAGAACAAGGAGAAATTTCATGGGATAGCCCCGTTTAACGTAGAAACCGGTGATACCAAACCCAAGGAAAAGACATACTCGAAAATTTTCGGCGAGAAGATATTGGAGATGGCTGAAAAAGATAGGGATGTAATTTTGATTTCAGCGGCAATGGTAAAGGGAATAGAAGCTGTTGAATTTTTTGAAAAATACAGCGACAGGGCGTATGATGTTGGTATAGCCGAGGAGCACGCAGTTACATTTGCGGGTGGACTTGCCATAAGAGGCAAAAAACCGTATGTTGCTATATACTCTACATTTTTGCAAAGAGCTTACGACCAACTTATACATGATATAGCTATTCAAAATTTACCAGTTAGGTTTATAGTTGACAGGGCTGGTATAGTTGGAGAAGACGGGAAGACGCATCAGGGGGTATTCGACCTAAGTTATTTTTTAAGCATACCCAACTTTACTTTGATAGCACCAACCACATGTAGGGAGTTTAAGGATGCACTGAATTATTCCACAGTCCACAAAGGCGGGCCTATCGCTATAAGAATACCGAGGAGCAACTGCTACGATGTATTGGGAGAGATGCAGTTTGAATTTGGGAAGTGGAATGAGCTGAGAAAAGGGAAAAAAACACTTATAATAGCGGCAGGAAGTATGCTTAAAAATGTATTGGAAATCGAAGGTATCATGAGTGAAAAGGGCATAAAACCCACTGTAGTTTCAGCGGCATTTCTTAATCCTATGGACGAAGATTACCTGCTCAGTAATGTAAGAAACTATGAGAATGTCTTTGTTTTGGAGGAAGCTTACGAGAAGAACTCTTTCGGGACTCATGTCCTGGATTTTTTGAACAGCAAGGGGATAGAAAAGAGGGTGTATAAGATAGGGATAGAGAAGGCGTTTGTTGAACACGGAGATAGAGATGAACTTTTGAGTGAGTTAGGATTAAAAGGCAGTCAATTACTAGATAGAATTGAAAGGTGTTTGAATTGCGAGAAATAAATAAGAAAGCTAAAACATTTATAAACTTTTTGTTGCTGCATCCGATAGTTCAAAATCTGAAACTTGTGGATGATCAGGGAATAGAAGTTTCTACCCATACCTATGATGTACTAAAGATAGTCATAGAAAAAATCAAAAATGAATTCGGCGGATTAAAAAATGCAGCTACAGAATTAGATTTTTTTGCTATAGTTGCAGGCATAATACTGCATGACTCCACAAAAGCCACCATTAGGCTTTCAAATGAGAGGTTATCTCACAGCGCCATTATGACAAAAAAGCCAGATAGGGCAAGGAAGGAAGCTGAAAAAATAATAACCGAGGTGGAGGAACTCAGCGGTATAGCTGTAAAAGAGGAGATAAGAAAAAGAATAATACATATAGTATTGTCCCATCACGGTAGGTGGGGGAAGATACTTCCTGGAAGCAAAGAGGCGGTTTTAGTGCATAAGGCGGACAAGTATTCGGCACTTTACCACAGGATAAACCCAATCGGAGCAAACCAGATACTCGTGCTTAAATCCGAAGGCATGAGTGATGTTGAAATATCTGAAAAATTGGGATGCACCATGGGAATATTGAGGGACAGACTTAAGAAAGCAAAGATAGAGTTAGGCTTAAAAAGCAACAAACAATTGCTGAGCTACTATATAAACACAAAAAACGTTCCCGATGGAGATGCCTTTTTTTGTCAGAGGCTAGCTGAAACCAGTGAGCTTATAGCAGAGGTAGAAAAAAATGGTTTTGAAAAACTTGTAAATAGAAATGAGCTTATGGGATATATTATAGATGAAGATATATTTGAACATGGCTTGGATTAGGTGGAGATATGAAAGAAAGATTGGACGTATTGTTGGTTCAAAAAGGATTTTTTGAAACAAGGGAAAAAGCAAAAAGAGCTGTGATGGCAGGGCTTGTAATTGTCGATGACCAAAAAATAGAGAAGCCCGGCACCCAAATAAAACTTGATAAAGAACCCAGCATAAGAATAAAGGGCGAGGTAATGAAGTACGTAAGTCGCGGCGGGATGAAGCTTGAAAAGGCTATTGGTGTCTTTTCTATGGATTTTAATGGGAAAACAGTTTTAGATGTCGGAGCATCAACAGGAGGCTTCACAGACTGTTCCCTTCAAAATGGGGCCAGCTTTGTGTACGCCGTTGATGTTGGGACAAACCAGCTAGACTGGAAATTGAGAAATGATCAGAGGGTAAAATCCATTGAAAATATGCATATCAAAAATCTTTCAATAGAAGATCTGGAAAACAAAAAAGCCGATTATATAGTAATGGATGTTTCCTTTATATCAATTACCAAAGTTTTTAATCATCTCATTAAGTTCATGAAGGATGATTCGAAATTAATGGCTCTTATAAAACCTCAATTTGAAGTCGGCAAGGAAAATATAGACAAGGGTGGTATAGTAAGAGATCCTTTAAAGCATAAACTGGCAATAGAAAAGGTTATAGAGAGTGCCGAAAAAGAGGGATTGTACATAGAGGGGTTGGACTATTCACCAATAACAGGAACAAAAGGCAATATAGAGTATATATCAATATTTTCGCTTAAAAAAAGGACAAGGGAACTGGATATTCAAGTGGTTATAGATAGCAGCTTGCAATTAAAGAATGGGGGAAAATAATATGAGAAAGCAACTTAAGTTACTTGTTTTAGTAGTTACGATAGTGATATTGACTTTCACATATTGCTACTCTGAGTCCGCTAAGAAAACAAGTGACTCGACTAAGAGTGAACAGACAGGTTTTTTGTCGAATCTAAGTGAGCTAAAACAGATGTCTGATATAATGGATATACTGGTAGAAAACTTTGTGAAAGATGACGATGTGGATGAAATAACCAAAAAGAAACTGTTGCACGGGGCGATAAAAGGTATGCTTGACTCCTTAGAGGACCCCCACTCTGTCTACTTCGATAAAGAAGAGATGGAGGAATTCACAGAGGATATTCGAGGTGAATATGCAGGTGTTGGAATGGTAATCCAGAAAAAAACCGATGAAGCACTGACCGTGGTATCACCTATAGAGGATACTCCAGCCTATAAAGCTGGGATAAGACCAAAGGATAAGATACTTACAATAGACGAAAAGTCCACAGTTGGGATGACAATAAATGAGTGCAGAAATATGCTAAGAGGAGACGAAGGAACCAAAGTGGATATAACTGTTTACAGGGAATCTACAAAGGAGACCAAAAACATCACCCTCACAAGGGCTATAGTTGAACTGAAGTATGTGAAGTATAAGATGTTAGAAGACGGTATAGGTTATCTTAGACTTACACAGTTTGGGGAAGACGTTTATCCGGATATAAGAGCGGCAATCAAGGATTTGAAAAAACAGGGCATGAAATCGCTTGTATTTGACCTGAGAAACAACCCTGGTGGATCGTTAGAACAGTCTATAAAAATAGCCTCTCTTTTCATAGAGAAAGGGCACGTGGTAAGCGTGAGAGCTAAAGTAGGGGAAGAAAAATTTTATGGTAGGACAGGCGAGTATTTGGGTAACTTCCCTATGGTTGTACTTATAAATGAAGGGAGTGCCTCTGCATCTGAAATAGTAGCTGGCGCATTAAAAGATTATAAGAGGGGGATATTGCTCGGTGAAAAATCTTTTGGTAAAGGTAGTGTGCAGAGTTTGATACCGCTTCCTGACGGAGATGGAATAAAGCTGACAATAGCAAAATACTACACCCCTTCAGGGTTATCTATACATAAAAAGGGTATAGAACCGGATATTTTGGTGGAGGAATCGGATGACTTCTTGTTTTTCGATGGTTTTATCACCAATATAGATGAGGAAGAGACCAAGGAGAGTCAGGAGAAAATTATAGAGGAGTTAAAAGGCAAAGAAGAGGCCGACAAGCTCAAAGAAAAAAAGGATGTACAGCTTGATACTGCCAAGTCTGTTTTAAAGGGGATAATGTTGCAGCAAGGGAAATAATACAATTTTTTAAGTTGCAAGTTTTTAGTGTTTATGCGACAATAAAGACGAACTTGCAACTTTTATTATTATGGAAAGGTGAAGTCGATGTTATATATTGTAGCTACTCCCATAGGGAACCTGGAGGATATTACTTTCAGGGCTGTAAGAACTCTGAAAGAAGTAGATTATATTTTTGCGGAAGACACCAGGGTGACAAGAAAGCTTTTGAACCATTATGAGATAGAAAATACAGTTTATAGGTATGACGAGCATACCAAAATACATCAAGTAGAGAATATAGTAAAGCTTTTAAAAGAAGGGAAGAGCATAGCCTTGGTGACCGATGCCGGAACCCCATGCATATCGGATCCGGGATATGAGGTTGTGGATTCAGCTCTAAAGGAGAGCATACAAGTGTCACCTATACCTGGAGCCAGCTCTATGACTGCTGCAGCTTCAGTTGCAGGAATAAGCATGAGAAGGTTTGCATTCGAGGGTTTTTTGCCCAAAAAAAAGGGAAGGCAGACGCTTCTGAAAAAACTAGCCGAAGAGGAGAGAACAATCATAATATTGGAATCACCGCATAGGATACTTAGAACGCTGGCTGATATCAGAGAGCATCTCGGAGACAGATATGTCGTAGTTGCCAGGGAGATTAGCAAAATATATGAGGAAATAATAAGGGGAACAGCAAGCGAACTTATAGAGAAGTTGGAAAAGAAGCCAGTAAAGGGCGAGATAGTACTCATGGTAGAGGGAAAAGAAAAGTAGAGAGGAAGTAGAAAGCAATGTCTATGACAAAAATAAACTGGTATCCCGGCCATATGAAAAAAACAAAAGATATGATAAGGGAAAATATGCAGATTATAGACGTGGTTCTTGAGATAGTTGACGCCAGGATACCGATAAGCAGTAAAAACCCTGATGTAGCCAAATTATCAAAAAATAAGAAGAGAATAATACTGCTGAACAAATCAGATCTTGTAGAAAAATCAGAAATAGATTTTTGGAAAAATTACTTTATAGAAAGCGAACTGGCCGACAGGGTTTTAGATATAAGCGCAGAAACTGGACACAATATAAAGAAGCTTTTTTCCGTTATAGATGAGATATCCAAAGACAAGAAAGAAAGATTGTTGAAAAAGGGGCTCAGAAAGGTAAACATACGGCTTATGGTGGCAGGAATACCAAATGTCGGGAAATCCAGACTGATAAACAGAATAGTCGGTAAAAAAAGCGCCGGAGTAGGAAACAGACCCGGGTTTACCAAGGGTAAGCAGTGGGTGAGAATAAAAGAGGGGCTGGAGTTACTAGATACCCCGGGAATACTATGGCCAAAATTTGAAGATGAAGATGTCGGCTATAGCTTGGCAATAACTGGGGCCATAAAGGACGACATATTACCAATAGAAGATGTTGCCGCCAAGTTTATCGAGAGGCTTATGAAGATGGACAGGGTTGGCATACTGAAAGAGAAGTACAAGTTGTCAGAAGAAGATTTTGAAAGTGGAAATCCAGAGATAATACTCAGCATGATTGGGAAAAGAATGGGTATGATCTTAAAAGGGGATAGGGTAAACATGAAACAGGTATCTCTAACACTTTTAAGGGATTACAGGAACAGTAAATTAGGTAAATTCGGAGTTGACAGAGAATTTGTAAATAAAATTGATTCTTAAGTAGGAGGAACTATGGAAAGGCTAATAAGCATTAATCTAGAAATAACTGAAAAAATATTAGTTGATTTCATAAGAGAGGAGGTAAAAAAAGCCGGGTTCAAAAAAGTTGTACTTGGCTTATCAGGTGGAATAGATTCCGCAATAGTGGCATTTTTAGCTGCAAAAGCGATGGGTCCTGAGAATGTATTAGGTATAATGATGCCATATAAAACTTCTAGCAAGGAAAGCCTAGAGGATGCAGAGCTTGTGATAGAGGCTACAGGAATCCAGAGTGTAAAAGAAGAGATAACTGATATGGTAGATGCGTATTTTAAAACTCATCCGGATATGAACAACATGAGAAAAGGGAATAAAATGGCTAGAGAAAGAATGACCATTCTGTATGATTATTCTGCAAAGGAGAACGCCCTTGTACTGGGAACTTCAAATAAAACTGAAATATTGTTGGGATACAGCACACAGTATGGAGATGCAGCTTCAGCTGTTAATCCGATAGGGGACTTATATAAAACACATGTTTGGGCGCTTTCTGAATACATGGGCGTACCGAAAGAGGTTATAAGCAAAAAGCCGAGCGCTGACCTATGGGAAGGACAGAATGATGAATCGGAATTGGGATTCTCATATGCTGAAGCCGACAGGCTACTATACCGTATGGTGGACGAGAGGTATACAAAAGAGGAGCTTATAGAAGATGGATTTCCTGAAGAGTTTATAAATACGGTATATAGAAGAATGAGGCTGTCGCAATATAAAAGGAAGCTACCGCTGATAGCTAAGGTGTCTGCAAGAACAATAGATAGGGAGTTTAGATATCCTAGAGACTGGGAAATATAGATTTGAGGTGGATTTGTGAAAAAGCGTTATTCTAGAATTATAAATCTTGAAAGTTTAGAAGATGCCTCTCTTGAGATGGTGGAGCTAGGGGTTTATAGGAATGATATAACTGAGATGTCTGAAAAGTCTGTTTTTAGAAATGTAAAGGTGAAAAATCTAGATACAATATCCGCCAACCTATTAAAGCAAGTGGCACTTTCTGTTGGGGCAGATATTTCATTTTCCAACGAGGCAATACTAATGACGGAACATATGACAGATGTGATAATTTCCGGGAATTTAGAACAATACAATAAAATTTACCACAAGCTACAAGGTAAACAAATGGAATTGCCAAAATTTGCCGAAGAGATAAAAGAAGTTTTAATAAATTACGATAGAAAATATAAAAAAATCAGGATAAATGGCAGGGATTTCGACTTTAACAATAAAAGTTATGTTATGGGGATACTGAATCTGACTCCGGATTCATTTTCGGACGGAGGAGCGCATTTTGATGTAGAGGCGGCCTTGAAAAGAGCAAAACAGATGGTAGCCGAAGGAGCAGACATCATAGATGTTGGAGCAGAGTCTACAAGACCAGGAGCGGATTATGTAAGCGAGGAAGAGGAGTTAAGCAGAATACTGCCAGTGGTAAGTAGGCTTTTAGAAGAACTGGATGTCCCGATTTCGATAGATACTTACAAGGCCAGAGTGGCGGAAGAATGTCTCAAACTTGGAGTGCACATAATAAACGACATAAGTGGGCTAAAAGCGGATAAAAGGATGGCTGAAGTGGTGTCGGATTACGATGCAATCTGCATTTTGATGCATATGAGAGACACCCCAAAAACAATGCAGAAGAATTTAGAGTACGAAGATTTGGTGGATGATCTGATATCCGAACTACAGGACAGCATAAGAATAGCCAAGCTAGCCGGGATAAAGGATGACAAGATAATACTGGACCCGGGAATAGGTTTTGCAAAAAAACAGGAACACAACCTGGAGATAATAAAAAGACTTAATGAGTTCAAGAGTCTAGGTTATCCCATTTTGATAGGCGCCTCAAGAAAAACCTTTATAGGGAATATATTAGACGTGGGTGTAGACAAAAGGCTAGAGGGCAGCCTTGCTGTGGCGGCAATATCAGCCTATAATGGGGCCTCTATTTTAAGGGTGCACGACGTCGTAGAAACTGTAAAAGTCCTACGCATTACAGATGCCATAAATAACAGCAAAAGAAGATAAACTAATTTTTCTACCTGCTAAGAATTATTTGACTTTTAAGAATTGCTGCGATATTTATATTCAGAATTTGACATATAGATAACAGGGGGGATTGTATGAGCGTAGATGATTACTTAAGTAAGGAGTTAGAAGAGTTTAACCGTGAAAAAGAACGGATAAGAAAGATAGTCGGGTCAATAGGTGGGAAACAGCACGTGAAGCACCATCTATATATAAATCTAGTTTTTTTGGGAATTGTTATCATTACTTTTTTTCTGGGTGCTATATTCCATAAGATAGAGCTTACACTGTCCCTGGAGCTAGGGGTACTTTTAGTGTCTATAAAAATTGCATGGATGATACACGACCAGCAGAAAACAAACCATTTTCAATTTTGGATTTTGAACTCTTTGGAGTTTAGGATAAATGAAATACATAAGAGAACTAAAAAAATAGAAAAAAAACTAGAAGAATTTGAGGGAAATAAATAAAAAAATTCCATATAAAAAGGAACCTATACGGGTTCCTTTTTAAATTCCCATAAATATTCTATTGAAAAAACATATGAAAAAATGTTAATATTAGACTTAATAAATTAAACTAAAAATCGGGGGAGTAGCATGACTGAAAAAAAAGAAAGGAAGTTTATTCAATCGATAGGAAGAGCAACTAAAATTCTTCAGTACATAGCAGACAACGGTAACAGCGTAAGATTGATGGAATTAAGCACCGGGCTTGGATTAAATAAAAGCACACTACACAGTATAATATCTACACTTCAGCAACTTGGTTATGTAATTCAGGATGAGGAAACGAGCAAATATTCACTTGGGATAAAACTTTTTGAACTTGGGAAAATTTACGAACAGGATATGTCCATAAAAAAAATAGCTAGACCATTTTTAGAGAGCATAGTGGAGGAGTTTCAGGAAACGGCACATATTGCCGTAGAGTCCCAGGGAGAGGTACTTTTTGTGGATAGGGTAGAACCTAGCCATTCATTGAGAGCTATAACCAATATAGGGGAAAAAGATTATATGTACTACACCGCAGTGGGTAAAGTGCTGCTAGCTGATGTAGAAGAAGAGGTAATGGATAAGATAATAGAAAAAAGCGGGCTGAAATCCTTTACAGAAAATACGATTACAGATATAGTTCTCCTGAAAAAAGAGCTGCAAGCTGTAAAAAACAAAGGATATGCATATGACAGAGAAGAAAAAGAGATAGGTGTAAACAGTGTGGCTGTGCCAATAAGAGACCATAAAGGGAAAACAGTTGGGGCGATAAGTTTGAGCGGTCCGACTAGCAGGGTTACTGAAGAAAAATTATGCAGGATGAAAGACAGACTAATGGAAATTTCAGTTGAAATTTCTAACGCTTTAGGATATAAGTAATTCAATTAAAATGTTGAATTACTTTTTTATTTGTATTTTTTTAAAAAATGGTGTAATTTTTTAGAAAGAATTGACAAATAATAAAATATATTATATATTAAAAATGATAAGAAAAATGAATGCTGTTTTACAATGTAGAACTTGAAGAGGGGTTCTTAATTTCATAAAGCATTTATAAAAGAGTTCTAAAAATATAGGACATCTTTAAATTGCACTGGGCAAAAAACAAGAGTTATTAAATTTTAAGGAGGTATAGTAGTGGTTATTAAGCAAAAACAAGAATTTCATTATGGTTACAACGCCATAACAGAAGAGTTTGGAAAATACAGCAACATGATGATGGATTTCGGAATTTTGAGGTTAGCTAAAGCTCAATCGGAAACTCTATTTTCTGAAACTAAAGAGATTGCTGTCCTACTATTACAAGGAGAGGTTGTACTTGAGTGGGAAGGGAATAAAAAAGAGATTAAGAGAACATCTTTTTTTGACGAAAAACCATTCGCTTTACACGTGTGTAAAGGCGTTGAGATAAAAGTTACAGCTAAAGATGAAACTGAAGTTATAGTGCAAAAAACTACAAACGAAAGAACGTTCGAGTCTAAATTCTACGATCAAGATGACTGTAAAGTTAACGTTTTTGGTGGTGGCCTTATGAACGGTACCGCTGAAAGAATGGTGACAGATATATTCAAATATGAAAACGCACCTTACTCAAATATGGTACTTGGTGAGGTTGTATCTTACCCTGGTAAATGGTCGAGCTTCCCTGCACACTCACACCCACAACCAGAAATATATTTCTACAAATTCAACAAACCTCAAGGGTTTGGGTGTTCTTTTATAGGGGAAGACGCATATAAAATCGAAAACAACGATACTTCTGCTATCCCAGGAGGGCTAGTTCATCCACAAGTAACAGCACCTGGGTACGCTATGTACGTATGCTGGATGATAAGACACTTCGACGGCAACCCATGGACACAAAGAATCGATGATCCTAAACATGAGTGGCTTTACAATCCAGAAGCAAAAATTTGGCCAGAAAAATAATGCTTAACAGCATTAAAACGAGCGCCTATTTTCATTGAGAGAGCATTTATACTCTAGAATAAATAATTTAAGAGAGAAAACGGAGGAAACGAGAATGGTAATGAACAAAGACAAAGTAAAATTAGGAATTGCACCAATAGCATGGACAAATGACGACCTACCTGAATTAGGAGGAGAAAATACATTTGAGCAATGCGTAAGCGAGATGGCGCTTGCAGGATTCACTGGAAGTGAAGTAGGAGGGAAATATCCTAAAGACCCTGAAGTACTAAACCCGTATCTAGAAATCAGAGGATTAACTATCTGTAACGCATGGTTCAGCACTTTCTTCGCAATAGGAAAAGAAGAAGAAACTATAAAAGAGTTCATAAAATTCAGAGACTTCCTATATGCAGTAGGAGCTAGAGTAATAGGATGCTCAGAGCAAAGCTACAGCATACAAGGGCAAGACAAACCTGTATTCGATGCAAAACCAAGCTTCACAGAAGAAGAGTGGAAAAAAGTAGCAGAAGGATACAACAAATTGGCTAAACTTGCTGCTGAAAAAGGAATGAAAGTATCCCTTCACCACCATATGGGAACTCCAATCCAAACACCTGCAGAAGTTGACAAGTTCATGGAAATGACAAATGACGACGTATACCTACTATTCGATACAGGACACATGTACTACTCAGAAGGAAGCCAAGAAGCTGTAGAAACAGTTCTTAAAAAATACGTAAAAAGAATCGCACACGTTCACTTAAAAGACGTAAGAAAAGAGCTTGCTGCCGAAGTAAAAGCTAAAAAATTAAGCTTCCTTGACGGGGTAAAAATGGGAACATTCACAGTTCCTGGGGACGGAGTAATAAACTTTGATCCTGTATTCAAAATATTAGACGACGCAGGATACGAAGGATGGATGGTAGTAGAAGCTGAGCAAGATCCAGCTAAAGCAAATCCATTTGAATACGCAGTAAAAGCTAGAAAATTCATAGCTGAAAAAACAGGACTATAAAAATAAAATTATGCACTCCCTGAGGGAGTGCATAATTTTCCAAAGCTGTAAACAAATACTGAACAATGTGAAATTTAATGAAATTTATGGTATGTAATTTTAATAAATTAATTGTGTATTTGCAGAATATGTAAATAATTTTACTTTAATTTTTATTAAATTTGGCCAATTTTTATTTAAATATCTTAATGGGGGGAGTGGAATATGGAAACTAAAGATTATAAAGGACCTTTACACGAAATGGCGATGACCACAGTTACTGACTATTGGAATGACTCTTGTTCTATACCTGAGTTGATGTATGCTTTAGAAAATGGTGCGGTAGGAGCTACAACAAATCCAGTTATAGTAAAAAATGTTCTCGCTAGTGAAATGGATAGATACGAGGGAAGAATCAAGCAGCTGATTTTAGATATGCCTGAAGCCACAGAAGATGAAATAGCATGGAAAATGATAGAAGAGATGGCTGTTGAAGGGGCAAAACTTTTAGAACCGATATTTGATCCTAAGAGCGGAAAAGGTAGAATATCTATTCAAACTAATACAAAATACTATAGAAATGCAAAACTTTTAACCGAGCAAGCTATACATTTTAATAAACTTGCCCCAAATATACAAGTAAAAATGCCTACAACAAAAGCTGGGATAGAGGCATTTGAAGAAGCTACTTATCAAGGGATAAGCATCAACGCAACGGTGAGCTTTACCGTACCACAAGCTATAGCAGTGGCTGAAGCTGTGGAAAGAGGATTGAAGAGAAGGGAAGCTGAAGGTTTAGATAATTCTGAAGTAAACCCGGTTTGTACAATCATGGTAGGTAGGCTAGACGATTGGCTAAAAGCTGTCGCTGAAAGAGACCACATAATAACAAACCCTGAGTATCTAGAGTGGGCTGGAGTTGCAGCCATGAAGAATGCATATAAGATATACAAAGAAAAAGGTTACAGAACCAAACTGCTTGCTGCTGCATACAGAAACCATCACCAATGGTCACAATTTATAGGTGGAGATGTATTAGCTACAATTCCTTATAAATGGCAAAAAAGATTCAACACTTCTGACGTAGAAGTTAAGCATAGAATGGACGATGCTGTAGAAGCAGAGATTATAAATGAGCTACTTAATAAATTTGAAGATTTTAGAAGAGCGTATGAGCCTGACGGCATGGCTGTAGAAGAGTTTGACAGTTACGGGGCTGTTGTAAAAACCTTAACCCAATTTTCAAAAGGTTATGACGAGTTAGTGGAAATAATACGTAAATTTATGTTAGTAGTTAAATAGAGATTAATCAAAGATTAATTAGAGGCCGCAGGAAACTGTGGTCTTTTTTTGTTTTCTTAAAAAAGTGTAAACTTAAAGAACAATGTATGTGGTTTTGATAAAAAAACAATCAAAATAACATATATTTTTTTAAAAAATGTTGACAAATAAAAAAAAGTGCAGTAAACTTATATCAAAGTGGTCAGAAAATAAACCATTTGTGATCAAAAGAATCATTTTTTATGCAAACGGAATCACGGGTGGCTTTTTAAAACTCTTTTTATGATTAGTTTTGTTGATTACGTTCAGAGATGAATTCTAAATGCTTGATGTATAGTAACTTTGAATCAAACATCTCTGAAAAATTAGAGTTGTTATTTAATTGAAAAATTATAATATGCATTGTCGTTGAATTAGGTGGTAGTTTGTTGTGGTTGTGTAATATTTGTTCTGAAAAATCTAGAGTTTTTTAGAGCAATTAATTTAAATGCAAAGAGGTGAAGTTAGTGGCAGCTGAATATCTTTTAGAAATGGAGAACATAACCAAAACCTTCCCGGGAGTAAAAGCCTTAGATAATGTTGAAATGAAAGTTAGGAAGGGTACTGTGCATGCCTTTATGGGTGAGAATGGTGCTGGAAAATCAACATTAATGAAATGTCTAATGGGAATTTACATTCCGGATGGCGGAACAATTACATTTAAAGGGGAAAAACTTGAATTGAAAACCGCTACGGATGCATTGAATGCGGGTCTTTCGATGATACATCAAGAGCTTAGCCCTGTTTTACACCGTAGTGTTGCTGAAAATATCTGGCTTGGGAGAGAACCTGTAAAAGGGCCTCTTAGACTGGTGGATCACAAAAAAATGAACGAGATGACAAGGGAGCTATTGAAAAATCTTGAATTAGATATAGAACCTACAGTTCATATGAGCGAACTTACAGTTGGTAAAATGCAGATGGTGGAGATAGCTAAAGCTACATCTTACAACGCCAGCTTAATCGTAATGGATGAGCCTACTTCTGCAATCACGGAAAAAGAGGTAGAGCATTTGTTTAAAATAATAAACAAGCTCAGAGCTCAAGGAGTAGCTATAATATACATCACTCATAAAATGGATGAGGTGTTTAAAATAGCAGACGATATAACTGTTTTAAGGGATGGTCAATTTATAGCTAGGATGCCTGCATCTGAACTAGACGACGACAGTCTTATATCTTTGATGGTTGGTCGTGAACTGAGTGAGGTATTCCCTAAAACACACGTCCCTATAGGAGATGTAAAGTTAGAAGTTAAGAATCTAACGAAAGAGGGGATGTTTAAAAACGTAAGCTTTACAGCCAGAAAAGGAGAGATCCTAGGTGTAGCTGGTCTTATGGGGGCTGGAAGAACCGAGGTTATGGAGACCTTATTCGGTGTTAACAAAAAAGATGCTGGAGAGGTATATATAGACGGTAAAAAAGTAGAGATAAACGCACCTGCAGATGCAATAGCGAACAAAATAGCTCTACTGACAGAGGACAGAAAAGGTACAGGTTGTTATCTAGTTCTTTCGGTTGAAGACAACATGTATATGGCCAGTATAGATAAATTTATTAAAGGCGGATTTTTAGATAAAAAGTCAATCAGGGAAGAATGTGAGGATTACCGTAAAAAATTAACGGTAAAAACGTCAACTCTGGATGAAAAAATCGGAAACCTGAGTGGAGGAAACCAGCAAAAAGCTCTAATCGCACGTTGGCTAATGACTCACCCTGATATACTTATCCTGGATGAGCCTACAAGAGGGATAGACGTAGGTGCCAAGTCTGAGATACACAAACTTATGTGTAAGCTGGCAGGAGAAGGCAAAACCGTTATAATGATATCGTCGGAGCTTCCTGAAGTTATGGGGATGGCCGATAGAATCATGGTAATGCATGAAGGGGAAGTAACTGGGATAGTTGACAGAAAAGATGCAAACCAAGAGTTACTTTTAAAACTTGCAACTGGCGAATAAGATTTGCTTTGAGTTTTCAATATAAATCTAAAAATGGAGGGAATAAATTATGGCTAATGAAGCAGTAGTTGGTAAAAATGTAGAATCTAAAGAAAAAATGAAGAAAATACTTAATAAATATGGGATATTTTTCGTACTTATAGCAATGGTAGCTTTGATGAGCACATTGTCACCGTCGTTCTTAACAGTTAGAAACCTTTTAAACATTGTTAGACAGATTTCGGTAATAGGTCTTATAGCGATAGGTGTAACGATGATCATAATCACTAAGGGTATAGACCTTTCTTCTGGATCGTTGCTGGCGTTGTCGGCGGTTATTGCAGCAAGTTTGGCTCAAAGACCTGATTGGGCTACAAGAATGTACCCTAACCTGCCTGCGCTACCTGTTATAGTGCCTATCATAGCTGCCTTAGCAGTTGGAGCATTGGTTGGACTTATAAATGGTTCGTTTGTAGCTTTTACTGGTATACCTCCTTTCATCGCAACTCTAGGTATGATGACGGCTGCCCGTGGATTTGCGCTACTGTATGCTGACGGACGTCCTATAAGTAGCTTGACGGACTCTTACAACTTCATCGGACAAGGATCTATAGCTGGGCTTCCAGTACCTGTAATTATACTTGCTGTTGTCGGCGTAATATCCTACATCATGCTTAACCACACTAAATTCGGTAAATACCTTTTCGCTATTGGTGGAAATGAAAACGCTGCATATGTATCTGGTGTTAACATCAAAAAATACAAAGTGTTAGTTTATACATATGGATCTCTATTGGCTGGGCTATCTGGTATAGTTTTATCTTCTAGGATCAGTTCTGGACAACCAGGATTAGGACTTGCTTATGAGCTAGACGCAATCGCGGCAGCTACAATCGGAGGTACTTCCCACTCTGGAGGGATAGGAACTATCGGTGGAACTATCATAGGTGCTCTAATAATCGGGGTACTTAACAACGGACTTGACCTGCTAAACGTATCTGCTTACTGGCAACAAATAGTAAAAGGGGTTATCATAGTTGGAGCGGTTGTATTAGACGTTCGTAAAAATGCTAAGAAAAAATAGTTGATCTTTTAAAAGACCGCTTTTGCGGTCTTTTTTTATTGTAAAAAACGCTGTCCGACCCAAACCTTGAAAACGGGTTGACAATTGAGCGCTAAAAGGGTATAATTTAACCATGAAACGAGCTATTTTGTGTGCTTGTGATTTTACTACACTAGGCTAGAGCAGCCTGAGTGATCAAAGGGCGAAAGTGCCTGGAAAAAATAGGGAGGTTTGTATAATGAAGAGGGGAATTCAGTATACTAAAGACAAAAAATCTGAGGCGAAAAAAGAGGGCAAAGCTAGATATGTAGAGAGCCATATGATTAGAAGAAGAATAGCTGCTAAATAATTGCCGATTAGATATTAATATAAAAAGGAGCCTTTAATATAGGCTCCTTTTTTATTTTTACAAATATACATATACTTGGAATATTGTTTGTAAATATAGCTTGTAAAATGGTATAATTTTTCATAAGTTAAAAATAAGTTCGAAAAACTGGATTTGTTTAAGGCGTGCACTGTAATAAAGATATGAGTTTATGTGAGGATATTTGATTTTGGAGGATTAATGGAAAAAAGAGTTTTGATAGGCATGAGTGGAGGAATAGACAGCTCGGTTGCAGCCTATTTATTGAAAAAAAATGGATATGATGTGATCGGGGTAACCCTCAAGCACTTGGGGGATGAAGCCGGTAGTGTAGATACGAAAACATGCTGTTCGTTAGATGATATATATGATGCCAAAATGGCCTGCTACCATATAGGGATACCGCATTATGTTATGGATGTGCAGGAAGAGTTTCAAAAAGAGGTAATAAATTATTTTGTTAGCGAGTACAACAACGGGAATACCCCATCTCCCTGCGTTATATGCGACGAAAAGATAAAGGTGAAAAAAATGCTGGAGCTAGCTGACAGGATGGACGCTGCTTATATAGCGACAGGTCACTACTGTGATTTAGGATTTTCCAATGAAATGGACGGGTATTTTCTGAAAAATTCCAAGGATGAAAAAAAAGACCAGACGTACATGCTGCAAAGGATAGATGGGAATAGTCTGAAAAGGATGCTTTTTCCTCTAAAAGATATGAAAAAAAGCCAGGTGAGGGAGCTTGCAAAAGAGGTCGGCCTCAAGATTCATTCGAAAAAAGACAGCCAGGGGATATGTTTTGCGCCTGAAGGGTATGAAGGTTATCTGAAAAAAAGTTTAGGGGAGAAAATAAGGCCTGGATATTTTTTGGATAAAAATGGTTCGATTATCGGGGAGCACAAAGGGTACCAGCTATATACTATAGGTCAGAGGAGAGGGTTGGGGCTTAATGTCGGACGGCCTTTTTTTGTGGCGGATATACTACCTAAAAAAAATGTGGTGGTGCTGGGTGAATTTTCTGATCTTTTTAAGAGGAAGGTAGAGCTGAAAGAGTATAAATTTAATATCCCGTTAGAAAGACTTTTGGGGATGGATTTAACTGCAAGGCCTAGGTTTTCAAGTAGAGGGAATGTTGGGAAATTGAAAATTGAAAATGAAAAACTTTATTTTGAGTATAATGAAGCTAATGCAGAAAACTCTAGAGGGCAGCATGTGGCCGTATACCATAAAGAGTTTCTTATGGGCGGAGGAATAATAGTATAAAGGGGTGTAATTATGGCTATATGTGATGTAATTGAAGAAAAAAAACTTGACGCGGTGCTTATAACCAACCTGAGCAATCTAAGATATTTTACAGGTTTTACCGGAACCACGGGTGTGGCTCTTGCACTTAAAGACGCAAAGTTTTTCTTTGCGGACTTTAGATACGTAGAGCAGGCAAAAAAACAGGTGGGGCCCCGTGGCTATCTAGTGGTGGGGGTTGAAAGAGATTTGCTGGATAAAGTCACCGAATACATAAAGGACAGCAGAATAAAAAAGCTGGGAATAGAAGACCTCCACGTAAGTGTGGCAAAATATAGGAGCTACCAGGAGAAGTTCGGAGATACAGAGCTCATAGGTTTGGGGGACAGTTTTTTGAAGTGCAGGATGGTGAAAACGGACGAGGAGTTGGAGCTCATAAAAAAAGCTGCCGAGATAGCCGATGAAGCTTTCGCCAAAATACTTCCAAAAATAAAAGAGGATGTGAGTGAAAAGGAACTGGCAAACGAGTTGGAGTATGAAATGAAGAAGCTAGGAGCCGATGACAAATCATTTGAAACCATCATAGCCTCCAACTACAGGTCGGCTATGCCCCACGGTGTTGCGAGTGAAAAGCTCATCGAGAAAGAAGGCTTTGTAAAGTTTGATTTCGGGTGTTTCTACAAGGGGTATGCATCGGATATGACTAGAACGGTTTACTATGGAGAGGGTGTGAGCTCAAAGCACCTTGATGTGTACAACACGGTTTTGGAGGCCCAGAAGCTTGCCGTTTCTAAAGCTAAGGCTGGAGTGGGAGTTAGAGAGTTGGATAAAGTTGCCAGGGATTATATAACTCAAAAGGGGTACGGGGAAAATTTCGGACACGGTTTGGGGCACGGTATAGGGCTCGAAATACATGAGTATCCTTACGTCTCAAGTAATGCAGAAAACATCGTGTTGCAAGAAAACATGGTGGTGACCATAGAACCCGGAATATATATAGAGGGGTTCGGAGGGGTCAGGATAGAAGATGACGTCATAATAAAAAAAGATGGATGTGAAGTAATAAATAAAACTTCTAAGAATCTCATAGTTATAAAATAAAGACGGAAGCTTAAGCTCTCGTCTTTATTTTTCTATGCTATTTGAGTCTCGGAGGAAGTTTCTAAGCTTCCTACAGGTTTTCCTATGAATCTGACAATCAAAAGAATTGAAATTATAGACCCAGGCAAAACCACCCAAACGGAAATCCCTAAACCTGCAGGAAGGTATCCAAAAACCACGGATATAACTCCCACTACCACAGCATAAAAGAGCTGTGTCCTAGTATGGTCCACATGGTCGCAGGAAGTTCCCATGGAAGAAAGGATAGTTGTGTCGGATATAGGCGAGCAGTGGTCGCCCAAGATGGCTCCTGTCAAGACTGCGCTTATATTCATAATTATGAACGAGTATAGTTCCGATCCGGCTAATCCGCTGTTTATACCCACTGCATTTGCTAGTGGTATTGTAAGCGGCATAAGTATCCCCATTGTACCGTATGAGGTACCCGTGGAAAAGGATATAATGGAACCGAGGATAAATATTATAGAGGGTAAAATAAACTTTGGAACTGAGTCTGAAAGTAAAGAAACCAAGTAAGTAGAAGTCCCGAGTTCTTTTATAACACCGCTAAGAGACCAGGCGAGCAAAAGTATTACCCCTGTTATTACAAGTGACTTCATGCCTCCCATCCAGATTTCGAGAGCTTCTCCAAACTTAAAAATTTTTTGTGATACTCCCATGACTGCTGCTACTATGGATGCCAAAAGCGCCGCTTGGAAAAGAACGACGGAAGCATCCGAGGCTCCAAAAGTCTCTCTTATGGCGTAAAAAGAAATTGGAGCGTCATGCACTCTCGATAAAATCTCGCCTTCGAGATAGGAAAGGCCGTTGAAATAGAATCCTATAAATGAAGCTGTTATCAATGTGCCTATCGGAGCAAGGGCGTTCCAGACAGAAAGTTTTGTCCCTTCTTCCGGCTGGAACTCTTCGGATTCACTGTTTGCCATTGGCTGGGCGCCTGGCTCTACGAGTTGACCTGTCAGTCTAGCCCTTTGTTCAGCTCTGTACATGGGACCAAACTCTCTTAAAAAGTAAGCGGTAAAAAATACGAAGCACAGCATAAGTATATTATAAAATCTATAGGGTATAGTCTCCATGAAAATTCCGTATGCATTTATACCCTCTAACCCTATAGAAGCAAAGCCGTCCTTTATAAGGGAAACCTCATACCCCACCCAGGTAGACACAAGGGCTATCCCTGCAATTGGGGCAGCGGTGGCGTCGACTAAAAAAGCTAATTTTTCCCTAGAAATTCTCATTTTATCGCTTATTGGTCTCATTATTGGCCCGACTATAAGAGAGTTGGCGTAATCGTCGAAAAAGATAAAAATACCTAGAATCCAAGTGATTATCTGAGTGCTGACTGGCGACTTAGCTCTTTTAGCAAGAGCCTCTGCAACGGCCTTCGCTCCGCCCATTTTTGAAACGAGCGCAACAAGTCCTCCAATTGTAAGCACCTGAAGTATTATGCCGGCATTCCACGAATCCGCCATGGAGGAGATGATACTGCTTACTATGTCTAGAAAACCTTTGTTAAGGGCACTGAATATATTTGCTCCCTGTATATTCAGTAAAAAAGTTCCCGTAAATATCCCTATGAAGAGAGATGTTATTACATTTTTAGTTATGAAAGCCAGAGCTATGGCAACTAAAGGCGGCAGAAGGGTTAAAAATCCTAGACTGTCAACAGTTGCTGGAGTTTCGCCTGAAAACGTCAATGTCGACATAGTTAAAAGCGAAACGACAAAATAAATTTTATTCATGTGAAACCTCCTAAAAAATATTTAAAATAAAAAAAGTCGCCTGGGAGCCACCCGGCAACTATAACAAATGAATTATAGATACCTAGACAGCACATCACCGAAAAATGAAGCCGGTGACAGTGGTGCGGATATTTTCCGCACCCCCAGAATAAACCTTTTAGGCAAAAGATTCATTCTTCGGCAAAGCTCCCTTTCACCCGGCATCTAAATCGGCCTAAAACTCCGCCGTGCTAATATTGAGATTTGCAGCCTCTATCTTAAGTAGAGATATTTTTTATTTTTAAAATTATATCAGATAGCATGAGGTGAGTCAATGTTAAAAATTAATAATTTTTTATAAAGCACACTTAGTGTGGGAAAGGCGATACAGAAGCTTGAACTATGTTTTTACAAGGGTGACGTTCGGTTTTGTTAGGAGATGAAAATCCCGCGGTGAGATCAGTATTAAAAAAAAATTAAAATACAAAAATCATCTAATTAACAAGTGTTTTGATACGTATTAGAAAGTTTGCAGAAAATTTTTTAGCACTCCTATGTGTAGGTGGCTAATTTTTTTTGAAAATCTATTGACAAAAAATTCAAAATGGAGTATATTTAAAGCAAAGAATTAGCACTCCGGAAGCAAGAGTGCTAACAAGAGGTGGTTGCATGTCTCTGTCAGATAGAGAAAAGCAGGTTCTGGCTGCCATAATAGATCACTACCTATTAAGTGGGGATACAGTTGGTTCTAGAACTTTGGTTAAAAAATATGGAATGAATTTTTCTTCCGCTACAATAAGAAATGTAATGGCTGATCTTGAAGATATGGGATATATAACCAAAACCCATACGTCATCTGGTAGGGCCCCGACAGATAGGGGGTATAAATTTTACTTGAATGAACTCATAAAGATTGAAAAGTTGTCCAGAGAAGAGATGGACAAGATCGACATGGCTTATGAGAGAAAAATGAACGAGATAGAGTCTGTATTGAAAAGAACCTCCAGGCTGTTGTCTAAGCTGAGTACATATGCCGGGATAGCTATAGAGCCGGACATGAAGAGAGAAAAAATAAAAAAGGTTGAATTGGTTCATATCAACGACTACCTTGTTATGGCGGTAATAGTGATGGAAAACTCCGCTGTAAGAACCAAGAAAATTCAGCTTGAGAGTAAAATGGGCGAGGAAGAGATTTATAAAATCTCGAAAGAGCTGAATGCGAAAATAAAAAGAGACGAGCTGCTGTCACACGAAGTAGAATATTTTATAAGAGAGAAAAACGAGCAGGGAGGCACAATAGTAGACGCCCTTGAAAAAGAGGTCTACCAAGATATGGAAGGGGCATTTTTTGTAAACGGGACTTCTGAGATATTTAAAAACAAGAGTGTGGAGGAAGTCAAGGATGCTTTGGAGCTTTTTAGCCACAAAAAGAACCTCCGAGAGGTTTTTGAATCAATAGCTAGAAACCAAGGAAACGAAAAAGGCAAGGTACATGTCATTTTTGGGGACGAACTCAATATACACGGGCTGGAGGACTACAGTTTCGTTTACTCTGTATATAGAATTGGGCAGTCCGAAGGGATAATAGGCGTCATAGGGCCAAAACGTATGGCTTACTCTAAAACTGTCGGGCTGGTGGAATATGTTACTGATGAAGTCAATAAGGTAATAGATGAAATAGAAAGGGAAAAAGATAATGAGTGAAGAAATGAAAAAAGAATTAGAAAATGAAAACGAACTTGAGAACGAGGCTGTTGCAGAAGAGCAGGAAGCAGCGGAGGAAAGTTTACAGGAAGCAGCGGAGGAAAGTTTAGAAGATAAAATTAACAAGATAGAAGAAGAGGTTGAGGAGTGGAAAAACGCCTACCTTAGACAACAGGCGGAGTTTCAAAACTTCACAAAGAGGAAAGAGAGAGAGCTAGACGAGCTTAGAAAATACGCAGCCGAAAAAATCGTCGTAAAGGTTTTGGATGCTGTGGACAATCTAGAGAGGGCCATAGCTGCCTCCTCAGAGAGCAAAGATTTCGATTCACTTGTGAAGGGAGTGGAAATGACGCTTGGACAGATGCACGGCATATTAAATGCAGAGGGTGTAGAGGCGATAGAATCTGTAGGTATGGAGTATGACCCGCACCAACACCACGCGGTAATGACTGAATCGTGTGAGGACATGGAGGACAACCATGTTTTGATGGAGCTTCAAAAAGGATACAAGATGAAAGGCAAAATCATAAGACCAGCAATGGTAAAAGTTTGTAAAAAGTAGCCAATTTTGGTAAAAATAAATTTCACGATTAGGAGGTAAATTTAAATGAGCAAAATAATTGGAATTGATTTGGGAACAACAAACTCTTGTGTGGCGGTTATGGAGGGTGGAAACTTCACCATCATAACAAACTCGGAAGGTGCGAGAACTACTCCTTCGGTTGTCAACATAAAAGACAACGGAGAGATAGTAGTTGGAGAGGTAGCTAAAAGACAAGTTATAACACACCCTGAGTCAACTGTTCAATCAATAAAAACACATATGGGATCTGACCACAAAGAAAAAATACACGGCAAGGATTATACTCCGCAAGAGATCTCTGCTATGATCTTGAAAAAAATGAAACAGTCTGCAGAGGACTATCTTGGTGAAACGGTAAAAGAAGCTGTCATCACAGTACCTGCTTACTTTACTGATGCTCAAAGACAGGCAACAAAGGATGCTGGTGTTATAGCCGGACTTACAGTAAAAAGGATTATAAACGAACCTACGGCGGCTGCCCTTGCTTACGGACTAGACAAGAAAAAAGAGGAAAAAGTACTTGTGTTTGACCTTGGAGGGGGAACGTTTGACGTATCTATACTGGAAATAGGAGACGGAGTTATAGAGGTATTGGCCACTTCTGGTAACAACCACCTTGGAGGAGACAACTTTGACAAAGTAATAGTTGAGTGGCTGGCGAGTGAATTTAAGAAAGAAAATGGAATAGATCTTTTACAAGATAAAATGGCTTACCAAAGACTTAGAGATGCTGCTGAAAAAGCTAAAAAAGAACTTTCTACCACAATGGAGACCCCTATTTCGCTTCCGTTTATCACAATGGATGCTACAGGACCTAAACATTTGGAAGCAAGACTTACAAGGGCTAAGTTCAACGAGCTTACAGGAAACCTTGTAGAGATGACTCAAGGGCCTACTAAAACCGCCCTAGAAGACGCAGGATTAGAGCCATCCGATATCGATGAAATACTATTAGTAGGTGGATCTACAAGAATACCTGCAGTACAAGAGTGGGTACAAGATTACTTTGGGAAGAAACCTAACAGAAGCATCAACCCTGATGAAGTAGTGGCAGCCGGTGCAGCTATCCAAGGTGGGGTACTTATGGGAGATGTGAAAGACGTACTACTTCTTGATGTAACTCCTCTTTCTCTTGGGATAGAAACACTTGGAGGCGTATTTACAAAAATAATCGACAGAAATACAACTATACCTGTTAAAAAATCTCAAGTGTTCTCAACGGCAGTGGATAACCAGCCTGCAGTGACAATAAACGTACTTCAAGGGGAAAGGGCTAAGGCTGTAGACAACCATAAACTGGGAGAATTTAACCTAGAAGGAATCCCGGCAGCGCCTAGAGGAGTACCTCAAATAGAGGTAACTTTCGATATAGACGCCAACGGAATAGCACACGTAACAGCTAAGGATTTAGGTACAGGTAAAGAAAATAAAGTAACTATAACAGGTTCTACAAACCTAAGCGAAGACGAAATAGAAAGAATGAAAAAAGATGCAGCTGCACACGAGGCTGATGATAAAAAGTTCAGAGAGTTAATCGATGCTAGAAACAAAGCCGATGCATTAATTGGATCTACTGAAAAAACTCTGAAAGAACATGAGAGCAAGGTAACAGAGGACGAGAAAAAGCAAATAGAAGAAGCGCTTGAAGAGCTTAAAAAGGTAAAAGATGGGGAAGATAAAGAAGCTATCGATGCAGCTATAGAAAAACTTTCGCAAGCAGCTCACAAGTTAGCTGAAGAAATCTACAAAGAGGCTCAGGCAAAGACACAAGCTGAAGCTGGGCAAGAAGGGGAAGCTAAAAAATCAGATGACGAGGATGTAGCCGAAGCTGAAGTTGTAGAAGACTAAAATAAATAAGGAATAAAGAAATAGAGTGTGAAGAGGAATGGAGGTGACTCTATTCCTCTTCTTGTAATTGAATTTAATTTGCAGGGGGGAGCCATGCTAAGACTTGTTGACATGACAAAGGAAGAGTTTGAAGTTATAAAAGGTAGGATGATAAGCGACTATGCAAAGGACAAGGTAAGGGCTGGACATTGGTCTCAGACAGATGCAATAGACCTGTCAAAGGAAACATTTGAAAAAATATTGAACTCTGGAATAGAAACAGAGGGGCATTATTTCATAAACGTCTACGACAAAGAGCAAAAAGTCGGATTTATATGGGTGAACCTCATGGAAGAGGGACTTTATTTGAATAATTTATTAGTCTATGATGAATTTAAAAAGTCAGGCTATGAAAAAGAGGTAATACAACTTTTGGAGGAAAGAGCTAGGGAGCTGAAAGCTCAAAAAATATTCATGCATAACTATGGTTATGATGAAAATATAGTAAGTCTTTATCAAGGATTAGGGTATAAGGTGACCGACGTTTATTACAAGAAAAACATTTAGGGGAAAACTAATATGGAGGGTAGGCTTTATATTCAGCATGAAAAATTAGGCACAGTAGAGATATGTGGAGACGAGAATGCCATAACCTCGATATCGTTTGTAGAGTGTGTTGGCAAAGAAATCGAGACTCCTGTGACCTTTGAATGTAAAAAACAACTTTTAGAATATTTTTTGGGATATAGAAAAAAGTTTAACTTTGAAAAACTCAAGTTTAAACTAAAAGGAACAGAGTTTCAAAAAATGGTGTGGGGATCACTTTTGAAAATCCCTTATGGAGAAACTATAAGCTACAGTGAGCAGGCGAAGCTTCTAGGTAGGCCAAACTCCTATAGAGCTGTTGCGACTGCTAACTCGAAAAACCCAATAGGTATAATATTTCCATGTCACAGGGTCATAGGTGGAGACGGAAATCTTAAAGGCTATTCGGGCGGCTTGAGAAAAAAAGATTACCTTATAAAGTTTGAAAAAAATATACAGGACAAAAGGAATGATAAGCTAGAGTATTTGAAATGCTATTAATTCACTTAAAATAGATTTGAAAATATGGTATAATTCCTTGGAACTTCATGGAGGAAGGAGAAAACGATGTCTAAAAGAGATTATTATGAGGTTTTAGGGGTTTCTAAGGATGCCACTGAAGCTGAGATAAAGAAAGCATATAGAAAACTGGCGATGAAATACCATCCAGATAAATTTAGCCAGGCGAGTGAAGAGGAAAAGAGTGAGTCAGAGAAAAAGTTTAAAGAGCTAAATGACGCTTACCAAATCCTTTCCGATAAGCAAAAGAGGAGCCAATATGACAGATTTGGGCATGCAGCGTTCGAGCAGGGCGGTACAGGTGGTGCCGGAGGCTTTGGAGGCTTTGGAGGAGGATTTGAAGACCTCGGAGATATATTCAGCTCATTTTTTGGAGGCGGAACCGGAGGTTTTGGAGGCTTTGGCGAGACCAGGACTAGGGTACAGCCAGGGGCCGACCTTAGATACAATATGGAGATAAGCCTAGAGGAAGCTGCCACCGGCGTAGAAAAGGAAATCAAATACTACAGGACTGGAAAATGTCATACATGCAACGGGACAGGAGCTAAACCAGGGGCTCAAATGAAAACCTGTTCTAAGTGTAACGGACAGGGGAGGGTAAAAAGTGTACAGAGGACTATGTTTGGAAATTTTGAAACAGTTACTGAGTGTGACGCCTGCCAAGGTAAAGGAAAGGTACCTGAAGAAAAGTGTACAGATTGTGGCGGAAGCGGAGTTGCAAAAGAGAGAATTGTAAAAAAAGTTAAGATACCAGCCGGTGTAGATGAAGGTCAAAGGGTTAGAATGAGCGGGTACGGAGAGGCGAGCCCGACAGGTGGCCCTGACGGGGATCTATACATATATATTAAGGTAAAACCTCATTCGGTATTTGAAAGAATGGATAACGATATAATATGTGAGGTGCCTATAAGCTACTCTACCGCAACAATTGGAGGAGAGATAGAGATACCTACGCTAGACGGAAAACTAAAAATGAAAGTTCCTTCTGGAACTCAAAATGGGAAAATCTTTAGGCTAAGGGACAAAGGAATACCAAATCCTAGGGGATATGGAAAAGGGGACCAGCTGGTTAAAATAGTTGTAGAGATACCTACAAATTTAACAGAAGAGCAAAAAGAACTTCTTATGAACTTTGAGAACAGCCTAAAAGACAGTAACTATAAAATGAAAAAGACATTTTTAGACAAAATAAAAGATCTTTTCAAATGAAAAAGACTGAGCAAGCTCTTTAAAATTTAAGGAGAAGTATTTGAAAAATAGATCTTCATATGGTATACTTTATTTGACAGTAGCATTTACCTAGTATAAATGAGGAGGAAAAAATGTTAAACGAGTTTGTATTACAAGCAGCTGAAGGAGCTCCAAAAGCTGGAGGCTTTAGCCAAATATTTGCGATGGTTGCAATATGGGGAGCAATTATATACTTCCTTATGATAAGACCTAATAAGAAAAAGGAACAGAAACATAGAGAAATGATAGAGGCTTTAGAGCCTGGGGTAACAGTGATAACCAGTGGCGGAATAAAAGGTGAGATTGTCGCTAAAGAAGATCAATTCGTTGTTATAAGAGTTGATAAAGGCGTAAGGCTTACAGTTAAAAAAGCTTCTATTACTTCTATTTACACAAATTAATAATTTTAAACCGAAAACGACAATATAATGTTATATTGTCGTTTTTTAAATGGGGAGATAACTATGAACAAGATATTTTTAGTATTTTTTATTGTGTCCAACCTTATGTTTGCTAACATGATAGAATTGGATAATATAAGATTGAACGGGAATCCGCCTCAGCTAGTTGTGGACGTAAATGGCAATAAGAAGCCTGCATATGAGATAAACTATGACGAAAACAACAGGCTTTTATTTATAGAATTTTTCGACACAAAAGCTTCCAATGGATTTACGGACAAGTTTGTAAACGGGAGCTATATAGATAAGATAAAAGTGGTGAAGTATGCCGCATCTACAGGGGTTTTTGTATTTTTTAAGAAAAATGTTAACTACAAGGGTAGTTTTTGGAGCAACCCCATAAGATACGTGTTAGATTTTTCTAGAAAAATAGATAAAAAGGAGTATACAGTTGTAATAGATCCGGGGCACGGTGGAAAGGACCCAGGGGCAATAGGGTTTGGTAGATACAAAGAGAAGGACATAGTGCTTTCGGTGGCTAAAAAACTGGAAAAAGAGCTGAAATCAGATTTCAACGTGGTGATGACCAGGGACGACGATCAGTTTATACCGCTTTCGGAAAGAGCTAGAATAGGAAACAGGCAGCAAGCCGATATTTTCGTAAGCCTGCATGCCAACGCCAATGCCAGCAACAATGCCAAAGGATTTGAAATATTCTACTATTCACAAACTTCTTCCGGCTATGCAAAAAAAGTAGCTGAGTTTGAAAACAGTGTTGGAGAGAGATTTGGAGAGAGATTTGGAGAGAATACAAGTGATATAGCCAGGATAGCCACCGATATATCCTACAGAAAAAATAAAGAAGAGGCTATAAAATTTTCCAAGCAGTTAATGAACAAATACTGCAGTGATGTGGGCTTGGAGCAAAGGGGAGACCACGGTGCCAACTTTGCAGTACTTCGTGGATTTAACGGCCCAGGAGTATTGGTGGAGCTGGGGTTCATAACCAACGACGGGGACGTCTCTAAAATGAAACAGTCAAAGTATCAGGAAAAAATGGCGGAAAGCATAGCGAATAGTATAATAAATTATTTTTATCAGTAAGGAGGGGCAATTTGAAAGTTAAATATATTTTACTTGGGATAAGTGTGGTACTTTGCCTGAGCACCTTTTATTTTTATAAAAAGTATGTTTTGGATTACGGCGAAAACTCTGTTACGGTTGTTTTTGAAAGAGAGACAGAAGTAAAGCAGACTGAAAAGGAACTGGTGGATATATTCATACCAAATGAAAATATGACCGGGCTAGATAGTCTAGAGGTGGAGATACCAAGGGTAGACAGCGTAAACGAAAAAGCAGCACAGATATTTGAAAAATTAAGAGAAAATGTTAAGTTTATAGACGAGGACCTCAGCCTTATGAGTGTCTACTACACAGGGGGAGATCTCTACCTTAATTTTAACGGCAGGTTCAAAAGTTTGGTAGAAGACAGTGACATAGAGCTACTGCTGATATATTCTCTGGTGAACTCTATGACTGAGATACCGAGAGTGGATATGGTGAAGTTCTTAGTGGAGGATAAGGAGCTTGACTCGGGGAATAAATTTTTAATGAACCAGTTTTTTAAAAGAGATTTAAACATATAAGGTGCATATAGCACCTTTTGTTTATAAGTCGACAATTTTGTGCTTAAAAAAACCTCAAAACTACTTGACAAAATATTTGGATAGAGTTATAATTATATTACAAAAAAGAGAACGTAGTTTTATAATGTAAAACTATTAGTTATGAGGAGGTTATAATGGCAACAATAAGAATGACAATGGCACAAGCATTGGTTAAATTTTTAGATAACCAATACGTGGAATTTGATGGAAAACAAGAGAAATTTATAGAAGGTATCTTCACAATTTTCGGACATGGGAACGTAGTGGGACTTGGACAAGCTCTTGAAGAAGGAGAACACAGCATAACAGTACACCAAGGAAGAAATGAACAAGGTATGGCTCATGTTGCAATGGGGTATGCAAAACAAAAAATGAGAAAAAGAATATACGCATGTACATCATCGGTAGGTCCAGGAGCAGCAAACATGGTAACTGCAGCAGCAACTGCAAGTGCTAACAGAATACCTGTACTTTTCTTACCTGGAGATACATTTGCAACAAGACAACCAGACCCAGTTCTACAACAATTAGAGCAATACCATGATTTAACAGTAACTACAAATGATGCATTTAAATCAGTAAGCAAATACTGGGACAGAGTATCTAGACCAGAGCAATTAATGACTGCGATGATAAATGCAATGAGAGTACTAACTGACCCTGCTGACACTGGAGCGGTTACAATAGCTCTTCCTCAAGACGTGCAAGGAGAAGCTTACGACTATCCTGACTACTTCTTCCAAAAAAGAGTACACAGAATAGAGAGAAGACCTGCAACTACTGAAATGATAAAAGACGCAGTTGAAATAATCTCTAAAAAGAAAACACCTATGCTTATATGTGGTGGAGGAGTAAAATACTCAGAAGCTGCGGAAGCCTTCAAAGCATTCGCAGAAAAATTCAATATCCCATTTGCTGAAACTCAAGCAGGTAAAAGTGCTATAGTATGGGATCACGAGCTAAACCTTGGTGGAGTAGGAGAAACTGGAAGTTTAGCAGCAAACAAAATCGCTAAAAAAGCAGACCTTATTATAGGGGTAGGAACTAGATACACTGACTTCACAACATCATCTAAATGGATGTACCAACACCCAGATGTGGATTTCTTAAACATAAACGTAGCATCATTTGACGCTTACAAATTAGACGCTGTAAAAGTTGTAGCTGACGCGAAAGTTGCGCTAGAAGCTATAGCTGCAGAACTTGAAAAAATCGGATACAAATCAGAATTCACAACAGAGATAGCAGAAGCTAGAGAAGAATATATAAAAGAAATAGACAGAGTATACGCTGTAGAGTATACTGGTGAAGGGTTCGTACCTGAAATAGCTGACAGCATCGACCGTGAAGCTGTATTCAATGAATTCCAAGAAATCACAGGCTCATGCCTTACTCAATCAAAAGTACTTGGAACTCTAAACGAAATGCTTAACTACGATGATATAATCGTAGGAGCAGCAGGAAGCTTACCAGGAGACCTTCAAAGAGCATGGAGACCAAAAGGAGTAAACACTTACCATATGGAATATGGATACTCTTGTATGGGATACGAAGTAAGTGCTACTCTAGGGGTTAAATTAGCTGAGCCTGAAAAAGAAGTATACACATTAGTAGGAGACGGATCATACATGATGCTTCACTCAGAACTTCCTACTTCAATCCAAGAGAAAAAGAAAATAAACGTAATCCTATTAGACAACATGACATTCGGATGCATAAACAACCTTCAAATGGAGCACGGAATGGGCAGCTACGGAACTGAGTTCAGATTCAGAAACGAAGAAACTGGTCAACTAGACGGTGGATTCGTACCTGTAGACTTCGCAATGAACGCGGCTTCTTACGGATGTAAAACTTACACTGTTAAAACTATAGAAGAGCTTAAAGCAGCTCTAATCGACTCTAAAAAACAAACAGTTTCTACACTAATAGACATCAAAGTACTACCTAAAACAATGATACATAAGTACGAAGCATTTTGGAGGGTAGGAAACGCAGAAGTAGCTAAGAGCGAAAAAGTATTAAAAGAAACAGCTAGAATAAAAGAAGCACTTAAAATAGCTAGACAGTACTAATTATAATATGGGAACCGGGAAACCGGTTCCTTTTTATTTTGCCGTATGGCCGATATGTGGTAAAATTTACTATATCATACAGAAAGATTAAAATACAGGGGGAGATAATTAGTATGGATTACAGTATATCTAACGGAGTCATAGAAGCTATTATATCGGATAAAGGAGCGGAGCTGAAAAGCCTAAAACTTTGCGATAATTGCGAAGAGTTTATATGGGGAGCAGATGCAAGTTACTGGGGAAAAAGCTCGCCTGTACTTTTTCCATTCGTAGGAATAATTAAAGAAAATGTGTACACATACAAAAATAAAAGCTATAAAATGGATTCCCGTCACGGATTTGCAAGGGACAGAAAATTCCAAGTGGCAGAAAAGTCTGAAGGAATGGTTAGCTTTAAACTTTCTTGGGATGAGGCTAGCATGAAAATTTATCCTTTTAAATTTGAGTTTTATATATTGTACAGTCTGGAGAGCAGCGAACTTAAAATCACATATTTAATAAAAAATATGGACGAAGAAGAGATGTACTTTTCACTTGGTGCACACCCAGCATTCTCAATTCCGGTGGACAAAGATACGGAGTTAAACGACTACTACCTTGAGTTTGAAAGCATAGAGAACGCCGAAGCGTTTGTTTTAGAGAATAATTTGGTAGCTGAAAAAAAACAGCCTTTTTTAGAAGGAACAGATGTACTTTTTATGAAAGAAGACTTGTTTGAGAAAGATGCCGTAATATTTGAAGGATTAAAATCTAAGAGAGTATCACTTAAATGCAGGTCTAAATCCAGAAAAGTTACTGTTGACTATGGAGACTTTAGGTATATAGCCTTTTGGAATGTTCCCGGTGCACATTTCGTATGCATAGAACCATGGCTGGGGATAACAGATTTTTACAATTCGGACGGACGTCTAGAGAATAAAACCGGAATACAAAGATTAAAGGGGAACGAAAATTTTGAGGCAGTTTTGAAAATCGCAGTAGAAGCTTGATAAACTTTAAGCTAAGGCGGCGCCAAAGGTTGGCGGCCGCTTTTTTTATGAGATTTTTTAAACGGTTGAAAGAGTTCATTAAGATCAGTGTCGATCCGTAACAAAAGATGAAAAAATATATAGATATAACGATAAATAAATTCAGTATATTATTGATAAAAATTTAAGGAATATCCGGCGGTTTGTTGTATATGAATCTATAGGGGCGGAATATTTGGAAGAAACACTGCTACCAGTTATACATAACTGTTATTTTAAGGTTTTTTATGGTACACTAGTTATGAAATATGGAGGTAAAACATATTAAGAAAGGGAATGGGGTTATGGAGGAGATCAGAAGAAAGCTCAAAATGATGTTGAGCCCTAAAAGATATAAACATACACTAGATGTAGTTGAAATAGCCAAAGAGTTGGGAATAAGGTATTCTATAAATTTAAATAAAGTGGAGTTGGCAGCCCTTCTTCACGATTGCTCTAAGCAGTTTACCCTTCAAAAGATGAAGGAGTTGGTAAAGCAGGAAGTTGCCTTGGAAAACTACAGCCATCTGGGTGAACTTGTGCATGGTTTTTCAGGGGCCATATACGCGAGGAATGTTTTCGGGATAGAAGATTCTGATGTCTTAAATGCAATAAGGTTTCATACCATAGGGAGAAGGGGGATGTCGGAGCTCGAAAAAATAACATACATAGCTGATGCCATTGAACCTAATAGAAACTTTGCCGAGGTGGACAAGATAAGAAAACTGGCTTTTGTAGACTTAGATGAAGCCGTCCTAATGGAAGCTGACAGAAAGATAGAGTACCTTATAAAAAGAGAGGTAGTTATACATCCTTATACTGTGGATATGCGTAACCATATACTGGAGAAGCTGAAAAAAAGGAGAGTAGGACAATGAGTGGGATAAAAAGAGAACGTGACTTGGAGTTTTTAATAAGTTACTTAAAGGGAAACAAAGCTATGGGAGCCAGCGAGATAAGTAAAATATTGAACTGGTCGCCAAAGTTTAAAAAAGAAAACAGAAAACTCTTGGAAGAGTGGGAGAGTGAAGGGTACATAATGCAGGTGCGCGGTGGGAGGTATACAGTCCCTGAAAAACTGGGCTACGCATGCGGCAGGCTTGAGATTGTAAAAAACAAATTTGGTTTTGTAGATACGGCAGAAGAGGGTATATTTGTACCTAAATCTAAATTCGGAGGGGCACTTTCAGGGGATACCGTTATGGTGAACATAATAAAGGGCGGAGACTCCGGCAAGAAAAAAGAGGGAGAAGTTGTAAGGGTTATAAAGAGAGAGCAGGACAGGGTAATAGGGATATTCCAAAAAAGTGTTAACTTCGGCTTTGTGATACCCACGCAATCTTTCGGGAAAGACATATTTATCCCTAGAAATCATATAAACAATGCAAAGGACGGAGAACTGGTCCTGGTTGAAATCTATTCATGGGGAGGGGAAGACAAGAAACCTGAAGGGAAGGTATTAGAGATACTGGGAGACCCTTATAATACAGACGTCATGCTGGAAGCTCTAATAAAAAGGAGTGGGTTTAGCGAGGATTTCCCTACTGAAGTAAAAAAAGAGCTGGCAAAGATAGAAAAGCAGATATCCAAAGAAGAACTCAGTGGAAGAACAGACTTGAGAGACCTGTCCATAGTTACAATAGACGGAGAGGACGCCAAAGACCTAGATGACGCGGTATACGTGGAAAAGCTTAATAATGGAAACTACCGTCTAGTGGTGAGCATAGCTGACGTGGCCCACTACATAAAAGAGAAAAGCCAACTAGACCAGGAGGCACAAAAAAGGGGAAATTCGGTGTACTTAGTTGACAGAGTTATCCCGATGTTTCCAAAGGAGATATCAAACGGGACATGCTCCCTTAATCCGCGCGAGGATAAACTTACGTTTACCTGTGATATGGAGATAGACAGTCACGGGAGGGTGGTAGACCACGATACCTACAAATCAGTTATAAAGTCTGTGGAAAGAATGACATACACAGACGTAAACAAGATACTTGAAGGAGACAAGGAGCTGACGGAAAGGTACAGCCATATAAAGGATATGTTTTTTGATATGCTAGAGCTTTCTAAAATACTCAGGAAACACAAGTACGAGAGGGGCAGTATAGACTTTGACCTGCCTGAAGTTAAGGTGGTTTTAGGGGAGACTAAAAAAGTAAAATACCTGGCAATTAGGGACAGGGGGGAGTCTGAAAGAATCATAGAAGATTTCATGATAGCTGCAAATGAAACTGTGGCCGAAAAAATATTCTGGATGGAGATACCCTTTGTATACAGAACCCATGAAAAACCAGATGCTGACAGGATAAAACTCTTGAATGAGTCTTTAGAAAAATTCGGGTACAGGATACACAACTTCGAGGAACTGCATCCGGGGAAGTTTCAAAAGATCATAGAAGAATCTAAGGAGAGGGGGATAAATACACTTGTGCACAAGTTGATATTGATGTCCCTCAAGCAGGCAAGGTATACGGAGGAGAATATTGGCCATTTCGGACTGGCCTCAAATTACTACACCCACTTCACATCGCCCATAAGGAGGTATTCGGACCTCATGGTGCATAGGATATTAGGTGAGACCCTTCAAGGATACCCAAGCCAAAAGAGGTTGAAGAATTTGAGTGTGACGCTGCCGAAAATATGCATCCACATATCAAAAACAGAGAGGGATGCCATGAAGGCTGAAGAGGAGAGCAAAAGGATAAAAATAGTCGAGTATATGCTGGACAAAATAGGAGAGGTTTACAACGCCAGGATAACGGGTATGAATAGGAACGGTATTTTCTTTGAAACCGAGGAGCACGTTGAATGTTTCTTCAACGTTATAAGTGCAGAAGGCTATTATGAGTTCGACGATAAGCACTATAAGATGGTTGAGAGGGATACAAGGACGCAGTATGACATAGGACAGCAAATGAAAGTGATGATAGTGAGAGCCGACCTAAACGAACTAGAGGTGGAGGTTATTCCTTACGAAGGGGATTGATTATAAAATAAAGAAGGCGCCGGAACATTCCGGCGCCTTCTTTCAAAAATAATATTTCTAACTTAAGAAAAAAAGGATAACTGAACAAAGCCACCTATAATCTCGACAAAAAATATAAGAATTTTGATGCCACTCCTTATCTCTTACCATGAAAAATATATAGTTATTTTATTTGGAATAATTTAAGAAATTGAGTTTATTCTTCTATCCAAGCTTTGGATCTATTGACAGCCTTTTGCCACCCGCTATAAGTTTTTTTTCTATCCTCTTCTGAAAGCATAGGGTTGAATTCTTTATCAACCATCCAGTTATTAGAGATTTCATCCAGATCTTTCCAGAATCCAACAGCAAGGCCAGCTAAATAAGCAGCTCCCAGTGCTGTAGTCTCAGTAATTTTTGGTATTTCTACAGGAACGCCTAATATATCTGATTGGAATTGCATTAAAAAGTTATTAGCAACGGCTCCACCATCCACTCTAAGATCTTTTAGAGTTATTTTTGAGTCTTGCTGCATTGCCTCTAACACATCTCTTGTTTGGTATGCTATGGATTCCAGGGCAGCCCTTATTATGTGATTTCTATTAGAACCACGCGTAAGGCCTACTATAGTCCCCCTGGCATACATATCCCAATATGGAGCTCCTAATCCAACAAAAGCAGGCACAAGGTACACACCGTTAGTATCATGCACTTTGGTTGCAAAATATTCCGTATCGGCAGGATCGTTTATCAATTTCAATTCATCTCTCAGCCACTGAATAGTAGCCCCTCCCATGAATATGCTTCCTTCAAGCGCATATTCAACTTTCCCGTTTAAGCCCCATGCGATTGTAGTAAGCAGTCCATTTTCTGAAGTTACAAATTCTTCACCTGTATTCATAAGCATGAAACATCCTGTGCCATAGGTGTTTTTTGCCATTCCCGACTTGAAACAAGCTTGACCGAATAGAGCAGCCTGTTGATCGCCTGCTATACCCGCTATAGGGATTCTTGTTCCACCCATTCCGCCAAGATTAGCATAGCCATAAATTTCACTCGATGACTTTACTTCCGGAAGCATTGATTTAGGAATATTTAATTCGGATAAAATTTTATCATCCCATTTAAGTTCTTTTATATTGTATATTAACGTTCTGGAAGCATTTGTATAATCTGTTACGTGGACATCTCCATTTGTAAGTTTCCAAATAAGCCAGGTATCCATCGTACCAAAAAGAAGATCCCCTTTTTCGGCTTTTTCTCTAACACCCTCTACATTATCTAATATCCACTTTATCTTTGTACCTGAAAAATACGCGTCAACTACAAGTCCTGTAGCATTTCTTATATATGATTCCAGACCTTCTCTTTTTTTAAGTTCTTCGCATATAGGAGCCGTTCTTCTACACTGCCAGACTATTGCATTGTATACTGGCTCCCCCGTATTTTTATCCCAAACGAGAGTTGTCTCCCTTTGATTTGTAATACCTATGGAAGCTATTTCTTCTATTTTTATTCCTGTTTTTGCAATAACTTCAGTTAAAACACTACTCTGAGTAGCCCAAATCTCCATAGCATTATGCTCAACCCAACCAGCTTTTGGGTATATTTGTGTAAATTCTCTTTGTGCAGTCCCCTTTATGATACCGTTGTTATCAAATATAATTGCTCTCGAACTTGTAGTCCCTTGGTCTAATGCGATTACATATTTTTTTTCCATTTTAAATACCCCCCTATAATTTGAATTTTATCTATATCTAAATATTAAGCATATAAAATTTCATTAAGGTGAGACCTCGCCATCTTCACCCGCATGTGTACTTGCGATGTCACATTTTTATAAGGAAATCATATATAAACCCTCCAATAATGCCGCCAAGTATTGGGGCGCATATAGGCACCCCAAAATAAGGGGTAGCCACTGAAGCGGTCATTGCTATCCGGCTATAAACCTAAAGAGTTTTGACCAAAAATCTCTAGTAGGATTCATAGCAAATCCTGGAAGTGGTCTTAAAAAATCTTTTTTTCACTCATAAAATTTCTCGTATTCTTTATTTTTGCAATAAGTTTGAATAGAGCCACATAATTTTACCAGTAAAATATATTCCTAAAGTGACTTTTCCGAGTATACTGCAATAATCCTCCCTTATTATTGCAATACTACATACAAATTTTTAAAGACACATTTTAAATTTATGGTCATTGAATTTATTTATTCTTACTAATTAACCTAAGTTGCTACCTGTATCTAAACTTTATTTAAAGTATTGAATCTCTATACTTTCTTTTGCGAGCAGATAAGCTAGGAGACTATTAGAGGGGCTTTAGACAGAGGGATAAAAATGGACTCTTTGGACGGAGTGAAGAGGCGAACCAGGGCAGGTATGGGGGTGTGCCAGGGGCAGTTTTGTTCCAGCCGTGTAAAAGAGGTCATAGAGAGGGGGCCTGGATCGAGCTCGTTTCAAGAAAGAGTCGGTAATATGATTTTTAGAAGAGGAAAAAATTAATTAAAACTCTCAGAGTTTTTATAGGTACCTATAATTTAGATATTATTAGAAGCCTTTATGGTTGACTGCACCAAAGACGGGAGAAAGTTCTATATCAATATACTCAAGATAACGGGAAAAAGTTTTCACGGTTTAAGGAAATGAAAGACGAATTTTTAGGATAGATATACTTTATATATGGATGTATTTAATTAAAGAATTTAGATTTATATTATTTATGTTGACAGAATGATAAATTTCGGATACTATACTCCGTGGATAGCTCGTAGCTACCAAAAACCCTGGATAAGTCGCACTATAAGGGTTAGTTTTGTTTACATTTTTTGATGAATTTATAAGAAGTTTTACTAAGAGTTTTTACTTGCTTTATTGTTGAAAAGGTCCCAAAAAAATTAAAATATAAGGAGAGGTTTTAGAATGAAAAAATTATTAACAATTGCAATACTTGTTTTAGCTATGGCAGCTTGTGGAAATCAAGAAGAGGCTCCAGTTGACGCTGCAACAGAAGTAACTACAGAAGCGACTACAGATGTAACAACAGAAGTACCTGTTGATGCTGCAACTGAAGTTCCTGCTGAAGCTACAACAGAAGCACCTGCTCAAGCAAACTAAGTATTGTCGGCAGAAGGCTCCAATTGGTGGTGTGCTAGATCTAGCACACCACTTTATTTTTTTTTGAAAATTTTGATAAAATTTAGGTATAAACATTTAATACTAATTTAATAAATAGTTTGAAAAAAAAGCGTTAAAATGCTATAATATATATGGGAAAAAGAGGAAAGAGGTTATAGATTATGGTGCTTGCTAAAAACAAAAAAGCGTTCCACGATTACTTCATAGAAGAGAGATACGAAGCCGGAATAGAGCTTGTAGGAAGTGAGGTCAAGTCTATAAAAGCCGGTAAGGTGAGTATCAAAGAATCCTTTGTCAGAATAATGAAGGGCGAAGTTTTCATAATGGGTATGCACGTTACTCCTTATGCCTACGGTGGGAAATTTACACCGGAAGAAACAAGGGTGAGAAAGTTATTACTCCACAAAAAGCAGATAAAGAAGCTGCACGAAGGAGTTTCTCAGTCAGGATATACAATAGTTCCACTTAGCGTATACACCAAAAGCGGTCTGATAAAAGTGGAAATTGGTCTTGCAAAAGGTAAAAAAGATTATGACAAGAGGGATGCTTTGGCAAAGAAAGACCAAAAAAGACAGATAGATAGGGCAATAAAAGATTTTAATAGATAGATAAAATTAAATATGGGAGTGTCAAGGTTTCGACAGGGCTAGTGAGTTATAGGTAGCAGGCCAGGTTGACCGCTGCGAGAGGTCATTCATGTGTTTACATGGAAACGAAAACTACGCATTAGCTGCCTAAGATAGCAGCTTGCTCCAGGTTTCCGATGCCGTTTAGGAAGCCTTACGGAGTATAACTAATTTACGGCTTACCCAAAGCTTTTGTTTCGGGGCTTTTGGGGAAATCTTAGAAACTGGCACCGCCTAGCCCTGTCTGTGGGGTAGGGCAGTGTGAGAACAAATTGCAGACTAAGCTTGTAGAAGCTTATGGCGTTGTTAGTCTTGGACACGGGTTCAATTCCCGTCACTTCCACCAAGAAATCCACGACTGCAAAATTTGCAGTATTAAAATAGTTAGAGCTTAGGACATACCTATCAAGCTAAGAAATTTTAGGAACCTAACTTTTATATAGTTAGGTTCCTATTTTAATTTTAAAGCTAAATTTTCAAACTACAAAAAACCACTTGCAAAAATGGCTAAAAAAGTTTATTCTATTATCAGTGGTGTTCTCGGTGATTATTTGCTGGGAACTTTTTTTATTTTAGAATCAATAATTTTTTTTAATTTTGAAGTCAAGCGCATGAAACGCTTTTTAGATTTCAAAGTTTCCATGAAATCAGTCAAAACCCCCAACGAACTTTTTATTACTCGCCTTATACTCATTTCTTTTGAGTATCCTCCATTGATACCCTTTGTAATCTCCATTAAAAGAAGCATTCTAATTAAAGTGGCATATATGTGAGTCTCTATTCTTTCTACTTTCAAGTCTTTTAGTTTATCTAGTTTAAAATCAGACTTAAAAATTTTAAACAGCAATTCAATTTGCCATCTCAATTTATATATTTCGATGATTTCAGAAGGATTGAATCCCCAAAAATTAGTAATATATCCAGTAATTTCAGCAGAACTTCTTGCGTGCTTTGCGCAGTGCTCATTCCTTCTTTCTCTTTCTTCTATCTTTTGTACTTTTTTATTAGAAGTCTCTTTGTCCAATTTAGTTAGGATTACCCTAAAAGGCCTCTTGTCGTCATGGCTTCCGACTAGAAATTCATATTCTTGAGTCTCTCCTGCTTTTAGTTCTTTTCGCAACTCTCCAGCATTTGTTACCAAATACTTCGTCTTTTTTAGTAGTTTTCCCTTTGGTGAGTACTGAGGATTAGGGTTTAAAGCAAATAACCTTGTTCCGGCTTTCAAACGAGAAACAAAAGAGCTGTTTCTGCTTTCAATCTCATTGAAGTCATCAAATTTAAAGTACCCTAAATCTTTTAAAACTAAGGAATCTGTAACTAATTTATCGTAGACATATTTAGAAAAATTTTGCTCATTTTTAGTTCCCGTAGATAAAACAGTGTTCTTAAAAGAATAATCTAATAATTCAAGGAGAAGATTTATTTTTAAAACAGCAGGATTAGATTTGTTTGCACCTTTATACTTATTTTTTAATTTATTTGGCAATTTTATTTCAGTAGAGTCCATTAAAAAGATATTGCTGAAGCCATAATTTTTAAAGGCTTTAGACTTATTGGATATTTGTGTTTTACAAAGAGATAAGAAAATATTTTTAAGAAATTCTACAGAAGCCTCGCTAAACCTCTGATCAAGCGCTTGAGGAGAAATATTAATATTCTGCTTTAATAGAAGTTCAGCGCTTAATTCTTCCAAGGATGAAGTGCATAAATTATTGGAGCTGAAACAAGTTAAAGATATGAAGTTAAGAGGAGAGATTTTGCCGCTATTCCTAATTTTGAATTTAGAATACCTGGCAATTTGTTCAATATTTTTTTCCGAAAAGTAATTTAAAAATTTTGTTCTGATTTGTCTGTTTCCCAAAAGAAAAACCTCCTTCAAGTAGTCCTTGAAGAAGGTTTTAGCACAAATTCTATTAAATTCAAAGCTTAGCTTGATAGGTATGGAGCTTAGGATTACTTCCTAAGCTCTTTTTTGTTTTTGTGATATTTATCAATTTGATTTTATGATTATGCTTAACTAGAAATTTAAATTATTTTTCCAAATATTAAATCCTTGATTAGATGCTATTTGATGTAAAGGGGTAATATTTTTCTTCAAGCTATCAATGAATATAAATTCAGGTAAATTTAAATTGAGCTCTATATTCGAAAGAGTTAAATAGTCTTCTAAGTCTTTTTTAGGAAAATTATATTCTAAAGCTAATTTAAAAGCTTTAAATTGTTCCTGACAAAAAATATCTAAATAGCAATTTAAATCAGGTAAACTATCATTTTTACTGCTATTTATTAATTGTGGAGTTGGAATTAAGTTCCACATCTCATCGTGGAGGACAAAGCTCCAAGGGATAAAATGATCAATACTTAGCGAAGATTCAATATCAATAAGTTTTCCTGAATAAATATCTATCATTGGATTTATTTGAATTATTTTTTTCCAATAATTTGTAGCTTTAGTTAAATTTCTTTTTTGAGGTGCAGATATTTTAAATACAATAGAAGGGATATTTGGATTTTTAGTTTGCAAGAAGTATATTAATTTGCTGAATAGCCATCCTTCTATTACTATCTGATTATATTTTAGGTAATTATACCAGTTGTGATTAATTATTATATATTCATCATAAATAGCATATATTCCCCTGTCATCTTTTAATGAAAGTTCTTTGATAGTATTATTTCTTTTAGCGTCAATAAGGCCTTTTAGCTCAGGATAAAATGGTGTTAAAAGTCTGTAGGGGACATAATTACAAAGGTCAGAACACATTTTTTTAAACTCTATATCATGTAATTCTTCTAAAAAAATAATCAAGTCACATTCTAAAATATCTTTTTTTAACTGATATTTTTCATATAAATATACTACAATTTGGCTTAACTGATCCATAATTCCAAAATTAAGTTTGAATTCAATGATTGAATACCAAGATTTAGAAATCATTCTTATAGCTATTTTATTAAAAGAAATTTTTTTGTTACCAAGTTTAATTTCTTCAAAAATTCCACAAAACCAATATATTTTATAGCTGGTTGTAAGATTTTTTAAATCCAGTAAGTTAGCAAGTTTTTTTGTATTTATATCATTGGCTAAAGGTAGCGCACTCATTTTATTTTCCTCCAAAGAAATGTATTGGGGCTATAGATTTAGATTTTTTAGTTGAAAGATATATAGTTAATATTAATTATATATCAACATAAGCCATATTGAAATGAGATTTTAAAATTTGTTAGTAGAAATACTTTTCTGCCCTTTCTCATAGCCAAAATGCTCGTCCATCTCAGCTTCTAACAGTATCTCCTAATAGATCCTTAAGTGCTTCCTGGATATCTTCAGCACTTCTAATATCATAAGTTTTGAGTAAAGCGTCAACGACCTTTTCTCTACCAGTATATAATTTTTGTTTTTTTATCATAATAGAAAGCCTCCTTAATAGTAATATTTTATTACCACAGGAAGCTAATTATTAAAAGCTATTTACAGAGTTTTTTGCACACTCTCGGGATTATTAGTTAATATTGAAGGGTTTTTTAATATTTCCTTGTAAATATATAGAGATACTTACAATTCAGTCTAAATTTAATAGACCTTATAATAATCAAGGAGGACTTTTTATGAAAAAATTATTAATATTATTAGCTGCCCTTTCATTAGTAGCATGTGGCGATAAGGGACTTAAAGAAGAGACCAAAACAGAAACTGCGCCTGTAGTTTTAGAAGAAGTTGTTAAGGAAGAAGCTTCAGATATGGATATGAAGGAAGCTGCTGAAGCTACTGCAATGGAAGAAACTTCAGATATGGATATGAAGGAAGCTGTTGAGGCTACTGGAATGGGAGAAACTTCAGATATGGATATGAAAGAAGTTGTGGAAGCCACTGCAATGGAAGAAGCTCCTTCTACTTATATTGTTAAAGAAGGAGATAATTTATTTAGAATAGGACTAAAGTATAATATGCTTTGGACGAAGATAGTTGAAGAAAATAACATTGAAAATCCAGATGATATTTATATTGGTCAAGAGATTAAGATCCCTCAGAATTAAATTGGATTGTAGATAAGATTCTGAACGATTATGGTCTTGAGACAGGTAGGTCATGATTTAATTCCACCAAGAAATATAAGACTGCAAGAATTGTGGTTTTGAATATAGTAAGAGCTAAGGTGAAATCCTTAGCTCTTTTATAATTTGTAAGAAAAAAATGTAAATATAATATAAAAATAGTGGTGCGGTATGTCATTCTCATCACTTTATATGGTGAGTGCATTTTACAGGATTTTTTTTGGTAGTACACCGATAAGATTTTCTGTATTTTATTTACATTTCATGATAAAATATAGCCTATTGTTTGGTTATTATTAATTAAAAAAATTATATACAGGAGCTAGATTTTATGAGTATTTTAAATGTGAGTAATGTAAGTCATGGATTTGGTTCTAGAGTAATTCTAGAAGATGCTTCCTTCCGTTTACTTAAAGGTGAACATGTGGGACTTGTTGGTGCTAATGGAGAGGGGAAGTCTACTTTCCTAAATATTATAACTGGAAAACTAATGCCTGATGAAGGAAAAGTAAGTTGGTGCAACCATATAACAACCGGATATCTAGATCAGTATAGTACTTTGGAAAAAGGAAAAACCATAAGAGATATTTTAAAATCAGCCTTTGCCGGTATGTTTGAGTTGGAAAAGGAAACAATGGCTCTGTATGAGAAAATGTCAGATTGTACTCCTGAAGAGATGGAGACTCTCCTTGAAGAAGTGGGAGAGATTCAAAGTATCTTGGAAAGCTCGGATTTTTATAACTTAGATTCTAAAATCGAAGAGTATGCTGCAGGACTAGGGCTTCTTGAAATTGGATTAGATAGAGATGTATCTGAGTTGTCTGGTGGTCAAAGAGCCAAGATTTTACTCGCTAAGGTGTTGCTTGAGAACCCTATGATTCTGATACTAGACGAACCTACTAACTTTTTAGATGAGAATCATATTATCTGGCTAAAGAATTTCCTAAAGAATTATGAGAATGCTTTTATTTTAGTATCTCACGACATACCTTTCTTAAATGAAGTTACCAATGTAATATATCACATTGAACAAGCTGTCCTCACTAGATATACAGGGGATTATTATCAGTTTAGAGAGATGTATGAACTAAAGAAGCGTCAAATAGAGATGGCGTATAAAAAACAGCAGAAAGAAATTGCTCACCTAGAAGATTTTATTTCTAGAAATAAAGCTCGTGTTGCCACAACGAACATGGCCAAAGACAGACAGAAAAAACTAGACCGTATGGAAATGATAGAGATCGCCAAAGAGAAACCAAAACCAAGCTTCGGATTTAAGACAGCTCGTACCCCATCTAGAGAGATAATAAGCGTTACAGATTTAGTAATCGGTTATGACGAGCCGCTGACAAGATCTCTTAATTTCTCCATAGAGCGTAATCAAAAAATTGCCATAAGGGGTGTTAATGGACTGGGGAAATCCACTTTATTAAATACAATTTTAGGAAAGATTAAGCCTATTTGTGGGAAGATAGAACACGGACAGTTTTTAGAAGTTGGATATTTCAAGCAAGAGGAAGAGAGCAGTAATACTCCAGCTTTAAATGAATTTTGGGATGAGTTTCCAAGCTTAACCAATGCTGAAGCTAGAGCAGCTCTTGCTAAGTGCGGGTTAACCAACGATCACATTACAAGTCAGATGAGAGTTTTATCTGGAGGGGAAAACGCCAAGGTAAGATTGGCTAAGATAATGAATCGTGAAATTAACTTTTTAGTTTTAGATGAACCTACCAACCACTTGGATATAGATGCTAAAGAGGAACTAAAAAGGGCTATTAAAGAATTTCCTGGAACAGTTTTAATGGTAAGCCATGAGCCGGATTTTTATACGGACATTGCCACAGAAATATGGGATGTAGAAGAGTGGACAACAAAGATTGTATAGAAAAGCTTTATAAAGCAAGGTTACGTACTAAAATATAATATAAAAAATTTAAAGTCATGGTCTGTATAGCCGGTGAATAATTTTTACAAAAAAAATAAACTACTGCAGGATTCGTAGTATATAAGATAAGTAAAGTCGGGAGAGTTAAAGCTCTCGCCTTTTTATTTATGGGATACCTGCAAAATGTAATCAAATAGGCAAATCACCAAAGCCGGCTGCAAGTGAGGTGGGGAGCTGCAGTTTGACATAAAGCATACATGTGTAATATAATATACAAATTAGTTGCTTATAATAAGCTTACAATTGAGTGTTAATATTATTAAAAATAATGGAGGAGAAAATAAAATTATGAATGGTATACCAAATTGCCCAAAATGTAATTCAGAATACACATATGAAGACGGGAGTCTTTTTGTCTGCCCGGAATGCGGCTATGAGTGGACCGCGGAATCAGAAAACGAAAGTAGCGAAGACGAAAAAATTATCAAGGATGCAAACGGAAATGTCCTAACTGACGGGGATTCCGTAACAGTAATAAAAGACCTTAAAGTAAAGGGGAGTTCGTTAGTCGTAAAAGCGGGTACAAAAGTAAAAAATATAAGATTGACTGACGGAGATCATGATATTAACTGTAAAATTGACGGGATCGGTGCTATGCAATTAAAATCTGAATTCGTTAAAAAATTATAGATTCAGATTTGTCGCAACAGCTTGTGGTTGTCATGATATAAAAGAGACTGGGATTTGAATTCCCAGTCTCTTTTATATTCTATATAGTTTATCTAAAAATCGATTCAAAGATTCCTTTAAAGAATTTTTTAGTGGCCGTCTCAGGGGCCTGTTCTTTTTTGAAAAGAACCTTTCTTCTATAATCTCTAGATACCCTTTTCACCTCTCCACTGCGGATATCTATATTCCTTGCTACCAGTTCACCGTTTTTTATATTCTCATTTATAAACTCAAAGTTCCCGGGAGAGTATATCCTCTCATTTATCAGCTTCTGATAATAGTTTCTCCAAAGCGGAGCTGCCATCCTACCTCCAGAAGAACCGTTGGGCATAGAAGTATTATCGTCATACCCCATGTAAACCACAGTAACATAATCTGGGGTAAACCCAGCATACCATGCTGACCTGAAGTCGTTGGAAGTCCCGGTTTTTCCGGCTTGATCTACAGGGCGTCCACGTCTGGAATATATTTTTGCACCAGTTCCAGAACCGTTTTCCACAACATCTTGGAGCATATAGGTTATAAGTGCGGTATTTAGAGTATCATAGCTCTTTGTTTCCCCTACTGACTCTTTTTCGTAAAGGATTGTTCCGTCTGCATCTTCTATCCTTTTAATGAATGACGGTTCAAAAGAATATCCCCCATTTGCAAACGGGATATAGGACGTTGCAAGGTCCAAAGGACTGGCGCTCATAGACCCGAGGGCTATGGTGAGATCTTTTTCAAATGGAATATCTACCCCAGTTTTTCTGAAGTTTTCAACTACATTCTCTATTCCCACGTCTTTTAGCAGTTTTACAGCCGCCGTGTTCACTGATTTCTCCAAAGCTTCTATGAGGGTTATTCTGTTGAATTTAGCGTTGTTATAGTTTTGCGGGGTCCAGTTGCCGTATGCAGTCCCAGAAGCATCTATCATCTCATTCATGGTAAAACCTTTTTCAAGTGCGGTATAGTATACAAATGGCTTAAATGTGGACCCTATCTGTATGTTTGCATCGGTACTCCTGTTGAAGTTGCCGGACTTATATCCCTTACCGCCTATTATACTCCTTATTTCACCGGTCTTTGCATCCAGGGTAACCATAGCGCCCTGAAGCTTTGAGTCTTTTTTGAAGTATGGATAGGCTTCGAAGATATTCTTGGCAGCCATCTGCATTTTGTTGTCAAGCGTGGTGTACACCTTGAATCCACCTCTAGAAAGAACGCGTAAATCCACCAGGTCGATAAGCTTATTTTCCACAGCGTCTATAAAATCGGGAGCCTTGGCAGACTCCCTTTTTTTTCTTCCGCCATTTATTATTACAGTAGTATTTTTATTTCTCGCAGAAAGCTTCGGTGAATCCTCTTCTTTTACAAATTTATGCTGAACGGCTATATTGTACTCTTCTTCGGAGATAAGATTTTGATTTAGCATAAGTTTTAAGATAAGGTGGCTTCTTTGTATAGCCTTGTCAAGATTTTTCCTTGGGTTATAGGTGTTCGGCCTGTTGGGTATCCCAGCAAGCATAGCTGCCTCTGCCAGATTTATCTTAGACACATTTTTATTAAATATGTCCCTTGCGGCTTCCTTTACCCCGTATGATCCTGAGCCAAAGTAAATTTCGTTTAGGTATTTTTCTAAAATTTCTTCTTTTGAATAAAGTCTTTCAATCTCAAAAGTTATAATTGCTTCCTTAAATTTCCTGCTTATAGTACGTTCGTTGGAAAGAAAGGCATTTTTAGCTAGCTGCTGGGAGATGGTACTCCCTCCCTGGGCTATCCTTCCTTTAGACAAATTTACTACGGCGGCCCTCCCCAGACGCAGCACATCTATTCCGTGATGGGAATAAAACCTTTTGTCTTCTACTGCTATAAAGGCGTTTTGAAGGGAAACAGGGATATTCTCTATACTTACATTTTCACCCTTTTGTTTTGAGAGGTAATCGACTAGATTCTCCTCTTTGTCGTAGATTTCAATCGGTTTTGAAATTTTGTATGAAGTAACAAGACCTCTAATGCTTATGTATGTTATTAATGTAAGTGTTGCCATTACTAGGAAGATCCCTACGATGGCAATAAAAAAATTCTTTTTTTGTTTTTTTAAAAAATCAACAAGTTTTTCCATATAATTCACTAAATAACCATTCCTTTTATTTTAATTTTCTTAAAGATATTTTTATAATACCTCTATTGTATCAATTTAATCAAAAATATACAAGCCAACGTTTTAATGTTTTAAAGATAAATTATAACTTATACTTGCTTGTAAAATCGAGTACAATATTTTTGTTAATGTACATTAAAAACCTTGAAAAACTAAAGATAATAATGTGGGAAAAGCATTCGTGGACAGCAGCATGGAAAAATGTTATAATTACATTATAGAAGTTTTCTGATAAAAAATAATATTTTGGGATACGTTGGCTAAAGCAAAAAAACTAACACAGACTGAATAATTTAAATGTTATGATAAGTGGAAGGCTAAGCAACTGAGCTTAGCTTTTTTAAATATTGTGTATGTAGGAACATAGTTTATGGGAGGTAAAATGAGCAATAATGATATCTTGAGAAGGTTTAGGTACGCTTTAGACCTTAAAGATTCGGTGATGGTAGAATCATTCAAATTGTCTGGATATGAAGTTAGTGTAGACGATGTAAAAAACTTTCTTAAAAAAGATGAAGAAGAGGGTCAGGTTAAGTGCAATGACCGTATCATGGGGTTATTCTTAGACGGTTTTATAACCTATAAAAGAGGCAAAATGGAAGCGAAGGACGGGGAGCCAAAAGTTCAGGCAAAACAGCTGACAAACAATATGATATTGAAAAAAATGCAGATCGCCCTAAGTTTGAGAAGTAATGATATGTTGAAAATCTTTAAGCTGGCCGGCCTTGAGCTGTCAAACTCGGAATTATCAGCCATATTTAGAAGTAAAGAGCATAAAAATTACAAGGAATGCGGAGACAAATATATGAGAAATTTCTTACAGGGGCTTACAATTTACTATAGAGAGCAGTTATTAAATGTAAATAAGCGTAGCAGATAGCCCTTGTTTTCTTAAAAGAGATAAGGATTGGATTAAAGACTCCCCTGCGGGCAAAAGTCACAGGGTATCTTACAAGTGTATAAAAAGGGCTAGGGATACTTAATTGTATGCCTAGCCCTTTGTTATTATCTCTTTAACCCTTCCAACCTGGCCGTCTGTAAGTCTGACCTTTATGCCGTGTGGATGGAATTTGCTGTTTGTAAGTAGATCTTGGACCTTTCCATAGGTAAGGGCCCCGCTCCTTTGATCCTTTTTAAGCACAATTGCCACCTCTATACCGGGCTTTATATTATCCCTGTTTCTGCCGTCCATGAAACCGCTCCTTTTTAAAAGTATTTTATATATTTTACCATAAAATACCTGAATCACCTAGTACTCGGATCGTTAGGGTAATTTATTCCGCCCAGTTTTTTTATTGATAAAATGGCCAATAATTGGTAGACTGTAGATATATTAACCTAAGTTGCTACCTGTATCTAAACTTTATTTAAAGTATTGAGTTGATTTAAAGTCATAGAAATAGAGAAACATTTATTTAGTCACGAATCGCACGAATGGATACGAATATAAAATATTAAAAAATATTTTGGACACAGATTTGCACGGAGAAAAAAGAGAGAGTTTCGCAGAGTAAGAAAAAAGAGTTTAGGTATAAGAGAGGCTTCCTTAGATCTTTTGAATAATTCGTGTGATCCGTGAAGATTCGTGACAAAAATTATTTTTTAGATAAATTCAGGAATTAATTGCTTATTTAATTAAGTAGCAACTTGAGTTATATTATTGAAAATAGACTCATTACTTGCTTATTCAGAAATAAAAAAACATTAAATTTAGACATTAAGGGGGAAGCATGTTTACGACTAAGTATGAGGTTAGGATATCGGATATAAACTACGGTGGACATATGGGAAATGAGAGGGCTCTTGTTGTATTCCAGCAAGCTAGGATAGACTGGTTAAAAACTCTAAATTTGTCGGAGCTTAATATAGGAGAAAATAAGGGTTTAATACAAAGAAGGGCAAATGTGGAATATCTTAAAGAGGTTTCTCTGGGAGAGTTTTTGGACGTTAAAATCTATCCCGTGGAAATAAGGGGGAGCTACTTCGTGCTTGCACATGAAGTCACAAATGAAAGTGGTCTTACTGTGCTAAGCGGCAACGTCACGATGGGATCCTTTGACTACGACAAGAAAAAATTGGCTAAAATACCTGGGGCCTTGAAAGAAGTATTGGACAAAAATCTGGTAGCTGAGGGTGACAGGTAAAACATTGGGTGATATTTGGCAGATAATTTTTAGTAACCAGCTAGTTAATCTTGCGGCAATATTATGAATGCATCAAGGAGATCACGTTAGACTGCTGGTGAAGTAGAGAAACGGCAACTGTTTTGGAGGCAAAGAATAGATTATGATATATATAGTATTGGCTGTCGGTGCTTTGATTGCCGGCATAGTAACCGCGATAGCGGGCGGGGGTGGAATCTTGATTGTAACCCTGCTCATGCTATTAGACACACCCATAAAGCTTGTGATAGGGACAAACAGGTTCAGTGCGCTGTTGGACAACGCAACAAGTGCGTACAACTACAACAAAAAGGGCAAAGTGAATAAAAAGTTTTTAAAATACGCTACCCTTCCTGCACTAGTAGGGACTTTCATAGGATCTAAGTTTTTGTCCGTAGTGGATTCCAAGGTGCTGGAAAGGTTGATACCTGTTACACTTATAGCCCTTGTTGTGCATTCTACTTTTTCAAAAAAGATGGGACTGGAGAGTAATTTCCAAGGTTTTAACAAAAAAAATATCATACTTGGTTCAGTTGTGACCTTTTTTATAGGAGTTTACACTGGATTCTTCGGTCTGGCGGCTGGAAGTTTTTTTTCGTTATCTCTGGTGTACGTCTTCAAATTCGATTTTCTAGAAGCGGTGGCAACAGTGAAACCGCTGCTCTTCCTGATGGGGATAACTTCAGTGGTATTTTACGCCGCCAATGGTCTGATAGATTATAGGTACGCTATCTTTATAACCGTTTTCAGGGTTATAGGCAGCAGGTTCGGCAGCTCATATGCAAGCGAAAAGGGGTCCAAACTGGTAAAACCAGTGTTTTCTATCTTCTGCGTACTGGTGGCAATAAAAAATATATTTTAGGGAGGTAATTTCAATATTAAGCTTTTGGATAATTCTTATGTTTGGTTAAGAGTTATGAGAAAATAATTAAATAGAATTAGTAGCTTAAAATTACTTTAAAAGTCAGGAATTATTAAAAGGTCGGTTCAGCCGACCTTTTTTATTTTTATATTAGAAACCACGTATTAATTGAAAATGGGGGTAAAATGTGTTAACATATTTAATAGTAAACATCTAGGAGGGACGGATGAAAAAATCTATTGAAAGTATATTCAGCGGGTGTACGTATGAGATACTGAACCTAGGAGAAGAGTGTGAGTTAAGCGGTATGGAGTACGACTCCAGAAAGATAGAAAACGGATACATTTTTGCAGCCCTGGAAGGGGCCCTGGCAGACGGGCACAACTATATAAAAAATTCTATAGAAAAAGGCGCTAAACTGGTAGTCGTATCCAAAAAGGTGGATATCACAGACAGCAGCGTGAGCTATATACTAGTGGAGAACCTCAGGCAAAAACTGGGCATCATAGCCTCTAATTTTTACGGGTGGCCACAAAATGAGATGAAGATAGTAGGTGTGACAGGAACCAATGGCAAGACCACTACCACCTATATCCTGGAGGGGATAATAGGGGATGTCGCCAGGATAGGAACGGTGGACTACAGGATAGGAGACGAGATATTGCCTGCACCAAATACAACCCCTGAATCCCTCGATATAGTTAAAATATGCAAAAGGGCCTTGGGAAAAGGTATAAAATATTTAGTCATGGAGGTCAGCTCCCATGCACTTGAAATGGGCAGGGTGGATATGCTGGAGTTCGACGTGGCGGTATTTACAAACCTTAGCCAGGATCACCTCGACTACCACAAAACCATGGAGGACTACTTTTTAGCCAAGAAGAAACTTTTCTTAAAATTGAGGAGCCCAAAAGGTGCTATTTTAAACGTGGACGACCCTTACGGGAAAAGGCTGTCAGAGGAGGTTCCCTGCACTTCGTATTCCATGGGAAGAAACAGTGATATAAAGGGCGGCATAGTAAGTTATACCAACCACAGCACCGTGGTTAAGCTGGACTTTGGAGGCTGTGAGCATACATTTGAGACCAAGCTCATGGGTAAATTCAATATATACAACATAATGGGAGCTGTAGGAGCAGCACTTGAATTAGGATTCTCAGAGGAAGAGATAATCGGCAGTCTGGAAAGGATAAAAACAGCCCCGGGAAGGTTTGAGACTGTAAACATGGGTCAGGACTTTATGGTGGTGGTTGATTTCGCCCACACAGATGATGGACTCAAGAATATATTGGAAGCCTTAAATGAGATAAAAAAGAACAGGGTAATAACGGTTTTTGGGGCAGGCGGGGACAGAGACAGGAGCAAAAGGCCGAAGATGGCCAAGGCGGCCGAAGGTGGGAGCGACTTTGTCATAGCAACCTCGGACAACCCAAGGACAGAAGACCCGGTTAAAATATTAGATGATGTAAAAAGCGGTTTTTTGAGGGATGACTCGCACACGGTTATAATGGACAGAGAGGAAGCCATAAAAAAAGCCATCGATATGGCCGAAAAAGATGATATAATTCTGATAGCCGGAAAAGGGCATGAAACTTACCAGATAGTAGGTAGGCAAAAGTTCCATTTTAGCGACAAAGAGGTGGCAGAGAAATATTTAGGAGGCAAAAAATGACAGGTATACTTAAACTTTTGGCAAGAGGGGTATTCTCCGTATGGCCTTTGATTATAGCACTGTTATACATAGCCTTGATGAGTTTTGGTTATAGAAAAAGAAAGAGGCACAGAAAGCAACTTTTCGTACTGATATTTTTAATATACCTATTTGCAATAGAACCTGTTAGGGACAAGTTTATTGTGCCCCTTGAAGACAGACATCCGGTGGTGAACCAGGAAGACCTACAGACTGCAGACGCCTATATACTTTTGGGAGGAGGCATATACGAAAAAGCCCCACTTAGTCTTGGGGCGGAAGGAATCCCCAGCAGAACTGCACTGCCTCGCGTTGTTGAGACGGTAAGGCTCTACAGAAAATACCAGAAAAAGATTTATATAAGTGGAGGGGCACTCGATGGCAATAAGGTATCAGAGGCCGAAGTTTACAGTAAATTTTTAGAAGATATGGGTGTGGAACAGGATGATGTGCAGCTAGACAGTGACAGCAGGACCACCTATGAAAACGGAAAGTATATCTCGGAGCTGTTAAAGCTGGACGGGGTTGAAAAACCTGTGCTGGTAACATCTGCACTGCATATGGACAGATCTGTCAGGACCTTTAAAGGTTTTGGGGTAGATGTGATTCCTGCACCTTGTGGCTACATAACTGAGAGGAACGGCTATACAGCAAAATCCTTCATACCGACCTTTCAAAACTTAAGCGACGTAAGGGACGCCCTCTGGGAATATATTGGGGCGGTTTATTATAAATTAAAATTTAAGAAGAAAGGGGATAATTAATGTTGAATAAAGTGAAAAAAGTTAAGATTGCAGATAAATTTGAGATAGGCGGCGATGAGAGGTTTACCCTTATAGCCGGGCCGTGTGTCATAGAGAGTGAAGAGCTGGTTATGCAGGTTGCAGGGGATATGAAGGGGATATGTGATAGACTGGGTATAAATTACATCTTTAAATCCAGTTTTGATAAAGCCAACAGGAGCTCCATCCACTCTTATAGGGGGCCTGGTATAGAAGAGGGGCTCAGAATACTTAAGAAAGTAAAAGAGACTTACAATGTGCCGGTTGTTACAGACGTGCATGAAACCTGGCAGTGCGGCAAGGCTGCCGAGGTAGTAGATATGCTGCAAATTCCTGCTTTTCTTTGCAGACAAACCGACCTGCTTATTGCAGCAGGGGAAACTGGACTTCCTGTAAACATAAAAAAAGGGCAGTTTTTGGCTCCTTGGGATATGAAGAATGTCGTTAAGAAGATGGAAGAGATAGGCAACGAAAAAATACTTTTATGCGAAAGGGGATCTAGCTTCGGTTACAACAACATGGTTGTGGACATGAGGGGGCTCTTGGAAATGAGGAAATTTGGATACCCTGTGGTATTTGACGTTACTCATGCCGTACAAAAACCTGGCGGGAAAGGGGATTCCACTGGCGGGGACAGGGAGTATGTATATCCGCTTATGAAAGCCGGGCTTGCAATAGGTGTAGACGCAGTTTTTGCGGAAGTGCATCCAGACCCAGATAATGCAAAATCGGACGGGCCGAACATGCTCAAGCTTTCTGAAGTAGAGGATATCCTGAAAATGGCTGTGAAAATAGACGACCTTATCAAGGGGAGATAGTTTTTGCTTAAAGCAGTATAAAAATTTAGTGATTAACAGTATCAGAATGGCGGCCGAATGTTTTAACCGGGCTGCCATTTTTATATTTAAGTTTTTTGGTTGCAATTCCAAGTTTAAAGAAAAATAAGTATCAAATTCATGGAAATAATCAAGTTTAGTTGAAATAAATTGAAAAGCAGATATATCTAAAATTTGGGTGAATCTGAGAAGTATAGGACGTTTCTCGAAATATAAATGGGGATTGATGAAAGCTAGGGCTCCATATAAAGGTAGAAAAATATCATCAAATATAGTAAAATGAATAGGAGATAAACTGAAAAAGGAGAAGTGATATGGATATAGTAAGCTATGCTAAAGAAATATTTGATATCGAAATTGAAGAATTAAAAAAAGTTAGAGACAAGTTAGGTAAAGAAATAGAACAAGCGGTTAAACTAATATATGAATCAAAGGGAAAAGTAGTGGTTACTGGCATAGGGAAGTCAGGCATAATAGGGAAAAAAATTGCAGCTACCCTGGCTTCAACTGGGACTCTATCAATTTTTATGAACTCGGCAGAGGGCTTACACGGGGACCTCGGTATGATTGATTCAGAAGATGTTGTTTTAGCCATATCAAATAGCGGTAACAGTGATGAGGTGCTCTCTATACTTCCATCCATAAAAAAGATAGGGGCTAAAATAATTGCAATGACGGGAAATGGTAACTCGTCTTTAGGGAAGGAAGCCGACGTTATCTTGGATGTCAGGGTGGACAAAGAAGCATGTCCAATGAACTTGGCACCCACTTGTTCAACAACCACTACCCTTGTCATGGGGGATGCCTTGGCTTCGGCATTGATTAAAATAAGAGACTTTAAGCCAGAAAATTTTGCCCTATACCATCCTGGAGGGAGCCTGGGCAGAAGGCTGCTTACAAAAGTTTCGGACATAATGCACGATAACGGAGAGTTAGCAATTGTAGGGCCTGACGAAAGCATAGATACCCTAATAGTAGAGATGACCAATAAAAGGCTAGGTGCCGTGTGTATACTGGACGGAGAGAAACTTATAGGTATAATAACAGAGGGTGACATAAGAAGGGCCCTTATGGACAAGGAAAAGTTCTTTTCCTACAAGGCCAGGGACATAATGACCAAGACGTTTACTTCTATAGAGAAAGATAAGTTAGCAATAGACGCAATGGCTGTGATGGAAAACAGGGAGAGTCAGATATCTGTTTTGCCGGTTGTAGAAGGAGATAAGCTTTTGGGTATGCTCAGGATACATGACCTTTTACTTGCGGTTAACTAACAGTTAAACTGTTAAATTGTACTTTATATTTTTAATTGACAAAACGGTTTTACTATAATATAATTTAACTATAAAAATAAATTGGAGGTAAGAACTATGGTAACTAAAGATATGAATATTTTAGAAGCTGTTCAACAATACCCTATAATAGCTCAAGTTTTCCAACAATATGGATTAGGATGTGTAGGATGTATGGTTGCTGCAGGAGAAACTTTAGGAGAAGGGATTGCTTCTCATGGACTAAATCCTGATGTTGTAATCGAGGAAATCAATAAAGTAATAAAAGAATTTGAAGCAAAAAGAAATAAATAAAAAAAGCCGGAATTAGTATAACCCCCTTAAAGTGTTGCTTTAAGGGGGTTTTTTGTTTGAGAAAAAATAATAAATACACAAAAGAATTTAAGTCAAAAGCAGTTAAAATGTATCTGGATGATGAATATTCATATGCACAAATTTCTGATATACTTTAAATTAATTCCAGTACTCAAGTTAAAGTTTGGGTTGAAAAGTTTAAGGAATTGGGCGATACTGCATTTGATACAGAAAACATGGGAAGAGCTAAAGATGAAAGAAATGGAAGACCCAAAAAGAACTTTTCTTCTCTTGAAGAATTGAGTGTTAAATATCTAGTATATAAACTGTGTAAAATATCAAAAGTCAGCAGAAGCGGATACTACAAATGGAAAAATAGAAAAAAACTTTTAAGCGATAAGAAAGTCCAAGATTTACAGATAAAAGAGGTATTACTTGAAGCGGCGCATAATATTAAACAGTCTATGTCGCATAAGGGTAATTGTTGGGATAACGCACCTATCGAAAGTTTTTTAAGTCATTCTAAGTCTGAATTACCCCATTTTTTAACTGAGGAAACATCCATCGAACCATTAAAGGAAGGAATTTCTAGATATATAAAGTTTTACAATCGAGAAAGAATACAACTAAAACTAAAAGGCTTGTTTCCTGTATTCTACAGGACTCAAGCCTCTTAAATATATCTTTTATTTAATTGTCTACTTGACAGGGTCAATACTAAATTCCGGCTTTTTTTATTTATTCTGTATTTAGCTTATTGTAAGTCCCATAGGCTTGTCAGAAAAAATTCTTTCATCCATGAGTTTTAAGTTTTCATCAATTTCAGGTCTAAACTCCATATGAGCTAAGATATCTTTTTCAATATCGATTCCTGGAGCTACCTCTGTTAGCCTGAATCCGTTTTTGTCTAGTATAAAGACAGCTCTTTCAGTTATGTAGTAAATAGTTTTGCCGTTTTCTTTTGCAAACTCACCACTGAATGTAATTTGTTCTACATCTTGTATGAACTTTTTGCTTTCTCCTTCTTTGGCGATAACAAGTTTTTTATCTTCGCATTTCACCTTAAGTCCCCCTGCTGTAAAAGTACCGCAGAAAATAACTTGTTTTGAATTTTGAGAGATATCTATAAATCCACCGCAACCAGCGATTCTTGGACCAAATTTCGAAACATTTATGTTACCATATTTGTCACACTGAGCCAACCCTAAGAAGGTTTTGTCTAATCCCCCACCATCGTAGAAGTCGAATTGGTAAGCTTGGTCTAATATTGCCTCAGGAGCCACTGCACAACCGAAGTCTAGTCCTCCAGCCGGGTTACCACCGATAGCCCCTGCTTCAACAGTTGCAACAGTCTCCCCGATTAGACCTTCCTCTTTTAATATCTCTGCAATAACTTCAGGTATACCTATACCGTAGTTGACAACGTCGCTTTTATTTAAGAACATAGCAGATCTTCTTGCAACGATTTTTCTAGCGTTTAAAGGGTATTTTTCAAACATGTTAACTGGAAGTATACATGCAGAAATATACGATTCTTCAAAATGAGTTCCATATGTTTGTGGGTGCCCTTTTGTAACAATAATTCCATCCACTAAAATACTCGGTATTTTAACTGACTTAGGATCAAAGGTTCCTCTTCTAACAACTTTTTCTACTTGAACGAAAACTTTTCCCCCTGAATTCTTACAAGCCATTGCTAGAGGTAAAGCTTCTAGTTTTAGAGGTTCTTTATCCAATGTGATGTTACCATCTTCATCGGCATAAGTACCTCTTATAAATGCTACATTTATAGGGAAACTTTTGTAGAACATATAGTCTTTATTGTTTAACGTTATTTTTTCAACAATATCCTCTTTTGTCATGCTGTTTAATTTTCCACCCATTAAGTCTGGATCTACGAAAGTTTTAAGACCAACATGAGTTATAACCCCAGGGTTTCCTGCAGCTATTTCTCTGTAAAGACGTGATATTACACCTTGAGGTAGGTTGTATGCTTCGATTTTATTGTCGATGGCTAGCTTTTGTAATTTTGGAGCTAGATTCCAGTGACCACCGACAACTCTTTTGATAAGCCCTTCGTGACCGAAGTGATTGGCCCCTCTATCTTTTCCATCGCCTTGTCCTGCAGCATACACTAGAGTTAAGTTTTTTGGAGAGCTGGTTTCAAGGTATCTTTTTTCAATTGCAACTTGCAGTTCTTCCGGAACACTTGTACCAACGAAACCTCCTACTCCAACAGTTTCTCCGTCTTTGATCATAGCAACAGCTTCTTCAGCTGTCATAATTTTGGCTCTTCCCACTAAAAAACCCTCCTTTTATAAAGCTATTTATATTAATAATTTAAAATTTAATACCATTTACATGAATATAAATGAAAATAATTGTGTAGAAATGTCTAAAAATCATTTAAAATAGCAGTCAAAATGCAATTAAAATTGAATTTGTATTTCGAAACTCCATTATTTGTGAAGAATTGACGTGCACAAATGATAAAAGCTTCACAATGTAAGACAAATTTATTCCTATAAATTCATACTACCTCTAAAAAAGTAAAATGTCAAGAAAAATTGAAATAAATATTGGTCGTGTAAAGAACACAGTGGTTGCATTTTGTTTAAAAAATTATAAAACAGTATAAAAAAACTTGACATTTTCAAAAAATGATGTATATATATAGGGTAGGTAAAAACATAAGGGCGGCAAATTTTGGGGTACTTTACTTTAAGAAGCTCATCATTGCGGAGCCTTTTTAATTTTTATCCTATTATTAAAACTTTCTAATATGTTTATTTATAAGTTTTATATGTCAGTTGCTGTATATACGGCATTTGGTAAAGTTTTTTTATAATAATAAATAGCAGGAGGTAATAAGGAAGATGGATTTTAAATTCCCAATTGAACAAGAAATGTTCAAAGAAATGTTACAAGACTTCGTGGAAAACGAAATAAGACCAATAGCGGCACAAATTGACGAAGAAGAAGTATTCCCAGCGGAAACAATTAAAATGTTAGGGAAATATGGGATGATGGGAATTCCTTTCTCTAAAGAGTATGGAGGAGCAGGCGGAAACAACCAAATGTACGCAATGGCTGTAGAAGAAGTTTCTAAAGCTTGTGCATCGCATGGAATCGCAATATCTGTACATACTTCTTTATGTGCATCATCAATCTATGAATTCGGAACAGAAGAGCAAAAGAAAAAATACTTAACTCCGCTTGCAGACGGAAGACACATCGGGTCATTCGGACTTACTGAGCCAAATGCAGGAACAGATGCTGGAGGTGCACAAACAGTTGCACGTTTAGACGGAGACCACTATGTATTAAACGGGTCTAAAATTTTCATCACTAATGCAGGGTATTCAAGCACTTATGTAGTATTTGCAATGACTGATAAAACTAAAGGTACAAAAGGATTATCTGCATTCATCGTAGAAGCAGGAACTCCAGGATTCTCAGTAGGAAAATCTGAGCCAAGAATGGGTATCAGAGCCTCTACAGCTTGTGAACTTGTATTTGAAGATGTAAAAGTTCCAAAAGAAAATCTTCTAGGAGCTGAAGGAAAAGGATTCTTAATCGCGATGAAAGCTCTTGATGGAGGAAGAATCGGGGTAGCAGCTCAAGCGGTAGGTATTGCTCAAGGTGCTTTAGATGAAACTATCAAATACGTAAAAGAGAGAAAACAATTTGGAAGACCACTATCTGCATTCCAAAACACTCAATTTAAATTAGCTGAAATGTATGCTAAAGTAGAAGCAGCTAGATTACTCGTTCAAAAAGCAGCTTGGATGAAAGACCAAAAAATGAACTACTCAGCAGCAGCAGCAACTGCTAAATTAGTAGCAGCTGAAGCAGCAAATGATGTAACTAGACTAGCAGTTCAATTACACGGTGGATATGGATATACTAGAGAGTATCCAATTGAAAGAATGATGAGAGACGCTAAAATAACTGAGATCTACGAAGGAACTTCAGAAGTTATGAAAATGGTAATTTCTGGAACTATCTTAAGGTAGTTTTGAGTTTTATTGCGAATACTGTAATATAGAGACTTTATGTGTAAAACAAATTTTTGAAAAATATTAAAACCAAATTCAAAGTTGGGAGGCAATCGATGAAAATAGTAGTTTGTATAAAACAAGTTCCAGATACAACTGAAATTAAATTAGATCCTAAAACGGGAACTCTTATAAGAGAGGGAGTACCTAGTATAATAAACCCAGATGACAAAGCTGGACTAGAAGAAGCTCTAAAATTAAAAGATGCTTACGGAGCCCACGTAACAGTAATAACAATGGGACCACCTCAAGCAGAAAAAGCTTTAAGAGAAGCTATCGCAATGGGTGCAGATAGAGCAATCCTATTGACAGACAGAAAATTCGCAGGTGCGGATACTCTAGCAACTTCAAACGCTCTAGCAGCAGCTTTAAGAGAGATGGAATACGATGTAATCATCTCTGGAAGACAAGCTATAGATGGGGATACTGCACAAGTAGGACCTCAAATCGCTGAGCACTTAGACCTACCACAAGTTACATACGCAACTGAAATCAAAGTAGACGAGCAAAAAGTATTCACAATCAAAAGAGCATACGAAGATGGATACCACTTGCTACAAGTTGCAGCGCCATGCATGATCACAGTATTAGCTTCGGCTAACAAACCTAGATACATGTCAGTGAGAGGAATCATTGATTCATTCGATAAAGAGATCGAAACTTGGACAACTGCAGATATCACAGTAAGCGTAGAAAAATTAGGACTTGCTGGTTCTCCTACAAAAGTTAGAAAATCATTTACAAAAGGAGCTAAAGCAGCAGGAAAAGTTCATGATGGTTTAGATCCAAGAGAAGCAGTAAACGTAATTGTAGACAAATTAAAAGAAAAATTCATCATCTAGTCGCGGACTAGAATGTTGAAACTCTAATCGTTGAATAAAAAATCAATTCTTAGGTAAAGGAGAGGAATTATGAGCTTAGCAGATTACAAAGGAGTTTTTGTTTTCATAGAGCAAAGACACGGAGAAGTTCAAACTGTTTCTTTGGAATTATTAGGAAGAGGAAGACAGCTAGCAGATGAGTTAGGTGTAGCTCTTACAGGAGTTCTAGTAGGGAACAATGTAAAAGGATTATCAGACAACCTTATCCAACACGGGGCGGATAAAGTAATAGTTGTGGATGGACCTGAATATGACATCTACTCAACAGAAGCTTACACTCAAGCTGTAGTTGAAGTAATAAACAATAAAAAACCAGAAATATTCTTAATGGGAGCATCTACATTAGGAAGGGATTTAGGACCAAGAGTATCAGCTAGACTGGCAACAGGACTTGTAGCTGACTGTACAAGCCTAGACCTATCAGAAGATACAAAAGAACTAATGATGACAAGACCTGCGTTTGGTGGAAACCTAATGGCTACAATCATGTGTCCAGACCACAGACCACAAATAGCTACAGTAAGACCAGGGGTAATGGAAAAATTACACACTGAAGTAGTTAGAACAGGTGAAGTAGAAGATTATAAAGCAAGCTTAGACACTTCTAAATTCAAAGTAAAAGTATTAGAAGTAGTAAAAGAAGAAAAAGAAATGGTTAAAATAGAAGACGCTAACATCCTAGTATCAGGAGGAAGAGGAGTTGGAGGAGCAGACAACTTCGTAAAACTAGAAGCACTGGCAGATGAGCTAGACGCTGTAGTGTCAGGATCTAGGGTAGCAATCGACTCAGGATGGTTACCACACGACAGACAAGTAGGACAAACTGGTAAAACAGTAAGACCTGATCTTTACTTTGCAATAGGTATTTCAGGGTCTATCCAGCACGTTGCAGGTATGGAAGAATCTGAATTCATCGTTGCTATAAACAAAGATAAAGAAGCACAAATATTCAACGTTGCAGATTTAGGTATAGTAGGAGATCTAAATAAAATACTTCCTATACTAACTGAAGAATTAAAAAAAGTAAAAGCTAGTAAATAGTATTTTTTAACGAGGGGAAGACTTTCCCCTCGTTTTATATACAATGTTTAAGTGTTTAAAGAGAACAAAAAATATAAAAAAGATCCACCCGAACACAAAAACACAAAAAAATGTTGACAAAGTTTTTTGGATGTGTTATTATAAAGCCTGTCAAAGGAGGAATGTCCGAATTGGCTAAGGGGCCGGTCTTGAAAACCGGTGAAACCGAAAGGTGTCTGGGTTCGAGTCCCAGTTCCTCCGCCAGAACGTTCCGCTATATATGTATGGAGAGTTGGCAGAGCGGCTGAATGCGCACCCCTGCTAAGGGTGTATGCCAGAGATGGCATCAAGGGTTCAAATCCCTTACTCTCCGCCACTATAAACTAAAAGGTAGCTAAAAACTACCATTTTTTTATGTCAGCGTCTATAGCTCAATTGGATAGAGCACCTGGCTACGGACCAGGGGGTTAGGGGTTCAACTCCTCTTAGGCGCGCCATTTTCTCTTGACAATTTTCTGAAAAGATGGTAGACTTGAATAGTTGTGTTAAAATTTAATATTGAATAGAGTAAAGTAGAAACGCTGTTTCTCACCTTATGGCTGTATTTAGGCTGCATAGGGTCCAGTTCATTTGCACAAAGTGCACATAAATAATTTTGGAATTATGTGATTGTTTTGTTTGTGTTTTTATATTATGTTTGAACTGAAACAGGGTACTTGTACCCTGTATTTTTTGTTTAGGGGGTGTCTGTTATTTCTGACAGAACTAGAATTAATGAAATGATAAGAGTTAAAGAGGTAAGGGTTGTCGATAGCGATGGTACTCAATTAGGGGTTATACCTACTAAAAAAGCTCTTGAAATTGCTGCTGAAAAAAAATTAGACTTAGTGGAAGTGGCTCCGAATGCCAAACCGGTTGTTTGTAAGATAATGGATTATGGTAAGTATAAATACGAACAAGCTAGGAAAGCTAAGGAAGCTAAAAAAAATCAAAAACAAGTAATAGTGAAAGAGATCAAATTTAAGGCTAGGATTGACAAACATGACTTTGATACAAAAGTTGGAAAAATTGAGAAATTTTTAGAAAAAGATAACAAAGTCAAAGTAACTCTTATGATGTTTGGTAGGGAGAGAATGCATGCTGAACTGGGAATAAAGGTTTTAGACCAAGTGGCTGAAAAATTCGAAGAAACAGCGACAGTTGAGAAAAGATATGCAGAATCTCAAAAGTTTTTAATGTTAACACCTAAAAAATAGATATACATTTTGGAAGGAGGATATAAATTATGCCAAAGATGAAAACACATAAAGGAACAAAAAAGAGAGTTAAGGTAACTGGAAAAGGGAAGTTTGTAGTAAAACATTCGGGGAAAAGCCACATATTGACGAAAAAGACTAAAAAGAGAAAAAATCATCTTAAGAAAGACATGGTCGTGCCAGAAGGAGCAGCTAGAAAATTAGTTAAGCTATTACCTACTGGAGTAGGAAGATAAGTAATTATTTTATTAGATGATAAATTGAATTCTGATTTTAGTTTATAGGAGGAAAAGAAATGTCGAGAGTTAAGACAGGTGTTGTTAGAAGAAAAAAACACAAAAAAGTATTAAAAGAAGCAAAAGGATATAGAGGAGCGTCGGGTGACGTATTTAAACAGGCTAAACAAGCCACTATGAGAGCGGCAGCTTACTCTACAAGAGATACACAACAAAGAAAAAGAAAAATGAGAGAGTTATGGATCATCAGAATAAATGCAGCTGCTAGACTAAATGGATTAACTTACAGTAAGTTCATGAACGGTTTAAAGAAAGCCGAAATAGTTCTAGACAGAAAAGTGCTAGCTGATCTAGCCGTTAACAACGCTGCTGAGTTTGCTTCATTAGCAGAAGTTGCAAAACAAGCTTGTAACTAATTAACTAGGCTTACTCTTAATCTGTTGCGGAAGAAAGTAAAATCCTATAGTTAAAATTAAAGCTGAGTGCATTCTCAGCTTTTTTATTTTTTAAAATAGAGTTCGTAAAAGTTAAGTTGACCAATTGTTAAAACAAGGTTTATTACGTTGTAAAAAGCAAACAATTTTTTAATTGTAATTATTTAGTTTGCTATTTTTTCATTAGTTAAAATTTTAAGCGGCAAAAGATGTAATTTTGTATGATTAAGGTTATAATCGCTATGGTTCTCAAAATTAATTGTTAATTTTTAGAAGGTTTGTATTTTAAAGAAATATGTACAATGTGTAAAAAAAAATTAACAGAATTAAAAACACAAAAAAAAGTATTCAAAATTTAACCAGAACATGCTATAATGACCCTGTGAAACGAGGAAAAATTAACCACCGCATCGAGTAGTGCATAAATGAAGGGGGTAGGAGTACAGATGTTAAGAACTAAGGTTTTCAAAGAGGTTTGTGAAAGTTGTGATTTAAATAAAAGAATAAATGAATTGAGTAATAATTTAGCTAATAATAGTGAGGATATTAATTCTTTAAGAGAGCTAGGAGTTATTTATCATTACCAGAAAAAAGATAGAGACGCTATAAATTTATATAGAAAAATTATAGAAATTGTACCGGACAATGCCAATGTTAAAGCTTTTTTAGGATACTTACATTATGAATTAGACGAATTAGATGAAGCTATCGATTGTTTGAATGATTCTCTAGATTTAGATCCGGGGGCACCTTTTGTATATTTCTTGTTAGGAAATGCTTATTCTAGAGCTGGAATGATAAAAGAAGCTATAGAATCTTATGAGTTTGCTATTTTTCTAGATTTTGATATGTATACGGCTCATCTTGATTTTGCAAAAAAATATGAAGATATGGGTAGAAAAGAAAAATCGCTTAAGGAATATATTGCTGCTTATGAAATAGATTCGAGAGATAGTTCAATAAAAGAAAAAATCGATATTCTTTATAAAGAAATTTGTTCTTAAAGGCCTGGTAAGGCCTTTTTTGTTTAAGTTTGGATTTGGTTGATTTTTTTTAGAGAAAGTAGTATAATTTTTTAAATTAGATTTTAATTAGGAGTGAGTATGAGTATATTTTTATTAGGCATATTTTTTCTTAGCTTGATAGCTTTCGGTTTTAGAAATACGCTTAACTTTATATTTTACATAATAATTCTTTGGGTAGCTGTATCTCTTTTTGGATTTTTTATAACAACTCTTCTGCCGTTTATTATTATTCTGATAGTTATTTATGCTATTAAAAACAAAAATAATCCTAGAAACAGGAGTGGAAGGACGTATTACTATCATTTCAGAACTGATGATTTCGAAGAGTTCTTTAAGAATAATGCCGGCTATTCAGGTGGAACTTACGGAAGAGGACAGGGTTCTCCGAGAAATGGGATTTACACAGATAAGAGTAAGTATTATGAAATCTTAGGTGTTGGACGCGATGCCAGTAAAGAAGAGATAAAAAAAGCTTATAGAAGCTTAGCTAGGCAGTATCACCCAGATAAATTTGCTACTGCTAGTGAAGACGAGAAAAAGTACAGTGAACAGAAATTTAAAGAAATAAACGAAGCTTACGAAAAGCTGACAAAATCGGTATAACCGATATCTTGTCAGCTTTTTATCATAAAAAACAAAAAAAGTGTTGACAAAGAAAGGGGACTATGATAATATTATCCCTGTGCCTCAGAACAGGGCGCAGCAAAAAACAAGGACATTGAGAACTAAATAGAGAAAGTTAAGCGCCAAAGATTATGGTGAATACCTCGTTAAGAGGATAGAATATATTGAATGAAGAGTTTGATCCTGGCTCAGGATGAACGCTGACAGAATGCTTAACACATGCAAGTCGACTGGAATTTGCCTTCGGGCATTAGTACGGTGGCGGACGGGTGAGTAACGCGTAAAGAACTTGCCCCTTAGCCCGGGACAACTGTTGGAAACGACAGCTAATACCGGATATTATGCGCTGGCGGCATCGCCGGTGTATGAAAGCTATATGCGCTAGGGGAGAGCTTTGCGTCCCATTAGCTAGTTGGTAGGGTAACGGCCTACCAAGGCTACGATGGGTAGCCGGCCTGAGAGGGTGAACGGCCACAAGGGGACTGAGACACGGCCCTTACTCCTACGGGAGGCAGCAGTGGGGAATATTGGACAATGGACCAAAAGTCTGATCCAGCAATTCTGTGTGCACGATGAAGGTCTTCGGATTGTAAAGTGCTTTCAGCAGGGAAGAAGCAAGTGACGGTACCTGCAGAAGAAGCGACGGCTAAATACGTGCCAGCAGCCGCGGTAATACGTATGTCGCAAGCGTTATCCGGAATTATTGGGCATAAAGGGCATCTAGGCGGCCGATTAAGTCTGATGTTAAAATGCGGGGCTCAACCCCGTATTGCGTTGGAAACTGGTTGGCTAGAGTACTGGAGAGGTGGGCGGAACTACAAGTGTAGAGGTGAAATTCGTAGATATTTGTAGGAATGCCGATAGGGAAGCCAGCTCACTGGACAGATACTGACGCTAAAGTGCGAAAGCGTGGGGAGCAAACAGGATTAGATACCCTGGTAGTCCACGCTGTAAACGATGATCACTGGGTGTGGGGGGTCGAACCTCCGTGCCGAAGCTAATGCGATAAGTGATCCGCCTGGGGAGTACGTTCGCAAGAATGAAACTCAAAGGAATTGACGGGGACCCGCACAAGCGGTGGAGCATGTGGTTTAATTCGACGCAACGCGAGGAACCTTACCAGGTCTTGACATCCTGCAAACTTACCAGAGATGGTTTGGTGCCCCTTCGGGGGAATGCAGTGACAGGTGGTGCATGGCTGTCGTCAGCTCGTGTCGTGAGATGTTGGGTTAAGTCCCGCAACGAGCGCAACCCCTATCGTTAGTTGCCAGCATTAAGTTGGGGACTCTAGCGAGACTGCCTGCGACGAGCAGGAGGAAGGTGGGGATGACGTCAAGTCATCATGCCCCTTATGACCTGGGCTACACACGTGCTACAATGGGCAGTACAGAGAGAAGCAATATGGTGACATGGAGCGAATCTCAGAAAGCTGTTCTTAGTTCGGATCGAAGTCTGCAACTCGACTTCGTGAAGTTGGAATCGCTAGTAATCGCGAATCAGCAATGTCGCGGTGAATACGTTCTCGGGTCTTGTACACACCGCCCGTCACACCACGAGAGTTTGTTGCACCTGAAGTAAACGGCCTAACCCTTCGGGGAGGGAGTTTCCTAAGGTGTGGTAAGCGATTGGGGTGAAGTCGTAACAAGGTATCCGTACCGGAAGGTGCGGATGGATCACCTCCTTTCTAAGGAGATAAAAGCTTACTTTCTCTATTTTGTTGTGATGTTCTTCGATAGAGGTGCTCTAGGGCGCCTATTTAATTGAAAAATATTACATTAGGACATTGAAAACTGTATAGTAGATAAAAAAAGAGTTAGACTGAAAAGTCTGTTTTAGGTTAAGAAATTAAGGGCGTACGGAGAATGCCTTGGTAGTAAGAGCCGATGAAGGACGTGGTAAGCTGCGAAAAGTCCAGAGGAGCTGCAAACGAGCTTTGATCCTGGAATTTCCGAATGGGGCAACCTGCCAGTTTGGAGAACTGGCATGAAAAAGGGTACCGGGTGAACTGAAACATCTAAGTAACCCGAGGAAGAGAAAGTAAAAACGATTCCCTAAGTAGCGGCGAGCGAACGGGGAAGAGCCTAAACCGATGCTGTGTCAAGGATGCAGCCGTTGCAGTATCGGGGTAGTGGGAATGGAGCTTGGAGAACTGCAAGATATCCAGCTGATTTAGTCAAGTTAGTGGAACGGTTTGGAAAGGCCGACCGCAGAAGGTGAAAGTCCTGTACATGAAAACTTGAGCTAAACAGTGCACCGTATCCCGAGTAGCACCGGGCACGTGAAACCTGGTGTGAATCCGCGTGGACCATATCACGTAAGGCTAAATACTCTTACTGACCGATAGCGAATAGTACCGTGAGGGAAAGGTGAAAAGAACCCCGGGAGGGGAGTGAAATAGAACCTGAAACCGTGCGCTTACAAGCGGTCGGAGCACTTTATATGTGTGACGGCGTGCCTTTTGGAGAATGATCCTGCGAGTTGCGATGTGCGGCAAGGTTAAGGAAACCGGAGCCGAAGGGAAACCGAGTCTGAATAGGGCGAATTAGTCGTATGTCGTAGACGCGAAACCTGGTGATCTAAGCCTGTCCAGGATGAAGCTGTGGTAAGACACAGTGGAGGTCCGAACCCACCGTCGTTGAAAAGCCGGGGGATGAGGTAGGTTTAGGGGTGAAAAGCCAATCGAACCAGGAGATAGCTCGTTCTCTCCGAAATGCATTTAGGTGCAGCCTCAATTGTTTATCTGCGGGGGTAGAGCACTGAATGGCCTAGGGGGCGTATAGCTTACCGAAGTCAATCAAACTCCGAATACCGTAGATTTAGAAATTGGGAGTGAGACTATGGGTACTAAGATCCATTGTCGAGAGGGAAACAACCCAGACCACCAGCTAAGGTCCCTAATTATATCTAAGTGGGAAAGGAGGTGGAGATTCGGAAACAACCAGGAGGTTGGCTTAGAAGCAGCCATACCTTTAAAGAGTGCGTAATAGCTCACTGGTCGAGAGTCTCTGCGCCGACAATGTAACGGGGCTAAGATATAAACCGAAGCTGTGGAATGTACATAGTACATTGGTAGGAGAGCGTTCTGTAGGCCGTAGAAGGTATACCGTAAGGAGTACTGGAGGTATCAGAAGTGAGAATGCAGGAATGAGTAGCGAGAAAGCGGGTGAGAATCCCGCTCGCCGGAAGACCAAGGTTTCCAGAGTAAAGTTTGTCTTCTCTGGGTAAGCCGGGACCTAAGCCGAGGCGATTTGCGTAGGCGAATGGAAAACAGATTAATATTTCTGTGCCACTTAAATTTGTTTGAGGGATGGAGGGACGCAGGAAGGTATGTGCGCAGGGCGACGGTTGTCCCTGTACAAGCATGTAGGATGACCCTATAGGAAAATCCGTAGGGTTATATCTGAGGTGTGATGTGGAGCGCGCAAGCGCGAAGGTGCAAATCCTACACTGCCGAGAAAAGCTTCTACTGAGAATTTAAGTGCCCGTACTGTAAACCGACACAGGTGGTCAGGATGAGAAATCTAAGGCGGACAGGCTAACTCTCGCTAAGGAACTCTGCAAAATAGCCCCGTAACTTCGGGAGAAGGGGTGCCGCTAAGGGTGATAGTTATACGCGAACTTGAGCGCTTGGCGGCCGCAGTGAAGAGATTCGAGCAACTGTTTAGCAAAAACACAGGTCTATGCTAAGCTGAAAGGCGATGTATATGGGCTGACACCTGCCCAGTGCTGGAAGGTTAAGAGGAGGAGTGAGAGCTCCGAATTGAAGCCCCAGTGAACGGCGGCCGTAACTATAACGGTCCTAAGGTAGCGAAATTCCTTGTCGGGTAAGTTCCGACCTGCACGAATGGTGTAATGACTCGAATGCTGTCTTGGCGGGAGGCCTGGTGAAATTGTATTACCGGTGAAGATACCGGTTACCTGCAGTAGGACGGAAAGACCCCATGAAGCTTTACTGTAGCTTGGTATTGGGTTTTGATGTTATGTGTATAGGATAGTTGGGAGACAGGGATGCTGTGGCGCTAGCTGCAGCGGAGTCGCTGGTGGAATACCAACCATGTAACCTCGGAATTCTAATCTGGGAAGTGGATTCCTGGAGACAGTGCTAGGTGGGCAGTTTGACTGGGGCGGTCGCCTCCGAAAGAGTAACGGAGGCGTTCAAAGGTTCCCTCAGGTTGGATGGAAATCAACCGAAGAGTGCAATGGCAGAAGGGAGCTTGACTGCGAGACTGACGGGTCGAGCAGGTGCGAAAGCAGGACATAGTGATCCGGCGATTCCGAATGGAAGGGTCGTCGCTCAACGGATAAAAGCTACTCTGGGGATAACAGGCTGATTTTGCCCGAGAGTCCATATCGACGGCAAAGTTTGGCACCTCGATGTCGGCTCATCGCATCCTGGGGCTGGAGAAGGTCCCAAGGGTTGGGCTGTTCGCCCATTAAAGCGGTACGTGAGCTGGGTTCAGAACGTCGTGAGACAGTTCGGTCCCTATCCACTGTAGGCGTAAGAGTATTGAGAAGATCTGTCCTTAGTACGAGAGGACCGGGATGGACAAACCTCTGATGTACCTGTTGTCTCGCCAGAGGCATAGCAGGGTAGTCACGTTTGGAAAGGATAACCGCTGAAAGCATCTAAGCGGGAAGCCCACTTCAAGATAAGTACTCTCTGTCGTAAGACAATAAGTCACCTTCGAGACTAGGAGGTAGATAGGCTGGGTGTGTAAGCGCTGCAAGGTGTTTAGCTGACCAGTACTAATATGACGAAATCTTAACCTAGAAACAAATCTTTCTACTATACAGTTTTGAGTGTTCTAAGACACGAAAAGAATAAGTAAACCATAGCTTGGTGAAGATAGCTAAGGGGGTACACCTGGTCACATACCGAACCCAGAAGTTAAGCCCTTAAACGCCGAAAGTACTCGGGTGGCAACGCCCCGGAAGGATAGGTATTCGCCAAGCTTTTTTTATTTTTTGAATAAAATATATATAATATAAAAGAGCCCTAGGGCTCTTTTATATTATTGTTTTTTTTGCGATAACTCCGTCAATGGAATTTAACTTTTTCAAAAATTCGTCTAAAATATTTTCTTCTATGATTAGTTCTAGAATAATCAGCCCGTTAGGAGAGCAGGAGTTTGTCCCCACGTCATGTAACCCTAGTCTCACCTTTATATAACATCCGTATTCTGTAAGTATTTTTTGGACTGAAGAAGCTGTACTTTCTCTCTGGTCCAGTTTTATTAAAGCAATTTTGAAATCCATATGTTACCTCCTAAAGTTTAAATATGTTACTTTAAAAGTATTCAATTTTTTTTTAATTATCCTTCTGTATGAGGAAATTTTATTGAGAATGTATAAAAAATATTTGGATACTTTTCCATTTTAATCAGCTCTAATTGCAGAGATAACAAGTTTTGAAATAGCTTAATTTAACGAAAGTCACGAATTGCAAAAAAAAAATCGTATAAAAATAATTTTGGACACAGAGTTTTTCAGGGGGAGATGAATAGTTTCACAATTTAATTAAAGAAAGATTTAGATATAAGAGAGGTTTGTTTAAATCTTTTGAATAATTCGTGTGATTTGTGAAGATTCATGGCAAAAAAATTAAGATGTTTTTCTTTGTGCAGTTCATATTTAAAAGCTCTGAGAAATGACGTGCTTAAAAAAGGCGTTGATTTTTTCATTTTCAGAAGACTGAAATTCAATTATTACAGCTAAAATCTTCTAAAATCGTCCAATATATGGTATAATCAAGAAAAACAAAAAGGGGGGAGGAATATGGATAACGGCATAGATATAACGACGCCTGCATTTCTTTTTTCTACAATCTCTCTTTTGATGGGTGCCTATACCGCTAGGTTTAGCGCCATTTCAAAATTAATCAGAAAACTTCACCATGAAGTAAAGAATGGTCAGCAGAGCTTTGGGGTATTAGAAACCCAGATTGGGATTTTGAATAGGAGACTTAGGTATGTAAAATATCTTCAATTTTTCGCAGTACTTTCTCTTTTCTCCTCCACCTTTGCCATGTTAACCATACTTGTAGATTTTATGTTTTTAGGTATATTCAATTTTGTACTGTCGCTTATATTTTTTATGGTGTCCCTTATTTTTTCAATATTGGAGATACAATCTTCAGTAAGGGCCATAAATTGGCAGATAGAGATTTAACCAGGAGGTAAACAGATGAAATTAACACTAACTACACCGGCTCTTATATTTTCAACTATATCACTGTTGTTACTGGCTTATACAAACAGGTTTATAGGAGTGGCTTCACTTATTAGGAGCCTTCATGAAAAAGCAAAGGAAGTCGGGGAAAAAGATTATATAATCGGTTCTCAGATATCAACACTACAAAAAAGGGTTATATTGATAAGGAACATGCAGCTCCTAGCCATCCTATCACTGTTTTTTTGTGTATTCTCGATGTTTTTACTGTTCTTCAATAAGAACACAGCCGGAGAGATCATATTCGCAATAGGCCTACTACTTTTGATGGTTTCCCTGCTTCTTTCGGCTATAGAGATCAATATATCTGTACACGCACTTAGTATTCAACTTAGTGAATGTATTGGCAATGAATGTTCACTAGAGACCCCTGATAAGAAGACGAAAAACGATTTTATTTTAAATTTTCAGAACAAATAAAAGTTAAAAAAGTTAAAACAGATGTAAAAAACCTGTTTTTTTTTGTCATTAAATTAATTAAATTAACAGAAAAAACATGTTTCGATTATCAAAAAAACTAAAAAAAGTGCAATAATTATAGGAATAATAAACATAAAAAATATAGCGAAAGAGGAAAAAAATAAAAACATAGTAAAATATAAATTTGACAAAAACTGTTAAAAAATGAAAATATAAAGATAACTTACAAAACAATTTTTTTTTGATTTTTTGTTTTATTTTTTCACATACTGTGATGCAAAATCCCTCACATATTGTTGCAATACAAAATAGATTATGGTATAATCACAAGCGGTCAATAAGGTTCGGCACATATTTGTTTAAAAATTCACAATCACTTAAAATCAACACTTGCTGAGCCAGTTTTTTTATATATTTTTAAGGAGACAATAGATTTTACAAAATAGATTTAAGCTCGATATTATTTTTATTAAAGGAGGAAAAAAATGTCTGCGTGCGATAACAAATTAAAGCAAGAGTGTTTTAGGGAGTTGGAAGAATTCATCGACTGTCTTCCAGAAAAAGAAGGTGCTCTAATATCAGTACTTCACAAAGCACAAGAAATTTTTGGGTACTTACCGCAAGAGGTGCAAACTTTTGTTGCGGAAAGATTGGACGTTTCACTTGCTAAAGTTTACGGAGTTGTAAGTTTTTACTCATTCTTTACAATGACACCAAAAGGGAAATACCCTATTTCGGTATGTATGGGAACTGCTTGTTACGTAAGGGGAGCAGAAAAAGTTTTAAAAGAGTTTCAAGCTGAGCTCGGGATCGGACCTGGAGAGACTACTAAAGACGGAATATTCTCATTGGATGCGTTAAGATGTGTAGGTGCTTGTGGACTTGCTCCGGTTGTACTTATCGGTGAAGATGTATACGGAAAAGACGAAGCAAAAGACGTAAAAACATTAATCAAAAAATACAGTGAATTAGGATAATAGGAGGTAGAAATGTCTAAGAAAATTACTTCTTATGAAGAACTTTTAAAAAAAGGTAAAGAGTGCGAAGCAAAAATTGATATAAGAAAAAAATGAACCAATGCCTTGGATGAGGCTAAAATAATTATCAAAGTAGGAATAGGCTCTTCAAGTTTGTCAGCTAAAAAACTGGCGGATGAGCTTAGTATAGCTATTATTGAGAAGATAAAAAAAGATGAAATAAAAGACGTGGTTGTTTATCAGACAGAATTTTATGGATATGAGGGAGATAAGCCGTCTCTTGAGATAATTATTCCTGAAAAGGGACAGGTTGTATTCGGAAACATGGACATAAAAGGGGCTCTTGAAATTGTTGAAAGATACTTGATAAACACCGAGGAGATAGAGAAGTTCTTAGTAGATAATGATGGAAACAAAATATGCAATCATTAAGGAGGTTAAAAATGTCATACAAAAAGCATGTCCTAATTTGTGGTGGGACAGGTTGTTTATCTTCTAAAAGTGCCCAAATCGCTGGAAATATAAAAGAAATTCTAAAAGAAAAAGGTATGGAGGATGAAGTTCAGGTAGTTTTAACAGGGTGTTTCGGTTTCTGTGAAAAGGGGCCTATCGTTAAAATAATGCCAGAGAACACATTCTACGTAGAGGTAAGACCTGAACACGCAGCTAGAATAGTAGAAGAAGACCTTATAAAAGGTGAGAAAATAGAAACTTTACTTTACAGAGATCCTTTAACTAAAGAGAGGATCGCAGAAGGCGAAAACATGGAGTTCTACAAAAAACAACAAAGGATCGCCCTTAGAAACTGCGGACTTATCGACCCTGAAAACATCGAAGAGTACCTAGGTAACAGAGGATACCAAGCTTTAGGTAAAATAATTACACAGCAAGCTCCTCAAGATGTAATAAACGAAGTTAAACTTGCAGGAATAAGAGGAAGAGGTGGAGGAGGATTCCCTACCGGTCTTAAATGGCAATTTGCATTAAACAATGAAGCGGACCAAAAATACGTGGTATGTAACGCGGACGAAGGAGATCCGGGAGCATTCATGGACAGGGCTATACTAGAAGGAGATCCTCACTCAATTGTTGAAGCTATGGCAATATGCGGATACGCTACAAAAGCTTCTAAAGGGCTAGTTTATATAAGAGCTGAGTACCCACTAGCTATAAAAAGACTTAAAAAAGCTATAAACGATGCTAAAGAGTACGGATTGCTAGGAGAAAACATCTTAGGAACTGACTTCAGCTTCGACATAGATATAAAATACGGAGCAGGAGCTTTCGTATGTGGAGAGGAAACTGCTCTTATTCACTCTATGGAAGGTGAAAGAGGAGAGCCTACTTCTAAACCACCATTCCCTGCAGAAGCTGGATACTGGGGAAAACCTACAAACGTTAACAACGTAGAGACGTTTGCAAACATACCTGAAATCATCTTAAACGGTGGAGAATGGTTTAAAGGAATAGGTACAGAAAAATCTTCTGGAACTAAAGTTTTTGCATTAGCAGGTAAAATAAACAACGTAGGGCTAGTAGAAGTACCTATGGGGACTAAATTGAGAGAAGTTATCTACGAAATAGGTGGAGGAATTAAAGACGGTAAGAAGTTTAAAGCTGTTCAAACTGGAGGACCTTCAGGAGGATGCTTGACAGAAGACGACTTAGACACTCCAATCGATTTCGATACATTAACAGCAAAAGGATCTATGATGGGATCTGGTGGAATGATCGTAATGGACGAAGATGACTGTATGGTTGCAGTTTCTAAATTCTACCTAGACTTCACTGTAGAAGAATCATGTGGTAAATGTACTCCTTGTAGAATAGGAAATACAAGACTTTATGAAATCTTGGACAAAATTACAAAAGGTAAGGGAACAATGGAAGACCTAGACCTTTTAAGAGAGCTATCTGAGACAATAAAAGATACTTCACTTTGCGGACTTGGACAAACATCGCCAAACCCAGTTCTATCTACACTTAACAAATTCTGGGATGAGTATGTTGCTCACGTTACAGATAAAAAATGTCCTGCAGGGGCATGTTCGGATCTTATCCAATACAAAATCAACGAAAAATGTATCGGATGTACAGCGTGTGCTAGAGTATGTCCAGTATCATGTATCTCAGGAAAAGTTAAAGAAAAGCACATTATCGACCAAGAAAAATGTATTAAATGTGGTGCATGCTACACAACTTGTAAATTTAATGCTATCGAAAGAGGATAAAAAAGTCAAAGGAGTTGAAAGGTTAAATGGAAATGGTAAAACTTACTATAGATGGTATCCAAACAGAAGCGCCTAAAGGAGCTACAATACTTTCTGCAGCTAAGACGCTTGGAATAGAAGTTCCTTCTTTATGCCACCTTCAAATAGGTGCAGCTGACTATAAAAATGACTGTGCATCTTGTAGAATCTGTGTGGTAGAAGTAGAAGGAAGAAGAAACTTAGCACCTTCGTGCGCTACTCCGGTTTACGAAGGGATGGTTGTTACGACCAACTCTATGAGAGTAATGCAAAAAAGAAAAACTGTATTAGAATTAATGCTTTCTGACCACCCTAAAGATTGTTTGGCTTGCTCTAAAAACGGGGAGTGCGAACTTCAAGACCTAGCTATCCAATTTGGTGTAAGAGAAGTAAGATTCGCTGGAAAAGAATCTACATACAGACAAGATATATCACCTTCTATCATAAGAGATATAGACAAATGTATCATGTGTAGAAGATGTGAAACTATGTGTAATGTAGTACAAACTTGTGGAGTTTTATCTGGTGTAAACAGAGGATTCGAAGCTGTTGTTGCACCTGCTTTCGAGCAAGATCTAAGCGACTCAACATGTACTTACTGCGGACAGTGTGTTGCTGTATGTCCTGTAGGAGCTCTTCATGAAGCTGACTATACATGGGATGTAGTAAAAGCCCTGGCTAACCCAAGCAAAAAGGTTATTGTACAAGTTGCACCTGCTGTAAGGGTTGCACTAGGTGAAGAATTCGGACTTGAGCCAGGAACAGATGTGACTGGTAAAATGGTAGCAGCTCTTAGAAAACTTGGATTTGACAATGTTTTCGATACAAACTGGGCAGCTGACCTTACTATAATGGAAGAAGGTTCAGAATTCAAAGACAGACTGGAAAAATTCCTAGCTGGGGACAAAGATGTAAAACTTCCACTGCTAACTTCTTGTTGTCCTGCATGGGTTAAATTCTTCGAGCATAACTACCCTGATATGCTAGACGTTCCTTCAACTGCAAAATCACCACAACAAATGTTTGGTGCGGTAGCTAAAGGAATCTGGGCTCCAGAAGAAGGTATAAACAGAGAAGACCTAGTGGTTGTATCTGTAATGCCTTGTCTGGCTAAAAAATACGAAGTTTCAAGGGAGGAGTTCTCTGTAGACGGGAACCCAGATGTGGATATTTCAATCTCTACAAGGGAACTTGCAAAATTATTGAAACAAGCTAACATCGACCTTAAAGGTTTAAAAGATGAGGAGTTTGACAACCCTCTAGGGGCATCAACTGGAGCAGCTGATATATTCGGTAGAACAGGTGGAGTTATAGAAGCTGCTACAAGAACAGTTTACGAATGGGTAACTGGAGAAACACTTGAAAGTGTTGATTTTGAAGCTCTAAGAGGATGGGAAGGATTTAGAGCCGCTAACGTAAAAGTAGGAGATCTTGATCTTAGAATAGGAATCGCCCACGGACTAGGAGAAGCAAGAAAAATGCTTGATAAAATAAGAACTGGAGAAGAAAACTTCCATGCTATAGAGATCATGGCATGTAAAGGTGGATGTATCGGTGGAGGAGGACAGCCTTTCCATCACGGTAAAGAATCTGTTCTTAAGAAAAGAACAAAAGGAATCAATGCAATCGATGAAGGTAAAAAAATGAGAAAATCTCATGAAAATCCTTACATAAAAGAAATCTATGAAAAACACCTAGGAGAACCAATGAGCCATAAAGCTCACCACTTGCTACACACTAAATATTTCGCAAGAAAAGGTAAATAATTATAAAAAGACAGGAGGCATATGCCTCCTGTCTTTTTAATTTTGACCCACTGGGAAATATTTAAATAGTCTTCTAATCTCTGTATTTTTTGCAAAAACATTTCTCAGGTCGAAAAAGTAATCCCCCTTCATACGGGCTTTTATTTTTTCCAAATTCATACCCCTGAATTGGTTCCACTCAGTTATCAAAACCACCGCGTCAGACTCATTGACTGTGGAATACTCGTCGGCACAGTAGGTGACGTACTCTTCTATATCCTCCAGCCTCCACCTGGCCTCTTCCATTCCCTGAGGGCAGTAGGCTTTTATATTAGCCCCGTTTTTTACGATCCCCTTTATTATATCTATGCTAGGGGCATCTCTCATATCATCCGTTTCTGGCTTGAACGAAAGGCCTAGAACAGCCACGGTTTTTCCTTCTAAACTTTCCATATTTCTAATTATTTTATCAACCATTTTTTTCTTCTGCTTTTCATTTGCTTCTATTGCCGCTTGGATAATTTTGAACTCTTCACCGTGTTTTTTAGCTATATCCACAATAGCTTTAGTATCTTTAGGGAAACATGAACCCCCATAACCCGGGCCACAGTGCAGGAATTTTGGAGAAATCCTACCATCCATCCCCATTGCCCTGGCGATCTCCTGGGTGTTTGCACCAACTTTTTCTGCTAAAAGAGCCATCTCATTAATAAACGAGATTTTCACAGCCAGGAAGGCATTTGAAGCATATTTTATCATTTCGGCGGTCTCTATATTTGTGAATAAAAAAGGAGTCTGGTTTATATAAAGTACATCATACACCTTTTTCATTATTTCTTTAGCTTTCTCAGATTCTGTTCCTATTACAATCCTATCCGGCCTTAAGCAGTCCCCTATGGCTTTACCTTCCCTTAAAAACTCTGGGTTTGAAACTATATCAAACTCTAGATTCGATCCCCTTGTGTCTAATTGGGCTTGAATAGCATCTGCAACCAGTTTGCCAGTTCCAACAGGTACAGTAGATTTGTCTACAATAACCTTGTATTTATCCATATACTTGCCTATATTTTCGGCAACCTCAAGCACATATTTCAGGTCCGCGCTCCCGTCGTCTGCAGGCGGAGTACCAACTGCTATAAAGATGACCTCTGAGTTTTTTACAGTGTGCTCAATATCGGTGCTGAATGTTATACGACCATCCTTAAGATTTTTTTCTAGAAGGTCTTCTAGCCCCGGTTCGTATATTGGAGAGATGCCATTTTGAAGTTTTTTTATTTTTTTCTCATCCACATCCATACATATCACTTCAAGTCCAAAGTTTGACAGGATCACTCCTTGGACCAGTCCCACATATCCTGTACCTATAACCCCTATTTTCATGTAATACCACCCATTCTTTTAGTTTGTAAAATAATCAAAAATTAACAGCCTATATAATATGCATCTGTTAACTTTTTTGAATTTTAATTTAAGTATTGGATTTATTTAAAGTCGATAATGAAAAACATTTTTTTAGTCACGAATCGCACGAATATACACGAATAAAAAATCAAATAAAATGATATTTTTGGCACAGAGCTACACTGAAAAAAATAAAAAGTTTCACAAAGTAAAAAGAAAACTTAGTCACGAATTGCACGAATGATAACTTAGAAAAAAATTAATTCGTGAGATTTGTGAAGATTCATGACAAAAAATTAATTTTAATAGGTTTTCTCTGTGCAGCTCATGTTTGCCAGCTCTGTGAAACTCTGTACTTAAAAAAAGCTTTTTTAAATAAATTCAGATAGCCGTTAGAGATTTCAACTGAGCTAAAGATTACTAAAAATATCTATTTTATACAACGATCAGCTGTTCTCGGCGATATACCATTGTATAAATTTTTTGATCCCGTCCTCAAATTTTGTTTTTGGATTATACCCTAAAATTTCCTTTGCCTTTGATATATCGGCGAAGGTCTTTTCAACATCCCCTGCCTGCATAGGAAGTCTTTTTACGTTTGCCTTTGTCCCAAGCTCGTCTTCTATACACTTCAACATATGAGAAAGGGAGATGGTTTGTGATTCCCCCAGGTTGAATATCTCATAAACCCTGCTGTTTTCTTCAACGTATTTTATTGATTTCACCACGCCGTCTATTATGTCCTCTACATAGGTGTAGTCCCTTTTGGTAGTTCCATCTCCATAAAAAGGAAGCTCATCTCCCTGGATTATTATTTTTGTGAACTTATGTATGGCAAGGTCAGGCCTCTGCCTAGGGCCGTAAACAGTAAAAAACCTAAGCATAGCCATGTCGATTCCGTAAAGGTGGTGGTATGTATGCCCCATCACTTCGCAGGATTTTTTAGTGGCGGCATACGGCGATATGGCGAAGTCAACTATATCAGTTTCTTTAAAAGGGACCTGCTTGTTGTTCCCGTATACGGAACTCGAGGATGCGCACACAAAATTTTTAACGCCGTATTTTTTGCACATTTCCAGCAGGTTCATGGTCCCAGCCACGTTAACCTCTTCGTATAGAAGCGGCTTTTCAATGGAGGGCCTGACGCCGGCCATGGCTGCCAGGTGTACCACTGCATCTATTTTATTTTGTCCAAATATTCTATCCAGGCTGTCTAGCTCCCTTATATCCGACCTTTCAAGAATATAGTTTTCTTTCCCAAGGTGCTGCGCTATGTTTTTTTCTTTTATGCCGGGATTGTAGAAGTCGTTGAAGTTGTCTACGTTGATTACCCGGGCACCATTTTCCACAAGGTAGTCACACAGGTGCGAGCCTATGAAACCTGCCCCACCGGTTACCAGATATGTTTTCATATTGCCTCCTAATCTATATTTTTTCTATAAGTAAAAGCTCAATCTTTTTTTTACCCTTCCTGGACTCATAAAACTCAAACTTTTTTAAGATTTTAAAGTTTTTTGGAAAAGATTCAAGAAATTTATCAGCATGTTCTCCCATGAGTACTATAGGGGAGTTCAAAGAACTTAAGTCTAGCTTACTTAGTGGTTTTATAGTCTTCCCAACTCTCCAAACATTTATTATGTCTGGTTTTTCAGAAGTTGTATAAAAATCATACTCACTAAAAAGTTTACTTTTTTGAACCTCAGCAAGGGTCAGGGCGGGAACCGTTGTCTTACCCCGCATGTTTATTTCGAAAAAGCTATATGTAAACAGCTGCAAGCTCAGAATAAAAGCAATCGTAAACACAAGTACAATTTTAAAATCCGTCTTTTTTCTAATGAAGGCTGCAAACATGCCCCCTAAAAGTGTAAATAGAGTAAGTATAAAAATAAATTTGAAAAGGGGTACAGTGCCCTTTAAAAAACCAATTATATAGAAGAGTAAAGGGACAGCGAATGCCAGCATACTCATGAGAATCAAGTGGATTTTCAAAATCATATTTTCCTTTTTTATGTGTGCATAACTTTTAGGATTCCTGACAAAAAAATATAAAAGCTGAGAAATCATAACCGCCATGGGAATGTACATAGGAAGCCCGTATCTTTCTTTTTTCATCGGTATTGCGGACAACATTATAAAAGTTGTTAAAAACCAAATATATGAAAAATAGTAGAGCTTTTTATTTTTCACCCTTTTCTCCATAAAAGGTTTGAAAAGCGCGGCAGTTGAGAATGCAATCCATCCTCCTGTATATCCCAAAACATTGATGTAAAACCAAAAGGGCTGCACATGCTTATTTCCCCAGGTGGAGACCTCTTTTTTCATTACCGACATAAAAACTTCCGGCGATTTGAGGTAGACCAGCAGCGGCCACAAAAGAGAGAGCATGGCTGCGGTTGCAAGAGCTATGAGTAAATTTAGTTTATTTCTTAAAAGCAGGTCTCTCTTGAATACCACTATATACGAAAATAAAAATGGCAGCAACATCCCGTAAAAGGCTACAGGGCCCTTACTCAAGAAAGATGCAGCTAAAAATACCCCGCATAATAGGAAGTATTTTCTCCTGTTTTTCTCGATGCCCACCATCATAGCGTAGATGGCCCCCAGCATAAATACGTAAGGATAAATATCCCAGGAATTGGTAGTCCCAACCTTTACAACCATAAAGGTTGTTGATAGGACTAAGGAACTTATAAATGCAAGCATTGCATCACTTGAAGTAAAAAGAACCAAGCCGTAGAAAAAAATAATCATTAGGGTGCTTATCAGTGCAGCTGGCATTCTCAATATAAAAAGATTTGAAGTTTTTTTGAACGCCGCAGCAGAAGCTGCGGTCAGCCATGTGGGTAGTGGCGGTTTCTCAAATCTCAGCTCACCATTCATTGTAGGGATGAGCCAGTTTCCGTTTGATAGCATTTCGCGGGCAGTAATGAAGTTTCTAGATTCCATTATATCCGGCTCGTCGACAGACAGATTTGCAAAGAAAGTAATGGCACAGACAAATAGTATAACTAGATAGTGGAGTTTAACACTACTTATTTTCGAATACATTTATTTTACCTTCCTCTAGATTATCTTCCTTCTCTTTTTTATTCTTATGGATAAAGTATAGGTTTCTAGAGTATATAAGCAGGTTAGGCGCCTGCCCGAGTATAAACACCGGATCCTTTCTGTATATAGCATAGATTAAAAGTAGTGCGCTACCGGCAATACTAAAAATCCAAAACGAGGTCGGCACAACACTCTTTTTTGCCTTTTCACTTGCAGCCCATTGCATTACAAACCTCATGGAAAACATTGTCTGGCCAATAAAGCCTATTATTAGAAATATGTTCAATCACTTACCCCCATTTGAAAATAGATTAATTTTTTATAAAAGCAGCACGTAGGAGTTGTTTCTGTAGACTTCCTGCGACTTGGCAGATACATCCAAGATTTCATTAAGTTTTTTCATATCCTTTGTCCTGGTAAGTACCATTAAATTTTCTCTCTGATTCACGTAGTTCTTGAACGCCTGCTTATCTCTGAAAAGTTTTACCCTTTCGTCTAGATAGACCCCAAGATACACACCGGAGCGGTAGTTGTATACGACAATCTCGTCAACCTTGTTGGAAGCTTGAAAATTCTGTATTTCACTCGCCACCCTTCCCAGACCTATTTCTGGGTTTATCTCGGGCACTTTTGCAGAAAGAGTCAGTATGGCTACAGACATAGTAACCACCATTGAAATCATGGAATCTTTATACCTGGATTTTTTCAAAGAAATCAGCCCAAATATACCTAATACGGAGATTGCAATTAGCATGGATTTTACCAATAAATCTATGGACACCCCCTCTATGCTTTGAGGGAGAAAAAATATCGCTATAAAAGACAATGAAAATATTGTCTGTACCAATCCAAGGGTTACCCAGGAAAATTTTTTCCTGCTTTTTTCAAGTTTTTCCAGTATACCCATGGCGAGAAAAGGGAAAAATGGGTATATCGGAATCAGATATATGTCCAGTTTGCTGCTAAAGCTAGAGAAAACCAAAATGGTAGAGACAATAGCTGAAAACATAAATCTTTCAAAAGTATTTAATTTTTTGAATTTAAAGGACCCGTAACCTATTGACCCCATGTAAATAAACGGCCAAGGGAAGGTGTTCCCCCAGATGTTTGCTAAGTAATAGTAAAAGGGCCTTTTGTGGGCAAAGGCGTTTACCCCCCTGCCGACAGTCTGCTTTACAGTTAGCAGGTATAAATATTCCTTGCCGCCTTCTCTTATCAGAAGTGTGAACCACACTAGGAAAAAAGCTAAAATTAATGCAAGCCCCCTTATAAGGGACAGCTCTTTTAGAAACTTAAGATTTTTTTCCAGTGCTAGGAAAGCCAATATTGCTACGAGTGGTATTATAAGGCCTGCCGGTCCCTTTGTGAATACGGCCAGCGCTACGTATATGTATATCCAGTTTTTTTTGCCAAGGTTCTTTACAGGGTCCTCATAGTAGAGGAAGAAACTGTACAGGGACAATAATATAAAAAGGGCCATGAGCATGTCCATCCTAAGCACCACTGAAGCCCCGAAATAGAAGATAGTGGTGATGAGCATAAGAGACGCCAAAAAGGAATTCTTCTCCCCTATATGTTTTTTCCCCCACCTATACATTATAACCGCTATGGCTATAGAGGGTATCGCGCTGAATAGCCCGATAGCCCAAATGTGGTAGCCGCCGGTAACTGCCTTGCTTGCATTGATAAGCCAGAAATATAGGGGAGGTTTGTCAGAATATAGTTCCCCCAGGTCCCTCAGGACGAAGACGCTACCGTTTTTCAGCATGTCCTTTGCTATTCCGATGTACTTTAGTTCGTTTCCGGGGGTGTAATCCCTTAGAAGCAGCGACGGAATAAATAGTATAAGCCCAAATAAAATTATGGACAGCTCTTTTTTATTGAAATAATTAGTTTTCAAACTCATAATTTAAGTTCCTTTTCATCATCCATCTAACTGCAAAAGCATCTTTCAGTCCTTTGAAAAGCCTGTTCCAGACCCCGTATTTAGACACCCCGAACTCTCTGTCAAAATGCCTAACCGGGACCTCGATAACTTTATAGCCGTTCATTCTTGCAAGGGTTGGCAGGAACCTGTGCATGCCGTCAAAAAGTTTATATTTTTTTACTACTTCCAGTTTATACAGTTTCAAAGGACAGCCTGTGTCCTGTATGTCGTCCCCTGTGATTTTATTTCTCACACCGTTTCCTATAACGGATGAAAGTTTTTTTACAATGCCGTCCTCACGAGTGGCCCTTTTCCCGTTGACCATATCGTATTCCTCTATATATGGCAGCAGCCTGTAGATATCTTCCGGGTCGGTTTGGAGATCTGCGTCCATAGTTACAACTAGCTCACCCCTGCATTTCTCGAAGCCTGCGGCTAAAGCGGCAGTTTGTCCGTTATTTTTTGTGAAATGGAACACCCTTACCTTGCTGTTTTGAAAAGCTAGTTTGTCTAGAATTTCCTTGCTTTTGTCTGCGCTTCCGTCGTTTACATATATTATTTCGTAGTCGCTAAACTCTTTTTCAACAGCTCGGCTTATCCTTTCGGTGAGCCTCTCGATGTTTTCCTCCTCGTTGTAGATGGGAGCGATTACTGATAATTGCAGCATTAAAAAAACCTCCTTAAAAAATTTACTTTACATTAAATATCAGAAATACGGTGGTCCCATTTTTGGGCTTGCTTTCTATCTTTATTTTACCACCAAGTATTTCTAGTATAGTTTTCACTATGGAAAGCCCTAGTCCGTGACCGCCTAGGTCGCGGGCTCTAGACTTGTCTACCCTGTAGAACTTTTCGAATATTTTCTCAAGCTCCTTTTCGTCTATGCCTATACCGTTATCCTTGACCTTTAAAATAAGCTCAGAATCGGATATGTAGTAACATGTTTTCACACTGCCTTGATTGCTGTACATTATACCATTTTTAATTAAATTTCGTAACAGTTGTTTCAATAGGCTTCTATCCGAGTTCAATATTAGAGTGCTGTCACCTTTTGAGGCGAGCTTTGCTTTTGGGTAGAGTATATTCATTTCACTATTTATCTCATCCACAAGTTCAGAAACGTTGAACTCCTCGTAATCCAATTTCAACTCCCCTCTTTTGGCTAGAAACAGGAGTTTTTCAATCAGGGCAGCGATATTCTTGGTCTCGTCCTTTATAGAGCAAAGGGCCTCCCTCAAGATGTTTTTGTCATCTATCCCCCACCTGTCGATTAGGTTTACGTATCCGCTTATGACCGAGATCGGAGTCCTGAGTTCATGGGAGGCATTTTGCACGAATTCAATCTGCGAAGTGGTCTGTTCCTCCAGCCTCTCAAGCATTTTTTCATAGGCCGCAAAGATGCTGGAAAACTCCTGGAAAAAAGCACTTTTGTCAAAGTTGACATTGAAATGATCCAAATTTATAAGCGAAGTGGCCTTCTCTATCTGTTCGAATTGGGTGAGAATTTTTTTATAGAAGTAGCGGTGTATCCTGTAGGAGACGAATATTATGAGCAGCAAACCCAAGAAAGAGATCCTGAATATTTTTTTTAAAAATTTGTTTTCTTTGGAGGTGCCGCGTATTATTTGAACCCCTATAGTTTCGCCGTTTAAGAGGCTCATTCTCGTGTTTAATACGTAGTTTTCGCTTTTTTTTAAGATTTCCCCTTGGGAATCCAATTCATACAATATAGGTGAGTTTTTTTCGACGAAACTATCACCATCGAAAAAAATATTTATGAAAAGCTGGTTTGCCTTGGGACTTTCCATAACTGCATTCCAGTAAAAGTACTCTATATTCTGGTGTTCCATTTCTTTTAGTTCTTCTTGTAAAAAAAACTTGGCTTGCTTAATATCGTTAATGGACTGCTGTATCAGGTACTGTTTCAAGAAAAAATTTATACCCAGGTACCCAGAAGCAAACAAAACCACTATTATAAAGTAATTTTTTAAAAGTTCAGAGGAGAGTCTTTTCATTTTAGTTTAATCCCCCTTTAAAACATAGCCAAAGCCACGGACCGTTTTTATTAAACTGCTTTGAAAAGGCTCGTCTATTTTTTTCCTCAATGCCTTTATGTAGACGTCGACTATTTTCTCACCGCCGACATAATCGTAGCCCCAAACATTGTTTAAGATCTGTTCCCTGCTCAGAACTATCTCTGAATTTACCAAAAGATACTCCAATAAGCTGTACTCCGTTTTTGAGAGTTTCACTTCGAAGTCCTGCTTGAATGCTAGACGGGTATCCTCGTCGATGTAGACATCTAGGTACCTCAGAATATTTTTCTTGGAGTAGCCTTTTTTATTTCTAAGGGCGACCCTTATCCTGGCGAGTAGTTCCTCTATTATAAATGGTTTAGTTAGGTAGTCGTCGGCACCGATATCTAGGAGCTCGACTTTACTCTTAGTGCCGTCTTTGGCTGACACCACAATGATGGGAACTTCGGAAATCTCTCTTATTTTTTTGCAGATCTCTCCCCCTGAAATTTTCGGGAGCATGAGATCTAAGATGACAAGGTCGAAATTATTTTCACTTATCTCATCCAGACCGATTTTTCCGTCTGTGCACCCTTTTACAGTATAGCCATCATGGATTAGTTCTAGCTCCAAATAGCGTAAAATTTTTTTATCATCTTCTATAACCAGTATGTTAGCCAAAAAATCACCCCATATAATTTATACAATAAAAAAGTAAAAATTTGGTAAGAAAAGCAATTTATTTTGCCGTTGCTTGAAATTATCTGGAAAATGCTCTAAATATCAGGCAGTATTAATTATACCCCTAAAGCACTTAGGAGGGTAGAAGATTTTCCAGAAGGCATTTGCTCTAGAAAAAACTAGATAGAAATTTCCAATGAAAACTGTTATTATGTTAGTTGACATAATAAATTAAAAGGGGACATATATTTATGAATACAAGAGAGATATATCCTGGGGTCCTGTTAAGTATTTTTTTTGCGGCACTGGCATACTTTTTAAACGAGCTGTTAGTGGATATAGGGGAAACCAATTTCGCAATAATACTTGGGGTTTTGGTGGGGAACATATTTTTTAAGGGGAGCAGATACAAGCCGTTTGAAGCCGGGATAAAGTATAGCGGCAATGTATTTCTTGCAATAGCCATTATATTTTTGGGAGCCAGGCTAAATATAAGTGCCATACTTGCTCTAGGACTAAAGGCGGTTTTGTATATTTTTTTGATATCCTTTATCGGTTCCCTTGTTGGGATATGGATAGGGAATTTTTACGGGATAGAAGAGAAGTTTTCAGCGCTACTAGGAGTTGGGGGGACCTCTAGCATGGCCGCAGCGGCTCCTGCGGTTGAATTTGATGTGGAGGAGTTCCCGCTACTCATATCCGTGGTGAACATAACCGGCCTTACCGGAATTTTTCTCATGCCGCTTATATCGGAATTTTTAGGGTTTGATGAAGTGCAGGGCGGGCTTTTCATAGGGGGGACCCTTCAGATACTGGCGCACACCATAGCCTCAGCTTATACCCTGGGGGAGTACGTCGGCAATCTTGCAGTCCTCACAAAAATGGGGAAGATGGCCGTGCTGCCACTGCTTATCATCTACCTGGGGTATAGGAGAAATAAGAGGGAGAAGACACAAAAAAAGGTGGGTCTGCCGTACTTTGTTAAGGGCTTTTTAATTTTCAGCGTAATTTTCAGCACCTTTCATTATTTCGAGGCGAGAAATTTTTTAGAATCTAGCTTTGTAAGCTCTGTAAATATATTAGAGAACTTTATAAAAAATTTATCAACTTATTTTTTGATGGTTGCCATGACAGGGATAGGGTTACAGACAAAATTTAGGGCTATATTTTCAAGAGGGATAAAGGTGATCTCTTTTGGGTATGCAGTACTTTTTGTCCAAATACTTGTGGGGATAGCCTTAACTGAAATTATATTTTGACAGTCTAGGAGAGACCATTTTTATATATGGATTATTGAATTGATTTAAAATCATAAAAATAAAAAAACAGCTGTTTTAGTCATGAACTTGCACAAATGGACACGAATAAAAAATTAAATAAGAGGATATTTTGGACACAGAGCTGCACAGAGAAAAAAAGAAGCTTTTAGGTACAATAGAGCTTTACTAAATCGCTTGAATAATTCGTGTGATCCGCGAAAATTCGTGACAAAAATTATTTTTATTTCAGGGTATTTTCTCAGTGGAGCTAATTTCTAAAAGCTCTGCGAAACTCTGTGATCAAAAAAGATAAAGTTAGAAACTAGTAAAAGTTTTGGCTATTGTTTTGAAATAAATTTGCGGCAGAGGTGGGGAAGATGAACTTTAGAAAGCTTGAGGTATTTTATGAGGTAGCAAAAGAGTTGAATATGACGAAGACGTCTAAAAAACTGTTCATAAGCCAGCCAGCAGTGAGTCAGATGATATCCGAGCTCGAAAACGAGTTGGGAGTGAAGCTTTTTAATAGGATAGGAAAGAGGCTGTACCTAAGCAATGAAGGGGAGCTTTTTAAGGGGTATTCAAGGAGGATACTGAATCTTTACGACGAGGCAACAAGCGCCATAAAGGATACAAGGGAACTTAAAAAAGGCAGGCTGGTAATAGGGGCCAGCACCACCATAGGCAACTACGTGCTGCCAAGGCTAGTAGGTGACTTTATAAAACTTTACCCCGGAGTAGAATTTTCAATAGAGATAGAAAATACGGAGAAGATATGCGAGCTCATACTGCAGAATAAGCTGGACTTTGCGTTTGTGGAAGCTGAGGTAGAAGAGTACGAGATAGAGAGCATGAAAATTTGGGATGACGAGCTAGTATTTATAAGCTCTCCGCACGACCTTCTGGATATATCTGGGATACCGAAAAAAAAGTTTATTCTCAGGGAAAAGGGCAGCGGGACCAGGTGGGAATTTGAGAAAACCATGCTGGCTAAGGGCATAGAGTATGAGGTTTTCATGGAGCTAGGGAACACCGAGGCCATAAAAAAGTCTGTGGAAGCTGGCATGGGGGTATCCTGCATATCCAAGCTTGCCATAAAAAACGAGGTAGAAGATGGCAGGCTTAATTCTTATAGCTTTGACGGACTCAATATAGGCAGGAACTTCAACCTGGTCTATCACCGGGATAAATTTTTCAACAAACTTATGAAGACGTTTATTGAATATCTAGAAAAAACCGATATCTAGGAGGTAGCGCGCATTATGGATAAAAAATTCGACGTAAAAAAACTTAAAAAGCTGGATAATCCAGAAAGAAGAAGGCTGATGCCACCGGTAGAGGTGCTGAAAAAAGCTGGATTGAAGGACGGAGATAAATTTGCAGATATAGGGTGTGGGATAGGATATTTTTCCATACTGGCATCTAGCATAGTAGGGGAGAATGGTTCGGTGTTGGCCCTGGATATATCCCAGGACATGCTAGACTATATGGTGCAGCATGGTGGGGACAGGCAGAATATCATGGCCATTAAAAGCGAGGAAAACCAATTACCGGTAAGCGACGGGGAAGTTGATCTAGCTTTTATGTGCAACGTAGTGCACGAAGTGGATAATATGCACATTTTTCTGGAAGAGGTCAACAGGATTATCTGTAAAAACGGTAGGATAGCTATAGTTGATTTTGAAAAAAAGGTGGGGGAGTTTGGTCCGCCTATAGAGCACAGGGTAGCCAGCGGCGACGTGAGAAAAGAGCTTGAAGAGCTCGGTTTTAAGGTAGTGAGTGTGGAGAGTTTTTCAAAGGAGTTTTACCTTGTAAAGGCTGAAAAAGCTTAGAGTTGCAGGGGTATCCTGGTAAAGTTTCGGTTAAAAAATCATCAGCCGCAAAGTATAGCTTGACCCATTATAGAGCACCTAAATTTATTTGAAAAAGAGGGGTGATTGTGATATAATCTCTTAGAATGTGTAAAATAGGTTTACTATGTGTAAATAGATCATTTACTTCTAGGAGGACGGTATGAATTTGATATCTTTGGTTTTAGCAGCCGGGAAGGGGACTAGAATGAAGTCTGAGCTCCCGAAAGTTTTGCATAGGGTTAACGGGATACCTATGATAAAAAAAATAATAGATGAGCTTAACAAGCTCAAAACAGTTGAGAATATATTGGTTTTAGGTCACAAAAAAGAGATGGTTTTGGATGAGTTGGGAGAGGTCAGCCATGTTCTGCAGGAAGAACAGCTTGGTACAGGGCACGCCGTTATGATGGCCAAGGACAAACTTAAAGATTTTAAAGGAACCCTGCTTGTCACATGTGGGGACACTCCGCTTTTGCGTGCGGAAACACTTAAGGAACTTTGCGATAAGCACACAGCTACTGGTGCGGTTACCACTGTGCTTACTTCCGTGCTTGAAAACCCTTTTGGATATGGCAGGATAGTAAAAGATGGTGGCAGCGTAAGGGCTATTGTTGAGGAAAAAGAAGCTAGAGACGAAGTTAAGAGTATAAAAGAAGTAAACGCTGGGGTATATTGTTTCGACAGCGAAAAACTTTTTGATGCTCTGGACAAGATAAAAAACGACAATGAAAAAGGCGAGTACTACCTGACAGATGTAATAAAAATACAGGTGGAGAACGGCGCGAAGATAGAAAGCTATATTTTAGAGGACAATAACGAGATACTGGGGGTAAACTCAAAAGCCCAGCTGGCTGAAGCGAGCGAAGTTTTGAGAATGAGGAAAAACTTAGAGCTCATGGAAGACGGGGTAATATTATTAGACCCTAAGGCTACCTATGTAGAAGACAGCGTAAAAATTGGCAGCGACACTGTGGTTTATCCTGGGGTAATCATAGAGGGTAGCAGTGTGATAGGAAAAAATGTGGAGCTCATAGGAAACACTAGAATAGAAAATTCACAAATTTACGATAAAGTTAGGATAGAAAGCTCGGTGATAGAGAAGTCTGTCATAGAAGCTGGTGTAACAATAGGGCCGTTTGCCCATATAAGACCGAAGTCGCATCTGAAGGCCGGTGTGCACATAGGAAACTTTGTGGAAACGAAGAATTCCACTTTGGAGGCCGGGGTAAAGGCAGGGCACCTTACTTATTTAGGGGATGCCCATGTAGGAGCAGATACAAATATAGGTGCTGGAACAATAACTTGCAACTATGACGGCAAGAACAAGCATAAGACCATAATCGGGGAAAAAGCCTTCATAGGAAGCGACACCATGCTGGTAGCCCCGGTGGAAATAGGTGACAATGCAATAACTGGAGCGGGATCAACAATTACAAAAAATATACCATCTAATGCACTGGGAGTAGCCAGGGCAAAACAGATAATAAAAAAGGAGTGGAGTAAAAAATAATGTTGAAAAACGTTGAAAATGTCAAGATTTTCTCGGGAACGTCGAACAGAAGCTTAGCTGAAAAAATTTCTACACAGATAGGGATCCCGTTAGGGGACGCAGAACTGGTTAGATTCGAGGATGGAGAGATATACGCTAAGATAAACGAGACCGTTAGAGGATGTACAGTATTCGTAATTCAATCTACTTCAGAACCTGTTAACGAAAACTTGATGGAGCTTTTAATCTTTATTGATGCTTTAAAAAGAGCCTCTGCTAGGAAAATAGTCGTTGTAATTCCTTACTATGGATATGCTAGACAAGACAGAAAAGCTAGTCCAAGGGAACCGATTACAGCGAAACTTGTTGCCAACCTATTGACTTCTGCAGGAGCAACTAGGGTCATGACAATGGATCTTCATGCACAACAGATTCAAGGGTTCTTTGATATCCCGGTAGACCATATGCAGGCGCTACCTATACTAGCAAAATATTTCGTAGAAAAAGGTCTCTGCGGAGATGATGTAGTGGTAGTATCTCCGGATGTTGGCGGAGTAAAAAGGGCAAGATCACTTGCTAGTTGGTTGGACTGTAAGATTGCTATCATAGATAAAAGAAGGCCTAAACCGAACATGTCTGAGGTTATGAACTTGATAGGTGAGGTAGAAGGAAAGACCGCTATTTTTATAGATGATATGATAGACACAGGTGGAACCATTACAAACGGTGCGCAGGCAATTATAGACAGAGGGGCAAAAGAAGCATATGCATGCTGCACACATGCGGTTTTCTCAGGACCTGCAATAGAAAGACTACAAGCTAGCCCTTTAAAAGAAGTAGTTGTGATTGACAGCATACAGCTGCCTGAGCACAAGAGAATAGACAAGGTAAAGGTTCTTTCTGCAGATAAGCTTTTCTCAGAAGGGATAAAAAGGATATTCACCAACCAATCGCTAAGCGTCTTGTTTGAAAAGTAATTGGGGAGTGTTTTCTTAAAAAGGAAGTGATGATATGTCTGAGTTAAGAAAAGATCCTGTGAGTAAAAGATGGGTTATATTTTCGCCTGAAAGAGCTCAAAGGCCAAATGATTTTCAAAATACGAAACCTCCTTATGAAGATGAAGCCAAGGAAAAATACTGCCCGTTCTGTTCAGGTAATGAAAAAAGATCTGGCGACGAAATCTTGGTGTACCCAAAAATAAGGGGAAGAATCCCGAATACTCCTGGGTGGTGGATAAGGGTTTTGGAAAATAAGTATCCAGCTCTAAGCAGCAATGAGCAGCTAGGGAAAAAAGCTGTAGGGATATACGACAAAATGAATGCAGTAGGCAGGCACGAAGTAATAGTGGAAACAGAGGAACACAAATACTGCACCAGCCAGCTTACTTACGAGGAAATTGAAAAAATCATTTGGGCCTATAGAGATAGGTACCTTGAGATATCGGAAGACAAGAATATAAAGCACATACTCATATTTAAGAACTATGGAGTGGAGGCGGGTGCCTCTATAGAGCACACCCACTCTCAGCTGATAGCCACCCCGGTGGTACCTAAGAGGGTTGAAACGGCGTTGAGAGGTGCTGAAGAATACTACAGTTTCAGGGACAGGTGTGTGACTTGTGATATACTTGATGAGGAGCTTTCTACAGGGGACAGGATAGTAGAGGAAAACGAGGATTTTTTGGCGTTTGCTTTTTTCGCTGGAAGATTCCCTTATGAGACTTGGATAGTTCCTAAATTCCACAACGCACACTTTGGTAATATCAGCAGCCAGGAGGTAAAATCCCTCGCCGAGATACTTAAAAATACACTGTTGAGAATAAAGGTGGCCCTGGGTGACCCGAATTATAACTATGTTATAAGTACAGCTCCAATAAATATTCCAGGAAACAGCGAGACTTATTATCACTGGCATATAGAGATCATGCCTAAATTAACTAAAATTGCAGGCTTTGAATGGGGAACCGGGTTTTATATAAACCCTGTGCTTCCAGAAAAAGCTGCTGAAGTGCTTAGAAGCATAAATATAGAAGATTACATTTAGAGGGGACTTGCTCCCCTCTTTCTATTTTGTAAGTTGCTAAGACTTGTTTTATTTTTTATAGTATGGTAAAATATTTTAAGAAGGCATTTTTTGAAAAAAGGTGGGCTTTTTTGATGAAAATAAGATACAAAAGTGAACTTTTATCAGAAATAAAAGCGAGAGTCAAAAACGGTGAGCTCATTGTATATCCAACGGATACGGTATACGGATTAGGGGTTGCCATTCATGATGTAGACGCCATAAAAAGAGTATACGAAGTCAAATCTAGAGATTTTTCTTCGCCGCTAATAGCATTGGTCAGCAAAAAGGAAAACATAAAAAAGATAGCTGAACTGGGAGAAAACAGCGAGCTAGTGGAGAGGCTTATAGATGAATTCTGGCCGGGAGCCCTTACAATAATTCTAGAAAAAAAGGACACAATTCCTGGCGAAATGGTATCTTATACAAATACAGTTGGCGTAAGAATGCCAAAACTGGATATATCCCTTGAAATAATAGAGGCTTGCGGTGGAGTACTGGCTACAACTAGCGCCAATATTTCCGGGAGGCCGAGTGCTAAAAGCTATGGTGAGCTAGACGAAGAGCTTTTAAAAATGGTAAGTATAAAATTAGACGGCGGCAGCTGTCCTTTGGGAATAGAGTCCACGATTATAGACATGAGGTCCGAACCTAAGATAATCAGGCTGGGGGGAATACCCAAAGAAAAGATAGAAAAAATTCTTGGAATGAAAATAAAAGAACAATAACAGTATGGGGGAGAAATATGAAAGGCCAAAAAATGAACCTGAACAGAATGAATCAAATGCAAAAAATGAATACCCAAAGTATGATGGGTGCAATGAGTTCTATACAAAAGATTGGAAAAGGTAAAAGAAAATACGATGTGAAGATAGAAAAAAACAACAAAAAGTTCTTGTCTAAGCTTGTTGTAGAGATGAAAAAGCAAATGGCTGGATATGGGGCGAACCCACAAACAAAGGGTGTTATAGACTTTTTGAACTACCTTGAAATGGAATCAAAAAATAAGAATAAGTCTATCAAGATGAGCTTTGAAGAGTTGGATTTTTTGAAAAAGACTGTCACCGAATCTGTAAAAGGCATGGAAGTTATGGAGTTTAAGTGGTATCAGATATTCAGGAAGGTCATGATAAAGATAATGCTCAAGCAGTATAGATACCTTTTAGAGGATTTGAATAAGTAAAAAAATGGGGCCCTAAGGGGCTCTTTTGTTATTTTTACAAGTTTTGTTACACTGAGGCCTTGAGAAGCGGGGTGTAACAAATAAAATTCATACACGCAAAAAAGAGGTAAAGGATAAAATAAATTGAAAATAGTTTATGCATAGGGAGGGGAGCTATTATGGAAAAAATTGATTTGAAAAAGATTATACCAAAAGAATTAATAAGGAAGTTAGAAGAAAGTTATATTCACGAAAGAAAAGTTTTTCCTTATGAGGAGGACGACAAAGAGGTAACTATAGCTATGGTTAACCCTGGAGATATGCAGACCATAATGAGTTTAAAATCAAAGTTTAATAAGAGGATAAAGCAGATGCAGATGACCGAAGAGGAATTTTATATGTTGGCCACCCGCTATTTTGGGATAGGTTCTGGGATGTTCAGTGGGAAGGAAAGGGATATCACATTTTCAAATGACTACGACATAGAAGAGGATAAGGACAATCCTGAGGTGATCAGGTTTGTAAACCAGCTTTTCTTAGATGCCTATAAGAAGGGGGCCACCGATATACACTTGGAACCCATAAAAAACGATGTCCTCTTGAGGTACCGTATAGATGGTGTGCTACACAATGTGCCGTTACCCGGTGCCATAAAGAGTGTATACAAAGCCATAGTATCTAGGGTAAAAATAATGGCGGAACTAGACATTGCCGAAAAAAGAATGCCACAAGATGGTAGGATAAAGATAAAGATGAGGGATACAGAGCAGGAGCTTAGGATATCCATTATCCCCACCATAAACGGAGAAAGTATAGTGGTAAGAATATTGGCAAACCAAAAGGCAGAGATGGATTTGGAGAAGCTCGGCATGGAGGAGCTTATACTAAAAGATTTTAGGGAGCTAGTATACAAGCCAAACGGGATAGTGCTGGTGACTGGGCCTACAGGTAGCGGGAAAAGTACAACACTTTTTTCTGCGATAAAGGAGATAAATGACGGAGAGAAAAAGATACTTACCATAGAAGATCCAGTGGAGTACCAGATAGATGGAATAAGTCAAATTCAAGTAAAAACCGATATAGGGTTATCCTTTGCTGCTGGGCTTAGGGCGATTTTAAGACATGACCCGGATATAATAATGATCGGTGAGATAAGAGACAGAGAAACGGCCGAAATAGCAATAAGATCTTCTTTGACAGGGCATCTGGTGTTTGCAACACTGCATACCAACGACTCAGCAAGTGCAATAACTAGGCTAATAGATATGGGTATAGAACCTTACTTGATAACATCTTCCCTTATAGGAGTACTGGCTCAGAGGCTGGTCAGGAAGATTTGCCCTTACTGCAAGACAAAAAAGGTCCTAGACAACGGCGAGGAGACTTGGTACGGCAAAGGCTGTGACTACTGTTTTTATACTGGTTATAAGGGGAGGACGAGCATACACGAACTTTTTAAAATAGATGACTACAATAAAAAAGATATCCTTGCCGGGAAGACCAGCTTTCAGGTGAAAGCTAAACTCATAGAAGATGGGTGGAATGATTTGAAGGCCGACGGTATGATAAAAGCTAAAAAGGGCGTCACAACGATAGACGAGGTTTTAAGAGTCGCCTGGTAGCCACTTTAAATCCATAATGGAAAACTTTTGTTTTAGTCACGAACCACACGAATTGGCACTAATGTAAAGATAAAATATTTCGGACACAGAGCTGCACAGAGTGAGAAAAAAGTTTAGGTATAAGAGAGGCTAACTTAGATCTTTTGAATAATTCATGTGATCCGTGAAGATTCGTGACAAAAATTATTTTTAATGTATTTTCTCTATGCATCTCATGTTTGCCAGTTCTGTGAAACTTTGTGATCAAAAAAGATTTTGTATAAAAACTCAGTAATTAATTGCTTATTTAATTAAGTAGCAGCTTGAGTTAATTAAATGAATTTTGGAAAGATTTTACTGATAGGAGGGAGCAATGTATAAATACGTTTTTGGACCGGTACCATCTAGGAGACTAGGCGTATCCCTTGGGGTGGACCTGGTAAAAATGAAGACCTGCAATTTAGACTGCATCTACTGCGAGTGTGGTGCTACTAAAAAATATATAACTGAGAGAGGGAAATTTGTAGACGTAACTGAGCTGGTGGCTGAATTGAAAGAGGTATTAGAACACCTTGAACCTGATTTTATAACTTTTTCAGGAGGGGGGGAGCCAACGCTTAATTCAGAGCTCGGAAAAGCAGTAGAAGAGATAAAAAAAATAAGCAAGGCTAAGTTAGCCCTTATAACCAACTCGACACTCTTAAACGATGAAGGTTTATTAGATGAAATTATGGGAATAGACCTGGTTATGCCATCTATAGACGCCATAAGCGAAGATGTATTCATGAAGATAAACAGGCCGGATAAAAGCATAAAAAGCAAGACCATAACTGATGGGATAAGAAAATTAAGCCAAAGATTCACAGGAGATATATATATAGAGCTTTTTATAGTGGAAGGGGTAAACGACACCAAAGAAGAACTTGAAAAATTTGTGGATTATCTAAAGGAAATTAGGTATACGAAACTCCAGCTAAATTCATTGGCCAGACCTGGAGCAGAGGAATGGGTGAAACCTGCTAAAATGGAAAGGCTATCACAAATTAAAGACTACTTTGAGGAAATGGGATTAGAAAATGTGAATATAATAAAAAAATATCAGAGTAGAAACAATATAAAAAACTACAGCAATACACTGGAACGGCTTATAATTGGTATGCTGGCAAAGAGGGCTTGCTCGCTTTTGGACCTACTAGACATAACCAATTTAAACAGTGAGGAGTTAAACAAGTACCTGGATATATTGGAAAAAGAGGGAGAAATAACGAGTTTTATAAAGGATAACCAGGTTTTTTTGAAAAAGGCTTAGAAAGCTGAAAAAAATATTGACAAAAAAAAGATACTATTATATAATAAGCCTCGTTGAGGAAGAAAGTGCCGCTTTAGCTCATCTGGTAGAGCAGCTGACTTGTAATCAGCAGGTGACTGGTTCGACTCCGGTAAGCGGCACCATAAAAGGCCCGTTCGTCTAGTGGTCAGGACTCATGGTTTTCATCCATGCAACAGGAGTTCGATTCTCCTACGGGCTACCAAATTAAAAAGAATACATACTAGGGTGAGGTTCCCGAGTGGCCAAAGGGAGCAGACTGTAAATCTGCCGGCTCCGCCTTCGAAGGTTCGAATCCTTCCCTCACCACCATCCAAATCTACACAGCTTTCCTCTGGACATAATAAAAGGAAAAAATTGTGTGGAGTTTTTTTATTTTTTTATATGTTATTTAAGGTGTAGCTTATCAGAGATAAGCTGTTAATATGTTAAAATATAATTTTTAGGAGGGAAAAATGGCTAAACAAAAGTTTGAAAGAACAAAACCTCACGTTAACGTAGGGACAATCGGACACGTAGACCACGGTAAAACTACAACTACAGCAGCTATCTCAAAAGTACTATCTGACAGAGGGCTAGCTCAAAAAGTTGATTTTGACAACATCGACCAAGCGCCAGAAGAAAGAGAAAGAGGAATCACAATCAACACAGCGCACATCGAGTACGAAACAGAAGCTAGACACTACGCTCACGTAGACTGTCCAGGCCATGCTGACTATGTAAAAAACATGATCACTGGAGCAGCTCAAATGGATGGAGCTATCCTAGTAGTATCAGCGGCAGACGGACCAATGCCTCAAACAAGAGAGCACATTCTACTTTCTAGACAGGTTGGTGTACCTTACATCGTAGTATACCTAAACAAATGTGACATGGTAGACGACGAAGAACTGCTAGAATTAGTAGAAATGGAAGTAAGAGAACTATTATCTGAGTATGGATTCCCAGGGGACGACGTACCAGTAATAATGGGATCTTCACTAGGAGCTCTTAACGGAGAAGCTGAGTGGGAAGAAAAAATAATGGAGCTTATGGGTGCAGTAGATTCTTACATCCCAACTCCAGCAAGACCAGTAGATCAACCATTCCTAATGCCGGTAGAGGACGTATTCACAATCACTGGAAGGGGAACAGTTGTTACAGGAAGAGTAGAAAGAGGAGTAGTTAAAGTAGGAGAAACTATAGAGATCATAGGTATCAGAGATACTCAAACAACTACTTGTACAGGAGTAGAGATGTTCAGAAAACTTCTTGACCAAGGAGAAGCAGGAGACAACATCGGAGCTCTATTAAGAGGAATCAAGAAAGATGACGTAGAAAGAGGACAAGTACTAGCGAAACCAGGATCAATCACTCCTCATACAGACTTCACGTCAGAAGTATACGTACTAACTAAAGAAGAGGGAGGAAGACATACTCCGTTCTTCACAGGATACAGACCACAATTCTACTTCAGAACAACAGACATCACAGGATCAGTAAACCTACCAGAAGGTGTAGAAATGGTAATGCCTGGGGATAATATCGAAATGACAGTACAATTAATTCACCCAATTGCGATGGAAGAAGGACTAAGATTCGCGATAAGAGAAGGTGGAAGAACAGTAGCATCTGGAGTTGTTTCAACAATAGTTAAATAATAATTTAACATAATGGGGGGAGATGGAAATGTCTTCCCCATTTTTTTCAGCCGATACAGGAAGAGAATGATGTAGATATGGAGAGTTTTGTTATAAACTTGGAAGATATAAGTAAAACCGGTATTATAATAGGGATACTGACCTTTCTAATCGGAGTGAAGTACCCTGACTGGGATTTTAAATTGAGACTCAAGCACAGATCAGCTTTCACCCACAGCCCATTTATTTTATACCTTTTATACGCAGTCTATCAAAGTGGCGGCGGGGATGAATACAGGTATTTTCTTATCTCTTTTTCAATGGCTGTAGTGATACATCTGGCCTATGATTATTTTCCACAAAGGTGGATAGGTGGGGCACTAGTATACTTTCCCTTTGGAATGTCTATGGGGGAAGGTTTCAGCAAGGGATTTTTTTTATCCTCAATATTTTTCAGCAACTTCATTGCAGTAAAGCTCATGGAGAGCAGCAGCGAATACCTGGTTTTTTTAATAATAGGCTTATTTATATTTTTCAAAGAGGCAAAAAAGGAGAAGAGGCTTTTCAGGCCGCTTATTTTGTATCTATTGGTATACTTTGGAACAGGTTATTTTAAATATGATGAACTTTTTAATTGGGCTGCCGAACCACTTGCCGAAGCTATGAAACTTTGGCTTAAAGTGAATAATTGAACTTGACAACATGTTTAAATATTTAATATAATTTGTCCATTAAGTAATATATTTGAAAACATTGAAAGGAGAAAATAATGTCAAATATTCAACTGTTAAAAGAGAAGGCGAATGAGATCAGGAAAGACATTGTCCAAATGGTGTGTGCGGCAAAATCTGGTCATCCTGGGGGGTCACTTTCGTCTGCTGATATAGTGGCGACGCTATATTTCCATGAAATGAACATCGATCCTAAAAATCCTAAAATGGAGGAGAGGGACAGGTTCGTTTTGAGTAAAGGGCATGTAGCACCACTTTTATATGCAGCACTTGCTGAAAGAGGTTATTTTGACAAAAGCGAGCTTTGGAACCTAAGAAAATTTGGAGCTATGCTTCAGGGGCACCCTGACATGAAAAAAGTTCCTGGCGTGGAGATTTCCAGTGGTTCACTGGGGCAAGGACTTTCGGTAACAAACGGTATGGCATTATCGGCTAAAATATACGGTAAGAATTACAGGAATTATGTACTTATGGGAGATGGAGAACTTCAAGAGGGGCAGGTCTGGGAAGCTGCTATGACAGCTGCGCACTACAAACTGGACAATGTCGTTGCTTTTGTAGACTCTAACAACCTTCAAATAGATGGAAACGTAGAAGATATAATGGGAGTAGAGCCTCTAGATAAAAAATGGGAAAGCTTTGGCTGGAATGTAATAAAAATCGACGGGCATGACTTTGAACAAATAATAGCTGCTCTTGACGCTGCTAGGGAGACAAAGGGTAAACCAACGCTAATACTAGCAAAAACAACTAAAGGTAAAGGGGTTTCCTTTATGGAAAATGTATGTGAATTCCACGGTGTAGCTCCGACAGAAGAAGAGGCGAAAATAGCTATAAAAGAGTTAGAATTAATCGAACAGATAGATGACTAAGAAAAAATAATTGGAGGTTAATATAGATGAAAAAAGCTACAAGACAGGCCTATGGAGAGGCTTTGGCAGCTCTTGGGAAAAAAAATGAAAATGTAGTGGTCTTAGACGCGGATCTTTCCAAATCCACAAAAACTGCGATATTCCAAAAAGATTTCCCTAACAGGCATATAAATGTGGGGATATCTGAGGCGGACCTCATAGGAACTGCATCAGGTCTTGCCACAACAGGCAAGATAGCATTTGCATCTACATTTGCTATATTTGCTTCGGGAAGAGCCTATGAGCAGATAAGAAATACAGCGGCGTACGGGAACTTAAATGTGAAAGTGTGCGCTACGCATGCAGGTATATCTGTAGGGGAAGATGGTGGATCGCACCAGTCTATAGAAGATATAGCTCTTATGAACGTTATACCAGGTATGACAGTTATGTGCCCTGCGGATGCAACAGAAGCTGAAAAAATGGTATTTGCTGCGGCTGAACACAACGGGCCGGTATATATAAGATTCGGGAGACTAAATACACCTGTACTTTTTGATGAGTCATATGACTTTAAAATAGGAAAGGCGAGCACACTAAAGGACGGATATGATGTGACAATAGCTGCTACAGGTATGCTTGTAGCAGAAGCCATAGATGCTGCTGAAAAACTCAAGGAAGAAGGTATATCTGTAAGGGTTATAAATGTAGGGACTATAAAGCCGCTAGACCGGGAAACAATACTAAAAGCAGCTAAAGAAACCAAGTTTATAGTGACTGCAGAGGAGCACTCAGTAGTAGGAGGACTAGGGAGTGTAGTGGCTTCATATCTTTCTGAAGTGCACCCGACAAAAGTAGTTAAGATCGGTATAAACGACGAGTTCGGGCAAAGTGGAGATGGAGCTGAACTTATGAAGGTGTACGGACTTAGTTCTGAGAATATAATCAAAAAAATAAAGGAAAACCTATAAGGGGGTTTAAAAAAACTCCTAAATAATTTATAATATAAAGGCGGCTTACAGTCGCCTTTATATTATAAATGTACAGGAGGAGAATTCCCTTGCTAAAAATAGTGGAAGTTGATTATAAAAAAGGGTTAAAAAAAATATTTAAAAAACTGAACTTGAGGGTTTCTGCTGGGGAATTTTGTTACCTGCTTTATTCGGACAGTAGAGAGAAGAAGTTTCTTTTGGACCTTGTATATAATCAAAACAGACTCAAAAACGGCTCTGTGATGATAATGGGTCAAGATATAAATAGGATGAGTGAAAAGGAGTTCGCCTTGCTGAGGAAAAGGACTTCAATAGTGTACGGAGACTTCAAGCTTATATCATCTAAAAGTGTCTATGGAAATTTGAGCTATGCTTTAGACTTATCCGCAGGTAAAAATAGTCTAAGTGAAGAGAAGCTAGACCGGGTTTTAGATTTTTTTGGACTTTTACACAAAAAGCATGATTACCCTGAAAGTCTAGATAACAGGGAGAAACAGCTTTTAGCTATAGTAAGAGCAGTAGTTAGAGGGAGTGATTTGTTTATCTTGGAAGATCCCACAAAATTTTTGACTAAAAACGACTGCGAAAAACTCATGCTTTTTTTGGAAAAGCTAAATAAAAGGGGTAAAACCATATTTTTTATAACCGATGATGTGTCTTTGATATCAGAATATCAGCATAGAGTTCTTAAATTGGAAAAAGGAGCCATATATGATTAAAAGAGTTTTGAATTTTTCTAGGGAAACCGAAGAGATATTTTACAAAAAGAAAAATTATTATAATATGAACCTGGTTAGCCTAGCCTTGATGATTTTTGTCTTGAATTTTTTTCTTGCGTACTCGTTTAATATAATCAAGCTTAACGAGAAAATAAAAAACAACTACAAGATAAATTTATATATTGAAAAGGGAACTTCCGCCGATGGAATAGAGGAACTTGAGAAAAAAATACTTGCGTATGATGATGTTAGGTATGTTAAGTTTAGGTCGAAAGAGATGGTTTTAAACGAGATGGAAAAGGAACTGGGAATGTCTATAAGAAAGGGCGAGAACCCGCTTTACGACTCCATGCTTATAACGTTTAAAAATCCAGAAAATTTAAAATCTTTAGAAGAGAAACTATTGAAAGAAAATAACATAATAGAAGTAATGTATAGCGAACAAAGCATAGACAGTGCAGTTAATAGGATAGAGGAAAACAGAAAACTTATTATGTACGTGGGGATCTTTGCGATACTGCCTATACTAGTAACCGTATATAACCTTATACATGGAGCGTTGTTAAGCCAGATAGAGGATATAAAGTCTAGAGTGTATCTGGGTATGAAAAAAAGTCAAGCTCTGAAACCGTACTACTTTATAAATATCTCTAAAGTGTTTGTATCTTCTCTGCTAGGGGGGCTATTATTTTTAAACCTTTACGAAGCAGTAAAAAATGAAAACTTGCCAATAAATCTGGAGTTAATATTTTTGAGCAATCTTGAAGCTGTGGCCATGGCAGGTATATTAGTCGTATTCATGACGATTATTTTACCTTACCTATCGGTTAAGAGCATAAATATAAGTGGGGAATAATACTTTATGAAATTGATTTTATATTTTGTCATAGTTTTTAGTTTCGTGTTTGGGGATACAATAGACGATATGAAGAAACAGATGGAGAAGATAAACAAAGGTATAGAAGAAAGCCATAAAACCATAAACAAGATAAGCGTGCAACAGAGCAGTGTTTTACAACAGATAAAGGATATAGAAAAAGACCTGGAAGGTATAAGGGCGGAGCATTTTCAGCTGCAGGAAGAGTATGAAAAGCTAAAGAAAAAGACGGCATACGGTGAGAAAAACTTAGAGTTCAGCTCGAAAGAGATAGGTCTCATGGAAGAGGGGTACCGCCAAAAATTGGTTGCCTGGCAGAAGATGAGAGACGAGAGGATGCTTTCTGGTAAAAAAGGGAACTCTATGCAGGTGGAGCTAAGAAGCATTTTGGTGGAAGATGAAAAAAGGATAAATTCCATAAAAAACGTACAAAATGAGATTAGGGCAAAAAAAATAGTATTAGAGAGTGAAAAAGAGCAGTTAGGGCTATTAAGGAACAAGCTTAGGATGAAACAAGATCAGATAAACAGAAAAATGGAAGAAAAAAACGTCCTCGTTGGAAAATTGAAAAATCAGAAAAAGTATTACGAGGGGCGTATCGTAAACTTGAAGAATGAAAAAATCAAGATGGAAAAAGAGATAGACAGGATAATAAGAGAGAGAGCCAAGGCTATGAAGGGTAAAGTAGATATAATAACCGCCAAGAAGTATATAGGAACACTTTTAAAGCCAGTGAAGGGTATTATAAAGGTCTACTTTGGCCAATCAACTGTTGGTGACGTAAAAAGTACTGGTATAGAGATAAACTCACCTATAGGCAGCCTAGTGAATGCCTCCGCTAACGGTGAGGTGATATATGCCGGTAAATTTGGGAATCTGGGAAAAATGGTGATGATAGACCACGGTTATAGCCTTATAACCATTTATGGAAACCTTATATCCACAAATGTGAAAGTTGGGCAACAGGTAGACAAAAACGATAAAATTGGTATATTGGGGCTTTCTAAAGACGGGGACTCAAATCTTTATTTTGAAACCAGGTTTAATCTTAAGTCTGAAAATCCGAACATATTCTTTTAGAGCTTTATTTTCGGAGCTTTAAAGAGGGGAAATAGGTGTTTGATTTATGAAAAAAGTGTGTATAGTTTATAATACTGACAAGAGTGCCGCTGTAGAATTTTATCTGAAGTCGCTTAGCTACTTCGCTAGCAAGGAGATAGAGGTAGTAGCTGATGAGGACATAGATAAAGCGGATTTTGTGGTTGTCATAGGAGGCGACGGAACTCTGCTCAGGGCGAGTAAAAAAATAGCAATAAATAAAAAGGATGTAGTGGCAGTAAACTTAGGCAGTCTTGGATTTCTTACAGATATAAAGCAGGAAGAAGCTTTTGATATGTACGACAAGGTTATTCGCGGGGAATATGTAGTGGAAAAAAGAAAGATGCTTAAAGTAAGGATAAACAAGGATAAGACCTACTACGCACTGAATGACGTGGTCATGAGCAAGGGTGGTGGGTTCAGCAGGATGCTCAGAATAAGCGTATTTTCAAACTCAGAGTATGTGAACACCTACAGGGGGGATGGCATAATACTTTCGACGCCTACAGGTTCTACAGCTTATTCGCTTTCTGCCGGAGGCCCTATCATCAAGCCGGGGTTGGATGCTATGCTTTTGACACCCATAGCCCCACATACACTCAGCATGAGGCCCATAGTACTTGGCGGAAATGAAGTTATAAACTTCAGGTTAGAGGACAAGGACAGAAAGGCATATGTGATGGTTGACGGGCAGGATTACGTAGGCATAGGCATATACGACGATATAGAGATAAGCTATTCGGATAAGGTTCTCAGACTGGTAAAGCCGGAAAAAAGGGATTATTATTCGGTGCTTCGAGAGAAATTGAAATGGGGAGAGGACTATGTTAAAGGAGCTTCGAATTGAAAACCTTGCAATAATAGAGAAACTTGAGTTAGAGATAAGGGACAGTTTTGTAGTACTGACTGGGGAGACTGGTGCCGGCAAATCCATAATACTTGACGGGGTAAACCTCCTCATAGGGGAGAAACCCAGCGTGGAGATGATAAGAGATAGCGCAGACTATTTAGTGGCAGAGGGTATATTTGAAATAAGTGAGCTGCAGTGTAATAAGCTAAAAGATATGGGAATCGAGGTAGAGGATTCAGAAATAATTGTCAGAAGAAAATTCGAGAGAAGCGGCAGGGGTAAGGCGTTTGTAAACGGCAGAAGGGTACCTGTGAACAGCCTGAAAGAGATAATGGGGACTTTGATTGACCTGGTTGGACAGCATAGCCACCAGATGCTTTTGGACAAAGAGAACCATATACTACTTTTAGATAAATTTTTAAGTGACGAAGCCTTAAAGATTAAAGAGGAATTAGCTGTACTGGCGGATAGATACAAAAAGATAGATAGAAGGATATCTGAAATAAAAAAGACCAGGGAAGAACTAAAGGAGAAAAAAGAGCTTTATGAGTTTCAACTCGCCGAAATAGATTCTGTCAAGCTTATTCCCGGGGAAGAGGATGACTTGGAAGAGGAGTACAAAAAGCTTTTTAACGGTGGGAAAATAAGGGAAAACTTGAACAACACCTACAGTATACTGAAGGAAAGCGAGCAAAATGTCATGTCTATGATGTCTGGCGCCCAGAAGAACATCGAGTACATATCAAAGTATGGAAAAGAGTTTGAGGAGGTAGTCGGAAAATTCGAAAAGGTATACTACGAAATAGAGGAGATTGTCTACAGTGTGGAGAATTTAATGCAAGATGTGGACGTAGACGAGTACAGGCTGAACAAAGTTGTGGACAGGCTGGATAAAATAAATAGCTTAAAGAAAAAGTACGGCTTTACCATAGAGGAGATACTGTCTTACAGTGATAGGCTAAGGGGCCAGCTGGACACCCTTGACTCCAGCGGCCTTGAAGAGAAAACACTTTTGAAGGAAAGGGAGCAAGTTTCGGAGAATTATGCTACAATAAGTGATAAGCTCAGCCTTGAGAGGAAGGCAGTGGCTGAGAAAATAGAAGACAGGTTGATAGGTGAATTGAAAGATTTGAATATGAAAGACGCAAAGTTCAAAGTGAATTTTGATGAAAATGACGGGATACTGCCTACGGGGAAAGACAACCTGGAATTCTTGATAGCCCCAAATGTCGGGCAAGAACTAAAACCTCTGTCAAAGGTAGCATCCGGAGGGGAGGTCAGCAGGATAATGTTGGCCCTAAAGGCAATATTCTCAAAAGTAGACAACATACCAATACTAGTTTTTGATGAGATAGATACCGGTGTAGGGGGAGAGACTGTAAATAAAGTCGCCGATAAGCTGAAAAGCATAGGAGACAATGTACAGGTCATCTGCATAACTCATTCGCCTTCCATAGCCTCGAAGGCCCAACAGCAGTTCTATATAGAAAAAAATGTCGTTAATGGGAAAACCGTAACCACAGTGTATGAACTGGACATGGAAGAGAGAATAAATGAGATAGCTAGGATGTTATCAGGTGACAATATGAGCCAAACGGTGCTAGATCATGCGAGGGAACTTTTGGAAAAGAGGTAAGCGGGATGAATGAAAACGAGATCCAAAGTTTTTTAGATTATATAAAAGACGAAAGAAATTTTTCAGAGAATACTCTTTTGGCATACAACAGGGATATACTTGATTTTTTTGAGCATATCGGCGGGAAATCCTATGACCTTGTAACTGAGGAGGATATACTGGGATATACAGAATTTTTGGAAAGCAGGTATGCTCAGAATAGCGTGTACAGAAAGCTTGTTGCGATCAAGTCGTTTTTCAAGTACCTGACATTAAGCAGGAAAATAGAAAAATTGCCCAGCGAGAATATAAAAAGTTTCCGGCCGGTTAACAGATCCCCGGAAACTTTGAATGAAAAAGAAATAGAAAAGTTACTGCAGGTGTGCCCTAATGACGAGAAAGGCGAGAGGGATAAGTTGATAATAGGGCTTCTGGCAGAAACTGGAATGCTTATATCCGATCTGCTATCATTGAAAATTGACGAATTTCACGGAAAAACCTACAATAAATTCAAACTTATAAAGGATCAGAAGGTAAATGCAGTGGTATTGCCGGAAAAATTTGAACCGGAGCTTAGGAGATATATAGATGAGCTGAGGCCAAAACTTTTATCCTGTGAGGATGATGGGTATCTATTTCAGGGATTAAGCAGGCAAAATTTCGGTGCTAGGCTGAAAAAGTATGTAAGGGAAACAGATATAAAAAGAAACATATCGCCTAATATGTTTAGAAATACAGTGGCAATGAACCTTCTCAAGGCAGGGAAGGGGATAAGCGTGGTAAAACATAAATTAAACTTTAAAAACATTTCCCAGACAGGGGTCTATACAAGTAGGAACAAGGAGAAGATAAGGGAGATGTACATGAAAATAGGTATCGGAGATAACTAGGATTAATAGGAGGAATTATGAGAGCTGGTTTTATAGCGGTAGTTGGTAGGCCCAACGTTGGGAAATCAACACTTATGAACAAAATGGTCAACGAGAAGGTGGCCATAGTATCAGACAAGGCAGGGACAACAAGAGATAGTATAAAAGGGATATTGAACTATGGGGAAAATCAGTATATTTTCATAGATACCCCAGGGATACACAAGCCGAAGCACCTCTTAGGAGAGCATATGACCAATGTGGCTATAAATACACTAAAAGAGGTAGAAGTGATAATGTTCGTATTGGACGGGACACAGGAGATAAGTACCGGTGACCAGTTTGTAAATGAAAAAATACAAGAGGCAACTAATACTCCGAAAGTAGTCGTTATAAACAAGATGGATCTACTTAGCGATGAAGAGTTGGAGTCTAAGAGGGCTGAGATAAGGGAAAAACTTGGAGAGTTTGATGCTGTCGTAACTATGTCGGCGCAGTATTCTATGGGAATACCTAGATTGCTAGACGCGTTGGAGCCTTTTTTAGAGGATGGAGTAAAGTATTACCCTGATGATATGTACACTGATATGCCTATGTATAAGGCTATAACTGAGATAGTGAGGGAGAAAATCCTACTTAAGACAAGGGATGAGATACCACACTCTGTGGCAGTTGAGATAGTAAATGTTGAAAGGAGAGAAAACGGTAAGGATAAATATGATATCAACATTTACGTAGAGAGGGATTCCCAAAAAGGCATAATAATAGGAAACAGGGGAAAAATGCTAAAAGAGGTAGGCACTGAATCTAGAAAAGAGATAGAGGAGCTATTGGATAAAAAAATATACCTTAATTTATGGGTAAAAGTAAAGGAAAAATGGAGAAAGAAAAAGCCGTTTTTAAAAGAATTAGGTTATCATATAGAGGATTAGGAGTGCAGCTCCTAATTTTTTTTGAAAAATTCTTGACAAATTTGTTTAGATGGGATATATTAGTATTGAAAAGAATAGTTCACATAGAAACTATTCAGAGAGTTTTTAGACTTTTTAAGTATAAAATTAGTCAAATAATATGAAGTTAATAATAAGACTTCATTTTTAAAGAGTACAAAGTTTATAGGTGAACTAGTTGCGTGGTAGTGCACACTTTTAAAAAATAAAAAAGTTTATAGGTAAACGAACGGAGGAGGTTGAAATGAAGAAACTATTAGCAATAGGGATATTGGCATTGGGAATGGCGGCCTACGCAGGGGAGCAAGAGGCAGAACAGGGGGCAGACAGACTGTCAAGGCCGCTTATGATAGAACTATTTGGAGGATATGGAAATAGATATTAAAAAGCTCTATAAAAAAACAAAAAGTTTATAGATAAACGAATGGAGGAGATTGAGATGAAGAAACTATTAGCAATAGGGATATTGGCATTGGGAATAGTGGCATATGCAGGGGAGCAAGAGGCAGAACAGGGGGCAGATAGGCTTTCGAGACCGCTTATGATAGAACTATTTGGGGGATATGGAAATAGATATTAAAAAGCTCTATAAAAAATAAAAAGTTTATAGATAAACGAATGGAGGAGATTGAAATGAAGAAACTATTAGCAATAGGGATATTGGCATTGGGAATAGTGGCATATGCAGGAGAGCAAGAGGCAGAACAGGGAGCAGATAGGCTTTCAAGACCATTGATGCTGGAATTATTTGGTGACTACGGCAACAGGTATATAGAATAGACGTAGAATTATGGTGAGGTTAATACAAATACATGGCTTTGAGGGTGTAAATTAAAAATCTTTCTAGAATGGGATGATTATTATGGAAAGATATAAGATAGGGGAAAAAATAAGTATCGTATACAAGTATTTGAAGATAATGCCCCTTAAAAGTTTTCAAAAGTGAGACTAGGTGGTTTTAACGAGGAGGAGTTAGAGGAGCTCTATGGTTTTTTAGATAAATTAGAGGATAATATTTTCAGGAATTGTAAATATATGTATAAATAAAAAAACAGGAATAACCTGTTTTTTTATTTTGGTTTTGGTATTTATGGATAACAGAGATCGCTCCAAGAAAACTTAAAAAAGTTTCCATCCTGCGGTGACTCCTATTAATTCAAGGTTGTCGTTACCTCTGCTGTCGCCTTTTATCTGAGAAATAGAATAGAAGAGTTCGAGTTGAACAGAAACTAGTTCTACGCCTATTCCGCCTCCATAAAAAAAATTCCCCTGCAAGCCGTCGCCAGTAGTGTCGTACGCGATAAAAACCTTACCGGCTTTCAGAACCGCGTATGGTTTTATAATTACAGGGAAGAGGTGGGACTTTACTGTTACATATACAGGAACTGTGGAAAAACCAGCATCCTCACCTGAAAATTTCAGTTCAGAATTGTAGGCTACTCCGCAACCTATAGTAGCCAGCAAGAGAGATTGCTCTGCCTCTATGCTTATTCCGGGAGAAGGTTCCGACTGGAAACCGTCGTCACCAAGATTGTAAGAATCTGAAGTGTTCACGCCTAATCTAAAATAACTCTCCGCTGCCAAGCTTACAGTTGTGAGGCATATAAAAATTGAGAGTATTAAGATGATTTTTTTCATTAATGGCACCTCCGTTTCTAAAATTAAGATCTATAATCTAGATATTAGCCTGATGCTCAATCAAAATCAAGGAAAATAATTAGATCTTTAATAAAAAATAAGACTAGGTGAGTTTACTATGGACGAATTTGATTTTAGACTGTTTTTAGAATTTAAAAAAATTATATATGAAAAATTTGGGATAGTTATCAGCAACTCAAAATATCCCCTATTTAGCATGAAGATAAATAAGCTAATGAAAAAATCAGGCTGTACAGATTACCCTAATTACCTATTGAAATTAACCTGTATGGAGAAGGGAAGGATATTAGATGATTTGATATCTTTTGTAACTGTAAATAAGACTGAGTTTTTTAGGGAACTAGAGCAGTTTTCATATATAAAAAGAAATGCAAAATGCATAAGGGAGCAAAATCCTAAAATAGATGAAACAGGAGAAATCAGGGTGTGGAGCAGCTCTTGTTCCACAGGGCAAGAAGCGTACAGTATAGCGATAATTCTCACAGAGTGTTTCCCAGGATGTGATGTAAAGTTGCTTGCAAGCGATCTGGATGAAATTTCACTTCAGGTGGCTAGGGCGGGCCGCTATCCTCTAAGTATATCCAAAGAGGTCCCGGGAAAGTATTTGGACAGGTATTTTAAAAAGTCGGAAGGCAGCTATGTGGTAAGGGATTTTTTAAAAAATAAAATTTCTTTTATAAAGTTAAACTTGAAGGATGAGTTTCCCGCAGGAAAATTTGATATGATATTTTGTAAAAATACAATGATATATTTTGACGAAGATTTTTGTAAAAGATTAATAGATCGTTTTTTCGATTCTTGCAGGGCTGGGGGCCTGTTTTTCGTAGGGTACGCAGAGACACTATTGTACGTGAAAACAAGGTTTAAACCTGTATGTAAGTCTATATATATTAAAGAAAGTTTGCAAAAAAAAGAGATATAATTTATAATGTAAGAAAAGTATGGGGGAATTGAAGTATGGATATAAAGGCAGTTGTATTGGATTTAGACGGTACTCTTTTGAATTCTGAGCACAAGATTTCTGACAGGAATAAAAGGGTGATTTCGGAGCTTAAAAACAGAGGGGTAAAAATATTTTTAGCAACCGGAAGAACATACAAATCCCTATATCCTTACAAGCAGGAACTTGACTTGGACACGCCTGTTATATGCTATAACGGGGCCAAAATTGTGGACTCTAAAACCGACAAGACCTATTTTGAGTTCCCTATTCACGGGGATGATGTAAAGGAACTGATAAAGATTTCAAGGGAAAAGGGGATACACTTAAACCTTTATCAAGATGAGACTTGGTATATTGAAAAAAGTGATAACGAAGAAACAAAAACATATATAGAGATTTCGGGACTAGACTATACTAAAAGGGATTTCGATACATTTGAGGATTACAGGATGACAAAAAGCCTTTTTATAGCCGAACATGAAAGACTGCTTGAGATAGAGGGGCTCTTGAACGAGAAATTGAATGGCTCGGTACACGTTACTTTCTCTAAACCTTTTTTCCTAGAGATACTTAAGGGGGATGTAAACAAAGGTGCTGCCCTTGAAAAGATTCTGGAAACAGAGGGAATACCCAAGGAAAACGTAGTGGCTTTCGGGGATGGGTTAAACGATTATGAGATGCTGGATACGGTTGGAATCGGGGTAGCCATGGGCAACTCTTTAGAGCGTCTCAAAGGATTAGTTAAACTTAAAACCCTAAGCAATGATCAGGATGGAGTGGCTGTATTTTTAGAAAAATATATATAAAAGCGCATCTTAAAGATGCGCTTTTTCTTTTTTACGTATTTTCTAAATCTTGTAAAGAAATAATAATTATGATATAATGAACTTTAAGTTTGTTGGCAATAAAAAAGTGAGGAGTAGTTTGGATGTTTGAGAATTTAAGAAAACAGAGTATCAAAAAAAAGAGTTTTGACAAAATAGATGACGTTTACTTTATGCTACTTTTTGATGAAAAAGGTGCATATGTAGAGATAGTAGACAGCAACAGACAAGAGATAAAAAACTTGGACTCCTCTTCTTTTGATAGGGACACAAAAGAGATATTGAAAAGCATTGAACAGATAAATGAAAATAGCCTTTTCGTGATATCATGGACTGAAGAAAAAGATAGAGTGTACCTGAACGAACACCCGTACCTATTGGTACTGTTAAAAAACAGCAAATATTTCGTAACAGAAGATTTTGAAAGTATAGAGCTTGAGGAAGAGGTAAAAAAACTTTGCCTAATGTTAGATGTGGTGGAGGAAAAAGAAAAAGTATATATAACCTCTAAGCTTGTACTAGATTATAATGTGGAGGAGTTCAGATTTATAACCGAAGACTGTGTAATGGCAGGCAGCAGGCTTTATGCCGTGAAAAGCATCGGAGAGAATTACCTGAACACCGGGGACCTGAACTCTAAGTTTAAAGAAACTGAGCTGGAGAAATTTCTGACTATAAGCTATTCATACTTCGACAACCTAGAGATAGACTATAAAAACTATGAGGTCATTCTAGAAGGGAAAAGGGAGCTTAAGCCGGAGATAATAATTGAAAAGATAGCCAGGGACAAAACCTTTTACCTGAAACTGGGGATGTCCATATCGACAATAGATTATGACTTTCTGTCCGACTATGACGCCAGATCAGCAGTGCTAATAAACGACCTTGAAAAGAAGATAATAATATGTGATATAGATATCTCCTCCATAGGAAACGCCATAGAGGAGATAGTGAGGATACTGATAAAATATCAAAGGAAGCTAAAGCTTAGGGATGCATACTATCTAGACGGCAACCTGCTCATAATGCAGGAAAAGCTGGCAAAGGAGTTCGTCACCAACGAACTCCTGAACCTCATAGGTAGGTACAAGGTGTTAGGAACTGAGAAGCTGAAGGAGTACAAGATAAAGACGGCAAAGCCGAAGCTTATAGCGAACCTGTCTCACTCCATAGATTTTTTGGAAGGGGACGCTTACCTCGATATAGATGGGGAGAAGTTTTCAATATTCGATTTTATATCAAACTTCAAGGAGAACTCGTATATAGTTCTAAGTGACGGCACAAACGCCTTAGTTAGTAAGAAATATATAGAGAAGCTCGAGAGGATATTTAAGAAGAAAGAGGGTAAGGTGAGGGTGTCGTTCTTCGACCTGCCCATCGTGGAGGATCTCATAGAAGATAGGGTCGCCAATTCCAACATGGTGAAAAGTAAGGATATCTTTTTGGGATTCAACAAACTGAATGAGATGGATATACCTTTTCCAGTTATCAACGCAAACCTAAGGGAGTATCAGGATTACGGTTACAGGTGGTTTATCTACCTTTTGGAGAATAATCTGGGCGGATGCTTGGCGGACGATATGGGGCTGGGTAAAACCCTTCAGGCAATATCGCTACTTTCCTATATCTACTCCAATCCAGGTACAAAACCTAGTCTGGTAGTAATGCCTAAAAGTCTAATATATAACTGGGAAAATGAGATCAAAAGGTTCAACCCGAAATTAACTGTTAACATATATTATGGAATCAACAGAGATATAAAAGAGGCCATGGATTCAAACATTATCCTGACAACTTACGGAACAATCAGGAATGATGTAAAGGATCTCAGGAAAAGAGATTTTGAGCTGGTTATTTTGGATGAGTCTCAGAATATAAAAAACGTCAACTCGCAGACCACAAAAGCGGTAATGCTGCTGAACTCGCGTAATAGATTTGCACTAAGTGGTACCCCTGTGGAGAACAACTTAGGGGAACTCTATTCACTTTTTAGGTTTATAAATCCAACTATGTTTGGAAGCATAGAAGATTTTAACTATTCCTATGCCAACCCAATACAGCGGGATAATGACAGAGAGATAGTCAGAGAGCTTAGAAAGAAGATATACCCGTTTATACTTAGAAGGACCAAAAAAGAGGTTCTGAAGGATCTGCCAGACAAGATTGAGAAGGTTATGTACGTGGAGATGAACCCGGAGCAGCAGAGAATTTATGATGAAAGAAGGGCCTTTTACTACAACCTCGTAAATGAGCAGATAAAGGAGTATGGTATAGGGAAAAGTCAGTTTTTTATACTCCAGGCACTAAATGAGCTCAGGCAGATAGCGAGCAACCCTGAAGGTAAAACCGATAACAAGGTTATATCAAGTAAAAGGGAGCTTTTGATAGAAAATATTTCCGACGCTGTTTCCAACGGACATAAAGTACTTGTTTTTACCAACTTTATAAAGACTATAGAGAACATAACATTGGACCTAGAAGAAAGAAACATAAAATACCTGTCCATGACAGGTGCGACAAAAAACAGGCAGTCGCTTGTGGATAAATTCCAAAAAGACAGAGACTATAAGGTGTTTGTGATGACTCTAAAGACCGGCGGAGTTGGCTTGAACCTGACAGCTGCGGATACAATATTTATATATGACCCTTGGTGGAACAAGACTGCTGAAGATCAGGCTGTGGACAGAAGCCACAGGATGGGGCAGGACAGGACAGTATTTTCCTATAAATTGATAAGCAAGGGTACTATAGAGGAAAAAATACTAATGCTTCAAAAGGAAAAGAGCAGGCTTTTTGAGGAGCTCATATCTAGTGACAGCGCTTCAGTAAAAACTTTAAGTGAAGCGGATATAGAATATATATTTTCAGAATGATTTACCGGAGGATACAGATGATAGACAAAGATAGATTTAGAAAGGCTCTGGATGACTTCTACTCCAAAGAGGTTTTATTTAGATTGTTTAAAAGGTATTTTATAGATTGGATAGCTGACGGCTATATAGGGAGTAATCTGGGACTTTTCGAGGTATCTGTAATTTCGGCAGAAAGCAAGAAACAGACTTTTTTGGATTTGATGTACCAGGTTTTTTCAAAGGAAGAAACCTTTAAAAATATATATGAAATCATAGATGATGAGTTGAGGGACATATTTTTAAAGATAGCATGGTACGGGAAATATTATATATCTGAAAAAGATAAAGAGAAGTTTTTCAAAACTGATTCAGGTTACAGCATTCAAAAGGAGCTTGACGACAGATACCTGTTTTTTAGATATGTGGAGGGGAATAAAAAAGAGAATCCATACCTGTATATACACAATGACATAGTCAGGATGATGAGGCCATACCTTCCAAAGGCCAGGGACTACTACCTTCATCCTGCCGATGTACAGGATTACAGCTTCAAGCATAACTGCGAAGATGAAATGTCTTCAAAGTTTACCCTTTATTACAATTTTTTCAATCAGGGAAACATAAAGATGACTTCTAGCGACAAGATGCTTAAGGCAGTAAAAAAAGATATGCAAAAATACTGCGGTATAAATGAATACTACGCCGATAACAAGGATCTGGACTTTTTAAAAACAGAAACTGTGGGGCTTTTTTTTCTGCTCATAAAAAATGAGTACCTGAAGCCAGAAAACTTCAAAATATCTAATTTTAAAAATATAATGTCAGAATTTTTAAACGGGAATTTGGTCAACGAAGAGGAGTTTTGTTATACTTCTAAATATTTAAACTACCTGAAGGGGACCAGAAATATATGGAAAGGCAGGGAGTGTGTCAAAAGGAGCCTGGAAAGTATGGGCAACCTGGTTAGAAAATTGCCGGAAAACACCGTGGTTAGTGTTGAAAATATATTAAACTATCTGATCTACAGGGATGAATTTTTGGAGATACTAGACCCACAGGACGTTTACGACTATATATACATAAATGAAGCAGACTACGGCAGAACCAGAGTGACCAGCTACGACATGTACTATAAGTACATAATAGAGCCTTTTGTAAAATCAGTCCTTTTTATACTGGGTAGCTTTGGAATACTGGAGCTCTATTACAACACTCCGTCGATAAATAACGGCCTTTATCTTAAAAATGGGTATCTCAGCAAATATGATGGATTGAGATATGTGAAGTTAAGCAAGCTGGGGGAATATGTGATTGGAAGAGCTGAAAATTACGATTTCGGAGAGTTCAAAGAGGAAGCTGACATCTTGATGGATGAGGACAGATTGATACTGAGCGTAATCGGAGAAGCTCCGATGAAGATTATGTATCTTGAGCAGGTGGCCCAGAGGATAGGAGATAACAAGTACAAGTTCAACTATGAAAATTTTCTCAAGAACATAGATTCCGAAGATGAGCTCAGGGAAAGAGTGGAGAATTTTAAAAACAAGATTTGCCGGGATCTGCCAGACATATGGAGGGAGTTTTTCGAGGGGCTGCACTCTAGAATAGGTTCCCTTGAGGTAGTTGAGGATGTCGTGGTGATGAAAATCCGTAGGGACAAGGAACTTATATCTATGATAGGGATCGATGAAGAGCTTAAAAAATATATACTAAAGGCAGAAAACTTCCACATTATAATAAAAAAGTGCGATAAAGAGAAGGTAGTTGCCCGCTTGAAAAATTTTGGGTACTTCAATGATATATAGGCGGAGGAATTCGCCTTTTTATTTTGTCTGACTGATTTTGTTGACTGAAAATGATTGGAAATGTCAAAAATATATGGTATAACGTAGATAGAGGTGAGTGGTTATGATAACAGAGGAAAGGTATAGAATAATTTTAGAAGAGCTGGACAAAAGCGGCATAGTAAAAGTAAAAGACATAATGGAGCTTACAGACAGTTCTGAATCCACCATTAGAAGAGATTTGAATACACTTGAGAAAAAAGGCAAGCTAATAAGGATACACGGCGGAGCGACCATAGGCGGGAAATTCGAAGAGGCCATGGACAAGAAGTCGCTTCAACACGTTAACGAAAAGGAACTTATAGCGAGAAATGCAGCCTCGCTAGTTAGAAATAGTGAATGCATATTTTTGGATGCCGGCAGTACTACGTTTAGGATGATAAAGCACCTTGAAGGTAAGGATATAATAGTAGTCACAAACGGGATTAGCCATCTAGACGAACTAGCGAGATACGGGATACGCGCCTACTTGACAGGCGGAATGATAAAATTCACGACTAAAGCCCTGGTTGGAAAAGATGTTGTGAAATTTTTAAAGGAGTACAACTTCGACAGGTGTTTTTTAGGAGTAAATTCTGTAGATTTAAAAAAAGGATTTACCACGCCGGACCCTGATGAAGCTTATGTAAAGGAAACGGCAAAAGAGGTATCGAAAAAGGTATACGTGCTGGCTGATTCCACAAAATTTGATAAGATTACATTTGCAAAGTTCGCCGAAATTTCTGAATGTACAATCATTACAGATAAGGTGAACCAGGTTTATGCTGACGCAACGGAAGTCATAATAGCAGTTAAGTAGAGGTCTAATAGGCCTCTTATTTTTTTCATAAAAAGAATGTTTGTGGATGTATTTGAGTGAAAATGATTGACTTTTCCTTTGGCATGTTGTAATATTAAGCGAATATATTTTTTTGCCTTTGTAAAATCAAATTTCTTTTAACTTCTAGGAATGGCCGGTTTTGATGGTTTTTTAAACTGGCTGTGAAATGTCTATTGGCAGAAGGGCTTGCAGAAGCAAATTGATCTGAAATGGATACACTCCAAATTATATTTGGAGCAAAAGAAGAGGAGAACAAGATTTTTCATGGTAAAAATAAAAAAAATAGGGGTGAGTTTTTATGATATACACACTAACATTGAATCCTGCACTGGATTATAGTGTTCAATTTGAAAGTTTTGAAAAGTCTGCCCTTAATTCAGCTAAACTTTCATATTTTTTAGCTGGAGGAAAGGGAATAAACGTATCAAAAGTTTTGAAAAATCTTGAAAAAGATTCTGTTGCCTTAGGGTTTGTAGGAGGATTTACCGGAGAGTACATAAAAAGCGAGCTAGGCGGGGAAAAAATAGACTACGATTTTATCGAACTAAGTGGCAATACCAGGGTAAATATAAAGTTAAGAGACGAAGAGAGCGAAACTGAGATAGCTGGGAATTCCCCGGAGATATCTACTGAAAAGCAAGAGGAACTTTTTAAACAGCTTTCCGAAGTAAAAAAAGGCGATATCTTAGTACTTGCAGGCAGCGTGCCGAAGAGTATGCCTGAGGACTTCTATAAGAAAGTGTCAGAAAAACTTGAAGGGGTAAAAATTATCCTAGACACCAGGGGTGAGGCATTTAAAGAGGGTATAAAGGCAAAACCATTTTTAATAAAGCCGAATATACATGAGTTGGAAGAATTCCTAGGAAGAACTCTGAGCGGAATAGAAGAGGTAGTGGAAGGTGCAAGGGAACTAAAAGCTCATGGACCTCAGAATGTGATAATCTCCATGGGTGGAGAAGGTTCACTGTTTTTGACTGATAATAAAGTATACCTAGGGAACATTCCGAAAGGGGAACTTAAAAATTCTGTAGGAGCAGGAGACTCAATGGTGGCCGGTTTTGTATCTGCAATAGTAGATGGGGCGGCCATAGAAGAAGCATACAGAAAGGGTATAGCATGCGGAAGTGCAACGGCGTACTCCTATACTTTAGCCAAAAAAGAGGATATTTTAAAATTATTGGAAGAAGTAAAAATAGAAGAAATATAGAATATGAACGAATTTTAACCAAAAAATGAACGAAAACTATTTTTTTTGATCGAAAATGATTGACTTTTTTTGAATGGTAATGTATAATTACTTTAAGCTGATAGAAAAGCTAACAGAACTGTGCATGTAAATAGCGTTGAAAATTCTTGGAAAAACTTGATTGTTACACTTGTACAGCACTGAAAGTTTATGAGGTGAAATTTGGATGAAATTGGTTGTGCGGGATATAATTGAATGATTTTGAAGGTGGTTAGATTATGATCTATACGATAACGTTGAATCCAGCATTGGACTACAATATACAGTTTGAAAAGTTTGAAACCGGGGCACTGAATCACGCAAAAATGTCTTACTTCCTTGCAGGTGGTAAGGGGATAAATGTGTCAAAGGTTCTGAAAAATTTAGGAAAAGATTCTGTTGCCATGGGGTTTGTTGGCGGATTTACAGGTGAGTATATAAAAAAGGAGCTTGTGCAAAACGGAATAAATTATGATTTTATAGAGCTTACTGAGAACACAAGGGTGAATATAAAGCTGAAAGACAATAGTCATGAAACAGAGATAGCTGGAAATGCACCAGAAATTTCAAAAGAAAAACAGGCTCAATTATTTAACGAATTAAAAAAGATTAAAAGCGGAGACGTAGTTGTACTTGCCGGCAGCATCCCGAAAGGGGTTCCGGCGGACTTCTATAAAAAGATAATAAATGAATTAAACGGAGTAAAGGTTATATTAGACACCAGGGGTGAAGCCTTTAATGAGGGAATAAAGGCGGGGCCTTTCTTGGTAAAGCCAAATATACATGAACTAGAAGAATATCTAGATAAAAAATTTGAAAGTATAGAAGATATTGTAGCTGGAGCAAAGGAGCTCATAGAGCACGGTGCTCAGAATGTGATAGTTTCAATGGGCGGAGAAGGTTCGTTGTTTTTAGCAGGGGAAAAAGCATACCTAGGAAATATTCCAAAAGGGGAGCTTAAAAATTCTGTTGGTGCTGGGGATTCAATGGTGGCCGGATTCGTTTCTGCTTTAGTGGAAGGACTGGACTTGGAAAAAGCGTACATGAGGGCGATAGCTTCAGGAAGCGCTACTGCTTATTCCTATGGTCTGGCTGAAAAAGGCGAAGTATTTAGATTGTTGGATGAGATTAGTATAAAAGAATTATAAGGAGGATAGGATTATGAAAATATGTGACCTTTTAAGTCTGGAAACAATAAACTTAGATTTGAAGGCAAAGAAAAAAGAGGAGGCTATCGACGAACTAGTAAATGTTTTGGACAAAGCCGGGAAATTAGCTAATAGAGAAGAATTTAAAAAGGCTATTATTGCAAGGGAAAACATAAGTTCTACAGCTTTAGAGGAAGGGATTGCTATTCCTCATGCCAAAACTTCAGCGGTAAAAGAAGCTGCTTTGGCATTTGGACTTTCAAAAGAAGGTATAGATTATGAATCTTTGGATGAAGAGCCATCTACAATATTTTTCATGATAGCGGCACCTGAAAAATCAACTGATGCCCATATCGAAACTCTGTCTAAATTGACAACACTGTTGTTGGATGACGATTTTAGGGAAGAGCTACTTAAGGCAACAAGTCCACAACAAGTTATGGACATAATAAATAAAAGAGAAGTAGAAGAGAAAGGGGAAGAAGAAGTGGTAGGAAGCAAAAAAATTATCGCAGTAACAGCTTGCCCAACAGGAATCGCTCATACTTACATGGCGGCAGAAGCTCTAAACAAAGCAGGAAAAGCGTCAGGAATAACGGTAAAAGTTGAAACCAATGGTTCTACTGGAGTTAAAAATTCACTTACAGACCAGGACATCAAAGAAGCAGATGCAGTTATAATAGCTGCAGACAAAAGTGTAGACACGGCTAGATTTTCTGGTAAAAAAGTATTGTTCGCATCAACAAAAGATGCTATCAGAACAGGGGAAGAGCTGCTTAAGAAAGCCTTAAGCCATGAAACGGCTGTTTACGAAGCAAAAGGCGGAGTGAAGAAAGCTGCTTCTGGAGAAAGAACAGGGTTCTACAAACACCTTATGAGTGGAGTTTCTAACATGCTACCATTCGTAGTAGGTGGAGGAATACTAATTGCAATTTCGTTCATGTTTGGAATAAAAGCGTTTGATCCTAATGATCCATCTTTTCATCCATTCGCAAAACTTCTTATGGATATAGGTGGAGGAAACGCCTTCTTCTTAATGATACCAGTATTAGCTGGATTTATCGGAATGAGTATAGCTGACAGACCTGGATTCGCGCCAGCGATGATAGGTGGACTTATAGCAGCAAACAACGGCGGAGGATTCTTAGGGGCGCTTATCGGAGGATTCTTAGGTGGATATATGGTTCAGCTGGTTAAAAAAGCATGTGCAAAACTACCGGAAACATTTGAAGGAATCAAGCCAGTACTTTTATACCCTGTATTCGGGACATTCTTAACAGGATGGTTGATGTATAGCTTTATAATCGGACCTATAGCTGCAATCAACTCAGGTTTAACAGGATTTTTAAACAATCTTGGAACTGGTAACCTTGTACTTTTAGGAATTGTACTTGCAGGAATGATGGCAGTTGACATGGGAGGACCTGTAAACAAAGCAGCCTTCACATTCGGTATAGCGGCTATAGCTGCAGGAAACAATGCACCGCATGCAGCTGTAATGGCAGGAGGAATGGTACCTCCGCTAGCAATCGGATTGGCAACAACCTTTTTTAAAAATAAATTCTCTCAAGAAGAGAGAGCAGCAGGTAAAACTTGCTACATACTAGGTGCATCTTTTATAACAGAAGGAGCTATCCCTTTTGCTGCTGAAGACCCTGTAAGAGTTATCCCAGCTTGCATATTGGGGTCTGCAACAGCAGGCGGATTAGCGATGTTATTTGGAAATACACTTCCAGCACCACACGGAGGATTGTTCGTAATCCCACTAGTTAGCAATGCTCCAATGTATGTAGTTGCTATCTTAGTAGGTTCAGTTGTGAGTGCAGCTATAATCGGGGTTACTAGAAAGAGCTCGATGGAAGAGTTGGCTGAAGCAGCAGGACTATAAGATGCAGTTTAAGATACCCGGATCCCGGGTATCTTATTTTTTTGTTTTTTTAAAATCTATATTTTTTAAAAAAATAAAAAAATGCTATAATTGTATTTATAGAATAAATTTTTTAGGAGTTTTGGAGGATAGAGATGAAGAACAATTTTGTGCACTTACACCTTCATACAGAGTACAGCCTGCTTGACGGCGTGGGCAAGATAGATGAGTATCTCGACCGAGCAAAAGAACTGGGTATGGAAGCCATGGCCATTACGGACCATGGAAACATGTTTGGGGTGATAGATTTCTACCAAAAAGCCATAAAAAAGGGGATAAAACCGATAATAGGCCTGGAAGCCTATATCAGCGAATATCCCATAAGTGAAAAAAAGGGTAGGAACTTTCACTTAATACTGCTTGCCAAAGACGAGAAGGGGTACAAAAATCTGCTTAAACTCTCTTCTGTCGGCTATTTAGAGGGATTTTATTATAGGCCCAGGATAGACAAGGAACTTTTGAAAGAACACAGCGAGGGGCTAATCGCACTATCAGCATGCATGCAGGGAGAGATACCTAGAAGAGTGGTAGAAGGCAATAAAGAGGAACTGGAAAAGGCTATAGGGGAGTATGTAGATATATTCGGAGTAGAAGATTTTTATATAGAGGTGCAGGACAACGGCATAGACGGACAGCTGGAGCTAAATGACAGGCTCTACTCTTTAGCGAAAGAGCATGGCTTGAAAATGGTAGCCACAAACGACGTACACTATGTGTACCCTGGTGACCACCTGCTTCAGGACGTACTCATATGCGTACAGACCGGGTCAAAACTTAAAGACGAAAACAGGATGAAAATAGATACTGATCAACTCTACTTAAAGAGCAGGGAGCAGATGCTGAGAAACCTAGGTAAGTATGAAGGCGCCATAGAAAACACTCTGGAGATATCTGCCAAATGCAATCTGGAGATAGAGTTTGGTATATTCAAGTTTCCTCAATACAAGATACCCCAAGGTGAAGATTCTGTAGAGAGCTACTTAAAGAAGCTGGTGGACTTAGGCCTGGAGAAAAGATATGGGACTCCCATAAGTGAGGATATAAGGGGAAGAGTGGACTATGAGCTAGAGGTCATAAATAAGATGGGGTATGCAGCCTATTTTGTGGTTGTGTGGGATTTTATAGACTATGCAAAACGAAATGATATTCCTGTAGGACCCGGAAGGGGATCCGCCGCAGGAAGTATAGTGGCATATGCCCTGGGGATAACTGAACTAGACCCCGTAAAGTACAACCTTATCTTTGAGAGGTTTCTGAATCCAGAGAGGATATCCATGCCGGATATAGATATAGATATCTGCCAGGAAAGAAGGCAGGAGGTAATCGACTACGTAGCGGAGAAGTACGGCAGAGATAAGGTAGCCCAAATAATAACTTTTGGTACGCTCAAAGCTAGGGCGGCCATAAGGGATGTCGGCAGAGTTATGGATGTCCCGCTTCAAAAAGTGGACAAGATAGCAAAGCTTATACCGCATGGATACAGTATTGAGATGGCTCTGTCCGAAATATTGGAGCTTAAAAAAATATACGAGTCTGACCCAGAGAGCCAGGAGCTCATAGAATTCTCTAAGCGGCTTGAAAACAAGATAAGGCACGCGTCTGTACATGCGGCAGGGGTGGTTATCACAAAGGAACCGCTTGTAAATGATGTCCCACTTTATTCAGATAACAAAAACGGGGTGGTATCTACTCAATTTCAAATGAAGGAGCTAGAAGACCTGGGACTCCTTAAAATGGATTTTCTTGGGCTGAGAAACTTGACTATACTCCAGAGGACCATAGACTATATAAGTGAAAAATATAATGAAAAGATAGAGCTGACGGAGCTGCCCCTGGATAGCAAAGAAGTATACGAACTTTTTAAAAGGGGGGACACTTTCGGGGTGTTCCAGCTGGAGTCTAGCGGGATAAGAAAACTCATAAGGAGGCTCTCCCCGGATAGATTCGAGGATATAATAGCCATATTGGCGCTATACAGGCCTGGCCCGCTAGGGAGCGGGATGGTGGACGACTACGTAAACGTAAAAAATGGCCTATCTGAAGCAAAATACCCACATGAAAGCCTAAAAGATGTTTTGGAGGAAACCTACGGGGTCATACTCTATCAGGAGCAGGTAATGAAAATAGCCAACATAATGGCCGGATACTCCCTGGGTGAGGCCGACCTACTCCGTAGGGCTATGGGTAAGAAAAAAATCGATATAATGGAGGAGAATAGGAATAAATTTATAGAACGGGCTGTAAAAAACGGCTACAGCGAGAAAGTTTCAAGGGAGATATTCGACCTAATAGACAAGTTTGCAGGGTACGGATTCAACAAATCTCACTCAGCGGCATATGCTCTTATTGCATACTGGACAGCCTATTTTAAGGTGCACTACCCGCAATGTTATTTTGCTGCACTTATGACCTCGGAGAGGAACAACATAGAGAAACTGGCGGTCTACATAGAGGATGCCAAGGCCAACGGAGTGGAGGTGCAACTACCTGACATAAATACTCCCAGCCCTAAATTTGTGGTAGACGGCAAGTCTATAAGATTTGGTATGGCTGCAATAAAAAATCTGGGAGAGGGGATAATAGAAAAACTCGCTCAGGAAAGAGCGGAAAACGGTCCGTATAAGGGGTACGAGGAATTTGTAACGAGGACAAAAAAACTTGGCATGAATAAAAAGGCTTTAGAGGCGTTGATTTTTTCTGGTGCACTCGATTCTCTTTCAGGAAACAGAAAACAAAAGTTTCTAAGTATAGAGAAGGTACTTGATACAGCTACTAAAAAGGTGAAGGAAGATGAGATACAGCAGATGAATCTTTTCGGTGGGGCAAAATCGGAAATAAGCAGCTTTAGTCTGCCAAATGTCGAAGAGTTTAGCCAGGAAAACCTGCTTAAGGGAGAAAAGGAGTTTCTTGGATTTTACTTCAGCGGGCATCCCTTGGATAAGTACAAAGAGATCTTTAAGGTTTACAGATTTGACTCCATATCCAGCATAAAAAACGAGAATATAAACCATGTAAGAATTTACGGAGTGGTGAGGGAACTAAAGAAAATCGTTACCAAGAGAAGCGGGGAGCTTATGGCGACCTTTGTATTAGAAGACTACTATAACAGGATACCTGTGGTGGTATTTCCAAAAGACTATAACAGGCTGTTCCATTACCTGCTGGAAAACGAAGCCATAGTAGTGGAGGGCGGCACACAGATCGACGGTTTTTCCGGTTCTGAAGAGAAAAAGGTAGTAGCTAGAAGTGTCAAACCGTTGTCGGAGATATGCGAGATGGAAAATTTAAGGGTCTACATACTGGTAGAAGAGGAAAACAAGCATAAGATGGAAAAGCTAAAAAAACTTATGCAGAGACACAGGGGTAGGGCTAAGACCTATATGGCCATAAAAAACGGTGAAAAGCGCAAGGTGGTGGGACTCGGTGAAAAGTACTGGATAACACCTTCGCCGGAGTTTGTAGGAGATGTGGAAAAGCTGCTTGGAGAGGGGAAGGTACTTGTGAAATGATTATAAATTGATCATTCTGTATGCTTGCAGAAGGCCCTTTTTTACTTGCACGGGTATGGTTTTTGTGATAGAATAGTGTGAAATAAAAAGCTAAGGAGGCATTTATGGATATAAAATCTGTAAGGGAACTTATGGAGACTTTAAGGGGAACTCAATTAACCGAGATCAGCATAGAGAAAGAACAATTCAAACTTGTTTTGAAAAAGCCTAAGCTGGTTCCTGTATTAGAGTTGGAAGAAGCTGAGGCCTCTGTTGAGCCTAGTTCTCCTGAGATGAGAGAGATAGTCTGCCAAAATATCGGGAAGTATTACAACAGGAACAGCGAAGGGAAGCCGTTTGTTTTACCTGGCGATATGGTGAAAGAGGAGCAGATCGTCGGATATGTTGAAACTGTGGGTGTAAGGACAGAAATAAAAAGCACTGTTTCAGGAAAGGTTGTAGAGATACTCTTAGAAGACGGCGATATAGCTGATTATGGGAAACCAGTAGTAAGGGTAGAACTTTAATACGGGAGGAAAATTTAGATGTTTAAAAAAATACTTATAGCTAATAGAGGAGAAATTGCGGTTAGGATAATAAGGGCTGCAAAAGAACTTGGTATAGGGACAGTTGCTATCTATTCTGAAGCTGACAAGGATAGCCTACACGTTAGGTTAGCTGATGAAGCTGTATGCGTAGGGCCTGCACTAAGCAGCGACTCATACTTAAAAATACCAAACGTTATAGCAGCAGCTGAAGTTACCGGTGCCGATGCGATTCATCCAGGTTACGGATTCTTAGCTGAAAATGCCAACTTTGCTAAAATTTGCGAAAGCCACAGGATAACGTTTATAGGACCCAGCCCTGAGTGCATAATAAATATGGGAGACAAAGCCACGGCAAAGGCCACTGCAATTGCTAACAATGTTCCTGTTACCCTTGGAACAGACGGGGTTGTAAGAGACGTAGAGGAAGCCAAGAAAATAGTAAACGAGAAGATCAAATACCCTGTAATGATAAAGGCCACTGCCGGTGGAGGCGGAAAGGGTATGAGGATAGCTAGAAATGATAAGGAACTGGAGACAAACATGATAGCGGCTGAAAATGAGGCAAACGCTGCTTTTGGAAATCCAGATGTATATATAGAAAAATTTGTGGAAAATCCTAGGCATATAGAAGTGCAGATAATAGCAGACAAGCACGGCAATGTGGTTCACCTTGGTGAGAGAGACTGTTCTATCCAAAGAAGGCATCAAAAATTAATAGAGGAAGCACCTTCTGCTACCCTGCCTTCAGAAGTAAGAGAAAAGATGGGTGAAGCGGCAGTAAGGCTCGCTAAGTCAATAGGGTATGATTCTGCCGGGACACTGGAATTTTTAGTAGATAAAAGCAACAACTTCTATTTTATGGAGATGAATACTAGGATACAGGTGGAGCACACTGTAACAGAAGCTGTAACAGGGGTAGACGTAATAAAGGAGCAGATAATAGCTGCTGCCGGCGGAGAGCTGCACGTAAGACAGGAGGACGTAGTCATATCCGGTCACGCCATAGAGTGTAGGATAAACGCTGAGGACCCTAACAATAACTTCCTGCCTTCAGCAGGGACTCTTGAGACCTATATACCGGCAGGCGGCATAGGGATAAGGATAGATTCCCATTCATACCAGGGATATGAGATACCTCCTTATTACGACTCAATGATAGCCAAGCTTATAGTTCATGGTATGGACAGAGAAGAAGCTATGATAAGGATGAAGAGGGCTCTTGAAGAGTTTAAAATAGAGGGTGTAGAAACAACCATACCTTTCCATTTGAAAGTGTTTGAGAATGAGCAGTTCCAAAAAGGAGAAATATATACAAGTTTTATAGAAACTTACTTTGAAAAAAAGGAAAAATAGTCAACTTTGTGTATTAACTATTATGATGGACAATCTGTGAGAAATATATAAAAGGGGTGGACTGAAATGACTGAATTGGGGAACATTAAAATTTCTGATGACGTAGTGAAAATAGTTGCTGCTAAGGCTGCCATGGAGGTAGAAGGGGTATACAAAATGAGCGGCGGTGTAGCAGACGAGGTAAATAAAATACTGGGCAAGAAAAATATTAGCTCAGGAGTCAAAGTAGAGGTCGGGGAAAAAGAGTGCAGCATCGATGCTTACATCGTAGTCAAGTATGGGGTGTCTATACCTCAGATAGCTGAAAGAGTTCAAGAGAACATAGTTAAAGCTATAACTGAGCTTACAGGATTGAAAGTCGTAGAGGTTAATATATATGTACAGGATGTATATATAGTAAAAGAAGTAAAGGAAGAATTTGGAGAAGCAGAGTAGTAGAGGCGATTTGTCGCCTCTAAATTGTTTGATGGGGGGATTAATATGGTTTGGAATCTAGTTTTTGCAATTGCATGGGTAGGCATCTTCATACTATCTATCGGGGGGATATTTTTGAGCATCCTGCCTAAATATATTTTATCCCTAAACGTAGAAGAGCCAATATTCAGAATGATACTTGGTGGGATATCCGTAGTATACCTTCTACTTTTTATAGAGAAATTTTCTAGAATATTTGAAAAGGAAAAAAGTTATGAAGTCAATACAGAGAGCGGGACGATAAGAATATCATCCTATACAGTGAATAACCTGGTAAAAAACATAGTGGAAAACAATCCGAAAGTCAAGCATGTCAAGGTAAAGAATAGGTTGCAGAAGAAAAAGTTGAGTATTTTTGTGAAGATGGATGTGATATCTACGCCGAACCTTTCCGAGATGATCTCGGATATGCAGGAAGAGATAAAGTCTAAGGTAATGGGAGCCCTAGAGATAGAGACCGGCAAGGTGCAGATATCTGTGGAAAAACTCATAAAGGATAGAAAAGAGGGGTATTACTTTAAGAAAGGCGATTTGGAGCAAGAACAGGAGAGGAGTGAAGACTAATGCTTGGGGAAATGTTGGAAACCCTGTACTTAAACCGTGGGAAAATGGCTGGGGCTATCATAGGATTCGTGATATCGTATATATATATAAAATACGGTTTTTCAAAAACTTTAATAGTTGTAATATCCACTTTAATAGGATATAATTATGTAGATATATGGAAAAGATTAAAAGCTATAATAGTAGAAAGATTAAAGGAAGAGTAGAAAGGTGGATCATGGGTAGAAAGCTAGCTAGGGAAGAACTTTTTAAACTTCTGTTCGAGGCAGAGTTAAATGACGCAAATCCAGTGGATGTTTTAGAAGGTTTTTTAGAAAGGGAAGAAACAATCCTTAAAAAACCGGAAGAGGAGTTTATAAGAAGCTATGTTCTTGGCATCGGGAAGAAAAAAGATGATATAAAGAAGGTCATAGAAGACAACATGGAGAACTGGAGCTTCGACAGGATAGGAAATGTTGAGAAAGTGCTACTTCAGTTTGCAGTATACGAGATACTTGACAAAGAAGTTGGATATGAGATAGTTGTCAATGAGGCTGTTGAACTTGCTAAAATATACGGGGATGAAAAATCTCACGAATTCATAAATGGAGTTTTAGCTAAGATAATCAAAAAACTTGGATAATGGAAGTGAGTGGCCGTGCTGCTCACTTTATTAATATAGTTTGGGGTGGGGCATATGAAAGAAATAGCTTTTATAATGAGAGATGGCGAACTAAAAGAGAAGATAGAAACAGAACTGTGGGAGAAGGGCTACAGGGTTAAGCCTTTTTCACCTGAGGCCGATGTGGTTGAAAGGCTGGCGCAGGAAAACTTTGACCTGATTGTATTGGGGCAATGCGATGTGGATACAGAGTGCATAGACCTTGAAAAGGAAAAGAAGATACATAAGATAAGGGGCGCTTATCCGGATACACCGATAGTAATAGTCTTCGATGCCAAACTGCTCAACATGGGGATGATTGATGTATTCAAATATGGATTGGAAGATGTCGTGTACATAAAAGATTCTAATCTGGTTCCATTAATGAACTCTGTAGGCAGGCTCATGGAAGACGAGTATGAAAAGCTTTCCCTTGAATTTAAACACATAAGGACTAAAAGTGTGATGAAAATCCCAGCTGACATAACAGCTAGGGAGGCTATAAGCATAAAGAAATCTGTGGAAGAAGAGCTAAAAAGCGGGAGAAACTACTTTATTCTGGACATGAGCAACATTGAGAAAATAGGCAGCATAGGAATAGGGGTGCTCATCTACATCAGAGAAAGAATAATGAGCAAAAAAGCAAAACTCAGGCTGGTAATAAAGTCGCTTCAAGTAAAAAGGTTTTTGGAGAGGCTCAACATAGACAAGTACTTTGATATATACGACGATATAAGTGAACTGGTCGCCCTGGAGGAAGAGGAAAAAATAAGGGTAGCAGTGATAGACGACGCCAAGTTTATGAGGGTGCTGGTATCCAGCACACTTGAGGAGGAAGGGTTTGACACGATCAGTTACGGCGACCCGGTGGAAGCTCTGGAAGCACTAACTACAACTGAAGAGGTAAATATAGTACTGGTGGATTATGAGATGCCGGAGCTTAATGGATTGGAGTTTATAAGAAAATTCAAGCCAAAAGAAAGAGGAATCCCAGCCATAATGCTTACTACAGAAACCGATGTGCACTTGGCAGTAAACTGTATAAGGGACGGGGCTTCAGACTATCTGACAAAACCCTTTAAAAAAGAGGAGTTAATAGCGGTACTGAAAAAAACCGACAAGGACAGCAGGAGGACCAGGGAGCAGAAAAGGATGTTTGCTGAGTTAAAGATAAGGGAGAGCCAGCTTAGAAGGAAAAATAGGATGCTCTCTAGACTTTACAATGAGCTGGAAGAAGAGCTGAGTATGGCTTCTGAAATCCAGAAAAAACTCATGCCGCAGAGTTTCCCAGAGATAAAAGGGTATAAATTTTCGGTTAAGTACAAGCCTTCCCAAGACATAGGCGGGGATTTTTACGACCTGATTCAACTTGACGAAAACAACTGTGCCTTGGCCTTTGCAGATGTATCCGGGCACGGTATACCAGCAGCACTTCTTTCAACAATGTTTAAGGTGTACCTTGTGACCCATTCGCAGCACATGCATGACACTGCGGAGCTTATGGAGCTGCTGAACGAACTCGTGGTGGAAAGCTTTCCGTCGGATAAATTTATAAGCTTATTTTACATGGTAATAGACGGCGAAAAAGATGTAATAAACTACTGCAAGGCTGCCCAAGAACCTGCAATCTTAGTCAAGAAAAACGGGGATATAATAGAACTGGGGGATGAAAGCCAGGTATTGGGATTGTTTTCCAAAAAGGATTTCCCTGAACTACTGAGTTTTCAGCAGCATACCCTAAAGCCCGAAAAGGGGGACAAGATATTCCTCTATACAGACGGTATAAATGAGGCACAAAACAGCAGCGAGGAATTTTACGGAATCGCAAGGCTGCACAAGGTATTGAAAAATAACTGTGAGTACTCTGCAGAAAAGATGCTGGACATGGTTTACAGAGACCTGAAAGATTTCTTGGAGGGCCTTCCGATGCAGGACGACCTTACTTTGTTTGCAATAGAGAAGGTAGAATAAATATTGACAAATTTTGCCAAATCCAGTAAAATATTTTTTAGAGAAAACTTACAAAAAAAGTAAAGAATTGATTTTAAGAGGTGTTTTATGGATTTGAGAAAATATATTGATGGTGAAATAAGCAGGAGCGAAGCCATTGAACTTACAAAGTTGAAAGGTGCTAGACTCATGGAACTCCTAGCTGTGGCAAACGAAGTCAGGGAAAAATATTGCGGGAATGAAATAGCTCTTTGTACCATTACGAATGCCAGGTCTGGCAGGTGTGAGGAGGACTGCAAATTTTGCGCCCAGTCCGCACACTACAACACCAACATAGAGAGCTATGATTTGAAAGATGAGGATACCTTAAAACGTGAGTATAGGATGTCCAAAGAGTTCGGAGCGGGTAAATTTGGTGTGGTTACCAGCGGTAGATCTATAAAAAAGGGCTCGCAAGAGTTTGAAAGGATAAAAAACTTTATAAGAGAAGCTTCGGAAAGTGGAGAGGGAGTAGACCTCTGTGCTTCTATAGGGCTCTTAAGCTACAATGAGATAATGGAGCTCAAAGAGGTAGGTTTGACTAGGATACACAATAACCTGCAAACCTCAATTGCTTCATATGAAAAAATAGTGGCCACTACCCATAGGGTAGAGGACAGGATAGAAACCATAAAAAATGCTGTCAGGGCCGGTATAAACGTGTGCAGCGGCGGTATAATAGGCATGGGGGAAAGCTGGGAAGACAGGATAGATATGGCATTTACCCTTAAGGAACTCGGGGTGGACAGCATACCGCTGAATGTATTGAACCCTATACCTGGAACGCCGCACGGCGACAGAGAAAAGCTGTCTGCTGACGAGATACTCAAGACGATAGCAATATACAGGATAATAAACAAGGATAAGGTCATAAAGATTGCCGCAGGCAGAGAAACTATACTAAAGGACTTCATGGGGATGGCTTTTATGAGCGGAGGAAACGGCATGCTCGTGGGCGGATACCTGACAGTAAGGGGCAGAAGCGTAGAAGAGGATTTAAAATTCGTTGACAATATAAAAAAAATGTGGGAAAAGTAGGGGAAACCCTGCTTTTTTTATGTTAAAATAGAGTATAGACGCCTAATGATTTATTGTTTTTATAATTGGGTTCCTATTTTTTCTAAGGGGGAGAGCATGGATTTTTTTAAACTGGAATTAGAAGATTTGAAGTCAAAAGGACTTTTCAGGAGTATAAAGAATATAGAGAGAATAGAGGGGAAATACATATACATAGAGGGCAAGAAGTACCTAGACCTTTCATCTAGCAATTATCTCGGGCTGAGGGATGATCCAAGGATTAAAGAAGAGGTCAAAAGGGCGGTAGATTTGTACGGCTTTGGAAGCGGCGCCAGCAGGCTGGTGTGCGGCACAGCGGATGTGTACAGGAAACTGGAAGATTTTCTGAGAGCTGAGAAAAAGCAGGAGGCAGCTTTGTTTTTCAACAGCGGATACGATGCAAATCTTGGTGTAATAAGCTGCATAATGGGTAAAAACGACGTGATATTCTGCGATAAACTAAATCACGCCAGCATATACGACGGGATCTCACTTAGCGGGGCAAAGCTCGTGAGGTATAAGCACAACGATATAGAGGATTTGAAGAAAAAGCTGATGGAGCATAAAATAGGCTGTGAGAAGGCCATGATAGTTACCGACACCCTTTTCAGTATGGACGGAGACCTGGCCAAGCTGAAAGAGCTAGTCGATCTAAAAGAGGAACACGGGGCGATACTGATGATAGACGAGGCTCACGCAGGCGGGGTTTTTGGGAAAAGTGGGATGGGTCTTGCTGAACTAGAAGACCTACTAGAAAAAGTAGACATAAACATGGGGACCTTTTCGAAGGCTTACGGCGGCCAGGGTGCTTATATATGTGCTTCTAAAATAATAATAGAATACCTTGTAAACAAGACAAGGAGCCTTATTTACACCACAGCCATACCGCCTGCAGTTGCTGCCGGCAATTTGGAGGCGATGAGGATAGCCAGAGACGAGAAGTGGAGAAGGGAGAAGCTTCTGGAACTGGCGGGATACCTCAGGGAGTGCCTGAGAAAACTGGGATTAAATACCATGGAAACCAAGAGCCAGATAATCCCGGTAGTGTGTGACAGTAACGAGAAGGCATTGGAGTTAAGCCGAGAGCTGTACAGAAGGGGAATATTTGTACCTGCAATAAGAAAGCCAACCGTTACGAAACCGAGGCTCAGAGTGTCTCTAGGCGCACTCCTGGACAAGGGGGATATAGACTTTTTCGTAGAGGAGCTTAAAGAGGCAATTTCTAAAATAGACCAGTGAACCAGATAATTATTTTTTCAGAAGAATCTTACAAAGATTTTTCAGGGGGTGATGTGCATGATGCCTATTCAAGAACTTTTCAATAAGATCAAATGGGACAGGGAGTTTGGAAAGGGGTATTTTGAGGTTGGCTATTATGACAGGGTGATAGAAGATATAGTCATAGTGGGATTTAAAGAACTTCACATGGAGGAAGGGGATCATTTTTTATTTGAGATTACCGACCATGACGGGGTGGTGCACAGCATCCCTTTTCACCGCGTTAGAAAGGTGTATAAAGACGGGCGGATCATATGGGAAAGAAAAGGCTGAGGTCATATTTATTGAACTGGTTTATAAATTTATAGTTATGTAGATTTTATAGGGGGCGGATAGCGTTAAGCTTTGGGATAAGGGGGGGATTTATGCTTTCGAGGGTTATGAGTGCTACTTTTTTAGGGGTGGATTCTTACGTAATAGAGGTAGAGGTGGACACTGCAAATGGCCTGCCGATTTTTAATATAGTGGGCCTTCCAGATGCTGCAATAAGTGAGAGCAAGGAGAGAGTGCGGGCTGCGATAAAAAATTCTGGTTATGAGGTTTTTCCGAGGAGGATAACTGTAAATTTATCCCCGGCCGGGGTAAGAAAAGAGGGGTCTGCTTTTGACCTACCAATAGCAATAGGAATGCTTTCCTCTTTTGGTTTTTTTAATGAGAACAGTGACGCAGAATTTAGAAAAAGGATGGAGAGTTATCTTGTTATCGGAGAACTGTCGCTTAGCGGGGAGGTAAAAAGAACTAAAGGTGTCATAAATGCAGCCCTTTGTGCAAAGGAACATGGTTTTCTGGGGGTGCTTGTACCGGATGAAAACTTTAGTGAGGCGAGCATAGTAGACGATGTAGAGATAGTAGGTGTAAAAAATCTGGCTGAGGCAGCTGAATTTTTGACTTCGGGGAAGAAGAGGTGCTGCCAGGACCAGCCTGAACTTTCACATGGCGAGCCAAGTTATCCCGATTTTTCAGATGTAAAGGGGCAGAGTTTTGCCAAGAGAGGGATGGAGATAGCCGCTGCCGGTGGGCACAACATTTTTATGATGGGAAGCCCAGGTTCTGGTAAATCCATGCTCGCCAAAAGGCTTCCAGGTATAATGCCTGGGCTGAACCAGAGAGAGATTATAGAAACGACAAAAATATACAGCAGCGCTGGGCTACTTGACGAGGAATTGCCGATTATAAGGAGCAGGCCTTTTAGGAGTCCACACCACAGTGCTTCGGACATAGCCCTTGTAGGTGGAGGCAAGAGCCCGAAACCCGGGGAGATTTCCCTGGCACATAACGGGGTGCTTTTTTTGGATGAGGTGGGGGAATTTTCCAGGAGGGTATTGGAGACACTCAGGCAGCCTCTAGAAGACGGAAAAATAAGCATAAGCAAGGCGAACTATAAGGTAGATTTTCCATCAGAGTTCATACTTGTCTTGGCAAGCAACCCTTGCAAGTGTGGATATTTATTCGAAATGCACTCCAGCAAAAGGTGCACCTGCACCCAAAGTGAAGTAAAGAACTATATGAAAAAGATATCCGGCCCCATACTTGATAGAGTTGACTTGTACGTGGAAATGAGAAGGGTACCCCAGGAAGAACTTTTGAAGTACGAGAAAGGGGATAGCTCTTCAGCTATAAAAGAGAGGGTGGAGGCCGCCAGGGGGCTACAGAATAGGAGATACGATGGGATGTATACAAACTCTAATATACCTCAAAAATATATAAAGGAGTACTGTAAGCTAGATGCAGAAAGCAGAGAACTTTTAAAAAGTGCAGGGGAAAACTTGGGGCTTTCTGCAAGGGCATTTGACAAGATACTCAGGGTGGCTAGAACCATAGCAGACCTGGAAGGTAGTGTTGATATGAAAAGTACCCATGTAATGGAGGCTATATCCTTCAGAAAGAAGTAGATAGATGAAAGGGCGGAGAAAATTCTTGTTTTTCAAATTTCTGCTCTATCCACGGAGGGAAAAGTATGAGTAAATTTAAGAAAATAGAAACAGGTATTAAGGGATTGGTAATAATTGAGCCGACCATTTTTGGTGACCAAAGAGGATTTTTTATGGAGTCGTACAATAAAAGAGAATTTGATAAAATAGGATTAAATGTGGAGTTTGTACAGGACAACCATTCGAAGTCGAAAAAAGCTGTTTTGAGGGGGATGCATTTTCAAGAAAAAAAACCCCAAGGAAAGCTTGTAAGGGTAACACGTGGAAGTGTGTGGGATGTGGCAGTTGACATGAGAAAAGAGAGCTCAACTTTTGGGAGCTGGTACGGAGTTATATTGAGTGAAGAAAACAAAAAAATGTTTTATGTTCCTGAGGGATTTGCACACGGTTTTTTGACATTAGAAGAGGGGACTGAGTTTCAATATAAATGCACTGACTTCTATTATCCGGAGCATGAAGCTGGAGTAAGATGGGATGATACTGATATATGTATAGAGTGGCCCTTAGAAAAGTATGGAATCAACAGAGGGGAGCTTGTTCTTTCCGAAAAAGATGCTAAACTTCCTGGATTAATGGAATATTTTGCGGGAAAGTAACACGGTCAAGTTGAAGTCTAGAGATAATGAAAAACATTTGTTTTGGTCGCGAATATATATGAATAAAAAATTAAATAAATAATATTTTGGACACAGAGTTGCATAGGTTTCACAGAGGAAGATCTCTGTACGGTTCATGTTTGAAACCTCTGAGAAACTTTATGGGTAAAAAAGACTGTAAATAGATTTAATGCCATAAATTTTACGTAAGATAATTGAAAGGGGAGTTTGGTGGTATTAATAACTGGGGCAAACGGGCAGCTGGGAACAGAATTTAAAAGATTGTTCGATAAAATTGGAGTACTTTATATTTCAACAAGCCATAAAGAGCTGGATATAAAAAACCCTAAAGAGATAAAAGCGTTTTTGAACGGTAAAGGCGTTGATATAATTATTAACTGTGCTGCTTATAATGCGGTGGATAAAGCTGAAGAAGAAGTGGAAGAATGTACGCTTTTAAACAGGGATGCTCCAAAGCATCTAGCTGAAGCGGCAAAAGAGATTGGTGCGGTGTACGCAACTTATTCCACCGACTTTGTGTTTGATGGAGAAAAAAATGAGCCGTACACAGAAGAAGATGCCCCTAATCCTCTTTCGGTGTACTCTAGGACAAAATATGAGGGTGAGCAAAAAGTTTTGTCTTTATATGACAAGGTTTTTATAATAAGAACTTCGTGGATGTTTGGGGTTGGAGGAAATAATTTTATTAAAATGGTTATAAATTGGAGTAAAACTAGAAATCAACTTAATATAGTAGATGACCAGGTTTCTGCGCCTACCTACTCCAAGGACCTTGCAGAGTTTAGTTGGGAACTCATTCAAAGCGGGGAATATGGACTTTACCACCTGTCGAACAACGGGGAGTGCAGTAAATACGACCAGGCACGCTATGTGCTTCAAAAAATAGGGTGGCAAGGAGAGCTGGTCAGGGCCAAAACTGAGGATTTTAATCTTCCTGCTAGAAGGGCTAAATATTCAAAACTTTACAGCGGTAAAGCTGAGAAAGTAACAGGAAAAGAGCTGCCTGATTGGAAAGACGCAATAGATAGATTTTTAGAAGAGATGAAGTGTATGGGGGAACTTTAGATGAGGACATATTTGGTTACTGGAGCAGCGGGCTTCATAGGAGCTAATTTTGTAAAATATATGCTCAATAAATACGGTAATAAAAATAAAATAGTGGTGTTGGACGCCTTGACTTATGCAGGCAAGCTCGGCACGATAAAAGATGAGATAGAGGACAAAAAGCTAGAGTTTGTGTACGGTGATATATGCGATAAAAAACTAGTAGAAAGCATTTTTGAAAAATACAACTTTGATTATATTGTGAACTTTGCAGCGGAGTCCCACGTGGACAGAAGCATAAAAAATCCCCAGATATTTTTGGAGACAAATATTCTCGGCACTCAAAACCTTTTGGATGTCGCTAAAAACAGCTGGACAGTTGGAAAAGACGAGAGTGGATATCCGGTTTATATGGCTGGTAAAAAATATTTACAGGTTTCAACAGATGAGGTTTACGGATCGCTCGCCAAGGATTACAGCGAACCCAAAGAACTTATAATTAAAAATGAAAAATTGAGGCTGTTAGTAAAAGACAGGGGAGAAATTTTAACATATGGCAGCAGCTATTTCTTAGAAGAAACGCCGCTCGATCCAAGGTCGCCATACTCTGCATCAAAAGCTGGTGCCGATATGATAGTTAGGGCGTATGGCGAAACATACAAGCTGCCTATTAATATAACCAGATGTTCTAATAATTACGGGCCATACCAATTTCCAGAAAAGCTCATACCCCTTATGATAAAAAATGTATTGGAAGGGAAAAAACTTCCCGTCTACGGAGACGGGAGAAATGTCAGAGACTGGCTGTATGTGGAAGACCATGCAAAAGCTATAGATATTGTGTTGAATAGGGGAGAAGCTGGAGAAGTCTATAATGTTGGAGGGTACAACGAAAAGGAAAATATAAATATAGTAAAGTTCATAATCGATACAATTGCAAAGATTATGAGGGATGGAAGCCAGTGTAAGAGGGTACTGAAAACTGATATAGAAAATATCAATTATAGCCTAATTACATATGTGGACGACAGGCTCGGGCATGACATTAGGTATGCCATAGATCCTACAAAAATAGCGACAGAGCTCGGATGGTACCCTGAAACTTCCTTTGTAGAGGGAATAGAAAAGACTATTAGGTGGTATCTCAGGAACTGGGATTGGGTAGAAGAGGTAATTGGTGGGAATTATTAAAAGTATTATTGAAATATATGTATTAGAAAAGCTCAGAAATCGCAATTGGTTATGCGTAAGGTAAAAAAACTTGACAGAATGGGTTATAGATGGTTTAATTTATGAAAAAAATGGGAGTTGGAAATGTTATGAGTACTGGAGTTGTTTTTCTTATAGCTATAGGGCTTGCTATGGATGCCTTTGCAGTCTCCATAAGTGAAGGTGTGGCCATAAAGAGGATGCATGTGAAGCATGCCATTTTAAGGGGAGTTTTCTTTGGTGGATTCCAGGCTTTGATGCCGCTTATAGGCTGGGTTCTTGGAAAGGCAGTTTACGGTGTTGTGGAGCCTTATAAAAATTGGATCAGTTTTTTGCTGCTTGCCTTTGTAGGTGGCAAAATGATATTTGAAGCATTTGAGGAAGAAAAGTGTGAAGAAAAGGGAGTATGCAACCTGATGACGAATCTGACAATCCTGGCAATTGCTACCAGTATAGATGCGCTTGCAATTGGGTTTTCGTTTTCGTTTTTAAATGTAGGCATAGGTTTTGCGGCATTTGTGATAGGAGGGGTGACCTTTTTGATATCTTTCGGCGGAGTCTACCTGGGAAACAAGATAGGGGAACATCTAAACTACAAGGCTGAGTTTTTGGGTGGCGGGATACTCATACTTATGTCGCTCAAAGTACTGTTTACAGAGATAATCAAGGTTTTTTAAGGCAGATAGGTTCTGCCTTTTTTATTGTAAAAAATTAGTGGATGTGTTAGTATATAATAATTGATTTTAAATTTTTTTAAATTTCTAAGAGGTGTTGTATGGAAAACTGGTTGGAGATAAATTTGGACAGTTTAAGGAATAACTACAGATATATAAAAGCAAAATCCGGCACTAAAATAATCTCGGTTATAAAGGCTGATGGATACGGTATGGGTAGCTTTGAGATAGCCAGAGAACTTGAGAGACTCGGGACAGACATGTTCGCAGTGGCATTTTTCAAGGAAGCGGAGGAGCTGAGGAAAGAGGGAATAGAAAAAGAGATACTTATCTTCAATTATATATCACCAGAAAACCTTTCTAAATGCCTGGGGAAAAATTATATACTCACAATTTATTCCATTGAGCAGTTGAAAAATTATATCTTAGAGCTTGGTGAAAACCTGAAGGAGATTAAATTTCATTTAAAGGTGAATACCGGTATGAACAGGCTGGGCATAGACTTTTGCGAAATAGTGGAGATAGAGAAACTGATAAGAGAGAACGGTATACAGGCCGACGGAATATACTCTCACTTTGCCGATGCAGAAGAAGATGAAGTTTTTACAGAGGCGCAGTGCGAAAAACTAGAAAAATACATCCATGAATTTGAGAAGCTTGGGGTAAACTTTAAGGTGAAACATATGGCCAACAGCACGGCCAGCTTGAAATACGACAGGTATTATTTCGATTATGTAAGAGTTGGCATGCTCCTTTATGGATTACAGCCTGTGTCAGAGTATGATGACAATATAGAAGGGATCTTCAGCTGGAAGGCCAGGATATCAAACACCAGATATGTAGGTGCCGGAGAGAGAATTTCTTATGGGAAGAAAGAGACCAGTGAAAAAATGAAGGTAGCCTGCATACCGGTTGGTTACGCCCACGGATATATGAGGCAGCTTTCAGATAAGGGGTATGTGAACTATAAAAATGTAAGGTGTCCTGTCATAGGGAAGGTATGCATGGACCAGCTGATAATAGACGTAAGCGGTGTAGAAGATGTAAGTATAGGGGACGAAGTGGTGCTTTTGGGAGAGGGGATAAGCGCAGAAGAGCTGGCGGAGCTTTCCGGGAGCATAGCAGACGATATAATATGTAAGATAAGCAGCAGGATAGAGAGGGTTGTAATAAAGTAGAAGAAGGGCAGGAATAATTCCTGCCCTTCTTCTGTTAAAAAACAATTTTTGTTTTAAGATATTTTTTTATAGGTTTCCACTATTTTAAAAATCTGAGAAGAATCTTCTAAACAAGTCACGTCTCTAACAGCCTCTTCTATCCCCTCTTTGCTTATCTTTTCTTGAAGTTCAACAGACTGCCCGTCCTCTTCATTGCTGTATAAAAGAGCAGCTGCAATACCGTATACCAGGTTGTCGTTTTTCAGGTTGTACTCCATAGTTCCCCTTAAAGGTTTTATAAGCCTGTCATTGAACCCCAGCTTTCTAAGGGGTTCACGTCCTACCCTTTTAACCTCATCTTTTAAATATGGGTTTTTAAATCTACCCAAGATTTTATCTATATACTTATAGTGCGCTTCCCTGTCAAAACCATATCTGTTTATAAGAACCTCGCCGCTCTCCTTCATGGCGCTTACAACCAGTTTTTGTATCTCTTCATCCTCTATACTCTCTTTTACAGTTTCGTATCCTTTTATAACCCCCAGATATGCCGTTATGGCGTGCCCGGTGTTAAGTGTGAATAATTTTCTCTCCACGAAGGCCATGAGGTTGTCCGTTGTCTGCATGCCGCCTATTTCCGGTATTCCACCTTTGAAAAGGGTTTTGTCCACTATCCATTCCTGAAACTCTTCAACTCTTACCCTTAGCACGTCATCAGACTCTTCCATTGGTGGGACGATTCTGTCAACGGCTGAGTCGGGGAAGCCTACATATTGATCTGCGTAGCTTTTAACTCCATCTTCTAGGTAGTTGTACACCTCTTCTTTTAAGAAAGTAGACCCCTTTATCATGTTTTCGCAGGCGATTATATTCAGATACTCTCTGTTCCCCGAGTTAAACCTTGCAGTAAGCCCATCAGCTACTGTCTTAGCTATTATTCTAAGTACATTCGGCCCGACTGCAGTGGTAATTATTTCTGCTTCTGAGATCAGCTCTACCAGCTTTTCATCTGTAGAGAGCACCCCGTCGACATTTTTTACTTTGGCTTCCTGGTAGTTGTCTCCAACTACCTCTACAATATACTCTTTTTTATCGTGCAGTTCCTGTATTACCGCTTTGTTTATATCTGCAAAATATACGCTGTAGCCTGCTTCTGACAAGAGTTTGCCTATGAAGCCCCTACCTATGTTACCTGCCCCGAACTGTATAGCCAATTTCATCTTTAGTACCCCCTATATTGAAAATTTATCATAGATTACTTCGATATCACCGCAAACGCTCAACTCTTCAACTACATCCTCGTCTTCTATGACGTCGGCTATTTTAGAGATTATCTCTATGTGCTCGTCGTTTTTTCCGGCAATCCCTATAACCAATTTTGCTATGTTGTCATCTCCGAAATCCACGCCGTCAGGGTATTGCATAAGAACTATCCCAGCTTTTAATACTTCTCCCTTAGCTTCTGCTGTACCGTGAGGGATAGCAACGCCGTTTCCTATGAAAGTGGTAGATTTATTTTCTCTGTCCAGCATTGCGCTTAGATATCCGTTTTTTACATAACCTGCATCAGCAAGGGCTTTGCCGGCAGCCTTTATGGCTTCTTCTTTTGAAATACTTTTTAATCCCAGGTAGATATTTTTCTTAGAAAATATGCCTTCAGAACTCTCTGATTCTTTTTCAGTTTTGTCTAAAGAAGTATCTTTAGTTACAGACCCGCTCTTTAATTTCTCAACCAGTTCATCATAGAAATTTCCGTCCATGAAGTTTTTTAGCGACAAGTGTGTAGGATTTTTAACTGTGTTCATAGCCCTAGGGGTCAAGTCTTTATGTGTGATTACTATGTCTATATCCTCTGTTAAATCGTTTATAGCCTTGTTTGTGACGTCTATTTTTAGCCCTGCAGCCTTTACTTTTTTTCTGAGAAGCCCGGCACCCATAGCGCTCGAACCCATACCAGCATCACAGGCAACAACTATTCTAGACACAGCCCCTTTTACCTCGCTAACTGAACTTGTAGCCGGTTTGTTTTTTAATTCTCTCATTTTGTCAGCCGCTGCTTCAAACTCGTCTTCGTCCTCATAAGCATCTTTGTTTAGAGGTGATTTTAGAAGCAGACCTGCCACTACGCATGATACAGCAGTAGCTGCCACAACACCAAGTAAAGTAACTATGAACCCGCCTTTAGGAGTCATTGCAAGCAGCGCGAATATGCTTCCAGGCGATGGTGGAGCGATAAGTCCGGCACCAAGTATAGAATAAGTAAATACCCCTGTCATCCCACCTGCTATAACAGCAAGGATAAGGAATGGCTTCATCAGTATGTATGGGAAGTAGATCTCGTGTATTCCGCCGAAAAGGTGTATTATCATTGCACCTGGAGAAGATAGTTTTGCACTGCCTTTTCCGAATAGGAAGTAAGCCAGTAGCACCCCAAGCCCAGGACCAGGGTTTGTCTCGATAAGGAAGAATATTGACTTACCTAACTCTGTAGACTGCTGTATTCCAAGCGGTGAGAATACACCGTGGTTTATTGCATTATTTAAAAACAGTATTTTTGCAGGCTCCACAATCAGTGAGGTTAGCGGCAGAAGGTTTAGAGAAACCAGTTTGTTAACCCCGTTACCAAGTGCAGTGTTTAGTATTTCGACGACAGGACCGATACCCAAGAAGCACACAAGTGCAAGAAGCATTCCGATAATTCCGGCTGAGAAGTTGTTTACAAGCATCTCAAAACCAGATTTAACTTTACCTTCGATTGCATCATCGAACTTCTTGATTGTGTATCCGCCAAGCGGACCTGCAATCATGGCACCTAAGAACATAGGTATTGAGGTTCCAACTATAACCCCGGAAGTTGTAATGGCGCCAACCACACCTCCACGAACGCCTCCGACCATTTTACCCCCTGTATAACCGATAAGTAGCGGAAGCAGGTATGTGATCATAGGACCAACAAGAGCAGCCAACTTTTCACTCGGTATCCACCCTGTAGGGATGAATAGTGCAGTGATGAACCCCCACGCTATGAAAGCCCCTATATTAGGCATAACCATACCACTTAAAAACCTACCGAACGCCTGAACTTTAACTTTTGCCGATCCAGCTTTAGCATTTGAACTTATTGCAGAATTAGTACTCATAAAACGACCTCCCTTTAATCATTTTTTTTCGCTTTTTATGTATCCATTATATGCCTTTACAAGGAAATGTTCAATGTTGAAACACTTCGAGTGTTTGGGAAAGTCAAAATTTCAAATTGTTCTGAAATAGATGTCTTCGGAGAGTTTAGAATTAAAAAAATTCAAAAAAATTGAAAAAAAATGTATTCGAAGGTGGATAGTTGGATAATAAAAAAGCCCTCTCTTATACAAAGAGAGGGCGAAGTGTACAGCTTTTAAAGAGTAAACGGTGTGAATTAGAACTATTGATCTTTTAGTTTAGCCACTAGTTCGTCATAGAAGCTCCCGTCCATGAAGTTTTTTATGGACAGGTGCACCGGAATTTTGACCGTATTCATAGCCCTAGGAGTCAGGTCTTTATGTGTGATTACTATGTCTATATCCTCGGTTAAATCGTTTATAGCCTTGTTTGTGACGTCTATTTTTAGCCCGGCGGCCTTTACTTTTTTTCTGAGAAGCCCAGCACCCATAGCACTCGAACCCATACCGGCATCGCAGGCAACAACTATTCTAGACACAGCCCCTTTAACCTTGCTAACTGAACTTGTAGCCGGTTTGTTTTTCAACTCTCTCATCTTGTCAGCCGCTGCTTCAAACTCATCTTCATCCTCATAAGCATCTTTATTTAGAGGTGATTTAAGAAGCAGACCTGCCACTAGACATGACACAGCAGTGGCTGTAATTACCCCGATTATTGTCACAATGAATCCACCTTTTGGAGTCATTGCAAGTAGTGCGAATATACTTCCAGGTGATGGTGGTGCGATAAGTCCGGCTCCTAAGATTGAGTTAGTGAGAACCCCAGTCATACCCCCTGCGATAGCAGCAAGTATCAGGAATGGTTTCATAAGTACATATGGAAAGTAGATCTCGTGTATTCCACCGAAGAAGTGTATAATCATAGCCCCTGGAGCTGATTGTTTTGCAGCACCTTTACCGAATAAAAAGTAAGCAAGAAGTATTCCAAGGCCTGGCCCAGGGTTTGTTTCGATAAGGAAGAATATTGACTTACCAAGTTCAGTAGACTGCTGTATGCCAAGTGGTGAAAAGACTCCGTGGTTGATCGCGTTGTTTAAGAAAAGTATTTTTGCAGGTTCCACAATCAGTGAAGTAAGCGGGAGTAGGTTTAGAGCAACCAGTTTGTTTACTCCACTACCAAGCGCAGTATTCAAAATCTCAACAAGTGGACCTATACCCAAGAAGCAAACCAGTGCAAGGACCATACCGATAATTCCAGCCGAGAAGTTATTTACAAGCATCTCAAATCCTGACTTAACTTTTCCGTCGATTGCGTCATCGAACTTTTTGATCACGTATCCACCAAGTGGACCAGCTATCATTGCCCCTAAAAACATAGGTATCGAAGTTCCAACAATAACCCCGGAAGTTGTAATGGCTCCAACAACTCCTCCGCGTACGCCTCCAATCATTTTACCACCTGTATAACCTATAAGTAGAGGTAAAAGGTGTATAATCATAGGACCTACCAAGGCAGCTAGCTTTTCATTTGGAAACCACCCAGTTGGGATGAAAAGAGCAGTGATGAACCCCCACGCTATGAAAGCACCTATGTTGGGCATAACCATACCACTTAAAAACCTACCAAACGACTGAACTTTAACTTTTGCCGATCCAGCTTTAGAACCTGAACCCATTGCAATACTAGAACTCATAAAACGACCTCCTTTTAATCGATTCTGCACATCTCGTGGTCAAATTATAACCCTTTTTATTGCAGTGTTCAATGATTAAACAGTTCTCTAACGTGAGAAGCACAAAATTTCGAAATATACCGAAACAGTTCTTTTCTAAAAAAGTGAAAAAAATTATACCCGAAAAAAAGAGTCCTTGAAAGGACTCTTTTGGTAGATAAATTGCTTTATAAAATGAATGTTATACAAGCTGCTATTTATAGCTTGAAATTAATGAGTTTATTTACGATAACTTTTTTGATCACAGAGTTCCTGAGAGTTTTCAAACATGAGCTGCACAGAGGAAACACTTTATAATCAAAAGACTCTTTTTTGTCACGAATTAACACTAATTTTCACGAATGTTTTAAAGACTTTTTCAAGATTTTTATTCGTGTCGATTCGTGACTAAGATCTTTTTAAATCTTTTTTGATCACAGAGCATTTAAAGATGAGCTGCACAGAGAAATTCTTTTGAAATTAAATATATTTTTTGTCACGAATCACACGAATCTTCACAAATTATTGAAAAGCTATAAGCAGGCCTCTCTTATACCTAAACTCTTTTTTCTTACTCTGTGAAACTCTTTATTTTACTCCGTGCAGCTCTGTGTACAAAATATCATTTTATTTGATTTTTTATTCGTGACTAAAACAAATATTTTTCATTATTGCTTCTAGATAAATTCAGTACTTTATCTCTTTATTTACAATTTTAAGGAACAATTTCTATTAAATACTTTATTATTTTTCAAATTTCTCAAGGTATTCTTTGAAGATAAAAGGTTCTTCACAAGTCATAAGAAACTGGAAAAATTCCTCGTCTTCTATCAAGTTTATCAGCTCCACCAGGGCTTCTATATGTTCATTCCTGTCAAAGCTGGAAAAAGCAAGCATTACCCTTATTTTCTTACCGTCTGGGAATTCTATCGGCTCCGAAAAACGGACTAGGCTCATGTCTGTCCTGTGCACATTGTTGTTTACACGGGCATGCGGCAGGGCTATCTTGTTTCCGACTATCATGTATGCGCCGTTTTTCATCACAGCATCCACCATGTCATCGGTATAACTTTTGTCGACGGAACCGTTCTTTTCCAGTATTTCCCCTGAAATCCTTACGGCCTCCTCCCAGTTTTTCGCTTTAGCATCGAATATTATACTGGATTCTTTCAGAAGCGAACAAAGGGTGTATTTTTTTTGCTCCTTCATGTCATCGTACAGTTGGTCTTTGAGCAGTTTTTTTATGCTTGATATTAGTTTTTCCTCGTCGTTTATTTGGCACTCCCTTTTTATAACCCCCATAAGCCTGGATAGGGATACTTTTTTAGGGGATTCCAGCAGGCCGTATTCCTCTAGTTTGTCCCTGTCTTGTTTTGAGAGTATAGGGTTGACTTTTACCACCGGGAATGGGTAGTTTATCTGATCGCCTATATCTATAGTGGAGATTACGATGTCTATGTCTAGCGGCAGGTCTGCATTTACAAACTGGTGGTATGGGAGTATCTCCATGATGTTTAGATCATATTTTTCCTGAAGCTTTTGTGCCAATAGCTTTGAGCTGCCATAACCAAATCCGCATACGAGCACCACGTTCTTGCTTTCGCTTTTCAGATTCACCTTTCTGTCTATAGCCGTCTTAAAATGGATGGTAAGGTAGGAGATCTCTTCTTCGGGGATATCTTTACCTATGTAAGTTTTTAGGGTTTTGTTTACCACGACTTCTATGGTGTGGTATAGGTCTCCGTATACCTCCCTCACCTCTTCAGAGATTGGATTTTCCAAGCTGATATCGTTTTTTATCCTGTATATGGCTGGCCTCAAGTGGTTTATGAGCCCGTCTATCAGCACCCTGTCGCTGGAGAAATCGACTCCAATATTTTCGCCCACCTCTCTAATGAGCTCGTTTACGGACACCTCCAGCTCTATCCAGTTTGCATAAAAGGATGAGTTGAAGTTATAGGAGTGGCTTCCCAAAAAAAGTTCGGTCAGCTTGAGAAGCTCCTTTTCATCGAACTTTATGCTGCATTTTTTCTCAAGTGCCGGGATTTTTTCAAGTATAACAGAATACTCGGTGGTGCCCTTCAGGAAGTTTTCATTTTGCATCTTTGTTTTGAGGAGCTCTTTAGATCCAATTCTTTTTATGGAGATCATCAGGTAATACTGCAAAATTCTGTAGGCTTCTTCCGAGATGATCATCTTGAGTCCTTCTGATACATCTTTTATAAACTCCATAATGCTGTCTAGCGGACTTTCGTAGAAGTACTCCCTTATGACGTCCACGACTATATCGGTTCCAGGTGTCCCGTGTATTTTTTTAGAGGTAATTTCATTTTGAAAGATTTTGATATAGTTTAGTAAAAACCTAAGCTGCACATGACGTATTCTGTCTTCGTTCCCGGAAAGAATCAGACCTATCTTTGAAAGGAATTTTAGCTTTAGGTCACTTTCGTTTAAGAAGACCTTAATCTCCTTCAGGTCTAATTTTACGGTACTGAGGCTGACTGAAAGATTTTCCGATAGCTCATGGAGTTTTATAATATCTTCGTTGAATAAAATTTTTGATTTTATGTATTCCTTCCTCTCGTTTTTCGAGAACACATAAAATTGGGAATCCAAAAGCTTTAAGAGATTAAGCAGGTTTTCTTTTTCTTCCTCTATTTCAAAGGTCCCCCTGGAAGTTTTCTCCATTTGGTTCAGGCCGTTTTTTTTGAAGTAATAGTTTATGTTGTCTATGTCGTACCTTATGCTTCTTTCGCTCAGCTCAAATTTTTCGGCCAGCTCCTTGATGGAGATCCTGTTCTCGTTTTCTACTAGATGTTTTATGATGTCGACGCACCTTTTATTAAGCATTTAGCCTCCTTATTCTAACAATACAAACAATCTATATATGACAAAATTTAAATTCAGTGGGCAAATTTAAGCTGAGTTAGTACTTTCTTTTGTCGTGGATTAAACTAAGTTTTAGTGATTTATGCACTAAAATATTATTTAGGTCCCAGAGCTTTACAGAGAAGATGCTTTAAAAGCTAAAAAAGTCTTTTTGTCACGAAGCACACTAATTTCACGAATTCTTAAAAACTTTTTCAAGATTTTATTCGTGCCCGTTCGTGTGATTTGTGACTATAATGTTTTTATTATTCTAAAAGGATTATTATTTATTATATAGACGAGAACAATTTGTAGATTTCCTCTATGTCGTCTGTGCGGCTTATATCCTCTACAAGACTGGCGTTCTCCACTATATCCACAATGTTTGATATGATATCCAGGTGCTCGTTGTTTTTTGCAGAAATCCCTATGAGTATCTTGGCAACGTTCCCCTCTCCGAAATCCACGCCGTCTGGAAACTGCAGCACCACTATGCCGGTCTTTAAAACGTTTTCCATACCCCTTATTGAGCCGTGTGGAAGGGCCAAGAAATTCCCCACATAGGTGGTGAGGTGCCTCTCTCTTTCCAGCATGGAGTCTATGTAGCTCTTTTCTACGTAGCCGGATTCGAACAGCAGCTCTCCGGCAAGTCTTATAGCCTCCTCTTTTGGGATGCTTTCCAGATCGAGCCTTATGTTTTCTTTGAGCAGCATCTCTTTTGATGATGCCTTTTCGTATGTAGGCAGATCCGAATTCCCCAAGGCAAGGGATTTGGCAAGGTCTTCATAAAACTTTTCGTTTAAAAAGTTATGCATAGAAAGTATTATGGGGGTTTTTACTTTTGATTTTGCCATATCCAACAGGTTTTTGTGGGTGATAATAATATCTAGATCTTCTGACAGGTCCCTTATGGCCATGTTGCAGATCTCCACATCCAGGTTTAGGGCTTTTATTTTTTTCTTCAGGATGCTGGCCCCCATTGCACTGGTACCGAAACCGGCGTCGCAGGCGACAGCTATTCTATGCACAACTTTTCCCCTGCAGATGACGGTTTTTCTACCGCTGAGTTCTTCTTTCTCCTCTCTTATCTCGCTCTCCTTCAGCTCTTCTGCTGACTTTAAAAGGAGTGAGGCGACTAAAAAGGATACTGCGGTGGAAAAAAGTACTCCAATCAGCGTAACGAAAATGAGGTTTTTGGGGCTCATAATAATAAGGGAAAAGATGCTCCCCGGTGATGCTGGAGCCAACAGCCCCCCGTCCAAAAGGGTGTAGGTGGTTACCCCGGTTATCCCGCCTGCTATGAGGGCAAGGACTAGAATCGGCTTCATCAATATGTATGGGAAGTAGATTTCGTGTATGCCTCCGAAAAGCTGTATTATTATCGCTCCCGCAGAAGACTCCTTTTCCATTTTTTTGCCGAATGCCAAAAATGCCAGCAGCACTCCGAGGCCTGGGCCTGGGTTTGTCTCTATGAGAAAAAATATAGATTTTCCAAAAGTCGCCACCTGCTGCATGCCCAAAGGTGAAAAAACCCCGTAGTTCACGGCGTTGTTTAAAAAGAGTACCTTTGCCGGCTCCACGAGTATAGAGGTAAGCGGCAGTAGATTTAGCTGTACCAGGAAGTTGACGCTTGTTTCCAGGGCTGAGTTCAGCTTTTCAACCAGTGGTCCCACTAACGAAAAGAAAAAAATAGACAGCCCCAGGCTTAGCGCCCCTGCTGAAAAATTGTCGACGAACATTTCGAATCCCGGCTTTATTTTCGGCCTGATTATGCCGTCAAATTTTTTTATGGTGTATCCCCCAAACGGGCCGGCAATCATGGCCCCCAGAAACATGGGTATGCTGCTCCCGGTTATGATGCCGAAAGTGGCCACCACTCCGACAACAGCCCCCCTGGTCTCATAGACCAATTTACCGCCGGTGTATCCTATTAGGGTCGGTAGAAGATAGGTCAGCATCGGCTGGCTTATGGAAGCCAGCTTTTCATTTGGGAACCAGCCGCTTGGCATAAACATAGCAGTGAGGAAACCCCAGGCTACGAAGACCCCTATATTCGGCATAAACATTCCGCTTAAAAAGTTCCCCAATTTTTGAAAATTTATTCTAAAATTATTTTTATCCAAAGGAACCACCTCCTTTAAGGATTTTCTTTTACAAACCGTTATATCCTTTTTCGAAAATAAAAAAGCTTGCTGGAATGCCAGCAAGCCTGTTTTTATTCTACAGTAACAGATTTCGCGAGATTTCTAGGCTTATCAACATCTAGTCCCCTTAATGTGGACACGTGGTACGCAAGCAGCTGCAGTACAACGGCGCAAAGTATACTCGATATTAAGTCGTCTGTTTTAGGAAGATAGATGACAGAATCGGCCACCTCTTCTATAAGCTCATGCCCCTCCTGCGCTATACCTATTACATAAGCCCCCCTAGACTTAACCTCTTTCATGTTTGAAATAGATTTTTCAAATAGTTTTTCCTGTGTAGCCAGGGCGATTACCGGTATGCCGTCCTCAATAAGGGCTATGGTACCGTGTTTCAACTCTCCCGAAGCAAAGGCCTCCGTATGCATATAGGATACCTCTTTCATTTTAAGGGACCCTTCCATTGCCACACTGTAATCTATTCCCCTTCCAAGGAAAAATCCGCTTTTGGCTTCTTTTATATTTTCTGCCATAACTTCGATCTGATCGCTGTTTTCAAGTATCTGTTCTACTTTTTCAGGGACTGCTCTTAGCTCTCCCAATATGTCTAGGTACTCTTTTTCGCCTATTTTACCCAGTTTAAGGGCGAAGTCTAGAGCCAGCATGAAAAAGCATACAACCTGCGTTGTGTAGGCTTTTGTAGAAGCCACAGCTATTTCGGGACCGGCCCATGTATATATCACATTGTCCGATTCCCTTGCTATTGATGAGCCTATCACGTTCGTTATAGTCAAAATCTTGGCATTGTGTTTTTTTGCCTCACGCAGAGCTGCCATCGTGTCCAAAGTTTCTCCGGACTGGCTTACAAGCACTACAAGGGTGTTGGAGTCGATTATAGGGTCGTCATACCTGAACTCTGAAGCGATCTCCACGTCTACCTTCATACCGACTATTTTTTGCAGGGCTTTTTTCCCCACTAGTCCGGCATGGTAGGCTGTACCGCAGGCTACGACGTAGATCTTGTCTATCTGCTCGAGCTCTTCTTTTCCTAGGTTGATGTCATCGAATCTCACAAAGCCGTTTTCATCCAGTCTTCTTTCAATGGTATCCCTTATACTTTTTGGCTGCTCAAAGATCTCCTTGAGCATGAAGTGAGGGTATCCGCCCTTTGTGGCAGACTCGAAGTCCCACTCTATCTCCACAGAGTCTCTTTCCACCTGTTGTCTATCTTCGTTGTATATCTCTATTCCGCTTTTCTTTAGTACAGCCACCTCTCCGTCTTCTAGGAAGTACACGTTTTTAGTATACTTCAAAAGAGCAGGCACGTCGGAAGCTATAAAGCTCTCATTTTCGCCGATCCCCACTACAAGCGGACTGTCTTTTCTGGCGGTAACCAGCATATCCGGGTTGTCCTTGTGTATGATTCCCAGTGCGTAAGCACCTCTTAACTTTTCCAGGGTCTTGTACACCGCATCCACCAAATCCCCTTGGAAAAACATTTCCACAAGGTGGGCTACCACCTCTGTGTCGGTTTCCGATTGGAAAACTACACCTTTTTCCATTAATTCTCTTTTCAAGTCCAGATAATTTTCTATTATCCCGTTGTGAACTACGGCCACATTTTTACTCTCACTGCAGTGAGGGTGGGAGTTTTCATCTGAAGGCTCACCGTGTGTCGCCCATCTGGTGTGTCCGATGCCAAGATTTCCACTAAGCGGGAAGCTTTCCAGGGTATCCTTTAAAACAGCCAGCCTCCCCTTCTTTTTCTCCACCATCAAGCCGTCTTCGCCGAATACTGCAATACCTGCTGAGTCGTAACCACGGTATTCCAGTCTCTCCAGGCCGTCTAGTATCACCTCGCTAGCTGTCCTACTACCGATATAACCTACGATTCCGCACATAAACGTCACCTCTTTCTAAAATATTTTTTTGTAATATTTTAGAAGAAAGCAAGCCACTGAGATGTCTTTGTCTCACAGATCGCTCTGTGGATTTGTTCACCTCTTGGGTTGTGGCCACCCCCAGGATATCCGCCGAAAAATTCGATAACCCTGGTCCTCGTCGACTCAAAAAATATGAGTCCTGGCGCTTGTGATATTTTTTACTCTCTCCCAAAAACTTACTATTAGATTATCATTTGATCTGGAAACTGTCAAGGTTAAAATCTTTCACGGAACTTTGATGAAAAAAAGCCGCGTGCAGAATTTTGCGGCTTTTATGATTTGATTTAGGTTGCTGTTTCAGTCATTAATGGCATGAAGAGGTTTGAAATAAGAAAATATAAAAATAATTTTGGACACAGAGAAATAATCTGAAAATTAAATAGTTCTTTTTTTGTCACAAATCACACGAATTTACACTAATAAAAGATCTTTTGATCACAGAGAAAAGATAAACAAATAGATGCAAACAAATCATATCCTAGAGATTTTAATCGATTCGTGTGATACGTGAAGATTCGTGACAAAAAATATTTTTAATATGTTTTCTCTGTGTGACTCATATCTAAAAGCTCTGTGAAACTCTGTGTCCAAAAAGGTTTTTGAATAAAGTCAGTAACTTAGGTGAAAGTAAACATGTCGTAGATCTCGTCTGGGTTGTCCGTGGTGTAGAGGTGGTCGATGAGCTCCTCGTCCTCTATTATGTCCGCTATGTACGACACTATGTTCATGTGTGTATCCGGCTTGGAAGCTATACCTATAATCAGGTTTGCCACACCCCCGTTTTGGAACTTTACCCCTTCAGGGTACTGGAATATAACTATGCCGGGATTTGCCACGTGGATCTGTTGGTCGATGGTGCCGTGGGGGATGGCCACGTGGTTTCCTATGTATGTGCTGAACATAGCTTCCCTTTCAAGCATGGCATCTATATACTCCTCTTTTATGTACCCCAATTCCAGCAGTTTTTTTCCTATATCTTTTATGGCATCTTGGTAGCTCACGCTGTCGAGGCCTGTCTGTATCCCGGCTCTCTCGAGAAACACCGGAGCCTTTTGTGGTTCTTTTTGGCTAGGGACCTTGGATTTGGATAACCTATCCACAAGATTTTGGTAAAGTTCGGTGTCTACAAAATCATCCAGTATCAGGCAGGGAAGGCCGTAGCCCAACTCCTCCACACGGTTTACAAGTTTTTCATGGGTGATAACCATATCGAATTCAGGGTCCAGGTTTCTTATGGAAGAATGAACCACTTCTATAGGGAGTCCGCTGTTTTTCACCAGCCTCTTGAGGATGTTTGCACCCATGACGCTTGATCCGAGCCCGGCGTCGCAGACGACGGCTATCCTGGAAACGGTCTGCGGGAGCATCATCTCTTCGATCTTACCGTTTTCCTTTACCACAATACTCTGGCTTTTTTTGTCCGCGATTTTAAGGAGCACAGATGCCAGCAGGAAAGATACCAGGGCAGAAAAAAGTATTCCCATGAAAATTGGGAAAACATTTCCCTTTGGGGCAAGTGCCAGCAGGATAAACACGCTCCCAGGTGACGCAGGGCTGGATAGGCCGGTGTCTAGCAGAGAGAATGTATATGTTCCGGTCATGCCTCCGGCTATCAGCGGTATGACCAAAAACAGTCTTTTAAGCACATACGGGAAATATACCTCGTGTATCCCCCCGAAGAATTGTATGACCATGTTGGAGAGCACTGATTTTTTATTTTCCATCAAGAAAATGGCCAGCAGTACACCGAAGCCGGGCCCCGGGTTTGTCTCCATCAGGAAAAAGATGGATTTCCCTGTATACATACTCTGCTGCATGCCTATGGGCGAGAGCAGTCCGTGGTTTATTATGTTGTTTAAGAAAAATATTTTCGTGGGTTCTATGACGGCCGACATAAGTGGCAGAGGTCCTGCCATGGCAGCCTTCATGAACTTTTCAATCAGTATGTAGTTGAAAAAGTTGAGCACCGGTTTGCTCAGTGCTATGTTTATGAAGGTTACGAGTATGGCAGCCAATCCAAGGGCGAAGTTGTTCGCCAGCATCTCGAATCCCGGCTTTATACGCCCCTCTTTATACTTGTTGAAGCCTTTTATAAGGTGGCCGGTCATGACGCCGCCTGCCAATGGCCCCAAGAGAAGTACCGAGGCTACCCCTGAACCTGCCACTACGCCTATGCTGGAGATGGCTCCGGCTATACCAGCGTTGTCCCCACCGATGAACTTTCCGCTGGTATACCCTATCATTGCAGGGAGGAGATACCTGGAGGTCAGCATCACCACAAGCTGCATCCTTGGGTCGGGGAACCACCCGGTTTTAGAAAAAAGTACATTCATTATACCTATGGCCATAAATATGCCGATGTTGGCCATTATGACCTTGCTCATAAAATTCATAGAATTTTGAAAAATCCATTTAAAATAGTTCAAACTGCTCCACTCCTTTACCAAAAACATTCGGCTATAACAGGGTCTATTCTATCAGAAATCCTTACGGTAAACAAGACTGCTTTATTTTTTCTAGGCAAAATTATTGAATATACTTAAAGGTAGGAATAAAAAATATTTGTTTAGGTCACGAATCACACGAATAAAAATATTATATAAAAATAATTTTTAAAACAGAGCAATTAAAGCAGTCAATAGAGCATAGAGAATAATTTAAAAGAATTTTGGACACCGAGGTGCACGGAGAAAAAAAGAAAGATTTTCACAGAGTAAAAAGAAAACTTAGCCACGAATTGTACAAATGCACACGAATGATAACTTAGAAAAAAATTAATTCGTGAGATCCGTGAAGATTCGTTACATAAACTATTTTTATTTTAGGGTGTTTTCTCTGTGCTCGAAACAAAAAAAGAAAATATACACATATAATATAAGTTTTTACACGAGAATCCTCTTAAAACTTATATTTTTTTATCAGTGCTTTATGAATTGTTACAAAAAATAAAGAATCCCAGTAAGTAGGATAAAACAGCACTACTTTCTGGGATCGTTTTTAGTCATAAAAAATATTTGGGTTAATAGTAATCTCTTGTACTGGATTTTGCTATATCGTTAGACATTTCTTCGGTTATCTCAACAGTTTCAGTTGCTGTAGATTCTACTGTATTTGAAGTAGTCGTGGCTTCTTCAGTTATATCAGTAGCTGCATTTTCTGTTGAATTTGAAGTGGCAGTTACTTCAGTAGCTGCTTCTGCTTCTGCAGAAAGTGGCTGAGAAAAAAGATCGATTTGTTCCTGTTGAAGTGGAGAAGAAGTGTTTATATTTGCTCCCCCCTCTATGGCATCAAAAAAGCTTGCTATCTTAGATACAACTACAGTGAGCGATGTAGATATGACGTTACTTTGGACAAGCGTTGTGTCGGTTGTTCCGCCTTCACCGCTTTGCGATGAATTGTTAGATTGAGAATTAAATGTTGAATTGATTGAGTTTACAACAGTAGAGCTTCCGTTGAAGTTATCTGATGTGTTGCTAAGTGAGTTTATGACAGTAGAGCTGCCGTTAAAGTTGTCAGATCCATTACCACTACAAAATATAATGCTTGAAGATAAAATAAATGTAGCCAATAAAAACAAGTATTTAAATTTGCTATTTTTTTTCATTGCAATCACCTATCCTTACTATATTAAAATTGATACGCATAACCGATTGAACCAAATACCCTCACGCCGTCTCCAGAGAACTCTTCTACAAGATCCCCCAGACCAAGAGAAATTACAACCGGAACATTTTTGATAGGAGTAGTGGACACACCGGTATTGAAGTTTATCCCTGTCCATTCTAGGATAAGATTTGTATTATCCATAACTTCATAAGCGGTTGAACCAAATACATAGGTACCGTGGCTGCCTTTTCCTTCATCTTTATCCATGTCACTTTTTTCTCCATATCTGCCGCTACCTATACCCAAACTGTAGTGAAGTTTCGAAATTCCTTCAGCATTAGGGTGGTGTTGCGATATACGGCTTAGAACTACATAGAAGCTCTCATCTGCATCGGATGTATCAGCAGCAAAAAGATGCTCTCCACCAACTGCGAAGGCCATACCGTAACCAAGGTATTTGTGGAGTTTTATCCCGTAAGAAAGCTCATCAACAGTGTCGAAGTCGTTTAATACGGCGGAAAGTTCTACGCCTATGCTCTCAACGTTATCACCAAAGCCTCCTCCGAAAGCGATGGAACCGTCAGCTGAATCTCTATATGGTTGAGGTACGGTACCGCCTGCACCTATGAATACCACGTTGTTTGATGCCCCCCAACCAGTTGGTGTGGCAAGCGATTTACCTGCACTGTTAGGCAATAAAACAGTTGAGTACACTGGAGCATTTACTTGAATTAAAGCTGCATCCCCTGTGTCGTCAGCATAAGAAAAAACAGAAAATAGTAGTGATAAAATAATAGTAATGAATAGATTCCTTTTCATTGAATATCCTCCTTATTTAAGTAATTTGATTTAGATATGTTTAACATTTTTATATATTTAAGGATACGTCTTGGAAAATCAAATACATTTTTTTGAGTATAGCACATAGAATATAGGAAATCAAACATTAAAAAAAATTAACCAACAGATAAGCTACTATAATAAGGTAAGGTTTTTTTTATAAATTAAATAGTTTTAATAGAAATGAGATGTATTTTTAAACAAAATTAAAAGCTGCCCTATTTAAAGGCAGCTTTTTTCAAATATCATTTTTAGAGTTAATTAACCTAAGTTGCTACCTGTATTTAAACTTTAATAAAATAGAGTATTGAATCGATCTAAAGTCATAGAAATAGGAAACAATTGTTTTAGTCACGAATCGCATGAATTTACACTAATAAAAGATATTTTGGTCACAGAGTTTCACAGAGCGAGAAAAAATAGTTTAAGTACAAGAGCGGCTTACTTAGATCTTTTGAATAATTCGTGTGATCCGTGAAGATTCGTGACAAAAAAGATTTTTATTTTAAGATTTTTTAGATAAATTCAGGAATTAATTGCTTATTTAATTAAGTAGCAACTTGAGTTAATTATTAATTTTTTAAAATATATTGCTTTCGAAAATGTTCAAGAATGAATTTAATTTAGCCATACCGTTTTCAAGTATCCCGTTATTCACTCCGTGTATATTTGCGTGCTCGTTTCGTTTGGAGTTTGCATTTTTTGATTTATGAGACTTAGAAGTGGCTGCTTCTGATATTTTTGATCCTATAGAATTTAAAGTAGAGCTGGAACCGTTGGTGTTGTCGGATGCGTTTGATGCATGCGTGTACATATTAGCCAGTGAACTGATGGTGGCCCCTGATCCGTTTGAATTGTCGGATGCATTGCCGCTTTGAGCGAAAACAATGCTTGAACATAAGGCGAATGATAATATTAACAGAATGAACTTAAATTTCATAGAACTCCTCCTTGTTTAAAGTGTTGAATTGATTTAAAGTCGTACAAATAGAAAAGCATTTATTTAGTCACGAATGTACACGAATAAAAAATTAAATAAAATGATATTTCGGACACAGAGCTGCACGGAGTAAAAGAGTAAGTTTCACAGAGAAAAAAAGAAAATTTTAGGCACTCAGAACCTTGCTTAAAGCTTTTGAATAATTTGTGAAGATTCGTGTGATTCGTGACAAAAAATATATTTAATTTTAAAAGGTTTTCTCTGTGCAGCTCATCTTTAAATGCTCTGTGATCAAAAAAGATTTAAAAAGATCTTAGTCACGAATCGACACGAATAAAAATCTTGAAAAAGTCTTTAAAACATTTGTGAAGATTCGTGTGATTCGTGACAAAAAATATATTTAATTTTAAAAGAATTTCTCTGTGCAGCTCATCTTTAAAAACTCTCAGGGATTCTGTAGGCAGAAAAAGATCTTAGTCACGAATCACATTTACACTAATAAAATGATATTTAGGTCACAGAGTGACACAGAGGAAAATAAAGAGTTTCACAGAGAAAAAATAGACAAAGAGATGCAAGTGAAACATAGCTAGAGATTTTAATAGATTCGTGTGATCCGTGAAAATTCGTGACAAAAATTATTTTTAAAAGCTTTTTTCTGTGCACCTCATGTTTTAAATCTCTGTGAAACTCTGTGACCAAAAAGGGTTTAAATAGAGGCAGTTATTAATTGCTTGTTTAATTAAGCAGCTACTTGAGTGAATTATTTAAACTTGTAGGAAAAGCCGACGGAGCCAAAAACCCTGACGCCGTCACCGGAAAACTGCTTAAGCAGGTCACCCAGGCCGACTGTGACAACAAATGGCAGTCGTTCTATGGGAACCGTAGAAATTCCTAAGTTTAGGTTTATGCCTGACCACTCAACGATAAAGTTGGTGTCTGGAAACACTTCATATGCGGTAGAGCCGAAAACGTATGTCCCGTGTTCCCCTTTTCCGTTTTCTTGATCTAAAGGACTTTTTTCTCCGTACCTGCCGCTGCCCACACCTAAACTGTAGTGGAATTTTGAAATATCGTCATCGTTTGGATGATTTTGAGAAGCGCGGCTCAGGACTGTATAAAAGCTCTCGTCGGCATCGGAGGTATCTGCAGCAAAAAGGTGCTCTCCCCCAACTGCAAATGCCATCCCGTAACCCAGGTACTTGTGGAGTTTTATGCCGTATGAGGGCTCGCCTGTTTCTGAAAAATCATTCAGTACGACGGAAAGCTCCAGCCCTATGCTGTTGATGCTGTCTCCGATACCTCCCCCGAAGCTAATGGAACCGTCAGCGGTTTCTCTGTATGGCTGGGGAACTGTGCCGCCGGCGCCTATGAATATTATGTTGTTTGATGCCCCCCACCCGGTTGGGGTTGACAGGGCTTTCCCTGCTCTGTTCGGCAAGTTAATCGGGTAAGTGGGAAAATTGGTTTGAATCAAAGCTGCATCCCCTGCGCCTGCAGATGCGTATGATGGAATTGAAAACAAAATAAACAGTAGAGCAAAATGAAATATACTGCGGTTCACTGAAGAGCCCCCTTTGAGCAACATGGCTGTTTTTTAGTAAAGATGTTATTTTCAATATACAATAAAAAACTAACTGTGTCAAACATTTTTTGTCAGACTATAAAACCGACATTTTACATTAAATTTACACAGTTTTAAAAATACATGTGTTTTTTTAAAAAAAATATGCTTGACATAAAAAGTTAAAGAAGATAGAATAAGCCTTAATAATACTGTATTTTTAGGAGGTTGTTGTGAAAAATTTAAGTCAGTATGAAGTAGAAGAAAAAAATTATGACGATGAGATAGAGTTAATGGATCTTTTGTTTATAGTTTTCAGAGGATGGAAGATAATTTTAATTTCCATAGTTATAGTAGGGGTAGCCGGGACTGTATTCGCATTTATGAAGCCTAAAGTGTATGAGGCCAAGGCAAAGCTTATGGTGTCCAGCGGGGAGATATACAGCAGCAGGCAGCTAGACGCAAACGAACTTTCCACCAACCAAAAACTTGTGACTACGTACACAGAGGTGGCAAAAAGCAGCAGCGTGCTGAAGGAAGTGGCGAAGAAGCTGGACATGGATATGAGTACAAGGGAGGTAGCAGCTAATCTCCGTGTAGAGCCGGTTGATGACACCGAGTTTATAAACATATACTATAAGGATACAAATCCCAACATGGCTGCAAGGATAGCAAACGAGATATCCAAGGAGTTCATAGAAAAGATAAAAAGCATAATGAAGTTTGAAAACTTAAATATAATAGAGATGGCTGAGGCGCCGGAGTACCCTTCTGGAGTCGGCAAAAAGCTTGTCGTTGCCATTTCGCTGGTGCTTGGCGGCTTCCTGGGGGTTTTCGTAGTTTTTGTCTTGGAGTTTTTCAAAAACAAAATCAGGAAGCCGGAGGAAATCGAGAGAATAACAGGGTGCAGCGTTATAGCAAGCATACCGGATTTCGAGCTTTTAGAAGCAGAGAATAAAAGGAAAGGGTAGGTATAAAAATGGCTAAAAGACAGCATTTTTTTGGAGATAATAATGAATCTGTGTTATCAGAGGCGTTTAGGGTTCTTAGATCGAACCTATATTTTTTAAGCGAAGAGAAGGCAAATAAAACGGTGGTGTTCACCAGCTCCATACCTGGAGAGGGTAAGACCACTGTAGCCAGCAACTATGCACTCAGCATGGCTATGAACGGTTCCAAGGTGCTCCTCATAGACTGCGACCTGAGGAGGCCCAGGGTGCACACTATTTTTGAGGCAAACAACGAGCACTGCCTGTACGACCTTTTGAGCGGGAGCAAAAGCAGGGATAAAGTCATACAGAAGGCTGTGAAAGAAAACCTGGACCTCATCCCGGGGAAACACCTAAAGATGAACCCTACGGAGATTTTAGAGTCGAAAAAAACTCTGGAATTTATAGAGGAGATAAGAAAAGAATATGACCTCGTGGTGCTGGACACCCCCCCTGTGGCAGTTGGTTCAGAAGTGGGGATGCTGTCCAAAAACAGCGACGGGGTGGTGCTTATCTGCGGCTACGACATGGTGAACAGAAAACAGCTGGAGTACACAACGAAATATTTAAGAAGGGCCGGAGCCAATATATACGGAGTGGTGGTCAATAAAATAGACAAGAGCGGCTACAGCTACGGAAGCTACAGCTACTACAACAACTACTACGAGTACTACCACGATTATTCCAAAGGGGAGTAATTATGATAGACATACACTCGCACATAATACCCTGTGTGGATGACGGGGCCGCTTCGGTGGAAGAGGCCGTGCAGATGGCGGCTGAGGCCGAGAAGAACGGTGTGAAAAAAATAATATGCACGCCTCACTTTATAGGCGGCAGGTATGAAAACAAGGATTTGGCAGAAAAATTCCGGCTTTTAAAGGAAAAACTCTTGGATGCCGGGGTAGGGGTGGAGCTTTACCTGGGAAATGAAGTGATGCTTTCAGGTGAAAGTTTTCAGGCTATAAAAGACGGCAGGGTGCAGACCCTTGCCGGCAGCAGGTACCTCCTCCTCGAGGTGCACATGCTCCCCAAGGAGATTCTTGCAAAGGGTATTGAGATGGTGGTAGACCTGGGGTACACGCCTATACTGGCCCATATAGAGAGGTACGGAGACTTAGATCTCCCTTTTTTTAAACGGCTATGTGAAAAAGGTGCTCTTTTTCAATGCAACCTAGGGAGCCTCAGAAATCCAAGGCTCAGCAAGAAGATAGGGAAATTTTTGGATGCGGGGATAGTGGACTTTTTTGCAAGCGACGCCCACAATACCCAGCACCGCACCTATGGTATAGAAGAGGACATAAGGCAGCTGAAAAAGCTGGTGGGGGACGAAAGGGCAGAAACCCTGCTCAATGAAAACGCAGAAAAGGTAATACGCAATGAAGAGATAAAAAAGGAGAGAAACTATGTGGAAAAAAATACTGGCATCGCTGGGTATTTTAGCGGCATGTGTTCCAGCCTACTCAGAAGAGTTGGGTTTGGAAGAGGCGCTGATAAGGGCTAGCGAGAAAAACCCCAACGTACTGGTGCAGGAGTTGGACATAGACATAAATAGACTGGAAGTGACAAAAAAGAAAAAGACTTTTTTGCCTGGAGTGACATTCTCCGTGGAGGAGGACCTCATGAAGGATGACACCTGGGACCCGCAAGGGGTAGGACCGGAAAAGATAAGCATGAGCCTGCCGATCTATACAGGCGGTAAGCTCAGAGGAAGCCTGGAGAACAGTAAATTTGCTTACGACATCAGTTTGCTGGAAAATGTAAGTGTGAAACTTGAGGCCAGAAGCGACGTCATAGACGCCTACTTTGCAATAATGAACCTGAAAAAACAGGTGGAAGTGGCTGATGAGGTTGTGCAGACTCTCGAAAAACAGAAAAAAAGGCTGGAGAGGTTATACGACAACGGAAGGCTTGTGCCCAAGGGGGATATACTTAAGCTCGAATCTGACATAGTAACAAACAAAGCCCTTAAAATGAGAAGGGAAAACGAGATAAAGATAGCCAAAGATAACTTCAAAGTACTCATAGGCATGCCCATCAACGATGAGCTCGAGCTGAAAGACTTCGACGTGGAATCTCTTGACATAGAAAAATACGACCCGGATACAGACTCGAAAAAGGCGCTCACCGAAGGCAGCAGGGCCAACATGGAGAAACTATACCTGGCACAGGCTGAAAACGACATAAAGCTGGCAAAAGCCAACTACTATCCAAACGTCTACGTGGATACTGAGTACAGGGTGAAAAAAGACGAAGACGAAAACGATGACTGGCTGGTGACCCTAAAGGCCAAATGGGACGTCTTCAAATGGGGAAGCAACAGGGACAACCTGGAGCAGAGAAAACATGAAAAACAGCAGGCGGAGATAAGGTACAAGGAGAGCCTGGACAGGATAGCCATAGATATAAGGAGCAAGTATATAGAGATGCTGACCCTGAAAGATGAGCTGGCGTCACAGGAGCTAAAGCTTGACATAGCCAGGGAAAACGCAAGAATAGACACACTTAGATACACAAACGGCATGGTAAGCTCGCTTGACTATCTGGATTCCGTAAACAAGCTGCAGCAGGCGGAGGAAAAATACTACGCCCTTCAGAGAAACTTCGTGTTTGCAGTGGACGAATACGAGAGCTCGCTTAAGTAAAGTAATTTAGAATTGAAAATTGAGAATTATGAAAATATATTGGACACAGAGGAAAATAGAGAGTTTCGCAGAGGTGAAAAGAAACTTTAGCCACGAATCGCACGAATATATACGAATAAAAATCTTGAAAAAGTTTTTAAAAATCGTGGGATTTGTGTTGAGTTCGTGACAAAAATAGTCTTTAAAGCATTTTCTCTGTGCAGCTCATGTTTAAAAGCTCTGTGCTCAAAAAAAGGTTTTAGTGATTTTTTTGTGCCGTGAAAAAGGTTTGAAATTGGAGGGAACATGAAGAAGAAAATTATACTGACAGCCCTTGCTGCCGTAATAATTGCCGGGGCCGGAGGATATGCATACAGCAAGAGCAACTCTAAGGTAAAGCAGGTCAGACTGGAGCAGGTAAAGAGGGAGGACATAGAGGAGAGCATAACCCTGGAGGGGATGGTGTCACCTTCCGAGGAGTACAACCTGTACACTGAGCTCCCGCTGACGATACAGGAACTCTACGTGAAGGAGGGGGACGAGGTAAAGGCTGGGACGGCCCTTATTAGCTTCGACCAGAGGTACAGCGAACAGATAATAAGGGAAATGAAGGCTATAGGCCTGGACCTCAAAAACGCAAAGCTTGCACTGGAAAACCTCTCGTCGGGGGCCCTTCAGCTTGAGCTGGATAGCAAGAAACTGGAAATAGAAGAGGTAAGTGAACAGATAAAAGGGCTCAGCAGAGAGCTGAAGGTAGTGGAGTTCGAGCTTACCAACCTAAAAAAAGAGGCCAAGGTAAAGGAGGACCTGTACGAGCAGGACAGCATATCGGCAATCGAGGCAAACCAGACATACACCCAGGCTTCCAAAAAAGAGCTTGAATACGAGAACATAAAGACTGAGCTGGAACTCGCCAAGAAAAAGTACGACCTCCTGGTGATGGGGTACGACAGGCTAAGGCTGGAGCTGAACCTCCAAAAGAGCAACATGGAGAGCCAGATAGCGAAGCTTGAGTTTTTATACGAGGAGAAAAACGACGAACTGGCAAAAGTAAAAGGAGAGCTCGTTTCCCCTGTTGACGGGATAGTGACCCAGCTCCTTGCGGAGAGCGGCGGTACGGCAGACCCTAGGAGAAAGCTAATGACCATAGCCCCTTACGACAACCTTATGGTAAAGGTGGACGTGCCGGTGCAGCAGGTGCAAAACCTGAAAGAGGGCATGGGCGTAAACGTGGGGTCTAGGGACAACAAAAACGAGATCTACAAGGGAAGCGTGGCCAAGGTGGCGAATATAGCCAAACTTGTGCAAAAAGAAACGTACGTTGACAGGATGGTGGAAGTGGAGATAGCCATGGACGGCACAGGAAAACTCAAGCCCGGTTACCTTGTGAGCGTGGAGTTCCTGGGCAGCAAGAAAAACGACATACTGGTGGTGGATTCCTTCTCGGTCATCCAAGACGACGGGAAAGACTACGTTTACGTGGTAGAAGACGGCGTGGTTGAGAAAAAGGAGATAAACACTGGGATAAAGACACTTTCCAAGTACGAGGTGCTGAACCTGCCAGAAGGTACCAGTGTGGTCATGAACCCTTTCAAGGTGAAAGAGGGAGAGATGGTTAAAGTAAAGAATTAATTGAGAATTGAAAATTGAGAATGCAAAATTAAAGATAAAAAACTGAGTTAAAGCAGTTATATAGATAATAGAGTACAGAGAATAGAGTATAGAGTATAGAGAATAGAGTATAGCTGGAAAATAAAAAATAAATATTTTGTCACGAATCACACGGATAGACACAAATTATAAAGATTAAATAAAAAACTTTTTTTGAAGGTTTTGAATGATTCGTGAGATTAGTGTAAATTCGTGACAAAGAAAAGTTTTTAGGAGGGAATTATGCCTGAAGTTATCTATAAAGATTTATCTTATGAAATAATCGGTATAGCAATGCAAGTGTATAATGAACTCGGGTATGGATTTTTAGAAAAAGTGTATGAGAATGCTCTTATGGTGATGTTTAAAGAAAAAAACATTAAAGTTGAGCAGCAAAAAGATATAAAGGTTCAGTTTAAAGGGCATGCAATAGGGAATTATATCGCGGATATTTTAGTAGAAGACCAAATAATCTTAGAGTTGAAATCCGTTTCTAAATTATCAGATGCCCACAAAGCTCAAGTGTGCAACTATTTGAAGGCGACTGGATTGAAGTTGGGAATAATTTTAAATTTTGCCAGCACGAAATTGGAATTTGAAAGAGTGGTATTGTAGGTAAAAGGTTTCAGCAGAAAGAATAAAAAATATTTTAGTCACGAATTACACAAATGAACACGAATAAAATCTTAATAAAAGATTTTAAAAAATTGGTGTAATTCGTGAAGATTTATGACAAAAATAAATCATTTGATTTTAAAGTGTTTTTCTGAGCAGCTCCGTGTCCAAAAAGAAAATGCTTAGTCACGAATCGCACAAATAAACATGAATTAAGATATTAAAAATTAGTGAAGATTAGTGTAATTCGTGACAAAAAAAATCTTTTGAATTTAGGTATTTTTTAAAGAATCTATGTTAAAAGAATTAATTTGAAGAAAAAATTTTAGTTACGAATTACACAAATGAACACGAATAAGATCTTAATAAAAGATTTTAAAAAATTGGTGTAATTCGTGAAGATTTATGACAAAAATAAATCATTTGATTTTAAAGTGTTTTTCTGAGCAGCTCCGTGTCCAAAAAGAAAATGCTTAGTCACGAATAGCACAAATAAACACGAATTAAGATATTAAAAATTAGTGAAGATTAGTGTAATTCGTGACAAAAAAATCTTTTGAATTTAGGTATTTTTTAAAGAATCTATGTTAAAAGAATTAATTTGAAGAAAAAATTTTAGTCACGAATTACACAAATGAACACGAATAAGATCTTAATAAAAGATTTTAAAAAATTGGTGTAATTCGTGAAGATTTGTGACAAAAATAAATCATTTGATTTTAAAGTGTTTTTCTGAGCAGCTCCGTGTCCAAAAAGAAAATGCTTAGTCACGAATCGCACAAATAAACATGAATTAAGATATTAAAAATTAGTGAAGATTAGTGTAATTCGTGACAAAAAAATCTTTTGAATTTAGGTATTTTTTAAAGAATCTATGTTAAAAGAATAAATTTGAAGAAAAAATTTTAAAATGATAAGTATGATTCGTTATAAAAATAGTTTTTTATTAAATTATGTTTTGAATCAGAGATTAGTGAAAATTCGTGTAATTCGTGACAGAAAAAATCATTTGAAATTGTTACTTGAATATATAGTGTCCGATATCCAAAATAATGTTTTTATGATTAAGGAGGGTCGCATGAACTTTAAAAGCTGCTTTTGGGTAGCCTCAAAAATGCTTTTTTCAAATAAATTAAAGACCATGCTTCCTGTTCTTGGTATACTCATGGGGATAGCCTCGGTTATCACCATATACTCAGTGGCCGAGGGGGGCAAGGCTGCCGTAGAAAAGGACCTGGCATTCCTGGCCGAAAATAGGGTTATGATAGGCGTGTCAGGGGAAAACGTGTCCAAGAGGGACTATATAAGCATAGAAGATATAGAGATTTTAGAGTCTCTTCCAGGAGTTAGCTATACTTACATACCGGCCTACGAGATAGACCTGGAAGATTTTTTTATCACAGGCTTGACTTTTGATGCTATTTCGGAAAAGAATTTAATTTTTATTTCTGGAAATTCAGGAAAACTTTCTGAAAATGAGATTCTTATAGATGAAAAGTTCGCAGCGGAGAGGTTCGGCACACCGTACGCTGCCGGCAGGGTCCTTGAGCTCGGGGCAACTGGAAGAAAAGCCAGGTTTGTGGTAAGGGGAGTCTACAAATCTGATGATAGCTTACTTGACAGGTTTGCAGGACAGGGGATAGTGGACTACAAGGCATACAGAAGCATGATCGGGAGCCCTGAAATATCAAGGGTGCTGGTAGCCTTCGAAGACGGGGAGGACGCCGATGAGCTGTCGCCTATGGTGATATCCACACTGGAAAAACTCCACAGGAAAAAAGGGATATACACGGTGATGGAAGCCTCTGAAAAATATAAGCGTGTGGAGAATATAAAAAAGACCATGAATCTGTTCCTTGCAGCTATAGGTCTTGTGTCGCTCGCTTTCGGGGGCATAGGCATAAGCAACCTCATGGTGATAACGGTGAGGGAGAGGATATCGCAGATAGGCATACTAAGGGCCATGGGTGCCAGCAAAGAGTTCATACTGCTTATATTTCTTATAAAGTCAACCGTACTCAGCCTTACGGGCGGGGTGCTGGGCTTGGCTTCAGGTTATGCCGGGGGTAAGATAGTGGGCAGGCTCATAGGGATAGCGCCAATATTTTTCGCTCATCAGTTTATCTTGGCGGCGTTGGTGTCTGTGCTGCTCGGGATACTGTTCGGAGTGGTACCCGCAAAGAAGGCAGCCCATATGGACCCGGTGGAAGCGCTTAAGGTAAATTTGTAGATTAAATATAATATTAAAAAGATTTTAGTCACGAATCTCACGAATTAACTCGAATGTAAAAACATAAAAATACTTTGGACACAGAGTTGCACAGAGGAAAAGAGTAAGTTTCACAGAGTAACAAAAAAGCATTTAGGCACTCAGAACCTTGCTTAAAGAACTCGAATAATTTGTGAAGATTCGTGTGATTCGTGACAAAAAAGAGTCTTTTGATTATAAAGTGTTTCCTCTGTGCAGCTCATGTTTGAAACTCTGAGGGACTCTGTGATGAGAAAAAATTAAAAAAAGAGCTTAGCCACGAATCGCACTAATTGACACGAATGTAAAAACATAAAAATATTTTGGACACAGAACTACACAGAGGAAAAGAGTAAGTTTCACAGAGTAATAAAAAAGCATTTAGGCACTCAGAACCTTGCTTAAAGCTTTTGAATAATTTGTGAAGATTCGTGTGATTCGTGACAAAAAAGAGTCTTTTGATTATAAAGTGTTTCCTCTGTGCAGCTCATGTTTAAAAAACTCTGAGAAACTCTGTGATCAGAAAAAGATTTAAAAAAAACTTAGCCACGAATCTCACGAATTAACTCGAATGTAAAAACATAAAAATACTTTGGACACAGAGTTGCACAGAGGAAAAGAGTAAGTTTCACAGAGTAATAAAAAAGCATTTAGGCACTCAGAACCTTGCTTAAAGCTTTTGAATAATTTGTGAAGATTCGTGTGATTCGTGACAAAAAAGAGTCTTTTGATTATAAAGTGTTTCCTCTGTGCAGCTCATGTTTAAAAAACTCTGAGAAACTCTGTGATCAGAAAAAGATTTAAAAAAAACTTAGCCACGAATCTCACGAATTAACTCGAATGTAAAAACATAAAAATACTTTGGACACAGAGTTGCACAGAGGAAAAGAGTAAGTTTCACAGAGTAATAAAAAAGCATTTAGGCACAAGAGTGGCTTGCTTAAAGCTTTTCAATAATTTGTGAAGATTCGTGTGATTCGTGACAAAAATATATTTAATTTTAAAAGAAATTCTCTGTGCAGCTCATGTTTGAAACTCTGAGGAACTCTGTGATCAGAAAAAGCTTTGAAAAAGAGCTTAGTCACGAATCCTATGAATGAGCACTAATAAAAATCTTTAATAATTCGTGAAATTAGTGAAAATTCGTGACAAAAATAGTTTTTTAGTTTTTATAAAAGAAGTTTTCGATTGTTTTTTACATAAATTTAATAATAATTTAACCATATTCGGGTACTATAAGCAAAAGAGTGTTAATTAAGACAGAACAGAGTTTATTCATGATTGACAAGGTAAAGAATAACGTTGTCGGAAAACAGTTTGATAAAATTTTATTTTTATCGTAAAGGGGGTGCATATAGCATGGATAGGGAAAGGGTGTACAGGTACTTTATAAAAATATTCATGATAGCTATTCAGTTTTTATTTTTCTACAATCTCAGCAAGGTATTCGGTGTAGGGCAGAAGTTGGCAGTTACCAACTTCTTGATATATTTTTTGCTCAAGATGGTTAAAAACGGGTACAGCTTCAAAACTTTCCTCATATGGGAGGAGCTCAACAGGCAGGTAAAGGTGCATGCAGAATTCCTGGGTGTACTGGCGATAAGCGACATAGCTTACCCAAAGGAAACCGGGATTTTCAACACGGTGTTAATTGTAGGGATATTTTTCATGTTCAACATGTTTTTGGCGCAGTTTACCAGGAAGCTTTTTGTGAAGCAGCTTGAGAAGAAACTCCTCATAATAGGTACGGGCGACACCGCAGAAAAACTTACAGAGATAATAAGCCAAAATAGGTTCACCATGTACAAGCTATTGGGCTACGTGCAGTTCAACGACAAGGTGAGAATCGACAGGAAAAGTATAGCCTGTCAGTTTGCCGACTTGGACGGCTACCTGCAAGACAACAAGGTGGACGAGGTAATAGTGGCACTCCCAAAGGCCACCAAAAAAGATATGATGGAGATAACCGACAAGATAGAGGGTAAGGTAAGGAGGATAAAGTACATACCTGAATTGAATGGGGTATTCACCTTCAACTCTGAGGTAGAAGACTACGACGGTGTGATGCTGGTAACAACCTCCCAGGGGATAATCAGCCTGTGGCAGAGGATCGTTAAAAGGGGTATGGACGTACTAGGGGGAGTTGTAGGGGTAGCAGTATTATTTCCACTGTCTATATACGTGTGGCTGAAGACTGAAAAACACGAAAGAAAAGGCGGTATTTTTTTCAAACAGCCTAGAATAGCGCTGGCAGGCGGGACCGTAAACATAATTAAGTACAGAAGTATGATAGTAAATGCAGAAAAAGTATTGGAAGAGCTCATGGAAAGAGATCCTGGAATAAGAGAAGAGTATCTTACAAACAAGAAGTTGAAAAATGACCCAAGGATAACAAAGATAGGGGAAAAGCTCAGAAGGACTTCCCTTGATGAATTCCCACAGTTTATAAATGTCATCAAAGGGGAAATGAGTATGGTCGGGCCTAGGCCTTATCTTCACAGGGAGATAGAAGATATGGGGGAGAAGTACCGTAAGATAGTGAACTTAAAGCCGGGGATAACAGGCATGTGGCAGGCCAATGGAAGAAGCGAGACCACTTTTCAAGAGAGGCTGCATTTGGATGAATATTACTACAGAAACTGGTCTGTATGGCTGGATATAGTCATAATAATTAAGACAATAAAAAGTGTGTTCCGCAGTGAAGGAGCATATTAACATAAATGCAATCGGAGGGAAACAGATGGAAACTTGTGAAATACTAGGTGTAAAAATAAATGTCACGGATATGGTTGATACAGTAGAAACCATCGAGAAAAATTTAAAAGAAATTAAAGGGGATTATATTTGTGTTTCAAATGTTCACACAACAGTTATGTCATTTGAAGATATAGATTATAAAAAAATTCAAAATGATGCGTTTATGAGATTGCCAGATGGAAGGCCACTTTCAATCCTTAGTAAAATAAAAGGATATAAAAATGCAAAAAGAGTGACTGGTCCAGATTTGATGGATGAGCTCTTTAAAATATCTGAAAAAAAAGGTTATACCCACTATTTTTACGGAAGTACAAACGATACGCTGGATAAACTCAACATGAAGCTAAAAGAAAAATATCCAAAAGTAAGAATAGCAGGAATGTATTCTCCGCCGTTTAGGCAACTTACGTTTGAAGAGGATCATGGAATTGTTCAGATGATAAATGAAAGCAATGCGGATTTTTTATGGGTTGGGCTTGGAGCACCGAAACAGGAAAAATGGATGCATGAACATAAAAATAAAATCAATTCATTAATGCTTGGAGTAGGAGCAGGCTTTGACTACCATGCTGAAAAAATAAAAAGGGCTCCCACTTGGATGCAGAGCTTAAGCCTTGAATGGCTCTACAGGCTTTTTCAAGACCCAAAAAGGTTGTGGAAAAGATATTTTGAAACCAATACAAAATTTTTAAAATATACTTTATTTAATTAAAATTTACGCTAATTTAGAATGAAAAGAAAAAATTGAACAGATAAAACTAGGAGGAAAAAATGTCAAAAGTAGCACTTATAACAGGAATTACAGGACAGGACGGATCATTTTTAGCAGAGTTCTTACTTGAAAAGGGATATGAAGTACACGGGGTAATAAGAAGGGCTTCTTCATTCAACACTGAAAGGATAGAGCATTTATACATAGATGAGCTTATTAAAGATATGCACATTGAGAGGAAAATAAATCTTCACTACGGCGATATGACAGATTCATCAAACCTTATAAGACTTATACAAAAAATACAGCCAGATGAAATATACAATTTGGCGGCACAGTCGCACGTAAAGGTATCTTTTGACATGCCGGAATATACTGCCGATACAGACGGGATGGGGACTCTCAGGATATTAGAGGCCGTTAGACTTCTTGGTATGGAAAAGAAGACAAGAATCTATCAGGCATCAACTTCAGAACTTTATGGTAAGGTGCAAGAGGTACCTCAAAAAGAGACTACACCGTTTTATCCAAGATCTCCATATGGGGTAGCTAAATTATACGGTTTCTGGATCACAAAAAACTACAGAGAATCATACGATATGTTTGCTGTAAATGGAATACTGTTCAACCACGAGTCTGAAAGACGTGGGGAAACTTTCGTAACAAGAAAAATAACCCTTGCAGCAGCAAGGATAGCACAGTGTAAACAGGAAAAACTATATCTTGGAAATATGGATTCGCAAAGAGATTGGGGATATGCAAAAGATTATGTTGAATGTATGTGGCTAATGCTCCAACATGACAAACCAGAAGACTTTGTAATTGCAACCGGAGAGATGCACACAGTAAGAAAATTCACTACGTATGCGTTTAGAGAAGCAGGTATAGAGCTTGAATGGCAGGGAACAGGTGTGGATGAAAAAGGTATTTGTAAAAATACAGGCAGGGTACTAGTTGAAGTGGACCCGAAATATTTTAGACCTGCAGAGGTAGAGCAACTTCTTGGAGATCCTACTAAGGCTAAAACACTTCTTGGGTGGAACCCAACAAAAACTTCATTTGAAGAGCTTGTTAAAATAATGGTGCAGTCTGACATGAAAATGGTAGAAAAAGAAGAGAGAATAAAAAAGGCATTCGACTAAAGGGAATTGGACACGGATTGCCACAGACTAAGGTGTAAAAATTCATGGCATAGTCTAGTGGAAGTCTTGTGTCAAAAAAATTGTGACATAGACTGCTATAGATTGAAATAGCTTTAATAAGCTTGGTATTAAAAAAGGAGTTTTTTAATGAAAAGCTATTTGTATGAAGAGTTAACAAAGAAAATAATAAGATGCTTTTATAATGTTTACGATACACTTGGGTATGGTTTTTTGGAAAGTGTATACGAAAAAGCTTTAATGGTTGAATTTGAAAACAACAATATTAAAGCCGAAACTCAAAAAGAAATAAAAGTAATGTATAAAGACAGGATAGTTGGAGATTTTAGAGCAGATATTCTGGTAGAGGATAAAGTAATAATAGAGCTAAAAGCAGTTTCAAAGCTAATGCCTATACACGAAGTACAAGTTGTTAATTATCTAAAATCAACAGGAATAAAAATAGGATTATTAGTTAATTTTGGAGAAAAATTGGAATTTAAAAGAAAAATATTTTAAAAAATTTAAAATAGCTAAAACACAGACGATCACATACTGCAATATGACTAGAAGAAAAAAGTCATGTGCATAGTCTCGTGAAAGTCTTGTGTCAAAATAAAAAGAGGTGGAAATCTTGAATAAAGAATCAAAAATATATGTAGCAGGACACCGTGGTATGGTGGGATCTGCCATAGTTAGAAGACTGGAAGAACTTGGTTATACAAACATAATATATAAAACATCAAAAGAGCTAGACCTTAGGAGACAGGCAGAAGTGGAAAAATTCTTTAAAGAGGAAAAACCGGAGTTTGTGTTCCTTGCGGCAGCTAAAGTAGGAGGAATACACGCAAACAACACATTTCCTGCAGAATTTTTATACGACAACCTGATGATAGAATCAAATATAATTCACAGCGCGTATAAATATGGTGTTAAAAAACTACTTTTTCTGGGTAGCTCATGTATATATCCTAAATTTGCAGAACAGCCTATAAAAGAAGAGTATCTGCTTGACGGACATCTTGAACCTACAAATGAGGCTTATGCAGTAGCTAAGATAACAGGGATAGAACTTTGCAAGTTCTACAGAAGGCAATATGGATGTGATTTTATATCAGCCATGCCTACAAACCTATACGGTATAAACGATAACTTCGACCTTGAAACATCTCACGTGATGCCTGCACTTATAAGAAAGTTTCATGAGGCTAAGGTAAATGGAGATAAAGAGGTAGTTATGTGGGGGACAGGAAAACCTAGAAGAGAATTCCTTTATGTGGATGACCTTGCAGATGCCTGCATACACCTAATGATGAACTACTCCGATGAGATTCACGTAAACATGGGAATAGGTGAAGATGTAGAGATAAGAGGGCTTGCTGAAATAATAAAGAGAGTAGTTGGTTATGAGGGAGAAATAATAAACGATTTGTCCAAACCAGATGGTACGCCAAGAAAGTTACTTGATGTGTCGAGGCTTCAAGATTCAGGATGGAAGCATAGTGTGGCGCTAGAAGAAGGAATAAAGACTGTGTACAGTTGGTACCTTGAAAATGCAGATATGTTCAGAGGGAATTAGCCATGTCAAAACCAAAAATACTCATAGTCCACAACTATTATCAAATACCTGGAGGGGAAGATACAGTTGTTAAAAATGAACGGAAGCTATTAGAAGATCAGGGACATGAAGTTATTCTTTATAGCCGAAATAATTTAGAGTTAAAAAACCTCAGCAAAATTCAGAAGTTATGTCTTCCGTTTACAACGATCTTTTCACTCAAAACATACAAAGAAGTTAAGAGAATCATTAAGGAACAAAAAATCGATATCGTTCATGTTCATAACACATTAAATTTGATTAGTCCCTCCGTTTATTATGCAGCGTTTGCTTGTAAAATTCCTGTGGTACAGACCATTCATAACTTTCGTTTGCTCTGTGCTGGAGCAACTTTTTATAAAGAAAATAAAGATGGAAGTGGATTTATTTGTGAGGATTGCTTAAGTAAAGGGTTGAGATGCGCGGTTAAACACAGATGTTACAGAGGAAGTTTTCTACAAACATTAGCGTGTGTAGTGAATTTGAAAATTCATAGATTTTTTGGGACCTATAAAAAACTTAATTATATTTGTTTGACTGAATTTAATAAAGAAAAATTGTTGCAATTAAACAGTAGAGGGAAAAAAATTATTGACCCTAGTAAGGTGTTTATAAAACCTAATTTTGTAACTGCTGAGGCTGAATGTATTCCCTATGCCCAAAGAGAAAATCAGTTCGTTTTTGCTGGACGCTTAGATAAATTGAAAGGCATCCAGCTGTTGCTTGAAGCGTGGAAAAATATCAAAGATTTCGAGCTAATTATTTGCGGCATTGGTCCGGAGGAAGCTTGGTGTAAGCGATTTATAGAGCAGAATAATTTAAAAAATGTGAAGATGATTGGTTTTGTACCAAATGAAGAGGTAAAGAAAATTATTGGTAAATCAAAAGCACTTATTCTTCCAACTCAATGGTATGAAGGATATCCGATGACTATGGCTGAGAGTTTTTCATTAGGGACGCCTGTTATAGGTAGTGATATTGGAAATGTAGGGTGTTTAATAAAAGAAAATATATCAGGATTAAAATTTAGATTTAATTCAAGTGAAGATTTAAAAGAAATCATTTCAAAAATAAATAAAGGCTCTTTTAATTCAACGATCATTAATCAACAAATTACTACACATGATGAGAGCTATAAAATTTTAAACCAAATTTATAGTGTTTGTAGGAGGGAAGGGAAATGACTTTACTTAATAGGATGTATGACCATATTTGTTCAAATGTTTTTGGCATTAGATTGAAACCAAAAGTTATTCAAATGCCAATTACCAATAAATGTAATTCGAAATGTACAACATGTAATATTTGGAAAGTAACAGATAAATGTGATTTAAGTGTGGAGCAACTTCAAGTTGTTTTACAAGATACATATCTGGACAAAGTAGAATCAATTGGAATAAATGGTGGAGAACCTTTTTTACATAAAGATTTTCTGTCTATTATCGGTAATATATTGAATCTTAAATCGCTAAAAGATATATACATTATCTCAAATGGTGTGTCTTCTAATTTGTTGTTAAATAACCTATCAGAAGCAAAAAAACTATGTAAAAAAAAAGGGGTTAAATTAAATTTAACAATTTCTTTAGATGGGGTTGGAGGGATTCATGATAAAACTCGTGGAATTCCTGGTAGCTTTGAAAAAACTATAGAAACTATAAACTGTATTAAAGATAATATTAATGAGTATTGTGATAATTTTGATTTAGGATACACCATATCTAAAAGCAATACATCGGATATGGTCTGGGCTAAAGAGTTAGCAGCTTCATGGGGGGTAGATGTTTATTTTCATTTAGCGGTACCTAATAAACGTATTTATACATTTGACAATGAAGACTATAGTGTTTTACAAAATAAGAAATCTAGTTTTCTTGCAAGAGAGTTCTTCTATAGCGAATTTGTTGAAAATTCTTCTATCAAAAAAAAATTTAAAAGTTTCATAAATTATTATTATTTAAAAGATGATAAACACAAAAGAATAGCTGTATGTAATTATATAAAAAGGGATATTACAATTAATGAAAGTTTAGATTTATATTTATGTGCAACTGCGAGTGAAAAAATAGGGTCACTTTTACGTAGCTCAATATCAGATTATATAAAATCTGGAGACGTGGATAGAGAATGTATAAATATTAAAAAAAATTGTGGAAGTTGCATTCATTATGCTTTTGCCCCAACATTTTATGGAATTTATCTTTTTATAAAAGAAAAATATGCTAAAGCAAATTTATTGATATATTTAATTCGTAGCAGATTACATTTGCTGTAATTAGGAGGGAATAAACATGAAATTAGCTATCATTGGATGGTATGGTACTGAAACAATAGGAGATCGGGCAATTTTAGCTGGATTAATTAAGTTATTATTAGAAGTTGATGACTCTATCGAATTATATTTGGGATCTATTTATCCGTTTTTTAGTGAGCGGACTATACATGAGGATATTGATTTTTATAAGAAAATAACAGGAAAAAATAACATAAAGATAAATTTATTTGATTCTAGAAATCATAAGACACTTACTCAAACTATTAAAATGGTTGATTGTATAGCTGTAGGTGGTGGTCCATTACTTGATGTTTCGTGGATGTATATGATTGAATATGCTTTTATGAAAGCGAAAAAGCACAATAAAAAAACGATATTATTAGGATGTGGATTAGGACCATTAAATAAAAGAACATATTTAAAAGCAGCATGTAATATAATAAAATATTCAGATTTTTGTATTTTTAGAGATGAAGCATCTTTAAATTGGGCCAATGAATTAGTAGAAAATAAACAGAATATGTTTGCTTTAATTGATCCTGCAGCTTTTGCAGCAGCGGAATATATAAAACGTGATACTAACGAAGTTGAAAATGATAATTATATAGTTGTAAATTTACGGGAATTTCCTATGGAGTATGCTATCAATGATACGAAAGATAGGATTGAAGAAATTAATCAGAGTTTTATTCAAATGCTTAAAAACCTTGCAGTTCAAGGTATGCCTGTTAGATTAATTCCTATGCATTATTTTTCTATAGGTGGAGATGACAGAAAGTATTTAAACCAGCTTGCGATGCGTGTTAATTTGCCGAATGTACATGTACAAAACGATCCTTTGACTTTGGAAGAAACAATGCATGTTTTTAAGCATGCGAAAATTGCCATAGGTATGCGCTTTCATTCTGTCGTTTTACAAACAATATGCAACGGAAATAACTATGTGCTAGATTATACCAATCCTATAAATGGAAAAATAGGTGGATTTTTGAACCAGGTAAATGGTATGGAGTTTTATAAAAATAGATACATGAATATACAGAAAGAAAAAACGATACAACTATCATTTGCTGATAATTCCTTTGATTCTTATGGCGATGAGTTGAAAAAATATGAAAAACAATATAAGTGTATTTTTCAAGATTTCTTTAATTAAGGGAGAGGTAGTATGAAAATAGTGCATTTAATTATGACAGGTGGTTATAGTGAGGGGTGGTCATACCAAGATAGCGTATTAGTAGAATGTCATGCTAAAGATAATGATGTGTATGTAATTACGACAGAGTATGAAAGACAAGTTGACTCAATGGTAAAAGTTAATCGTTATCATTATAAAACAAATGCAGGAGTGACAGTATATAGATTAAAGCATGCAGCTGATTTCTTACAATCAAAAATAACCAAAGTGTTTAGAGTATATCGTGGCATTTATAAAATTTTAAATGAGATTAAGCCCGACATAATCTTTTCGCATAATTGTCAATATTTTGGAACTTCTGAAATAGCTAAATATATGAAAAAAAATCCATCATGCCGTTTGTATGTAGATAATCATGCTGATTTTTCCAATATCAATAATAATTGGATTTCTAAGAATATACTTCATAAATTAATATGGAGATATTGCGCAAAAAAATTGGAGCCATTCGTAACTAAATTTTATGGCGTTTTGCCAGCAAGAGTAGATTTTTTGGTTAATATGTACGGAATTGATAAAAAAAAAGTAGAATATTTACCACTTGGTGTTGAGGATAATAAAGCTGAAGAAGCTCGTAAACCGGGTAAAATAGCAGAGTTAAGAAAGCGTTTTAATATAGAAAGAAATGATTTTCTTATTGTAACAGGAGGGAAAATTGATCGATTTAAAATGCAGACGCTATATTTAATGCAGGCAGTAAAATCGTTATCTATACCGAATGTTAAACTATTAGTGTACGGATCTGTACTACCAGAAATAAAAGAAGAATTTGATAATTTAGTGGATAATGATATTGTTCAATACGCTGGGTGGATTTCATCAGATGAAACATATAATTATATAGCGTCAAGTCAACTTGTTGTATATCCTGGGAGACATTCTGTATTGTGGGAACAGACGGTTGGTCAGGGAGTACCAATGGTTTGTAAATATTGGGAAGGCACAACGCATGTAGATTTAGGTGGAAATGTAAAATTTTTACATAAGGATTCATGTGACGAGATTATGAAGTTGCTAAGAAAAATAATTTGTAATAAAAAGATCTACTTACAAATGAAATTAATTGCTGAAAAAAATGGTAGAAATTATTTTTCATATGAACAAATTGCGAAAAAGAGTATTAGCTTAGTATAAGTATACGGATATAGATTTAGGATTTTATAAAACTTGTAAAAATATGAGAAGATATAGTTGAAGCAAATTGTAATGGTAGGATAGGTTATGTTGTAATTTTAATCATTAATCTAAATAGTAAAGAGAGTATGGTAAGCAATGTCGTTTAGTGGCAATAAAAGCTCTTAAATCTTACTATATTATTGAAAAGGTTAAAAGTTGATAAAAAAATCACCTAAGAAGTCAATGATAAAAAATAGGATATAGGGTTTATGAAAAAAATTGAACGATTTAATTGGGATATCATTGTAAAAAACATCTAAAAATCTACGAAAGTTTTAAGATTAGATAAGAGGTTGATATGAAATTAAAATTAAAAAGCTTAGAAAATGTAAAAAATATTTTAACGTTATTTTTTTTAATTAATTCTTTTATTCCATTAATTGAAAAAGGTATAGTGAATTCAAAATTAGAGACAATGAAAAATATATATATAATACTGATTTTTCTAAGTACTTTCATATATTTTTATAGAATAAAAGTTAAATGGAATTACAATATATTTATTTTTATATTAAATATTTATATAATTATTAGTTCATTTTGGAGTTCAAATTTTAATAATAGTTTTGGAAAATCGATTCTATTATTATTTATTAGTTTTTATGCTTTCTATCTAAGAAAAAGATATTCCTCTATAGAAATTATATCCTTATTTAATAAGGCGATAATTATAACAGTGATTTTAAGCTACTTTTTTATTTTTCTTGTTCCAGAAATTGGCATTTTTCAAGATTATAGATATGGAGGAACTTGGAGAGGGGTATTTAATCATAGAAATAGTTTAGGTAGAATTATGAGTATAGGATTTAATAGTTTAGTATTAGAATATTTAGCAACTAAAGAAAAAAAAATTATAATGTTTAGTTTGCTATGTTTGCTATTAGTTATAGGATCTAAGAGTACTACTTCTTTAATTATCTTAATTTTAGGAATAATTTTAATTTTTAAAGAAAAAATAAAACCAATAAAAAATCAAGTCAAATATTTTTATACCTACTTAGTTATATCTGTACTACTATTTTCAACGACCAATATTTTCTCTTATTTAATTAAAAATTTTACAAATAGAGATGTAACTTTAACAGGAAGAACTTATTTATGGGATTATGGAATAAATTTGTTTAAAGAAAATATAGTAAAAGGATACGGATATCTTGGGCTATGGTATGAGAATAGTATTTATTGGATTAGGATGGTAAAAAAAGTAGGCTTTGTTGCAGCCCACATTCATAATGGTTTATTAGAGATATTATTACAATTAGGCTTAATAGGCTTTATTCTATATTTTTTTGCTGTTAGTTTTGGAATACGTAAAAATAATAGAAATATAAAAAATTATAATATGATTTTCATTTTATTTTTATTGACTTTAACTTTTAATCTGAGTGAATCCATGACATTTGGATATAATTCAATATTTTGGTTGATAGCTCTTATTGCAATAGTATGAAGGACCAATTATAAAAGTATAAATAAAGTAATAAGTTACTGGGATAGTAATGATTAGAAAAAGAACATTTTAATTGTGATAGTGACGAGTGATGGATAGAAGGCATATAGGGTAAGTTTATACGAAGGATTTAGGGGTGGAGAGATTATGAATAATAATATAGAAACTACAAAAGTTAGTGTAGTAATACCTGTTTATAACACTGAAAAATACTTAGAGGAAGCTCTGGAGAGTATAATCGGTCAAACTTTAAAAGAGATAGAAATAATAGTAGTAAATGACGGTTCTACAGATAGTAGCAGTAAAATTATAGATAGGTGTCAAAAAAAAGATACGAGAATAAAAGTTTTTAATCAAAACAACAAAGGTCAATCTAGCGCTAGAAATAGAGGCTTAGAGGCTTCTAAAGGAAAATATATTTATTTTTTTGATAGTGATGATATTTTAGAAAGGGAAACCTTAGAAGTATGCTATAAACTGTCAGAAGAAAATGATTTGGATATCTTAACTTTTAATGGTATTAATTTTGTAAGCGATGTGAAAATGATTACAAATGAGTATGCGTATATTAGAAAAAAAACTCCAAGTACTATAATGACTGGAAAAGAATATTTAAAAATAGTTTTAAAAAATAACGAGTATAGTGCTTCGGTATGCTTAAATTTTATAAATTTAGAATTCTTGAAGAAAATAGAGTTGAAGTTTTTTGAAGGGATAATTCATGAAGATGAATTATTTATACCACTATTATATAGTGAAGCTTCAAAAATATTACACATTAATAATACATTTTTTAGGAGAAGATACAGGGCGAATTCAACTATGACTAGCAAAAAAAGTATAAAAAATACAGAAGGTCTGTTAATTGTAATGAGAGAATTAAAGCATAAATTAGAGATTGATTTAAGTTTGGGAAAAAAGATTGTTTTAAGGGTGTTGGAAAGTGCTGTATCAATATCATTGGAGATAGGAGATAAAAAAAGTCTTGATAAAATTAAAAAAGATTTTAAAAATGAATTAGGAATAAAAAATTGGATAAAAATAATATTTCCATTTCTTTTAGAAATAAAGAAAAAAATAAGGAGAGCATAACTTGAAAAAAAATTTATTTTTAAATTTATTTTTTACAGTTACAATCGGAATATTAGGTTTTGTAGTGAATAGAGTTTTCTCTGATACTATGGGAACAGAAGCCTTAGGTTTAATGAGATTGTTTACTCAAATGGTAGCATATTTAAACTTAGCTAATTTAGGAATAGCATCAGCCTCGACTTATGCACTATATAAACCATTAGCAAATAATGATATAAATAGAGTTAGTATAGTGATATCGACAATAGACTCTTATTATAAAATGATTTCTATAATAATTTTGGTTCTTGGAAGTATGGTAAGTTTATTATTGCCAAAACTAATAAATACAATCAGTTATGGAAACTACATTTATATATTTTGGATACTATATGTAATTAATACAGCATTATCTTATACTTTTGCAAAATATTCAATATTGCTTACAGCAGATCAAAAATATGGACTTGTAAGGACAATACAAGGGAGTTCAAAAGTTTTATTAAATATAATGCAACTTTTGATTCTTATATATACACAGTCGTTTCTATTATTTGTTTTAATAATGATAGGACAAAATATATTTAATTACTTTTTCTTTAATAAGCATTTCCAATATAACTATAAAAAAATAAAAAAAGTAAAAGATAGAGAAAAACAAATAATAAAAGATATGAAAAATTTATTTTGGCATTCGATAGGTAGCCTGGTAGTTTATAATACGGATTTTATATTGCTTTCAAAGTACACGAGCTTAGAAATTGTAGCAATTTATTCAAGTTATTTAATAGTATACCAAATGGTAGTAACGATAATAGGTGTACTAACACCTGTATTAACACCTAAAATAGGAAATTTTATAGCACAACATAATAAATTAGATATATTTAAATTTTGGGAAAAATTACACTTATTATATATGATAACTGGATCTATAATTGTAACAGTAACATTTTATGTTTTAAATCCATTTATAGGTCTATGGATGGGTATAGATTATATTTTGCCGTCATTAACTGTGAGTTTGTTATTAGTAAATTTATTTATTCAGATCACGAGGGCAATAACAGATGTTTTTAAGACAAATTCAGGATTCTACAATGATATATATAATCCAATTTTTGAAAGTATTATAAATTTACTAGTATCGTTGATTTTAGTTCAAAAGATAGGTTTAAATGGTGTGATTATAGGAACTATAACTTCAAATATAGCAGTGACTTTTGTGTTAAAGCCTATTATGACTTTTGTTAGATGTTTTGATAAAAAAATCAAAGATTATATTTTTATTTATACAAAATATTTGTTAATAGTTGGAGTGACAATATTTATCTCTAATTATATGATTAATTACTTTGAAATAATAGGAAATATTGATTCATGGATTAATTGGATATTAATTTCTACAAAGACTGCAGTGGTAGTTGGAGTAATTAATGGAATAGTGTTTTTGATGGATGTAGTGTATAGAAGAGAGGTTAAAAAACTTTTATTAAGAAATATAAATTTTAAATTATTAGATAAAATTGGTGTTTATTCAGAGGAAAAAATGAAAAAATAAAAATAGAAGGGGATATCGGATGAAAATTACAATAGCAGGGACAGGATATGTTGGGCTTTCAAATGCTGTGTTATTAGCTCAATACAATGAAGTTATAGCCTTAGACATTATGCAAGAAAAAGTTGATATGATAAATAATAAAAAATCACCAATTATGGATGTTGAGATAGAGGAGTTTTTAGCAACTAAAGAATTAAATTTAACTGCAACTACAGATGCTTATAAAGCTTATGAAAATGCTGAGTATGTAATCATATCTACCCCTACAAATTACGATCCTGAAAAGAATTACTTTAATACAAGGACAGTAGAGGCAGTGATAGCCAACGTGCTGTCTATAAACCCAGAGGCAACAATGATTGTTAAATCGACTGTACCAGTTGGATATACCGAAAAAGTAAGGGAGATGTTTCAGACAGATAATATTATTTTCTCACCTGAATTTTTGAGGGAAGGGAAAGCTCTTTATGACAACCTATACCCGTCAAGAATTATTGTGGGTGAGAAGTCTGAAAGAGCTGAGAAATTTGCAAGCCTTTTGGTTCAGGGAGCTTTAAAAGAAGATATTTCTGTATTGTTTACCAATTCCACAGAAGCAGAAGCGGTAAAACTGTTTTCAAACACATATCTGGCAATGAGGGTGGCTTATTTCAATGAATTGGATACCTATGCTGAACGCAGAGGGCTGAATACAAAGGAGATTATAGAGGGGGTAAGCTTTGATCCTAGAATAGGAAACCACTATAACAACCCTTCTTTTGGCTATGGAGGGTATTGCCTACCAAAAGATACAAAGCAGCTTAGAGCAAACTATGATAATGTTCCTAACAATATAATTGGGGCAATAGTAGATGCCAATACAACCAGAAAAGACCATATAGCAGATATGATACTTTCTAAAAATCCAAAAATTGTAGGGATATATAGACTAACCATGAAGACAGATTCAGACAACTTTAGGGCTTCAGCTATACAGGGGATAATGAAGAGGATTAAAGCTAAAGGGATAGAGGTAGTAATATACGAGCCTGTAATGGAAGAGGAAAGTTTTTTTAACTCAAGAGTTATTAAAGACTTGAATGAATTTAAAAATACCTCAGACGTGATAGTTACAAACAGGCTTTCTGATGATTTAGCAGATGTAGAGGATAAGGTTTATACAAGGGATTTATATAAAAGAGACTAGAAAACAATGGAGAATTTAGAATTGAGAATGTAGAATTTTGAAAACAGTTAAGAATTAAAAGTATAGAATTCAGAATGTGAAATTTAAGATTTTTGGGGGGATTATTTTTGAAAATAAGAAAAGCGGTGATACCAGCAGCAGGACTTGGGACTAGAGTGCTTCCTGCTACAAAAGCACAGCCTAAGGAGATGCTTACAGTTGTGGATAAGCCATCTATACAGTATATAGTGGAGGAACTAGTAAAATCAGGGATAGATGATATAACAATAATAACAGGCAGGAATAAGTATTCACTAGAAGATCATTTCGACTACTCATACGAGCTTGAGCATACGCTAGAGTTAAAAGGTAAAACTGATATGCTGAAAGTCGTAAAGGAGATATCTGAGATGGCAAACATCTACTTTATTAGACAGAAGGAGCCCCTTGGACTTGGGCACGCCATACTTGCGGCGAAGCACCACATAGGGAACGAACCTTTTGCTGTAGTTCTTGGGGACGACATAGTGCACAGCGAAAAGCCTGTCATCAAGCAGATGATAGAGGTAAGAGAGAAGTTTAAAGGTGGCAGTATAATAGGTGTCCAGGAAGTGATTGAAGCGGATGTTTCCAAGTATGGGATAGCTGCACCTGGAAAAGTTTTGGATGAGAAGACCGTGACAATGGAGGACTTTGTAGAAAAGCCAAGTTTGGAAGAAGCACCATCGAGACTAGCATGTCTTGGCAGGTATATACTTGAGCCTCAGATATTCCACTACCTTGAAACCGGCAAGCCTGGTAAAGGCGGGGAGATACAGCTCACAGATTCCATACTTGAGATGATAAAGTCAGGGGATAAGGTGCTCGCGTATGACTTCGATGGGCAAAGGTATGATATAGGAAATAAGCTTGGACTTCTAAAGGCAAACATAGAGTTTGGGCTTAGGCATGATGAAATAGCTGATGATTTGAGAGAATACTTGGATGAATTGAAAATTGAGAATGGAGAATTGACAATTAAAAAATAAATAAAAAATAATAAAAAATTAAAGATTAAAGACCAATTCAAGGTGATGCTGTGAAGAGGAATATAATAGTGGAAAAGAGTTTCGAATTCTCAGTTAGAGTAGTAAATTTATACAAATATTTAGTTTCTGAAAAAAGGGAGTATGTGTTGTCAAAACAGCTTTTGAGATCTGGAACTAGTATTGGAGCAAATGTAAATGAAGCTGTTGAGGGGCAGAGTAAAAAAGACTTTATTTCGAAGATGAATATAGCACTAAAAGAAGCCAGAGAAAGTAGATACTGGCTAGAGTTACTGGAAAGGACAGAGTATATTTCTGGTGAAAAAAGCAAAAATATTTTAATTGAAATAGATGAGCTTATAAGGATACTTGTGAAGATAGTTAAGACTAGCAGGGAAAGGCTATAGAGGGCAATTGAAAATGTAGAATTGAGAATGGAGAATTTTAAAGAAATTTAGAATTAGGGGTTCAATTTAGAGTTTAGAATTAAGAGTGTAAAATTGAGGATGGAGAATTATAAGAGTTTGGAACACTCAAAAACAATTGGAGATTTAAAATGAAAATAAAATATTCGTGTCAATTAGTGTGATTCGTGACAAAAAATTCATTTTAAAAGCATTTCTCTGTGCAGCTAATGTTTAAAAGCTCTGTGAAACTCTGTGGTCAAAAAAGAATTATTTAGATTTTAGATAAATTAAAAAATTATATGGGGGAGAAATTTTATGAAAGTTATAATTTTAGCAGGTGGGAGCGGTACCAGGCTGTGGCCTCTTAGCAGGGACAGGTACCCGAAGCAGTTTATCAAGCTGCAGAAAGGCCAGCCGTCGCTGTTCCAGGAGACCTTCAGCAGGAGCCTTTTGCTGGCAGATCCTGACGACATCTATGTGGTAACAAACGAAAAGTACAAGTTCCTTGTTATGGGGGAAGTGGAGGAACTCGGGCACAAATACAAAGAGTCCAACATATTGGTTGAGCCTGAGGCGAAGAACACCTTGCCGGCCATATACGCAGGGGTGCACGAGATAGCTAAAGTCGGTTCAGATTCGGTGGTGGTTTTTCCATCTGACCACAGGATCATAAAAGGTGATGAGTTCGCAGAGGCGATAAAGGCTTCGGAAGAGCTCACAAAAGAATACATCATAACTTTCGGGATACAGCCTGATGGGCCCAACACAGGGTACGGGTACATATCCCCCGGGGACAAGAAGCTAAACGGCCACATTGTAAGGGAGTTCAAGGAGAAGCCTGATCACGAGACAGCCGTGTCATACATAGAAAAGGGGTACTTCTGGAACAGCGGAATATTCATGTTCCACTCAGACCTGTTTACAGGAGAAGTAAAGGAGCATTCGGGAGATATACATGCTGCCTTTGAGTCCAGTACGGGTATAGGGGAGGCCTTCTCAAAAATCACTGAGGGGATTTCCATAGACTATGGTATAATGGAAAAAAGCAAAAATGTAGCAGTTGTGCCTGTGGATATCGGCTGGAATGACCTCGGGAGCTTCGATGCTTTCTACGATGTGTTTGAAAAGGACGAGAACGACAACATAATAGGTTCAGAAAATATAGTAATTGACTCAAAAAACAACTACATCCATTCTGATACCGGGAAGCTCATAACGGCTATCGGCGTGGAGGACCTCATTGTAGTGGACAACAGGGATGCCCTTATGATATGTAAAAAAGATCAGTCTCAAAAGGTGAAAAATGTAGTGGATGCATTGAAAGCCAAAGAAGACGCAAGGACAGTTTACCACATGCAGGATTACAGGCCTTGGGGAAACTATAAGATTCTGGAAGAAGAAGAGGGTTCATTCAAGCTAAAGAGGATTGCAGTCGGCCAGGGGAAAAAACTTAGCTACCAGATGCATTATCACAGGAGTGAACACTGGATAGTTGTGAAGGGCATGGCAAAAGTAACCATAGACGACGTTGAGAACCTTGTGTGTGCCGGGGAGAGTATCTTTATAAGGGCCGGGCAGAAGCACAGGCTGGAAAACCCGGGCAAGGTGCCTTTGGAGATCATAGAGGTGCAGATAGGTGAGTATCTGGAAGAGGACGACATAATCAGGTTTGACGACGAGTACGGGAGAAAATAGTTAATAGTTTATAGAGTAAATATAAAAAAGCATTTTTGGCATAGAGGATTACAGAGAAAAAACAAATAAAGTTTAGTCACGAATTAACACTAATTTTCACGAATATTTTAAAATCTTTTATTAAAATTTTTATTCGTGTCCATTCGTGTGATTCGTGACAAAGAAAAAAATCTTCTGATTTTAAATTGTTTTCTCTGTTCTGCTCATGTTTGAAATCTCTGTGAAACTCTGTGGGCAAAAAGTATTTATAAAAATAATTTTATAATTATTGTAGGGTTATAGTATAAGAGGTGCAAATTATATGAAGAGATATCTGTTGATACTTGGTGCTGTTTTATGGATGGGGATAATATTTGGATTTTCCAGCAGGGATATTAGTGCATCTTTAAAGCAGTCCGATGTCATTGTAAAGGTGGTTAAAGACAGTCAGGTGTTGGATAAGGTTGCTGGGGAAAGAATTCCCGCTTCGACATTGGTGCGTAAAACCGCACATTTTTCTATATATTTTGTACTTGCCTTTATACTTTACCCGGTTATAAAACGTGACGGCAGCGGATTAAAGGGAGCCCTTATAACTGTACTTGCTGTTTTTTTGTATGCCTGTTCAGATGAATTCCACCAGACATTTGTGAAAGGCAGGGGGGCGCACTTTACGGATGTACTTATAGACAGCTTCGGCGGCATCACAGGTGTGCTTATCTCTATGAAGTTGGAATGGCTGTTGAAAAGATATACCAGAAGGGCAAAGCTCCAGAGAGAGCTCGGGGAGCTAGCTAATAGATAACAGAGAATAGCTAAAAAATATTTTTGGACACAGAGTTACACGGAGGGAAATATAGAGTTTTGTAGAGGAAACATTTATTTCAGCCACGAATCTTCACTAATTACACGAATTTTTAAATCTTTTTATTCGTGTTCATTCGTGTGATTCGTGACAAAAAACTTTTGATTTTAAAGTATTTCTGCATGAAAAACTATGTGAGCAAATAAAAAAATGAGCGTTCGAAAGAACGTTTTTTTTATACTTGTAAAATATCTCTAAACATAATAAAATTATATAGGGTAAAGTTAAAAAATAGTTACTTGTAAATAGGGGGAAGTGATGAAAAGAGTTTTGGTGACTGGAGGAGCGGGCTTTATAGGTTCCCATACTGTAGAGGCTTTCATTAGAGAAGGATACGATGTTGTTGTTGTAGATAACCTCAGCACGGGTAAGTTTGAAAATATTTCCTCGTTAGATATAGAATTTTTTAAATGCGACATAAGGGATAGATCCGAGTTGGAGAGGGTGTTTAATGCCTGCAATATAGATTACGTTGTCCACAATGCGGCACAGGTGAGTGTCGGTGAATCCATAAAAAATTCTATGTATGATGCGGATATAAATATAATGGGGCTGCTAAACGTACTAGAACTTTGTGTGAAATACAGTGTGAAAAAGGTAGTGTTCTCAAGCAGTGCCGCTGTGTACGGCAAGTGCGGCATAATGCCTATAACGGAAGGGGTAGAGCTTTTCCCAATGTCTTTTTATGGACTGAGCAAGCAGACAGGGGAAAAATACCTGGAGCTGTACAGGAAGCTCTATGGGCTGAATTACGTTGTGTTGAGGTATGCCAACGTCTACGGCGAAAGGCAGGATGTAAACGGTGAGGCCGGGGTGGTGTCAATATTTATAGACCGGCTTATAAATGGCGAACCACTTTATATAAATGGCGACGGGACTCAGACAAGGGACTTTGTGTACGTAAAGGACGTGGCAAGAGCAAATGTACTGGCTGTAGTTAATGAAGTAAAAAACAGTATTTTCAATGTTTCAGGAAATACTGAGATAAGCATAAATGAGCTTGCACTGAGCTTGAAAGAGATCAGTGATTACGCTGGTGAAATCCTTTATAGGGAGGAAAGAGTCGGGGATATAAAAAGATCTAGGATCGACAACAGCAGGATAAGGGAATGTTTGGGTTGGGAGCCGGAATATGATTTGAAGGAAGGCATATACAGACATTTTAAGGAGTTGAATTGAGGCCGATGAATCATCTTAAAAATGTTACTATCAGAACGATATATATGATTTCGCTTATGTTTTTTTATTTTTCTATATTTTGGAGTTTCAGTCTTCATATAGAACCGTATATAATTTGTATATGGTTTTTTGTGCTTTTTACATTTTACTATGTGATGGATCTTTTCAATTTTGAAGTTTCCAGTTATAGAGCACAGGACTTGGTCCTCTCTTGTTTTTTTAATTTTTTGAATGCCCTGTTTTTTTATCTGGTCTTTAGAGCGGAGAAGCTTTTTTTAATATTTTTTATACTGGCTGTGCTAGAGAACCTAACAAAATACCTGCTTATAAAAACAGTGTGTAGCAGGGAAAATGTTTTGGTATACGGAGTAAACGGTAAAAATGAAGCTGTAAAAGAAACCTTGCTTTCAAATGCAAGGTATAATTATGTAGGTTATGTTGGTGGGAGAGAGTTTTTTGGAAATAAGAAACTTGGCGGACTTGAAGAACTCCCGAAAATAGTAGCCCAGCATAAAGTGTCTAAAATAATTGTTTTGGAAAAATATATAGATGAAAAGCTAAAAAAGGATCTCTTTAAACTCCGTATAAAAGGAGTGGATATAAAGGATTACTTTTCATTCAGCGAAGAGGTGCAGGGAAAGATAGATGTAAACAGCATAGATGAAGGCTGGCTGGCCTTCAGCCATGGATTTAAGATATACCAGGCGGATATGCAGAGAAAGTTAAAAAGAGTATTTGATTTTCTGCTGGCAGCTATAGTGGGTATTTTTACCCTGCCTGTGATGCTTTTGGCTGTGCCCATAATAAAGCTGGAGTCAAAGGGGCCTGTGTTCTTTGTTCAGGAGAGGATAGGTTACGGAGGGAAGCCCTTTAAGATGATAAAGTTCAGATCCATGAGGACGGATGCGGAAAAGGATGGTCCCAAATGGGCTGCGGAAAATGACCCCAGGGTGACAAAATTTGGGAGTTTTATGAGAAAGACCAGGATAGACGAGCTTCCGCAGCTATGGAACGTGATAAAGGGGGAGATGAGCTTTGTGGGTCCCAGGCCGGAAAGGCAGGTCTTTATAGATACATTGGAAAAAGAGATACCCTTCTACAGTCTAAGACACTCTGTACAGCCTGGGCTGACGGGTTGGGCGCAGGTGATGTACCCTTACGGCGCAAGCGTGGAAGATGCCCTTCACAAGCTGGAGTATGAACTCTACTATATAAAATACCAGAGTTTTATAATGGACGTCATCATATTTTTCAAAACTTTGAAGACGGTTTTTTTTGGTAAGGGAAGATAAGAAAATATTAAAATATTTAATAACAAAATATAATTGAAAATTCAATAAATTCAAAGAGATTTAGGGAGTTTAAATGCTGAAAAAAATTTTTAAAGGGACTTTAATTTATAGCATTTCAAATTTATGTATAAAATTTAGTGCTATATTATTATTACCTATACTAACTCGTCTTTTGACGCCTCATGAATATGGAATAATAGGAACTGTTATGCCGATAAGTTCTATTTTAGGTACAGTATTGTCTTTCGGCTTTGCTACTGTACAAATGAAAAAATATAGTTTTTTAAAAGATAACCCTAAAAAATTAGGCGAATATATTTTTTCTATAAATATATTTGCTATATTTATAAGTTGTTGTTTTTTATTTATAATTTTTTCTTCATTTGGGGAAAAACTATTTTCTCTTATAATTGATTTAAAAAAAATAGAAATGAATTATATTTATATAGTTGGAATAGTTTCAGTTTTTAGTGTTTTTAATACATTGAGTAGTGTATTTTTCAGAATGGAAGAAAGACATTTTAAAATAGCTTTTGGAGGTATTATTTCTTTTTTTCTAAATTTTGTAGTCACAATTCTTTTAATAAAATATTATAGTCTAGGTGTAAAAGGATTTTTATTAGGAAATCTATCAGCAGCAATAATTTTATTTATATACAATTATTTTGAATACTCGAAAAAGTTTTGTTTTAAATTCAAATTAACAGATATAACATATAGTTTGAAAAATGGATTGCCTATGATTTTCATAGAGTTAACTGATAAATTAGTTGATTTTAGTGATCGTTTTATTTTACTTAGATTCGTTACTTTAAATTCTATAGGAGTTTATAGTTTAGCTGCAACAGGATCTAAAATAATGTTAGTTTTTTCTAGCGCAATTTCCAATAGTTTTTCGCCTATTTTTTATGAAAAAATAAAAGATAATAAGAACAATGAATATATTACTGAAATGCTAACAATACTTTATGGTTTGATAATCTTTATTGCTGTAGGAGGAGAACTATTTTCAAAAAATATTTTAGATCATGTATTTCCAAGTTCATATAATGGAGTTGGATCATATTTAATTTATTTAATTCCAGCTGCAGTACTACAATTTTCATATTTTTTAGACTACTATTTCCATTATCATGAAGAAAGTAATTACGTATCTTTTTTTACTTTAATTTCTATTGTTACTAATGTTCTTATTAATATTCTTTTTATACCTAAATATGGAATAATTACAGCAGTCGTTTCAACTATAATTTCATTTTTTATTCGGGCTATGCTGGAATTGTATATAATTAAGTTGAAATATAAAATAAAATTTAAATATGGCAAATTAATTTTATTTACATTTTTAATGATTAATCCTATTATTTTTAAAATTTCGCACATGGAAGTAAGTATAAAAGCTATGATATTAAAATTATTTTATCTTGTTTTAGTAGGAATATTTTGCCTAGACTATAGTTGGATAAAGAGTTTAAAAATTATTTGGAAAAATTACATAGAAAAAGTAAAATATTTAATAAAAATTTAATTCACTTAGAACATAATATTTGATTAGATAGGGAGGATATAAATTGATGTTTACGGTTTTTACTCCAACATATAATAGAGGTTATATTTTAAATAAATTATATCAATCATTGAAAAATCAAAGCTATAAAGATTTTGAATGGTTAATAATAGATGATGGATCTACTGATAACACTAGAAAAATAGTTGATGAATGGATTAGTGAAAATAATATAAAAATAAGATATTTTTATAAAAAAAATAGCGGGAAACAAAAAACTTATAATTTAGCAATAAAAAAAGCACAAGGAGAATTTTTTATTTGTATAGATTCTGATGATCAATATACAGAAGATGCTTTGGAGAAAATATTGATTTATTGGAGTAGAATAAAAAATAAAAATAAATATGCAGGATTGACATATTTAAGCATGTTCCCAGATGGAAAATTAATAGGAACAGAATTTCCTAAAAATGAATTTGATTCAAATCATTTTGATATTTATTATAAGTATAACGTAAAGGGGGATAAAGGGATGATGTTTAGAACTTCTGTTCTAAGAGAATTCTATTTTCCTGAAATTGCAGAAGAACACTTTATTACAGAAGGGACTTTATACAATAGAATTAGCAGAAAATATAAAACTAGATATATTAATGAGAAATTAGAAATTAAAGATTATCAAGAAAACGGTTTAACTACAAAATACAAGAATTTAATGCTCTCTAATCCAAAAGGGAGTGCCTTATATTTTAATGAAAAAAATTTTTTTGATATGAAATTATTGGATAGGGTATTAAGTAATGCAGTCTATATCAAATTTTCATTAATTTCAAAAAAAATATATAGAGAAATTTATTCTTATGCAATTTATAAAAAGTATTTTTTTTTGAGTTATTTGATAGGGAAATACATGCACTTAAAGGGAACGTTTCAAACAAAATAAAATTTATAGAAATTATAAATTGGAGAAGGTATAAAATATGATTGAAAAAAAATTACATTATATTTGGGTTGGAGAAAATTCTAAACCGAATTTAGTAAATATATGTCTACTAAATTGGAAAGAAAAATTAACAGACTATGAAATATTAGAGTGGAGTGAAAAAAATTTTAATATAGAAAATGCAATGAAGAATAATAAATTTTTTAAAGAATGCTATAAAAGAGGATTATGGGCATTTGTGTCAGATTATATGAGGGTAAAGATTCTTTATGAAAATGGTGGGGTATATATTGATACAGACATGACTCTTTTAAAGAATATAGAGCCGCTGTTAAATAATGAATTTTTTATTGGCTATGAGGATGAAAATTATATAAGTTGTGGGATTTTTGGGTGTAAAAAAAATAATGAATTTTTGGGGAAAGTACTGGAATTTTACGAAAAAGAAATATGGGAAAAAGATATTTGGACAATTCCTAAAATTTTCAGTTATGTATTGAATAAGCATCCTAATTTAAAAAACAATATGGCGATATATCCAAAAGAATATTTCTATCCTTATCATTTTACGGAAGAATTTTCAGAAAAGAAAATAACAAAAGATACGTATGGAGTTCATTGGTGGAGTAAAAATTGGGGTAATACTAAAGAATTAATTTTTTTAGAGACTAAGCATTTAAATGGAATGGAAAAGATATTTAAAATATTTAAAATAAAACTAAGAAAAGTAGAGATTTTTAAAAAATTATATATAAAATTTAGAGGGTGTAGATAATGAAGTTTTCTTTAATTATGGCAACTTTAGGAAGAATACAGGAAATAGAGGATTTTATAAAAAGTCTTTTAATTCAAGAGTATGAAGATTATGAGTTAATAATTGTGGATCAAAATGAGCATATGTTAGTGAAGGAAATTGTAGAAAGTTATAAAAATGAAATAAATATTAAATACATTAGAAGTGATGTAAAAGGTATAAGTGTTAACAGGAATATTGGATTAAAAGTTGCAACGGGTGATATACTAGCTTTTCCGGATGATGATTGCGAATATTCACCTGAACTTTTAAAAAATATAATTTTAAAATTTAAAAACTCGAAAGAGTTAGATATAGTATCTGTGAATACTTTGGAAAAAGGGAAAAACTATGGAATAGGAAAAATGCCGGATAGAAACTGTGAATTACTGCTCAGCAATATTTTAGAAACAGTAAAATCCATAACTGTTTTTTTGAAAAATAACAGAATAAAGGATCTTTTATTTGATGAGAGATTAGGAGCAGGTAAAAAATACGGTTCTGGAGAGGAGACAGATTTTCTATTACATTGCTTACACATTGGGCTTGTTGGAAGATATTTTCCTGAATTAGTGGTGTATCATCCTGCTAAAAAAGGTGATTATTTGAATACAGAAAGAGAATTCAAGTATGCTTTAGGATTTGGGGCATTATGTAGAAAAGAGATTTTTATAAGAAAAAATTATATGTTTATTTTAATTTTTATAAAAAAAACATATAAAAATTTTTTAGGGAGTTTTTTCAGTAGGAATAGAGAATATCATTACACTATACTGAAGGGGAAATTATTAGGGTTGTTAAATTATTAAAACCTAGGAGATGGAATGAAACTTTTATTTTGGGGAAATCAAATTACAGAAAAAAATAAAACAGGAGTTGGATGGTATAATTATAATCTGATAAAAGAAATAGATGATAAAGTTAATTATTTTATTTCACTGCATAAACAAGTATCAAATAATTTAAAAGAAGAATTTTATTTTGATAAAATAAAGTATCAGACAATGGTAAATGAGAAGTTATTTAGAATACTTCCCTTGCCTTATCATAAGTTCTTTCCGAAAGCGGATATATATTACTTTGATGGATTTTTTCCTCTTTGGTGTAAAGGGAAAAAAGTAGCTATAGTTCATGACTTAATGAGTGTTTATTATCCAGAAAATTATAGACTTCTTAGAAAAATTAGCTTGAAGCTTTATTTCTTATTAGTTTCAAAAAGAGCAGACAAAATTATAGTTGTGTCGGAAAATACAAAAAAAGATTTGATAGAACATTATTCTATTTCTGAGAAAAGAATAGAAGTTATTTACCCTGGAGTAGATTTGGAAAAATTTTCAAAAATAGGGGAAGATATTTCTAATGATAAAATAAGAATGAGATATAATATTCCTGGAGAATATTTTTTATATGTTGGAGCTCTCAGAAAAAATAAAAATATAGATGGAATAATAAGGGCATATAAAAGCTATTTAGATTATGATGATTCAAAATTTTTAGTGATAGCTGGGAGCAAAACAGGAGAGTATAAAACTTTAAAAAAGCTCGTATTGGAGTTGCAAATTGAAAATAGAGTAATTTTCACAGGTTACTTTTCTGAAGGAGATAAGAAAAACTTGTATAAAGGGGCCTGTGCTTTTTTAATGCCATCTCATTATGAAGGATTTGGAATTCCTGTTATAGAAGCGATGGCTTCGTCGCTTCCAGTTATAACTTCAAATATCTCATCTTTAAAAGAAATTTCTGAAGGGTGTGCATTGCAAGTTAATCCATCAGAAGTTTTAGATATAAGAGATGCAATGATTAAAATATCAAGTGATGAAAAATTGAAAAAATCTTTAATAGAAAATGGTTTGGAAAATTCTAAAGAATTTACTTGGACTAATACGGGAAATAAATTTATAGAACTTTTAAGTAGTTTATTTGAAGGGGAGTAAATTATGAAAATATTATACATATCACCTGCATCAGTAAATCATACAGTAAGATGGGTAAATGCAATGGTTGATAAAGGGCATGAAGTTCATTTGATTAGTCTAAGAGAACATTGTGAAGGAAAAAATAAAATAGATGATAGAGTTAAAATTTATTATTTACCTATCAAAGGTCAGCTTGGTTATTATCTAAATTCATTTCAAGCTAGAAAAATCATAAAAAAAATAAATCCTGATATTATAAATACACATTATGCATCTGGCTATGGGACTCTCTCTAGACTGACTAATTGTACCCCTGTACTTTTGTCTGCTTGGGGAAGTGATGTGTATGATTTTCCGAATGAAAATAAATTTAAAAAAAGGATATTGGAGAAAAATTTAAAAAGTGCTTTCGGGATTGCTTCTACAAGTCATGCAATGGCAGAAGAGACTAAAAAATATGTGAATAAAAAAATATATATTACTCCTTTTGGTGTAGATCTTAATCTTTTTAAAGCTTTAGAAAAAAATAAAAAAAAGGATGAAATTATAATCGGAATAGTAAAAACTTTAAAGCCGAAATATGGAATTAGATATTTAATAGAAGCAATTTCGATTTTAGTAAAACGATTGAAAAAAGAAAAGAAATTTCAAGTTATTAATCAGCTTGCATGTCATATATATGGTGAAGGTGAAGAAAGAAAAGATCTATTAGATTTAACAAAAAAATTAGAAGTAAATAATATTATTAATTTTAAAGGTTATATTGAAAATAAGAGAGTTCCTGAAGTTATAAATCAGATGGATATATTTTGCGCTCCCAGTATTTTAGATAGTGAAAGCTTTGGAGTTGCAGCTGTAGAAGCTATGGCTTGTGAAGTTCCAGTTGTTGTGTCAGATGTAGACGGGTTTAAAGAAGTAGTAGAAGATGGAACTACAGGTTATATAGTCCCTAAAAAAAATAGTCGGGCTTTAGCAGATGTGATCTACGAATTAATCTTTGATGAAAAAAAAAGAAAAGAAATGGGATCAAATGGTAGGAAAAGAGTGGCTAAATTATATAATTGGGATGAGAATGTGAAATATATGGAGAGTGTGTATATGGATGTAATAGGAGATTGGAAGAATGAAAAATAACTTAGTATCAATAATAACTCCCTTGTATAACTCAGAAGATTTCATAAGAAAAACCATTGAAAGTGTACAATCACAAATCTATGAAAACTGGGAAATGATTGTAGTTGATGATGCCTCGACTGATAATGGGGTAGAGATAGTAAAAAAATATGCAGATAAGGATAGTAGAATAAAACTGATTCACTTGGATAAAAATAGTGGGGGAGCAGTAGCTAGAAATACAGCTATTAAGGTTGCAAGAGGTAAATATATTGCATTTTTAGACAGTGATGATCTATGGCACCCTGAAAAACTTGAAAAGCAGATCAGTTTTATGAAAGAAAACAACTATGCTTTTACTTTTACCAAATATCAGCAAATGACAGAAAATGGGGATTTGTTAGAAAAGTATATAGAGGTGCCTAAAAAAATAAGCTATAGACAGTCTTTATTAAAAAATCCTATCGGATGTCTTACGGCAGTATACGATGCCGAAAAGCTTGGGAAAATATACATGCCTCATATAAGAAAAAGGCAGGACTATGCTTTGTGGCTAAAAATATTAAGGCAAGAAAAACATGGATATGGATTGAATGAAAATTTGGCATACTACAGGTTAAGAGAGGATTCGGTTTCTTCAGATAAAATGAGTCTGATAGGCCATCAATGGAAGCTTTATAGAAGAGTAGAGAAATTAAGTTTTTTAGAGAGTATTTTTTATATGGGGTGTGTTACTTCTCAAAAACTTTTAAAAATAAAGTAGAAAATAGATTACAGATAATAGAGTCGAAAGTGCAGTTAATAGATAAAAGAGAAAAAGAGTTAGTTTCACAGAAAAAATATATGTAAATAAAGTATTATTCAGAGCTTTTAATTAATTTGTGTGATTAGTGAAGATTCGTGACAAAAAATATTTTTATCTTTAACTGTTTTCTCTGTGCACCTCATGGTTTAAAGCTCCGTGAGGCTCTGTGTCCAAAAAAGAAATTTACACTCAATCTATGCTGCTAAAATAAAAAACTTATAATGTGGGATCTCGGGTAATTCTGGGATCCTTTACTTTATATTTTATCTGGTATATAATTAAGGTAATGAATAGCTAGAAAACTAAACCAAGTGTGGGCGAATCTGTCAACTCATAGATTAAGTTTTAGTGAGAGGATAATAAATGAAAATTTAAATGAGTATAAGGGTTCATTTTCACTGCTTGATATACAGTTGATATATTATAGACAGTAAACGGTGGTGTGGAATGGAAAATATAGAAAAGCTTATAATAAAAACGTTGGAAAGCTTAGACTTGGAATTTGTATATTTATTCGGGTCCTATGTAAAAGGTGGATTCAACGAGATGAGTGATGTGGACATAGCTTTTTATTCAAAAAAAACTTGTGATGAGTACAGGGTATTTATGCTTGCCCAGGAGATCGGCAGGCATATAAAAAGAGATGTTGATTTGGTGCAGCTGAGAAACTCAAGCACCGTTTTTCAAAAGCAGGTTGTGGAGAGCGGCAGGCTTATTTATGAGAAAAACCCCTTATTTAGACAGGAGTTTGAGGTGCTGGTGCTGAAAAAATATATGAAGCTCAGCGAGGAGAGGAAAGAAATAATAGACAACTACGAGGTGGAGCTGTGAAAGATGATATTATTATAAATAAAACAGAGACTATAAAAAGATGTATTAAAAGGGTGGAGGAAGAGTATGAAGGGAATTCTGAAAATCTAAAAATATACAGGAGACAGGATTCGATAATACTAAACATACAGAGGCTGTGCGAAGCGTGTCTGGACATTGCTATACACTTTATAAGGCTAAAAAAATACGAGGTGCCCCAGACCAGCAAGGAAGCTTTTGAGGTGTTGGAAAATCATGGGATTATTCCAAAGGAGCTCAGCCACAATCTGCAGGGGATGGTTGGATTTAGGAATATAGCGGTGCACGACTACCAGAAATTAAATTTAAAAGTAGTCCAGGCAGTTGTTGAAAAACATCTACATGACGGCCTTAAGTTGGCAAAATGTGTTTTAGAATCAGATTAGCTAAAAAAAATTGTCCACTGAGTCGCGTAGAGGAAAAGATCTAGTTTCGCAGAGAATGAGTAAAAGTCTTTATTTTTTTAGGTTTTAAATGATTAGTGAGATTTGTGTAATTCTTGACAAAAGATGATTTTGACTTTAAGGATCTTCTGTGTCCCAAAAGATTTTTTGAATAAAATTAGTAATTCATCGCAATAATTTTAAATAGCAACTTGGGTTAATTATTCTAGGGTAGACACTGGATGGTGATGTGGAATGGAGAGCATAGAAAAAATCATTTTAAAAAAATTTGAGAAAACAGATGTCAGGTTAATATATTTGTTCGGATCTTACGCTAAGGGAAATCACACCAGTGATAGTGACGTTGATATAGCTGTGCTTTCGGAGAAAAAATTGAATTCAGATGAAATCTTTAATTTTAAAATGGAACTTGTGGATGCTTTGGGGAAAAAAGTAGATCTTATAGATTTGTCAAACTGTAATATAATAATTGCTTATCAAGTTGTGAATAAGGGTAAGAATATTTTAGAAAAGAATAAGTCAGAGAGGCTTAATTATGAATACCGGATTGCCGCTAAGTATCTTCAGTATATTGATGATGTAAAAGTCGTGAAGCAGAAAATAAAAGAGAGAGGTTATGTGTATGGAGGAGATACTACTAGTTAAGATAGAGTCCATTGAAAAATGTCTGGAAAGAATAGAGCAGAAGCTGAGAAAAGATGATTTTACACTAGAAGACTACGATACACAGGATATAATAGTCTTAAACCTTCAGAGGGCCTGCCAGCAGAGTATAGATCTTGCTATGTTTATAGTGGCAGAGATGGGTCTTGGGATGCCAAGGGACAGCGGCGATGCATTTGAAAAACTGTTTGAAAAAGGAATTATAACAGAATCTACACTGAAAGCAATGAAGTCTATGGTGGGGTTTGGGAATGTGGCGGTGCACCAGTATCAAAAAATAGATTATAAAATTGTTGAAAAGGTTATACGTGAACATTTAGGGGATTTTAGAATGTATAATAGGGCGCTTATAAATAAGCTTATTGGGGGGGGAATAGTTAACAGAGTATAGTTGAAATAATTTAACTACCCTCTGTATCTGTTCACTATGTACTGTGTCTAAAGTCATAGAAATAGAAAAATATTTTTTTAGTCACGAATAAAAAATCAAATAAAATGATATTTTGGACACAGAGCTGCACGGAGTGAAATAAAGAGTTTCACAGAGGAGTCGAGGCAGCTAATAAAGGCAGCTGATAGATGGTAGAGTACAGATAACAACTAAAAATGAATTTGATTTTTCTCTATTCACCGCTAACTTTAAACTGAATTAAAGGTTTTCTCTGTGAGCCTCATGTTTTAAATCTCTGTGTCTAAAGAAATTTTTCAAATAAATTTAGTGTTAATTGCTTATTTAATTAAGCAGCGGCTTGAGTCAATTAATAGAGTATAGATGAAATAATTTAACTACCCTCTATATCTGTTCACTATGTACTGTATTTAAAAGATTCTGTGACCAAAAAAGAATTTTATACTCAAAAGAGAATGCAAATATTTGGAGGTAAGATGCTGGAATTAGAAAGTTTAAAAAAAGCTATAGTTTCTTTGGAAGAATTGTTAAAAAGAACGGAAGACAAAGAATATATGTCTAATTTTGACAAGATAGCAGTAAATGGCCTTAGGGCGGGTGTCATACAAAACTTTGAGTTTACATATGAGCTAGCCTGGAAATACATGAAAAGATGGCTTGAAAATAATATTGGGGCAACGGCTGTGGATGGGGTCTCCAGGAGGCAGTTGTTTAGGTTTGGAGCAGAGAACCATCTCATATATGATGTAGATACTTGGATGGATTTTCATTTAGCAAGAAATAAGACTTCCCATACATATAATTTAGATACAGCTGATGAGGTGTATGAGGCTGCGGTGGAATTTTTAGCAGAAGTTAAGAAGCTGTATAGAAATCTCGAGGCGAGAAATGATTAATATAGAGAAAAATGAGCTGGAAACTGTAAAAAGTATTTTGAGAAAATATTTTCCAAAATGTGAAATCAGAGTTTTTGGATCCAGGATAACAGAAAATTATAAAAAGTATTCAGATTTAGATATAGCTGTAGTGGGTGGGGAAAAGCTTGATATAAAACTTTTAAATAGGGCCATAGAGGCTTTTGAGTACTCAGAGCTGCCGTTTAGAATAGATGTGATGGATTATAATAGGCTGGAAGAAAGTTTCAAAAGATCAATAGATAGAGGGTATGAAATATTGAAAATATAGCTGCATTATTAGTTCAAAATAAAAAGCTTACAATGTGAATCGCAGATCATTGAAAAAATAAAAATAACCTAAGTTGCTGCCTGTATCTAAACTTTATTTAAAGTCATAGAAATAGAAAAATATTTTATTAGTCACGAATAAAAAATCAAATAAAATTATATTTCGGACACAGAGCCGCACGGAGTAAAATAAAGAGTTTCACAGAGGAGTCGAGGCAGCTGGCAGCTGATAGATGACAGAGTACAGATAATAACTAAAAAAGAATTTAACTACTCTCTATTATCTGTTCACTATGAAAAGAAGGAAGTGTATTTATGAAAAAGATATATCAGTTTAGAATAGACTTGGATTATACCAAGCCCCCTATCTGGAGGAGGGTGCAGGTAAATGAGCACACAAATTTTGAGGAGTTTCATAATATAATACAGATTTTGTTTGGATGGGAAAATTCGCATCTAAACTCCTTTGAAATAACAAATGGAAATTCCAGGATTTTTATAGAGAAAAAAATGAAGGATAACGATTATCTTGGATCTTTCGGCTTCATTAATATGACGCTGGATCAAAAAAAGACCAAGCTGAGGGATGTATTTGAAAAGCATAAGAAAATAAGGTACACCTATGATTTTGGGGCTAGCTGGGAGCACACTATAAAATTGGAAAAAGAGCTGGAGGGTGAGCTGGACTTCCCTGTGTGTACAGGCGGGAGAAGTTATTCCCTGGTGGAGGACGCCGATGACGAGTATAGTGACGTTTATTATGCCCTGGACAATCCTGACAGATGCAGTAAAGAAGAGTACGACCAAGCTGTTGAAACCATGAAAAAACTGGGAAAGCTGATGGACAAGGAAATTATAAATGAAAATTTAAAAGGGTATAGGGATCTGTCCTCGCTGCTTTATATGCTGGAAGAGTAGTGATGGGGAGCTGAGAATAGGCAAAGTTTAGATGAACAAGATGCAGGGGAGCAGATTATATTTGGACTAAGCAGGAGAGGATTCTATTAATGAGGACACATCCTGGGAAATATTTACAAAAATTAAAGAGGAGTATGTGGGGATTTTTAAAGAATTTGAGGAGAAAATAGATAATGCAGTGGCGGATTCGAAATAAATTCCTTGGTATCAATTAAGCTGAGTTGCTGCCTGTATCTAAACTTTGTTTAAGATCTAAAGTTGATAATAAAATTATATTTCGGACACAGAGCTGCACGTAGAAAAAAGAGAGAGTTTCACAGATCAGTCAAGGCAGCTGATAGATGACAGAGTACAGATAACAACTAAAAAGGAATTTGGTTTATCTCTATTCTAAAGGTTTTCTCTGTGAGCCTCATGTTTTAAATCTCTGTGAAGCTCTGTGTCTAAAGAAATTTTTCAAATAAATTCAGTGTTAATTGCTTATTTGATTAAGCAGCGGCTTGAGTCAATTAATAGAGTATAGATGAAATAATTTAACTACTCTCTATATCTGTTCACTATGTACTGTATTTAAAAGATTCTGTGACCAAAACAGGCGGGAAGAGAGTTTTAAAAGAATAATAGATGGAAGATATGAAATAGAGGTATTATTAGTTCGAAAATAAAAAGCTTACAATATGAATTACAGGTCATAGAAAAACACCAATATTGTATGATTGAATTTTTTAGAGTAATGTCGTACAATATTATAAAAAGATAAATTTAGATATAGTTTTGGAAAAATATGCTAATCCCATTGTATTATATAGGGAGGGCAAAAAAGGACATAGTATATGTTAGCTGATATTAAAAATGATTTGCTCTATATATTAAATATGCTGGAGAGTATTGAGAAAATAAAAATATATTCAAAGAATTTTGACAATGCAGAAGATTTTTTTAATTCAAACGATCAGATTAATTTTAATGCGGCATTAAACCTATTTGGAAATTTGGGTTATAAAAAACCAATTGCCTAATTTAAAACCTCTTTTAGAAGTAATGGTAACTTTAGAATTATCAGAGGGAAATTTTGAAGTAGAAGAATTTCAAATTTCCAAGGGGAGAATATACTATAAACATGTTGATTTTAATAGAATAGAGACAATGCCTGGTGAATATATAGAAGAAAAATTAAAGTGTATTAAAAACAACAACAAACCATCTTTAAAATATTCCTTAGAGGCGGTTTGTTTTTTTGTTGCAAAACACAGAGCTTTTTAGAAAGGATGATAAAATGAAAAATGAATTGATTTTGGATTATATAAGGGCAGCTGTAAATCTATATGGGGTTGCCCCTTTAAATAAAGTAGTCGAGATTTATAATATGCACAATGGTGATGAGATTATCGCCCAAGATTTAGATGGATTTAAAAAGGTGGAAAAGGAATATTTCACATATCACAGAGGCTGTTTTGTCCATGAAGCTATCCTTATGTACGATGAGTTTGATTTCATGACAATGAAGCAAAAGGACAAGCCCTACTATATGCCGCCCAAGGAAGAATTTATGAAGTATGCTGATGATTTTTATTTTGAGAGGACTAAAGAGTATGAAAAATTAAAAATCTTTATAAAAAAGAATATATCGAAAGATGAAGAGATGGCGGAAGAGATTTGCGAGGATATTCAGCTAAGCTGTACCATCGATTTTTCACTGGGCAGTGTTATAGGTGAATTTGAGAGGCGAAATATTGTGTTTGAAAGTGAAGCCCAGGTCAAGGAATTGGCGACCCTTATTATAAATCTTGCAAATAGTACAAGGTTATGGGAAAATAACGGCTACACTCCAGAGGAAATAAACAGAATTAACGGGTCTGGGAGTGCAGCTAGTGTCAGAAAACACAAAAAAATAGGAAGAAACGATCCTTGTCCATGCGGCAGCGGTAAGAAATATAAGAAATGCTGCGGTATGTAACACTAGAATGAACTAAAAAATGCATGTAAAAAATAATAAAAACATTTCTGGCACAGAATAACACAGAGCAGTCAAGGCAGCTAATAGATGACAGAGTACAGATAATAACTAAAAAGGAATTCAACTTTTCTCTATTCACTGCTAACTTTAAAATGAATTAAAGGTTTTCTCTGTGCAGCTCATGTTTTAAAACTCGGTGAAACTCTGTGACCAAAAAAGAGTTTTCCAGATTTTAATTATTCATCTATATGCAGTATAGAGAGGGGAAGTATGGCTAAGAGATGGCAAGAGAGAATGATAGATCTTGAAAATGCAGTAAAGAGGCTGGACGAGGCTATAAATGACAGCTTGGAGTATAAATTGGATAGCTTAAAAGATTCTGTTATACAAAGATTCGAATTTACCCTGGAGCTTTGTTGGAAGGGGATGAAGATATACCTTAACAGTGAAGGGGTGCTGGGAGCTACAAGCCCTAGGGCTACTATAAGGGAGGCTTTTTCAAATTCTCTCATAGAGGATGGTCAAGTATGGATGGATATGCTAAATGACAGGAATTTAACAAGCCATACTTACAATCAAAAAATGGCAGATGAAATCTATGAAAATATAGTCAATGAATATTTCGAGGAAATTAAAAAGCTTTTAGAAATGCTAAAGGAAAAGGAAGTAGATGAAAAATGTTTGGTTTAGATGTGAGAACACTGAAAATTTTAAATGATATTTTTGCCAAAAATAAGAATATCGAAAAAAAAGTTGTTTTTGGGTCCAGGGCAGCAGGCACATATAAGAGGACTTCGGATATAGATATAGCTATTTACGGGAAATTGACTAGAGCAGAAGTGAATAGACTAAGAGGTGATCTTGAAGAAAGTGATTGTTTTTATAAGGTGGACTTGGTCCATTACGAAGCCTTGGCAGACGAAGAGATGAGGAAAAATATAGACAGAGATGGTGTGGAGTTTTAAGTTAGATATTTTTGAGGTGGTTTTATGAAGAAATACGCGTTTTTAATAGGTTTTATTTTATGGATGTGTCTTATTTTTAATTTATCAAATCAAGATGGGGGGACATCTTTAAGGCAGTCAAATATCGTTGTAAGGGCTGTTGAGGATTTTCCTATTTTTGAAAATCTAGGCACAGAAAAAATATCTGTCATTGTCAGGAAATCCGCCCATTTCTTTGTTTATTTTGTAATGGCGATGATGCTGTATCCGTTTATAAGATTTATAAAAAAAGACACTAAGAATTTAAAATCCGTTCTATATACACTGCTTGCAATTTTTCTATATGCTTGCTCTGATGAGATTCATCAAATTTTTGTAGATGGAAGGGAGGCCCATTTTACAGATGTATTGATAGACAGCTCTGGTGGTATTACGGGAATACTGGTATCAACGTCATTAAGTAAACTTGTGAAAAATCAGATGAATTATCTTGAAAATTTCAGAAAAAAGGAAGCTCAGAAAAAAGTTTCTGAGGTCTCGTAAAGTATAGCCGTTGCACTCCCTAGTTTATTGCCAAACTTGGCACAAAAGACGATGCCTTGAGACAATAAAAATTTTTTACGTTGATTGTTTCAAGAGCCGGAGGTAAGCATGCATAGCAATTTTTGGATGTTCGCGTGGCTTGTGACAAAAAAATTAAAAGAATTTCTTCGTGAAGTTTAGCGGACTAAAAAGGTTTTAAATAGATTCATCGATTTAAGCAATAACTCAAGTTATATTAAATATTTTTAAGCCGCTTATTTGAGCGGTTTTTGTTTTGACCTTGTAAAACATTGGATATGGTAATAGAATTATATTATAGAAGGGTATATTGAGCTCGTCTTGTATAGATAATTAAAAGGATAATTCGAGAATTGTGGATACGGCACACTGTAGCATATATGGGTTGAGGGGTTGGTAAAAATGACCAGGCATCTAAAGAACATCCCGATAAAAATTATATATATATCTTCGCTAGTTTTCTTCTACTTCTCCATATTCTGGATTTTTCAGATAAAGATAGAACCCTATATAATATTTTCATGGTTTTTCGTACTCTTCACCCTATATTACATCATGGACCTGTTCAATTTCCAAGTTTCTGGGTACAGGGTACAGGACGGCATATTGTCACTTACCTTTCACTTTTTCAACTCAGTGATCTTCTACCTATTCTACAGGGCGGAAAAGTTTTTGGTGATATTTTTTATAATAGCTGTTTTGGAAAACCTTGCAAAGTTTTTTCTCATAAAACGCGGCGTTCACAGGGAAAAAATTTTAATTTTGGGGAGCTCCTGTAAAAATGAAGAGATAAAAAAGGCGATATTCAAAGACAAAAACTACGATTATGTCGGATACCTTGGGGATAAGCAGATGGGCGGAGAAAAGAGTTTGGGTGACTATAAAAATTTGCCTGAAGTTGTAATCCAAAACAGGGTGGATAAAATAGTTGTACTCGACACCGAGATGGAAAAGCCCTTTGTCAGGCATCTCTTGAGCCTGAAAACCAAAGGCGTAGATATAAAGGATTATTTTACCTTCCACGAGGAGATGCGTTGGAGAATAGACGTAAAGAGTATAGATGAGAGATGGCTGGCTTTTAGCAGCGGGTTCAACATCTACCATACCGGTTATCAAAAAAAATTAAAAAGGGTTTTTGATATTTTCATGGCGATTATTGTGCTCATACTTGCAAGCCCGATCATGATTTTAACTGCGATAATTATAAAAGCAGAGTCGCCCGGGCCTGTTTTTTTTATTCAGAATAGAGTGGGATACAACGGAGAGGTATTTAATATTCTAAAATTCAGGTCTATGAAAAAGGATGCTGAAAAAGACGGACCTAAGTGGGCTGAGAAAAACGATCCCAGGGTGACTAGGTTCGGGAAGTTAATGAGAAGGGCGAGGATAGACGAGCTCCCTCAGCTTCTGAATATCCTGAGGGGCGAGATGAGCTTCGTGGGACCCAGACCTGAAAGGCCGATTTTTATTGACAAGCTGGAGAAAGAGATACCATTTTATAACTTGAGGCATTCTGTACAGCCCGGGCTCACAGGTTGGGCGCAGGTTATGTACCCATACGGAGCAAGCGTGGATGATGCCCTCTGCAAGTTGGAGTACGACTTGTACTATATAAAATATCAGAATTTTATAATGGACATGCTTATACTGCTTAAGACCATAAGGATAGTTGTTTTTGGTAAGGGAAGATAATAATTATAGCTATTTTTTAAATTATTAAATTGATTTTAGTAATGAATCACGCGAATAAAAAACATTTCTGGCACAGAATAACACAGAGTAAGAAAATTTATAAATATACAGAAAAAAGCATTCTCTAAGGATTTTAATCAATTCGTGTGATCCGTGAAGATTCGCGACAAAAAAATATTTTTAATATGTTTTCTCTGTGCAGCCCATATTTAAAATCTTTGTGAAATTCTGTGACCAAAAAAGATTTTGTAAATAAATTCAGTAAATTATCATGAAAAAGTCGCAATCGGCAATTCTATATAAATTCGTGACAAGAAATAGTTGTATAAGGAGAGCTTATGAAGATAGTGCATTGTGCGGAGTGGTATTATCCAAAACAGGATGGGGTATCGAACGTTGTGAAAAGGTATGCAGAGTACTTTTCTGGGCAGGGGCACGAGTCATGGGTGATAACTTCTTTGTGGGATAACAGCAAGGAGTATGAGGAGATCAGCGGTGTGAAAGTTGTCAGGCTGCCGGTTTACGGTAACGATGTGAAGGGGATAAGGGGAGATAAAGCAGCCTTTTTGGATATACTGAGAAAAGAGCGATTTGATGTGGTGGTGACCTATGCCGCACAGACCTGGCACTTCGACATCCTGAAAAAACTGAGCAAGGCTGACATAGGCAGCCCGGTTCTCATAGGGTTCCCATGCGGGTTTTCGGGGCTTGTAGGGTTTAGAAGATTTTTTTACGCTGACTACTTCAGGGTACTCCCAAAATACCTGAGTAATTTTGACCTGCTTGCACTGCACTCAAAAAACTATATAGATTATAGATTTGTAAAAAATAATTATTCTGGTGAGATGGCGGTCATCCCAAACGGAGTGGATATGGGGGAGTTTTCAGATATAGACTCTATAGAAGAAAAGGAAATAAGGGAACTTCTCGTACAAAACGGAGTTGATCCTGAAAAAAAACTGATTTTAAATGTAGGGAACCATATGCATGCGAAAAACCATAAAGACTTTATAAAACTTTCCAAATTTTTTAAGAATTGCCAGTTCATCCAGGTCGGAAGAGACCCCGGGGGCCTATGGAGCTGCGGCAAAAAATGCAGAAGGTCGGACAGGAGAATGCCGAACTACCACTCGTTGAAGCTGGAGAGAAAGGAACTGCTCCGCCTGTATAAAATCGCAGATGTATTCGTGCTTACTTCCACAACCGAAATGTTCCCGCTGGTTATTTTGGAAAGCATGGCGTCGAAGACCCCTTTCATATCTTATGATGTAGGGGCGGTGAGCGGATTAAAATGTGGGATAACCGTTGGGGACTTTAAAGGCCTCAAGGCAGCTCTGGCCGGCTTGTTGGAGGATAGTGAAAGGTATGCTGTTTTGGAAGAGGCTGGCTACCAGGAAGCGGCTGGGAATTACAAGTGGGAAGAAATTTTGAAAAGATACAAAAGGATAGTCGATGAGCTCAGATCAAGGTCGAAAGAAGGAAATAACAATGCCTAGGGTAAGTGTTATAATGCCGTGTTACAACGAGGAAAAGAATGTGAAGGAAGCTGTGGAGAGCATTTTAAATCAAACGTTCACAGATTTCGAGCTTATAATAATAGACGATTGTTCAACGGACGGGACTTTCGGTATATTGGAGTATTATGAAAAAAAGGATAAAAGGGTGCGTATTTTAAAAAACAGTTCAAACATTGGCGTGGCTGCGTCGGCAAATATTGGGATTAAAAATTCATATGGAACTTATATAGCCAGGATGGATGCAGATGATTTTTCGTTGCCGGAAAGGCTTGAAAAACAGTACCGATATATGGAAAGGAACCAAGAAGTGGTGCTCTTGGGTACATTTTGTAAAAATGTGGACGGACTCGGAAGTAAGAAACTGGTCTCTTTCCCCCAGGAAGACGAGGGCATAAGGGAGTACATGAAAAGAGACAACCCCTTTATCCAATCGAGCACTATGTTTAAAAAAATAGTATCCGGGGGCTTAGTGCAGTACCGGGATATGCAGGTTTACGAAGACTACGACCTTTGGATCAGGCTGGGAAGCTTTGGTGAATACCACATACTAGGTGAGGTGCTTGTAGAGAGAAAAGAGGACGACAACTTTAAAAGTAGAAAGGTATGGAAAGGGCTGGACAAAAAACAGATATACAGGATGAGGCTCGGATACCAGATAGAGGCGATGAAAAAATTTGGCTTTAGTTTTAAGGGGAGTGTTTTCTGCATGAAGACGGTCCTTAGTATTTTTGTCAGCTATGTGAGGTGTATGTAGCACGTTGAAGCGGGGAGGAGTAGCCATGAAGAAAAAAGCATTCAATACCCTATGTTTTTTGATTTTCATATCTATAGTGACCTACCCCATTCCAGAATTTCGGATTTCGGAGGCCCCGCTGCTAATTTTTTTGTTGCTGTGGCTGGCAGGGTACACCGTTATATTTATTTTTTGTTCGATTGAATTCGACGGAAAGTTTAAAGTTACCAAGAGTAAGGATGAGCTGATATTTTATTCATCCATATTTTTTATTGTCGTATCGCTAATGTTTACCCAGATGCTCCACGGTTATCCAAACTACAGGTCAGTATTAAATACCATTGCTTTTTTACTCCTGATGGTCTTGATGACGAATTTAAAAATAGGAACGTACGGTTTGGAAAAGATATACAGGGTGCTTATACTGACGGGCATATGCCTTACGTTGTATGGGTATTATGGGTATGTCAGCCAAAATGTCGGGACGGAAACCCAGAGTGATGTATGGCTTAACTACTCAAGGTACTTTGGCATTCACTATACACCGTCTACAAGGAATTCAGATGCCCACTTCATAGCCATCCCGTTAGTGCTTTTGTTCTCGAAGATTTTTTATGCAAGAAGGATAAAACTCAAAATTTTCGACACCCTTGTTTTTTTGCTTTTATTCACGGCTTTGGTGCTCTCCTTTTCAAGGAGCGCCTGGGTAGCTTTTTTGATTTCCACATCGTATCTGATACTGAGAAAAAAGGGTTTGAAAAAGTACGTAAAGATACTTCTGCTGGTACCTTCGCTTTTGTTCATTGGCTATACGGCGCTTAGGTATTTTGAGATGGGCAGGTATTTTGTGGGCAAGATATTGAGCCTCATAGACAGCGAAAAGACCAAAAATTATCTCATGGAGATAACGAGCAACAGAGACAGGGGGCTACTGTTAAAAAATGGGGTTAAACTGTTTTTTGATAATCCTTTTGGGGTGGGCCTCGACAATATAAGATACCATGAATTCCATAACTCGGCTAGAATACCATACCATGTTGAAAATAACTACTTAAATGTTTTGATAGAGCTGGGATTCGGGGGATTTTTGGCCTTTTTTACCATATGGTTTTACCCTTTATTTAAGATAATTTTAAAAAGAAGGATAACGTACGTAGAAGCAGGCATGCAGGGTATGATTATATATATGTTGGTAGTTATGATATTCAATGTGGAGACATTAAACTTCTATCATTGGATGGTGTACTCAGTAATCTGGATGGCGCATTTTAACTCTAGAAAGACTAGAAGGCAAAGGGAAAGAGTATGAAGATAGTCAAAGTGATAGGCGGCTTGGGGAATCAGATGTTTCAATATGCGTTTTACAAAAGCTTAGCTGAAATGGGGCATGAGGTCAAACTCGACCTCGGCGGGTTTGACTACTACCACCGTCATAACGGGTATGAGCTAGATAAAGTATTTAATTTAAGCTATAAGGAAGCCACACGTGAGGAGGTAGAACTCTTTGTATCAGGAATCCCAGGGGTAATCTCAAATATAAAAAAGAGGTTTTTTAACAAAAAAGCATACGTGGAAAGGGATATTTCGTATAAGGAGGAGGTTTTCAATATAGACGGGGAAGTCTACTATGAAGGCTACTGGCAGAGTGAAAAATATTTTCAGTGTATACGTGATTTGATTTTAAAGTCCTATAAATTTAGAGTCCCACTAGATGGGAAGAACTTGGATGTTTCTCAAAAAATACAAACCGAAAATTCTGTAGGGATCCATGTGAGAAGGGGAGACTATATCACAAACTACGATGCTGCAAGGCTGCACGGGGGTATATGTGATACTGCTTACTATATGAGGGCTGTAAAAACAATAGGAGAAAAAGTTCCCAACCCCACCTACTATATATTTTCAGATGATAAAGAGTGGGTTAAAGAAAATCTAAGAATAGGCAATAATCTGCATTATGTGGACTGGAATTATGGTGAGGACAGTTATAGAGATATGCAGCTTATGAGTATGTGCAAACACAATATAATTGCAAACAGTTCTTTTAGCTGGTGGGGGGCTTGGCTGAACAGAAATCCAGAAAAAATAATAGTGGCGCCTCTGAGATGGTTTAACAAAAGGGAAGCTAAGGATATAGTTCCGCAAAATTGGCTAAGAGTATAGAATACTGTAGGTGAGGGGGTAGCTATGGAGATTTCAGTTTTAGTGTCACTTTGCAACAAGGAAAATCCAAAATTTTTGATTAGGGCGCTAAACAGTATTATGGATCAGACCCTAAAGCCAAAAGAAATAGTCCTGATAAAAGACGGCCCTTTGACAAAAGAGTTGGACGAGGTGGTCGATGAATGCTTAAAAAAATATCCTGAACTTTTTAAGGTATATTCCTTTGAAAAAAATATGGGATTGGGAAAATCCCTTAGATTTGGGGTAGAGAAGTGCTCGTATGACATAATAGCCAGGATGGACACCGACGATATATCCAAAGCGAATAGATTTGAGAAACAACTGGGGGTGCTTATGGCTAATCCGGACATCGATGTAGTCAGTTCATGGATGGAGGAATTTGAAGGGGTGGAAAGTAATGTTATAGATGAGAAAAGGGTGCCGGAAACACAGGATGAAATATATGAGTACGCAAAGTCAAGAAACCCTGTGAACCATCCGGTTGTGATGTTTAGAAAAGCCGCTGTTCTAGAAGCCGGAAATTACATGGAGTTCCCTTACAATGAGGATTATTATCTTTGGGTGAGGATGCTTGTAAGGGGGCATAGATTCTACAATATCCAGGAGAGCCTGCTGCTGTTTAGGAGCAGTGAAAAAACATTTAAGAGGCGTGGAGGTTGGAAATACGCCTGGCAGGACATTTTACTGCAGAAAGAGTTCCGTAAGCTGGGTTTAGTCACAAAATACCGGATGGTAAAGAATATAATCATAAGGGTGAGTGTGAGGTTGCTGCCAAATTTTGCAAGAGAACTAATTTACAAGGACTTGCTTAGGAGAGTAAAAACTATATAAATATACTATTGTTTTAGTCATGGATCATATGAATTGACTCCAATATAAAATATTAAAAAATATTTTGGACACAGAGCTATTCAGAGAAAAAATAGAGAGTTTCACAGAGTGAGAAAATTTACAAATACATAAAAGCATTGTTTAAGGGTTTTAATCAATCCGTGAAGATTCGTGGCAAAAAAATTTTGTAGATAAATTCAGTAATGCGTACCTAAAAATTTTATATACAACCAAATGAAGTGAGGACTAAATAAAGAGTAAGTAGTCGGATATTTTGAATTATTATTCATTTAAAGGAAATAGATTAAAGGTTTGGTAGATATTAAAATAAACCACACGAGGTGCGGACAATACAGGAATAGTTGATTATTAAACCTAGAAAAATAATAAGGTTATTTTATTTTGATAATAGATTGGGGGCTAGACAAAATGAAGATAGGTGTAGTTGGGACGGGATATGTAGGGCTTGTTCAAGGAGTTATTATGGCTGAATTTGGTCTTGAAGTTATCTGTATGGATGTGGATCCTAAGAAAATAGAGAAACTTCAAAAAGGGATAGTACCTATATATGAACCCGGCTTGGAAGAGCTCCTTGAAAAAAATATGAAAGCTGGAAGAATAAAATTCACAACAGATATAAAGGATACAGTTGAAAATTCTGAGGTTATCTTTATAGCTGTAGGAACTCCCCCTGCAGATGATGGGAGTGCAGATCTTAAATATGTACTTGGAGTAGCAAGATCAGTCGGAGAGTACCTAAATGACTACAAGGTTATTGTGAATAAGTCCACGGTACCGGTAGGGACGGGCAAGCTGGTGAAAGAAACTATTCAAAATGGGCTTGATAACAGGGGAGTTCAGTTTGAGTTTGATGTAGTATCCAACCCTGAATTCTTGAGGGAAGGGAAGGCTATAAATGATTGTTTGAGGCCGGACAGGATAGTTATAGGCGTGGAATCTGAAAAGGCAAAAGATGTAATGAAAAAAGTATATGATATACTCTACATCAACCATACTCCTTTTTTATTTACAAACATAGAGACTGCAGAGATGATAAAATATTCCTCAAACGCCTTTCTTGCAGTAAAAATCTCATTTATAAATGAGATGGCTCTTTTATCTGAAAAAGTTGGGGCAAATACCCAGGAGATAGCAAGGGCTATGGGTATGGATGGAAGGATATCACCTAAATTCCTACATTGTGGTCCTGGATATGGAGGGTCTTGCTTTCCTAAAGACACAAAAGCAATAGTAGATATAGCCAGAAAACATGGTGAAGAATTCAAGATTATACAAGCTGCCATAGATGCAAATGAAAAACAAAAAAGGAAAATGGTGGAAAAAATTATAGAAAAACAGGATGGGGTAGAGGGGAAACTTATAGGTGTTTTAGGGCTTTCCTTCAAGCCTGAAACTGATGATATGAGAGATGCCCCCAGCATAGACATAATAAATGGCTTAGTAGGATTAGGGGCTAGAATACAGGTTTACTGTCCTAGGGGTATGGAGGAAGCCAGGTGGAGGCTTGCAGATATAGAATCCAAGATTACTTATTGTGCCGATGAATATTCAGCTTTAAACAATGCGGATGCCGTGGTCCTGATGACAGAGTGGAATCAGTTCCGTGGAATGAATCTTGAAAAAATGAGATCCAGAATGAAAGGTAAGCATTTTTTTGATCTCAGAAATATATTTGTCAAAAATAATGAAGTTAGAAAACTGTTTGAGTACTATCCAGTGGGGCAAGAGTGAAAAATATTCAGAAATGTTAAAATTATCCAAAAAAATTTTAAGCCGCCTATACAGGCGGTTGTTTTTTTATTTTGTTAGTAGATTTTAATTGAAAGAAAAAATTACTTGAATAATTGATAGTTTGAAAATGATGGGGTACAATTGAATTATAGGTAAGATAACTGTCAATAATTCTAATAAAAAAGAGGGTGGTGTTGTGAAAATAGATTTAACAAAAGAACAGTACCAAAAATTGATAGAGTTGCTACACATAGGGGAAATTGTTGCCAATGGAGACAGGGTGGAGCCAATTAAGGAGTATGATGAGGTTCAGCAGTATATCTACTCTTTTTCTAAAGATTATCAATGTGAAGAGATAATAAAACATGATGCCTCAAAGGATTTGTATATACCTACACTGGAGTTCGAAGAGAAGATGATGGAGCTCGTAGAGGAATACTGCGAAGAAGATTTTGTGGAAAGCCTGGTTATGAAGCTTTCAAAAAGGGATGCTGTAAGGGAACACGGAATGGAAATTTTAGAAAATATGGATTTAAAAGACAAAATGCATGCTGTAATGAAGTATGAATGTAAATATTACAACGAGATCAAGGAAAACGGGTTAGAAAATTTCAAAGTTGATTTTAAAAAATATAGAAAGGATTAAAGGCCTTCTTGTCGAATAAAGCAATAATAAAAAAGATTATTATCTTAGTTGTTACGATAGGATGGAGTTTTGTATGAGGAAATATGTATTTATTTTTTTGAGTATTCTATGCATGGTTGCTATATTTTATTTTTCAAGTCAAAACGGAGAGACTTCTGCTGCACAGTCTGAGATTACTTTGAAGTTTTTGAAACTGATTCTTCCGGATTTAAAAGAGTTAAACCAAGTAGAATTGTTACATATGTTAAGGAAAGCTGCCCATTTTTTCATGTATTTTTTGATGGCGCTGTTTGTCTATAATTCTCAAAAACAGGGGAAGAAATTTTCTGAGAAAGTCTTAATGACTGTCTTAATAGTTTTCTTATATGCATGTTTTGATGAGTATCATCAGAGTTTTATTTATGGGAGGGGATCTAGTTTTCTCGATGTTTTGATAGATTTGGCCGGAGGCCTGACAGCTCTTTTTATGCTTAGTATGATTTAATGGGTTACAGTTTTATGAATAATAAAAAAGCGGGCTTGCAAGCCCGCTTTTTTATTATCTCCGAAATCTACTTCAAGCATGCCGGAAAAAAATCTTAAGTTTAAATAATTATTCTAGGAATTATTCAAAATTTTTAGTATAGAAATTTAAATAAGGGGATTAGAACTCCTTTATTTAGTTTGTGATTAGAAGAAAATTAAAGATGAATCCACTTATAAAAATACCTGGACCCATACTGTTTTTTTTATTTGTGTAAATCCATTATATTCCTAGATTATTTTTTAGATTATTTATAAAACAGCCGAGTAATAAAAAGAAGGAACTGTTAAAATTTGACAGTAAATTATAACTAGACGGGAAATCGGGGGTAAATTGGTGGAAAATAATTTATAGAATGATTGAATAGCAAAGCAGGGGATAAACATGGGTAAAGTTGGAGAATATGAAACTCAAAATAACAGGACAAACAACCAAATAGACATTTTTGAATTTATATTGATTTTGCTCAGAGGATGGAAAATGATTTTAGTATTAATTGCAATAACATTTTTAATGAGTATAGTGGTGATACTGAGGAGACCGGTAATGTACGAAGCAAAAGCCAAACTGATAATATCCGGGAACAATACTTATTATGGAAAACTGTTTGATGAATCGGATCTTTCTCTTAACCAAAAATTGGTTACAACCTATGCTGAGGTTGCTAGTAGTAGAACCGTTATGAGAGATGTAATAGAGAAGCTGGAATTAGACACTGACGCTAAGAAACTTGCAGGCAATGTACGTATTGAACCTGTAAAAGATACAGAATTTATAAATATTTATTATAAAGATACAGACCCGCAAAGGGCAGCACTCATAGCAAATGAGATTTCGAAGTCATTTATAATAAATATAAAAAATTTAATGAAGTTTGATAATTTGAAGATAGTTGAAAATGCGGAGGTACCTAAAAATCCAAAGGGGATAGGAAACAAACTGATTGCAGTAGCTTCAATCGTTTTAGGCGCTTTTCTTGGAGGGAACCTAGCTTTAGTTTTGGAAGTGTTCCATAGTAAGCTTAAGAAGCCAGAAGACATCGAGAAAATAATGGAATGCCCGGTTATAGGGACTATTCCGGATGAGGAGGCGGTTGAAAGTGCCAAATATTCTAGGAAAAGAAAATAAAAGAAAAATTTATTTTGAAGACAAAAAAACGAATCCTTTGCTTGAAGCTTTTAGGGTATTCAGAACAAATATGTACTTTATAGATAGGTATAGGAAAAATAAAGTAATAATGTTTACTAGCTCAATCCCAGGAGAAGGAAAATCAACCGTTGCCACAAACTATGCAGTCAGTGAAGCTATGAGCGGTAGAAAAGTCTTAGTGATAGATTGTGATGTAAGAAAACCCACATTGCATAAGTTTTTTGGGGTGAAAAATAATCTTGGGTTGCACAGTATTCTTATGGGACAAAAACAAGATGGGGCGATAAAAAAGGTGTCTAGTAATCTTGACATAATTCCTACAGAAAATCTAGGTATAAATCAGACAGAATTGCTGCAGTCGGAAAGGTTAAGTGAATTTTTAGCCATGATAAAAACTACTTATGACATTGTCATCTTAGATGCTCCACCTGTGACTGTAGTGGCGGATCCTATAATACTCTCAAAAGAGAGTGACGGGGTGGTCGTGGTTTGTGGCTATGATATGATAAATAAAAGGCAGCTGGAGTATACAAAAAAAGTACTCAACAGAGCGGGAGCCAATATTTATGGCGTAGTGATAAACAAAATACATAAAAGCGGTTATGGACATGGAAACTACGGGTACTATAATGACCATTACGGGTACTATGATTATCATATAAAAACTAATAAATAGTGTTAGAGTTTAAATGATGAAGAGCCTTCAGGATAAATTATTAGATATCCTAAAAAATTATTGTACGATAGAGATTTGAAAAAGGGGAAGAGATACTATGATAAAAAAGATAGGAATTGCAATTTTAGTAGTAATATCTTTTCATTCTTATTCTGCAGAATCTGTAGAGATAAGTTTACAGGAAGCTTTAAGAAATGCAGAGAACAAAAATCGTAGCATACAATCTCATAAACTGGAAATGAAAATAAATGATTTGGAGTACATAAAGAGAAAAAAAGAGTTCGGGCCAAAACTCAATTTGACAGCTGAAGAGAACTTCATAGTGGACAATAAATTTAACGAGGACGGTGTTGGACCAGTAACTCTATCATTGTCGCAACCTATCTATACCGGGGGACAACTTACCGGCCTTTTAGAACAGGCAAGGCTACAAAAAGAGATAACCGATTTAGAAATGGTAACAGTAGCTTTGGATGTTAGGGAACAAGTTGTAGACAACTTTTTTAGAATTTTAAACTTGAGGAAACAGATAGAAATAACTGATAGGGTAATAGAAACTCTTGAAAAGCAGAGAAATAGGCTGGAAAAGCTCTATACGAAAGGAAAGCTGATACCTAGAAGTGAGCTTCTCAAAGTAGAGTCAGACATAATCACAAACAAAACCGACAGGATAGTTAATCAAAAAAATATGGAAGTAGAGAAGGCTGCCTTGAAAGTCATTATGGGCATACCTTTTGATTCAGAGTTCGATGTATTAGAGTTTGATGTCGGTTCGCTCAACATAGATGGGTATGACTTGAATCTAGATATCAACAAAGCATTGAAGAGCGGGAGCAAGGCCTCAAGAGAAGACCTGCTAGTAAGAAAGGCTGAAAATGACATAAAACTTGCAAAGTCAGACTTTTATCCCACAGTATCTTTAGATACAGAATTTGCGATGAAGTATAACAGGATAGAAGGGGACAATTTTCAAGATGATTGGGTACTTAAATTAACAGCGGAGTGGATCTTGTTCAACTGGGGGATAACATTAGACGAGGTGAAGCAGAGCAAATATAAAAAAGATCAGGCAGATTTGGCTTATTCGGAAAATATAGATAATATAATGCTGGACATAACAACAAAGTATACAGATATGACGTCATTATCAGAACAACTCAGAGCGCAACAGTCTAAGTTGGAAATAGCTAGAGAGAATCATCGTATCGACACTCTCAGGTATGATAACGGGATAATAAGCTCGCTTGACTACTTAGACTCCGTTAATCAGCTTAAAGATGCAGAAGACAGCTACTATACGTTGCAGAGGGAGCTCGTGTCTGCTGTTGACAAATATGATAGCTCCTTAAAATAGGAGGTAATATGAAAAAACTATTTGTGATATTAATATTTTTTTTATCTCTTATGGGAATTTACAATTTTTTTGTTCCCGAAAGAGGCGCTGATGAAACCGGAAAAAAAGTTTCCAAAATAAATTTTATTAATAAAATAAAGGAGGGGTCTTCTGGTAAAAATACAGAGGAGGAACCTGAGAAAAAAAGCATTAAAGTAGACAGAATCACAAGGGACAGCATAGGAGAGAGTTTAAGTCTGGAAGGCTTGTTAGCCCCTGAAGAAGTATACAATGTGCATACTGAAGCCACTATTATTATAAAAGATGTTCTGGTGAATGAGGGGGATGAAGTTGAAAAAGGGGAAAAACTCTTGACCTTTGAGGACAGCTACAGGGAAGAGGTGCTCAGACAGCTAAAATCAATAAAACTGGATATGGACAATGCAGCTCTAGAGCTAAGGAATATGTCTTCTGGAAGCCTGCAGCTGGAATTGGACAACAAGAGGCTGGAAGGGCAAGAAGTTAAAGAGGCCATAGTAGGCTTGAACAAAAAGAAAAGCATACTCCAGTTTGAGCTAAGAAATTTGAGAGAAGAAGCAAATGTAAAAGAGGAGCTTCTGAGGCAGGATGGAATATCTTCTATAGAGGTAAACCGTGCTAAAACAGCTCTATACAATAAGGAGCTTGAATATGAAGGGGTATTAAGAGACCTTGAGATTACGAAAAAGAGATACGATTTGTTGCTCTTGGGATATAACCGTCTAGAAAAGGAGTTACGTTTTAAAGAAAGCACTTTGAAAAGTACCCTAAGCAAACTTAGACTTGACCAGGAACAAAAAAGGGTAGAGCTTTCCAAGTTGAAATCAGAGATCAAGGCCCCAGTGTCCGGGATAGTAACAGAACTCTTAGCTGAAAGCGGTGGGATTGCAGATCCAAGAACAAAATTGCTGTCCATTACTCCATTCGAAAAAATCATAGTAAAAGTGAACGTCCCAATAGAAGAAGCTAAGAGGCTTAGTATAGGGACAGAGTCTAAAATCACCATGAAGGACAGTAAAAGCAAGGTATACAACGGCAGGGTCAGTAAAATTTCGAATATAGCAAAAGAAAGCTACGCAGGAAGAATGGTAGAGGCAGAGATATCGCTCAATGATTATGCAAAGCTGACTCCAGGCGAACCTGTGGATGTAGAGGTATTTTCCACAAATAAGAGTGAGGCGCTAACGGTAAACTCATTTTCTGTTTTTCAGAAAAACGGGAAAGACTACGTCTATGTGGTGGAAGGCGATAAAATAGTGAAAAGAGAGCTAGAAGTTGGGGTGAAAACTCTCTCTAAATACGAAGTATTAAACCTTGAAGAGGGGACTTATGTGGTTATGTACCCATATAAGGTAGAAGAGGGAGAGATAGTGAACGTAAATTTAGAATAACAGTTCAGAAAATATTTTATTCAAAAATATAAATTTAAAATTTATGAAATTGTATAAAAAACAGGATAATAACATCCTGTTTTTTGCAGAATCCGAATAGGATAATATTAAGGGGTGGGATTATGGATAATAAGATGGCTTATAGAATTTTTATTCAGAGTATTAGAATATTCTTGCAGCTAGCCTTTTTTTTAAGCCTCAGCTTGGCATTTGAAATCCATCCCAGGATATCTGCTAGGAGTTTTCTAATATTTTTCATACTGATGCTTATAGAAAATCTTTATGCATTCAAAACAATAATTGTTTGGGAAGAGCTAAAAAAACAGGTAAGGGTGCATATGGAATTTTTGGCGTTACTCCTAGTCAACGGCGGAGTTTCATTGAACTATAAAAATACTTTGGAGACAGTTTTGATAGTGGTTCTGTTTTTTCTATTCAACTTGTTTCTGCTTAGAATATTGAGAAGAGACTTCGGGAAAAGGCTGCAGAAAAGGTTGATGATTGTGGGGACTGGGGATTCTGCAAGGGTTTTGACGAAGATAATAGTGCATAACCCATTCACCCTGTACAACTTAATAGGATATGTGAAGACTGATGATACGGTAAATGTTGAGCAAGATAAGGTGCTCTGCGGGATCGACGATATAGAAAAATGTATGGAAATAAACGAAGTGGATGAGGTGATAATAGCCCTACCTAAAGCGACGCATAATGAAATGGTTAAGATACACAGGAAGCTGGAAAAAAATGTAGATAGGATAAAGTATGTATCCAGTTTAAACGGTGCTGTTACTTATAAGTCCGAGGCCGAGGATTACGGCGGAATGATGCTCATCTCCACCGATCAGATTATAATGACACCTAGACAGAAAATAGAAAAAAGGCTAATTGACATAATTTTCGGCTCCATTGGATTTTTGTTATTTGGAATTTTATACATAATTTTTGGATTTAAGATAAAGAAAGAGGACGGCGGGAAAATCCTCTTCGCACACAACAGGATAGGCAGAGACCTAGAACCTTTTAAGATGTACAAGTTTAGAAGCATGTATGTCAATGCAGAGGCTAGGCTGAGTGAGATATTGGACAAGGATGAGAAGTTGAAGGATGAGTTTTATAAAACTTTTAAATTAAAAAATGATCCTAGGATAACAAAAATCGGGAAGTTTTTGAGAGAAACTTCCCTTGATGAATTCCCGCAATTTTTAAACGTGATAAAGGGTAAAATGAGCATAGTAGGCCCGAGGCCGATTGTAAAAAAAGAGCTCGAAATGTACTATGGCAGCGAGGCCGGTAGAAAAGTTTTCATGGTGAAACCGGGTATAACCGGAATGTGGCAGGCTAATGGCAGAAGCGATGTGGAGGATTACGACGAGAGGATAGCTTTAGATCTTTACTATATAAGAAACTGGTCTATGTGGCTTGACTTGGTGATAATCATGAAGACTATAAAAAACGTTGTCCATAAAGCAGGGGCGTATTGATGTAGAAGGTGAGCATATTTATGGAAAAAATAGCGGTTATTGGCTTGAACTACTATCCTGAAGACTCCTCAACCGGCCTTTACACAACTGAGATGGTGGAGCACTTGTCCAAGGAGTTTGACGTAGAAGTGGTGACAGGGTATCCATATTATCCCGAGTGGGAGATATGGAAACAGTATAGGGATAAAAGAGGAGAGTTGATAGAAGAAGCAAATGGGGTAAAGGTATGCAGAGTCAGACAGTACGTCCCAAAAAAGGTAAATTTTATAAACAGGGTAGTTCACTACTGGGATTTTTACAGGAAAACCTTAAAAGTCTTGAATAGAAAGGACTTACGACTTGTAATGGTAATTTTGCCTAATATTTTTCTACTCAAATTAGGCATTAAGTATAGAAAAAAAAATTCTGGATGTAAAATCTGGGCGCACGTGCAGGATTTTGAAATAGATGCAGGGCTGGAAACCCTGAAAAAAATAGCTAAGATACCTCTTTTAGCCAAGGTTTTACACAGTATAGAGAAAAGCATGTTTTCTAAGTTTGACGTGGTGAGCACTATAAGCGACGGCATGATGGCAAAATTGGATAAAAAGGGAGTAGCTGGTGATAAACAGTATTTTTTACCTAACTGGGCAGATATTTCATTTATATTCCCGAAAGAGTCAAGCGTATATAGAGAAAAACTGGGTATAGAAGAAGATGAATTTGTGGTGATGTACTCGGGAAATATAGGAAAAAAAGAGGACTGGGATACAGTGATAAACTGTGTAAAAAAATTAAAAGATAACTCTAATGTTAAATTTGTCATTGCAGGCGATGGAAACAAGAGGGAGTATGTCTTCGATAAGCTAAAAGCACTATCAAACGTGATACTGCTGCCTCCACAGCCAAAGGATATGCTGAACGAATTTTTAAATTTGGCTGATCTTCACGTAATACCACAGAAGAGAGAGGAAAAGGACAGCTTTATGCCGTCGAAACTGTTGGGGATAACGGCTGTGGGGAAACCACCTCTATGCCTTGCAAACAGAGAGTCTAGCGTGTATAGGGTTGTGGTGGAAAATGATATTGGATATGTGCTAAACGAAGATGAGTACGATAAGTTCTCTGAAAAAATCCTGGAGATAAGCAGTGATAGAAAGCATATGGAGGAAAAGGGAAGACGTGCACGGGATTATGTGGTAGAGAATTATGAATACAAAAACATCATGGGAAAACTCAGCAGGAAGATAAAAACAACATTTTTATAGATAAGAGGGTGGATAAAATGTCTAAAAAAATAGCTCTCATAACCGGTATAACTGGGCAGGACGGGTCTTTTTTAGCGGAATTTCTGCTGGAAAAAGGGTACGAGGTCCACGGCATTATAAGAAGGTCGTCATCGTTTAATACCGGTAGGATAGAGCATCTTTATATTGATGAACTGATAAAGGATATGAAATCAAAGAGGAGTATACACCTCCACTACGGTGACATGAGTGACTCTACAAATTTGATAAGATTAATAAGCGAGATAAAGCCCAATGAGATATACAATTTAGCGGCTCAGTCGCATGTAAAGGTTTCATTTGAAGTGCCTGAGTATACAGCTGACGTTGACGGACTTGGAGTTTTAAGGATACTTGAGTCTGTGAGATTTTTAGGGTATGAGAAGGACGTAAAGATATATCAGGCTTCTACTTCTGAACTATACGGAAAGGTACAGGAGGTCCCACAAAGGGAAACCACCCCTTTTTACCCTAGATCCCCTTATGCAGTGGCAAAAATGTATGGCTACTGGATAGTGAAAAACTACCGTGAGTCCTACGGTATGTTTGCCGTAAACGGGATACTGTTTAACCATGAATCGGAAAGGCGCGGGGAGACTTTCGTAACCAGAAAGATTACGCTTGCTGCCGCCAGGATAGCCCAGGGGAAACAGAAAAAACTCTACCTGGGGAATCTAAACTCAAGAAGGGATTGGGGATATGCAAAAGACTATGTGGAGTGTATGTGGCTAATGCTTCAGCATGAAAAACCGGAAGACTTCGTAATCGCTACCGGAAAGATGCACACCGTTAGGGAGTTCGCCTCAATGGCATTCAAAGAAGCCGGAATGGATATAGAGTGGCACGGAGAAGGCATAGAGGAAAGGGGGATCTGTAAAAAGAGCGGAGAAACAGTTATAGAAGTTGATCCTAAATACTTCAGGCCTGCAGAGGTGGATCAGCTACTGGGAGATCCCAGCAAGGCTGAAAAGCTACTCAATTGGAACTCAACAAAAACCCCGTTTGAAAAACTGGTGAAATTGATGGTGCAGTCAGACATGAAGCTGGTAGAAAAAGAGGAAAAAATAAAAGCTGTATTTGACTAGAGCAGATTTTGAATAGATTTTTATAGATTTGCTTTAATTGTGCAAGACGGGAGGATAGCTATGAATACAGACGCTAAAATATATGTTGCCGGCCACCTGGGGATGGTAGGGTCGGCAATAATGAGAAGGCTAAAAAAAGGCGGTTATGAGAATATAGTTTACAAGAGTTTTTCTGAACTGGACCTGAGAAGGCAGGAAGAGGTGGAAAAGTTTTTTGTGGAAGAGAGGCCAGAGTACGTTTTCCTAGCTGCTGCAAAGGTTGGCGGGATACACGCCAACAGCACATACCCGGCAGAATTTATATATGACAATCTCATGGTGGAAGCGAATATAATAAATTCCGCATATAAATATGGAGTGAAAAAACTGCTTTTTCTAGGGAGCTCCTGCATATACCCTAAGCTGGCAAAACAACCCATAAAAGAGGAGTACTTAATGGACGGGAAGCTGGAGGAGACCAATGAGGCATATGCAGTGGCCAAAATAGCCGGCATAGAGCTCTGTAAATTTTACAGAAGACAGTACGGTTGTGACTTCATATCGGTTATGCCCACAAACCTTTATGGGATAAATGATAACTTCGACCTGGAAACAAGCCATGTTATGCCTGCCCTTATAAGAAAATTCCATGAGGCCAAGGTAAAAGGTGAGAAACAGGTGGTGATGTGGGGGACAGGCAAGCCTAGGAGAGAATTTTTGTATGTGGACGACTTGGCGGATGCCCTGCTACACCTCATGCTTAACTATTCCGGAGAAAAGCATGTGAATATAGGCAGCGGAGAGGACATAGAGATAAGGGGGCTGGCCGAGATAATAAAGGGCGTTGTGGGCTACAGTGGCGAGATCAAAAACGACACCAGCAAGCCGGACGGGACTCCGAGGAAGCTGCTAGACGTCACACTGCTTCACGGAACAGGATGGAAACATAAGATAGGATTAGAAGAGGGGATAAAAAAAGTCTACACCTGGTACCTAGAGAATAAAGCAAATGATAAATGATCTGAAAATTTTATTTATAAATAGAGCACTATTGATAGTTTTTAGGTGACTTTGATATCGTAAATGTTAGCCTATACCAATATAGGAAAAGTGGTGATAATCATGAAAGCTGTTATTTTAGCAGGTGGATTTGGAACAAGGCTAAGTGAAGCAACTCATTTGATACCTAAACCGATGGTGGAAATAGGCGGGAAGCCCATCTTATGGCATATTATGAAAACTTATTCGCATCACGGTGTGGATGAATTCATCATATGTCTCGGGTATAAAGGATACGTTATAAAGGAATGGTTTGCACATTATTTTTTACACAACAGTGATGTTACTATCGATCTTTGGGATAGTAGCATAAAAATACATGATAACCATTCTGACCACTGGAAGGTTACCTTAGTAGACACAGGACTCCATACAATGACTGCCGGAAGGGTGAAAAGGATAAAAAAATATGTAGAGGGAGAAACCTTTTTTTTAACCTACGGAGACGGGGTAGGAGATGTGGACATAGCTAAAACTTTAGAGCACCATAAAAAGTTCGGCAAGTCAATAACAGTAACTGCATACAAACCCCAAGGTAAGTTCGGGTCTTTGCAGCTGGATGAAAAAGGAAACGTAAAAGGATTCACTGAAAAACCTAGGGGAGATGGCATGTGGATAAATGCCGGCTACTTTGTATGCGAACCCGATATATTCAACTATATAGACGGGAATGCAGATAATATTATGCTGGAAAAAGGGCCTCTTGAAGATTTGGCAAAATCCGGACAGATGGCTTCATACACGCATGATGGATTTTGGAAGCCTATGGATACCCTAAAAGACAATCATGAGCTCAATTCGCTGTGGGATTCGGGGGAAGCACCATGGAAGGTTTGGTAAGATGATTTTTCTTTTGGGATACGATCTTAATTAAATATGTTAAGCTAAAATCATATAGCTTTAGCTAATTTATTGGAGGCGCCTATGGAACTCTATAATAATATTTATAAAAATAAGACGGTACTGGTTACTGGTCATACAGGATTTAAAGGTTCCTGGCTTTCAATATGGCTGAATAAGCTGGGTGCAAATGTGGTAGGCTACGCCTTAGACCCCTATACGGAAAAGGATAATTTTGTATTATCAAAGCTAGCTGAAAAGATAGTGGATATAAGGGGAGATGTAAGAGACCGGGAGAAATTGAACGAAGTATTTGAAAAATATCAGCCTGATATGGTATTTCACTTGGCAGCCCAACCAATTGTCAGGCTTTCTTATAGCATACCTGTGGAGACATATGAAGTCAATGTGATGGGGACAGTAAATGTTATGGATTGCATTAGAAAATCTAAAAATACAAGGGTTGGGGTTATGATAACCTCAGATAAATGTTATGAGAATAGGGAACAGGTATGGGGATACAGGGAAAATGAGGCTTTTGGAGGTTATGACCCCTATTCTTCTTCTAAAGGAGCATGTGAGATAGCTATAAATTCATTCAGAAGGTCTTTTTTCAACCCCAAAAATGTGGAGAAACACGGGAAAGCCATTGCCAGTGTAAGGGCTGGAAATGTAATAGGCGGAGGAGACTGGGCAAAAGACAGGATAATTCCTGACTGTATAAGAGCCATAGAGGATGGGAAAGAAATAGAGATAAGAAGCCCTGAAGCCATAAGACCGTGGGAACACGTTTTAGAACCTTTAAGCGGCTACCTCCTCTTGGGACAAAAACTTTGGGATGAGCCTGCGAAATATGCAGATGGATGGAATTTTGGACCAAACTCAGATTCAATAATAAAGGTGTGGGATGTAGCTGAAAAAGTGGTGAATATTTACGGTGAAGGAAGCTTAAGGGATACATCGGACACTTCTAGCCCGCATGAAGCGGAGTTACTGCTATTAGACATATCGAAATCTAGATTCCAGCTTGGGTGGAAGCCAACTCTGGGTATAGATGATGCCTTGAAAATGACAGTTGATTGGTACAAGAAATATGGAAGTGTAGATATATATGACCTTTGTGTGGAGCAGATAGGGGAGTTTGTAAAAAAGGGTGAGATATGATGAAGAGTGTACTTGTAACAGGGGCAACCGGATTTGTGGGCTATAACTTGGTAAGCAGGCTGTTGGAAGTGAATTATGATGTCTATATATTAGACTTAAAAAGCGTAGGGGACTTAGATTCTACAATGTTGAGGCCCTATAAGAATAGGATAAAAAGGATTTTTTGGGAAGATATAGAAAACTCGGATATTAAAACAGAGGACGGAAGAGATATAGGGGAGATAGACTACTGTATCCATCTTGCCTCTTACGGGGTAAACCCAAATGACAATAATTTTGATAAAATTCTGGAAGGGAATATAAAGTTACTGCAAAATATTTTAAAATTTTGTAAAAAAATTGGGATACAAAAACTTATAAATACCGGCTCAGGATTTGAGTATGGGAATAAGGGGAATAAAAAAATAACGGAGGAAGACCTGCCCGATCCGGAAAGCCTGTACGGAGCTGCAAAGAGTTCAGCTTTGTTGTTTGGAAAGATAAGGGCCAAGGAGCTCGGGATCAACATGGTAACGCTTAGGCCTTTTAATATATTTGGAATAGGCGAGGGAAAAGGGAGGCTTCTTCCGTTTGTATTTGAAAGACTGAAAAATAATGAGGAGATAGACCTTACCCCAGGTGAGCAGGTGAGGGATTACCTGTACATAAAGGATGTGGCAGAAGCCTATGTCAAGGTACTTCAGTGTGAGCTTTTTGACAATGAAGTATACAATATTTGTTCTGGTAAAGGTGTGAGTGTGAAGGAGCTACTGGAGAAGGTGGCAGATATAGTGGGTATAGACGAAGGGCTGCTAAAGTTTGGGGCAAAAAAATACAGGGAAAATGAAGCCATGTATATAGTGGGAAATAACAGTAAATTTAAAGATAAAACAAATTGGGAGCCGAGATACTCCTTAAGTGATGGAATAGCTGAAATGTACCAAAATTTTAAGTAGGTGGGAATAATGGAAAAATTTATTCTGGAAAAAGAGTTTGCTGACGGACTGAAACTGATAAAATTACTCCCTTTCAAGGATGAAAGGGGGGAGTACGTAAAGTCTTACAGCGATACGGGACTAAAAAAAATTGGGATAGACACGAAATTTGTAGAAGACAACTATTTAATTTCGAATAAAGGAAGTATACGCGGACTTCACTACCAAAAAGAAAATCCAGAAGCTAAACTGGTTAGATGCTTAAAAGGCAGGGTACTGGACATAGCCGTGGATTTGAGGAAAGGATCTAGAACATATAAAAAGGTATTTAAGCTGGAATTATTTGGCGGCGACAACAGACTTCTCTATGTTCCAGCTGGTTTTGCCCACGGGCTGTTTAGTTTAACGGAATCAGTTGTACTATACAAAAGCTCCAATTATTATTTTCCAGACGACCAGTATGGGGTATCAGTATTTTCATCAGAAATAAATCTTGAAGAAATCTTAGAGATAGGGGAACTTATTATAACTGAAAAAGACAGAACGCTCCCAAGGTTAGAAGATCTTTGATGATAGACTATGGACTTTATAGCTGTAACTTAAATATTTCTAGTAGCTAAATTTTTTTGTGAAGATAGCTTTATCTTTATTGAAGTTTGTATCTGTATTTATATAGGTTCTGGGACAATATTTTTTACATTAAAATTTGAGGCTGCATACTCTACCGGGCAACTTGAGATTTTAATGTTAATTCTATTTTTTAGAATTTCGGATCTATACACTATAGATTTTACATTTATAAAATAAAAAGGGGGCCTAGCTACGATGGCAGGTATAACGGCAAATAAAATAAGTATAATAGTTCCCTTTTACAACGTAGGGGATTATATTCGAAAAACTGTTAGAAGCTTAGATTTCCAAACTTATAAGAATTTTGAAGTTTTTTTTATAAATGATGGGTCTACAGATAACAGCAGGGATATTTTAGAAGAGGAGCTTAAAACAGTTTCCTTTAAATATGAAGTTTTAAATAAGAAAAACGGGGGTGTAAGCTCTGCCAGAAACATGGGTATAGACATGGCAGAGGGGGAACTCATATATTTTTTGGATGCAGACGACTATCTTTTCCAAAATACCCTGGAGAAAGTGGTGGAAATGTTCTCACGAAAAAAATGCGACATAGTTTTTTTTAAATATAGAAGGGTAGATGAAAATGGAAACGCTACTTGGCATTATAACGATATATTTAAAGATGCTTCAGAAGTAGAGAGCGGGAGAGAGATTGCAAAAAAATATATAAACATAGAAGTTTTCATATACAACTGCAGTATAGTGTATAAAAAGGATGTCTTAAATGGACTATATTATAGTGAGCATATATCAATGGGGGAAGACCAGGAATTTATAATAAAAGCCCTTTTTAATGCTGAAAAAGTTGGATTTTTAAATTCAGAACTTATAAACTACTTAAAGAGGAAGGGATCTGTAACAAACAGTGTCTTTACTATGAAAATGCTGGAGCCCATAGAGTTGTTTAACAACCTGTACAATGACTACAAAGATAAAGATGAGGATTTTAAAAAGTTGCTTTGTAAACGAAGAGCCAGAGAAGTTTTGTGGAGGATAAAAGAGTATGTGAGAAAAGGAGAAACTTCGGATGTTAAAGAGATGAAAAAATATATAAAGGTGAATATGCTCAATGAAAGGAACCTGCCTTATTTAAATAATGAAAGTTTAAGATATTTAAGCGGTAAAAATATAATTGAGATTTATTTTTTAAAGTATTTTTTAGGTTTATCAATAAGACTGGTAAAGATTCAATTAAAGCTTAAAAGGTTTCTCAAGGCTGTTTCTAAAAAAAACACTGTTCTGGAGAGCAGGTAAAAAGCATTTTAATTGAGGACAACTTAATATAGCTTAAGAGTAAATATACACAAAGAGGGGGATATTGATATGGGCGATAAAGTTGTGGTTTTAGGAGCGGGAATTTCTGGAATATCAGCGGCTTACCATTTGAAGGAAAAAGGGGTAGAGTCAGTTGTTTATGAGAAAAATTCTTCTTGGGGTGGGCTGCTAGACAACTTTGAAATAGATGGATTTAGATTTGATAAATTTGTGCATCTATCATTTGCGGTAGACGAACATGTCAAAGAAATTTTTTCAAGATCCACGGATTTCTACAGACACACTCCGGACCCATTTAATTATTATAAGGGTTATTGGATAAAACATCCTGCCCAAAATAATTTATACCCTCTACCTAAAGAAGAAAAGGAAAAAATACTTTCAGATTTTGAAAACAGAAAAAACAAAGAAATTGATGAGATAGAAAATTATGAAGAATGGTTGAGGATACAGTATGGGGATTACTTTGCAGAAAACTTTCCCATGAAATACACAAGAAAGTATTGGACTGTGGAGGCAAGTGAACTGGAGACTAAGTGGGTCGGAAAAAGAATGTACAGGCCTACTTTAGAGGAGGTAAAAAAAGGGTGTGAAACGGCAGAAACACCAATTACGTACTATGCAAAAGAGATGAGATATCCAAAAACCGGGGGGTATAAATCTTTTCTTAAGAGCATGGTGGATGGATTGGATATAAAACTCAACAAAAAAGTTGTCGAGATAGACGTAAAAAATAACAGGATAGTACTTGATAACGGAGAGTCACAGGAGTACGACAAGTTGATTTCAAGCTTGCCTCTTCCTGATATGTGTAAACTGATAAAGAGTACTCCAAAAGAGGTTTTGGATGCATCTGACAAGCTTTTATGGACTGGAGGATACATAGTCTCCCTGGGGTTTAATAAACCTGACATACACAGAAATTTATGGTTTTACATTTACGACGAGGATATTATACCCGCAAGAGTTTATTCCCCTAGCAGAAAGTCTCCGGATAATGTGCCGGATGGCTGCAGTTCCATACAGGCTGAAGTTTACTTTTCAAAGGATAAAAAAATTAACATATCTCCAAAGGATATACTGGAAGATACTATAAATAAGTTTATCGGCATGGGTATTTTTGAAAGAGAGGATATAGCTGTTAAAGATATTAGGGAGGAAGAGTATGCGAATATAGTATTTAAGCCTAGCATATATCAAAGCAGGAAAATTGTTTTGGAGTTTTTGAGGGGCCTAGACATAGTCACAGTTGGAAGATTCGGAGAATGGAAGTACTTGTGGAGTGATCAAAGCCTTATAAGCGGTAAAATTGGGGCAGAAAAAGTATTGGACAGTATGCAGTCACAAAAATAGTGAAAAATTTTATAGATTAATTTTGACGAAGGATAATAATCTCATAGGGTTCATAACAATAGATAATAAATAGAAAGTTTTATTTTAGGCTGCGCTGAATTAGAAAGACGGGAGGTGGCACCATGCTTACAGCATTTATAATGGCTGGTGGAAAAGGAGAAAGATTTTGGCCACTTTCTACAAAGGAGAGACCAAAACAACTGCTAAAGCTTATTTCGGATAAATCAATGATAAGGCATACAGTTGATAGGATACTCCCTATGATATCAGCAGACAAAATTTTTATAGGAACCAATATTGTACAGGCAGCTGCCATAAAGGAGGAGCTCCCTTTTATTCCAGAGGAAAATATAATAATAGAACCTGTATTTAAGGATACCGCTGCTGCAATAGGGTATGGTGTCACAATAATAGAGAGCAGGTATCCAAACTCTTCAACAATAGTTTTGGCATCTGATCACTATATAAAAAATGAGGAAAATTTTAGAGAGATGATAACAACAGCCGTTGAGACAGCTGAAAAGGAGCATGCTATAGTGACTCTTGGGGTAAAACCTACAAGGCCAGAAACCGGTTACGGTTATATTGAGGTTGTAGGCAGTTGTTACATAGGAAATGCAGTTTTGGCAAAAAGATTTTGGGAAAAACCCAATTTATACAGGGCTGGAAAATATGTGGAAGCTGGAAACTACCTGTGGAATAGCGGTATGTTTATATTTGAAAATTCTACAATTTTTAGCGCTATGGAGCAGCATATGCCTCACCATCACGAGATCCTGCAGAATATCAAAGAGAAATTGTATATGGGCAGAACAGGTATTGAACTATCAATGATAGTAATGGAAGATTTTGAAGAATTTGAAAAAATATCTATAGATTTTGGAGTGATGGAAAAAGCTAAAAATATAATGGTTATACCTGTAGATTTCGGCTGGAGTGATATAGGGAATTTTCCAGCTTTAGAAGAGGTCTTTGAAAAGAATAAAAACGGAACTGTCGGGAAAGTAAAAAATCTTATAGAGGTCAATTCTAAAAACAACATAATTTTTGGGACAGGGAAAAAGATAATAGCTACTGTAGGAGTAGAAGACACAATAGTTGTCGAGACTGAATACGCTACCCTAATATGCAAAAAAGATGAAGCTCAGAATATAAGGAAAATATTAAAGAAACTAAAAGGAGATTAGGGGAGTACTTAAATCAATACTTAAAAATGTGGAGGCAACTATGAGTAAGCAAAAAAAAACTTTTTTTTTAAAGTATGAAAAACGGATAGTAGTGAGCATGTATTTGTGTTTGTTTTTTCTGTTTTTATTCACCTATATTTTCAGCAGAATAATTGGGATAGATATTATTTATTTTTTGAGAGACCCTTTAGCTACGCTGAAGGCACCTTTTTATACAGGATTTTTGTCAAATATAGGCATAATTTTATGGGCTCTTACTGTTGGGGTATGCTTTTTTACATGCTTTGTTGTTGAGAGCGTTAAAGAGCTAAAAGGGCTTAAATTCATATTTTTTTCAGGGATATTTAGCTCCATTTTGCTTGCAGACGATTTATTTCTTTTACACGAAGTCGTATTGCCAAGACATTTTCACATCTCACAAGAATTTCTTTTTACAGGGTATTTATTATATTTAATACTACTCATAGCAAAATTCAACAAATTCATAATGAAAACTGAGTATATCTACTTTGTCTTAGCCTTATTTTTATTTTTCAATTCACTTGTAGTAGATTTTTTAAGAGAAAGCGTAAGGCTTAAAGGGAGTCTAGAAAGTCTTGGAATGCTGGTGGAAGACGGGTCAAAAATTTTCGGAGTATTGAGCTGGCTTATATTTTATGCAAAAGCTTGTAAGCAGTTAATCGTATCTAAAAAAGAGGCATGAAGCTACAAGAGATAGAAAAATTATCTCTGTAAAAGCTGCTGTATTTTAGACGAATAAAAATAGGGAGGCAAACTATGAATAAGAAAGATAGGCTGAAATATGAAAAACTGATAGTCGCAGGTATGTATTTTTGTTTGTTTTTTCTGTTTTTATTCACCTATGCATTCAGCAAGATAAAGGGACTAGGTATCAGCTACTTTTTAAGAGACCCCATAACCACGATGAAGGCACCTTTTTATATAGGATTTCTGTCAAATGTAGGCGTATTTTTATGGGCGCTCACCGTGGGGATATGCTTTTTCACATGTTTTGTTTTTGAAAAAAGTAATGGAACGGATGAATTCAAATTTATATTTTATTCGGGCATCTTTAGCTTTCTTTTTTTCATAGATGACTTTTTTCTTTTTCATGAAATTATAGTGCATGGATACTTCCACATTTCAGAAAAGTTTTTATTTGCAGGATATTTTGTCTATATGCTTTTTATTATATTGAGGTTTAACAGGGTCATACTAGAGTCTGAATACACTTATTTTATCCTGGCATTATTTCTGTTTTTCAACTCACTTTTAGCAGATTTCCTAAGGGAAATTTTAAGTTTGGGGGGCAAGCTTGACAGTTTGGGTATGATAGTAGAAGATGGGTCGAAAATTTTCGGAGCACTGAGCTGGTTTATATTTTATGCAAAAACCTGCAAAAAGTTAATTGTTTCTAAGAGTTACTATTACAGGAGTGTAAAATAATTATAGTGCACATTTCATAGAAAGTAAGAGGTGAAAAACATGACAATGCCCAAGTTTTCGATATCTGTCAACTCTCAAAAAGTTATCCGCATACTCAACTATGTATTTTTTCTATTAATCCTTGGAAATATAACCGCCTGTTTTTTCCGATTCAAACTGGGCTATGAAAGTCTTTATGGGTTGATACCTGAATTTTATTTGGATAATGAAGGCAATATGCCTACATATTTTTCAGCAATTATTTTGTTAATTTCAGCGGCACTTTTAAAAGTAGTAGCATCATTTAAAAAAATTGAAAATGATACGTACTCACTTCATTGGTCTATACTTTCACTTATCTTCCTCTACTTATCGATTGACGAAACTGCTGGTGTTCATGAACTGCTAACCAGGCCGTTGAGGGAGAAATTTAATTTTTCTGGAATATTTTTTTATTCTTGGGTTGTCGTCGGGGTTGCAGTAGTTTTAATTTTTTCTATATTTTATTACAAATTTTGGCTTAGTCTGCCCGTGGGTATAAAATACAGGTTTTTACTGGCGGCCGCTTTTTATATTGGAGGGGTCATTGTAATGGAGTTTATCGGGGGAGATTATGTTTTTATAAATAATATCGATGTAACAAAGATGGATAACTTGGTATATGCCATGTTAGCGACCATCGAAGAATCCTTTGAAATGATTGGCATTATAATTTTCATTAATGCACTATTAAGATATATCGAAAACAGTATCTCTAGCGTAACCTTAACATTTAAATCGAAGTCAGAATAGAAGGCGCTAAAGACGTTGTTATTGATTTTTTGATAGACTTTATATAGCAAAGTCAAAGAAATTACCTGGCGTAGATTTTTAAGAGTGGGGAATTATAGTTTAAATAAAATAAACCTAAAATTTTTTAGGAGTGATTTGTATGAGAATAGAAGCTAACGAATTTCTTAAGTATGAAAATAATTTTAAAAAATTTGATTACATAAAATCAAGGTTAGTTTACGGTAAATTAGATTATCGTGAAAACCCTCTAGTTACAATTGCAATCCCTACCTATAAACGTCCTGAGTTGTTGAAAGAAGCTCTAGACAGCGCTTTGAATCAAAATGGTTTTAATGATTATGAGATAATTGTAGTAGATAATGACGCCGATTCCATTAATTACGAAAGTGAAACAGAAAAGTTGATAAAAAGCTATAGTAATCCAAAGATTCTTTATTATAAAAATGAAAAAAATCTTGGGATTTATGGGAACTGGAATAGATGTCTACAGTTAGCTAGAGGAAAATGGTATACCATGCTACATGATGATGATCTTTTATTAAATGATTTTTTAAAAGAAACTATTTTTATTTTAGACAGTAATCCCAAAATTTCATGTCTTAAAGCTAGACACCTCATACTGGATGAGAGGGAAGGAGCAGAAAAAAATAGTTTAAAAGAAACTGTTAAAAATTTTAGAAGGAAAGTTTGGAGATATAGCGAGCTTGATTTTTTGATTTCAAATCCAATAGGAGGGCCTGTTGGGATAATAATAGACAGGGAAAAAGCCATTCACGCAGGAGGATTTAATGAGAATTATTATCCTGCAAGTGACTACGTTTTTTTTACAAGATACTGCATGGATTATAATATCTACTACTACAATAAGGTAGTATGCCTGTACAGAGTGTCAAAAAATGAGAGTTTAAGCACAGGCACTTTGGTAAATTCAACAAGGATTCATTATGATATGATCAACGTACTAAGAAAAAAGAATGCTTTCAGAGATATTTTTTTTAGAAAATATTCACTGTATTTTTCTTTAAATGCTTTAAAAGAAATAAAATCATTTTGGAAATTAGATTTTAAAGAAGAAGATGTAGATTTTTTAGGGGGGAATCATAAATTAAATCTCTTTACTAATTTTATGTACACTGTTTTTAAAAACATATTATTTTTTAGAAGATTTATTTTCTAGTGTTGATTGAAAATTATTTTTTATAAATTATTATTTTAAATCTAGTATAACAATACTTATAAATTTAAACAATTATATTATATTTTTATATTGTTGGCTGGCAATTATTTTTAGATATACTTTAAATTATAAAGAAGGTGCCATTATGTCACTAAAAGGCGAACTCAAATCAGGAGTAATTATAAATTTTATAACAATTTATTCTAGTATAGCAATCAAGCTGGTAATTTGGGGTGTTTTAGCGAGGCTCCTAACACCAGAACAATTTGGGGTAGTTGCTGTAGTTGCGGTGTTTACTGGATTTTTTGAATTGATGAGCAGCATGGGACTTGGCCCTGCAGTAATACAAAACAGGGAACTTTCTGATGAAGATAACTCTTCAATATTTGTCTTTATTTTGTTTGTAGGAATAATTTTAGCTTTTATGTTTTATAATTTTTCTTATGTTATTTCAAAATTCTATCAAAATAACCAGTATGTAAGGATAGGAAAATATCTGTCTATTAGTGTATTTTTTCACAGTCTTACAAGCTTGCCCATGTCTCTTATAAAAAAGAATGGCGAATTTAAAAAAATGGGAGCTATCGCAGTAAGTTCAGATTTATTAGTAGGAATTATAACTATTTACCTAGCCTATAAGGGAATGGGTTATTTCGCACTGGTTTGGAGAGCCGTACTGGGGTCAGTATATGTGTTTATATTCAGTTTTATTTTTTCAGGTTTAAAATTCAAGATGTCATTCAATTTTAATTCTATCAAGAAAATTGCAGGAGTATCAATTTATCAATTTTTTTACAGTCTTTTGGATTATTTTTCAAAAAATTCAGATAATATACTTATAGGAAAATATATCGGAGTAGTTCCCTTGGGATATTATGATAAAGCATATAAACTTATGCTGTATTCAATTCAAAATATGACTAGAGTAATAAATCCTGTGCTACTTCCTATTTTTTCGAATTATCAAGAAAATACAGAGTTAGTATATCAATCCTATTTAAAGTTAAGCAAATTATTGGCTATTATCGGCATGTCTTTATCAATTTTTTTATTCTTTACTGCCAATGAGATAATCTTCATTTTATTTGGAAGTCAATGGGCGACTACTGTACCTGTATTTAAAATTCTAGCTTTGACAGTTTGGATGCAGATTATTTTATCTAGTAGTAGTTCTGTATTCCAATCTAAAGGCAGGACAGATTTATTATTTTTAAAAGGTATTGTCTCGTCATCTTTTATGATATGCGGGATACTTTATGGAGTAATAAATAAAAGCTTGACCTTAGTGGCTTACGGCTGGCTGGCTTCGTTTTTGGCCACATTTATATTCTGCCATTGGTTGATGTTTGAAAAGGTTTTTAATAAGGAATTGAGATCCTTTTTTCTAATTTTAAAAAATCCTTTTAAAATTGCAATAGCTATTTTTATTCCTTTAATTTTATTTTCGAACTATGCTTTACTAGACAATATATATTTAAGCTTTGCTGTTAAAATACTAAGCGCGGGAGCAGGATTTTTAGTTGGGATGCTTATGACACGGGAACACAATTTTCTTTATAATGTTGCTTTTAAAAAATGATAATTTCAACTTTATACAAGTTGATAAAAATTAAAAAGCCAGCTTTAAAGTTGAGTATAGCCATACAAAATTATACCTAGTTTCAGTATAGTCTATATGACTACTTACTCAATTAAAGCTAGCAAGTTGAATTAAAAATTTAATTAACAATGAGTTCTACCCAACGGTTCATTATTTTATCGTATTCTGTTGACTCTGACATTTTAAGCGCACGTTTGCTCATTTCAGAATATATTTTTTCAGAAGTTGCTATCTTGAGCACTGCATCAGCAAATCTTTTTTTATCTTCAAATGGGATTATATACCCATTTTTTCCATCTTCTACAACCCATTTTAAGGCTTCAAAGGTGTCATAGGCTACAATAGGGAGCCCCTGACTTCTAGCCTCTATAAGAGTATTCCCAAATCCTTCATATCTTGATGTCATAAGAAAAATATTATTCTCTTCTAATCTCTCTTTTACATTTTTAGTGGGGCCGTGAAATGTGATGTTATCATGTCCTTTTATCATTTTATCTAACATTTTAATTGCAACTTCTGGGCCATTACCATATATATTTAATTTAAATTCATTCGGAAGCAGCTTCATAATTTCAATAAGACCAGAGATGTTTTTTTGTTCTTCCATTATGCGCCCTATGAAAATTAGATTTTTACCACTTATTTTTTCTTTTAGAGCTGTTTTTAAAATACAAGCCCTGGGTATGATTTTTATCTTATCTTTTTCAGTGAAATATAGTTTCGCAATTTTTTCCATGTCATATTTTGTATAAACTGTTAAATAATCAATAAAGTTTCCATATTTTTTTAAAATAAATCTTCCAGTTTTTGTAAAAAACATGTCAGCTCTATTTGTCTGCACCAGTATGATTTCATTATTTCTTAAAATTTTTAAAGGAATGTACAGTAGATAATTTGGGCTGAATATAATAATTTTATCCTCTTTTGAGACTAGTTTTATGAGCTTTCTTCTAGCGATACAGATATTCCAAAGAAAATTTAGCTTAAAGGATTTATTTTCAAAGAGCGAGCTTAACTTAAAGTACTCTACTCCCTCAATTTCATCGTACAATTCTGACCAGGGAGTTTTATGGTAGATCTCGTTAACTCCTATACCCTCTTTTAAAGCCTCTCTTTCAATACTTTTGATTAGAGTTTGTACTCCTCCGCCTTGGGTTGATTTGGTAAAAAATATTGTATTGAGTTTCATGCTTGCATCACCTTTCAAAACTTTATAGTAATTTATTAGATTTTTTATTTCGATTACTTTTCTCCGTTTTTATATCCTAATTTTGAGAATTTTGGATTGAAGTGTAAAAACACTTCTTTTCCAGTTTCAGCGGCTTCGTATATTGCATTAATTAGTTCTAAAGATTTTCTTCCTTCTGCACCGTCAACAAGTGCTTTTTTATTATTTTTTATACAATCTACTACATGCTCTAGGTATCTTTTATGGCCGAATCCGTAAATATTTGGTGGTATTTCTGTGAATTCTTGAGCTATTCTATTGCTTTCCTCTTCTGTTTCATCTTCAAATCTCCATGTCTCTATTTTATTTACTGCAATTCCGCCTATCACTACACTTCCTTTTTCCCCCAGTATAGACAAAGAAGCTTCTAAATCGTTTGGCCTTGCGCAGGTTGTGGCTTCAATAATTCCTATTGCACCACTCCTAAATTTTATTATAGCTACAGCCGTATCATCAACCTCTATATTAGCAAGATAGGTCTCGGTTTTTGCCATGACAGACACAGGCTCACCCAACATCCATTCTAACAGATCAATATGGTGGGAAGCTTGGTTTGTTATAACACCACCATCAAGTTCCCAGGTTCCCCGCCAAGTATCTTGGTCATAATAATCTTGATATCTAGCCCACCGCACTCTTACGCTTCCAGTGACGATTTTACCAAATTTATTTTCTTCAACTGCTTTTCTTACTTTTTGAACAGGCAGATTATACCTATTTTGTTTTACTACAAAAAGTCTCACCCCGTGTTCGTCACAAACTCTTATCATTTTATCAGCATCTTCGAGTCTTAATGCCATTGGTTTCTCTACAACTATATGTTTTTTATATTTTTTTACTATGTCTATTACATGCAAGGGATGAAGCCCACTTGGAGTCAAGATGTTCACCACGTCAATGTCTTCATTTTCTAACATCTCATCATAAGAAGAGTAGCATTTAGCATCTCCAACTTTTTTAGCTGCTTTTAGTGCTTTTTCTATGTCTAAATCACACACTGCAACTAATTTTGCTCCTGGTATTTCATCTATGGCCTCTACATGTTTTTTGACTACGCGGCCACAACCTACAATCGCAAATTTAATCATGATTTCCTCCCTTATTTATAGCGATGATGGGCAGCTTTAAATTAAATCAAGTTGCTGTCTGCAAACGTTTATCTCAATAAAGTACTAAATTTATTTACAAAAGCTTTTTGAGTACAGAGCTTTTAAATATAAGCTTCTCAGAGAAAAAACTCAAATTTTTGTCACGAATTTTCATGAATGTACACGGAGCTGTACAGAGGTAAATAAAGAGTTTCACAGGATAATAAAAAAGACTTTTAAGGCCTATAAGAATTACTAAAGCTGCTATAATTCTATCTCCATAAAAACTTCATCCAGCTGCTCTTTTAAGTTGGAATAGTCGTGGTCATTAGATACCCTGATAACCTTTACCCCAATTTTTTCTAGTTCATCGGCGGCAGCCTCGAAATACATAAATGAATTTAAATAGTAATTTTTTATCTGTTCATCATTATGTTTTGCAACGCTACGAATAATCGCTCTTTTTTTCATCCTTTCCATGGCTGTTTGAGCATTTGTTTTCACGTAAATAAGGTAATCCGGTCTTGGTATTTTATTTATGTATTTTTCCAATTTTTTCTTACTGAAACCATTTTGACTATGGAGATTGACGTGAAAGTAGCATCCTAAAAAAACAAAGCCTTCATCCAATAGTACAAACTCTTTATTGTTAATATGTTCGTGCGTGTAGAGGAATCGAATAAATTTTTTTAAGAGAAAAATTTTGTCTTTACGCTTTAAAATAATTTCTTCTAATATAAAGCAGAAAAGCATAAAATTTCTTAAGATGAAATTTAGAAAATTGAGGTTCTTTTCTATAGTTGACAGATTCCTTGCATTGCTTCCGTTTTCAAAGAAGATGCTTTGTGATTGTAGATGTTCCTCCATAATTTTTACAGCTGTACTTTTCCCACTTCCAGAAAGGCCTATGAATTCAATTTTTTTCATAAATTACCACCACCGATTATTTATTTGGATTAGGTTGTAAAAATAAAAACAAAATAATAAAAATAGGCTACATTAAATACTGGCAACTATTAAGAGGCTTTATTTTAAAGTTCATAAAAAGGATAAAAAACTTTTAAAATACAAAGATAACACTTAGATTTTGGAAAATTTTAAAATCTCATTGTATTGAACCGAAAGTAAGGGATGCAGCCAATTTGGAGTTAAGAGGTTTACCACGTCAAGGCTTTAATTTTCTAATATTTCATCATAGAAAGAGTAACATTTAGCATTTGTAGCTATCTCAGATGCTTTTTTTGCTTTTCCTATGTCCAAAATTATTTTTATATAATCTTTTTATTTGTGTAAACTCGTGACTAAAACAAATAATTATAATTATTTGTTTTAGATCAATTTAAAATAAAGACCAATTTAGGTTAAATTAATAAAAAGCGTATAATAATTGTGAAAGGCTACTATAATTTCATTTCCTTAAAAATTTCATAAAGCTTTTTTTCCAAACAGGAGCAGTCCTCTTCATTATGTATCCTGATAACTTCTACCCCTATTTTTTCTAGCTCTTTGGCAGCTTGCTCAAAATATACAAAGGAGTTAAAGTAATAATTTTTAAGCTGCTCATCATTATGATTTGTAAGGCTATGGATAACGCCTCTCTCTAACATCCTTTTCATTGCTGTTTCTAGGTTTGTTTTTATGTAAATAAGATAATCTGGTTTTGGTATTTTACTTATATATCTTTGTAATTTTTTCTCACTTAAGCCATTTTTGTCGTGGAAGTTAACATGGAAGTAATATCCTAAAAAAACAAAACCCTCATCGAATAGGGTGAAACCTTTATCTCTAAAATGCTCGTAAGAGTAGAATATTTTCAAAAATCTTTTTAAAATGAAGATTTTGTCTTTACGCTTTAAGATTTCTTTTAGGATAAAATAGGTTAGCTCGAAATTTTTTATGCAGAAACTTAGGAGGTGTATGATTTTTTTTATAATTGATATTTTTATTGCATCTTCTCCCTTTTTAAAGAATATGCATTGTGAGTGTAGATATTTTTCCAATATTTTTATAGCTGTGCTTTTCCCACTTCCAGAAAGGCCTATAAATTCAATTTTTTTCATAGTCAGCCTCCAGTAATTATTAATTAAGATAGAGAAATAGCAACATAATAATAACATCCAGCATATTAAATATTGGCAATTATTGAGGAAATTCCTTTTATTTTTAAATTTGTAGGATAGATGATAAATTTTTAGAATTAAATATAAGATTTTGATAAGAGAAAGCTTGAAAAACTTATTATACCGACCCTGAAGAAGGCGGACAATTAAAGGAAATAAATAAAAAATCTTGTAAATAGAAGTATAGAATGCTAAAAAACTTTTTAGAGTTTTTTGGGTTACTTTTGCTAATGGTATAAAGATGAATAGTATTTATTATCTAAAATCCTACCAAATTTTTATGCTTTTATAAGTTTTGTGGAGGTGGAGATATGATTTTTCAAAAATTTAAATACTCTATTAGATTTTTTATTGAGTTAGCAGTATTTTTTTTATTAAGTGCAGTGGTATTCTCAAAAGAATATTTTGTTTCGCCCCAAGGAAGTGATCAAAATCCAGGAACAAAAGAACAGCCGTTTAAAACGCCTGAAAAAGCGAGGGACGCCGTTAGAAGTTATAAACTAAAGGGTAGCGAAAACATAACCGTATGGTTTTTTGGAGGCCGTTATTACCGTGATAGGAGTTTTTGGTTAAATGGAAGAGACTCAGGCAGTGAAAATGCCCCTATTGCGTACAAGGCTTTACCTGGAGAAAAAGTTTATTGGGATGGCGGAAGGGTTTTATCAAGTTACAAGTTGTTAAAGGATCCTAAAATATTAAAACGTATTCAAATAAAAAATAAGAATAAAATTTATGAGGTTGATTTGAGCGATTTAAAATCAGAAAATTTTGGAAAATTTGGACCACGTGGTTTTGGACGAGGTGCATTTCCTGCACCTGCAGAACTTTTCCTAAACGGTAAACCTCAAACTATTGCGAGATGGCCCAATAAAGGGAGAATAGAACTTGGAAAAGTAATCGACAAGGGCGGGGTTCCGCGTTACGGGGACCCAAGCAGACGAGGTGCAACATTCAAATATGAAGTCTCCAGAGCAGAACTTTGGACCAAGGCAGAGGACCTGTATCTTGCTGGAATTTTTAGCGAAAGTTATGCCGACGATGCGATTAAAGTGGCTAAAATTGATACCAAGAAAAAAACGATCACAATGGCGGAAGCTCACAAATATGGGTTCAACAATAGGCCTTACACGAGTTGGTATGCAGTTAATCTTCTTGAGGAAATAGATGATCCCGGGGAATATTATATAGATAAAAATTCTAAAAAACTCTATTTTTATCCAGAAACAGGTAAAATAAATATGCTGCAAATTTCTGAGCTTGATTCCCCAATGCTGCTAATGGAAAATACTTCGTATATCAATTTTGAGGGGATTATATTTGAAAATGCACGTGGTGATGGAATAGTAATAGAAAATGGAAACTTTAATACCGTGGCGGGTAGTACCGTACGCCTTATAGGAGGAAGAGGAATAGAGGTAGACGGAGGCAGTAATAATACTATACTCAGCTGTAATATCTATTATACAGGGGCAGGAGGAGTATCGCTTTCCGGAGGAGACCGAAAAACGCTCACTCCTTCAAACCATGTTGTAAAAAACAGCGATATCTATAATGTAAACAGATGGTACAAGACATACAAACCTGGAGTGAACCTAAAGGGAGTCGGACAAAAAGTCATAAACAATCATATTCATGATATGCCGGGGCAAGCCATACTATTTTTTGGGAACGACCATTTGATAGAGTTCAATGAAATCAATGATTGCGTGACTGATATGTCTGATATGGCAGCTATTTACACAGGCCGGGATCCAAGCGTGCTAGGACATATTATACGATACAATTTTTTCCATCATTTAGATAACAAATTGGGAGCGGGAAACGGAGTTCAGGCAATATATTTTGATGATGACGACCTATATACAGCTATTATATTTGGCAATGTTTTTTATAAGGCCGGCAGCAATGCCGTACTACACTTTAACGGGGGAGGAGGGTCTTCCATAGGAAATAATATTTTGATTGACTCCCCAAAATTTATGTGGGGTGGAGAGCCAGAAAGAGTACTTAAAGCAATAGAAAAGATGCACAATGCAGATAAGCGTAATCTTACAAAAAAAATCTTTGAAGATGTAGATATAAGAGAGGAACCGTTTAAAAGCAGGTATCCTTATCTCTATAACTCATATAAATATATTTTTAATATAGGGACTCCTACATGGAACAACATAATAGCACAAAGCAGTGACAAAGATATCATGAAGCAGTTCGTTGATCCTGAAAATATGAATTTCACTATAAAACCGGATGCTCAAATTTTAAAAACAGTGGCGGAGAATATTTTAGACCCAGTGTACGGCCTTTACAATGAGGATATCGAGTTCCAACCAATCCCTTTTGAAAAGATAGGACTATACGAAGATGAGTACCGAAAATAAGTTTTAAAATACAGTAAAAGGTGACTAGCTTAATTAAACTAATCTGCTTCCTGTATCTAAACTTTATTAAAGTATTGAGTTGATTTAAAGTCATAGAAATAAAGAAACATTTTTTTAGTCACGAATCGCACGAATGTACACAAATAAAAAATCAAATAAAATTATATTTTGAGCACAGAGCTGCACGGAGAAAAAAAGAGAGTTTTACAGAGTGAGAAAATTTATAAATGTGCAGAAATAAAGTATTGAATAAATGGTTCAATTAATTCGTGTGATCCGTGAAGATTCGTGACAAAAATTATTTTTAATATGTTTTCTCTATGCAGCTCATATTTAAAATCTCTGCGAAACTCTGTGACCAAAAAAGCTATTGTAGATAAATCCAGTAATTAATTGCTTATTTAATTAAGTAGCAACTTGAGTTAATTAATCTAAGCTGTTGTTTATTTTAAATTTAAGTCTATAATGAAAAGTATTTGTTTTGGTTGCAAATCACACGAACCAATTCGAGTACAAAATATCAGAGAAAATAGGCTGCACGGAGTAGAAGAAAGAGTGTCACAGAGGGTAAAGTATCTCTTACAATTTATGCTTTAATGCTCTGTAAAGCTAAAAGACTGGTAAATATAGTAATAAAAAATGAGATATGGAAAGGATGTTCTAATTTTACCTTGAGATTTTAAATAAAGGGCAGGGATTATTATGAAGAAAATATTAATGGTAGGACCTTTTCCTGATCCTGTACATGGCCAGAGTATGGCAAATCAAATTTTATTTGAAGGTTTGAGTGGGAAAGGTTACGAAGTAAAAAATATTAATACTGCTTTGCTTTCCAAAATTGGGCAAAAAAAGTTTTCTCTTAGAAAGCTTTTTATTGCTTTCGGTAAATTGATAGGCGAACTTTTTAAAATGCATTTTGGCAATTATGATTTGGTCTATATTACCCCAGGGCATAGTTTCCTGGGATTCATGAGATATTCTCCATATATTTTTATGTGTTTGATAAAAAAAACTCCTTACTTTTTACATAGTCACGGGGGGCAGCTGGGCAACACTTATCGAGAGTCTGGCAGATTTAAAAAAATATTGTTAAAATTTTTTATAAGAAGAGCAAGTGGAGCGATAGTCTTAGGAGATAGCTTGAAATGGATGTTTCAGGAATTACTTTCTCCGGATAAAATATTTGTATGCCATAATGGAGTTCCTAAAGAGGTTATATCCCACGATAGCGAAATAAGTCAAAAGCTCAGTAAAAAAGCGCAAAGAATAAAACTTTTATATTTAAGTAATCTCATGAAAGAAAAAGGAATACTAGATATTTTTGAATCTCTCAAATATTTTAAAGAAAATAATTTTGAATTCACTTTAAAAATAGCCGGCGGTATAGAAAAAAATCTTGAAAAAGAGATAATGAATTTTCTGGAAAACTATAAGGAGGATGTGGCATATCTTGGAGTTGTAAAAGGAGAGGAAAAGAGAAAACTGCTTTTAGAAAGCGATATCTTTCTTCTTCCAACTTATTATTCTATAGAGGGTCAGCCAATTTCTATTTTAGAGTCAATGATTAATGGATGTGCCATAATCACCACAGATCAAGGAGGTATCGGTGATATATTTACAGATAACGTAAATGGTAGACAATGTCGAAAAAAAGATCCATATTCAATATATTCCGCTGTACTAAACGTATCAAAAGATTTGAAAAGGTTTCAAAAAATTAACTATGAAATAGCTATAAACAAGCATACACAAAATAATTTTATTGAAAGATTAGAGGATATAATAAATTCTTAGATTTAAAGGAGGATACTATGAAAAGCTTAGCTCCCATAGCCTTATTTGTATATAGCCGACCTAAAGAAACACAAGAGTTAATAAATTCTTTGAAAAATAATAGATTGGCTGAAGATAGTTCTCTATTCATATTTTCAGATGCTCCAAAAAATGGCGAACACGCTCAGCTGGTCTCAGAAACTAGGGATTTAATAAAGAATATTTCAGGTTTTAAAAGAGTAGAGATATTTGAAGCAACTCAAAACAAGGGGTTAGCCCGTTCAGTTATAGACGGAGTAACTCAGGTCATCGATGAATATGGAAAAATAATTGTTTTAGAAGATGATGACCTTTTATCCAGTGATTTTTTAGAATACATGAATGAGGCACTTGAGATTTATGAAGACGATGCTTCTATTTGGTCAGTCACTGCGTATTCTCCACCTATACAGATAGACCCTGAATACAGACATGATGTTTATCTTTCTCATAGAGGATGCAGTTGGGGGTGGGGTACCTGGAAAGAAAAGTGGCATAAACACGATTGGGATTTATTAGATTACAATGAATTTATTCACGATACTTCCGCAAAAAAGAAATTTCAGCTGGGAGGAAATGACCTCTTAAAAATGCTAGAACTTCAATATTTTAAAAAAATGGATTCTTGGGCAATTAGATCGTGCTACTCTCAGTTTAAGTATGGGATGTATACCGTTTATCCAGTAAGATCGAAAATTAAAAATATAGGTTTTGGAGAAAATTCAACTCACTGCACTAGTTCAGGAACAAAATATCAGACCACATTGAGTGAGGAAAAAGTTGTTTTTACAAGGCAGCTGGCATTAAACGACAAGATCCTTCGTGAGTTTAAAAAATATTATGATTTGGATATTGTCGGTAGAATGGGATATTTTTTAAAAAAGCATAACCTCTATAAATATTTTAAATGGACTAAAAAATATTTAAGGAAATAAGTTATGTAGGAGCTTTTACATAATTATTTTATAGTTTGGGGTGAGATCATTGGTAAGATTAGCGATAGACTATGAAATTATAAAAAAATTGATTTTAATTTTTCTTGTACTTATGGTAATAAATTATTCTTTTAATTCAATTTTTAATTATGATTATCTTTTACCTCTTAATTTAGCTATCTTGGTGGGGCTTTATATCCCGCTTCAGTTTTTATTTCCTCAAAAATTTGAACTACTCAAAGAAGATGTGATTATGGCAATTATTATTTTATACTGCTTATTTCATTCACTTTTTTCTGATACTTTAGATTATACATTGTTAGTGATAGGAATGTCTTTTGTGCCCTACTTTCTTTCACGTTTCATTATACTTGAAGATAAAGACGTAGATTTTATCTTCAAGGTTTTTTGTATATTTGGTGTAGTGTTATTAGGAGTATATTATAAACATACAGGATTTTCTGCGGGCAGTGGCAGGTTTAGAATGGGGGGGAGACATCCTGTCGGTATAGCGGCAGACTTTGGTTTGGTAGCTGTTTCGTTTTCTTATTTCTTATTCACAACTAAAAAACATTGGATAAAGCTTATCTGCTTATGCTTGCTTATAGCAACATTTTATATGACTGTTTTTATTTTAGGTACTCGTGGAGCTAGTTTTTCTGGAATAATAGCGATCACTTACCTTTATTTTATGCTTAGTGCTGATACAATCGGAGATAAATTTAAAAGACTTTTATTGGTCGCTATTTTAATTACAGGTTTTTTTATTCTTGTAAATAATGAGAATTTTATAACCAAATATCCTACGCTAAGAAGATTTTCCATAGAAGGGATGTCAAAAGACCCATCTTTAAAAGGTTCTGAAAATGGCGGAGATATTGGAAGGAAAGGGTTTGCTTTAAGAAGTATTGAGATTATATCGCGGAGTTTTTATTTTGGAGAGGGATTAGGGATAGTGTATTCTCATAATATATTTTTAGAATGGATGGCTTCACTGGGTTTAGTGGGTTTACTTCCATTTTTGTTTTTTTTATTTACGATTTTCACTAAAGCATTTAAGTTTAGAAAAATAAATCCTAGATTCACTATATTTTTTACGATGTTAATTTATACATTTGTTTTGAGACTTATAAGTTTTTCGATGATATCACATAAGTCTTTTTTTGTGGTTTGCGGCCTATTGCTTTCATATTACTACAGTAGTGAGAAATCATAAAATTGATACTTTCTAGTCAAACAAAGGAGAGTAAACAAGAAAAGCATTAAATCAAATGAACGCTGTATACGTACAAATTAATTTATTTTTTTAATAGAAGATTAACGATAAAATTACGTTCTTTAGTTAAGTGTATCCCTATTAAGAAACTAACTAATGTTGAAATGCTTTTAATTATAAAAATTTCATAATAATTTTTTACTGGCGAAAAATTAGTTATAAAATATAAAGGAAACAAAATAATAATTGAAATTATGAAAGGATTTTTTAAATCTATAAAAAATAAAATTAAATTTCTTTTAAATATTTTTTTAAACAACATCCAGTAAGTGAAAAAAATTGTGATCAAAAATGCGACTAAAATTCCATAAGCTAAAAGAATTAAGTTATCATAAATTATTCCGTATAGTATCCCCAAAACTAAAAAAACAGAAGAAACAATTCCATTTAAAAATAACAGATCGGATCTTCCTGCAACTTGAAAAATTGAGCTAGAACTTATAAGAATTATCTGCATCCAAATAGTTAAAGCAAGTATCTTAAAAATTGGAATACTTTGACCCCATTGACTTCCAAAAATAATATAGATGATTTCTTCAGCAGTAAAATAAAGATATACTGAAAAAGGGATTCCAAATAAAGTCAATATTTTACTTAGTTTTGAATATGATGAGAAAATTAATTCGTTATCAGCCTGATAGCTTGAAAATACAGGAAGAAGCACAGGATTGAACACACTAGTTAAATTTTGTACAGCGTAGATCATTAACTTATAAGCTTTATCATAAAAACCAAGTGCTTCTATGCCTATTAATTTACCTATAAGTATGTTGGGTAAATTTTTTGAAAAGTAATACAAAATATCAGCTAAAGACTGAAAAATAGAAAATTGAGCTATTTTCTTTAATGTATTTACCCTAAAAATAAAGCGGAATTTTAATTCCGATACTTTATAGATAAATATAAAGGAGTATATTGTACCTAAAAGGGGTCTCCAGATCAAAACATAGTAACCTACTCCATTATATGCTAAATAAACAGCTACTAAACCAGTCAATAAACTAGAGCTTATGCTGATTATAGCAATTTTTTTAAACTCTTTTCTTTTTTTCAGCAGTGATAAGGGGACAATGATAAGAGAATGCAATAAAACAAGACAGGATAAATACTTGCCCATAGCTATATACTCTTCATTATTATAAAACTCTGCAACTAAAAAAGAAAAATAGTAAAAAGAAACTCCAAATAAAATTCCTAGTATAATAGTAAAGTTAAATATTATAGAATTATCTTCTTCGGAAAGGCTGTCATCTTGAATCATAGCTGGACCAATACCAACACTACTTATCATTTCAAAAAAGGATAAAAATACCATAATAACAGCGACAAAACCAAATTCTTTTGGAGAAAGAAGTCTTGATAAAATACCTAGAATAACTATTTGAATAGCAACTCCAGAATACCGTGCTATGAAATTTATAAAAATTCCTGTTTTAAGCTCATTTTTTAATGACATTTATGCCCTACTTTCTTTAAGTATTTCTGTTGACGATACACTTTTTCTAATGTTTCATATTTTAAAATATTTCAGATACATAACGACTAAAGATTACTCAAACATTTCTTTTTTTAATATTTCTCTAGATATAAACTCGCTTATTTTAAGAGCCCCAAAATAATTCAAGTGATTACTGTCTTCAAAATCTTTTTCATCAATAAAAACAGGATTTTTTAAAACATTAAAATCATAATATGCGATATTTTTTTCTTTAAAAAAAGTATTTAAATATTGATGGATCTCATTATAATTTTTTATTCCTTCTAAAGACGCTGAAGGCAACGGTGTCGTAACAAAAATTAGTTTTATATTTTTTTCTTTGGCTAAAGTTATAATTTTGTCTAAATATTTCATATTTTTTTTAGTATGATTATTTATTTCAAATGTATATCCTTCAAATCTATTTTCAGTTTCAAGCTCAAATAAGTTCACTCTATTTTTACTCGATACAAATCCCTTGTACCCTTCTAATCTTTTTTTTCGTAAGCCAACAATTAATTCAATTATTTTTTCATCCATGTGAGTCAAATTCAAATAAAGCCTTACTCTTTCACCAAAAGACATCTCGCTGAGTAGACTCTTTTTATTTTCAAAAGAAAGACTGTTGAGCCAGTGTGGAATGTATCTAACATTTATATCTCGAGGTAAGGTTCTAAAGTATGCTTCGACTATAGCGACTCTTGGGACAGACTTTTCTACAGCATCTTTAAATCTGTAGTAAGTAACTACTGAAACTTCAGCAGGGGTTCCTAGGTTATAAGAATGAATATTTAAGTTAGCATCAAAAACCTCAGGATTAAAACCACTATAAGTTTGTGAGCTCCCTAAAAAAATTAAATCCGTATTTAAAGTAGCTTCTTGGATGTTTGGATATCTTTTTTCGTTATATCCAAATGGAGAAATTCCAGAATTCATAAGGGCAGATAATGAGAACAAAATAATTGTAAATATAAAAGTAAACATAAAACTTTCCTTAATGAATTTTTTCAAAATAACCACGTCCTTTTAAAATTGGAAATATATAAACTCATTGACACCTCCATATACCCCAAACATTATTATCCAAAGTATCAATGAATAATAAACCCCCCATCTTATATAAGTAGGCCTGGATTGTAAAATATGATTTAATTTTTTGGATCTTAATCTTAGCTGGAATACTTCCAGTATCCCTATGGATAAAAGAGTTGCTATAAAACCTACTTTTCCTGCATTTAAAGCGACTAAAGATTGATATATTCCATCAAAAGTAGTATAGCTATTAATGTCACTAAATATATGAGTTACTATATAAAGTGCATCACTTAGTGTATTAGCCCTGAAAAATATCCAAGAAAAAGTAACCAATGAAAAAGTGCAGATTATATGGACAATTTTCTTTAAACTTGGGTATTTACTCAAACCAATAATTTTATAAAATAATTCTCTCTGTTTTTTAGTTGCGATTTCTATTATAATGTAAAAACCATGTAAGGCTCCCCAGATAACAAAATTCCAGCGTGCTCCATGCCATAGACCGCTCACTAAGAAAACTATCATTAAGTTTCTGTAATATATATATTTTGAAACTTTATTCCCGCCTAATGATATATATAAATAGTCTTTAAACCATTTCCCCAGTGATATATGCCATCTTCTCCAGAATTCAGAAATGGATTTTGAATAGTAGGGCATTTTAAAGTTTTCAATCAAGTCAAATCCCATAACTTTTGCTGTACCAATTGCAATATCGGAATACCCAGAAAAATCGCAGTAGATCTGGAAACCAAAAACTACCGATGCTACCATTAAAGTTAAACCATCATGATTGTATACGTCATTATAAATATTATTTACAATAATTGCAGTTCTATCAGCTACAACTACTTTTTTAAACATCCCCCATAGAATTAATTTTAGTCCTTCTGTCATCCTTAGATAATCAAAATCATATTTTTTTCTGAACTGTGGCAACAGGTGAGTTGAACTTTCTATTGGCCCAGCAACAAGTTGTGGGAAAAATGCTACATAGGTAGCAAACAAACCAAGGTGTTTCTCAGCTTTTCTCTTCCCTCTGTAAACATCAAATGTATAGCTGAGCGTCTGAAAGGTATAGAAAGATATCCCTACTGGAAGCAACAATGTCAAACTAGGGATTTTGAAATTTAAGCTAAAAACTCCAAATAAACTGTTAATATTTTCCATAAAAAAGTTGAAATATTTAAAAACAAAGAGCATACCCAAGTTAGCCAACAAGCTCAATGCTAAATATTTCTTTCTTTTTTCCTTTATTTTCTCATTTTCCATCATAATGCCAGCAAAATAATCTATTAATGTTGAAATTATTATAAGAATTAAATACTTAGCATTCCAACTTCCATAAAAATAATAACTAGAGGCTAATAGAAATATCCATCTAAATTTATATGGTAATATAAAATAAATGATTACAACTAAAATAAAAAAAACAATAAACGCCAGAGAATTAAATAACATAAAAAATCCCCTTTCAATTAATGAACTAAAAGTTTTTAAAATAAGAAGTTTTGTTTATTTAAATAACCCAAGTTACTACTTACTTAAAAATAGTGTTCTTGCACTTTAAATACTATAAAGTTACTACTAAAAATAATTTAAAAAGTGACTTTAAAAGTTTTCAATAGGTTATTCAATAGTTATTAACTTCGAATTTATAGAGTTAAAAGCATCTAAAAAGTGATGAAACTATAATGCTTAGATTAAATCTTTTACAAGGTAGCAACTTAGGTTAAATATATAATAATTTTAATATTTAACTCAAGTTCCTGCTTAATTAAATAAGCAATTAATTACTGGATTTATCTACAATAGCTTTTTGGGTCACAGAGTTTCGCAGAGATTTTAAATATGAGCTGCATAGAGAAAACATATTAAAAATAATTTTTGTCACGAATCTTCACGGATCACACGAATTAATTGAACCCCTTATGCAATACTTTATTTCTGTATATTTATAAATTTTCTCACTCTGTAAAACTCTTTATTTTTCTCCGTGCAGCTCTGTGTCCGAAATATAATTTTATTTGATTTTTTATTTGTGTACATTCGTGCGAGTCGTGACTAAATAAATGTTTTTCTATTAATTGGAAATTTGGAAAAATTTTAACTTAATTGTAAAGACCTACTATTTTAGTTACTAAAATAGTATACTTTTTAACTGCCAAATTTGCTTGAACATAAAATAGAAAGAGTACCACACAGGATTCAAATTTTTGTTTTTTCCTAAAAATTTTAACTCATCTTCTTTGACACTTACGCCCCAAAAATTTTCTGTATTTTCAACTGATTTCAATACATAGTATACTGGATATTTTTTAAAAAATAACTTTTTAAAAATATTTTTACTTATTAATTCATTGATCATCTCAAAATGAATTTTTGCAGAAGTAATCATAACCCCTTCATTCAAGCTCTCATTCTTTGAAATTCTATACGAACCAAGGCTTTTGTTATAAAAATAAGTATTGTAATTAACACAGTATTTTGTGAAAAAAACGTAATCAAATGAAGGGTAGTGATCTTCGTTAAAGCCGCCAAGTTTAACGGCATTTTCTCTTTTCATAATTATACCAACAGGACCGCCTACGGGATTTTTAAGAATATAATCCCATTCTGAAAGCTTCCTCAATTTTTTTTCAAAAGACATTAGCTTTCTTTTTAACTTTAACTTTACCCAGTAGGCATTAAATTTATTAGGGAGATCTCTTTCGTCAATATGGTTATGACTTGGCATTAAAAGAGAAATTTTTGGATTTTTATCCAGCACGCCTACCATTTCTTTTAAAAATTTATTTGACAACAAGTCATCATCGTGAAGCATTACATACCACTTTCCACGCGCCAACTCCAAGCAGCGGTTCCAGTTGCCTGCTACACCAAGATTTTCCTCATTTTTATAGTAGAGCAGCTTAGGATTGTTATAACTTCTTAATAATTTTTCAATATCAGTGTCGGAATCAGGGCTATTTTCTACAACAATGATTTCATAATCGGAAAACTCAATTTGAGTTAAAGCACTGTCTAGGGCTTCTTTCAGCAAATTATATCTTTTGTAGGTTGGGATGGCTATCGTAACTAAAGGATTTTCATTATAATTCAAGTTTCCAGAAATCAGTTTAGATTTTACGTGTTTAATCTTTAAAAAATTATTTTCATATTTTAACAGCCTATCCATTTAGCTTTCACCTCGATATATAATTATAGGCAGAAATCATCACACATAAAATTTAAAAGTATAATATAACTAATGCAAGTCATTATTATGAAAACTTTTAATATAGCTAAAGTTAATTTTGAGCTAACATTTATATCGATGATTATATATTAGATAACTTTATGAATTAATTCAAAACGGTTTGACCCCTTAATTCTTGGACTTATTTCCTTATTTTGCGCGTTTTACGCTGCTACTTTAAATTCCTCTGATTCTTTTCCTTTATATTTCTCATAGAATTCCTGGGGAGTCATATATTTTAAACTTCCATGAATTCTTTTTGTATTATAGAAATCTATAAATTCCTGCATCTCTTCATAGGCTTCTTGAAAACTTTCAAAATACTTATAACCAAAGACTTCCCGCTCTAAAATACTATGAAATGACTCTATATGAGCATTCTTATTAGGGGTAGCATTGGGGATTCTTTCATGATTTATTCCTAGAGCTCTGCAAGTTTCTGAAAACAATTTGCTGGTAAACTGGGACCCGTTGTCACTTCTAATATAGAGTTTCTCAGGCATGAGTTCTGATCTCTTGTACACAGCTCTAATTAAAGAGTTGCAAACATCTTCTGCAGTACAAGAGAATCCGATATGGTAATCAATTATACTTCTATCAAAAACATCGATAATTTCACAAACATAAAATACCCTTTCGATTCCATAGATATATCCATATTTCACATCTATTTCCCATAATTTATTTGATGATTGGACTTTTTTATTTGTAGCTAAAACCTTTTTTTCTTTTGGTTGAGGTAGATATTTTCGGAGAAGCTTTAATTCTTTACATAACCGATAAGACTTCTTATGATTAAGAATTATTCCCCAATCTCTTTTAACTGCATGAGCTCTCTTTCGATATCCATATGCACATTCTCTTGTTTCATCATAACTTTTTAAAAATTCTTTGATCTTATCATCTGAAACTTTTTCATTTTTAAAATTAAAGCTATATCCTTTAGGCTTCGCGCCTGCTCTTTTAGGTTTTACTATTTTATATTCTTTCTGTTTATCTTTGTAATAGTAGTAAGTAGACTTAGGTAACCCCACTATCCTCAGGACTAAGGAAGGTTTATTCCCTTCATCAATCCAATATTTTGCTACTTGATATTTAAAAATAGTGGTTACATCTTTTTTAACATATCCTTCAAAATCTTGATTTCAAGATCTTTTTCAGCAGAAATTTCTTTCAGAGCTTTATTTTCAGCCTCAAGGGTTTTATTAATTTTACTTAAATCCTTATGTTGACCCGATTCTTTCTGAGAAAGCTTTTTTTCCCACCCTCTGATGGTACTTTCAGCCAGATTATACTTAGCTGCCACGGCTCTTCTATTCTTAGCTAGTTTAACTTCTTCTAATATTCTTTCTTTTTCTTCCATAGAGTATCTTCTTCTAGTCATCTCTTTGCTCCTTAATATTGATTTAAATATATTATATATTAATTCGCGCAAGAGTCCAAACTGGCTAAGGGGCAATAAAGAAAATGAAAGAATTGACTTAACTTATTGTAAAAATAAACTACTTGTAATAGTATTTAATTTTTAATAAACTAAAATATAATACTTTTTAACTGCCAGATCTGCTTAAATAAAAAGTAAAAAGAGTACCAAAAAAAATTTAAATTTCTATGATCTCCTAAAAAGTTTAATTCTTCCTCCCTGACATTAACTCCCCAGAAATTTTTTGTGTTTTCAACTGATTTTAAAACGTAGTAGACTGGATATTTTTTAAAGAATAATTTTCTAAAAAAATTTTTATTTATTAATTCGTGTATCATTTCAAAATGAATTTTTGCAGTAGAGGCCATGACACCTTCTTTTAAGCTTACATTTTTTGAGATTCTATATGAGCAAAGGCTTTTATTGTAGAGATAGGAGTTATATTTTATGCAGTATTTTGTGAAAAAGACATAGTCCATAGAAAAACGGTTTTTTTCATTAAACCCACCAAGTTTAATGGCATTTTTCTTTTTCATAACTATTCCCACAGGTCCACCTATAGGATTCTTTAAGATATAATCCCACTCAGAAAGCTTTCTCAATTTTTTTTCAAGAGATACTATTTTTTTCTTTAACTTTAATTTTATCCAATAAATATTATTTTTATGTGATATATTTCTTTCATCTATATGGGCATGGCCTGGGATTAAAAGAGAAATTTTTGGATTTTTATTCAAGATGCTCATCATTTCTTTTAAAAATTTACCTGATAACAAGTCGTCATCATGCAACATCGTATACCATTTCCCACGAGCTAGTTCTAAACATCGGTTCCAATTGCCTGCGGCTCCAAGGCTTTTCTTATTTTTATAATAAAGTAGCTTAGGATTGTTATAAGATTTTAGTAATTTTTCAGTTTCAGTATCCAAATCGGGATCATTATCCACAACGATAACTTCGTAATCAATAAAGTCAATCTGGTTTAAAGCACTATTTATAGCTTGCTCTAGTAAATCTGGCCTTTTGTAGGTTGGTATAGCTATTGTTATTAAAGGCGTTTTATTAAAATTCAAATCACCATAAATTAATTTAGATTCTATGAATTTTATTTTTGAGAAATTATCCTCATATTTTAAAAGTTCACCCATTTATTCCTCACCTCAATATATCGAATAAATTTATCAAAGAATTAAAAATTCAAGTAGAGTGAATATTATAAATGATTTAATAATGTTCATCCATTTTTCCATAACTTTGCTATACTCAGTTGATTCGGACATTTTGATAGCTGCCTTACTCATTTCTGAATACTTAGTTTCTGAACTGAGTATTTTCAAAATGGCATCAGAAAACTTTTGTGTATCTTCAAATGGAATTATAAAGCCGTTTTCACCGTCTTTTATTAGCCAGGGGAGGGCCTCAAAAGTATCATATGCGACAATGGGCAGCCCTTGACTCCTTGCTTCTACAAGCGTATTTGAAAAACCTTCGTAAAAGGAAGTCATAAGGAAGATGCTGTTTTCTTCCAACTTTTCTTTTACGTTTGTAGTCGGTCCATGGAACTTTATGTTATTAAAATTGGCTATTTTTTCATGTAATTTTTTTATTTCAACTTCAGGGCCGTTCCCATAAATATTTAAATTAAAGTCTTTTGGCAGGAGTTTCATAATTTCAACTAATCCGGAAAAATTTTTCTGATCTTCCATTATTCTCCCGATAACAACTAAGTTTTTCCCTATTTTTTTTTCTTTTTCAGGAGGGCTTATGGTGCATGCTCTTGGTATGTATTCAACTTTCTCCCTTATATTTTTAATTATATCGGGGAAAATATTTTTTAATTTTTTCATATCATACTGAGTAAAGATTGCAAAATAATCTAAGTATTTATAATATTTTTTAAAAATAGGCTTAGAAAATTTTGTGAAATAAACTTCCATTTTATTTGTTTGAACTAAAATAACAGTATTATTTTTTAATATGTGTTTCGGTATGTATAGAAGATAGTTTGGACTAAATATTATTATTTTATCATCTTTGGATACCAGCTTTTTTAATTGCTTTCGTGCAAAGTAAATGTTTAAGAGAAAATTTAATCTAAAAGACTTTTTTTCAAATGCCGTATTCAATTTAATGTATTGAACTCCTTCAATTTCATCATACAGTTCTGCCCAAGGATTTTTATGATATATTTCATTGACTTCAATTCCTTCCTTTATGGCTTCTCTTTCGATGGTTTTTATAAGTGTTTGCACGCCACCGTCTTGGGTAGACTTAGTAAAAAAAATCAAATGCAGCTTCATTTTTTTCCTCCTGAAAAAATAAATTATTTTCAATAGAAATTATATTATTCGCAATGACAAGCTTGCTTCATTTATTTATAAAAAAAATCAAGGGGATTTCCTTTAATTTTAACTCAAGTTATTAACTACAAATTTTTTATATTAAATTTAATCCATGCTATTCTAGACTAATTTAGTTGAGTTTATAATAAAGAAATAATGCAACGGAAAAATAAAAAGCTTGAATCCTATAAAATTCAGGATTCAAGCTATACAAATCAAATCTTTTATTGAGTTTAAAACTGCGATTTTATCTTTGTCTCGATACTCGAGTTCAATTACAACGATGTTGTCAAACTCAAGAGTTTTGTAGATATCCCCATTAATATACTTCTTATAGTATAGATTTTCACTTAAATCAAGAGGACGATTTTTTTTAAACAAAATATCTTGCAGATCTTCATAAAAGTATGAAAGTGTATCCTCTTCATCTAAAGAGATAGCTACTATTTCGTCTACGGTTTCTTCTATGACCTCATCCATATACTTTATTATAAATTCATTACCATCCTTAGTTACAGGAAGAGTAACTGAATAATCCGATTTTTTCAGTTGAACATCCACCCTTGAGAGATCAGACCCTGTCCATATAAAGTTTATATCCTGTAAAAGCCATTCAAGTTTTTTAAGTTCATCAAAGTATTCCATAGTTTCCAGAGCTTTTCTGTTCTTTATTTCAAATTTTAGGCGGAGATCATTTCTTAGACTGCTCTCTAAGAGAAACTTGTTTTTGTCGTGGGATTCCCAATGCGATAAAAGTTTGTGGAACTTTAGATCAGCCTCTTCAAAAGACATGAATTTTTCTACGTTGTAGGCTTTTCTTCTTTTGGATATATTTATTTTTTCACTTTTAAATTTACTTAAAATATATCTGAGTTTTTCGCTGGAATTTTTACCGATTCCTTTCTTGTCCAGAATTTTTAAGTCTTCTATAGAAAGTCTGAAATTGGCTACCCTTAGCCCCTCTTCCTTAGGCTTTCTACCAGCACCTACACGTGCACCACCTTTAGACATCCATATCCTCCTAAAAATAAATATTTATCGTACGTTATCACAGTTTAAATCAATTGTCAAATGTTTTCAGGGTTATACTACATATTTAGACAGATGTTTTAAATTTTTTATAATTCAACTTAAGCGGCTACTTATTTTAAATTTTAATAAAATTACTGAACATAAAACTGAAAAAGGCAGAGAAAAAATAGGATGTATTTTTAATGTAAATATAAATTTATGCTTAAGTAAAGTATAGCATAAATTTATGAAAATCCTTTCAAAGTATATCAGGAAAAATGATTTTTTACGGTATAATTAAGTGTATGCAATATACCTTAAGGAGGGATTAATGATGGAAAGGGTTTTAATAACAGGAGGAGCGGGCTTTATCGGATCCCATACGGTGGAGGAATTCTTATTAGATTCAAATTATGAAGTAATAGTAGTGGACAACCTGATAAGTGGAAAGTATGAGAATATAAAGGATTTTGATGTTGAATTTCATAGATTTGATTTAAAGGACAAGGTGCAGCTAGAATCACTGTTTAAAGATAAGACCATAGATTGCATAATACACCATGCAGCTCAGATAAGTGTGAAGGATTCCATGGAAAATCCGATTTATGACGCAGAACAAAATATATTGGGCTTGATAAATATACTAGATCTATCCGTGAAGTACGGCGTAAAGAAAATTATTTTCTCCAGCAGTGCTGCGGTATATGGGAATTCCAAAGCTCTCCCTTTGAGTGAGGGTGATGACACTTGGCCGCAGTCTTTCTACGGCTTGAGCAAGTTGACCGGAGAAAACTACATAAAACTATATTCAGAGCTTTACGGCTTGAAATACGTGATCTTCAGGTATTCAAACGTCTACGGAGAGAGACAGAGCAACCGAGGTGAAGCCGGGGTAATATCGATATTTTCGCACAACATGATAAAGGGAGAAAGTATAATCATAGAGGGTGACGGAGAGCAGACCAGGGACTTTATATACGTAAAGGACATAGCAAGGGCAAACTATATGGCTTTAAAGAATAACTTGGAGAATGAGGTAATCAACGTATCTACAAACAACGAGGTCTGTATAAACGAGCTTTTTGAACATATGGCTAAAAAACTATCGTATAAAGGCAAGGTTTTTTATGACCGTGAAAGGCACGGTGATATAAGGAGGTCTAGATTAGACAATGGCAAACTAAAAAATATACTTAAAATTGAGCCAAGGTACAACCTGGAAAGTGGTATAGACGCCTATTTAAAAAAACGTGCACCTAGAGATAATTGATCTTCAACTTAGGAGTTTTTTATCAGCAAAATTTTGGGTCTGGTTCATAAAAAGTATGGGAAGCCAGCTTGTTAAATGTGTGAAAAACATGTTAATATCTAATTTGAAATAAAAAATATTTTGAAAGAGGTTTGTATTGATGGACAGAAATAGGATACTGGGGCTGCTGCCGCTCGTACTGCTCTTGGCATTTGTACCGCTCATAGTCTACCTTAAAGTATATGACACCCCGTATGGAAGCATGGCTTATTTTGCGTGGCCTCTAGGAGAAAAAAACTACGATTTTTTCTCCTACTATAAAGCGTTACTCATAAATTTCTCCGCGCTATTGATGCTGGTGGTGCTTTTCATAAGGAAGTCTGTAAAGAGTGCCTACATCTACATATTCATGGGGGGCTACCTAATGTTCGTGATACTCTCAACGGTGTTCTCGCCTTTTGGTGAGGTTGCCCTAGTTGGAGTGTCGGACAGGTATGAGGGGTTCACGGTGCTTTTTTCTTATGTGATAATATGTTTCTTCTCCATAAATATCCTAAACGATAAGATGGATTTTAAGATAGCTATAGGGGCACTTTACTTTTCAACATTTTTTGCCGGGTTAGTAGGGATATTTCAATACTTCGGCTATGATTTATTCAAGTCCAGGTTGGGAAAACTGCTTATACTTCCCAAAGCCTATGAGGGACTTGTGGACAGCCTGAACTTTACATTTGGGAAGTACACAATATACGGCACCATGTACAATACAAATTTTGTGGGCTCATATATGGTTATGCTGCTGTTTTTAAGCCTGCTCACATATTTTTTTGTCAAAAAGAGATGGCAGGTAATTCTAGCCGGTGGGTTCTACCTTCTGGTTTTTGCCAACTGGATAGGTTGTAGGTCTAGGGCGGGGGTGCTTGCAGGGCAAATTACGATTTTACTGTTTATTTTATTTTTCTGGAAAAAGCTTCTGGAGCACAAACGTAAAACCATTGCCATACTGGGATTGTCACTATTGATGGTATTTTACATGAACTCGGTTTCTAAAAATACACTTGGAACCAAGCTATACAACATGGCCTTGGGTGATCGTGTGGAGCTTAGGGGGGTAAGTGAAGGCGACGGGGTACTTGTCATAGAGGCATTGGACAAGGAACTTGTGGTAAGCTATCCGGATGGGGAGCTGGTATTTAGAGACGGTGCCGGGGAGCTGGTACCTGTTGAAAAGGACGGCAGAAACAGGGTGCTAGGCGGAGAGTTTAAGGGGTATACCTTTACTAGAAATAAAAAATATGAAGAGCTGTGGCTGTTTAGGCACAAAAATGTGAACTATGAGTTTGTCGTAAAAGATGGGAGCTTTAAAACGCTGAACTCCAGCGACATGGTAGAAGATATAGCTTCCCCGAGCAGGATTCGTGCCTTTGACGAGATCATAAGAAAGGGAAGCAAAAGGATATATATATGGTCTAGAAGTATTCCGATTTTAAAAGACTGCTTCTTCCTGGGATTCGGGCCGGACACCTACTCAATAGTTTTCCCGCAGGAGGACTATTTCGGAAAGCTACTGGCTTTTAGGACAAAAAGCATAATAGTTGACAAGCCCCACAACCAGTACCTGCAGATAGGAATAAACACCGGGATACCGTCCCTTGTATTTTTCCTACTCATGGCTGCTAGCTATTTTTTCCAATCTATAGCTATATACTGGAAGAGGAGTTTTGATGACTTCTATGAGGTCTTTGGTTTAGCAAGTTTTTTGTCTGTAACAGCTTATTTGGCAGCGGCAATGTTTAACGACAGTCTGGTGTCTGTGGCACCGGTATTCTGGTTTATACTGGGCATGGGGGTGGCAATAAACCTCAGGCTGAAGTCTCAAAGTGGGAACAAGGTATCATTGTAAAGAGTGTATACCAAATAAATTTATCTTAAAAAATATATGAAATAAAAAAATTCTTAATACAAAAGCTTGGACACAAGTCTGTGCGTTTCGAGCTTTTGTATTTTTATTTAGAAAAGTTTGCATTAAAAATGAACAGAGAGCAGCCTTAAATTAAAAAAAATTAATTAGTTTTTTATCTAAACGTTGCCAAGTGCATGTATAATGGTAACACTCTCTAAAAAACGGTGTTAAAAAAAATAGTATTTTGTTCCCTATGTTTTGGTACAGTGACGGGTATCTATTTTAACACTCTAATGAAAATAGGTCCAGTTGTTGGGCCAAAAAATTTTCCAAAAAAACAGAATTTGGGGAGAAAAAATTTTCAGAATACACATATACTTAGTTTATGTTAAAACGAAAAAAGATTTATTTCATATATCAAATTTTTGTTGTTTCGCGCCTTTTACGGCTACAATATAATAAGTTTATTGATGTGTAAAAAATAGCTAAATAATGTTTGTTGCTCGGCACACTGATGTGTGCTATTGTTTTCTACAGGTTTAGCTTATTGATATTAATAATATAGAACTGGAGGAGGATTAATGAAAAGGGGAATAGGAATTCCAGAACAGCAAGGACTATATGTCCCTGAATTTGAGAAAGATAACTGCGGAATCGGTTTAGTGGCTAGTATAAAAGGTGAGAAAAGCCACGACATCATAAGAAAGGGAATAACGGTTTTAGAAAAAATCGAGCACAGGGGAGCCGTAGGTTCAGACCCTACAACAGGTGACGGTGCTGGTATACTTATCCAGATCCCTGATGAGTTTTACAGGGCTGAAGTAGACAATCTTCCTCTTTTTGGTGATTACGGTGTAGGGATGATTTTCTTCCCTCAGGACGCAGAAGAAAGAGCAAAATGCGAAAAAGTAGTAGAAGACGTTATAAAGGAAGAGGGACAGGAGTTAATCACTTGGAGAGACGTACCTGTTGACCTATCTAACGTTGGTAAAACAGCTGAGAAAACTAGACCTTTCATAAAGCAAGTTTTTGTAAAAAGGGCTGAAAGCGAAAAGAATTTTGAACTTAGACTATATATAATTAGAAAAAGAGTGGAAAATGAAATTAAAAAACTTGGATTAGAGCACCAAGAGTACTTCTATCCTGTATCTATGTCATGCAGAACAGTTGTATATAAAGGGCTGCTTTTAGCTGACCAAGTTTCTGGTTTCTACAAAGACTTAAATGACGAGAGAATGATAAGTGCCATCGCGGTGGTTCACCAAAGATACAGCACAAACACATTCCCTTCGTGGGACCTTGCACAACCTTTTAGATATATCGCCCACAATGGGGAGATAAACACTATAAAAGGTAACGTGAACTGGATGTCTGCAAGGGAGCCGGAGCTTTTCAACGAGATACTAGGGGACGAGGTTAAAAAATTATTTCCTATAAACAACCCTGTAAGCAGTGACACTGCTAACTTAGACAACGCAGTGGAGTTACTTGTGGCTTCTGGTAAGTCGCTAGTAGAAACTGCTTCTATACTTGTACCTGCAGCATGGGAAAAAGATGTTGAGATCAAAGGAAGACTAAAAGATTTCTACGAATACTATGCAGGACTTATGGAGCCTTGGGATGGACCTGCCGCACTTGCAATGACAGACGGTACTCAAATAGTTGCGAAGCTTGACAGAAACGGGCTAAGACCATCTAGATACCTTATTACAAAAGATGATGTTATAATACTTGCATCAGAAGCTGGTACCATAGAGGTAGAGCCTGAAAACATAAAGGAAAATGGAAGACTTAGACCTGGAAAAATCCTTATGATAGATACCGAAAAGGGGAAAATCCTTTCACAAGAGGAGTTGGAAGACAGAATAGTCGGATCAAAACCTTTTGGTGAATGGCTTGCTAAAAACAAAAAATCAATAGAAGAGGTTGAGGCTGCAGAAGCTAGATATGAAAACAACTTCGAAACTATCTTTAATAGATTAATGACTTTCGGATACACAAGGGAAGATCTTTATGAAGTAATAGCTCCTATGGCAAAAAATGAGAAGGAAGCCATAGGTTCAATGGGAAATGATGCAGCACTTGCTGTATTATCTGATAAGGAAAAAAATCTTTTCAACTATTTCCAACAGTTATTTGCGCAGGTAACAAACCCGCCGATAGACCCGATAAGGGAAGAGATAGTTATGTCCCTTACAACAAAACTTGGAATAAAAGGGAATATATTAGAGGACACAGAGGATAAGGCAAAAGTTATAACTTTAGAAACGCCTATACTTTTAAATGAAGAACTTGACAAAATAGCTAGCTTAAAAGAAGAAGGGTTCAAAACAAAAGTTTTATCAATAGCTTTTGACCTAGAAGCTGGGCTTGAAAAGGGGCTTGAAAACCTGTTCGCAAAAGCTGAAGAGGCTATAGAAGAGGGCAACAATATCCTAATATTAAGCGACAGAGAAATTGGAGAAAAAGAAGCTCCGATTCCGAGCTTACTCGCTACAGCAGCACTTCACCACCACCTGATCAAAGCAAGAAAGAGAAATGGTGTAGACTTAGTAGTTGAAACAGCAGAAGCGAGAGATGTTATGCATTTCGCACTTCTAATTGGTTATGGGGCGCTTGCTGTAAATCCATACCTAGCTCTTGAAGCTATAGACTATATGGTTGACAGCGAACTTTACCTAACTGCTGATAGTGCTGACAAGAAAAAGAAAAAATATGTTAAAGCCATAGGAAAAGGGATACTTAAAATAATGTCTAAAATGGGTATATCTACAGTTCAAAGTTACAGAGGAGCTCAAATATTTGAGGCTGTAGGACTTTCTACGGAATTTGTAAACAAATACTTTGTAGGTACTCCTTCTAGAATAGAAGGGATAGGAATAGATGTTGTTGAAGAAGGTATCAAGAAAAGAGTAGAAAAAGTTGTGGATGCGTACGAATCTGGATCCGAAGTGCTTCCAAATGAAGGGGAGTTTAAGTGGAGAAAAGGCGGAGATAAACGTCTATTCAGCCCGGAGGCAGTGTCTACACTACAACACTCAACGCGTATAGGAAACTATGACGAATACAAAAAATATGCCTCGCTTATAAATGACCAAAGTAAACAACAAGCAACGATAAGAGGACTTTTTAAATTCAAGAAAACAAACTCTATCCCGCTTGAAGAAGTTGAGTCAATCGAAAGCATCATGAAAAGATTCGTTACAGGGGCCATGTCTTACGGATCTATCTCTCAAGAGGCACATGAAGCACTGGCTATAGCTATGAATACTATAGGAGGTAAGTCAAACTCTGGAGAGGGTGGAGAAAATCCAGCTAGATTTGTTGACAATAGAAGAAGTGCAATCAAACAGATAGCTTCTGGTAGATTCGGGGTAACAACACACTACCTTGTAAATGCAGATGAACTTCAAATAAAAATGGCACAAGGTGCAAAACCAGGAGAAGGGGGACACCTTCCAGGACATAAGGTAAGTGAGGAGATAGCTGCTGTTAGACATACATCTCCAGGAATCGACCTTATATCACCACCGCCACATCATGATATATACTCAATAGAAGATCTTGCACAGCTTATTTTCGACCTTAAAAACGTAAACCCTGCAGCTAGGGTAAGTGTCAAGTTGGTTTCTGAAGTTGGAGTAGGAACTGTAGCAGCAGGGGTATCAAAAGCGCATGCGGATATGATACTTATCTCCGGATATGATGGAGGTACTGGAGCTGCTCCTCTGTCATCTATAAAACGTGCAGGATTGCCTTGGGAGCTGGGACTTTCAGAAGCTCATCAAGTACTTGTGCTAAATGATCTTAGAGGAAGAGTAAGGGTACAAGCAGACGGACAAATGAAAACAGGTAGAGACATTGTAATAGCTTCACTACTTGGAGCAGAAGAATTTGGATTTGCGACAGCACCACTTGTAGTACTTGGGTGTGTAATGATGAGAAGTTGCCATACAAATACTTGTCCGGTTGGGGTTGCAACTCAAAATCCTGAACTACGTAGAAGGTTTGTGGGAAGATCTGAATATCTAATCAACTTCTTTAAATTCATAGCAACAGAAGTAAGAGAGATAATGGCTGAGCTAGGATTTAGAACTATGGACGAAATGGTAGGTAGATCAGACCTTATAGAGATGAACGGAGCAATAACACACTGGAAATCTAAAGGCTTAGACATCAGCAAAATACTTTATCAACCTAAAGTTTCAGCTGAGATAGCTACAAAATGTGTTCAAGCTCAAGACCATGGAATAGACGCTATACTAGACAGAAAGCTTATAGAGAACGCTAAATCTGCATTGGAAAATGGTGACAATGTAGAGTTCGATATGGATATATTCAACATAAACAGAAGTACCGGAACAATGCTTAGTGGAGAAATCGCTAAGAAATATGGAGCTGAGGGCCTTCCTGACGATACAATCACAGTAAACTTTAAAGGTTATGCAGGTCAAAGTTTCGGTACATTCGGAATGAAAGGTCTTACTCTTAAACTTCAAGGGCAGGCAAACGATTATATCGGAAAAGGTCTTTTCGGTGCGAAAATAATAATAAAAGCCCCTAAAGTAGATGGGTTCAAGGCTGAAGAAAACATAATAGGTGGAAACACAATCCTTTATGGAGCAATAAGAGGGGAAGCCTATTTAAATGGTGTAGTTGGAGAGAGATTCTGTGTAAGAAACTCAGGAGTGCACGCAGTTGTAGAGGGAGTAGGAGACCACGGTTGTGAATACATGACAGGTGGTAGAGTAGCCGTACTTGGTGAAACAGGTAAAAACTTTGCTGCAGGAATGAGTGGAGGAATTGCTTACGTTTACGACATGAACGGAGACTTCCAAGAAAAAGTAAATAAACTTATGGTGGATGTAGATAAGCTAGAAACTGAAACTGATATAGCTGAACTAAAAACTATGATAGAAAAACATGTGCAGTACACAGATAGTTCCAGAGGAAAAGAGATACTTGAATCTTGGGAAGCAAACTTGGCTAAATTTGTAAAAGTAGCATCTCCAAGATACAAAGAACTTCTTGCACAAGGGAAGGTGAAATAAAGAATGGGTAAATTAGGTGGATTTTTAGAAATACCTAGAGAAGAGGCTCAAAAAAGGCCTGTGGAAGAAAGGGTAAAAGATTTTAAAGAGTTATATAAACCTTATACTGACGAGTATTTAGTAAAACAAGCATCTAGATGTATGGATTGCGGAGTACCGTTTTGTCACTTTTCATGCCCGCTAGGGAATGTATGCCCTGAGTGGAATGACTTTGCGCATAAAGGACAATGGAAGGAAGCTCTTGAAGTACTTCACAGCACAAATAACTTCCCTGAATTTACAGGAAGAGTATGCCCTGCGCTTTGCGAGGGTGGGTGTGTACTTGGTATAAACGATAAACCTGTTACTATAAAGAATATAGAGCTAAATATAGTTGAAAAAGGATGGGAAAATGGTTGGATAGTTCCAAAACCTCCAAAAAGTAGAACAGACAAGAAAGTAGCTGTAATAGGTAGTGGACCTGCTGGTCTTGCTGCTGCACAGCAGCTCAACAGATCTGGTCATACAGTAACTTTGTATGAAAGAGATTCAAAAGCTGGAGGGATAATGACCTATGGTATTCCTGACTACAAAATAGAAAAATGGGCAGTTGATAGAAGGGTAAAACAAATAGAACAAGAGGGCGTAAAAATAGTATACAACACAAATGTTGGGATTGACCTAAGTGTAGAAGACCTTGAAAAAGAGTACGATGCAGTTGTACTTGCTGGTGGATCAAAACTTGCGAGAGACCTACCTGTTTTCGGTAGAGATCTTAAAGGTATACATTATGCAATGGAATACCTTGTTCAACAAAATAAAAGAATTGAAGGGGTAGAGATACCTGAAGAAGAGTTAATAGATGCTAAAGATAAATCTGTTGTAGTTATAGGTGGAGGAGACACCGGTGCTGACTGTGTGGGAACAGCTTTAAGACAAGGTGCAAAAAATATATACCAAATTGAGCTTTTGGAAAAGCCACCTTTAGACAGACCTCAGGACAACCCTTGGCCTAACTACCCACAAGTACTTAAAGTTAATACTGCTCACGAAGAAGCTGAAGTTTGTATGGGTGGGGAATGTCAACTTGGCATAAGAGAGTGGAACATCCTGAGTAAACAGTTTACAGGAGACGAAAACGGGAATGTAAAAACATTCCATGCTAGCAGAGTAGAGTGGAAGTTAGCAGAAAACGGAAGAAAAGTTATGGAAGAAGTTCCTAATACTGAATTTAAATTAGATGCAGACCTTGTACTTCTTGCAATAGGATTTGTTCACCCTGAACATGAAGGTCTTATAAAAAACCTAGGAATAGAGTTAGATGCAAGAGGAAACGTAAAAACTGACGATAATTACAAAACAAGCAATGAGAGAATATTTGCAGCTGGAGATATGAGAAGTGGGCAATCACTTATCGTAAAAGCTATAAATGAAGGAAGAAGAGCTGCAGCAGCTGTAGATGAATATTTAAAGAATAAATAATTGATAAAAGGCACAGATCTGTGCCTTTTATTTTTTTAGAGATTGAAAAAGTGAATTAAATTGCATAAGTATAAAATAATCCAATAGCATTTCAGCTAATGTATTATTGAATTTATCTAAAGTCGATAGTGAAAAGCATTTTTTGTCACAAATCGCACGAATTTACACTAATAAAAGATATTTTGGCCACGGAGTGACACAGAGAAAAAATAAACAAAGATATGCAAATAAAGCATAGCCTAGAGATTTTAATAGATTCGTATGATCCGTGAAAATTCGTGACAAAAAATTAATTTTAAAAGGTTTTCTTTGTGCGCCTCATGTTTTAAACCTCTGCGAAGCTCTGTGTCTAAAGAAGGGATTTGAATAAATTCAGTAATTTAATCAAAAATTGAAAAGAAGTGTGTTGATGTTAATTAATTGCAGATTACAAAAACTGAAAAATTAAGTAACTTGAGTATTTAAATGTTAAAAAAAAAATGTTATAATTTTCTGTAAGTTTTTAGTTTGGGGTGGTTTTTTTGAATGCAAAGGAAATAATAAATTTGGAAGCACAGTTTGAAGATAGGGAAAAAAGGTTGGATGTATTTATCCAAGAAAACTTAGAGGATTATACAAAATCTTATGTACAAAAGCTCATAAAAGATGGGAATGTTGAGATTTTTGGTAAGTCTAAGATTAAAGCTGGGCATAAATTAAAGGGTGACGAGATTGTAATTGTAAGGATACCGGAAGATGAAATACTTGAGATAGTTCCCGAAAATATCCCCATTGATATAGTATATGAGGATAGAGACCTTTTGATAATAAATAAGGAGCCTGGAATAGTGGTTCACCCTGCACCGGGGAACTATAACGGCACCCTTGTCAACGCCATCATGTATCATATAAAGGACCTGTCCACGATAAATGGAGTTATAAGACCTGGGATAGTGCACAGACTGGACAAGGATACCAGCGGGCTAATAATAGTAGCTAAAAATGATGAATCTCATTTGAGGCTTACGGAGATGTTTAAAGATAAGACAATTTCCAAGACCTATGTGGCGATATGCAAAGGGAATTTCTCAGAAAAATCTGGAAGGGTTGAAAACCTGATAGGAAGAAACCCGAAAGACAGGAAGAAAATGTCTGTGGTGGAAAAAAATGGCAAGATAGCAATATCGAATTATGAGGTCATTTCGGAAGTGGAAGGCTACTCCCTTGTAAGGGTAGGGATAGAGACCGGAAGAACTCACCAGATAAGGGTGCACATGAACTACTTAAACCATCCAATACTGGGTGACGCTGTTTACGGGAGGGCGTCTAAACTAATCGGCAGACAGATGCTTCATGCTTATAGACTAGAGTTTGTACACCCCATAACTGGGGAAGATATTTTGGTTATAGGAAGTCTGCATGATGACTTTAGGTCTGCTTTGAAAAACTTGAAATTTGATGGAGTAGAAGAGTACTTGATTTAAGAAACTGGAGGGATTTATGGAGGAGAACTTTAACGAACTGTACGAGTTTGACAAGTCTAGTGGCATGACTGTAGCGGGAGTGGACGAGGCTGGCCGTGGCCCTCTGGCCGGGCCGGTAGTTGCAGCAGCGGTTGTGGTTGAAAAGTATGTCCCGGAATTTAAAATGATAGATGATTCCAAAAAACTCAGCAAAAAAAAAAGGGAGCTACTTTTTGATGCCATACTTGAAAACTGTAAAGTGGGCGTAGGGATAGTGAATTCTACTCAAATAGATAAGCTGAATATATTAAACGCTACTTTTTTAGCCATGAAAAATGCCCTCTCTGAATTGACAGAAGAAGGTGGGGAATTTTCAAAAGTCTTGGTAGACGGGAACCATAAAATACGAGGATATAGCGGAGAGCAAGAAGCGATTGTAAAAGGGGACTCTAAAAGCCTGTGCATAGCGGCAGCCTCTATAATAGCCAAAGTAACCAGAGACAGGATAATGGAAAAATATGCATTGATCTACCCTGAATATGGCTTTGAAAAACACAAAGGTTATGGGACAAAACAACACAGAGAAGCGCTGTTGAAATATGGGAGTACTGACATACACAGGAAAAGTTTCTTAACGAAAATTCTTGCAAAAACACTTTTTTAAATGGAAAAAAGCCTATTTATACCGTGTTAAAAAAAATTAATAGATAATATTGGAATTTTAAAAAAGAGGGGCTATTATGGTGAAAAGGGAAATCGGTAACCTGGCAGAAGAGAAAATAAGAGGAATTCTACAGATGGAAGGGTATGAAATTTTGGCAAAAAATTTTTATGCCAAAAACGGTGAGATAGATATAATAGCAAAAAAAGGGGACACTATAGTTTTTGTTGAAGTGAAGTACAGATCCTGCAGTAAATTTGGTTACGGTGAAGAGTCGGTTGACAGCGAGAAAAGAAAAAGGATTTACCTAAGTGCCATGGAATATCTTAATCAAAATAGGCTTGGGGATTATAATTATAGATTTGATGTAGTTTCATTGATGGGAGAAGAGGTAACCTGGATAAAAAATAGTATTTGGGGTGATGAGATTGGATTTTAAGTGCATCAAATGTGGACATGAAAAATATCAAGTTAAAACAACTTTTTTTGCAGAGAAAACACCAGGATTGAAGCTTGAGCTGGGGACCTATTACCTTAAAACATGCTTGAACTGCGGCTATACAGAGATATATTCTGCAAAGGTACTAGAAAAAGATGAAAAGCTTAATCCAGAGTATTAGAAAAATACTCTTTAAATCCCAGTGTATTTTATGCGGCGAGAAAGCAAATGACAAACTGAAGTATTTATGTTATAATTGTCATCATAAATTAAGTATAAGTTCTAGTTTGAAAAAAAATGGTAACCTTTATTATATATGGAATTATGACAGGGATTTTAGAAAATTGATATCAGAGTACAAACTTAAAAACAAGCTTGGAATAGCTAAGGTACTTGCAGATACTGTAGAAGGCCAGTTTATTGACATCATAAAAAAAGAGAATGTGGAAGTAATAGTGCCTGTACCCATAAGTAAGCTTAGGAAGCTAGAACGTGGGTTTAATCAGGTAGAGGAGATATTGAAATGCCTAGGGTACCCATATTTTAAAGTAAAAAGGGTAAAAAACACCGAACACATGTACAAGCTTCTTTCCAGAGAGGAAAGGGAGAAAAACATAGAAAAGAGCTTTGAAATCAGAGATTTAGCTCTGTATGGAAAAACCATTTTGATATTTGACGACATCGTGACCACTGGATCTACAGTAAGAGAGCTTATAAAAGAAATAAAGAGAAGTGGAGAGCCTCAAAAGATTGTTATCTTTAGCTTGGCAATTGCTAAAACAGCCTTGGAGACAGAACTTAAATTTTAGATTGAGGTGACGATTATGAAGGTATTAATAGACAATAAAGAGTTTAGCATAGATTTTAACAAAGTTGAGAGTTTCAGCCTGATAATGGATAAGGTAAACGAAGCCTTGTACAAAGAAGGAAGGCTAATTTTAAACATGTTTATAAACGGAAGGGTGCTAAATATCAACGATAATATAGAAGTAAACGATATATCTCTTGTGGAGGTATTCACTAAGAGTCCTAGGGCAATAATTTTAGAGGCCCTGTCCCAGTTTGATGAGTACTTGGATAAGCTGGCCGAAAACTCGGAGGTATCAATGACCTATTTTCAAGAGGGGGAAAATATATTCGGAGACTTTTACTTTGTCGACGTAATGCAGAGCCTGGAATGGTTTAGCAATATACTTTTTTCTGTTAAGGAAAATACAGCTGTGGATCTGGGTAACCAGGAGTTTGAAATTTTATTTAATGAGTATTCCGATTGTTTTAAAAGGGCTGGGGAGGCTTACGAAAATAAGGATAAGATAATGTTTTTTGAGATAGTAGATTTTGAAATACTTCCTGTGCTGGAGGACTTCACCCATATAATAGAGGGGCTCTACGGGCAGATAATAGAAGAGGAAATTCACGATAGATTTTACGCATAGAGGAGCAATCCTCTATTTTTATTTTTCTAAAAAGTACAGAGAGACTCTGTGGTGAATAAATGACCAAAAAAACATTGACAAAAACAAAGAAAAAGTGTATAAAATAGACAGTATTATGGTATCGATATCACAAAAACTCAAGGTCGTTGCGCGGTAATTTTTTTATATAAACATGGTAACGATTACACCTTGTTGGATTATGTCGAGCTTTTATATTTAAGGAGGATAGGGTATGGGATTTTTTTCAAAATTTTTCAAAAAAAGAACAGAAGGGTATGAAACTATAGAGTTATTCGCTCCTATAGACGGGGAAATAATAGAGCTTTCTGAAGTTCCAGATGAGGCGTTTGCCTGTGGTGCCATAGGAGATGGGATTGCTATAATTCCTTCGGAAAGTGGGGATACTATATGTGCACCATGTGATGCAGAAGAAATAAGTATATTTGAGACGAATCATGCCGTTTCATTTGAAACAAAAGAGGGGTTAGAGCTTATAGTTCACTTTGGAGTCGACACAGTTAAGTTAGATGGTGAGGGATTTGAAAGGCTTGTCGAAGAGGAAACTGTAAAAAAAGGAGAAAAACTTGTTAAATATAACCTTGAATTCTTAGAAAAAAATGCAAAATCTGTTAAGACGCCTGTAATCGTATCTAATATGGATATGGTGGAGGAGATAGAAAAAAAATCAGGTAAAGTTAAAACTGGTGACCTAATAATGAGGGTAAAGTTAAAAAAATAGTAGTATCAATTTTTTGAAGTTATTTTAACGGTTTCTGAGTTTAGCTATAAAGTCGTGAGTCTAAGCAGAAATATGATGCTAGGACAAAAATAAAAAAGAGGTGCAGGTATGCCTGATTTGATTAAAAAAGCAAAAGATGAAGTTATAAAAAACAGGGAAAAAGTGGAGCGTGACTACCACCGGCTCAAGTATCACTTGATGTCACCTGTAGGGCTTATAAATGACCCTAACGGTTTTAGTTATTTTAAAGGCAAGTATCATCTGTTTTATCAGTGGAATCCATTTGATACAGGCCATAGCTCAAAATTTTGGGGGCATTTTGCAAGCGAGAATCTGGCTAACTGGGAGGATTTTGGACCAGCGTTAGCCCCAAGTGAATGGTATGAAAAAAACGGGTGTTACTCTGGAAGCGGAATAGAGATAAACGAAAAGTTACACCTTTTTTATACAGGTAATGTAAAAGATAAAGAGGGGAACAGGGAGACATACCAGTGCTTGGCAGTGTCAAAAGACGGCTTTGAGTTTGAGAAGTTGGGGCCAATACTGGAAAACCAGCCAGAGGGGTATACCAGGCATTTTAGGGATCCTAAGGTATGGAAGCGCGGAGAAAAGTATTATGCTGTGATAGGCACACAAAGGGAAAACATGACAGGAGCTGCAGTTTTGTACAGTTTTGTTGACCCGCAAAAATGGAAGTTTGAAGGGGAGATAAAAACTGGATTTCAGGATTTTGGTTATATGTGGGAGTGCCCTGATTACTTCGAGATAGGCGGGCAAGGGGTGTTTGTTTTTTCGCCGCAGGGAATAGATCCCAGCGGGGATAGTTATAACAACATTTACCAATCCGGGTATGTGATTGGGAACTTAAATTTAGATACCCCTAAACTTGAGCACGGCGACTTCAATGAGCTAGACAGGGGATTTGATTTTTATGCTCCCCAAACAATGTCTGACGACAGAGGCAGAAGGATAATGATAGCGTGGGTCGGGCTTCCTGATGTGGACTATCCTACGGATAACAGAGGATGGGCGCACTGTTTAAGTCTCCCTAGGGAGCTAAGGTTAAAAGACGGCAAACTTATCCAGCAACCTGTTCCTGAGCTGGTAAAATTGAGGAAAGAGCTTGTGGAGGTAGAGGATAAACTGTCTGGAAGCAGGAGTTATCCTGGGGTAGCTGGAGACAGCTTTGAGATGATTTATAGTGTGAAAAACATAGGTGCAAAAGAATTTGGGGTAAATTTAAGGCTTGGAGAGGGTCAAGCAACAGTTTTGAAATACAGTGCTGTGGATAAAAAAATAATTCTTGATAGGAGTAGAGCGGGGGAGCTTTATGATATTGAGCACGGTACGGTTAGAAAGTGTAGCTTTGATTCAGATGAGATAAAGTTTCATATTTTTATGGATAAATCTCTGGTGGAAATATTCATAAATGATGGGGAAGAGGTTTTTACTGCTAGAATATTCCCTGACGAAGAGAGTAAGGGTGTGGAGTTTTTCTCTGACGGTATCATAGAATTGAATGTAAAAAAGTGGGATATTTAAGTTGAGGGGGAGTAAATGAAACCGAGCATAGTTTGTGTAGGGGAACTTTTGATTGATTTTATATGCAGAGATATAGACAGTGATCTTGTAGCTGGAGAAAATTTTGAAAAAAAAGCTGGGGGAGCGCCTGCAAATGTTTGTGCATCGGCTTCAAAACTTGGTGGAGAAGTAGCTTTTATAGGAAAAGTTGGGAATGACTCTTTTGGTAAATTTTTAGAGAGGACGCTTATAGAAACTGGCGTTAATACAAAGATGCTTTATTTTGATAGCTTTATGCCTACTACTCTAGCCTTTGTATCTTTAAAAAATGACGGAGAAAGAGATTTTATATTTAATAGGGGAGCGGATGAAAATTTGTCTTTTCCTGAAATAGACTTGAAAGAGTTAAGTGAAGCCAAGATATTCCACTTTGGGTCTGCTACAGCCCTTCTTGGTGGGAAACTAAAAGACACCTATTATACCCTTATGGATTACGCAAAATCTAAGAGAGCTTTTATATCCTTTGACCCTAACTGGAGGAATGCCCTTTTCGGCGAGAGAAGGGAAGAGTTCATTGCCGAAAGCAAAAGATGTCTGGCAATTGCCGATTTTGCAAAAGTAAGTGATGAAGAGGCCAGAATTATAAGTGGGAATGAGAACTTGGAAAATGCCCTTGATGAACTCCATAAAATAGGTGTGGAAACTATTGCGGTTACTCTGGGTAAAGAAGGGACTCTTTTGAGTGTGAAGGGTGAAAAAACCATTGTTGAGAGCGTGAAAGTAAAATCGATAGACTCAACCGGTGCTGGGGATGCCTTTGTGGGGGCTATTTTGTATAAACTATCAAAGGAAGAGGAGCCTAAAAGTGCTATGCTTGATGTAGAAAAAGCTTCTGATATAGTCGGATTTGCAAATAAAGTAGGGGCTATAACTTGTACTAAGTACGGTGCTATAGCAGCACTACCAACACTGAAAGAATTAGAAGATTTCTAATAAAAATTTACTATAGGGGTGGCCTAAGTTTCAGGCTGCCTATTTTATTTTTAGCAAACTCCCTATAGCTGTTGACAGAAGTTTTGTGGGTGGTATATAATTATATCAATATATGGTAACGTTAGCATGCGAGGTGAAATATGACAATTAAAGAGATAGCAAAATTAGCCGAGGTATCTACCTCCACTGTATCCAGGGTACTGAATAATTCGGGGTACGTTAAGCAGGAGGTAAGAGAGAGAATAGAAGAAATAATAGAAGAAACCGGATATATGCCAAGCGATGTAGCAAAAGGGCTTAAGGACAGAAAAACAAACCTCATAGGGGTAATAATACCAAGGTTGAAGTCTAGGGCAACCAGCCTTGTAGTGGAGGGGATAACTAGGTATCTTGACAAAAAAGGGTATACAACACTCCTTGCCAATACCGGGATATGTTTAGAAAAAGAACTAGAGTTCATAAAGGTGTTTAAACAAAAGAGGGTTAACGGGATACTTTTTGTTGCAACCAGGGTATTGAAGGAGCATGCGGAGCTCCTTGAAAAGCTGGATGTACCAATTGTATTTATAGGGCAGGATGCAGGAGAATATGGGTTCCCATCAGTGGTGCATAACGACTATAATGCAGCTAAGGATATAACCAAATACCTCATTGCAAAAGGGCACAGGAAAATTGGGTTTATAGGTGTAGAAGAAAGCGACATAGCTGTAGGGTTGGAGAGAAAAAGGGGATATCTGGATGCCCAAGCTGAAAGCAATATAGCGGTAGACCAAGAGATAATAGCAACTGGTGATTTTGAAGTTTCTTCGGTGGAGCCCTCTATGAAGAAGATAATGCAAAAAAAACCAAGTGCAATATTTGCTGTGACAGACAGTTTGGCGATTGGAGCTATAAACTATCTTATAAAGAATGGGTACCGCGTTCCAGAGGAGATATCCGTTGTTGGCATGGGAGATTCCGGGATAGCGGAGATATACAATCCTAGCCTGACAACTGTGAAATATGAATACTTAGAGTCCGGGGAGGAAGCGGCTAAACTCCTAATTGAGAGCTTTGAAAATAAAGTGGCGCTAAAAAAGATGATGGGATACAAGTTGATGGAAAGGAACAGTGTGAGAAGCGTATAATACGCTTCTTTTTTATATTCTTCTTATTTTGAACAGACTACGATCAATAAAAAGGAGTTATTGATTAAAAAATGACCAAAAAGCTGTTGACATAATTAAAAAAAAATGGTATAAATATATTGGGATGTGGTAACGATATCATAAGCTGGTTTAACTCGGTTTATACTTGAAAAAAGTGTACTTTCTTGTAAGATATTAAAACAAAATTTTTTACAAAAACATGGTATCGATGTCATGTGAAGTGGAGGATACTTTTTAAAACAAGGAGTTTAGCTAAAAAGTGTTCAAAACTATGGAAGTGAACATCATATATAAAGATTTTATGAAATAAAAGGAGGTATATAGATAAGTAGATAGAAAATTAACTCAACAGAAGAATGAAAATTTTTAATGTTTGAAATTTTTTATTATGAGATGGAATCAATTTTAAAAAATCTGTGGGAGGTTGTTATGAATTACAAAAATATAGCTGAAAAAATACTTAGCGGTATAGGTGGAGCTGAAAATATTTCTAGCGCGGCACACTGTGCAACAAGACTTAGACTTGTTTTGAACGATGAATCTAAAGTGAATAAGGCATTAGTGGAAGGGATAGACGCTGTAAAAGGAGCATTTTCTTCATCGGGGCAATATCAAATAATCCTTGGACAAGGTGTTGTGAACAAGGTATACGCTGAGATGACTGGAACTGGAGAGATAAAAGTTAGCTCTACAAGTGAAGCTAAAAAAGAGGCAATGAAAAACTTAAATCCAGTGCAAAGAGTGGCTAGAGTACTTTCAAACATTTTTGTTCCAGTAATACCTGCTATAGTTGCTTCGGGTCTTTTGATGGGTCTTTTAGGAATGGGGGCTAGATTTGGTTGGTTTGATGCGTCGAGTGATATATTCGCTTTATTGGACATGTTCTCTAACGCTGCGTTTGTTTTCTTACCTATAATCATAGCGTTTTCTGCTGCCAGAGAATTTGGTTGTAATCAGTATTTAGCTGCAGCCCTTGGAGGAATACTTATACACCCTGCACTGCAAAATGCTTGGACAGTGGGTGGAGGAATATCAGGGTTCTTTAATGTAGGTGGATTTCACGTTGCTAAAGTAGGATACCAAGGAACTGTACTACCTATACTTATCGCAGTTTGGGTAATGTCATATATTGAAAAAAATATAAGAAGAATTGTTCCGAATGCGCTTGATATAATCCTTACACCATTTTTAACAATATTAATAACAGGTTTCATATCATTATTCTTGATAGGACCTGCAGGTAGAGCGCTTGGTAACGGAATTTCATTTGGACTTGGAGCAGTTTTGAGTGGAGCAGGGGCTATAGCTGGACTGCTGTTTGGGGGGCTTTATTCTGCTATAGTAATCACAGGGGTACACCATTCATTCCATGCTTTTGAAGCTGAGATGATAAAAAATATCGGTGGGAACTACCTGCTTCCTATATGGTCTATGGCTAATGTGGCTCAAGGAGGAGCGGCTTTTGCGGTATTCTTTAAAACAAACGACAAGAAGTTGAAATCAATAGCAATACCTTCTGGTATCTCTTGTCTTCTTGGAATAACAGAAGCGGCCATATTCGGGGTAAACCTAAAACTCATGAGACCATTCATAGCGGCTGCAATAGGTGGAGCAATAGGTGGAGCTTATGTTGTTATGACTAAGGTGTTTATGACAGGGGTAGGAGTAACAGGTATACCTGGAACAGCAATAGTGGCTACAGGATCGATGTTAAACTACCTTATAGGTCTTGTGCTAGCTTTTGGAGGAGCCTTTGTTCTTACTTGGGTTTTAGGATTTAAAGAGAACAACTAATAAAAAGGGGAGGAAATCTCCCCTTTTAAAGTATATAAATGGGTAAACGCAGTTGAGGGTGATAAATTTTAGATAAAGTATTGAATTGATTTAAAATCATAGAAATAGAAAAACATTTTTTTAGTCACGAATCGCACGAATGGACACTAATAAAAGATATTTAGGTCACAGAGTGACACAGAGAAAAAATAAACAAAGATATGCAAATAAAGCATAGCCTAGAGATTTTAATAGATTCGTATGATCCGTGAAAATTCGTGACAAAAAATTAATTTTAAAAGGTTTTCTTTGTGCGCCTCATGTTTTAAACCTCTGCGAAGCTCTGTGTCTAAAGAAGGGATTTGAATAAATTCAGTAATTTATTGGCAGGCAGGAATTCAAGTTGAGTTGGAGTATAAATTTAGAAAGCAGTATTTGGGGGTGAAATTTATGGTAAAAATAGAAAAAGCTATAAAAACTTCTGATTCTTTGAGGGGAATACTCTATATCAAGAATGAACAAACAGGAAGATATGAGGATGAGATGGGAGAAGTGGATATTTTTAATGCCGAGGGTAATGAGTACGATGTATATCTGTATATATCTGCACAACATAAAGAAATAATAAAATTGAATGATACAGACATAGTGGATAAATTAAATTTAGAAGAAAAAGTAAGGGGATTTATCTGGGATAATTATTATGAACCGACGGAGATTAAGCTTGTGATGAATGTAAGTTTTTTGAGTGATTTACCGAGTATAAATTATGAAGCTTAGTAGATAAAAAGAGGGAGATATATCTCCATACCTATCAAGCTAAGCTTTGAATTTAATAGAATTTGTGCTAAAACCTTCTTCAAGGACTACTTGAAGGAGGTTTTTCTTTTGGGAAACAGACAAATCAGAACAAAATTTTTAAATTACTTTTCGGAAAAAAATATTGAACAAATTGCCAGGTATTCTAAATTCAAAATTAGGAATAGCGGCAAAATTTCTCTAAATATGTCTACGATAAATTAGTTACAGATTCCTTAGTTTTAAAAGATTTAGGGTACTTTAAATTTGATGACTTCAATGAGATTGAAAGCAGAAACAGCTCTTTTGTTTCTCGTTTGAAAGCCGGAACAAGGTTGTTTGCTTTAAACCCTAATCCTCAGTACTCACCAAAGGGAAAACTACTAAAAAAGACGAAGTATTTGGTAACAAATGCTGGAGAGTTGGGAAAAGAACTAAAAGCAGGAGAGACTCAAGAATATGAATTTCTAGTCGGAAGCCATGACGACAAGAGGCCTTTTAGGGTAATCCTAACTAAATTGGACAAAGAGACTTCTAATAAAAAAGTACAAAAGATAGAAGAAAGAGAAAGAAGGAATGAGTACTGCGCAAAGCACGTAAGAAGTTCTGCTGAAATTACTGGATATATTACTAATCTTTGGGGATTCAATCCTTCTGAAATCATCGAAATATATAAATTGAGATGGCAAATTGAATTGCTGTTTAAAATTTTTAAGTCTGATTTTAAACTAGATAAACTAAAAGACTTGAAAGTAGAAAGAATAGAGACTCACATATATGCCACTTTAATTAGAATGCTTCTTTTAATGGAGATTACAAAGGGTATCAATGGAGGATACTCAAAAGAAATGAGTATAAGGCGAGTAATAAAAAGCTCGTTGGGGGTTTTGACTGATTTCATGGAAACTTTGAAATCTAAAAAGCGTTTCATGCGCTTGACTTCAAAATTAAAAAAAATTATTGATTCTAAAATAAAAAAAGTTCCCAGCAAATAATCACCGAGAACACCACTGATAATAGAATAAACTTTTTTAGCCATTTTTGCAAGTGGTTTTTTGTAGTTTGAAAATTTAGCTTTAAAATTAAAATAGGAACCTAACTATATAAAAGTTAGGTTCCTAAAATTTCTTAGCTTGATAGGTATGGAGATATATCTCCCTCTTTTTATGTAATCCAAAATCTGGTCATGAAAATTATTTGTGAAATTTTCTGAAATTGGATAGATAAGTCGAGCAACAACTAATGTGAAGGAAAAGCAAAGTTTAAAAAGTGAATTTTTTCATATTGGTGTCGTTGCAAAAAAACAAAACTTATGATAGAATATTTGGGAAAATCGTAAAAAAAGACATTTAGGAGGTAGCAAATTGAGAAAGAAAATAGTAGCTGGAAACTGGAAAATGAACAAAACTGTTAAAGAAGCTGTGGAAATGCTGACTGAATTAAAAGGTCTTGTAGCTGGTGTAGATGGAGTTGAGGTTGTAATAGGAGCACCATTCACTGCATTATCAGAAGCTGCAAAAGCTGTTGAAGGATCAAAAGTTAAACTTGCTGCTCAAAACATGAACCCTAACGAATCTGGTGCATATACTGGTGAAATATCACCTTTAATGCTAAAAGATCTAGGAGTAGAGTATGTTATCCTTGGTCACTCTGAAAGAAGAGAATACTACGGAGAAACTAACGAAATAGTTAACGAAAAAGTAAAGGCTGCTTTAAAACACGGGTTAAAACCAATTCTTTGTGTAGGAGAAAAATTAGAAGATAGAGAAGCTGGAAACACTGAAGCTGTAGTAGAAGACCATACAAAAGGTGGACTAGTAGGAATAACAGCTGAAGAGATGAAAAATGTTGTCATAGCTTATGAGCCAGTTTGGGCAATAGGAACTGGTAAAACAGCTAGTCCTGAGCAAGCTCAAGATGTGCATGCATTCATAAGAAAGCTTTTAACTGAGCTGTACTCTGAAGCAGTAGCTCAAGATGTAACAATCCAATACGGTGGATCAATGAAACCTGACAATGCAAAAGAACTAATCTCAAAAGAAGACATAGACGGTGGATTAGTTGGAGGGGCTTCATTAGAGGCTGCAGGATTCGCAACAATCATAAAAGCAGCGCTATAATTTAATTTTAAGATAGCAAAACCGTAGTCTAGGCTACGGTTCTGCCTTATATTTTAAAAGTGAATTTTTTATTTTTATTAGAGGGGTGGAAATAGTAAATGGCAAAAAAACCAGTAATGTTGATGGTTCTAGACGGATGGGGGATTAATGATAACCCAGGCCAAAAGAACGCTATAAAAGAAGTTCAACCTAAAAACTTCCTTAAGTACGCAGAGGCTTACCCAAATTCAGTTTTGAAAGCTTCTGGAGAAGCTGTGGGTCTGCCTGAAGGACAGATGGGGAACTCAGAAGTCGGTCACTTAAACTTAGGTGCAGGTAGAGTAATATATCAACCGCTTGTTAAAATAAGCAAGGACATAAAAGATGGAGCTTTCTTTAGTAACAAAGAGGCCGTTAAACTAATGGAGGCTGTAAAGGCAAATGGAACAGCTCTTCATATTGCAGGGCTGCTTTCAGACGGTGGAGTTCACTCACATATTGAACATGTGTACGGAATCGTAGAAATGGCTAAAAAATTTGGAATTGAAAAACTATATGTTCATGCATTCCTAGATGGTAGGGACACTCCGCCAAAATCAGCCCTTGGATACATAGAAGCTTTAGAAGCTAAAATGGCTGAAATAGGAGTAGGAGAGATTGCCACTGTTTCTGGAAGATACTACTCTATGGATAGAGACAGCAACTGGGAAAGAACTGAAAAAGCGTACAATGTTATAGTAAAAGCTGAAGGGGCAAAAGCTGCAAGTGCCAAAGAAGCTGTAGAAGCAGCTTATGCAGATGATAAAACAGATGAGTTTGTAGACCCTACTGTTATATCTGGTGTTAAGTTATCTGAAAACGACGGGTTTATGTTGTTTAACTTTAGGCCTGACAGGGCAAGACAGATAACTAGAGCTCTAAATGATAAAGAGTTTGCAGGATTTGAAAGAGGTACTCACCCAAAAGTAAACTTTTTATGCATGAGACAGTATGACTCTACAATTGATGCACCAGTTGCATACCCTGATGATGATATTTCGAATACCTTTGGTGAAATAGTTTCTAAAGCTGGTTTAAAACAGCTGAGAACTGCTGAAACTGAAAAATATGCCCACGTGACATTCTTCTTTAACGGAGGAGCTGAATTAGAATTCGAAGGGGAAGATAGAATATTGGTTGCATCTCCAAAAGTTGCAACATATGACCTTCAACCTGAGATGAGTGCTTATGAGTTAACCGATAAAGTTATCGAAGCGTTGGATGCAGATAAGTATGACGTTATAATAATGAACTATGCAAACCCTGATATGGTAGGACATACAGGAATATATGAAGCGGCTAAAAAAGCTGTTGAAGTTGTGGACGAGTGTTTAGGTAAAGTAGCTGAAAAGATACTTGAAAAAAATGGAGTTCTTTTAGTTACAGCAGATCATGGAAATGCTGACCTTATGGTAGACCCTGAGACTGGAAATCCTTTTACTGCTCATACGATAAACCCTGTACCTTTTGTATTGATCTCCAATGAGTATAAAGATGCGAAATTAAAAGACGGGAAGCTTGCTGACTTAGCACCTACTATGCTTGAAATACTAGAACTTGAAAAACCTGCCTCTATGGACGGGGAAAGCTTAATAATCAAATAATTTAAGGCGGTGAACTCACCGCCTATATTTTTGTGCAAAAAATTCTTTAAAATTGGACCAGTATGTACTATAATATAGGTGTCTATAAATAAAAGAAGGCGGGATGAATATGACGACATTTTTTACAATTTTACTTTTTATATTTGCTATATCGCTGATAATTTTAGTGTTGATTCAGCCAGATAGAAGCCGTGGAATGTCAGGGGCTTTGGGAACTGGTGCCTCAAACACAGTGTTTGGTGTCTCTCAAGATGGAGGTCCACTTGTAAAAATAACGGAAGTTGTTGCGGCACTTTTTATAATAACCGCACTACTCCTATATATTTTCAGCTAAAGACGGTATTTTATACCGTCTTTTTATTGTTAAATAAAGGTGGTAAAAATTTTTTTTAAATGATATAATTTAGTTCGTTATTTTAGGGTTTAATTCCTTGTTAACGCTTGTGAATTATGTTATAATGGAGAGCAAATGAGAAATTTATTCTATAAAGAGCATGAAAAAATAAGACCGCTTGCGTACAGGCTAAGACCAACAAAAATTTCTGAGTACGTCGGGCAAGGGAAACTTATGGGTGAAGATTCTGTATTGAGGAGGCTCATAAAGAACGGCAAGATGGTGAATTCTATCTTCTACGGTCCTCCAGGCACAGGTAAGACCTCTCTCGCAGAGTTAATAGCAAACGAGCTGGATATAAATTTTGAAAAGCTCAACGCGACCACGGCTAACCTCAAGGAACTCGGTGAAGTTGTGGCAAGGGCTAAGAAAAACCTGGAGATGGGCGGAGACAGGACTATCTTATTTTTGGACGAGATACACAGGTTTAATAAACTTCAGCAGGATGCCCTGCTTCCTCATACCGAAAATGGACTTCTGATATTGGTGGGGGCGACCACTGAAAACCCGTACTATACATTGAACAACGCCCTGCTATCAAGGTGCATGGTGTTTGAGTTTGAAAAGCTTGGAACAGAAGATATAATGGAGATGGTTAAAAGGGGATTTGGCGAGCTGGGGCTTGGCTTTGACGAGGATGTTGCGCAGTATATATCTGAGCTTGCAGACGGTGATGCCAGGGTGGCTATAAACTACCTGGAGCTTTTGAGCAACCTCGAGGGAAACCTTGACATAGACGAGATAAAAAAGATATTTGAAAAACGAAAGCTGGCTTATGACAAAAAAGATGACAAGTACAATATAATCTCAGCTTTTATAAAAAGCATAAGGGGAAGTGATCCAGATTCGGCTGTTTACTGGCTGGCTAGGATGCTGGAGGGCGGAGAGGATCCGAGGTATATAGCGAGGCGACTTATCATCTCGGCATCTGAAGACATAGGCATGGCAAACCCTGAGGCGCTCCTGGTGGCAAACGCAGCAATGCATTCCGCAGAGAAGATAGGAATGCCGGAAGTTAGGATAATACTTTCGCACGCCACGGTGTATCTTGCCATATCCTCAAAAAGTAACTCGGTTTATATGGCAATAAACGATGCCATGGGTGATGTGAGGGATGGAGAGGTAGAAGAGGTGCCTAAGCATTTGCGTGACCAGTACAAGGAACTCTATGTGTACCCGCATGCATATCCAGGTAACTTTGTCAACCAAAAATATAGGCATGGAAACAAAATTTATTATAAGCCCGGTGAAAATAAATATGAGAATATGATAAAGCAAAAGATGGAAAAACTTTGGGATAAAGATTATAAAAATTAACATAGATGTTGAACGAGGTGAACTATGAAACTTAAAGCTGTAAGAGGAACAAAGGATATTTTTGGAGACGATGCAGTAAAATATGATTATATAGTTGAAACGGCAAAAAAAATATTTACAAGCTATGGGTACTCCAGAATAATAACTCCTATATTTGAGGAGACATCCCTTTTTAAAAGGGGGATAGGGGAAGGTACCGATATAGTAGAAAAGGAGATGTATACTTTCTTAGACAAAGGTGAAAGAAGTGTAACCTTGAGGCCTGAGGGGACGGCTTCTATAGTGAGGTCATACCTTGAACACAAAGTATACGGTAAAGAGGACTCTACAAAATATTTCTACCACGGGCCTATGTTCAGGTATGAAAGGCCGCAAGCTGGTAGATATAGGGAGTTTAATCAGCTTGGTGTAGAAGCCATAGGTGGGAACTCTCCAATACTCGATGCAGAGACTATATCTATGGGGCATAAACTTCTAGAAGTGCTTGGTTTAGAAGATCTTGAGGTGCAGATAAACTCTGTTGGTGGAAATGCATCCAGGGTAAAATACAGACAGAAGCTAGTCGACTTTCTTTCTGACAAGAAGGACGTTCTTTGCGAGGACTGTAAGACTAGATATTATAAAAATCCGTTGAGGGTACTTGATTGTAAAAACCAAAACTGCCAGGATATCACAAAAGATGCCCCAAATTTGGTGGACAGCTTGAGTGTGGAAGAAAACGAGCACTACAGTGAAGTGAAAAAGTATCTTGAGGTTTTTGGGGTGAACTATTCGGAAAATCCTAGACTGGTAAGGGGACTTGATTACTACTCTAATACAGTTTTTGAAATTGTTACAAATAAACTCGGTGCCCAGGGAACTGTTCTTGCAGGCGGTAGATATGACGGTTTATTGAAAACCATAGGGGATAAGGACATTCCTGCGGTTGGATTTGCAGCAGGGATAGAGAGAATAATGCTTCTGCTTGGAGACAATGTAAAAAAGGAAACTCCTAAAGTCTACATAGCTTGGCTGGGGGACGAGGTAAAGGAGTACGCTTTCAAAGTGGCGGAGACACTGAGGAAAAGTTATATAAACTCTTATATAGAATTTGATGAAAAATCCATGAGAGCCCATATGAAAAAAGCGGACAAACTTGGGATAAATTTTGCAGTTATAATAGGGACAGAAGAGATGGAAAACGGGAAGGTTCTGCTTAAAAACCTGGCTGAAAGAGAGCAAGAAAGCCTCGGCGTAGAAGAGGTTGCGGAAAAACTTTCAAATTAAAATAAATATTTTAATGAATTTTGCTGATAAAATAAAATTAGTAGCATTGAGAGGGGATCGTGATGCAATACAGAACTCATAATTTGGGGGAACTTAGAAGAGAAGACATAGGCAAGAAAGTAGTTTTGTCCGGATGGGTCGACACAAAACGTGACCTTGGAGGGCTTACATTTATAGATATGAGGGACAGAGAGGGGAAAACACAGGTCGTGTTCAACCCTGAAGAGGTAAAGGTTGAATTGATGGAAAAGGCCCAAAAGCTGAAAAGCGAATATGTAATAAGAATATCTGGTGAGGTAAGGGAGAGATACAGTAAAAATCTGAACATACCTACAGGCGAGATAGAAGTTTTTGCAGACGGACTTGAGGTCTTAAACAGTTGTGGGGCCCTTCCTTTTGGAATATCAGAGGATACACAGCTGAACGAAAATCTAAGGTTGAAATACAGGTATCTTGACCTCAGAAGGTCAAATATGATGAAAAATATGATGAAAAGGCATACCATGCTGAATTCCATAAGGAAATATATGGATGAGAAAGGGTTTTTGGAGATAGACACCCCTATCTTAACGAAATCAACCCCGGAAGGGGCAAGGGATTTCCTTGTGCCGAGCAGGACAAACGGAGGGCAGTTTTATGCACTTCCGCAGTCGCCACAACTTTTTAAACAGCTGCTTATGATAAGCGGTATAGAGAGATACTACCAGATAGCAAAATGTTTTAGGGACGAGGATTTGAGGGCTGACAGACAGCCTGAGTTTACACAGCTAGACCTGGAGATGTCTTTTGTAAGCATGGAAGACGTGATGAATGAAATAGAGGATTTGGCAAAAAAAGTATTTGAAGATGTAACCGGAGAAAAAGCGGATTACAGCTTTGAAAGGATGCCTTACAAAGAGGCTATGGAGAAGTACGGTTCGGACAAGCCGGATATCAGATTTGGACTACAACTAAGAGACCTAACTGAAATCATGAAGTCCTGCGGATTTAAGGCCTTCAACGGAGTAGCAAACTCCGGTGGGCTTGTAAAAGCAGTAGTGGCTCCAGGTTCGGCAGAGGATTTTTCAAGAAAAATCTTAGCTGATTATGAAAGTTACCTAAAAACCTATTTCGGTGCAAAGGGGCTGGCTTGGATAAAAGTGACAGAAGCTGGGGTGAATTCGCCTATAGCTAAGTTCTTTACAGATGAAGAAATTGCGGCAATACTTGAAAAAACAGAAGCTAAATCTGGCGATGTAATACTTATAGTTGCAGACAAGGCAAAGATTGTATACGATTCCCTAGGCGCTCTTAGACTTAAGCTTGGAAATGACCTGAATCTAATAGACGGAGATGTCTTTAAGTTTTTATGGGTAGTGGACTTCCCAATGTTTGAGTGGAGTGAAGAGGAACAAAGATATAAGGCGCAGCACCACCCTTTCACATCTATTAAAGAGGAGGACATGGAAGCTTTTCTAGGCGGGGAGATGGAAGAGGTAAGGACAAACAGCTATGACCTAGTGCTTAACGGATCTGAGATAGGCGGAGGAAGTATAAGGATACACAACCCGAAAGTTCAAGAAAAAGTTTTCGAAAAACTTGGTCTAAGCCAAGAGGAGGCACGTGAAAAATTTGGTTTCTTCATGGACGCTTTTAAATACGGAGCACCTCCACACGGTGGCTTGGCTTTCGGAGTGGATAGATGGCTTATGGTTATGCTGAAAGAAAAATCTATAAGAGACGTGATCCCTTTCCCTAAGACAAATAAAGGGCAGTGTCTAATGACAGAAGCCCCTAATCATGTTGAGGTTTCACAGTTAGACGAGCTATATTTAGCTAGCACTTACAGCGAAGAGAAGTAGAAGCTGCTGATTTAAGATTCGGATTATAGGTTGAAAAAAAAATAATTTATTGATATAATAAAATCAAAGGAAAATAATCCTGGTCTATTCGCTATTCCCCCATATTTTTTTGGGCCTAAGTTCGCCGAGGGGGTCGGCGCTGCATAGAGTACATCAGAGTAATCACGACGACACCTAGAGGTCGTACGGATCCTGTATGCTCTTTGTATCTGACTACCACTTATTTATAAGAAGGCGACCAAAAAAAGTGGGGAGGCGGTAGTACCGGGGCTTTCTTAAGACTTTATTTTATAGAGTCTTTTTTTATTTTCAAATGCTAAACGTCTTCTAAAGGAGGAGAGATGAACTTAATAGAAAAAGAGATATCCAGAGTTTTCGAGGAAACGATAAAGAAATTATACCCTGAACTTGAAGGGGTTAAAAATATAGATGTTCAGGCGGCTTCAAATGAGAGGTTCGGGGACTTTCAAACTAACTTTGCAATGGTTAACGCCAAACTTTTGAAAAACAACCCTAGGGCTGTTGCAAGTCAGGTAGTTGAGAATATAACGGGAAACGATATTATAGACAAGCTTGAGATAGCAGGGCCTGGTTTTATAAATATTTATGTGAAAGATAAGTACCTGGGTGAGAGGGCAAAAAAACTAAAAGAGGGTTACGATTTTTCTTTTTTAAATAGAGATGGGGAAGTAATAATCGATTACTCGTCTCCTAATATAGCAAAAAGGATGCATATAGGTCATTTGAGAAGTACAATAATAGGGGATGCCATCAAAAGGGCTTATAAATTCTTGGGATATAATGTAGTGGCAGATAACCATATAGGGGATTGGGGAACACAGTTTGGAAAACTCATAATAGGGTACAGAAACTGGCTAGACAGGGAAGCCTATGAACAGAACGCAATAGAAGAGCTAGAGAGGGTATACGTTGAGTTCAGCAATCAGGCTGAGAAGAACCCGGAGCTAGAAGATGTTGCCAGGGAGGAGCTTAAAAAACTGCATGACGGCGACAGTGAAAACTTAAAACTTTGGGAGGAGTTCATAAAAGTATCCCTTTCTGAGTATGACAAGGTGTATAGCAGGCTAGGTGTAAGCTTTGACACATATTATGGAGAATCTTTCTATCACGACATGATGCCGGAAGTAGTGGAGCTCTTGAAAGAAAAGGGGATAGCAAAAGAGGACCAAGGTGCTCAGGTAGTTTTCTTCCCTGAAGAGGACAACCTTCATCCTTGTATAGTTCAGAAGAAGGACGGTGCATTTTTGTACTCAACTTCCGATATAGCAACAGTTAAATTTAGGAAAGACAATTATAAATTAAACAAGATTGTATACGTAACCGACGAGAGACAGCAGGACCACTTCAAGCAGTTTTTCAAGATAACTGATATGCTTGGTTGGGAAGTTGAGAAAGATCACGTTTGGTTTGGCATAATGAGGTTCGCGGACGGGATATTCTCTACAAGAAAAGGTAACGTTATAAGACTTGAACAACTATTAGATGAAAGTAAGAAAAAAGCCTTTGAGATAGTGGAAGAAAAAAATCCTGGACTATCTGTTGATGAGAAAGAGAATATAGCCGAGATAGTTGGTATAGGGGCTATAAAATATGCTGATCTATCACAAAACAGGCAGAGTCCAGTTATCTTCGAATGGGATAAGATATTGAGCTTTGAGGGGAACACCGCTCCGTATCTTCAGTACACTTACGCTAGGGTGAGCTCTATTTTGAGAAAGGCCAGTGAGGATGGCAAAGTCTTAAAAGAGGATATCGATGTATTGTTAGGGGAAAAGCAGGAGAGGGCTCTGGCACTATTTTTTAACCAGTTTCCAAATGTAGTGCTGAAGGCTGCGGAGACTTATAAGCCAAACCTTATAGCAGACTATCTGTTTGAACTTGCCAAAAAATTTAATACTTTTTATAATGCTCTACCAGTTTTAAGAGAAAAGGATGAGATCTTATACTCGAGACTGCTTATCGCTGAAAGAACTGCCTTTGTACTTAAGCAGGGGCTAGAACTTCTAGGTATAGAAACTGTAGATAGAATGTAATTGATGGCGGAGTTTTTCCGCCATTATCTTTATATTGTGATTATATAATATAGGGGGGGCTATGAAGGAATTTGAGCTTATAATAATAACCGGTATGAGCGGTGCCGGGAAAACTACCGCACTGAGATATTTCGAGGATTTAGACTATTTCACCATCGACAACTTCCCGTGTTACCTTATAAATAATTTTTTAGATCCCAATGTAAAAAAGATGGAAAGGCTGAAAAAAATGGCATTCGTTATTGACACGAGGTCCTTTGAGGAGCCTGAAGAGTTTGACACTGTGGTGGAAAAACTGAATTTCATGGGACTCAAGTGCAAGATTATATTTTTAGACGCAAGAGATGACATACTTTTGAACAGATTCCACCTTACCAGGAGGAAACACCCCTTTTCTAAAACCTCTTCCCTCATAAAAAATATAGAGGAGGAAAGAAAGGCCCTGCAAGGGATAAGGGAAAAGGCGAGTGTTATAATAGACACAAGTACAATAGGCGAAAAAGGCCTTGTAGAACGCATAAAAGGAATTTTTTGGGGATCAAAGGATAAGGAGATGACTGTTTCTTTTGTTTCCTTCGGCTTTAAATACGGGATACCAATAGATTTGGATATGATGTTTGACGTTAGATTCTTGCCAAATCCATACTACTTGGATAAGCTTCGGGATAAGAATGGATTTGACAAAGATGTAAATGAATATGTATTAGGTTTTGAGGAGAGCAGAGAATTTTATGATAAACTGGAAGATATGCTGGATTTTTTAATACCTAAATTTATAAAAGAGGGAAAATCCAGACTGGCTATAGGTATAGGCTGCAGCGGAGGGAAGCACAGGTCGGTCACCTTTGTAAACAGGCTGTCTAAAAGTTTTTCAGGACATAAAAACCTTTACGTTACCGCAACCCACAGAGAGCAGGGCAGGTACTGGGATATAGAAAAATAGGTGAATTTATGAAGAAAATAAATTTTGATGAAATACCTGAAAACCCCGGCGTTTATTTAATGAAAAAAGATGACAGGATAATATATATAGGTAAGGCCAAAAACCTAAAGAAAAGGGTTGGCTCCTATTTTGTAAAGGAGCACTTTGATGAGAAAACCAGGGAGTTGGTTAAAAACATAGAGTGTATAGAGTATATAATATGTAACTCTGAGCTAGATGCCCTGATACTCGAAAACAACCTTATAAAAAAGCACAAACCGAAATATAACATAAACCTAAAAGACCACAAGACCTATCCTTATATAAAGATAAGCAAGGAGGAGTTTCCTAAGATATCTATTGTAAGGAGCACCAAGGCCCTGGACGGCAAAAAGGGCGAGTATTTCGGGCCCTATCCGTCTGGGGCGTACCATCTTGTGAGAAACATCATGAAAATATTCAAAATAAGGGATTGCAACAGGGATATGGGCAAGGAATATAGAAAGCCGTGCCTGAAATATTACATGGGGATATGTATGGGGCCATGCGTGTACAAGGACGTGGAGCAGGAGTACAGCCAGAATGTCCAGGATGCCAAGAAGTTTTTAAAGGGAGACACGGCAGACCTCTTAAGAGAATTAAAGGAGAAGATGGAAAAGTACAGCCAGGATATGGATTTCGAAAGGGCCATAATATACAGGGAGCAGATTAATGAAATAGAGAAGGCGGTAAAAAAACAAGTAACTGAAAAAGCCAGCGACATAAATGAGGATCTATTTCTTTTTGGGGTGGAGGCAGATACGCTTTTTATCTGTGTCTTAAACGTTAGAGAGGGGAAAATAGTATCCAAAGTGTCGTCTAACATGAAGTTAGAAGATTCTATAACTGAGAACATATTTGAGGATGTTGTAACGGCTTTTTATTCGAAAAATACCATACCAAAGAATATAATTTTTGACTCCAGCTATTCCTGCGATGAGGAGCTTATAAAAGGGTGGCTCAGCAAAAATGCTGGGAAAAATATAAATGTCTACTTTCCTAGTATAAAGAGCAGGAGAAAGGAGCTCTTGGATATGGGCCATCTAAACCTGAAAAAGGATATGGACAATTACTTTAGCCAGAAGCATATATTAGAGCAAGGGCTTATAAAACTCCATGATATATTGGATTTGAAAAAGTTTCCAATGAGGATAGAATGCTTTGATATCTCAAACATACAGGGTAAGGACGCAGTGGCTTCGATGTCCGTTGCCATAGAGGGTAGGTTGTCTAAGAAAAACTACAGGAAGTTCAGGATAAGGGTAAAGGACACCCCAGATGATTTTGCCATGATGGAGGAAGTGTTGGAGAGAAGATACAGTAAGCTTAATGAATGGGAACTTCCGGATCTTATATTAGTAGATGGAGGACTCGGCCAGCTTGGAGTGGCAGAAAAAGTTCTTAAAAAATTGAAAAAAGAAAAATTTTTAGATATAATTAGTATTGCAAAAAGAGAAGAGGAGATATTTAAACTTGGAGAATCGGTTCCGTATATTTTTGATAGTGGGGACGAATCCTTGAAAATACTCCAAAGGTTGAGGGATGAAGCGCACAGATTTGGCGTCACTTACCATAGGAAGCTCAGGTCGAAAAGGGTGATAAAAAGTGAACTGGACAATATTCCTGGGATAGGGCCTAAAAGAAAGGAAGCTCTCTTGAAAAAGTTTAAATCGGTTAAGATGGTCAAAAGTGCCAGTTTAGAAGAGTTAAAAGAGTGTGTTCCCGAAGATGTGGCAAAAAAAATTAAGAAATTGGGGGAAGAGGATGACTAAAAAAAAGATACTGGTAATCGATGACGAACCTAGCATAAGATTTCTGCTAAATGAATTCTTGACGGATATAGGGTACGAGTGCATCGAGGCCGAGAGGGCAATAAAGGGCATAGAGATACTAAAAAGAGAGCAGATAGACCTAATAATACTGGATATACAGCTGCCTCAGATGAATGGTTTGGAGGCGATACAAAAAATAAGGGAAATAGACAAGGAAGTCCCGGTTTTCATGCTTACTGCATTTTCAAATATGAAAAGTGTGGTGGAGAACTTGGATGTAAATATTCAGGAGTTTATACCCAAGCCGTTCGATATTTATCAGCTTGAAATAAAGATAAAGGCCCAGTTAGGGGACTAGGAAGATAATCCGTTTTATAAAATATGCTTTTTTTGGAGGAATTAGATGGCTGTATACTTTTTGCTTTTTTTTATTTTAATTTTAGCAAGTTTTTATGTTGTCCTGAAAAAGCAGGAGACATATTATCTGGATGAAATGCAAAATATCATCGAAAAAATAAGGGATAGAGAGCCATTTAATGATATAAGGGATGAGCTTAAAGATGAGTATGATTTTACCCTTAAGAGTATTAAGATGCAGGATGATGAACTGAAAAGGTCCATGGATGAGCTGAAGTCTTATAAGACCGAGCTCGACATAATGTATAATTCGCTTCTGGCAAAGTCTACACAATTGGAGTATTCAAACTCTGTTTTGGAAAAAAGAGTAGCAAACCTGTCTAACTTGAATGCCATATCCAAGACTGTCCTTTCCGTAATAGACCTGGATAAGATAATTTCAATTATTTTAGATGCCTATTTTGTACTCACAGGCGCTAAGAAAATTTCGCTTTGTCTTTGGGAGAGTGGGGTACTGGTAAACAAAAGGACCAAGGGGTTCATAAATTTTGAGGAAAACATAGCCCTTTCTCACAAGGAAATTGAAAGCTTCAAAAGGGAGGATTACAGGAAGATATATGATAGGCTTGGAAACTCCATAAAACAAGATGGGGAAAGGGTAGTAATTTCAGAGCTAAACGTAAAGGGAAAGGAGCTTGGAGTCATATACATAGTAGAAGACGAAAGAGCGGACTTTTCAAATGATGAAGAGACAATATCGGCATTGGGGATACAGGTTGCCATAGCTATAAACAACGCTAAAATGTACTCGGAGCTTTTGATAAAAGAGAGGCTGGATAAAGAGGTGTCCATAGCTGCGGACATTCAGAAAAACCTTTTGCCTAAGAGTATAGACTCTATTTTTGGACTGGAGATCGCAAACTATTTTGAGCCCGCCAAGGAGATAGGTGGAGACTATTACGATTACGGAAAGATTGATGAGGACAAGTTCTTTGTCACTATAGGGGATGTAAGCGGAAAAGGAGTGCCGGCAGCATTTTTGATGGCTCTAATAAAGGCGGTTTTAAAGACCTTGAGCTATAAGGATACTATACCTTCTCAAGTTCTTACTGACCTTAATGATATACTTTACCCAGACATAAACAACGAGATGTTTGTGACGCTTTTTTATAGTCATTACAACCATTCTACAAGGGAACTTTACTATTCAAATGCCGGGCATAACCCTTTGCTAGTATACAGGGCTAGTGAGGACAAGGTAGTTGAGGAGAGCGTAAAAGGTGTGGCAGTAGGGTTTTTAGACTCCTACAAATATAAGCTTGGAAAGTTAAAAATGGAAAAGGGAGATATTCTGTTTTACTATACAGACGGTATAAGCGAAGCTGAGGATATTCAAAAAAATCGTTTCGGGGTGGACAGGATAAAGGAACTTATGCTTGAAAATAAGGAAAAAGGCGTCGAAGAGATAAAGGGAGAAGTTCTGAAAAGAGTAAATGAATTTATGAATGGAAACGAACAGGTAGATGATATCACCTTTGTTGTCATAAAAAGTTGTGAATAGGCAGGATTACCTGCCTATTTTTTATTTTTTGAGTAAATTCCAATGATAAAAAGAGAGGGGAATTTTATTTCAGAGAATAGTTTACATGTAAACAATTTTAAAAAAAATTAATTTTTTTGATTAGAATGTCTTCTGCCCCTCTGTATACCTTGAAAATAAAGGCTTGCATAAGATAAGGGTATGCTTGTAGATGAAAAAATGAAATTAGGGGTTATTTTTATCGAGTATACTATAAGTAGAAGAAAGAATGGGAAAAATTAATTTAAACATATAGAGTGCTGGTTGGAAAGTTTCGCTATATATCGCAATTACCTTAAGATAGATAGGAGGGAGAACAATGAAACGTTTAGCTGTTATGTTGTTAGTAGTATTGGGTCTTGCAGCATGTACAAGTACAATGACTAAAGAAGACGGAGCAGAAAGATTATCAAGGCCTACTGAATATAGATTGTTCCAAGATTACGGAAATAGGGAAGCTGATTTCTAGAACGTGTCATAATGCTGCTTTTGGTTGGCCACTATTTTTAGTGGCTATTTTTCTAAGTGAATATCAGATAAAAATTATCCGGTTCGCATATTTTTATGGAGTAAAATATAAGCAAGAAAATAATTAGGCAAAAACTTCTAAATATATGAGTCCTGGTTGGAAAGTTAGAAATATATAGTGAATGGTTATAATAGATGGAGGAGGGAGAACAATGAAACGTTTAGCTGTTATGTTGTTAGTAGTATTGGGTCTTGCAGCATGTACAAGTACAATGACTAAAGAAGATGGTGCAGAAAGATTATCAAGACCTACTGAATATAGATTGTTTGAAGATTACGGAAATAGGGAAGCTGATTTCTAGGAGCTTGTTAAATGTTGCTATTAACGGGCCACTATTTTTAGTGGATATTTTTCTAAACACAGTAACTCAAAAATCTTGCTAAAATTATGTAGGTAAAAATGAAAAAATGCAGAACTCGTATGGGGCTATAGAGTATACTATAAGTAAGAAAATTTTATTAAAACAGAATTTGCTCTATATGAATGCTGGTTGGAAAGTTTCGCTATATATCGCAATTAGTTAAGATAGATGGGGAGGGAGAACAATGAAACGTATAGCATTGATGTTGTTAGTAGTATTAGGTCTTGCAGCATGTACAAGTACCATGACTAAAGAACCTGGAGCAGAAAGATTATCAAGACCTACTGAATATAGATTGTTTGAAGATTATGGAAACAGGGAAGCTGATTTCTAGATTACGAATTTACCTGGAGGTTATGTTTAGCTTAGCCACTATTTTTAGTGGCTTTTTTATTTTTTTGATATATTTTTTTAAATAACACATTTTTGCCATTGATTTGTCACAAAGTTTGTGTAAAATACATATAAATAAAAATTTATGTAAGGACTGGTGGTTATGAAGAAGAGGATTATATTTTTTTCAGTATATTTGTTGCTGTCTGTAGCAAGTTTTGCCAAAAATCTAGACGAACTAGTGAATGTCATAAAGCAAAATGGGTACCAGAATGAGTATGGAGAATTTGAAAAAGAGAGCCTAGATGTGGAGGAAAAGAAGATAAAAAGGACAAACAGGGACGGGGCATCCTTATCGGTTGACTCTCGTTACACTGATTACAGCAATGACGATGACGAAGATGCATCAAAAACAAGTGCTGAAGTTAAATATGATTTTTTAATATTTGATGCTAGCTATGACCATCTAGACGGAGATTCCAGTGTGGCAGTTGGTCTGGAAAAGGATATGAAAGACCTGATATACAGCAAAAAGTCACATAACACGGAGGTTTTTCAATATGAAAAGCAACAGAGGCTAAACGGCATATCAGAAAATGTAGACAATGAGATAATAGATTTTATTGAACTTTACAAAGAGTATAAAGACGTAGAGCTGGAGATCGAGTTTCAAAAGAGCCTAATACCGACCCTTGAGGCAGAGCTTGAAATACTGAAAAAGAAGTTTGATTTGGGGACTGGCACCGAACTCGACTATAGATACGCACTTATGACTCTTGAAAACCAAAAGTCTGACATAGCGAACCTCGAAAGTGAACTAAAAAAGATAAACCAGAGCTTTTACCTAAAATACAGGCTAGATGTAAAAGAAGGGGAATTGGATGATTTTGATGGCAGCACAGAACTCCAGCTGGAGGATTTTGAATATATCGGGGAAAGAGACTCGGAAAACCTTGTACTGGATGAAAAAATATCCTCGGAAAATTTGGACTATTCCAGATATGACAGTAGAATTCCTAATATAGATGTAGGTACAAAGTATGAGTTAGAAGACGAGTACTGGACAGTTTATCTATCATTTTCTAAAAATCTGTTTGAATATGGCGACACCAGTAAATTGGAGGAGATAAATCTAAAGGAACTGGAAGTCAAAAAAGAGGAGTTGCAAAAAAGCAACGAAAACGAAAGGGCCTCTTATTGGAATGAGTATAAAACTTTAAGTAAGGAGTTTCAAAATCTGGAAAGGGAGTTAAGCGTAAAAGAGCTTGAGTATAGGATAGACAAAAAAAAATACGAAATGGGTGTAAAGGAGTTCACGGACTATAGGGACACTTATGATGATTACAGGCAGCTAAAGGTGAACTATCTTAAAAAGAAAAATGAACTTTACGCTTTTGTTGAAAAAATAAAATATAGAAGGTAGGGGTATTGATGAAGAAAATAATTGGAATAATTATTTTATTGCTGGCGGGTGTTTTATTTTTAAAACTCAGCAATGATTCTAATAAAGTAGAGCTTAAATCTTATGAAACTTATACAGTAAAAAAGCAAAATTTGGAAAATTATGTTGAGGCAGATGCAGTAATAGAAGCCCAAAACACAAAAAAAGTGTTTGTGGATAAAGCCCTTAGGGTTAAGGAACTGTATTTCGATGAAGGAGATTACGTTAAAAAAGATGATATAATTATGACTTTTGACGAAGAGGATAAAAACAATGTATTGCGTAACCTAGAAAAGGAAAGAATAAACTTAAAAAAATTGCAAAGGGATATTAAAAATTCGAAGGAACTGTACAAAATGGGTGGGGTAACACTTGTTGAAATACAAGATTTAGAGTACGATATAGCTACTTCAAAAATTAATATAGATGAGTACCAGGAAGAACTGCAAAAAATGCCGGATTTAATAAAAAGTCCTTTTGAGGGGACAATAATTTCTATGAATGCAGATGAAAATTACAGGGTGAATACAGAAGAAGAACTGTTCGAGATAGCCGACCAGTCAGATATTTTAGTTGTTGCTCAAATACCAGAATATGATATAACTTATGTTAAATTAGGACAAAAAGTGAAGATAAAGCCAGAAATATATGAAAAGAAACAAGAATTAGAAGGTAGAGTTGTTAGTATTGCAAATATTTCCAGCGATGAGAGCGACGGTACTGCCTACGTAGAAGTAGATATAGAAATATTAGGTGATAGAGCTCATTTGATACCAGGATTTACAGCAGATGTGGAGATAGTATACTTCAATAAAGATAATTCTGTATTTGTTCCCAGAACTTCGGTTATAGAAAAAAATGGAAAGACTTATATTTTTTCTGTAGATGAAAAAAACATAGTAAAAAAAATTGAAGTACGGCTGGGGATACAAAATAAAGAAAATATTGAGATAGTCACTGAATTGAATGGCGGGGAAAAAATACTTAAAAATCCGGATACTGATTTAGAAGATGGACAAAGCATAACCGTAAAAGAAAAAGGCGGTGAAATTTCTAAAAATGGTCAAAATAGAAAAAGTAGAGAAGATATATAGAAATGGATCTAATGCGCTTAGAGTTTTAAAAGGAATAAATTTTAATGTAGAAAAAGGAGAGTTTGTGGCAATAATGGGACCTTCAGGGAGCGGTAAGTCTACACTTATGAATATAATCGGATGTTTGGACAAAGCAACAAACGGTAGATATATACTAGACGGGGAAGATGTTTCCAACTTGAATGAAGACCAACTATCAGGAGTTAGAAATAATAAAATAGGATTTGTATTTCAGTCTTTCAATCTACTGCCTAAATTAACAGCATTAGACAATGTATGCCTACCTATGATTTATTCTAAAATACATAAGCATGATAGAGTGGAAAGGGCCATAAAATCACTTGAAAGCGTAGGCTTAGGAGATCGTATGCATCACAGGCCAAATGAGCTTTCAGGTGGACAGAAACAGAGAGTAGCCATAGCAAGAGCACTAGTAAATAACCCTAGAATAATATTGGCAGATGAGCCCACAGGAAACCTAGACAGCAAATCTGAAGCTGAGATAATGCAGATATTTAAAGAGTTAAATGATAAAGGGGTAACAATCATAATGGTAACACACGAACATGAAATAGGGATACAGTGTAAGAGGATAATAACACTAAAAGATGGAGAGATAGTAAGCGACTTGACAAACTAGAATTGCCGCTAATTAAAGAAGGAGTTGAATTAAATGAATTTTTTTGAAAGTATAAAATCAGCCTTTCAAAGCCTAATAGCCAATAAGATGCGGTCGCTGTTAACCATGCTAGGAATAATAATAGGGATATCCTCCGTGATACTAATGTCTTCTCTTGGAAAGGGAGGGCAAAATCAGATAACAGGAGAGATGACAAAAAGTGGCTATGGTAATTTTGAGATATCTGTAGACCAAGAAAATAGTGAGTACAGAGATAAATACCTTTTGGATGATTCGGACTTGGAAAGTATAAAAAAAACAGAGGGGGTAAAGGCCGCTAGTCCAAAATACGATACCAGAGTGGAATTTGTAAATAAAGACAGAAATTTTAGGGGAGTTTTAAGTACTACAACATATGATTACGAAATTATAGATGAAATAACCTATGTGGAAGGCAGACCATTTTTGAAAACTGAATACGAGGGGATAGGGAACCTCATTATCATAGATGATATTACAGCTAAAACATTTTATCCTAATGAAAGTGCTGTTGGTAAAGCAATAGAGGTAGAACTTCAAAGAGGCAAGGAAAGAACTAATTTTTTAGTAGTTGGGGTTTTTAAAAATCCTGCAGCTACCATAGCTAGTATTATGGGCGGAAGAATGATGCCAAGGTTTGCTAGAATACCTCTAAACTCTGGAAAGAGATATCTAGATATAGATACCTATGATGAAATTGTGGTTAAATCAACAGATCCTATAAATATGGTAGAGGCCATGGCAAATGTTAAGGAAACCTTAGAATCTAAAAATGGTATAAACGATATTTATGAAATAAGCGAAAGTGTATCTAGGGCAAGTTCATTTGACAGCATACTTAGCATACTAAATATATTTATAACTTGTGTAGCTTCGATTTCGCTTTTAGTGGGCGGAATAGGGGTTATGAATATAATGCTTGTAAGTGTGACTGAAAGAATAAAAGAGATAGGGATAAGAAAAGCATTGGGGGCAAGGAATAGAGATATACTGGCTCAATTTTTGATAGAATCAATAATCTTAACAATAATAGGTGGTTTCATAGGGATAATATTTGGTATTTTAGGTGCAATTGGGATAGGAAATATAATAAAAGTTAATCCTATTTTTTCACCAATCATACTATTTGTTTCGGTTACTGTATCAACACTTATTGGAATAGTTTTTGGTGTTGTGCCTGCAAGGAAAGCTTCGCTTCTAAATCCTATCGAGGCTCTTAGGGTGGAATAAAAGATAGTCTGCATACGTAAGCAAAACTTAGAAATTTATGTAAACAAGACCTGTTATATAACGCCTAATGATAACTAGTAGTGTGCCGGAGGAGAGAAAAGAATAGAATACAGATTAGAGCATCCTGCATAAGGGTAGTAAATTTAGAAAAGTCTTTAGAATTTTATTCGAAAGCTTTAGGTTTGAAAGAAGTAGAAAAAAATTTTCCACAACATAAATTTACAGTAGTGTATTTAAGTGATGAAAATGAAGAGTTTGAAATAAAGCTTACGTATGATTATGAGCATGGCGGAAAGTATAATATGGAAACTGGATTCAGCCATTTTGCATTAACTGTGCAGGATTTGAAAAGCTCTTACACTACCCATAAAAAATGGGGTTTAAAGTCACCAATTTGAAGAGTGTTCCGGGAGAAAAACCCATATGTTATTTTCGCAGATGGTTATAAAATTCAGATAATTAGAGGTTAGAAAAGATAATGTGTGGAATTATAGGGAAAAGTGTCAGCCTAAAGAGGGGCTCTTTTCATGGGGCGTTATTTTCCACATGAAAAAGCCCTGCTTTTGTATTATACTAGAGGTATAGAAATGCAATATGGAGGGGACAGATGTACAGAGTACTTGTGGCAGAAGATGAGCCAAATATGAGAAGACTAATAAAGGATTTTTTGAAAAAAGAGGGGGACACAGTGTGGGAGGCCGAAAATGGTAGGGAGGCCTTAGAGATATTTGATAGTGGGGAGTTTGACTTGATTATATTAGACGTTATGATGCCAGAACTCGACGGCTGGGTGGTGTGTAGGGAGATCAGAAGGAGATCCCAGGTGCCGATAGTATTTTTGACGGCCAAGGCACAAGAAAACGATGAGCTTTTTGGTTTTGAGTTAGAGGCTGACGACTACATAACAAAACCGTTTAGCCTGAAAGTTTTATCAGCCAGGATAAAGGCGCTGCTTAAAAAACAGAATAACGTTGGGGAGAGACTAAAGAATGGTGACCTCTTGCTGGACTATGAGAAGCACAACGTATCCAAAAGAGGCGTCGACTTAGAACTAACCCCAAAGGAATTTGACCTGCTGCTGTATTTTATGAAAAACAAGGGAATAGCCCTTAGTAGGGAAAAAATATTAAATAAAATATGGGGCTACGATTATTTTGGCGACTTGAGAACTGTAGATACGCATATAAAAAGGCTAAGGAAGAAGATAGGAGAAGAGTTCATAGAGACCGTGAGGGGATTCGGGTACAAGTTTAGGGAGGAGTAATGAGAATATCCAAAAAACTTTTTTTAATGAACAGCAGTATTATAATATTCGTATTAGGGCTTGTATTTGTGTCTACCAGGGTTTATTTTCAAAGGTACTATGTAAACAAAAAAACTAATCAGCTCAAGGAAATATCTGAATATATAAAAAATCCAAGTAGCCAGTCGGGGTTAGAGGAGATAGAAGATCGGTACAGAGTAAGGATCGATTTCATAGATATGCAAGAGGAAGAGCTTTTTTATTACAATGGATTCTTAAGGGATATATATGGTGAGGATTTTACTAAAGAAAATATAAGTAAAGCTTTAACTGAAAACGGAGAGATAATTCAGCTGAGAAGAGATAAAAGAATCGGGCTGGACTTATTGTCATATATGAGCTTGTACGAAAAAGGAATACTAATGATAGTGTCGTCACCAATATACCCTATGCAGGAGGCTGTAAAATATTCAGAGAAGTTTTACCTATATATTCTGTTGATAGCATTGGCGTTAAGCTTTGCCATAAATTATTTTTTTTCAAAAATATTCACAAATCCTTTGAGGGCGTTAACGGAAATAAGCCGAAATATGGCTAATTTGAGCTTTCAAAAAAAAGCTGATATAAAAACAGGGGATGAAGTAGAGGAGCTTGCTGAAGGCATAAACTACATGTCAGAGAAGCTAGACGATACCATAAAAAAGTTAGAAGACTCCAATATAAAGCTGAAAAAAGAGATAGAAAAGGAACGAATGCTAGAAAAGTTTAGGAAGGATTTTATATCCAGCGTCAACCATGAACTTAAAACTCCCATAGCTCTTATAAGCGGCTATGCCGAGGGGTTAAAGGAAGGTGTGGCAGACGACGAGTCCAGGGATTTCTACTGCCAGGTCATAATGTATGAGGCAAACCGCATGAATATTATGGTAAAGGATTTACTGCTTATAGCACAAATAGAATCTGGATATTTTAAAATGAGTAAGTCATCTCTTGATATAAGCGGGATTCTTGAAAGCTGCCTTCACAGATTTGAAATTTTGATAAGAGAAAAGGGGCTTAAGGTAAGTCATGACTTAGGTAGAACTGTAATGGTGTCAGCCAACAAAGACGGTGTAGAAAAAGTGCTGAATAATTTGTTGAGCAATGCAGTAAAGTACTGCCAGGAAGGCGGCGAGATAAAGATAGGGGTGGAAGGACACCAGGAAAAGGTGAAGATATTTGTTTATAATAGCAGCAATAAGATCGCCATGGAAGAGTTAGATAAGATATGGACACCTTTTTATAAGTTAGACAAATCAGGGTCTAAAAAATACAGTGGCACCGGGCTGGGGCTTGCCATAGTAAAAGAGATACTTGAAAAGCACGGAAGCAAATATGGAGTGGATCTATTAGGAGATGGCCTCGAGTTCTATTTTTACCTTGAAAAAGACCTTGAAACTACCGATTATTGACACTTAATTGCCACAAAGTTGGAGTATACTCTATTTGAATCTAGAAAATAACGGAGGTCATATTATGAAAAAGAAAGCATTGATTTTGGGAATAATCCTGTCAACTGCAGCATTTGGAATGGACAAGGGCAATTTCGAAAAGATGGACTATCATAAAAAATTTAAAGAGGTAAAAGAGCAGCGCATGGATTTTTTTGAAAACCTTAGCGAAGATCAGAAGAATAAAATAAAAGAACTGAGACTGGAGAACATAAAGAAGAACTCAAAACTAAATCTGGAAGCTGATGAAAAGAGAATACAGATAAGAAAAATTATGGTGGAAGATAAGGTAGCATGGGATAAGGTTAAAAAACTCACTAAAGAGATAGGAGTATTAGATGGGGAGATAAATTATAACAACCTGAAAAACCGTTATGAGATAAGAAAGATAGCCGGTTTTGAGGAACCTATGAGGCCAAATAACTACAAAGGGATGGGCGAAGAATCAAGAAATATGAAATAACAGCACATAGAAGAGCTCCGACGGATACCCACCGGAGCTTTTCTAATTTTTGCCCCTATATTACAGTGAAACTGCTATAATGAAAAACATTTTTTGGATCACGAACCATCTCGAATATAAAATATTAAATAAAAATATATTGGATCCAGAGCTATACAGAGTAAAATAAAGAGTTTCACAGAGAAAAAATGTCTTTGTGCAGCTCATGTCTAAAAGCTCGGTGAAACTCTTTGGAGAAAAAAAGGGTTTAATGCAGAAATTTGTGGATACTAGCATCAATTCATAATAAAAAATATAAATTTATAAGTATAAAAATTCAGTAATTCATCGATAACTTTAAGCAACAATTTGTCTTAGGTAAAGTTAGTAAAATATCAAGTAAGGAGTTATAAGCTCAAAAGATAAAAATACCTATTATTGCACTAGTGAATACCAGTAGAGTAGGGTTAAATTTAAATCTATACAATAAAATGTATAATAAAGTTGAGAATATTATGCTTTTAAAGTTGAATGAGTGGGATAACTCAGTGAAATTAAAAAAAGTAGATCTGGATATGACTATAGCTGCATAAAGCATCATAGCTGTAGTTATAGGTATGATCGCAAGAAAAAAGGCTTTTTTATATTTGTTTTCTTTTAATTTAAATATTAGATTAGAAAGAATTAAAATTACTATAATAGACGGTAATGAAACACCTAATGTGGATACTACAGCACCAAAAATCCCCCCTACTTTTAACCCGATATATGTCGCAGAGTTTATTGATATAGGTCCTGGAGTAATCTGTGAAATTGAAACAATATCTAAGAACTCTTTAGAAGTTATCCAGTTGTTTCTCTCTATCTCTTTCTCTATCAAAAGAAGCATAGAGAGGCCGCCGCCAAAACTAAAAATGCCTATTTTGAAAAAAACTGAAAATAGTTTAAGGTATATCATTTTTATCACCTTTTTCAAAGCCGTCTGAATTTTTTAGAGGGAAGAAAATATAGAATGTCATTCCGAAAAATACGCCCATTAAAATAACCTTTATCGGACTAAGGAGTGAGAAGAATAATGCCAAAAAAGAGATTGTAAAAATAGAAAATGAAATCTTAGTCTTAACGCTTTTTTTAAATATTTTCACAACGGAAAACAGTATTAAGGCAATTACACAGGATTTAATTCCCATAAAGGCAGAGCTTACAGTTTCCGTATTAAAATATGGTTCTAAAAAAAGTACTATGAAAGTGATTATGGAAAAGGACGGCAAAATAACTCCAAAGGATGCTATTATTGATCCTAGGATACCGGACATTTTATTGCCCACAAAAGTAGCGAAATTGATAGCTATTGGGCCTGGGGTCATCTGTGTAACTGAGAGTATCTCCAAAAATTCATCCCCATTAATCCAACTTTTTTTTTCTACCACCTCAGTTTCTATAAGTGGAATCATAGCATATCCACCCCCAAAAGTGAAAAGTCCTATTTTAAAAAACGTTATAAATAGTTTAAATACCATAGTCCACCTCCAATTTTTTAAATTTTATCATAGTGGTAGATTAAAAATCAAATGTTTTATGGCCTTTATCTTATCGCGAAGGATTGAAATTAGAAAAAATTTATTTTGCAGTGGCATAGTTTATAGGTTACGACTTTGCTATTTTGTAAAGTTTACTGAGGCATGGGTAAGCGAGGTAGCTTTTTTTCAAAAGATAGGGTAGAATGAATATTAACTATATGCTATAAAGTATTTTTAAGATCAGCATATACACCAAGGTTGAATGGAATTGTTGTTTTGCATGAAGATTTTTATTGCGACTATTTTAAATTATTAAAATTATCACCGGCTTAAAAAGGGAAAATAGGATTTTTGTCATATATTTAATTTATTTGAGTTGGATTAATTTAACGATTGTATCTAAAAAGACAGGTGGAGGAACAAAATGTACGACAATATGCTTGAAACAGTTGAGTATCTAACTAGGACAGCTAATTCTCATGCCAAGATAGGAATAATACTTGGATCGGGATTAGGCGGGCTAGTTGGCGAAATGGAAGAAAAACTTGAGGTTGATTATATGGATATACCAAACTTCCCTGTTTCTACAGTTGAGGGGCACGAAGGGAAGCTGGTTTTTGGTAAAATCGGGGGCGTAGAGATAATCGCAATGCAGGGAAGGTTTCATTTTTATGAAGGATATTCCATGCAGGAGATAGTATACCCTATATATGTTATGAGGCAGTTAGGATTGGAGAAGTTAATAATCAGCAATGCTGCAGGAGGGATAAACAGGGAGTTTAAGGCAGGGACTTTAATGATCATAGAAGACCATATAAACATGTTTGGTACAAACCCTTTGATAGGCAGGAATGATGAAAGGTTCGGACCACGATTTCCAGATATGACCGAGGTCTATAAAAGGAGCCTGATAGATATAGCTCGTAAAACTGCGGCGGAGCTGGGCATAGATTATGAGCATGGGATTTACGTCGGCACAACTGGACCTTCTTATGAAACCGCAGCGGAGATAAGGGCATTTTCAGTGCTGGGCGCGGATGCTGTTGGAATGTCTACGGTGCCGGAAGCTATAGTGGCAAACTATCTTGGGATAGACGTTTTGGGAATATCCTGCATAACCAATATGGCAACGGGCTTAGCTGATACAACACATTCGCATGAAAAGGTTGTTAAGACGGCCAAGAAAGTTGAGGAAAAATTTTGTAACTGGGTGGAAAGCATAGTTAAAAAGTTGGGTGAGTGAAGCCCCTAGGAGTTAAAGGGCTTTAGAAAAATAAAGACAGCCATACAGGCTGTCTTTAAAATTTAGTGGGATTTGTACTATTAAAATTTATCTGGGAGGAGATTATGAGAGTTGTTGACATAATAGAAAAAAAGAGGGATGGGCAGGAACTTGGCAGTGATGAGATAGAGTTTCTTATGGACTCCTACATGAATGAAGAGGTACCAGACTATCAGATGTCTGCATTTATGATGGCCGTATACTTCAAAGGGATGAGCAGAGATGAGCTTAAACTATTCACAGAAAAGATGATGCACTCCGGTGAGTTAATAAAGATTGACGGCGTTGACAAGTTTATTATAGACAAACACAGCACAGGTGGAGTGGGAGACAAGACGACAATAGCTCTTGCACCTATATTTGCTAGTTTTGGGATAGGAACGGCGAAGCTTTCCGGGAGAGGGTTGGGCCATACCGGTGGGACCATTGACAAATTTGAATCTATAACTGGCTTTCTTTTCCCAGCAACAAGGATTGAGCTCGCAGAGATGATAAATAAAACCGGCATAGGCATAATGGGATATACGGACACCGTAGTCCCGCTGGATAAAAAGCTCTACTCTTTAAGGGATGTCACCGGTACAGTTCCGAGCATTCCGCTTATAGCAAGCAGCATAATGAGTAAAAAACTTGCCGTATACTCCGATGGAATAATTTTAGATGTCAAGGTGGGCAGTGGAGCTTTCATGAAGGATATGGAGAGCGCCAGAGAGCTAGCTAAGACCATGTTAGAAATCGGAGACGGCTTCGGAAGAAAGGTGAAGGCGGTGCTGAGCAACATGGACCAACCCCTTGGTTTTGCTGTCGGCAACAGTTTGGAGGTAATAGAAGCTATAGAGACTTTAAAAGGTAAAGGACCTTGGGATTTAACATATCTGGTGGGAACCCTTGCGGCAATAGGGCTACAGATGAAGGGAGAAGTTTCTGACATAGAGGAAGGTAGGAGGCTCGTAGAAGATATGATAAAAAGCGGGAAACCACTGAAAAAGTTGAAAGAGTTCATCGAGATGTCTGGAGGCGACCCGTATGTTGTGGAAGATTATTCGCTGTTACCAGTTGCCGAGAGCAGCTTGGAAGTGGTAGTAGAAATGGAGGGGTATGTAAGCCACATAGAGGCAGATTTGGTGGGAAAATCTGCAATGGTGCTGGGAGCTGGCAGAGAGAAAAAAGGAGATGAGATAGACCCTTCTGTAGGAGTGGTACTTGAGAAAAAAATTGGGGATAAGGTAGAAAAGGGGGATACTCTAGCGAAAATATACTATTGCCAAGAGAAAAATTTGGAGTTGGCTAAAAAAATGCTCATAGAAGCTTATTCAATAAACCCAGAACCCTGTGAAAAGAGTGAGGTAATTTTTGAGATACACTCTGTAAACATATAGATTTTTGGAAGGACTGGTGGAAAAATGGAAATAAATAAATATATAGATCACACGATTTTAAAGGCAACGGCAAGTGTTCAAGATATAAAAAAGCTGTGTACAGAGGCAAGAGAGTACGGATTTTACTCAGTTTGTGTAAACGGCTGCTATGTGGAGCTGGCTAAGAAAGAGCTGGACGGAAGTAATGTAAAGGTGGCTGCTGTAGTTGGCTTTCCACTAGGCGGCATGAGCAAGACTGCGAAAGTGTTTGAAGCGAAAAGTTGTTCAGATGACGGGGCTTCTGAAATAGATATGGTTATGAACATAGGGCTTTTCAAATCCGGAAGTTATGGCAAAGTTGAGGAGGAGATAAAGGAGGTAAAGCAGGTAATAGGGGGTAAGGTGTTAAAGGTGATAATCGAAACATGCTACCTGACAGACGAGGAAAAAGAGCTGGCCTGTAATATTTGCGTAAGGGCTGGGGCTGATTTTGTGAAGACATCAACCGGATTTGGCAGCGGAGGCGCAACACTGCAGGATATCGAGCTTATGAAAAGGGCTGTCGGCAGCAAGGCAAAAGTGAAGGCCTCCGGCGGGATAAAGGACTATAGAACTGCGAAAAAATACATAGATCTGGGCGCAGAAAGGCTTGGGACAAGCAGCGGAGTGGAGCTTGTAAAAGGTGGAAAAGTAAAAGATGGAGGGTACTAGATTGATGGAAGAGGTTAAGATGGACAGAGTAACAGTGATAGTGCTGGACAGTGTTGGAGTAGGAGAACTTCCTGATGCGGATAAATTTGGGGACACAGGTGCAAATACAATGGCACACACAGCCGAGGCCGCTGGCGGATTACGACTACCAAACATGGAAAAATTTGGCCTCGGAAACCTAACGAACATAAGTGGGGTAAAACCTATGAGACATACTAGCGGTGCTTATGGTAAAGCGGCTGAACTTTCAAAGGGAAAGGATACCTCTACCGGACACTGGGAGATAGCCGGTGTCGTAACAGAAACTGCTTTTCCCACATACTCACAGGGATTTCCCAAAAAACTTCTGGAGGAACTTGAAAAAAGGACAGGGAGAAGGGTGATGGGAAATCGCCCTGCCTCAGGGACGGCCATAATAGAGGAGCTAGGAGAAGAGCAGGTAAAAACCGGTGCCTGGATAGTTTACACTTCCGCAGACCCGGTGCTGCAGATAGCCGCCCATGAAGGGGTTATACCACTTTATGAACTCTACAGGGCATGTGAGATAGCCTTAGAAATCTGCAAAGAACTGGCTCCGGTGGTAAGGGTGATAGCGAGACCGTACGTGGGTAAAAAAGAAAGCGGGTTTGTCAGGACAGAAAATCGGAAAGATTATTCGGTTGAACCGCCTGGGGAAACAGTTTTGGACAGGCTAAAGTCCGCCGGACTTGACGTGGTCGGCATCGGGAAAATAAATGATATATTCTCCGGGAAGGGGATAACACAGGATATGGGACACAACAGGAATAACAAAGACGGGATACTAAAGAGTATTTCAGCCCTTAAAGAAAACACAAAAGGACTCATATTCACAAACCTGGTTGACTTTGACATGAAGTATGGGCATAGGAGAGACCCGCAGGGATACAGGGAGTCACTTGAGGAGTTTGATCGTTATATACCAAAAATTTTCGGTAACATGGGAGAAAATGAAATTTTAATAATAACTGCAGATCACGGCTGCGACCCCACCTATAAGGGGACTGACCATACCAGGGAGTATGTGCCTGTACTGGTCTACGGGAAAAGGGTGAAACCAGTAAACATAGGTACAAGGAAGACGTTTGCAGATATAGCGGCTACTCTTGAGGAACTACTGTTAGGGACAAAGAAACGTGGCAGTTTTGCAAAAGAAATACTGGATTAGAATGGGGGGCTTGAGATGAGTATTCATATAGAAGCAAAAAGTGGAGATATAGCGGAAACCGTGCTTTTACCGGGTGATCCGCTCAGGGCAAAATGGATAGCGGAAACATTTTTAGAAGACGTGGTGTGCTACAACACTGTCAGGGGGATGTACGGATATACTGGTAGATATAATGGTGAAAGGGTATCTGTGCAGGGGACAGGGATGGGGGTACCATCCATATCGATATACGTGAATGAGCTGATAAAAGATTATGGGGTTAGGAACCTCATAAGGGTTGGGTCGGCTGGCTCGTACCAAGAAGAAGTAAAGGTGCGTGATATAGTCTTTGCTATGTCGGCGTCTACAAATTCCGGGATAAACAAACTGAGATTTGACGGTGCTGACTATTCCCCAACTGCAAATTTCGAGCTTTTTTTAAAGGCGTATGAGGCAGCAAAAATAAAAGGAATATCTGTTAAAGCTGGTAATGTACTGACTTCTGACGAATTCTACGGAGATGAATTTGATGCCTATAAAAAGTGGGCTAAATTTGGTGTACTCTGCGTAGAGATGGAGACGGCAGGCTTGTACACTATAGCGGCAAAATACGGGGTGAGGGCTCTAACAATACTAACCATATCGGATTCACTCGTCACCGGTGAGGAGACCACGTCCAAGGAAAGGGAAACCACTTTTAAAGATATGATAGAGATAGCCCTAGGGACACTTTTTGAATAGGGAAAGGGGATGTTGCAATGGATGAAAAAACTATATCCGAACTTGTGCATAGGGCCATAGAAGCTAGGGAGATGGCTTATGCCCCGTACTCTGAATTTAAGGTTGGAGCGGCTGTTCTAGCTGATAACGGGAAGGTGTATACGGGTGTCAATGTGGAAAATTCATCTTATGGACTCACTAATTGCGGAGAGAGGACTGCCATATTTACCGCTGTAACTAATGGTATGAAAAAAATAATAGCCATTGCAATAGCGGCCGATACAGAGGAACCGGTAAGCCCTTGCGGTGCATGCAGACAGGTAATATATGAGTTTTCAGACAAAGATACAATAATTATCCTTTCAAATTTGAAAGGGGATCGGATGATTTTTGGAGTAGAAGAGATTTTGCCGTATGGATTTAAGCTTTTAAGTAGTTGCTTTATGGTTTTAGATGTATTTAAAACGTAATTTATCCCCTTAAAAAAATAAGATACAGCAAAACTAAAACTGTAAAAAAAAGTATGACGTTTAAAAAAATAAGTACCCTGGTCCTTTTGTAGAAACTTTCAAAAGCCTGGTTTAAAGCCTCGATTTCTTCTTGCAACAGTTCGATCTTTTCAGCATTTGAGACTATTAATTTTTTTAGGTTGCTGTCTTTTATCTCCAGTTTTGATATTTCAGAACTGCTGCAAAACCCCGTAACTTTTTTACCAATATCATTTATCTTAATTCCGATTTGTCTAAGCATCAGCACCACTCTTTCCCCTTAGAAGTTTTGAAATTGTATCTTTATACTTTATTTCATTTATCATTTTAATAGAATTTTTTCGACTAGATATTCTAGAAACTTTTGGGTCAAACTCAACAGACACTTTACAGTAATCCTTTGCCACCAAACCGACTCTCAGGGATAAAAGGGCATTTACAGTACCCTCGAAGATACTATCTCCTATCTTTCCGCTTAAAGAGGATATTAGCGGCATATTTGATATAGATCCAAATGTCTTGTTAATAATGGATGACACTACTTCTTCCACAGGTATTTCGGCTATGCCGACACTTGCTAGTACATTTGCGAAAACCTGGATATATAAGTTTATTAGATTCTTCACTCCTGGTTTTTGATTATACAGATGGGCTAATTTCCAAAGAAGTTCAATTTGAAGTTTGAGCACAAATACGGCATCAAGACTTCCATTTTGCGAGATGGCAGTAGAGGTGAAAACAGCTCCCGCATAGTCTCTTATCAATTTGTCAGCTCTTTTATCTATATACGACTCAAATTCTTTTAGCGCATCTTTTATTGTCCCCATGCTGTTGGCAGATTCTAGGTTCTGAAATACCTCGGCAGGGATATCCCCTCTATAAGGTGAGGCTTTCTTTTTTGAGTTAGCCAGCACCCTTTTTTTATACGAAAAATAGAACTCCCTCTTTTTTTCAAGAGACCAGTCCACGTCTGGACGTTGAAGCGGCTTTGGCAGCAGCAAAATTTTTATAACCGGAAAGAATGTGAAAACCCCTATCCCCGCAAATACCGTCCATGCCAGGTAAAATCCTCCCGGGAGAGTCCTTTCAGCTGAGGCGGCGATTTGGTTTAGTTGGTTAAAGAGTACAAGTGCGGCAAAAATTACAAGCCCTAGTATAAAGGGCAGCATTGATTTCCATATTATTTTTTTCATGAAGCTCCTCCTGTTGGCATCTCGATATAATATTTAAACATCTACTTCTTAATTTAATTAAAATAATAGCCCATATAAAAAATCAAAATGGGTATTTATAGCGTCTAATACAATTATAATACAGATTATTTAAATTTTTTGTAAATAATCTCCATAAAGTGAAATATTTATGATAAAATATTTGAAAACATTAAAGGGGAGAAGACGGTGGAATACATAGAAGACTTTTTTTCAGAGGTTAAGTTGATATATGAAGAGATAAAAGGCAGTATTGAGAAGAGACTGGATGATTTTAAAAATGTATGGTTTACTGGAAACGATATGGATATATATGTAGAGCTTGCCTTCTGCGTTCTGACGCCGCAGTCTAAGGCGAGAAATGCCTGGGGAGCGATAAGCAAACTTAGGGATGAGTTTTTGCTGTTCGAAGGTAGCGAAGAGGAGATAGTGAACTACTTAAATGTGGTAAGGTTCAAAAACAACAAGGCTAAAAATCTGGTACTGCTTAGGAATACTATGTCTGATAGCGAAGGGATGATAGCCGCAAAACAGATAGTGGATTCCCTGGGGGAAGTGCACGAAAAACGTGAATGGCTCGTTGAGAATATACGGGGGATAGGTTACAAAGAGGCAAGCCATTTTTTGAGAAACGTTGGCTTTGGAGACGAGATAGCCATATTGGACAGGCATATACTTAAAAACTTAGTGAAGCTTGGGGTGATAGAAGAGGTGCCTAAGACCATTACCAGGAAAAAATACCTGGATATAGAGGATAAAATGTTAAAGTACTCCGAGAAAGTCGGGATACCCATGGATCACTTAGATCTACTTTTGTGGTATCTGGAGGCCGGTGAAATATTTAAGTAGCAAATGTGCGACACCTGGAATATTGCATTGATAAGTTGGTTAAAATGTGATATAATTTTGAATACGCAATTTGTCAAAAAGCAAGTGAAATAAATGAGGAGGAGTAATGAAAAAAAAGGCAACAATTATAACATATGGCTGCCAGATGAATGTAAACGAAAGTGCTAAACTAAAAAAACTTTTGCAAGATATGCAATATGAAATAATAGATGATATAAATGATTCAGATGCGGTATTTTTAAATACATGTACGGTAAGAGAAGGAGCGGCTAGGAAGGTATATGGCAAGCTCGGGGAACTAAAATCCATAAAGAAAAAGAAGAAGGGCAAATTTGTTATAGGTGTAACGGGATGTTTTGCCCAAGAGCAGGGTGACGAGCTGGCCAAAAAGGTGAAGCACGTTGATATAGTCATGGGGAATCAAAATATATCCAAGATACCAGAAATAATAGAAAAGCTTGAGACTCAGGAGTTAGAGCCTGTGATTTTGATAGACAACGAAGACGAGCTGCCGCCTAGAGTGGACGCTGAGTTTGACGATGGTAAGACGGCTTCCATAGCTATAACATATGGCTGTAATAACTTCTGTGCCTACTGCATAGTTCCATATGTACGTGGTAGGGAGAGGTCTGTACCTATGGACGAGCTGCTTAGAGAAATAGGGGACTATGTGGCGAAAGGCTATAAGGAGATAGTGCTTCTGGGGCAAAACGTGAACTCCTATGGCAAAGATCTAGGCGATGAGAATAGTTTTGCCAATCTACTAAAGGAGATTTGTAAAATAAACGGGGAGTTTTGGGTAAGGTTTATTTCACCTCATCCTAGGGATTTTACAGATGAAGTAATAGACATAATAGCCGATAATGACAAGATCGCGAGGAGTTTGCACCTGCCGCTTCAAGCAGGAGCTTCTGATATATTAAAAAACATGAACAGGGGTTATACAAAAGAACAATACATAGAACTGGCTGAAAAGATAAAGTCAAAGGTAAGCGGATCAGCTCTGACTACCGATATAATAGTAGGATTTCCCGGAGAGTCTGAAGAGAATTTTCAGGATACGCTTGATGTGGTAAAAAAAGTAGAGTATGACAATGCGTTTATGTTTATGTACTCTATAAGAAAGGGCACAAAAGCAGCCGATATGATTGACCAGGTACCTGATGAAGTGAAAAGCGACAGGCTTCAAAGGCTTATATCTGTCCAAAACAGTATAGCTAAGAGGATAAGTGAAACCTATGTTGGGGAAGTTGTTAGAGTATTGGTTGAAGGAAGCAGCAAAAAAAATAAAGATATGCTAAGCGGAAGAACTAGCACCAATAAAATTGTTCTTTTTGAAGGAAATACAAATTTAGCAGGTAAATTTGTAGATGTTAGGATAAATGAGGCTAGAACTTGGACTTTATACGGTGAAATAATAGAATAAAGATTTTGCTCTTTACAAATTTGAGTTTGAAAAATATAATTAATATTAATAAAAATTCAGGAAAATGGGGGGTATCTTTATGGCTAAAGGAATAAAGGTGTACAATCTTTACCCTAAACTTATAGGATGCATGAAAAAATGGATAGCTCATTTTGATAGAATAAAAGCCATGAATTTCGATTGGGTATACGTGAACCCATTGACTTATCCCGGATTTTCTGGATCGGATTATTCAGTTAAAGACTACTATCTCTATCACCCTCTTTACGTTACAGGTGAATATGATTTTGAAGACCCTGAGGCTCAAAGAGACAAGGGGAACAAGCTCTTTCAAATGGTGTGTGAGGAAGCAGAAAAAAGAGGCCTGAAATTAATGATGGACCTTGTCATAAACCATACAGCTATAGACTGCCCTCTGGTAAAGGAGAAGCCTGAATGGTATGTGATGGATAAGAATGGAAATATCAAAAATCCAGGAGCTTATCATAAAGGTGTATGGGTTGGATGGAATGACCTCGCTGAAATAGACAATGAAAACTCCACAGAGAGGGATGAGCTTTGGGAGTACTGGTTGGAGGTTTTGCTACACTACTGTAAACTTGGTTTGAGGGGATTTAGATGTGATGCAGCTTATAGTGTTCCCGAAGAGTTATGGAGATACCTTATAGAAAACGTAAAAAAAGAATACCCTGATGTGATTTTTCTGGGTGAAACTCTCGGGTGTAGTGTAGAAGCACTAAAAGAAGTTGCAGAAGCGGGCTTCGACTATGTGATGAATAGCTTTAAATGGTGGGATTTTAAAGAAAAGTGGTTTTTAGAAGACTACAACAAGTGGGCGGGAGAATTTATGTCCCTGACTTTTCCAGAAAATCATGATACTGAAAGGTATGCAGGTGAAGTAAAGGGGAATAGGGATATGGCAATCTCGAAATATTCAATTTGCGCATATTTCTGCTCCAGCGTAGCCATAACAGTAGGATTTGAATACGGATTTACAAAGAAAATAGATGTTGTTCGTACCAGCCCTGCTTGGTGGGAAGAGAAAAAATATGACCTTACATACGAGATAGCTAGGATAAATGAAATTAAATCCAAGTATAAAATTCTCCAAGAGGACAACGTAGTTACTCCATACAGTCTAAAAAATCAGAATTTATTTGCTTTCTCAAAGGAGAGTAGAGATGGCAGTGAAAAGATTTTTTTAATAATAAATAAAAGCGATTCAGATTTTGAGTTCGCCTATGTTGGCGATTTTTATAAGCTTATGGGAGGTTTTGAGATACAGGATATTTCCCATGGGCACAGGATGGATTTTATACCAGATAATTTAGAGTACGGCTTAAAACCTGGTGAGGTTAAACTTTTTTATATAAATAGATAGACTATCATGCTATGTAGAGGTGAGTTCCTTGAAAAAAATATTAATTGTTGACGATGAGGCTGATGTAGTTGAAGTAATAGAGATGCTTTTAAAATCAGAGGCATATGATGTCCTCAAGGCATATGACGGCAAAGAAGCTTTGGGTATTTTGGAAGATGACACTCCTGATCTGGTTATACTAGATATAATGATGCCTGAGATAGACGGAGTAGAAGTATGCAGAAGGATGAGAAAGTTAGAGAAGATGAAAGAAGTTCCAATTATAATGTTTTCTGCAAAACTTTCTGCACAAGATAAGAAAAACTCGTTTGATGCCGGGGCAGACGGGTTTATAACTAAGCCTTTTAATGCTAGAGGTTTTATATCCGGAATAAAAACATACTTAGAATTGGGGAGAATGTAATGTTATACTTAGGTCTTTTTGTTTTTTTTGCAGCGGTGATTGTGTTCTCTGGTAGAAAACTCAGCATTTATGGTGATGCCATCGGTGACATTAAGGGGCTTGAAAAATCTTGGGTAGGAGTTATCTTATTGGCTTCTATAACATCACTTCCAGAACTTATTACGAGCATAAGTGCTAGTTTGATGGGAAACCCGGATATGGCGGTTTCCAATATTTTTGGAAGTAACCTTTTTAACATTTTTATAATATTTATATTAGACATTTTTGTAGTAAAGAAAATTTCTTTTTCCTCGTCAATTAGTCATAAGAATTTTGTAACTGCCTTTTTTTCAATTCTTCTAACCATTATATTTTTAATAGGGTACGCGGTTAGCAACATGAATATCCTACAGATAAATATCGCTTCGATACTAATATTTATAACTTATTTTGTATCTATAAAGCTCATCTACACCTATGAGCACGAGTATATGTTGGAGATTTTAGTCGAAGAGGGAGAAGCGGAGGTTGAAAAAACGACTTTTACGTATAAAGAGGCAAAGTTAGGGTTTTTAAGAAGTTCACTACTGGTAGTGCTTTCCGGTGTATCGCTTAGTTTTTTAGGTGATAGGATAGCGGTAACACCGATATTCGGCATAACCCTAGGAGAGAGCTTTGTAGGGGTAATACTTCTGGCATTAGCTACTTCTCTTCCGGAGCTTACAGTGTCCATACATGCTGTTAGGATAGGATCTTACAATATGGCAGCCGGGAATATACTGGGTAGCAATGTATTCAATGTTATGATAATATTCTTTAGCGACCTTTTCTATACGAAGGGGCATATTTACGATAAATTGGGAGATTTTCATATAATAACGGCGTGTTTTTCTATGCTGATATTACTTTGTTTTATGGTGGGGATTCTGTTTAATAAAAAGAAGGTGAAGTACGATTCTTTTGTTATAGGTATTGTTTATCTAGTATCGATGTATATACTATATATAAAAAGATAACGGAGTTTAAAATATGGAAAAATTGGGAAATTTGCTTTTAAAAGAGCTTAGAGAAGTTGCAAGAGTTTTAGAAATAGAAAATCACACTAAGTATAAAAAAGATGAACTTGTAACTATTATAACAAATATCTATGATCAAAAGGACGGAGAGAGCATAGCATGGGGAGAGCTCGATATTCTATCTGACGGATATGGTTTTTTGAGGAATACAAGTGTTGAAAAGGATATCTACGTCTCTGCATCACAGATAAGAAAATTTCTGTTAAGAAAAGGTGATCTCGTAATAGGAGAGGTTAGAGAGCCGAGCGAAACAGAGAGGAACTATGCCTTGAAAAAGCTTTTTTCTGTCAATGGGGAAAGCCTAGAAAAGGCACAGGCTAGGATACCGTTTGATGAACTAATACCGGGCTATCCTATGGAGCAGGTGGTATTAGAGGCTTATGATTTCAGTGAAAATGTATCTGGGAGGATAATAGATATCATATCCCCTATAGGTAAGGGGCAGCGTGGTCTTATAGTAGCACCACCAAAGGCCGGTAAGACAATGCTTATAAGCCAAATTGCAAACAGCATAATAAAAAACAACAGTGACATAGAGGTATGGATACTTTTGATAGACGAAAGACCGGAAGAGGTAACCGATATAAAAGAATCGGTTAAAGGGGCCAAGGTATTTGCTTCTACCTTCGATGAAGATCCTAAAAATCATATAAAGGTAACGGAGAGTGTTCTCGAGAATGCCAAAAGAAAGCTGGAGGATGGGTATGATATACTTATCCTTATGGATAGTTTGACTAGACTTGCCAGGGCTTATAACATAGTTATACCTTCGAGTGGGAAACTTATATCTGGGGGAATAGATCCGATGGCGCTTTACCACCCTAAAAAGTTCTTCGGTGCTGCAAGGAACATAAAAGAGGGGGGGAGCCTGACTATAATAGCAACAGCTCTTATAGATACAGGAAGTAAGATGGATGATGTTATCTATGAGGAGTTTAAGGGTACGGGTAATATGGACATACATCTAGATAGAAATTTGGCAGAGTTAAGGATATACCCTGCGATAGATATTCAAAAGTCAGGTACAAGAAAAGAAGAACTTTTAATAGAGCCAGATAAGCTAGATGTTATATGGAATATAAGGAGACATCTTGCAAAATACGATAAAGTTGGGGCGGCAAAGCTTCTCATAGACGCTATAAAAAAGAGTAGATCCAACAACGAACTCTTGGAGGTCTTTTTAGGAGGAGATAAATAGTGAAAAGAAGGGGGTTGAATATCTTTTTCCTAGTGTCGCTTGTCCTGAGCACTTTGATGTTTGGCAAGGCCTTCGACATAAGAAGCAGAGAAGTAGTAAATTTGTCTAACTTTACAGACTATTACGAGGATTCTGAAATAACAAATGGCGGGGTACAGATACTTGACTCCAATTTCGTTACTATCGAAAAAGAGTTCGATTTTTCGGAAACTCCAAACGAAACTTTGGTCGCAAAAGATACTGAGTCTGAGAAACCAGTTGTAGTTGTAAAGGAAAAACCAGAAATAAAAGAATATACTGTAAAAAAAGGGGATTCGTTATACAAAATAGCTAAGACTCTCGGCATAGATTTCAACATACTTGTTGCAAATAACCCAAATGTAAAAAACGGGAAAATAATAGCTGGGCAAAAGCTTCAGTATCCAACTGTAAATGGTCTCTACTATACAGTTAGAAAAGGGGACTCACTCAGCAGAATATCCCAAAAATATGGGGTAAAAATAGGAGACTTGATTGACACTAATGAGCTGGGCAGCAGCAACCTGAAAGTAGGTCAAAAACTTTTTGTAAAAAACCCTAGTTTAGATAAGATAAGTGCCACAACTAGGGTTAGTGGTAAAAGTACTAGCAACGCCTTTGCATTTCAATGGCCTGTTAAGTGGAGAGGAGTTACTAGTCCGTTTGGTAAAAGGTTTCATCCGGTATTGAAGAGAACAATATACCACCAAGGTGTAGACTTAAGGGCTGCCGTTGGGGCTTCTCTTTATGCTCCAGAAAGCGGTAGAGTAAGCACAGCAGGATGGCTTGGCGGCTATGGTAAAATAATAATTTTGAAGCATAAAAATGGCTATGAAACAAGAATGGGTCATTTAGATAAAATATATGTTACCCCGGGGCAATATGTAAAAAAGGGTGACTTGATAGGAAAAACCGGTAAAACCGGTAGAGTTACCGGGCCACACCTGCATTTTGAAATAAGAAAAAATGGGGTTCCGCAGAATCCTATGAATTATAGAAGATAGGGAGCTTATTAGCTCCTTTTTCTTGTATATATAGCAAAAATCCGATATAATATATCTAATAGAATTAAAATAGGGAGAGATATTGATGCCTTTAAATACAAAGAGGATAAAAGTAGGGGACATATATATAGGCGGTAGCAAAGACGTGGTTATACAATCAATGACAAACACCAATACAGCGGATGTAGAGACTACAGTTTCCCAGATAAAAAAATTGCAAGATGCCGGATGTGAGATGGTTAGGGTTACGGTAAACAGTGAAAAAGCTGCGGAGGCCTTAAAAGAGATAAAAGCCAGAGTGAACATCCCAGTTGTCGCCGACATACATTTTGACTATAGACTTGCACTCAAATCCATAGAAAATGGGGTGGACAAGCTAAGAATAAATCCCGGGAATATAGGCTCTGATGAGAGAGTAAAAGAGGTAGTAGATAAAGCAAAGGAGTACGGGGTACCCATAAGGATAGGTGTAAACGGGGGCTCTTTGGAAAAAAGCATACTAGAAAAATACGGCGAGGTCTGTCCTGAAGCCTTAGTTGAGAGCGCTATGTACCATATAAGACTTTTAGAAAAATTTCATTTCAACGACATAGTTGTTTCTCTGAAAGCTAGCAATGTAAAGATAATGAGGGACGCGTATAGAATTATCAGCAAAAAAGTGGGTTACCCACTGCACCTTGGAGTGACTGAAGCTGGTACAGCTTTTCAGGGGAGCATAAAGTCTGCTATAGGCATAGGCAGCCTGCTTTTAGATGATATAGGTGACACGATAAGGGTATCCCTTACGGAGGACCCTGTAGAAGAGATAAGAGTGGCAAAAGAGATACTAAAGGTTCTAGACATAAGAAGTGATTCTGCTGAGATAGTTTCATGCCCAACCTGCGGAAGGACCGAAATAGACTTAATCAACCTAGCCAAAAAAGTAGAGGAGGAATTTTCTACACTTAACCAAAGGCTTAAGATAGCCGTCATGGGCTGTGTGGTAAACGGACCGGGAGAGGCAAGAGAAGCTGATTATGGTGTAGCTGGAGGGAAAAATGTGGGCGTGCTATTTAAAAAGGGCAAGGTCGTTAAAACTGTAAAAGAGGAAGAGATACTTGAAGAGCTAAAAAAGATGATCGAAGAAGACCTTTCATAAGGAGGAGATTTTGTGAAGAAAATAGGCATCATAGCATATCTTTTTATTTGTACGGCAGCTTTCTCCTACGAAAGCTTTGAGAGTGATATAAAGGATACCTGGCTTTCGGTTTATTCAAACAACATTACCCTTGTTAGGGAAAAAAGATACTTAAACATAGAAGGCGAAACAGAAAAACTAGTACTAAAAGGTCTGCCTAAATATGTCGATATAGGAAGCCTAAGTCTAAAAGGTGTGGACGTAAAGTCTGTAAACTACAACTCTAACCTGTTAGACTCATATAAACTTTTGGAAAACTACATAGGGAAAAAAATATTTCTAGCTGACCCTGCCGCAAGGGATGAAGTCAAATTACTTTCTGTAGCACCTAAAATTATAGTCGAAACAGCTGCGGGGGAAATTTTAGTAGACCCAAAAAAAGAGATTTTTTTGCCTAGGCTGGAGGAGGAACCGCTTCTTTACCCGAGTCTTACGTTAAAAACTGAAAAGATAGACAAAGCAACTCAATTGGAAACAAGCTATCTTACAAACGGGATTTACTGGCAGTTTAACTACAAGTTTGACCTGGAAAATAAAAATCTGGAAACATGGGTAGAGCTAAGGAATAATTCCGGGAAAAACTTTAAGGACACACATCTGAAGCTTATATCAGGCGATATGAATGGAGCTTATCTGAGAGGCCAGGCTAAGGCTTATTCAATGGAAACAGCTAGCCTCGGTGAATTTTCCCAATGGAACGACTATATGGTATACGAATTTGATAAAGAGGTAACCCTTATGGACTCTAACGTGGAGTATGTGAAATTGACGCAAGATAAAGTCGACTACGAAAAATTCTATCAGCACAGATTCAACAGCTTCAGCAAAAACCCAAGTATAAATATAAGGTTTAAAAACAGCCTTGGAAGGTTGTTGGCAAGAGGCAGGGTGAGCTTTTATGATGGTGTGGATTACCTTGGTGAAGGAAATCTTGATTATCTAAATGAAGAGGAGAAGGCGGATATAGGAATAGCCAGAAGCTTTGAAGTAAGGGCAGAGTCTAAAATAGATAGCAGCGTGATGTTGTCTAAGAAGATATATAAAAAAAGGGTAGTTTACAGTTTGAAAAACAATAGAGACGAAAAGGTAAAGTTAGAACTTATATACGACAACCTGCCGGCTAGCTGGACCGAACTTCAATCTGAACAGCCATATGAAAAGGTATCTGATAGGAGCATTCTATTTAAAATAGACATGGCACCTGGCGAAGAGAAGGAGTTTAGATTTTCATATATCGAAGAAAATTAATAAAAATATATTAAACTATTTATTATTTTCTTTAGTCTAAAAGTTGATAAACTTTGAAAGGAAAAGAGATGGAATTCGAGGTTATTTTTGAGGAGTACTTTGATAGAATTTTTAATAAAATACTTGGAATGGTGAAAAATAAACAGGATGCAGAGGATATCTCGCAGGAGGTTTTTTTCAGCGTATACAAAAATATGAAGAAATTTAGAAAGGAAAGTAATATATACACCTGGATTTACAGGATAGCTATAAACAAAGTATATGACTTTTATAGAAAAAAGAAAGTTAATTTTGAGTTGAACGAAGAAATCTTTCAGATAGAAGATGACGTAAACTTAAACACTAAGATAATACTAGAGGACAAGCTTAAGATCTTGGAGAACAGGGAGAAAAGAATTATCCTTATGAAAGATATATACGGGTATAAATTCAGGGAAATAGCTAAACTAATGGAAATGAAGCTGTCTACGGTAAAATCATCTTATTATAAAGGTATGAAAATGATGGGAGGAGAGGGTTATGACTTCTAAGGAAATAGTCAGGTTAAACCTCTATAAAAGAATGCTAGAAGAGGAAAAAAGAAAAAATAAAAGACTGAAAGCCATGTTTTTGAGTGTTTTTGTAGTAGGGGTCTTCAGTTTGCCGGTTTACGACAAATACAGCCAAGAGGGGGTAATCATTCCAGGCCAATTCAACTCAACAGCTAACTTAAGTAATAAAAGAATCAATTTGGAGCAGCTTTTAGAAGACGAGATTTTTGTGGAAAAACAGTTTGATATGAGTCAAGAAGAACTTTTGAGTGAATTGAGTATATGAGGAGGAAATTAATGATGAGATTTATGGTAGTTATCCTGGCATTAATTCTTGCAAGCTCGACTTTTGCGGCAGTTGTCAGTGGTATAACCTCAAATGATTTGAGAGAGATCGGGGTTTCTGAAAACAGTATAAAGATGGCTAATGATATTGTAGAGTCAGCTATAAAGAAGTCTAAGGTTTTGAGCTTAGAGAAAAAAAGGAAAGAGCTAGAGATTCAAAAGCTTTTGATAGATAATCCTGAAAAAAATTGGGAGGGTATATCCTCGCTTCTTGAAGAAATAGGGAGAATAGAATCTGAGATGAAAAAGAATAAACTGAAAAGTCAGATAGAACTTAAAAAGTATATAACTGATGAACAGTATAAAAATGCCAGAGAACTTGCGATTAAAAGGTATAAAGATGATGCCAGTGTAAACATAAAGATAAAAACTAGCAACTCTCAAGTAGAAAGATAAAAATTTAAAATCCCACCAGGTTTAAATCTGATGGGATTTTTATTATATCAAGTCTTCTATGTTTTTTGAAGGGTGATTCTTATATTTTATCACATTGCCTTCCCAGGTTCTAAACATTACAAAATCTTTACCTCTAGACACGAGATACTGTGGCATCAGAGGAGTTTTACCTAGGCCGTTTGGGGCGTTGACTATATAAGTAGGGACTGCCATACCAGAAGTATAACCCCTTAAGTATTCCATTATGTCCAGACCGTCATCTACTGAGGTGTTGAAGTGGGTAGTACCCTGAACATGCTTGGAGTGGAATATATAGTACGGTCTAACCCTTACTTTTAGTAGCTCTTGGTTCATAAGTCTCATTATATATTTATCGTTGTTTATTCCGTTTAAGAGCACAGCTTGGTTGCCCAAAGGTATCCCTGCATTAGAAAGCTTTTCACATGCCGCCTTTGCTTCAGGAGTAATTTCTTTTGGGTGATTAAAGTGTGTGTTCAGGTATATTGGGTGGTAATTTTTTAGCATATCCACGAGTTCATCCGTGATTCTTTGCGGTAAGGTAACAGGAGTTCTTGTACCTATTCTTATTATCTCCACATGCGGTATCTCGCGTAGCTGTTTTAATATCCACTCTAACCTGTTATCCGACAGTGCCAGAGAGTCTCCACCTGTCAGGAGTATATCCCTTACTTCAGGGTTGTTTTTTACGTACTCTATGGATTCAATGATGTCCGAGTCGCTCCTATAACAATCGTTTTCCCCTATGTTTCTTCTCCTTTGACAGTGTCTGCAGTACATTGCACACTCGTTTGTCGTGTTTATGATAAGCCTGTCCGGATATCTTCTAGTTATACTGCCTGCAGGATTTGTAAGCTTTTCCCCCATTGGATCCGCTTCGCCGGTTTTTGCGGTTATTTCAGCATAGGTAGGCACGGACAAAAGCCTTATGGGATCGTATTTGTTATTTGGGCCTATAAGGCAGGCATAGTAAGGCGAGATAGCCCACCTGTAGATTTTTCCTACTTCATCAATTTGTTTTTTTTCCTCACTGCTCAGATTAAGTATCAAGCTGAGGGTATCTGCATCAGAGATTCTGTTAGAAAGTTGCCATTGATAGTCGTTCCAGTCATCCTCTGTGGCTTTAAAATGTTTTAGTAATACATCTTTTGATTTTTTATATTGTTTTTGAATTTTTTCAGACATCCCTTTATCAATACTGTCTCTTATATTTAAATAGTCATCGATTCTGGATTTTAGTTCATCAGCACGTTTTAGAGAAACGTTTCTGCTATCTACTACTCTCATACTTTAACCCTCCTCTTATTCGTTAGATTTAACTTACAACCAAAAATATCCTTATATATATTATACACATCGCATCATATATTATATAAATATAACACAATTTTGTCAATTGTAATTCAGGATAAATATTTTTCTAATAAAAAAATAGAAATATGTTTTTTAAATTATGATTGTAGTAGAACAAAATTAAAAACCGCTTTTAAGCGGTTTTTAAAATTTTATTTCTATATCGGATTTCTCTTCTTTCATCACCTTGAAAAACTCTCTTTTCTTATAGTTCAGTGGCCCGGCTATCAGTACGTAGGGAATCTGCTCGATTCTTATGTTAAATATATTTACGGAATCGTTGTAGAACTCCCGTCTATCTGCTATACTGTTTTCCAGTTGCGACACTCTCTCCTGCAAGAATATGAAGTTTTGGTTAGCTTTTAGTTCTGGATAATTTTCAGAAACGGCAAAAATAGATTTAAACGCTCCTTCCATTAGGCTGTCTGCATTGGCTTTTTCTTCTGGGGTTTTAGCCTTATAAAAATAGCTTCTAGCCTCTGTTATTTTTGTGAGGAGCTTCTCTTCGAAATTCATATAACCTTTGACAACGTCGACGAGTTTTTTCAGTTCGTCATGCCTTTGTTTCAGCAGTACATCAATATTGCTATATGCTTTGTCGATGTTGTGTTTTAGCCTGATCAGGCTATTGTAAATCGAGATAAAATAAACTGCTACCGCCAAGATTATAATTACAGTGGCGGAAATAAATATGAGACCCATAAGTACCTCCTTTAAATTATGTTTTGTAACTTAAGGAAAATGGCTACAGAAGCAGCTATAAGCGATGCAGACAAAATTAGAGAGAAAAATATCTTAAACTTTGTCCACTTTAAAAGAGATTTTTCGCTTTTGTTTGAAATAAGAAAGGTTTTCTCATCTTTTCCACCGCTTATAACTAGATCCACCCCATCTTTTATAGAAGAAAAAGCTGATCCCAATATATATAGGGATTCGCTTGGTTCTATGTAATACTCAAAAAACCTTCTGTCACCGACCATGTTCATGCCGGGATTTTGGCTTTTAATCCCTAAACTCGCTAAATCAACCTCTTTCGAGGAGAAATTTTCCTCAAGACGCTTGAAAAATTTTCTGTCCATTCCCATAGCTAGGGCGTGGCCCTGATACAGCTTTGATTTTACCGGGATCATTATTTCAGCTTTGTCCGGCCTAACAAGAGCTCTTCCAGTATCATCCTCGAGAAGGAAGCTAACCCTCTTTTCGCCGGATGCTATTTGATCCCAGCTGTACTTCACACCGTCTTTGGAGTGCCTCTTTCTGTACTCCTCCACCCTGTACTTATAGTAAACGCAGGCTTTTCTGCAAAAAGGGGAGAATATAAGCTGCTTTGGTACAGCCGTACCTTTTAACTCCACTATTCCCATGGCAGCAGACCTTATTTTTGAAGTGGGGATATCCTTTATTAGTAGATAGTGCTTGAGCCACTTCATAAAAATATAAAAACTGTATACCCCACCTATGAACATTAAGACTAGTATAAAGTAAGGAAAATTGATGTTTTGAGCCATTATAAATCCACCTCCATTTATAAATTCAAATTTATACTAAAAATCCTCTTTTAAAGATTTGAAGAAATATGGTATACTATTATGCAGTTTGAAATTGAGAGGGGAGCAATTTTGGAAGGTATTATAAATATAGATAAACCAAAGGGGATAAGTTCTTTTGACGTTATAAGGGAACTCAGGAAGATACTTAAAACCAGAAAAATAGGTCACACAGGGACCCTAGACCCGCTTGCAACTGGGGTTTTGGTTATCTGTGTAGGCAAGGCCACCAAGCTGGCATCAGAGATAGAAGCCGGGGTTAAGGAGTATAGGGTGCAATTAGAGCTCGGCTACAGGACTGACACCTACGATATAGAGGGAGAAATTTTGGAAAAGCTGGAGTCTTTTCAAGTGGATAGGAACAGGATACTAGAAAAACTCGAAAAATTCAAGGGGAAAATAATGCAGGTCCCTCCTATGTATTCGGCGCTTAAAGTAGACGGGAAGAAGCTCTACGAGTTGGCCAGGCAGGGTATAGAGGTAGACAGAAAGGCAAGGAGTGTCTATATTGAAAAACTCGACCTCGAGAAAATAGAGGATAGTATGCTGACACTTTTTTGCAGGGTTTCCAAGGGGACGTACATAAGGTCACTTGTGGATGATTTAGGAAGGGAACTCGGTACTTTCGCCACTATGACATCTCTTAGAAGGGTTAGGGTAGGTGAATACGGGGAGGAACAGTCCCATACTTTAGAAGAGATTAAGGCAAATTGTGAGCAAGGTAACATGAGCTTTTTAAAAAGTGTTGAAGAGAGTTTCTGTTACCATAGAATGGATTTGAATGACGATAGGCAGGTAAAGCTTTTTAAAAATGGCAATACTGTTGTAATAGATGGTGAGGATGGTAGACGCAGAGTTTACAGCGACGGAGTATTTTTGGGATTAGCGGAGTTAAAACAAAACCGTTTAAAAGGTTGGAAGTATTTTTAGGTATTTTCATGCGAAGCCTAGTTTTCAGGGAAGCGATTTAAATAATCCAGAATTAGTTGAATAAAAAAATTTATAATAAAGGGGAAAAACATGCAAAAAATCAAGAATATAGCAATAATAGCCCATGTAGATCATGGGAAGACAACTTTAGTAGATGCTATGCTTAGGCAATCAGGGGTATTCAGTGAGCACGAAGCTATAAGTGAGAGGGTAATGGATAGTAACGATTTGGAGAAAGAGAGAGGAATCACTATATTCTCTAAAAATGCCGCCATTAGATACAAAGATTATAAAATAAATATCGTGGATACACCTGGCCATGCGGATTTCGGTGGTGAGGTTCAGAGGATACTAAAAATGGTGGACTCAGTTCTACTTTTAGTAGATGCTTTTGAGGGAGTAATGCCTCAGACTAAATACGTGTTGAAGCAGGCTCTAGAGCATGGATTAAGGCCAATTGTTGTGGTTAATAAAATTGACAGACCAAATTCTACTCCGGAAGAGGTAGTGGATTCGGTATTCGATCTTTTCGTTGAACTGGGAGCAAATGATATGCAGCTTGAGTTTCCTGTACTGTATGCTTCAGCAAAAAATGGTTTTGCAAAGTATAGCTTAGACGACGCTGACGAAAACATGCAGCCGTTGTTTGAGACCATATTGAGCCATGTGGAAGACCCTGAGGGTGACGCTGATGCACCATTTCAAATGCTAGTTACTAACATAGCTCCGGACAACTATCTTGGAAAACTTGGTACAGGAAGAATACACAATGGAGTATTAAACAAGAATGAGGAAGTAACCCTTATAAAAAGAGACGGGGGACTTTTAAACTACAAGGTTACGAGAATATTCGGGTACGAGGGTCTAAAAAGAGTTGAGATGGAAAAAGCTGTTTGTGGAGATATAGTGACAATAGCTGGGCTTGAAAAAATTGATATTGGGGAAACAGTTGCAGATAGGCAAAACCCTATGGCACTTCCTATTATAGATATAGATGAGCCGACTCTAGCGATGAGATTTATGGTAAATGACTCTCCGTTTGTGGGAAGGGATGGTAAATTTGTAACATCTAGAAATATTTGGGATAGGTTACAAAAAGAGCTTGAGCACAATGTAAGTATGAAGGTGGAAGAGACAGAATCTGCAGATGCCTTCACTGTAAAAGGTAGAGGAGAACTTCAGCTTTCTATACTTATTGAAAATATGAGAAGAGAAGGGTTTGAACTTCAGGTTGCAAAGCCACAGGTTATATTAAAAGATATAGACGGCGTTAAATGTGAACCGATAGAACTTGCCATAATAGATGTTGCAGATGAATACGTTGGGGTAGTTATAGAAAAGCTCGGGCTTAGAAAAGGCGAGATGATAAACATGATACAGGGTACCGACGGATATACAAGAGTTGAGTTTAAGGTGCCTGCGAGGGGTCTGATAGGCTTTAGAAACGAGTTCATGACAGAAACAAGGGGAACAGGTATACTAAATCATTCGTTTTATGATTATGAGCCTTACAGAGGAGAAGTTCCTACAAGAACAAGAGGAGTTCTAATCTCAATTGATTCAGGAACAGCAACTGCATATTCACTAGGAAATCTTCAAGACAGGGGGGTACTTTTCGCTGCACCTGGGCTAGAAGTGTATGAGGGAATGATAATCGGTGAGCACTCTAGGGAGAACGACCTTACAGTAAACGTAACTAGAGGGAAACAGCTTACGAATATGAGAGCTTCCGGGTCTGATGCGTCTGTCAAATTAGCTCCTCCAAGAGAGTTTACTTTGGAGCAGGCATTGGAGTATATAGCTGATGACGAGCTTGTGGAAGTAACTCCTGCAAGCATAAGAATGAGAAAAAAAATACTGCAAGAAGGTATGAGGAAAAGGTCTCAAAGAGCTTCTAAATAAACTATGTTTCAGGCGGCGTATATACGCCGCCTGAAAATTTTATATATTAAGTAAATTCAGAGTAATTCTTGACTGTTAGATGAAACTGTAGTAATAAAGTAGTCGATAGCTGAGTTTGGGGGCGGGTATATGAATATAATTTCTATGACAAATAGTATAGTTAGCTGGACAAAACCCAATATTTTTCGCAGAACTTTACTAATTATATCGATAATTTTAGTGCAGTTATTACTATGTTTGGGAGTTTACAGTACTGGCGGGACAAAATCTTCATGCGCTTACTTAATGCTGTTGACCGTAACTGCGGCTTCTTTTTTCTTTGGTACCTATGGAGGGATAGGTTTTGGTGCTACAGCCGGGATAATTTTAGGACCATTTATGCCAATGGATACAGTTTTCATGGTGATGCAGACCTCCTATAACTGGATTTTCAGGCTGGGTTTTTACATGATATTTGGCTTGGTATCTGGAAGTATAATAGAATACCTCTTAAAAACACTGGAGAGGTTAAAAACAGTAACCCTCTACAATCCATTGACAAAGCTACCGAATAGAAAATATTTTGAAAATATGGGAGTAATTTCAGGTTCTGAGATCTATTTTGCTGTCTTGAAGATTGAGGACTACAGCGATGCTTTAGAAAGCTTTGGCTATGATTTTGCGACGGAACTTGTAGAAAAAGTTTCAGGCGTACTAAGTGGAATTTTCAATAGAGGAAAGGCGGAGACTGTTTTTCATTTAGAAGAAAATAAATTTGGAGTGGTTTTTTCTGGAGCAGATGAGAAAAGTAAGATAAGGGAGTGTATAAAAAGGATAAAAAAACCTGTAGAGGTGAATAATACAGAGTACTTACCGCAGATTTTTATGGGTATAGCAAGTTATAATGGCGACAACTCACAGGTTATAAGGGCCGCAGAGATGGCGAGGAGATTTGCTAGAAAAAACCTTCGTCGTTACCACGTTTATACGCCAGAAATAAATATTCAGACTGATGAAAATTTGAAGCTCTCCGGTGATATAGTCAAAGCTTTGCATAAAAAGGAGTTTTTTTTGGCCTATCATCCAAAAGTTGATTTGTCCACCGGGAGTTTAGAAGGAGCTGAGGTACTTTTACGGTGGCTACACCCAGAAAAAGGACTGATACCTCCAGGCAAATTTATACCCTACATCGAGAAGACCACACTGATTTACGAGCTCACTCAATATATTTTAAGAACTGCACTTACTTCGATAAATAAGCTAAAACAGCATGGAATTAATTTTAACATTTCCATAAATATTCCCTTAAAATTAATAGAAAATCCGGGTTTTTTAAAATTTATCAGGGCATTAAAAAAATCAGGTTTTTCTTTAGATAGTATAGAATTTGAGATCCTCGAAAGGGATTTTGTTGAAAACTTCGAAAGAATAGCCTCTATTATGCACTCCATAAAAAATATGGGCATTAAATTTTCACTGGATGATTTTGGAACAGGGTATTCAACTATCTCGTATATGCAGCAACTGCCGTTTGATAAGATAAAAATCGATAGGATGTTTATAGATGGCATAGAAAATAGCCAGGAGAAACGCGACCTAGTGCTTTCTACTATAGAAATAGGACACCTCCTTGGAATGGAGGTAGTGGCGGAAGGTGTGGAGACAAAAGAGGCGTTAAACCTCCTAAAAAGAATGAATTGCGACCATGCACAAGGATTTTATTTCACAAAGCCATTAGGCTATGATGAGTTTATTTCGTGGTGTAACCACTATAAAAATAACTAAAAATCTGGATACCATAATTTAAATTTTGCAAAAAAGAGCCAAAACTTTAATTTTAGGCTCTTTTTTATTTTACAAAATCTTTGTTATTTTGAAAGGATTATAAAATATAAGAAAGTATATTATAGTAACAAGCAAAGGGGTGAGGTAGATGAGGAAAAAATACATATTAGATACCAACGTACTTATCCACGATCCGAATTCGATTTTTAATTTTGAGGACAACGAAGTCATACTTCCGATACATGTCATAGAAGAGGTGGATAAATTAAAGAGAAACCAAGGGGATGTAGGAAGTTCTGCTAGAATTGTGTCTAGAAATATAGATAAGCTCAGGGAAAAATCCTGCTTATCCAGCGGAGTTCAGCTAGAAAATGGAGGATTTCTAAAAGTAGAAATAAAAGGTGATCTGAAGAAACTTCCAAGCCTTTTGAGGACTGATATTGTAGACAATAGGATATTAGCAGTTGCCTTGACAATAAGGGATGAATTTCCTGAAGAGAGGGTAGTCCTTATATCGAAAGATATAAACATGAGGATAAAAGCTGACGCCCTAGGACTCGATGTGCAGGATTATGAAACCAATAAAATAGATATCTCAGAGTTGTATGAAGGAAAAATTACGATTGAGACCCCAATTGAGGTGTATAATAGATATATAAAGTCAGGTAAAATGAAGCCGGAAGAGTTGATGGAAAGTGAACCTCTACCAAATGAGTTCATCAACTTTAAGCAAGAAGATAAAGAAGCTTTCGGTATGTACAACAAGTCAAGGAAAAGGATAGAGAGACTGAAATATGGTGATATAAGTGCATGGGGTATAAGGGCTAAAAATACTGAACAGAGCTTTGCATTTGAGATGCTTATGGATCCGGATATAAAACTGGTGACCCTTGTTGGAAAAGCAGGTACTGGAAAGACACTCATTGCCCTTGCAAGCGGGTTGGAACAGGTTGTAGAGAGAAAAATCTATAAAAAACTCTACGTAGCAAGACCCATAATACCTATGGGGAAGGATATAGGTTATTTGCCTGGAAGTGAAAAAGATAAGCTAAAACCTTGGATGCAGCCGATATACGACAATTTTGATTTCATAACCGAAAGCAAGGAGGACAAGGCTGGAGAAAAGGTAATATACGGTCTTGAGACCATGGGGCTACTTAAGGTAGAGGCGCTTACCTATATAAGGGGAAGGTCTATACCAGGAGGATTCTTGATAATTGATGAGGCCCAAAACCTCACCCCGCATGAAGTTAAAACTATAGTTACGAGAGCTGGAGAAAACACAAAGATAGTTTTTACAGGTGACCCGTATCAGATAGATAATCCATACCTTGACTCAAACAGTAACGGACTCACATACCTTGCCGAAAGGATGAAAGGGGAGGAGATAGCAGGACATATAACCCTAATTAAGGGTGAAAGATCACCTTTGGCGGAGATAGCAGCGAGATTACTATAGTGGTTTTTCACTATATTAGTGTTTTTAGAGTGTATAGGAGGTTAATATATGAAGAGAAAACTATTTATAGCTGCTTTATTGATAGTTGGTTCGGCGGCTTACGCTAACGATTTTGAAATTAAACTCGGTGCTGATGTATTCAGGGATTTGACAAAAAATCAGTATGACAGTGAGGCTGTCAACTTAGATCCAGGTTACAGCATAGGAGCGGAGTACCTTATAGATACAGGGTCTGACTTTAAATTTGGTATAGGTTCTGAGTATAAAAGCCAAATAAAGGGGAACACTACCAACTACAGCGCACACTCTGCGGTACCTATATATTTATTGGGTAGATATGGTTTAGATGATGATTTTTACTTGGTAGGTAGAGCTGGATGGGCATTAAATAGTGATGAAGGAGTTGATATAGAAAAAACAGATGATGGATTATATCTTGGTGTAGGTTTGGGGAAAGAGTTGACAAAAAGGATAAATGTAGAATTGATGTATGAGGGATCTGACTACGAGTATGAAACAGCTACAGACAATGTTGACGGATGGTACAGCGTTGTCTCATTGAAATTTGGAGTAAAATTGGGGGCTGTTGGAGAGGAACCTGAATATATTGTAGAAGAACCAATGGTTGTTGAGGAACCTGAACCTGTTGTTGAAGAGATTGTGGTTCCTAAAGAAACCGTGGTTGAAGAGGTAATAGAAGAACCTGTTGTGGCACCTATACCTGAAATGTTATTAATGGGATTCCCATTAGAACCTGGTTTTGAATTCGATAAGTATGACCTTCATCCTGATGCAAAAGTGCAGGCAATGGAAACTTCTGAAGCTTTAAAAGGAAGAAACGGAAAACTTATAATTGAAGGACATACTGACAGTACAGGATCAGAAGCATACAACATGAAGCTTTCTCAAAAACGTGCCGATGCAGCTAAGGCTGAATTCGAGAACTACTTAGCGGGGGAAAATATCGAAATAGTTACAGAGGCTAAAGGTGAAACAATGCCTATAGCTGACAACTCGATCATAGAGGGAAGAAGAGCAAATAGGAGAGTTGAAGTCAGATTTGAACCTGTAGTAGAAGATATGCAATAAAAAAAGGATGCAGCTGCATCCTTTTTTTATTGTAATGACTCAAATAATTTTATTTTTCGGGAACGGTTCTTCTACCAAATTCCCGCAAACATATCTATGAATAATATTTCGATCGTCCCCTCTATAGATGACTTTTTGGATTCTTTCCTCCAGGGAGAGCTCCGCTATTCCAAAGCAGGAGTCGTCTATAACAAGGGCATCAAATTCATATCCCTTTTCAAAGCTTCCCACATTTCCAAAAAAACTTCCGCCACCCTTTGTAGCTAAATAAAAAGCTTCTGCCGTGCTAAGAAAATTTAATTTTTTTTTGGATTCCATCCATACTATTTTAGACAGTTGTATGGCAGAAACCATAATATCCAGCATAGAACAGCTATTGCCAGCACCTATGTCGGTGCCTAGAGCAACGAGGATACCCTCGTTCAAAAATTTCCTGATAGGCATTATGCCGCTGCCAAGATTTAGATTAGAGTTAGGGCAGTGTACAGCAAAAACACCCCTACATTTCATGAGGCTTCTTTCTTTGTCGCTGGAATGCACACAATGAGCCATAAGTGTGGGCCTCTGACCGAAAAGACCGAACTGATCGTATACCGCGCCGTAGCTAGGCGATTTCGGGTAGAGTTTTTTCACCCAGCTGATCTCGTCTAGGTTTTCGGATAAGTGAGATTGTACTGGAATATTATATTTTTTAGACAGCCCAGCCACTCCTTTAAGTAGATTTTCTGAAGAGGTAGGAATAAACCTGGGGGTTATTATTGGTTTTACCAAGTGAGATTTCTTTAGATATTTTTTCAAGAGATATTCTGTATCCTCTAGCGAGGTGTAGGTGTCCTCCGATAAAAATTCTGGGGTGTTTATGTCCATATTAACCTTTCCTACAAAGGCACCCAATCCGCTTTTTATAAAAAGATCCATCAAAAGATCCGTGGATTCCCTATGCAGGGTAGCCCATACCGCCGATCTGGTGGAGCCGTTTTTCCAAAGTTCATTTATGAAATTTTTATAAGTCTTATTAGCATACGCCAAATTCTTAAACTTTTTTTCCTCGGGGAATGTGTATGAGAAAAGCCAGGGCACCAGTTCTTTGTCCATACCGATGCCAGTATGGTTGAATTGCGAAGCATGACAGTGCAGATCGTTTAAACCAGGTATTATAAGCATATTCCCGTAATCAGTAACAGCACTCCTATTATATTTTTCTGGAAGAACATTAGAGCACTCCTGTACTATACCATTTTTTATAACTATGTAGCCATTTTCAATGGTGTTAAAACCTTTTGAAGTTTCTGTATAAATGATGTTACCCTTTAAGATTTTTAAATCTATCATGCTTATCAGCTCCAATACAAATTCAAGTTTATTTACTAATAGTAACGCTGGTAGAAGCTTAAACTTTAAAAAAGTTATACTGTAGTCTAATTAGGGTATACCGTAACAAGTTAGAAAACCTTTTTTTACGCTGAAGTTTAGAGGAAAACAGCGTGTTTACAAAATATTGTAATTGTGTTAGAATTACTTGGTAAATAAAAATTTTAGGAGGAAGTATTAGATGATAGGAATAGGTATAGTTGGGCTTCCTAACGTCGGGAAGTCTACCCTTTTTAATGCGATTACAAAAGCGGGTGCGGCTGAGGCTGCAAACTACCCATTTTGTACGATAGAGCCAAACGTCGGGATGGTTACGGTTCCAGACTCAAGACTAGAGGAGTTGTCTAAGATTATAAATCCTCAAAGAGTTATGCATGCTACAGTTGAGTTTGTTGATATAGCCGGACTTGTTAAAGGTGCCTCAAGAGGCGAGGGGCTTGGAAATAAGTTTTTGTCTAATATAAGAAATACCGTTGCTATATGCCAGGTTGTAAGGTGTTTTGAAGACACAAATGTGGTGCATGTGGATGGTAGTGTAGACCCTATAAGGGATATAGAGGTAATAAATGCTGAGCTTATACTTTCTGATCTTGAGACTGTGGAAAGGGCAATACAAAAGCAGGCGAAATTGGTCAGGGGTAAAAACAAGGAAGCTATCGCGGCGATGCCTATACTGGAAAAGTGTAAGGAACATCTAGAAAATTCTGGACTACTTAAAACTATGAATTTTACAGATGAAGAAAAGGAGCTTATTAAGGTATATCAATTTTTAACTGTAAAACCTATGATGTATGCTGCAAACGTGAGCGAAGAAGAGTTATCTACAGGTAACGAATATGTCGAAAAAGTTAGGGAATATGCAGCAGAGCATGGATCTGAAGTCGTAATAGTTTCGGCTAAAGTAGAGGCTGAACTTGCTGAGATGGAGGAAGAGGACAAGCAGATGTTTTTGGATGAGCTCGGTGTAGATGAGCCTGGACTGAGCAGACTTATAAGGGCAGGCTACAAGCTTCTAGGACTGCAAACTTACTTTACTGCTGGAGTAAAAGAGGTAAGGGCATGGACTATAAAAATAGGTGATACTGCGCCTAAAGCTGCAGGAGAGATACACACCGACTTTGAAAAAGGTTTCATAAGGGCTAAGGTAGTTTCTTACGATGACTTTATAAAGAACAAAGGTTGGAAGGGTGCTCAAGAGAGCGGGGTCCTTAGACTAGAGGGGAAAGAGTATATAGTAAAAGATGGAGATCTTATGGAATTCCTATTCAATGTTTAAAATATTAATTTGGGGGACTTGCTTGACAAGTCCCTTTATTTTTATTAAAATATTAGGATAATTGTAAATAATAGGGGGGATAAACTTGGAGATAAAAAATTTTGTTTTAGGCGGCATGTCCACAAATGCATATTTGGTGTGGGAAAATAAGCAAGATGCAACCCTTTTTGATATAGGCGGAGAAAACCTAAAGCCTTTAATAGATTTTTTGGAAGAGAATAGAATAGTCTTAAAAAGAGTTGTATTCACTCACGGACACTATGACCATATAGGCGGACTCATGAAGCTTTTAGAGTACAAAATGGACATCGATTTGTATATAGGGTACGAAGACAAGGAGTTCTTATACAACTCTAACCTGAGCCTTTCATCACAAATTATGGGGAGTGAATTCCAGCTCGGAAAAGATAAAAAAATAATCACCCTAAAAGAGGGGGATACAGTTGCAGGATTTTTCGTGATAGATACCCCGGGGCATACAAAGGGGAGCAAATGCTTCTATAGCGAGACAAATAAAGTAATGATAAGCGGGGATACCCTTTTTAATATGGGTTACGGAAGGGTCGACCTTCCTACTGGAAGTTATGAGGATATAGTGAGGAGCCTTAACAAAATATGTAAAAATTATCCTGCGGAAACCGTTGTATATCCTGGGCATAACGGAATGACTAAGCTTGGAGTTGAGAGAAAAAACCTCTTTGGGGAGTAATATTGACGCTAACGTTTGACATGAATTACCTGTTTATAGTATAATATGTAATAATGATGAGGTTATAATATGTAGTAATGTGAAAGTATTAATATATGGCAAGGAGCAGATACTGATGAAAATGGAAAGAGCGATATTATTGTTGAAAATGATGTCTAATCCAATAAGATTAGGGATATTAGACGTCCTAGTTAAAAAGGGTGGAGAGAATATCTGTGTCGGGCAGATAGAAGAGATGCTAAACATATCTCAATCAAGTGTCAGCCAGCACTTGGCCCATTTAAGGAATTCTGGGTTTATAACCTGCGATAAATTTGGGAAAAAAGTCTGCTACAGTATAGCGGATGAGGCTGTTATAAGAGTCTTGAGAAGCTTAGATTTAGAAGATTAATTTAGAGAGAGATGATTCTTATGGAAAAGGTTTATGATATGGTTATTGTTGGTGGAGGACCAGCTGGGCTTACCGCAGCTATATATGCAGGCAGGGCAAACTTAAAAGTTTTGGTTATCGAGATTCCAGGTAGGGGGAGTCTTTTGTCTGCCCATAAAATAGACAATTACCCGGGATTTCCAGAAGGGATAACAGGGAAAGAACTCTATGACCTGAAAAGGAAGCAGGCACAGAGATACGGAGTGGAGATAGAGGAAGGCATATTTTTGGAACTGGATACTTTTGATATCCATAAATTGGTAAAAACAACAAATAAAAATTATAGGGCTAAGTCTGTTATAATAGCTAGCGGTTGGAACCAAAACTCTTTAGACAAAATCGTCGGAGAGGTAGAGTTTTTAGGGAAAGGGGTTTCATACTGTGCTACGTGTGACGGGGCCTTTACAAAAGGACTTTCAGTGAGCCTTTTTGGTCGAGGGGAAGAAGTTGCTAGGGAAGCGTTGTTTTTGACCAGGTATGCAAAAAATGTTTTGATTTTTACGGAAGAGAATGAATTTCAATGTGATAGGGTGCTTCATGCGTCCTTGACTGAAAACGATAAAATAGAAGTTATAACAGGTGCGGTTTTGAAAAAAATAGACGGAAGCAGATACGTCGAGAAAATACTGGTAGAAGAAAAACTAGGTGAAAAGCTATACGATGTGGACTATGTTTTCCTTTATTTAGGAACGAAAAACAGCCAGGAGTTATTTTCGACATTCGCAAATCTTGACGAACACGGATATATAATAACAAATGATAAGATGGAAACTGGCATAGATGGAGTTTACGCTGCTGGTGATGTACGTTCTAAATCTGTAAGACAGGTGACTACTGCTGTTGCAGATGGGACAATAGCTTCGATGGAAGCTATAAAATATTTGTTGAAAAATGATAAAAATTAAAAGAAGCCCAAGGCTTCTTTTTTAGTTTCCGTCCATCATTTTCTTTAATTTTTTTATTGAGCTGATCTGTATCTGCCTAACCCTTTCCCTTGTTAGGTTCAATTCGCTTCCCAGCTCTTCAAGAGTTTTAATTCTATCTCCGAACAGCCCAAACCTACCTACAAGTACAGATTTTTCTCTTACAGGTAGTTTCTGAACCTGTCTTATGAGTTCTCTCACTTCGTATTTCCATAAGATTTCCTCTTCGAAGAAATTTTCATCGGGTATTATTGAGTGGAGGTCGAAGTTGTCCACGCTAGTATCCTCTAGGGAAACGAAGGAGTATTCAAAAATACGTATGCATTTTTCAACTTCTTTTACCTTTAAATTTAAGCTTTCTGATATAGTATCTATTGTGGGAGTAGAGTTGTGTGAGGTTTTGTAATTTTGTATGAATTTTTTAATTTTAGACAGGTTGTCATGTACGTAGGCTGGATAGCGGACAATCCCCTTGGTATTTACTATAAACCTCATTATGGATTGCTTTATCCACCAAGTGGCATAGGTTGAAAAGCGCTTACCCATGTTCGGATCGAATTTTTCCGCGGAACGGATAAGGCCTAGCGTGCCCTCTTGGACTATATCTTGCAGTGGCATTCCAAAGTGGGCATATCTTTTCGCTATGCTCACCACGAGTCTTAGATTAGAAACGATCAGCTTTTCTTTGGCGTTAGCATCTCCTGCGGAGATTAATTTTGATATTCTGTATTCTTCCTCTTTATTTAAAAGAGGATAGTGGCTTATTTCGCTTAGGTATTTTATCATGGCTATTCTGAGTTAAAACCCAGTTTCACCCCCGTTTCATGGTTTTTTATATTATATCTAAAAGCTGTGAAAATCCTCTTTTGGTTTTTTAAAAAATAAATATTATAATAGGGAGTAGCAAAAATATTTGAATCGAAAGCAGGTTCCCTGTACCTGTTTTAAAGAATAGTATGGCTAAAGTTTGTGTAGAACTGCTATTAGCTAAGGTTTTTTTCTGGATTTCGGTAGCAGTATAAATTAAGCAGTAAATTGGATATTGTGAAATGAAAATATTTACTTAAGGTTTTGTTTAGGGGTGGAACTGCAAAATTTCCATGGAATTTTTTATGGAATTATGGTACACTTTAACGTACATAAACAAAGGAGAAGAGCTGGATGAGAGTTATTGGAATAGACCCAGGAACGGCAATTGTCGGCTATGGGGTGTTAGACTACAAAAATGGTAGGTATACCGTTGTAGACTATGGGTGCATATACACCGAAACTGGTCTACAGCTCTCGAAAAGGCTTAAAAAAATATATGACGACCTCTTGGTACTTTTGGAAAAGTATAAGCCGGACTATATGGCGGTGGAAGAGCTCTACTATTTTAAAAACAATAAAACGGTCATTTCTGTAGGACAGGCAAGGGGAGTGATTGTTCTTTGTGGAGAAAAGCTTGGGGTAAAGATAGGGGACTATACTCCACTACAAGTGAAGATGGGGATAACTGGTTACGGAAGGGCTACAAAAATCCAGGTTCAAACTATGGTAAAGAAGGTTTTGAATATGGAGAGTATTCCTAAGCCGGACGACGCTGCAGATGCACTGGCTATAGCAGTAACCCATATAAACACAATTTTAGGTGGAGGGAAAAAAGACAAAAGTCTGGATATAAAAGAGGTTAATTCGATAAGTAAGGGTAAGATAAGTGCTAAAGAGTTCAGAAAACTTTTGAATATTGAGTAAGGAACGGTGAGTGCTGTGAGATTGAGGGATTTAAGTATAAAAATAAAGCTGATGTTTATATTTTTAACCTTATTAGTAGTTCTTCTCATAGCGAACAATATATTACTTTTCAACTACTTGAAAAGTGAGATGAACGCCTTTATAAAAAAGTCTAAAAATGAGTTAAGCATAAACAAGAGCTACGACTTGTTAAAATATGACAGGCTCACAGCGGACTCCTTTTCTTTTTTTTATGAGATTTTAGAGGGTCAGCTGGAGTTAATCTTTTCAAACCGTGAATTTTTGGGAGAACTACAAAAAGGAAATTTTGATGTAAGTGATCTTTCGGAGTTCCGTGGGTTCAAAGATATAAAGGATGACATTTACTACTTTGCCAAAGGAAATGCGAAGTTTGTAACTTTGGATTATATAAATAGCCAGAAATCCGATAGCATTTTTAGATCCGGAATAAGGGATGAGTTGAAAAAAGTATACAGTTTAAATGGGGTAGTAAACCGACTCATAGGTTATAATGGTAAAATTTACTATGAAATTTTTAAACCTATAGAGCTTGGAAATGGGAAAAAATATCTATTCTATGCCCTTTGTGAATTTGGAGAAGAGTTTATTGATAAAATATCTAAAATCACCCAAAGAGGACTATCCATTTACGGCGAAGGGAATTTGATTTACTCTACAGTGGATAAATTCTCAAGTAAGGATATGAACAAGCAAAATGTATACGAGAAAATTCTATCTGGAAGCAGTCTATACTACGAGAAGTTGAATATAGATCAGGAAAAGTATGAGGTCGTATATTTTCCAATAAGAAACTATATTGGAGAAAAAATAGGCATGATAGCAGTTACAAATAATGAATACTTTTTTGAAAAACTTTTGGATAAAATCGACGTATCTGAAAGAAGCTTTTTTGTGAACATGGGATTCAGCTTGGTGGTAGCTTCTCTTATGGTATTCTTTCTTGGATTTTTAGCGATAACAGTATTGGCATCCTATATGTCTAAACCTTTAAAAAGTATAGGTGAGACGGTAGAGGATATCTTAAATGGAAACCTTGACAAAATGGTAGAGGTGGAGAGTCAAGATGAATTCGGAATCTTGGGAAACAAGATAAATGAGATGACGGCAAACCTAAAGCTTATAGAAAACATGAAGAATGAGTTCCTTGCTAGAAATACGGCCGAATTAATGTCTCCGCTTAACGGGATAATAGAGATATCGGAGTCGTTAGAAGAAGAGAGTTTTGGAAGGTTAAACAAACTACAGAAAAGAAATCTCAAAATAATAATAAAAAGCGGCAAAACTCTGCTGGCTATAATCGACAAAATGATGGACTTTTCAAGCCTTAGGAAGGAAAATGATCCACTTAAGATAGAACCGGTAAATGCAAGCAAGGTTGTAGACGAGGTAGTACTCAGCTTGAGCCACTTTTTGAAGAACAGAGATGTCGTACTAGTAAACAACGTTCCGGAACAGTTCCCGCTTGTCAAAGCTGACAGAAAGGAACTCTTCCATATACTCAACAACCTTGTAGAGAATGCCATAAAGTTTACAAAGAGCGGCAGCATATTAGTAAGCGGCAAGATAAAGGGAGATATGGTCGAAATAAGCGTAGAAGACACGGGGGTTGGAATCCCTACCAAGGATTTCGAAAGAATCTTCAAGTCATTTGAGCAGGTGGGAATATCCAAGGAGAGCGAGCTAGGGGGTACCGGGCTAGGCTTGGCTATAACCAAAAAACTTGTAGAGATGCATGGAGGGAAGATCTGGGTAGAGTCTGAGCTTGGAAAGGGAAGCCAATTTGGATTTATGCTTGAAATGGCAGAAGAAGAAAACTTGGATGAAGAGTTTAATTGGAACCTGGAAAAAGACCTCGTTAAATACGATAAAGGGAATAAAAAGCACAATATACTTGTAGTAGATGATGACTTTATAACCCTGCAGGTAGCCCTTAACCACTTGTCTAATCTAGACTGCAACGTAATCGTAGCTAAAACCGCAGAAGAGACTTATGACATCTTAAACAAGCGTAAAATTGACCTCATGATACTGGATATCATGCTCAAAAAGACAACCGGCTATGATATTGCAAAAAAAGTGAGGGAAAAATATTCAATTTTTGATCTACCTATAATAATGCTTACAACAAAGACCAACAAGGAAAGCTTGGTAAAAGGTTTTGAAAACGGCATAAATGAGTATCTGACAAAGCCGGTTCAAAAAATTGAACTCACAGTAAGGATAAACTCCTTATTGAAATTAAAAGAATCCGTAAATGAAGTGGTGGAAGCCAATAAGAGATACATCAAGGAAAAAGAAGAGCGTATACTGGCGGAAAATTTAAGGGCACTACATACAGAACTGACATCTACCTTAAGTACTGATAAGGTGATAAAAATACTCTTTTCGAAGATAAAGTACCTGTTTGAATATGATAAAGCACAGGTAATTATAAAGAATGGGAAGGGGTACAAGATAATCTTCCAGGACGGGTATAATCAGAAAAGTGAAGCCATACTTAAGGAAAAAGAGCTTCTAAACGGTGTCATGGCCAGGAAAAAAGCGATCACCCTTAACAAGTTCAGGTGCAGCAGATACTTTACAGACGATATAAATTCAGCATTGATGCTACCTATACTCGCCTCTGAAAAATATGAGTATCTTTTGATATTGAAGAGTGTCAATGAGGGATTTTTTGATAGCATGGACAAAGGGAAGATAGATTCATTCTTGTACCAGGCGAGCATAGCTATAAAAAATGCAAACCTCTATGAGGGGCTCAGGGAGAAAAGAGAAAAGATACAGAATATGTTCAACAAGTTAAAGTCCATAGAGAAAATGACGTCTGTAATGTACAACGAGAATGAAAAGGAAAAGGCTATATACTACATACTTTTGATACTTGTAAACAAGCTGGATCTGGATTTCAAGGAGTGTTACTTCTTAGAGTACGATGAGTCCAGTGAGATTTTGGAGTGCAAAAATTCTTATATAGATTTTAAAAATTTAACTGAAAAAGAGATAGAGCAGTTTGAGCTTGCAGCTGATATGATAAAGATTAAGCTGTCAGAAAACCCTATAGCAAAAAGCGCGATTATGGAGGGCAAGAAGTACTACTCAGTCAAGACTTTTTCCTACTACTCCACCGAAGAATTTTTTAACAGGTTTAAAAACACAACAGTAATCCCGATTTCATACGAGGAAAACAAATACGGAATACTGCTTTTAGAGCAAATTGGGGACTCTGTTTTGGATGAAGAAGCCAGAGAAATGTTGGATATGTTTAGGTCCAACCTTTCCATATACCTGCAAAATAAGTTCTTGGAGAAAAAAGAGCTAGAGTACGAGAAAGTGAAGACGGTTAGTTATTTTTCTAAATCCATAGTTCATGAGCTGAGGACTCCTTTGTCAACAATAAAGGGGTTTGCAAGTATTGCTAGGGGCAAGCTGGCGGATGACAAAAAGCTGGCCAGATATATGGACGGAGTTATAAAAGAAGCTGACAGAGTTATAGACATGGTGTCGGAGGTTACGGATTACGTCGATCAAAATGAATCGAGCTATGTATTCAAAGAGACGCTGGTAGTTAGCATAATCGACAGTATCCTAGTTGAGTTCAAAGACAGTATGGATATGAGCGGTATAGACATCTACATTAATGTGCCTTCAGAATTAAAGATTTACATGGCCGGTGAGAAGCTACAAAAAGCACTGCATCATATAGTCAAGAACTCAATTGAAAACTACGATTACATGAAGTCGAAGAAGTACATAAGCTTTGACTTTATAGACAGAGGGAAGTATTATGAACTGGATATATCGGATAATGGTATAGGGATACCACACGATGAAATAACACGCATATTTGAACCACTTGTGACCTCTAAACTCCACGGAACAGGACTTGGGCTTACAATAGCAAAGGGGATAATTGAAAAACACAAGTGGCAGATTGAAATTGAATCTGAACTAGAAAGGTGGACCAAGGTCATAATAAAGATTCCTAAATAAAAGTAGAGAAAAGGAGCAAATAGATGAACATAGTTTTACTTAACCCTGAAATACCTTATAACACTGGAAATATTGGCAGGACCTGTGTGCTTACTAACACATCTCTGCATATAATAAGGCCGTTCAATTTTTCGTTGGATGAAAAGAGTGTAAAAAGGGCGGGTTTGGATTATTGGCATTTGGTAGACCTACACATACATGATTCTTTAGAGGGTCTCATGGAAAAACATCAGGGGTCTAAATTCTATTTTGCCACCACAAAAACGGATAGGAGATATAGTGATATAAAATACGGGAAAAATGACTTCATAGTCTTTGGCCCTGAATCAAGGGGGATACCTGAAGAAGTATTAGAAGAAAATTCTGATACTTGCATAAAGATCCCCATGATTAAGATGGCTAGGTCTTTGAATTTATCAAATTCTGCAGCGATAATATTATATGAGGCGATGAGGCAACTAGACTTCGATTTTGGAGAATGAGCTTATGAAATTTAAATATTTAATATTAATTTTGCCTTTGCTTCTAGTGGCCTCCTTGTATTATCTCTTTCCTTTAAAGTATCAAAATGAGGTGCAAGATGCCTCTGATAAATTTAAAGTTGACAAGAAACTGATATTTGCTATAATTAAAATTGAAAGCAACTTCGAAAAAAATGCAATTTCCAGTAAGGGAGCCATCGGGCTTATGCAGGTGATGCCTAGTACAGCAGACTGGATAATTAAAAAAAATGATAAGTTACCAGAGGAATACGATCTCTTTAATCCTGCCCATAATATAGAGGTGGGTGTCATGTATTTAAGGTACCTACTAGATAAGTACGATGGAGATGTACAAAAGGCCTTAATAGCCTATAATGCCGGCCCTACCAGATTGAAAGACGGGTCCTGGGAAGACATAGAGGAGACTAAAAATTATCTTAAAAAGTACAGTATTGTCAGCAGAGGTTATAGCATGGTATTCCTGATAAGGAGAGTATTATGAGCAGTAGGGTAGCGACTATGACTATTTTTATAGAGGAAAAAGAAAACGTGTCCAGGGTGAACGATATACTGAACGATTATTCTGATATAATAATCGGAAGAATGGGCATACCCTATAGGGGAAAAAGTGTTTCTGTTATAGTCTTGATACTAGACACCGATACAGATATTCTAGGTGCGCTTTCCGGGAAAATCGGAGGTCTGAAAGGGATATCTGTTAAGACGGTTATGAAAAAATAGCCCAAGGCTGTTTTTGCGGTTTAACTATAATTTAGTATCCTAATTACAAGGTGTAATCTGAGTAAAAGGGAGAGATATTTAGCCAATTTAATTCTTAGAAGATGAAAGTTATTTTTTTCACTATTTCTAATGGATTGGTTTCTTTCTCCCGTCGGGAGATTTTTTATTTTAAGGAGGAATTTATGAAAAAACTAACTTGGCAGGATGAAATCGAGAGGGAAAGCTTTGTGAATGATGCGCTCATAGAAAATCTACTTGAAAAAAGCAGCAATCCAAGTGACAGTGATTTTGAAAATGTGATGGAAAAGGCAAGAAAACAGGAGAGGCTCTCTCTTGAAGATGTCTCTATACTATTAAATGTCACTGATGAAAAAAGAATAAGTGAAATGTTTGAATTGGCTAAAAATATAAAAAAGAGAGTATACGGGGACAGAGTAGTACTATTTGCCCCACTTTACGTAGGGAATAAATGTACAAATTCCTGCACATACTGCGGATTCAAAGCTGAAAATCTAGATACTGTGAGAAAGTCCCTTGATCTGGGGGAGCTTGAAAAAGAGGTGGAGGCTCTAATAGATGAGGGGCACAAAAGGCTAATCATGGTTTATGGGACACACAAAGATTATTCACCTGAATATATTGCTGAAACCGTAAAAAAGACTTACAGCGTAAAAAATGGAAATGGCGAGATAAGAAGAGTGAATATAAATGCCTCGCCTATGGATGTAGAGGATTATAAAATAGTAAGGGATGCCGGGATAGGAACTTATCAGGTATTTCAGGAAACATACCATGAAAAAACTTATAAAAAGGTACATCCTAGAGGAGAAAAATCCAATTTCAAGTGGAGGCTATTCGGATTAAGCCGTGCAATGGAAGCTGGTATAGACGACGTGGGAATAGGGGCTCTTTTTGGACTTTATAAGTGGAAGTTCGAAGTTATGGGGTTGATGCAGCATGTTGAGCACCTGGAAACTGAGTACGGAGTGGGGCCACACACCATATCATTCCCTAGACTTAATGAGGCTAATGGCGCCGTGAAAGATCCAGAATATCAGGTGGGGGATAATGAATTAAAAAGGATAATAGCCATACTAAGGCTTGCAGTCCCTTATACTGGCCTTATACTGACAGCAAGGGAAAATGCAGCTCTTAGAAAGGAGTGTATGGACCTAGGGGTATCCCAAATAGATGCCGGGACGCAGATAGAGCTTCAAGGATATTCCAAGAAAAAAGAGGATCAGGACTTAAAGAGGGAGCAGTTTAAAATAGGAGATTCCAGAAGCCTGGACGAGGTGATGAGGGAATTGATGTCTAACGGATTTACGCCATCATTCTGCACGGCTTGTTACAGATTGGGAAGGACGGGAGAACACTTTATGGAGTTCTCTAAGCCTGGATTTATACACAACTTCTGCACACCTAATGCGATGCTTACTCTTGCGGAATACCTAAAAGATTATGCGAGTCCTGAGACTAAAAATGTTGGGTACGATCTTATAGAAAAAGAGATAGAGAACTCGGATATTTCTCAAGAGGTTAAAGGCACTATACGTGAAAAATTGGACAGAATAAAAAATGGCGAAAGAGACCTTTGTTATTAGGGGATGGTCAATTTGAAATTTGAAAAATTAAAGGATAAGCTGTCTCAAACAGTTAGATATGGTAAGGTAACTTTTACGGAAAAAGTCGGGAAACGAAATAGGTATGTTTTTTCAGTTGGGGAGACTAGTTTTTCATTTCAGAAGAAAATATATGAGGATGAAAGTTACATAGTTTTTTCAGAAAATTTATCTGAAGAAATAGAAAAACAGGTTATAACTTTGATAAAGGAGTACTTATGAGAAGGGAACTAGATTCACTTGGCGGACTGGACATAAAAAAAGAGCTGTACTATGGAGTGCACACAGAGAGGGCGCTGCAGAACTTCAAATTATCCAATTTTAAGAAGATCAATCTAGAGATAATAAGGTCCGTGGCGATTGTTAAACTTGCAGCCGCAGATGCCAACCTTAAGTCGGGAAAGCTGGCCGAGGACAAGGCTGAAGCCATAAAGTATGCCTGTGAGGAGATACTTTCTGGCAAATATGACGAGCAATTTCCGCTGCCTGCCGTACAGGGTGGGGCGGGGACATCTGTGAACATGAACGTCAACGAGGTAATAGCCAATTTAGCACTTGAGAAGCTTGGAAGGGAAAAGGGGGAGTACCGCTATTTACACCCTATAGAAGACGTGAATCTTAGCCAGTCAACCAATGATGTATTTCCTACAGCTGTAAAAATAGCAGCTATAAAGGTTTTGAGGGAACTTTTAGATGAGACTATGGCGCTGCAAAGTGCTTTACAAGAGAAAGAAACCCAGTTTTCCGACGTGTTTAAGGTCGGTAGGACGCAGTTTCAAGACGCTGTCCCGATTACCTTAGGGGAAGAGTTTGGAGCCTACTCAGAGGCGATTTCTCGGGACAGATGGAGACTTTATAAGATAGAGGAGAGGATAAGGGTAATCAACATAGGCGGTACAGCAGTAGGGACAGGTGTAGGAGCCAGCTTGAAATATAGATACTACGTCACCGAAGAGCTGAAGAGGCTCACGGGGTACGGCTTGGCAAGGGCGGAAAATCTTATAGACAATACGCAGAATCTAGACGTATTCGTGGAGGTTTCCGGCTTGCTGAAAACCATGGCAGTCACCTTAAACAAGGTGGCAAATGATCTGAGACTTATGTCTTCCGGACCTAATGCCGGTTTTTCTGAAATTAGACTGCCGGCCATACAGGTAGGGTCATCTATTATGCCGGGAAAAGTAAACCCTGTAGGGGCGGAGTTCATCAAGCAGATATACTACCGGGTTTTAGGAAACGACCTTTCACTGACAGTTGCATGTGCTGACGGGGAATTTGAGCTAAATGCCATGCTTCCTACAGTTGCCGAAAGCCTCCTTGAAAGCATGGAGCTCCTAAGAGACGGGATAAAGGTGTTCAGAGAAAGGGTGGTATCCGGGATTGAGGCAGATGTTGAAAACTGTAGATTACACCTTGAAAACAGCTTGAGCAGGGCAACAGAATTTATAGAAAAATTCGGGTATAATAAGCTAGTGGAAATATTAAAAGAGAGCCAGAGAACCGGGAAACCGTATATGGAGATAATAGATAGGCTTATTTCGGAAGAAAAATAGTTGTAAAAAGTACCTCTTCATAAAGGAAAACTAAATTAAGAACGTATATTAATTTTAGTTTTAAAAAATATGATAAGGGGGTACAATGGTATGAAAAAAATAATTGTTTTAGTGCTTATGTTTATTCTCGCTTCGCTGTCTTTTTCGGCTGAAAAAATCGAGCTGGGTGTATTTTCGCCGATTCAGCTAAACTCCCCGGACACTGATATAGACGGGGCTAGATTCGGTCTTTTCTATACTAAGAATGCTGACGTAAAGGGGCTGGACATAAACTTTTTGATTTCTCATACAACTGGTAACTTTGAAGGGGTTCAGGCTGTGGGGCTGTTAAATATAATTGAAGGGGACATGGAAGGGGTACAGGTTTTTAACGGTATAAACGTGACAGGCGGCTACACTGATGGCTACAAGGTGATAAACTTCGTGAACATAGACAAGAATATTAGAGGCGGAAGGATATTCGCAGCTGTAAACTACGCAGACGAACTAGACGGTTTTGATTTAGGGGCTGTAAACGTGGCGAAAAAAGCCAAGGGTATTCAGGTTGGGTTCTTCAACTATGCTGAGGTGCTAGACGGATTTCAAGTTGGATTTATAAATGTAGCTATGAACAGCTCTATTTTTCCAGTTCTGCCACTTGTAAACTTCAATCGTCAACTGTAAGAAATGCAAAAGCAGGGGATACCCCCCTGCTTTTTTAATAATCTGAAATAATGCTATGAAAAGGGGAGTGTATGGTAAGTATTGTAGTGGCTTTTGATGATAATGGGCTGATAGGAGATATGGGCAGACTCCCTTGGAATATACCAGGAGACTTGAAAAAGTTTAAAGAGCTTACCTTGGGAAAAGTGGTCATAATGGGTAGAAAGACTTATGAAAGTATAGGCAAGCCCCTCCCTGGAAGGGTGAATATTGTTCTTACAAGAAAAAAGGATTATGCGCCTCAGGGCGTATTAGTATGCAGTGACTTGAAAGAGTCTATAAAAAAAGCTGCCGAATACAAAAAAGAAATATTTGTAATAGGAGGGGCTGAGATATATAAGCAAGCTTTAAAAGTTGCTGAAAAACTCTATGTTTCCCATATCTATGGTGAGTACAAGGGGGACACCTATTTTCCTGAGGTAAACTGGGGGGATTGGATCGCAGGGAGTAAGGAAAAATATGTGAACTGGGAGTTTGTCCAGTATATAAGGTGTAGGAGATAGAGTTTGTTTAAATTACTGCGTTTATATACTTTCTTTGGATAGGAAAAGAAAGTATATAAACGCAGTAATTTGTAATTTTATAAATGGCTTACCGGCATTAAGTTATCAGAATAGCAAATTGTAATATCTAGTTTTAAATAGGAGGATTTAATGGCTAAAAAAATCAATTTTTACTCGCTCGGAGATACTCGACAAGACTTTTGAACTGTTTGAAAAAGAAGGTCTAGATGCGATAACTGCCAGAAATATAGCAAAAAATCTTAATTCTTCTCCAGCGTCGATATACGGCTACTTTAATTCTATAGATGAGTTAGAAAGGTAGTTCGCCAGCATATGCAAAAAGACTCCAGATTCAATAATGTGGATGAGCTTACTAAAAGAGAGCTTTTAGTAAATTGCTGGACATATACACACGGCTTTGCCAATCTTGTATATATTGGCGACTACTTAGACCCTAGTGATGATTTTATAAAGAAAAAACTTTTAGTCGGGGGCGAGGCGCTGCTGTCTATTTTTTTATAAAAAAGCAAAAAAAGAGGGGCAAGCCCATACCTATCAAGCTAAGCTTTGAATTTAATAGAATTTGTGCTAAAACCTTCTTCAAGGACTACTTGAAGGAGGTTTTTCTTTTGGGAAACAGACAAATCAGAACAAAATTTTTAAATTACTTTTCGGAAAAAAATATTGAACAAATTGCCAGGTATTCTAAATTCAAAATTAGGAATAGCGGCAAAATCTCTCCTCTTAACTTCATATCTTTAACTTGTTTCAGCTCCAATAATTTATGCACTTCATCCTTGGAAGAATTAAGCGCTGAACTTCTATTAAAGCAGAATATTAATATTTCTCCTCAAGCGCTTGATCAGAGGTTTAGCGAGGCTTCTGTAGAATTTCTTAAAAATATTTTCTTATCTCTTTGTAAAACACAAATATCCAATAAGTCTAAAGCCTTTAAAAATTATGGCTTCAGCAATATCTTTTTAATGGACTCTACTGAAATAAAATTGCCAAATAAATTAAAAAATAAGTATAAAGGTGCAAACAAATCTAATCCTGCTGTTTTAAAAATAAATCTTCTCCTTGAATTATTAGATTATTCTTTTAAGAACACTGTTTTATCTACGGGAACTAAAAATGAGCAAAATTTTTCTAAATATGTCTACGATAAATTAGTTACAGATTCCTTAGTTTTAAAAGATTTAGGGTACTTTAAATTTGATGACTTCAATGAGATTGAAAGCAGAAACAGCTCTTTTGTTTCTCGTTTGAAAGCCGGAACAAGGTTATTTGCTTTAAACCCTAATCCTCAGTACTCACCAAAGGGAAAACTACTAAAAAAGACGAAGTATTTGGTAACAAATGAGCACTGCGCAAAGCACGCAAGAAGTTCTGCTGAAATTACTGGATATATTACTAATCTTTGGGGATTCAATCCTTCTGAAATCATCGAAATATATAAATTGAGATGGCAAATTGAATTGCTGTTTAAAATTTTTAAGTCTGATTTTAAACTAGATAAACTAAAAGACTTGAAAGTAGAAAGAATAGAGACTCACATATATGCCACTTTAATTAGAATGCTTCTTTTAATGGAGATTACAAAGGGTATCAATGGAGGATACTCAAAAGAAATGAGTATAAGGCGAGTAATAAAAAGCTCGTTGGGGGTTTTGACTGATTTCATGGAAACTTTGAAATCTAAAAAGCGTTTCATGCGCTTGACTTCAAAATTAAAAAAAATTATTGATTCTAAAATAAAAAAAGTTCCCAGCAAATAATCACCGAGAACACCACTGATAATAGAATAAACTTTTTTAGCCATTTTTGGAGGGTGTAAAATATTTGGTGTAAACTCCGAAATTGATGTAAAATAAAATATCAATAAGGAGGTACCACTCACATGTCATTCAAAGGGTTATTAGACAAACAAAAAGTACGTGAACTTATGCAAGAAGGGAAATTAAAGGATGTTTCCGATGTTCAGAATCTTCTTAAAGAGCAATTCAAGGATCTTATCGAAGAAATGCTTGAAGCTGAATTAGATTATGAGTTAGGCTACAGCAAATATGATTATAAAAATAAAGATACCAACAATACGCGAAACGGCAAGCGCTCGAAGAAAGTTCGCTCCGACTACGGCAAAATTGAAATCGAAGTTCCACGTGATCGTTCCGGGGAATTTGAACCAATTATCGTTAAGAAAAATCAGCGGGATGTTTCTAGTATTGACGACCAAGTAATAAGCATGTATGCTAAAGGTATGACTGTCAGAGATATTCAGGACCATCTGAATAATCTTTATGGCATCGATATTTCACCGACCATGATTTCGCAGATCACTGATAAAATCATGCCGATCATCAAAGAATGGCAACAACGTCCTTTGGATAGAATTTACGCCCATGTTGTAATGGATGCTATCCATTACAAAGTTAGACAGGATGGCAAAATCGTAAATAAAGCTGTTTACATAATTATTGGTATCAACCTTGATGGTATGAAAGAAGTCCTAGGAATGTGGGTCGGTGAAAATGAAACAAGCAAATTTTGGTTAAAGGTTCTAAGTGATCTTCAGCATAGAGGTGTCGAAGATATTCTTATCGCATCGATTGATGGTCTAAATGGTTTCAAGGAAGCTATAGAAGCAACATTCCCTAGAACAGAGGTGCAGCGTTGCATTGTACATATGATCCGTAATTCTACTCGTTATCTGTCTTACAAAGACCGAAAAACTTTTGTAACGGATCTCAAGCCAATTTATACAGCCATTGATGAAGAGGCAGCGTTGGACGCTCTTGCTAAGCTTGACGCAAAATGGAGCGAAAAATACTATATTGCAATAAAGCCATGGCGAGATCATTGGGACGAGATAGCTGTTATGTTTAAATATCCTAAAGAAATTCGAAAGTTAATCTATACGACAAATGCAATTGAAAGCTTCAATCGTCAACTGAGAAAAGTAACAAAGTCAAAGAGTATTTTCCCATCTGACGATTCATTGTTGAAGATGCTTTATCTAGCAATGATTGATATTACTAAGAAATGGAAAATTCGAGTTCGGGAATGGGCAAAAATTATAGGTCAATTAAGCATCTATTTCGAGGGACGTATTTAGTCCCTCGCCAATTCCATAGAAAAAATTTTGGACGGATACACCAATTTCTTGACAGACTCCATTTTTGCAAGTGGTTTTTTGTAGTTTGAAAATTTAGCTTTAAAATCCTAGATTGTCAAATTAAATGCAACACTCTTGGATTTCACCCCAAAATACTTCATGGGGTGTTTTCCAACCTAGACGTTTTCTCGGTCTATGATTAAGTGCTTCCATCACTTTTCTTACATCTTCTTTTGTTAACTTAAAAAAATTGCTTCCCTTTGGATAATATCTTCGGAGTAATCCGTTGTAATTCTCATTACATCCTCTTTCCCAAGAATGATAAGGGTTTGCAAAATAACACTCAACATTCAATTCTTTTTCGAGCTCTTTAAATCCTGCAAATTCTTTCCCATTATCAGATGTAAAAGTTTTAATGAACTTACCTGGTATCACTTTAAAAGCCTCTAAAGTCACTTGATTAAATGTTGCAGCCTTTCTGTTATCCATTAGCTCTACAAGTCCATATCCTGACTTTCTATCAACATACGTCATCATAGCTCCCTGTTTTCCTGAACTTACTACAGTATCATTCTCAAAATGTCCTATTTCACTTCTTTCATCTGCTTCTTTAGGTCTCTCTGATATGTTTTTCTTATCTGGAATAGTTCCTCTTGTTTCCTTAATGCCGTTAGATTTCTTCTTACCCTGTCTCGGAAGGAGTTCCTTTTCTGTACCCTTAAATTTCCCCTCTTTAATACCTCTGTAGATAGTTTTAAAACAAGGACAGTCAACACCTTTAATTTTAGCTCTACCAGCAATTTGTTCGGGAGTCCAACCATCTTCAAGTCTCATTTGAATATAGTCGACAATCTTTTCATCTTCAAGCTTGCCCTTGGCTCCACATCCACATGAAGACTTTCTAGAATTGTATGCCTCTTGAGCGTTCAACCCTCTGTATTCGCCATCAATGCTATTCCGCTTGATTTCTCTTCCAATACTGGATCTGTTTCTGCCTAGTATTTTTGCGATATGAAGGGGTTTCATCCCTTTTGCTAAAGATAACGCTATTGTTTCTCTTTCATTTATGCTAAAATATGTATGACTCATAGAAAATCTCCTTTAAATGTTTGTTCGCACTCACATTATACCAAGGAAATATCTATGGGTCATTTTTTGTTGCAATTAATTATACAATTCAAGAATTAAAATAGGAACCTAACTATATAAAAGTTAGGTTCCTAAAATTTCTTAGCTTGATAGGTATGGGGGCAAGCCCCTTATTTTTTGTATCTAAAAGTATTGTTATCATCAAGAATAATAATTTTTATAGGTATTACCCCTGCATCTAAAGGGGCTAATTTTTTGAAAGCCTTCGGTGTAAGGTCTATAACCCGTCCGACAACAAAAGGTCCACGGTCGTTTATTTTTACTTTTACGGAGTTTCCATTTTCAAGATTTATTACCTCTACCATGGTGCCGAATTTCAGTGTCTTGTGAGCAGCGGTATACTCCCTTATATTGTACCTTTCACCGCTAGCAGTAAGTTTTTTATGAAACTCTTTCCCATACCAAGAGGCGTAACCTCTCAGTTGATGATTTTTCTCGTATTGCTTGGTAAGCCTCCTGCTATTAGAACACCCAGCTATAAAAATAATCATCAAAATTATGAGAAGTTTCTTCATTTTTCCCCCTTTATTCTTCATCTAACCACTCGAAATAAACTTCAGGAAAAGGCTTTAGAGCTCTGTCTAAGATTCCGTGTAAGAATGCTATGCAAAGACCGTAATTTATAATCGGAACTCCCTGAACTATACTGCTATCTATCCTGGAAATCATTTCTTTTCTATTTAAAGTGCAAGCGCCGCAGTGAATTACCACTTTGTAGTCACATAGGTTGTCTGGATAATCCCTTCCTGAAACGAAGTCGAACTCAACTTCATTATTAATATGCTGCCTAATCCACCTAGGAATTTTAACTCTCCCTATATCATCAGGTTGAGCATGATGGGTACAAGCTTCAGATATCAAAATTTTGTCTCCGGCTTTTAAATCCCTAAGAGCCTTAGCCCCCTTAACAAGCTTCATAAGGTCACCTTTGTACCTGGCAAAAAGAATAGAAAAAGATGTAAGCAGTATGTCGTCTGGAGTATCGGCACTAACCTTACTGAAAGCCTGGGAGTCGGTTATAACAAGTTTCGGCTTGTTCTTGAGATTAGCCAGTGTCCACCTCAGTTCACGTTCTTTGCAGGCATGGAATACCCCGTCGTTGTCCAGTATATCTCGCATAGTCTGAACCTGAGGGAGGATAAGTCTTCCCTTTGGCATTCCTGTATCTACTGGTATAACTAAAACTATATCATCTCCTGGGTTTATAAGGTCTCCTACGATGCTAGGCTGCTCAAATGTTTTAGGACTTTCTTCTATGATGAGTCTTTTCAGTTCGTGTATCCCATCTTTTTTCATTGCTGAGACCTCTATAAAAGGATAGCCTTTTCCGGTTAAGAAATTTTTTAAAGAGGCATCCGGTATCCTTTCATCGCATTTGTTTATTGCAATTATGAACTTTGTACTGTTTTTTTCGAGGAGCTCTATTACCTCATTGTCGAAGTCGCTTAAACCGTCAGCCGTAATGGTTATTATGGCTATATCAGTTTTTTTGATTACCTCAATTGATTTTTTTATTCTAAGCTGCCCGAGTTCGCCTGTATCATCAATACCGGCGGTATCGATGATAACAACAGGGCCTATTGGTAAAATTTCCATGGCCTTGTATACAGGGTCGGTAGTTGTCCCAGCATAATCGGAGACTATAGCCAGGTTTTGACCTGTTATCGCATTTATTAGGGTGGACTTACCCATATTTCTCTTCCCGAATATCGCTATGTGCAATCTGTTTGCACTGGGAGTTTTATTTAAACTGGACATATTTTCACCTCTAAATTTTTTAAAAATTATACCATATTTTATAAAAGCTTTCAAAGAAATAAAAAATTTTAAAATAAGGGGTTAAAAAATAAAAAACTTTGATTTTATATGTTTTATGTTATATAATATGCGTAGTTTGATATTTTGGAGGTATTTTCATGAGTTTGAAGATAGGGAATTTGGAAATTAAGTACCCTATTATACAAGGTGGAATGGCTATTAAAGCATCTATGGCCAAGCTTGCAGCTGCTGTAGCACGTGAGGGAGGAATTGGGCTCATAGCCGGGACAGGTCTTAGCCCAACAGAGTTGAAGGACGAGATTAAAAAAGCTAGAGAACTGGCGAAGGGTATAATAGGAGTAAACATAATGGTTGCTGCTGGGAATTTTTTAGATCTTGTAAAAGCTGCAATAGAAGGCGGGATAGACCTTGTAGTTTTTGGTGCTGGATTTTCCAGGGATGTTTTTCAACTTGGAAATGAATCGAATACTCCAATAGTTCCCATAGTTTCTTCATTGAAGCTTGCAAAAGTTTCTGAAAAATTAGGAGCTAGTGCGATAATAGTTGAAGGAGGAAATGCAGGCGGACATTTAGGGACAGACAAGCCTTCTTGGGACATAGTTTCCGAGATAAAAAATACTGTTAAAATCCCTGTGATAGCAGCTGGCGGAGTTATAACTCCAGAAGATGCAAAAAATATGTTTTCGCTGGGTGTTGACGGAATTCAAATGGGTACGAGATTCATAGCAAGTGAAGAATGTGATGTGAGTGAAACATTTAAACAACTTTATGTAAAGGCGAAACAGGGGGATGTTGTAGAGATAATGAGTTCTGCCGGACTTCCTGCAAACGCTATACGTACACCTTATGTGGAGAAGATTTTAAAGGGAGAAACTAAACCACCTCAAGTGTGTATTCAATGCCTTAAAAAGTGTACATATAAGTTTTGTGTAAATGAAAGATTGGTTAAAGGCCATGACGGCGACTTGGAAGAGGGAATATTCTTTGCAGGAAAGGATGTATGGAAAATAGATGAAATTCTTTCGGTGAAGGAAATTTTCGAGTTGTTTAAACCTGTATTACCATAAAATTGAGGGTACTCTAGTGAGTGCCTTTTTTGTTGCGAATATAGTTTGAAAAAAAAGAGAAAATATGTTAAAATTAAACGCTAGTATGCGCATTTGTACAGAAAAGTTTGTTAAGAAAAATTACTTGACAAAAAAATGAGAACGGAGTATAATGCGAAAGTATTTATAAGAGGTGAACTGTCTTGAAGATAAATATTGAAGAGTTGAAAAACCAGAAACAAAAGGTGTTTCACTTTAACGAATGTTTGAGCGGCTTGGATTTAGAGGGGGCTAGTTTGCTAGAACCGGTTGAGGCAGAGTTCTCACTTGAGGTTGTAGAAGACGAGGTGCTTGTAAAAGGCAGCTACAGAACAAAGGTTCAGCTTACATGTGTAAGGTGCTTGAATAATTTTGAGGCGAATGTTTCAGGTGAGATTGAAACCGTTTATTTTACGCCTGAAGCCTACAGGGAGCATTATGATTCAAAAGGTGTAGAGTATCAATCGGATAAAACAGTCATTGATGAGATCGTTGATGGACAGATAGATATTTCGGAGCTCATTAGGGAGCAGGTTATACTGGATTTGCCACCGTTTCCTATCTGCCAAGATTCCTGTGAAGGGATGGAAGAAATGGGAGACTACAGTAATGATGGGATAGATCCTAGATGGCAAAAACTTTTAGATATTGAAAAAAAGAATTAATAGGAGGGTGAATAGAAATGGCAGTACCTAAGAAGAAGACTTCTAAAGCTAAAAAGAACATGAGAAGAGCTCACGATGCTATAAAAGGGGGTAGCTTAATGAGTTGCCCAAACTGTGGTGAACCAAAAAGACCTCATAGAATTTGCCTAGCTTGTGGGGACTACAACGGAAAACAAGTTTTAGCTAGTGAAGCAGCAGAATAATCTTTAAAAGCAAGATGCTAGCATCTTGCTTTTTTTAGTATTGAGCATGTAAAATTTTGATAAGATTATTGTAATTCGCATTTTTGTAGACTACATTTAATAAATTTAATATAAATTTTGATTTTTTTTTTCTTTTAATTTTGATATAATATGCGGGAGCGCAAAAAAAGTATAACGAGGAGGAATTTGATGAAAGTAGCTCTTGATGCTATGGGTGGCGATTTTGCTCCACTTGAACCTGTTAAGGGTGCGGTAGAGGCTATAAATGAGTTGAGTGATATAGAAGTAGTGTTGGTAGGTAACAAGCTCGAAATAGAAAAGGAGCTTTCCAAATATAATTATGATAAATCTAGGATAGAGATACTGCATACGGATGAAAAAATACTAATGCATGAAGATCAGCCTCCTGCGATGGCGGTTCGTAAGAAGAAGAATGCTTCTATGATACTTGCATTAGAGCTTGTAAAAAATGGAGAGGCTGTTGCTTGTGTATCAGCAGGCAATACTGGGGCGCTTATGACAGCTAGTCAGCTTATCCTGAAAAGAATAAGAGGAGTGCTTAGACCTGCCATTACAACTGTTTTTCCAAACAAAAAAGGGAGCATGGTCCTTTTGGACGCAGGGGCAAATGCCGACTGCAAGCCGGAGTATCTTAATCAGTTTGCCTTGATGGGGGCAAAATATGCAGAGATACTTTTCAATAAGGAAAAACCTAAAGTTGGACTGCTCAATATAGGCGAAGAAGAAGGAAAGGGCAATGAGCTGGTAAAAAACACCTTTGAAATACTAAAGGAGAACAAAAAAATAAATTTTTATGGCAATATAGAGGCCAGGGAAATGATGGATGGGAATGTTGACGTAATTGTAGCTGATGGTTTTACGGGTAATGTGATACTAAAAACGGGTGAAGGCGTAGCTACTCTCATATTGGACCTTCTTAAAACTGGGATAAAATCAAAATTTATTTATAAATTAGGGGCACTTATTTTAAAACCGGTTTTTGTTCAGTTGAAAAATAAGATAGATTCCACTGAATACGGAGGCGCTTTATTTTTGGGGTTAAACGGAATTTCTATAAAAGCTCACGGTAATTCTGACTCGAAAGCGATAAAAAATGCGTTGAATATTGCACATAAATTTGGGAAAAGTAATTTTGTAGAGGAACTTAAGAATACTATGAGTGAGGAGGCTTAAAATGGCTGAGTTGAAAACGGTTGGCATAATTGGGGTTGGTTCGTATGCTCCTGAAAGGGTTATGACTAACTTTGATTTAGAAAAAATAGTTGAAACTAATGATGAATGGATAAGGACGAGAACCGGCATACAGGAGAGAAGGATAGCCGCAGAGGATGAGGCTTGTTCTGATTTGGCTTACAATGCGGCATTAAAAGCATTGGAAAATTCAGACACAAAACCAGAAGAATTAGATCTTATAATAGTGGCTACCATAACACCTGACTATCCATTTCCTGCTACGGCCGCCCTACTTCAGAGAAGGCTTGGAGCTACTAAAGCTGGGGCATTTGACTTGGAAGCTGCGTGTAGCGGTCTCGTGTACGGGATAGTGACTGGAGCGAACTTTATAGCAACTGGAGCGTATAAAAAAGTACTTGTAATCGGAGCGGAAGTCTTGTCGAGAATACTCGACTGGGAAGATAGAAATACCTGCGTGCTTTTTGGTGATGGCGCAGCGGCTGTAGTTTTAGGAGAAGTAGAGGAAGGTTACGGCATAAAAGGGTTCCACCTAGGGGCAAAAGGCGATGTAGAGAAGGTTCTCTACCAACCTGCTGGAGGCTCTATGGAACCGGCAAGTTTTGACTCGGTGAACGCGAAACAGCACTTTTTAAAGATGCAGGGGCCGGAAGTGTTTAAATTTGCAGTGAAAGCTTTGCCGGACGGTCTTGAAAAGGCTTTGGAAAAATCTGACATGGAGGCCAGTGAGCTAGATTTGGTTGTACCTCACCAGGCTAACATGAGGATAATTCAATCTGCCGCTAAAAGGTTTAATATTTCGACGGATAAATTTTACCTTAACCTACACAAGTACGGGAACACGTCTTCTGCTTCAGTAGGGATTGCTCTTGCGGAAGCTATAGAGACAGGCAAGGTTAAAAAAGGCGACAATATAGCGTTAGTTGGTTTTGGTGCCGGTCTTACTTATGCATCGTGCATTATTAAATGGTCTAAGTAGAATTGATTATGGAAAAATTTACGAAAAGGTGGGAAGAGATGTTTAAGAGTGAAATTTGTGATTTATTAAACATAAAATATCCTATATTCCAAGGCGCGATGGCATGGATAGCTGACGGTAATCTTGCTGGGCATGTTTCAAAAGCTGGCGGGCTTGGAATCATAGCAGGTGGAGGTATGCCGCCTGAAGTTCTAAGGGAAGAGATAAAAACTGCAAAGGGGATAACTGAAAATCCTTTCGGCGTAAATCTGATGCTTATGATGGAAAATGTAGCCGAGCAGATTGATGTATGTATAGAAGAAGGGGTAGCAGTAGTTACAACAGGCGCTGGAAATCCAGGACCTTATATGGGCAAACTAAAAGAAGCCGGGATAAAAGTTATTCCGGTAGTACCTTCTGTAGCACTTGCCAAAAGAATGGAAAAACTGGGTGCTGACGCCGTAATAGCAGAGGGAACTGAAGCAGGAGGACATATAGGTCAGCTTACAACAATGGCTCTTGTACCTCAAATAGTAGAGGCTGTGAATCTACCTGTAATAGCCGCTGGTGGTGTTGCCGGAGGCAAGCAGTTTGCAGCAGCAATAGCGCTTGGAGCAAAAGGGGTCCAAGTGGGAACTAGGTTTATAGTTGCATATGAATGTACTGCTCATGAAAACTACAAAGAGGCTATACTAAAAGCAAAAGACAGGTCCACAGTATCGACTGGGACTACGACAGGTCACCCTGTAAGGGTACTAAATAATAAATTGGCAAAAGAGATACTTAGACTAGAGTCACAGGGAGCAGACCCTGTGGAAATAGAAAACTTAGGTAAAGGAAAGTTAAAACTTGCAGTTAAGGATGGGGACGTAGAGCTTGGAAGTGTAATGGCCGGACAAGTTGCAGCTATGGTTTGCAAAATAGAGAGCTGTGAGGAGATAATTCAAGACCTTATGGCTGGTTTAGAAACTGAAATTAATCAGCTGAAGGAACTGTTCTAATTACGGAATCTTTTAAAACCTTAATTGGCTTGACATAAAAAAGCTTATATGCTATATTGAAACGTGCTTTAATTAAAGGGGGTAGAGATGTCAAAGACAGCATTTATTTTCCCGGGACAAGGCTCTCAGTATGTGGGTATGGGAAAAGAACTTTACGAAGGTAACGAAGCAGCTAAAAAATATTTTGATCAGATATTTGAAAGTATAGATCTAGACCTAAAAGAGGTAATGTTCGAAGGTCCAGAAGATAAGTTGAAACAAACAAAATACACTCAACCGGCTATAGTAGCAATGAGTCTAGTGCTTACTAAACTTTTGGAGAACAAAGGTGTAAAGGCTGACTATGTTACTGGACATAGTTTGGGAGAATACTCTGCACTCGGTGCAGGAGAATTTTTAAGCCTAGATGAGACAGTTAAATTAACTGCTCGTAGAGGGGAGATCATGAATGACGTTTCTAGCCAAGTGAATGGGACTATGGCAGCTATAATAGGGATGGATTCAGCTCAAATAGAAGAAATCTGCAAAGGTATAGACGGGGTTGTAGAAGCTGTAAACTACAACGAGCCAAAGCAGACAGTTATAGCAGGTGGAGTTTCTGAGGTAGAGACAGCCTGTGAAAAACTAAAAGAAGCAGGTGCTAAAAGGGCATTGATACTTCCGGTATCAGGGCCGTTCCATTCTAGCCTTATGAAACCTGCAGCGGACAGCTTAAAAGAAGAATTCCCGAAATATGATTTTAAAATAGGGAACTCAAAACTTATCTCTAATACAGATGCTAGAGTACTAGAAACTCCTGAAGAAGTAAAAGCAGAACTTTATAAACAGACTTTTGGACCTGTAAAATGGGTTGATGTTATATCTACTTTAAAAGAAAATGGCGTAACAAAGCTTTACGAGATAGGACCTGGAAAGGTATTAAAAGGTCTGGTTAAAAAGATAGACAAAGAGTTAGAAGTTCTCAATGTGGAAAAATTAGAGGATTTAGCATAAGATTTTTCCATTTATATAACAAGAAAACATAGGAGGGCAGAGATGATCAACTTAAAAGACAAAGTTGCCGTAATAACTGGTTCCGCAAGGGGGATAGGTAAGTCAATCGCTGAAAAGCTAGCCATGGCTGGGGCAAATGTTGTAATAACCGACATCTTAGTCGAAGAAGGGCAAAAAACAGCTGCAGAAATAGCAGAGACTTATAAAGTGGAAACTATATTTATGAAGTCAGACGTTACAAATTCTGATAGTGCAGAAGAATTAGCAAATGCGGTTATGGAAAAATTTGGAAGAGTAGATGTATTGGTAAACAATGCGGGTATCACAAGAGATATGCTTTTCTTGAGAATGAAAGAAGACGACTTTATGAAAGTCATTGAAATCAACTTAAAAGGTGCCTTTGTAGTAACAAAAGCTTTCTACAGAGCCATGATAAAACAAAGAAGCGGAAGCATAATAAATATGGCTTCAATAGTTGGAATTATGGGAAATGCCGGGCAAGTAAACTACTCAGCTTCAAAAGGGGGACTTATCACAATGACTAAGTCACTTGCAAAAGAAGCCGGAGCAAGGGGAATAAGAGTAAACGCTATAGCACCAGGATTCATCCAAACTGAGATGACGGACGTATTAGACGAAAAACAGCAAGATGCTTTCTTAAAAAATATTCCTTTAGGAATACCAGGGAAACCTGAAGACATAGCAAACACAGTACTTTTCTTGGCTTCTGACCTGTCCTCTTATATAACAGGCCAAACTATAAGTGTAAATGGTGGCCTTTTAATGCCATAAATTTAGCTTGTAGAGCTTGAAAAAAATAATAAAATTTGCTATTATTTAGTACTGATTGAGATAAAAAAATTTCAAGGAGGAAAAGAATAATGTTAGAAAAAATTAGAGAAATCGTAGTAGATCAATTAGGAGTAGACGCTGATCAAGTAACTCCAGCAGCAAACTTTGTAGACGACTTAGGAGCAGACTCACTAGATACAGTTGAGTTAATCATGGCTTTCGAAGAAGAGTTCGGAGTAGAGATTCCTGACACAGACGCAGAAAAAATCAAAACTGTTCAAGACGTAATTGACTACATCGAAGAAAAGCAATAATTTTTAACTGTTATTATAGGGGTATGTTATTACCCCTATAATTGTATTTTACGACAAAAATATAAAACCACGAATTTACAGGGATTTTCACTTATATGAGAATTGGTGTTAATTTGTGGTATAAAAGTGTTATTTGTAGAATTATGGATGGATAATATCTTTATAAAGAGGTGAAGTGAATTGAGAAGAGTAGTAGTAACAGGATTAGGACTTATAACAGCATTGGGTACAGGGACAGAACAGACATGGAATGCTATAAAAGAAGGAAAAACAGGATTAGGACTTATTGAGTCTTATGATACTACAGACAACCCTGTCAAAATTGCAGCAGAAGTAAAAGATTTTGATCCTATAGAGTTTGGAATTGAAAAAAAAGAGATTAAGAAACTTGCCAGAAATACACAGTTTGCAATAGCAGCTTCAAAGATGGCACTTAAAGATTCAAAACTTGAAATTACAGATGCTAATGCTGAAAGAGTAGGGGTAATTGTGTCTTCTGGAATAGGTGGAATAGAAATATTGGAACAGCAGCATATAACTATGCTGAATAAGGGTATAAGAAGAATATCTCCATTTACAATACCTGCCATGATAGCAAATATGGCATCAGGTAATGTGGCCATATATCTTGGTGCAAAAGGACCTAATAAGGCTTTAGTAACTGCTTGTGCAGCAGGGACACATTCTATAGGAGATGCTTTTGAAACTATTAAAAATGGAAAAGCCGATGTGATGATTTCTGGTGGTACAGAAGCGTGTATTACAGAATTTGCAATGAACGGATTTGCAAATATGAAAGCTCTCTCTACAAGAAATGAAGAGCCCACTAAAGCTTCGAGACCATTTACAGCTGATAGAGACGGTTTTGTAATGGGAGAAGGAGCAGGAATTGTTATTCTAGAAGAGCTTGAAACAGCAAAAGCTAGAGGAGCAAAAATTTATGCTGAAGTTGTAGGGTATGGAGAGACATGTGATGCTTATCATATAACAGCACCTGCCGAAGGAGGAGAAGGAGGAGCTAGAGCTATTAAAATGGCTTTGGAAGAAGCTGGAGTTGACATCACAGAAGTTGATTATATCAATGCTCACGGGACTTCTACTCCTGCAAATGATAGGAATGAAACAGCATCTATAAAAAGCATATTTGGAGAACACGCATATAAGTTGGCAGTATCGTCCACAAAAGGTGCTACTGGACATGCTCTTGGAGCGGCAGGTGGAATTGAGGGAGCTATTCTTGCCCTAGCAATAAGTGAAGGAATACTTCCGCCGACAGTAAATTATGAAACTCCGGATCCGGAGCTTGACCTTAACTATGTCCCTAATAACGCAGTGAAAAAAGAGATTAGAGTAGGACTTTCAAACTCTCTTGGATTTGGTGGACATAATGCCGTTATTGCAATGAAGAAATATGAAAACTAAAAGAGGTGCTTATTTATGCAGGAGACAAAAGATTTGAAAAGCCTACAAAACAAAGTAGGATATGAATTTTCAAATATTGATTTATTGAAAAAGTCTCTGATACACAGATCTTATGGAAATGAGCACTGGGAGTATAGAAAAATTAACAATGAGAGGCTAGAACTGCTAGGAGATGCGGTTCTAGACCTCATAGTTACTGAATACCTCTATAAAAATTTCAATAAATCTAAAGAGGGAGAGTTGGCTAAGCTGAAATCTATGATAGTAAGCGAACCTATACTTGCCCAAATTTCCAGGGAACTAGGCATTGGAGAATACCTTCTCTTAAGCAAGGGAGAGGAATTAACTGGCGGGAGAGAGAGATCCTCCATACTAGGGGATGTTTTCGAGTCGCTTTTAGGGGCTATATATCTAGACTCCGATTTTGATACGGTAAAAAAAGTAGCTTTAAAGCACCTTCATGAGAAAATAGATAACATAAACCAAAATGAAGATCTTATGGACTACAAAACCATACTCCAGGAGTATAGCCAAAGAAAATACAAAAAAATACCTGTTTATGAAGTAGTGAATGAGATAGGGCCAGATCATAGAAAAAACTTCGAGATAATAGTAAAAATAAAAAGTGAAGTTGCGGGTTCTGGTATAGGGAAAAACAAAAAGTCAGCCGAGCAACTGGCTGCAAAAAATGCCTGTAAAAAATTTGGGGTAAAGATAAATGAGGCACTATAATATACCTGTATTCATAGTTCACTATGGATGTCCTCATATGTGTGTGTTTTGTAATCAGGAAAAAATAACAGGCAGGGAGACAAATATAACCCCTGAGGAGATCAGTGATACTATAGACGAGTATCTTAAAACGCTGGCTAAAGATTCCATAAAAGAAGTGGCTTTTTTTGGGGGGACTTTTACTGCGATATCAATTGAGCTTCAAAAAAAATACTTAGAGGTGGTAAAAGGGTATATAGACAAAGGGATCATAGACGGCATCAGGCTGTCTACAAGGCCTGACTGTATAAGTGACGAGATATTAACCCTTCTTAAAAATTACGGAGTAAAAGTTATAGAACTTGGAGTACAGTCTCTAGATGACGGAGTCCTAAAACTGTCTGAAAGAGGGTACCGAAAAGAGACGGTAAAAAAAGCTTCTTCTTTGATTAAGTCTTATGGAATAAAGTTGGGCATACAGATAATGCCGGGCTTGCCGGGTGCGACCTTTGAGAGTGATCTGGCTACAGCAAAAGAGATAGTAAAGCTTGCTCCTGATATGGTGAGGATCTATCCCACACTTGTGATAAGTGAGACAAAGCTTGAAAGAATGTACAGAGAGGGCGATTTTAAACCCCTTAGTATGAGTGATGCGGTTGATCTAGTTTCGAAGATGATAGCTTATTTTGAGCTTGAAAATATAGAGATAATAAGGGTAGGGCTGCAGCCTTCTGACGAACTCAGGGAGGACGGCATAGTGTTAGCTGGACCGTTTCACCCAGCCTTTAGGGAGCTCGTTGAGACAAAACTTTATGGCGATTTTTTTGGGAGTCTTTTAAAAACAGAGAAGAACCTTAAGGTGGAGGTAAGCCCTAGGTCGGTTTCACGAGCAGTTGGTATAAAAAAAAGCAATAAGCTTAGGTTTGGTAACTCACTCGAGATTACAGTGAACTCTCAGCTAATAAAAGATGAATTAAAAGTGAATGGACGGTGTTATACAAGGAAGGATATTTTAAAAAACATAATAGAGTGTGGTGCGGATGAAACAGATAATAGTGAATGTAGAGGACTTTGAAATAAAAGCTGCTTTGGTTGAGGACAACAAGCTGGGCGAATTTTTTGTGCAGAGGGAAGATAAAAAAAGAGTGAACGGCAACATTTACAAGGGAAGGGTCGCTAATATACTCCCTGGAATGGAGTCAGCATTTGTTGATATAGGGCTAGATAAGAATGCATTTTTATACGTAAAAGACCTCAGGGAATTTGAGGAGAAATATTTAGACGGTATAAAAAACAGTCAAAGACCCATAGAAGATATACTAAATGTCGGGGATGAAGTAATAGTTCAGATATTAAAGGAACCTAGGGACAACAAAGGGGCTCGCGTGACGACCCACTATACTATTCCCGGTAAATATCTTGTATTGATGCCAAATAACGACTACATAGCCATATCTCAGAAAATAGTAGACCAGGAAGAGCGTAAAAGGCTTGAGGGGATACTGAATGAAGTTAAGCCGGAAAATGTAGGGGTAATAATAAGAACAGCTGCAGAGGGCAAAAGTGAAATACATTTTGAAAAAGAGATAGAATACCTCATAAAAAAATGGAATGAAATAGAGAGTCAAATAACTAAAGCCAAGGTCGGGGAGATATTATATAAGGATAACGACCTTATAAAAAGAATTGGAAGGGATATCTTCTCAAAGGACGTGGACAAGCTTGTCATAGACAATGAGGAGAAATACTGGGAGCTGATGGACTATCTGAGTGCATTTTCGGAGACCTCATTCAGGACCAAGATAGAGCTTTACGACGACAAAAGGCCAATTTTTGAGTCATATTCAGTGAACGCTGAGTTGGAAAAGGCCCTTAAAGAAACAGTCTGGCTAGACTGCGGAGGATATCTTGTCATACAAAAGACAGAAGCTTTGATAAGCATAGATGTAAACACAGGGAAGAACACCGGATCTTGTAACTTAGAAGATACAGTCTTAGAAACAAATCTAGAGGCCGCAGAGGAGATACCTAGACAGTTAAGACTTAGGAATTTGAGCGGCATAATCATAATCGATTTTATAGACATGAAGCTAGACGAGGATAAAAAAAAGGTGTTGGAAGTACTGGAAAAAAATCTGAAAAAGGACAGGGTAAAAAATAATGTAATTCATTTTACGGACCTAGGACTTGTAGAGATGACCAGGAAAAGGGTAGGAAGGCCTCTTTCGAGCTATTTCTTGGAGGAGTGCAGCCGTTGTGGCGGTACAGGGTATGTCAAGTCTAAAGATGTCATCATACACGATATTATAAATGATGTGAAGTACACGTCAAACGATGAAGACATAACTCTTATAAAGGTGCTGGTGGGCAAGGAACTTTATTCAATCTTAAACGAAATTTATAGGGAATTTATTAACTCATATTTGAAAGACAAGGGGAAAAAGTTTAAGTTGGAGCTTGCAAAGGATAAGGATGTAGAAGAGTACGAAGTTATTTTAGAAATATAGGTGATGGAATTGGAAAGAGTAGCAGTATACGCAGGAAGTTTTGACCCAGTTACCAAAGGGCATGTAGATATAATACATAGGGCTGCCCATATGTTTGATAAAATTGTGGTTGGGATACTAAACAATACGAACAAATCCTACTGGTTTAACTTAGATGAGAGGAAGCATCTACTGGAAAAGGTTGTCAAGGATATGGAGAACGTTGAGATTCAATGTTTTCAAGGGCTTCTTGTGGATTTTATGAAAAAGAACAATTCCGATATAATAGTAAGAGGACTAAGAGCTGTGTCTGATTACGAGTACGAACTTCAAATAGCCCTGGCAAATAAGAGTTTGTCGGATGGAAAGATAGAAACTATATTTTTGCCGGCTTCCAGGGAAAACCTCTATATAAGTTCTAGCATAGTAAGGGAGATAGCAAGTTTTGGCGGGAACCTGGAGGAGTTTGTGGACGAAGATATAATAGAAGATCTGAAAAATAAAGTTAAGCGTATAGAAAAAAAGTAATATATTGAAAGATGTAAATAGGATATTTTTAAAGAGTTAGTATAAAGTAAATAGTGTAGAGGCTATTTACTTTTTGTTTATACAGTATAAAAAGGGTAGGGAAAATGGTAAAAGAGAAAAAAATCTATGTTTGCTCGGAATGTGCATACGAAACTTCTAAATGGATAGGCAAGTGTCCAAATTGCGGTACTTGGGGTAGCTTAGAAGAGTTAGAGTTGAAAAAAGGCTCCCCCAAAAGCTTGGTAAAATTAGAGGAGATAAAAGTATATCGACTTGATGAACTGGAGGTCCAGGAAACTTCTAAAAGGCATAAAACATCTCTTGATGAATTCGATAGGGTACTTGGAGGCGGACTGGTAGAGGGGGCAGTGATTCTCTTGACTGGGAGTCCTGGCATAGGTAAATCTACACTTTTACTTCAGGTTCTCATTGAATATGCCAAAGCAAGTGAAGTACTGTACATATCCGGTGAGGAATCTGTAAACCAGGTAAAGCACAGGGCGAAAAGGCTTGAGATGGCGTCTGAGAGCATATATCTAATGTCAGAGACAAATATTGAAAAAATTTATCAATACATAACGATGAAAAGGCCCAAGGTGGTGGTAATAGACTCCATACAAACTGTGTACAGCGCAGAGCAAGGTTCTATCCCAGGAAGTATCAGCCAGATCCGTGAGTGTACTTTGAAAATAGTGGAGCTAGCAAAATCTCACGGGATAGCATTTTTTATAGTCGGGCATGTAACAAAGGATGGGAAGATAGCAGGACCTAAGCTTTTAGAACATATGGTGGACACTGTGCTAAACTTTGAAGGCGAAGAAGATTTTTTTTACAGGATACTTAGGGCCGAAAAGAACAGGTTTGGCTCCACCAATGAAATTGGAATTTTCAATATGGAAGAAAATGGAATGTCGGAGGTGAAAAATGCCTCTGAGTTCTTTCTTAGTGATAGAGATGAGAAAAATATAGGCAGTGTTGTAGTGCCTGTACTGGAGGGGTCGAAAGTTTTTCTTTTAGAACTGCAGACTCTGCTAACAGATTCGCCGTTTGGCATGCCAAAAAGGGTGGTGCAGGGGTTTGACAGAAATAGGCTACAGATATTAAGCGCTATAATGGAGAGGAAGCTTGGCTTGAATCTAGGCAACAAGGATATGTTCGTAAATATACCCGGTGGATTGACTGTAAGGGATATATCAGCAGATTTGGGGTTAATAGTCTCCGCCGTGTCTGCTTACAGGGATATTCCAATAAGTCAAAAGATAGCGGCAATAGGCGAACTTGGACTCAGAGGGGAGATAAGAAAGGTCTCCTTTATAGACAAGCGGCTTAAGGAACTTGAAAAACTTGGGTTTTCCGGTGTCTATGTCCCTTATGCCAACAAAAGGGAGATAGAGTCTAAAAAATACGGTTTGAAAATAATTTTTTTGAAGAATTTAAACGAAATGCTAGAGAGGATGAATTGAAATGCAGGGGAATGAAGAAATTATTGAAATTCTTTCTTACGTGGCACCCGGCACACGTATAAGAGAGGGGTTGAACAATATATTAGATGCCGGGACGGGAGCGCTCATAGTCATAGGAGATGACGAAAACATACTAAATATGGTTGATGGCGGCTTCTTCATAAATTGTTCGTATACCCCGCAAAGGGTATACGAACTTGCAAAAATGGATGGGGCTATAATACTAGACTATTCGGCAGAAAAAATACTCTATGCAAACGTCCACATGCAGCCAGATTCGTTTATACCAACTTCGGAAAGTGGTACAAGGCACAGAACTGCGCAAAGGGTATCGAGGCAAACTGGGAATTTAGTTATTGCTATTTCTGAAAAAAGAAATAGGATAACTCTGTATAAAGAAAATATAAAGTACCAGCTTAGAAATATTCCGGACATAATGAGTGAAGCCAATCAGGCCATAAAAACGTTGGAAAGGTATAAATCGGTGCTGGATAAAGTTCTTGCTAATCTTACATTGATGGAGTTTGATGATATAGTTACAATGTATGAGGTAACCACTGTTTTACAAAGATTTGAGATGCTTTTTAGGATTTCAAACGAGGTAAGCCACTATATAGTAGAACTGGGAACTGAGGGTAGGCTTATAAATATGCAGTTGGAAGAACTTTTAAAGGGTGTCGAAGAGGAGAGACAAAACTTTTTAAAAGATTATTACAACCCTGAAAAGGAGGAGCTAAACCTTGAAACCATAAATGATGATTTAACCAAGTTAAGCGACGAAGAACTACTAGAGCTGGAGAATCTATCATTTATACTAGGGCACAGCAAGAGATCCTCCTCTCTAGACAACAAGATAACGGCAAAGGGATATAGGATACTCGGTAAGATAATGAGGCTGAACAAAAAGGATATAGAGGGAATTGTGGATAGCTTTGATGACCTGAATGCTATTCAGGAGGCTAATTTAGAAGAACTTTCTGAGCTAAAAGGAATTAGCAAGTTTAAAGCTAGGTCGATTAAAAATGGAATCAAGAGGCTTAAGTTTACTACCGAACTCGAAAGATAGGAGAGATAAACGATGAAAAATGATTACGAAAGAGAAGTATTCCAGAATTTTGAAAAAATAGACGAGCTTAAAAAAAAATTGAATAACTTTTCTGGTGGATTTGGGAAATTAATCGCCATTATAATTGTAGTTTTATATTTGACAACAGGCACATTCTCGGTTGGGCCGGATGAGGAGGCTGTAATACTAAGGTTTGGTAAGTATCTAAAGACTTTTGGACCTGGTATTCACTGGTATTTTCCTAGACCTATAGCAAGAGTTATAAAAGTTAAAACAACCAAAGTTTACAGAATTGAGGTTGGTTTCAGAACAGTGGAGGTAGGACCTCCTGCTAGGTATAAAAATGTAAAAGAAGAATCCTTGATGCTGACGGGTGATGAAAATATACTAGATATAGATTTTATAGTACAGTATAAAATTGAAGATGTCCTAAAGTATACCTTTAATTTAAAAGATCCCTACATGATGTTAAAAGATGCCTCAGAGGCAACTTTGAGACAGGTAGTTGGGAAAAGTAACATAGAGGAAACTTTAACTGTAGGTAAAGATAGAATACAGTTTGAAACAAAAGATAAACTACAGGAAGTGCTGGATAAATATGAAAGTGGCATACAGATAATCGGTGTACAGCTTCAGGATGTTCAGCCACCGGAGCAGGTTATAGGGGCGTTCAAAGATGTTGCTAGCGCACGTGAGGACAGAGTAAGGTACATAAATGAAGCAAATGGTTATTTAAACGATTTGATACCTAAGGCACGTGGAGGAGCCCAACAACTCCTGAATGAAGCATATGCATATAAGGAAAAAAGGGTGAAGGAAGCCGAAGGGGATGTGGCAAAATTTTTAAAACTTTATGAAAATTATAACCTAGGTAAAGATGTTACCAGAACAAGGCTTTATCTAGAAACTCTTGAAAATGTCCTACCAGATACAGACAAAGTTATAATAGACAAAGACTTGGAAAGTGGTATTTTAAATATCCTTGACGAGAAAGGGGCTGTTTCAAAATGAAAAAATTAATTTCAGCATTTGTAATTTTTGCAGCAATTTTGATCTATACCGCCCTCTTTCAAGTAAGCGAAGTAGAAACGGCAATTGTTCTTAGATTTGGTAGGCCGATCGGAAACCCAATTCAGAAGGCTGGGCTCTATATAAAAGCTCCTTTTACAGATGAAGTAAGGCGTTTTGATAAAAGACTTTTAAATTATGACTCAGACCCAAAAGAGATAATAACCCAGGATAAAAAGAATGTCGTTATGGATAATTATGCCAGATGGAAAATAGTGGACCCACTTTTATTTTTACAGACGGTCCAAAATATAAGCGGAGCCCAGGCAAGGCTGGATGATATAGTATATTCCGAGCTGAGAGAGAAAGTTGCCAAATATACCTTCAATGAGATAATAGCAGTTAAGAGAGAAGAAATAATGCAAAGGGTAACAGAAAGTAGCGCCGACAAGGCTAAAGCACTTGGAATAGAAATAGTGGATGTAAGAATAAAAAGAGCTGACTTGCCAAAACAAAATGAAGAAAATGTGTATCAAAGAATGGAAGCTGAGAGGCAGCAGCAAGCCAAGAAATACAGAGCCGAAGGGCAAGAGAAACTGCTCGAAATAAAGTCTAATGCAGAAAGACAAAAGACAGTAATTTTAGCAAATGCATACAAGGAGGCAGAGCTAATAAAGGGAGAAGGAGATGCGGAAGCCTTAAAGATATACGCAGATGCCTATAATAGAGATCCTGAATTTTATAAATTTGTGCGGACATTATCTGCTTACGAAAAGATTTTAAAAGGTAACGGGAAAAATAAGCTTATATTATCCAGCGATTCAGATCTTTGGAAAATTTTAGAAGGACAGAAATAAGAAAATCCTGGGGCTCAAGCTCCAGGATTTTCTGCTACTTTTATTTAGACAAACAAAATTCATTGAAATGTGGTAAGGTCTCACACCAGTTACAAAAGTTACCCCAATCCTCTTTCAACTTGTGATGCTTCCTCTGCAGATAAATAGTTTTGAGCTGCAGATAAGAAGTAGTCACCCTCATGGTCTGCTCGAAACCCATGGGAGTATTCGAAATCACCTTCATAAAAACTTCATATTTTGAGAAACCCTTACCATCGCTATCTATATTTTCTATACCCGGTTCAAAGCGATTGAAAATTTCAATCCATTTGTTTAGGTTATCTATAACCACTTTATCCACATATTTATTGCAAGATTTCTCCACATCCATCTTGGTCAGCCTGTGCATCTTGCTTGTGGAGCTTACTATGTCTGCAAAGTGGTATCTTTGGAACTGTGGTGTCCAGTAGTTTGGGTATGTTACGTCAAACTGTACGATGATACCCTTAAGGAAGTTGTCGTGGCCTGTCCCAGTGGGGACAGCCCCTAACTTAGACCCTCTTCTATAGTCAGCCTCATACACCTCTGGCGAAGCTTCCCACTCTTCTACTTCCTCACTTTTCATAGGATACCCACTGGCAATCAAACTTTCCTCTAATCCATAAACCCTGGTATTGAATATTTTTAACATAAGTCCTCCTCAAAGTTATACTTAATTTATCTGGTACAGTACACAATAAAAAAGCAGGCCTAACCTGCATAGCACTGTCAAACGGCTTTTATGCCTTATTAAAAAATTGCTATTTTACTTACATTAGAGAAAGCTGATTTCCAAGAAATTTTTCTATAGCTTCAAAAGCGCGCATATTGCCAGCCTTATAGATTTTGATGCTGTAATCATAATTTAGCTTCAACAGGTTTTTGTCGAGATTTCCGGTAAGAATAACGTCGACTTTTTCATAAGCGATCCTCTTAAAAATATCCTCCGAAGATATTTTTATTTTATTTGTATTCTGCAAAATTTTGTAGTCGCGTACGTCAGTATCATATATTATAAAATAGTCGCATGAGCAAAACTCGTGCTCAACCATAGAAAGGGCGTGGTCCTCTTTACCTGTCACGCAGATTTTCATAGCATCCCCCTATAATAACTTACTTAAATACTAGATACCATATTTTTAAGCCTATGTCAAATATGGAAAAGGCAGGTTTGAAATTTTGAGGAGATATGGTATAATTTAGAAAGAAAAAAATAAAAGGTGAGGTAATATGAGTAAAAACTGTTTAAGTGTTGGAGGACAAGCTGTTATTGAAGGGGTAATGATGAAAGGACCTGAATATATGGCTACAGCTGTCAGGAAAACAAGCGGCGAGATAGTTTACAGAAGAAAAGAGGTTACCAAAAAGAATAAATTTATGTCAAAGATCCCTTTTTTAAGGGGTGCTGTGGTACTTTATGAGGCTCTTATAATGGGTACTAGTGAGCTTACTTTTGCAGCAAATCAGAGTGATGAAGACGAAGAGGAGCTTAAGGATTTTCAATTGGTGATGACAGTTGTTTTTGCCATGGCCCTGGGAATAGGGCTTTTTATGGTGTTGCCTTCTCTTATAGGCGGATTTATCTTCCCTAGCAACAGAGTGTATTCCAACATAATGGAGTCGATTTTAAGACTTGTTATTTTTGTGTCCTATATACAAGTTTTATCATTCTCTAAAGATATCAAGAGGCTTTATGAATACCACGGGGCAGAGCATAAATCAATATACGCCTATGAAAACTGTGAGGAGCTTAAAAAAGAAAATGCAAAAAAATACACTACTCTTCATCCAAGATGTGGAACGAGCTTCCTGCTTATAGTTATGATCTGCAGTATAGTTTTATTTTCCATAGCAGACTATTTTATACCGCAACCGGAAAGGCTTCTTTACAAGCAGCTATTAAGAGTTGGGTTAAGGATAGGACTTATGCCGATAATAGCAGGTATATCGTACGAGGTGCAGAGATTTACCAGCAGGCATTTGGAAAACAACATTGTAAAAACTATTGCTAAGCCTGGGATGGCCCTACAAAAAATAACCACCAAAGAACCAGATATGGACCAGCTAGAGGTCAGCATGGTGGCTTTGAGAGTTGCTCTTGGAGAAAACGTGGATAACGCAAGAGAAATATTTGAATAGGGAGTTGCTTTTTAGCATCTCCCTATTATTTTGGAGGGAGTTATTTGGTATGAAGGTTATACTGACTTTTTTAACTGTTATGCTGACATTTAAAATGGCAGCTGCTGAAGACACCAAATACATACTAAGAGTTATACACGGTGAGGCCACTTATTCAGACCTTTACAAAATACTTTTGGAAAATGACTATGAAAGAGACCACCAGGAAGGAAATTTTGACGGGATACAGCTGGAGAGGTATATAATCGTGGATTATAAAAACAGGCCTGTGGATTTCACTGTGATGGGGAGTTTTTTTTGGCATAATCAGAATATAAAAGATCCCTACGACGAGTATGCATACCCCGAAGAACTCACTGAAGAGGACACCTACCAGCTGAATGCGGGTATAAAAATGTATTGGAAAAAATTTCCGTGGAGTAACCTGGTTAGGACTAGGTTGGCACTGCTCGAAGGGCTTTCTTACACTGAGCATATAGTGAATATAGAAAGGCAGAATAAGAATAGGAGGAGCAGTAAAAAGACAACCTCCAACCTTTTAAATTATCTTGAGACCTCCCTTGCTTTCAATATGGGGGACGTGACGAGAAGAGAGCAGCTGGAATCATATTACTTTGGATTAGGTGTTTCACATAGGTCGGGGATATTCGGGACCATAAACAATGTAAATGGAGGCTCTAATTTTATAACGTTTTTTGTTGAGACCCACTTTTAAATATTACATTTGCCATGGCTTTTATATCTTTGATTTTTAAACTGCATTGTGGTATAATCTGTAAGTTAAGGAATAAATACGAAAGGATGGTTTCATGTTTAAAAAGTTGGACGAAGTAGTAGAAAAGCATAAAGATTTAACAAGGTTACTTGCTACGCCGGAAGTAGCAGCGGACCCAAAAAAATTGATGGAATACAATAAAGCTTTAACTAGTTTAAATGCTGTTGTGGAAAAATATACCGAATATAAAAAAATGGTAGACGAGCTGGAGTACATAAAAGATAACTTAAAAAGCGAAAAAGACGATGAGATGAAAGAGATGATGCTCGATGAGATGAGGGATATAGAAGAAAATCTCCCTGAAATTGAGCATGACCTTAAAATACTACTGCTCCCGAAAGACCCTAACGACGATAAAAACGTTATAGTGGAGATAAGGGGCGGAGCTGGAGGAGACGAGGCTGCCCTTTTTGCAGGAAATCTCTTCAGGATGTATACCAGATATGCAGAGAGAAATAAATGGAAAACAGAGATAATGGATAAAAATGAGATAGGCGTGGGAGGAATAAAAGAGATTGTCTTTTTAATCCAGGGTCAGGGAGCTTATTCCAGGCTGAAATTTGAATCTGGAGTGCACAGGGTACAAAGGGTACCGGAAACTGAGTCTTCTGGAAGGATACATACCTCCACTGCAACTGTTGCAGTTCTCCCTGAAGTAGAAGATGTGAAAGAGGTTGAGATCAACCCTTCTGACCTAAAGATAGATACCTATAGAGCTGGAGGAGCCGGGGGTCAGCACGTAAACATGACGGACTCTGCGGTTAGGATAACTCACTTACCTACAGGTATAGTGGTAGGATGTCAGGACGAAAGATCACAGCTTAAAAATAGGGATAAAGCCATGAAGGTTCTTGCCAGTAAGCTGTATGAGCTAGAGCTGGAGAAGCAGAGAAGTGAAGTAGAAAGCAACAGAAGGCTTCAAGTAGGTACCGGGGCTAGATCAGAAAAGATAAGAACTTACAACTATCCTCAAGGAAGAGTAACTGACCACAGAATAAAGCTTACACTTCATAGACTGGAGGCTGTCTTAGACGGAGATCTAGACGAGATAATCGATGCACTTATCACAGTTGATCAGGCTGATCAGTTAACAAGCGTGGGAGAGTAATGAACAAACTTATAGATATATTGAATTGGAGCGAGGAGTATTTGAAAAAATACTCCTTTTCAAAACCAAGATTGGAAGCAGAAAAGGTACTGGCCCATGTATTGGGATATGAGAGGATAGCCCTTTATGCTTATTTTGATAGGCCTCTAGAAAATAGTGAAAAGGATGAAGTAAAAAGATACCTTAAAGAGATGGCATCAAAAAATCTGGGATTTGAAAAGGTTTTGAAAAATAGCACAGAGAAAAATATAGCAGGTTCTCATACTGAAAATCATCAAAAAAGCAATATGGAGCTTTTGGAAAAAAGTTGCGAATACCTTGAGAAACATGGGGTAGCTAATTCCAGAATGGAAACTGAGTACATATTTGCCCACGTTCTAGGGTGTAAGAGGATGATGCTCAAACTTAATTTTTCTAAAAAACTGAGTGATGGGGAAAAGGAGTCCATACGTAAACTTCTTTTAGAAAGGGTAAAAAAGAGAAAGCCCCTGCAGTATCTTTTTGGGTACGAGGAATTTTTTGGGTATAGATTTAATGTAAATGAAAATGTGCTTATTCCTAGGCCAGAAACTGAACTTTTGGTTGAACAGTGCATAAATCTTTTGCGCGGCGTAGAAAATTCAAAAATTTTGGACATAGGAGTTGGAAGCGGCGCCATAGCCATAACTTTAGCCAAAGAGATGGAGGAAAGCGTAGTCCTGGGAGTGGATATAAGTGATGCTGCCTTAGAGGTAGCCAATGGAAATAGGGAATTAAATGATGCTAAGAATGTAAAATTCATAAAATCGGATGTTTTTTCAAATGTAAGCTACCATGAGTTTGACTTGATAGTATCAAATCCACCTTACATACCGGAGCATGAATACGTGGGACTTATGCCGGAAGTCAGACTGCACGAACCGAAACTGGCTTTAACCGCAGCAAAAGAAGGATACTATTTTTACGAAAAGATATCGAAGGAGGCACCTCTGTATTTAAAAACTGGGGGATATCTGGCTTTTGAAGTAGGGTACAACCAGTCGGAAAAAGTAAGAGAACTCATGGAAGAAAACGGTTTTGAAAATGTAGTGGTTATTAAGGACTACGAAAAAATAGAGAGAATGGTAATAGGAAGGAAAAAATAGAGGTAAATTTATGTCAAATATAGAGATGAACCTATCTGATTATGACTACCATCTACCTGAGGAATTAATCGCCCAAGTGCCGATTAACCCTAGGGATCACTCCAGAATGATGGTGTTAGACAGAGAAAAGGGTACAATAGAGGATAAAAGATTTTATAACATACTGGACTACCTTAAAGAAGGGGATATCCTGGTGAGGAACTCAACCAAAGTAATACCGGCAAGGCTTATCGGAAAAAAGGATACAGGCGGTATAATGGAGATGTTTCTCATAAAAAGGATAGACTTAAAGAGCTGGGAGGTCCTTTTGAAGCCGGCAAAAAAATTGAAGCTTGGGCAGAAACTTTATTTCGGAGAAAACTCTGAACTGGTTGCCAGGCTTGATGAGATAAAAGATGACGGGAACAGGGTGATGACCTTTGAGTATGAGGGAGTCTTTGAAGAGATACTGGATAGATTGGGACAAATGCCCCTTCCGCCGTACATAGGTGAAAAGCTCAGCGATAAAAACAGATACCAGACCGTCTATGCCAAGAGAGGGGAGTCGGTTGCTGCACCTACTGCAGGGCTCCATTTCACAGAAGAGCTTTTGAATAAGATAAGGGAAAAGGGAGTGGAGATAGTAGACGTCTATCTCGAGGTAGGGCTCGGCACCTTTAGGCCAGTTCAAACAGAAAATATTTTAGAGCACAAGATGCACAGTGAAAAATACGAAGTACCGCAAGAAACAGCGGATATTATAAATGAAGGCAAGAGGCAAGGAAGAAGAATCATAGCTGTCGGTACAACTTCGGTAAGGACCCTGGAGTCTTCTGTGGACTCAGACGGGAAGGTCTTGGCAAGCAAGAGTGACACAGAAATATTTATATATCCTGGCTATAAGTTTAAGGTATTGGATGCGCTAATAACAAACTTTCACCTGCCGAAGTCTACCTTGCTTATGCTGATATCTGCATTTGCAGGAAAAGATTTCGTATTTGAGGCCTACGAGAGAGCCGTAAAAGAAAAATACAGATTTTTTAGTTTTGGCGACTCGATGTTTATATATTAATTTGGAAGTTGGTGTTGATATGAGGATAGTTGCTGGAATAGCAAAAAATAGAAAGATAAAGAGCAAAAAGGGGAACAGCACAAGACCCACTATGGAAAGGGTTAAAGAGGCCATATATTCAATACTGGAACCCTATATTGACCAGAGCTGTTTTTTAGACCTTTTCAGCGGAACAGGGAACATGGCTCTTGAGGCTGTGAGCCGTGGTTCTAAAAGAGCTGTGATGATAGAAGATGACGTGGAAGCTTTGAGGGTAATAATAGAAAACGTAAACAGCCTCGGCTTTGAAGATAGATGCAGGGCGTATAAAAATGACGTATTCAGGGCTATTGAAATACTCTCTAAAAAGGGAGAAAAGTTTGACATAATATTTATGGACCCGCCATATAAGCAGGAGCTCTGCACAAGAGTTATAAAATTGATATCTAAGAAAGGTATTTTGGCAGAAGGCGGTATAATAGTAGCAGAGCACCACTTCAAAGAAGATTTGGCAGACGAAGTAGGGGAGTTTAAAAAGATAGACGAGAGGAACTACGGAGGAAAACAGATAACATTTTTTAGCAGATAGATTGGGGTGGAGTTATGGCTAAAACAAATACGTTTGAGGAAAATCTGCTGGAAGTTGACGAGATAATATCTAGGTTTGAAAGTGGTGAAATGGACTTGGACCTTTCTATAAAAGAGTATGAGAGGGCTATGAGACTCCTTAAAAAATCTAGTGAACTCTTGGAAAAAGCAGAAGGAAAAATCAAAAAGGTGATGGAGAAAAATGGGGAAATAGTAGTAGAGGACTTTGAATAGGGGGTGTTTTCATGAAAGAGTATTTAAGAGAAAGACAGGAAGTTGTGGATGCAGTTATAGAGAGCTACCTTTCGGAATTAAAATATCCCCATGTCATTGCTGAGGGAATGAAATATTCGGTATTAAACGGCGGTAAACGTTTAAGGCCCATACTCCTTATTATGTGTCTGGAACTTTTGGGAAAAGACATGAGATTCGGTTTACCAACAGCCGTAGCCATAGAGCTGATACACTCATACTCGCTTGTACACGATGACCTGCCGGCATTGGATGATGACGACTATAGAAGGGGACAGCTTACTGCACATAAAAAGTTTGGAGAAGCCGAGGCGATACTCATAGGAGATGCTCTGCTTACCCATGCCTTTAGCATACTGACTAAGAAAAATAAAGAAATTTCTGCAGAAAAAATAGTGAAAATAATAGAACTTACAGCGGATTACGCAGGTATAAATGGCATGATAGGCGGCCAAATGGTAGACCTCGAGTCAGAAAATAAAAGAATAGAGCTGCCTACACTGCAGTACATACACACACACAAGACAGGTATGATGCTTAGACTGCCAGTTGAAGCCGCCTGCATAATAGCCGATGTTGACAAAGATACCTATGATACACTTTTGGAGTACGCTGAGCTTGTGGGGCTTGCTTTTCAGATAAAAGACGATATACTGGATATAGAAGGGGATTTCGAGAAGATAGGCAAGGCAGTGGGGAGTGACGAGAAGCTGCAAAAGTCCACCTACCCGTCGCTTTTCGGATTAGATAGGACGAAGGAAATCCTGGAAGAAAAGGTTGAAAAAGCAAAAAAAATCATACAGGACAAATTTGGTGAGGATGGGGATCACCTTGTACAGCTTGCAGATTTCATAGCAAATAGAGATAAATAGGAAGCCATGGCTTCCTTTTATTGTTTGGAGGGCCTATGTATAGAAAAATAATGGAAGAGATACGAAAAAGCGGAGGTCAGGCCTACATTGTAGGCGGATACGTCAGGGATATGCTGATGGGGGTACACGGCAAAGATATAGACATAGAGGTATTTGGCATAGAACCGGAAAAGCTTGAGGGGATACTTTCAAAATTTGGCAGGTGGAAAAAGGCAGGAAGGGATTTTGAGATATACCTGATAAAAGGTTATGAAATCTCCTATCCAAGGGACGAAAACGGCATATCCCCCTATCTGAGTGTCGAAAAAGCAAGCAAGAGGAGAGACCTAACAATAAACTCCCTTTACTATGACCCATTTTCTGGGGAAGTGCTAGACTTTAACGGTGGTATAGAAGATATAGAAAATGGGGTTATAAGGCACGTAGAGAAGGATAGTTTTTTAGAGGATCCACTGCGCATGCTGAGGGTGGCACAGTTCAAGGCCAGGTTTGATTTTAAAGTGGCAGATGAAACCGTAAGACTTTTAAAGGAAAATTTTTATCGAATGACCGGAGTAAAGGGTGAGAGGGTCTTTATCGAGCTGGAAAAAATACTTATGAAAACTGACAAGCCCTCATTAGCTTTTGAGTTCTTACAAGAAAATGGGATTTTGGTACAGTTTTTTCCAGATCTCAGCCGGCTGAGAGGGGTGGAGCAGGACAAGGTATTCCACCCTGAGGGGGATGTGTTTTCTCACACCATGATGTGCCTAGATGTTCTGGATAAAGAGGAAAGGAGCTTATCGGTTATGCTCGCCATACTCTTTCATGATATAGGCAAGGGAATGGTTAGCCCTGTAGAGGTTTTACAGGAGGGCTATAAGCTCATTGCTTTTCCAGGGCACTCGGAAGCTTCATATAAAAGGTACCTGGAATTTATAGAGGAGTTTACACAAAATAAAGAACTTATAAAAAATTCTTCCCAATACATACTCTACCATGAGGAGCCCCTTAAAATGCTTCTACAAAACGGAGTGGATAAAATTTCTATTAGGAAGCTTGCAGTAAAGGTGAACATATCCGACCTTTTAAAGGTTTACAAGGCGGACGTACTTGGCAGAGGAAAAAAAGACAACTCGGAGGAGTTGGCATTAATTGAAGAGATAAGAAAACTTTACTTAGAAGTAAGAAATGAGCTAAAACCTATAGTCAGGGGAAGGGATTTATTAGATTGGGGGGTGCACAACAGGAGGGAATTTTCCCAGGTGCTGGATTTTCTCTACGAAAAGCAGCTGGAGGAAAAGTTTTCAACTTTAGAGGAAGCTCATATATATTTTAAAAAAATTGCAAATAAGTATGGATGGTAGAGTTTAAAAAATTAAGTGAAGAAGGTGGGATCTATGGGGCGTGTTCTGGTCATGATCTTTTTTTTGATAATATTTTCTGTGGGCTATGGGGATAGCAGTAATAAGTTAGAGGGCGACACATTTTTGGAGTTTGAGGTATTAGTAGACGCACCTAGGGATTTTATTTTTCCCTATATAGCTTCTTATGAAAAGAATAAAAATTGGATAGATGGGCTGCAATATGAGAAGGTAATAGATGTGCCGAAAGATGGGGGCATGCTGGGGACGAAATTTATCCAAAAGATAACCGCTTATGGAATAAGCTCTGAATACAAGGGAGTAGTCACTGCTTATAAAGAAAATGAGCTTTTTAGCATAGAATTATGGAATGAAAATATCATGTTTTATATAGAGTATATACTGGAAGATAGGGGCAGTGAAACATATATAAGGAATAGGATTTGGATTTCTAATAAGAAATTTTCAAGTAAACTTTTAAATGTTTTTAACAGAAGAAAGTTTAAAAATCAGATAGAAAATTTGAAAGCACTGTCTGAGAAAGAATATAAAACATGAGAGTAGTCATCCATTGCTACGGGAATATTTAGTCAGTTTAGAGAATTTTTTGATCGATAAAAGAGCAAAAAGTTGATTTTTGCGTACTATTATACTATAATTTAATATATAGAATCATCGGAAGGAGAGATAGATGTTAAACGTTGTAATATTTTGTGTTATTGTGATGGGTGGAGTTATTTTATTTAACCTAAGGGTAAAAAACAAGGCTTACAATATTTTTGTAGAGTCTCCATTTGAGTATAATCAGGGGGTCTTGGAGTCCGTGACTATGTTCGGCTCGAAAGAGATGCAAGACACCATAAAAAAACAGCTTTTACCGTTTTTTAAATCCATATCAAAAGAAGTGGAAAAAAGCGGTAGTTTGAGCGGTGAAAAATTAACTGTAGCAATGCATGAGTACAAAAAAGAGATGCTCCCAAAAATTGAGGACTTCTACGAAGGACAAAATTTTACTAAGTATGAGAAAGAAAATTTGATATTTTTTCTAAAAGAATTGGACAGCTATGTAAAAAATCAAGAAATAGCGTCTTACGATAAGGGAAAAGATCAAAATATGGACAGGAAGTTGGCGCTGTTAGGGCTTGATATGGCAATGATTTTAGTTTTGACGAAGATGTACCTAAAAAATGGTAGAGAAAAAGAGAAGCTTCTTTACGACATAAGAGACCAACTTCCTCTATCTGACTTAGACATGCAGTACATATCGGCCAGTTAATGGGGAAAAACTAAGCTAGTTTTATTTACAAATAAATTTAAATGTGCTATCCTTAATATTGCTAATACTAAATAGAGGGGAGAACAGCTAATCATGGGAATAAGTATTAAGTACGCTATTACAGCACATGACGCTAAAATGACACAAAATGGAATCGATATAAAAAACTGCTTTGATGTTATAATGCAACCATTTTTTCCAGTGGGATTTGAAAAAGTCGCCATTGTATTGGCCATGGACGGGGTTGAAAAAAATACTATGTTCGAGATGAGGCTAAACGGTCCAAACGACGAGCTGCTGAGCAAGGGAGAGTTTGGCATGATTGCTACTCCAAATGGGATACCATCTAAGAAGATAATTTCGATAGAAAAATTTATGGTCAACTCCAGAGGAAAATACACACTTGACATACTTGAGAAAAGAGTAGAGGGGCTGAAATTTATAAGCAGTACAGATCTTTTTGTTGCTAGCTACCCACCCAACAGAAAATTTACTCCAGAGGAAGTACAAAAAATATTATCCGATGACAACGTTATAAAAAGTGTTAAAACGGAGTTCAAAGGGCCTGGAATGAAAAAGGCCTACAAACTGCAGCTTAACCTAGATGATACAGCTCCTATAGAAGAGGGGTACAACCCTTTTCCGGAAAGTGACATTCTGGAGATAGACGAACAAAAATATGACCTTACGGGACTAAAAAGACATGCACAGTTGATGTTTGGTAGGCCTATACCTAAAAAAAAGCCTGAAAAGAGCAGCTAAAGCTGCTCTTTTTTATTCATAAAATATTGTAGGAAAAAGAGCTTATTAGAGGTATAATAGGAGTGTAACAGAATAATGCCGATACAAAAAGGGGGATGATTTTATGTTCATGAATAGGCTGGTTTTTTTTGAGAAGCTTTATTTGGAGGAACTTGAAAGTCTCGAGAAGGAAATGAGAAAGCATCCTCTGGACATGGATTATGTAGCTGAGTGGGAAACTCTGGCGGAACTTTTGTCAGAAATAAGAAAGGCAAAAGAAAGTTTAAAAGAAACCATTTCAGAATAGCAGGGCAATATGTGGCCTGTAGCCCTATAAGATATAAGTAAGCAGCAGGGAGAGCTAAGCTCTCTTTTTTTTATTGCAAAAAACTTTCAGTCGTAAAATGGATTAGCTTGACATAATCTGGATAATGTGATAATATCATATGGAAAAAATCCTTTCCCACAAAAGGATCCGTTGCGTTATATTTAACGATATAACTTTTAAGGAGGAATAACAAAGTGAACAAATACACTAAAATGCAAAGAAAAGAAGATGTAGTAAGACAATGGTACCAATACGACGCTGAAGGTAACATTCTAGGAAGACTAGCAGTAGAGGTAACTAAAAAATTAATGGGTAAAGAAAAAGTAACTTTCACACCGCATATTGATGGTGGAGACTTCGTAATCGTAACTAATGCTGCTAAAGTAGCTGTTACAGGGAAAAAATTATTAGATAAAAAATACTATAACCACAGTGGATTCCCAGGAGGATTAAGAGAAAGAAGGCTAGAAGAAGTTTTAGCTAAAAAACCAGAAGAAGCAATCTACTTAGCTGTAAAAAGAATGCTTCCTAAAAACAGACTAGGAAGACAAATGTTGTCTAGATTGAGAGTTTATGCTGGTGCAGAACACGGACAAGAAGCTCAAAAACCAGAAAAAGTGGAATTATAATAAGGAGGTAATTTAGAGTGGCTGAAATGATTCAATATATAGGAACTGGTAGAAGAAAAACTTCTGTAGCGAGAGTAAGATTAATCCCTGGTGGAAATGGAATTGAAATAAATGGGAAAACTATGGCTGACTATTTTGGAGGAAGAGAACTTTTATCTAAAATCGTAGAGCAACCATTAGTTTTAACTGAAACTTTAGATAAATTCGGAATCAAAGTAAATGTAAACGGTGGAGGAAACGCTGGTCAAGCTGGAGCAATAAGACACGGTGTAGCAAGAGCACTACTAAGCTCTGACGATTCTCTAAGAAAGGCTTTAAGAGAAGCAGGTTTCTTAACAAGGGATTCAAGAATGGTAGAGAGAAAAAAATACGGAAAGAAAAAAGCAAGAAGATCTCCTCAATTCTCAAAAAGATAATTTATACAATGTACATCCCCACAAACACCAAGTTTGTGGGGATTTTTTTAATTTTAAATACTTGTTATTAAAGTTTTATTGTAATTTTAATTAGAAAAAATCTTAATTTGACTCATTGATTCAGATATACCTTATGCTCTAATTATTTGACAATTTATATCAATTATATTATACTGTTTTATTGATAATATATATATAATTAAAATCTCTTAAAAATATATATTTTTAAATTATCAAAAAATTATTTTGAATTATTGCAAAATATGTTTATAAAGTGATGAATTAATAAAAAAGTTTTAAAAAAGATAATAAAGTAGCGTAAGGAGGAAGAGATTTGGTAGGATTAGAGACTATTTTAACATTTACTTTTTATCTTGTTTTTTTGATGGGAGTAGGCATCTACTTTTATAAGAAGACAAGCAATTTGGAGGACTACCTCTTGGGTGGGAGAGGCATGGGTTCCTGGGTAACGGCACTTTCCGCTCAGGCAAGCGACATGAGCGGATGGCTTTTGATGGGGCTGCCTGGGGCTGTGTACCTGTTTGGGATGAATCAGTCCTGGATAGCCATTGGGCTTTTTATAGGGACTTATTTAAACTGGAAGCTTGTAGCACCTAGATTAAGGGTGTATACTGAAAAAACAAATTCCTTGACTTTGCCGACGTTTTTTGAAAAGAGATTCAAAGACCCGACAGGGTTGCTGAGAAACATTTCTGCAGTGATTACCTTGATATTTTTTACAATATATTCATCGTCCGGACTTGTGGCTTCCGGGAAACTTTTCGAATCTATGTTTAGTATGAACTATACGGTGGCGGTAGTAATAGGAACTGTTGTTATAGTTATGTATACATTTTTAGGTGGTTTTTTGGCTGTCTGCTGGACAGACCTCTTCCAAGGTGTGCTCATGTTCCTAGCCATATTGGTGGTTCCCTTTGTCGCGTATAAACATGTAGGTGGAAGCTCTGAGATATTAAAGGCTATGGATGTAAAAGAGGTATCCACAAGTATATTTTCAAACGGGAGCGAAAGCTTGACCGGTTTGACCCCTTAATTCTTGGACTTATTTCCTTATTTTGCGCGTTTTACGCTGCTACTTTAAATTCCTCTGATTCTTTTCCTTTATATTTCTCATAGAATTCCTGGGGAGTCATATATTTTAAACTTCCATGAATTCTTTTTGTATTATAGAAATCTATAAATTCCTGCATCTCTTCATAGGCTTCTTGAAAACTTTCAAAATACTTATAACCAAAGACTTCCCGCTCTAAAATACTATGAAATGACTCTATATGAGCATTCTTATTAGGGGTAGCATTGGGGATTCTTTCATGATTTATTCCTAGAGCTCTGCAAGTTTCTGAAAACAATTTGCTGGTAAACTGGGACCCGTTGTCACTTCTAATATAGAGTTTCTCAGGCATGAGTTCTGATCTCTTGTACACAGCTCTAATTAAAGAGTTGCAAACATCTTCTGCAGTACAAGAGAATCCGATATGGTAATCAATTATACTTCTATCAAAAACAACGATAATTTCACAAACATAAAATACCCTTTCGATTCCATAGATATATCCATATTTCACATCTATTTCCCATAATTTATTTGATGATTGGACTTTTTTATTTGTAGCTAAAACCTTTTTTTCTTTTGGTTGAGGTAGATATTTTCGGAGAAGCTTTAATTCTTTACATAACCGATAAGACTTCTTATGATTAAGAATTATTCCCCAATCTCTTTTAACTGCATGAGCTCTCTTTCGATATCCATATGCACATTCTCTTGTTTCATCATAACTTTTTAAAAATTCTTTGATCTTATCATCTGAAACTTTTTCATTTTTAAAATTAAAGCTATATCCTTTAGGCTTCGCGCCTGCTCTTTTAGGTTTTACTATTTTATATTCTTTCTGTTTATCTTTGTAATAGTAGTAAGTAGACTTAGGTAACCCCACTATCCTCAGGACTAAGGAAGGTTTATTCCCTTCATCAATCCAATATTTTGCTACTTGATATTTAAAAATAGTGGTTACATCTTTTTTAACATATCCTTCAAAATCTTGATTTCAAGATCTTTTTCAGCAGAAATTTCTTTCAGAGCTTTATTTTCAGCCTCAAGGGTTTTATTAATTTTACTTAAATCCTTATGTTGACCCGATTCTTTCTGAGAAAGCTTTTTTTCCCACCCTCTGATGGTACTTTCAGCCAGATTATACTTAGCTGCCACGGCTCTTCTATTCTTAGCTAGTTTAACTTCTTCTAATATTCTTTCTTTTTCTTCCATAGAGTATCTTCTTCTAGTCATCTCTTTGCTCCTTAATATTGATTTAAATATATTATATATTAATTCGCGCAAGAGTCCAAACTGGCTAAGGGGCAATAAAGTGACCTTGATTGCGGTTATATCAACAATGGCTTGGGGACTTGGGTATTTTGGACAGCCTCACATATTATCTAGATTTATGAGTATAAAATCTATAAAGGAGCTGCCGAAATCTATGGCTATAGCGATGGTCTGGGTTTTCATTTCCCTGGTGGGGGCCATAGCTGTGGGAATGGTTGCCATACCACTATTCTCAGACATGTCACAGATATCTGGAGATGCAGAAAAAGTATTTATAGTTATGATAAGAGAGCTTTTCAATCCGTGGGTAGGCGGGATTTTATTGGCGGCTATACTGTCAGCTATAATGTCTACGATTGATTCCCAACTTTTGGTTTCGTCTTCGACTTTGACAGAAGACTTCTACCAGCATCTTATAAAAAGGGATGCTAGCGAAAAGGAGCTTATTTTGGTCGGCAGAATATGCGTTTTGATAATATCGATTATAGCCCTTTTCATGGCCCTTAAACCAAATGCGCAGGTGCTCGCATTGGTATCTTATGCTTGGGGAGGATTTGGATCTGCCTTTGGACCTCTGGTTATAATGTCCATCTTCTCCAAAAAAACTACATGGCAATCGGCACTAGGCGGGATGCTTGTGGGGACGATAGTGCTTGTGCTTTGGAAAAGCATTGGATTTGGATCTTTACTTTACGAGATAGTACCAGGATTTGCAGCCAACTTTTTAACCATCCACTTGCTGAATTTAGTTTTTGTGCAGGAAGACGAGGAAGTATTAGAGGACTTCGAAGCGGTTGCCTTGGAAGTAAATGGAAGAACTCGAGCAGAATTGGCAAAAGAAATTTAATTTATCAAAATTAGGGGTGTAGAATTTCTGCACTCTTTTTATTTTTTAGAAGATTTTTTTAAAAAATTCAGTATATAAAATATGAGTAAAACATAAGGGGGGTTTACTATGGATGATAAAGGTGACTTGAAGGATAGAGTTGATGATATAAAAGATTCCGATGTGGAAAGGATAAGGGCCCAGGTAAAGTTTACGCTCAATTTAAAAGACTTGAGGCTCCTTTTGAGATATTTCGAGACAGAACTCATGATAGGGATAGAAGACGCTATATCTTCGGCTAAAGAAGGGGACAGCGAAGAGAGGGGATATTACAAAAGCCTTCTTTTGGCACTGGAGAAACTAAATGGCACCATCTACACAAGTGTAGTGGAGACCGAAAGGATAATCATAGAAGAATTTAAGAAACGAGACATAGACCTGAAGACTATACTGTCTTTAATGGCAAAAGATGAGTATGATACAGAGAGAATAGAGTATATATACGATGCTGTGGACGAACTAAATGACGAAAAGGAGGAGGCTGATAGGATATATCACAGCTTTGGACCCCATACAAGAAGGATGCTAGACCTCATGGAGGAAGAGGTGTCTAATGTATATATGCCGCTTGTTATAAAGTTTATGGAGGTGCTGGCCGACAGTGTCAGATCAGGAGATCTTAAAAAAGGGGAGATAATATTTCAGGAGGGGGCTTTGGAAGACTTGTTGAATCTGGATTATGATGCTTCTCAAATCTTTTTAAACAAGCTAAAAAAAATAGAGGTGAAGATAGGGAACAGGATTGGAAGAGTGGTAAAGGATTATTCTGTCGGGACAAACGGTGTTAATAAAGTTGAGTTTGAACTGTTTATAAGTAATCCCGAAGAGTATGCCCTTACAGATAGCGAGTTTAGAATAGGTAGGCTGGAAGAAGTATATGTAGAAGAGGCGGAAGATTAAAAAAAGCAGGCATTCAGCCTGCTTTTAAAATTTTAAACTTGTGTATGGGAGATCTAAGTCTTCTGCAATTTTTTTATATACCAGCTTGCCTTTGTATATATTTACTCCCTGGAATAACTCTTTTGAGCTGCAAGCTTCTTCTACGCCTTTTTCAGCTATCTCAATAACATATTTTAAGCTTATATTGGTAAGGGCGTATGTAGAAGTGCTAGCGAACGCCCCGGGCATGTTTGCAACACAGTAGAACACAGTCTCCTCTGCTTTAAATATCGGATTACTATGTGTTGTTGGGTGCGATAATTCAAAGCACCCGCCTTGATCTATGGAGACGTCCACTAAAACTGTACCTGGTTCTAGTTTTTTAAGGTCTTCCTTTTTTATCAGTTTAGGAGCCTTTGCTCCTGGGATAAGTACGGTTCCCACTATAAGGTCGGCTTTTTTTATCTCTTTTTCTATATTTGAAGGGGATGAGTACAGGGTGCTTACCCTGTTTCTGTAGATATCCTCTAAATACCTCAACTTTCGCATATCTATATCCAAAACAGACACTTCAGCTCCTATTCCAACGGCGCACATAATAGCGCCCTGACCAGCTGTTCCAGCTCCTAAGACAACTACTTTCCCCCTTTTTACACCGGGGACTCCCCCAGGCAGTACCCCTTTTCCGCCAAACTGTTTTTGAAGGAAGTTAACGCCTACTTGCACCGCCATTCTACCGGCTATTTCAGACATTGGTGTGAGTATCGGAAGAGATCCGTCCTCGAGTTGCACTGTCTCATATGCAATGCATGTAGCCCCTGAATCCATAAGGGTTTTTGTCAGATTGCGGTTTGCAGCAAGGTGTAAAAAAGTGAATAAAGTGTGCTTTGAACTTATAAAAGGGAGCTCCTTATCTTGGGGTTCCTTTATTTTTACAATTAAATTGGAGTTTTTATACACCTCTTCTAAGGAGTCTAGAATAACGGCGCCAGCGGACAGATAGCTTTCATCTGAAATACCTATATTTTTGCCCGCCCCTTTTTCGACGAACACATCATGGCCTAGACTAGTTAGTTGTGCTATGCATTCCGGGGTAAGTCCTACGCGGTTTTCGTCCTGTTTTATCTCTTTTGGAACCCCTATTTTCATAAAAGTTTCCCCCTTTGAACTGCTTTAACTAAAGTTTTTGCACCCATAGAAAATATAGGCTCTCATTCTATGAGAGCCTTTTGTTATTTTTGTATTTTAACTCATCCAGTCTACTTTGTTTTCTGGATTCCATTTTGTTGTAAGTTTTCTTAAGTTTGACCAGAATTCAAGTGAAGATTCACCCGTGATATCTCCGTGGCCATATTTAGATCCTTTTATTCCGCCAAATGAGAATGGATCACGTGGAACTGGAACTCCGATGTTTACACCACACATACCTGCCCCCATCATAGAAGCTGCTTCCATTGCTGTTCTACCGTTTTGTGTGAAAATTGATGTAGCGTTTCCGTAAGGAGATTTGTTTTGGATTTCAAAAGCTTCATGGATATTTTCAGCACCTAAGATTTCAAGAGTAGGTCCGAAAATCTCTTCAGCCGGCATCTCAGCGTTTGTACCCCTGTAATCTATAACTGAAGGCCCGAAAAAGTAACCGCCATTGTCGTATTTAGCCTTGAATTTTCTACCATCAACCAAGATTTTAGCCCCTGCTTTTTCAACTCTTTCAAGATAAGCCTCTATTTTTGAAATTGCTGCCTTTGATATTATAGTAGACATTGTATCTCCAGGAACTAATTTTTCAGCCTTTTCACAGATTGCCTTTACTATATGGTCAGAATCCCCGACAGCAATTATAACAGAAGCTGCCATGCAACGTTGTCCGGCCATACCTGTAGCAGCTGCAAGGATGTCGTTTGAAGCCATCTCAGTGTGTGCGTCTGGTGTAACTATTAAGTGGTTTTTAGCCCCACCAAGAGCAAGAACTCTTTTTAAATTAGCAGAACCTCTTCTGTAAACAATTTCTGCAACTGGAGTTGATCCGACAAATGAAATTGCTTTTATATCCTTATGGTCGCAAATTGCCTCAACGATATCTTTACCACCGTTTACTACATTGAATATACCATCAGGAAGGCCGGCTTCCTTTAAAAATTCAGCCATTTTTGCTGAGCATATTGGAGTAAGTTCTGACGGCTTGAGTACAACTGCATTCCCCATCATTAATGCTTGAGGTACAGTCCAGTGTGGAACCATCACCGGGAAGTTGAATGGAGTTATTGATGCAACTACTCCTAGAGGGATGTATTCAGTTTTACACTCTACACCTCTGCTTACCATTTGAGTCTTGTTTGGCGCAATCTGAGGTATTCCGCATGCGAATTCAACTATTTCTATTGCTTTATCCACTCCTCCATAAGCCTCATCAAGGGTTTTTCCGTTTTCTATATGGTTTATCTCAGCGAGTTCATCTCTATGTTTCAATAAAACTTCACGGTACTTAAACATAACCTGAGCACGGCTTTTTAAGGAAAGTGCTGCCCATTTAGGTTGAGCTTCTTTGGCTTTTTGAACTATTTCATCAAGTTCTTTCATACCAGAAGAATAAGTTTGTCCTATAATGGATCCGTCAAGTGGAGAATAAATATCTATTTTTTCCGCATTAGAATCTAAGAATTTTCCCTCGCCATAATTTTTGATAAGACCGTAATTTTTGTTTACTTTTTCCATTCTACATGACCTCCTGAATTTTTAATATTTTTAGCTAGATTATATTAATATTGAATAAACAATATAGGATACAAATTAAGTTTATGGGCAATATATGTTCAAATTGTTCTATATTGAAGAGTATATGCTATAAAAAATAAGCTGTCAATGAAATGAAATGCTAAATAAAAAAGTCACTTTTGAATCATGTGAAAATAAACTTTTGATTTTAATCTCAAAAAATAAGATAGATTGCACAACCCCTTTAAAAACAAACAAAACAAAAGATTAAAACATTACAATCATAGAATATTAAAAGGTAAAAAAGTAACGAAGGGTTTGATGTGAAATAAATATTTATAAAAAAAAAACACGTTTGTTATAAAATTCACTTCTAAAAAAGATGATATATCAGTGTTTTCAAAAGAAAACGACAGGGTGGATTCCCTGTCGTTAACAGATTGTACGCTTGTTACAAATTTGTGGAATTTTGTACTTATATTTTAAAACTAGAAAAAAGTTTAAAGTTTGAATTAACATATACACATTTTACCGTAAAAGATTTAAAATAAACCAAAAACAACCATAGAAGAACAAATAATTCCTTTATAACACGAAAACTCTATTTATTCATTTGGTGCAAGGTATAAAGCCCTTTTATACTGAGTTCGGGAATAAATTCGTTTATGTCATCGATTTCGTTGGATACCAGCTGTCCTAATCCACCGGTAGAGATTATTAGAGGATTATCGAGATGCTTTTTAATCTCCTTTATGATCTCTTTTATCTGGCCTATATATCCAAAAAATACTCCTGCCTTTATCTGCTCAACAGTGTTTCTACCCATAATGCTTGCTGGTTTCTCAAAGCTGACTTTTGGAAGCTTTGCAGTATTACCGAAAAGAGAATTTATGGACATATTGATTCCTGGCAGGATGCCGCCGCCTATATATACCCCGTTTTTCAGTATTTCATATGTAGTAGCGGTGCCGAAGTCAAATACCACAAGGCTTTTTTCAGGGTGAAGCCTTAGAGCTTCGGTTATCCCTATTATCCTATCTGCACCAAACCCGTCTGGATTCATATCTTTTGAAAATGAGAAAGGAAGCTTTAGGTCGAGCCCTACGATAATCGGCTCTATATTGAAATACTTTTTAGAAAGATATTTGAATATAGTGACTAAACTTGGAACTACAGATGAAATTATGACCCCATCTACGTTTTTTAGTTCAACATTGTTGAAATCTGCTATGTTTTTAAGGTATGAAAACAGCTCATCTTCCGTCAGGTTCTCTTTGCTAGATACCCTAAAATTTAAGAGGAGATTCCCGTTTGCATCAAAAACTCCAGTGACTATATGTGTGTTGCCTATATCAAAAGCGATCAACATTAGCTTACCTCCATGGCTTAAGAAATATGTAGATTATATTATATTTTAAGTTAAATTTCAAATTAAAATACAAAATTCAAAGAGGAAAGGGGGTGTGACGGCTGAATACTAATATGAAACTTTAAGTCTAAAAGATTAGGAGGGGTAAGCGTGAAAATCAAGCGTCTTTTGTTATTTATTATGATGATTTCTATGCTTTCTTGTGCCACAGTCCATAAAGGTAGATACGCCAAACAGGTTGTAGAGCCATATAATGTATTGAAAAAAGAAAAGATTACTGAGGGAGGTTTAGTTGTCAGCGGCAGGCCGGAGAGGGCTCTCAGCAACGACTACTATAAATTCATAGGTTTTACATTTGAAAATAGGAGTGGCGAGAAGGTAAGTATAAGTGATGTTTCCGTTGACTTTAACAATGCGGTTTTAAACAACTTAATAACTGTAATTTCTGGGGAGGAAATTCTTGGATGGCATGATGCTATGGAGCAGGAAAAGAAAAGAAGGGAGTTCAACCGCAGCACTTTTTTCACCTCGCTTTTTTTAGGAGGCAGCCTGCTTGCCGTGTTTGGAGATGACAACTGGAGCGGCGTTGGACTTGGAATGGTGCTCGGTGGGATAACATCACTTACCATAGACGAGTTTAACAGGGAGAGGAAGGAGATACAGACAGGAAAGATATTCCCAGAAACTCACCTTTTGTCAGGGGAATTCGATATTATGCCAGGATTTTATCAGAATAAATGGCTGGTTTTAAACATTAAAAATCCTAACAACATGCCCGAAAGAATATATGTGGAGTACAGTGTGAACGGAGTAAGGGAAAGAGTAGCATTGTCACTTTAAAATTTGATGGAGGCTCTGCCTCCTTTTTTTTTGGATAAACCTGTGATATAATTAGAAGAAATTATGAGGAAAGGGAGACTTATGGACGCTGTAGGACTCATAGTCGAGTATAATCCATTCCACAATGGACACAAGCTGCACTTAGAGAGAGCTAAAAAGCTGAGCGGTGCAGAGGTGGTCATAGCGGTAATGAGTGGGGATTTTTTGCAAAGAGGGGAGCCAGGCCTTATAAATAAATGGAAGAGGGCAGAGATGGCCCTTAAAAATGGCGTGGACATAGTGGTGGAGATGCCGGTTTATTTTTCAAATCAGTCTGCAGAAATTTTTGCAGAGGGAGGCATAAGGATTTTAGATGCCCTTGGGGCAGCATCTGTAGTTTTTGGATCTGAGACAGCGGATGTGGAAAGGCTTGAAAAAATAGCGAGTATAGAAGAGGATGAAAGTTTTCAAAAAATATTGAAGGGGCACCTAGCTGAGGGAATCTCCTTTCCGAATGCGCTGGATAGGACAATAAGCGAGTTTACCGGGGAACAGGGGTCATTAAACCCAAATGATATACTCGGTGTTGAGTACATAAAGTCCATAAAAAAAATAGATTCAAATATTGTTCCAATCGCAATAAAAAGAGAGGCCGTGGGTTACCATAGTAAAGAGATAGTCGGCGAAATAGCCAGTGCTACCTCTATAAGACACCTTTTGTCCGAGGGCAGAATTGATGAGGTTATGGGGGTTGTGCCTAAGATGAGTTATGAGGTGATAAAAGAAGAGTACGACAGGGGCGGTATAACTTTTTTGGAGGATTACTACCACCTACTGAGATACGAGATACTGAGGTCTAAAGAAGAGTTGCCTAATATACAGGACATGGAGGTAGGGCTAGAAAATCGACTCTACAGGTGTGCCCTAGATAATGACGAGTTCAGTGGATTCTACAGCGAGGTAATGACCAAGAGATACACAAATGCAAGGATGCAGAGGATACTGACACATATAATTTTGGGCATAACCGATAAATTTACTAAAAAGGCTAGAGAAAAGCTATACTATATAAGGGTTTTGGGTTTTACTAAAAAGGGTTCAAAGTATTTGAAAAAGATAAAAAATGAATTGTCGGAAAAAGGCGTGGATCTCTTTACAAACCTAAAAAATGTAGAAAAGAGACTGGGGATAGATGAAAAGGAGATGCTAGATTTTGATTTGAGGGCATCGAAGATTTACGGTATAGTTAAACCTTATACAGAAAGGAAAATACCGATTTTACTAGAGGGGGAGTAGCTTGGAAATGCTGAATATTTTACTTGGGTTCTTGCTTATATTTCTTGTGCTAATGGCCTATTTTATAGCTTACTTTTTGAATAAGATAGAAAAAAGCAGGAGGGTAAGTTTTGAGGATGTGTTTAGCAACAAAGATCTTGTAAAAAAGTATGGACTGGGAAGCAAAAAAGATCCTGAAAATTACGGTTTCAAATTTTCTGATTGTAAGTACCACTCTAAGGAAGGGCTGAGGCTGAGTGGCTGGTTCATAAACTCAAAAAATATATATTCTAAAAAGGTAATAGTTTTTATACATGGCAGGAATTCAAATAGACTTGCATGCTTGCAGTACTTAGCTCTAATAAAGAAAAAGGAATTAGCTGATGATTACGCTGTATTCCTACCCGACCTGAGGAATTCAGGAAAATCTGACGGTTCAAGGACATTTCTTGGAAGCAGGTTTGCAGATGATGTGTACTCCACCGTAAAATATTTGAAAAACACTCAGAATAAAAATGAATTTATTTTATACGGATTTTCTATGGGGGCAATGGCCATAGAGGTATTTTTGCATAAATACCGAAATTTATTAAGATGGGAAAATATCACTGTTAAAAAGGTGATACTGGACAGCCCGCTTACAAATGCTGAGAAAACTGTTAAATTTAAGTCGAAGGATAGGAGATACCCCAAGTTCATGCAGAATATGGCTCTTAGAATATTTGATATGAGAATGAGCTACAACATAAAAAATATGCGTTTTTCTATACTTTTAAAAGAAAACAGAGATTTTTCTACGCTGATACTGCAGTCGAAAACCGACAGCACAACTCCTTACTATATGCTCAAGTATGAGCTTAGCAGGATGAGTGACGGAGACAGTGATGTAGATGTGATGCTGATAGACGATGCAAAACATGTTTGTCTTTATAGGGGAAGAAATAAGAGGAGTTATGAGGAAAAGGTAGCTAAATTTATACTGGAAGGCTAGGAGGTTATAATGAAAAAACTCTCGTTTAAAATACAAATTTTTTATGGGTTGGGAGTTAGTTATGCAATAGTGGATCAGATATTTGCGCAGTGGGTACTCTACTATTATCTCCCGCCTGAAAATTCTGGGATAAAGCCGCTAATGGCACCGATACTGATATCACTCGCACTTGTTTTTTCAAGGTTTGTGGATATGGTCATGGACCCTCTTGTTGGGCATTGGTCGGATAAGTTTGAATCAAAATGGGGAAGGAGGATACCGTTTATAGCTTTAGGGAGTATACCTTTAGCCCTCTCTACGGTGGCGTTTTTTTACCCTCTGAAGTCACAAAGCGGGGTGGCAACTTTTATCTATCTTTCCGTTACTGGAGCTGTATTTTTTACTTTTTATACGGTGGTCGGTGCTCCTTACAATGCATTGATACCAGAAATTGGAGCTACGCATGAAGACCGTCTTAACCTTTCCACGTGGCAGTCGGTTTTTAGGCTTGTGTATACAGCTGTGGCAATGATAAGTCCTGGGATATTAATAAAGGCATTTTCGAACGGGGACACCGAACATGGGATAAGGATGATGGTGATTTTGCTGAGTTTGATCTCGGCTTTAGGTGCTTATATAACAGTATTTTTGGTGCCGGAAAGAAAACTTTCGCACGGGAAAAAATCTGGCGAGAGCTTAAGAGGAGCTCTAAGGATAGCGTTCAAGGATTCCTCGTTTATATATTACCTTTTAGGGCTATTGTTTTTCTTTATAGGGTTTAACATATTGAGAGCCTCGATGAACTATTATGTAGAAGATATAATGGGGCTGGGTAAAGGTTCGATAACACTGGCATCGGCACTGCTTTTTGGTGTATCAGCTATATTCTTTTATCCTACAAACAGGATATCAAAAAAATTTGGTTATAGGAGACCTATGCTGGTTTGTCTTGTTATGCTGTTCATTTTTTCCATAGCGCTTTTTAACCTGGGGAAAATAATACCTCAAAGGGCGGGATTCCTGCTTTTCGCCTTGATGGGCATACCAATTGCAGGAGCAGCTTTTATATTTCCGCCAGCCATGCTGAGCGAGATAAGCACTATTATGAGTGACAGAAACGGCGTAAAAATAGAGGGAATATTTTTTGGCATACAAGGATTTTTTTTGAAAATGGCATTTTTAGTTTCCATAGCAATACTACCCTTGATACTTGTTTCTGGCGGTGAAACCAAACTTTTGGAGGTGTTTATAAACCGTCCTGAGGGAGTGGAAAAAACGGGAGTATATTCTACGGCGATATTCTCTAGTGTATTTTTCTTGATATCCTTTGTATTTTATTACCTATATCCGGAGAAATTTGAGAAAGACCCTCAAGAGGTCCTTGATTAGAGCTTGAACTAGGCAGTTTTACGCTGCCTATTAAATTTTAGATGAAGTATTGAATTGATTTAAAATCATAGAAATAGAAAAACATTTTTTTAGTCACGAATCGCACGAATGGACACTAATAAAAGATATTTAGGTCACAGAGTGACACAGAGGAGAATAAAGAGTTTCGTAGAGAAAAAATAAATAAAGATATGTAAGTAAAGCATAGCCTAGAGATTTTAATCGATTCGTGTGATCTGTGAAGATTCGTGACAAAAAATTATTTTTAAAAGGTTTTCTCTGTGCGCCTCATGTTTTAAATCTCTTTGAAACTCTGTGTCTAAAGAAGGTTTTCAAATAAATTCAGTAATTTATAAAATAATGACTGGACTTAAATTACTTTACGATAAAAAAATACGGAGGTCCGCAGTGAGGGTAGAGGAAAGATTTTTAAAATACATTAGTTTTGACAGTAAATCCGATACATGTTCTAAAACCTGTCCCAGCACTCCTAGCCAGCTGGAGTTTGCAAAATATCTTAAAAAAGAACTGGAAGATATAGGGCTGGTAGAGGTTTGTTTGGATGAAAATGGGTATCTTACGGCAAAACTTCCTTCGAATGTTGTTAGGGAAGTGGTGACAATCGGATTTATTTCTCATATGGATACAGCCCCGGATATGTCTGGGAAAGTAGATAACCCCAAAATAGTAAGAGGTTACAATGGAGGGGACATAGTGTTGGACAAGGGCGGGGAATATATTCTATCACCTGAGGATTTCCCGGAATTATTAAAGTATAAGGGAAAGGATATAATAACAACTGACGGAACCACTCTTCTGGGTGCGGACGATAAGGCTGGCTTGGCTGAAATTATCACCGCAATGGAGCATCTTTTGGCGAACCCTGAGATAGAACATGGAGAAATTATGGTGGGGTTTACGCCGGACGAGGAGATAGGTAGGGGTGCGAACCTTTTTGATGTTGATAAGTTCGGAGCAAAATACGCTTATACCATGGATGGTGGCGAAGTGGGGGAATTGGAGTATGAGAATTTTAACGCTGCCGGGGTAAAAATAAATATAGCTGGCAGAAATGTTCATCCAGGATCGGCAAAAGGAAAGATGATAAACGCCCTGAGCATAGCTATGGAAATAGATTCCATGCTGCCTAAAACATCCAGGCCGGAGTATACTGAGAAATATGAAGGATTTTACCATCTGGTTGAGCTGAAGGGGGAGCCGGAATCTGCCTATATGGAGTACATAGTAAGAGATCATGACAAGGTGAAATTTGAGGATAAGAAAATAGAGATCAAAAGAGTAGTCGAGCATATAAACTCAAGATACGGCCAAGAAAGGGTGAAACTTGAAGTAGAAGACCAGTACTACAATATGAGGGAGAAAATAGAGCCAGTGATGGAGGTCATCGAGGTGGCCAAAAGATCTATGGAGGAGCTTGGAATAGAACCTAAAGTTAAACCCATACGTGGAGGGACTGATGGTGCAAGACTCTCTTATATGGGGCTGCCTTGTCCGAATATTTTTACAGGAGGGCACAATTTCCATGGTAGGTTTGAGTACATACCGATCCAATCTATGAAAAAGGCTGTAGAAGTAATAGTGAGAATTTGCGAAAACTATGCAAAATTATAAAGAGGCAGCAAAGCCGCCATACCTATCAAGCTAAGAAATTTTAGGAACCTAACTATATAAAAGTTAGGTTCCTATTTTAATTTTAAAGCTAAATTTTCAAACTACAAAAAACCACTTGCAAAAATGGCTAAAAAAGTTTATTCTATTATCAGTGGTGTTCTCGGTGATTATTTGCTGGGAACTTTTTTTATTTTAGAATCAATAATTTTTTTTAATTTTGAAGTCAAGCGCATGAAACGCTTTTTAGATTTCAAAGTTTCCATGAAATCAGTCAAAACCCCCAACGAGCTTTTTATTACTCGCCTTATACTCATTTCTTTTGAGTATCCTCCATTGATACCCTTTGTAATCTCCATTAAAAGAAGCATTCTAATTAAAGTGGCATATATGTGAGTCTCTATTCTTTCTACTTTCAAGTCTTTTAGTTTATCTAGTTTAAAATCAGACTTAAAAATTTTAAACAGCAATTCAATTTGCCATCTCAATTTATATATTTCGATGATTTCAGAAGGATTGAATCCCCAAAGATTAGTAATATATCCAGTAATTTCAGCAGAACTTCTTGCGTGCTTTGCGCAGTGCTCATTCCTTCTTTCTCTTTCTTCTATCTTTTGTACTTTTTTATTAGAAGTCTCTTTGTCCAATTTAGTTAGGATTACCCTAAAAGGTCTCTTGTCGTCATGGCTTCCGACTAGAAATTCATATTCTTGAGTCTCTCCTGCTTTTAGTTCTTTTCCCAACTCTCCAGCATTTGTTACCAAATACTTCGTCTTTTTTAGTAGTTTTCCCTTTGGTGAGTACTGAGGATTAGGGTTTAAAGCAAATAACCTTGTTCCGGCTTTCAAACGAGAAACAAAAGAGCTGTTTCTGCTTTCAATCTCATTGAAGTCATCAAATTTAAAGTACCCTAAATCTTTTAAAACTAAGGAATCTGTAACTAATTTATCGTAGACATATTTAGAAAAATTTTGCTCATTTTTAGTTCCCGTAGATAAAACAGTGTTCTTAAAAGAATAATCTAATAATTCAAGGAGAAGATTTATTTTTAAAACAGCAGGATTAGATTTGTTTGCACCTTTATACTTATTTTTTAATTTATTTGGCAATTTTATTTCAGTAGAGTCCATTAAAAAGATATTGCTGAAGCCATAATTTTTAAAGGCTTTAGACTTATTGGATATTTGTGTTTTACAAAGAGATAAGAAAATATTTTTAAGAAATTCTACAGAAGCCTCGCTAAACCTCTGATCAAGCGCTTGAGGAGAAATATTAATATTCTGCTTTAATAGAAGTTCAGCGCTTAATTCTTCCAAGGATGAAGTGCATAAATTATTGGAGCTGAAACAAGTTAAAGATATGAAGTTAAGAGGAGAGATTTTGCCGCTATTCCTAATTTTGAATTTAGAATACCTGGCAATTTGTTCAATATTTTTTTCCGAAAAGTAATTTAAAAATTTTGTTCTGATTTGTCTGTTTCCCAAAAGAAAAACCTCCTTCAAGTAGTCCTTGAAGAAGGTTTTAGCACAAATTCTATTAAATTCAAAGCTTAGCTTGATAGGTATGGCAAAGCCGCCTCTTTTTATATAATTGCCAAAATATCCTCTGTAGCAAATATTTTTTCAAACTTGTCTAAGTTGCCTATAATTAACTGCCTGTGTTTTTTATCCAGTTTTTTTGAGTAGAGGGCATATTTTAAATATTTATCTTCCTTTAGCTCGTTTTCGCTTATAATATGGATATTTTTCGGCATAGAAAAATCATCTTCTACTTTTTTAAATCCATCTATATTTAAATCAAGTTTTGATATAGCCAGACAATTTTTTATTCCGTCCAAATCCTCTGCTTGCGGGATGCTTTCATAGAATATATAGAAACTGTAACCGGGTTCAAATGTATCTGAAAAGCTGAAGAAATCTTTCATTATCTCCGGGTAGTTATCTTCTTCTCCGACTATAAGGCAGCCGCCGCCGTTCAGCTTTTCGTATATTCCTATATTCATTATAACCGTGTTTATACCCCTTCTCGGGTCGCATACGACAAGGGTCTTGTTACCGTCTTTGAATACGGATGCCAGTATGGATTTTTGAAGTTTTGTGTACTGGAACTCCCCTATTAAGAACTCCTTTATCTCATTGAAGACCTCATGCTTTTTGTAGGCCAAGGTATCGAAAGAGTAGTCCCTGTTTATCAAAATATGCACGTTGTAATTTTCCGGCTTCTGCACGACTTCTAATACCTTTACCTTAAAATTGAAATCATGTGAGTACCTCAAGGTTTTAAGCAGATGCGATATCTGCTTGTCAAGATAAGCCACAGTTTTCCTGCCCTGTCTGAGGTAAACCTCGTCACTGAAGAGGAGCTCGAAGCCTTCCAGGCTGTCGAGCTTTGTCCTGGTGTAGACAACCGTTTCTAAGGGAAACTTTGTGTCGTATACGGCAAGCATCTCTTTGATGTGGTTTCTCTCATCGTCGGACCTCTTCACGTCCTCTACAAAGATTTTTGGCATATACCTGTCTTTATAGGTGTCCATTTTTAGCTTGAATGCAACGTCTAACTCCTCGAAGCTCAAGAGCTCGTCAAAATTGTGCCCGTTTGAGAACCATACGCAGTTTTTGACCTCCTGGTCGTCTTTTATAATGTCGAACATCAGGTGGGTTTTGTCTTTGCCTATTAAACGAGTCCTGTTGCCCTTGACGTTTTTTATGCTGAAAACAGGGGTAGGGTTGCCGAATCCAAAGGGTTCTAGCTTCTCTAGTTTTTTGTAGAAGTCGTAAGAAACACGGGAAAACGGGAGTTCTTTATCTATTTTTATCGGTTTTTTAAAGTCGTTTTGTTCCAGCTGAGCGCCGGCATACTCATCTAGCCTTTTTATAAGTTCTGGGATACTCTCTTTTTTTATTGAAAAACCAGCTGCCCCGGAGTGCCCACCGTATTTTATGAAAAGCTCCTTCATTGAGTTCAGGGCCTCTATTATATTGAACCCTTCTATGCTCCTGGCTGAGGCCACGGCTGCCCCCTCCTCCTTGAGCTCCATTATTATTGTGGGTTTGTAGTACTTATCTACTATTTTTGAAGCGACGATACCTATGATGCCGTGGTGGAATTCGCTGGAGTATGACACTATGACATTTCTCTGGTCAAGGGAGTTATCTTCTATGTCTTTTTCCACCTTTTCCAGGATTTCTGACTGTATTTCCTTACGTTCGTTGTTTTGCTGTATGAGCTCCCACGCCAGCTGCCTGGCTTCTATCTCGGAATCCGAAAGGAGCAGCTTAACCCCTTTTTTAGCATCCTCCAGCCTACCGGCGGCGTTGAAGACCGGTGCTATTATGAATCCGATGTCGTAGGTGTTGAACTTTTTATCCTGTAGGTCATCGAAAATTATGTTAATCAAGGTAGACAAACCCAGGTTCTTGCTGTTTTTAAGCATATCCAGGCCGTGTTTGACAAAGATACGGTTCTCCTCCATGAGCGGGACTATGTCGGCCACGGTGCCGGTAGCCACTATGTCTAAGAAATCGAATATTTCATTCTCTACTCCGCATTTTCTGTAGACGGCTTTCATAAGCATGAACGCAGTCCCAACCCCGGCCAGGTATTTAAAATGGTAGGAGTTATCCTCCCTTTTGGGGTTTATAACTGAGTGTGCTGGCGGCAGCACATTGTTTATCTCGTGGTGGTCGGTTATTATCATATCCAGGCCTATGGAGTTTGCGTGCTCTACTTCCTCCACCGAAGAGATACCGCAGTCCACCGTTATGACGAGGCTCCCCCCTTCGCTTTTTATATGGAAAAGTGCATCTTTGTTTAAACCGTAGCCCTCGTCCCTAAGCGGGATGTAGTAGCTAACCTGGAACCCAAGTTTTTTTAAGGCCAGGTAGCAGAGTGATGTAGAGGTTATACCGTCCACATCGTAGTCCCCGTATATCCAGACGCTCTGGCTGTTTTCTTTGGCCAGCAGCAGCCTGTCAACAGCTTCGATCACCCCCGAGAGCGAGAACGGATCGGCTATATTTTCCAGGGCCGGGTCTAAAAATCTCTCCACACCTTCCTTTGTGTCTACCCCCCTGTTTAGGAGTATGCTCAGAGTATCGCTGTCTAAATCAAGGTGATTCAGATCTTCCATCTCCATGTTGGACCTGTATATCCACTTAGTGTTATTCATCTTCCACCTCTTTTATATTTAAGATTCTTTCCTAAAAGTTCTTTATATTTATATGTTTATTAATGTATCAAAATTGAAAAAATTAAAGATAGTTTTATCAGCAGTTCAATGAAACGGCATCATGTGACTTTATATACAAGTCACATATTATTTTATATTAAAAAATAAAAAAAGGCAATGCTGCCTTTTTTTATTCCACATTCATATAGATGTGCTCGAACTCGTGTACCGCTTCCCTTAACTGGTCTACTACCTTTGGGGCTGCATTCTGCTTCGCCTTCATTGCGTACACTATGACCTCGTGTGCCGCCTGGAGCTTATCTACGTAGTGGGAATATTCCTTACTTTTCTTATCAGTTGGCTTTATCCTCTGTGTTAGAAAATACTGCGACATGATCTCCTGCATCTTGTCTGCGTGCTCTTCCTTGTTCACCACCCATCGAACGAGCTGGTTGTAGTTCATTTCGCTTTCCTTGGATAGGCTTATTATTTCATTTGTGGATTTCTCAATGGTTGTGACGTCCTCGTAAAGAAGCTTTATCCTAAGTTCGTCATCATAGATACCGCAGGGGATCTCACAGTGTGCAAAGCCTAACTTAAATACAAGCACCAATACTCCAAGGATCAATAATAATTTTTTCATGATTTTCACCCCGTTTAATTTAATAAAAACTCTACTCAGTTTTTATACGACTATCACGGAGATATCCTTTAAATTCGCGCCAGGAACTCCTTGCTGAGCACCGCTCTTAGCTCAGTGAGTGGAAAGCAAAACTCCGGCATCCCAGACGAGTAGGGCGCCAGCTCGTATAGCGGGAACTGCAAAACAAGATTTTTCCCCTGGAAGTAGAAGATAGCCTTGTCTATATCTATATATGCATCTTCGAAAAACATGAATTTTGTAGGGTCATCGTCATCCTTGGCATTGTCTAAACGCATGTTTTTTGCTACCAATTTTGTTAAAAGCGCCCTGTAGTCAACATTGGATTTGAACAAATTTTTAAGGTATATTTTTTTTTCTGTTTTTTGGTCTATATTGAAGCTGTACACCTTAGTAATTCCGTGGCTTCCGCCGGTATAGCTATTGATTTCATATACCAGGCTCAGTATGTTTAGCCCATTTTTTTTGACCTCGTAGGTAGAAAAAAGCTCGAAGGGGAGCAGTGCCGACGAGTTTTTAGAACCTTTCATGGAATTATAAAATTCTGTGGAAATTTTTTTTAAAACCCCGGACTCATATTTGGTTATGCTCTCTATCTCGCTGTTTATACTTTTTACTGCTGCCGGGTTAGAGCTTTTCAGCACAGGAATCTTGCTGTGTATGTAGTAAGATCCATTTTTTTCTACCCTTATCGTTTCACCAACCTGCAAGGAGAAAGCGAATGAGAAAATGCTAAAAAACAAGGATACTAATTTTTTCATAATAAATCTACTCCCCATAGAACCTTTTATATTTTTCATAATTATTGAGTACTTTTTTTACATAATTCCTAGTTTCATCAAAAGGGATGCTGTCGATGTCTAGATGACCCATTATGTCTTTTTTCCATTTTTTGACGTTTGAAGGTCCGCCGTTATAAGCGGCAGCCACCAAGTCTACTTTACCATCAAATATGTTCACCAATTCACTTAAATACTTTATCCCTATTTCGATATTTTTTTCAGGGGTAAGTAGTTCCTCCACTGTGATTTCTGGGTTAAACTGTTTAGCTGTGGGAAGAATTATCTGCATAAGCCCATATGCAGAAGCAGACGAAACCACATCCTTGTTAAAAAGACTCTCCTGCCTCATTACACTGTAGGCCAGAGCGGGGCTCACGCCGTAGATGGAGCTGTACTTTTCTACTATATCCCTATAGAAACGTGGGTATAATAGCTCGTTTAGGTTGTCATAATTTTGCGATTCGTAAACGTTGTTGTACGCAGTCCTCAATGAAAAATGGTACAGGTTCAGCTTCTTTAAGTAGTCTGTAAAGATATAGTTTCTCAATATAGACTCTTCTTTCGGTATACTCAGTGTGTCTAGCTCTATCTTTACAAGCTCTGGATCTTGGAGGTTGTAGACGTCTTCCAACTTATTAATCTGGTCTTTGTAGACAGATTTTTTCCAAAGTATAGGGTAGTCCGGTGTGGAGGAACTGATACCTAATATGTTCGAAGCTCTCTCGAAATAGTAAGAGTTTTTGTTGTATTTCAATATCCAATTCAGGTAGTTTTTGTTGTTTGACAACTCATACATCTTGAACCTCAAATAAGCGGAGTATTCAGAATATGGATATTTTTTTATGAACTCAACAGCCTCCATCTTAAACGCCATAAGCATATTGTTTTTTAGGTAGATATCTAGTAGTTCCTCATGTGCACTAGATGAATTTATTTTTTTCAAAATTTCAATTGACTTATCGGCCTCACCCAAAATGGAGTACATTCTGGCTTCCAAAAATTTTGAACTCATATAGTAGTTGCCGTTTTTTACCTTAGATAAGGATTCTATAGCCTCCCTCACATCTCCCTTCCTTCTGACGGCGTTTGCCAAAAAGTATAGGTGGTCATGGGAGCCGTCCTCAAGGTAGTACTTATTTGACAGTTCAACCACAGAATCATAATCCTTTGCCCTTGTAAGGGAGTTTAAGATTTTAAGTTTGACCTCTTTTGAGTTTTCAAACTCCAAGAACCTTTGATAGACTGTGGCGGCTTTGGGGTACTCTCCCTTTGAAAAAAAGAAATCTCCCAGAGAAACTAAGTCTTTCTTGTTTATTTTTTCAAGCCAGTTTAGGTCATTTTTATACTTTATCTCTTCTATATAGGAATAGTATTGGTCTATTTTTTTTAACTTTTCCAAAGCCGCTTTTTCAAACGGGATAAGCTCGATTGAAAAGTAATCCTTTATGAGTTTTTTAAGCCAATCTTCTGCGACTTTTTCCTCTTTTAACTGGAGATAGGATAATCCGATATAATAGCAAATATCATATTCAAAAAGAGATTTCTTATAATTTTTGAAGTATGAAGACGGCATCCTGTACTCCAAAGGTACATATTCCGCCAATTTAAGGTTTTTGATTGCTTCATTGTAGTTGCCGAGTTCAAAGTATGTCATGCCTATGTAGTAGTAAGCGTAGTGACTGCTAAGCACTTTTGAGTCGGGGTAATTTTCCAAAAGATTTAGGAATTCCTGCTCGGCTTTATTGTACTCCTTTCCTTCGTAATAAGACTTTCCGCTAAGAAACGTCTTATAGTCATCCATTGAGGCAGAAAAAGCTGCCGACGATAAAAAAAACACGTACACTAACAGTAAAAGTATTTTCTTCATGATTATCTCCTCCTAATACTTAGTATAAGAAATTAAAGCAAAAATTTCAACAAAAAGAATGTTTGAATTGATTTATAAAAAATAGTATAATTTTAGTAAAATAAAAGTTTTTGAGGTGTTGAAATGGGAGTAATAAGTATACTGGATGAGTCTGTTTCAAATATAATAGCCGCAGGCGAAGTTGTAGAGAACCCGTCTAGTATGGTAAAAGAGTTAATTGAAAACAGCATAGATTCTGGCGCCGACATGGTGAGGATATATATAGAGAATAGTGGAAGATATGTAAAAATAGTAGACAATGGTAGCGGGATGGATAAGGATGATCTTTATCTTTGTACAGAAAGGCACGCCACCAGTAAAATAAAGAGTAAAGTGGACATTTTTCACTTGACAACCTACGGGTTCAGGGGGGAAGCACTTGCTTCAATAGCTTCAGTATCCAAAGTCTACATAGCCAGCCGTACAGCTGTAAAAGAAACCGGCCACAGCATAACAGTGAACGCCGGAAAGATAGTAAAAAGTGAGGAAGTTTCTAAAAATATTGGAACAGAAATAGAGGTTAAAGATCTTTTCTTCAACACGCCGGCAAGGCTGAAATTTTTGAGAAAAAAATCCACTGAATACACAAAGATAAGGGACATAGTACTTAGGGAAGCTCTTTCAAATTATGACATAAGTTTTTCCCTTGTGTTAGATGGTAAGGAGACGGTAAAAACAAGCGGGAGAGGGATACAAAATACCCTGTTGGAACTTTTCGGGAAAAACGTACTTAAAAATTTAATGGAATTTCAACACGGATTCGTGGGCAACGGCAATTTGCTAAAGTCATCCAAAGAGTATATTTTTACCTACGTTAATGGCAGATACGTTAAGTCCCAAATAGTAGAAAAAGCTGTAGTGGATGCCTACTATACAAAGCTGATGAAAGGTAAGTACCCGTTTGCGGTTGTATTTTTGGAAATAGACCCTTCTGAAGTAGACGTGAACGTCCATCCGTCCAAGAAAATTGTTAAGTTTTCAAATAACGGGAGGGTGTATAATTTAATAAGAAGGGGCGTTGAGGAGAAGCTTTACGAGGACGACAGGGAAAACACTCCCCTAGTGGAATCTGAAGAAAATGAAAATAACTTTTTTACCCTAGAGGAATTTAAAAGTATAGGGGTAAATAAAAAAGAGGAGGCTCAGGTAAATTTCAAGGATGAGGTTCTTAAAACTGAGACCCAGCCTCTTATAAATGAAAAAAGAAGTTTTGAAATTCACGATGATGAGAAACCTGAAACAATAAGCTTCCACGAAAAAGTTTTACCTGACAGGACTTTTACAGCGGTTTCAGTGGCCGAGGATGAGCCCGTTTATGCTAAAGAGAGCGTACGGGAAAACAGAGTGATAGGCCAGCTGAAAAACATGTACATACTTGTGGAAGGACTGGATGGATTGGAAATTTACGACCAGCACATAGTACACGAAAGAATACTGTATGAGGAGCTGAAGGATAGCTACTATAAACATGGTATAGCTAGTCAAAATCTTTTGGTTCCTCTGAAATTAGAATTGGACTACACGGAAAAAAAGCTTGTGGAGGATAACTTAAAACTTTTGTTGGAGGTTGGTTTTGAGTTGGAAGAATTTGGCGAAAAGGAGATGCTTATAAGGGCAGTTCCAGTGTTTGACTTCAGGTCAAGCGTAGAGGATACCTTTAACTATATGCTCTCAGAGATCAAAAACGATATGAAACAGCTCGACTTCAGGGAAAAGGTGATAATCTCAATGTCGTGTAGGAACGCAATCAAAGCAGGCGAGAAACTGAAAAACGAAGAAATGGAGCTTTTGATAGGCAAGTTGCACAAAATTGGCAAGTATACTTGTCCACACGGCAGGCCTATAATAATACGGATGCCCTATTTTGAGCTCGAGAAAAGGTTTGGTAGAAGAAAATAAAAAATACTTGACTTACGACTGCTATTTTAATATTATGAGTGGGTAATAAATTTAACAGGGAGTAGTGTATTGGTTAACGTTAATCTTGTATGTGTCGGAAAAATAAAAGAAAAATATATCGAAAATGGTATGGCTGAATTTGTTAAAAGAATGAAACCTTATGCAAAGCTCAGCTTAATAGAACTAAAAGAAGATGGGAATGATAAAAACAGAGAAAGTTCCATAGAAAAAGAATCAGATGAAATAATTAGGGTCATTGAGAAGCATAGGGGTTACACCATATTAATGGATGTAAATGGCAGGAAGTTTAGCTCTGAGGGGATGGCTGAAAAGATTGAAAACCTCACTGTTACAGGAACTAGCACGTTGAACTTCATAATAGGTGGGTCCTATGGAGTATCTGACAAACTAAAAAATGTTGTTGATTTAAAAATGAGTTTCTCTGATTTGACTTTTCCACACCAGTTGATGAGACTGATATTTTTAGAGCAGCTGTATAGATGGTTTAGCATATTAAACAACGGAAAATACCACAAGTAGTCAGAAAGAGGTGAGAAAGATGTATGCTGTTGGAGAAACTTTTTATTATGATATAGAAGAATACGAGGAAGAATTTGAGGTAATAGGGGACGTCATGACCAAGGGCAAAGAATATATAATAGCTGAGGACTTGAGCGAACATGACAGATATGTATTCTTATACGACGAAGGAGAGGAAACCTTGCTCCTCATAGAAGAAGAAGAAGAACTAGAGCGCATAATGAACCAGTGGGAAGAACAAGTTTTTGGAACATCTGGAGAAATGAATTTCTGGGATGATGACGAGTACTACGAAAGAGAAGACGAGATTGATTCTGAGGAAATGTACGATGAAGTTGAGTCGTTTGACGAGTTTGAAGAGGACGAGGAGTCTTTCTTTGGAAGCATAATCGAAAAAGATGACGAAGCCCCGTTCTACGGAGATCTACTAGACAGATAGGAGTGATATTTTGCAACTGAGGATAGAGAGCAAGGACAGCTTCGGTGATGAATTTGACAATGTTTACAATGCCGAAAAGTACTCAGGAGAAAAAGGAAGAAAATACACTTACAGGGATGAGCACGGCGAGACACTAATATACGTGCTAAAGGACAGCGTGAACATAGTTAGAAATGGCGAGATAAAGAGCACGCAAACTCTGAAAGAAGGGTCTAGGACAAGGTTTACTTATGAAACTCCATACCTTTTAAGAGAGTTAGCGGTTTACACAAAAAAACTGAATATAGAAAATGAAAAAATTAGAATAAGCTACTCCATATATGATGGAGAGGAACTTTTAAATGATATAGAGATGTCTATAAAAGAAATAAAAAATTCTTAAGATAGGGCAAATTATTTTGCTCTATTTTTTATGGGTAGGTGATAAACTTGAAGAAAATCTTTACCATACTATTGCTATGTCTTACGTTGTTTATATACGGGGCGGAGCAGAAAATGTTGAGAATTAATTTTGCATCTATTGACCCCATCATCGTCGAAGTGCCTGTAGGAGAAGCTCTGGACGTGGTATTTGATGAATCCGCCAACGGCATAGTGCACAGTGTGCTGGCTAAACCTGACAACTCCGAAATAAGGGTGGAAAATTTACGGAATGGGGAAAAATTTTATTTTACAAGGTCCGGAGAATACGAGGTTTTATTCAGCAAGAAGCCAGATTTTCAAAAAAATGTCAAAATAAAAGTTATGTCAAATTATCAATTTACTGAGAAAGAAATTTATGATATAATACAAGGCGGTTATATTTCGAAAAATCTGCCATTGGTGGAAAAATATATGGGAATATTGCGTGATTCCTACCCGAAATCCATGTATACGAGGGAAGTCTTGTATGATCTATTTCAGCTTTTTTACGAAAGCAAGGAGTATGAGAGGGCAGTACTTACCGGTAAGGAGATACTCGGGGGGTACAGGTTAAACAGTTATGAAAAAGAGGAGCTAATGTTAAGCTTGGCAGATATTTACGAGAAAAATGGCCAAGCTGAAAAAAGTTTTGATATATATAGAGAGCTCTCTTTGAAGAGCGGGCACTACGCTGATATACTGGCAAAAAAATACATAGACTTTGGTGCAGATACGCCAAAAGTCATCGGATTTCTTGAAAGGCGTTACGGAGAAACCCTTGGAGAGGAAATTGCAGAATATTTAGCTGACTACTACTATAAAAAAGATGCTGAAAAAGCGATACCCTATTACAAAAGGCTAGGCAACTTAGAGAAACTAGCCGAAATATATATAGCTGGCGAAGATTTCGAAAAGCTTGAAGACTTAAAAGAGAGTATGGACAGCAAAACTTTAGAACTGGTAGAACTTCTAAAAGAGCAGCACGAGTTAGAAAAAAAGGCACAATATTACTTTAAAACAGCTGGTGAAAACCTGGAGACGGGGAAATATGGTATAGCTGAGATGTACTATGAGAGGGTCCTTGACGCAAGCAGGGACAGCAAACTGTTAAAAGAAGTCCATTACAAACTGATGGAACTTTTCTACATACGCGGGGATTATGCAAGAGCTTTGGAAAGTTTGACAAATTATTCGGAGAAATACAGTGCTGAAGACGATTTGGAGGTACTGGATTACTTAGCTATTTTGAACTACAAGTTGGAGAATTATGCTGAAAGCAAGGCTTATTTTAGTAGAATATTAGAGAAGTACCCGAAAACAACAGTGGCTAGAAGGGCTAAGATATATATGATAAAAATAGAAAAAAATTAAAATAAAAAATTGAGAAGGAGTCTAGATATGAGTAGCATAGAAAAAAGTGAAAATCAGATTGTTCAAGACAAATGGGCGAAAGTAGAAGAACTGAAGACGCTAGGATTGGAACCATTCGGTAGAAAATATGAAAAAAAACATACTGTTAACGATATATTGAAGTTTGAAGATGACTGTGACGATGACTTTAAGACTGCAGGAAGAATAATGTCCTATAGGAGAATGGGTAAAAACGTATTTGCCCATATAGAAGATCAGTCGGGTAGAATTCAAATATATGTTAAAAAGGATACAGTGGGTGAAGAAGCCTATGAGATAATCAAGAAGATGGCTGTAGGAGACTTTATAGGTGTAGAAGGTAACCTTTTCAAAACAAAGACAGGGGAGCTTACTTTGAGGGTTTCCAATTTTGAGGTTGTATCTAAAAACATTAGGCCACTTCCTGAAAAATTCCACGGATTAACAGATGTTGAGACAAGATACAGACAAAGATACCTAGACCTTATAATGAACAGAGACGTAAAAAATACTTTCATAACAAGGACCAGAGTAATCAACTATATAAGAAAGTTTCTAGAAAATAAAGGGTTTTTAGAAGTTGAAACTCCTATGATGCATTCAATAGTTGGTGGAGCAACAGCAAAGCCATTTATAACTTACCACAACACTTTGGATATGGAGCTTTACTTAAGGATAGCACCTGAGCTTTATTTGAAAAGGCTTATAGTTGGTGGATTTGACAAGGTGTTTGAAGTAAACAGGAACTTCAGGAATGAAGGTATATCCACAAGACACAACCCAGAGTTTACCATGATGGAACTTTACCAAGCGTACGCAGATTATAACGATATGATGGATATAACAGAAGAACTTATGTCTTCCATGGTAAAAGAACTTTTCGGAACTGAAACTTTACCATATGAGGACGTAGAGATAAATTTTGCAAAGCCTTGGAAAAGAATTACCATGAATGATGCTGTTAAAGATCAAACTGGCAAGGATTTCAAAAGCATGACTGACGAGGAAGCAAGAGTAGCGGCTAAGGAACTAAGAGTTGAAGTAGGAGCCGGCATGAGCAAGTATGCCGTTTTGAATGAAGTTTTCGAAGCAAAAGTAGAGCATACTCTAATACAACCTACATTCATTACAGAGTACCCAAAAGAACTTTCACCTCTTGCTAAAAGCTGCAAAGACTCTGATGAGTGGGTTGATAGATTCGAGTTGTTTATATATGGAAGGGAAATAGGAAACGCATATTCTGAGTTGAACGATCCCAAAGACCAGTATGAGAGGTTTGCTGATCAGGTTGCTAAAAAAGAAGCTGGAGACGAAGAAGCACAAATGATGGATTTAGATTATGTGCAAGCTCTAGAGTACGGAATGCCTCCTACAGGTGGATTAGGATTAGGAATAGACAGGATAGTTATGCTTATGACAAACTCTTCTTCTATAAGAGACGTAATATTATTCCCGCAAATGAGAAAAAAATAGTAATAAAATAAAGTCAGGGGATATCCCCTGACTTATCTTATTTGTCCATTACCTCTTATTGTGTATTTAAAAGTTGTAAGCTCTTTTAGACCCATAGGGCCCCTTGCATGTAATTTCTGCGTGCTTATTCCGATCTCTCCTCCAAATCCAAACTCTCCTCCATCTGTAAAACGTGTGGATGCGTTCACATAGACTGCCGAAGCATCGACTTCCTTTAAAAAACGCTCGGAATTTTCGTAAAGTTCTGTTACTATGGCTTCAGAATGCATGGTGCTGTATTTGTTTATGTGGTCAATAGCTTCATCTATGCTGTTTACCACCCTTATTGAAAGACATAAGTCAAGATACTCCGTCTCCCAATCTTTATCTGTTGCAAGGGTTGCATTTTTTATAAACTCTAAGGAACACTCGTCCCCTCTTATCTCTACATTTTTTTCTTTAAGTCTTTTTTCCAGCTGAGGCAACAACTCAGGGGCCTTGTCCTTGTGCACTAAAAGGGTCTCCATGGCATTGCATACCCCAGGGCGCTGAGTTTTGGCGTTTATGATTATGTTTACAGCCATATCGGTGTTCGAAACACTGTCGATATATGTGTGGCACAGACCTGCCCCGGTTTCTATTACAGGAACGCTTGCATTTTCTATAATGGCTTTTTTAAGTCCTAGGCCACCACGAGGGATGATTACGTCCACATGGGAATTCAGAGTAATAAGTTCATTCACATATTTCCTATCTGTTTTTTCTACAAGTTGAATAGCTCCTTCAGGAAGCCCCACTTTTTTTCCTGCATCTAGGATAACCTTTGCCAGCGCCATGTTTGAGTTTATGGCATCAGATCCCCCCCTCAATATAATGGAGTTTGAAGCCTTGAAGCAGAGGGCTGCGGCATCAACGGTTACATTTGGACGAGATTCGTATATCATTGCAATGACCCCAAGTGGAGTACGGATCTTTGATATCTCCATTCCATTTGGATGGGTAAACCCCTCTAATACTTCTCCTATAGGATCAGGAAGGGAAGCCACGGTCCTAACCCCGTCAGCCATACCGTTTATCCTGGCATCCGTTAAAGTCAGCCTGTCTATAAAAGCTGAGCTTAGCCCACGCTCCTTTCCTGCAGCCAGGTCTTTTTGGTTCTCAGATTTGATATACTCTCTTTTTTCTAGTATGGCATCCGCCATTTTGTTTAAAATTTCATTTTTCTTTTTGGTACCAATTTTTACCAGCTCCCTGCTGGCTTTTTTTGCTTTGGTACCCATATCTAAAATATAAGACATACTAACAACCTCCTAATATCTGCATGTTATTTAGATGGACCACAACGTCATAATCCTTATAACCAAGTATGTTTGATATATCGGATGTGTGGCACCCTTTTATCTTTTCTACTTCATGAGAAGAATAATTTACAATTCCCCTAGCTATTTCGACACTCTCTTCGTCTAATATTGAGATTATGTCCCCTTTTTTAAAAGTGCCTACAATTTCTATTATGCCACTAGGCAATAAGCTCTTATGCTGGCATATGGCTCGAGAAGCACCGGCATCTACTATGATTTTACCGCTTTTTTTACTCCCGTATATTATCCAGTGTTTACGGGCACTTAATTTTTTGTCGTTTTTTATAAAAAGGGTACCTATGTTCTCACCCTTTACAATTTTTCTTATTACCTCAGGGTCCTCACCTTTGGCAATAACCATGTTTATCCCTGAACTTGTGCAAATTTCTGCAGCTTTTATCTTTGTGGCCATACCGCCAGTTCCGAATTTAGAGCCGGAACCGCTCGCTATTTTTTTTATGTTGGAGTCTATATTTTCAACTATATCTATTAGAGTTGCATCGGGGACTTCTTTTGGATTAGCCGTATATAGGCCTTCTATATCTGAAAGTATAATCAGTAAATCGGCATCGATAAGGCTGGACACAAGAGCCGAAAGAGTGTCGTTGTCCCCCACCTTTATTTCGTCAATGGCCACTGCATCGTTTTCGTTTACTATGGGGATTACCTTTTGGGAAAATATAGAAAAAAATGCGTTTCTGGCATTTAAAAAACGGTTTCTGTTGACTATATCCTCTTTTGTAAGGAGAAGTTGGGCAACGGTCTTGCCATATTCAGAAAATATCTTTTGGTACATGTGGATAAGGGCTACCTGACCAACTGCAGCTACAGCCTGCTTTTCAGGTATTGTACGTGGACGTTCTGCCAGGTTTAATTTTCCCATACCGGCACCTATTGCTCCGGAAGTAACAAGAACAACTTCGTACCCCTCGTTGTGCAGGTCTGACATGAACCTAACCAGTTTTTCCATACGGCTTAAATTTATAAGCCCGGATTCGTGAGTCAGCGTGGTTGTTCCGACTTTGATGACTATACGTTTTAAATTTTTAACATACGCGGTTCTGCTAACCAAAATAGATTCCTCCCTAAAAACCAAATATCAGCTTTATTATATCATAAATTTTTTGGAACCACCATATATGATATAAAATTATTGATGGTGCGGTTCAAAACACTAAGTTTTAAGAATAACAATCGGGATTGGAGAAAAATTTTTCATAAATTTTAAAGTTGTGAGAGGTGGTTTGATAAATTTGAGTTTTAGAGTATATAATCCTTGTAAATTTTATTTGAGCTGGTATAATTAATGTGGGGCGTTAAATTTACAGAAGTTAGATTTTTTAAAAAAATTAGGTATATTTAAAAGTAAAAATTTTAATTTAAAGGGAGAAATGCAAATGATAGAGTTTTTTATAGCGAAAAAACACATAATTGAGAGAAAAAGGCAGAGTTTTATAGCCATCCTGGGGATAATGATAGGTGTGACGGTACTAATTGTTTCCATAGGGATAGCAAACGGCCTGGACAAAAATATGATAGACAACATACTTTCTATGACTTCGCATATAAACGTAACCAATACCGAATACTCTTTGCAGGATTACAAGGAGTTGCAAAAGGAGATAGAAGGTATCGACGGGGTCAAAGGTGCTGTGCCTAAGCTTTCTACACAGGGGATATTAAAGTATAATGGTGTTGGTGGGACCTACATATCCGGAATTAAGATAGAGGGGATGGATTTTAAGGACGCCAAGAGGGTGATGGAGCTAGATAATAAGATAGTACAGGGCAGTATGAGTGTGGAGAAGCCGACTCAGTTTTTGATGGGGAAGGAACTTTTCGACCAGCTTGGGGCTAGCATAGGAGAAAATATAAGCATAGTTTCAGCTGATAACCGTGAGATTTACCTGGAGATAGCCGGCGTGTTCCAGTCTGGATACTATGAATTTGATACCAGCCTGATAATAGTACCGCTAAAGGCTGTGCAGATAATGTCCTATGTGGGGGACACTACGAGCCACATAGATGTTATATTGAACAAGGTGTATGATGCCCCTAAGATTGCAGATTTGATAACTTCTAAAACCGGCCTCATAACAAGAACTTGGGGAGAGATGAACAGAAACCTTCTGGCGGCGCTCTCGTTGGAAAAGACAGTTATGATATTGGTATTTTCCCTTATAGTTGTGATAGCGGGCTTTGTAGTCGGGGTTATACTAAACATGCTGGTCAGAGAAAAGACCAGGGATATCGGCATAATGAGGTCTATGGGATTTTCTAGTAAAAGTATAATGAATATATTTTTGATAGAGGGATTTACCCTTGGAATAATAGGAAATGTGCTGGGGCTGTTACTGTCCTTTCTCATAATATGGTATATAAAGAATTTTTCAATAAGCCAATTGACTAGCATATATTATTTGAGCAAGATACCAGTAGAAATCACCTATAAAGAGGTCGTTATAGTAGTGGTGGCAAATTTAATAGTTATATTCCTATCAAGCATCTTCCCGGCTTATCGGGCTGCGAAATTAAAACCAGTGGAGGCATTAAAATATGAGTAAGATAATACTAAAATTAGAAAAAGTAAACAAGCACTACAGGGATAAAAAAAGAGACATTCATATAATAAACGATTTGGAGTTAGAGGTTGAAGAAGGGGAGTTTATAGCTATATTGGGAAAATCTGGATCTGGGAAATCAACACTTTTAAACCTTATAGGAGCTCTAGACAGGCCTGACAGTGGAAGTATATACTATGATGGAAAAGAGATAAACGGATTTTCAGAGACCAATTTAGACAGTTTGAGGAACGAGTTCTTGGGATTCGTTTTCCAATTTCATTACCTGCTACCTGAATTCACGGCTCTTGAAAATGTTATGCTGCCGGCTATGCTAGCCAAAAGAAATGACGTGGAGGCCATAAAAAAGAGGGCAAAGGAACTTTTGGAAGATGTGGAGCTAGGGGACAGGCTGCACCACAAACCAGCTGAATTGTCCGGTGGAGAAAAACAGAGGGTGGCGGTGGCAAGGGCCATGATAAATTCGCCTAAGCTTATATTGGCTGACGAGCCTACAGGAAACCTGGATGAAGAAACCAGTGAAAACATACATCGCCTCTTAAAAAAGATAAACAGCGAAAAAAAACAGACCATAGTAGTAGTTACGCATAGCTCTGAATTGGCAGGGATATGCGACAAGAGATTTTACCTAAAAAAAGGTAGATTAAGCACGTCAAAAGATTAGGATAATAAAGTAAAAAAATATAAATTTATTAATAGGATTTTTTATAAAATGGGGTATACTAATAACAGAAGAGCACACACTACAAATCACAATATTTAGGTCGAAAGGAAGTGGTTACTTATGAGAATGATCATAAGTGGAAGACATTTAGAGATTACTGATCCTATTAGAGACTACGCTGAGAAGAAAATAGGTAGGATTAAAAAATATTTCGATAATATTTTGGAAATTGATATCACGTTATCAGCTGAACACAGCAAAGTTCAAGGAGAAAAACACACAGCCGACATATTGCTTTTTGCAAACGGTGCTAAAATAAAGGCTTCTGCAAGCGATGCTATACTGTATGCAGCAATAGATGAAGTTGTAGAGGTGCTTGAAAAACAAGTTAAAAAACACAAAGAAAAGTTAAGAGATGACAAGCACGCAGGCGGTAGAGGAATAAAAGAAGGTGTCCCTATTGTTGAAGGAGAAGTTAGTGTAAAGAGTGAGGAAAAGAAGATAGTTTCGGCACGTATTTCTGCTGCTAAACCAATGAGCGTTGAGGAAGCGGTACTTCAGATGGAGGCTCTTGGGCAAGAGTTCTATACATTTATGAATTTTGAAACAGAGGAGCTAAACATCGTATACAGAAGAAGAGACGGTGACTACGGGCACATCGAGCCTGTATGGAAATAGTAGAGTTTGATTTTTCTTAGGTTTTAAATATATGATGATTTAGTATAAAAATTAGTTACTAGCGTCATTAGCTTAGCTGGTAGAGCACACGACTCTTAATCGTGGGGTCACAGGTTCAACCCCTGTATGACGCACCAAATACCAAATTTAATAAAGGAGCAGAGGCTCCTTTTTTTATGTGCAGATTTTACTTATGCTGGTAAAGAACACGAGGTATTTATAAATTGAAATCAAAAAATAAATTGACTGGAGTGTTATTTTGCCCGGTAGTTGTATGATAAAAAGATTATTTTGTTCTTTTTTAAAAAATAGGGTTTATTTTCTGTGATTAAATCTGTATAATAATAGGTGAGGATTAAAACCAAGAGAAAGTGAGGACACACAGATGCTTAAAGGATTTGTTTTGCTTATAAAATTTATGACTAGGATACCTTTACCTTGGGTAGTAGAATATGATGAGAACGAGCTAGGGAAGGCTACAAAACTTTTCCCGTTGGTGGGGCTTATAATAGGTGCTTTTCTTGCTGCGATGTATTTTGTATTTTCACAATTTACTGATAATAAACTTATAATAGCAGTGCTTATTGTACTTAGCGATATCGTAATAACAGGCGGGCTGCATTTAGACGGTTTGGCGGATACCTTTGACGGTATATTCAGTTATAGATCAAAGCACAGGATGCTTGAGATAATGAGGGATTCCAGACTTGGGACAAACGGAGTTTCCGCCATAGTGGTCTATCTCTTGCTCAAAACAAGCCTGCTTACAGAATTTGATTGGAGGTACATAATAGTAATGCCGGTTGTGGCTAGAATGAACACAGTTATAAATGCTGGGCTTGGGAATTATGCTAGAAAAGTAGGCATGGCAAAAGGTATAGTGGAGAACACGAGTAAAAAAGATGCTGTATTTTCAGTGCTATTGACGCTACTTGTTTCATTTTTCTTCATAGGTCTGCAAGCTGTTCCTGTGATATTAGTATGCGGTATAGTAGGGATATTTTTCGTAAAATTAATGGAGAGAAAAATAGAAGGCGTGACCGGGGACACCTTGGGGGCGATACTTGAACTGACAAGTGTAGTTGTATTATTAATGGGAGTAATTTTAAAATGAAAACTGAGTTTATATTCGTAAGGCACGGCGAGACAGAGTATAATCGTAAAAAGCTATACTTTGGTCACCTAGACCCTAGTTTAAATGATTTGGGAAGAAAGCAGGTAATGGGATCTAAAAGCCTCCTAAAGGGTGTAGAGATAGAGGCGATATATTCCAGCGACCTTAGGAGATGTGTGGAAACCTCCCAAATTATTAATGAGGGTATGAATAAAGAGATAATAAAAATAGAAAACCTCAGGGAGTTAAATTTCGGTATTTTTGAAGGTAAGACCTACGATGAGATTTTGAAAGATTTCCCGAAACATTCTACAGATTTTTTTAGCAACTGGGAGAGCTTTAAGATACCGGAGGGGGAAAGCTTACTTGAGCTACAGAATAGGTGCGTAAAAGAAATAGAGAAGATAAGGCTTGAGAATATTGGAAAGACTGTTCTTGTCTCAACCCATTTTGGATGCGTGCAGGCGATACTTTCTTACTACCTTTGTGAAGGGCTTGCCGGCTATTGGAAATTTGCCGTGGACAATGGTTCTCTCACAAAGCTCAGTTTTGTGGACGATTTTGTCTATATAAATTATTTAAATAAAGTTTAAATTTTGATTAGACGGGTGATCTTGTGAATGACTATAGAAGTGGGCACAGGCAGAGAATAAAGAAAAAATATCTGGAGATCGGCCCTCAGGCATTCAACGAGGAGTATGAGCTGCTGGAGCTTTTACTTACATTTTCCATACCTAGGAGGGACTGTAAATCCATAGCAAAGGAGCTTTTGGAGAAATTCGGATCCCTAAGTAATGTTTTGCACGAATCCAAGGAAAATTTGGAGTCGGTTTCAGGCATAAAGGACAATTCTTATGTTTTGTTCAAACTTGTTTTGGACTTGAATAAATACATATTAAAAGAAAATAGGTTGAAAGAGACATATATAAACGGTACTTATGATCTCGTAAATTATCTCAAGCAGGATATAGGATTTGTAAAAAAAGAGGTTTTTAAGGTTATATTTTTGGATAACAAAAATAAGTTCCTGAAGGAGGAAACCCTTTTTAAGGGGACACTTGACAGGAGCCACATATATCCCAGGGAGCTGGTGGAGAACATATTCAAACACAGCGCAAAGTCGGTTATATTTTCTCATAACCATCCATCGGGGGATCTTACGCCATCTAAACAAGATGTGAATTTTACCAACAGTATGAAAAAACTCTTGAAAGAACTGGATATAAGGCTTCTTGATCACATAATTATTGGAAGAAACTCTTATTTCAGTTTTCTAGAAAATGGATTGCTCGAGGATTAAAGTCAGGAGGATATAATGAAATATAAAGTTTTAGGCATAATATTTGAAGTTACCAGAAAAAGGTATTATTTTGAAGTCACTGATGATGCACAGTATAAGAGAGATGACCTTGTAATAGTGGACACTGCAAGGGGTATAGAGATGGGGACCGTCTACCTTGAGCCGAGAATGATTGATGAATCAGATCTAGTGCTGCCACTCAAACCCGTAGTTAGAAAGGCTACAAAGGATGATATAGATAGATACACTGACCTTAGGAAGCAGGCTGACGAAGCCTTTAATGTCTGCAAAAAGAAGATATTCGAGCATAAGCTCCCTATGAAACTGATAACATCGGAGTATACCTTTGATAGGACAAAACTGATATTTTATTTTACCGCAGAGGGTAGGATAGATTTTAGAGAGCTGGTGAAAGATCTAGCCACAATATTTAAGCTGAGGATAGAACTTCGCCAAATAGGAGTGAGGGACGAGGCCAGAATACTTGGAAGTATAGGCATATGTGGCAAGGAACTCTGCTGCAGGACTTTTATTAATAAGTTTGATTCGGTTGCAATAAAGATGGCAAGGGACCAGGGACTTGTTATAAACCCGTCCAAAATATCTGGTGCTTGCGGGAGACTTTTATGCTGTATAAAATATGAGTATGAACAGTACTCCAATGAATTGAAAAATTTCCCTGCTATCGGACAGCAGGTTAAGACGGCTTCTGGAAAAGGGAAGGTCAACAGTGTGAATCCTCTCAACGGATACCTCTATATAGATGTAGAGGGTAAGGGAATAATGAAATTTAATTTATATGAAATAAAGTTTGATAGAACCGAAACTAAAAAAATACAAAAGCAGACCGAAAGGCAAGATGCAGCGCACAAGGAACTTGAAAAAGATTAGGTGATGTTATGTTTATACATGAAGATGAAACTTTAGATGAACTGAATGCCGTTTCCAAAAAAATAGTCCAAAAAAAGAGCGGGTTTAGGTTTGCCGTAGACGCCGTTCTTATTTCCCATTTTATAAATATAGATAAAAAAAGCCGTGTGCTAGATATAGGTACTGGAACCGGGATCATTCCCCTGCTTATATCGGAGGATGAGAATATAGATCTTATAAGCGCCATTGAGATACAGGATGACGTAGCCGATATGGCAAAGAGAAGCGTACTTTTAAACGGCTTAGATGACAGGATTGAAGTAATAAACGAAGATGTGCGTTATTTTAAGAGAGGGAACTTTTATGATTATGTGGTAACAAACCCCCCGTACATGAAGCTAGAGGGCGGTAAGATAAACATAGACCCTATAAAGGCGGTATCCAGGCATGAGATTAAGTTGACTCTAGAAGAGTTAATTGAAAACTCCAAGAGATTGCTGAAACCTGGGGGTAGTTTCAATATAATCTACAGGACAAACCGCTTCTTGGAACTGGTACATCTTCTGGAGACTTTTAAGTTCGGAGTAAAAAGGGTGAGGTTTGTACACTCGAAGCCAGGCGTTAAGTCGGAACTTGTCATGCTTGAGGCTATGAAGGGAAAGAAATTGGAGTTAGAAGTGCTGGAGCCCCTTTATATAGAGGGTGAGGACGGCCAATGGAGTGAGGAAGTAAAAAAATATTATTAGAATCTGCCGGAACAAGAGTTTCGGCATTTATAATTATCTGTAAAGGGGGAGCCTATGTTTAAGTTGCACTCAAAATTCGAACCAACAGGGGATCAGCCAAAGGTAATAGAAGATATAAGCCGTGGAGTAGAAGATGGCGTTAGGGAACAGGTAATACTAGGTGTAACTGGATCCGGGAAGACCTTTACAGTGGCTAATGTAATAAAGGAGACCCAGAGGCCGGCCCTAATATTGGCGCCAAATAAGACACTTGCGGCTCAGCTTTATTCAGAGTATAAGTCTTTTTTTCCTGGAAACGCTATCGAATACTTTGTTTCCTACTACGATTACTACCAGCCGGAAGCATATATACCCTCGACGGATACGTATATAGAAAAAGATTCTTCAATAAACGATGAGATAGATAAGCTAAGGCATGCTGCTACAGCAGCTCTTTTAACTAGAAAAGACGTCGTGATAGTGTCTTCTGTTTCTTGTATATATGGGCTTGGATCTCCAGAGACATACAGGAAAATGACGCTTGCCTTAGACCTTAAAACTGGGGTGAAAAGAAAGAGCGTTATTGAAAAGCTTATAGAGCTTAGATATGATAGGAATGATGTTGAGTTTGACAGGGGAAAATTTAGGGTGAAAGGTGATACCATAGATATCTATCCGGTCTACATGGAATCAGCCTACAGGCTAGAATTTTGGGGTGAAGATCTGGAAAGTATAGCTGAGATAAACACTCTTACAGGTCAAAAGATAAGAAAAGACATGGAACGGATAATGATAATGCCCGCCACCCATTATTTAGCTGAAGAGAGTGAGCAGGAGAGGATAATAGAGGAGATAAGAAGTGACCTAGAGGAGAGGGTGGAGTATTTCGAGAAAAGTGGAAAGCTTTTAGAAGCACAGAGGATAAGGCAGAGGACGGAGTACGACATAGAGATGATACGCGAAATAGGATACTGCAAGGGAATAGAGAACTATTCCAGGTATCTTGCCAGAAAACGTCCAGGAGAAACACCGTCCACTCTATTAGAATACTTTCCAAAGGATTATCTTATATTCATAGACGAATCCCATATAACTGTACCACAGATAAGGGGGATGTATAATGGAGACAGGTCTAGAAAGGAGACTCTGGTAGAAAACGGCTTCAGACTTCCTTCGGCCATGGACAACAGACCTCTCAGGTTTGATGAGTTTAACCAGATAGCCAACCAGATAGTTTACGTATCTGCAACGCCGGGGGAATACGAAGTGGAGAGAGGTATTGGGCATATAAGCGAGCAGCTGGTAAGGCCTACAGGCATAGTCGAGCCTGAGGTAGAGGTAAGGAAAACGGATAACCAGGTGGATGACCTTTTAGAAGAGATACGGGTGAGACGTGAGAAAAACGAAAGGGTACTGGTGACAACCCTTACTAAGAAGATGTCTGAAGAACTGGCAGAGTACTACTTAGAGCTTGGGGTGAAAGCTAAGTACATGCATTCAGATATAGATACCCTAGAGAGGATAGAGATAATAAGGGGGCTTAGAAAGGGAGACTTCGATGTGCTCATAGGTATAAACCTCTTGAGAGAGGGTTTAGACATACCGGAAGTGTCCCTCGTGGCCATACTTGAAGCTGATAAAGAAGGTTTTTTGAGAAGCAGGAGGTCGCTCATACAGACAATGGGCAGGGCAGCTAGAAATATAAGCGGAAATGTAATATTATACGCTGACACTATTACTAAGTCCATGCAGGAAGCCATATCTGAGGTGGACAGAAGACGGGATAAGCAGAGAAAATATAATATTGAGAATGGCATAAATCCTAAGAGCATCGTCAGGGAAATTTCTGATGACCTTTTAAATCTAGATTATGGATTGGATGTAGTGGACAGAGAAGTGGCTGAAATCAAAAAAGTGTATATGTCTAAAAAGGATATAGAAGTAGAAGTAGTAAAACTTGAAAAAGAGATAAAGGTGCTTGCTGCGGAGCTGGACTTTGAAAAGGCTATTGAGAAGAGAAACGAGATGCTGAAACTAAAGGAACTGCTGCTGGAAATCTAGAATAGATTGATTCAATTTAAAAGCAGATAGTGGTCAAAATCGATTAATCAAAATTGTTATAAAGGGGTTTTTTATGAATGATAGAATATATACGGTGAGCGAGGTGAACAAACTTGTAAAAGATACCTTAGAGGAAAATCCACTCCTTTCAAACTTTTTTTTAAAAGGGGAGATGTCCGGGGTCAGCTACTATAAAAGCGGGCATTTGTATTTTAACCTAAAAGACAAGAAGGCCAGTGTAAAGTGTGTGGCGTTTAACTACAGGTACAAGAAGATAAGCGCTGACTTGAAAGAGGGGGACCTTATAAAGCTTTTTGGAAAAGCAAGTTTGTACGAAGCAGGGGGGCAGTACCAGATACTAGTCAGCCACATAGAAAAAGAGGATAAGATAGGAATGCTCTACCAGGAGCTAGAAAACCTTAAAAAAGAGTTTTTGGAGAAAGGGTATTTTGACACAGGACATAAAAAAACTCTTCCAGAGCTGCCTATGAGCATAGGTGTGGTAACCTCAGGAACCGGTGCGGCGGTAAAGGATATAATAAACACCGCCAAATCGAGGTATCCAAACGTCAATATATACGTGTACCCTGCAAAGGTGCAGGGAGAGGGATCTGTGGAGGAAATTGTAAAGGGGATAGAAGCTTTAAATAGATTGGAGTATATAGACGTTATAATAGCCGGCCGTGGCGGCGGGAGTATAGAGGACCTATGGAGCTTTAATACTAGGGAGGTAGCCATGGCTTTTTACAGGTCTAAGAAACCGATAGTATCGGCTGTTGGACACGAGATAGATTTTCTCTTGTCTGACTTTGTAGCGGACTTCAGGGCTTCTACCCCTACGCATGCTGCAGAAATAATCGTACCTGAGAAGAAAAAACTCCAGAATATTATTCAGGACAGGGGCAGGATGCTAAAGAATTTGTTTGGGAAAAACTTTGAAAGGTGCAGGTCCGAGCTTGAAAAAAGGAGGAGTTCTCACTGTATAAGGAACTTCTCAAGCCTTGTATCTGAAAAAGGGAACATGGTTTTGGACAAGGAGGATTCCCTTAAAAGAAATTACCAAAATCTTTTAAAGTTTAAGAAACACCAACTTGAGGTAAGACAGGGGAAGCTAGCTTCTTTAAATCCAATGGAGGTATTAAAAAGAGGATATACTATAACAATGGTAAATGGGGAGGTGATGAAATCCAGCAAGGCTCTTAGTGTGGGGGATAGAATGGAGACTGTTTTCCACGACGGTAAAGTAGAAAGCATTGTAAAGGAGATAGGTGATGAAAAGTAGGACGGTATTAATTTTAGTATTTTTTGCAGTTTTTAATTTGGGGTATTCAGAAAATTTTTTTGATATATTTAACGACATTGTTTATAAAGTCGATGCAGTAGTCAGTGAAGACAATTTTGCGGAGATGCTCGGGAGAGGAAATGCGGAGCTCTCTAGGGGCGATTTTCAGAGGGCCCTTTATTATTTCCAAAAAGCAGACAGGCTTATGTCGGATGACAAGGAAGTTGGATTGGGCCTAGCGCGTTCTTACAGAGGGATAGGCGAGTATAAAAGGTCTGTGGAGTTGCTAAAAGAGCTGTACAGGAAGTACAAGGATGAGGACATATATTATGAGTGGCTGTTGAGCAATGAGAAAGTGTATGAAAGCACAAAAATAGACTGGAAAAAGGAGCTGTTAAAAAAGGAATTTTTAGAAAATTTTGAAGAGTATTTGGTCAGAACGGCTTATTCCAACAGCCAGGCCATATACCATTTGGGAAACATATATGTGAAAGAAGCATCTTTTGAGAAAGCCCTTAAGGTGTTCGAAAAGGATAAAAAAGAGGATTTGAAAAATTTGTTTGGTGCGGCGACTACAGCCAGGGTACTCGGGAACTACAGTAAATCTATAGGCTACTATACAAAACTGATAAACAAGCACAGAAATTTCCATGAAGCATACCTCGGAAGAGGGATGTCTTATAAGATGAGTGGGAATTTTGAAAATGCAATAGAGGACTTCAGAGTTTATCTAAAATTCAGAAAGATGGAAAACCTGTATATGGCAATGGCCAGGATGTATCTTTCTAGGGGGTTGACCAACAGCGCCAGGGAGGTACTAGAAGAGGGGACAAAATACTTCCCTAACTCTAAAGGGATAAGGGAGCTTTTGATAGAAACTTATTTGAAATTAGGAAGGTAGACGCATGGAAAACTGGTATAGACTAAAAAAACTAGGCGTATCCAATAAAACTCTGGTAAAATTAATGGAAAAATTCTATGATATAGAAGAGGTATATTCCCAAAATGCAGCGCAGTTAAAGGAACTTTTAAACATAAAAGATGAAGTTTTAAATAAAATCTTTGAAGCCCGCAGTTTGGATATAGACGAAGATTTATATAGAATGGACAAAATGGGAATAGAAGTGCTGACACTTAAAGACGGAAGGTATCCTAGACTTCTAAAAAATATTTCGGAACCACCGGCTATTCTTTTTGTAAAAGGTTCTTTAGACTTCCCTGAAAAATCAATAGCAGTTGTCGGGACTAGGAAGATGAGCAGTTATGGTATGTCAGCCTGCGAAAAAATAACAGAAGGGCTTGTGAAGGCTGGGGTTTCAATAGTAAGCGGGCTTGCTCTAGGCGTGGACACGGTGGCACATAAAAAAACTTTGTCTTTAGGAGGGAAAACTATAGCGGTTATAGGATCTGGTCTGGATATAGTCTTTCCTCCTGAAAATAGCCTGGAATGGGAGAGGATAGAACGAGAAGGGACCATAATAAGCGAGCACATGCTTGGAACACCTCCGAATAGGTGGAACTTCCCACAGAGAAACCGAGTTATAATGGGGCTTTCTAGGGGAGTCTTGTTGGTGGAGTCTTATGCAAAGGGCGGCGGGCTCATAACAGCAAGTTTTGCTTTAGACGAGGGCAGAGACGTTTTTGCTGTTCCAGGGTTTATCTCGTATCCATCTTTTGAAGGCTGCAATAATTTGATAAAAAAATCGGAGGCTAAGCTAGTCGATAACGCAGAAGATATATTAGTGGAATATGGGTGGAGTTCTGAAGCTTCCTGTGAGAACAGCTTTAATTTAAGTGAGCAGGAGAACTCTATATACAAATTTTTAAATGTCGAGAAAAGTTTGGACCAGCTTATATTGGACACAAAAATAGGAGCCAGCGAACTGCTGGCACACCTTATGAACTTAGAAATAAAAGGGGTAATAAAGGCACTTCCAGGTGGGAAGTATATGAGGAGATAGCTTTAAAAATATATATAAGTATAATTAATTTCTGTTTATCAAACTTGATTTTTTAAATTTTATTTAATATAATAAGTAACAATTTATAATTTATTTTGGGAGTTAATTAAAAATAAGCTATGAAATTACTAATAATTTATTTATTGGTTATAAAATAAGTAGATTGGAGTGGAAAAATTTGGCTAAGAAAACTCTTGTAATAGTGGAGTCGCCTGCGAAAGCAAACACTATAAAAAAGATACTTGGGAAAAATTACGAGGTGACAGCTTCATACGGGCATATAAGAGATCTACCAAAAACCAAAATGGGTGTTGATGTGGAGGATAATTTTAAACCTTCTTATTCTACAATAAAAGGGAAAGGTGAGGTCACAAAAAATTTAAGAGCTTTAGCCAAGAAATCTGATAAAGTATACCTTGCTTCGGATATGGACCGCGAAGGGGAAGCGATAGCATGGCATATCGCTCAGATTTTAAAATTGGATGAAAGTGATTCAAACAGGATAGAGTTTAACGAAATAACCAAAACTGCCATACAGGATGCTGTAAAGCACCCTAGAAAGTTGGACATGAACAAGGTCAACGCACAACAGGCTAGAAGGATACTTGATAGGCTTGTTGGATATAAGATAAGCCCACTTTTGTGGCAGATTATATCCTCAAACACAAGTGCAGGAAGGGTGCAGTCGGTAGCCTTAAAGCTTATCTGTGACCTGGAAGATGTGATAAAGGAATTCGTACCAGAAAAATACTGGGAGGTAGCCGGCAGGTTTGAGGAGCAGTTCAACCTAAATTTGTATAAAATAGGAGATGAAAAGGTAGCTAGGATAAAGGAGGAAGAGGTAGTAAAAGAGCTTAAAAGCTCGATACCAGATAAGAGCTTCCAAGTTGTAGAGACAAAAATCGCCAAGAAAACCAAAAAACCGCCGCTTCCACTTAAAACCAGTACCATGCAGCAGTTGGCGTCATCTTATATAGGCTTTACTGCTTCTAAAACTATGAGGGTAGCACAGGCACTCTATGAAGGTTTGGAGATAGACGGCAGCCTAAAGGGGCTTATAACCTATATGAGAACCGACTCGACCAGGGTCTCGGAAGAAGCGCAGAAAGCTTCTAAGATATTCATAGAAGATAAATATGGCAAAGAGTATATAGGAAATTACAAAGAGAAAAAGGAAAAAGGGAAAATACAGGATGCCCATGAAGCCATAAGGCCTACGGACATATTTATGGAGCCTGATAAAATAAAAGACTCCCTGAACCAGGATCAGTATAAACTTTATAAACTTATCTGGGAAAGATTCATAATATCTCAGCTGGCCCCAGTAGAGTATGAGCAGTTCACAATATTAGCCGACTATGATAAATACGAGTTTAGAGGAGTTATAAACAAGGTTACTTTTGATGGGTACTACAAGGTGTTTAAAGAAGAGGACGAGATAGTAACCGGTGACTTCCCTGAGATAAAAGAGGGAGATCAGCTAAAATTAAACAAATTAGACATAAAAGAAGGGATAACAAAACCACCTGCAAGGCTGACAGAGTCTTCACTTGTTAAAAAGCTTGAAGCCGAGGGAATTGGAAGACCTTCAACATACGCCACTATAATAGACACTCTTAAAAAGAGGGAGTATGTAGTGCTCGAGGGCAAAAGCTTCGTACCAAGTGAATTGGGGTATGAGGTAAAGGATAAGCTGTCCAAGTATTTTCCGCAAATAATGAATGTCAAGTTTACAGCAGAAATGGAAGAAAAACTAGACAACATAGAAGAAGGAGAACTAGAATGGGTAGCCGTACTTAGCGAATTCTATGACGACTTAAAAGGATACCTTGAGAACTTTGAAAAAGAGGTAGAAGAGTTAAAAAATAGGAGAATAGAGTCAGACGTGACTTGTCCAGTCGAAGGATGCGGGCATGTTATGCTTCTTAAAACCGGAAGATTTGGTAAATACCTTGAGTGCGATGACTACGAAAACTGCAAGGGAAGAATATCTTTAAAAGGGGTAAATATATCCAAAGAAGAGATAGAAAAAGGGAAGATTTACATAAAAGAGGTCATAGAGGAAAAAGAAAAAGAGAGACGCGGCAAGGAAACTGATGTTTTTACAGATACAGGCAGCAGGCTTTACTTAAAATGGGGAAGGTTCGGCCAGTATCTGGAGAGTGAAAATTATGCCGAGGATAATATAAGGCTGTCTTTGCCTTCGGAGGTAAAAAAGCTTTTGAAGGAAGAAAAAATACAGGAAGAAAACGACATAGTACTGCTTAAAGATGTACTAGACCAGATAAAAGAAGAAGAAGACGAAATTTTAAGGAATGCCGGGGTATGTGAAAAGTGCGGGAAACCATTTGAGATCAAACGTGGAAGATGGGGCAAGTTTCTTGCATGCACAGGTTATCCTGAGTGTAAAAATATTAAAAAGATAGAAAAAAGTAAAAAGTAATAGTGCGCGCACTATTACTTTTTTATTAAGATCTTCCTAGTGGAGATGTCTTAGCTGGATTATTTGGGTTGATTTAAACTAAATAAATTTTAGCAGCAGAAAAAAGCTGGAGACAGCAACTTAAATCGAAGTGTAAAAAACATAGATGAAATGTTTCAATATAAATAGTGGACATTTTTAGATAAAAAATGTAAAATGTAATGTCAAATTTTAAGGTAGAAAGGAATTAAAATAGATGAAAAAAGAGGTTGTAGTAGTTGGTGCAGGTCTTGCTGGAAGTGAAGCTGCCTATCAGCTTGCCAAAAGGGGAATAAAGGTAAAACTTTATGAGATGAGGCCAAAAAAGAATACTGATGTTCATACAGGGGACAAGTTTGCAGAGCTAGTTTGCAGCAATTCGCTGGGGTCAAACCTCGTATCAAACGCATCCGGACTAATGAAGGAAGAACTCAGGAGAATGGGATCCCTTTTGATTGAGATAGCAGATGAAACCAAAGTCCCAGCCGGACAGGCTCTGGCAGTAGACAGAGAGGGATTTTCCGAACTTATAACAAAGAAATTAAGAAATATGGGCAATATAGAAATTATAAATGAAGAGTTGACCGAGCTCCCGAAAGACAGCTACATCATAGTGGCTTCAGGACCTCTATCTTCAGAAGGCATAGCCAAAGAGATACAGAGGCTGACAGGGGACGATTACCTCTATTTTTATGATGCAGTTGCCCCAATTGTTACTCTAGAATCTATAGACCTGGACAAAGTTTACTTTCAGTCTAGGTATGATAAGGGTGACGGAGAATATATAAACTGCCCAATGAATAAAGAGGAATATGATGCCTTTTATGAAGCCCTTATAAATGCAGAGAGGATTCCTATAAAAACGTTTGAGGAAGAAAAACTATTTGAGGCCTGCATGCCGGTTGAAAAGATGGCTGCCAGGGGAGAGAAGACCCTTCTTTTCGGGCCGCTCAAACCAAAAGGTCTTACCAATCCTAAGACAGGGACTAGAGACTACGCAGTGGTGCAGCTGAGACAGGACGATAAGGAAGGCAAACTCTATAATATGGTCGGATTTCAGACGAACTTAAAGTGGGGGGAGCAAAAAAGAGTCTTTCAAATGATACCTGGGCTTGAAAAGGCGGATTTTGTAAGGTATGGTGTTATGCACAGAAATACCTTTATAAACTCAACCAAACTTTTAAATAATGATCTGAGCTTAAAGGAGCACCCAAATGTTTTTTTTGCCGGTCAGATAACTGGATCCGAGGGATACGTGGCAGCCATAGCAACGGGACTTATGTCAGCAGTTAACCTGTACAACAGAATGGAAGGCAAGAATAAATTTGTGTTGGAAGATTTGAGCTCTACAGGTGCTATAATAAAATACATAACTGAGGAAAAAAAGGATTTTCAGCCTATAGGACCAAATTTTGGGATAATTAGAAGCCTTGAAGGTAATAAGATAAGGGACAAAAGAGAAAGGTATAATAAGCTAGCAGAGAGGGCACTTGAGTATTTGGATAAAGAGTTAGAGGACAGAAATATATTCTGATAATCCAGAGGGTGATTGTATGGAAAAGGCTATAAAAGATTTTATATACTATGAGAGATTTGCTCAGAATAAGAGTGAAAACACATTAAAGTCATATAAAAAGGACCTTTACCAGTTGAGGGAATTTTTGGAGGGCAGTGAGGATATCGGTGACTGGAACAGCGTAGAGGAACTACACTTAAGGGCTTTTGTTTATAGTTTAAACAGCGAAGATAAAATCTCAAAGAGGTCCATAAACAGAAAACTCTCCACCATGAGGAGCTTTTTTAAATATCTGAAAATCCATAACTTGATTAAAAAAAACCCCAGTCTATTTCTGGCTAGCCCAAACTTTAAGATAAAGCTGCCGGAAGTTCTTAATACTGAGGAAATAAAAAATCTAAGAGAGGCAATAGATACAAAAAAGATAAATGGCACAAGGGATAGATTTATAATAGAGCTCTTGTACTCCAGTGGTATAAGGGCAAATGAACTATTGAAACTGAGCGAAAAACTTTTTGACCTGGAAAAAAGAGAATTGAAAATAGTTAGTTCCAATAAAAATGAAAGAACGGTATTTTTTAGCGAAACGGCAAAAGAGTGGTATTTGAAATACCAGCAGGCAAAGATTGAAAAATACGGCGAGGAATACAACAGGGATATACTCCTTATGAACAGTAGGGGGACGAGGTTAGGTGACAGGTCGCTTAGGAGACTTATTGAACGGTACGCCAAAAAAGCTGGGATAGAAAAAGAGGTAAGCCCCCACACTTTCAGGCATAGTTTTGCGCTGTATATGCTGAAGCATGGGATGGATATATACTATCTGCAGGAGTTAATGGGGCATATAAGTATAGAGAGCACCAAAATATATACGGAATACGACGAGAATCTGAAAATAGACTATGACAAAACATATTACTACAAGAATGATTAGGAGGCTAAAATGAACGGATTTAAAGCGACCACCATATTGGCAGTCAAAAAAGGAGATGAAGTGGCCATAGCCGGAGACGGGCAGGTAACTTTCGATACAATTGTTGTAAAAAATTCTGCTAAAAAAATAAGGAAGTTACATGATGACAAAATACTGGCTGGATTTGCAGGGACAGCTGCAGATGCATTTGCCCTTTTCGATAAATTCGAAAACAAGTTAGATGAATTTGGCGGCAACCTAAAAAAAGCATCCGTAGAACTGGCAAAAGAGTGGCGTAACGATAAGGCTCTAAGAGTGTTGGAGGCCATGCTGGTGGTAGCAGACAAAAGCAGCATCTTGATAGTATCTGGTAACGGAGACGTATTAGAGCCTGATGACAACATAGCTGCCATAGGTTCTGGGGGGTCGTTTGCATACGCTGCTGCCAAGGCTCTGTATGAGCATAGCAATCTGAGTGCGGCTAAAATAGCAGAGGAAGGTCTTAAGATAGCCGGCTCTATATGCATATATACGAACCTTAACATAAGCGTAGAAAAATTGTAAGGAGGATAAATTTGAAAAAGAAATGCATTGGTTGTGGTATTGACATACAAACACATGACGACAAGGCTCCTGGGTATTTACCTGAGAAGGTGTATATAGAGAAGGGTGACCCTGTGTGCAAAAGGTGTTTTAGGATAAAAAATTACGGATCATACGTTCCTGTAGACATAAAAGACGAGGACTACAAAAACGAAGTAAAAAAGACTTTGAAAAAGATGGATGCTGTACTCTTTGTAGTCGACATAATAGATTTTGAAGGTTCTTTTGACAAAGATGTGCTAGATCTAATAAGGGATAAAAAAATAATCATTGCTGTCAACAAGATAGACCTTATCCCAGACAAAAAACATCCGTCCGAGGTAGCCAATTGGATAAAGGAAAGGGCTGACAAGGAGGGGCTAAACGTACTTGACTATGCGGTATTAAGCGTAAAGCAAAATTACGGTGTTAACGGTGTGGTAAGAAAACTGAAATACTTTTTTAGAAACGGCGGGGATATAGCCGTAGTCGGGACTACCAACGTAGGTAAATCCAGTCTTATAAACGGTCTTTTTTCCGGAAAAAATTTCGTGACAGTATCGAAGTATCCTGGAACCACCCTTAAAACCATCAAGAATAAGATACCTGGTACAGAGCTGACAATTTACGATACTCCTGGAATAATTCCTAGAGGGCGTATTTCTGACATGGTATGTGAGGAGTGCAACCTGAAGATAGTACCTTCAAATGAGATCTCCAGGAAGACTTTTAAGATGAAAAAAGACAGGGTGCTCTTGCTAGGTGGACTAGTGATGCTGAAGGTGTTGACAGATGACGAGCTCAAGCCGATATTTTCGGTTTTTGCTGCAAAAGACGTGAACTTCCATGAGACCAACGAGGAGAGGGTAGAGGAGCTTATGGGGGGGCATGCAGGGGAACTCCTGGTCCCGCCTTGCGGGGAGTGCAAGGACGAATACCTGGCGTTGGAGAAGAAAACCGAGGTGTGGGAAGTAGAAGACGGGGAGGAACTGGTATTTAAGGGTCTAGGATGGGTATCTGTGAAAAGGGGGCCTTTAAAAGTCGAAGTTACTCTGCCGAAACAAGCCGAGATAGTAAAAAGAGCAGCCTTTATAATGCCAAAGAGGTAAAAGGTTTGTGAACGATTTGATAGGCAACTTTAAAGCATAGTATACTATGCTTTAAAGTAAAGCTAAAACTACAAGTTAAAAACATACAGGGAGGACTAGAATGAAAAAAAGAGGATTTACACTTATCGAACTTATGATAGTAGTGGCTATAATAGGTCTTTTGTCTGCAATCGCACTGCCTAAGTTCGGAAATGTAAACGAGTCTGCAAAGGCAGCTAACGTGCAGGGGAACCTGGCAAACATGAGGACAGCTATATCTATGTTCTACGCAAAAACCGATGAATACCCAGATTTGGTGGGCAATCAAGATTCATTAAACAGTGTTGCAGTTGATGGTGTAGCTTTCACGGATTATTATTCAAAATCAAAGGCTCCATACACTCCTGCTGAAGGAACTACTTTATCTAAAAATAATATTATTTACACTGGAGATGTTTCAGGAACTGCCATAGTGGCTACAAGTAATGAAGGAGAAGGTGGATGGGCTTATTACTCCACTGATGGAAGCATAAGGGCTAACCTTGCAGAGAATGTTTATAGCCAAGATATCGACTGGTCAGAAGAATAGGATTGATTAGAGGGCATGGCTACATGCCCATTTTGTTTTGACAAGCCCTGGACGCTTGTAGTATAATTTTATTGCTAAAAACTTTGGATAGAGGCGGATATATATGAAGAATGGGTTTACTGTTATAGAACTAGTAATAACATTGGGAATAGTAGTGCTTGCTGTCATGCTTGTGGTTTCTAAAGTGGACTATGTAAGTGATGCCTCCAAGATAGCCAGCTTGCAGGAGGAACTGGGTAAACTCAGGAAATCCATAGCGACGTATTATTCACAAACCGGAGAGAATCCGGACCTTGTTGCCAATTATGAGGCGCTGGAAGAGGCCAGTTCTTCTAGAACAACCCTGAGCTTTAAAAACTTCTACACAAAAGACAAGATGCCATTTACCCCTTCTTTCGGCCAATACGAAAAATCGAGAGAGGTCACTGGAGTGGATTATGTGAACAAACTCGCCACAGAAGTTCAGGGGGAAAACAATGGAGGCTGGAATTACGATATAAATAACGGCGAGATACATGCCGACGTAGAAGATAATGCCTTTAATTGCAATATAGACTGGGACGAGGAATAGAAAAAGCTTGTATAAAGCTATCTTCTATGCTAAAATCCCTTTTGGTGTGAAAGAATAATTTGGAGGAAAACTATGAGCCGTTGGTGCGTTTGTCAGGAGTCAAAACCAATATGCAGTTCTGTTTTAATCTTATACCCTGGAATAACTGTACACTGTGAGCAGATGAAAAAACAAGATAGAATAGATGAAATTATAAAGATCTAAGTATATACTTCGGAGAGAGTGTATGCTTGGGTCTTTTTAATTTGTTTTAAAAAGATGTGGAGAGAGAATGAAAGAGATTGGAGGGAAAAATTTATGTTAAGGCATGATGTCATCATTGTGGGTGCAGGGCCCACAGGAATATTTACGGCTTATGAACTGGTGAAGAGTTCTAGCGATCTAAACATACTTATACTGGAAAAAGGGAGAGACATATACGCAAGAAACTGCCCCAAGCCTAAAAACAGCGGTGAATGCATATACTGCAAGCCGTGCGGAATAACGACCGGCTGGGCAGGTGCCGGAGCTTTTTCAGACGGGAAACTTTCCCTGTCGCATGAAGTTGGGGGACAGCTTCCTGAGTACATAGGTATCGAGAATACCCGGGAGA